>JAPPOB010000003.1 GCA_028818375.1 Anaerolineaceae bacterium
GGCTTTTGGGTACCCCCCACCCGCGGGGCCAAACAACGGGGGGTTGGCGGGTTCCCCGGCCTTTAACCCCCCCCCCCCCGGCCGCCTTAAATTTACCCCCCCCCCCCCCCCCCCGATTTTCAGAAAAGTGTAACTATTTCAGTCAGTTAGAAAGGCTTTGCTGCCTTTCTTCTGAATCTGTCGCTGCGCCGTTCTCCGGCCTGATTGCCGCCCCTGACCGCAAGGGTCATCTGGGACGTCCCGCTACGTCGTGCCGCTCACATGATTACGATTGTTGCATAACTGTGCCATCCGCTTTCGGCGTCGGCAGTCCCGGACAATCCCGTTTCAGATCACTATCCGTATTGCCCCGGCTGCGTCCGCTACTCCGAGCCGGTGCCGCGCTGACGGGGCGCTTCCAGGGTTTTCTCCTGCCGGTTGCCATTGTGCTCATGTTCCTTGTAACGCCCGCACGTGCTACCGATGAGTCGCCTGAACGCCAGTTTGCCGCCGCCGCGCTGGCCCTGCGCACTGCGGTTGTGGCAGGGGAGGAACGGGCCTTGGATGTATTGTCCGCCATGCCGGGCGCGGGAATGACGGCCCGCAAGACACCGCCGGCGTTGTGGAGTCCGTCTTTTGCCAATGCCATCGTTAAGCTCGGGCGCCTGCGTTCAGCCGGTCCGACCGCGTTCTACTACGACCCGTTGTTGGATATCGCCGTGCTCACCCTGTGGACGCGGGGAGAAGAGGGCTACCGCGTGGCCTCGGTGCGCGCCCTGCCCGGCGAGCGGCTGGCGACGCCGGACGCTGACGTAGCACTCGAACCAGCCTGGCTGTCGGCGCCGGACGGCGCGGTGGGGGCGCTGTCCCGGACCACGGCAGCGCGCTTGGACACCTTCCGCCTGGCCCACCCGTCCGAGGCGACTGAGCCCGGTCTCGATACCACCCCCTTCGCAACCGCGGCGGTCGACCTGCGTGCGGCGTTGCCGCGCCTTGCCTGGAATCTTGCGCAACGGACGCAGTGGACCGACGAAGCCAAACCGTGGCTGCGGCCCGCGCTGGTTGCAGTTGAGGAAGCCCTGGTGGCGCGCGACCCGGCCGCGTTGACCGCCGCGGCGCCCGATACCGACGCGGACACCGCCGCCGCGCTGGCGGCCCTGCCCGCCGGCTTTGTCGAGGGTCTTGATCTTGACATGGTCATTGAGGCGGCTGGCCAGGACCGCCTGCTCATCGGCTCCCTGCCCGCGGACGGCGACACCTACGTGCTGGCCCTGTGCGGCCTTAACGCCGGTGCCGGCGCCTGCGCGCTGCGCCGCCTGATGCTGGTATCGTTGCTTGAGTGAGTGACTTATCAACCACCCCGGAGACGGAGGATATACTGATGATTGAAACTAACTGCATGACAAGCCGTCCCCGCCGCGCACCGGCCTCCGTCGCGGCCCTGACCGCAAGCGCCCTGCTGCTGTGCACCTTCCCCGCCGCGGCGGCACTCAGCGGCGCCATCGGCGCCGGGGGCGCCGGCCATTCCCTGAAGGAGACCCTGGCCGAAACCGCCGACAACTTCAGCGAGATGGTCAGCGCCTTCATCGACGGCGACGAGGACCGGGCCGCCGAGCTCATGGGGGAAGTGGCAAAGACACCGGGCAAACTGGTAAAGCGGGCGTTTCCGGTGCTGGAAGCGCCCCAGGCCATCGCGGACAGGCTGACAGCCGCCAGGCAGAAGGTGGAGCGTTTCGCCGGCGGGGTCAGACAGGGCCTCGTCGATGCGCGTGCGGCCCTGGCAATGGACGGCGACGACACGAGTGCCGGCTGGCGCGATGCCGCGCTGCTTGAGGGAGAACCTCTACAGGCCACGACCAACACCGCCTTCGCCGCGCCCAACCTTAAACCCGTGCCAACGCCCTCCACCACACTCACCGGAACAACCGGCCAGGGTTCCGCCACCACCAACCCCGCCGCCTCCTGGGACTTCGAACAATGGGTCGCCGCCAAACAGCAGGCCAACCCGCACTGCTACGGCGTGGTAGACCCCGAGACCCTGCCGCCCGAATGTTTCGGCGGTACAAGCCCGGAGAGTCCCGCCGACAAGATTGAGGACTCCCCTCAGTCCGCCACAGACGATTGGGCGTCCGGGCATTGGACTGGCGAAGGCGACGGCTGGGCCGGCTGGGACGAAGCCGACAGCCGTTACAGTGAGGCCGACCGGGAGGCGGCGCGGGTGGGCGTCTATGCCGCCAACTGCTGGGGCGTGTACGAGGTCTCCAGGAGCCACGGCCTGTACGAGCTGATGCAGACGCGGATGCAGCGCAACGAGTGTCCGAACGAGGAGATAAACCAGATATCGTCCGACGATGCCGGGAGCGAGTATGCTGACGCCCTGGCTGATGTACTGGAGGACAATACTGCAACGCCTGCCGCCGCCGACTACCTGTCCGCGTTGAGCGACCTGGAAGCCAGGGAAGCCGAGCGGCTGCGATTGGAGGAGGAAGCGCGTCAACGGCAAGCGCAGTTGGAGGCGGAGGAGCGGGAACGCCTGGCGCGACAGAAGGAAGAGGAGGAACGGCAACGGCAGGCACGGCTGGCGCAGCAGCGCGAGTTCAATCGACAGGCGGCCCAACAACTCGGCCAAGCGCTCGGGGACCTTGTGCGGACTTACAGTGGGGGAGGAACGAGCGGCATAGCAACCGGTGGGGGCGGAACAAGCGGTGGAGGCGGGTCCCCGGTGCAAGAGTCGTCAACACCTTGCTTGCGTGGTGGGATCAGAGATGTCTACGGCGTTTGTGTCGGTGATCGCTATCCTGCTACGACGGGCGGACAAAGATGAATTGGTGGACTCGGATTTAGCCTTTTAAGCATGAGTGGTCTCAAGTATCTGCCGAAATGGGCCAAGTCCATCAAACAACGAGGCAAGAATATGTGTTCAAACATTACCCGAACGGCAATTCTGACAGCCGCACTCATTACGGCGCCCCTGCAGATGGCTGCGGCACAGCAGTCCGGCGAGACCGCCACGCAGGTTGACGCATCACCCTCAGCCCGGCATACAGACCAGCCGCCCCCGCAGGCGATACGCGCAGCCCAGTCCTTGTTGGCCGCACTCGGTTATGAACCTGGCCCGGCGGGTGGTATTTGGACATCAAGCACAAAGGCAGCGTACCAGGCATTTCTGCGCGATATGGGCTTGCCGCCAGCGGATACGCTGACCCCGCAAGCACTGCGCACCCTGCAGTCAGCGGCAGCACAACAAGGCGTTGCGCCAACAGGAGACGGGACAACCACTGCCGGGAGCAGGCCAACGCCCGTCCCAGCGCAAACGGACGTACCGCCTTCGGTCTCGCCCGATATGCTGCACAATGCCGCGCAGACAGGCGATATAGAAGCCCTGACAGCGACACTGGCAGCCGGGGTGAACGTGAACGCGCGTGACAGCCGCGGCCGGACCGCGCTGATGCACGCGGTGGACAAGGGCTACCTGTTGCTGGTCTCAGAGTTGCTGAAAGCGCAGGCGGACGTGAACGTGCGCGCCCCGGACGGCGCCACCGCGCTGTTCATGGCGACAGCGCACGGGCATACGGAGATTATCGAACTGCTGATGAAGGCAGGCGCCGATGTGTCGATACGCGGGCCGCAGGGCAAGACGCCAACAGAAGTGGCGACAACACGGTACGGCGATGCGAACACGGCGCGGGATAACGGCGAACCACTGGAATTGCTGGCGTTACTGGAGGGCAGGACCTGGGCAGAAGTGCAGGCAGAGCTGGAACGCCAGCGACAGGAAGCCGAAGCGGCAATAACAAGGTTGCCCGAAGAAATGGTTTCCATCCCCGCCGGCAAGTTCCGCATGGGCAGCAGGAAAGGCGATGATGCGGAGAAGCCCGTGCGCCGCGTGTCGGTGCCGGCTTTCAAGATGAGTAAGTACGAAGTCACGGTTAGCCAGTTCAGGGCCTTTGTCGAGGCAGCGGAGTATCGCACGGACGCTGAGCAAAATGTAGGCGGAGAAGCAGGTTGTTTTTCCAAGCAGGTAGATGGTAACTGGGCTTGGGTATCGGGTCGCAGTTGGCGCGACCCGGGCTACCCGGTTGAAGATGACCAACCGGTGGTCTGTGTGAGCTGGAACGATGTGCAGGCGTTTATTGACTGGCTGAACCAAAAGACCGGCGGTAATTACCGCTTACCGACAGAGGCGGAATGGGAGTATGCAGTCCGGGCTGGTAGCAAAACGAAGTACAGCTGGGGAGACGGCATCGGCAGCAACCAGGCGAACTGTGATAATGATTATTGTGGTGACTCATGGGAATATACTGCGCCGGTGGGCAGTTTCCCGGCCAATCCCTGGGGGCTGCACGACATGCACGGCAATGTCTGGGAGTGGGTGCAGGATTGCTGGAATGACAATTATAAGGGCGCCCCGAAAGACGGCAGCGCCCGGACGAGCGGCGACTGCGGCCGGCGCGTGGTTCGGGGCGGTGCCTGGAGCAACGATGCGAGGCACCTGCGTTCCGCCGACCGCGACAGGGACGCCCGCGCGAGCCGCGGCAACGGCATCGGCTTCCGCCTGGCCCAGGACGAGTAGAACAAAGGCGCTATAGCAGGAATATGTGTATGACTCTCTACCGGGATTCCCTTTGTACTTTTTCCTCTTTCCCTTTTTTGCCCGGCGCTGTGCGCTGGGCTGCGATTTTTGAAAAGTGCAGCCATGTAACCGCCTGCTGATAATAACTCACCCTGACCTGCACAAAATGGCATTCACACGGAAAGATGCTGTTTGTGTGAGGGTCAATTGATTGTGGGGGATTTGAAATGAACGAAAATGACAAACACGAACAAGAGCAAGAGCAGCCCGTAACCAAGTGGCCAGGTTATGCCTACTTGGTGCTTGGTTTTTCCATATTATTCACCATTGCAGCGCTGGTTACGGGGTTCTTGGGATTACAGGGTGTGATAGATATCACTGGCCTGTTACATGCTTGGCTGTCAGAAGGCAGCCAATATCGGAAATCAAGCATTGTTATTCTTTGCTTGGCCCTGGCTTTTGCTGCCGGCGTTTTTGTTTCCTTTGCGCTCAAGATGACGAAGGAGAGGAGTGAAGCAGCAAGCAAGGTCGCGGTTTGGGTGTGCTGGATTTTGTTTTATCCCCTTCATGTGGCTTTCAGAGCTGCCGTGCGTCTTGCTGCTGTTATATTACTTCTCTTCATACTGGTTGGGGGCGCATTCCTAGCGTATATTTTATACACATTTCTAGCGCCGTACTTGGAGGGCGCTGGCAACATTACCGCTGCCATCTTGGGAGTGGGTTCTACGTTTGCCTTAGCGGGCGCGTTACCAAACTACATTTTACCGCTCGTCAAAAATTCTATGGGAAGTGTAGAGAAAGTAACAAGTGGTGTAAGCGATTTGTATATGTTTCCAGAGATAGTTGTGAACAAATCCTTACCTCGCACTGTAGATGCCGCGAGAAAAATTGATAGAGAAATCGTGAGACTTTTCATCAACCTGCTGCTATTGGTACTATTTTCCATGGTTGCAGTGGTTGGTTTTTCTGCATTAGATGCGGCTGTATCCAATCAAGAGACAGCAGAAAGCAAGTCCTCGTATATCTTTTTACGGAATATGCCGTGGATTGTAGGCAATGTGCAGTCATTTTTCAGCTCTGCGGTTGTGTTTCCCAAAGACGCCAAGCCAGCAGACCTCGGTAATGGAGATATGGAAGGTGCGCTGAGTCTGAATGTTCTCGATCAGCGATTTTATCAAGCGGTTTACAAGCCTTTTCTGGTTGACTTGGCAAGGTGCGGAACGTCCGAGAATAAGGTGGAAATCGAACTATCCGGTTTTGCCAGCACATCAAATGTAAATTCTCATACTCCGCAAGGGGCGAAAATACGGGAGGAATGTTCTGATATTAATGAACGAATGAAGCCGCCGGATGGCTCCGAAAAGAGGCCAGATATTAACGAGGTGTTCAACCTTTGTGTGGCAGAAAAAAGGGCAAAATTTGTAAAGGACATGTTGGAAGATTTTGTTGAAGAACAAAGCCGGGGCAGTTTCAAATTCCAAGTTAAACGGTGGGAAAGCCTGAAGCAGATGCAGAAGCAGACAAACAACAAATTTTTTTGTGACACACCCAGTCGCACATCTGCCACCTCCCGTCAGCATGACGAGAAGTTCTGTCCCGATAACGGACAATATGATGCAACCAGGGGCATGATGAATCGCAGGGTGGACGTTGCAATTACTAAGACGCCTCTCTGTATGATGTGAGCGTGAATCAGTGCAGCAGGGTGGATGTTCTCCCGCTTACAACTTGGGTGTAGTGTCAAGCTACGATTTTTTGCTGACCAGTAACGGCCCTGCCCCCATCCCTGGCTGGCCCAACAATTATGGAGAGATTTCCATGCAAAAAGCTGATGCAACGTTACCCCGGGTCATCGACGACTGCCACGAGCTGCTCAAGTGGCTGATACCGGTCCTCG
>JAPPOB010000001.1 GCA_028818375.1 Anaerolineaceae bacterium
TGTCCCCTTACTTAACGCACTCTTCGGGCCCCTTATCCCTCCCGGCCAGTACATATTTGCTGGCGCCCCCCCACAGGGCTGACAATGCCCCCCCCCCCCAATGCTTAACAGTAGGTGAATTGTAACATCGTGTTGCAGGCGGCGGCAACGCAGGCGCGCTGAAGCACTGGAGGGTTTGCGGCCAACAAAAAGAGGCCGCCTTGAATTTGCGGCCCCTGTACTATTGAAGCGTTCAGTCGGCGCTACTCGATCCAGGGCTCCGGTTCGTCGAGCTGGATGATGGTGAAGATGGCGCCGGCCGGCTCGCGGATGATGTGGAAGCGGCCAGTGTCGGGCGCTTCCATCGTCTCGTACATCGCTTCGCCGCCCAGTTCCGTGACCTTCCCGACGGCAGCGTCGATGTCGGCTACGGAGAAATAGACGCTCCAGTGCGCGGGCATGAAGTTGCCGTCGGGCATCTTCCATTCGTCCGTCATTTGCAGGATGCCGCCATTGTTGCGCCCCCGGTTGCGGATGAGCATGTAGCCGGGAGGCCCTTCCTGCGCGTATTCCCAGCCCAGCAGGGCGCCATAGAAGGCCTGGGCCGCCTCGCTGTCGGGCGTGGCCAGTTCATTCCAGGACATGGCGCCAGGGCAATTAACGAGTCCGGCGCCGATGTGCGAACCCGGCTGCCAGAGACTGAGGTTGGCGCCCGTCGGGTCCTTCAGCACCAGCATGCGCCCGTTGTCGGCGACGTCGAAAGGCCCTGACATCACCGTGCCGCCCAGTTCGGTGATGCGCGGCGCCATGGCGTCCACGTCGCCAACGGTGACGTAGTTGTTCCAGAAGGACGGCACTCCCGGCGGGAATCTTTCGTCATCCATCTGGAAGCCGGCGGCGACGTACTGGCCGTCGAGCGAATACATGGTGTAGACCATGCGCTCGCCCACGGGGAAGTCGACGTAGGACCAACCGAGCAGGCCAGTGAGAAACTGTTTGCTCTTCTCGCTTTCCCTGCTGGCCAGTTCCGCCCAGGAAAAAGTGCCGTGCGGGTATTTGGTGACCTTGAACATGAAATTCTCCTCGACGTTGTCGTGAATGCAAAAACCAGGGCCTGACCGGCAGGTCAGGCCCTCGTGAAATCGACTACTCCTCACCCTCGGGGTCCAGCGCCTCCGGGAACAGGGTGGCAAAGAGCCAGGCGTCATCGCGGATGGCGATGGCGGCCTGCTCCTGGATGGCATCCGCCGTCAGGTTTTCCCATCTAACCGTGCTTTCCCTGGTGTGGCCATAGTCCTCTTCCAGCCCGATGATGACTCGACGAAGCGCGCCCAGCCAGTAGCTGTTTTGCTCGCGCGCTTCCTCGATATTGTTGATCCGCTGCGTGCGGACGCCCTCGACTTCTTCTTCGGTCGGTCCGTTATCGCGCAGATCGCGCAGGATGTCGAAGGCGGCGGCGCGCAACGCCGGATACTTTTCCGCGTTGGTGAAGGCCACGCCCTGCAGCACGAAGTTACGATTCGGAATTTCGTTGACGCTGGCTGTGGCGTAGGGCGAATAGGCGCCGCCAAGGTCCTCGCGCAGGTCCTCGGTGAAGCGTTGGTCGGCGATATCTCCCAGCGCGAGCAAATCGGCCGCGTCCTGCCTGTCACCGGTGAATGCGCCGCCGTAGGCCAGCAGGAAGATGACCTGCTCCTCAACGCCGGCGTAGACGTCCTGCTCACGGATTTCGTCGGGGAAGGGCAGGGTGTGGTCGACCCAGGCTTCCGTGCCGCCGGCCGTGGGCAGATTCCCCAGATAACGCTGCGCCAGATCGCGCACGTCATCATGTTCGAAACTGCCGACCAGGGCGAAGGTGAAATCCCCGGCTTCCTGCCAACGGGCGCGCCAGCCGGCGAAGGCCTCGGCGGAATCCAGCGCTTCCATTTCCTCCACGGTGGCCGGCCGGTATCGCGGCGATTCATTGCCGTAGGTCATCAGTTCATTGATGGCGTCGGTCAGGGCGACGATGGGGTTGAGATCGCGGTTCTTCAGCGCGTCAATTTGGCGGCTGCGGGCGGATTCGAAGGCGCCCTCATCAAGCCGGGGTTCGGTAAGGTAGAGCCAGACAAGCTGGAAGAGCGTTTCCAGTTCGTCGTTGTTGGCGAAACCGCCAACGCGCTCGTGCGTGCCGGAAACCGACAGACTGGCTCCAACCGTACGACCGCTGAGATATCGTTCCAGTTGGTCCTGGCTGATGTCGCCGATACCGCTCTGTTGCACGACGCCGTTGACAAAGGTGGCGCCCAGGTACGCTTCGTCGCTGAACAGACCCGTGCCGCCCGGACTGAGACCCGAAAGCGAGACTTCCCGTTCCGCAAGGTCCGTGGGCATGAGCAACAGGCGGACCCCGTTGGCGAACGTCCATTCGGTCAAGGGCCATTCGGCTCCCTCGATGACCTGTTCGGACACGATGGCGGCGGGTTCAGGCGGCGAATCCAGCAGGGTCGCCACGGTCTCGATTTCCTGGTAGGCGGCGACATCACGGGTAGCGCCCAGTTCCGCCTGCAACGCAGTCTCGTCGGGCAGGACGTCCAGCGAGCGCTCCGGCCCGAAGAGCAGCAAAACACGTTCCTGCGGCTCCAGCAGAAGTCCGGAGAGTTCATTCATGGTCTCCAGGTTCAACTGCGGCAGCAATTCATTGACCAGTTCCAGTTCCACCTCGATGCCCGGTGAGATCTCGTCCTCAAGGAAGTGTCGCCGGTATTCGTTCGCGATGGACGTGTTCTCGCGGAATTCCTTTTCTTCGAGGGCATTCTCGTAGAACTGCAGGCGGTCCGCCTTCGCGTCCGCCAGCTCGCCTTCGGTGAAGCCATCGCGGCGTATTCTTTCGAGCTCATCAAGGACGGCGGCAAGAGCCGCGATCACTCCGTCCTCGGTGCTGTAAACAGTGAAGCCGTGGATGGCGACGTTGCCCAGTGTGCCGCCGCCAAAGCCCGAAGCCTGCAGGAAAGGTGCATCCGCCTTGCGTTGTCTTTCCTGCAATCGTTCATTCAGCATGGCGTAAAAGAGGGAGTCGCGCTGGAGATCGCGATAGTCACCAAGGGTGACCAGACCGGTACCGTCCACCTTGCGAAACAGCTGGACAGCCGTGACCGGCAGTTCCGGGTCTGTGATGACGCCCACGCGGGTGTCCGAATGGCGTTCGTTGTCGAATTCCTGCGGCATGGGCGCGTCCGGCGGGCTGGTGAGGGGGCCAAAGTGCTCTCGAATGCGCGCTTCGGCATCGGCCACGTCGACGTCGCCGACGATGATGATCGCCATCAGTTCCGGCCGGTACCAGGTTTCGTAGAACTGGCGCAGTTGTTCCGTCGGGGCGCTTTCAACAACGCTCATGTCGCCACCGATGATGTCCCGGGTTACATAGCGCGATTCTTCACCGAGAATGACGGGCCATGCCTTTTCATTGATGCGGCCGGAGGCGTTTTGCTGGCGCTGACGCCACTCCTCAATGATGACGCCGACTTCCTTTTCGACTTCCACGGGGTCAAGCGTGGCGTTGATGGCCCAGTCGAGCAGCACGTCGTAGGCGGTGTCATACAGCTCGGGGTTGGTCGTATCGACGCTAAGTAGATAAACGGTCGCTTCATGGGAGGTGAAGGCGTTGAGGTCCGGGCCGAATTCCATGCCGTTCAGTTCGAAAAAGTCGATGAGTTCATTGGCCGGAAAGCTCTCGGTGCCGTTGAACATCATGTGCTCGAGGAAATGGGCGAGCCCGAGTTGCTCTTCCGTTTCCTGCAGGGCGCCCACGCGCAGGGCCAGTTGCATTTCCGCGCGTCCGGCGGGCTGCTCATGTTGCTGGATATAGTAGGTCAGGCCATTTTCCAGAATGCCGTAGTGAACGTCAGGCGTGAGAGGGAGTGTGGCGTCACGGTCGAAAACATCCTGTGCCAACACACCGCCGGTTGCTACCAGAAGGCAAACTACTGCAAAGGCAATTCTTCCGAAAATCAAGACACACTCTCCCCGGGAATCGTCAAACGTCAACAACGTCTACCTTATCACAGGCCTGGAGCCGGCGTGTGAGTCTTGCATAAGCAAGGATTGCTGCAGGGTTTCAGGCCAGGAGCGGGGGGCGCCAGGCAAAACAATGGCACCAGGCCGCCTCTCTGTGGCCCTCCGGGGAAGTCGTCAACAGACCGTTACCGCCCAGGGCCGGGGCGAACGGCGTTACCAGCCGCGTTTGCCCAGTACGACTTGTTCCGGTCCCACCGCGATGCCCGACATGGGGTCTCCCAGGTCCCGACTGACGCGCAGGAGCGCGTCTGCATCCCGAAAGTGCGTCACGGCCTCAACGATGGCGCGGGCGCGTTTGGCCGGATCACCACTCTTGAATATGCCGGAGCCGACGAACACGCCGTCCACGCCCAGTTGCATCATAAGGGCGGCATCCGCCGGCGTGGCAACACCACCGGCGGCGAAGTTGACGACCGGCATGCGGCCCAGTTGCGCCGTTTCCCGCACGAGATGCAAGGGCGCGCGGATTTCCTTCGCATAGCTGTAGAGTTCGTCTTCGTTCATACTCGCAAGGTGGCGGATTTCGCCATTGACGGCGCGGGCATGTCGCACGGCCTCGACCACGTCTCCCGTGCCGGCCTCCCCCTTGGTGCGCATCATGGCGGCGCCTTCGCCGATTCGACGCAGGGCCTCGCCCAGGTTGCGGCAGCCGCAAACAAAGGGCACGCCAAACACAGCCTTGTTGATGTGATGCTCCTCGTCGGCCGGGGTCAGCACTTCACTTTCGTCGATGTAGTCGACGCCCAGGGACTCCAGGATCTGCGCCTCAACGAAGTGACCGATGCGCACCTTGGCCATGACGGGGATCGAGACTGCTTCCATAATTCGGCTGATCAGGCCGGGATCGCTCATACGCGCGACACCGCCCTGGGCGCGAATGTCGGCGGGGACGCGCTCAAGCGCCATCACGGAGCAGGCGCCGGCGTCTTCGGCAATGATGGCCTGTTCGGGCGTGACCACGTCCATGATCACACCGCCCTTGAGCATTTGCGCCAGACCCGCTTTCAGGCGGAAGCTGGCCACTTCAGAAGCACTCTGTCTGTTTCCGTTGCTGACCATTTTCCGTTCCTTTCTCTGGTTCCTGCCAGCCTACGAAGGCCGCCAGGCCAACTGTATGTCCAGTTGAGTCCAATCAAAAACTGGCGAAACATTTACTGCCGGGGCCGCACGTCGAAAGCGCTTTCGTCCCGCGTCCGGTCCGGATAAAGCAGGTCAAGCGCGTCCTGCTCCATTTCCCACAACTCCAGTTCTGCGTGCTTGCGCAACAGACGCAGGAGTCGGGGGTAGCCATCCAGTTGCTCGCGGGCCCAGTCGCGTGAGAATGCCCCGTTGCGAATGTCGTCCAGCGTCAGACTCATGAGGGTCGCCAGACGATTGTCCTGAAAACGCTCCAGTCGGCTGAAGAGACCGTACTGGCTGGTGAGCGACATGGTACGCAGGGCCGGGAAAAACCCTTCGCGGCCCGCACGGCGCATCAGGTCTTCCAGTTCGCCGGAAAGGTACAGGTCGATGAACGTGGCCTCGGGTGGGTAACCATGGTCAATCAGGACCTGGCCAGCCGTCTGGATGGCGTTCTGCAGCACCGGCATCACTGCCTGCTGCATGAAGAGGTCCAGTTCAGCCTCCAGGGTGAAACTGATTTCGATGCCGCCGGCATCGCCCCGCAGGGAGCCCACCGCCCTTGCCAGCGCCAGCAGACTGCGCCATGCGCGGCCGCTGGCATCCTGGTGCACGGAAAGAAAGCAAAAGAAACCACGCTCCGCCAGATAACGCTCGCGCACGGCCAGGCCGATGGTCCTTGGCGCCAGCAGGGCGACGTCGACCATCGGCGGGGGCTCGATAAAGCCGAATGCGATGTTGCTGGCGCTGGCGAAGACCAGCATGTCGCCGCGCGTCAGCCAGGGTGAAATATCGCGCAGGAAAACAGTCTGCATGATTTCGTCCGGCAGCAGGAGAAAGATCAGGTCCGAGTTTCGCACCAGATCTGGCAGCGGAACGGGGCGAAAGCCTTCGCGGCGGGCAAGGGTCTGGCGTTCGCTGTCACGTTCACTGAGCACAATGTCCAGGCCGCTGTCACGCAGATTGAGTGCGATGGGGCGCCCCAGGTTGCCGTAGCCGATGATCCCCGTCCGGCGGCCGGCGAGGTCATCAAGGTTGGCGTCTTCTGCGCGGAATATCTTCTTCATATCGCTGCGTCGTTTTCCGGAATTCGTTGTGACCACACCTGGTAATCCGGTCCGGTATGCCGAAAACCAAAGCGACGGTAGAGGCGCAGCGAACGCCGGTTGTGTCTCTGGGTGTTGACGCTCAGCGACGTAAGGCCGCGCCTCCTGCAGCGGTGCATGACGTCAGCCAGTATGCGCGCTCCGTGGCCCATCCCCTGGTGGTCCGGATGAACGGCGAGGCGCGACAGATGCGCTTCGTCATGGTCGCGCGTGGTGATCTGGCAGGCTCGAATGACCCCGTTCAGCTCCATAACGGTGAAGCTGGCGGCTCGTCGCAGCGCGTGGCGAAGGTCCCTGGCGGGCATGCGCCAGTGCGGCGGGAACGCGGCCTCGTCCAGGGCCAGCAGAGGGTCGAGGTCGTCGTCGGTGGCCGGACGAATGTGCCCCGTGCCAGAGGGGCAGGGTGGCGCAATGTGCAGGGGCCTGCCCAGGGTGATGACCTGTTCTTCAATTGTGAAAGCGCTGGCCGGCAGACAGGCTCGCAACCAGTCCTGGCCGTCGTCCAGCAGATGGACCTCGCGCACGCCCTGCTGCTGCAGGACGGGCCCAAGGCACTGCCAGAGGTCGGGGAAGGCGAGGGCGGCGTCCACGTCGTCGGCCAGGGCGCAGATTTGTAGCCAGGTGCAGCCGGCGTGGGGCGGCGCACAGGCCAGCAGGCCGGCAAGTCGGTCACCCTGCCACAGGACGCGCGTCCAGGCGGGGTCCTGCCGCAACCAGTCGGAGTTGTCGCTCCAGTGCAGCCTGGTGGCGACGCGTCGGCTGCTGTAGAGTAGTTCCTGGATGCGCGCGGGGGAGGCCAGAGTATGTGGTTGGCTCAAGAAAGAAGTGTCTACCAACGGGCCCTGCTTCGTTTTATGCGCTTGGCGTAAGAACTTGAAGTAATTGCCAGGATCTGACAGCGTCTTTGATCAATAAATCGGGTAGCAATTCGTTCATCCAATTCTTCTACCATGTTTGCCGAGGTAAATACAGTTGGCAGAACTGCCATGTACCGATGTTCCACCAGCTGAAAGAATTTTTCCCGTACCCAGGGAGTGTCATGGCTCGCAGTAATGTCGTCCAATATTAGCAAGGCAACTTCTTTCACTTGTTGGAAACGTTTATAAAATGTGAAAGAAGTGTTTTCTTCAAAGGATACACGAAGCCAGTCCATTAGATCGGGAACAGTGCAGAAAAACACGTCATTGCCAACGTCAGTCTGATGATTGGCAATTGAAGCAGCTATGTGAGTCTTTCCGCAACCGGAGTCGCCCAGTAACACCAACCATCCCTTTGGCTCAGTAGCAAAGACATTTGCACGATGCCAAACATCCTTCAGGTTGTTTAGCTCGTCTTCATCTTCTCCAATTCTGTAGTCGAAATTCTCGAAAGACATGTCAGCGTAGATTCGTGGACTGGTCAACTGGAGCTGTTGTATTGCGCGCGGTGTGCGGAAATCGGGAGCAGTGATACTGATGTATCTAATCAATTCGTCATCAAGCATCCGGCTGCGAATGCGGCCATCAATGCTGTCCAGATCTGCATTTGTCGTGATTATTGTTGGCAGTTTGTGGCTATGGCGATGGTTAAGCAATTGAAAAAGTTTCTCGACAACCCACGGCCTTGGATTTTCTGTTCCAAGATCGTCAAGAATTAGAAGGTGACAATCGCGGATTCGGTCAAACATCTCGTCGAACTCAACTTCTGAAGAAGCCCTAAATGTACTTCTCAAATGGTCCAGAAGATCTGGAACCGTCAGAAACAATACAACATCTCCTTTCGCGAGACGCTCGTTGCCCACGGCAGCAGCGAGATGAGTCTTGCCGCTTCCGTAATTTCCCCTCAAAAGCAGCCAACCTGATGGATCACGAGAGAAATTTCGCGCGCTGTCTCGAGCAAATCTAAGTGACCTGTTTTGGTTCAAACTGTATCTGGGAATTGACACTTCGAAATTGTCGAAACTTTTGTCGGAATGAATCTCAAGATTGCTTAGTCGGCGCAACCGTTTCTGCCTTTCCCAATCTATTGAAACGGGATAGTGGGGACAGCGAAAAAGCTTTCCAAAGTCGGTGTGGCCGAAAGGTACATCGTGGCTAATCGCTCCCAGACCGTCACAGAGAGGTTCTTCTCCGCAAATATTACAGCGCGCGATTTTACTCGCAGTTTGCGATGAACTCTGCATAGCGTCCGCTGACAAAGCGTCGCCCATCTTTCTGTCCTTCCCGTCCGACAAGTCCACGGTCCCGTCCTTCCCGCTCCCAGCGGTCCAGAATGGCGCGTACGTAGCGCCAGTTGCGTTTGTTGTGTTGCACCGCCAGTTGCAGGGATTCCTCAAGCCAGAAGTAAGGGAAGCTGGCTTCGGCCTCTTTCAGTTGCTCGGCGAGCATCGGCGTGATTGTACCGATGTTGGCTTCGTAGAGACGGAAGAGGCCTGGCCGTTCCGGCAGATTTGCGGCCATGCGCCGGGCGTCTCCCGGCCTCCATTGACCCGCCTCAAGGCGCGCCAGCAGGTCCCGGCCACCGGCGCTGTTGAGCACGAAAAGGGTCTGCCCGTCCTCACCCTCCCCAAATGTCGCCGCCAGCAGGACCCGCCGCCGGGTCGCGCGCTCCAGGGCCCGCTGCAGGGTATCGGCGGGAACTTGCCCTGGCGCCGCCTGACGAAGGGCCAGCAGAAGGTGTTCGTCCGCTTCGAGCTCTGCTTTCTGCAAATAGCGGACCGGCGCATCCTTTTGCGCCAGCGAGCGGCAGCAAAAAAGGATCACCTGCAACTCGGCCAGGTCATCGATTAACGGCAGCAATTCGCCGAAAAAGCTTTCAGGCAGGGGTGTGTGCCGACTCAGGCCTTCGCGGAAACCAGGAAAGCTGCGCATCAGCCGGCGCCAAGGTCGATCGGCCGTGCATTGACGTCGCGGAAGCGGGTGACGGCCTTGTCGAAGAACAGGGAGACGGTGCCGGTGGGGCCGTTGCGATGTTTGGCGACGATGATGTCCGCCTGGCCGGGGATTTCTGTGGCCTCATTATAGACCTCGTCGCGATACAGAAACATGACGATGTCGGCATCCTGTTCGATGGAACCTGATTCGCGCAGGTCACGCAGTTGCGGCCGCTTGTCCTGGCGCTGTTCCACGGCGCGGGAAAGCTGGGCGGCGGAGAGCAGGGGGATGTTCAGGTCGCGCGCCAGTTCCTTCATGCTGCGGCTGATGAAGCTGATCTCCTGTACGCGGTTGTTCTCGTAGGCGCCGCCGGCGTTCATCAACTGCATGTAGTCGACGATGATCAGGTCGACACCGGTGCGAAAGTTCATGCGTCGGCATTTGGCGCGCAGTTCGAGGGGGTTCAGGGCCGGCGTGTCGTCAACGAAAATCTGTAACTCGCCCAGCCGGTCCATGGCTTCCACCAGCCGCCCCTGCTCGTTGGTCGACAACTGGCCGAGGCGCAACTTCTGCATGGTGATGCCGGTCTCCATGGAAGCCAGACGCTGAACGATTTGCTCGCGGTCCATCTCCATGGTAAAGAACGCCACCCGGCCGCCCTGGCGCGCGACGAAGAGCAAAACGGAAAGCAGGAAGCTTGTCTTGCCCATACCGGGCCGACCGGCGAAGATGAGCAGGTCCGATTTCTGCATGCCACCCAGCAGCTGTTCTATTGCGCGGAAACCGGTCGGCAGGCCAAGCGGCGCGTCGCTGTGGCGGATGAGGTACTCGATGCGTCGGTAGTAGTCCTCAATGATGCTGCTGATAGGCACCAGTTCGCGCTTTTCGCGGCTTTCGATGGCGCTGAAAATGGACTCTTCAGTCTGCTTGATGACGTCGTCTGTGTTCTGTTTTTCGTCGCGCGCCACGCCCTGAATGGTCTCGGCGGCGGCCAGCAGGCGACGGCGCAGGGCGGCGCGTTCCACAATGCGCCCGTAGACCTCGGCGTGCACGGATACTGGCGTGTTGTTAATCAGGCGGACGAGCGAGGCTGTGCCGTCAATGTCCTCAAGATGGCCGAGTTGCGCCAGTTCCTCACTGACAGTGAGGTAGTCCAGGCTCTCGTTGCGTTCCGTGATGCGCTGCATCGCCTCCCAGATCCAGCGATGACGCAGCAGGAAAAAGTCGTCCTGTTGCAGGAAGGAGGCGATGTCTACCCAAACTTCCGGGTTCAGCAGGATGGCGCCAAGAACCGCCTCTTCGGCTTCGGCGCTGAAGGGGATGTTGCGTTCCTGAAACTCAGCAGAGGGCGAATCAAACATGATGGCCTGAGTAGCACAATCTCAGGCGGGCGCTTGATCATCGTCTTCCAGGTCGTCGAGGTCGAGGGTATCAAGGAAGTCTTCAAAAACGCCCAAAGTCTCCTCTTCGCCGTCTTCCCCGGTGGCGCCCAGTTCGTCCTCAATATCGCCTTCGCGACGAATGCCGGCCTCGCTCATCACTTCATCATCGACGTAAATCGGCGAGCGGGTGCGAACGGCAAGGGCGATGGCGTCGCTGGTGCGCGAGTCGATTTCAAGCCGGCGTTCGCCGACTTCGATGACAATCAAGGCGTGGAAAATGTCCTTGCGCAGGCTGCGAATGACGACGTGCAGCACCCGGCCGTCCATACTGCCGATAATGTTGCGCAGCAGGTCGTGCGTCAGGGGCCGCGGCCTAGCCTTTTCCTGCAGTTCCAGAGTGATGGCGTCCGCCTCGCAGGGGCCGATCCAAACAGGCAGATAACGGTCGCTGTCGGGGTCCAGCAGCACAACAAGGCGCTCCTGCGACATCAGGCTGACGCGAATGCTGTCAATCACGACTTCTATCATGGGTGCTTTTCCGCAACTACAGTCCCGACTGGCGCGCAGCGGCACGCGTTGCAATTATACACGCATGCGCACTTTCGGCAATCAAATGAAGTTAATCCTGACGGGATGCAGGGCCCATGGCGGGCCGCTTCTGCCTCCTGTCCTCGCGCTGCTGACCCTTTTGCCGGTGATTGCCGCCTGCGCCCCGGCCATCGAGCCCGTTGCCGGTCTGCGCGGGCCGACACGCAGCGTCCGCGCCGGGCGGGAATTGGCCAACTACAGTTTTTTGCGGCCGGCGACCTGGGATCTCTTTGACCTTGACGGCGGAGTCGCCCGCGCGGCGCTGGAAGGCAATGCTTTGGAGCTGGCCGTTGATGCCGGCCTGGGTTACCTGACCGCCGGCAACAATTTCACGCACCGCGACGTTCTGGTCAACGCGACCGTGCGCCAGACGGAGGGCCTGCTCGGCAACGGCTTTGGCCTGTTGTGCAGGGCCGACAAGCTGGGCAACGGCTACTGGTTTCTGCTTTCGAGCCGGGGCGAATACAGCATTCAGGTGGCCAGCGCGGTGCGCGAGGAGCCGTTTCCGCTGGTGCCCTGGCGCTATCACAGTGTTATTCGACCGGGTCTGCAAGCCAATGAGCTGCGCATCGTCTGCGCGGAGGATTATCTCGCCCTGCTCATCAATGACGTCTTCGTGGCGGAAGCCTTCGATGAAGAGTTTCGCGAAGGCGAGCTGGCGGTGGCGCTGGGCGCCGGCGGGCGACGGGCAAGCGCCAGCTTTGATGATATTCGAGTGCGGACCGCGACGGTCACCGGCAGGCGCTAGTTGCGGGGCGGGATCAGGATCTCCTGGCCCACTACGAGTCGGTCAGGGTCCAACAGCTGGTTGGCGTCGATCAGGGCGCTGGTCGTCCGGCCCCAGGTGAGGGCGATGCTGTAGAGCGTGTCGCCGCTGCTGACGACATGCAGGCGATAGCCCTCCGGCAGGCTGGTGACGACGATCACCGGCACAGGGGTGATGGGACGGGGCAGAGGCGTCGGCTCGGCAAAGCGGTCCCCCAGCTCCGGGCAACTGGCGATGACGAGCCGCTGGCCAGGTCGAATCATGGTGTTGTCGCGTGAGAGCGAAGGGTTGGCCGCAATCATGGCGTTCACGCTGGTGTCGTTGGCGATGGCGATGTCATACAGGGTGTCGCCGCCCAGCACCGTGTGGACGCATTCCGGACTGACCTCGTCAGCGGTCGGCGGTCTGGGCGTGGGCGTGTGCGTGGGCAGGGAAAAGGTGGTGAAGCCGGACCCGCCGCCCGCGCTCCTGGACGGGATTTCCGGGCCGCCGGGAGTGATAAAATCCTGACTTTCGTCCACGGCCAACCGGGTAGGCGATGCCGGAGCATCGGCCGGCGACGTGGGCGCAATCACGGTGAGTGGCAGGGATGACGTGGCCCTCAGTGCGAGCGAGCGTTCGCTGCGGCGGGCGGGCAAGGGGGTGATTTCCGGCTCGGAACTCCACGGCGAACCGCCGGCCTCCTGATAGCAGCCGGCAAGGGCGTGCACGATGAACATCGCAAGCGCCCGCAGCAGAAATGCCCGCAGCATCTCCGGTCCTCCACGTGCCAACAGCGAAAGAGAAGGCAACGTTAACCTGCCGCCGATTCCTGGTCAATCCGGCGGGCCCTGGTTTGCCTGCGGGCATTCCGACTTCTGTTGCCAGGGAGGGTCCAGTTGCCATGCCACATAGCCATCCAGCTGCCAGGCCAGGCTGACGGCAAAACCGGCTTCCTGCAGCGGCCGCAGCCAGGGCGTCATATCCTGGTCAGAGGGTGCGGGAAAATAACGGGGGCCGAATTCACACAGCTGGACCGCGTCGCGCGCCAGCGCTTCCGGTTCCGGATACCAGGTGAGACGCTTGTCATGCCAGACTCCCAGGTAATAGCCAAGTTGCCAGCCCAGCCAGCGGTCGTAGACCACGGTGGCGACCGGTTTGGCCGCCAGCCATGCGCCCAGCCCATCGATGCCGGCATGCGGATCGGGCTCCCGCAGGGGTTGCAGGAGCAGCGGGGCTGCCAGGACGGGCACCAGGGCCAGTCGCAGGGCGCGCCCACGCAGGTCCAGGCTGGTTTGTATGACGGTCAGGCAGATGTGGAGGCCCCTGGCGCAAAGGGGGAACAACGCGGGCGTCGCCGGCAAGAGATAACGTCCGTAGAGGGGAATGGCGGGCACAATGTGCAGCAGGCCACAGGCGCCCGCGAACAGGGCCAGCGCAAGGTCCTTTCGGCGCCTGGAGCGGGGCGTTACCTCACTGGCCGCTCGCAGAACGGGCAGCGCAGCTATCAGCAAGAGTAGCGTACCGGGCCAGCCTGGCCAGAACAGCTGCGCGGCGTGGGCCGTCCAGGTCGCAAGGCGGCCGGGCAAATCGGCGATCGCGGCCAGTCCTCCCGGGTCATTGTTGCTGATGGCAAGAGTATGAACGCCGATGCCCGGTCGCGCGGCGTCCCACAAGAGCAGCAGGACAATGCAGGGCGTCAGTGTCAGGCCGAATCGCTGGAATACTGGCCAGGGTGATGGCGCGCAGCGGCAAGCGGCCCAGAGGAGCAGGGGCAGGGCCAGCAGCGCCTGGTGTTTGGCGGTGAGAGCGAGGCCCGACAAGAGTCCGCTCCAGCCTGGTCGATGTCGCAAAGCCAGCCAAAACGCCGCCGCCAGCGCCGTCAGCGTCAGGCCATCCGTCAGGGCGTTGGCCGAAGACGCGACCAAAAAGGGCGAACAGGCTGTCAGCAACAGGGCAACAAGAGGCAGGCTGTTGGAATGGCGCCGGTAAAGATCGCGCGTGAGCGCGTAGATCAGTGGCAGCAGCAGGATGCCGGCAAGGGCATTCGGCGTTCTCGCCGCCAGTTCAGAGGGGCCCAGGACGACTTGCGACAACGCGTTGGCATAGAGCGCCAGCGGCGGCTTGTCCAGGGGGCCATTTAGCCACCAGTCGCCCTTGACGGCTGCGGCCCGCGCGAAAGTACTGAAGAATGCTTCATCGGGGGTTAGCCGCTGTTCCAGCAGCAGGGCGCGCCAGCGAAGCCAGGCGCCGCCCAGCAGCAGCAAAAGCGCCAGGGACATCGGGCCATGGCGCCGCCTGGCCCGCGCGGGCGCGTCCTCCATGCCTGCCCCCTGTGCCCTATCTGGTGGCCTCCTGGAGATGCAGTATACTACTACGGCAGTTGCAGGAGCGCGCATGGACCTCTGCGACATCAGGGGAGTGGTCTCGGATATGGACGGTGTGCTGTGGCGGGGCGATGTGCCGCTGCCCGGCCTCGTCCCATTCTTTTCCCTGCTGCGGGAGAGAGAATTGCCCTGGGTGCTGGCGACCAACAACAGCAGCAAGTCCCGTCAGGACTACGTGCGCAAGCTGGCTGCCATGGGCGTACCGGATGTTCCCACCAGGAATATCGTCACGTCCGGCACGGCAACGGCGGCCTGGTTAAGGCGAAGGTATGAGGCGGGCACACGCCTGCACGTCTTTGGCGGCGACGGACTGCGCGATGAGCTGCGCAATGCGGGGTTCTGCGTCGCGGATAGCGACGTTGTAGTGGTGGTGGCGGGCCTGAACCGCAACTTCAATTACCAGGACCTGCAGCTTGCCAGCGATCTGATCCGAAATGGCGCCTGCTTTGTCGGCACAAATCCGGACACTACTTTTCCTGCCGCCAACGGCGTTGCTCCGGGCGCGGGCAGCCTGCTGGCCGCGCTGGCGGCGGCCAGTGGTGTGGAGCCTAGGATAATTGGCAAACCTCATCCTCCCATGTTTGAGGCGGCGCTGGAACTGCTGGGTACGGATGCGTCCCAAACCCTGATGATTGGCGACAGGATGAACACGGACATCCTTGGCGCAGCGCGGGTCGGGATGCGGACGGCGTTGATCATGACCGGCATCGCCAGCCACAACGACCTCGACAACAGCGCGCCGGGACCCGACATGATCTGTGAGTCGCTCCCTGCACTGATTACAACCCTCGCCCCGGGCTGGATGAATTCCTCAACACGCCCGGCTTCCTGACCCAGGCGTACGCTCTCCGATCGAAGGGGTTCATCCGTCCGGCAACATCGGCAAACACGGCAACATACCCAGGGTGGAAATTGCCACAGGGCGTGTAATGAACGGTGCCTGTCCGTTGGACAACGTTTCCTTGCGCTTCACCAAATGCTTGCATGGCGGTAACCGGGAGGGTGACGATCCCGTGTCGGCCCTGTGCGACCTTGTGCTCCCGGGCGTTCTTGCGAAGCGGGCACTGCGCCAGGCGCCGGCCAGGGCCAATCCGTGTATGCAGGACAGTGAGTTTGCTGCCATGGATCGGGGGCCGGGCCCCTTGACCGGTGAGGGCTGTTCGTGTACACTTTGGCCAAGCCACAGACAACCGGATTTCACAGGATCCACTGCATCCAGATTGAAATCGGCGCAACCGAAATGACGTTATCGCGTTGACCGGAGCCGAAAGGCTGCGGCCTTTGTGTTCGCGTATTGGCAAGTGATGCCCGGGGGCAAGGCCAGTGCCAGCAACAGAACGAACCAAGAATTACGCACGTACCCGCAATTCGATGGAACTTCCATCGCTCATCAAGGTCCAGCTGGATTCCTTCCGGCGATTCCGGGAAGAGGGACTGGCAGAGCTCTTCGATGAGATCAGCCCGATCGAAAGCTTCAATGGCAAACTGAAGCTTTACCTGCCGGGCAACAGCGCCGAGGCGAAAGAATTCGGCCTGACCTTCTGGTTTGAGGAACCGTCCTACAGCGAAGACATCTGCCTTGAACGGGACATGTCCTATGCCTCGGCGCTTTACATGTGCGTTGCGCTCGTGAACCACGAGGCCGGCGAGGAAGTTATGCTTTCGGACATCTTTCTCGGCGACTTCCCCCTGATGACCGGGAAGGGCACCTTCATTATCAACGGCACCGAACGCGTGGTGGTCAGCCAGCTCATCCGTTCGCCAGGCGTTTACGCGGACGCGGAGGAAGACCGCACGACAGGTCGCCGCCTGGCGTCCGCGCGGCTGATTCCCGATCGCGGCGCCTGGATGGAGTTCGAAACGCGCAAAAACGATTACCTGACCCTCAAGTTCAATCGCAAACGGACAGTGCCGGTGACCATTCTGTTGCGCGCTCTGGCGGCCGTCGATGACGCCCTGTCCGAGGGCAAGGCGCGCGTTCCACGAAGACTCGCGCCGGTCAGGACGGGCAGTGATGACGAACTCCTGAAGCTCTTTGAAGACGTCGACGTCGACCCGGATCGACCTTTCATCGCCAATTCAATCCGGCAGGAACCGGACCTCGTCATTGAGCATCGCATTCGCCGTCGTGACACGGTCAGCGTCATCGCCGAGGAATACGGCATGAAAGCGGCGGAACGGCAGCAATTGCTCGACGCACTGGGCAACAGGATTGGCGGCGTCGACGAACTGTTGTGGCCGGAGAACGAGCCGGTGCCCCTGGTTGGCACGGGCCAGGGCACACTGAGATTTCACGCGCCCGACAGTCGCATTGCCGAGGTGGCGCTGATTGAGTTCTACAAGCGCATGCGACCCGGCGACCCGCCGACCCTGGACAACGCCCGCGAGTATCTCTACGGGCAGCTTTTCGACCAACGGCGTTACGACCTTGAGCGTGTGGGGCGCTACAAGCTGAACCAGCGCCTGCAACTCGACGGCATCGTGCCGGTGGAAGTGCGCACCATCACCCGGCTGGACATCGTGCGCCTGATCGAGCGCATGATCGCCATCAACAACAATCAGGCCAACCCGGATGATATTGACCACCTGGGCAATCGCCGTCTCAAGACGGTCGGTGAACTGATCCAGAACAAGATGCGCGTGGGCCTGCGTCGTACCGAACGGGTGGTCAAGGAACGCATGTCCATTCGCGATTCCGACAACCTGACGCCCGTGGCCCTGATCAATATCCGTCCAATCGTGGCCTCCATTCGTGAGTTCTTTGGCTCCTCGCAGCTGTCGCAGTTTATGGAGCAGACCAACCCGCTCGCCGAGTTGACGCACAAGCGCACCCTGTCAGCGCTGGGCCCGGGCGGCCTGCGGCGCGAACGCGCCGGCTTCGACGTGCGCGACGTGCATCACAGTCACTACGGGCGTATCTGCCCCATTGAGACGCCGGAGGGCCCGAACATCGGGCTCATCGGCCGCCTGGCGAGCTATGGCAGCGTCAACGAATACGGCTTCGTCGAAACGCCCTACCGCAAGGTCATCGGCAGCATGGCGCCGGACGATCCCGGCATCATCGGCCGCTATCTTGGGGAGGACGTGGAAGACGAGGAAGGCCTGCTGCTGGCCGACGAGGGCGAGCGCATTGACAGCGCACTGGTCGAAAGGCTTGCCCGGGCCGGCGTTGACAACGTACCGGTGCGGCCTTTCGTCACGAACGACATCATTTTCCTCTCGGCAGACGAGGAAGACCGTTACGTGATCGCCCAGGCCAACGCGCCGCTGGACGAACGCAGCCAGTTTGCGGATGCGCGCGTGTCCGGGCGTCACAATCAGCAGTTCGCCGTCTTCCCGGCGCAGCGCGTGGACTACATGGATGTGGCGCCGCGGCAAATTGTAGGCATCAGCGCCGCGCTCATCCCGTTCCTTGAGCATGACGACGCCAACCGCGCCCTCATGGGTTCGAACATGCAGCGTCAGGCCGTGCCCCTGCTAAACCCCGACGTGCCGCTGGTGAGCACGGGGATGGAAGGCGAGGCCGTGGGCGACAGCGGCCAGGTGATGATCATCGATTACGATGGCGAGGTGATCGGCGTTCAGGGCGACCGCATCACGATTCGCAGCGACGAAGGTGAGTTGCACGAGCATCGTCTGCGCAAGTACAACCGCTCCAACCAGTCTACCTGTATCGATCAACGCCCTGTGGTCTTCAAGGGACAGCAGGTCACGCGTGGCATGATCATCGCCGACAGTTCATCGACCGACCACGGCAACCTGGCGCTCGGACACGACGTGCTGGCGGCCTTTCTCTCCTGGGATGGCGGCAACTACGAGGACGCCCTGCTGGTTAGCGAAGATCTGCTGCGGGACGACAAGTTCACCAGCATTCATATCGAGAAGCACGAGCTTGAGGCGCGTGATACCAAGCTGGGGGCGGAAGAAATCACCTACGACATTCCCAACGTGGCCGAGGACGCGCTCAAGGACCTGGATGAAGAGGGCATCATCCGGATCGGCGCCGAGGTGGGCCCCAACGACATACTGGTCGGCAAGATCACGCCCAAGGGCGAGAAGGAACTGAGCCCGGAAGAAAAACTGCTGCGCGCCATCTTCGGCGAAAAGGCGCGGGAAGTGAAGGACTCTTCGCTGCGCCTGCCCCATGGCGACTCCGGCAAGGTGGTAGACGTCAAGACCTTCACGCGCGAGGAACATCGCGACCTGCCGGCCGGTGTGGAAAAAATGGTGCGGGTCAGCGTCGCGCAAAAGCGCAAGCTGACCGTCGGCGACAAGATGGCCGGGCGGCATGGCAACAAGGGCGTCATTTCAAAGGTTGTGCCCGTCGAGGACATGCCATACCTTTCGGACGGGCGTCCGGTCGAGATCATTCTGAATCCGCTGGGCGTGCCCGGCCGCATGAACATCGGCCAGGTGCTGGAAATCCACCTGGGCTGGGCGGCGGAGCGCCTCGGTTTTCGCGCCATAACGCCGGTCTTTGACGGCGCGCGTGAGGATGAGATTCAGGTTGAACTGGGCCGCGCATGGTTGATCGACCATGCCTGGAAGATCGTGACGGAGAGAGCGCTGGAATGGGTCAGCGCGCGCTTTGAACCGGAAGAACTTGAGGATGATGACGAGATTCGGCGCCTTTACGTCGCCGACTGGCTGAGGGACAGCGAGACCCTGGATCGGGAGTTGCTGCTTACGGACAGGGATTACGCCCGTCGGGTGGTGCTTGAGGAATGGCTGCGCGAGCGCGGCCATGAGCCGGACGACGTCCTGATGTTCGAAACGGAAGGTCTGGGTTCTCGTGAACGCGCCCGCCGCGATGACCTGGCGCTGGACCTCGTGCTGCGTCTGTGGATGGAATGGGTCGAACCCGACATCGAGTTGCCGGGTGAAGCGGACAGCGCCGCGTTGCTGAAGCTGGCGGACCAGGTCATGTTCCGTAGCGCTGTGCCGGTGCCCCTGTACGGCAAGCAGGTCCTGTACGACGGTCGCACGGGTGAGCCCTTTGACCGCCCGGTGACGGTGGGCATGATGAACATGCTAAAGCTGGCCCATCTTGTCGAGGACAAGGTGCATGCTCGTTCGACCGGGCCCTACAGCCTGGTGACGCAGCAGCCGCTGGGCGGCAAGGCGCAGTTTGGCGGCCAGCGCTTCGGTGAGATGGAAGTGTGGGCGCTTGAAGCCTATGGCGCGGCCTACACCCTGCAGGAAATGCTGACGGTCAAGTCCGACGACGTGCAGGGCCGTGTCAAGACCTATGAGGCGATCGTCAAGGGCGAAGCCATCGAAGAGCCCGGCATCCCGACCAGTTTCCGCGTCCTGGTGAAGGAATTGCAGAGCCTGGGTCTGGCAGTGCAGGCGATCGATGGCGAGGGCGAGCCCATCAATTTCGGCAAGGAAGACGAGCGGACGCGCCAGCCGCGCATGAGCCTCTTCAGCATAGCGGGCGACATACATCGCAACTGACGCTCAACGCCGGGAACCGGTAGCGCCGACCGCGGGAGCAGCGTGAGCTGAACGCGGTCGGCCTGCTGTATCATGGCGACGCTACCCCGGGTTCAGGACAAGACAGGGACGACCATGGCCCCAGGCTTCCAGGATGTGATTCTGCGACTGCACCACTTTTGGTCAGGGCAGGGTTGTGTGCTCTGGAATCCTCACAACGTGCAGGTTGGCGCCGGCACCAACAACCCGGCGACGCTGCTGCGCGTTCTGGGGCCGGAGCCCTGGCGTGTGGCCTACGTCGAACCAAGCATCCGTCCCGATGACGGGCGCTACGGGGACAATCCCAACCGGATGCAGCAGTTCTTTCAGTATCAGGTCATCCTCAAACCGGACCCCGGGAACCCGCAGGAGCTGTACCTGGAATCCTTGCGGGCGCTGGGTCTGAAGGCGGAAGAGCAGGACATCCGCTTTGTGGAGGATAACTGGGAGAGCCCGCCGCTGGGCGCCTGGGGTCTGGGCTGGGAAGTGTGGCTAAACGGCCAGGAGATCACCCAGTTCACCTATTTTCAGCAGGCCGGCGGCCTGGAACTGGACCCGGTCTCCGTGGAGATCACCTATGGTCTCGAGCGCATCGTTTTGGCCCTGCAGGGTTTGGACAGCGTCTGGGACATTCGCTGGCTGGGCGAACTGAGTTACGGCGATGTCTTTCTGCAGGGCGAGATCGAGCATTGCCGCTACTACTTTGAAATCGGCGACGTTCCGGCCCTGCAAGGGGTGTTCAACGCCTGGGAAAAGGAGGGCCGTCGCGCCCTGGATGCCGGCGCCATTCTGCCCGCCTACGATTACCTGCTGAAGCAAAGCCATCTCTTCAACGTGCTGGATACGCGCGGCGCCATCGGCGTCACGGAACGGGCGACCTGGTTCCGCCGAATGCGCAATATGGCGAGCGACGTGGCAGCTGCCTGGACGCGCCAGCGAAAAGAAGCCGGATACCCGCTGCAAAACGCCCGCTGGGATGCGCCTCCGGTGCCGGAGCCGGGTCCCACCCCGGTTGCGGCGACCGGACCCGCTGACTTCCTGCTGGAAATCGGCGTGGAGGAATTGCCGGCAGCAGATGTTGACCGGGCCGCTTGCCAACTGGAAGCGGCGGCCGCGGACCTGTTTGGCGGACTGAGGCTCTGGCACGAAGGGATTGCCGTTGCGGCGACGCCCCGCCGCCTGGTGCTGCACGCGCGGCAACTGGCGCCGCGGCAAAGGGCGCTGGAAGAGCGGGTCAAGGGCCCGCCGGCGGCCCGGGCCTGGGACGCCGACGGCGAGCCGACGCGCGCGGCGCTGGGGTTCGCCCGCAGTCGCGGCGTGGCGCCGGAAGACTTGCAGGTTCAGGCCATTGATGGTGGTGAGTATGCGGTCGCGCTTACGCACACGCCGGGACGACCGACTGCGGAAGTTCTGGCCGAATCGCTGCCCACGTTGATAGCCGGCCTGCGCTTCAGCCGCAGCATGCGCTGGAACGCCAGTGCCGTCACCTTCTCGCGGCCTGTACGCTGGATTCTGGCGCTGCACGGAGACAAGAAGATTGCCTTCCGTTTTGCCGACGTCGTCAGCGGCAACAGCAGCCGCGGCGCGCGACAGTATGGCTCTGAAGAATCCCACGTTACAGACGTGGAGGACTATTTTCGGCGCATGGCCGACCAGGGCATTCTCCTGCAGCGGGCTGCCCGCCGCGAAGCGATTCGGTCTCAGGCCGGGGTGCTGGCGGCCGAAGTTAAAGGGCGGATTCCTGATGATCCTGCGTTGCTGGATGAAGTGACCAATCTGGTGGAAGTGCCAACGGCCTTCCGGGGCGCATTCGACGAGGACTTCCTCCATTTGCCGCGGGAGGTGCTGGTAGCGGTCATGCGCAAACACCAGCGCTACTTCCCGCTGGAGGATGATGCGGGCCGGCTGCTGCCCTGGTTTATCGCCGTCCGAAACGGTGACCAACAGGGGATGGCCAACATCGTTTCCGGCAACGAGCATGTTCTGCGCGCCCGTTTCAGCGACGCCCGCTACTTTATTGAAGAAGACCTGCGCAAGCCGCTGGCCGCCCATCTGCCGCGCCTGGATACCCTGGTCTTTCACGATCGCCTGGGATCAATGCTCGACAAGAACCGACGGGTCGCGGCGCTGGTGCCGGAAACCGGCGGACTGCTGGGACTGGATGCAGCCGACATCGCCGTGGCGCAGGAGGCGGCGCAACTGGCCCGCGCGGACCTGGCGACGCAGATGGTGGTCGAAATGACCTCGCTTCAAGGTGTTATGGGGCGCGAATACGCCCGGCGCGCCGGCAGTCCGAAGGAAGTGGCGCAGGCCATCTTCGAATTCTGGCAACCCCGTAGCGCGGAAGACGGGCTGCCCGCCAGTGAGGCCGGCGCCCTGCTTGCCCTGACGGATCGGCTGGACAGTCTGGCCGGACTCTTTGCGGCAGGAGTGGCGCCGCGGGCCACTGCCGATCCCTACGGCCTGCGACGGGCTGCCCTGGGAGTCATTCGAATCCTCTGCGACCGCAGACTTGACCACAGCCTGGATTCGCTGGTTGCGCCGGTGGCCCGGGCGCAACCGCTTGCTGCGGATGATCAGACGCGCCAGGCGCTGCTGGATTTCCTCTCCGCCCGCCTGCAGGCCTGGCTGCAGGACCAGGGCTACGCTGCGGATGTCCTCGAGGCTGTGCTGGCGGAGCAGGGCAGGGTTCCCTGGCGCGCCCTGCAGTTCGCGGGCCAGCTACAAAGTTGGGTCGGCCGGCCGGCCTGGACGCTGATCCTCGACAGTTTCTCCCGCTGCGTGCGCATCACGCGGGGGACGGAGCCGACGGAGGCCCTGCAAACGGCCTTGCTGCGGGAGCCTCAGGAACGCGCGCTTTATGAAGCGCTGCAAGTGGCGGGTAAGGCGCAGGCGGAGGGTGACGTGGATTCCCTGCTCACTGCCGTGGAATCGCTGGTGCCGACGATCCGGGACTTCTTCGATCACGTGTTGGTCAACGTGGAGGATGAAGCGCTACGGGGTAACCGCCTGGCGCTGTTGCGGTCCATCGCTGCCTTGCAGGCCGGCCGCGTCGATCTTTCGCGTCTGAGCGGATTCTAGGGTGGCTGCCGCCAGGTTTTGCCGAGCCCGACCACTCACCGGATTCTAACGAAACTCGCCCTTGCAATTAGAACACATGGTCTATATCCTTGCCTGTGGCCGTGTGGCGGCGCGTTTGCCGTGGCAGCCGCCCTTTCGTATACTTGTGACCCGTAGTCGGGGACAGGGCCATGTCCGTCGCTGACGAGATCAAGTCCCGCATTGATATTGTCAACTACATTCAGCAGTACGTCCCGCTGAAGAAGGCTGGCCGCTACTACAAGGCCAACTGCCCTTTTCACAGCGAGCGCACGCCGTCCTTCATCGTCAATCCGGATACACAAAGCTGGCGTTGTTTCGGCAGCTGTGCCGAAGGCGGCGACCTGTTCACCTTTGCCCAGAAACACCATGGCTGGAGCTTCCGCGAGGCGCTGGAAGAGCTCGCCCGCCAGGCGGGCGTGGAGTTGCGGCGCCAGACCGACGAGCAGCGGCAGCAGGCGGCGCGCCGCGACGTGCTGCGAGGCTTGCTGCAGGCCGCAACAGATTGGTATCAGGAACGACTGTGGGACACGCCGCAAGTATTGAACTATGCGCGCGGGCGGCGCGGCTTCAGCGACGATACCCTGCGGGCTGTGGCGCTGGGCTATGCGCCGGAAGGTTGGCAGCACCTGCGCGACTACATGCGGCAACTAGACTACAGCGACGATGACCTGCTGGAAGTCGGCCTGCTGGGACGCCGCGACGAGGGCAGTCGCCCTTACGATTACTTCCGCAATCGTCTGGTCATTCCCATCCGCGACGAACGCGGACGCGTAGTCGGCTTTGGCGCTCGCGCCCTCGCCGACGGGGACCAGCCCAAATACCTGAACTCGCCGCAGACGCCGCTCTTCGACAAGAGTCGCTTGCTCTACGGCCTGGACAGGGCGCGGCAGGCGATTCGCAACCAAAACAGGGCGGTGATCGTAGAAGGCTATATGGACGTCATCCAGGCCCACCAGGCCGGTCACATGAACGTGGTGGCGCAGATGGGCACGTCTCTGACCGAGCCGCAATTGCGCCTGCTGACCCCGCGCCTGACGGGCAGGGTGGTGCTGGCGCTGGATGCGGACAGCGCCGGCCAGAATGCGACCATGCGCAGCCTCGAAGTAGCCCGCCAGACCCTGGAGGCCGATTACAGTGGGCGCCTGTCGCTTGACATCCGGGTGCTGCAGTTGCCAGACGCCAAAGACCCCGACGACCTTATTCGCGAGGACGCCGCCATCTGGGGCCAGCGGGTCGGGGAAGCCACAGCGGTCGCGGACTACGTCATTGAAGCGGAGATGCAGGCCCTGCCCGACAGTCCCAGCATTCAGGAGCGCGAAGCCGTTGCGCGTCGGCTGCTGCCCCTGTTGATGGCTTCGGAAAATCGCCTTTATTCCCGCGACAACCTGCAGAAGCTGGCCATGCGACTGCGCATCGCCGAAGACGAACTTCTGCGTTGGTCACAGCGACAAAAAACGGTCAACAGTCGTCGCAGGGAAAGCGTGGCGACGGAACCAGAAGGGGCGACCCCTTCAGCCGGCCCAATGCAGGAGGACCAGAATCGCGAACGGGACTTCCTCGGCAACCTGTTGCGGCAACCGGACCTGATTTACCGGATCAATCGCGCCTTTCGCGAACTGGCGGCCGGCGATCTGGCGCTCCTGCGTGGTCCGTTGGAAGCATTTGGAGCCATGGACCTTGTCAACCGGGACTGCGCGTCGCTGTTGCAGGGCCTGCAACTGGCACTGAAGCAGGATGAAATACCGGTGCTGGCCTGGCTGCAGGAGCACGGCGATGCTTTACAGCGTGACACCCTGCAGCAACTTGAACGCGAGACACCGTCCAGCGACCTGGACCATGCCCGTACGGTGATGCGGCAGGGCTTCGGCGGGGACCTGCCTGTGGTGGTGAAGCGCGCCGAAGCGGTGGACTGGCAGCGCGAATTGCTGCGAACTGCCTTGCGTCTGCGCCTCAGACGCCTGGAACGGGAGCGTCGTGAACTCTATTACCTGCTGGAAGACGACGACAGGGGTAAGGACGCCCTGCATGAACGCATCCAGTTGTCTGTAAGGGCGCGCAACCGAATCGATATGGCGCTGCAGAATCAGACCCCTGCAAACCGGTAATCGACATGACAACCACGCAGGAGAAGGGAGCCGGAATGAACCCGATGTCCATTGGAACCCGAGGTGCATCTGCCTCTCTCGTGCCCGGCAATGCCGGCGGGGGACAAGTCAGAACCGACCGGGAGGAAATCGAAAACGACGCGCTGCGCCGCCTGGACGAGGATGACCTGCAGACGGGACATTATGATCCGGCCGGGGACCCGGTGCGTCTGTATCTGAAAGAAATCGGCCGGGTGAAGTTGCTTGAGGCCTCGCACGAAGTCTGGCTAAGCATGCAAATCGCCGCCGAACGGGACCTGCAGGCAGTGCTGGACGCCCACGCCTCCACCGGCGATGACCCTGGCGCTACAAGGGCCCCGGCAGGGCACATCGGCGAGCATCTGTATGAAAGTGTGCTGCGCCACTATGGCATGCTGCTGGAGTTGTCGTCACTGAGGCAAATCCTGCCACCGGACCTGTCGGCCCTGCTCGAAGAGGTGAGCGCCATCGGGGACGAGCTGGAGTTGAGCGGCAACTCCGCAGCCCGCGCCTGGCTGGAAGCGATCGGCCCGGAGCGGGACGAAGCGTGGACGGACCTGGCCCGCGCCCTCTATGCCAGCATGCAGGGCTTGTACCTGCTGCCCCGGGGACTGCAGGTCTGGCTACTGCGCCGCTGGCGTGAACAGCGAGAATTGCCGGACATTGAGGAATTTCACGGCCTGCTGAAGACCGATCCGCAACTCGACGAGGACTTTGCGGAGCACTTTCATTGGGTGGAGCGGCGCGCCTTGCTGGCCATCGAGGCCCTGACGCGCGCGAACCTGCGCCTGGTGGTCAGCATCGCCAAGCGCTATACCGGGCGGGGCATCAACTTCCTCGACCTCATTCAGGAGGGCAATCTCGGCCTGCTGCGCGCCGTCGAGAAGTTCGACCACGCGCGCGGTTACAAATTCAGCACTTACGCCACCTGGTGGATTCGTCAGGCGATCAGCCGCGCCATTGCGGACCAGGCGCGGACGATCCGCATTCCGGTGCACATGATCGAGACGATCAACCGCCTGTCACGCGTACAGGTTCAGCTCACCCAGGAACTGGGCGCCGAGCCTGACGCGGAACGCCTTGCGCTGGAGATGGACTTCCTGTCACCCTCGGAGACCGCCGCCATCCGCGAACGCCTTGATACCGGAAAGGCGCTCGGCTTCGATTTGCAACGAAAGTTGCGCCGTGCCGCGCAGAAGGTGCGGCGCATCCAGCGCATCAGCCAGGAACCGATGAGCCTGGACAGCCCGGTGGGTGAGGAGGACAGCAGCACCCTGGGCGACTTCATTCCGGATGAGGAAACGGCCGGCCCGGTCGATGCGGCCAGCCGCCAGTTGCTGCGGGAGCAGATGCAGACGGCCCTGGGCGTACTCAGCGAGCGCGAACGTGAAGTGCTTGAGCGGCGCTACGGTCTGCTGGACGGGCGGGCGCGCACGCTGGAGGAAGTCGGCCACGAGTTTCGCGTCACCCGCGAGCGCATCCGCCAGATTGAAGCCCGGGCATTGCGCAAGCTGCGACATCCCTCCCGCAGCCGCCAGTTGCGCGACTACCTGACGATGTAAGCGCACCAACCCCATGGCGACCACTTGCAGGACGGAGCCTGGCGACGCCGCCCGGCCCTCAATTTCAAGGTGTCGATGCATTTGACGCCTTGCGCCAGATATGCTAGTCTGCGCCTGTTTGCTCCAAAATGAACAAACGCTCGGGGAAGGCACCATGGCGTTGCAGGAATTCGCACCCATCACCGCGTTGTTGGTGATATCGCTCGCGGTTGCCCTGCTGATCCTGTTCATCTCGCGCATTTTCGGCCCGCAGCGTCCTTCCCTGCGCAAGTCGGCGCCCTACGAGAGCGGTGTCAAACCGATCGGGCCGGGTACCCGCCGACTGCCAGTGCAGTTCTACCTGGTGGCGGTGCTCTTCATCCTCTTCGACATCGAGGTCATATTCTTCCTGCCCTGGGCAGTGATCTTCCGGGAACTGGCGCTTTACGGCCTGGTGACCATGGGGATTTTCACGCTCGTTCTGACCATCGGCCTGGTCTATGAGTGGAAGTCAGGAGCGCTGGAATGGGAGTAAGCTCGAAACTTGGCAACCTTGGCGTGGTGACCACCACGCTGGACCAGGCGATCAACTGGGCGCGCACGGGCGCGATGTGGCCGCTGCTCTTCGGGCTGGCCTGTTGCGCCATCGAATACATGAGTACGCAGGCCTCCAGCTACGATATGTCACGCTTTGGCATGGAACTCAATCGCGCCACGCCAAGGCAGGCGGACCTGTTGATCGTCTCTGGCCGCGTGACGCGCAAGATGGCGCCCGTCGTGCGTCAGCTTTACGACCAGATGGCCGCGCCCAAATGGGTCATCTCCATGGGTGACTGCGCTTCCTGCGGCGGCATCTACAACAACTACGCCATCGTACAGGGCGTGGACGAAATCGTCCCGGTCGACGTGTACATTGCCGGCTGCCCGCCGCGGCCGGAACAACTGATGCACGGCGTTCTGACCCTGCATCAGAAGGTGCATGGCGAGACCATTCTGGACTGGGCTGCGGAGGCGCCGCGTGCCTGAAATCGCCCCGGCCCGGGACGCCGCCGACGCCTTGCAGGCGGCGATGCCCGAAGCGCTGCTGGACAGCCACTGTTTCCGCGACGAAACGACCCTGATCGTCCCGCCCGTGCAGGTCGTCGACGTGTGTCGCTTTCTGCGCGATACGCCCGGGCTGGTCTTTAATTTCCTTTCCGACATTAGCGCCGTGGACTACTGGCCGGAACAGGTTCGGCCGGAACGATTCGGCATTTGTTACCACTTGCTCTCCATGCTTTATGGCCGCCGGCTGCGCGTAAAGATATTCGTGGCGGAGGACGAGGCCGAAGCGCCAACCATCACTGCCGTCTGGCCCGGCGCCAACTGGCTGGAGCGCGAGATCTTCGACCTGATGGGCATCAACTTCCGCGGCCACCCGGACATGCGCCGTGTCCTGATGCCGGCGGACTGGGACGGCCATCCGCACCGGCGGGACTACCCGCTGGGTTACGAGCAGGTGCAGTTCTCCTTCAACGCGGAGGAGATCATGAAGCACAAGCCCTTCGCAAAAGAGTAGGCCGGGAGCGAGCATGGCAGTCGTCGAGACGCCAACCGGTGCCCCTGAAGCGTACCGTTGGGAAGGCAACATCGAGGAATTGCGCGGTCTGGTCTCGGAGCGGGCCTTCACCGGCGAGACCATGCTGCTGAACATGGGGCCGCACCATCCCAGCACCCATGGCGTGCTGCGCGTCCTGCTGGAACTGGACGGCGAGCAGATCGTCAACGCCGTGCCGGACGTGGGCTTTTTGCACACCGGCATCGAAAAGACGATCGAATCCAAGACCTACGAGAAGGGCGTCACGGCCACGGACCGCATGGACTACCTGTCGCCACTGTCCAACAACATGGCCTTTTGCCTGGCGGTCGAGAAACTGGTGGACTTGGACGTGCCGCCGCGCGCGCAGTTGATTCGCGTGATTTGCCTTGAGTTGCAACGCATCGCCAGTCACATGGTCTGGCTGGGGACGCATGCCATCGATCTCGGCGCCATGAGTGTGCTACTTTACGCCTTCCGGGAACGCGAGAAGGTGCTGGACATGCTGGAGATGCTGTCCGGCCAGCGCATGATGGGCAGTTACTTCCGACCGGGCGGCGTCTGGCGCGACATCACGTCGGACTTTAAGCCAACCCTTGTGAAGTTCCTCGGGGAATTCCCGCGCGCCGTGCAGGACTACCAGCGATTGCTTGAGAAGAACCCGATCTGGGTTGATCGCACCCAGGGCGTGGGGGTCATCGAGCCCGAGCGGGCGCTGGCCTGGGGCATGACCGGACCTGCATTGCGCGGCAGCGGCGTCAACTGGGACCTGCGCAAGTCGATGCCCTACAGCGGCTACGAACAGTTCACTTTCAATGTGCCGCTGGGCGAGCACGGCGACGTCTACGATCGCTTTATGTGCCGCATCCTGGAACTGTGGGAGTCAATGAAGATTCTGCACCAGGCGCTGGAAAGGCTGGAAGACAGGGGTCCCTTCCGTTCTGACAACCGCAAGTTTGTGCCGCCACCGCGCAGCGAACTGGGCCAGAGCATGGAGGCGGTCATCCATCATTTCAAGTTGTGGACGGCGGGCTTCGACGCACCGGACGAGGAAGTCTTCGCCGCCGTCGAGAGCCCCCGTGGCGAAATCGGCTGTTATTTGCACGGGACCGGTGGCAACATGCCGCGCCGTGTCCACTTCAAGACGCCGTCTTTCATGCACATCAGTTCATTGCCCTTGCTGACCCAGGGTCACTTTATCGCCGATCTGGTGGCGATCATCGGCAGCGTGGACATTGTGCTGGGCGATTGCGATCGATAGGGCGTCAGGGACGGAAGGAATGTCACTACACGATCCCCGGTACAAGGCGCGTATCGCCGGTCATTTGGCCAAGTATCCGGACAAGCGTTCGGCGGTGATGCCGCTGCTCTACATCGCGCAGGAAGCGTATGGCTGGGTCAGTCCCCGCGGCATCCAGGAAGTCGCCGAGATTTGCGAGATGGACCCCACCCAGGTGAAGTCCATCGCCGGCTTCTACACCATGTATTCCGAACGCGAAAAGGGCCGTTACTGGCTGCACGTCTGCACCGACCTGCCTTGCGCCCTGAACGGCGCCGACACTTTCTATCGCGACTTGCGGGAATATCTCGGTGTGGAAGATGGCGGCACCTCGGCGGATGGCCTGTTCACTGTTGAACATGTCATGTGTCTGGCGGCCTGCGACAAGGCGCCCATGCTGCAGTGCAACTTCCGTTACATGGAATCGCTGGACATGGAGAAGATGAAGGCCTGGATCGAGGATCGGCGCGCCGAACTTCAGGCTGCCGGGCAGGGACAAGGCTCATGAGGCTGTTGCTGCGGGGTCGCGACATCCCGGACCTGCACCGCCTGTCGGTGTATCAGGCCAACGGCGGTTACGAGGGACTGAAGAAGGCCCTGACCATGAAACCCGCGGAAGTCATTGACGAAGTCAAGGCTTCCGGTTTGCGCGGTCGCGGCGGCGCCGGCTTCCCGGCCGGGGTCAAGTGGAGCTTCATCCCCCAGGATGAACCGATCAAGTACGTTGCGGTCAATGCCGACGAAAGCGAGACCGGCACCTTCAAGGACCGCGAGATCATGGAAGGCAATCCGCACCAGATGCTTGAAGGGGCCCTGATTTGCGCCTGGGCGATTCAGGCGACGGCCGTCTACATCTACCTGCGCGGCGAGTTTTGGGACATTGGCGATCTGCTGGATGGATGCATTGCAGACGCGGCAGCGGCAGGATTCGCAGGGAAGGACATACTGGGCAGCGGCTGGTCCTGCCCGGTCTACACGCATCTGGGCGCCGGCGCCTACATCTGCGGCGAGGAGAGCGCCATGCTCAGCAGCCTGGAAGGTGTGCTGGGCCAGCCACGGGTGCGCCCGCCTTTCCCCGCCCAGAAGGGTGGCGGCCTCTACCGGGAAGCGACTGTCGTCAACAACGTGGAGACGCTGACGAACGTGCCCTGGATTCTCACCGAGGGCGCAGACGCCTTTCGCGCTATTGGCACGGAACAGAGCGCGGGCACCAAGGTCTTCTGCGTCAGCGGCCACGTGCCGCGGCCCGGCAACTACGAACTGCCGCTGGGCACACCCTTCCGCGAGTTGCTGGTCGATCACGCCGGCTGCGACCCCGACAACATCAAGGCCATCTTGCCTTCGGGCGGTTCGGGGCCGATTGTGCCGGGCACGGATGAGGTGCTGGACACCCCGCTGTCCTATGAGGCGATGCAGGGCCTGGGCACCATACTGGGTTCAGCCTCGATAATTGTGATGGACAACTCGGTGGACATGACCTGGGTGGCCTCCAGGGTGACCAAATTTTTCAAACACGAAAGTTGCGGTAAGTGCACGCCCTGCCGCGAGGGCACCTACTGGCTGGACAAGGTGCTGGACAGAATTCTCGAAGGCGAGGGCAGGCCGGAAGACGTTCAGTTGATCGACAACGTGGCGAAGAACATGGCCGGGACGACGCTCTGCGCTCTGGGCGACTTCGCCGCCAACCCGATCATCCATACCATCAGCAACTTCCCGGATGACTTCAACGCTCACGTGCAGCCAAAGCCTGAGGAAGAGCAGCCCGCGGCGCGGCCGGCGCGCGGCGGGCGTCGCAGGCGGGCAAGTGCCTGAGCCGCGCCGGCAGCGGCGCTGCAGCGGAGGAACGCATGGCTGAGACCGTGACCATCGTCGTCAACGACCGGGAGTATCAGGTGCCGGCGGGCGCCAACCTGGTTGATGCGGCTCGTAGCATCGGCGACCTTATACCGGTGTTTTGCTACCATCCCAAGATGGCCCCGGTCGGCATGTGCCGCATGTGCCTGGTCGAGATGGGCAGCATCCAGCGCGACCGCGCCAGCGGCGACATCATGCTGGACGACGAGGGTGTGCCCCAGGTGCGCTGGTTCCCGACCCTGCAGACGGCCTGCACCACCAATGTCTATGAAGGTCTGGTGATTCGCACGAACACGGAACAGGTCGACGACGCGCGCGAAAACGTGCTCGAGTTTCTGCTCACCAGTCACCCGCTGGACTGTCCTATCTGCGACAAGGGCGGTGAATGCCCCCTGCAGAACCTGACTATGGAACATGGCCCGGGCAAGACGCGCATGGTGTTTGGCGACAAACTGAAGCTGGACAAGCACGTGCCGCTGGGCGATCTGGTCTTCCTTGACGAGGAACGCTGCATCCAGTGCGCCCGCTGCGTTCGCTTTCAGGACGAGATCGTCGGCGATGACGTGCTGGCCTTTCATGAGCGCGGTCGCTCGCTGCAGATCATCACCAACAGCGATCCCGGTTTCGACAGCTACTTCTCCGGCAACACGACCGACATTTGTCCGGTGGGAGCGTTGACGACGGCGGACTTCCGCTTCGGCGCGAGACCCTGGGAACTGACGGACGTACCCAGCATCGACCCCTGGGATGCGGCCGGTTCCAACATCAGCCTGAGTACCAGGCTGGACCGCGACGCCGGCGGTCGCGCGATTATCAAGCGCGTCATGCCGCGTCAGAACGAATACGTCAACGAGATCTGGATCAGCGACAAGGTGCGCTTCGGCCATCATTTCACCCGCAGCGCGGACCGTCTCGCCTGGCCGGCCACCGGCGAGTCGCGCGCGACCTGGGCCGAGGCCCTGCAGGGAGCGGCAAACAAGCTGCGCGAAGCCGGTGAGGACCTGGCCATCATTGCCGGCAGCGGCCTGAGCAACGAGGATCTCTATGCCCTGCGCCGCCTGGCTGAGGGGCTCGGCAGCTCACGCTTGGGCGCATGGCCGCCGACGCATGGCGGCGCGGACCTGGTGGCCCAGGTCGGCCTGGCGCAGGGCAGCAATCTGGGCACGCTGTGTCGTGGCGACGCCGTGCTGGTCATCGCCAGCGATCTTGAGGAGGAAGTGCCGCTCTGGCGCCTGCGCCTCAAGCAGGCCCGGGACCGCGGCGCCCTGCTGCTGGTGGCCAACGCGCGTCACACGCGACTGGACGACTTTGCCAGCCGGCAATTGCGTTACGCGACCGGCGGCGCGGCGGAATTTCTTGCCAATCTGGAGCAGGAAGACGAGGCAGCCCACGGCCTCCTGCGCGATGCGAACAATCTTGTCATCGTCGCCGGCGCGGAAGGACTGGACCTCGCCGGCAGCCGCGCCCTGATGCAGGCAGCTGCCAACATTCTTGTGGAAACCGGGCATGTCGGGCGGCCGAACAATGGCCTGCTTTCACCCCTGCCCGGGCCCAACGGCATGGGTCTGCACTATTTGGGCTTCACGCCGGAAAACACTCTGGACATCATGGCCAATCCGCCCCAAACTCTGCTGGTCGCCCAGGCGGACTTGTTGTCGGATGATCCCGCGGCGCCGGAGTGGCTGGTCAAGGTCGATAACATCGTTGAGATGACGCTATTTCAGGACACCCTGGGAGATCGGGCGCAGGTCGTTCTGCCCATTCAAAGTTTCGCGGAACGCGACGGCAGTTTCACCAGCGGCGAGAGGCGCGTACAGCGCTTCTATCGCGCGCAGGGGCCGGTCGGTGAAGCCCTGCCCGCCTGGCAGGTGGTCATGAGAATCGCTGAGGTGCTGGGGCAGGGCCGGGCCAAATCCTCGGCCGCAGCTGTGATGCTGGAAATGTCCCAGCAGGTCCCGGCCTTTGAGGGATGTCGCTATCGTGACCTGGGGTGGACGGAAAAACAGGATCCGGCCGTTGGCGAAGACCCGTGGTATGGCGGTACTGCGCTTCTCAACCGCGGCGGCCTTGGCGTGCAGATCCCGGCAGATGCGGACGGGGGCGAGGTGGAATCCTGCGCGCCCGACCTGCCGGAGAGCGTGAAATCCGACGAAGGCAAATTCCTGATTGTGCCGACAACGCGCCTTTACAACCGCGAACGCGCCTTTCGCGCCACAGAAATTGTATCGCCGAGGGTGCCGGCGCCTTTCGCGCTGCTAAATCCGGGCGACGCGCAGCGTTTGGGCGTCAATGCCGGCGGTACCGTCGAAATCGAGGTTGACGACGGTCCGGCGGTGCAGGTGCTGGCCAGGCTGGACGAGAGCATACCGCGCGGCAGTCTTGCCCTGCCGCGGCACCTGACCACCACCGCGATGCCCCTGACGCCGGCTGCGGGAACCGTATCCAGGGTGAACGTTCAGTCGGCGGCCATGGTACAGACCCATGATGCCTGAAATCGACTGGCGCCTGGTGCGCCGCCTTCTCATCGCCGCAGGCACGGTGGTGGCGCTCCTGCTCAGTGTGGCCACTGTGCTGGGGACCCTGGCCGCGCAAGCGGACCTGACGCTCAAGATCGCCGTATTTGTGGCCGTGGCGCTCGGTCTGGCGTTGCTGGCTCTGGTTTCGCGGGTGGCCGGCATCATCTTTCTGTTGCTGGTGAATCCCCTGGCCTTCGTTGTGGTCAACTGGCCGGCCATCTTCGATTTCCTGGATGGCGCGTTGCGCTTTGCCTTTGAGCCGGCCTCCCGCCAACTGGTCATCGTGGACTGTTTCGACGATGGCGGTTGCTCGGGCATCTGGCCGATCGTGTTTGCCGCCCTGTTCTTCTTCATTGTGCTGACCAGCTTCGCCTACACGACTCTGCTGGAACGGCGCCTGATCGCCTTTTTCCAGCAGCGCATCGGGCCCAATCGCGTCGGGCCGCTGGGCTTTCTGCAACCCGCCGCCGACGGCGTGAAACTGGTGTTCAAGGAAGACTTTCGGCCCGCAGGCGCTTATCGCGTGGTCTATACCTTCGCGCCACTGATCAAGGTCCTGCCGGTGATGTTGCTCTTCGGCGTGATTCCGATCGGTCCGTCCATCATCGTCCCCTGGTTCGCGCCATCGCTGGGTGACGTCTGGTTCCGCGTGCCCCTGGGTCTGGCGGACCCCGGCGTCGGCCTGCTGTGGCTGCTGGCCATCACCAGTCTGGGCACCTACGGTGTGGTCCTGGCGGGCTGGGCCAGCAACAACAAGTACGCCATGCTGGGTGGCCTGCGCGCCTCGGCGCAAATGGTCAGCTACGAGCTCAGTTTTGGCTTTGCGCTGGCCGTGCCGATCATGCTGGCCGGCAGCATGAGTATCGGTGACATCATTCGCGGACAGGAACTCATCTGGGAGTGGTACGTCTTCCAGAATCCGTTGGCGGCCTTCATCCTGTTCATCGCCGTGCTGGCGGAGACCAACCGCGCGCCATTTGACCTGCCGGAGGCGGAGCAGGAACTGACCCAGGGTTACCAGACCGAATACAGCGGCATGAAATTCGCCCAGTTCATGATGGCCGAATACCTGGGCATGATCGCGGTCAGCGCTCTGGTTGCAATCACCTTCCTGGGCGGCTGGCAGGACGGCTTCGGCCTGGTGCGCACGGCGCCGATACTCGGTCCGCTGGTGATGGGTGGCAAGATCTTCCTCCTGCTGGCGCTGATGATCTGGGTACGGGCGACCTTGCCGCGCATTCGCTATGATCGCCTGATGCAGTATGGCTGGAAGGTCCTGCTGCCGCTGTCTCTGGTGGCGGTGGTCTGGACGGCCGTTGCCGTGGTGCTGGGCGATCTGTTTGACAGTCCGGTCATTTACGGCATGGCGGGCGCCATCTTCTTCGTGCTCATCGTGGGCGGCGCCTGGCTGATCATGGGTCGCGGACGTCGTGAAGAGGAAGACCCGGCGCTGGACCCGATGATCACCGGCGAGCGCGGCGGTCTCGGTCACGTGATTTTGAATGTCGTGGGCGGCCTGCTGGCCGTTCCTTTCGTATTGTTTCGCTACACGCTGAACGCCCTTGACAGCCTTGCCGGCGTTGCGGCCGGCGATGCGGCCGACATGAGCGGGGAGGCAGGCAGTCCTGGTCAGGCACAGGGCTGAGGACGCCGGAGGACTCACATGAACCTGATTCGCGGATTCCAGACCACATTCCGGCACGTGCTGGAAGAGCCGGTCACGATCCAGTACCCCGAGGAAATGCGCCCCTTTCAGCAACGCTTCAAGGGACGCCATGAACTCAAGCGCTATGACAACGGGCTTGAGAAATGTATCGGTTGTTCGCTCTGCGCAGCGGCCTGTCCCGCGGATGCCATCTGGGTCGAGGCGGCTGAAAACACCGATGAAGAACGCTACAGCCCTGGTGAACGCTACGCCCGCACCTATGAAATCAACATGCTACGCTGTATCTTTTGCGGCTATTGCGAAGACGCCTGCCCGACCGAGGCCATCGTGCTGACGCGCGAACATCGTCTGAGTTTTACGGACCGGCGCGATGCCATCTATACCAGGGAAATGCTGATCGAGACGCCGGCGGAAGGCCAGTCGGACACGCCGCAGCAAGTGGCGCCCGGCGCCTTCGATCGCTCGATACCCGACATGGAAGACCCCGAGTAGGGTCGGCCGCAGGCAGGGAAACGACGGGAGTTTCATGGCAACGGAAGTCTGGCTGTTCATCCTTGTGGGCGCCATCGCCGTCGTGGCTGCGGTGATGTTGCTGCTCAGCCAAAACGCAGTGCACGCCGCCCTGTTCCTGATCATCAACATGGGCTGCATTGCCTTCCTCTTCCTGTTGCTCAACGCGGCGTTTCTGGCCATGGTGCAACTGGCCGTCTATGCCGGCGCCATCATGGTGTTGTTCCTCTTCGTCATTATGTTGCTGGGCGCGGAACGGCCAGGTGGAAGGTCGCCCTATGGCTGGCTGGCGCCCGGAGCCGTTGTACTCGCGCTGATTTTCCTGGTGACTGTGGCTCTGGCGCTCTCCCAGGGAGGCATCAGCGACCTGCAGGCGCCACCCGCTCACCCGCAACTGCGCGTGGCCAACCTGGCGGCGGATGCGGGCCCCGTTGCGCTGCGGCTCAATGGCTCCACTGTCGGTGACAACCTGCCCCGGGGAAGCGTGCAGGGCTATGAGGCCCTGCCGCCCGGTGAGTATGAGCTGGAAGTGCGGGCGGTGGATGGCAGAACATTGCTCAGTGACAGCCTGGCGCTGGAGGCGGGACAACGTTACACGGCGCTCATTTACGGAACCGGGGCGCCGGAGCTCAGTCTGGTGCCGGAACTGGCTGAAGCGGGTAGTTTGCGCGTATTCAATGGCTGGGGCGATGCGGTCTGGCTGGTGGACTTCGCCTCCGAACTGAGCGATGAAGACACGGTGGTCCTGATGGCCGATATCGCGCCCGGCACCCTTTCGGACCCGCTGACGGTCGCGGAAGACACGGACTTCAGTAACGGCGCGCTGGTCAACGATCTCAATGAAGTGCTGGCCCGCACGGGCGCCGGCATGACCCTTGACGCCCTTGAAGGCGGGAGCGCCCTGATGGTGTTGGCGCCGTTGCGCCGTTTCGAGGGGACGCTGGAAGCCACTGTCGACCTGTTGGTGACGCCTTCGAAGGCGAGCTTTGGCAGTCCGGCGGATATCGGTCTGAAATTGTTCAACCAGTACATGTTGCCGATGCAGATCGTCGCCCTGTTGTTGCTGGTGGCGATGGTTGGCGCCATCGTACTGACGCACCGGCCAAAGGTGGCCCCTGAGCTGGAACGCGCCCGTTTGGGTCGTCGTCGTGTGAGTCGGCCGCTGACCAGCGCCATTGCCTCCCAGCTGGGTCAGGGCGGCGGCAGTCAGGATCCCGACGCCGCAGCCCTGCCGCCGGCAGGGACACAGGAGCGCTGACATGCTGCAGACCGATGCCTACGTCATGCTGAGTATGGTGCTCTTTGTGCTGGGGGCGATGGGGGTCATGCTGCGCCGCAATGCCATTCTGGTGTTCATGTCGGTGGAGCTGATGCTCAATGCGGCTAACCTGGCGCTGGTGGCCTTCGCGCGGCAATGGGGCAACAGCGACGGCCATCTCTTTGTCTTCTTCGTCATCACGGTGGCCGCTGCGGAGGTGGCGGTGGGGCTGGCGCTGATCGTGGCCATTTTCCGCACACGGCGCAACATCAACATCGATGAACTGAATCAGTTGCAGGGATAAGGACCGGAACGATTCCATGGCAGGTTATGCCCAACTGGTACCGCTGATCATCCTCGTCCCCGCGCTGGGCGCCCTACTGAACTATTTTTGGGGCGCGCGCCTCGGTGAGGCCTGGGCCAGCCGGGTCGCGATTCTGGCGTCGGCGCTGTCTTTCGTCATCGCGCTGGCGCTCTACGCCGGTCTAAACGCTGCCCACGGCCAGGCGTCGGTGGTGGACCCGCCGCTTCTCGATGGCTGGATCCGCATCGGCGACAGCGTGGCGATTCCCTGGCAGATGCGTGTCGACACGCTGAGCGTGACCATGATGCTCTTCGTGTCTTTCGTCGGAACGCTGATTCACATTTACGCCGTCGGTTACATGCATGGCGATCCGCGTTACGCGCGTTTCTTCGCCTATATCAACATGTTCCTCGCCTTCATGTTTGTGCTGGTGACGGGAAACAATTTCCTTATGATGTTTGTCGGCTGGGAGGGCGTGGGCGTTTGCTCCTTCCTGCTGATCGGCTTCTGGTTTGACAAGCCGCGGGGAGAAGGCTGGCGCAACTCGAATGCGGCCAAAAAGGCCATGATCGCCAACCGGGTCGGCGACTTCGGCATGCTAATGGGCATCTTCCTGATGTTCTGGACCTTCGGCACGCTGGACTACTACCGTCCCGGCGAAATCCCCAACGTGCACATCCTCGAAAAGGCGGTGCATGAATACGAACTGGAGCATGCCGCCGCCGCTGCCGAAAGCGCTGATCACGATGAGGAAGGGGAGCAGGCCGCGGACACCCATGGCAGCCTGATTCTGACCTCCCTGTCTGCTGCGGAAGAAAAAGGCGGCGGCGGGGCCTTCCCGCCGGCGCACCTGGACAACGAACATCTGGCAACGCGGGAACTGGGCGTGTTCGGTCAGGCCGAACGCCTGATGGCGGCCGGCACAGAGGTGCAGTTCGGCAACTTTTCGCTGCCGATTGAGACCGTTCTGGTGCTGATCACGCTCTTCCTGTTGCTGGGCGCGGCGGGCAAGTCCGCGCAGATCCCGCTCATTGTGTGGTTGCCGGACGCCATGGCCGGCCCGACACCCGTAAGCGCGCTCATTCACGCGGCCACCATGGTGACTGCGGGCGTTTACATGATGGTGCGCTCCAACGTATTCTTCGCCAACGCGCCCCTGACTTCCTTCGTCGTCACCGTGGTCGGCGCACTGACGGCGCTGCTGGCCGGTTACATCGCCATGGGTCAGTGGGACATCAAGCGCGTCCTGGCCTACAGCACGATCAGCCAGCTGGGCTTTATGGTGGCGGCAGTCGGAGTCGGGGCCTACGGCGCAGCCATGTTTCACATGGTCACCCATGCCTTTTTCAAGGCGCTGCTGTTTCTGGGCAGCGGGTCGGTGATTCATGGCATGGAGCACGGTCATCACCACGTCAATCATGACCACGGCCACGCCCGTGAGGACGAACCCTTTGACCCGCAGGATATGCGCCATATGGGCGGTCTGCGCCGCCGCATGCCGGTCACCTGGTTCACTTACCTGATTGGCACGCTGGCGCTGGCGGGAATCATTCCCTTTGCAGGCTTCTGGTCCAAGGACGAGATTCTGGCGGATTCCTGGCTGGCGGGGTTGCACGGCAAGGACCTCTACCAGCAGTTTGGCGGCTACATCGCGCTGGCCCTGCTGTTGCTGGCCGCGGCCTTCACCGCCTTTTACATGTGGCGACAAATGGAACTGGTTTTCTACGGCCGCACCCGCAGCCCGGCCGCCGACCACGCGCCGGAAAGTGTGGCGTCGATGACCGTGCCGCTGCTGGTGCTGGCGCTGTTCAGTATCTTTGTCGGATTCGTCAACACACCGAAGGCCTTCCTGGGGCTGGGCGACGTGCTGGGCAATTCCTCCCTGACGCATTTTCTGGAGTGGTCGCTGGCCAACGTACATCCCTGGTTGCCCGAAGGGGGTGTCTTTAACCCGGTAATTGCTGTGATCGCGCTGGCCCTGGGCCTCAGCGGCATTCGCCTGGCGCGCATGATTTATGGCGATGGCAAGGCCCTCAATAGCGCCGGCGGCGATCCCCTGGCGGCAAGGCCCTCGACCGGGGCCATCTGGCGCCTGGCCAATGCCCGGCTTTATCTGGATGAAATCAACTTCCGCTTTTTCGAGAATCCCTTTAACCGCATCGGTGCGTTCCTGGCCGATGAACTGGACTGGAAGTTCTGGCATGACTACGTGCATAACAGCGTATTCCTGCGCGGCTTCAACAGCCTCGCCGGCTTTCTTGGCCGCCCCGTGGACCTCGGACTGGTCGATGGTGCCGTCAATGGCGTCGGTCGCCTGACCCTGTGGTTGAGCGGGCACATGCGCCGGGTCCAGAGCGGCTACGTCCGCATGTATGCCATCAGCCTGTTGCTGGGAGTCGTTTTTGTGATCGTGCTCTTGTTGCTGCCGCTGCTGCAGACCTGACCTGGAGACCACTAATCCATGGAATCTGCCGGACTTTCCCTACTGACAAGCGTGCTGTTCCTGCCGCTGCTGGGCGCAGTCGTGCTGCTCTTCCTGCGGGAGGAACAGGCCGGACACATCAAGTGGACGGCATTTGGCTTTAGCCTGGCGACCTTTTTCGGGACGCTGCTTCTGTGGCTGGCCTTCGACAGCAGCGCAAGCGGTCTGCAGATGGTGCAACGCGTGGACTGGCTACCGCAGTACGGCATTAGCTACTACGTGGGCGTAGACGGGTTGAGCCTCTTGCTTGTGGTCCTGACGGGCTTCATCATGCCCCTCGCCATCCTCAGTTCCTTCCGCAGCCAGATCTTCGAGGAACGGGGCCGCATCCGCCTGTATTACCTCTTCATGCTCTTGCTGGAATGGGCGATGATCGGCGTTTTCGTCGCCCAGGATCTTTTCCTGTTCTACATCTTCTGGGAAGTGACGCTGGTGCCGATGTACTTCCTGATCGGCATCTGGGGTGCAGAGGAACGTATTTACGCGGCCGTCAAGTTCTTCCTCTACACCATGGCCGGTTCCATCCTGATGCTGCTGGCCATTCTCTTCCTGGGCAGCCGCGGTGGCAGCTTTGCCCTGCCGGAACTGATCGCCATGGTCGAAAGTGGCGCGCTGGAGTTGCCCTTCACCGGGCTGCTGGGCGCGGGCAGCGTTCAGTCCTTCCTCTTCCTGGGCTTTTTCATCGCCTTCGCAATCAAGGTGCCGGTCTGGCCGTTCCACAGCTGGTTGCCGGACGCCCACGTACAGGCGCCCACGGCCGGCTCGGTTATCCTGGCCGGGGTGCTGCTGAAGATGGGCACCTACGGACTGGTGAGATTCAACCTGCCGCTGTTCCCCGAAGCCAGCGTCGCCTGGGCGCCGGCCATCGCCGTGCTGGCGGTCATCGGCATTCTGTATGGCGCCTGGGTCAGTTACGCGCAAACGGACGTCAAGAAACTGGTGGCCTACTCCTCGGTCAGCCATTTGGGTTTTGTCGTGCTGGGCATTTTCGCGCTGAATGCCCAGGGCATAGAGGGCGGTCTTCTGCAGATGGTCAATCACGGCATCAGCACGGGCGGCCTCTTCCTCCTGGTCGGGATGCTTTACGAACGCCGCCACACCAAGGCTTTGGACGCCTTCGGCGGCATCTGGAAGGTGATGCCCTTCTTCGGGGCCGCCGGCCTGATCGTGGTGCTGAGCAGCATGGGGCTGCCGGGACTCAACGGCTTCGTGGGTGAGTTCACTATTCTGCTGGGCTCCATGGGCAGTGAAGTGCTGGGCTTCTTCTTCACCATGTTCGCGGCGCTGGGCATCATTCTCGCGGCAGTCTATATGCTCTACATGTTCCAGAAAGTGTTCATGGGCGACGTCGACAAGGAAGAGAACCGCAACCTGCCCCGCCTGCACTGGCAGGAAATCGCCGTGCTGGTCCCCATACTGCTGGTCATCTTGCTGATTGGCCTGCAGCCCGGCCCATTCTTCGACACCATGACCGCCACGGTGGACGACTTGGTCGCTGGGGTGGGTGAATTCATCCCGCGCGGCGAGGATATGGTCGCTGCCACGGCTCTGCGTGACAGTCCGGTCCTGAGCGCCGGCGCACAGGGTACACGATGACCGACATACCGGTTCTCGCGGACCTCAACCTCGCCTGGACCTGGCCGGTCGTCGGGCTGGGGCTGGGCGCGACCTTTCTGCTGGTCGCGGACCTGTTCATTCCACGAGACAGGAAGCAACAGACGGCCTGGCTGGCGCTCGCCATCCTGCTGGTCTCTTTCCTGCTGAATCTGGCGGCTTTCCCTGTCGTGGACAGCGCCTTCTTCGGCATGTTCGTCGTGGACCCTTTCAGCGCCTTCCTCAATCTGATCGCGCTGACCACGGCTTTCATCAGTATTTTGCTCAGCGTGGACTATTTGCAACGTAGCGGCATGCAACGCGGCGAATTCTACGCCCTCATCCTGTTCACGACCGCCGGCGTGATGCTGATGGGCCACGCCAATGATCTGGTGGTGGTCTTTGTCTCGCTGGAACTGCTGAGCATTCCGCTCTACATCCTGGCGGCCTTTCGCTATCCGGACGTGAAGTCCAGCGAAAGTGGTATGAAGTACCTGGTGCTGGGGGCCTTTGCCAGCGCTTTCTTCGTCTTCGGCGCGGCCCTGATTTACGGCGCCACGGGCAGCACCAGCCTGCCCCACATCTTTGAGGTGGTGGCGCGCGGCTTCGCCGCCGGTGGCGCGCCGGAACTGTTGCTGCTGGTCGGCACGGGACTGGTGCTGGTGGGCCTGGGCTTCAAGGTGGCGGTCGTGCCCTTCCACATGTGGACGCCGGACGTCTACGAGGGCGCGCCGACGCCGGTCACCGCATTCATGAGCGTGGGCGCGAAGGTGGGTGGTTTCGCCGCCCTGCTTCGCATTCTGGTGTTCGCCCTGCCGGTCCTGAGCACGGGGGCGATCGAGGCCAGCGCCTGGCAACAGGTCGTCTCGCTGATCGCCGCAGCAACGCTCATTCTTGGCAACGTGGTTGCCATCGCGCAGCAGAATGTCAAGCGTCTGCTGGCCTATTCCTCGATCGCCCACGCGGGCTACATCATGATGGCTTTGGCGGCCGCCGGTCACGCCGGTTTCGGGGAACAGGCCACGCGCGCCGCCCTGGTGTACATGCTGGCCTACATGTTCACCAACCTGGGCGCATTCGCGGTGGCGATCGCGATCGAAAAGGGCGACGGCAGCGGCTCGGATCTGGAGCAATTCGTCGGTCTCGGACGCAGCCGGCCCCTGCTGGCCGGCGTCATGGCTTTCTTTATGCTCAGTCTGACCGGCATACCGCTCACCGCGGGTTTCATCGGCAAGTGGCTGATCTTTCAGGTGACCATCGAAGCCGGTCTCGTCCCGCTCGCCATCCTCGGTGTCCTGACCAGCGTGGTCAGCGCCTACTACTACATCGGCATCATCGTGCGCATGTTCCTGCGCGAAGGCGAGGGCGACCCTGCTGCGGGTGGAACGGGGCTGGTCAACGGCGCGGTCTACCTGACCTTTGCCGGGACCCTTCTGCCTGGGATTTTCCCTTACCTGATGATTGATTTGACACGGGTGGTGTCGACGACACTGGTTGGCGGCTGAGCGCATAACGCGCATGCTGTCACTTTCGGTCAGGCGCAATCGACTGCGCGCGAGCGCGCGCCTGTTGCGACGAAGCGGCGTCCTCTACATCCTGACCGGGTCCCTTGGCTACGCCTTTTTGCCGGTGTGGGTCCGCTGGCTGGAACCCAGCGGACTGACGGCGCTGGACATGACCTTTTGGCGCTATCTGCTGGCGGTGCCGGCCGTTTGGGCGACGCTGGCCCTGTTGGGGACGCCGGCGCCGGCGAAAGCGCTGCCATGGCGCGGTTTTCTGGTGTTGGGGTTGATTTTGGCCGCCACGGCACTGAGCGCCTTCATCGGCCTGCAACTCATGCCGGTGCCGACCTACGCCCTGTTGATCTACAGCTATCCGGCGCAGGTCGCCTTCATCAATTATCTTCTTGGAGAACGCCTGTCGCGGCGCAGTTGGCTGGCCCTGCTCGCGACCAGTTCGGGCATTCTCCTGACCCTTTATGGCGTTGAAGGCGGTTTCGCCGGCATCGGCCTGCCAGGCGCCATCGTCGCCTTTTTGAACGCCCTGTTTATCGCGCTCTATTTTCTCGTCAACAGCCGCATCATGCGTGGCAACGCGGCCATTCAACATGCGGCAGCCTGGGCGACGACCGCTGCATTGATTATCATTTTGCCCTTCAGCCTGTTTGCGCGGGTTACAATCCCGACGGATATGGTGACCTGGCTTTGGTTGACCTGCCTGGCCGTCTGGAGCACGGTGATGCCGATCTTCATGTACATGACGGGCATCCAACGTCTGGGCTCGTCGCGCGCGGCCATTCTGAGTACCAGCGAACCGGTGCTGACTTCAGTGATCGCCCTGCTGATACTGGGTGAGGCCTTGCAGCCGCTGCAAATTCCGGGCGGCGCATTGATCGTTCTGAGCATTTTGCTGTTGCGCGCCGCACCGCGGTCATCAGGCAAGGGAGCCGCGGCCGGTGCCTGAGCGCGCAGAATGCCCGTGAACTCGCAGCGCATTCTGGACACCAGGCCTCCTGCCCGTTTAAGTTACAGACGATTGCGCGTGCTGTCACGCACACTGTCGCGCAGCGGATTCTTTTACGTGCTGGTCGGAACCCTGGGCTATGCCCTGTTGCCGGTCTGGGTGCGCTGGCTGGAGCCGACCGGGCTTTCACCACTGGACCTGACATTCTGGAGTTTTCTGATTGCCGCGCCGGCGGCCTGGGTGTCGCTGACCATGTTGGCTCCGAAGCCGCCGGAGAAACCCTTGCCAAGGCGGGGTCTGCTGCTGGTGGGGATCGTCCTGGCCTGCACGGCGCTGATCTCGTACACTGGTGTCAGAATGATGCCGGTCCCCACCTACGGCCTGTTGATCTACAGCTATCCGGCCCAGGTGACCGTCATCAGCTTCCTGCTGGGCGAGCGACTCTCGCGGCGGAGCTGGCTGGCGCTCCTGATGACGACCTGCGGCATTCTGTTGACGCTCCGGGGCGTCGAGGGCGGGTTTGCCGGCATTGGCCTAGACGGAGCGCTGGTCGGTTGCGTGAACGCCTTCTTCATCGCCCTCTATTTTCTCGTCAACCGACACGTCATGCGCGGCCACCGCTCCCTGCAACGCGCCACGGCCTGGGCCATGACGGGCGCCCTGATCGTGGTGCTGCCTTTCAGTCTGCTGGCCACGGTCACCATTCCTGCCGACCTGCGCACCTGGGCGCTGCTGGCGGCGCTGGCGCTGTGCAGCACGGTCATGCCCGCTTTCATGTTCATGGCCGGCATTCAACGCCTGGGCGCATCGCGCGCGGCGATTCTGAGCACCAGCGAACCGGTCCTCACCGCGCTAATCGCCCTCCTCTTGCTGGGCGAGGTTATTCAACCCCTGCAGATTCCAGGAGGCGTGTTGATCGTGCTCAGCATTCTGTTCTTGCGGAAAGGTGATGCGCATGATGCGGTCAGGCCCGCAGCCCGCGCCTGAGAGCGAGGCCATTCAGTGAGTCAGCAACGCATACCTGTCGCCCAGCGCAAAAGGCTGGAACGAAACCGACAGGGTCGTCTGGCGGGCGCGCAGTGGCTGGCCACCATCACGCAACCGCTGTCCGTTCTGCTGGTCCTGCTTGCGCCTCTTGTGATCATTCTGGGGCCGCGTCTGGCGGCGTTTTCCCTGCGCGGTTTTGCAATGGTCGCGCTGCTGGTGCTGCTTCTCTTGCTGGTGCCGGCCCTGTGGCGCGCCAGACGCTATGCTCGCGCGCCGCTTGAATTCGCCGAACTGCAAGGCGACTCCAGTCCTGTGGCGGGTCTGTTCTTTTGGCGGCCACGGGTCATGCGGACGGCCAATGGCGAGGCGGTCCGCTTTCAGCGACGTCTTGCGCCGATGCCGCGCCTGCGTTCCGGTCAGACTTACCTGGTGTATTTCCTGCGGGACGGGGAGCAAAGGGTCCTGCTCAGCCTGGTCAGCGCGGCCCACCCGGACGCGCGTCATTATCGACCGACGGACGCGTTTCAGCGTCGCGCGCAGCAGCGATCCTGAGCGCTAGTTATCATCGGCCGGCCGGAGCCGGGCCATCCTCTCCAGCAGTTGCTGCAACATCGATTGCCAGTCTTCCTGCCCGACGTCAACATCCCTTTCGACCGCCGTGCGCGTGACGCGAAACTGTACACCCAGCGCCCGCTGCAGCTGGTCCCGGTTGACGGTGGGTAGCCAGGGCAGGCGAATCGCCAGTTCATGGTTGCGCAGGGTGATGGCGGTTGCCCCCGCTGACTGACCCAAAAGCTTCACGTCTATCTGGTAAAGGAGGTTGACGACGGCCGGGGGCAGCGCGCCAAAACGGTCGCGCAATTCCTCGCGAATCTGCATCACCTCTTCCTTGTGGGTCAGGCCCGCGATGCGCCGGTAAATCTGCAGGCGCAACTCCATTTCGTGGACCCAGGCGGCGGGCAAATAGGCCGGCAGCGGCAAATCGATCGCCAAACGCGCATCTCCCGTTCCTTCGCGGCGTTGTGAGCCCTCTTTCATGCCGCGTACCGCATCCGAAAGCATGCGGGTGTAGAGTTGCAGGCCAACCGCGGACACCTGTCCCGTCTGGCGATGGCTGAGGATGTCGCCGGCGCCCCGCAACTCCAGGTCGCGCATGGCAATTTGCAGGCCGGCGCCAAGTTCGCTGTTTTCGGCAAGGATGTCCAGCCGCGCCAGGGCTTCCTCGCCCGGGTCTCCCGTGCCGCCGTGAAAGAAATAGGCCCATGCCTGGCGCGCGCCGCGCCCCACGCGGCCGCGCATCTGGTAGAGCTGGGCCATGCCGAAGCGGTCCGCCCGGTCGACGATCAGGGTGTTCACGTTGGGGATGTCGAGGCCGTTCTCAACGATGGAGGTGCTGACCAACACGTCATGCTCACCGCGCGAAAAAGCGCTCATGACGCTCTCCAGGCTGCGTTCGTGCATCTGGCCGTGGCCGACGACGCAGCGCGCTTCCGGCACCAGTCGCTCCAGTCGGCCGCGCACCATGTCGATGGAGCGCACGCGATTGTGGACGTAAAAGACCTGTCCACCGCGTTCCAGTTCGCGCAGGATGGCCTGGCGCATCAGGAGCTCGTCGATTTGCCCGGTGTGGGTGATGACGGGCAGGCGCTCTTCGGGCGGAGTCTGGATCATGCTGATGTCGCGCACGCCCGTCAGGCTCATGTAGAGTGTGCGCGGAATCGGCGTGGCTGTCAGGGTCAGGATGTCCACCTGGGTGCGCAGACGCTTGAAATGCTCCTTGTGCGTGACGCCGAATCGTTGCTCCTCGTCGATGATGAGCAGCCCCAGGTCACGAAAGACCACGTCAGACCCCAGCAGACGATGCGTGCCGATGACAATGTCGATTTCGCCGCTCGTGATCCTGGGTAGCAAAACGGCCTGTTCATCCCGCGTGCGAAAGCGCGACAGCATTTCAACCTTTACGGGGAAGGGCACCAGGCGCCGGCTGAAGCTCTCCAGGTGTTGTTGCGCCAGCACGGTCGTGGGCACGAGCATGGCAACCTGCTTCCCGTCCATCACGGCCTTGAAGGCGGCGCGCAGGGCGACTTCGGTCTTGCCATAGCCGACGTCGCCGCAAATGAGACGGTCCATCGGGAAGTCACGCTCCATGTCGGCCTTGACCTCCCGGACGGCGCGTAACTGGTCTTCGGTTTCGATAAAGGGGAAACTGGCCTCCAGTTCGTGCTGCCAGGCGTTGTCGGGATTGAAGCCGGCGCGTCGGGCCTGGGCGCGCCGGGCATAGAGTTCCAGCAGCTCTTTGGCTTCCTCCTGAATGGCCTTGCGCGTCTTGCTGCGGACGCGGTCCCAGTCGGGCCGCCCCAGGCGGTTGAGCGCCGGTGTCCGGTTGTCGGCGCCGATGTAGCGCGTCAGACGGTCCGCCTGGTGGATGGGCACGAAGACCATGTCTGTGCCCTCGTACTCAACCAGCAGGTATTCGCGTTCGGTGCCCCCCAGGGTGCGACGCCGCAGACCGGCAAAGCGCCCGAAGCCGTAGTCGATGTGCACGACGATGTCACCATCGTGCAGGTCGCTGTAACTTCTGTCAGGCGCGCGCGGACGGGGCGCCGTCTGGCTGCGCCGCGGTTCCGGTCGGCTCCAGCCAAAGATCTCCTGATCGCTGAGCAGCAGCAGGTCGCCATCGTCCGGGCGCAGACGCCAGCCTTCCTGCAGGGCGCCATCCACGAAGCACAGTGACCCTGGCTGTGGCACCTGCTCCAGAGACTTCAAGGTGGGTATGAAGCTTTCCTGCTCGCGCCAGAGCGCGGCCAGGCGTGGGGCCTGGGCCGTTACGACGACGATGCGTTCCTGTCGTTCACGGCGCAACTGGCGCAGGTCATCGAGCATCAAACGCAGCTGGCCGCCAAAACGCGGTCCTGGTGCGAAGCATTCACGCAGGGAGAAGACGGAGGTTTCATCGCCACCAGGCGGTCGACCCAAATGAATGTGCCGTCGTTCCTCGATCGCCTCGACCAGGGCGTCCCAGGTGAGGTAGGGCAGGGGTATGTCGGGGGCTATCTGATTCGCCGAGACGCTTTCTCCCCGTTGCTTCAGGGCGTTTTCTTCCAGCCCGGCGACAGTCTCGCGCAAGGTTGACCAGTCCTCGACGACCACAAGGGCGTTGGCGGGCGCATGGTCCAGCAGGCTGGCCGGTCGCTCGTCCAGCCAGGGGAGGTATTGCTCCAGGGCGGGAAAAAGGGTCTCCTGCTCCAGCGCCTCGCGGTCCCCGAGGGGGCCGGAAGAGTCGGCTTTCGGCAGGCTGTCAAACCAGCCGCCTAACCTGGCGGCAAGACTGCGGGCACGATGCGGCAGGACTTCACGGGCAGGAGTGACCTTCGCCTCTTCAAGTCGTTCCAGAGAGCGCTGGCTGGCGGGGTCAAAGCGCCGCAACTGCTCAATCTCGTCATCGAAATAGTCGACGCGCAAGGGCGTCCGTGACGCCTGCGGGAAAATGTCGATCAATCCTCCGCGCCGGCTGAAGGATCCGGGCGACAGCGCCAATGTGCTGGCGGCGTAGCCCAGGCGCAGGCAATGCGCCAGCAAGGCGTCGGGTGACAGGCGCATGCCTGGGCGCAGGGTGAGAGTCTCCGCAGCGAATTCTTCCGCCGACATGCTGCGCTGCATGAGCGCGCGCGCCGGACCTACGATGATCGGCGCTCCCCGTGTGCCGTTAGCGGCGTGAAGGGCCGCCAGCGCCGCGATTCGGCTGCGAATGGCGGCATCTCCCCATGGCGCCCGCTCATAGAAGTGCGGCACCGGTTCGGCGAAACGGTACACAGGCCTGTCGGGTAGCCAGACGGGTAGCTGGCCGGCGACGTTCCAGGCGCGGTCCACGCGGGCAGTCAGGAAGAGAACGGGGCCGTCCCACTCCTGTGCCAGCGCCGCCAGCACAAAGGGTCGCGCCGCGCTGATCACCTGCAGGTCCGGCAGGGTCGATGTGTGTTGCAGACGCTCCTGTAGTCTCTGCCACGCGGGGATGCTACGCAGAAGCGGGAACAGTCCGGTCAGTTCTGTCATGGACTTTGTTTCCGGGCGGGCAAAGTGTAGGGCGGCGCCTCAGGCATGAACGTCGACCGGCATCTTGCGCGCGGCGCTGTCGATGGCGGCGTGAACCATCGCGAGGCTGTGGATATTGTCGCTGGCGACGGTCTCCACGCTGCCGCCCTCACGAACCGCGCGCAGAAAGTCGCGGATCAGGCCGCCATGGCCGCCGGTCTGCTCCGGCGGCACGGCGATTTCAGGCAGGGCGACGTCGGCCAGGGGGCGCATGAAGCCTTCATCACCGCGGGTCACCTGGGCGCGGAAGACCGCCGCGCCATCCCAGGTGACGCTGCCGCGCGTGCCAACGATGCGCCAGTCGCACTCCCATGACGTATGCAGACCTTCGCTGCACCAGCTGCCGCGGTACGTATAGACGATGTCGCCGCTCATCTGGAAGATGGCCACGGCCGAGGCGTCGCCTTCGTACCAGGAGCCGGCCGGATTCCATTCGTGGCAGTAGACCGACTGCGCTTCCGTCGCCGTGAGGTAACGGGCGGCGTCGAAGGTGTGAATGGCCATGTCCGCCAGCAGGACGTGCGGCATGCTGTCGCGGAAGCCGCCAAAGTGGGCGCCAATGTAGAAATCGCTGTTAACGGTGGTCAACTGACCGAGGACGCCGCTGGCGAGAAAAGCCCGCAGGCGGCGAATGTTGCTGTTGTAGCGACGATTCTGGATGACGGCAAAGAGGCGGCCGGTCGCCTCCGCCGCCTCGACCATCCGGCGCGCCTCCTCCATGTTGTTCGCCAGCGGTTTCTCGCCGAGGACGTGCGCGCCATGCGCCAGCGCCGTCAGTGTGACGTCATGATGGGCTTCCGGCACGGTGCAGTTGAAGACGACGTCCGGCCGCACGCGCCCCAGGGTGGCAGCCAAATCATCGCTGACGGTCGCGGCCGCAGCGTTCCAGGCGGCAGCGCTCTTGCGCGCGGCCGTAAGGTCGAGGTCGACGAAACCCGCCATCGTCAGACCCTCCAGGCCGGCCGCCCCGCGTCGCCAGCTGTCGCTGATGCTGCCGCAGCCGACCAGTACGCATTTCAGTTCGGAATTCATTGCGGGACCTCGCGTCAGGCTGCGCATGATACACGAGGCCCCGTCAGGCGGCAATGCGCTGGACTGGCCTCTCGCGCCTGGTGTATGCTGAATGGCAGAAGAGGGGTTGAAAGACATGGGTTTTCGCGGCGGCGGCTACTGGCGCCTCATGCGCAACGTGGAGGAGCATCGGCCCGACGTGACCTGGGCGCTGCTGCGTCGTGTGCTGGGTTACGCCTGGCCCTGGCGCTGGCGTCTGCTGCTGATGCTACTGACCATCCTGCTCACGGCAGGGCTGGGGTTGCTGACCCCGCTCATCTTTCGCGATTTGATCGACGAGGCGCTGCCATCCCGCGACGTGCAGCAACTGCACCTCCTGTCGCTGTTGCTCATCGCCGTGCCGCTGGCCATTGGCGCCCTGCGATTGTGGCAGCGCAAACTCAGCGCCGAAGTCGCCGAGGAACTGATTTTCGAATTGCGGGTGAAATTGTTCGAGCATTTGCAACGCATGTCACTGCGCTTCTTCACCCATACCCAGACCGGCGAGCTGATGAGCCGCCTCAACAACGACGTCATCGGCGCGCAAACGGCCATCAGCAACACTATCGTCGATCTGTTGTCCAATTTTGTAACGGCCGTAGCGACATTGGCTGTCATGCTCACCCTGGAGTGGCGGCTGACCCTGCTGGGTGTGGCCGTGTTGCCGCTATTTGCCCTGGTGGCGCGACGAATCGCCAGGCGGCTGCGCGAGATCGCCAGACGCCAGATGAACCAGAACGCCAGCATGAACGCCACGATCAATGAGACCCTGAATATCAGTGGCGCCCTGCTCGTCAAACTCTTCGGACGCATCGACAACGAAATCGAGCGCTTTGGTGAACGCGCCGGCGCACTGCGTGAAACTGGCGTGGAACAGGCCGTGACCAGCGGGCAGTTTTTTATACTCATCGGTCTGGTGAGCGCCATCGGGACGGCGCTGGTCTACTGGGTAGGCGGCCTGCTGGTCATTGAGGAAGTGTTCACGATCGGCACCATCGTGGCCTTCAGCGTCTACCTGACCCAACTCTACGGTCCGCTCCAGATGTTGACCAATGCGCCGGTCGCTTTCGCCCAGTCGATGGTCAGCTTCGAACGGGTCTTCGAAGTGCTTGATCTGCCGTTGGAGATTGCCGAGCGCGAAAACCCGATTGAAATCCACCGTCCCCGCGGTGAGTTGACTTTTGAAAACGTAAGTTTTGGCTACCGCGAGAGCGGCAGCAGCTTGCTCAGGGACGTTATGCGGCACGGGCGTATGGAAGATTTCGCCGTGTTTTCCGGCGTTTCGCAGCGCGAGGAACGACTGAAGCGATCTCGCAACAATGCCGGGTCCGGCAACAGTCAGGCGCGCGAAAATGCCCTTGAAGACATCAGTTTCACCATGGAGCCGGGCCAGCTGGTGGCCCTGGTGGGGCCCAGCGGTGCGGGCAAATCCACCATGACCTGGCTCATTCCGCGTCTCTATGATCCGGACCAGGGGCGCATCCTTGTCGATGGCAAGGATTTGCGTGACGTAACGCTGAAGTCCCTTGTGCGTCAAATCGGCATGGTGACCCAGGAGACCTACCTGTTTCACGACAGCATTCGCAGCAACCTGCGTTATGCCAGACTGGATGCCAGCGAAGAAGACATGAAAGCCGCCTGTCGCGCAGCAAACATCCACAACTTCATCGTTGATCTTGAAAAGGGTTATGACACCCTGGTGGGCGAGCGGGGTTATCGCCTCAGTGGCGGCGAAAAGCAGCGAATCGCCATCGCGCGGGTCATTCTGAAGGACCCGCGCATCCTGGTGCTCGACGAGGCCACCAGTCACCTGGACAGCCAGTCCGAGGCACTGATTCAGGAAGCGTTGAAGACCGTCATGCGGGGCCGCACCTCGCTGGTGATTGCGCACCGGCTCAGCACTATTCTGGCGGCCGACCTGATCCTGGTGCTGGATCGCGGCCGGGTCGTGGAGCGCGGCACGCACGGCAGCCTGCTGGCCGCAGGCGGCCTCTACCGCCAACTCTACGAGACCCAGTTTCGCCCGGAAGTCGAAACCCTCCCCGGCAGGTCAGTGTGAGCGACCGTTGGCTGATCGTCGGTCTGGGCAACCCGGGCCGCAGGTACGAGCGGACGCGTCACAACGTCGGCTGGTTTGTGCTTGACGAACTGGCGCGACGACATGCCCTGCAGTTCAGTGTCAGCGCCCATGGCGCGCGTCTGGCGGAAGGCAGGATTCGGGGTCACGCTGTCATTCTGGCCAAACCCCAGGGATACATGAACCGCAGCGGCCAGCCGACAGGCAGTTTGCTGCGCTACTGGCGCATTGAAACGGAGCGTTTGCTGGTCGTGCTTGACGATCTTGACCAGCCGGCAGGGGCCTTGCGCATCCGACCCACCGGAGGTGCGGGCGGGCAACGAGGACTGCAGGACATCATCGATCGGTTGGGCACACGCGATTTCAGTCGGCTGCGCCTGGGGATCGGGCGTCCACCCGGTCGCATGGAGCCGCGCGCCTGGGTGTTGAAACCCCTGCGTGGCGATGATCTGATCAAGGCGCAGGAGATGGTGGGGCGGGCCGCCGACGCGGTGGAGACCTGGCTGCAATCGGGAACCGAAGCTGCCATGATCCGACACAATGGCGACGGTACTCGGGCGCTCGCGCGAAGGCATCGCGAGTCCCCTGAAGAGAGCCTGGAGCGCTGGCAACGCGCGCAGGAACTCAACCCCGGGGACCCCGGCCCGCCGGAACGAATCGGCCGCACACTCTTGCGTTTGAATCGCGCGCAGGAGGCGGCCGACTGGATGCTGCGCGCGGCGGCCCTGCACGACGAAGGCGGGGACTCAGATCGATCGCTCCGGTTACAGGAACAGGCCCTGAAGCTGGATCCTTCGCGGGTGGAAGCGCAGCGGCTACTGGCGGCGCAGTGGCTGGCGCTGGGCAACCCGCGGGTGGCAGCGAGGCGACTGTGGACGCTGGCGCAGTGGCTGGCACGGCAGGCGCGATCCGACGAAGCCCTGTCCGTGCTGGACGATTTACTGGAATTGAATGGCAGCCACGGCCCTGCTGCCAGGCTGCGCGCTCAGTTGCGGGGGGTGGCCGTCGCCAGGGATTCGGCTCAGACCAGCGAACGATAGAGCATTTGCTTCCAGCGCGGCACATCGATTTCCAGGCAGACCGTCACGTTGGCGGCCAGCGCCTGTGCCCAGGTTTGCCTGTTGCGCACGTCCCCGGCGTTGTCGAGCTGGTCGATAATGGTCATGCCGCGGGTCAACTCGCTTTGCGTCTCGATTTCCACGGCGTGGCGGCTGCTGCGGGTGCAGATGTCCGGTTCCAGCGCAATGGCCATGGCTACCGGGTCCGGCAGGTCGAGATTGTCTTCGCCGGACTGAATCTGAATGGCTTCCATGGCGCTGCGGTTGCAGTCGATGCTGAAATGCGCCAGCGGCGTATCCAGACTGCGTACGTGGGCGATGTCCTCCCGGGAAAGGGCCGCGTCAAAGCGACTTAGCTCCCAGCCTGCCATCTCGACGGGCAGGCCGGACAGAAAGACCATGCGGGCGGCTTCGGGGTCGTGCCAGACGTTAAATTCGGCGGCGGGCGATACATTGCCGACCGACCAGGCCGTGCCCCCCATCACCACGCAGCGACTGACCATGCTGACGATCTCCGGCGCGCGCGCCAGGGCCAGGGCGACGTTGGTCAGCGGACCAAGGGTGACCAGCACGATGCCCGGGTTGTCACGAATTGTGTTGACCAGGGCATCGACGGCGTGGCCCTCGGCCGCCTGGCCGCGCGGCGGCGGATAGTTCATGTTGCCCATGCCGTCAAGGCCATGGAACCAGTCCGCCCGCGCATTGGAACGCAGCAGGGGCTGGTCGGCGCCGGCATAAACGGGCACGTCGTCGCGCCCGCAAAACTCCATCGTGGTGAGCGCATTGCGCACACCCTGCGCCACGTCCACGTTGCCGGAGACGATGGTCAACGCGCGGATGTCCACGTCCGGGGCCCGCAGGGCCATGATCAGGGCCACGGCGTCATCCGAAGCGGTGTCAGTGTCGATCAAAAAGCTGCGGGTCATGTCACGCTCCTGAGGGCTCGACGACCTGCTTCACAGGTCGCGAATGCTGAAGGTCACGGAGTCGCTGGCAGGAACGCCATTGATTTCCAGGCGAACGCTCCAGTTGCCGGCGACAAAGGGCAGGTCGCTCTGTTCGATGTAAAACCAGATGCAATTGCCGTTTATTGGCGCGCCCGGTCGCCACTCCAGCAGGGATTCGCGTCCCGAGATGACGAAGCGCGCCGCGATCCGCGTGTTGGCCCGAATGTTCCAGGCCGTCGCGACGACGTAGATGCGCTCGGCGTTGACCCTGAAATCGAATTGCGGTTGAGTGGCGCAGTCATTGTCGCGGACGGAGGCCGCCATCACGATGTCCGTAAAGCGCGCCTGGCCGGAGAGTTGCAGGGGCAGTTCCGTGGCCACTGCAACGGTCGGGGCGGCGTTCACATTGTCTGGCAGGGGAAAGGGCGTTCCGGTGGGGCCGCTGATGCTGCCAGGGAAAGGAGTGCCCCTGGCGCTCAGTGTAGCTTCCAGTTCCTGACGTTGGCGGCGGGCGAATTCGACACGGGTGGCCATGTAATCGAGCGTGACTTCCAGGCGCTCGGCGCCGACGGTGGCAGTTTGCCGCAGTGCTGAAATCTGGGTCTCAAGGTTGAGTCCACGCGCGACCAGGGTGAGTTCGACGTTGTTCTGGCGCTGGCAGGCCGTCAGCAGGGACGACGCAAGGAGCAGAAACGGCAGGAAAGCGTGGAGCCGCACGGGACCTCCAGGTACACAAGACCGCCCGAAACGCAGCGGGCGGCCTGGAGTGGAGGTGAGCGGAATCGAACCGCTGTCCAGAAGATTCAACCCTGTGCTTCTACAGGCATAGTTGGCTCTTCATTCTCGTCTGCGCATTGCCTGGCCAACCCGGTCTTGCGCAGACCAGCCGATCACTCTTTGCCCTCGCCTTATCGGCGTCAACGGGGACGCACTTCACCTTTGGTGACGCCCGCCGGACCGTCCGGGTGAAGACGGGCGGGGCGAACGGCCAGCCTCGCAAGGCTGGCTACGCTACTCATCGCCTAAGCAGCGATGGGCAGCGCGATGGGATTGTAATCGTCGGCAGTTGTATGCCTTGCCCGTTTTAACGCAGTCCCGGGCGCTGCGGCCTGCAACACAGAACCAGCCTCCCCTGTCGAAGCCATGTCACCCCCGTGGCGTTCAGAATAACACGGGTTGAACGGGCTGTCCAGCAGGGCATCAGCCCGCGCCCCTGCGGGCGCGCAGGGCGGCCGTCAGGGCCGGCACGATTTCGTAGAGGTCGCCAACCAGGCCGTAATGCGCCAGGCGAAAGATGGGCGCGTCCGGATCGCGGTTGATGGCGACGATAGTCTTGCTGCTGCGCATGCCGGCCTGATGCTGAATGGCGCCGGAAATACCGCAGGCGATGTACAGGTCGGGACTGACGACCTTGCCCGTCTGGCCCACCTGATGGGCGTAGTCAATGTAGCCCGCGTCCACGGCTGCACGGCTTGCGCCTATCGCTGCCCCCAGCTCGGCTGCCAACGGCGTCAGGGTGTGCTCGAATCCATGTTGCGCTTTCCATACGGCGCCGTCGGGCGCGTCCGCCGGTGGCTGCGCCGGGTTGGCGGACATGCCGCGCCCGCCGGACACAATGATGGCGGCGTCGCCAAGGCTGATCTCGCCTGCCGCCGGGGGTGCCTCCACGATATTGGTGACAATGTCGTCTTCGACGAGGACCGGATCCACGGCGTAGACGGGGGTGTCCCCGTGTTCCCGCGTTGATGCGGCCGGAAAGGCGCGGGCGCGCAGACAGAGGTATTGCGTCTGCGACGGCGACCCCTGGGCGGTCTCCGACAGCTTGCCGGCGTAAACGGGTCGAGTGACACGCAATGCCCCGTCCGGCTGCGCCGCGATCCCGCTGACTTCGGTCAGCAGGCTTGCGCCGACGTCGGCGGCCGAAGAGGCCAGCAGCTCCCGCCCACGAATTGTGCCCGGCGCCAGCAAGGCATGGGGACGCCGCTCCCGGACCAGTTGGGTCAGCAGGGCGGCGCAGGGTTCCAGGCGCAGGTCGGTCAGGGTCTCGTCCTCGCAGACCAGCGCTTCGTCCGCTGCCAGGCTCCCGGCGATTTCCCCTGCGTCCTCGCCAAAGACCAGCGCCACCAAAGGCAGCTTCAATTCAGCGGCAAGGGTGGCGCCGGCGCCCAGCGTTTCCTGGCTGAGCGGTATGGCGGTACCCGAAAAAGTTTCTGTCCAGACGAAGATGGCGCTCACAGGACCTGCTCCTTCTCAAGGCGCTCGATCAGCGCGCCGGCTTGCTCCGCCGGCGAGCCAGACAGTAGTTCGGCTTCTGCCAGTCGTTGGGGCGGCTCCTCCAGTTTGAGTCGCTGTGTCAGCGGCTTCGGCAACGTAACCTCCAGGTCTGCCAGGGACCAGAGCGGAATGCTTGCGCGGGAAGCGCGGCGAATGCCCATGAATGAGGGATAACGGGGTTCGTTGATGTCCTTCAGCACGCTGATGACGGCCGGAAGCCGGCAGTCGAGCACTTGTCTTCCCTGTTCCAGCGAGCGTTCCACACGTAGCCTGCCGCCCGCGGCATCGAGCTCAAGAATGCGTGAAACAGCGCCGATGAAGGGCCAGCCAAGGTATCTGGCCGTCTGAATTTGGTGCTGGTCGCTGCCTGTGTCCACGGCTTCCTTGCCGAAGATCACGAGGTCGATGTCGTCAAGCCGACGGACAGCCGCTGCCGCCACGGTCGCCCAGCCGATGCTGTCGGTCGTCGCCAGCGCCGGGTCATCCATGCGCAGGGCTTCGTTGGCACCCATGGCCAGGGCCTGACGCAGGGCCTCCTCATGCACTTCCGGGCCAATGGCGATAACCGTGGCTGTTCCTCCCTGGCCCTCGGCCTGAGCGATGCTCTCTTCCAGCGAGTATTCGTCCCAGGGATTGACGACCATGGCGGCGTCTCCCTGGCTGACAGAACCGTCGGCGTCGACGGTCAGCCGCGCCGCCGTGTCCGGCGTACTGCGGGTGAAAGTGACGATGTGCAAGGACGCACCTCCTGTTTCGTGGTTGCTGCCAGTTTAACGCGAGCGGCTTGCAAGCTGAAGCACTGTTCCAGAGTGTCAATCGTTCATTCGTGCGTGCAGGTCTCTGCGCACGGCAAGCAAATTGGCGCCATCCAGCAGGGCGCCGGAGAGATTGGCGCCGCGCAAGTCCGCCCGCCACAGGTTTGCGGCGCGCAAGTCGGCATTGCGCAGGTCCGCGCCGCGCAAATCTGCGGCCGCCAGATGGGCGTGGCGCAATTCCGACCTTCGCAAACTGGCGCCGATCAGCACGGCGTCGCAAAGGTTGGCATGCAACAGGCAGGCCTCGTCGAGAATGGCGTTGGACAGATCGGCTGCGTGAAAATAAGCGCCATCCAGACGGGCGGCGCGGAGGACTATGCCCTGCAGGCTGGCGCGAGCCAGACGCGCCTGCTGCCACTGCGCGTCCTGGATGGCGAGGCCGCAGAGCGTGCCATCCTGCGTCCAGCCTCTGGCCTGCATGCGCCGCAGGGCCTGAAGCGCGGCGGCGTTGTCAGGGCCCTGCAGGTCCCTGAGCGTGGCTTGCCTGCCGCGCAGCAGGCGATCCAGCGGTTCGCGCAGCGCTTTCATCCGGTCAGCCCCTGCTCGCGCAGAAAGTCCACGATGGCCTGCGCCATCACTCTGGCCCCGTCGGGCGTGGGATGCAAGCCGTCGCAAGTGTAGCTGAACGCGCCGCGTCGCCGCAGTCGCTCGTAATCCGGCGCGCGCCATTGCCAGCTCCAGACGCGCAGCAACCAGGACGGTTGCAGGGGTGGTCGTGACGGGATGCTTTCAGGAGTCATGCGCCCCTGCAAATTCAGGATGGGCACATGCAGTTCTTCACAGAGCTGCCGGGTGGCCGCGTTGACTTCTTCCAGAGCGGCGACCAGCGACGGACGATACTCGGCGGGTGGCGTGGCGACCCAGGCGCGGATGTTGTGGCGTTCCAGTATTTCCAGAATGGCGCGCAGGTTTTCGCGGCAGGCAATCGCCGAGAGACGGCCTCCGCGCAGGCCCTTTTGCCAGCGGTACCAGGGGCGCAGGGCAGCTTCACTTTGGCTTATGGCGTCGTGCAGGCCGGCCATGACAAAGACCGCTTCCGGGTCATGGGCCAGCACCTCCTCTTCCAGGCGCTGGTAGAGGTTGAGGCTGGTATCCCCAAGGCGACCTCGCAGGATGAATCTGTGCCCGCGCAGACCGGCCGCAACCTCATCGACGACGCACGCGCCTGGCAGGCCCGGTAGCAATTCATCGCCGCAAAAGACAATCTTCACGTGCCAGCTTCCGTCAGGGCGCGATGTCGTCACCCAGCCAGAAGTCTTCGTCCCAGGCGGGTAATTCGCAACGCAGGGGCCTGTCCTGACGCAGACCCAGTGCGTAGTCCGCCTGCATCAGCTGATGGATTTCACTGGTGCCTTCGTAAATCGTCGCACCCTTGCTGTTGCGCAGGTAGCGCTCGACCGGAAACTCGTCGCTGAAGCCATAGGCGCCATGCAGTTGGACAGCCTCCAGCGCGGCCTTTACGCTATGGTCGGTCGCGTACCACTTCGCCAGGCCAGTCTCGCGCGTGTTTCGTTGTCCGCGGTTCTTGAGCCAGCCAGCCTGCAACCAGAGCAGGCGGGAACAGTCGTACCACTGCTGCATGTGCGCCAGCTTTTGCTTCACCAGTTGATGCTGGCCGATGGGTTGATCGAAACTGCGCCGTTCCCGGGCGTAGCGCAGGCTGGCATCCAGACAGGCGTGGATGAGGCCGGTCGCGCCGCTGGCAACGGTGTAGCGTCCGTTGTCCAGACTGGACATTGCGATTTTGAAACCCTCACCCTCCTCGCCCAGGCGATTTTCGATCGGGACGGCAACGTCCTGCATGGCGACCCAGCCGGTGGAGCCGGCGCGTATGCCCAGTTTGCCATGGATATCGCCAGTGGTTACGCCGGCCATGTCGCGCGTGACCATGAAAGCTGAAAGCCCCTGAGTCGCTCCGGCATCGGGATCATGTCGCGCGACCACGAGGAAGTTGTCCGCCCTCGTCGCCAGGCTGATCCACATCTTTTCGCCGTTCAGAATATAAACGTCTCTGTCGCGTCGCGCGGTGGAGCGCAGGGCGGCGACGTCGCTGCCCGCCCCGGGTTCGGTCAGACAAAAGGCGCCGATCTGTTCCCCCAGGGCCTGGGGCGTCAACAAGCGCCGTTTTTGTTCGTCGTTGGCCCATTGCAGCAGGGCCAGGCTGTTCAGGCCCATGTGGACCGACATGATCACGCGCAGGGACGTGTCCATGCGCTCAAGTTCCTCGCAGACGAGGCCGAGAGTAAGATAGTCGTAGCCTTGGCCGCCGTAACGCGTCGGCAGACAGATGCCGAGTATGCCCAGTTCGCCCATGCGCGGGAGCAGGGAAGGGGCCATGCGTTGTTCGCGATCCCATGCAGCGATGTGCGGCCCGACCTCGCGCTCCACAAAGTCGCGAACCATGCGTTGCGCCTGCAGTCGCTCTTCACCCAGCTCAAGGTCCATGCCATACCCCGCGTCCGTCAGTACGCGGCCAGTATAGCAGTCGCTGCTGCCAGGCGTCTGCTACAATCGCCTTTCGCTTTGCGGGAGACGCCATGACCTCGATACCCAAAACGCTGGTGACCACCTATCTGGAGATGACCGACAGGGAACAGTTCCGCCCGACCTTTCTTGGTGCCCCGGCGCTGACCGATTGCCGGGTCCTGCCGCTGGAGACGGTGGACCTCGATTACAGTCTGTTTCTGTACGCCGCGGTTGGGAGACCCTGGCGCTGGATTGGTCGCCTGAGAATGGATCGAGACAAATTGCGCAGTCAACTGGAAAAGCCGGGCGTTTCGGTGGATGTCCTCTACGTGGCCGGCGCGCCCGCGGGTTATATCGAGCTGTCTCGCGTCGGCCCGCATACCGAGGTGGCCTACTTTGGTTTGCGCGTGGAATACTTTGGGCGCGGTCTTGGCAAGCATCTGCTCAGTCTGGGGCTGCAACGCGCCTGGGACGAGGGCGCCGGCCGCATTTGGGTACATACCTGCAATCTGGACGGCCCCTACGCGCTGGCGAACTACCGCAAGCGCGGCTTCGAGATTTATATGATTGAAGAAGAACCGATGCCCGCCGAATACCTGGACGCGGTAACAGACTGATTTCGTCCAGTCCCGGGGTATGGATCGGCAGGGCTCATGTGTCGCAATGTTCCAGATTGACGGGGACTCCACGCCACCTGGCCAGGTCCGGACGGAAGTGCGACCAGGTCCCTGCGGCCGGATGCGGCCGATCTGCGTGACCTTGCGCCTCCTGCTTTAGTAGATCGGCAGGGAAGGGTCGATTTCGCGCGACCAGGCGTGGATGCCGCCGCCAAGGTTCAACAATCTGTTTTTGTAGCCCAGGCGTTTCAGGAAGGCGATGGAATCGGCGCTGCGGATGCCGGTGCGGCAGTGCAGCACGATTTCCCTGTCTTCCGGGATTTTAGCCAGCACCGTATCCTCGCGTGAACGGACGCCGGCCAGCACGTCGTTCATGGCGGCCTCAATTTGGGGCTTCGGAATACGAAGCGTGTCGTCGAGCGCAGCGATCTCCCATTCAATAGGGTTGCGCACGTCCAGCACCAGCAGGTCATCGCCGGCGTCGAGACGCTCTTTCAGCGAGGTCGCGCTGATTTCCTCAATTGGATATTCCGCTTCCTGATGCCCGTTTTCATGGCCAAAGGTGCTGCGATCATGCGCCGGCATGCCGCAGAACTGCTCATAGTCGATCAGTTCAACCTGCTCAGGGGGTATGCTGCAGACCGGGCAGGCGGTGTCGCGGCGAACGCGGATGGTCGTAAAGGTCATCTCCAGCGCGTCGTAGAGGAGCATGCGACCGATCATCGGCTCGCCGATGCCCAGCAACAACTTGATGCCCTCGGTGGCCTGCAGCGTGCCGATGGTGCCCGGCAAAATGCCAAGGACCCCGCCCTCGGCGCAGCTGGGAACCAGACCTGGCGGCGGCGGCTCCGGGAACATGCAGCGGTAGCAGGGCCCTTCCTTTGCATAAAACACGCTCAGTTGGCCCTCGAAGCGAAAGATGCTGCCGTAGACATTGGGTTTCCCCAGCTTGACACAGGCGTCGTTGACCAGATAGCGCGTGGGGAAGTTGTCCGTCCCGTCAATGATGACGTCGTAGGGTTCCATCAGGCGCATTGCATTGGCCGAGGTTAGAGGCTCGTTGTAGGTATCGATTTGAGTGAAGGGGTTGATGTCACGGACGCGCGCGGCGGCACTTTCCAGTTTGCTGGTGCCCAGCGTGCTTTGGCCGTGAATGATTTGCCGCTGCAGGTTGCTTTCGTCGACGACGTCGTAGTCTACCAGGCCGATACGTCCGACGCCGGCAGCGGCCAGATAGAGCGCCAGCGGGCTGCCGAGACCGCCGGTGCCAATGAGAAGAATGCTGGACGACTTCAGCAGGCGCTGCCCCTCTATACCCACTTCGGGCATGATGATATGGCGGCTGTAGCGCCGTATTTCATCGTTGCTCAGCGTACTGGAATTGCTTGCCAGTGCCTGCATGATGCCTAACCTCTACTCCTGCCGGAGGGAAGGAGCGCTTTCGCACCCCGCCCGGCCACCGGCGATACTGGGAATGATGCGCAGGCTGTCGCCCGCGTCGAGGCCGGTATCCAGCCCGTCCAGAAAACGAATGTCTTCTTCACCCAGGAATACGTTGACGAAATTGCGCAACTCCTGCCCTTCGTAAAGGTGTTGCCGCAACTCCGGATAGCGCGCGGTCAGGTCCTCCAGCGCGGCGCCGATGGTGGCGCCGTCCACTTCGACGACGGCCTGCTCCCCGGTGTAGGCGCGCAGGGGGCTGGGAATACGAATGGTGACCATACCTTTGCAACTCCTCACGGCGAATGCCTGCAGTATACCCAATAATGGTGCGCGCGGGAGTCGAACCCGCTCACGTCGCAATTCCATGCGTTGCCACAACCTCCGGCCCGCGCACTGGTCTTTCAGTCGCTGACGACCTCCATTTTCTCACTGTCAAAGCGACTGCGATTCGTCCTCAGGCGCCAGGCAAGCATTTCCCGGGCCGCGCCGGCCTGCACCCGCGTGATGAGATAGACGAAATTGGGCAGGGCGTGCTCCCTGTCGTAGTCCGATGGAATGGCCGGTGAATCCGGATGGCTGTGGTAGTAGCCGAGCAAGTCCAGACCACGCTGGTCGGCCTCGTCTTCCAGGCGCATCCAGTCCTGTGGCGTCATCGCATAGCGATGGTACTGTTCGGCCGCGTCAAAGACGTTTTCCACGGCGATGCATTCGCATACAGTCGCCGCGTCCTGAGCAACCTCACCCAGGAGAAAACCTCCGCCCTCATTGGGCCAGGTCTGTTCCAGATGGTGAAAGATACGTGCCTGGAGTTCCTGTGTGATACGGACCGGCATTTCCCGACTCTCCACTCAAACAAAACGCCAACCGGGATGGTTGGCACTGGCGCCACTGCTGCACAAGTTACAGCGTCCCGGGACTGTAAATGAGGTCAGGGACAGGTACAGGCTGTAAACCGCAGGGCTGCGACAGGGGAGCGGCTCATGCGGGCAGTGTAGCATGCGCATCTGCTGCGTGCAAGCGCCGACCGGCGACCGCCGCGAGGCGGGCGTTGATTCAGGGGGAGGGGGTTGCTATACTGGCCGCCCCCGCAGCTGGCGTCCCAATGATTTCCGGCACTGGCAAGAGGGATTCAGGATTGTAAATGGGCCGGGGAGCGAGCATGAGCGAGCAGGCAAACAGGGGGCTGGAGGGAGTCGTCGTCGGTGAGACCCGCACCAGCCTGGTGGACGGGGCCGCAGGAAAGCTGTCCTACGGCGGCTATCGCATTGAGGACCTGGCCGCCCATGCTTCCTTTGAGGAAGTCGTCTTCCTGCTCTGGCACAACAGATTGCCGGGTGCCGCAGAACTGGAAGCCCTGCGCCATGACATTGCCGGCAACGCCAGCCTGCCCGCTGACCTGCTGAAGCAAGTCCGCGCTTTCCCGGCGGAGGCCGACCCCATGGCGGTCCTGGAATCCGCGGTGGCTGCGCTTTCATTCCACGATGTTGATGCAGCGGATAACTCACTGGAGGCATCCCGTCGCAAGGCCGTTCGCCTGACCGGTCAGATCACTACGCTCTGCGCCGCCTGGATCAGGACGCGTCAGGGTGAGGACCCGATCGCGCCACACAGCGATTTGTCGCTCGCGCAGAATTTTCTCTACATGGTGCGCGGCGTCGAGCCGGACGAGACGGCGTCGGCGGCGCTGAACGTGTATCTGGTGTTGCTGGCCGAGCACGGCATGAATGCCAGCACCTTCACCGCGCGCGTGGTCACGGCGACCGAATCAGACATCCACAGCGCGGTCGTGGCCGCCATTGGCGCGCTGAAAGGGCCGGCCCATGGCGGCGCCAACACCGCGGCCATGAACATGTTTATGGAAATCGGGGATCCCTGCCGCGTCGCAGACTGGTTCAGTGACGAGGTGTTGGACAAACGCCGACGCATTATGGGAATCGGCCATCGCGTCTACAAGGCGCTCGATCCGCGAGCCAGCGTGCTCAAGCAACATGCCCGCGCCCTCGCCGCCAGTACCGGCAACAGCAAATGGTTTGACATTGCCGAGAAACTGGAACTGGCCGCCCGCGCCGAAGATTTCTTCATCCAGAGACGTCTGTTCCCAAACGTGGATTACTACAGCGCCATCCTGCTTTACACGATCGACCTGGATGTGGACATGTTCACGCCGCTTTTCGTGATGAGCCGAATAGCCGGATGGTCTGCCCACATTTTTGAACAAAAGCGCAACAATCGTCTTATCCGGCCCAAGGTCAACTACATCGGCCCGCTGGACCTTGAATGGGAACCCGTCGCGGAACGCCCCGTTCGATCGACGGGTTGAGTGACTGGCAACAGACAGGACGGGCGCAGGCTATACTGGCCTCATGAGCCGTCAAAAACCCGAAAACAATGCATTGACGCTGCGCGGGGACGCGGAACCGTCCTTTGACCTCTTGCACGCCCTGCCAGGGCGCACCTCAAGCCCGCATACGCATCGCGCCTATTATCGCTGGATCGACGCCTGGCTGGCCGATCACGCCGGTCTGCCTCGCACGCGCGGTGACCGGCGCATCGCCCGCATGCGCGCCCTGCCCCTTGAAGTGTTGAGCGAGACCCTGAGTGCAGCGCGTCTGCGCGCCTGGCTGGGCTGGCTGGCGGAAAAAGGGCACAGTCGTTCCTCGATTGATCAGGCGCGCGCGGCGGTCGTTACCCTGACCCAACTGCTGGTGGAAGCGGGCTGGCTGGATGACGTGGTCGGCGCCACCATGGCCAACGTCCGTTCGCCGAAGGCAGCCGCTGGCCGACGCACAGGTCGCTGGCTGGGCACTGGCGAAATCAATCGCCTTGTCGCCGCCGGACAGCGCGTAGGCAACAACAGGAACCAGAAGTTGCGCAACCGTCTTGTGCTTTGTCTGATGTGCACCCTGGCGCTGCGCCGCGAGGAGCTGGCGAGCCTGCGCCCTGGCGACTTCAGCATACAGAATGGACGACCCGTACTGCGGGTACGGGGGAAAGGCAACAGAGACGCTGTGCTGGATGTACCGTCGTCGGCGCTGGAGGCCCTGCAAGACTGGTACCAGGCGCTTGCCGGGCAGGGTCCCGTCGATGCGGACGCGCCGCTGCTGCGACGTATGTGGAAGGGCGGGCGCATCAGCGATGACGGGCTTTCGACGGAAGGCATCTGGCACGTCGTCGATCTCGCCTCGCAAAAGGCGGGGCTGGGCCACGTCGCCCCTCATGATCTGCGCCGCTCGGTTGCCGGCGCCCTGCAGGAAGCCGGCGTGACGGTGGACGTCATAAGTCGTCTGCTGCGTCATGGAAACGTCGCCGTAACGGAGCGGTATCTGAGCCGTCTGCCCCAAAGAAACGAGGGCGGCCTGCTAATGGACCAGTTGCTGGCGCGGGAAAGTCAGGCAGGATCGGACAATTTGCCTTCAGTAACCCTGGCTGGCTACGAAGGGCAGGAAGATCAAAATCAGATTGACGGCGATTTGACATAGCCAGGCGGCAGCCAGTCCATTTCGCTGCCTCACATAGCTGAAGAGCAGATTCATCATGAGCAGGGCGATGGAGACGATCAGGCCGATCGCCGGAAAGCGGGAGACGTCCAGTTGAGGAAGGTAGAGCAAAATCGACCACAGGCTGGCCATCAGGCCAGTCAGCCAAAAGACGAAGCGTTGCTGCAGCAGGCCGCGAAAGAAGAGCGTTTCCGCCAGTGGTGTGACGAAAATTAACAGGGCCAGCAGGGAACTGCTGCGCAGGCCGCCAAACATGCGCTGACTGATAGCGCCCAGGGTGTTCTCGCCGAACACCAGCATGGGGCCGCAAAGCACCAGCGCAAGGGTCAGACCCCAGGCCAGGTTTTCCAGGGTCTCTGCGCCGATGCGTTCGCCATCCGCCAGCAGCCAGTTGGCAACGCTGTAGCCGGACATCGCCAGCCACAGGACAACAAGGCGCAGGTCATGCTGACCGGCGGGTAGTGCGGTCAGGCCGATGGAGAGCGCCAGCAGGAGAAGCAACGCGAAAAGTGGGTCATTGCGGCGGGGAACGCCGGCCGACAGGACGTCGTCATCAGCGTCCGGTCCCGCCTTCGGCAAGTCCCTTTCATTCCCGGAGTCGGCAGGCGCCGGGTCTTGCGCTTCGTTGTTGTCTGGCAGGGAGTCTTCGTATTCCCCAGCAGGGTCCAGATCTTCCGGCCGGTTCATGAGAGAATTTGACGGAATCCTCGCAGCACCTGTTCAACATCCCTGGCGGTCACCCAGTAATGGGTGACCAGGCGAATTGTTGTGGGCGAGTAACGATTGCGGGCGATTTGCACGTTGTACTCATCCAGCAACCTTGCGCCGAGCGCTTCCACCGTCAGTGGCGCTTCAGGCGAGAGTTCCAGATAGACCATGTTCGTGTAGACGAGAGTAGGGTCCACGCTGATCCACGGGACGTCTACGAGGCCTTCCGCCAGCATGCAGGCGTGGGCGTGGTCTTCGTGCAGCCGTTGCGGGATGCGGCGCAGGGCCACCAGGCCGGCGGCGGCCAGAATACCCGCCTGTCGCAGACCGCCCCCCAGCGCCTTGCGGGTGCGTCGAGCCTCCCGTATGAAATCCCCGTCCCCCAGCAGCAAGGAGCCCACCGGCGCGCACAGGCCCTTTGACAGGCAGAAGGAGACGCTGTCGGCCGCGGCCACGAGTTCGCTGGCGGATGTGGCAAGGGCGGCCGCGGCATTGAAGATGCGTGCGCCGTCGATATGCAGCTTCAGACCACGCCGCCGGGCGAATTCGCCAACCCTGTTGGTGTAGGCGGCGCTGACGGGCACGCCATACAGCGAGCCCTGGGTGTTTTCAAGCGCGATGAGGCGCGTGCGGGGCATGTGTTCATCGTCTTCGCGGATGGCGCCCTGAATCAGGTCCAGGTCCAGTGTCCCGTCCGGATTCAGCTCCAGGGTGTTGAGCTGGATGCCGCCGAATGAAGCGGCATTGGCCGCTTCCGAACGGAAGATGTGTGCCTGCTTGCCCAGGATGACCTCGTCGCCACGCCCGCAATGGGTGAGCAGGGCGGTGAGATTGCCCATCGTGCCGCTGGCGACGAAAAGCGCAGCCTCCTTGCCAAGCATTTTGGCAGCCTCGGCCTCGAGGCGATTCAGCGTGGGGTCGTCACCATAGACGTCGTCACCGACTTCCGCCTGCGCCATGGCAGCGCGCATCTCGTCGGTGGGCCAGGTCACGGTGTCACTGCGCAGATCAATCGTGTCCATCGGCATCCTGGATCTTCTTGTGGCAGCGTTTCAGGCAGGTACAATCATAGCAGAGGAGTTAAGTGCATGGCCACAGTCACCCTGCGCAAGGTCAGCAAGAGTTTCAGCCGGCGGGTGGAAGGCGTTCGCCGCGACGTGCGGGCGGTGGATGGCGTATCCCTGAAACTGGAAGACGGTGAAGTGCTGGGCATACTGGGCCCGTCCGGCTGCGGCAAGTCCACGTTTCTGCGACTGATCGCCGGGCTGGATACGCCGGATTCCGGCGAGGTCTTCTATGACGGCCAGGCGCTGAACGAAATCGAAATGAAAGACCGCGGCATTGGCATGGTGTTCCAGAACGGCGCCCTGATGCCTCACTGGGAGGGCCGACGCAGCGTGGGCCTCTTTCTCAATTTGCGCAAGCGGGACGAGGAACTGCCGGAGCGCGTTAAGGAAGTGGCGAAGATCACGGGAATCGGCCTGGAAGCGCTGCTTGAGAAACGGCCGAAGCATCTTTCCGGCGGCGAGGTGCAGCGAGTCGGTATAGCGCGTGCCCTGGCCCGCGACCCGCGTTTGTTCCTTTTTGACGAGCCCTTCGCCTATCTGGATGCAAAGATTCGCGCCCAGGCGCGTGTGGAATTGAAGCGACTTCTCAACGCCTTCCCGGTGACCTCGGTCTACGTCACCCACGATCAGATTGAGGCCATCGCGTTGACGCAGCGAATCGCTGTCATGCGCGATGGCCGCTTTGAGCAAGTCGGCAGCTACCGCGAGCTTTACGAAAGCCCGGCCAATCTGTTCGTCGCCGGTTTCATCGGCACCCCCCTGATGAACGAATTCCGCGGCCGCGCATCGGAGGGCAGCTGGCGCGGACGCAGCTTTGGCGGCTTGCCCATTCGCAGGGACCTGGAGGACGGCGCACTGATAACCATGGGCATCCGCCCGGACCGTATGCGCCTGGTCGCGGAAGGGGGCGTGCCGGCGGTCGTCGAGCGCGTGACGCCATTTTTCGCCGAACGTTACCTGCTTCTTGATTTGCAGCAGGGGCGGGAACGTTGGCGCGTCTCCGTGCCGGCTGACATGCAGGTCATGACGGGCAACACGGTGCGTTGTGAACCGGACCCGGAAGGCATCCTTTATTTCGATACCCTGAACGGCCGGCGGGTCGGTTAGTCGAAGCGCAGCAGACCTTTCAGCTGACGCAGCAGGGAGGGGCCGACGCCGGTCACCGCATCAAGATCAGCCAGAGTTGAGAAGCTCCCCTGGGCCTCGCGCCAGGCGATGATACGCTGCGCCAGCACGGGGCCGACGCCGGGCAAACCCTGCAACTCTTCCAGCGTGGCCCGGTTGATGTCGATGCGTGGATCCCCGGTGGCCAGAGTGGGCGGGGACGTTCCGTGATGGGCCACATGGACCTGCATGCCGTCGCGCAATTCCTCGGCCAAATTGACGCGATCCAGATCTGCGCTCGGCAGCGGGCCGCCGGCCGACGCTATGGCGTCCAGTACGCGGCTGCCGGGGGGCAGGCTGAGTACCTGGGGCTCGTGCACGGCGCCGCTGACGTACACCTTCAATGGGCCAGGTGTCGGCGAGGGCGGGGGAGTCCAGGTGGGTGGTGGTGGAACCACCCGGATTTGTAGAGGCTCCGGTCGTGTCTGTTGCCACAGGGACAGGGCGCTGGCGACGATCAACAGCAGAAGAGCGATGGCAAAAAGGACTCGTCGCAGCTGTGGTCTGTCGTGATCAGGAGGACGGTCGTGTGGGTCGGGCATGGTGTCGATGAATGCAGAGAGGTCAATTCTGCCCGGCGCATTCCCCCCAGCGTCTCGTGAATTCTTCCGGCACTACGCCCAAGGCATCTGCCAGGCGATTGATGTAATTGAAGAAGCCGATAACCTGCGTGGCGTCATGGATGGCGCGGTCACTGAATCCAACGGCGCGCAAGTTCTCGACCTGCTGCGGCCCCATGCCTTGCGGTGCGCGCGTCAGGCGGTCGGCGTAGGCGCAGAGCGCGCGATCGGCAGCATCCAGGTCGGCCTCGCGCCAGTCCCGTGCGATGCTGTCCACCCAGGCGTCGGCAGCTTCCTCGCTTTCGAACCAGTCGACCTCGGCCCGGAGGTCATGCGCATGGCCATACGTTCAGTAGCGACAGTTATTGACCTTGCTGACGACGACGGCGAGCATCTCACGCTGCGCGCGACTGAGTGGTGATTCACCAAACATCAGGGCCGAATAGAAGTCCATGCAGGTGCGCAGGGCCGCCGCGTTGGGCGTCATAATGCGCACGATGTTCCAGACACGGCCGGCGCGTTGGCGCGCGCGGTCCAGTTCACGTTTGACCGCGCCCTGCGCCTCCGCGTCGCTTACCACCTTGATGTAGGGCATCGTCTCTCCTGCAAAAAGCATAACGCTCCCGCCGGAGACTTGCCAATCTCAACCGGAACGGGACTTGCGCAGGGCGTTCAACAGGGACCGAAGTTCCGTGGGCAGGGGCGACTGGAACGAAAGTTCCTCATGCAAGGCAGGATGGGTGAAGGTCAATCCGGCGGCGTGCAGGAACTGGCGCGCCAGAGGCAACCCTTGTTTGCGCAGGCCATAGACGCTGTCCGCGACGATGGGACAGTCAATGTACGCCATATGCACGCGAATTTGATGGGTGCGTCCCGTGCGGGGTCGTACCTCCACCAGCGCACGACCGCCTGGCAAGTCCCTTTCCAGCACCCGATATTCGCTGATGGCCGACTTTCCCCGGGCGACGACAGCCATGCGCTGTCGCCGCCGCGGGTCTCGCCCGACCGGCGCGTCAATGACTGCCTGACACGCCGGCGGACAGCGCTCCAGCAGGGCCAGATAGCGTTTGGCCACGAGACGGTCCTGAAACTGACGCATCAGGTTACGCCGGGCGCTGTCCTGCAGGGCGAGCAGAATGAGTCCGCTGGTGTCCTTGTCCAGGCGGTGGACGACGCCGGCGCGCTTTGGCTCGCCGGGCATGTCGGCCAACGCTGGCCAGTGGGAAAGGGCGGCGGCGACGAGCGTTCCGCGTTCGTTGCGGTCGCCCGGGTGCACGACCATACCGGCCGGTTTGTCAATGACGGCGAGCCACTCGTCTTCGTGAATAACCTGCAACGGGACGGGTTCTGGCAGTACGCCAGGCGTGTCATCCGGGCCAGGCAAATGCAACACAATTTGTTCGCCGCCCTTCAGACGTTCGCCCGCCTTTCGCTGCCGACCGTCCACCTGCACGGCGCCATCCCTGATGAGCATCTGCAATTGCGAGCGCGACAGACGGTCACCCAGGTGATGGAGAATGGCCAGGTCGAGGCGCTGGCCGGCTTCATCCAGGACAAACTCGAGTCGGTCCGGTTTCATCTGGAATCATTCAGGTTGCTTCGAAATGCGGCGGCCTTTGCCACGTAGGCCCGCGCGCTGGCGCGGTTGGCCTCGATTTCCGCCGGCGAAAGGGAGCGAATGACACGTGCCGGGCTGCCCAGAATCAGCGATTCGGCCGGAAACCGTTTGCCTTGCGTCAACAAGGCCCCTGCGCCGACGATCGAGTCCCTGCCGACGACGACGCCATTGAGCAGGATGGCGCCCATGCCGACCAAAGCGTTGTCGCCGACTCGCGCACCGTGCACGATCGCGTTGTGCCCGATAGTGCAGCCTGTCGCGATGACAGCGGGGAAGCCCGGGTCCGCATGCACGACGGCGCCATCCTGAACATTGCTGCCGGCGCCGACGCGCAACGGCGTCGTATCACCGCGCAAAACAGCGTTGAACCAGATGTTTACCTGCGCCTCCAGGGTCACGTCCCCTACAACCACGGCGCCTGGAGCGATGAAAGCCGATGGCGCCACCAGTTCCGGGCGCCAGCTGACGTCGTAATCCGTTTCAGGTCTGTCCATTCAACACTGCCTGCATTTGAATTCGCAAAGACTTTACTGGGCAGGCAGGATCGCGCAAGCATCGGGGCAGACGACCCCCGGATGACAGCGGGTCCGGCCCATGCTAAACTGTGCGGACAACGGACAGGAGGCAACACTGGACGAACAGGAGCAGCTGGCTCGCCACATCATTGACATCCTGGAGGAAAACCGGGCGACGCAAATTACCCTGCTGGACCTGCGTCCGGACACCGTTATCGCCGACTTTTTCGTGATTTGTACCGCCACAAGCGAACGTCAGATTCGAGCCCTCGTCGGCTACGTACGTGGCGCTGTGCGCGATGAGCGGGAACAGTTGCCGTCCTCAATCGAAGGCACCCACGAGAGCGGCTGGCAATTGCTGGACTACGGCTCTGTGGTTGTCCACGTGTTCCTGGACGAGGTGCGCCGCTACTACAATCTGGAAGGCTTGTGGCGCGATGCCACGGTGATGGTCAACATCGTCTGAGCGGCGTCGTACAATCCCGTTACTCGAAGATCCAGCGATCGATCGCGCGCGTCCAGTGCTGCAATTCATCCGCGGCGAAGAACCTGTTGACTTCCTCTCGCCCGTTTTCCACGCTATCCGAGCCATGGACAAGATTGAAACCCACCTCCAGCGCAAGATCGCCGCGAATGGTGCCGGCGGCCGCGGCAGCAGGGTTGGTGGCGCCAATGGTCACCCGCGCCGCGGCGACGGCATCCCTTCCTTCCAGGGCAATGACGGCCACCGGTGACGACGTGATGTATTCAATCAGACCGTCGTGAAAGGGCTTGCCTTCATGGACGGCATAATGCCGTTCGGCGAGGTCTCTCGATATTTGCGTAAACTTCATGCCGATGATGCGCAGGCCCCGTCGTTCAAGGCGGCCAAGTATGTCGCCACACAGCCCGCGCTGTACGGCATCCGGTTTAATGATGATCAGCGTACGTTCCAATGGGTTCTCCTTCAGGAAAGAGGGGGTTCTTCCAGTCTCAACTCAGGTTTTGGCCCGGATCGCGCGACGGACGCAGTGAAGGCAATCCCCTGCCGGGCACGCGCAACCACAGGGGCAAACGGGAAAAGACATATTGTTGCTGCCTGGGGTTTGCCGACGCAGGGTCGGGAGACATGCCGCGGAGCGGGTTGTTCCAGTCTGCAGTAGAAGACGGTGACGTCGTCGGCTGACCGGCGGACAGCAACTCGTGCGAAATGTGGCTGGCAGAAGCGGAAACATCCGGGGATTCTTCCGGAAACCATTGTGTGCCGTCACCCGGCGGGCTGCCCAGCCAGTCCAGCTCGTCTCCTGCCTCGCGCAAAGCCTTTCCTGTAGATGGCGCCGACAACGGGTTTATTTCGCCGCTCTCCCAGGGCAAGACTGTACTCTTGTCTTCTGTTGCGGTAGCAGCAGGCGTATCGCCTTCCAGCCAGGCCAACTCGTCGGATGCAGTGTCGGTGGCGACACCCTGTTGCAACCAGTCAGGCAGGGAGCCATCGGTCACGTCCGGCGGATAGCCATCCTCGCGACGTTGCCAGCTGTCCCCCTTGCCGGCGGGCCGGGGTGTCGGTGGCGACTGACGCTCGGTCGGCTGGTTTTGGTCAACCTGCCGGTAATCCAGTTCAGTCAGGGTCCAGGTGTGCTCGTCGGGCGGGCTGTTGCTGGCCAGCCGCAGGGACAGATAGGGGTCGACATCATGAATGCGTTCAAGGAAGGGTCGGGCATCCGAGGGGCGCAATTCAGCAAGCCACAGGCTGGCGACAATACGATTGGCATGCAGGCACCAAGGCAGGGCCTCCAGGACGTCCAGCGCAGACTCAGCGGCATCCAGGCGTTTCTCCGCATCCCACTGCGCGCGCGCCAGCAGCAGGCGCAAGTCCTGACGCCCCGGCTCGCCCTTCAGTGCGTTCTTCAGCGTGCGAATGGCCTGCACGCGTTGCCCTTCACGGATCTGGCGGCGGGCCACGGCGCCGGGCAGGCCTTCGGGCAGTTCCGCGCCTTCGCCCCGCTGCATTCGGTACAGATTGCGAAGACGTTCCCGATAGCTTCGGTTTTCCGTGGCGTGTTCGCTGGCGCGTTCCAGATGCCAGATCGCTTCAGTATATTGGCCGCCGTTTTCGTGGATTTCACCAAAGGCGGCGTGCGTCGCGGCATCATCGGGAGTTGTGGCCAGCACGCGGCGTAACAGCGCCTGGGCCTCGGAACTGTTGCCACCCATCTGGACCAGCGCCTGACCAAGCATGTGGCTGGCTTCCAGGTTTTTCGGGAAACTGACCAGAATGTGACGACAGTGGTGGGCCACTTCGTCCAGGTTGCCGACGGTCAGCAGGGTGTCAATCCGGCTGATATAGGCCTTGAGGCTTATGGTCGCCATTTCATTCATCCCGCCCGGGTGGCCCAGTATAACATGGGGGGGCGCATCAAGACGATGACCCTGTAGGGGTCCTGGCGCAGCGATCCCTTTAGTTCCCGTCGAGAGGCTCCACTTCGGCATTGACCCAGTTGATTCGGCCCTCGACTTCAGGCGAGACCGGACTGTAGGCCATGATGTAGTCCATGGTCAAAAGGTAGTCCCTGTAGTCATCGGCCTGCAGGTCAAAGGCCCTTTCAGCCAGAACGCTGTGCCCCTCCCCGCCCTTGCGGATGTAGTCGTTGCCAATGATGCGGTAGACGGCATTCGGGTCCAGCGCCTCGTACTCTCCGGCGGCGTTGCGAACTTCAACACTGACAATACGCTCACCCGGCTCGCGCCTGGGATCCGCGCTGAAACGGACGCCGGACAGTTGCAGGAAGTTGCCGCTGGCATCGTCTCGACGAACCTGTCCCGCTTCGTTCAGGGTGATGTTCATGACGGCCTGTTCCAGCACGACGACGAGGTCCGTACCTGTCAGGCTGAAGGTCTCGATGATGTCGTTGTAGGGGTGCACCTCCAGCAGGTCGCCCAGGGTGATCTCGCCCGCAGCGACGTCCCCGTAAAAGCCATTGCCATTGATATAGGCGATTTGCGCGCCGCTATGTTCCCGCAAGGCATCGGTTATCAGGTTGCCCAGCGGGCATTCGGAGACGCCGCAGGCGCGCCAGCCCCCTACCAGGGGAACCGTCGTCTCGCCAACGACCCTTTCGCCAATCTGTTGTATCGGCGCCGCAAGCTCGGCCACCAGTTCGACGACGTCTGTCGCCGGCGCGATGTAACGTGACAGGTGGATTGCGTCACCATCCCAGTCAGTGAGGACGCCGTTGGCATCAAATTCGACGTCCAGGCGTCCCAGGTACTTCGTGTGTTCGCCGGCCATGACAACCAGGACCGGTTCGCCCGAGACACTTTCCTGAACAGCCGGATAGCTGTTGTCGGCATCGGCATGGGTGTTGCTGAACAGTTCATCGCCCTGACTGACGATGATCACGTCGACACCGCTGAGCTGTGGCGCGAGTTCGAGGGCGTTTGCCGCACCGCTGCTGGACAGAAGAATGATCTTGTTGACGCCTTCGGCCTGCAAACCCTCGACGACGCCCTGCGTTGCGGACACAAGGTCGCGATCAACGACGGCGGAAGGCCCCGGCGCGGAAAGCATGGCGCGCACCGCGGTGACCAGGCCGCTGACGCCGATGCGTTCACTGCCCACTTCCAGGATGACCCAGGGGGCCACCTTGCCGGCAAGCGCAGCCGAATAATCGAAATCAATGTTGGCCGCGACCAGGGGAAACTCAAGCGCGTCGATGAAATTCGCCAGCACCTCGTCGCCATCGTCAAATTCGTGGCCGCCGGGCGCCATGGCATCGTAGCCGAGCAGGTTCATGATGCGCGCATTGTCCTGTCCCTGCCAGGCAATGTGGAACAGCGTGCCGGTGAAGCGATTGCCCGCGTCCAGCAGCAGGCTGTTGGCGACTTCGGCACGAATCCGGCGAACAACGGTGGCCAGGCGCGCTGCACCGCCGTCGCCCTTGTCGTCCGGTTCATGCACGGCGTTCACGTCGTTGCTGTGCATGATGGTGAGTTCGAAACTGCCGTCCTGCCCGGAGAGCGGGGCCGCAAGGGTCAAACTGGCCAATAACAAGAGCAACGCCAATGCATTAAGACGCATCATTCCCTCCCCTAACGGGACGATTAAGGCTTTGACCATTATCATGGCAATTTGTCGATATTCCAGTGCCGAACAAACCAGGGCAACTTACAAAAGGGCCGGCGACTCTGGCCGCCGGCCCGAAAAGATGCTGCGTGAGTCTAGCCTTCCAGCGGCTCGACCTCGGCGTTGACGTAGGTGATGCGGCCCTCGGTCGCCGGGGAGACAGGACTGTTGGCCACAAGGTAATCCAAGGTCACGTTGAAGTCGACGCGCCCGCCGTCATAGGGATTGATGGCGTTCTCTTCCAGCACGGAGTAGCCGTCGCCGCCGGTGCGGACGTAGTTGTTGCCGGCGATGCTGTAGACAGCCTCGGGATCGAGCGGCTCGAATTCGCCCATGTCATTGAGTACCTCGACGTTGACGATACGGCTGCCGACCTCCTGGGTGGGATCGATCGAGAAGCGCGCGCCGGATATCTGCAGGAAACGACCGCTGGCGCCGCCGCGCTGCACCTGACCCTGTTCGTTGAGCTGGATGCGCGAAACGCTGTTTTCGAGCATCGCGAGCACGTCCGAGCCCAGCAGGTCAAAGGTGCTGGTGACGTTGTTGAAGGGCTGAACCGTGAGAATATGACCCATGGTGATTACGCCGGCCTCGATGTCGCTACGGATGCCGCCGCCGTTCATGTAGGTGATCTGCGCGCCGGTTTCCTCACGCAGGGCGTCGGCGATCAGGTTGCCGAGGTTGCATTCCTCGACCCGGCAGATGCTGCGGGCGCCATCCAGCTTGACGGCGGCTTCGGCCACGACCTGTTGACGCAGCGCGGCAATGGGTTCGGCCAGGCCTGCGACGAGGTCCGCCACGTCCGGCGCGGCCGCAATGTAGCGCGACAGCAGGATGGCATCGCCCTCCCAGTCGGACAGCACACCGGCGGCGTCAAACTCGAGGTCGAGACGACCCAGATAGTGGGTCCTGGCGCTGGCCTGCACGACCAGAACCGGTTCGCCGCTGGCGCTTTCAAGCACGGTGGGGTATTCGCCAATGGCGCCGGCGTAGCGGTTGCTGAGGAAGGTGTTGGTGTGGCCGCCGACTACGACGTCCACGCCGCTGACCTGTTGCGCGACCTCAATGTCCGCTTCATAGCCAATGTGCGTCAACAGGATGATCTTGTTGACGCCCGCGGCGGTGAGGCCATCGACCGCGTTCTGGGCCACTGTGGCAAGGTCATGCTCGAATACGAGTTCCGGGCCGGGTGAAGCCAGGATTTCACTGTCCGGCGTCACCAGGCCGATGATACCGACGCTTTCCCCTCCCACGTCGAGCGTGACCAGGGGCTCGATTTTGCCCGCCAGATACGGCGACTCGCTGAAATCGACGTTGGCGGTGACGACCGGAAATTCAAGCGCATCGATAAAGGCAGCCAGCACGTCGTCACCGTTGTCGAATTCATGGTTGCCGAGGGTCATCGCGTCGTAGCCGATCATGTTCATGATCTGGGCGCTGTCCTGACCCATCCACTGAATGTGAAAGAGCGTTCCGGTGAAACGGTCGCCGCCGTCCAGCAGCAAACTGTTGGCGACCTCATCGCGAATCTGGCGTACGACGGTGGCCTGTCGGGCCGCGCCGCCATTGCCATCCCTGTCGGGTTCGTGCTCGGCATGCACGTCATTGGTGTGCATGATGGTGAGTTCGAAGCTTTCGTCCTGGGCCGTTAGCGGAGCGACCAGAATCAGGCACAGCACGAAAGCGAACAAGAGTGCCACGTTGCGTTGCATTATTCCTCCTGGCAAGGCTGTCCAACGGGAGTCGGCATGTTCAGGCGTCACGGACAGCATGGCCCCCGCAACGGGATGGCATCCCGACCTTGAAGTTAACATAACACCAAAACGCGATTAAGGGATGGCTAAACCGGTGGCCAGGGGACATTGGGGCCGTGTCCGGGCCGGGGCCAGCGACCCTGCTCCAGGAGTCGGGCGATCCTGCGCCGCAGGGCGGCGAGTTCGTAATCGTCCAGCAGCGAGGCAAGTCTTTGCGACACGGGGCTTTTCCTGTCACCCAGTCGGGAAGCGAGAGCATCCATGTCGTCCAGCAGGCGGGTGGGGATTTCATCGCCGGCGAAATCCCAGATGACGGTGCGCAGGCGGTGTTCGGCGTTGAAGGCGATGCCGTGGTCGATTCCCCAGAGTCGACCCCTGGCATCCAGCAGGCAGTGGCCGCCCTTGCGATCGGCGTTGTTGATGATGTGGTCGAAAAGCGAGAGTAGTTTCAGTTGCGCCCTGGTTTCCGGAGGGAAGGTGAAATAGGTCTGTTCGGGATCGTGGTCGATGAAATACTGGACCGACCCCAGGCCATGTGCGCCTTCACGCAGGACCGTGGGGGGCACGATGTCCCAGCCCAGGGCGTGGGCCGTCTCCCAGGCGGCCACTTCGCGCAGACAGAGCGTGCCGTCCGGGAAGTCCCAGAGGGGGCGTTCCCCGCTGCGCGGCTTGTAGATCACCATGAAAGCCAGTTCTTCATGTTGCAGCGAGGTCAGGAAGGTGAAATTGGAACTCCAGCGCATCAGACCGATGTCACCGCCGAGTTCGCCTTCGCGCAGGGCCTGCAACAACCGGGTCACCTGCACCGCCGTCGCTGGCTGTTGGAGGGAGTCTTCCGTCACGACCAGTAGTAAACCACACGCCCGTTCTGGCGCGGATCCGCCCGGCCGGACTGTGCGCAATCCGACGCTTGTGAACTCAATTGGCGCATTTGTCGGCGATTGCACCACAGGCGCACCACGCCTGGTTCGACGTCGTCTTCCCCGTTTTCGCGCGCCACCAGTTCCTGGGCCAGCAACACCACCATCCGGGTCTCGTCGTCATAGCCCAGTCCCATTTCGGCGACGCGAAAGAGCGGTTCCAGGGGCTCCCTCAACTCCATGTCGTCGGCGCCGACAGCGGAGTCGGTCTCTTCACCGGGCGGCGGAAAACGTTCGTCGATGTCGTCCAGCAATTCTCCGATCGCCTCACTGAGCGCCAGCGCCTGTTCCTTTTCGATGATCAGGGTGACGATTTGCGCCTCCTTGCCCGCCTGGAGATAAAACACGCGCTTCCCCTTGGGGCCGATCGTATCGATCGTCACAAAGTCAACAGGTCTCAGTTCAAGTTCAGAGCCGGCCATGCGCAGCTTCCCCGGTTGAATTGGATGCGCCTTGCTTGCGGCCCCGCCCGTTTGGCCCGTGTTTCAGGCCCTGCAGATGGGACACGTCGTTCATGCCATGAATCCAGGGGCGGCCATGCCCCAGGGAGAGGCGACTGATAGAGGCCGGCGCGATGTCAATGCGCTGAAAGTTGTCGAGGTGCATGCCGAGATAGTGCGCCAGAGCCATGCGAATTAGATCGGCGTGAAACACGACGGCCACCCGGGCGCCCGGCCACGTCAACGCCAGTTCTTCCAGCGCATCCACGACCCGCGTCTGTACGCCACGCATGGTCTCGCCATTGGGGAAGCGCGCCCGCGACGGATATTCCTGGACCACGCGCCAGGCCTTGCGACGGGCGAGTTCGTGGAGACTGGCGCCCTCCCAATCCCCGTAGCGGACCTCGCCGAAGCCGTCGTGATGACGTATTTTCAGCTGTGGTTGCTGCTGCTGAATGGCGGCGGCCGTCTCCATGGTGCGTTCCAGCGGGCTGGCATAGAGCTGGTCCAGCCTTTCGGCAGCCATGCGCTTTCCAAGAGCCCTGGCCTGCGCCCGGCCATGCTCGCTGAGATGCACGCCTTCCGTCCAGCCCGCCAGGCGGTGGGTCCGAACATAATCATTGATGGCGTGACGAATGAGCAGGAAACGGGTCATGTCGGTATTCGCTGCCGTGCGGAAGCGGAGATGATAGCATATCGATGAGAGAATCGCAGAAAACGGGATTTGTTATACTGGCCCGATTGAAGTCAGGTGGCCACGTGAAGCTGGGCATCATCTCTGATATTCACGGCGATTGTCAGGCGCTGGAAACTGTCCTTGCGCGATTTGAGGGCGTACATCAGGTTGAGAGTGTCCTGTGCGCCGGTGATCTGCTGGGGAGCAACAGGCAGGCTGACGGCGTTGTGCGCATGGTCCGCGAACGCCGCATTGTCACTGTTCGGGGCAACCACGATGCCTGCCATCCGGAATTGACGGGGGAAGATGCGCGCTTCCTCGAAGACCTGCCACTGGACTGGGAAGGCATCCAGGGCGGCCGCCGAATCTTTATGTGTCACGGCAAGCCAGGCAACAACATCTGGGGCCTTTACCGGGACCACTTGTCGGACACCTTGCTGAACATGATGCTGCGCTCGCTTAACGCCGACGTGCTGGTCACCGGTCACACGCATATGCCCATGTGCGTCCAGGTCGAAAGGGGCTGCGTGGTCAACCCCGGCTCGCTCTTTCGCAGTTGCCACAGTACGCGAGACACCTCACATTCCTACGGCGTGTTGCACCTGCCGGAACTGGCATTCGAAATCTACGATATTGATCGCAGCAACCTGCAGCCCCTGAGTTGTATTTCCTGAGCGCTGGCGGACAGTCCACGTGAATGAAGACAGGGACGTCGCGCCCCTGCAGCACTACGATCGTTCCTACTTCTCGAGCTGGAACTATGCGGATCGCGGGCTGGGGCGCTTCAGCATGTACTGGTTTGCGCGCCGCTATTATGCGGCGTTGGTGCGACGATACGCGCAGACAGGGCAGGGTGCGCTGCTGGAACTGGGCTGCGGCCTCGGGCATCTGCTGGGGCTGCTGCAGGACGACTTTCGCTGCACGGGAATCGACCTGATCGACTACGCCGTCGAACAAACGCGAAAGAACGCCCCCAGGGCACGCGCGATTCAGGGCGATGCGGCTGGCACGGAAATCTTCGGAGAAGGTGAATTCAGCGCCGTCGTCGCCCTGCATCTGATCGAGCACCTGCCGCGGCCGCAGGCCATGATTGGCGACGTGCATCGCATTCTGCAACCGGGCGGTCTGTGGCTCTTTGCAACGCCGCATCCGAACTACGCCCTGCGCCGCTTCAAGGACCCCGAAAGCGACGCCGCCGGCAAGGACCCGACGCACATCAACATTCACCCGCCGGCTGTCTGGCGCGCCTGGTGCGAAGAGCGCGGTTTCAGGGTGCTACGCCATTTCGGCGACGGGCTGTGGGACGTGCCCTATGTGCCGCTTTTGCCGGTGAAACTGCAGTTCGCCCTGTTCGGTTTTCCTGCCTTGATTCAGGTGCTGACCCGTTCAACCTTCATGCCCCTGGCGCTGGGCGTCAACCAGATTGTCATTGCGCGCAAAATTGCCTGAGTCCATTACAGTCCAGTTTTCCTGGCAATTGTACGAACAGGTGTAGACTGGCCGCCGCTCAGGTCGCGGACACCCTCGTCCGTCTGCACTTCTACAAGGTTCAATGCAAAACATCCTCCATATCCGCAATCCACAGGTCGTCGCGCATTTTCCCGTTTTCTATGGCTGGGTCGTTCTCGTGGCCGCAACGCTGGGGCTTATCCTGCCCTTCTTCGGCCACAACACGACCATCGGTTTGTTCGTCGATGATTTCATCGTCGAATTTGGCATGGACCGCACGACGCTATCGGGCCTCTTTGGCCTGGGCGGGTTTGTGGCGGCCCTGGGTCTGCCATGGGTGGGGAAGGTGACAGACCGCTACGGCAGCCGTCGCGTCGGCGCGATCGCCGGGGCGATTTTTGCACTCTCGCTCATCGCCCTGTCGACGGCGACCAACCCGCTGGCCCTGTTGATGATGTTCGTCATCATGCGGGCGGTGGGGCTGGGACCGCTGTGGATTGCCAACAGCACGGTGCTGGCGCAATGGTTTCGCAGTCGGCGGGGTCGGGTTTTCAGCATCACGGTGGTGGTCACCTGGCTGTTCCAGGGCTTTTACGTACCCTTTGTGCAGCAATTGCTGGAGACCATGAGCTGGCGCCAGGTCTGGCAGTTGCTGGGCTTGCTGGTGGGCCTTGTCGCCGTGCCGCTTGTTTGGCTTCTGCTGCGCGATCGGCCCGAGAGTTACGGACTGCTACCAGACGGCAGGGTGAACCACGAGGAGGAGAAGGCGCCGGTCCCGGAGCAAGGCTGGACCTTGCCGGAAGCCCGGCGCACGGCCATGTTCCGCATTTTCGTGCTGGGGCGCATGCTGACACCGGCAGCCGGGTCCGCGCTCATTCTGCACCAGGTCTCCGTCTTCAACAGCCTCGGCTATGATGCGGCGCTGGCGGCACAATCCTTTGGCATGATCGCCATCGTGGCGGGGGGCCTTTCTCTCTTCGGCGGCGTGCTGGTCGACCGTCTGCGTCCCAATCACATGATGGTCATTCAGCTCTGCACATCCATAACTGTCTTGCTACTTTCCGCCACCATGACGACGCCCCTGTTGCTCATCCTGTATGTGCTGGCATTCGGCAGCAACATCACCCTGGGCAGCCTGTTTGACAACACGGTCTGGGCCAATCTCTTTGGGAGGGAGCATCTGGGTGAGATTCGCGGATTCGTCGCCATCCTGATGTCGGCCGGCGTGGCCATCGGCCCGGTTTTGTTCGGCTGGTGCTTCGATGCCTTCGGGGACTACAATCTGATGGTCGCGGTCTTCATCGGGCTGATGCTGGTGCAGACGATCATCGCCTGGTTGGCGCCCATGCCGCAGCGCAAGGCACAGGGCGACGCGGCATCCTCTACAACGCTCCAGCCTGCCAGCGCCTGACAAGCGCCAGGGTCGGCAGAAAGGCCAGCGGCGGCAGTTGATCGCGGCGAAACCAGTCAACCGCGTCTGCGTCATCGCCCGCCAGCAATTCTCCGCCACAGATGCTGGCCTCATAAACCAGAACCAGGTTCGCGATGCCGCCGTCGGCGGGCGTGTGGAACAGTTGCAGCAATTGCTCCACGCGCACCTGCAGGCCGGTTTCCTCAAGGACCTCGCGCCGCAGGGCCGCTTCAGGATGTTCGTCGTACTCCATGAAGCCGGCGGGCATGGCCCAGAATCCGGCCAGGGGGTCGCCCCGGCGCCGCACCAGCAGCAGGCGTGCGTTCTGCCGGATCCAGGCAGCAACCGCTACCTTGGGGTCAAAGAAGACCACGTGGTCGCAGGCATCACAAACGGGACGAAGGGCGCCAAGTCGTTGTCGCAAGTTAAGGGCATGCCCGCAAGCGGGGCAGAAGCGGGCGATTCGGCTCATGGCAGGTCGCCAGCTGGCGTGAACGGCGACCCGGCGATGGTAAACATTGACAGTTTCAACCTGGCTTTCTATGATCAGGTCGCAGCCGATGTGGCGGAACAGGCAGACGCACGCGACTCAAAATCGCGCGCCCGCGAGGGCATGTGGGTTCGACTCCCACCATCGGCACTGAAAGACATGCTAACTTCCGGCTCCACTGCCGTCAATTGATCGCGACCCCTGCTATACTGCCCGCCATGATGGCGTGGCGCGTGGCGTGGAATTCCCTGCCCATGCTGCTTGTTGGCCTGCTGGCGGGTTCGCTGGCGGGCTGGACACTCGGGCAACTGGCAGGGGGTGGCGCGCTGAACCCGGGAGGTGTTGACCAGCAGAGTCGGCAATTTCGGGACGACCTGCTGGTCATGATCGCCGCGGCATACAGTGAAGATGGCGATCTTCCGGCGGCCTGGCGTCGAATGCGCCTGGTGGCCGGCAGCGCCAGCGTTGCCACACTGCAATCCACGGCCGAACGTTTCATAGCAAACTCGCGAAATGTCCAGGACATTCGCTTTCTCGTCGCCCTGGCGGAGGGACTGGGCCGGCTGACTCCCGCCATGAGACCCTTTCTCGCGCCTGTCCCGGCGGCCGCCAGTCCGTGAAGCGCTCCGCTGCGCGCAGCAATCGACGAAGGGTGCGCCTGCCGACAACGGTGTTTCTTCTTGCCAGCACGCTGGTCGGGCTCTGCCTCGGTCTGATACTGGCCTGGAGTGCGCTACCGGCGATTTCTCCGGGCGCCGCGGGCGTCCTGCAGGGCCTGCCGCCGGAGGAATTTGCGGCGCTGGTGGCACAGGCCTGGTCGGCGGACGGCGACCGGGCGCGGGCCATGGAGCGTCTTCGGGCAGCAATCCCTCATGACAGCGACCCGGCGCGCCATATGGCGGACATGGCTTGCCGACTTGCTTCCACGGAATTCGCTGACAGCTCTGCCGGCTTGAGGACCTTGCGAAAAATGCAGAACTTCTATCAGATGGAAGGGCAACGAAGTTGTGCCGATACGTTGTTGCCGGCCGTCGACAGCGCGGCGTTCCTGCTGCTTGACAGCAGCCCGACTCCACGACCCAGCGCCACGCTGCCACCGCCACCCGGCAAGACACCCATGCCGACCCTGACGCCTGTAGTCAGATCTGCTGCCACCGAAGTCCCGACCGCAACGGCAACGACTTTACGACGTTTCGAGTTGGCCGGACTAGGGGGCCACTGCGACGCGGCACGGCCGGCAACCCTGGCGGTCTACGTACAGGAGCGCGACGGTCGCGGAATTGCGGGCATGGCCTTGCGTGTGCGCTGGCGCGGCGGCGAGGACCGCTTCCATAGTGGCCTGAAACCGGAGCGAGGCGCCGGATACGCGGACTTCATCATGGAGCAGGGTCGGCGCTACGTCATCGACATGCCAGGCCTTTCCGATGCCTCTCCCGAATTTGAAACCGGCAGTTGCGTGGAGGATGGAACACAGACGATGCGCTCCTGGCGCGCACTGTTCCGGCCAGTGAATTAAGGTTATTTGCCGCTCAATGTTGCCGCAGCAGCGGCAATTGCCCGGGACTGACCATATTGCTATCCTCTGAAACCGGATCACAGCCTCCAGGCAGGACAGCCGTGCAAATCGATGTGCTGACCCTTTTCCCGCAGATGTTCGAAGGGCCAATGGGTCTGAGCATGATGTGGAAGGCGCAGGAACGCGGCCTGTTGCATTTGCACTTGCATGACCTGCGGGACTGGGGCGAGGGGCGCCGGCGCCAGGTGGATGACACCCCCTGCGGCGGCGGCGGCGGCATGATTCTGAGGGCGGACGTGCTGGTGCGCGCCATCGAGGATGTCCGTTCGGACGATGAACAACCGGTCATTCTGTTCACTCCCCAGGGTCGCGTCTTCAATCAAGGAATTGCCGGGCAACTGTCGCAGGAGGAACGGCTCTTGCTGGTTTGCGGCCATTACGAGGGTGTTGACGAACGGGTGCGGCAACTGGCCATCACGGACGAAATCAGCATCGGCGATTATGTAATCACGGGCGGCGAACTGGCGGCCATGGTCGTGATTGACGCGACGGTGCGTCAACTGCCGGGCGTACTGGGCGCCGAACACGCCGCAGCGCAGGACAGCCACGCCGACGGTTTGCTGGAAGGGCCGCATTACACGCGACCGACCGACTTTCGCGGTCTGCAGGTGCCGGATCTGCTGCTGAGCGGCGATCACGGGCGCATTGCCACCTGGCGCCGGCGGCAGTCCCTGCTGCGCACCCTGCAGCGTCGCCCCGATCTCCTGGCCGCAGCAAGTCTCAGCGATGAGGAGCGGGACTGGCTGACGCAACGCGACCCTGGCCTTCGACATCCCGGCCCATGAGGCCATTGCTTCGTCTGCTGTCGGCGGCCGCCATGCTGTTGCTGGCCGGCGCCCTCCGGATTCATCAAATTGACAGTCAAAGTCTCTGGTTTGATGAAAGCTGGTCACCCTGAGCAGCCATTCAGCCTGCGTTGGCGGATGCGCTGCTCGCTGACACGACCAATCCACCGCTTTACCATTTGCTGCCTAATGCCAGCGCCGCTTCCTGGGAGACAGCGAATTCTCTCTGCGTTTGCCCTCCCTGTGGCTGGTGCTGATCACCATTGCACTGACCTGTTGTGTGGCCCGGCGAATCTTCGGAAGGCGGTCCGCCTGGCTGGCCCTGTGGCTGGCGGCCTGCTCCGCGCCCCTGTGGAGGGCGGCGCAGGAAGCTCGCATGTATGCCACGCTTGCCACGCTGATGCTGGCGCTTTGGCTCGTCTGGCAGCGCCTCTTGCAGCGGCCGGGCCGACGCGACTGGTTGCTGCTGCCAGGCCTTGAAACGGCGATTCTCTACACGCACAACACGGGGCCGGTGATCGTCCTCTGGCTGAATGTGGCCATGGCCCTGCACTGGCTGGTTCGCCGCAGCCTGCGACAACCGGACTGGCGTCTGTGGTTGGCGGGGCAGGCGGCGGTCACGCTGTTGTGGCTGCCCTGGCTGTCATCTTTCTTTGTCAATGTTGCGGTGGCCAACAATGCCTTGCGCGACGGGCCACAACCTGGGTTGATGCTGATGCGTCACATGTGGGGCGCGCTTTGGCTGGCCCCCTGGGACCTGGTATTGCAGACGCCGCTTACCGAACGTCGCGGTGATCCTTGCCCCGGCGACGCTGTTGTTGCTGCCCTGGCGGCTGCCCGGCGCGCGCCGCCTCGCCCTGCTCATCGTGTTGCTGGCGTCCCTGCTCACCCTGGGGCTGGGACTCATCGGCAACGACATGCATGGTCGCTATCTGGTGGTGCTCGTGCCACTGCATTGTGTGTTGCCGGGCTCCATTGGCGCGGGTCCGGCAAGCAGCGGCGGCGGACGTCTTCTTGTCCTGCTCTCGACCGGGCTTTTGCTGCTCAACCTGTACCTTGCGGCGGACCCGGCCCTGCAGCACGATGATGCTTGTGGCATGGTCCGTTATTACAGCGAAACCCTTTCCGGCGCGGACAGTGTCCTCGCGTGGTCCTATGCCGAACGTTACGAACTGGCCTGGTACTGGCGCCGGTACGGGTTGCCGGCGCAATTGATCACCCTGCCGGAAGGCGCGACCACGGATGCCGTAGCGGACCTGCTGCCGAAACAGGGCAGGGTGGCGCTGAACCAGTGGTTCGCCCAGCGCGCCGACTACCGCTGCATGGCTCCCTGTTTGCTGGCGCATGGCAGCACGGCCCTGCTCGTCGTCCATACGGTGTACGGCATGGGTAACCTGCTCTTCGACGCGCCGCCAATGTCCATTCCTTTCATTCAACCCTTTGCGCAGTCAATCACTGTGGACGGCGTGGAACGGGTCCTGGTCACGGCGCGCGGGGGCCTGCCGGCATTTCATGCCGATCAGGCGTTGTGCCTGCCAATCCTGCTGGAGGCGGCGGCCTGCCCGACCTGACCCTGGCGGCTGCGGACGGAAGCTGGTCGCGGGTGCTGGTCCCCCTGGACGGGCCGCGGGACGCGATTACCCTGGGCTGGCGCGAGGCGACCGTGCCCGCCACGGCAGCAGCCGGCGATGCCCTGTTACTGCTGCCCGATGGCAGGGAACTGGCCCGCTGGACCCTGGATGTGCCGCCCAGACTGGACGATTCCCCTGAATTCGCGCTGGCCGTGGGCGAGAGCCTGGGGACACTGGCCAGGCTGGCGGGTTACACGCTTGCCGACACTTCCGCGGGGACGACCGATCCGCTTGAGGTCACGCTGGTCTGGCAGGCCGGGGCCGGCGCCGCGCAAGGGCGCTATACAGTCTTTGTGCATCTGCTCAATGACCAGGGACAGATCATCGCCCAGAGCGACAGCATAACGGCGCGGGGAGCGCGACCCACGAGCGGCTGGCGCGCAGGCGAATATATCCTTGACCGGCATGAACTGCGTTTCAACGCTCTGGCACAGCCTGGATCGGCGCGTTTGATCGTCGGCATGTACGATGCCCGCAGCGGCGAACGTGTGGCGCAGTGGCCCGGGAACGCCGATCACATCGCACTTCCAGGCGAGGTGAAGCCGCGATAATCCTCAGCGCCGGGCGGGCGCCTGAATTCGGCGGGCAGTTCGCGCCAGGGCAGGCGCTGTCCAACTGAAACCGCCGGACGCCGCTGCCTCGCAAGGGCTGGTTCGCCAAAGACGCTACAATGCCTCTGACGACTTGGGAAAAAGGAGGGCACCATGGAATATCGCATGTTGGGACGCACGGGCGTGGCGGTCAGCGCGCTGTGCCTGGGCTGCATGAATTTCGGACGCACGACGCCCGAAGATGAGTCGATCCGCATGGTCCATTACGCGATGGACCAGGGCATCAACTTTCTGGATACTGCCAACGTCTATACGCTCGGCGTGAGCGAGACGATCGTCGGCAAGGCCCTGCAGGGCGGTCGCAGGGACAAGGTGGTGCTGGCGACCAAAGTGCGGGGCGCGATGAGCGACAACGTGCTGGACGTGGGCAACAACCGGCGCCACATCATCCAGCAGTGCGAGGCATCCCTGAAGCGCCTCAACACCGACTGGATCGACCTGTACCAGATTCACCGGCCGCAGAGCGACATCGCCGCGGACGAGACGGTGCGCGCGCTCGATGACCTGGTGCGGGCGGGCAAGGTGCGTTATCTGGGCACCAGCAGCTGGGCCGCATGGCAGGTGCTGGAATCCCTGTGGATCGCGAAAGAACTGGGCGCCAACCGCTTCGTCTGCGAACAACCGCCCTACCACATGCTGGACCGCAGCATCGAACGCGAACTGATTCCGATGGCGCAGACCTACGGCATCGCGCTCATTCCCTGGTCGCCGCTGGCGCGCGGCTTTCTCAGCGGCAAGTACCGCAGCGGGGCGGACGTCACGTCGGATTCACGCTTCGCCTTCGACCGCGAGGGGGCGACCGGCCACATGGCTGAGCGCTATGACAAGCATTTTGGCGAGCGGGCCGGAGCGATGATCGCCCTGCTGGAAACGCTGGCGGAAGAAAAGGGCGCGACCATGGCCCAGGTCGCCATGGCCTGGGTCACGCGCCAGCCGGGCGTGACCAGCCCCATCGTCGGGCCGCGCACCATGGCCCATTTTGAGGACAATCTCGGTTCAATGGACGTCACGTTCAGCGAAGACGATTACGCTCGCATCGACGCCCTTTGCCCGCCGGAGGAGGCCATCGTTTCCTATTACAACGGACTCGCCATGGACTTTGGGCCGGGGCAGTATCGCTGGTAGGCGGGAAGATAGTCAGTCTTTTGCGCTGATCGGCTCCAGCGATTCCTTTTCGTTGGCGACGCCATCGAATCCTGGATTGTCCGCAACGGCCCAGCGTACGGCGTTGGAAACCACGCGCAGAATCTGCTCGTTGTGAAAGTGCGGGTAACTCTCGTGGCCCGGCCGGAAATAGAAGATCCGGCCGCGGCCGCGGTTCCAGCAGCAACCGCTGCGAAACACGTTGCCACCCTCAAACCAGCTGATGAAAACCAGGGTATCCGGCGCAGGGATGTCAAATCGTTCGCCGTACATTTCGACGCGGTCGAGCTCGATGTAGCGGTCGATGCCGGCGGCGATGGGATGGCCGGGCTCAACCACCCAGATGCGTTCCCGTTCGTCGGCCTCGCGCCACTTGAGGTGACCGGTGGTGCCCATCAGCCGCCTGAACACCTTTGAGTGGTGGCCTGAATGCAGGACGACAAGGCCCATGCCGGACAGGACGCGTAGCTGGACGCGGTCGACGATTTCGTCACTGACCTCGTGATGGGCGAGGTGGCCCCACCAGATGAGTACGTCCGTGTTGTCCAGCACGTCCTGCGTCAGACCGTGTTCGGGTTCGTCCAGAGTCGCCGTGCCGACGTCCATGCCCTGTTGCCGGAGCCAATTGGCGATGGGTGCGTGCATGCCATCGGGATAAATTTGGCTGGCAGCATGGCTGTCGTCCTTTTCGTGACGGAATTCATTCCAGACTGTGACGCGTGCAGGTTTCGACATGGGGTCTCCTCCGGATTCTAGAGTTTCATCAGGGCGCCACCCTGGGCGGAAGATTCTGTGATCGCGTCCCACAGGCGCGCCATGCGCAGGCCAACTTCCGGCGGGCAGGGGTTCTCAAGACGACCGTCACGCACGGCCAGAAACTGTTGCCAGGTGCCCAGTGATTCCGGCACGGGCACGGGCGTCAGTTCCTTCTCACCGCCGCGGGCCATCTCCAGGCGCTTGCCCCAGACGCAGGTACGGATCAGTCCTTCCGTGCCATAGACCCGCACGTCAGAATCGATGAAGCCCGGCGCGCTGCGCCCGCAGCCATGCAGGGTGACCATCGCGCCGGAAGCCAGGCGCCCCATCACCACGCCCAGCAGATCCACCGGGCCGCCCAGATTGTCCAGCCAGGCGCAGACTTCCACAAACTTTTCGCCGGCCAGATCAACCACCGTATTGAGCATGTGCGCGCCGGTATCGAAAAGGAAGCCGCCGCCCGAGACCTCCGGTTGCTGGCGCCAGGTGTCAATGGTCAGGCGGTCCCAGTCCTGCCACACGGTCGCCGTGATGGACTGGACCCGACCCAGGCGGCCACTGCGCAGGATTTCAACCGCCGTACGGATATTGGGAGACATGCTGCCGTTGAAGGCCACCACCAGCAGCCCTCCCGTGCGATCCCGCGTGTCGATCAGGCGGAGGGCTTCGTCCCCGTTCATGACCATGGGTTTCTCCAGCAGGACGTCCAGACCGGCTTCCAGACACTTGGATGCCTGCTGATAGTGCAGGTTGTGCGGCGTGACGATGAAGGCGGCTTCCAGTGCCTCTCCGTGTTCATCCAGCAGCGTCTCCAGGTCCGAAATGTTGGGCGGGGGCTCGAGTCCCCGCTCCCGGAAGAGCGAGGTCGCCTCTTTCCATGCCGCTGCCGAAGGTTCGCAAACGACGCGGATCTGCGTCGTATCCCCCTGCTGCAACATGCCCCGAATGTGATTGCGCGACATATTTCCTGTGCCGATGACGGCAGTCTGCAGGGGGAGGGTCATGGGGCCTCCGAAGTTAGCTGTAGCGGACGCGCGAATTTTACCCGCCTGCGCAGGTGAGGCAAGAAAGTGCCGGGCCATGCCCGGAAACGCGTCGCAGTGCTTGCCGATACAGACTGGATGTGCATAATCGGCGCTTCAGGCAGGAGGCATTGATGAACAAGATTCAGGAACTGGGTCAGCTGGGTCAGTCTATCTGGCTGGACTACATCCGGCGTTCCTTCGTCACCTCGGGCGAAATGCAGGCCTTGATCAACCAGGGCGTGCGCGGCGTGACCTCCAACCCGGCCATCTTTGAGAAGGCGATCGCCCAAAGCAACGACTACGACGATCAGTTGCAGGAACTGGTGGTCGGCGGAGCCAGCGTCAGCGAGGCCTACGAGGCCATGGCGCTCAGAGACATTCACATGGCGACCGGGCTCTTCCTGCCGGTTTATGAAGAGAGTGAGGGAGAAGACGGCTACGTCAGCCTGGAGGTCAATCCCAACCTGGCCTTTGATACCGATGGCACGGTGGCCGAGGCGCGCCGTTACTTTCAGGAACTGGAGCGACCCAACCTGATGATCAAGGTGCCGGCCACGAGGGAAGGCATCCCGGCCGTTGAGCAACTGATCGCCGAGGGCATCAACGTCAACATCACCCTGATGTTCTCGATGGCGCACTACGAGGCGGTCGCCAATGCCTACATCCTCGGTCTGGAGCGGCTCGCGGCCAGTGGCGGCGACCTCAGCAAGGTAGGGTCGGTGGCTTCCTTTTTCGTCAGCCGCGTCGACGTCAAGCTGGACGGCCCGCTGGCGGAGGCCGGCGCGCCGGAAATGCAGGCCAAAATAGCGATTGACAACTCGAAACTGGTTTATCAGCGCTTCAGGGAGTTGTTCTCGGGTGAGCGCTGGCAGCGACTGGCGCAGCAGGGCGCGCGCGTGCAGCGTCCGCTCTGGGCGAGCACCAGCACCAAGGACCCCGCCCTGCCGGATACCCTCTACGTCGATACGCTGGTCGGCCCGGACACCGTCAACACCCTGCCACCCGAAACGCTGGAGGCCTTCCTCGATCACGGCACGGTCGCCCTGACGGTCGGGCAAGACCTTGAGGGCAGTCGCGCGCGCATCGAGCGCCTCGCCGAACTCGGCATCGACCTGCACCTGGCGGGCGAGGAACTGCAGACCGAGGGCGTCGATAAATTTATTGCGCCCTTTGAAGACCTGCTGGGCGCCATCGCCGCCCGGCGCGACCAGATCCGGGCGGAAACGCAGCACATGTCGTCGCAGTTGCACCGCCACCAGAGCCTGGTGGACGCGACTCTGGCGGACATGGCCGCGCAGGACGTCGTGGCGCGCATCTGGCGGCGGGATCATACGCTCTGGCGGCCCGAAGCGACCGAGATCGCCGACCGCCTCGGCTGGCTGGACTGCGCGCAGACCATGCTGGACAGCCATGAATCAAACGCCCAGGGGACAGAGGGCCGGTCTCACGCATGGGGGTCACCCGGCAGCGTACAGGCTCTGGCCGATGCCCTGCGCGACGAGGGCTATACCGACGTTTTGCTGCTCGGCATGGGCGGTTCCAGCCTGGCGCCGGAACTCTTCGGCAAGCTCTGGGGGCCGGATGCCGGAGGCCTGAGGCTGACCGTGCTGGACAGCACCAGTCCCGACGTCATTCGTGCGACGACCGACGGACTGGACCCTGTCCGGACTCTCTACCTGGTCTCCACCAAGTCCGGCGGCACCATCGAGACGCGCACACTCTTTCAGCACTGCCACGCCCAGGCGAGCCTGGCCCTGTGCGGGACGGAAGTTGGCGATCACTTCGTTGCCATCACCGACCCCGGCAGTTCCCTTGTCGATTTGGCGCGTGAACATAAATTCCGCGCGATTTACCTGAACGACCCGAACATCGGCGGTCGCTATTCTGCGCTCTCGTACTTTGGCCTGGTGCCGGCGGCCTTGGCCGGTGTGGACCTGCCGCTGTTGTTGCAGCGCGCGCTGGCGATGGCCAGCGGCTGCCAACTGGAGCCTGGACAGAATCCGGGGGCCTGGCTGGGGGCCGTGCTGGGCAGTCTGGCGCGCGCGGGACGGGACAAATTGACGCTGGTTTGTTCGCCAGGACTGGAATCCTTCGGCGACTGGGTCGAGCAGCTGGTTGCCGAAAGCACTGGCAAGAATGGCACGGGCATCTTGCCAGTGACGGGTGAGACCCTGTCCCCGCCGGAACGCTACGGCGCGGACCGGCTCTTCGTGCAGCTAAAGCTGGAAGGTGACGACAGCCATGACGCGGCGCTCGGTGCGCTTGAGGAAAGCGGCCAGCCTGTGCTTCGGCTGACACTCATAGACTTTTACGACGTCGGCGCGCAGTTTTTCCTTTGGGAATATGCCGTGGCGGTGGCCGGCTGGTGCATGGGCATACAGCCCTTCGACCAGCCCGATGTCGAAGGCGCCAAGGTGCAGGCGCGGCAGATGGTCGCCGCCTGGCAGGCAAGCGGCGCGTTGCCTCAACTTGAGGCAGCAATCAGCGACGCGGGCGTTCGAGTCTATGGCGAAACGGGCGCGGACAGCCTGGCCGGGGCGCTTGCCAGTTTTCTGGGGCAGGCCGGCCCTGGCGACTACATCGGGCTGCACGCCTGGTTCGCCCCGGATGACAATTCGCAGGCCGCGCTTGCTTCGCTGCGCGAGCAGTTGCGTGCCGCCACTGGCCTGGCCACGACGTTTGGTTACGGTCCGCGCTTCCTGCATTCCACCGGTCAGTTGCACAAGGGCGACTCCGGAGCGGGCCTCTTCATTCAACTCGTCGCGGATGCAGGGAAGTCCCTGTCCATTCCAGGCGAAGGCGGTCTGGCATTTGACGTGCTTTTTGAGGCCCAGGCTCTGGGCGACCGTGAAGCACTGCTGGCCCAGAGAAGGCGAGTGCTGAGGCTGCACCTGGGTGATCAACCTGTAGAAGGCTTACGCACCATTGCCAGTGCCATTCAGACGCTGCGCTGAGCGCGGCGTCCCATGGCAAAGATGGACGAAAGGGCCCGTCTCAAGCACCTTGCCGCCGCCAAGGCGATGGAGTTCGTCGAATCCGGCATGGTGCTGGGCCTGGGCGAAGGTAGTACGACGCTTCTGGCTGTCCGCCGCCTGGGCGCCCTTGTAGCCGCCGGCGAGTTGCGCGACATCGTGGGGGTGCCGGCATCGCCGCGCATGGCGCGGGAAGCGCGCGCGCTGGGCATTCCCCTCACCTCGCTGGAAGAGCAGCCCTGCATCGACCTGACGATTGACGGCGCCGATGAAGTTGACCCGCAACTGGACCTTGTCAAGGGCGGCGGCGGCGCTCTCCTGCGGGAGAAGATCATTGCCCGGGCCACGAGGCGCGAACTTATCATCGTGGACGACAGCAAGTTGGTGGACCGGCTCGGAAGCCGCTGGGCCATCCCGGTCGAAGTCGTACCCTTTGGATGCTCTACGCGGCTGGCCTGGCTACGTTCCCTGGGGTCAAGGCCGGCCTTGCGCATGCGGGATGGCCAGCCCTACTGCAGTGACAATGGCAATTACATTATAGACTGCGACTTCGGGCCCCTGGAGGATGCCTGGGTGTTGTCACGGCAAATCAAGGCGGAGACCGGCATCGTGGAACATGGTCTGTTTCTCGGCCTGGCCACTGACGTCATCGTCGCCGGCGCGGATGGCATTCGCCACATGCAGGCCACGCGTCGGCCGGTACAGGATCGGGAAAGGGTGCAGGATGGGTGAAGCGACCAGCATCGTCATATTCGGCGCTTCGGGCGACCTGGCACGGCGCAAGTTGTTGCCGGCCCTCTACAATCTTTATCTGAAGGGGCGTCTGACGGAACCGTTCAACATCGTCGGTATTTCGCGCACACCCTTTTCGCACACAGAATGGCGCGAGCGACTGTCTGCTGGCGTTCTGGAGCACTCGCCCCTGACCTGGGACCGGGCGCGGTGGGAGGAATTCGCGCATCACATCTGGTACGTGCCCGGCAACGCCAGTGTGCCGGAAGACATGCAGCGGCTCAACAACTTTCTGACCGGGCGCGAGCCAGGGACGGGAAGAAGGCTCTACTATCTGTCGGTGGCGCCGCCGCTTTACGTGCCGATTGTCAACAACCTGGGCGCGCTGGGCATGCATCAGGAAGCGCAGGGCTGGCGGCGGGCGATATTCGAAAAGCCCTTTGGCACGGACCTGGAATCGGCCAGGGCCCTGAATGTGGAAATTCACTGCTTCTTTGATGAAAGCCAGGTCTTTCGCATCGACCACTATCTGGGCAAGGAGACCATTCAGAACATCATTTATCTGCGCTTTGCCAACGCCATCTTCGAGCCGATGTGGAACCGGGAGCACATCGAAAACGTGCAAATCAGCGCGCTCGAATCCGTGGACGTCGGCACCCGGGGCGGATACTACGACGATTTCGGTGTTTTCAGAGACATGTTTCAAAACCACATGTTGCAGATGATGATGCTGACGGCCATTGAACCGCCCGAGTATTTTGATGCCGACCTGATTAGAGACGAGAAAGTGCGCCTGCTCAATTCGGTGCGCCCGATACAGCCACAGGACGTGATTTGCGGCCAGTACGGCGGCTACAACCCGGCGGACGACAGCGACAGCAGCGTGCGCACCGCGACTTACGCCGCCATGCGCATCCACGTCGATAACAAGCGCTGGCGTGGCGTACCCTTTTACCTGCGCTCCGGCAAGGCGCTCTCGCGCAAACGCACCGACATCATCATCAATTTCCGACGACCTCCGCATCGCGTGCTGGGAGGGCGGCAGTCCATCCCCAATGCGCTCTCCATCTGTCTGCAACCGGACGAAGGTGTGCAACTGGCGATCGACGCCAAGGTGCCGGATACGGCCAGCGATACCCGCAGGGTACACATGGGCTTTCGCTACGATCACGCCTTTGCGGCCACGCCGATCCCCGAAGCCTATGAACGCCTGCTCCATGACGTGATGCAGGGCGATGCCTCGCTTTTTGCCCGCAGCGACGGTATCGAGGCCGCCTGGAAACTGATGGACCCGGTCATCCGGGAAAGCGAGCGTGGCATGCCGCTGCTCTACACGCCCGGCGGCCAGGGGCCACCGGCGGCGGACGCCTTGCTGGACCAGGCCGGCCATGTCTGGGATGCCGGCTGCGGCGGCGACTGACCGCCGCAGTCAGCGTCTTTGCTAATCTGATCGGAACATGGCGACCTGGCGGCAGTTTGAGCGACAGGCCCTGGAACTCATCGTGAGGATTCCGCCTGGCAGGGTGAGCAGCTACGGGCGGATCGCCGCCTGCATCCCGCCGCCGCCCGGCATGGACCCCAACGGCTATCGTCGCATTGCCGCCCGCAAGGTGGGCACTGCCTTGCGCAACCTTGGCCGGCGTGGCGCGGGGGCAGAATTGCCGGAATTGCCGCCCGTCCCCTGGCACCGTGTGCTGAACTACCGCGGTTGCAGCAGTCTGGAAGGACAGGCGGCGGACCTGCAGCGGGCCCTGCTTGAGGACGAGGGCGTGCCATTTGACGACAGCGGCTGCGTGGATTTGGCGCGTTTCGCCTGGGATTTCAGTGAAGGGGGCGGAACGGGCGGCCAGGTCCCTGCGCCTTAAACTGAACCCTTCATGCGTTCCCGATTGATGTCGTCACGCAGCATTCTGGCCGCCTCCCCGGGGTCCGGCGCATAGAGGATGCTGCGGGCGGCATTAACGAGCAATCCGCCACCCTGCGAGTCCTGGCCGGCGCGCACGACGGCCGCGATGTCGCCACCCTGGGCGCCAACGCCTGGCACCAGGATGGGCATGTCGCCTGCCAGCAGACGGGCCTGCCCCAGTTCCGCGGGACGGGTCGCGCCCATGACCAGCATGCAATTGTTGCGCTCATTCCAGCGCTCCCTGACGGCCCGGGCCACGTGCTGCCAGAGAGGGCGGCCGCCAGCCTCCAAATCCTGAAACTCACCGGCGCCGGGATTCGATGTGCGGCAAAGGATGATGCAGGCCTTGTCGTCACGCTCAAGGAAGGGCTCCAGGGCGTCCCGGCCCAGCCAGGGACTGAGGGTGACGGCGTCAAAGCCCAGGTCATCAAAAATGGCGCGGGCGTAGGCAGCGCTGGTGCTGCCAATGTCGCCACGTTTGGCGTCGCAAATTGTGAACAGGTCCGGCTGCGTCATGCGTAGCCACTCTATCGTGAAGCGCAGACTGCGCAGTCCCGCAGCGCCGGCGGCCTCGTAAAAGGCGATGTTGGGCTTGACCGCGCAAATGGACTCAAGGGTGCACTGAAGGATATGTTGATTGAAGCTGAAAATGGGGTGCTCGTCCTGCAGAAAGCGTGACGGCAAGCGCCCGCTACGGCTGTCCAGGCCCAGGCAAAGCAGTGAGTTGACGCGTTTGGCCCGCCGCCGGTACTTCGCGATGGCCTTCATGGGGCAGGATCGGCGCGCCAGCCGCGCGGGTTGCAATTCCACGCCTCGATTTGCCCGCGGGCCGAGTCGTCAAGAAGGCCACTCGCCACGGCAGCCGACAGCAGGGCCCTGAAACTCACCAGCGGCCACAGGCGGACGTCCCGTTGGCGAAATGCCTGCCGAGCCTCCGCGAGGTCGTAGGAGGTGATGGACAGGCAGTCCGTGACCGTGGCGCCGGCGGCGCGCAGGGCCGTCACGCCCGAAAGGCTGCTGCCGCCGGTTGTGATCATGTCCTCAACCAGAAGCACCCGACGGCCGTCAACATTGCCGCCGTCGATGCGCCCTTGCATTCCATGATCCTTGGTCTCCTTGCGCACGAACACCGATGGAACGGACAGGGACCAGGCAAGAGCTGAACTGTGAGGGATGCCGCCGACCGCGATTCCGGCAATAACGTCAAAGCGGAGGCCGGACCCGGCGATGCGGGCCCGCATTCCGTCGATGATGCGGCGCCACTGTGCCGGGTGATGAATCAGGCGGCGATTGTCGATATAAACCGGGGACTGAATGCCGGAACGAAAGGTGACCGGGCTGTCTGGCTTGTGGTGAAAGGCCTTCGTTTCCAGCAGGGCGATGGCCAACGCATCTTCACTGACAGGGGTCATTCTGTCCCTCGCGCAGTATGAGCGCCGCCGCCAGCGGGCCGCGCCAGACCAGGGCCGACCAGTACTGGCCGGCCTTCGCTTCGCAGGCCTTCCAACCGGCCCCGTCGAGTATACCGCCACAGGCGATCAGGTCGACGGCGCCCGCCGTCTTTTCCAGTTCCTGCTGCAGCAGCCTCTGCGCCCGCCGGGCGTGGGGGAACAGGTCCTCGCCACCCAGTCCGGCGTCCAGCCGGGCATTCGCCGGCGACGGTTGGGCCAGGGTGTTGGTGGCGACAATGGCGCGCACGCCGGCTTCGACGCAGGCCTTCGGCAGCGTCTTGTATTGTTCGGGGGCAAGATCGGGCGCGATCTTGATCCAAAGCGGCGTTGGGTGGGCGCGCCGGACCGCAGGCTCGCAAAGCGTCTTCACAAGGGCGGCACTGTAGCGGCCCCGCGGGTCCTCGCCGGTGTTGGGGCAACTGACGTTCAGGGTGAACCAGGAGGGCCGCACGCCGGCATCGAGAAAGAAGCCGATCGACTCGAGCAGTTCATCGCCTTGACGACCAACATCATCAATTGCGGGACTTGTCGCGATGTTGACTCCCCAGGTCTCCGGCCACTGGTCCCGTTGAAGCCCGAGGAAACGGGCAGCGGCGCGGGCGCCGGGGTTGCGCAGCCCCACGCGATTGCGTGTCGTGCGGGTCCCGGAATCCCGCCACAGCACGGCGCCGGCGTTGCCCTCACGGGGCCAGCGGGTGAAGGAACCGAACTCTACCGGGCCGAGCAGGGCCGGCAGACTGCGCCAGCCCGGGAGCAGATTGTCTCCCTTTTCCACCGCCGCCAGAGCGTCCTGCTCTGTTACGAATCCTGGGCCCTTGACCATGCCCGCAGCCAGGATCAGGGGCTGGCCGAAGCGTACGCCACCGACTTCTGTCTGCGGAGAATCCAACCGGGGAAAACAGCTTCGATGTATCCTGGATGCAAGTGAAATCGTCGTCTCTGAACGATCCATCCAGGAGAGCAGGGCCATCGCCCGCTCATGCGCGCGTTGCGGAGAGTTGAGAAAGAGCAGGGGACGCAGGGCGCGCCACAGCAGCAGATAAAGGTTGAGGGTCAGGTCACGCATCAACGCGCGGGTTGCGTTGCGTCAGCGGCAACCCGCTGCCAGGAGCGGCGAGGACTTGCTCGCCGTCGTAGACCTGTCGACCGCGCAGGGTCACCTGACGCACGACACCCTGGACGCGCATACCGCTGAAGGGCGACCAGCCGCAGTGCGAACGCAGGTCCCTGTTATCGAACAACTGGCTCTCCCCCAGGTCCAGTTCCGTCCAGCTATCCGGGGGCAGGGGGTAGCCGAACAGGCGGCGAGGCGCAACAGAGACCAGTTCAGCCAGTCGGTCCGGCTCCAGCCAGCCTTCATGGACGGCCTGGCCGAGCAGGGGCAGTGTGGTCTCCAGGCCGGGCACGCCATGGGCCGGCACTTCCCCGTACTTTTCGCCCAGGGTATGCGGCGCGTGGTCCGATTCGACAACGTCGACCAGACCGCAGCCCAGCGCCTGGCGCAGGGCATCGCGGTCGGCGCTGGCCTTCAGTTCCGGTTTCATCAGGCCGAGCGGGCCCAGCGCGGTGAGGTCGTCGCGGGTCAGAAAAAGGTGGTGTGGGCAAACGCCGATACTGACGGGCAGCCCTTCTTCCCTGGCGGAAGCCAGGAGCTTCAATTCATTGGCGCTGCTGATGTGGCAAAAGTGGACGTATTTCCGGTGGTGTCTGACCAGTTGCAGGATGTCATCGACGGTGTCCTCTTCGGCATGCACGGCGATGGGCGCGCCGGCCGGCCAGGCGGCGATGATGCGGTCCCGCAATTCCTGGTCCTCAATCAACAGGTCGCCCGTGGTCTCGTTGTTATAAATTTTCAGGCCGCAGACCTGATGCTGTACTCTTTCAAAGTGTTCCTGATTGCCGGGCTGCGCGGCGCCGAACCACAGCCCCCAGTCGCAGCGGGCCGACTCAAGAAAACGGGCCCGTTTCCTGTTCAGGGCAACCGGGTTGGTTGTCGCCGGCGGTGTATTGGGCATGTCCAGCAGGGCGGTGTAGCCACCGGTCAGCGCCGCGGCCGTCTCGCTGACGATCGTGCCCTTGTGCGACCAGTCCAGGTCGCGCAGGTGAACGTGCGGGTCGAAGGGTGCGGGGATGCGCAGGCGCATCAGACATGGACTCCGCGCAACACCTTGGCCAGCAAGGCCATGCGCACGTACATGCCATTTTCCATTTGCTGGAAGTAGACGGACCGCGGATCTTCATCAAGTACGTCGTGTGATTCTGGCGGCCCCATTTCGTGCTTGCGTGGCAGGGGATGCATGAGAATGGCATCCTCCCGCGCGCCCTGCAGCAGTTCCGGAGTCATGATGAAGCCGTCCTGGATGGCGTCGTAGTCGGCGCGCTCGGCGAAGCGCTCCTCCTGGACCCGCGTCCAGTAGATGACATCGCTTTCGCCCAGTACTTCGTCGAGGTCAGCAGTCTCGTACACCCGGACCCGGCCGTCCTGTATTTGGGCCATCACGTCCGCCGGCATGCGCAGGGAAGGAGGAGACACACAGTTGACGGCGACGCCCCTCTCTTCCAGCCTGGCCACCAGTTTCGCCAGTGAGTGTACGGTGCGCCCGTGGCGCAGGTCGCCCACCATGGTGATGTTCAGGTCTTCAATGCTGCCTTTCTGGTCAAGAATGGTGTACAGGTCGAGCAGGGCCTGGCTGGGGTGCTCGCCGATGCCATCGCCGCCGCTGATGACGACTGGACGGCGCCCGATTTTCATTTCCAGCTTGTCGAGATACCAGGCGGCTTCGAGCGAGGAGGCAACTTCCGGGTGGCGCAGCACGATGACGTCGGCGTAGCAACCGGCGGCGCGCACGGTGTCCGCCAGGTTTTCACCCTTGTACACCGAGGAAAACCGCACGCCGTTGCTGGCGCCGACGACTTCGCCACCCAGTCGACGCATGGCCGCCTGAAAGGACATGTCCGTGCGTGTGCTGGCTTCGAAAAACAGGGTGGCCATGATCTTGCCGCTGCAAATTTCGGTCAGGCCGCGGTCATGCTGGCGCGAGCGCTTCCTGAGTGAAGTGCTGGCGTCAAAGAGGACCCGCAGGTCCTGGCGCGAAAACTGTTCAACAGACAGGATGTGTTTGCCGGTGAAGTCCCCCTCAATACGCGGCGGTGCAAAAAGACTGGCGAAATCCATGGCGCGACGGGTATCGGCCAGCTGCGTTTCTGTCACCATTTACCCTCCCGTTCCCCAAAAGTCATCTTCCGCGGTGACTTGCGTCCATGCTGTTTGCTGCCTTGACCCTCCCTTGCAAGGGCGTCGGCTGAGGCGTCGGGCCATTGAAGTTGCTTCACTCTCCTTGTCAAGTGTGCGCACACCGGCCCAACTCATCGAAGTTCAATTCCCCCGGGCGCAAGCGGCCAGAACACGGCCGGCCATGGCCCGGGCGCGGCCTGGCGCGTCGCCAACGTAGTCCTGCGCACGCATAAGTTCACGGATACGCGCGCCCGAAAGCAATCGGAGCAATTCCTCTTCCCCGCATAGCAGGTCGGTCAGAGGGTTGGGTTCGCCGCTGGAAAGGGCTTGCCATGCATTCATGCTGTGGCCGCGGATGACCTCATGCAGATGCTGTCGATCGCCACCGGCGAGGCAGGCCGCCATCAAAACGCGCTCGGTGGCGGCGAAGGTCCCGTAACGCTCAAGATTGTGGCGTATGGCGCCATCATCGAGGCGCAGACCCTCCAGAATTCGCCGCGTGCGGCGCAGCATCTCATCGCAACAAAGGCTGGCCTGCGGCAGCACGATGCGGCGGTTGGCGGAGTCGTCGAGGGTGCGTTCCAGCAGGTTGTGGGCGCCGTTGTCCCAGGCCACGCGCGGCAGGGCGGCCAAATAACGCGCCAGGCTGTCGATGTTTTCGGCGTTGACCGGGTTTCGCTTGAAAGGCATGGCCGAGGAACCGACCTGTTGCTCCGCAAAGGGTTCCGCCCATTCTCCGACAGGCGGACTTTGCAACAGGCGCAGGTCGAAAGCCAGGCGGTAGAGCGTCATGCCGATGCCGGCCAGCAGGGTCACGTACTGCCAGTCCTGGCGGCGGCTACAGGTCTGGGTGGCGACGGGGAAGGCGGCCAGCCCCAGATTATCCATGATGTCGGCTTCCAGAGCCTCCGCCGTTAGCGTCCTGCCCTCCAGTAGCTGGTGCCAGGAAGCCGCCGTGCCGACCGCGCCCTTGAAGCCCTTGCCCCGCAGGCTCCGCTGAAGGTCAAGCAGGGCTTCGTAATCCGCGAGCAGGTCCTGAGCGTAGCCGGCCAGGCGATAGCCGACCGTCGTGGGTTCCGCCGGCTGCAGGTGCGTCCAGCCGATGCAGACATGGTCCGCTTCCTCCTCCGTTTTCCGCGCCAAGATCAGCAGCAGGTCACGCAGCCCCTGGCCCACCAGGGACAGCGATGCGCGCAGGCGCAGGGCGTCGGCATTGTCCTCGATGTCCATACTGGTGGCGCCCAAATGCAGGATGCCACCACCGACAGGGCACTGCTCGGCGAAGCAGCGCAACTCGGCCATCAGGTCATGGTGCAAGATCGCTTCAAGCTCATGCGAGCGGTCGATGTTCACGTCGTCAGCTCGGGCCCGCAGGTCGTCAACCTGGGCCACCTGCACCAGACCGGCGCGCATTTGGGCTTCGGCCAGCGCCACCCAGATGCGGCGCCACAGTCGACGCTTGTGAGTCTCGGACCACAGTTGGCGCATTTGCGGGCTGCCATAGCGCCAGCTGAAAGGGCCGACCCATGTGTCGTGTGTGAAGCTCATTGATTCAGCGCAGGTACCCGCTGGCCACGCCGCCGTCGACCGGGAGCATGGTGCCGGTCGTTTTGGCGGCCCGCGGTCCCGCGAGGAAGGCGATGGCCTCGGCGATGTCTTCCGGCAGGATTTCAGCGCCCAGCACGTTTCGGTTGGCGTAAAAGGCGTTCAGTTCCCCGACGGTGATGCCATATTGTTTCGCGCGGGCTTTTTTCCATTCGCCGTCCCAGATGTTGCTGCCGCGAATGACGGCGTCCGGCAGCACCGAGTTGACGCGTATTCCGTGGGCGCCCCCTTCTTCGGCAAGGCAACGGGCCATGTGCACCTCGGCGGCCTTGGCAGCGCTGTAGGCGGCGGCGCCCTTGCCGGCCGCCACGCTGTTCTTGCTGCCGACAAAGACCATGCAGCCGCCGACGCCCTGGGACTTCATGATCCTGAAGGACTCGCGCGCCATCAGAAAGTAACCCGTGACCAGGATATCGACGTTGCGCTGGAACATTTCCAGCGAGGTTTCCTCGATCGGCGCGCCGCCGGCGATTCCGGCATTATTGACCAGAACGTCCAGGCCGCCGTATTTCAGTACGGTCTGTCGCAGGGCGTCCTGAACAGCCGTTTCGCTGGTCACGTCCGTGTGCACAAAAAAGGCGCGGGCCGTGCCATGAGCCTCTTCCAGGGCGGCAACTGTCTCTTCGCCTCCTTCGCGATTGATGTCCGCCACCACCACGTGCGCGCCGTCCTGCGCCAGGCGGAAGGCGGTGGCCCGGCCGATGCCGCTGGCCGCCCCGGTGATGAGTACGACCTTGCCGGCGAAGTCTCTGTCGGGCGGCGCCAGTTTCAGTTTGTAAAGCTCCAGCGGCCAGTACTCGATGTTGTAGGCCTCGTTGGGCGTCAGGCTGACAAAGCCGCCAAGCGCCTCTGAATCGCCGATGACAGCGATGGCGCGGTGATACAGCTGGCGGCTGACGTCGGCGTTGGCGATGTCCTTGCCGGTGTTGACCATGCCCAGACCTGGAATGAGGATCACTCTGGGCGCGGCATCGCGCAGTACATCGCCGGGGTTTTTGTTCTCTTCGAAATAGGCGATGTAGCGTTCCTCGTAGTCGGCGATGCCGTCGCGGATTCGGTCGGCCAGCACGGCCGCACCGTCCCCGGGTTTCCAGTCGACGTAAAGCGGTTGACGTTTGACGTGCACCAGATGGTCGGGGCAGGCGCCGCCGATCTGGCTGACGCTGGCGGTCTTTTCGCTGCCGATCATGTTAAGCACGCTGTCGCTGCTGTCGGTCTGCAGGATGGCGCTGCGACGGGAGGAGACCGCTCCCCGAATGACCGGCAGGACACCGGCGAGAATGTCGTCGCGTTCCTCCATTGACAGGCCCGGCACGGTCAACTCGCCGAAAACCTTCCTGCCCCGGCGGCGGTCCGCCAGGTAGTCCTCGGTCTCCTGAATAATGTGCATGCTGCTCTCGTAGCAGGACTTGCTGTCATCGCCCCAGGTGACGAGGCCATGCTTGCCCATCACCACGCATTCGATGGCCGGGTTGTCCCGCACCATACCGCCGATCCACTTGCTGAGGGTGAAGCCGGGACGGATATAGGGCACGTAGGCGGCCCGTTCGCCGTAGACGCGACGCGCTTCTTCCGCGGCATCTGTGACGCACATCAGGCTGATGATGGCGTCCGGATGCGTGTGATCGACGTGTTTGTGGGGCACAAAGGCGTGCAGCAGGGTCTCGATGCTCTGGCGCGGTCGTCCCTGCTCGAACCAGGTGCGCTCCAGGTAGGCGACCATCTCCTCGTCGCTCATTTCATCCCGTTGGTATAGCGGCTCGATTTCTTCCATCTTCAACAGGGCGAATTGGGGTTCGGTGATGGTCAACACATCGGAACCGGAGGCCTTGACGGCCAGCACTTCCTGCTCGCGTCCAACGTGATCGGCCATGCGCAATTTGGCGCTGGTGTTGCCGCCAAAGATGTTGACCACAGCCCGGTCAAGCCCCAGGATGTTGCTGCGGTAGACAAGACCGTCCAGGTTCGGCAGGCCGGCCGCCCTGTCGTCATTCCAGAAGTTGTTTGGCATGGAGTCCCTTCCAACCTTCATCAGCAGAGGCGGAACGGGTTCACAGTATACAGGGTGCAGCGAAGGACGGGCAGTGTGAATCCTGTGGTCAGGGGATACAATCGGCAGCAATCCGGGAACAGGACTTCCGATGCCGGCCCGCAGAGGCGAACAGTGGAATGAAAGCGAAACCTGGCGCGATGCCTGGACGCTGCGCGCCTGTCGCCGCCTGTCCACGCTCGGTGAAGTCAACCAGACGCCCAACTATCACACCAACATCGGCTTCACTGCGGACAGCGAGTTCCTGGTCTTCTGGACCCTGCGCGAAAATCGCGGCGCCTTTTGCAAGGTCGAGGTGGCAACCGGCGAGATAACGCAGCTGACCGAAGCGGTAGCCGATTACGGTTTCTGCGCCCATATACAGGGCGGCCCCTACCCCCGCATGTGCCTGGCGCCACGGACCCGCTGGCTGGTCTACACCGGCGAACGCTCGCTCCACGCCGTGCAGCTGGACACGCTGGAGGAACGCACCCTGATCGCCGACACCGGCCCCTGGGAGTTGGGCTATCCCAGCGTGTCCGGGGACGAAAACCGGGTGTTGCTGCCGCTTTCCACGCTGCATCCCGAAATCGCAGCCGGCACACGTGTAACCAGACACTATTTCGATCACTTCGCCGACGGACGGGGCATGCAACTGCGTCTGGCGTCGTTGCCGCTGTCAGGAGGTGACGTCAGTGATGTGTGGCGAGAGGATGGCTGCCGCAGCTTTCACGCGGAATATTCCCCGACGGACAGAGACCTGCTGCTCCTGGACCGCGACTTTCCGCCGCGTTACTGGAGCGGCGGTGACGGGCACACGACGCGCATCTGGTCCCTGAGACCGGACAGCAACACGCTGACCGAGCTGGCGGCGCGCAACCGCGACTGCAGTCACACGCACGCAGTCTGGTCCTTTGACGGCGAACGGGTGCTGTATCACGGGCGCAACCGCCGGGAAAGGGGCTGGATACTGGGTGTCTGTACTCCCGGGGGCGAAGTCTTGCGCGAGTACGACATGCCTGACGCTCCCCATTACGGTCATGTTTCGGCAATGGCGGGCAGGGAAGCCCTGTTGCTGGATGGCAACGTCAGCGACAATCTGCTGGTCTGGCTCTATTTCGATGCTGAACTGCCGCGAATCGAGGTCATCGCCGAACACAACACGGAGTGGGGCAGCCTGCCCGGGCAGACCACTCATCCCCATCCCCTGTGCTCGCCGGACGGGCGCTGGATATCGTTCAACACGACGCAAAAGGGCCGCAGCGACGTGGCGGTCGTTCGCGTCTGAGCGCCTTTCCATGACAAGGCGGGGCGACGCGCGCGGTCTGCGTGTGTGTTGGGTGGATACGATGCGCTATACGCAGCCGCTGCAAGCGGGGCAGGCGCGCAAGTGGCGTCGGCTCACCGAAGACCTGGGCGTTGATATTTTCGTCACCAGTTTCGCGCCAGGTTTGCGACCTCAATGCTTCCGGGAACACGCGCGCTTCATACAGTGGCCGGCCCTCCCGCTCGCGCCCTTGCGCTGGCTGACGGCCTGGCTGCTGGTGCCCCCGGTGGTGCTGTGGCTGGTATTCGCGCGACGGATTGACGTGTTGATTGCTCATGATCCGGTCATCGGCGCCGCGGCGGCGCTGGCGAAGGCATTGGCGCGCCTTGCGGGTCGACGGGTGGCGCTGGTCGTGGAAACCCGCGGTGATTTCCAGAAAGGTTTTGTGGGTCAAAGGCGAATGCCCATGCCTGGCCTTTGGCTCGGATTAATCAGGCGACTGGCACGTTACAGTCTTACGCGGGCGGATGCCCTTCGCGCCGTTTCCGCCTCATCCGCCCGGCAGTTGCGGGAATTCGCTCCGGAAAAGCCCTTGCGACAATTCATGAGCTGGACGGATACGGCAGTCTTTCAGTCGTTCAGGGTGAAGCAGTCGGTATCGCAGCGGCAGGAAGTGCTCTACGCCGGCGTGTTGATTCCACGCAAGGGCATCCGCGAATTGATCGAGGCCTATGCCAGGATTGCCGACTACGTACCGCAGGTACGGTTGCGAATCGTTGGCGAGCCCGCCAACAGGGATTATGCGTCCGGCCTGCGTCGTCAGGTCAGCGAACTGGGCCTGGAGTCGCGGATCACGATTGGCGATCCTCTGCCGCAGGCGGAACTGGCCGTCGCCATGGCGCGGGCCCGCCTGCTGGTGCTACCGAGTTACAGTGAAGGGCTGCCCAAAGTGCTTGTCGAAGCCATGCTCTGCGGCACACCGGTGCTTGCCTCTGCTGTTGACGGCATTCCGGAAGTCGTCGAGGACGGTGTTCACGGATGGCTGGTGCCCCCGGGGGACGTCAATGCCCTGGCGGGCAAACTGCTGCATGCGCTTTGCGAAGCCGACCTTGACCGCATGGGCGAAACTGCCCGGGAGTTTGCGACCCACTTTTTTTCTGCTGAAAGTTACGTGAAACATTATGGGGAACTCTTTGTGCTGGCCTGGAACGAGGCGCAGCGGTGAGCGACCGACCCTTGCGACTCTTGTGGTTCAATCTGGCGACCGACGCCGACGCCCCCAATCTGGGCTTCACCACGGAATGGATCAATGCCCTGGCGCAGCACTGCGAATACATTGACGTGATTTCGATGCGGGTCGGCCGTGTGGACGTGGCGGCCAACGTGCGCGTGTTTTCACTGGGTAAGGAACGGGGTTTCAGCGAAGCGCGACGCGCGTTCAGGTTTTACCGCCTCCTGTGGGCCCTGCTGCGCGCCAGGCGCCACGATGCCTGCTTCGCGCATATGCAGCCCCTGTTCGCCGTGATGGCCGCGCCGCTGCTACGTCTGCATGGCGTTCCCCTGACGCTATGGTATGCGCATCGGGCGGTCACAATGAGGCTGCGCCTCGCCGTCATGGCCGCCACCAGGGTCGTGTCCTCTTCCCGTGAGGGTTTCCGACTTTCTGACGGCAAATTGCGTATCACAGGTCAGGGTATTGACGTCGATCGTTTTACGCCGGCAGATCCGGCGCAAGGCCCGTTCACCCTGATGAGTCTCGGCCGCATTGCGCCGGTCAAACGACTCGAGACTCTACTTTCCGCGGCGCAATTGATGGCGGAACACGGCGCCCGGTTCAAACTGCGTGTGCTGGGCACGGTGTACCCGCAGGACCGGCAGTATGCCTGTGACCTTCGGGCCCAGGTCAACAGAGACGGTTTAAACGACTTCGTCGAGTTTGCCGGCGCCGTGCCGCATGATCAGGTGCCCGCTGAACTGCATCGGGCGCACGTGATGGTCAACCTGAGCGCGACTGGCAGCATCGACAAGGCTGTGCTGGAGGCGATGGCTTGCGGCATCCCGGTCGTCAGCGCCAATGAGGCCTTTGTGGAGATGCTATCGCCATGGGGCGGGCAATTGCTGGCGCCCCCGGACGACCCGAAAGCCCTGGCGCAACGCATACAGGCGTTGATGGCCATGGAATCCTGCGCGCGGGTCGCACTGGGCGAAGAGCTGCGGTCGCTGGTGGAGCGCGATCACAGCATGCAGCACCTGGTGGAGAATCTGGTCTCTGTCCTGCGCGGCGGAGAGCCAGTGGCGTGAGGCTACTTTACCTCGCCAACGCCCGCATCCCTACGGAGAAGGCGCATGGACTGCAAATCATGCAGAACTGCGAGGCCCTGGCCAGAGCCGGCGCCGAGGTGACGTTACAGACTCCCCGTCGCGTCAACACCCGGGCCTTGCGCGCCGTTTCCGACCCCTGGGCCCATTATGGCGTGCACCCTTGCTTCACCCTGCAACGTTTGCCATGCCTGGACCTGCAGTGGCTGGTTGGCGAACGGATCGCGCTGCTGCGCCGCGGCGCCTTTCTGTTGCAGGTGATCAGCTGGCTGTTCGTGCTGACGGTCACACTGTTGTCAGGAAGAAGGCCGGATGTCTATTACACCCGTGACCTGCCGGTGGCCGGCTTGCTTGTGTTACTGCGACGGGGCGGGCGCCTGGCTTATGAGCCGCATCGCATTTCCGGGTCCGGCGCAGGACACTGGTTACAGGCCCGTGTCATGCGGCATGCCGCGGCCCTGTATCCGGTGACCGCCGCCATGGCGCGTCAGGCCGGAGAACTGGGCGCGACCTGCGAGCAACTCTGTGTGGTGCATGACGGCATTCGCGCCGAACGCTTCGCGGACATGCCTACGAGAGAGACTGCCAGGCAGCAGCTTGGCTGGAACAGCGACCGCTTCGTGGTTGGCTACGTCGGTCGATTGCAGACCATGGCGATGGACAAGGGGGTGGGCAGCCTGACGAAGGCTGTTGCGCCGGTGGAAAACATGGCAATTGCCCTGGTTGGCGGGCCGGAGGAAAGAGTCCGGGAATTGCGCAACCTGTGGCATGGGTGCGGAAGAAGCGACGACGATTTTCTGGTTGCCGGACAGGTGAACCCGGAAGCCGTGCCTTTACACCTGGCGGCATTCGACGTCTGCGCCATGCCCTTTCCCTGGACGGAGCACTTTGCCTGGTATGCCTCTCCGGTCAAGCTCTTCGAATACATGAGCAGCGGACGTCCACTCGTCGCCACAGATTTGCCGGCAGTGGCCGAGGTCGTGCGACACGAGGAGCATGCCCTGCTGGTGCCGCCCGATGACATTCCGGCCTTGCGGGAAGCGCTGTTGCGTCTGCAGGAAGATGCGGCCTTGCGGCAGCGCCTGGCATGCAACGCCCGCGAGGAAGTCATGCAGCGTTACACCTGGGCGCATCGGGCGCGCCGCATTCTGCGACACCTTGCGCGCCGAACCGGTTTCGCAGTAATGCCCTGAATTGCTGAAGCCAAAGCAGCCGGCCTTCTGAATTGGCCCGTGCCAAGCGGCCCCTGCGGGCGTATGATGCGAGCTGCGACAGCTTCAGTCAACAAGCCACCGGTCTACGACAGGTCATGACCATTCACATTCCCGAAACCAACCTGCAAAGGGCGCTGGCTGCCAGCCGAATGCGCGGCGTCTTCATGCTGCTGGACGGCTACCGCTGGATCTACGCCGCCGCAATTACAAGCCTGATTCTCTCCACCATGGCGCAGACGACGATCTGGCTGTTGCTGGCCTGGTTTGCGGACAGCCTGCTGGCCAGCATTGGCGATGCGGGCGCCGCTCCGGTAGCGATGAGCGACCTGTTGTCGCTGGCGGGCGTCTTTCTGGTTCTGGCCGCGTTTCAGGCGGGCTTTTCCTTCAACAGCGGCCGGATGGCGGCGCGCGCCGCGGAGGGCGTGGCCCTTCGTTTGCGCGTTGCGCTCTTTGAACACATCCAGTGGATGTCTTTCCGCGCCCTGGACAAGCAGCAAACCGGCGATCTGCTGCAACGCTCCACATCCGACGTGGACGCCATTCGCCGTTTCTACTCGGACCAGGCGCTGGAAGTCGGCCGCATCCTGTCGCTCTTCATCGTCAACCTGGCGGCGATCATGGTCATCCATGTTCCACTTGCATTGATCTCGGTGGCATCAGTGCCGATAACCGTGATTATTTCCGGCCTTTTCTTCAAGCGTCTGGAGAAGGTCTACCGCCAGTATCAGGAGCAGGAGGCGGTCCTTTCGACCACGATGCAGGAGAGCCTGACGGCCGTGCGCGTCGTCAGGGCCTTTGCCCGCCAGGACCACGAGACAGAAAAGTTCGAAAAGGAAAACCTGCAACGCTTCCGCCTGGGCCGCCGCATGCTCACGATGTACTCCCTGTTCTGGCCCTGCTCGGACATGACCGGCGGCCTGCAGCATGTCGTCGGGCTGGTCGTCGGCGGGTTGTTCGTGCTGGAAGGAGAAATCAGCGTGGGCGCCTATGTGGCCTATGCGGGCATGTTGCATCAGGTCGTCTGGCCCATTCGCGAACTGGGACGCCTGATCATTCATTTTTCTACAGGCATCGTTTCCACCCGTCGCGTGCTCGAGGTCATTGGCGAAGAACGCGAAGCGCCGAATGATGGGGAACGACCAGAGCGCAAGTTGCGGGGCGACATGGAGTTCCGCAACGTGGAAATGTCCTATGACGAGGGCGAGGCTGCGCTGAAGGACATCAGTTTCTATTGCGGGGCCGGCCAGACTATAGCCTTGCTGGGCGCTACCGGCTCCGGCAAAACCACACTGGTGAACCTGTTGCCCCGTTTCTATGACTACACCGGCGGCAGCATTCTGCTGGATGGCGTGGAGCTGAACAAATACTCCCGTGACTGGCTGCGGGAACAAATCGGCATCATCGAACAGGAGCCCTTCCTCTTTTCGCGCAGCATCCGCGAGAACATCACGATTGGCGTTTCGCGTGACGTCACGGACGAGGAAGTTTTCGCAGCAGCGCGCGCCGCGGCGGTGCATGATGTCATCCTGACCTTCCCGAAGGGATACGACACTGTGGTCGGCGAGCGCGGCGTGACGCTATCCGGCGGTCAGAAACAGCGCCTGGCGCTGGCGCGCACCTTGCTGCGCGACCCGGCGATTCTCTTGCTGGACGACACGACCTCTTCGGTGGATACCGAGACCGAAGCCGAGATTCGCGCGGCCCTGAACGAACTCATGAAGGGTCGCACGACCTTCATCATCGCCCATCGCATCCAGAGCCTGATGCGGGCCGATCTCATTCTTGTGCTCAGGCAGGGAAGAATCGTGCAACGCGGCAACCATGAGCAGTTGCTGGGACAGCCGGGTATCTACCGTCAGGTCTATGAAGTGCAGGAGCAAATCGACGAGGAGCTGGAACGGGAAGTGAGCCATGCCTGACCCGACATGGTTTGAAGAGGAGGAATTCGGCGACGTTCTTGACGGGCGGACCTTGCGACGCATCCTGGGGCTGGTGCGGCCGCACTGGCGCCACGTGGCCGGCTTTATCCTTGCCATCACCATCATCTCAATCCTGGAATCCTGGTTTACCTTCCAGGGAAAACGCATTGTCGATGAAGTCATCGTGCCGCAGGACACCAGCGCGCTGCGGGAAATCCTGATCACTTATCTGATCATCGTCTTCGGCTTTGCGCTGGGCGTCTTCACCTTCATCTACCTGACGGGCCTGCTCGGCCAGCGCATACAGTACGAGTTGCGGCAGCGACTATTCCACCATTTGCAGACCTTGTCGCTGGCCTACTTTGACCGTACGCCCGTAGGCTGGATCATGTCCCGTCTGACCTCCGACACCGAGCGCATCGCCGAACTGGTCACCTGGGGCCTGCTGGACACGACATGGGCGGTGACCAACATGCTGGCCGCCGCCTCCTTCATGATGATCATCAACTGGCGGCTGGCGCTGGTCGTGCTGGCTGTCATGCCCGTACTAATCGCTGTGGCGCTCTGGTTTCGGCAGAAGATTGTGTTGCAATTCCGTCTGTCGCGGCGCATTAACTCCATCATCACCGGCGCGCTAAACGAGAACATCACGGGCGTTCGCGTGGTTAAGGCCCTGACGCGCGAACGGGCCAACCTGCGGGAGTTCCGCGTTCATACCGATGACATGTACCGGGCTTCCTACCGCGCCCACTGGCTGGCGGCGCTTTTCCTGCCGCTGGTGCAGTTGATCAGCGCCCTGGCCCTGTCGCTGATCGTGCTTCGCGGGGGCCAACTGGCGCTGGAAGGTGCGTTGACCATTGGCAGCATCCAGGCCTTCATTTCCTACCTGATCATCATGCTCTGGCCGATTCAGGACCTGGCGCGGGTCTTCGCCAGTCTGCAGCAAGCCGTGGCCTCGGCCGAGCGCACCTTTTCGCTGATTGACACGCAGCCGGACCTGGCAGACCGGCCGGGCGCGTATGACCCGGGCACGCTGAAGGGCGACATCGAGTTCGACGACGTCGACTTCCAGTACGAACCCGAGAAGCCCGTACTTCAAGGCTTTTCATTGACCGTGCGCCAGGGCGAGACGATCGCCATCGTTGGGCCGACCGGCGCCGGCAAGACCTCCATCGTCAATCTCGTGTGCCGTTTCTATGAGCCGGGCGGGGGAGCGATCCGCATCAACGGCGTGGACTACACCCGTTTCACCATGCAGGCCATTCAGTCCCGCATCGGCATGGTGCTGCAGACGCCGCAGCTCTTCTCCGGCACGATCCTGGAGAACATTCGCTATGGCAGCCTGGGCGCCAGTGACGACGAGGTATACGAGGCCGGGCGCCTGGCCGGCGCCGATGACTTCGTACAACGCCTGGAAAAGGGCTATGAATCCGGCGTGGGGGAGGGCGGCGTGCTGCTTTCCACCGGACAAAAGCAACTCATCAGTCTGGCGCGGGCGATCCTTTCCCAGCCGGACATCTTCATCATGGACGAGGCCACCAGTTCGGTGGATACGCTAACCGAGGCGCTCATCCAGCAGGGCATGGAAGCCCTCATGAAGCGCTCGACCACCTTCGTCATCGCGCATCGCCTCTCCACCATTCGACGCGCGGACCGCATTCTGGTGTTGCAGGATGGCCGCATTGAAGAACTGGGGACGCACCGCGAACTGTTGCGCCGGCGCGGGCATTACTATCGCCTCTATACGCGGCAGTTTCGAGAACAGGCCGATCGAGTCTGGGATTCCTGGAATGGCGCCACAACCGGACCGGCACTGGCGGAGTAGGCTGTCTCGCTTGACAGGATGTAGCCTGCCTTTCACAATCAAATCTCTGTGAGTGAAAGATCGGAGAGGCGCGATGGAAGCGTTGGTACTGGAACGCAAGGATGAACTGAATCTGCGCGACATTGCGCTGGAGGAAACGCTCGGCCCGCAGGACGTACGAATCGCCATTCGCACGGTCGGCGTCTGCGGCAGCGATGTACATTACTACACCCACGGAGGTATCGGCCCATTCATCGTGCGCAACCCGATGGTTCTGGGGCACGAGGCTTCTGGCGTCGTCATTGAGGCCGGCGCCGAAGTCCAGCACCTGAAGGTTGGCGATCGCGTCTGTATGGAGCCTGGTGTGCCGGACCCCGACAGCCGCGAAACCCGTCTGGGCATGTACAACCTTGACCCGGGCGTGCGCTTTTGGGCCACGCCGCCGGACCACGGCGTATTGCGTCCCACGGTTGTGCATCCGGCGGCCTTCACCTTCAAACTGCCCGACAACGTCAGCTTTGCCGAAGGCGCCATGATCGAACCCCTGGCGGTTGGCATGCACGCCGTCGCGAAGGCGGGCGTCAAGCCGGGCGACGTGGCTGTGGTCAGCGGCGCAGGCCCTGTCGGCATGCTCACCGCATTGGCGGCTCTGGCCGGAGGCTGCAGCCATATTTTCATCACGGACGTCATTCAACAGAAGCTGGACCTGGCGGCCAGCCTGGGGCCGATCACTCCTGTCAACGTGCGCGAACAGAACCTGGTGGAGGAGGTCAGCGGGCAGACCAATGGCGTGGGCGCGGACATCGTCTTTGAGGCCAGCGGCCACCCGCAGGCGGCAGCGGCCGTTTTTGAACCCCTGGCGCCGGGCGGTACAGTCGTGTACATCGGCTGTCCGGTGGAACCCGTGGCCCTGGAGATTGTGGCCGCCCAGGCGAAAGAAGCGCGCATTCTGACGATCTTTCGCTATGCTCACATCTTCCCGCGCGCGCTGGGGCTCATCAGCAGCGGCTCGATCGACGTCATGCCCCTGATCACGGACAACTTCGCCTTTGCCGACAGCGTGGCCGCTTTCGATTACGCCGTGCACATGCCGCCGGCGTCGGTAAAGGTGCAGGTCAACCTGCCCGTCTGAGCCGCGCTAGCTTTCCAGGCTGACCTCGCGTCCACTCCGCTGACTTCGGTAAATTCCGTCGAGGATCGTCAGCACCTGCAGCGACTGTTCGGCCGGAACGGGTGAAGGCGCGCCTTCGGCCACGGCGCGCGCGAATTCCACACATTCCAGCGCATGGGGCTCCATGCTGTCCTGTGTCCGTCCGAGCGCGACGTTGTAATGCTGCTGCGTCTCGTAGTTGGTGGAGTAAATCTCGCATTTCGGCCAATGGCTGCCGCCCCGCGTGCCATACAGCCACATTTGCATGTCCTCGCCGATGACGTCGTGATGCAGCAGCCAGCTGACTTCGAGCACCAGCGTGGCGCCGCTGTCGAAGCGCACCAGGGCCAGGGCCAGTTCCTCCACGTCCATCTCCGGCAGGATGGCTGTGCCCGTCCACGCGCTGAAAGCGCCGGGGATTCCGGCCAGTTCGCTGCGCGCCACACCGTTGACGGCCACCGGCCGCGGATTGCCCATCATCCACAGTGTGAGATCGAGAATGTGCACGCCGATGTCGATGGTCGCGCCGCCGCCGCTGTGCTGCTTCATCACGAATCCGGGGCCCGGGATGAGTCCGGCCCGGCGCAACATCCAGCCGCGCGCGTGATAGATCTCGCCCAGCGCGCCGCGATCGATTTCAGCCTTCAGCGCCCGCGCCGTCCCGGTGAAACGGAAGTGTTGGGCGGTCATCAGCAGTTTGCCAGCCGAGTCGCGGGCCGCGATCATTTCGCGAATCTCGCCGGGCGTGGGCGCCAGCGGCTTCTCGCAGATGACGTGTTTGCCGGCCTGCAGGGCGGCAATGCCGAGTGGCGCGTGGTAGCGATTGGGTGTGCAAACGTCAATGATGTCGATGTCCGGATCGCTGAAGAGGGCGGCCGGATCAGTTTCCAGGCGCGTGACGCCGTTGGCCTCACCCCAGACCCGCAGGGCGGCTTCGCTGATGTCGCTGCCGGCCACCACTTCCGCATGTTCCGAGGCGGCCCAGCCGGGCATGTGGGAGCGGGCGATGCCGCCGACGCCGATAACGCCTACCTTCAGGGTCATGTAAAGTCCTGTTACTGGTCGAGACGCACTTCGGCGCCGCTGGCCTGACTGCGGTAGATGCCGTCGAGAATCGTCAGCACCTGCAGCGATTGCTCGGCGGGCACGGGAGAAGGCGCGCCTTCGGCCACGGCGCGCGCGAACTCGACGCATTCCAGCGCGTGCGGTTCCATGAGATCGCGGGTCCTCTTGAGCGCGATGTTGTAATGCTGCTGGCTTTCGTAGTTGGTGGAGTAAATCTCGCATTTTGGCCAGTGGGAGCCGCCACGCGTGCCATAGAGCCACATCTGCATGTCTTCGCCAATGGCGTCATGATGCAGCAGCCAGCTGATCTCAATGACCAGGGTTGCGCCGTTATCGAATCGAACGAAGGCGGCGGCGAATTCTTCCACGTCGGTCTCGGGCGGGACATTTCCCCAGAGACCAAAGGCGCCTTCAATGTGAGCGAGGTCCGCGCGGGCCACGCCGCTGACGGCCACCGGCTGCGGATTGCCCATAAACCACAGGGTGAGGTCGAGGATATGCACGCCGATGTCGATGGTAGCGCCGCCGCCGCTGTGTTGTTTCAGCACAAAGCCCGGACGCGCGGGCAGACCGGCGCGGCGCAGCATCCAGCTGCGGGCGTGATAAATGTCCCCCAGCGTGCCGCGGTCGATTTCGGCTTTCATCGCCATGGCATCGCCACCAAAGCGAAAGTGCTGCGCGGTCATCAGCAGCTTGCCGGAAGCATCGCGGGCCGCGATCATGTCGCGAATCTCGGCCGGCGTGGGCGCCAGCGGCTTTTCGCAGATGACGTGCTTGCCGGCCTGCAAGGCGGCAATGCCGAGCGGCGCATGGTAGCCGTTGGGCGTGCAGATGTCGATGATGTCGATATCCGGGTCGCTGAACAGTGTGGCCGGATCGGTCTCCAGCCGGGAGATCCCGTTTTCCTCGCCCCAGGCATGCAAGGCCGGCTCACTGATGTCGCTGCCTGCGACAACCTCGGCGTGCCCCGAAGCAGCCCAGCCCGGCATGTGCGTCCTTGCAATGCCACCAACCCCGATGACTCCCACTTTCAAACTCATGTATTGCTCCTGTTTCAGGCGGTAGACCTGGAAAATCCATGGTTCAGGCGCCGGATGCGCTCCGGCGCTCAGTTTCCGACTTCGACCCAGCTCCGATCGCCGGCAGCCTGGTAGAGCGCTTCCATGACCGTGCTGCGGGCGGCGGCTTCCGCCGGGCTGATGAGCGTTCCAGCTTCGTCTCCGGCAAGGTGGTTGAGGAAGAGGTCAAAGGCGTGGGGCCTGGCCTCCGGCAGGTCCGTCCATGGGCTTTTGCCGTCGGCGCCGTCCACGCGCTGGCTATTGAAAAACAGGTCACCATTGCGCACCAGGGCGTGGCCTTCCGTGCCGCTGAGAATGACGCTGACCGGATGCTCGACATCCAGCCAGCCGGCGCCCAGACTGCCGATCACCCCATTGCTGAATTGCAAAAGCGCTTCACCGGTCTCATCCAGGTCGCCGTAGTTGCCGCTGTGGCTGGCGAAGGTCGCTGTGACGGCGTCGACCTCGCCCATCAGCCAGAGCATGATGTCGAGCGAATGCGTGCCCAGGTCGCCGAAGCCGCCGATGCCGCTCTCATCCAGACGCGTCATCCACAGGTAATTGGGCGTGAAGATGTCGCGCAACGCGCCGGCGTGGAAGTTGCTGTGGCGCAGGCGGGTGATTTGTCCGAAACTGCCGGCCTGCACCTGTTTGCGCAGAAACTGATGGACCGGCATGCCGCGCATGAAGTAACCAGTTTGGAAGAGGACGCCCGCGGTCTCTATGGCCTTCGCCATGTTGCCCGCGTCCTGCCGGCCCATCCCCAGTGGCTTTTCGACGAACATGTGCTTGTCGGCTGCCGCTGCTGCCAGGACCAGTTCCTCGTGCAGGTTGGTCTCGGCGCAGATGACGACGGCATTGATCGAGGGGTCGGACCAGATGGCGTCGACCTCCTGCACCTGGGCGGCGTTCAGTTCTGCGGCGCATCCGGCCGCGCGCTCCCTGTCATGGTCCCAAACGGCGCGAATGGCGACGTCCGGGCGGTCATTGAGACGCCGGACAAATCCGGGCGTGTGGATATGGGCGCAACCGACCAGGGCAAGGTGTTGCATGGTGATCTCCTGACCTTTCAGTGTTTAGGGCTCGGTGTGGAAACAATCGACGTGCATTGTAAAGGGATAAATTGTGACTTGACTATAGCCACTGCACCCTGAATTGCGACTGGCCTTGCATTTTGCCACGTACTGTGCCAGAATGTGCGACACGATCAAGGTGAGCCCATCAGATGCAGACTCACGTGGCGAACAAGGCGGAGAAGCGTAGCCAACCTGGAAGGTGATCCGGGACTCTGCGTCCGCCTCAATGGCCTGCCCGGAACGCCGGAGCAGGCTTTTTGTTGTATTGAAACGGTGGCCGAATAGCGAAGACGGTACAACATGCAGGCAGCGACGTTCAGCAATTTCAACGTGATCGAATCTACCCTGCGTGAGGGTGAGCAATTCGAGGGCTGTCACTTTTCACTGGATGACAAACTCGAAATCGCCGCGGCGCTGGATGCCTTTGGTGTGGAATACATGGAACTGACCACGCCGCTGGCCAGCCCGCAGAGTGAGGCCACGCTGCGCGCCGTCGCCGGAATGAAGCGACGCTTCCGCCTGCTGACCCATATTCGCGCGCGCATGGACGAGGCGCGCCTCGCGGTGGATTGCGGCGTCGATGGCGTGGACATATATATCGGCACCTCGGCCTACATGCGGCAGTTCAGCCATGGACGCAGTTTGCAGGAGATCATCGACAGCAGCAGTGAAATTGTCGCCTGGTTGAAGGACCAAGACATTGAGACGCGTTTCAGCACTGAGGACACCTTCCGCAGCAATCTTGCGGACGTGTTCACCGTCTACCGGGCGATGGACCTTGCCGGCGTCGATCGCGTCGGCGTGGCGGACACGGTCGGCATCGCCGACCCCCTGCGCACGCACAGTCTGATCAGCAGTTTGCGCCAGGCTGTGCATTGCGACATCGAGTTTCATGGCCACGATGACAGCGGCTGCGCGGTCGCCAACGCCTGGTGCGCCCTGCAGGCCGGCGCCACGCACGTTGATACCACGGTGCTGGGAATCGGCGAGCGCAATGGCATCACGGCGTTGGGGGGCCTGGTGGCCCGCATCTACACGGTCGATCCGCAACTCGTGCGCAAATACGACCTGCCCCTGCTGCGCGAAATCGAGGACCTGGTGGCGCGTCGGGTCGGCATCGATGTGCCCTTCAACACGCCCATCACGGGGCGCACTGCCTTCCACCACAAGGCCGGCGTACATACCAACGCCGTACTGCAAAACCCCACCAGCTACGAGGCCATCGATCCGGAAGACTTCGGCATTGCGCGCAACATCGACGTTGCCCATCGTCTGGTGGGCTGGAACGCCGTGCGAGACCGGGCGGCCACCTTGGGCATGGCGCTGGACGAGCCGGAATTGCGCGCTGCCACGCGTCGCATCAAGGCGCTGGCGGACGAGCGGCGCATCACGCTCGCCGACGTGGACCAGGTGCTGCAGGACGCGGTCACGGAGCCCGGCTGATGGGCGCGACCTTCAGCGAGAAGGTCCTGGCGCGCAACGCCGGTCGCGCGCGGGTTCAGCCCGGCGAGGTGTTCGACATCACACCCGACGTGGTGCTCAGCCACGACAACAGCGCCGCGATCCAGCGGATTTTCGGACAATTGACGCAGGCAAGAGTGCGCTTTCCGGAGCGTCTGGCCATCACGCTGGACCACGCCGTTCCGCCGCCCACGCCCCAACATGCGCGGAACCATGCGAAAATTCGTCGCTTTGTGGCGGAGCAGGGCATCCCGCACTTCTTCGAGATGGGTCGCGGAATCTGTCATCAGGTGCATTGCGAAGAGGGCGTGGTCGGGCCCGGCATGATTCTGCTGGGCGCGGACAGCCACAGCCCGCATTGCGGCTGGCTGGGCGCATTTGGCGCCGGCGTGGGTCGCAGTGAAATCGCGGCGCTGTGGGCCACGGGCGAGTTGTGGTTGCGCGTACCCGAGACCCTGCGCATCACCCTGTCCGGCCGGCTGGCGCCTGGCGTGATGTCCAAGGACCTCGCGCTGCAACTCATCGCCCGCCTGGGCGCGGATGGCGCCAACTACATGGCTGTCGAATTCGACGGGCCGGGTGTGGCGACTCTTTCTCCTGACATGCGCGCCGCGCTGGTCAACATGATGGCGGAAATGGGCGCCAAGAACGCCTTCATCGCGCCGGACGAGGTCACGTGGCGCTGGCTGGAGGCGCAACTGCGCCGCAATCGCGAGGACGACTGGCAGGAGCGATTGGCATTCTTTCGCGATCAGGCATTGTTGCCGGATCTGAACGCCCCCTGCGCAGGGCAACTGGACGTCGCTCTGGACGAGATCGAAGCGATCGTTTCCTGTCCCCACCGCGTCGACAACGCGCAGCCGGTCACAGCCCTGGCCGGAACAAGGGTTGACCTGGCCTTCATCGGCACCTGCACCAACGGCCGTCTGGAGGACCTTGCGGCTGCGGCCGAGATCGTGCGCGGGCGTCGGCTGCGCGCCCGACTGCTGGTCATCCCGGCCTCGTCCCAGGTGCTGGCTGATGCTCTTGATGCCGGTCATCTGGCCGATTTAATCGAGGCGGGCGCCAGCATCGGCACACCGGGCTGCGGGCCCTGCATGGGTGTGCACGCCGGCGTACTGGCTCCCGGTGAAGTCTGCATCAGCAGCGCCAACCGCAACTTTCGCGGGCGCATGGGCCAGCGGGACGCAGAAATCTATCTGGCGAATCCGGCGGTGGTCGCCGCCAGCGCCGTCGCCGGCGAGATCGTGCATCCCGCCAACCTGCTGGCGGAGGCCTGAAGGGTATGCGCAGCAGACACCGCGTTTGGGCTTACGGCGACCACGTCAATACTGACGTCATCTTCCCTGGCAAATACACCTACAGCGTGCAGCATGATCCGGCGGCGCTGTCGCGGCACGCGCTTGAAGACCTGGATCCGTCTTTCGCCTCCGGCGTGCAACCCGGGGATGTCATTGTGGCCGGCCGCAACTGGGGCAACGGCAGCAGCCGCGAACAGGCGGTGACCTGTCTGCTGGCCTGCGGCCTGCGCGCCGTCATCGCGGAATCCTTCGCGCGCATCTACTTTCGCAACGCCATCAACAACGGCTTGCTGGCACTGGCCTGTCCGGGCGTTGCCGAGCTGGCGCAGAGCGGAAGTGAATTGTCGCTGGACCTGGACGCCGGCGAACTGGTGCTGGCGGGGGAGACCCTGCACTTTACGCCCCTGCCGCCTTCCGTGCGCCACATCGTCGCAGCCGGCGGATTGATTGCGTCGCTCAAGGCAGCGAGGGGGCAATGAGGGGGCAGGCACAGCCCACCCCCTGAGATTTCAGTCTTCGTAGCGGATATCGACCTGGCGGCCGGTGTTGGCGGATTCCTCAATGGCGTCTGTGATGACGTTGTTGCGATAGCCATCGACGAAGGTCGCGCCCCAGGGGGCCACGTCCTTGCCATTGACGATGCAATCGAAGAAGTGGTGGAATTCGTGGAGGAAAGTGTGCTCCCAGCCGATCATGTGGCCGGGCGGCCACCAGTGCTCCCAGTAGGGATGGTAGTCCTCGCTGATCAGTACGTTGGTGAAGCCGAGGGTCTCCTGACGGCCGTCATTCCAGTAGACGTCCAGCTCGTTCAAGCGCTCGAGGTTGAAGCGAATGCTGCCGTTTTCGCCGTTGACTTCCCACATGTTGCCGTTGCGATGCCCTATGGCGAAGCGCGTGGCCTCAATGGTGCCGAGAGCGCCATTATCGAATTCGAGTAGCGCCGTAACGGCGTCGTCCACGTCGACCGTAGCGCGGCCGCCCTCGCCATCGGGCCGTTCGTCGATGAAGGTCTTTTTCATCCCCATAACGCGCGTGGGTTCGCCGACCAGGAAACGGCCGATATCGAGGATGTGAGAGGCGAGGTCACCCAGTGCGCCGCTGCCGGCGACTTCCTGGCTGAGGCGCCAGAGCATCGGGAACTCGGGGTCGACGATCCAGTCCTGCAGGTAAACGGCGCGGAAGTGGTAGATGCGCCCCAGCGCGCCGCTCTTGATCAACTTGCGCGCCTGAATGATGGCTGGCACAAAGCGGTAGTTGTAGGCCACCATGTGCTTGACGCCGGCCTTGATCGCGGCGTCGAGCATGCCCTTCGCCTCTTCGGCCGTGCGCGCCAGCGGCTTCTCGCAGAAGACGTGTTTGCCGGCCTGGGCCGCGACGATGCAGGGCTCGGCATGGACGTTGTTGGGGCCGCCGTTGTCGAAGACCTGGACGGCGTCATTTTCCAGCATGTCCTGCCAACGGGTATAGCGATGCTGGTAGCCGTAGCGGTCGGCGGCGGCGTTCAGGTTGGCCTCGTTGCGGCCGGACAGCGCCACGAGGCGCGGGATGGCGACCGGCGGATACATGTTGTGAGGAATGCTCAAAAAGGCGTTGGTGTGGGCATTGCACATGAAGGCCGTGCCCAGCAGACCAATGCCCAGTTCCGGGGCTTCTGCGTCGCTGCCGGCCACGGCGCCCATACGGGAAATGCCACCTGCTTCGCTCATCGTGTACTCTCCTTACTCGGCAAAGGATGCATCGAAGGCGCGTCCGGACTTTTCGAAGTCGGCATTGCGCACGAAATCGACCGATTCGGCGGCGCCGTGTTCACGATCCATGCCGCTGTCCTCCCACTCGACCGAGAGCGGCCCCTCGTAGCCGATGCGGTTCAGGGCGCGGATCATGCCCTCGAAATCGACGTCGCCACGGCCAGGCGAGACAAAGTCCCAGCCGCGTTTGTAGTCGCCAAATTGCAGATGCGACGACAGTATGCTGTTGACGCCGTTCAGCGTGATGCGCGAGTCCTTGACGTGCACGTGGTAGATGCGGTCCTCGAAACGATCGATGAACAGCACCGGATCAAACATCTGGTGAATGAAGTGGCTGGGGTCAAAGTTGAAGCCGAAGGCCGGCCGCCGGTCGAGGGCCGTCAGCGCCAGTTCCGAGGTGTGGATGTCATAGGCGATTTCCGTCGGATGCACTTCCAGGCCAAAGCGGACCCCTAGCTCGTCAAAGACATCCAGTATCGGATTCCAGCGATCGGCGAATTCGCGGTAACCGGCGTCGATGAGCTCCGGTGAGGTCGGCGGAAAATGATAAAGCAGGTGCCACACGGAGCTCCCGGTGAAGCCGTTGACGACGTCCACGCCGAAGGCGCGCGCGGCGCGCGCGGTGTTGGCAATCTCGGCGGCAGCGCGCTCGTTGACACCATCCGCATCGCCGTCGCCCCAGACATGGGGCGGGACGATGTCCTGATGACGCGCGTCGATGCGGTCGCACACCGCCTGACCGACGAGGTGGTTAGAGATGGCGAAACACTGCAGACCGTGTTTGGCCAGGATGTCATGGCGAGTCTGGAGGTAACCATCCTCTTCCAGGGCGCGATTGACCTCGAAGTGATCGCCCCAGCAGGCAAGCTCAAGGCCGTCATAGCCCCATTCGGCGGCTTTCTGCGCCAGGGAATCCAGCGTCAGATCGGCCCATTGCCCGGTAAACAACGTAACTGGTCGTGCCATGGAATCCCCTCCCGCAGCATCCAAACAATCAATGCGGGCAGTGTAGCGCGGGACGGTCGCTGCCGCCACGGCCTGCAGGGCGAGAGCAGGCAGTGACGGGGTTCATTTCGTCGTCCGGGATGCGGCCTGGATCAGTCCGCGCATGTAGCCAACGGCGTAGATCTTGCCCAGCAGCATGTAGCCCGGATGCTCATTGCTTTCGCCCTCCAGTGTGGGCGCGTGGTCCGGGCGCAGGGGGCCAGCGAAGCCGACGTCGCGCCAGACGCGCATGCAGGCCAACATGTCGGTCGGCCCCTCGTCGTGGAAGACCTCGTCGAAATCGGGCACCTTGTTGCTGACATCGCGGAAATGCACAAAGAAGACTTTCTCTTTCGCGCCGAATTCGCGGATGGCGGCCGGAACGTCCGGCACGTCGCGCATGGCGGCGAAATTGCCCTGGCAGAAGGTCAGGCCGTTGTTGGGCGAGGGCGCCATTTCGATGACGCGGCGAAAGGCAGCGGCGCTGCGCATGATGCGCGCGATGCCGCGGATCGGAGAAATGGGTGGATCGTCGGGATGCAGGGCGAGTTTGACGCCGGCCTGCTCGGCGACGGGCAATACGCGCTTCAGGAAAACCTCGAAATTCTGCCACAGACGCTCCTCGCCAACCTCGCCGTATTCGGTGAGCGGAGCGTTCGCCATGAGTTCGTGCCGGTAGCTGCTGACCAGGGCACCGCCGCGGCCGCGATCGGCCAGCGAGGTGCGCAGCCAGCCGAAGGCGGTCATGAAGTTGTAGCAAAGGATCGGGATCCCTGCTGCGCCCATGTTGGCCAACGATTCGCAAAAGTGAACGATGTCCTCGTCCCGGCCAGGCAGGCCCAGTTTGATGCGGTCGCTGATCGGGATGCTCTCGATGACGCTGAGGCGCAGGCCGGCGGCCTCAATGCGCTGGCGCAGGCGCAGCAGGGGGAGGAAATCCCAGACCGGGCCACTGTCTTCTGTTGGACGGCCGGTGACGATATCGCTCACGCCAATCTGGGCGGCGAGGCGGAGGGTGCCGTCGTCAAGTGACATCGGCAACAGGGCAATGCGCATGGCGACGTTCTCCAGCTTTTCCGGGATTGTATCCATGTCGGGGTCGAAAGACCTGCACCGGCCGGATCGCGCGATATTCGCCCGTCCCGACGCGCATTCGCCGCGTGCTATACTGCCGACCCACACGACTCTGGGACGGAAAGGGGCGCCCGTGTTTCGTTGGGGAATCATCAGTACAGGTCGAATCGCCAATGACTTTGCCGTCGGTGTCAGTCAACTGCCGGACGCCACGGTGCTGGCCGTTGGCTCGCGTACGCAGCAGGCGGCCGACGCTTTCGGTGACCGTCACAGCGCTGAACGCCGCTACGATTCATACGAGGCCCTGGCCGCTGACCCCGACCTGGATGCGATTTACGTTGCCACGCCGCACCCTTTCCATGCTCCAAACTGCATCACCTGCCTCGAGGCGGGGGTGGCCGTGCTCTGCGAAAAGCCTTTCACCATCAATGCTGCCGAGCTGGAACAGGTGGTTAATCTGGCGCGTGAGAAGGGCCTCTTCCTGATGGAGGGCATGTGGTCGCGCTTCATGCCGGCCACGCGGAAACTGCGCGAGTTGCTGGCATCCGGCGTCATTGGCGATATCAACATCGTGGACATCGACTTCGGCTTTCGCGCTCCCTTCAACCCGCAGCACCGGCTCTTCGCGCCGGAACTTGGCGGAGGCGCCCTGCTGGACATCGGCATCTACTCGCTGTCCTTCGCCTCCATGGTGCTGGGAAAGCCTCAACGAGTCCTCAGTATGGCGCATCTGGGCGAAAGCGGCGTCGACGAAAATGCGGCGATCATCCTGGGCTATGAGAGTGGCGCCCTGACGACGATCAACACGGCCATCCGTACCACCACGCCGCACCAGGCGGTCATCAATGGCACGCTGGGACGCATCACGATGCACCCGCAGTACTGGTTTCCGCAGCGCATCACGCTTGAGGTCTACGGGCGTGAGACCAGCGTGATGGAGATTCCGATGAACGGCAACGGTTTCAATCACGAGGCGGCCGAGGTCGCGCGTTGCGTTCGGAACGGTCAGCTGGAAAGTGAGATCATGCCGCTTGATGAATCTCTGGAACTAATGCGGACGATGGACGAGCTTCGCGGCCAGTGGGGTCTGCGCTACCCGATGGAGGATTGACGATGAAGTACAGCAACATTGAAGGCGTTGCCAAACCAGTTTCGCGCATCGTGCAGGGAACGGCATTCTCCGGCAGGGTATCAGACAAGCGTGACTACATGCTGGGTCTTTTTGACGACGTCTTTGAACTGGGGATCACGACCTTCGACATGGCGCACAACTATGGCGGTGGAGACGTGGAGCGCATTTTTGGTCACTGGCTGGAGACCCGCGGTGTGCGCGACGAGGTCGTAATCCTTACCAAGGGAGCCCATCACTCGCAGGACCGCAAGCGCGTGACACCATTCGACATTGAATCCGACATTTGCGATTCGCTGGCCCGCCTGGGCACGGACTTCCTGGACATCTATTTGCTGCACCGCGACGACGAGTCGCAACCCGTCGGCCCCATCGTCGCCAAACTGGACGAGTATCACCGGAAAGGCGTGATCGGCCTTTACGGCGGATCCAACTGGTCGATTGAGCGCTTGCAGGAAGCCAACGCCTGGGCAGCGGCCAACGGGGCGGAGCCTTTCCGGGCCAGCAGCCCCAACTTCAGCCTGGCGGACCAGATCGCGGTCCCCTGGGAGGGCTGCATCAGCATCAGCGGGCCGGGCAGCCATGATGAGCGCGCCTGGTACCAGGAGGCGCAGATGCCGCTCTTCACCTGGTCGAGCCTCGCGGGCGGCTTCTTCAGCGGTCGCTTCCGCCCCGACAATCTTGACAGCTTCAGCGACTATTACGATCGGGTAGTCGTCGACTTCTATTGCAATGAGGACAACTTCGAGCGTCTGGCCCGCGCGCAGATTCTCGCGCTGGAGAAGAGTCTGACGGTGGCGCAAATCGCCGTGGCCTACATTTTCAACTCGCCGCTAAATGTCTACGCTCTCATCGCCAGCCGCAGCGCCGGGGAGTTGCAGCAAAACATAGAGGCGCTGGAACTGGAGCTTAGCCCGGCCGAAATGGCCTGGCTCGATTTGCTTGGCGATACGCGTTAGAGGGGCCCACTTCGTGCGCATTCGCAACGGCCGCATCCTCACGCCAGGCGGCGTGCTGGAGGGGCATGACCTGGTCGTTGCCGGGGGACGCATTCAGGCGCTGCAGGTCCCGGGCGGCGAAGACGGCGACATCCTTGATGCGCAGGGCCTGTGGGTCGCGCCCGGCCTGATCGACATTCACATTCACGGCGCGCTGGGATGCGACGTTATGGATGCGACAGCGGCGGCGCTGGGAAGAGTGGCGCGTTACCTTGCGCAGCATGGCGTCACCAGCTGGCTGCCCACCACCATGAGCGCGTCCAGGGAAGAGATCGATGCCGTGATCGCCAGCGTGGCCTCATGCCCACAGCCACTGGACGGAGCGCAGCATCTGGGTGTCCACGTCGAAGGCCCGTATCTCTGCCGGAAGCATCGCGGCGCCCAGGCGGCGGAAGCCCTGCGCTTGCCGGACCCTGAAGAATACGACGCCTGGTTGCAAGGCGGGATCGTGCGGCTCATCACCGTTGCTCCCGAATTGGCCGGGGCGGACCGTTTGATCGCGGCCGGAAGGCGGGTGGGCATTGAGTTCGCCATCGGCCACAGCGGCGCGGACTATGAAACCGTGCTGAAGGCGGCCGATCGCGGTTTGCGTCAGGCGACCCATACCTTCAATGGCATGGCCGGATTGCACCATCGCCAGCCGGGGACCCTGGGCGCCGTGCTGGATGACGATCGTGTATTCGCGCAACTCATCGGGGACGGGTTGCACGTGCACCCCGCCGTTGTGCGTTTGTTGTTGCGCGCGAAGGGACGCGACAGGGTCATTCTCATCAGCGATGCGATGCGCGCTGCGGGTCTGGGCGATGGCGACTTCGAACTCGGCGGCCAGGCCGTGACCGTCCGTGGAGGTGAGGCGCGCACGCTGGACGGCGCCCTTGCCGGCAGCACAGTGACCCTCGACGAAGTCCTGCGGCGCGTCATGCGTTACGCTGACCTGACGCTGCCACAGGCCCTGCCCATGGCGTCAACCGTGCCGGCAGCAGCCATGAGTTTGACGGGGCGCAAGGGGAGTCTGCAGGCCGGCGCAGACGCTGACATCATCCTGCTGGACGATGATGCCCAGGTGCAGTTGACCCTGGTCGGGGGTCGGGTCGTGCATGACCGGTCCGGGGTCATCAATTCGTAAGGAATCTGCTGTACGCTAGGGGCAGGTTGACGAGGAAAGGATGGATCATGGCGAGAATTGAGCAGGCAACCCTGGGCGGCGGGTGCTTCTGGTGCCTGGAAGCGGTCTACCAGCAACTTGACGGCGTCAGCGAGGTGGTGTCCGGCTACGCCGGTGGCCACGTCGCCTTTCCGGACTATCGCTCCGTTTGCAACGGGACGACCGGCCACGCCGAGGTCGTGCAACTCAGCTACGATGCAGATGTCATCACCTTTCGGGACCTGCTGGACGTCTTCTTTACGATTCACGACCCCACGACCCTGAATCGTCAGGGCGCGGACGTGGGCACGCAGTACCGTTCGGCCATCTACACGCATTCGGAGGAGCAGGCGCAGATCGCCAGGGACGTAATCGCGGAGATCAGCGATGCCGGTCTCTGGAAGAACCCGATTGTCACCGAGGTCGAGCCGCTGGAGCGCTTCTGGCCAGGCGAGGACTATCACCAGAATTACTGGCTCAACAACCCCAACCAGGGCTACTGCCGCGTCGTCATCGCGCCCAAGGTGGCGAAGTTCCGCAAGCAGCGCCTGCAACGGCTGGCCGCGGCAAGCTGAATCCCTTCCACACAAAACAAATGCGGCTTGCCAGGCCAGGCTGACCTGTAAGCCGCATTCTGTTCCCCTTGCGGGGCGACGGTCATCTATCTGTCCCGCCAGTTGCCTCGCGGGATCAAGCGACCTACCCGGCGCTGCCTGCGGGGCGGGCCACCCCTCTGCGCCTGTCTGGTCTTGCTCCCGGTGGGGTTTGCCTGGCCGCCAACATCACTGCCGACGCCGGTGGTCTCTTGCACCACCTTTTCACCCTCACCCCCGGACGGGGGCAATCCGTTCTCTGTTGCACTTGCCGTCGCGTTACCGCGCCTGGCAGTTAGCCAGCACCGCGCCCTGTGGAGTGCGGACTTTCCTCCGGCCCGAAAACCGGCGACCGTCCGGTCAGCCTGGTGCTCATAGTATACACCAGAAACAGGTGATGCTTTCCGCCGAAAGCCGCACGCTTCAGCAGGCCGTCCCTCCCGGCTGCTGACCTGCCTGCATGGATTGGGCGCCTGCTGAAGCCAGGGCGTAGCGGCAACTGCCACGACTCACGGCGGAAGAGACAGGAGAGCGGCCCTGACGGGCCGCTCCCCACCCGGGCTGTTAAACTTCCACAGCCTCTGCTTCTTCCTCCGCAGTCACATCCACAATCTCGAGGATGAATTCGCCCTCGGAGGCGTCGTTATAGGTGGTGACTTCAACGGTCAGCACCAGGTCGGCGTCGTCGGCGCTGATGGCGTAGAGGGCCGAACTCGATCCCGGCAGGGCGATATCGTCGTTGCTGTCGAGCAGTACTTCACCACTTGCATCGTAGAGGTTCAACAAGGTGTCAAGATCGCCTTCCTCGCTGCCAAGCAGAATGTTCACCACGTTGCCAGCCGGCAGAGTCAGGCTGTAGCGCAGACGTTGACGCGCCGCAATCTGGTCCGTCACGACATCGCCGATGGCGATCTCCTCCCGGTCCTCCGGTACGATCTCGAGCGCGTCGTCCAGCCAGGCGATGGCCGCTTCGAGCACAGGGTCATCCTCGCTGAGCAGGGTTTCCCAGGTGACCGGTACGCGAACCGTCGGCACAACGCCAATGCCTTCCAGATGGATTTCATGGTCGGCGTTGACCGAACGTCCAACTGTCAGGGTGACATCCATGTCATCCGGCATGTAGAAGGTTTCGACGCTGCCGCCCGCGCCGGCCGTGGAGGTATGGCCCACGATGGCCGCCCGGTCCTCGATCGTCATGTTCAAGGAAAAGAACTCGCAGGCGCTGTAGCAACTGGAAAAGACCAGCACGGCCACCTCGCCCTGATAGCGCAGGTTCTCTGGCGGAAGGACAAACTGGTCCTCGGTGTCCGGGTCAAAGAAAAAGTCCCCGGTGTCCTCGTCATAGTAGCCACTGTTTCCCAAGACGTGTGCATCGTCGAAGAAGTAGGCCGCCATTTGGTCGGCCAGCCAGCCGCTGCCGCCCCCGTTACTGCGCATGTCGATGATCAGACCCGGAACGGAATAGGTGTTGAGTTCCTCGATCATCCGCTCCCAGAGGTCAATCGTCAGACGCTCGTTGTCACTGAAGGAGTGAATGTTGACCAGGGTGTATTCCGTCCCCTCGATTTCCTCGAACTCCAGCGGCAGGTCATGTCGGCCGCGGCTGGCAAAAAACGAGGAAGCGTCGAAGCTGTCGCGTTCGTCGCTGACTTGCAGGGTCGCGCTGGACGCCTCTTCAGCACCCGGATTGATCCAGCTGACTTCCACCTCGCTGTCGGCCGGGAAACGCGTGGCATAGCGCAATTGCTGCAGTCGCTTTTGCTCCTCCAGGCTGAAGGGTGCGGACCATGCCAGGGTCTCCCGAACGTAGTCGTGAACCGGCACGCCGTTAATCTCAAGAATCTCGGCGCCATCTTCGATGTCGGCTTCAGCTGCCGGGCTGTCCTCAAGTAAAAAGTTGACCACCACGCGGCCATCATCCAAATCGCGGATGGCGATGCCGATGCCGCCGGCAGTCGCTTCCCGGAAGGCGCGATACATGGTAGGGCCAAAACTCACGCCCACGTGAGCGTCAGAAATCGACCAGGCAAAGTCCCGCAGGGCCAATTCATAGGCAGCGGAATCTTCGGCGGCCTCCGCTTCTTCGAAGAGCGGCCGAAACTCGTCGCTTTTGGCGTCCCAGTCGATACCCTTGTATTCGGTGAAGGCATATTCCAGACGGAATTTGTCCAGCATCGCGTCAAAGGCTTCTGTGTAGGAGAGTTCCGAGAAGTCGTCGACTTCGGAAGCCTCGCCCTCGATCAGATTAACGACAGGCTCCGCCGAGCGGTCAAAGACGAAGGGTTCCTCATCGAGAATGACCAGGGTGTAGCCGGCGGGGAGACCCACCGTCGGGTCATCCCCGGTGAACAGAAGGCCATCCTCGCCAAAGCCGGATGGAAAGCCCTGCTCGTCATCCGGGGCGAAGACCAGCAACTTGCCGCCGATGATTTCGTTCAGGGTTTCGGAGCGATGGCTGGTGTCCGTTGAGGCATAGGCGTTGGACCAGCCGCCGCCGTAAAGATCGCGTTCTTCCAGCTCGGGAGGCCCCCAGGTGTTGGACCAGTAAGCGACGGTGAAAATCTGTACGCCGGCGTCTTCCTCGCCGTCGTTGTCCACGTCGCGCAGGCTGCCAAGGGGTTCAAATGGCAGTTGCAGCGACCAGGAGACGGGTGAAGTGAAAAAGTCGCTCGTCAGGCGGCCCAGCACCTGCGACTCAGGCGAAAAAATGAAATCCCGGTCCCGATCAACAAAGCCGGCCTGGTCCTCCAGGATGATGAGAGGCTCGGCGACGCCATCGGTAAGGTAGGGATTGGTGTAGGCCATTTCGCCCGTCAATACGCGCGGGCCACCCTCGTCATTGACGATTTGTGCCGGTGTCAGTTCTGTCTGGGCGCTGACTGCAACTGTCATGGCCAGCAGCAGGCTGGCGACAAACGTTAGTTTGACCACGGGGCCACTCCTTTGTTCCGATCCAGGCAACTGATTTTACAACTATTCCCGCCAATACTTGCCATTGCCTTAATGCAATCCTGGCAGTTGGTTAACGGCCGCTGCCCGCGCTTGTTGCCAAATCTGCCGACAATTACAATATCATATCTTCACCTGGAGCAAACCTGACGTGAGCGCCGGTCCGGGTCAGTCGACTTCCGCGCCTTCGTGGCTGCGGCAACGCAGCCATGAAACGCGGCGGATGCTGGCCGCTGCAGAGCCCGCCACGCTGCTCATACTGACACTCCTGCTCTTGACGCCGCTGTTGTCGCTGCGGGCCGCCGGCTGGCCGCTGTCGATGGACACGGCCGTCCCCGTCCTGTTGTTGTCGCTGCTCTTCAGTTTGTGGCTGGCGCTCAGCCGACACAGCGAACTGTTCGCCTTGCTACTCAGCTGGCTCTACGGCTTCAGCAGCACCTTGTTGCTTGTGGCAGCCAATGAACCCGGTGACCTGTTTCAGGGCATTGCCAGCCTGCTGCAAAGGGTCGTGTTGTGGGTCGACGCGGCGCTGACCGGCAGTTTCAGCCAGGACGCGGTGATCCTGAATCTGCTGCTGGCAGCAGTGATCTGGCTGTTGACCTACAACGCGGTCTGGCACGTGTACCGCATCAACCAGGTGCTGCGCGCCGTGCTGCCCGTGGGGCTGGCGCTGCTCGCCAACGCCTTCTCCTACCAGGGCGCCACCAACCTGGACCCCTTTCTTGGCGCTTTCCTGTTTTTGTCCCTGTTGCTCGTCATTCGCTCCAGTCTGGAAGGGCGAGAGTGGCAGTGGTATGTCAATCGCGTACGGGTACCCCGCAACCTGAGGCGCCAGTTCTATCAACTGGGGGGTCTGCTGGCGCTGCTGGCCCTGCTGCTGGCATGGTTATTGCCGGCGACTAACCTCCAGCAACGCCTGGACCAACTGGAAGAATTGCTGGCCGGGGAGCCACTGACGGAGGCAGCCAACCTGCTTGACCGCCTCTTTTCCTCGGGCGACCTGCCCGGCCCGGCCACGGCGGACTACTACGGAGGAGACTCGCTGCAGCTGGGCGGCGCGGTCCGTTTGGGGGACGATGTGGTCATGCAGGTGGCTGCGCCTCCGGAGCATCGTTATTACTGGCGATCCCGGGTGTTTGACATTTACGAGAACGGTCGCTGGCTTCCCGCGGCCGATACGCGTCTCACAGACCCGCAGGCACCCCTGGAATTGCCACCGGTCGGCGCCGCGGATGAGACGCGGGTGGCCATCGATCAGACATTCACCATGGCCCTGCGCGCCTCGCGCCTGGTTTACGCCGCGCCGCAGGTTGCCGCGGTCAACTTGCCCACGCGCAGCGACATTCGCTACATTGGCCCCGACGGACGATTTCTTGAACCGCCGGCACGTGACCAGCAAATTCGGTCCGTCAACGTTTCGGTTATTCGTCCCTTGAGTGTGCTGTACAGCGGGGACAGTTACACGGTTACCAGCCTGCTCAATACAGCCAGCGCCGATCAATTGCGCCCGGCCGGTCGCGACTGGCCCGACTGGGTACGCAGCCTGTACTTTTACGTGTCGCCCTCCGTGACGGCGCGCACCCGCGAACTGGCCCTCAACATTGTCAATTCTGCCGGCGCCGAGACTCCCTACGATCAGGCCGTGGCGCTGGAATCCTGGCTGCGGCAGAACATACGTTACAACGAACTCATCCCTTCTCCGCCGGAAGGGCAGGACCCGGTCGACTGGCTGCTATTTGATATCGGGGAAGGCTATTGCAACTACTATGCCTCGGCCATGATCGTCATGTTGCGTTCGCTGGGGGTCCCTGCACGGCTGGCCACCGGCTTCGCGCAGGGCCGCTGGGATGCCGCCGGGTCGCATTACGAAGTGCTGGAGCGTGACGCGCACTCCTGGGTAGAAGTATATTTTCCGGGCTATGGCTGGGTCGAGTTTGAACCGACCTCCGCCCAGGCGCCCCTGAATCGCGAGGACCCGGAACAGTCGCTCGTTCCTGCGGAAAGTACACTCCCAACAGCGACGGCGACGGCGACAGCCACGCCGACACCCGACGAGCAACAGGATTTCCCTTCACCGGAACCTGAAAGGGAGGTCTTGCCGGAGAGGCCCGACCTTACCCCGACCTCCACACCCACTCCCACGCCTACGTCCACGCCATCGCCAACATTTACGCCGTCGCCCACGGCCACGCCATCGCCGACTCACGACCTGCCCTCCGTCCCGCCGCAGTCGGCGCCGCCCCTGGATTCGCCGCAAAGTGATCCGCCGGAAGCTCCGTCCAGTGTCCCGCCCCTGCCAAACGGTCTGCTTGCCGCCATGTTTTTGCTGTTGCTGCTGTTGCTCCTGCTGTTCCTGTGGTGGTGGTGGGAATGGCGCGGGCTGCGCCGAATGAACCCGATCGCCAGGGCGTGGGCGCGACTGGAACGATATACCCAACTACTCGGCATTCGAATGGACCCGGCCCAGACGCCGGCCGAACGTCGCCGCCGCATTGTAGAGGACCTGCCGGTCGCCGAAGCGCCGGTGACGGCCATCACTTCCCTCTACATGCGGGCCCGCTATGGTCCGGCCAGTCAGGCCGATGCGGACAGCAACGAAGCCGACATCTCCTGGGGGCGGGCGCGTTACCGGATTCTAAGGCGCTGGCTGGGGCGCGTGTTGTTACCCTGGCGAGGGCGCTGAAGCAGCGGCCTGGTGCTCGTTGATGATGCTGAAGACCATCGGCCGTCGTCGCGTTTCACTGTAAAGCATCTTGCTGATGCGCTCCTGCAGGATGTTGCGCCGGCGTCCGTTCTGACTGGCTGCTGTATCCGCCAGGGACGCCCTGGCTGTCTTGCGGATGTTTTCAATCAGGTCATCGGCCTCGCGTTGATAGACGAAGCCCCGTGTCAGGATTTGGGGCTCGGCAACAAGCTCGCCACTGTCGGCATCCAGGTTGGCCACGACGACGAGGAAGCCGTCCTTGCCGAGGGTCTCCCGGTCGCGCATGACCGCCGGTCCGACGTCACCGACGCCGCTGCCATCGACGAATACGTAGCCGCCCGGAACGCGCTCACCGATCTGGATGCCTTCCTCGTTGATACTGACGACGCTGCCATTTTCGACGACGCGAATGTTCTTCTCGGGCAGGCCGGAAGCCAGCGCCAGGCGCGCATGGGCCATCAGATGCCGCAGTTCTCCATGCACCGGCACGAAATAGCGTGGCTGAGTCAGATTGAGCATGAGTTTCATCTCTTCCTGACAGGCGTGACCTGAAACGTGGACAGGCGCGACGGGGTCGTACAGCACGTTGGCGCCACGCTGAAAAAGTCGGTTGATGGTGCGGTAGACCATTTCCTCGTTGCCAGGGATGGCGTGAGCCGAGATCACAATGGTGTCATCCGGACGGACATCGAGTTGATGGTGACGCCCCTGGGCCAGACGTCCGAGGACGGCGGATGGCTCGCCCTGGGTGCCGGTCACCATGATGACGACTTCTTCCGAAGGCAGGTCATTGCTCGCTGACAGTTCGACCAGGATGTCTTCGTCCAGTTTCAGAATGCCCATCGCGCGCGCCATGCGGACGTTGGCATTCATGCTGTAGCCGGCGATAGCCATACGTCGACCGTGCTGTCGGGCGCAAACGGCCACTTGCTGGATTCGTTGCAGGTGCGAGGCGAAAGTGGCGATCATGATGCGACCGCGGGCCTCTTCAAAGACCTCGTCAAAGGCTGTTACCACCGTACTCTCCGATGGAGTCCAGCCAGGCCGGTCGGCATTGGTGCTGTCGGCGAGCAGCAGCAGGACCCCGCGGCGCGAAAAGTCGGCCAGTTTCGCATAGTCGGGCCGGTGGCCGTCTGGCGCCGTGTTGTCAAACTTGTAGTCTCCGGTATGCACGATGAGGCCGAGAGGCGTGTTGATGCCGAAGCCGACGCAATCGGGAATGCTGTGGCAGACACGGAAACTCTCGATGGCAAAGGGCCCTACCTGAAAGTCAGCGCCAGGCTGAAAGATGTTGACGTCACAGTGTTCCTGTAGCCTGGCATCTTTCAATTTGACGTTGAGAAGGGCAGCCGTCAGGGGCGTTGCCCAGACGGGCGTGCCCGGAAAAGCCTCGATGACGTGGGCGATGGCGCCGGTGTGGTCTTCGTGGCCGTGGGTATACAGGATGCCGTGGAGCCGGAGCTCTTCCTTTTGCCGCAGATAGCTAAAATCCGGGATGATGTAATCGACGCCCAGCATGTCGTTCTCGGGGAACATGATGCCGCTGTCAATCATGATGGCATCGTCGCCCCATTCGATAACCGTCATGTTCTTGCCGATTTCGCCGAGGCCGCCCAGCGGGACAATTCGCAAGCCTTGATTCTGCATGACTCATTGCACCAGGCACAGCGCCCGGTGCGCACCTTTCACTTTTTTTCGGGTCGCAAGGAAAAAGAAATCTTTTCGACGCCCAGTATATCACGGCCAGACTGAATGTCAGGGACTGAAAGCGCCGGGAAGTCGGCAGGGGTGGTACAATTGCGCGGGCCCGGACATTCAGGTGAATTGCGCCTCCGATACAGGGACTGGACGATGATCAGTTTTGGCACCGACGGTTGGCGCGCGGTCATTGCCGACAGCTTCACTTTCCGCAACCTGGCCCTGCTGACCCAGGCCGTTGCGCAGGCGGTGGTTCGTCAACATCAGGGCAGCGATCCGCCCGAAATGGTGGTCGGTTACGACACCCGCTTCCTTTCCGATCGTTTCGCCGCGGAGGTCGCCTGTGTTTTGGCCGGCAACGGCATCATCGCCTGGCTGACGCGCACGGACGCTCCGACGCCGGCCATTTCCTGGAACGTCCGTCTGAAGGGCGCCAGCGCCGGAATCGTCATCACGGCCAGTCACAACCCGCCGAGATACAACGGTTTCAAGCTCAAGACAGCCTATGGCGGCAGCGCCACCAGGGAACAATGCGCCGGGGTCGAGGCGGAACTGCGCACCCTGGAAGGGGCCGGACGTGAGCCTGTGCGGCTGGACTACGAGGAAGGTCTGCGAACCGGCCAGATCCGACGTTTCGATCCGGGCTGGGACTATTACCAACATCTGAGCACGCTGGTGGACGTCGACCAGATCTCGAGGCGTGAGCTGTCCGTCATGGTGGACGCCATGTGGGGGGCCGGGCGTGGCGCCATCAAGACCATCCTGTCGCGCTCCCGTTGTCAGGTCAACGAAATCCGCGATGTGTTAAATCCAGGATTCGGTGGCATCCACCCGGAGCCTGTCCTGCGCTATCTCAATGAACTGGTTGCGGCCGTGCAACGCGTCCAGGCGGACGTGGGCCTGGCGACGGACGGCGATGCCGACCGCATCGGCGCCATCGATGCGATGGGCAATTTCGTCGATCCCCACCAGATCTTTGCGCTGGCGCTGCGCCACCTGGTGGAGCAGCGGGACATGCGGGGCGCGGTGGTCAAGACGATTTCGACGACCCGCATGATCAACAACCTTTGCCGCCGGTACGGGCTGCCGCTGCATGAAACACCGGTGGGTTTCAATCACATCGCCGACCTGATGATGCAGGAGGATGTACTCATCGGCGGTGAGGAAAGTGGCGGAATCTCCATTCGCGGCCATATTCCGGAGGGTGACGGCATCCTGATGGGCCTGTTGCTGCTGGAAATCATGGCCCAGGCGCAAGCGCCGCTGCACGAGATTGTGGCGGACCTGCAGGCAGAATTCGGGCCGGCGCATTACGGTCGCATCGACGCGCACCTGGACATTCAATTGCCGAAAGGCGAACTGGTCCGTCGTCTGGCCGAAAACGCGCCGTCCACCCTGGCCGGGGAAGGCGTTACGCTGGTTGACACGACGGACGGTATAAAATTCTGGCTGGCGGACAACAGCTGGTTGCTCATTCGGCCCAGCGGCACAGAACCCCTGCTGCGTATTTACGCGGAGGCGCCGACGACGGAAGCCCTTCCCGTCTTGCTGTGTGAGGGCCAGGCGCTGGGCAATGACTTGATCGACGGGAGGAGTTCATGAAGCAGGCAACGATTACCGGCGTACAGCAAACACAGGTTAAGGAAATCCCGGACCCGCAGGCCGACGAACGACGCGTGCTGCTCAAGGTGACGGTGGCGCCGCTGTGTACGGACTACAAGTCCTTCCAGGCGGGCGATCTGCGCGATTCCCTGGGTCATGAAGCGGCGGGTGAGGTTCTGGAGACTGGCGGATCGACCCTTGTTCAAGCGGGGCAGCGGGTCGTTGTGATGCCCCAGATCCCCTGTGGGGACTGTGACTATTGCGATACCGGTGACTTCATATATTGTCTGAGCGACGCCGGAGCCACATTGCGCGATGGCAGCGCCACGATTGCCCAGTACATGCTCAAACAGGACTGGCAACTCGTGCCGGTCCCGGATGACATTTCGACCGAACATGCGTCTATGGCCTGCTGTGGCCTGGGTCCGACCTACGGCGGGCTGGACAAAATGGGACTGGACCCCGGTGAAACGCTGCTGATCACCGGCATGGGTCCTGTGGGACTGGGTGGCGTGATCAACGCTGTCTATCGCGGCGCGCGGGTGATCGCCATTGAAATGAATCCGTATCGGGCCAGCCTGGCGCAGGAACTGGGCGCGGACGTCGTGCTGGAGCCCGACGGGGCGCTGGAGCAAATCCTGGACCTGACCGATGGCGTGGGTGTGGACAAGGCGATGGACTGTTCCGGCGTGGTCGCCGGCCACCGGCTCTGCATCGATGCCGTGCGCCGTCTGGGTTCGGTGTCCTTCGTCGGCGAATGCAGCGATGCCACCCCGCTCTACATCAGCAGGGACATGATACGCAAGGGCCTCACCCTGGTGGGCACCTGGCATTACAATCTGGGCCTGGCGCCGCGTATCATGCAGCAAATCCGCAACGTCCGGCCACAGCTCGACAAGCTGGTGACCCATCGCTTTCACATCGATGACATCCAGCGCGCCTTTGAATTACAACTTACCGGGCGGAGCGGCAAGGTGCTGATCGAGCCCTGGGGCCCGACTGCCTGAAGGGTTCGACCAACAACGCCGCAATCTGTGCTATACTGCTCGCCTGATGCTGACCGGATGAGGAGACGCGTGAGCGATGGCCTTTGACAAAATCAGGGTCCCCGATCATGGCGAGAAGATCACTGCCAGCAACGGGGCGCTGAACGTACCAGATAACCCCGTCTTGCTGTACATAGAGGGAGACGGCATCGGCTACGACATCATGACGGCCAGCCGGCGAATCTGGGACGCGGCGATCGAGAAAGCCTATCGCGGAAACCGTCAGGTCTCCTGGATGGAAATCTATGCCGGCGAAAAAGCTGCCGGGATATACGATGGCAACTATATGCCGGAAGAGACTTTCGATGCCCTGCGTGAATTTCTGGTGGGCATCAAGGGGCCATTGACGACGCCGGTGGGTGGCGGATTTCGCAGTCTGAATGTCACGCTGCGGCAGGTGCTGGACCTCTACAGTTGCATTCGGCCCGTCCGTTGGTACGAAGGCGTGCCCAGCCCCCTGCGCCAGCCGCAGGACGTTGACGTCGTAATCTTCCGCGAAAATACGGAGGACATCTACGCCGGCATTGAGTACGAATCCGGGACGCCCGAGAATGAAAAGCTGGCCCGCTTTCTGCGCGAGGAAATGGGCGTTACCAGCTTCTTCGAGGGCGCCGGACTTGGCATCAAGCCGGTCAGCGCCTTTGGCAGCAAACGCCTGATTCGCGCCGCCATTCGCTATGCCATCGAACGTGGGCGCAAGAGTGTGACCTTCGTCCACAAGGGGAACATCCAGAAATTCACCGAAGGCGCATTCGTCAACTGGGGCTATGAGCTCGGGCGTGAAGAATTCCCGGACGAGACGATTTCATGGGACGAGGTGGCCAGTGACCATGGCGGCCAGGTGCCTGAGGACCGCATCCTCTTGCAGGACACCATCGCGGACATCATGTTCCAGAAGATGTTGTTGCGGCCGCGTGAGCACGATGTCATTGCCACGACCAATTTGAACGGCGACTATTTGAGCGACGCCCTCGCGGCAGAAGTGGGCGGCGTGGGCATTGCGCCCGGGGCCAACGTCGGTGACGAGGTCGCCCTGTTTGAGGCGACGCATGGAACTGCGCCCAAGTACACCAATCTGGACAAGGTCAATCCCGGCTCGCTGCTGTTCAGTGGCGTCATGATGCTGGAGCATATTGGCTGGAATGAGGCGGCGGACCTGATTGGCGTGGCCTACGAAAAAACTCTGGCGCAAAAGATTGTGACCTACGATTTCGCGCGCCAGATGGAAGGCGCGACCGAGGTCCCTACCAGCGTATTCGCCACGGCCATCATCGACAACATGGGGTAGGGAGTTCCGCCCCTCGACGTGAGAAGGGCGCTGCGGCGCCCTTTTGTCTTACCTTTGCGTTAGCCATTGACGCGCCAGCGAACGCAGCGTAAAGTGACGGCGTCGCAGGCGGCGGGCCGGACGGGGCATTTTGTCGCGCCTGGCCAGTTTCTTCATGATGGCGAGGCCCGTGCTGCCGAAGTGCAATTCCAGCAACAGGTCGTCCTCGTTGGCGTGGAAAAAATCCAGCACAGCGTCTGCAATGCCGCGCCAGACGACCTCCATGTCGGCGTTGTCCTTGCGTCGGCCCTGCATGAAGGGCCCGGGGTCCACATCATCAAATGCCAGGTAGCCACCCTGCTTGACCAGGGGGTACCAGAGCGCAATCAGTTTCGCGACGTGCCTCGGGGAGTGAAGGCTGTCGACATAAACGACGTCGATGCCCTGGGCAAGTTCCGGCACGCGGGAGAGTACGAAGTCCTGGTCCGCGTCATCGGTCTGGATGAATGTCCAGACCTCCGATTCAATGGCCGACGAACAGTCGGCAATGTCGAGGGAAACGAGGCGCCCCGCCTGTTGCTCGCAGGCATGTGCCAGCACTCCGCTTGACCAGCCTTCATTGACCCCACACTCCAGCACCAGGGGTGCGTGAAACTGTTGCACCAGCCGGTGAAGACTCATCAATTGCGTGGCCACCTTGCCAAAAACACCGGGCTGACCGTCGGCCTCAAATACGGCTGACAGGTCGTAGTATCGCGTCTGGACCATGGATCACCCCGTAACTGGCGGAGGAGTGTGGCGCAAGCATGGTGGGAACGCAAGGCCACGGGCTTGCGGCAAGCACGCCGTTCGGCTGTAGAATTGAGGCAGGGCAGGGGCTGCGAGGCATTGATGGGGCGTGGATTCCAACCCACCTGGCTGATCATCCTGATCGCTGTGGCCATTGTGTTTGCCGGCTGGTATCTCTGGCAGGGTGTGCAAAACTACCTGCGCAGCGGCGGGCTGGGCGTTCGGGAAGTCACGCAGCAGGCCCGCCAGGATGCGAGCGCCACGGTCGTCCGGGAAATGACCCGTCTGATGGTGCTGGCGCCGCCGCCCACCCGCACGCCTTATCCGGAATGCCAACCCTTCATTGTCGTGGTGGATGAAGCGATCGTGAGGTCGTCGCCTTCCTTCGATGCGGGCATCGTGAGGGCGCTCTTCGATGGGGATGAAGTTTGCGTCATGTTTCCGGCGCCTTCGAACCCGGACTGGATGCTGGTCGACGAGGAACCGCGCTCACGTCGTATCGAGTCCGTCTACATGCACCGTTCGCTGTTGCGCGCGCTGGAGCCAACGGCGACTCCCGAAGACACGCCCACGCCGCTTTCCACAATTACACCCGATCCACGACGCCTGACGGAATCGTCGACGATGCCGCCCTTCACGCCATCCGGCACTCCCGTTGCGAGCCCGACCAGCGCTTTGCGCAGCGCCTGACCCGGAAGGCATGTGATACATTCAAGGCAGACATGCATGAACAGGGACCGAACCATGCGCAGCGACCTGGAGATCGCCCGCCAGGCAGAACTGAAGCACTGCCATGAAATCGCGGCCGGGATGGGGCTCGAACCGGAGGACCTGGACCTCTATGGCTCGCCGCACATGGCCAAATTGCGGCTGGAGGCGCTGGATAAGCTGCGAGACCGGCCGGATGCGAAGTACATCGACGTCACGTCCGTCACGCCCACACCTTTGGGGGAGGGAAAGTCCACGACCACAGTGGGTCTGGGTCAGGCCATGAAGCATCTGGGCAAGCGCTCAGTCGTGGCGCTGCGCCAACCTTCCATGGGGCCGACCTTCGGCATCAAGGGCGGCGCGGCCGGCGGCGGATATTCCCAGGTGGTCCCGATGGAGACCTTCAACCTGCATTTAACCGGCGACATTCACGCCGTGGCGGCGGCCAACAATCTGCTGGCGGCCATGATCGACAATCGGCTGTTGCGCGGCAATCCCCTGGATATCGACCCGGACAGCATCACCTGGCGGCGCGCGCTGGACATGAATGACCGTGCCCTGCGCAACATTGTGGTGGGCATGGGTGGCAAGTGGAACGGCATGCTGCGCGAGACCGGGTTTGACATTGCGGTGGCCAGTGAAGTGATGGCCATTCTCGCCGTGACGACCTCGCTGCAAGACCTGCGGGAACGCTTTGCGCGAATCGTCATTGGCCAAAACAGCGGGCGTGAACCGGTCACGGCAGGGCAGATCGGTGCGGCCGGCGCCATGACGGTCCTGATGAAAGATGCCATTCGGCCCAACCTGCTGCAAACCCTGGAGAACACGCCGGCTCTGGTGCACGCGGGGCCTTTCGCCAATATCGCCCAGGGCAACAGCAGCGTGCTGGCCGACCTGATCGGCATCAAGTGCGGCGACTATCTGATCACCGAATCCGGCTTTGGTGCAGATATCGGGGCGGAGAAGTTTTTCAACATCAAGTGTCGCGCCAGCGGGTTGCGACCGGACGCCGCCGTGCTGGTCGTCACGGTACGCGCCCTCAAATTGCACAGCGGACGGCATCGCGTGGTCGCCGGCAGGCCACTGCCGACGGCCATGCTGGAACGCAATGTCGGGGACGTGGAACTGGGCGCCGTCAACATGCTGCGGCAGATCGAAAATGTGAAACGCCACGGCGTGACGCCGGTCGTGGCCATCAACGTTTTCGACAGCGATCATCCCGATGAACTGGACGCCATTCGCAGGCTCGCTGTCGAAGCAGGCGCGCTCGGGGCGGCAACGGCCAGGCACCATGCCCAGGGCGGGGCGGGAGCAATGGAACTGGCGGAGATGGTTGTCAGCGCCGCGGAAAGCCCTTCCAGCTTCCACTTCCTGTATGAACTTGAACAGCCGATTCGAGACAAGATTGAGGCGATTGCCACGCAGATCTATGGTGCGACCGGCGTGCACTACGAGGCGCTGGCCGCGCGTCAGATCGACAGCTACGAAGCCAATGGCTTCGGCGACCTGCCAATTTGTATGGCGAAAACCCACCTCAGCCTCAGTCATGACCCCAAACTCAAGGGCGCGCCGACGGGCTTTGTGTTGCCGATTCGGGAGGTGCGCGCCAGCGTCGGGGCGGGTTTCATCTATCCGCTTTGCGGCGACATGCGCACGATGCCCGGCCTGTCGGCGCATCCGGCTGCAGAACAGGTTGACATCGACAAAAAGGGCGAGATCGTCGGCCTTTTCTGATTGCAATATGCCTGGGCAGTCGGGTTGCGATTGTCCGCCAGCTGGCGGGCCGGAGTGAGTTTGACACTCTTTCGGAGTAGACAATCGGGGAGGGGACAACGTGATATATGACATCACCCGCCCGGTCCACGAATACACGACAGTATGGCCTGGGGACCAGCCCTACCGTCTGCGCCACTCCATGCGCAAGAGCGAAGGAGCAGCCGTCAACCTGACGGCGATGGAAGCCACGCTACATCTGGGCACGCACATGGATGCCTGGTATCACTGTGACGATTTAGGCGCGACGGCGGCCGGAATGCCCCTCGCAGCGTGTATCGGGCCGGCGCGACTGCTGACAGTATCGTGTCAGCATGGACCGCTGGCGCCGGCAGATTTGGCGCATGTCTCGCTGGCCGGCGTCGAACGACTCCTCTTGCGCAGCGAGGTCAGCCAACTGCCGGAAGACCAATGGCCGGAGACCTGGCCCTGGCCTGGCGATGACTTGATTGAACTTCTGGCGAAAGGCGGGTTGCGTCTCCTGGGCCTTGATGCCCCTTCGGTGGACGCCTTCGACAGCGAAACTCTGCCGGGGCATCATGCCTTGCGTCGGCACGGCATCGTTACACTGGAAAGTCTTTGGCTGTACGACGTGCCGGATGGCGATTACGAACTGATAGCGCTGCCGCTGCGGCTGGAAGGCGCTTGCGCCTCCCCCGTGCGCGCCATATTGCGCCCGCTTGCCGAGTGAGACGTCACTGGCGCGGGAGCGTCGCGAGGACGGGCAGACCAAGCATCTCAAGGTCCTCGCGAGTGCGCAGGGCGGGGTCGAAAGTATGGGCCGCCATCACCAGGATGAGCCCCGCAACCAGCCCCAATGCGATGCGCAGCAGTGGGGCCAAACGTTGGCCGAGCGGCACCGGTGCCGGGGTGATGGTCGGGGCATCCAGCAGGCTGACCGCGGCCGAAGCTCCGGCGAATTGCGGGAAATAGTTGCGAGTGGTGTTTTGCAAGACGTCTGCCGCCGCCGTGGCAAGGCGCAAGAGGGACTGCGAGTCTGGATGGTTCAGAAATAGTTGGCCGATGCTGCGATGGTTGTCCGACGCGATGACCAGCGCCGCAATGTCGCCGCTTTCAACACCTGGGGCCGCTTCCAGTTCCCGGCGGAAGCTTTCCGTGCGCGCCCAGGCGGCAATGGCGTGGACGGCCAGTTCGGAAGCAAGCCAGACATCCTCCAACCCGCTGTCTGCGGTCAGGGCTTCGGGGGACTGCTGGGCGGCACTGAAATGCAACATGGCGCCATAGCCACTGCTGCTCTCGCTCACTTGTGGCAGGACAGGGAGTGTGGCGATTCCGGCCATCAACGTGGGTATGGCGACCAGCCACCACCAGCGTCGCAAAACATCCACGATAGCTCGCAGTTCCATTGAATCACCCGGTTTCACAGGGATCGCGCCATTCCATGGGCTCCTGTCTGCAAAAAGCTGCCAGGGCCTGGTCAACAAATGCGCGCATCTTCCGGCGAAAGACACGCGTATCGAAGCGCAGGGCGTGCATGCGAATGGCCTGGCTATCGTAGCGGGAGCCATCCAGATTCGCCAGCGCGGAGGTCAACGCAACGACCGACTGTTCCTGGACCAGCTCGCCGCTGAGGCCGGGCACGACGGTATCAAGCGCGCCGCCGGCGCCGTAGGCTATGACCGGCCGACCGGCGGCCTGGGCCTGCACGGGCGCGATGCCGAAGTCCTCGTGCCCGGGAAAAAGAAAGGCGCGACAACGCGCCATCAATTCTGGCAGCTGCTCATCCGAAACGTATCCCAGGAATTCCACCGTCGGCCCGGCCATGGCGCGCAATCGGTCCAGATCGCGGCCGCTGCCTCCCACCTTGAGCGGCAGATTCAGACGGGTGGCCGCCTGCACGGCGATGTCGATGCGCTTGTAGGGCACCAGTCGCGCGACCGTCAAAAGGTAGTCATCATGCCGCGGGACAGGGCGAAAGCGTTGCGTATCCACAGGCGGGTAGATCACAATCGAATCGCGGCCGTAACAGTCCCTGATGCGCTGCCGCACGGCGCTGGAGATGGCGATAAAGTGATGAACGCGTTGAGCCGCAGCGTAATCCTGGCGGCGCAACAGGGCGATCAGGGGACGCAGGGTATGGCGCCACGCTGCGCCCAGGCGCTCGCGTTCGATGTATTCCTCAAGTTGCCACAGGTAACGGGTTGGCGTGAGACAATAGCAAATGTGCAACGTTTTTTCGTCATGCCGCAGGGCCGTGCAAAAGCCGCTCTTGTTGCTGAGAATGACGTCATGGCCCCTGAGGCGCAGGCCGGACCAGGCCAGGGGATACAGGGGCAGAAAAGGTTGATGATGACGATGGATGCCCGGCAGCCGGTCCAGCCAAAGCGTGCGAATATCCGCCGCGTTGATGGCAGCGGGCATGCTGTCGGGGTCGTAGATACTGGTGAAGACCGGGCTCTCCGGCCAGATATCCAGCAGGGCGGCCAGCACGTCTTCCGCGCCACCAATCTGGTTCAGCCAGTCATGCACCAGCGCGATTTTCACGGTTGCAGCACGTTCGGCATCTCTCGCAGCGGCTGGTAGCTGCGCCGATGCAGCGGGGAAGGCCCGTGGGAATCCAGGGCGGCTCGATGTGCCGCTGTCCCGTAGCCCTTGTGGCGCTCGAAGCCGTAGGCCGGGAAATTCAGCGCCAGCGAGCGCATGTGGGCGTCGCGCCAGGTCTTGGCCAGGACGCTGGCCGCCGCAATGCTCAGGGACCTGGTGTCGCCGTCAATCATTGTGACCTGGGGGCAGCGCGAGAGCATCTCGGGCCAGACCAGCGCATCCAGCAGCAGGCAATCGGGTTCGAAACCCGGGCGACGCATGCAGGCATCGTTCAGGGCCCGCCGCATGGCCAGCGTGGTCGCCTTTTCGATGCCCCGCTCGTCAATTTCTGTGTTGCTGGCCTGACCGAGTCCCCAGGTCCAGGCCACGTTCCTGATCACGACCCTGGCTGCCTCCCGCTGGCTCGGGCTCATCACCTTGCTGTCGCGAACGTCCGCCAGTGACTGACGCAAACCCGCTCGTCCGGGCGGAAGACAGACCGCGCCCACGCAGAGCGGGCCGGCCCAGGCGCCCCGTCCGGCTTCGTCCATGGCGAGGATGTGGTGGAATCCGGCGCCCTGCAGGCGGCGTTCATGACCCAGGCCGGGCATAGAAACCGCGCTGCCAGTTGCGGTGAATCTGCTGAATCTCCAACAAAATGTAGAGCGAATCGTAGATCAGGCGCATGCGACTGTCTGCATCGAAGTACCAGGTGATGGGCACTTCACGGATCCGATAGCCGCGTTTGCGGGCAATGAAGAGCAATTCGACGTCAAAGCCGATGCCCACCATCTGCTGGACGCTGAACAGGTCCTCGGCCGCTGTACGACCGAACATCTTGAACCCGCACTGCGTATCCTGCAAGCCCGGCAGGGCGGTCCATTGGATGATGCGATTAAGGATGCGACCCATCAGGTGGCGGTGAACAGGTTCGCCAATGCGCCGCGCCTCCCGCCCTTCGCGAGTAGCAATCTGGACATCATAGCCAAGGCCATGGGGAGGAAGAAAACGGGCGATTTCCTCGATCGGCATGGAAAGATCGGCGTCGCAGATGAAGCGGTAGTCGCCGATGGCCGCCTGCATGCCGACCTTGACCGCCAGTCCCTTGCCGCGAACGGCGGCCTGAATGACCTGGGCCCAGGGACGGGTCGCTGTGAATTCGCGGGCCACGGCGACGGTGCGGTCCGTGCTGCCATTGTCTACGATGATGACTTCGGCTTCGTAGGATTGCTGCTGCAGGAAGGCGTCGATCCTTGCGAGACTTGCCGGCAGGCGCAATGCCTCGTTGTAGGCCGGAATGATGATAGAGAGCAGGGTGTTGCCGGAACCCGCCTCATGCCTGTCCGTCATGAAGAGGTCTCCCCCAGTATCTCCTCCAGATACTGCAGGGAAACCCGGCGACTGGCCTGGATCGCCGGCCGTTTGCGTAACATGCGTGGCAAACCAACCAGACCGGCCAGCATGCCGCGCAGGCGCGCCCGGGCTTCTGCACCGCGCCAGGCCTTCAGCGCTTCAAGCAGAAGGCGCGACTGGGCGCGCAACACGCCCATCCCGTAAAGCCGCCAAAGGTCAGCCGGGTAATTCTTGGCGAGCAAATAGATCAGGTTACGTCCATCGTAGAAACTGGCGGTCACGCCGCCGCCCGTCGCCGACAGATGGTGGTAAACCACGGCGCGCGGGGCGTAGACACAGCGCCAGCCGGCCAGTTGGGCGCGCCAGCCGAGGTCAACGTCCTCGCAGGAAAAGAAGAAATCGTCGTCCAGCAGCCCGATCTGGTCCAGCATGCAACGGCGGTAGACGGCCGCGCCGCCACAGGCGCTGAATACATACTCTTCACGTTCGAACTGACCGCGGTCCTGTTGCCAGACGCCGCGATTGCTGGCCCGGCCATCCAGCGAAAAGCAGTCGCCGGCCGTGTGCAGGTGGTCGCGCCGGTCGAAGAGCAGCATTTTGCTGGCCACCGCTCCAGCCTGGGGATGGCGCCGGAAGGCCGCCACGACTTCGAAGGCCCATTCCGGATGGACTTCGGTGTCATTGTTGAGCAGGGCGACCAGTTCGCCCCGGGCAACGCGCAGCCCGGCGTTGCATGCGCCGGTGAAGCCATTGTTTTGCGGTAATTCGACCAGTTGCACCGAGGGATAGTCGCGGCGCAGCAGGTCACGGGAGTTGTCCGAAGAGGCATTGTCGACGGCGATGGTCTCCAGCGCGGGCCAGCTCTGGCGGGCGAGGGAGTCCAGGCAGGTCGGGAGGAATTGCGTGCCGTTCCAGTTAGGGATGACGACCGAAAGCAGCGGGCCGGAATGGTCTGTCGCGTTCATGACAGCTAACCCTCCTGCGAGAGGAAGGCATCGACCGCATCCCGCCAGGGTCGCAGCGTGATTCCCAGAAGACGCCCGGCGCCGTTGGTCAAGGCCGCGTGTTCCGGGGGCGAACCCGGACGAGGCCATTGATGGCTGCTGATCGACTGGATCGGCGTGCCTGCAAAGCCGCTGCGATCAAGAATATAGCGGGCGAACTGGAAGCGTGAGCAAGCGCCTTCGTTGACAAAATGGTAAGTGCCGCGGCGCTCTGTTTCGACCAGACGAACCAGTGCCGCGGAAAGGTCATTGGTATAGGTCGGATTGGCGACCTCATTGCTGACGACTCGCAGGGGCCTGCCGGCGCGCGCAGCGCCCAATATCGCCTGGACAAAGTTGCGGCCGCCATGGGCGAAGAGCCAGGCCGTGCGCACGATGTAGTGGCGCGGGCAGTGGGCAACAACCGCAAGTTCCCCGGCGTGTTTGCTGTAGCCATAAGCGTTACCAGGCGCGGGCGTGGCGAATTCATCCTGTGGCTGGCGGTCGCGCCCCGAGAAAACTTCATTGGTGCTGATGTAAAGGATCTCTGCGTCCACTTCTGCCGCGGCGAGGGCGACGTTTTGGGTCCCGAATCCATTGATTTGCAACGCGCGACGAGGGTCGCGGGCGCAAGCATCAACGTCGGTCCAGGCGGCAGCGTGAATGACAAGTTGCGGTCTGTTTTCCTGCAGCAGGCGACGCGTGGCGGAAAAGTCGCAGATGTCCAGGTTAAGAACTTCATCGCCCACGACATCGGCGCCCAGAACGTCGTGGCCCGCCCAGGCCAGGTCTTCAAGCAGAAGGCCGCCAAGGTTGCCGGCAGCGCCTGTAACCAGAATTCGCATGCCAATCCCGCTTTTTCTGGCGGCATTTTAGCACGGACGCTGCCAGGCGTGGCAGGCGTTCAGCCGTCGGCGGCAGCCAGGCGGTCGGCGTACTGGCGCTGATACCAGTCCCGCCAGTCCCCGGACTTGATGGGGCGCCACCACCACTCGTTCTCCTGATACCAGCGCACCGTTGATGCGGCGGCTTCCTCGAAGTTGTGCTCGCATTGCCAGCCCAGCGCCTTAAGGCGTTCACAACGCATGGCATAGCGCAGGTCATGACCTTCACGGTCCGGCACGTGGCGGACCAGCGATGCCGGTCTCTCAAGTAGGTCAAGAATTTGATGGGTGACTTCCACATTGCGCGCCTGGTGTTCCCCGGCGATGTTGTAGACCCGACCGCTTTCTCCATGAAACAGGGCGCAGGCGATGCCCCTGGCATGATCATCAACGTAAAGCCAGTCTCGCTGCTGCTGCCCGTCGCCGTAGAGCGGCAGGGGCCGCCCGTCGATGGCCTCGGTGATGAAAAAGGGCATCAGTTTTTCCGGGTACTGGTAGGGCCCGAAGGTGTTGCTGCCGCGCGTGATGACGGTGTCCAGGCCATGAGTGACGCGCCAGGCCCGCACCAGCAGTTCTGCGCCGGCCTTGCTGGCCGAGTAGGGGCTGTTGGGCAGCATCGGGTCATCTTCAACCGAGAAGGCGCCGGGGGCAACGTCACCGTAGACCTCGTCGGTTGAGACCTGCAGAAATCGACCGATCCCCGCCCGGCAGGCCTCGTCCAGCAGCACATTCACCCCAAGCGTGTTGCTGCGAATGAAGGCGTCCGGCTCCAGGATACTGCGGTCCACGTGGCTCTCGGCGGCAAAGTTAACGACCGTGTCGATGGCGTATTCTTTCAGGACCACGGCGCAGTCCGACCGGGAGGCTATGTCTCCCTGCACAAAGCGGTAGTTGGGTTCATCGCTGACGGCCAGCAGGTTGTTCAGGTTGCCGGCGTAGGTCAGCAGGTCGAGGACGATGATGTTCAGTTCGGGGTGGCGGGCGATCATCTGGCGCACGAAGGCGCTGCCAATGAAGCCGGCGCCGCCCGTGACCAGGATGTTCTTCATCCGTCGCCATCCTGCAGCAGGCCAGGTGGAACGATTTCGGGCAGGAAGTGCGCCAGCGCGTGTGCCACACCGTCCTGATCACAGGGTGCGGAAACGAAGTCCGCTGCGGCGCGCACCATTTCGTCGGCGTTGCCCATCGCCACGCCAATGCCGGCCAGTTCCAGCATCTCAATGTCATTTTCGCCGTCGCCACAGGCCAGGACATGTTTCGGCGCAATCCCCATGTCCTCAATCAAGGTGCCGAGTGCGTCGCCCTTGCTGGTCCCCGTTGGCAGGATTTCCACCATGATCGTCAGACCGGGCTGCAGCACTTGCGCGCGGTCGCCCAGGGCCTCTTCCAGTCTGGCGCGCAGGGCGTTCATTTTGTCGGGGTTCGCAACGTCCATGGCGGCGAACTTGTTTATCGGCACCCGCCCCGTCAACTCCGCCAGAGAGTCGCACTGACCGGGACGGGGTTCGCCATACATGACCAGCAACTCGATGTTGCGGTCAAAACGTTGCACCCAGGTCTTCGTGCCGGAATAGGCGATGAAGGCAATGTCGTCATCAACGAGCTCCACGACCTCCCGCGCCAGCCCTGCCTCGAGATATTGCTGATTGCGGATACTGCCATCGCCGTTGTGGGTGACCAGCCCCTGGACGTAGATTCCGGGCGATTCCAGTCCCAGTTGCTCAATGATGTTGAGCGCCGAGCACCGCGTCCGGCCGGTGGCCAGCACGATTTCGATGCCGGCGTCGCGAGCGGCGACAAGCGCCTTGCGGTTGACAGGGGATATCCCGGTGCGCGGGTCGTAAAGCGTGCCGTCAAGGTCCAGCGCGATCAGTCTGATTTCCGGTGTCATCACGGGATCCATACGCTGCTGTGGTCTCCAAGGTTCATGCGCAGGGCCTGAGGCTTGCCGACCGCGCGCCGGACGCTGACGTGTCGCCCGACCAACGCGTCCTGCAGGCGGGCAGCGATATCGCAGACGCTGCTGTGCTCAAGAATGATGCTGCGTTCGATTTCGGCGTTTCGCACGCAGACATCATGATAGATGCTGGTGAAGGGCCCGATGAAACTGTTCTCAATAACAGTGTTGCAGCCGACGATGCTGGGGCCGCGCAGAACGCTGTTGCGTATTCTTGCGCCGGCCTGCACACTGACGCGCGAATCGATCTCCGAGTTTTCGATGGCGCAGTCCGGGGCGATGACCGGCGACAGTTCGGCGAGGGCGTGACTGTTGGCTTCCAGCATGTCGGTCGCCTTGCCGGTATCAATCCACCAGCCCTCGTGCACGTGCGGCGCGACGTGGAAACCGGCGTCGATCAGCCACTGAATGGCGTCGGTAATTTCCAGTTCGCCGCGCGCGGATGGTTCAATAGCTCTGACGGCCTGATGGATGTGATGATCAAACATGTAGATGCCGACCAGCGCCAGATTCGTGGGGGGGTGCGCCGGCTTTTCGACGAGGCGTTCAATGCTGCCGTCCGGTCGCAGGGTAGCGACGCCGTAGGCTCGTGGGTCGGCCACTTCCTTGAGCACGATCTGGCTGTTCCAGTCGTTGGCGGTGAAGTCCTCAATCAGGCCGCCAATGCCGCCCTCGATCACGTTGTCACCCAGAAACATGACGAAGCGTTGGTCGCCAAGGAAATCATGCGCAATTCGCACGGCATGGGCGAGGCCGTCCGGGCTACGCTGCGGAATCCAGGTGATGCGCACATCCAGGTGGTCGCCGTTTCCCAGTGCTTCCCGAATCTCCGGCCCGGTGGCGCCGATGACGACACCAATATCAGTCACGCCGGCATCGCGCAAGGACTCAATGACCCGGAACAGGATGGGCTTGTTGGCGACGGGAATAAGTTGCTTGGCGCGGGTATAGGTCAGGGGTCGCAGACGCGTGCCGCTGCCGCCACTGAGGATCAGCCCTTTCATTTCAGGCTCCGGTCTGACCCGCAGCCGCATAGCTGGAGGCCACGCTGGCGCGTGGCGCGTTGTCGAGGACGGCGCCCACGATGCGCACGTGGACGCGTTCCAGCGCTTCGCGAGCCCGGGCAGCGTGTTCACGACGAGTGTGGCCCGCACGGACTACCAGCAGCACACCGTCCAGTTGCGAACCCAGCAGGGCGGCATCGGTCACCGCCAGCACAGGGGGGCTGTCGAAAAGCACGTAGCTGGCGCGCGCGCGCAGCAAGCCGATGACTTCGCCCATGCGCTGGCCGCCCAACAGGTCCGCCGGAGTCGGGGGCAGCGGCCCGGAGGGCAGAAGCTGCAAACCTTCGACGCCGGTCGGGACGAGTGGCGGGTCCGCGAGCGCCGACTCCTCGAGCATCATGGTCGTCAGACCGCGCTCGTTGCCCGCACCCCAAATCCCGTGCTGGGCGGGTCGGCGCAGGTCACTGTCAACCAGAATGGTGCTGTGTCCGCCCTGGGCGAAGGTTACCGCCAGATTGGCGAGTACGATGCTTTTCTCGTCCGGGCGCGCGGGAGAGGTCACCAGCAAGGTGCTGACCGGCCTGTCCACGCTGCTGAACATCAGGTTGGTGCGCAGGGTGCGATAAGCCTCGGCGGCCGCAGAGCCTGGATCGCGAATAGTGACAAGTTCCATGGTCTATCCTTCGGCGTTCGGGATGGTAGCGAGCACGCTGATGCCCGTCGCCCGCTCCATGTCGTCGCTGTTGCGGACGATACTGCTTTCCAGGTATTCCAGCACCAGCACCATTACACCGCCGAGTATCAGGCCCAGAATGGCGCCGGCAGCGGCGTTTAGCGCCGGCCGAGGGCGCAGAAGGCTGTAACGCGCATTGTCCTGCAGCCGGGCGTTGATGTGGTCCTCCCGGCGGGCGCTCTGGTTTTCCTCGTTGCGATACTGGATGAGCAGGTTGCCCCACTCGCGCGCGACGTCATTGGCCAGGTCGCCGTCGCCAAGGTCCACGTCGATCTGGATGGTCAGGTTAAGTGGGTCGGAGGCGATGGTCACCAGGCCGAGCAGATGCCTGGGCGTCATGTCCAGTCGCAGAAGGTCTATGACCTCTGCTGCGCGAAACTCGCTGTCCAGCCAGGCGACATGGTTGCCCAGCAGGGTCTTGCTGGCTTCAGTGAGACCGAAATCGGCGCGAGTGGGCTGCATCAACACCCGCTGGGTGGCGCGGAAGACGGGTGACTGCTGACTTCCCAGCCACAGGGCGCTGCCCGCGGCGACCAGTGCCAGCAAGAGCATGATCCAGCCGCGCCGCAGCAGAATGTTGACGTATTCCAGCAGGTTCATGGCGCTCCCCGCCGCCGGTTGTCACGTTCATTGTACCTGAACCAGGCCCTATGGCGAGAGTTCATCATTGCCCTCGGCCAGGCCCTTTTGCAGTTGCCGGATTCCATCTGTTCCCAACGCCTCGGCGATTTCCCGCAGGGGCTGGCCAGTGAGCGGATGTCGGTAGTCGGGGTCCAGCGCCGCGAGCGGCCGGGCAACATGGGTGTAACGCAGGATGTCCGGGTCGGGCACCTGGCGCGGCGGCTCGCCAAACTCAAGGCTCTCTTCGTTCCAGAGAGCGATGTCAATGTCGATGGTTCGCGCGGCATTGCGGTTACCCGGGACGCGGCGGCGTCCCAGCTGTTTCTCTATGATCTGGATGACATTGCCATGGAAGTCGGCAGGGTGCCGCCATGTCCGGGCGCGAGCGGCCATGTTGAGGAAGTCCGGCTGGTTGCTGTCACCACGGGCTGTTGTGCGGTAAACGGGGGAACAGAGCTCGACTTTGCAAGCCTTACGCAACATCCGGAGGGCGGCGCGAAGGTTTGCCCGGGGCTGGATGTTGCTGCCCAGCGACAACCACACGACGTGGTCAGTCACGCTCGAAGTCCCTCCGCACCCGTTCGATGCAAACGCCAACCGAGTCCGAGAAGCGCAGGGCGCCAGGCTTGTGGGCCCGCACCTGCACCCACTGCGCGTCATGTTCCACCACGCAAACGCGCGCGATAGCGGACGCCAGGGTTTCCAGTAGTTGCCAGCTGGAGCCTTCCACCAGTCGAATGACGTCCTTGGTCAGGCTGCGATAGTTCAGGGCATCGTCCGGATCATCGCTGAGTGAGGCGGCACGCATGTCGCATCCGAGACGCAGGCTGATGACGACGTCCTGGCGGTCCCGGCGTTCATGGGGGCTGAAGCCGATGACGCAGCGCAGTCGCAGGTTGTCAATCTCGATGACGTCCACTTCTCACGGTCCTCACAGTATACGGTCTGCCGAAATCCATAAATCGGTGTTATGTTAACATTACCTTCACCTGGGCCATCAGTGCAGATCCGGAAAGCAGCGCAAATGAGCGAACACCTTGAAGACTTGGAAGCGCCGCCAGGGCACATGCCAAAGACGGAGTTTTCCTCACAGATCGCCGACAACGGCAAGCTTGCGGGCCCTGCCACGGCAGCCGGAATCGATCATGCGAAAATCGTGGCAGCCACAACGGCGCTGCTGGAGTCAATCGGGGAGGACACCGCTCGCGAGGGGCTGGTCGCCACGCCGGACCGGGTGGCCCGCGCCTGGGCGGAACTGACCTCCGGTTATCGTGTTGACCCGGTGAAACTGATCAACGACGCCATTTTTGAAGTTGACCACGACGACATGGTAATCGTGCGTGACATTGCCTTCCACAGTCTGTGCGAACATCATTTGCTGCCCTTTGTTGGACGAGCCCACGTGGCTTACATCCCGCAGGGCAGGATCGTCGGCCTTTCCAAGATTCCCCGCATAGTGGACATGTACGCCCGGCGGCTGCAGGTGCAGGAGCGTATGACGCGCCAGATCGCGGACTTTCTCTCGTCTGTACTGACGCCTCATGGCGTGGCTGTGGTGGTCGAGGGTATGCACTTTTGCTCCGTGATGCGCGGCGTCAAGAAACACGAGGCCAGCATGACGACCAGCAGCATGCTGGGCACTTTTCGGGAAAACCCGGCGGCGCGCAGTGAGTTTCATGTCTTGCTGGGTCGTTCCGGCAACGGCGAACTGATCGGCTGAATTGCCGCAGTGCTGCGGGCTGTGCTATAGTGCCGCCGACCGCCTGACCGGAGGCACGCCTTGTCCAGTCTGTCTTTCGTCAACTCGCCATCATTTCTCTACACATCGGAGTCGGTGACGGAAGGCCATCCGGACAAGATTTGCGACCAGATTTCGGATGCCATTCTGGATGCGATGCTGGCGCAGGACCCCTACGCGCGCGTCGCCTGCGAAACGGCCACGACCACCGGCCTGGTGCTGGTCATGGGTGAGATCAGCACGCGCGCGCCGGTGAGCCAGGAAGCCATCGCCGCTGTCGTTCGCCAGACCATTCGCGAGATCGGCTACACGGACGCGGCCAGCGGTCTGGACAGCGAGAGTTGCGGCGTGCTGCTTTCGCTGCACGGGCAGTCGGCCGACATCGCCGCCGGAGTTGACCGGGATGGCGCAGGTGACCAGGGGATGATGATTGGCTTCGCCTGCGACGAGACGCCGGAACTGATGCCACTCACCATTTCGCTGGCGCACAGATTGTCGCGGCAGCTGTCATCCGTGCGCAAGAGCGGCGAACTCCCCTGGTTGCGTCCGGACGGCAAAAGCCAGGTCACCGTTGAGTACACTTACGGCAAGCCGAGGCGCGTTGAGGCCATCGTGCTTTCGGCCCAGCACAGTGACGACATCAGCCAGGAATTCCTTCATCGTCAACTGAAGGACGTCGTCATTCGAAGAACTATTCCGGCGCAGATGCTCGATGCCGACACGAAGATTCACATCAATCCGACTGGCCGCTTCGTGACCGGCGGGCCGCATGGCGATGCCGGCCTGACCGGGCGGAAAATCATCGTTGACACCTACGGCGGCGTGGCCCGGCACGGTGGAGGCGCCTTTTCCGGCAAGGATGGCACCAAGGTTGATCGAGGCGCCGCCTACATGGCGCGTTATGCCGCCAAAAACGTCGTCGCCGCGGGCCTTGCCAGTCGATTCGAGTTGCAGGTCTCCTACGCCATCGGCCGGGCGGAACCAACTTCCCTGGCCGTGGAGACCTTTGGCACGGGCCTGCTGGCGGACCAGGAGTTGGTTGGTCTGATTGAGCGACACTTTGACATGCGACCGGCGGCAATCATCCAGGAGCTAAATTTGCGCCAGCCGCAATTTCGGCAGGTGGCGGCCTACGGTCACTTCGGGCGCGACGACCTTGACGTGCCCTGGGAGCGCTGTGACAAGGTCCCGCAACTGCGCCGCGAAGCAGGTCTGGAACCTGAAACGGCCCGATGAACCCCGAGGGCGGCGCGCCGCGTCCGGACATCATCGATTACGAAGGCTCGCGCTACCGTCACGACTTCTGGGAAGACGCCAATCGCGTCTACGAAGACCAGGTTGAACGCGTCGCCCTGAGGAGACTGTTGCCCCTGACGGGCCGTCGGCTGCTGGAGGTTGGGGCCGGCTACGGACGTTTGACGCCGGAATACCGGGGCTTCGACCGCGTGGTCCTGCTGGATTATTCGCTCACGCATTTGCAGGACGCGCAGCGCAACCTGGGCCGTGACGAACGTTTCCTCTACGTCGCCGCGGATGTGTGTCGGCAGCCCTTTTGCGACGGCGCTTTTGATGCCGCGACGACGATCCGCGTATTGCATCACCTGCCCGACGTGCCAGGGGCCCTGGCAGAGATGGCGCGAGTGATGGCGGAGCAAGGCACCCTGGTGCTGGAACATGCCAGCAAGCGCCACCTGAAGTCCGCCCTGCGCCATGCGCTGGGGCTGCAAAAATGGAGTCCCTATACGCTGGAACCGCTGGAATTCGTCGAACTCAACTTCGATTTCCACCCGGAATACATGCGACAGCAACTGGCGGCGGTCGGATTTCATATCGATCGACGCCTGCCGGTCTCCTGGCTGCGCCTGGGTTTGCTGAAGAACACCCTGCCAACGGGGTTGCTGGTGCGCACGGACAGCCTGCTACAGTACAGTGGGGTGCTGTGGAGCCCGAGTGTCTTCGTGCGAGCGACCAGGCAAGAGCACGCGGGCGTCCAGTGCGCTGGCGACTCCTTTTTGCGCTGCCCGTACAGTGGCGAAGGCCTGCAGCGCCAGGGCGACAACATGGTCTCGTTTGAAAGTGGGCGTCGCTGGGCCATTCGTGACGGGATATATGATTTTCGCGAGCCGGTGACCTGACCTACAGGGCTTCGAGATGTTGCACCAGGTAGCGCTCAAAGGCCTCGCCCAGGGCGAGCGTGACCGGGCCGGGTTTCCCGCTGCCAATGAACTGCGTATCAATCCTGACCACCGGCAAGAGGCCGCGACTGCTGCTGCTCAGGAAGGCTTCCTCCAGCGCGGGCAGATCGTCCAGTTTCACACCTGACAGTCTTACCGGAAGGATATCCGGCGCAATTTGTAGCACAATGTTGCGTGTGATGCCGGCCAGGACTCCCGACCCGGCTGTGCGCAATTCACCTGCCAGCACGGCATGGAAGTTGCTGCCCAGCCCTTCAAGCAGCGTGCCGTCGGCGGCCAGCAACAGCGCTTCGTAACAGTCAGGGGGTAATCTGAAGTGGCCGCGTTGCTGCAACCAGGCGCTGTCCTTGGCGCGCGGGTTCTGGCGCGTCAGCCCTGCAACGGTGACACAACACACCCCTTCGCGATACAGCGACGACGGCAGCGCGCGCCAGGGTTCAATCGTGATGAGCATCTCGTCCGGCGTGAAACGCGGCACATTCAGTCGAAAGCGCATTTCCGGGTAGTCGGCCTCTTCCAGCATGCTGCGCAAGGCCATACGCAAGCGACCCCGATCCAGATGCAGCGGGAAACCCTCGCGCCTGGCGGAATCTTCAAGGCGGTCCAGGTGCGCGTCCAGATGCAGGACGCGCCGGCCACGCTGTGTATTGCTGACTGTGTAAACGCCCCCGGGCTCGCTGTCGGCGGCCTGCTGCAGGGACTCTGCTTTGCAAGCCACGTCTTGCAGGCCGCCCGGCGTCAATCGCTTGCGCAAAACAGGGGACATGCGTCAAGCATACTGTTGAAGCGCGGCAGGGTCGACAAAACACGCTTGACAGTATGGTTGACACCCGCTACCCTTCGCGCCGTCGAAACAGGAACGGGCAAATGACGTTGTCTGGCGCGATGATGATGACGGGCACGACTACCGGCGCAGCACTTGCGCGCAGGGATTTCTGCCCGTCCTGACGCTGACAACAGTCACAGGGACGCGAGCGTGTGGAAATTTCCCACACGCTTTTTTGTTGCGGATTGTGAAAGGCCTGACATGCAGCGTATCACGATGAAATTCGGTGGCACGTCGGTGGGTTCCGCCGACGCCATCCGGCAGGTGATTGACATTTTGTACACGCGCTTCGAATCTGGCAGCCAGGTGATTGCCGTGGTCTCCGCCATGGCGGGCGTGACCGACCTCCTGACAACGGCGGCGCAGGCTGCGGCGGAGGGCAGGCGGGGCGTCTGGCAGGAAACGGCGCGGGAATTGCGGCAGCGCCATGCTGAAGTGCTTCAGGCGCTGGTGACGGAGGGCGCGCAGCGCGAAATCGCGCAACGTGAAGTGGATACCCTGGTCGCGGAATTCGAGGACCTGTGCGGCGCCCTTGCCGTCGTCGCTGAACTGACGCCACGCGTCCACGACCTAATCCTGGCGTTGGGCGAACGTCTCAGTAGCCGGGTGATTGCCACGGCCCTGTGCGGGCCTGGCGTTCCGGCCCGGCAATACGACGCGACCCATCTGATCGTCACCGACGACCAACACCAAAACGCCAACGTTGAATTCAACCGCACCCAGGTCTGCATGGACCGCGTGTTGCTGCCGGCGTTGGAGCGGGGGGAGTTGCCGGTCATCACCGGATTCATCGGGCGCACGCCGGAGGGCGCCACCACGACCCTGGGGCGGGGCGGCAGTGACTACAGCGCGGCCTTGATCGCGGCGGCCTGTCACTGCAACGAATTGATCATCTGGACGGACGTGGACGGCGTGATGACCACCGACCCGCGCATCGACCCGCGCGCCCGCGTGTTGTCGCAAGTGTCGTATCAGGAAGTTGGGGAACTGGCCTTCTATGGCGCGAAGGTGCTGCATCCACGCACCGTGCAGCCGGTGCAGGAACGCAACATCCCGCTGCGTGTGCGCAACACCTTCAACCCGACGCATGAAGGCACCCTGATCGCGTCGCAGAGCGCGCCCAGCGCGACGGTCATCAAGGCCGTGACCAGCGTACCGCACGTGGGCCTGTTGACCGTGTCGGGCAGTGGCATGATGGGCGTGCCGGGCATCGCCGGCCGGGCCTTCCTGGCCACGGCGCGCGTCGGGGCCAACATCCTGATGATTTCGCAGGCCTCTTCCGAGCAGAGCTTCTGCTTCGTGGTGCTGGATGATCGGGCCCACGCTGTGCAGCACGCCCTGCAAGGCGAATTCACGGACGAGATCGACCATCGTCTGATCGAGCATGTGGAGTTGCTGGAGGACGTCGTGATCCTGACCGCGGTCGGCTCCGGCATGCGCGGCACGCCGGGCATCGCCGGGCGCGTATTCACGACCATGGGCGCGCAGGCGATTAACGTGGTGGCTATCGCCCAGGGCGCGTCGGAATGCAGCATCTCCTTTGTGGTCGATGAGGCGAATCACGAAAAGGCGGTCATCGCCCTGCACGAACTGGCGCTGGAGCCGGTGTAGACTGGCTAAGTGCAGTTTGTCAGCCTTCTGGATTGAAATAATCAGAATCAACTATTTTCAAGTCTATTGAAGACTGGACGCTAACACCTACGTTGTTGTCAACCATGAGATTTGCAAGTTCTTTGCCCTCGATTAGTACCAAGCTCTTATCATGAGCAGAGTTGATCGCCTCAAATGCGTCCTTTGTAAACTCAGAAGTGGTGAAAAGGACACCTTTACCTCCGGGAGGAAGACTGCCTATGAACTCTCGGACTTCAGGACTTCTAACCGGCTGATCTTTGTAGCGTTTTGCTTGGAGATAGATTCGTTCGAATCCAATTTGATCCTGCTTCACTATGCCATCAATTCCACCGTCACCGCTCCGTCCCGTTACTTCTGCTTGACCGTAACCCATCGCTTCCATAATTTCACAAACAATTCGCTCCAGGAAGTCTGAAGGTTTGTCCAGGATATTGGTTAGTAAGTCATCTACCAATTGCTCTTGTAGAAGCTTCAAATTGACGTCAATTGCATCAGCGGGATTCAGTTTCTGTTCAAGTGTTTCGTTCCCCTGCTTGTTTGCTGGTTCAACTGATCCACGTTTTCGCTTTAGATTGGTCTGCCATTGAGCATAGGAAGGAAACTTAGCAAGAGTCTTGATTGAAACAGAATTGGGCCTAGTGATGAGAAATCTGTGTCCTTCATCAGTGATTTGCACATTTCCTTTGCTAGGTCTCCGAATTAAACCCGCTTTGAAAAGATGTGTAGATGCCCAGGATACGTTGTTATGAATCTTCCTCTGATTGTTCTTTTGCCTTTCCTTGCGTTCCTCATCTGTCAAGTCAAAGTGTTCAATCATGTCTTCAGTAATGATTAGGAGTCGCCGCGAATCGCCTTTCTCAATCGATTGAAGAAAGGGCAGCAAGATGTCTTGCCACGTTGGCATGGTCATACGGCTTGCTCCACTATCCGGGATTCTACATCCAGATTGTAAATCTATCTGTCTTGGCGAACAAAACACTTACGAAATAGGTTAAGTTACCTGCCACACAGCCAGCAGCGCCGGCACCGGGTCCAGCGAGGGCAGGCGCAGGGGCACGGCGGCGTAGACGTAGAACATCGTGGAGCCGCCGCCATCCAGATTGAGCGCGCTTTCGATTTCAAGATCGGATGAGGCCAGCCAGGCGGCCATTTCCGCCAAAGAAGGGCCCAGCAGCGGCGTCGCCAGCAGAAGGACGCGACCCTGGCGGTCCAGCGCCACCACGCTGCGCCGCGCCGGAGGCCCGCTGCGACGGTAGGCGGGCTGGCCGGCCAGCACCAGCATGGGAAAGCCCTGCACCGCCTGCCGGAGAACCCCTGAACCCCAGGGCCGCTCCGAATTGGGTAGAAGAACGGGCAAACCGTCCCGCAGCAGGAAGGTGCCGCCGCGGCTGAGCCACGGGTGACCATGTGAAACGCCGTCAGCGACCAGCAGGCCATTGATGCGCAGGTCGCGGTCGAAGAAGTTGGCATTGATGAAGGCCGTGACGCCGGGTAGCGCAGTCAGCCAGGCGTCGAGCGTTCGCGCCTCGCCCGGCACATAGTGCGCGCGCAACTCAAACAGATGAGGGGCGACACGCAGGGCGTTTGCCTGGCCGAAGAGGGAGCCGGTTGCCAGCGAGCGATGCAACTCCAGGCCCGGAGCCAGCTCCTGCCAGCCGTTCGCTGCCGGAACAGTCGGGGTTAGCGCCAGGGTTGACCCTGCTGGTGAAAGGGGATTGAGGGTCAGGACGGCATTGCGCATCTGGCAGGCACAGAGCAGCAGGACGAGCAGGGCAACTGCGCCGATTGACCGTGCCACCAGGGAAACTTGCCCGCCGCCAGACCGCATGGTAGACTGCCGCCAGTCTTTACGGGGCGCGTAGCTCAGCTGGTTAGAGCGCACGGTTCACATCCGTGAGGTCAGGGGTTCGAGTCCCTTCGCGCCCACAGCCCCGATACGCTGCAGTTGTTTCTCAGTTTTGTTCAAAGTAGTCCGCGTCAAGTGCGTAGGTGGAGAAGTATTGCTCCGGCTGAACGCCGAGGCCATGCTCGATCATCAGCGCAGCCAGTTGCTTGCCGTCCAGCAACTGCAGGTCATGGTCTCCGCCCGGCCCGCTGGCGGTAAGAATGTCGCCAGCAAAGCGGGCGCTGGAAATCAGGATACCCTTGCAACCGTCCCGGCCAGGCACTTTCAGGCCGCTGGCATGCAACGCGCGCCAGTCCAGCAGGAGCAGGGGATCAAGACAGAGCGCCAGAAATCCTGGCGTGGGATCCCCCGTCACGCGACTCTGGATGATGCCGGCAAAGCCCTGCTCATTGCGCTGCTGCACGACGATGCGCTCGCGCTCCCCGTCCAGCTGGCCAAAGTCTAGCGCCAGCAACAGCTCAAGCACCGTGCGTTCAAAGACTTCCGGCAGCGCGCCAGTCAGGCGCAGCAGCAGGTCGTCGTCAAACTGGCTGCGCATGCGGGTCAACACCATTTGCAGGACCTGGCGCAACTGTTGACGCGGCGAATACAAGGCGCCGCGCGACTGTCGGTCCTGCAGCATCTGCAGGTCTTCTTCGTCCCAGATGGGCAGGGGCCTTCGACCGGGCTGGCTGCGGGCGGACTTCAATGCCGGCCGTGAGAAGGCGGCGAAGGAGGGATAACGCAGGAGGTACTTCTTGTCGATCGGCCCTCTTGTGCTGGCCAGCACCCGGCGCCCTTCATCCGTGATGCGAAACTGTCCGCGCCCGGCGCTTTCCAGCAGACCGGCCCGCTTGAGGCTGGTATTGGCCCAGTTCATGCGGCTGCGCAGGCGGGTTTGCGCGCCGCCGGCCGTCAACTCGTTGCGTTCGCGCCGTGCCAGCCGGAACTCGCGCGCCAGAAACTCTTCGGCTTCCCGCAGGGTGTGGCTTTCGCCGTCCGCGGCAAGGTCAAGCAATGGTTGAATGAAGGCATCAAGTTTCGGGACTGGCACAGGACCTCACAAGTAAATTTTGGGCGGATTATAGCGGGTGCGTCGGGCACTGTCATTCAGGCGAAGGCCGGCGCGCGTCGTTCGCGGAAGGCGATCCAGGCGGTCCAGGGCGCCATCAGCGCCAGCAGGGCGGCAGCCAGCAGCAAGATGCTGGAGATCGACCAGCCATTGCTGATGAAGGCGTAGGCCAGCAGTGGGCCCAGCGCACTGCCGCTGTCGGCCACGGTGGTGAACCAGCCCAGCACGCGGGGGCGCCGCCGGGACGGGACCAGGTCACCCACCAGCGCCGTGGACTGAGTTTGCAGGATGCTGTTGGTAATCGCGCCGGGCAAGATGCCCGCGATGACCAGCAGGCCCTCCGCTCCTGCCGCAAGAACGAGCGTGGCGCTTCCCAGCAGCAGGGAGAAAACGATCATGCGCCAGCGATCGCCCAGGCGGTCGGAAATCTTCCCGGTGAGCGGGGAGGCCACCATGCTGAGTACGTGCTTGCTGGCGAAGGCGGCCCCGCTCAGGGTGGTCAGCGGCAGCAACAGGGAACCGACCTTTAGAGACTCCCCGACCTTTTCCATGAGCAGCAGGGTCAGGGTCGTGCTGATGAAACCCAGATAGACCATCCAGTTGAGCGCCATGAGTAGCATGGCGGTGATGAGCGGCAACCAGCGAACGTGCCATGTGTCATCAGCGGGACGGTCGGTGGTCTCCCGGGACGGCGTGGCCTGGACCCGGCTTGAGGTCTCGGGCAACTTCCACAGCCACAGTAGCCAGGCGAGCAGGCCCAACAGGGCACAAACAAAAAATGTCCCGTCATACCCAAGCCAGTCGTTGAGCAGGCCGCCGACCAGGGAGCCGCCCGCGAAACCGGCGAAGATCCACAGGTGGAATCGACCCGACAGAACCCCCCTCGACTCGGCCGGCGCCACGTCCAGCAGTGCTGCGGAGCCCGCAATCCACAGACCGACCCAGGAGACACCCCACAGCATGCGACCGATTAGCAGTGGCCAGAAACCCGCCAGCAAATAACACAGGGATGAAACAACGCCGATCAATTGGGCGGCAAGCAGCACGCGGCGACGCGGCAGCCGCTCGATCAGCAGACCGCCCGGCCCGTTGAGCGGAATACGCACCAGACGATTGGCTGCGAGCATCAGGCCGACCTGGCCGAGCAGGATCCCCGCCTTTTCCATGTTGACCGGCAGCACGATATACATCGCCGTGTCGCTGAAGAGGGCCAGAAAAATGCCGACGCCAAGGATTAGCGCCACATGCTGCGGCGACACCTGGCTTGCGTCATTTGTTTTGTTGGTATCAGGATTGTCCGACGTCCGGACGCCTGGTGACTTCACTTCCAGGACAACGCGAGTTCGCTACGAGGATCAAAGAAGTGGGCGCGGGTCATATCAAAGCTCAGTCGCACGCGATCACCGGCACGGGACTTGCGTTTGGGGTCTGCCAGCAGCAGGAAATGCTCCGTGCCGACGATGATGTCCAGCAGGTCGTCGCGGCCCAGCGGCTCGACCACAAACACCTCGCCGCTGACCGGTCCGTAGTCATCCAGACTGATGTCTTCGGGCCGAATGCCAAAGGTCACCGCGCCATCTGCGGCCGCCGCTGCGGCGGCAAATTCAGGCGGCAGGCCGAGTTCGAGGGACTCGCTGCGCAACTGCATTGCGCCATTCTCTTGCGCGAATTCGATTTCCAGGAAATTCATGGGCGGATTGCCGACGAAACCGGCGATGAATTTTGTTGGAGGACGCTCGTAGAGGTCGTCGGGTGTGGCGAAGGCCTGCAGTCGACCCAGGTTCATGACGGCGATGCGGTCCGCCATGGTGAGGGCTTCCACCTGGTCGTGAGTGACGTAGATGGCTGTGATGCCCAGTCGCTTTTGCAGCGAACGAATTTCACCGCGCATGGTCAGACGCAGGCGCGCGTCCAGATTGGACAGCGGTTCGTCGAAGAGCAGTATGTCAGGTTCCTTAACCAGCGCCCGTCCCAGGGCGACGCGTTGCTGCTGGCCACCTGAAAGCTGACCTGGCCGTCGGTCCAGCAGGTGGGCGATACCCATGGTTTCCGCCGCGGCTTCCACGCGCCGCTGCTGTTCCTGACGTGGCACCTTCTTCAGCTTCAGGGGGTAGGCGATGTTGCCAAATACCGTCATGTGGGGGTAGAGCGCGTAGCTCTGAAAGACCATGCCTATGTTGCGGTCTCTTGGCTGCAACTGGTTGACAATCCTGTCGCCAAAGCGGATCGTGCCGGTCGTTGGCCTGTATATGCCCGCCAACATCAGCAGGGTGGTCGTCTTGCCGCAGCCGGAAGGGCCGAGGAAAGCGACGAACTCTCCGTCACGGATATCCAGGTCGAGGGCTTCAACGCCGACGACGTCGCCGAATTTCTTGGAGAGGTTGGTCAGTTCGACTTCCATGTCGGACCCCTCAGGAACTGCCCTTGGTCCCGCCCGCGTAGATGTTCAGCAGGTATTCCTGGGCGAATACAAAGAATATGAAGATCGGAATTAACTGAAACAAGCCCACGGCCGCCACCTGGTTCCAGTCCACTGGCGCGGTCTCATCAATCAGTTCATTCAGAAAGACCGGCAGGTTCACGGTGCCTGCGCCGATACTGTAGGTCTGCGGAATGAGAAAGGCGTTCCAGCCGCCAATGAAGGCGAAAATTCCCAGAGCCAGCAAGCCCGGGCGAATCTGCGGCAGGACGATCTCGCGGTACACGCGCCAGCGCGACGCGCCGTCAATGAGGGCGGAACGCTCCATGTCCCATGGAATGTGGTCGAAGAAGCCTTTCATCAACCAGATTCCCAGTGGCAGGTCAAAGGCGACCATGACGAGGGCGATACCTCCCAGGGTGTTGAAGCCGATGAGCTGGCCGATCAGCGGCAGATTGCCCAGGTTCAGCAGAATGAAAAAGATCGGGATTAGCAGCGTGACCGCGGGAAAACCGTGCAGGATGAGCGTGAAGGAGAGAAAGAACTTTCGGCCGGCAAAGCTCATGCGTGACAGCGCGTAGCCGGCCATGGAGGACACCAGCAGCACCACGGCTGTCATCAGAACAGCCAGCAGGAAGGAATTGAGCGTGACCTGCCAGATGCTGAACTCCAGGCCGGCGATGTCCTCACCCAGCAGGAAGCCCCAGTTTTCGATAGTCAGGCCGCCAATGTTCCCTGCGCCATCAAGCGGCAGAATCCCGCGCGTGCGGTAGGAAAAGGTAGCGATGATGAGCCACAGGTAACCGACCACCATGGGCAGGAGCGAGACGGCCAGCAGGATATAGGGCAGGGTGCGGCCGGGCCAGTAGATGGAAAGGGAGGCGATGACCAGCGCGATGACCAGACCGGTGACGATGGCCGAATTGTCAACGCCGGTTTGCAGGACGGCGCGAACAGTGAGTTGGTCCTGCTCCCCGTTTCGGATGTAACGCAACCTGAAGGGGTCGTCTTCCTCTGCCAGGCCGACGCGCTGGTTCAACTCCGTCAGGGTCACCTGGTCCCGCCGGATGGCGGTGATGATGTCCCCTGGTTGCAGGCCTGCCAGCTCGGCAGCGCCGCCGGCTTCGAGGGCTTCAACCAGGATGCCCTCATCGGTCTGGCGCGCGCTGAATTGCAGGGAGGGTCTGGGCGCGAATGGGCCGGCGCCCAGAAGGGCCTGGGCGCCAACCACCAGGGCATAGACCGCGGTAACTGCGACCAGCGCCAGAATCAGCGCCTTGTGGCGTTCTTCCATGTTGCGGACCGCCGTTCCGGCAGCCAGATACGCTGCGATCGGCAGCAACACCAGAAACAGCCGTGAAAGCGTGATCGTCAGGGTCTCTTCAACCAGAGCCGAGCCAATCATGGGGCGCAGCAGTGAATGGAAAAGGAATGCCAGCAGAGCCATTGCCAGCGCCGCCAGCAGTCCGTTCCGCAGGGCAAGCAGCAAGCGGCCGGACATTGAATCTGTATTAATGTTCGTCAGCGCCCCTGCCGCCGCCATCAAAGCACCTCAATTCTCGGTTCGGCGACCAGTTCATCGAAGCGGAAGACGCGCATGTAGACGACCGCCAGAACGACGCCGATGATGACCAGCACGACAGCAAAGGCCGATCCGTAACCCCACTGCGTATTGCCGAAATAGTTGGACAGGGCGCGGTGAAAGGCCGTCAGGGCCCAAACTTCCGTTCGGTAAAGACCGGGGCCGCCGTCGGTCAGCAAAAGAATTTGCTCGAAGGAAGTAAGCAATGAAAGACTTTGGTAAGTCACGACGAAGAGCAGGGGCCAGCGCAGCAGTGGCAGTGTGACGTGGCGAATTCGTTGCAGATAGCTGGAACCATCAACCAGAGAGGCATTCATCAGGTCTTTCGGGATCGATTCGATGGCCGAGGTGAAAATGATCATGCCAAACGAGATACCGATGAAACCATTGACCAAAATCACGAAAACCCAGGGGTTTTCCGAGCCGTAATTCCAGGTGGGCCAGCCCAGGGCAGTGTTAACCTGATTGATGATGCCAAAGGGCGCTTCGGCCATCATTCTTCGCCAGATCAGAATGTAGACGGTTGAGGTTGTGATGCGCGGCAATATCCAGAGGGCGCGGAAGATGAAACCGGCGCGCCGGTTGATGTGGGCCGTAAGCAGGGAAACGATGAGCGCTGCCGTCACGTTGAACAGCGCCAGGGTGGACAGAACGTAAAAGATGGTGTTGAAAAAGATCTTTTTGGCAAACTGGTCGTTCAGCAAGGTTTGAAAATTGCGCAACCCGATGAATTCCATCTCCGCCAGGTTGGAGGTGAAGTTGGCGCTGGCAAGGTTGGTCAGGCTCAGGTAGAGCACGATAAGCACTGGCAGGAAGAAGAACAGCAGCACCAGCAGTCCTGCCGGCGCCATGAAGCCGTAGGCCGTCAAATTGGCCTGCAGGGAACGTCTGCGGCTGCGGGCCAGAGATTGCCCGGGAGCGAGGGCTGCGTCAGCCGCCCCCGCTCCGGTCTTCTGCTGTGACATTTGGTCGAACTAGCGGACGGTGATGCCGTCGCCCAGTTCGTTGGTCATCTGTGCGATGGCGATGTCCACCGCCCCCTCCGGTGTGACCTCACCGGTCTCGACAGCCTGAATGCCCACGAAATAGGCATTGGACCAGGCGTTCCAGCCCGGATGGTTGGGCAGCGCAGTGGTGTGGTCCAGCATGTAGTGGGCGCTGCTCAACAGACGGTTGTTCGCGTAGGCCTCGGATTCCAGCTGCGCGTTAAGGATGCCGAGGTGGAAGCTGTCGATGGCGTGCTTGTTGTTGTGTTCCGGTGTGGTGATGGCGGCGATCAGCGCCAGAGCCACGTCCGGATTATCGCTGCCGCTGCTGATCATGTAGGTCAGCGGATGGGTCAGCGTGATGGCTGAGCCAGTGCCCATCGCAGGGATCAGGGTCAGGCCGATGTTCTCGAAGAGGTAGGCGTCTCCGCCCTGGTCGGCGACGTAGTTGATCGCCCAGTTGGGCCAGTTCCAGGTGCCGCCAGCAACGAAGAGTACGGTGTCGGCCTGGGCCACGGTTGGGTGCCAGACCTCGTTCCAGTCGACGCCGATGAGGTCGGAGCGCATGACGCCGCTCTCGGTCAGGCCGCCCAGAAGTTCATAGGTGGCCAGCAGCGCAGCGCCGTCTACGACCAGACCGCCCATGTCATCCAGCACGGCTCCGCCGTTACCGTAGTAGTAATAGAGGAAGTCGGGGCCGTTGCTTGGGCGGTGCCAGAAACCGTTGCCCTCGTCGACCACGCCCTCGTCGATCGCTTCCTGCGCCGTGGCAATCATGTCGGCAAAGGTAAACTCACCGGCAATCACGCGGTCCGGCAGCGATTCAATGTCTTCATCGCTCCAGCCCAGGTCACCCAGCAGCAACTTGCTGTAAAAGACGGGACGCGCCTCTGCATCCTGCGGAATGCCATAGATCGTGTCGCCCAGCTTGTGCGAGTCCCACAGGGTGGGGACGATGTCCTCAAACTCGGCGTGCATGCCAATCATGTCATCCAGCGGGATGATAAGGCCGGCGGTCGCCCAGGCGCCAATGTCTTCGTGACCACTCAGGATGATGTCCGGTGCGACTCCCGCCTCGGAGGCGAGCACGAATTCTTGTTTGTAGTCGGCCCAGCCAGCGTTGTCCTGAATGAGATTCAGGTCGATGGCGATTCCAAGGGCCGCCTCCACCTGTTCCTCGACCTCGGCGAAACTGTTGCAGCGCCAGTCCTCTTCCGGTGGGCTGGCCTTGCAACGAATGGTGATGCCCACTGCGTCCTGGGCCTGCACACCGGCAACTGCGGTGAGCAGCAGGAGCGCAAGCACTACGAGCAAACTGCGACGGATCATCATATCTCCTCCTGTACCAATCCTCGTTTCAGGTCTCCATACAGACAGTGACGGCCCGGCAATCGGCAACGGTCACTGCTCATGAAGACGTTTCTCTGGCGAATCATAACATGCCTTTAAAATCTGGCAAAACAACGATCCGGCAAAACTGTCGACTCTTGCCTGTCCCTGGGCCCTTTGCGGGAAATGCGATCTCTCCACCTTGACATGACAAGGAGGAACGCTAGACTCCGGCCCACCGCTGCCCCATTCGTCTAGCGGCCCAGGACGTGGCCCTCTCAAGGCCAAAACAGGGGTTCGAGTCCCCTATGGGGCACAAGACGTCCGCCTTCGCGGGCGTTTTCTTTCCGCACTTCAACGCGCGGGCATCTCCACCATTTCCAGCGTAATGTCGTCGGGGTCACGAAAATAGCAGGTGTAGCCGCCCCTGTTGATGCCGCTGGTGATGGCGTTGGGCGGGGAATTGAAGTGCACGCCGGCGGCCAGCAGGCGCGCATAGTCGGTGTGAATGTCGCTGACCTCGAAGGCCATGTGCGCCGTCCCGGGACGGCAGATGGCCGTATCGGTCGCCTCGCAGTGCGGATGGACGTATTCCACCAGTTCCAGCAGGTGGCCCGAGCGCGAGTTCGGCATGTCGTCAATGGTCAGTTGCGCCACCCTGAGGTGGGCGTTCTCGTAACCGACCAGGCGCGCTGTGTATTCGTTGGCCTGTTCCTGACGGTGCACAAGGCGCATGCCCAGCAGGTCGCGGTAAAAGGCGATCGAGCGTTCGACGTCGCTCACAGTGAAGCTGAAGTGCCAGCAAGCCTTGAGCATGAGGTCTCCGTCCCCGCCGCTGACGTCTGGCAGGACGCCGTTGCGGCCATTATCATGTTGCCGTCAGGTATAGCACAAACCGGCGAAATGGCGATGGGGTCCTGCCGCGCCAGGGGAGCCGGGAACAGGGAGCGCATGCCAGTCAACGTCATAGACTCGGTCCTGTTTGGCGGTTTGTTCGGGTCCGCCCGCATGCGCGTTCTCTTTGAGGAACGCGCGCTGCTGCAACGCTGGCTGGATTACGAGGCGGCTCTGGCGCGGGCCCAGGCGAGCCTGGGGCTCGTTCCAGTGGAGGCGGCGGACGAGATTACTCGTCAGGCGCGGGCGGAACACCTTGACCTGGAGTCCATTCGCGAGGGCATCGACCGCACAGTCCACCCCCTGGTGCCGCTCATCTGGCAGCTTGCCGGGCGCTGTGAGGGCGATGCCGGACGATGGGTGCATTGGGGGGCGACCACCCAGGACGTGATGGACACGGCCACCATCCTGCAATTGCGCGACGCGCTGGCGCTCATTGATGAGACCACGGCCGATCTTGCCGGCATCCTTGCGGACCTCGCACAACGCCACCGGGCCACAGCCATGGCTGGCCGCACCCATGGCCAGCAAGCCCTGCCGATCACCTTTGGCTTCAAGGTAGCCGGCTGGCTGGCGGAACTGAAACGCCACCGGGGTCGGCTGTTGCGGGCGCGCGAGGGTTCGCTGATGGGCCAGTTCGGCGGGGCGGTTGGCACACTGGCCGGCATGGGGGAGGGAGACGTAGACGCCCTGGCCGTCCAGCGAGCGTTGATGGCCGAACTTGGCCTGAGGGTCCCGCCGATCGCCTGGCACAGTTCGCGCGACAATCCAGTCGAGTGCGCCGTGGTTATGGGAATGACCGGCGCGCTCTGCGGACGCATCGCGAATGAAATCATCGAATTGCAAAAGACCGGCTTTGACGAAGTGGAGGAGCCCCACGCGTCCGGCAAGGTGGGTAGCAGCACCATGCCGCAGAAGCGCAACCCCATGCTTTGCGAATCGATTCTGACCCTGGCCCGTCTGACGCAGGCACAGGTCGCCGTGGCGATGGATACGCTGGTTTACAACGAACACGAGCGCGACTGGTCGTCGGTGCAGATGGAATGGGCCTGGGTGCCGGAACTGTGCGTGATGTGTCAGGGCGTGCTGGAACTGACCTCGCGCGTACTGGCTGGCCTGCAGGTCAATGAAGCGCGCATGCGTCAAAACCTGGACCTGACCGGCGGTCTGTTGCTGGCGGAACGCGTGATGTTCGCCCTGGCGCCACAACTCGGCCGGCAGGAGGCGCACGATGTCGTGCATGCATGCGCCATGGCTGCGCATGAGCAGGGACGCTCTTTCAGCGACCTGCTGGCAGCCGACCCGCGGGTCAATCCCCATCTGTCCGGTGAACAAATCTCCAGGTTGCTTGATCCGACGGGCTATACTGGTCTGGCCACTGAATTCGTGGACAGGGTGCTGGCTGACCGGGGCGGTGAACCATTTGCGCCCGACAGCTGAGAAAAGGGAAGAGGAGAAAATGCTCAAACTGGACACGCATCAACATTTCTGGCATCTCGACAAGGTGGACTACCCCTGGCTGGTGCCCGCCTACGGGCCCATCTACGCCAACTTCGAGGCGCCGGATCTTGAGCCGCAACTCGCGGAGGTGGGGATGCACAAGACGGTCATCGTGCAGGCCGCAGACTCCTACGCGGACACGGATTACATGCTGGCGACCGCGGCGGCCAACGACTGGGTGGCCGGTGTGGTGGGCTGGCTGCCCCTGCTGGACCCGGCCGCAATGGCGCGCAAGATTGAAGAGGACTACGGCAACAACGCCCACTTTCGCGGTATTCGCCACCTGATTCATGAAGTCGCGGACCCGGACTGGGTGACGCAGGACACGGTGATTGAGGGATTGCAGGTGCTGGCCGAACATGGTCTGACCTTCGATGTCGTCGCGGTATTTCCCAATCACCTTGAACATGTTCCCACGCTTTCGGAACGCGTGCCGGACCTGAAGATGGTCATCGACCACCTGGCCAAGCCGCCACAAGGCGCTGACGAGGGTCGCGTCTGGCGCGAGCAAATGGCCGCGGCTGCCGAGAACCCGAATGTCCACGCCAAGGTCTCCGGCCTGAACACGGCGACGGCCGACCTTGAGAACTGGACGTGGGAGGACATCAAGCCCTGGGTCGACACAGCGCTGGAACTCTTCGGGGCAAACCGGCTGATGTTTGGCAGCGACTGGCCCGTCGCCATCCTCGCCGGCACCTACAAAAAGGTGCATGACGAGACGGAGAAGGCGCTGGCAGACCTCGGCGGTGAGGAACGCGCCGCCCTCTGGGGCCGGACCGGCAACGCCTTTTACGGGCTCGGGCTGGACCCATGAACATCGACCCGCAGGACATAAACTGGCGGCCACAACTGCCGCAGCGCATGGACATGGGCATCGGCAGCGTTGGCTGCGGCGGCATCGTGCAATACGCCCACATGCCGGCCTATCGCAAGGCGGGCTTTCGCTGCGTCGGCGTGTACGACATCAACCGGGAGGCCGCAGAAACGGTGGCGGCGGACAACGGCATTCCGCGCGTTCACGACTCCCTGGACGAGTTGCTGGCCGACCCTGCCGTAGACATTGTAGACATCGCCGTTCCGGCCTGGGAGCAACTGGGCATCGTGGAGCAGGTGGCCGCCGCCGGCAAGCACATGCTCTGCCAAAAGCCGTTGGCCGAGGATTTCGGAGAAGCGTTGCGCATCGTTGAAGCCGGGCGACGGGCGGGAGTCAAACTGGCCAGCAACCAGCAAATGCGCTGGGACGCCGGCATCGCCGCCAGCGCGGAACTCATACGCATGGGCGCCATCGGCCAGGCGACGGATGCCCAGATTCTGGTGACCATCGCCACACCCTGGCACTTGTGGCCCTGGCTGGCCCAGGCGCCGCGTCTGGAAGTCATGTACCACAGCATCCACTATCTGGACTCGCTGCGTTTCCTCTTCGGCGATCCGCAGTGGGTGACCAGCCGCCATGCCCGCTATGCTGACCAGGCGCCGGTCATCGGCGAAAGCAAGACTGTCACCGTGCTGGATTACGATGACGGGCTGCAGGCCACGGTGGCGGTAAACCATTACAACCTGCACGGTGAGCCCGAGGCGGTTTACCGCTTCCTGGGGACGGAGGGCGCGATCGAAGGCACGATCGGTCTGCTCTACGACTATCCGGATGGACGGCCGGACACGCTGGTTTACCGCTCCGGCGACGCGAACCCCGTCGAATTGCCTTTGGATGAGAAGTGGATTCCCGATGCCTTCGTGGGGCCCATGGCGGGCCTGATGATCGCAATCGAAACGGACAGCGAGCCGGCAACACCATGCGCCGACAATCTCACCACCCTGCGCGTGGTCCATGCCGCCTACCGCTCGGCGGCCGAGAACCGCTCGGTACGACCTTCAGAGATCGTGGGCTAACCATGGCGCCTGTTACGGATCGACACAAGGGCAAGGTCGCCATCGTCACCGGCGCCGGTCAGGGCATCGGCAGGGGCATCGCCACGCGCCTGTCGCAGGAAGGCGCGACGGTCATCATCGCCGAATTCAACAGCGACAACGCCCACGCAGCCGCCGCAGAGGTGGACAACCAGGGGGGCAAGGGCGTGGTGCACCAGATCGACATCGGCGACGTCGACCAAATTCAGACCATGGTTGACACCGTCGTTGGGCGGTTTGGCCACATTGACATTCTCGTCAATAATGCCGGCGTACTCCACACCATGCCCCTGGACGACATCACGCCCGAAGAATGGGACTGGCTGCAGCGGGTCAACCAGCGCGGCCTGTTCTTTTGTTTGCAACGTGTGGCAGTACAGATGCGCAAGCAGGTTGAGGAGGGCATCAGCGCGGGGATGCCTCCGGCCTCCATTGTCAACCTTTCGTCTGTGGCGGGGCGCAGCGGCCGCCCCTACGCAGCCCATTACTCGGCGGCAAAGTGGGCGGTCATCAGTATCACGCAGAGCGCCGCCGAATGGCTGGCGCCGCTGGGCATCACGGTGAACGCCATTTGCCCGGGCATCGTCGAGACTCCCATGTGGGAAGACATCGACCGTATCCAGTCAGAGCGTTTCGGTCTTGAACCTGGCGGCTGGATCGAGAAGAGCGTCAACGAACTGGTGCCGCTGCGCCGTGCCGCGCGCGCTGCTGAAGATATCGGCGCGACGGTCTCCTTTCTTTGCTCGGAAGACGGCGCCTATATCACTGGCCAGGCCATCAACGTGGCCGGCGGCATGGAGATGAACTGAGATGAGCCGCCTGGGTCACGTGCGGATCGCTCACTCGGCCACCATCGGCCGGGAGTTGCGCCTGGACGGCATCGAGACCATAGGCGTGTCGTCGCAGACCCTTGCGGAAGAGGCGATAGAAGCCGGCGCGCGGGAACTCGCGGCCCGCATCCTGCGCTACTACCGTCAGGAAATGGACATCATGAACGGCATCATGCATGTGTGGATCCAGGACACCATGCGCTATATCATTGTCAAGGCCGGCGGAAGCGACGCAAGCGCGACAGTCGCAGCGGCCGGGGTCATGCGCGCCTTTCGCGCCTACCCGTTTGGCATGGCAGAGCAGGACAAGGCCCTCACGGCCCTGGCGAACTTTCGCGATGAGGATGCCCTTTACTGGCTGGAGCGCATGCATCTGGCCTATCTGAACGTGCATGACCTGCAGGTGGCCTGGATGCAGGACCAGCTTTCCTTCATCGCCAGCGAATACGAGGAAGAGGCGGTGCTGGAAACGGTGTTGCATACCCATCAGGATATCTGGGGCGACCGCTACGCCGCCTGGGACGACATGACACCCTGGGAGAAAGTTTGTTTGACGGTCGAGGGCATGCGCGGTGGTCATTTCAGCGGCGCGCGCCGCCGCGGCGACGTCATTGTTGAGGACCAGGGAGACAGGTTCATGGTCGCCTTCGATCCCTGCGGCAGCGGAGGCGTGATGCGTCGCGGCGATCCCGAGACGGGTCGCGCTCCGTGGCCGCTGGCGGCGCACGGGGTCAACGAAATTCCGCATGATTGGGTCTGGCAGAAGACCGACGTGCACTGGTACTGCGCGCACTGCGCCATCGCCATGGAGTGGTTGCCGGGTCGCACGCGCGGCTATCTGCTGCGCCCGCTGGACCACACGCTGGACCATCAGGCGCCCTGTCCCTGGTACATCTACAAGGAAGACCGTCTCATTCGCGAGGAACACTACCCGCGCACGGGTCAACGCAAACCTCTGGAGTAAGTCATGTACCACTACAGCGATTTGCCCGCGTTCCCCACCCAGGTGATCGGCAGTTACGGGACGCCGGGCTGGCTCTTCGTCGTGCGGGAGGCGATGAAGCGTGGGGAACTGGGCAGCGTCGATGTTCGCGAAGTGTTTGACGACGCCACGATGCTGGCCATCATGGAGCAGGAAGAGGCCGGCCTGGACGTCATCTCTGACGGGGAAATGCGGCGTTTCAATTTTCTCGTGGGTTTCTACGACTACATGCAGGGCGTGGAGGCCGTCCCCTGGGAGCGGCAACTGGGCTATCCCGGCCCGGACATGATCGATGCCTTCATCGCGCGTGAGCCCATCCAGACGCCGCAGGGCCTGGGGCTGGTCGATGAGCTGGAGTTCGCCCGCAGGCGCACACAAAAGCATCTGGTCACGCCTCTGGGCGGGCCGGTGACCTTCGCCTTTCGCATCAATCCTGGCGAGGTTTATCGGGACAAGCGCGAAATCGCATGGGCGCTGGTGCCCCTGCTCAACCGGGAGCTGAAGGACGTCGTGGCCGCCGGCGCGACACACATCCAGGTGGACGAGCCCTCGGCCATCGACGACTTCGTGCCCCTGGCCGAGTTTGTGGACATGTTCAATGCGATGGTTGAAGGCGTCCGCGCGACGATCGGCCTGCACATCTGTTTCGGCAACTTTCTGGGGCGACCGGCGGTGGCTCACCGTACCTACGAACACATCGCGCCCTGGTTCGGCAAGTTGAATGCCGACATCCTGCATCTTGAATTCGCCAACCGCGGCATGTGGCAGGCGGACATCTTCGCGCGCCACGCACGAGATGACCAGTTCCTGAGCGCCGGCGTGGTGGACGTGAAGGCGCGCGCCGTCGAATCGTCGGAAATCATCGTCGAGCGAACACGGGAACTGCTGAAGGTCAACGACGCCCGGAGATTGTGGCTCAGCAGCGACTGTGGCTACAGCATGACCGCCCGTCCCGTAGCGCGCGACAAGCTGCGGGCGTTGGTACAGGCGGCGCGGATCTTGCGCGCAGAAAGCTGAAGGAGGACGGCATGCAACGTTTCGGACAGGTCATCGGCATCAAACCGGAGCATCTTGAGGAATACACCCGTCTGCACGCCGCTGTGTGGCCGGAGGTACTGCAAAAGATTGCGGAATGCAACATTCGTAACTATTCGATCTACCATCACGAGGGCCTGCTCTTCGCCTGTTTTGAATACCATGGCGATGACTTTGAGGCGGACATGGCGGCGATGGCCGCCGACGAGGCCACGCAGCGCTGGTGGGACGTCTGTATGCCCATGCAGGAGCCGCTCGAATCGCGCGCGGAAGGCGAATGGTGGAAGACTATCGAGGAGGTCTTCCATACTGACTAGCTGTCAGTTGCCCTAGCCTTTGGTGGCGCCGAAGGTCATGCCACTGACCAGATTGCGCTGTACCAGAATGACAAAGATGACGGCCGGCACCATCATGATGGCGCTCATGGCCGCCATGCCGCGCCAGTCGAAGGTGAACTGCTCGGTGAAATCAAAGAGGCCGGGAGGAAAGGTGCGCGCTGCGGCGCTGCGCGCAAGCACGCTGACGATCTGAAACTCGTTCCAGGCGGCCAGAAAGGCAAAGATGGCCGCCGTCGCGAAGCCGGGCAGGGCCAGCGGCAGTTCCACGCGCCAGAAAGCCGACCAGTAGCCACAACCGTCGATATAGGCCGCTTCGCTCAGGTCCTGCGGGATCTGGCGGAAAAAGCCGTCCATCAGCCAGGTGCTGAAGGGAATGTTCATGGCGATGTAGACCGCGGCCAGACCAAAAATGTTGTTCACCAGGCGCATCTGGTTGAAAAGGATGAAGAGCGGCAGGCTCAGGGCCACGCCGGGGATAGCGCGCGACAGCATGATGCCGAGAAAGGCGGCCGTCTGAAAGCGAAAGCGGAAGCGCGCGAAGGCGTAGCCGGCCAGGGTGCCAATGCTGACGGCCACGGCGGTACTGATGCCGGCGGCCAGCAGAGAATTGCGCATATAATTCTCGACCGGCACGCGCATCCGCTCATCCGGATTGAGGCCAAACATGGTGGCGAAGGCATCAAGCGTGATTTCCTGTGGCACCCAGACCGGCGGCCAACTGTTGATTTCCACGTTGGGGCGGAAGGCTGTCAGGACGATCCAGAAGGCCGGGAGGGCGATCAACACAAGCACGAACCAGGCGAGCGCATTCAGAAAGCGTTGGTTGCGGCGACGCTGGCCGGCCCTGAAGGACATTTTCAGCGCACCACGCGCGAACGAACCAGCTGGCGAAAGAAATAGAGCGTGAAGGCCACCGCCAGCACGACGGTCACCCAGGACATGGCGCTGCCCAGGCCAAATTTTGTGTTCTCGATGGCCAGGCGGGTGACATAGGTCCAGATTAACTCGGTGCGGTGGGCCGGCCCGCCATCGGTCATGATGCGCACGATGTCAAAGGCGCGGGAGATATCGAGTGACAGAATGGTCAGGGCAATGTAACTGAAGGGCGCCAGCAGCGGGAAGGTGATGAAGCGGAATTGCTGCCAGCTGTTGGCGCCGTCGACGTCGGCAGCTTCAAAGGTCTCGACTGGCAGGGAAAGCGTGCCGGCGAGAAGGATGATGGTCAGCACGGGCAGGTTCATCCAGATGGAGGCCACGATGATGCTGAACATGCCCAGTGGCTCGTCTACCAGCCATGCGATCTGGCCGCGTTCCTGCATCAGGCCGAGGGAAAACAGGAGATTGTTGACCAGCCCTACGTTGGCGTTGAAGAACCAGCGGAACTGAAAGCCGACCAGGATGGGCGCGAACATCATGGGCACCATCAAAAGGGTGCGCATTAGCCCCTGGCCGCGGGTGACCCGCGCCAGCAACTGGGAGAGGCCAAGGGCAATGACGTAACTGAGATTGATGGAAAGAAACAGGAAAACAATCGTATTGCCCACGGATTTCCAGAAAATGGCATCCGCGAAGAGTCTTTGATAGTTGCGCAGGGCGCGCGCCAGTTCGAACTTCAGGCTGTTGGGTTTGAGCAGTTCGTAAGGCGTGAAACTGACATAGAGAGAGTAAATGAGGGGAAAGAGCAGGACGACCAGGATGAAGAGAATCGCAGGCAGCAGCATAAAGACGGGAAACCAGCGGGCGCTGATACGCCCGTCCGTGAAACTCTGTTCCGGTTCAGCGCTGCTGCCGGATTGAACCTGTGCCTGAAGGGTCATTGGCCCGCCGGGAACCTGAGGCGAAAGGCTCTGGCCAGGAATTCACCTGACCAGAGCCGCAGAATGACGAACTAGCCGTAGTAACCGGCGTCCGCCATCATTTCCCGGGTCTCGGCAGCAGCCTGGTCCAGACCATCCTGGGCGCTGACGTCACCGAGCAGGATTGCCTGCATGTGCGGGTAGAAGATGTTGGAGAAGGGGATCCACTCGGCGATCAGCGGCGGAGTCTTGAAGTCTTCGGACACCTGCAGCTGGGCGAGCACAAGGCGTTCACGATCCAGGGGATTCTCGGCCATGGCGGCGTCGTCAATGATTCGCGTCCAGACGTCATTGCGAACCGGCAGATATCCCAGCTGGGCTTCCTCGTAGGCCACGCGCTCTGAAGAGAGGAACTTGATCAACTGGGCTCCGGCCTCGGGGTTGGGCGCGGTCGCCGGAATGGAGAAGGCATGGGCGCCGGCCCAGCCCGAGGGGCGAACGGCATCGCCACCGACGCTCAGGCCGGTGAAGCCGCGCGCCAGGCCAAAGTTGTGGTTGATAGCGCAGTTATCGGGACTCTGGAAGTAGGCGTACCAGCCGTACCACTCGAGTTTGATGGCCGTGTCGCCGTTGCAGAAATACGCAGCCACGCCGTCCCAGAGCAGGTCGGTCGTGTCCACCGGGATGATGCTGTCCATGTACCAGCCGCGCAGCAGTTCGGCGACGGCCACGCCGACATCGTCATTGAAGGTCGGCTCCCAGTTCTCGTTGAAGAGTGAGCCACCGCTGGCGAAGTGCATTTCGTAGAAGCGACCGGTGAGGGCTTCCTCGCGGCCGGCAAGGGTGTAACCGAAGGTGCTGTGGCCATTCTCGACGAAGAATCTCGCCTGACGGTCGATCTGTTCCAACGTGGTCGGCACCGTCAACTCTTCACCGGTGGCGGCCATATACTCCGCGGCAATCTCTTCACTCTCGTAGAGATCCAGGCGGTAATGGATGGGGCTGATGTCGGCATGGCGCGGGATGAGATACAGATTGCCGTCGACTGTGGCCGCATCCATGATTGCCGGACTGAAAGCCGCCAGCTCTTCCTCGCTGAAGAAGTCGTTCAGAGGCAGCAGGAAGTCGGTGTACTGGGCCATGAAACTGGTGTGGTCCCAGGCGACGTCGTAGTCTGCTGCGCCGGTGGCGAAGTCCACCTTCAGCTTTTGGTCAATGGCGAAGCCGTCCAGCAGGGCCACGATTTCCACGGTGGCGCCGGTGGCCTCTTCAAATACGGAAATCGACTCATACATGACCTCGTAGGTGCCACCACCGATATTGGCCATGCGAATGTTGATACCGCTCAGGTCCATGTCGAGACCGGCATATTGCAGCTCGCCCATGTCCTGCGCCGCCAGGCCGGCGCCGAGCAACAGTGCGAGCGCGAAAACCAGCAGACTTGCCTTGTGAAGCATTGCGGGACCTCCTGTCCAGTTTCGATTACGGGAACCTGGGAGCCGGTTTCACTATCCTCGCTTGCCGGGTTTCCCCGTGTCCCGTTAGACTGCAATCCTGACGCGTTTTTGATGAAGGTGCAAGAATTCGTTGTGCGAACCGGCGAAAGCCCACAGGCAGCCCTGCGCGGGGAACCCAGTTACGTTTGGCGTGCGGGCCAGGAACGTCGTCTGCGGATGATTGCGCGCCATGCCCGGCTTGAGCGCGCGCTGGTGCTGGAAGCCGGCGGTGGAACCGGCATGTACGCCCGGCAAATACACGAGCGTTACGGGGCAAGGGTGGAACTCTTTGACATTGAACCTGATCGGGTGCTGCAGGCCAGATCGTCCACGCCTCACGCGCTCGTCGCCGCCGCGGAATGGCTTCCCTACGCGAGCGACCGCTTTGATACGGTGCTGTCCAATGAGGTGCTGGAGCACGTTCAGGACGACCGCCAGGCCTTGCAGGAAATGATTCGGGTATTGAAGCCGGGCGGACGCGCCGTCATTTTCTGCCCGAATCGCTGGTACCCTTTTGAAACGCACGGGCACTTTTGGCGCGGCCGCTATCATTTCGGCAATACGCCCTTCATCAACTGGCTGCCGGACTTCGCCCGAAATCGACTCGCGCCGCACGTACGCGCCTATACGCGGCGCAGTCTGTTGAGTCTCCTGTCGGGTTGTCCGGTTCGGCTGCTGGAAACACGCCGCATTTATGGCGGTTATGACAATCTGGTCAGGCGTTTTGGTTGGCCGGCCCGCGCCATGCGGGGCCTTTTGCAAAAAGCTGAAGGAGGCCCGCTGGATGTCTGGGGCCTGTCGCATTACCTGGTGCTGGAGAAACTGAAGTCCGGGTGAGCCGCCTTTAGTCGTCCACCCAGACGGGAAGATGCCCCAGCGCGACAATATTGGTCCATTTCGCGCGGTCGCCCTCAGTCAGGATGGCGGCTTCCGTGACGATCTCGGCGCCCGCCTTGCGCATGATCAGCCGCAGGCCCTGCAGGGTGCTGCCAGTGGAAATGACGTCATCCAGCAGAATCACGCGCTTGCCCAGGACACGTTCACGGTCACGCTCGTCGAGGTAAAGCATTTGCGGTTGACCGGTCGTGATGCTCAGGGTCTCGGAAGCCAGGGCCTCACCCATGTAGGGCTTGAGCGACTTGCGCAACACGACGTAGGGCAATTTCATGTCGAGCGACAGGGCATGGGCCAGCGGAATCGCCTTGGCCTCGGGCGACACCAGCACATCCGCATTGTAGTCGCGAAGTTTGCCGGCAAGGGCCGTGCTGGACGCCTGGACCAGTTCGCTGTCCCCCAGAATGTTGAGAATGGCGATGCGCACGCCCGGGCTGATTTCAAACAGGCGCAGGTCCCGTCTGATGCCGGCGATCGTGATGGGCCAGGTGGCGGGCAGCTCAGGCGGGTTCATGCTGTGCCTCCTGTGTCTCGCCGAGTAGCTGGCCGTCAACAAGGGTCAGTTGGCGGTCCGTGATTTCCGCCAGCTCCGGATCGTGCGTAACCAGCACGACCGTCGTGCCAGCTTCACGTTGCACATCACGCAGCGATTCGAGCACGACCTGCCCCGACGCGGTATCCAGGTTGCCGGTCGGCTCGTCAGCCAGTAAGAGGGGCGGGTCGTTGGCCAGGGCGCGGGCGATGGCAACGCGCTGTTGTTCCCCGCCAGAGAGCTCGGCGGGACGGTGGTGCATGCGGTCGCCCAGTCCCAGCTGCTCCAGCAGCTCGCGGGCACGGTGGTCGGGTCTATATTTCGGTTTGTTCGCAAACTGAACCGGGAGAGCCACGTTTTCCCGGGCGGTGAGTGTGGGGATCAGGTTGAAGAACTGGAAGATGAAGCCGATCTTTTCGTTACGGATGGTAGTGAGCTGGTCCTCGTTCATGTTCGAGATGTCAACGCCGTCTATTTCGACGCTGCCGCTGCTTGGCGAATCCAGGCCGCCGATCAGCCCCAGCAAGGTGCTCTTGCCGCTGCCGGATGGCCCGACAATACTCACCATCTCGCCGGCAAAAATATCCAGGTTGACGTCACGCAAGGCGTGCACACGGACCTTTCCCAGACGCAATTCGCGCGACAGATTGCGCACCCGGATGACGGCGCGGGGCGGGGCGACTGTGTTTGTGGTCATCGCGGTCAACCGACCGCCCGCTGCAGGGCGAATACGGGCTCAAGCCAGTCCATGTAGCGACTGTCGCGTCCGTAGACAATGTCCAGAAAGCGTTGGCTCAGGCGGGAAGTCAGGGCACCGATTTCGCCATCGCCGACCGGACGATGTTCGACCCTTGTGATGGGTGTGATCTCCGCGCCGGTGCCGCACATGAACATCTCGTCAGCCAGATAGGCCTCCGTGCGGTCGACCGGCCGTTCCTGGACCTCGACATTGAGTGCTTCCTGCAACAAATGGATCAGGGAACGCCGGACGATGCCTTCGAGAACGTCGGCCGTGACCGGCGGTGTGATAGCGACGCCCTTTCTCACGAGAAAGAGATTGGCGACGCTGCATTCCGCGATGTGCCCGTCATTGTTGAGTACGATGGCATCGTCATAACCGGCAAGCATGGCGTCCGAACGGATCATGAGTGAATTGACATAAGAGCCCGCGATCTTGCCGCGCGCCGGAATGGCGTTGTCCTCAACCCGGCGCCAGGCCGAAATGCAAACGTGCATGCCACCGGCCTTGCTGACGAAACCGCCGTCCCGCAGGGGCATCAGCGTAATGGCCAGCTCCGGCCGCGAGTCCAGCAAATGCACGCCCAGCGACTCATTGGCGGCATACACCAGGGGACGGATGTAGCAATTGCAGTCCACGCCCTCGGCCTGCAACAGCTCAATCAGGCTTTGCAGCAATTGCGCCGGCGTATAGTTCAGGTCAAGACGCAGCAAGGCGGCGGATTGCAACAAACGCTCGAAATGGTCGAAGGGACGGAACAGGTAGAGTTGCTCCCGTTCCGCATTCCAGTAGGCGCGCATTCCGGCGAAGACACTGGTGCCGTACTGCAGGGCCTGGTTGTGAACGCTGATTTTGGCTTGTTCAAGAGGAACGACGGCCCCGTCAAACCAGGCGTAACGGACGTTGTTTTCGCTCATTGGTCACTTCCTGCCTGTTTTTCGATTGCATTCACTGCGTTCCGGCCGAACCCCGGGACAACTGGTCGCTTTGCACCAGAGGAGGGCGGCGCATGATAATCCTGCGTTGATTCAGCCCAGATAGTCGCAAAGATTGTGGGCCAAACGCGGATGGCGCAGCCGGCGCAGGGCTTCCTTTTCCAGCTGGCGAATGCGTTCACGGCTAAGGCCGAACTTGCTGGCGATTTCCTCCAGGGTATGGGGTTCGCCATCGCCCAGGCCGAAACGCATGCGCAGGATCTGGTTTTGGCGAGGGGTCAACTCGGCCAACACTTCCTCGATCGTCTCCTGCAGCAGATTGCGGGTGGCCACCTCGACCGGGCTGGGTGAGTCCTGGTCCTCGATGAAATCGCCAAATTCACTGTCGCCATCCTCGCCGACCGGTCGTTCAAGGGCGATGGCATGCTGGCTGGCATCCATCATGCGACAAACGATTTCGGCCGGCAGGTCCATCTCGTGGGCGATCTCCTCGGGCGTGGGCCGACGTCCCAGCTTTTGCTCCAGTGACTGGGCCGCGCGATACATCTGGCGGATTCGTTCGGTCATGTGCAACGGAATGCGAATGGTGCGCGTCTTCTGGGCGAGGGCGCGCGTTATGGCCTGCCGGATCCACCAGGTGGCGTAGGTGCTGAAGCGGTTGCCACGCTTGTAATCGTACTTGTCGACGGCGCGCATCAGGCCGACGTTGCCTTCCTGGATCAGATCGGGGAAGGGCAAACCCTGGTTCATGTAACGTTTGGCAATACTGACGACGAGGCGGGTGTTGGCCCGGCCAAGATGCTCGCGGGCAGCCTGGCCGTCCATCTCCAGGCGCAGCATGCGCGCCAGTTCGATGTCGGTGTAGCGGTTTCCGGCGTCGGGTTCATCCATGTGTTGCCGCATGTTTCGGCCGATTTCGATGCGGCGAGCGAGATCGATTTCATCCTGGGCCGTCAGCAAGGGTTCCTGGGCCATCTGGCGAAAATATAGGCCGACGGGATCGTCGGCGGAAACAGCATTGATGTCGCCGATGTCGGCGTCGTTGTTTTCCGTCGCCAGGGCCTCCCGGCCCCTGCCGAGCAGGCTGCGATGGTTTTCCTCGTCCTGCCGGACTTCGACGCCCAGTTCTTCCAGTTCGCTGTGAATTGCAGCCAGTACCGAGGCGTTTTCGTCTTCGTCGGTCAGTTCAATGATATCGTCAACTGTCACAAAACCGCGCTGTTCGGCGCGCTGAAGCAAATCCTTTAGCACGTAGCTGCCGGTCCCCTGACCTGTTGTGCAGTCACCTTGAGCCAGGCACGCTGCCGGCGACCGCTCCCGGTAAAGCCCGGCAACAGTATAGCACAGGATTGACGAATGTGAACGCCCGGCCAGTGAACATGCCATGTTGACACTTACTGTGTCGGCGTTACCCGCAAACGGAACTCCTGACGTTGGGACAGCGCGCGCACCTGTTCGCCGGCGCGGTAGCTGCTGCGGACCAGCGGCCCGCTTTCCACCCAGCGAAAGCCCATTGCCAGGCCCTGTTCGCGAATGAAATCGAACTCTTTCGGTTCGTAGAAGCGCTCTACAGGCAAATGCACCCGGCTCGGCTGCAAATACTGGCCGACGGTCAAAATGTCGACGTCACAGTCGCGCAGGTCTCGCATTGTCTTGAGTAATTCGTCCATTTGCTCGCCCAGGCCAACCATGATTCCGCTCTTGGTCAACACCTCGGGGTCCAGGCGACGGGCGTTGCGCAAGGTGGCCATGGCCCACTCGTAGCGGTCCTGCGGTTGCACGATGCGAAAGAGGCGCGGGACAGTTTCCACGTTGTGATTGAGAATCTCGGGCCGCGCGTCCAGGACGGTTCGCAGGGCAGCTTCGTCGCCCTTGAAGTCAGGAATCAGTACTTCGATGCTGCAACCGGGCTGCAACTGCCGGATGCGACGGATCACCATGGCGAAGATCGGCGCGCCGCCATCCGGCCGTTCGTCGCGATTGACGCTGGTAATGACCACGTGCTCAAGGCCCATGGCGCGCACGGCTTCGGCCACACGATTGGGTTCGGCCCAGTCAAGTGGCGCCGGCCGCCCGGTCCAGATATCACAGAAACCGCAGGATCGGGTGCAGGTATCCCCCATCATGAGAAAGGTGGCCGTGCCCTTGCCCCAACACTCGCCAATGTTGGGGCACTGCGCTTCCTCACAGACTGTGTGCAGGGTTTTGGACCGCATCAGCCCGCGGACGTGTTCGTAAGTGGCGCCGGAGGGGGCGCGCACCTTGATCCAGGGCGGGCGCCGGCGTGGATGCGCGGGATCCGGTTTCCAGTTGCTGCCCCCGTTAGAGTCCACGACAGGAATGCTGTCCGGGTTCATCAGGTCAGTCACATTTGTGCCCTTCGCGCCTGCCTTTGAATTATAGGGGCGTGGACGGGCTTGTCCAGTATGTCGCCCAGGTCATCCATTGCGGGCACAGGAGCCCTGTGCCAGACTGATTGTCCATAGACCGTCGAGGCACAGATTTGCGCCGACCCTTGCTCTATCTGGCCCTGCTGGCAGCGCTGGCGGCCCTGACCGAGACCTCACGTCTGGCAGCCAACCTGCAATTTGTTGCCGATGGCGCCGCGGGGGCCTTGCTTTACGCAGCGGACTTTGGCTCTCCCGATGACAGTATGGGTCTGTCAGCTGGTGGCGGGTCGGCCAGGCTACAGGACGGTGAGTTGCGACTTGAGCCGGGCGAGCCAAATCGCCTGGTGTATAGCGTGGCCGGTCCTGAACTTGCCGATTTCGAACTGGAGGTAGAGACCCGTGCGCAGGCCGGTCCGCTGGACAACGGATTCGGCGTACTCTTTCGTTTGCAGCAACCGCGCTCCTTTCCTCTTGCCGAAGCCTTTGGACTGCCCGCCACCGGCGGGGCGGCGGGGATCAGTTACTATCTTTTCCTTGCCAGCAGCGACGGTTACTATCAACTGCTGCGTACACTATCTGGCCGGCAGCAGGTGCTGAGCACCTGGATTCCTTCCCCGTTCATTCGCCAGGGCATTGGCGTGAGCAACCGACTGAAGATTCGCGCGAGGGGCACTGAACTGGAGTTCTTCATAAATGATCGGCAACTGGAGTTCTGTATACCGGACAACTCATCCGACAGCAGCACCTGGGTTGCCGGGGACTGTCTGGGCGGGCAAATGCGCAGCACAGTGAGAGATGGCGTGCTCCTGAAAGGGCGAATCGCACTGGCAGCGCAATCCATGCATGAGGCCGGTGTCCTGCTGGCATTCGACAATTTGCTGCTGCGAATGCCGGCAGAGGGAGCAGTGCGGGCATGAAGGTCCACCTGCGAAGTTTGGGCTGCCGCCTCAACCAGGCGGAAATGGATGCGTTGGGTCGCAATCTGCTGCAGGGGGGCCATGAACTGACAGGAGATCCGACGCACGCCGGCGACATCGTCGTCAACACCTGCAGTGTGACCCGGGAAGCCGGCGCCGACAGTCGGGCCCTGGTGCGGGAACTGGGGCGACGGGCTCCCGCGGCCCGCATCACCGTGACGGGCTGCCACGCGCAGCTGGCTTCGCAGGAAATGCGGTCCCTGCCCAATGTGCTACGGGTTGTTGGCAACATGGAGAAGGAAGGCATCGTCGATTTGCTTGACGCGCCGTCGCCGGATGCAGCGACAGCGATAACGCGTAAACCCGGCATGCGCACCCGCGCCTTCGTCAAGGCACAGGACGGCTGCGACCATGCCTGCACATTCTGTGTAACCACGCTGGCGCGGGGGCCAGGCCGCAGTCGACCGCTGGCAGAGGTGCTGGCCGAAATTCAACAGCTGCACGCACTGAATTTCAAGGAAGCGGTTCTGAGCGGTGTCCAACTGGGCAGTTACGGCCGGGACCTGGGGTTGAAGCAGGGTCTTGCAGAGCTATTGCGAGCCATTCTGGCGGAGACAGACATCCCCCGTCTGCGCCTGTCTTCACTGGAACCCTGGGATCTGATGCCCGATCTCCCGGACCTGTGGCAGGATTCACGTCTTTGCAGGCACCTGCACTTGCCCCTTCAGAGCGGTTGCGCCGCCACACTCAGGCGAATGCGCCGGCGCTGCAGCCCTGAGGAATTCAGCACGCTGTTGCGTGATTTCCGCGCGCGCGTTCCCCACCTGCGCGTCACCACGGATGTCATGGTCGGTTTCCCTGGCGAGGACGAGTGTGAATATGAGATCAGCAGGGACTTCATCGCCAGGCAGGCCCTGGCCGGTCTGCATGTTTTTCGCTTCAGTCCGCGCCCTGGCACGCCGGCGACCCGCATGCGCCGGCAAATCCCTGAAAGCACCAAAAGGGAACGCAGCACCGGGTTGCGTCAGCTGGGCGAATCGCTGGCCAGGGACTATGCGCGTGAAATCGAAGGGCAAACGCAGGTAGTGTTGTGGGAACAGGTAGCCGGGGCGACGCCGGAAGGCTTCGTTAACGTCGGGTATACTGATACGTGGATGCGCGTCCGAGCCATTCATCCCCGGCCGCTTTCCAATGAAATCACTGCGGCCAGGCTGGGGTGCTATCGGGATGGAGAATTCCAGGCGACGGCAATTCTGTAGTCGGGACAAATTCGGGATGCTTCAACCAGGTCAAGCCAGGGCAAGGTACGCTTGTCCGTCCACCTGTGGATGCAGGGCCAGGTCAGATATACAGACTGACTTAAGGGTGAAAGTGGTACATGGTCGACGTCCGGGCGAGGGTGCGCATGGACGGTCGTGAGAACTCCGGGGCCGGCGATCTGCGCCCGCACATCCCGGGTTTCATCATTGCGGCAGTTCTTACCGTCTTGCTTACGACGGCCATCGTGGCCAGTGATGTGCTCTTGCCCCTCTGGTCGGGCAGTAGCGACCTAAGAGTGGGCCAGGTCGCTGAAGAAAACATTCTGTCCCCCTTCAGCCTGACCTTTGAGAGCGCCCTGCTGACTGACATGAACCGCAGGGAAGCTGCTGCGGCTGTCGTCGAGGTCTTCGACCCGCCTGACCCAAACGTGAGTCGTGCCCGGAGCCAGCTGGCGCGACAGGTGCTCGATTACATTCGAACGGTGCGCCAGGACAGCCTTGGAACGGTTGCGCAGCGGGCCGATGATCTGCAGCACATCACAGCCCTGACCCTGGGCGATGAGCAGAGCGATCGCATTCTGAACATGTCCGCCGAGACATGGGACAGCATCGACGGCGAGATCATCAACGTGCTCGAACGCATCATGCGGGAGCCCATTCGCGCCTCCTCCCTCGATGTCGTGCGCACCCAGCTGCCCACGCAGGTGAGCATTCGCTTTTCGCCGGCTGAATCAGAGATCATTGTCGCCATTGTCGAAGATTTGCTCCGTCCCAATACCTTCCCCAACGAGGAGGCAACAGAGGCCGCGCGCAGGACCGCGGTGGAAGCGGTGGTAGCGGTAGAACGCACCTTTGCTCTCAACGAGGTGGTAGTGCGCCAAAACGAGCAGGTTACGGCTGTAGACATGGAAGCGCTGGGTGTGCTTGGTCTGTTGCAGACGGAATCGCGACGCTTGCAGGAAGTTGGCAAGGCCTTTTTCGCCAGCCTGCTGGTGCTGGCCCTGACCTCGCTTTACATCCTGCGCTTCGAACGCGCCTTGCTGGTGCGGGCCAGTTTCTCCCTCTTGCTGGCGGGGTTGTTTCTGCTGGTGCTGGCGGGAGCCCGCCTGGTTCAAATGAACAGCATGCCGGCGGAGCTCTATCTCTTCCCCACGGCGGCCCTGTCTCTCTTGTACGTGGCCATCGCCTCGCCACGCATCGCGTTGATTGCGACGGTCAATTTGTCGTTTTTGCTGGGGTTGGTTGCGACCGGCTCGCTTGAACTGGCGACGCTAACCATTGCCGGTGGCCTGACGGGTCTGTTGACCCTGCGCAGCACGGACCGCCTCAACAATTTCTTTCTCTCGGGCCTGTTCATCGCGCTTTCGAACATGCTGGTCGCCGCCGTATTCAATCTGGGCGTGTCGGGCGCGTCGCTGACCGTACTGTTGCCCTACAGCCTGTTCAACGGTCTGCTGGCGGCGGCGAGCGCGGTCGCCGGCATGTATCTGCTGACCCTGTTTTTCAATTTGCCCACCAGTCTTAAGCTGGTCGAGCTCAGCCAACCGGGGCAGCCCCTGTTGCGCCGCCTGCTGCGGGAAGCGCCCGGCACCTACCAACATTCGTTGCAGGTTGCGAACCTGTGCGAGCAGGCCGCCCTGGCCATTGGCGCGGACGCCGAGCAGGTGCGCATTGCGGCCATGTATCACGATATCGGGAAAATCCCCAATGCCGTGTTCTTCAGTGAAAACCAGCAGTTTGGCACGGGCAACGCCCATGACGTGCTGGGTGATCCGGGACGCAGCGCCGATATCATCATCAGCCATATTCCCGATGGTGAAGCGCTGGCGCGGGAGTACCATCTTCCGGGTCGCTTCAGGGACTACATTTCAGAACACCACGGCACAACGGAAGTGTACGTGTTTTGGCGCAAGGCCGTGGAAGCCGCAGGGGGTGACGAAGGCCAGGTGGACAGTGCCAACTTTCGCTATCCCGGGCCTCGTCCGCGAAGCCGCGAGACCGCAATAATGATGCTGGCGGACAGTTGTGAGTCCGCCGTGCGTTCCATCGGCCCGACGAGCCGCGACCAGGTGACGGAAATCGTGATGCGAATCGTGGAAGGCAAAATGAATGAGGGTCAGCTGGATGATTCCGGCCTGACCCTGAAGGACATTCGCACCATTCAGGGTACCCTGGTGGAAATGTTGCAGGCGGTCTATCATCCTCGCATCGATTACCAGCGCGTCGGCGGGGCGGCTCCGGCGATTACGGCGCCGCCAGCGAGCTTGCAGGCGCGAAGCGGGTCGCAATCCGAAACACAGCCAGTGGCCGCCCTCACTGCGGAGAACCTGGCGATGAGCCCGGTGAGCGAACGACCTCGCCCGGGGCCGTTGCCGGAAGTTCCTGAATTGCCACATCATGACGACGCCGACCGGGTGGGGAATGTCGGACGCGACCAGGGAGACAGGACGTCATCTTGAGCGGCGTTTGCGTACGTAACGAAAGCGGTCACGATCTTGATACGGCGCTTTTGATTGAAGCCGTGCGAGCGACCTTGCGCATGCACGAGGACAAAAAATCCCCGGATGGCAGGGTCTCGATCGTGCTCACCAGTGATGAACGGGTGCGAAACCTGAACCGGCGCTATCGCGGCATCGACCGCGTGACCGACATCCTTTCATTCCCGGCCGTGCCGCACGGGATTGGGGAGGAGGAACCTGACCTGGGTGACCTGGTACTGGCCACGCCCTGGGCCTCGCGTCAGGCAGACCGCGTCGGTCATCAGTTGATGGATGACCTCGCCCTGCTGGTGGTCCATGGCACCTTGCATTTGCTGGGATTCACCCACGATGACGATCGGGGGAGCGACGCCATGCGGGCCGCACAGGACGCCGTCTTGCAAGGTCTTGGCGTGCCGCCGGAGAACGCCGAGCACCTGGAACAGCTGTCCGAAACTGAAGTGTGGGCGTGAGTTGGCACCATGGCGCGTGAACGAATGATCCAGGCTGAGCCGGAAGTACGCCGCGGACACGCTCGCCGACGGCAAATCAGCCGACAGCATCGGCGTCGGCGCCGACGGGAATTCGCGGCGGACCACCTGTCGCCCGCAGGCGGGTTCCGTATCTCCTTCCCGCGGGTAAGGATCCCCTTTTTCCGGTTTGTCGCCGGCCTTGCTTTGGTAGTTGTGTTGCTGTTTGGTGTGGTGCTGTTTCTGCGCGGGCTGAAGCCCGCCGAAGCCCAGGTGCTGCCCAATGCCCTTTGGCTGGGCACGGAATGGACCTACGAGATCCACGAGTCGCATGACATTCGCGAACTGGCGTCCCGCCTGCGCGACCACGAAATCGGTTCGGTTTACGCCTGGGTGAGCTGGTTGCAGGGTGACAACACCTGGCGCGGCGCCGAACTCTTCAATCGAGTCAAGGTTTTCGCCAGCCAACTGAAGGCGGAATCGCCGGACCTCGCGCTGCTGGGCTGGATAAGCCTGCCGGTCCACCTGGACGAGGACGGTTACCGACTTGACGATCCCGAATTGCAGCAGATCGTTGCAGATTTCAGCAGTAGTGTCGTGCGCGAACTGGGATTCGACGGCGTTTTCCTCGACATCGAGCCCGTTTGGGACGGCGACAGCCACTTTGTGGATTTGCTGCGCAAGGTGCGTTTGCGGCTGGGCGAATCGGTGCCGGTCTCTGTGGCCGTGCCGCCGGACTGGAGCCCGCTGGATGCGGACATTCCTGTACCGGAACTGATTTTGCCCGGCACCGAATGGTCGCGCAGTTACAAGCAGAATGTCGCCCTGCTCAGCGACCAGATGGCGGTAATGGGCTACAACAGCGGTCTGACGGCGGCCAGGGATTACGAGACCTGGATGGCCTATCAGGTGCAGACCTTTGCTGAAGCGGTCAGCGCCCTGGGGGAGGGCACGGTGCTGCTGATTGGCATTCCGACCTATGATGCTGCTCCGCCCGGCCATGATCCTGAGGTCGAAAACGTCGTCACGGCCCTGAACGGCCTGCGGGCCGGGTTGGTCGCAGCCGGGCCGGCTGCGGCATGGGTACAGGGCGCGGCCATTTTTTACGACTGGGAGACTGACCCGGCCGAATGGGAACAATTCCAGTTGCTGGCGGTTGAGGGGCGTTAGTTGCCGGCCTGGTACCCCCGCGCGATTTCCTGCAGAAATCGCACTGTCGTGTCAATTCCCTTGTTGAGCATGTCCACCCGGTAATTTTCGTTCGGGCCATGGATGCCGCTGTCGCTGGTGCTGAAGCCCAGCGTCACTGATGGAATGCCCGGCACTTCACTGAACATGGCAATGATGGGCACGGAACCGCCCGTGCGTCGGAAGCCTGCGGGTCCCGGCCAATGCAGGGTGTAGGCCCTTTGCAAAGCCATGACGAAGGGACTGTCGATGTCGATCTCGACAGGGTCTCCCAAACCCAGTAGCCTGAATTCCGGCGTTACCGTCGGCGGTGCTATTGTGCGGATGAAATCGCAAACCAGGTCATAGACTCGCTGCGGGCGCTGGTTGGCCACCAGGCGACAACTGATCTTGGCGTGGGCCCGGGCAGGAATCACGGTTTTGAAGCCCTCGCCGCTGTACCCGCCGTAGATGCCGTTGATTTCCAGCGTGGGACGCGCGCCCGTGCGTTCGACCCGCGAATACCCTGGTTCACCCCAGTCGCGCGGGGCGCCGACGAGGTCCTGCCAGTCTTCATCGCTCATGTCACCCTCGGCCAGCAGTTCTCGTTCCCTGGTTGAGAGCTGACGCACGTCGTCGTAAAAGCCCGGAACAGCGATGCGGCCGTCCGGATGATGCAGCCGGGCCACAATCTCGGCAATCGCCTGCGCGGGATTGTGGACGATGCCACCGTGGATACCGCTGTGCAGGTCCGTCACAGGTCCACTGACGCCAAGCTCAAGGGCTACAATGCCCCGCAGGGCTGTGACAATGAGTGGCTCGTCGGGGTCTTCGAAGCCGCCGTCCGCGATAATGGCCGCGTCCGCCTGCAGCCGTTCGCGGTTTTCGCGCAGGAAAGGCAAGAGGTTTGGGGAACCGCTTTCTTCTTCGCCTTCAAGCAAAAAACGCACGTTGACCGGGCATCCCTCCTCACTGGCGAGCAGGGCGGCGACGGCCCGCAGCAGCACGACACAGTGGCTCTTGTCATCCGCCACACCCCGGCCAAACAGACGACCGTCACGCAACTGCGGTTCAAAGGGCTCGCTGCTCCAGCCATCTTCGCGACGGGCCGGCTGAACATCGTAATGTGCATACAGCAGCACCGTGGCCGCATCTTCTCCTGCGCCCAGCCATTCGCCATAGACCACCGGGTTTCCCCCGGTGGGAAGTATGTCTACTTGCTGAAGGCCGACAGTCCCCATCTCGTCGGCCAGCCAGTGGGCCGCTCGCAACATGTCCTGGCGGTGCACGGGGTCCGTCCCAACGCTGGGAATGGCGGCCAGTTCCATTAATTGTCGCAGGGCCAGGTCATGACTGTCGCGGGCGAGAGCGAGGGCATCAGGCATATCGGGTTCCTTTCCGTCACCGGCAAGTATAGCGCCAGCCCGACGCGCACCTGATATACTTCGCCGGGGAAAGGCGGAAGCCGGATGTTGAACCGACCGCTTGCCAATCGCACAGCCAGTCGCGTGTTTGCCACTTTACTGGTCGTCATTGTGCTCGTGGCGTTCTGGCAGGTCCGCAATGTCCTGTTGTTGCTGCTGAGCTCCATCATTCTGGTCGTGCTGGTGACGACGCCCATGCGCTTCCTGCAGCAACGCGCCCGCCTGCCGCGAACGCCGGCACTGCTAATATCCCTGCTGATATTCCCACTCTTCTTTCTCGTATTGACATTGACAGTGCTGCCACTGCTCGCGACGCAGCTGGCAACCCTGTCGGTGCGGGTGAACGAGGGTGTGTTGCTGTTGCAGCAATACTGGGAATCCCTGAACGCGACGCCGGCTCCCTTTTCGGGCTACAGCTTTGCACCGCCACCGGTACGCGACCCCGTGCTGGACCTGGTGTCTCTGCTGGGCACCAGTTTTCAGGTTGACAGCCAGTTGATCACCCAGGTGGCGAATCAGATTTTCAACGCCTTTGGTCAGGTTGGCGTTCAGGTCATACCCGTGGTGGGCGGTGTTGCCTCGGCCCTGCTGAACACCCTGATCGTCATCTTTATGAGTGTCTATTTGTTGACGGACCCCGAGAGTCATGAGTCAGGGCTGCTGCGACTTTTCCCTCCTGGCTATCGCGAGCGCGGCCACGAAATCCTTGCCCGGCTGGACCAGGTGTTGCGGGGCTGGCTGGAATCCACTGTGCTGGCGATGGTCTTTGTCTGGCTGTCCACCTGGATTGGTCTGACCCTGCTCGGGCTTGAGGAAGCGCTGGCGCTGGGTGTCATTGCCGGTCTGCTGGCCTTTGTCCCCACCTTCGGAACCCTGATCGCGGCGGTGCTGGCGGCGGTTGTCGGCCTGTTACAGACTCCGCAAAACGTGGGCCTGATCATTGTCATTACCTACGCGATTTCGCTGGTGCAAAGCCAGCTCATCAGCCCGCTGCTGGTGGCGGACCGCATCAAGGTGCCTCCGATCGTCGTGTTGCTCGGGCAGATTGTGGCCACGGTGTTTTTTGGCTTCCTGGGGATCCTGCTGGCGGTGCCGCTGACGGCCATCCTGATGGTGCTGGTGCAGGAAGTCTACGTGAAGGACATCCTCGGCGACATTGACGGGACTGCGCAACCTTTGGAGCCGGCGGCCGAGGCCATGGCGACTGCGGACTGAATCGCCGCAGACCATTTGAGACAACTCGTGCGACCCTGACGAAACCAGGCTTCCTGCTGCCTCCGTTTCGGAAATCGTTGAACTGTTGTCCATTCGTTTGGCCTTTGTTCATTAATCTTTAGCCTTTTCCGACCAGACAGTTTGGGTGGGAGAGCAAAATGAATATCCGGTTCTCGCCATTTTACGCCGCACTTCTGGTGCTCTTGGCCATCGTTGCCGCCGTGCTTTTGTATGTTGAACAACGAGGAATTCTTTCCCGGCGCAAGAGGAAACACGTTCCAATTACGTCAACTATGTGCTTGCTGACGGTCTCCGGCAGACCTCGGACGATCTCACCCGCATGGTTCGCCTGTATGCCGTAACGGGTGACCCGCTCTACAAGGACTATTTCGACCAAATTCTCGCCATTCGCAACGGCGAGCAGGCTCGTCCGGCCCGTTATTATCAGATTCCTTATTGGGACCTCGTGCTGGCGACGGGCGAACACCAGGGCGAAGCCGGCGAAACAGTGCCTATCAGGGAGTTGATAACCGGGTCTGACGCTTCCCGCCTTGAAGTGACGCTGCTGGCGGATGCCGAGGACTGGTCAAATGTCCTGGTCGAACTTGAAAACGAGGTCATGGACGTCGTTGCCGCGCAAGTTGAGGCAGGCGACGGGACCTACCGGCTGGAAGGGGAGGCCCTTGCAGCCATGCAACGCCTGCATGGCCAGGAAAACCACGTTGCCAAGGAACGCATCATGCGTTCGCTCGTGCTCCTGTCGGAGTTTGCCACTGATGAGGAAGGGGCACGGGACATTGTGGGCTCGGTGCGGGAAATGAACAGTGTCGTATTGGGACTGGTCGCTCTCGGCGTGTTGATCGGGCTTGTCGCCGTCACGCATGCGCGTGGCACGGGGCAGTCTCTCCGACGTGGGGCGCCCCTGGTCACATTGCTCGCCATTGTCTCCATGCTGGTATTCGCGGCCCTTACCCTGCGCACCCAGGACAATGTTGACTGACTGGCGGACACCTTCGGAGAACGGTACCGGTCCTACACGCTTTCCGATGGCCTGAGGCAAACGTCGGACGACCTGACCCGCATGGTGCGTCTCTACGCCGCTACCGGCGACCCGTTGTATCGTGACTACTTCGACGAGATATTGGCGATTCGCAATGGAGAATCTCCGCGGCCGGTACGCTATTTCGAGGTGCCATACTGGGACATCGTGCTGGCCACTGGCAGACATCCGGGGGATTTTGGTGACTCAATACCGATCAGGACGCTCATTTCGGAACGGGACTTTACGGGGGGTGAACTGGACCTGCTGGCCGAGGCGGAAGACGCCTCCAACGAACTGGTCGTTCTTGAAAATCGCGCCATGGAAGTTGTCGCAGCAGCGATTGCAGGAGGTGGCGACTACGATCTGAGCGGCCCGACAGGCAACGCCCTGCAGCAACTGCATGGTGAGGACTACCACAGGGCCAAGGCAAGAATCATGTCGCCATTGGTGAATCTTGCCAGTCCGGTTCACAACGGCTTGTGGAGGAACGGCAGCAGGCATTGACTGTTTCCCGGCAGAACAGCGTCGTCTTTGGCGTGGCCATGGGGCTTCCCGTTTTGTCCAGTCTGGCTGCCGTGGTCCTTTGGCGGCAAGAAGGCCGTTAGCTTCCGGTATCGCTTACGGATCAGCAACAGAGTGCTGCCAGCAGAGGGCTGGCAGGGATCGCTGCCTTGCAGTCCTGAGCCCATTCGCCTTGACTGTGTGGCAGCCGCGATGTCTTGTGACAGTTGTTCCAGCTGGCCCTTGCAGACTTTTGTCGCGCAGGGGGCTCGGGACGTCAATTCCCGCCAGGTCCTGGCGACATTGCCACTGGAACCGGTTCTCCTGATATTTGCCGCCGTCCTGGGTCAGCTTTTGGATGGCCGCCAGCGTCTGCTGTAACGGCTTGCCCGTTCCCGCACCGTGACCCATGTTCTGTCAGGTGCAAATGTTTGGGATAACATTCAGGGAGGCAAGCGTTGACAATAGAGTCATTGGTGTGGGGGGTTTCGCACACAATGCTTTCCGGTTATTCTCTTGCCAGGTAAACATCGGGGGGGGGGGGGGGGGCGATTGGGGGGGGGGGGGGGCGTGTTGGGGTGGTTTGAATTAGGGGGGGGCAATTTTTTTAAGGTGGGGCACGTGGCGGGGGGGGCG
>JAPPOB010000004.1 GCA_028818375.1 Anaerolineaceae bacterium
TCAAAGGGCGCGTGGCAGGTGATGGTTTTCTCGGTCGGCCCGCCGGGCAGCGTATCATCGGTGAAGGTGTAGCTGACGGACCCATCGCGCAGGTCTTTCACGTCTTTCCATCCGAGCGCAATATTTTCCCGGTGTCCTTTGGGGGTTTCCAGGCTGTAGCTGGTGTCCTTTGTTTTGGCGGTACGCGGCAGCATCCCTTCGCCTGATTTGCTCGCAAACACGACGCGCCCGGTCTGATCGTACCAGGTGTCTTTCTCGTAGTTCTGCAGCACCGGGAACTGCATCCGGTAGATGATACAGAGCTGCTCCAGGGTCAGCCCGCAGGCTTGGGCAAAGAGCACATCGAGTTCAATCTGCGCCTGCCAGCGGGCGTAGTCGGTGCGGAGCGGACTGTGCCGGCTCCAGGGCTTTTCCAGGCCGTCAAAGAATGCCGGATCCAGCCTGTGATCGCGGCGCGACCAGCCCAGACTGTTGCGCGGAATGTCGGGATCCTCCCACAGGGCCGCATAGTCGCGGGTCAGGCAGCTCAGGCCGAAAATGCGTGCCGCGGCAGAGGAATCCAGCGGTACGACAGGGAAACGCTCCCAGAGATTCTCATTCATCTCCACCTTCCCGCTGACCTTGGCCAGGAAGTCATACAGAGTGGTCGCAAAGCCCTGCATGATCTGCATCAGATCAGAGACATTTTGGAAACCCGCACAAATCACGGGGTGAACATGCCCCACCCCCGGCGGCACCACTGCTGCAATGCACGAGCGCTCGCTGGCGGCCCCGAACATGCGGCGCATCGCAATCCGAAACCCTTCCGTCGCTTTCGTCCCCCAGGGGGTCACCGGAATCCGGGCCTCATAGTCTTCGCACGCCGGCACGTAGTTCGTCCGGGGCCGGTAGTCGGTCGGCAGCGTCATCAGATCCAGCCGCGTGTAGTGGGAATTAAACCTGCACTCGCGGTTGGGGGTCTTGAAGTACGGATGGCCCACAAAGATATGCGGCCCGCTCAGGATCAACGCACCCTCGGTAAAGCGCGTCTCGCGCCGGATGGTGCCGTCTTTGACCGCATTGGTCTCGTCCCACATCCGGGTGGCATAGTAGCGATCCTTGAAGTCCCCGATCCGCTGCGGCACCCGGGCCAGCGTTCGCACCGCCTCCTTTAAAGGGGTGCAGTGGAGCCCGGGCAGCTTGGCCTGCGTATAGGGCGTGCCGGGCTGGTCATAGAGCGCCGCGTAGATCTTCAGGTCTTCCTTGGTCACCCGGATCAGCCGATCTTTGTGCCCGGTCAGGTCCCACTTGTTCTTGTCGGTCTTGATGCGCGGAATGGGCCCGTACCCGTCGTGCGCAAAGGAAGCATCCACGGTTCGGGAATCAAAGAGGTTGGCCATCGCGACAAACGAGGGGTTCTCCTGGGGCGGCCCGTACACATTCACGCTGAACGATGTTTGATCATGCACATCCGGGAAAAGAAATAGTGCATTGCGGAACTGAAACCGATACCGCAGCCTCGGATACAGGGCTGCCCGGAGCCGGGCCCCTTTGGGGTCATCATAGACACCGCCCGGATGCAGCAGGCCGACTGAGCCGGTGGAAAGCGCCCAGGCCACGGTGATAAATGACTTGTAGACGTTCGCCTGCATCCCTTTGAGCAGCGGATAATTCTGCGCCGCATTCTGAAAATTGATCTGCCCCAGGGCGGATTCATAGTGCTTCGTGTAGTGCCGGCGGTGCGCATCATTTTCGATCCAGTCGGTGCGCATCACCGCCGTCTGGGGTGCGCTGAGCTTTTTGACCGCAAAGCGCGCATCCAGATCGCCCATCACCGCTTTCTCCACAAACTGGCTCTTGAGCCACGGCGGATTGCCGATCACCACATCAAAGCCGCCCTGGTGGGCGAACCGGTCGGCAAAGGTCAGCTGCCAGTGATGAAACCGCTCTTTTCGGGCGAGATCACTGGCGACCTGGAGCCGGGGGTTTCGGTGGATCAGCTCATCGAGATCCGTATCGCCCGATACATCCCGATCCGGCTCAGCAGACAGCTCTCCCTGCACCGCCTCCTGCCGCCCGGCCAGGATCGCCCCCAGATCACTGATATACGCGGCGCGCGTCGGCAGCAGCGCGGCCTTGTTCATCGGCCAGTACCACAGCGCACACCAGTAGTCCATCACCAGCTTCAGCCGCCGGTAGGCAGCCTCCGCCAGCACCTCGCGCATCAGGCCGTCCTTGTAGCGGGTGGAGGTGGCCGCTGTCTCGTAGTGCTGCAGGGGCAGGGGGGCGGCCCGCTGCCCGTAGATCTCGTCTTCAAACACAGGGGCCACGACTTCCGGTACCGGATCCGGGATCTTAGCCGGATAAATCGGAAACGGATCGGTCGTGGCTTTTTCCAGCCGCTCCAGGCTGCGTACATGCTTGGCCCAGAGCCCGTCAATCTGACGCGACAGATACGCCAGACGCAAAGCCTCATCTTCGGTCAGCGGCTTTGTAAAGCTCCGCTTCCACCGGCGGATGCGTTGAAGATCGGGTCCCGCAAGGGACTTGACAACCTTGCTGGTGTAATGGGCCATCCCGGGATCCCCCAGCAGAAAGTGATACACCTGGCCCGGACCGGCGGTGGTGACATCCTGCGCCGCCTGCTGCCACCATTTGCCCTTTCTCACCGTATGCGCGGCGTATACCCGTCTCCAGGTGCCCACCAGCGCATTGCCGCACGAGAGCTGGTTGCCGAACCACGGCACAAAGCCGCCCGGCACCAGCGTATTGAGCCACAGGGAGACTCCGCCCAGCTCCACCGCAATCGGATTGAGGTCCACGCCGTAGACATTGTTGTCGGCCAGATAGAGCTTGACGCGCTGCAGGTGGCGCGCATAGACCTCCGGCGGCAGAATCTCTGCCCGTTCCTTGGTCTTGCGCAGCATGTAGGCTTCGGCGAGTTGCGAGACCGCCTCATTCAAAAAGGCCGCCGAGCCCATGGCGGGCTCGCAGATGGTCAGCTGCAGCAGTTCATCGGCTGACCGTCCGGCCATGGCCTCCTGGAGCGCATACCTGACCACGCACCGGGTCAGCGGCTCCGGCGTGTAGTAACTGGCGCTGGTCTCTTTGGCGCGCCCGGTCAGCCGGTAGATAAAACGCCCTTTGGGGTGGACCACGATGCTGCCGTCGTCCCGGTAGACGCGCTCGTCCTCGGTGTAGTGAGTCTCAAGTTCTTCGCGTGTCACAAAGTAGGCGGCTTTGAGCAGGTCGTAGGTCTGGCCTTTGGGCCTGACCTCATAGAGGGTGTCATAGGCCACAAAGCCCGCATAGCTCAGGAGTGCCTCATAGACTTCCCCCAGGTGGTTGATCCCCAGCTGCGCATAGGAAATGCGCCCCTGGCCCCGGGCGGTCCGGCTGATCGACAGGCTGCGCAGAATCTTCTGCCAGGTCACGTTACGGACTTTGATGGAGGCCAAAAGCGGCGTGTGTTCAATATCAAACAGGTCGCACTTGAGCGGAGCGACACTGAAGGTGTCGAGCCCGCCGACGACCGAGCGCTGCCGCTCGGCCTCGCTGCGTCCCTGGTAGACCAGGTCAAAGAGTTCCATGAGGCTGTCATGGATAAAGAAGCCTTCGGAGGCATTTTCTTCATGCAGCGGGGCAAACTCCAGATCGCGCAGCTTCTCCAGGCTGAAGCCTTCCCGGTACAGGAGGGCATTCATGGGCAGGTAGCCCAGCTGCTGGCGGGCTTCCACGGTAAAGAGAAACAGCAGCCGGTACAGGTAGCGCAGACATTCATTGGTCACCGCCTCACAGTCCGCGTCGGGGTACAGCCGGATATACTCTTGGCCGAGCAGTTCCACGGAACGGCGCAGCGCATACTTGAGGCTCCCGGAAATGCCCTGGTTGTGCGCCCAGGACTTTTTGGCCAGCACATCGGCCATGGGGGCATCGCCGCCGCCGGGCACCAGGGCCGGGCGGCTCAGCAGCATGGCAATCAGCTGAAACACCGCTACGGGGGTATCCCGCTCGGCATAGAGCACCGACCAGTCAAAACGCAGCGCCTGCTGTCCGGCCCACTTGGTGCGGTCCAGCAGCAGGAGCTGATCCAGCGACACCACCAGCATCCAGCGGGGCGGGGTGCGCTGAAAGAACGCCTCATCGATCAGTTGGGACAGTCTGGCCGCGGTAACCTGCAGCTCGGTCTGAGCTGCGTGTACCGGCAGCGTCATGACATCCTCATCCTCGCCGAAGGCTTCCACCACCCACAGGTAGGGCTGCTGATCCTGGTCGATGCGCGCCATCAGCGGCAGCGGGCCGCGGTCAAGCTCTTCGGTATCAGGGCGGGTGGTGTAGTCCAGCGCGTTGAGCAGCTGTCGCAGAAACGCGCGCTGGAGGGCCAGCTGCTGCGCCGCGGTGAGGGCCGCAGCAAAGTCTTCGCGCACCTGGCGGTAAATGCGGCTGAGCTCCCGGAGCGGGGTCCAGAAGGTCTGACCGGACGCGCGGCTGGTTTTGACCCAGTCGTCCAGGTCCCGCTTGAGCAGCGAGTGCAGATAGTAGTCCGCGTAAAACGCGTTCTGGTTCGTGATGCCGGTCAGGTCCA
>JAPPOB010000008.1 GCA_028818375.1 Anaerolineaceae bacterium
CTCCCCAAACTGCGGGGGTGGGTCCTTTCCCGGGCGGCGGCAGACCGCCGCAACACCACACACGCCACCATCAGGGAGAGCAGCCGGCAATCACACAGAGCCGGCAGGAATTCGACCACCACACAGCTGCGAAAGACTGACACGCTTGCGGCCGGCATTACGCACCTCGGATGGCGCCGGGATTGGTACCGGCCATGTGCCCAGGTTCAGTCTCGGTTTTGTGCATGTGTCTGGACCTGCGCTGGCCGGCTGCAGCTTCCAGGAACGAAGAAGACGCCAGGACCACCTAGGGCGCACTCCGCCGGTGCGTGGCGCCGCCGGCACCCTGGACGTATAATTTCCGTAATAAACTCTTGTCCGGACACAAGGAAAGGAAGGAACAAACATGAAACGCTTTCTGATCATCGTTGCCGTACTGGCCTTTATCGTGCCTAGCGCGCTGTTGGCGCAAGGCGTAATTCCGCGTGAGAGGCTAGCCGGCATCACGCTTGAGAATCTGGCCGGAGCCCTCGCCAACCTCACGGAAAGAGTAGAGGCTCTGGAAGATACTCAGGCACTGGACGCTATTGAACAGCGCATACAGGTGCTGGAAGAAGCTCTGGCCGAAGTGGAAGTGAGCTCTGCACAACCGGAAGGAGAAGCATGTCTCATTATCGTAGGCGGTGGCGATTTCATGACGCTCGGCAACCAACTCCGTCCCGAAACACTTGATGAGTATTTAGAGCAGTTTGGAGAGACCCCCGGAGATTTTGTTGTGAAGGATGCTCGCTTTTACCCAGAGTCAGGCATTCTGGAAGTACGGTACAATCCGCTTCTGCCCGGCACTTCCTCTATCGAAATAATTGAGAAATGGCAGGGCTGTGAATTTCTGGGGGTCGAATTCAAGTAAGCCTCGTTGTTCGACTAGACAATCTGAAACTCCCCAAAATGCGGAATACGGCCGATTTTGCGTCTGCCGGCGAATATTTTTCCGCACTGGAGGCGTTCTAAGGCCCCAAAATGAGCAAAGGGTACCTATAGGACCTTGTAACTATGGCTGTTTCGGCTGGCCGGCGAGGGATTGACAGGATGAGATGGGAGGCCACGCGCCGGGCCGTGTTGGAGCGCGACCAGTACAGATGCCGCAAAGACGAGCTCGCAGCCGGCAGGAACTCGACCACCACACAGCTGCGAAAGACTGACACGCTTGTGGCCGACAGTACACCCCCCGGATGGTGCCGGCCATGTGCCCAGGTTCAGTCCCGGTTTTGTGCATGTGTCCGGACCGGCGCCTGGGCCTGCGCTGCCGAGGACGCCGGCGGAGCCCCAGCCACAGCGGAGAAAAGCCCAGGGAAGTTAGCCAGGTTCGTTGCCTTCTGCTTTACCCCAACTCCCGCTTCAGACCAACATCGTTGTCGCCGGCTCCCAGGCCCCCCTGGTTTTCCCCAGGGCGCATTCCGTCGCCTGCGGCGCCGGCGTCCTGGCCGTATAACAGGCGTTATAGGGAGTGCCCCCTCCTCGTTCCTCGTCGGTTGCACCGCTCGCAGGCTCGCTCTCCCTATAACTTGTTATTATACGGAAGGCAGGGGGGCCGTAGCTGGCGACCTGAGAGGGGTTGCGCCCCCTCTCAGACTCTCGACGCATGCAGGGGGCAAGCCCCCCACACCCCCCTACCTCAAACTCCATAACACTGCAGGACCAGCAACACGCCCGAACGACCATGACAAAACCACCTCACGCCGTACCGCCAGCCAGCTTCCGCCTTACCCCTGCCGGCGCCTCCACGGCTCGTCCCTCGCACGCTCCGGCGCCGGCATACCATCCAACAGCAAAAACGCGACGCCGTGTTACCCACAGGACCCACGGAGGACCAGCTGCAGGCACACCAAGACGCCGGACAAGCCGACGCCGGCGCAGGGCACGCCAGCCCGTCAAGCCCCGACGGAGGACGCCGAGACCGGTATCATTCCCGTAAACGCCGGCGCCGGATAGCTCCAGGCCCACGACGACGGCGAGCGCAAATTCGCACACAGAGCCGCTCAGAGCCACGAACCAGCCGTTCAGGCACTACTACACACCCCCAGACACCGTTTCACGGCGCCCGAAGCCGCCAGCGGCCGCAGGAAAGGCCCTGGACGCCGGCAGGTCTTCAAGAACGACCACGACGTCGCCTCCTGGGGACATCGCCGGCAGATGTACTGCGCTTGCAGTTGCGCTTGTGTCTGTGACCGCGTCTGTCCCACCCGCTACGACCGCGGCGCCGAGGCGAACGCGGCGCAGCCCACCCCGTGTCTTGTTCCTGGAGTGTGCCGGCAGCTGCAGCTGCGCGTGTCCCCTTCGTGCACTGGCGCTCAGCCCCACGATTGACGCCGGCCAGGGACCGGCGCCCCGACCGGGCATTTCCGTTGCCACCGGCTTGCACCGGATGTCTGCCCGACCGACCGACCATTCAGGCCAGCCACCACGCGCCGGCGAGATTGCGAAGGAGAAATGCTCGAGCTTTGCGAAAACACAACCCGCCCCTCACCCCGCCAGCGCTCTCATCCTCGCTTGGACTCTTACGAGGTCCTGCACTCCGATGGAGCTCAAGCCGGCGGACAGACTAGCCGCCTCAACCTCCATGACGCTGCAAGACCAGAAAGACGCCGGCAGATCGCCCAGCCCAACACCGGGCGGCCCTGCGCTTCACCCTCG
>JAPPOB010000011.1 GCA_028818375.1 Anaerolineaceae bacterium
CCTGAATCGCGTCTATTTCCCTCTCATCCCCTCTCACTCACCGAGAACAGCTGCCAGGATCGGCAACTGCGCGCCGATCAGGGTGACGATCGGGATGAACGCGTTCTTCAGCGCGTGCTGCACGACCACCGCCCGCTCGCGGAGCCCCTTGGACCAGGCGGTCCTGACGTAGTCCTGGCGCAGCACCTCCAGCATCATGGTGCGCGTCATGCGCATGGTGGTCGCCGACAGCGCCGTGCCCAGGATCAGGCTCGGAATGATGAACATGGCGACGTTCCCGGCCGGGTCCTTGGCGAACGGGACCCACTCCATCGGCGGCGACCAGCCCCACCAGATCGCCGGGAAGATCATCACCATGATGCCGAGCCAGAAGTTGGGCGTGGCCAGGCCGATCACGGCGATGGTGCGGCCCGCGTAGTCGGCGGCCGTGTCCTGGCGCATCGCCGAGTAGATGCCGACCGGCAGCGCGATCACCTGCGCGATCACCAGCGAGATCACGCCGAGCTGCAGGGTCACCGGCAGGGCGGCCAGGATACGCTCCTCGACCGCAAAGTCGCCGAACAGCGACTTGCCGAGGGTGCCGCGCAGCAGGATGCCCTCCATCCAGCGCCCATACTGCACGTGCACCGGCACGTCCAGGCCGAGCATGCGCATGAACGCCTCGCGGTCGATCTGCATGTTCATGGCTTCGAACTGCGACTCGATCAGGTCCAGCACGTCGCCCGGCAGGAACCGGACCAGCAGAAAGACGATGACGCTCACGATCCACAGGGTCGGGATCAGCAGCAGCAGCCGCCTGATGACATAGGCTCTCACGTGACAGGTCTCATGGTGCGCAGGCTCGCCGGATCAGCATGGCAAAAAGGGGCTGAAGGCGTGCGCCCCCAGCCCCCGTGCAATCAGACCGTCTCAAGGGCAACGGTCAGCGCCCCAAAGGCTAGTGGCCCATCTCCGTCTTCAGCTCCTGGTCGATCCACAGGCGGGAAAACACCACCATGTTCTGCATGCCGCCGAAGCCGCCCTCGGCGTTGTAGCCGATCACCCACGGCTGGTGCACGGTAAACGCCGGAGCCAACGGCCCCCAGAGCTGCCAATGCTGCTCGACGATGCGATAGTCCATTTTCTTGACCAGCTCGTACGCCTCGTCCAGACTGTTGGAGGCGAAGGCGGCATCGTACCATTCGTTGAATTGGGCGTCGTCGACGCCGGCCCAGTTCCCGCTACTGCCACCTTGAAACCAGGTCATTTGCCACAGCGGATCAGCCTTGACTCCCGCAAGTCCGCCGGCAAGGCCAAAGTCTCCAGCGGCCCTTCGAGCCGCGTGTTCCGCATCGGTGGGTGTTTCGATGATCACGTCAACGCCGACGTCACGCCAGTACGCCGCCTTCAGTTCCGGCCAGCTCACGTCGAACCGCGCGAAGTGTATGTAGGTGGCCGAGAACCTGGTGCCATCCGCGCCGCGCGGATAGCCGGCCTCATCGAGCAGCTTCTCGGCCATCTCCGGGTCATGCCGGTAGTACTGCTGGATCTCTTCGGGCCACTGTTCGAACGGGATCATGTAGTCCTGGAACTCCCGGCCGACCAGTCCGCGGGGAATCGTATCGGCATAGCCCCTGAAGTAGGAATCGTTCATCGCGTCGAGGTCCATCGCCATCTGCATCGCACGGCGCACCCGGATGTCGGTAAAGGGGCTCCCCTCCCGCTGGTTCAGCGAGGTGACGGCATTCGACCGCTCCGACCACGTGTGTATCACCAGCTCGGGGTTGGTCTCCTGCAGGCTCACCGCCTGGTCGATCGAGTTCAACTGCGAGGCTCCCGGCCAGCCGATGAAGTCGATCTTGCCGGAGCGCAGGCCCGCCAGCATGGTGGCCACTTCACTTATTTCGAGGCCCTTCATCTCGTCGATATAGGGCAACTGGTTCTCGGGGTATTTCTCGTCGTTGCGCCAATGGTTGGGATTCCTGGTCCAGGTTATCGACACTTGCGGAACCAGGTCCGTGATCATGTAGGGACCGGTTCCCACCAAGTTCTTCCAATCCGCCATGTCGCCGTGCTCGTCGATCACCTCGCGCGGATGGATCGCCATGCTGTACCAGTCCAGGATCACCCCCAGGGCGATGAGCCGCGGTTCGGTCAGCTTCATGACCAGCGTCCATTCGTCGGTGGCCTGCACCGATTCCCAAGGCAGCGCTACCAGGCTGCCGCCTCCCGGCGAAGGCTCGGCGTCACTGAACTCGGTCCCGGTCAGCTTGTTGCCCAGAATGCGTTGAAAGGAATACTCCGCATCGGCGGCGGTCAGTTCGCGCCCGTTCACCGGCGGCTTGTCATGCCAGTGGATGCCCGAGCGGATGTTGAACACGTAGGTCGTGGGGTCGGGCTGTTCCCAGCTTTCCGCCACCGCCCCGGTCAGGGCGTACAGGGGCGCCATGTAGCCGGTGAGAAACGGGTAGATGTTGCGATCGATCGCCCAGTCCACCATCGCCAGCTTCTCCAGCACGCCGCTGGTGATGTAGAGCGATCCGGGGCCGCCGCTGTAGGGGTCGGTGTCGCGGTCGACGTTGTGCTTCAGGACCTGGGTAATGGTGCCGCCGTATTGGGGCGCGA
>JAPPOB010000006.1 GCA_028818375.1 Anaerolineaceae bacterium
GGTCAAAGGTCCTCGTCAGCCCCGGCTCGCCAGCCTCGGCGAGCCATTCACCCAAACTCCCTCACCCGCTCCGGCAGAGCCCGGGCCTGCACGCACTTCCGCCACCCACCGCAGCAGGTTCGTCCGTGGCAGATCATCCCTCCTCACCGCCACCAGATCAAGCACCTCGTACCTCAGCCCGAGATGCGCGGCGCCGTCCTCCTCCGTCCTCGCCACCAGCCCGGCGAACGTCACCGGCGCGTCCCACCGGTTGTCTCCATTGTACACGACCACGTGCAATACCGGGTCGGCCGCGCCATCGCAACGACGCGGCGCCACTCGGCGGGGGATTCTAACCTGACGACTTGCGGGGCGGTAGCGCCTCGCGTGAGGTGCGTGAGGTGATGGTTGTCGGGGCGTTGACGGATGTCGTACGCGACCGTATCCGCGCAGACAGGGCAGCCGATTGTCGGAAAGACGTTCGTGAGCCAAGTGTGCGGCGGGCCGGATTCAGCGGGATCGTTCCAGCTTTTGCAGGGCCCGGGTGGCGCGCTCGGCGGCGCGGGCGCCTACGCCGCCGGCCACCCCGCCGCCGCCGCGCAGGCGCGGGTCCAGCAGGTCGCGCAGCGCGTCGCCCACCATGTTCAGGCAGTACACCACCAGGGCCAGCGCCACCCCAGGCCGGGGATGGCGAACATCTGCTCCATGATCACCGAGCCGCCGACGATGATCGGTACCTGCAGTCCTACCAGCGTCACCACCGGGATCAGCGCGTTCTTGATCACGTGGCGCAGGATCACCAGCCGCTCGCGCAGCTCGCGTTTGGCAGGTTGGCGGGTTGGTGGTTGGCACAGTTGCCTCGGAGCATATTCCGCTTCCAGTCGTGACTTGGATCCGTTCAGTCTGCAACGACCGGGCAAACCCTGCGGCTGCAAACGGTCCGCCATTGATCATGGTTCCCGTAGCGCCAGTGTCCAGGGCGAGAACGCCGGCTCACGATGCTGGTCCGTCTCCGTGCGATGCTTGCAACGCTCTCAATCGCGTGAGAATGTCCGGCGCTTCCTTCAACTCGCACAGCGGTTGCAACTCGGCTTCAACCAAGGCCCAGTCGAGCCGGCGACCCATGCGCAGCACTATGCCTTCGATATCCGCCCAGTCACGCGAGCGATCAGCAAATGCTTTGAGCGTTATCAGATCTTCCGCCGAGCAGGTGTTCAGACAGGCCGCCGGCAGGAACTGGTGGTAGGTCGCTCGTTCGATTACGCGCTGCTCGAACGGCAGCGCACCAAGGGAGATGTCGATCGGAATGCGACGCGCGGACTGGAGCAGGAGCACCCGGGTTCGTTCTGCAAATTCCGCGGCGTCCGCAATGCGTCCAGGAAACGCGCGGCAGAGCTGTTCGATATACGCCGTCTCGTCGCCGAACCCGGTAAGGATGGTGAGATCCACGTCCCCGGTGAGGCGTGGCTCCCCCCACCGCTGCAGCGCCAAGCCGCCGATGAAGCAGAATTTCCAGCCGCGCTCCCGGCAGAACGACTGGATGTCATTCGCCAGGCGAAAGAGGTCGCGCATCCCGGATTCTGGCAAACATCGCCTGCTGCTGCACCAGCCCGGAGGTGGTGCGCACCGGACCCGCGAGCGTCGCTTCGAACGCACCATTTAGTGCATCGATGTGGTCGGCCACCTTGACGGCGCGGAGTTCGGAGCGTCGCAGCGCCGCCAGCCTGGCGCCGGCAATACGCCACCGTTCGACGAACCCGCGCAATTCGCCGTTAAGATCGCCCGCCATGAGAGGCAGTGTACGGGTTTCCGATCAGGTCCGACAACAATCCGAATTGCCTCACGTCTTGAGAGATCAAGCACCCGATCAGGCAACCGATCAAGTGACGCGTCAGCTCTGCGGGGTCGTTCGAGCTTCTGCAGGGCACGGGTGGCGCGCTCGGCGGCGCGGGCGCCTACGCCGCCGGCCACCCCGCCGCCGCCGCGCAGGCGCGGGTCGAGCAGGTCGCGCAGCGCGTCGCCCACCATGTTCAGGCAGTACACCACCAGGGTCAGCGCCACCCCCGGCCACATCGCCAGCCGCGGCGCCATCTCCATGTACTGCCGCCCCTCCCGGCTCAGCATCGTGCCCCAGCTCGGCACGTCCGGCGGCAGCCCGAAGCCCAGGAAGCTCAGGCTCGCCTCCGCGATGATCGCCCAGCCGATCGTGATCGAGTAGATGATGATGGTCGGCGCCGTGATGTTCGGCCAAACGTGGCGCAGCAGCGTCCGCCACGACGGGCTGCCGATGGCATGCGCCGCCTCGAAGTAGGCGTTGCCCTTGATGCCGATCACCGCCCCGCACACCACCCGCGAGTTGGCCACCCCGAAGGCCAGCGCCAGCTTGATCGGAAGTTATACCCTGGTCATACTCGCGCCATGAAGACGGCCGTGTCGCTGCCGGAAGACCTGTTCAGAAAGGCAGAAAAGGTAGCCGGGGAATTGGGGATTCCGCGTAGTCGGCTGTTCGCCATCGCGCTCGAGCAGTTCCTCGCCAACCGCCGCCAGCAGGCAGTGACCGAACGCCTCAACGCCGTGTACGGCGATCTGCCGGCCCGGCAGTCGCGGG
>JAPPOB010000010.1 GCA_028818375.1 Anaerolineaceae bacterium
GGGGCGCGTCGCCACACGCGCGCCGCGCCCCTGATCCCCCGCAGGAGACCGGGCCGCAAGCATGCAGGGACGAAGCGAATGGATGGTAGCCTGGGTGACAAATGCGCCGCAGGAAGCACAAATTGTCGCCGGAAAACTGCAATTTGAGGGCATCCAGACCTTGCTGCACCGTCAGGCCGGCGCCAGCGCAATGGGAATTCACATCGGACAACTGGGTGAAGTCCGTGTGCTGGTTCATCCTTCCGACTATGAAGTCGCACTCGCAATCCTGAATCCAGGGAACCCAAGCTCGTTGCCGCAGGATGGCTCAAACATCATCTTTGAAGACAAATAAAATGAGTGGCGTCACGAAGTACATATCCGCAAATCAGATCTGATATTTCACATTCGGGGACAAGGCCGGGAAAGGGTTTGGCTCCACCAGCCGACACGGCTGAAAACTGTCGATACCTCTGCGACGGTTATGACGTGCCCCCGCGTTTTTTCTAAACGCGACTTCAGGGCTGTGGCAAGGCAAATTCATTCCCTTTCAACGAGAACATTGTCGGTAACAGCGCCGACCGCAGCGAACCAGGGAGCCAAATGACGGTTTGCCCGGCGAAGGGCAGGCAGGTCCCGAGAGTCCCCCAGTGACAGTTAAGCGACCCAGCCACTTGTTCTTCCGATCGAAATGAGCGAGATTCCGAACGAGAATAGTCGCACCTTGTAGTCCCGGGACCACATTGTAGGCCAAAGATGCCATTCCAAACGTGGGTGTAATCGGGTGCCGACAGTCATTGGCCGCGGGCATCCAGCAAATTGGGAATCTTTGTTCGACATGAACCTGACCGACCGCAAGCGGGCAAAAGGCTGCCAAAGTATGGGATCGGTCCAGGGAAGATGGCTGTCCTTGCCATGAAAGAAACAAGGGGTCTGTCATTTAAGGAATGGCTGATTTCGGCAGGAATATTGCTGGCATCCTTTGTTTTCCGCGTCATTCAACTCGATACGGCATTCTTTGGCCCGGAGCAGGCCTGGATTGCGCAGGCCAGCCTGCAATTGGCCGATCTCCAGCAATTCCCTACCCACATGTATCCGTCGAGCGCAAATTACAGTCAGTTGCCCTTGACGATTTATCTCACTTTCATTCCTTTTTTGTTTTCGGACAGCGTTTTTGCCCTGCTCAACCATTTCCTGCTTTTGAACCTGCTGGCAGTCGGGCTGTGTTGGTGGTTTGTCCGACGCTACTGGGGACTGTACGTGGCCACTGTGGCCACGCTTGTCTATGCCTGCATGCCCTGGGCGATCTTCCTGTCGCTTCGGATCTGGCCCAACACGCTTCTGCCACCCTTCGTGTTGCTTTGGGCCATTGGATGCGGACTGGCTTTCGCAGAAAGAAAGCCAGGCTGGCTGAAACTGGCCTGGGCCGCGGCCTGGCTTGCGCTGCAGCTTCACATCAGCGGCATACTCCTGCTGGGGGCCCTGTTCGTCTTGATGTGGGTCTATCGCCCACCTCGGGGTTGGCGCCATGCGCTCATCGGCAGCCTTTTGGCCATGTTGCCTGCGCTGCCGTGGTTTCTTGCGCTATTCACGCGTGCGGCGGATTTCGGACTGCATCTCTCCACATCGGCAGGCAGACACGGCATCCAAATCAGTTTTGAACAGGTCATCCAGTTTCTGACTGCGCGTGATTTGGCAGCAAATCTCCTCAGTGGAAGCCGGGAAATCCTGGTTTCCAGACTGAATTTTCTGCAGTATACGGCGCCGTTGTGGTTGACACTGTACTTTGCTTCATTGCTTTTTGTCCTTTGGCGTTTCAGGCAGGCGGGCGAAGGGCGACGGCCGTTGTACCTGCTGTTGTTTCTGTGGTGCGTGATGTCATTGGGTTTTACTTTTTTTGCAAGTGCGCATTACACGCTGGCCTATTACCTGCCAGTCTTGCCAGCTCCCTGCATCGCGCTGGCAATCCTGATGAAGCATTTGGGCGGAACTACGTCTCGCCCCGGCGTCGCACTTTCTGCTGCCTTGCTGGTGCTCTGCTTTCTCAATCTCAATGCAGTGTGGATTATAGACCAACAGATTAACGAGGATATTCGTCGGGAAGACCCTGGTAGTCATGCCTGGTCGACGGGAGATTACACACCACCTCTCAATTGGCAGCTGAAAGTGGCTCGACAGATTCGGGGGATGCTGGATGCCGGCGACGCGTCAGAGCTGATTTTGGTATTTCACGTAGACAAAAGGGAAAGTTCCGAGTATTTGCGTTTGCCATTCGAGTACCACTTGCGCGACCACGACGTACGTGTTCTGGACAGCAAACAGCCACATCTCCTGTATCCGCAGGGAACACCACTTTTTCTCTGGAATGAGAGAGAATCCGACTATGATGAAAACCTGATGGGATTCTGGCATTTGCAGGAGAAGGTGGGCCCCTTTCATCTGTTTAAGACTGCTGCCGGGTGGCCGGCACCGGTGACTCAGTTTCAAGAACGTCCGGTCTACGAGAATGGTCTGCAACTTGTTGGTTACGACGAACTAAAATGCGAAGGCAACTGGACATTGCACTGGTCGCCCGGTCCGGCCGATGAGGCAAGCGCACCCATGCATTTCTTTGTGCACTTGCTGGATGGCAGCTCCGAAAAACTGGCGCAGCGCGATCTTCGTGTCTTTGACCCGGGGGACTGGCGCGAGGGAGACCGAATCGTTACAAGCTTTGAATTCGGTCGAGAACTCCGGAGTCTGCCGATTGAAACGTTGCGTGTGGGCCTCTACTTTTTTTCGGACGAGACCAATTCTTATTTGAGAGGAATCAATGCGCTTGATGAAAAGGGGCGACCACGGCAATATGCGGTTGATATCCCCCTCGAAGGCCCTTGCGTCTAGACGGCGAGGTCTCTCGTCGTGAACAACACCCTGACTGCGATTCCCGGCATACGGGTTGGCCATGTCACGGACCGGGAAGGCTGCACGGGTTGTACAGTCGTGCTGTGTCCGCCAGACACGGTTGCTGGCGTCGATCAGCGTGGTGGTGGCCCGGGTACGCGCGAAACCGACCTCTTGCGTCCGACCGGACACGTCAACTCCGTAAACGCGATCCTGTTGTCCGGCGGCAGCGCGTTCGGCTTGTCCGCGGCAGGTGGCGTCATGCGCTGGCTGGAAGAGCGTGGCAGGGGTTACCGGACGGGCGACGGCTCCATTGTGCCCATTGTGCCGGCAGCAATCCTGTACGACCTGGGGATGGGCGTTCGCGGGATTCGTCCGGGTGAGGAAGCGGCCTATCTCGCCTGCAGCCGGGCCAGTTCGAAGCCGGTTGCAGAGGGCAGTGTGGGCGCCGGAACGGGCTGCCGCGTATGTTCGATGGCAGGTAACAGCAGAGCCAGCAAAGGCGGGACTGGTTCTGGCCTTTTGTCTGCCGGAGGCGGCCTGCAGGTCGCGGCGCTCATGGCCGTGAATGCTCTTGGCGAGATTCTGGACGAAGAGGGCAGGATTCTGGCCGGGTTGCGTTCAACGCGAAACCCCGGAGAGTTCGTTCCCGTGCTGGAAGAGTTGGACAAACACCTCACAGCGCGGCAGTCGCGGCAAAACACGGTCATTGGCGTGGTTGCGACCAACGCCAGATTGACAAAGAGCGACGTTACCCGTGTTGCCCGGATGGCCAGCAACGGAGTGGCCCGTGTCGTCAGGCCGGCGCACACGGCCCATGATGGCGACACGATGTTTGTCCTGGCCACGGGCAGGCTGGAGGCTGATGCCAGCGTCATTGGCGCTTTTGCCGCGGAAGCGGTTGCCATTGCAATCCGACGTGCTGTTCGGGCAGCCACGTCGCTCGGTGGAGTTCGGGCCATTTCTGACCCGGGTTGAGATTGGGATGGCCGAAACTGGAAAGAGAGAGGCGAACAGATGCCGAGTGTCCTGATCGTGGAGGATGAGGAAGTCCTGCTCAGAAACCTGGAAGCACGGCTGCGCGACGACGGTTTCCAGGTTTTCGCTGCCTCGGATGGGGAAGAGGCCATGGCGCACATCCGCGCGGCACGGCCGGATCTTGTGGTGCTGGACATCATGTTGCCAAAGCTCGATGGCCTGAGCGTTTGCCGCATGCTGCGCAAGGACGATTCTCTTGCCAACCTGCCCATCATTATGCTGACCGCGCGCGGCACGGAAGTGGACCGCATTGTTGGACTGGAAAGTGGCGCCGATGATTACATCGTCAAGCCCTTCAGTCTGGGAGAATTCCTGGCGCGGGTACGGGCCGTTTTGCGCCGGTCGCCAGGACACCAGCCTCCTCAGGAACAACTGGTGGCCGATGATCTAAGTCTGGATCTTAAGGGTCACAAGCTCTTTTGCGGCGGCGCCGAAGTGCATCTCAGCAACCGCGAATTCATGTTGCTGGCTGAACTGATGCGCAACAGCGGAGCCGTGCTCACCCGCGACCTGTTGCTGACCAGGGTGTGGGGAGAAGACAATTTCGTGGAAAAGCGCACCGTCGACGTGCACGTGCGTTGGCTCCGGGAAAAAATCGAGGAAGACCCCTCACAGCCCAGGCGAATTGTGACCGTGCGCGGCGTAGGATATCGTTTCGAGGGTTGATGACACGAGCCGCAGCGCTGCAGGTGCTTTTGGCAGCGGCCCTTTGGGGCACTACCGGCACTGCCATGGCCCTGGCTCCCGCCGCCGCTGACGCCGCCGGCATTGGTGCCATGCGATCGTTGCTTGGCGGGCTGGCCCTGGCGCTTCTGGCATGGCGAAGTGGTGACCTGCAACGAGCCCGCCCCTTGCCGCTGCGGGCCCTGGCTGGAGCCGGGATAATGATTGCGGCTTACCAGCTTTGCTTTTTCAACGGGATTTCTCGAAACGGCGTCGCCCTGGGCACCATGGTCGCCATTGGAAGCGCACCTGTGCTGGCGGGCATTCTCGAATGGGGAATTGACGGGCGCACACCGGGTGGGCGCTGGCTGGCTGCCACAATGCTGGCACTTTTTGGCTGCGCCCTGTTGTTGTTACCCGGTGAAGGCATGCCCGCGATGTTGGAACCCGTCGGTCTGTTTCTGTCGCTCGGCTCCGGATTGTCCTATGCCGGCTATGCCCTGACGGGCAAGCGATTGTTGTCACGCATGTCTCCCAACGCCGTGATGGCGCTGATCTTTCTGCCCGGCGCCCTGTTCCTTTTGCCCTTGCTGGCAGTCCGGGACCTGAAATGGGTCCTGCAACCTGGTGGATTTCTGGTTATCCTGCACCTGGGCCTCATAACGACCGCACTGGCTTACCTGTTGTTCGCGCGGGGGCTCCAGCACCTGGCCCCCTCGGCGGCCGTTACGCTCAGCCTGGCAGAACCGTTGGTTGCCGCTGCACTGGGCATTCTGCTCCTCGAGGAGCGGCCCGGGAGTCGTGGTCTCCTGGGAATGATCGCCCTTGCCGCGGCCCTCCTTTGGCTTTCAGTACCCGGGACAGGGGGAAGGACGGGGGAAAGTGGACGAGTTAAGAGGTGATTTCTCTGCTGCCCGGCCTGCAGAGGCTGCGGAAGCGGCCGTCCTGCGCTCGCTGGCGGACAGTTCCTGCAATGTTTTGTTTGTGCTGGACAAGCAAAAGCGCGTTCTGGAATTGAATCGCAGGGCGTGCGAGACCTTTATCGTCGACCACGGATTTAGGGGCTCTCTGGTCGAACTGACCGGATCCGCCGAACTGGATACCATGGTCAGCGAGGCCTTGCGCAACGAGGAACGGGAACTTGAAGAACAGCTGCAACTCAACGGTCGCTGGTGGCACGTCCACATCCATCTGGCCGATCGACCAGGGCCGCAAGCCCTGGTCAACGTTGCATTGGAAGACGTAACCCAGCTGGTCCGTCTGAATCGGGCGCGGCGCGATATGGTGGCCAACATTTCTCACGAGTTACGCACTCCGATTGCCAACATTCGTCTTATCATCGACAGCCTCTTCATGGATACGGCAAAGCCCGGCCGCAAGAACAGCATTCGGTCCCTGCATGCCATCGGCCGTGAAACCGATGCCCTGCAATGGATGTCCGAGGAATTGCTGGACCTGTCGATGATCGAATCCGGCCAGGCACTGATGAAAATGGTCGATGTACCGACAAGCGATGTTGTCGCGGGGGCTGTCGAGCGAATGGCGGACTTTTGCGAAGACAGGGATGTCCGCATTGTTCAGAAAGTACCTCGAAACCTCTACGTCCTTTGCGACCAGGGCAAATTGGTCCGCGTGCTGGTCAATTTGCTCCACAATGCCCTGAAGTGGTCGCCACGGGGGGAGAAAATACGCGTGGTGGTCACGCGCGAGGACGATGAAATCCTGTTTGGCGTAATCGACCGGGGCGAAGGCGTGCCAAAGGAATTCACCGGCCGCATTTTCGAGCGTTTCTACCAGGTTGATCCTTCTCGCAGCGGTAACGAGGGGGCCGGTCTGGGACTTGCCATTTGCCGACACATCATTGAGGCGCATGGTGGCACCATTCGTGCGGAGAGCAACGCAATTCGAAAGGGCGGGCGCTTTTACTTCACGGTCCCCGCCGGTAATCGTCCCTGAATTTCGCTTCACACACCATCGAAATATGCTATAGTTACTCTACAACAGGCAACCTTCGGGGCAGGGTGAAATTCCCTACCGGCGGTATGGTAGTGTACTGCCAAGCCCGCGACCCGTGTCATCAGCCTGGAAGGGTTGATGCGTCATGACCCCGGTCATGCCGGTGGATCTGGTGCAAGGCCAGAGCCGACAGTGAAAGTCTGGATGGGAGAAGGTCGCTGGAGAATGCTTCGCTGAGTCGGCGTGCCGCGCGATTTGGGGTCGTGTGTCGCGGCGTGGTTGAGGCGTCTCTCCTCTGTTGCCTGCCCCGTGCGCGCCTGTCAATGCAACAACTCGTTTGGGCGCAAGCCGGGGCCAGGTATGACCCGCCCGAATTCAACTGACGTGTACGCCCGTAGCCCGGTGTCGAAGCGCCTCGCTCCACTGGCGTTGATCGCGGCCGTGTTGCTGCTGTGGCAGATAATGTCTGCCCTGCAGGTCTATCCCGTATTCATCATCCCGCCGCCCGCCGCCGTGCTGCAAAAGTTCGTGGCAGTGTCGCTTGATGGCAGCCTCTTGCATCACAGCCTGGTGACTCTGAAGGCTGTATTGGCCGGTCTCGCCGGCGGGGCTGTTGCGGGGGCGGCGCTTGGTTATCTGGTCGAGCGCAGCGCCTTGCTGGAGGATGCCCTGACGCCCTTTGTCGTTGCCCTGCAGTCGACACCGATTGTTGCTTGGGCCCCGCTGCTGGTGATCTGGTTCGGCAGCGGCTTGACGAGCAAGGCCATCACCAGCGCTCTCATTGTGTTTTTCCCAACCTTCGTGAATACCGTGGTCGGCATGCGCAACGTGCCCGCCTCACTGCAGGACCTGCTGCGCGTGCACCGCGCAACCCGCTGGCAGGTGTTGACCGTGCTGGAAATCCCCGCTGCCCTTCCCATGCTGCTGGGAGGGCTCAAGATCAGCGCGACTTTGGCGGTCATCGGGGCGGTCGTGGGCGAGTTCGTCAGCGCTGATGCGGGACTGGGCTTTCTCATCACGCTGGCGCGCAGCCGTTACGACACGCCGCTGGTGCTGGTGGCGGTCATCGCCCTCGCAGTAATCGCCCGTATCCTTTATGGCATCGTGTCCATGCTGGAACGCCGTTTGCTGGCCTGGCAACATTCCGGCACGCGTGCGAGTTACCTGCAAAAGGGAACATTTCAGGAGTAGCCAAATGCGTCGAGTTCTTTTTCTTTTGTTGCTGCTGCTGACAGCAGGAAATGCCAGTGCCCAGGGCCCCGTCACCACAGAGCTCTTTCTGCCTTTCATTCCCAACGTGCAGTTCGCGCCGGTCTATGTCGCCATTGAAAACGGCTACTTCGCTGAGGAAGGCCTCGATGTTCGCATCCGTCATGGCGCCGAACACGATGGCGTGGACCTGGTCGCGGCCAACCAGTTGCAGCTGGGAATCTTCGGAGGGGAGCAGGTGTTACTGGCCCGTTCACAGGGTCGCCCGGTGTTGTCCGTTTACGAGTGGTTTCAGCAGTTTCCGGCAGGCGTCGTGGCGACAATTGGAACTGATTATGAATCCCCTAGGGAATTCAGCGATCTTGCCGGCAAAAAGGTAGGCATTCACGGACGCAGCGGCGTCACCTGGACGGCCTTTGTCGCCTTGATGAACGCCGCAGGGATGACGGAGCAGGACTTTGAACTGGAGACTGTTGGTTTCAACGTGCCGGAACTGGTTTGTCTGGGCCTGATCGACGCTGCGGTGGTCTATCTGAACAACGAGCCATTGCAAATTGATAACAGAATCAGCGCCAGGGACTGCGGTGACCTGCGGGGCTACCGGGTTTTCCCGGTGACGCCGGTAGTCGACTTGGTGTCAAACGTGATTGTGACCAACGAGACGACGCTCGAAGCTTCACCGGAGCTGGTGAAGGCATTCGTCAAGGCCTTCGACAGGGGACTGCAGGCGGCCATTGCCAATCCGGCTGCAGCCATGTTGGCCAGCTCGCCTTATGTGGAGGGTCTGCTGGCGCCTGGCGACGCTGAAGTCCTCGCTTCCCTCGCTTCCCTCGCTTCCCTCGCTCAACTGGCCATGGACGAAGCGGACAGGGGCACGATGCTGCGGGTAGAGGGGGAGGTCGACGAAGAGGACCTGGAAGCGCAGCTGGAGGAGTTGCGCGCCACCCTGGGGAGGGGGTTGAGCACGTCGGCGAAGTTGCAGTCCTCTGTGCTGCTGTCAACCATTCCTCTTTGGGTGGCAGAAGTGTTGGGCTACAGTGACCGCGTCTCCTGGGTGACGACTGCCGCTGCCCTGCAGGCCGCCGGTATGCTGGACAACGCGCCGGATGTCGATCTGGCTTTCACCAACCGCTTTGTGCCAGGCTGTGCGGCCGGGGACGCCTGCCCATGAACGCCTTGCCTGGTTTGGGCCGGGCAAATCCATGAAGGTCCAGGTCAAGGACCTGCAGGTCAAATATCCCGTCGGAAGCGCTGGTCAACTTGAAGCGCTGGGGCCGCTGGATTTCACACTCGCTGCCGGCAGTTTCGTGGCCTTGCTGGGCCCAAGCGGCTGTGGCAAATCCACCCTGGTGCGCGTGCTGGCCGGCTTGCTGAAGCCGACGCAGGGAGTGGCCCTGCTGGATGGCAACCAGCCTGATGGCGGCGGAACGGGTATCCTGTTTCAGGATGCCAATCTGCTGCCCTGGCGCCGTGTTCGAGACAACATGGCTTTGCCGCTTGAACTGGCGGGAATCGCGAGGGAGACGCGCTACGACGCTGTGCGGAGATTACTATCGGTACTGGGACTGGAAGGCTTTGAAATGGCCTGGCCCGCGGAACTCTCCGGTGGCATGGCCCAGCGGGTGGCCATCGGACGGGTACTGTTGCAGGAACCGGACCTGCTGTTGCTGGACGAACCCTTCGGAGCGCTGGACGCCATCACCCGCGAACAACTGGGTCTGGACCTGCTGCGCTTCCGGGCCCGTGCCGCCCAGACCGTGCTGATGGTCACACACGACATCAACGAAGCCCTGCTGCTGGCAGACCGCGTGCTGGTGCTCAGCCTCCGACCGGGCCGTCTCGTCGCCGACCTGGCCGTGCCCCTGCCTCGTCCGCGCCGTCTGGAGCACACCTGGTCACAACAATATGTCAACTTGCTGCGTCAGTTGCGCGCTGCCCTGGGCAGGGGAGCGGCAGAACAGATGCGAAATGCGGTCCAGGAGGTACGATGACCATTGACGTGGAGGCCTTGCGGGCGCAGTTCCCGGCACTGCGACAACAAAGTGATGACGGCCGCCCCTTCGTTTATTTCGACAATCCGGCGGGCACCCAGGTGCCGCAGGCGGTCATTGATGCGGTCAGCAATTATTACCGCAGCATGAACGCCAACGCCGGAGGCCTGTTCAGGACCAGCCAGCGCACGGATGCCATGGTCTCGGCAGTGCGCGCCGCGATGGCGGACTTCCTCAACGCTCCTTCGGACAAGGAAATCGTCCTTGGCCCCAACATGACGACGCTCAGCTTTGCGCTCAGTCGATCGCTGGCGCAGACACTGGAACCTGGCGATGAAATCGTCCTGACACGCATGGACCATGATGCCAACGTCGAGCCCTGGCGGCGCGTTGCGGCCAGGCATGGGCTGGTAGTGCGCATGGTCGATTTTTACCGGCCTGAATGCCTGCTGGATATGGACAGCCTGGAGGCGGCGTTGAGCGATCGCACGCGCATCGTGGCCACCGCGCACGCCTCCAACGCCTCTGGCAGCCTTAATCCGGTCCGGCAAATTGCATCAATGGCGCATGCCGCCGGCGCCTTGTTTGTAGTTGATGCTGTGCAGAGCGCACCCCACGTGCCGCTGGACGTGCAGGAAATCGGCTGCGACTTTTTGCTATGCTCCGCCTACAAGTTCTATGGCCCGCACGTGGGCGTTCTCTGGGGTCGTCGGGAATTGCTGGCGGGTTTGCCGGTCGACAAGGTGCGCCCGGCGAAGGACCAGCCACCCTGGCGCTGGGAGACTGGCACCGCCAGTTTTGAGACAATTGCTGGCCTCGGGGCGACGATTGCCTGGCTGGAGGACATTGGCCGCGAGTATGGCGATCGATTTGCCCCGGATTTCGCCCACTTGCAGGGACGGCGCCGTCGCCTGAAGTCGGCCATGGCCGCGCTTGCGAGATACGAACGCGGTCTTTGTCGCGAGCTCATCGCCACATTACAGGGTGTTCCCGGGCTGGAAGTTTACGGCGTGACCGATCCGCAGCGTCAGCAGCTGCGCGTACCCACCGTGATCTTAACGCTTGCTGGTCATGACCCGGCGGACGTTGCCAGGCGTCTGGGAGAGCAGGGCATCTTTGTCTGGTCCGGCGACTACTATGCCCGGGAGTTGATGGAAGGCCTGGGGCACGGGGCGCAGGGGATGGTGCGGGTTGGTCTCGCCCATTACAACCGAAGCGACGAGGTCCAGCGGCTTGGCGATGCGCTCCATGAAATTGTGCAAAACTGAGGGATCGCTCAGGTGTCCGCGCGCAATGCATTGAGCCGTTTCATCAGGCGCGACTTGCGCCGGGCGGCATTGCGCTTGTGGATCACACCCTTGCTGGCGGCCTTGTCCAGGTCTCGCATGGCGAGGCGGGCAGCTTCCTCGGCACTGGTGACGTCACCGCCCTCGATTTCCACCTTCGCCCTCTTGACCAGGGTTCTTGCGCGGTTACGGTGGGAACGGTTGCGCAGCCGGCGTTTCCCGTTTTGCCGAATTCGCTTTTCGGCGGACTTGCTGTTGGCCATCGTTGCCTTCTGCGGCGTCTGCCGCTCCTTCGTCTGTTCGCGACTTGCAAGTCAGTCTACACAGGCGCAAAAGGCCTGTCCATAGCGGGCTGACAGGCAAATCAATATTTGAGTCCTGTGCCGTTAACCTGGCGGGGAGGACAGGATTCGAACCTGCGGTCCGGTCTAACCCGGACAACCACTTAGCAGGCGGCCCCAATCGTCCACTCTGGCACCTCCCCGGTCCTGTCAGCAGCGGAGCGAGAGGGATTCGAACCCCCGGTGGCGTTGCCGCCACAGTGGTTTTCAAGACCACCGCCTTAAACCACTCGGCCATCGCTCCCTGACAGCGCCCGAATCATCGCACAGACGGTCGCCGCTGTCAATGCTGCTATACTGCTGGCGACCTTGCGAGAGTGCCCTGCGATGGAAGTCCTGTACCAGTTGCTGTTGGGGTCCATGCTTGTGCTGTTGGCCTTTGCCTCCGGTCAGGGGCGGAACGAGCAGATTGTGCTGCGCGCGATGCAAGTCGTGGCGCTGGCCCTCGGCCTGCGTTGCCTCGTTCATTATCTGCAGTTGGACCCGACAGCCATGGCCGGCGCCTGGTGGACCACGGCGCTGGTCCTGCTGCTGCTGTGTCTCTTCACGGGGGCGACTGTCTTTTCTTCCGGTTGGCGTGGCTGGCTGGAACTTCGTCTGCAGGCCGGAGACGCCGCCTTCAGGAGCGCATCGCCCCGCCACGTCACGGCCCTGGTGCTCATGCCCGTCGTCGTGGCCTGCACCCTGGTGCTGTCAGCGGAAAGCGGAAGTCCTGGCAACCCCTTCGATCTGGACGTGGTGTTCATGTCCATGCTGCTGCTTTTGCTTTTCACCTTTCTCGGTGTGGGTTTCCCCTTGCGCAGGACCTGGCAGCAGGCCTGCGAACGCCTCAATTTGCTGGTGCCGGCGCCCCGCGCACTGCTGCTGGCCGTAGGCGTCGGCATTTTGCTGGTGTCCCTGGTGTCGGTACTCTGGCTACTCTGGGTGCTGGTCACCTGGCCCATGTATGCGGAAAACGACGGAAGCCTGGTCAATCCGGGCCTGGCGACGGCCGTTCTCTCGGCGGCAATGACGGCGCTGGGTGAAGAGACCATGTTCCGCGGCCTGCTGCAACCGGTATTCGGAGTGGCCCTTACCAGCGTTTGCTTTGCCCTGCTGCACGTGCGACCCGGCAGCGAAATCGCCTTTCTGCCTGTTCTTGGCGTGTCCCTGACCCTGGGCTGGCTGCGCTGGCGTCATGGCACAGTGGCCGCCATCGTCGCTCACTTTTGTTACAACCTGACGCTGGGCTTGACGTCGGCCTGGTATGGCGCCCAGGCTTGACAGGACAGGATTTGAAACTGGCATGCAAAACTTGCTGGAACTTGACCGGGACGGGCTGATCCAGGTGCTGGCCAAGTGGGGACAGCCCTCCTTTCGGGCCCGCCAGATTCTGACCTGGGTCTTTCAGCGTCACGTGACCGACTTTTCGGAAATGACGGATTTACCACTGTCCCTGCGAGAACGCCTCATGGCGGAAATGCGGGTCGGTTCACTCTCGCTGGCGCATCAAAGGCGCAGCCGCGACGGCACGTCAAAACGGGTGTATCGACTGGATGACGGGCAGCTCATCGAAACCGTGTTGATGCATTACCGGGACGGTCGGCGCAGCGCCTGCATCTCCACCCAGGCCGGTTGTGCCCTCGGTTGCATCTTCTGCGCCACCGGTCAAATGGGATTTGCGCGTCACCTCAGCGCTGCCGAGATAGTGGAACAAGCCCTGCTGCTGGCGCAGGATCTTGCGCGTCGCGGAGAGCGCCTGAGCAACGTCGTATTGATGGGCATGGGAGAGCCCTTTCACAACTACGATGAATCGCTAAAGGCCGTGCGGCGATTGATGGACGATCTGGGCGTCGGGGCGCGGCACATCACCATCAGCACAGTGGGGCTCGTGCCGCAAATTCGACGATTTGCGGACGAAGGGTTGCAGGTCCGTCTGGCTGTCAGCCTGCACGCCGCCACGGATGAGGATCGCAGCGACCTGTTGCCGGTCAACCGGCGCTGGCCGCTGCGGGAATTGATGGCGGCCTGTCGTCACTACGTCCGCAAGACAGGGCGACGGATCACCTTTGAATGGGCGTTGATCCGGGGCGAGACTGACACCATGGAACAGGCTCACGCTCTGGGGCGGCTGTTGCAGGGACTGCTTTGCCACGTCAATGCCATCCCGCTCAATCCAACGGCGGACTACGCCGGCTCGCCTTCCGGATCGGAAGAAGTAGAACGATTCGTGTCCATCCTGGCCGACTATGGCATCCGCACGACCGTTCGTGTGCGACGTGGCATTGATATCGATGCCGGCTGCGGTCAACTGCGTGCGGCTGTGCAGTCAAATGAGGTGAACAGCGATGCGCTATGAGTGCAGCGCCATCCTGAACGTGGGCGAACTGGACCTCGCATACGTAGATGAATTCGAAGACCTGCGTCTCATCAGCCTGGAAGACTGCGGCCGACACGCCCCCAGGCCGGACTGCGTTGCGCGCCGTCTGCGCACGGTCGACAGCCAGGGAGAACGCGGCTGGTCTCTCGCCTTCTTCACGCGGCCGCCAACAGTTTTCCATGCGCGCACGGAACAGGAATTGCAGCGCACAGTGTGGCGGCTGGCGCAAATGGGCTGGAAGGTTGTCTGAACGCATCAGGTTGCAATTCCTATATGCAAAAGGTAGCATCAATCTGTTCGCCTGCTCGCAGCGGACTCTCTGAACCAACCACGCACGCGCACACACCGGACGAGGCGTTGACTGTAAAGCTCGCGCCGTCCATTCTGGCGGCGGACTGGACCCGGATGGGGCAGCAGATCGCGGAAGCCGAAGCCGCCGGGGCGGACTGGATTCACGTCGACGTGATGGACGGGAACTTTGTGCCCAACATCAGCTTTGGCCAGGAAATGGTGGCGGCAGCCCGCCGTTCAACACAACTGCCGCTGGATGTTCATCTGATGATCGTCGAACCACTGAAACATCTCGAGTCCTTTGCGCGCGCCGGCGCCACGCGCATCAGCCTGCACCTTGAGGCCGTGGACTCCCTGTCAGTGGCCATGCAGGCTGTGCGGAAGACCGGCTGCGCCTGTGGCGTGGTGATCAATCCCGGGACTCCTGTCGAGGCCCTGTACAGCGATCTGGACAATCTCGATTACGTGCTGGTGATGACGGTCAATCCCGGCTTTGGTGGCCAGGAATTCATGCCTGAAACCTTGCCCAAGGTCAGGGCATTGCGTACGAGAATCGCCGAATGCGGTAGCCAGGTCTCCATTGGCGTTGACGGTGGCATAAATGCTGACACGGCGCCACCGGCCGTGGCAGCCGGCGCCGACCTGATTGTCGCCGGCAGCAGCGTGTATCGGGACGACCAACCGGTGGCCGCCGGCATGGAGCAACTGCGCAGGGCGATCATTCAGTGAACGGGACGGAGCGCATGATGGCCGGGCCGGACAGACGAACTTGCGATGGCAGGCAGTTGCGCTGGCTGTTTACCGCCGGTCTCGCCTGGCTGGAACAAAACCAGGCCCTGGTCGATTCACTCAATGTCTTTCCAGTGCCAGATGGTGACACGGGCAAGAACATGGTGTTGACCCTGCGCAGCGCCAATGAACACGTTAAATCCGGGACAACAAGACAGGCAGGTGAAGTTGGGGCCAGGGTGGCGCATGGCGCCCTGATGGGCGCGCGCGGCAATTCCGGCGTCATCTTGTCCCAGCTGCTGGCTGGTTTTGCTGGCAGCATTTGTGGTATTCAGCACTTTGACGCGCAGCAAATGAACCATGCCTGGCGGGCGGCAGTGGACAGGGCTTACAGGGCCGTGACCGAGCCCGTGGAAGGCACGATCCTGACGGTGGCTCGAGAGACAGGCGTGGCCCTGGCGCAAAGCGTGCAGGTCGAGGGAGAAGAAGATCTGGTCGTATTGCTGGAGACCATGGTGGCTGCGGCCCAGGTCTCCCTGTTGCATACGCCCGAGTTGCTGCCCGTGCTCAGGAAGGCAGGCGTGGTCGACTCCGGAGGACAGGGCCTGGTGTGCATCCTGGAAGGGATGTTGCGGATGGCACAGGGGCAACCCGTACTTGCGACGGAGGCTTCCACGTCCCGGGACGAGCAGGGCTGGCAACATGCGCTCGAACCGGAGGATGAAGAAGGCTACGGATACGACGTGCAGTTCCTGATGCACGGCGAAAGCATGGACGTGAAGACCATACACGACGGCATTGATGCGCTGGGTTGGTCCACCCTGGTGGTAGGCGACGAACGACTGATCAAGGTACACGTTCACGTACATGATCCCGGCCAGCCAATTTCCTACGCCATCGATCATTGCGGCTGGCTTAACGACGTGGTCGTCGAGAACATGCAGGAGCAATATCTGCAATACCTTGAGCAGCGCATGGACGGGGATGAAGACGAAGAAGTGACGGAGGCCGGAGATGTAGGCGTCATTGCCGTGGCAGCCGGAGCCGGCTTGGCGCATTTGTTTCGCGAGGAACTTGGGGCCGCCCAGGTCATTGCAGGCGGGCAATCCATGAACCCGAGCGCCAGGGACTTTGTCGATGCCATGGAACGCCTGCCGCAGAAGGCCTTTGTCCTTTTGCCCAACAACAGCAACATCCTGTTGGCCGCGCAGCAGGCTGCTGACCTGGCGGATGGCCGCGATGTACGTGTCGTGCCGAGCAGAAGTATTCCCCAGGGCATAGAAGCCATGTTGCATCGTCCCATGAACATGCAGGAACTGGAGAGCGGCGTTGCAGCCATGGAAGCCGCGCTCGGCGAAGTCGTCAGCGCGTCATTGACTACAGCCACGCGCGATGCCGGGATCGACGGGCTTGCTGTCAGCGCCGGTCAGTACATTGGCCTGGTGGACGGCTGCCTTTGCGTTGCTTCAGACGCTCTTGAGGACGCACTGGTGGAGCTGGTGCAAAAGGCGCTTCACAATGACGGCGAACTCGTCACCCTGTATTATGGAGAACAGGTCGACTCACAGCGCGCCGAAGCGCTGGCTTCGTCACTGGAGGAATCGCTTGAGGACGTGGAAGTGGAACTCGTACGCGGTGACCAACCACTCTATCCCTTCCTGGTAAGTGTCGAGTAGTCGTTTGCGTATCGTATAGCTGACAGGGAGTTTAACCATGGGTTCGCAAGGAATTCGGATTGTTACCGACGTCTCCAGCGAATTGACAAAGGAAACCCTGGATGAATTGAAGATTACTTTGATACCAGGCTACATCAACGAGGGAGACGAAAGCGTTTTGTTCGATGGCCATAACCTGGACCGGGTCCGCTTTTATAGTGAACTGAAAGACAAGGACCCGCTGCCGACCACAGCCGCGCCGGCGCCAGGAATTGTCCAGGAGATTCTGGACAAACTCTCGGAAGAGGCAGAGCACCTGGTGTTAATCACCCTCCCGCGAAATCTAAGCGCTTACCAGGAATCTTTCCGGCTGGGGTCGGAGCACCTGCCGGAGGATCGCGTCACATTGATCGACAGTGGCACCGTTGGCTCATCCCAGGACACGCAGGTCCTGGCCGCCGCCGAAACGGCGCAGGCCGGGGACAGCCTGGAGGATGTGCTGGCTGCCATCACGAGGGCTCGCTCAAACACGGTTTCAGCGGCAGCCTTGAGCACCATGGAAAATCTGAGGCGCAGTGGGCGGGTGAACATGGCCCAGGCCGGTCTGGCGACCCTCTTGCAGATCAAGCCGATTTTGGAAGTGGTGGATGGCGAAGTCGTAACCCATGCGCGGGTACGCACCTTTCGCAAGGCGCGCCTTGAATTACTTCGTATGTTGAAGGATGAGGGGCCATTTGAGCGCCTGGTTGTCGAACATGCCAACAACGAGGGTGACGCCAACTGGCTGGCCGAACAGGCTGCCGACCTCGTGACCGGGACAACGCATATCGGACTCATCAGCCCGATTTTAGGCACGCATCTGGGCCAGGGCGCGCTGGGTTATACTGGACTCAAGACTGGCTGGAGAGACTGACTTGCCAACGGCGTTGGAGACCCTCGTCAAAATCCTTCGTCTGGAACGGGAACAGCGCTGCAGGGACAGCGCGGTTGCGGGGGGACTGGGCGCCTTCAGCAAAGTGTGGGAACCGGATGCTCTCCGGCAGGCCCGCAACAACCAGCAAAGAAAGCTGGTGGAGGAACTGCGGGCCTTGATGCAAGGGTACAGCGGCCTCCGCGACGTCGAGGCGCGGAAGGAGCGCGTGCAATACATGTTGGACCGCATTCACGCCAGGGTCCAGTCTGAGACGCGACAGGACGCTGCAGCCAGGCCAGGTGACCGGACATCCAGCCGAAACCGACGCGACCGCAAATCCAGAAGCCCCCGTCGTCAGGGACGCAACCAGAATTCAGGCAGGGAACAGGGACGGCGGTCTCGTCGTTCCGTTCGGGCCAGTCGGCCAGACATTGCAGACCGTGTGTCTCTGGAGCAGCCGCCTCGTCGGCAACGCGCACCCCTTGACCCCTCAATAGCAATAGCACGAATGCGGCATCTTGAACAGCCGTTGACGGCCCTGCAGGGGATCGGCGACCGCCGCGCGGAGGTGTTCGCCCGCCTGGGCATTCACACCCTGGCGGACCTGCTCTATTTCATGCCCCGCCGCCATGACGATTACCGCCAGGAACGCTATCTCGGCAGGCTCGAACCTGACATGCGGGTCACAGTTGTCGGCAGAGTCCGTCACAGCGCCATCCGCCATGTCGCCGGCGGCCGGCGGGATTTTCACCTGTCACTGGAGGACGAAAGCGGCCGGCTGGAAGCGGTCTTCTTTGGTCAACACTGGCTGGCAGGGCAGATCAAGGTCGGAGATCTCATCGTGCTCAGTGGTTGCACGTCTGCCTGGGACTCGCGCCTGCAAATGTGCAATCCGGAATGGGAACCGCTGGATCCGGAAAACCTGGAAACAGTTGGCCTGGTCCCCGTTTACCCCCTTACCGAGGGTCTGACGCAGCGAGGCATGCGGCGTCTCATGCGAGAGGTCGTGCCGGACAAGACTCGGGATCTGCCCGATCCGGCGCCGGAAGCCACACTTGAGAGGGCCGGTCTGGCGGACCTGGCATGGGCATTACAACAGGCGCACTTTCCGGAAGGGCCGGACCATTTGCGCCACGCGCGCGACCGACTGCTTTTTGACGAACTGCTTGCGCTCCAGCTGGCAGTCCTCGAATACCGACGTGAATGGCAGTCGCGCCCGGCGGATGTCCTGACGTTGCCTGATGATGATTTTGCCGTGCTCCAGTCCGAACTATTTCCTTTTGCGTTGACCGAAGCCCAGCAACAGGCCATCAACGAGATTCGCCACGACATGGCCGCTGGAGTTCCCATGAATCGCCTGCTGCAGGGTGACGTGGGCTCGGGCAAGACAGCCGTGGCCATTCTCGCCATGCTGGTGGCGGCGCGGGCCGGCCGGCAAGCAGCCCTGATCGTCCCGCTGAGTGTGCTGGCCGGCCAGCATTTCCGCAATTTGTCGGAAACCTTCGCGCGCTTGCCCGAGGACCGCCGGCCTTCGCTGGCGCTTCTGACGGGCGCAACCCGGGGCGAGCAGCGGGAGACGATACTTGCGGACCTGGCGTCCGGCGCCCTGGACATCGTAATCGGGACCCACGCCCTGCTTCAGGAAGGCGTCGATTTCAGCGACGCGGGCCTGTTGATCATCGACGAACAACATCGATTCGGTGTCGGGCAGCGCAGGTTGCTGCGCGGCAAGGGACGCAACCCGCATCTCTTGTTGATGACTGCGACACCCATCCCGCGGTCGCTTGCCCTGACGCTGTATGCGGACCTGGACCTGAGCGTCATTGACGAGTTGCCGCCGGGCCGTGGCTCGGTGCAGACTACCATCATCGAGCCGGTGGCTCGTGAGCGGGTGTTCAGCTTTGTCGCCACAGAACTTGCCCGCGGGCGGCAGGCATTCATTGTTCATCCTCTGGTAGAGGAATCGGATAACACAGAAGTCCGGGCAGCAACCGGCGCATGGGAAGAGCTGGTACAGGTCTTTCATCGCTTCCGCCTGGCACTGCTCCATGGACGGATGTCGGTTCCGGAAAAGGACGAGATTCTGCGCGCTTTCAGCAGAGGCGAAACGGACGTGCTGGTAACGACATCGGTCGCCGAGGTGGGTGTGGATGTGCCCAACGCCAGCGTCATGGTCATTGAAGGCGCCAACCGCTTCGGTCTGGCGCAGCTGCACCAGTTCCGCGGGCGCGTGGGACGCGGGGAATACGCTTCACATTGCCTGTTGATTCCGGACAGCAGGGAGCCGGCGGCCCGGGAACGTCTGGAATCACTGGAGCAGCACAGCGACGGTTTCAGCCTCGCCGAACTTGACTGGCAAATGCGGGGATCTGGCGACCTGGCGGGCACACGACAGAGTGGCGGCAGCCTTCTTCAAATGGCTGAATTCATGACGCCGCAACTGGTGGCGCTGGCCCGGCGCGAAGCGCGAACCATCGCACTGGAGGACCCCGGACTGGCAATGCCACAGCACGAACTGCTGGCGTTTCGGGTAAATCGCCTGCGGGACAGACGCAGCGACGTCAGTTGAGGGAACGCCATGTCAAGCAGCCACCTGGGCCTGTTTCCGGCGACGCTGGACCCCGTACACAATGGTCACATAGATATCGTGAGCCGGGCGGCGCGCCTGTTTGGTGAAGTTGTCGTCGGCATCTACGATTCTCCAAAGAAACCCTTGTTGTTCGATACTGACGAAAGGGTGGCCCTGGCCTGTGAGGCTTTTGGCAGAATTCCAAATGTAACTGTTGCACAATACAAGGGGTTAACGGTAGACTTCGCTTCCGGGTTGGGGGCAGTTGCGATCATCAGGGGTTTGCGCGTTTCTTCGGACTTCGATTTCGAGTTGCGCACGGCCCTTGCGAACCGACAGTTGTCGGGGGAGATTGAGACCATCGCCATCATGGCGGACGAGCGTTACATCCACGTCAGTTCCAGCATCATCCGGGAAATTGCGGAACTGGGGGGAGACGTGAGTTCGATGGTGCCACCACACGTCATGGTGGCCCTGCAACAGCGCTTTGTGGCCTCGCCAAAATGATTGTTCGCCCCGGAAGACGCAGGAGGACGTCATGGACATCCAGCATCTGATTGATCGCCTGGAAGACCTGGTCGATGAAGGGCAGCACATTCCCTTCAGCCGTTACACGATGGTGGATGAAGAACGGGCACTGGAAATCATCGATCAAATGCGGATTTCGGTGCCGGAAGAAATCGAAAAGTCCTCGCGCGTCCTTGCCAACCGGGACCGCATCCTGGAACAGGCCGAAGAAGATTCAGCCCGTATCGTGCAACAGGCTCGACGGGATACGGAACTGATGCTTGATGAAGGCGCGACCGTACAGGCGGCCCAGAATCGCGCCGCCAACATCATTGAGGCGGCGCGGCAGGAAGCCGAATTGATCGCCGATGAGGCCGACCGCTACGTGTTGCAGGAACTTGCGCGCATGGAACGAGAGGTGGCCAGAATGCTGACTGTCGTGCGAAATGGCATTCAGGAAGTTTCCAGTCAACGCCCCAAACTGCAGGTGCGGCCCGACCTTGACGATGAAGAGGGACGTTCGCAGCCACTGGTAGATGGGGCGGGGACGGAGGATCTCCCGGTCATCACTCCGGCGCGATCACTTTCCAGGAACGAAATGCAGTTTGCGCCTCCCCGGCCGCCATCGAACGAACCATCTGATTAGTCGCCGGTCTGCTCCTGCGGCCAGTGGTCGCGCCACAAATTGACGCCATCGCTCCACAGGTGGGTGCTGGCCGCGCCGTCGCTGTGCAGCAGCGGCGTGTCTCCCAACAGGTTCAGGACTTCAGGGTCCGGACTGCCATGTCGATTGCGCAGGTCGTCAGGGTCGGTGTGCAGCAGAGCCAGCTGTGCCCCCGTGTGAAGCAGGAATTCCGGTTCAAGCGAACGCGGAGCTCCTTGCAATGGCAATTGAAGCACAGTCGCAGGAGACAGGTCTGCAGAAGCCAGCATCTCACGCTGACCTTCGCGGTTCAGTGTGCCTGGCAGCAAAATAGAGACGGACCCGTAACGTACCCGCAAGACGAGAGCATTCCTGTTCATTTGGCGTTCATCCGGGGTGGGCCGGGCCTGCGGATGCAGCACGTCGATTTCGAGCCCTTTGCCAAAGTGAAGGGTGTGGCCCTTCACCGGCGTGATCACTGCGTCCGCTGCCTGCACCAGAGTTGCCGGAAGTTCGCGTTGGCCATTGTGAAGCAGCAGGCCAAGGTCATAGCGCTGCAACAGGGACTGCAGGGCCTCCAAAGTAGCGGGATCGGGCACAGTGACAGCCAGCATTTCCAGGCGACGGTCGTGAAAGGGAAGTCTCTCGCCAATAGCGGTCATCAGGCGTGACGGTGAACTGCCCCCGTCTATCAGGATGTGTTCTCCGGCCGGCCCCTGCAACAGAATGGCGTTGACGTGACCGACGTCCAGCAGCCAAAGGTGCAACAGATTGTCGGGCCGGCTCAGGCGGGTGGCGATGAGCAGCAGGGCCAGGCCGGTGGCCAGCAACAGGGCGGAAACGCCGCTGGCGTGATTGACAAGCAGGCGCCCCAGGCGCAGAACGAAGCGATGACGTTGAAACCTGATCAGGGCTGCCAGCAACAGCCCCAGATAAAGTGCTGCGACCAGACGAGGATCTGTCTGGATTTCAACGCTGGCCATGGGCAGGCGCGCGGCGGTCCTGACGACTCCAACGGTCCAGCCAAGCGGCAAGAGACCCAGCCAGTAAAGCAACTGTGCCGGCAAGGGGGCCAGAAAAGCCGTCACCGTTGCCAGCAGCCCAACAATCAGAAGGGGGGCCTGGGCTGGCACGATCAGCAGGTTTACGGGCAGCGCCAGCAGCGACATCCGGCCAAAATAGCGCAGGATGAGAGGAAAAGTCGCCAGGTAGGCGGCGAGGGAAACGGCGAAGGGCTCGACCAGCAGGGCCTGGGCGGCTCGCCTGGCTCCCGACGGGACCAAGGTCAGCACAATCCGCTGCAGTGCAGCCGCAAGAGGTGACGCCAAAAGCATGATTCCCAGGGTGGCGAGGGCGCTGAGCTGAAGGCCGATGTCCCAGAGCACAGTCGGATTCAGCAGAGACAGGAGCAGGACGGCAAATGCCAGCGATGCGGGTGTAAACACACGGCGGCGCATGGCGCCGGCGATGACCAGTAAACAACTCATCAGGGCTGCGCGCATCACCGCTGCGCCGGCGCCAACGAGGATGGCATACATGAGAATGGTCAGGATAGCGACAGTTGCTGTTGCAGCGGGCGCGAGCCTGGAGCGACGCAGCAGCGCCAACACCGCGCCACTGAGAACAATCATGTTGAAACCGCTGATGGCGATGACATGCGCAGCGCCCGTGGCATTGAAGTCTCCTCTCAGGTCTGGCGCAAGACCGCTCTCATCGCCCAGCAGGATTCCCTTCAGCAAGGCAGACCAGGGCGCGGGCAACGATGCGGTGATCTGGCGACCGGCGCGACGGTTCAGGTCATAAAGGATGGACTGCAAACTGACTCCCTGACTGGCGGCCAGAAGTTCCACCGATGCCTCGCGCATGATGCTGAAAACGCCACTGCGCGCAAGGTAGTCGTTCCACGAGAAGGAATCAAATTCGCCAGGTCGTTGAAGAAGTCCGGTGGCGCGGACGTGATCTCCAGGAGCGAACGGTGTACCGGCTGCCGCCAGCACGAGTACTTCACCCTGGACAGGAAAACGCCGGCCATCCCTGATGAGTACCGACGCCGCCAGGCGGACCTGGACGTCACTGTCGTGAGATAGCGGAGCGTCGCTGACCACGCCTTCAACGCTGACGCCGCCGAGATTGTTGAACATGGCGACTTCGCTGTCGGTGGGGACCAGCGACATGCGCAGGCCTCCCAGGGTCAGGGCCAGCAGCGCCAGGGCGTACCAGCCCCACCTGTTCCACAGCAAAAGAACGCACACGACCGCCAGCGCGCCGCATACCAGCCAGAGCTGCGCCAGACCGAAGGACGAGTGAGGATTGTTGGCTGCCAGGACGATGCCGCAGACCCAGCCGAGCGAAAGGTAAATGAGGCGCATGGCATAGGGGTCGCCGGCCTTGAAGTCAGGCTATACTAGCGCCCGTCTGCGGCGGGAGCAAACGAAGGATCAGACCCATGGCAGCGCCCAACGTGATCGTATTCTTCACGGACCAGCAGCGCTGGGATTCGACCGGCGCACATGGCAATCCACTGGACCTCACGCCCAATTTTGATCGCGTGGCGCGCGAAGGCACTCACGTTTCCCGTTCCTTCACCTGTCAGCCCGTCTGCGGACCGGCGCGCTCGGTCCTCCAGACGGGCAGATACGCGACCGAAACCGGTTGTTTTCGCAACGGGATCGCCCTGCCACAGGATGCGCAAACTCTGGCACACCATTTTCGGGAGGGCGGCTATACGACCGGCTACATCGGCAAGTGGCATCTGGCGGATGCGGGCCCTGGCCCGGTCCCCGTGGAACAACGCGGCGGCTACGAATACTGGCTGGCCTCCAACGCCCTGGAATTCACGTCGGACGCCTATGACACCGTGATGTTCGATAACGAAAACCGGCCGGTCAAATTGCCTGGCTACCGCGTTGACGCATTGACGGACGCGGCCATTCGCTACATCGACAGCCCGCGCGACCAGCCTTACTTCCTGTTCGTCTCGTATATCGAGCCACATCATCAGAATCACCGCGACGACTATCCGGCGCCAACGGGCTACGAAGAGCGCTATCGCGGTCGCTGGGCGCCGCCCGACCTTCAGGCGCTGGGCGGATCTTCCTGGCGACATCTCGCCGGCTACTGGGGCATGGTAAGGCGCCTGGATGAGGCCCTGGGTCGCCTGATCGACGCCCTGCGGAGTCTGGGTCAACTGGACGACACGATTCTGCTTTTCACCTCGGACCACGGCAATCACTTTCGCACGCGCAACGCGGAATACAAGCGATCGGTCCATGATTCCTCGTTACGTGTGCCGACGGTCCTGAGTGGCCCTGGCTTTGACGGTGGTGGTCAATTGTCGCAGTTGATCAGCCTGATTGACCTGCCTCCCACCTTGCTGGATGCGGCCGGTCTGCCCGTGCCGGAGGAGATGCAGGGTCGTTCTTTCCTGCCTTTGGTGCAGAGGCAGAACGGCGACTGGCCCGACGACATGTTTTTTCAGGTCAGCGAATCCTGCGTGGCGCGGGGCGTCCGCACGCAGCGCTGGAAGTATGGTGTGCTTGCCAAGGACAGGGACGGCAACCGCGACAGCGCCGCCGATCGTTACGAGGAAACCTGGCTCTATGATCTGCTGGCCGATCCGGAAGAATTGCACAACGTGGTGGACCTGGAATCACACACTGAAGTGCGTGAAGTCCTGCGAGAACGTTTGCTGCGGCGAATGGTGCAGGCGGGCGAAGCCCTGCCTGAAATACTGCCACCAGGAATGTTGCGCGAGGCGCAGCAGCTGAAGGTATCGGAGGCCGAGGCGCGCTCCTGAGATCCTGCCAGCGCTGTTCTATTCTGGCCGGAGCCATCATTCTGGTTTACAATGACGCCAACTTCAGGTATCCGGGATCCAGTGTGGCCTCTACAGGGAATCGGGCAGACGAGATGAGAAGCATTCCCGCCCGGGAAGAGCTGCCGCCCGGTGCCGTGGCAAGCGAACGTGCTGTTGCGCGCATCATTCATGGTACGGCCCTTGCGGGTAGCGCGTTGCTGGACGGGATGCTGGACAGCCAGATATCGCCTGGAACGGATTTGCCTCGTCAGGTGGCCAGTCTTCCCTGGGATGCCCGCAACAATCTCCTGACCACCGTTCACGAGTTGCGGGGAGAGCGCGAAGCAGAAATGTTTCCCGGCGCCACGCATCTGGTATTGACCCGCGGTGCCGCGGAGCCACTGCCTGACAGGGCGTCCCGCGAACATCTGCCCGAAGGGCCACGGGCCTTGGATGAACGACGCCGCGCCAACTGGCAGGAGAACATTGCAGCGCTTGAGGAGACAGGATGGCGCGTACTCGGCATTGCGTGGCGACCTTTGGAAGAGTTGCAGCCAATGCTGCCCACGGACCTGGAAAGCGACCTTTGTTTGCTGGCCCTGCTGGGAATCCAGGAGACAGAACACCAACCGCCGGCCACCGAACGCAGTGTCGCGCGTCGCATTGCCTTGCAGGTGCTGTTTGAGCTTGATTGCACCCGTCACAGGGCCCAGATTGTGGCAGATGCGCGGCTGTTCGCCCAAAATGCCTCGCGCAAACAGGCGCGCTACGTGCGAATGCTGGTCAATCAGGTGCGAGGCCATCGGGCCATTCTGGACGAGATCCTGCGCAACTACGCCATAGACTGGCCGCCGGAGCAACTGGCAATTGTGGACCGCAACATTATGCGCATGGCGATCCTTGAATTTGCCATTACCCGCAGTGCGCCGGTGGCGGTGGTCATCAATGAGGCCATCGAACTGGCAAGCCTGTTCAGCGGAGAAGAGTCTTTCGATTTCATCAATGGCGTACTGGGCGCTATCGCTGAAGAGGACCTCGACGGCGAAGCCATGAGCTCCCGCTCGCGAATCTTGCGCGACTACCGTGCGTACCTGGACGGCCAGGCAGATATTGAAGCTCCTGGGGAACTACAGGAAACGATGGTGTTGGACGGGGAGTTGCCCGTCGCATGAACATACTGGGCGTCGGCGGCAGCGAACTTCTGATCGTATTGTTGATCATGCTTGTCATCGCCGGACCCAAACGTATGATCCACTGGTCCTATGTTCTGGGCCAGCACATGGCCAAATTCCGACGAATGTGGTCGGAAACGGTTGACATCGTGCAACAGGAATTTGATGAGGCCGGTGTTGGCATCCAGTTGCCAAAAGACGTACCTACCCGTGGCTCCCTGCAAAAGGAGGCGGGCAAGGTTGTGGGTGGTGTGACGGCGCCGGTCCAGGACACCCTGAAAGAAGTCAACACCCAGCTGGGTGACATCAAGACGGGCGCCAGGGATGTGGCGGGTACAGCCAACACCGTGGCCCGTGGCAGCAACGGCGCGCAGTCGGTGCTGAAGGTGGACAAGTCTGCGAAACCGGCGATGCAATCGGTTGCAGCTGCCGAAGCGACCGCGACCCGTTCTGCCGCCGTCTCTTCCGTCAAAACGACTGCGCCGGCAAGGCGAAAGGTGTCCGGACGGGAAGACGACGACTTTGGCGCCTGGTCCAGTCACGAAAGGGCGCAGGTTGGCAGTTGGTCCGGGAAGGAAGAACCGTCCACACCGGAAGCAGGGACCTGAGCGCGTGCCTTCACTTAAACTGCCGCGCCTGCGTCGCCGCCAGTCGACAGAGCAATCATCGCAGACAGTGCCACCCCCGGTAGACAATGGATTCGATCCCGATGATGGCCATGGCGCTCGCATGGGGTTCTTCGAGCACCTCGACGAACTGCGTACGCGCCTGTTCAAGGCAGCCCTGGGCCTTGTGCTTGGCACGGCTGTCGGCGTGGCGCTGGCCGCACCGGCGCTTGACTACTTGCGTACCCCTTACTGCACGGTTGTCGCCATTAACGATGCGGCGCGACGTGGTGAAGACATTGACATCAACGCCCTTCAAAACAGCGACATCGACTGCCAGTACGTGAACCTTGGTCCAACGGGCAGCGTAGTGGCCTATTTCCGCGTCGCCCTGATGGTGGGCGCCGGATTTGCGATGCCGCTCATCGTCTACCAGTTGCTGATGTTCATCTTTCCGGGCCTTACGCGCAAGGAAAAACGCATCGTCCTGATGTCCTTGCCGGCCATTTCCCTCCTCTTCGTCGTGGGGGTCGTATTTTCCTGGTTTGTGCTCATGCCACCGGCGCTGGGTTTTCTGGAAGGGTTCCAGCAAAATCTGTTTCGCTCGGAATGGACCGCCGATCTTTATCTCAGCTTTGTCACGTCGCTGATTTTCTGGATGGGCGTGGCCTTTGAAACGCCGCTGGTCTTTTTTGTTCTGGGCTTGCTGGGCCTGGTCAGCACCATAGCGCTGATTCGGAACTGGCGCTTTGCGATCATTGGCGCGGCCATCGCCGCGGCCGTCATCACTCCGACCATAGATCCCGTGAACATGCTGCTGGTCATGGCGCCCTTGCTCGCGCTTTACGTGTTGAGCATCCTGCTGGTTTACATTTCCAGACGAATCTCCCGCCTTGAGGATCCCGCCGTCTGACCCATGGTAGCGGACTGGAGTAGCAAGCCATGACGACAAGAACGCATCATCCCGGTCGCATACACGTTTACGGCGTCCCGATGGACCTCGGCCAGGAAAAGCGTGGCGTGGATCTGGGGCCGATCGCCATTCGATATGCCGGTCTGGCCGAACGGCTGGAACGGCAGGGATGGGAAGTCATCGATCATGGCGACATGTCCATGGACGCCTCCCGACTCATGATGCGCAAGGTTAATTTTGGAGGGCACACGGTCTATCACTCCAGTGCCATCATCAACATCGCCCGCTCGCTGCATCATCGCATTGAGGAAGACGCCCGCCTGCAGGACAAGGTGCTCATGCTGGGCGGTGACCACAGCGCCTCGCTGGGCAGCGTGGCCAGCACACTGCAGCGTCCCGGTCGCGCCGGAGTGATCTGGATCGACGCTCACGGCGATTTCAACACGCCACAGACCTCACCCTCCGGCAATGTGCACGGCATGGTAGTCGCCTGGCTGATGGGGCGGGGAATCCCTCGACCGGGGGTTAGCGAAATCAATTTGCAACCGGACCAGATGTGCATGATCGCCATCCGCGACCTGGACCCGCTGGAGGCCGCCAACCTTGATGCCAGTGGAATAAACGTTGCCACCATACGGGACGTTGAGGAACGCGGCATTTCGGTGGTGGTGCATGACGCGCTTGACAGACTGGGCGATATCGATTCGCTGCACGTCAGCTTTGACCTCGATTCACTGGAGCCGGCCGTCGCGCCTGGCGTGGGCACGCCGGTACCCGGCGGCCTTACGCAACGGGAAGCGCTTCTGCTGGCGGAGATTCTGGGTGACGACGGACGCGTCACCACCCTTGACCTGGTCGAGGTGAATCCCATACTTGACGAGGCCAACAAGACGGCCAGATTCGCCGTGGACATCGCGGCCAGCCTGATGGGCGAACGCATTTTGCATCCGGAAGATGTTTAGGGCCGAAGTAAACGGAGCAGGAATGTCGAAAGAGCAATCGATCCTGATCGCCCCCTGGGGTGGTCGCCTGGTCAATCTCCTGACGGCGCCGGAGCAACTGGAGGAGGCCCATGCTCATGCAGGGACCCTGCCCTCGATCCAGTTGAGTGAACGCGCTGTCTGTGATCTGGAGTTGCTGGCCACCGGCGGTTTCTCGCCGCTGGATGGCTTCATGGGGCAGGCCGACTACCGACGGGTGGTGGAGGAGATGCGTCTGGCGGATGGCACGCTGTTCCCCATACCGGTGACCCTTCCCGTCAGCGAAGACAGCGAACTTCGGCTGGACCAGGAAATCGCGTTGCGTGACAGCAAGAACAATCTGCTGGCCATCATGCTCGTGGAGGAAATCTACCCCTGGGACCGGGACGCCGATTCGCTGCAGGTGTTTGGCAGCCGGGACGCGCGTCACCCCCTTGTGGCCGAATTGCATCGCTGGGGGCCCCTGAACGTGGCGGGGAAACTGCAGGTGCTACAGGTGCCGCCGCATCCGGACTTCCGCTTTTTGCGCCGCACGCCGGCCGAAACGCGCGCCTTGCTGGAAGAATACGGCCATCGCGATGTGGTGGCCTTTCAGACGCGCAATCCGCTCCACCGCGCCCACGAAGAATTGACCAAGCGCGCCGTCGAGGACGTTGACGGTGTCTTGTTGCTGCATCCGGTGGTGGGCATGACGCGGCCCGGAGACATCGATCACTTCACCCGCGTCCGGGCCTACCGCGCGCTCGTCGATCGCTACTACGAGCGGGACCGGATCCTGCTTTCGCTGCTGCCGCTGGCGATGCGCATGGCCGGCCCGCGAGAGGCCCTGTGGCACGCCATCATTCGCCGCAATCACGGCGCCAACCACATCATTATCGGTCGCGACCACGCAGGCCCCGGAGACGATTCGCTGGGGCGCCCCTTTTACGGTCCCTACGATGCCCAGGAACTGGTGCAGGCGCATGCGAAGGAGTTGGGCGTCGGAGTCATACCCTTCCGCAAACTGGTCTATCTGCCGCGCGAGCGCCGCTTTGAGGAGATCAACCGGGTTGAGGACGATGCCGAGGTCGCTGACATTTCCGGCACCCAGGTTCGGGAAGACTATCTGGGGCGTGGGCGGGCGTTGCCGACCTGGTTCACGCGCCCCGAAGTGGCGGAAATCCTCCGCGATGCCCGGCCGCCCCGGCACCGCCAGGGGGCCTGCATTTGGTTGACCGGCCTCAGCGGCTCCGGCAAGTCCACCACAGCGGACCTGCTGACCGTGCTGCTGATGGAACACGGTCGCCAGGTGACCGTGCTGGACGGTGATATCGTGCGCACGCATCTCTCAAAGGGCCTCGGTTTCAGCCAGGAGGACCGTGACACCAACATCCGGCGCATCGGCTTCGTGGCGGCCGAGATTGTGCGCCACGGCGGCATCGTCATTTGCGCGGCGATCAGTCCCTGGCGCGTCACGCGCGATGACGTGCGCAACATGGTCGGCACGGACTTCATAGAAGTCTATCTGGACACGCCGCTGGAGGTCTGCGAGGCGCGCGACAGCAAGGGCCTCTACGCCAGGGCGCGCGCAGGGGAAATCCGCGGCTTCACAGGTATCGACGACCCCTACGAGCCCCCGTTGAATCCGGAAGTCACCCTGCAGACCGTCGAAAGGGACGCGGAAGACAATGCCGCCATCGTGCTCGACCTGCTGCGCGAGCGCGGCCTGATTATGACGCCACAGGCGGACCCGCAGCCGGCCTGACTGCATGCGATTGCTGCGCCGACGCCGGCGCTTGCTGCTTGTGGGCCTGGACGGCGCCGGCCCACAGCTTGCATTTGAAAGCTTCGCCAATGACCTGCCCACTCTCGGCGCCCTGCGCCGCGACGGCACTTGGGGCGAACTGCGCTCATGCATTCCCTGCATCACCGTGCCCGCCTGGTCCAGCATGTTCAGCGGCCGCGACCCCGGCGAACAGGGTGTATACGGCTTCCGCCAACGTGCAGGGGGCAGCTATCAGAAGCAGCGCCTGGCCGACAGCCGCAGCCTGCGACATCCGCGAGCGCATGACTTGCTGGGCGCTGCCGGGCGCGACTGCCTGGTCATGGGCCTGCCACAGACCTGGCCCGTGCAACCCCTGCGCGGCCACCTGGTCAGCGGCCCCCTGACGCCGGGCCTGGACAGCGCCTGCACCTGGCCCGCCGTCTTGCGTCAGGAACTGCAGCAACTGGCGCCGGACTTCCGCTTTGATGTGCAGGACTTCCGCGCCTGGGACCGGGAGCGCCTGCTGCGGAGCCTTGTTGACATGGCGGAGCAGCAGCATCGCGTATTCTGCCACCTGCTGCGTACGAAACGCTGGGACTTCGCACTGCAGGTGCACATGGGGCTGGACCGCGTCCAGCACGTTTTCTGGAGCGACCATGACCCGCAGCATCGCAACCACGCGCCCGACGGGCGCTGGCGGCATGCCCTGCGCGATTTCTACATCATGCTGGACGACATGCTGGGCGATTTGATGGAGTTGGCTGGCGACGATTGTGACTTGCTGGTGGTCAGCGACCACGGCGCCAAACGCATGGACGGCGGCATCTGCGTCAACGAGTGGCTGTGGCGCGAAGGCTGGTTGCGCCTGAAAGGCAATCCACCGGGAGATCGCTTAAGCAGATTGACCGATCTGGAGGTCGACTGGGCCAACACCCGCGCCTGGGCCGAGGGCGGCTACTGCGGACGCATCTGGTTGAATGTTGCCGGCCGCGAGCCGCAGGGCTGTGTAAGCGTGGCAGAAGCGCCGGCGCTGCAGGACGAACTGGCCGCAGAATTGCGGGCTATCCGCGGGCCGGGAGGGCAATCGCTGCCGACGCAGGTCTATCGGCCCGGAGAGATCTACCGCGAGGTCCAGGGTCTGGCGCCGAACCTGCTGGTCTACTTCGGCGATTTGCACTGGCGCGCGATCGGGACCCTGGGTCACGGGCGCGACTGGTCGCTGGAGAACGACAGCGGGCCGGACGGCGCCAATCACGCGATGGAAGGGCTGTTCGTGCTGCGGGAGGCGCGCGGGCGCGGGCAGGGCAAGGTGCAGGGTCGCCAGTTGATGGACATCGCGCCGACGATTCTCAAGCGCCTGGGCGTCCCGCGTCCGCCTGGGATGCAGGGGCGGGCGATCTAGCAGTTGTCAGGTCGCGGCGGGCTGGCTTTCGGTCACTGGTCGGACCTGTTCGGCGCTTACCCAGGTGACGCCAATTGTGCTGCCGTCCTCTTCAAAGAACTCGACAGCGTAAGCTGCACCATTTTCGTAGATTTCGATGACCGCGCCACGGTCACCGACACGCAAGTCGCGATCCAGCAACTCGTCCTGTGCTGGAAGGTCAACGACGAGCGCACAGGATTTGTACAGCGGAATCATTGTGTCCTCCTGCGCCCGCGCGGATATGCAGTAACCAACCTTGGCTCAATATCTCCCCAACGGATTTGCCACACCGTGCGGAGGAACGCCTCACGACCATCGGCCATCTGCATCGCTCCTTCCAGTACATTGTATATGCCGTGCGGGCTGCTTCCGCTACCCGTTACCTTAATCTCCCGGGCATGGCGCAACAGGGCCACGTGCAATAACCGCCAATGTGAAAGGGAAAGCCGAATACCATGAGAAAGCGCGCCTTCGGGCCACCATCGACGTGCTCCAGGTCAAGCAAATAGTCAACGAGCTTTTTTCGCTCAACTCGCGCGCGATCGGCGTTGGGCAATTTCACTGCGGAAGGCAGCCTTCGGGTACGTCGAGGTTGACCTTGCCCTCCTTGCTGCGGTGGATAGAAGGCTTCAGTGAGAGCAATTGCACCTCAAGACGCTTTGATTGAATCGCCAACCTCAATCTGTGGCGCCGGGAAGAAGAGCTTCTGCAACTCCACGGCCACCAGCACCAGCGAGGCCATGACGACCGAGACCAGCATCTGCAGGGGCGGGATGGCGGCCGTCTCGAAAATCGGCTGCAGGGCGGGGACGTAGATGACCAGCAGCTGCAGCAGGGCGGTAAGGGCGATGGCGGCCGGCAACAGCAGGTTTTTGCGGAAACCGACGCGAAGGAGCGAGAGTCGCTCGCCGGCATGGATCGCCATCACGGCGAACATCTGCGTCATGGCCAGCACGGTGAAGGCGATGCTGCGCGGGATGCGCTCGGCGGAGGCCAGCAAACCCTCGCCGCCGCCTTCGCCCGATGCGTCCCCTGGCGTCAACCACCGTGCGATACGCTGCTCCGGAGAAAAGGCGTCCCAGTCGGGCGGAATCAGGGAGGGGTCAACAATTGGCTGCAGGTCGGTCGCCAGCATGAATTCGAGGCCGAGGGTCTCACTGAAGGGCTGCATACCAAGAGAGGTGTAACCCCAGACGTAGCTCAGCAAGGTCAGGATGGCGATAAGCACGCCGATGCGCAGAATGAATTTGCCGGTGCCGCCGGCGAGGATACTTTCGTCGCGCGCGCGCGGTTTGCGGCGCATGATGTCTTCCTCGCCCGGTTCGAAACCGAGGGCGATGGCCGGCAGGCCGTCAGTCACGAGGTTAACCCAGAGGATCTGGATGGCCAGCAGCGGAATTTTCAGCCCGATGATCAGGGCGACAAACATCACCAGGATTTCGCCGACGTTGCAACTGAGCAGGTAGCGCACGAACTTGCGGATGTTGTCATAGATGACGCGGCCTTCCTCGACCGCGCGCACGATCGAGGCGAAGTTGTCGTCGGTGAGCACCATCTCGGCGGCGCCCTTGCTGACGTCCGTGCCGGTGATTCCCATGGCGATGCCGATGTCAGCCTGTTTCAGCGCCGGGGCGTCGTTGACGCCGTCGCCGGTCATGGCGACGGTCTCGCCCTGCGCCTGCAGGACCTGAACCAGACGCAGCTTGTGGGTCGGCGACACGCGGGCGAAGGTGGAGCTGTGCCCCAGTTTTTCACGCAGTTGCTCGTCGTCCAGGGTGTCCAGTTCGCTGCCGGTCAGGGCCTCACCGTCCGGGCCCAGAATACCGAGGTCGCGGGCGATGGCCTGGGCAGTCAGGGCGTGGTCGCCGGTAATCATGATGGAGCGCAGCCCGGCGCCGCGCGCAGTATCGACGGCCATTTTCGCCTCGGGTCGGGCGGGGTCGACAATGCCGACCAGCGCCAGCAGCGAAAGATCACGCTCGATCTCCGGCGTCAGGGTTTCCGGCACTGCGTCCAGCGCGCGCCAGGCGACGCCGATGACGCGCAATCCCTGTTGCGCCATGTCGTCGATGGTCTCGCGCCAAATGGCCCGACGCCCGTCATCCAGCGCTTGCGAGCCCTGCGGGGTGGTCTCCTGCGTGGCCCAGTCCAGCAACTGGTCGGGGGCGCCCTTGGTGATGGCGATGAATGGCGAGTCCGGGAAAATGGCGGCCTCGAGCTCACTACGGACTTCATGGATTGTGGTCATGGCCTTGCGTTCGCTGCTGAATGGCAATTCAGCGACGCGGGGGAGGTCGCGCTCCAGTTCCTCGCGGGTGATGCCGGCCTTGCGCGCAGCGACCAGCAAGGCCCCCTCGGTCGTGTCGCCGACTACATTCAGGGCTGCCCCGTCGTCGACCGCTTCCAGCCAGGCGTTTGTGGAAAGTGAGATGGCCTGTATGACGCGGATGACGTCCCGGTCTGCCCTGGGCCCGTCCGGGCGCAGCGTCTCCGCCGTCAGAGGCTCGCCGTCCCCTGGGCGAATGTCGCCCTCGGCGTTGTAGCCGATGCCGCTGATGACCAGGGCCTCGTGTCGGGGCAGGGCGATGTCGGTGACGGTCATCTCATTGCGCGTGAGCGTGCCGGTCTTGTCCGAGCAAATGACGGTCACCGATCCGAGGGTCTCTACGGCGGGCAGGCGGCGGATCAGGGCGTTGTTACGCACCATGCGGGCAGCGCCGAGGGAGAGGCTGATGGTGATGAGGGCCGGCAGGCCTTCGGGCACAGCGGCGACCGCCAGACTGATGGCGGTGAGAAACATTTGCTGCAGGGGGATGCCGCGCAGCAGGCCGGCGATGAAAACCAGCAGCACCACGACGGCGGCTGCGATGGCCAGGGTCTGGCCGAGGCGGTTCAGGCGGCGCTGCAGCGGCGTAATGCCGCGCTCTACCTGCAGCAACATGGCGGCGATATTGCCCAGTTCGGTGTTCAACCCGGTCTGCGTGACGGCCATGACGCCGCGGCCGTAATTGACCGAGGTTCCCATCCAGACCATGTTGGCGCGGTCGCCCAGCGGGATGTCCCCATCGCCCGCCAGGACGGCGGTCTGTTTTTCCACCGGGACGGACTCACCGGTAAGGGCGGCTTCCTCGACCTGAAGATTGACCGACTCGATCAGGCGGCCGTCGGCGGGCACGCGGTCGCCTTCCTGCAACAGCACGACATCGCCCGGCACCAAATCTTCCGCGCTGATTTGCTGGACTTCACCGCGGCGGCGGACCCGCACCAGCGGCACCTGCAAGGCGCCCAGGGCGGACAGCGCCTGTTCGGCGCGATACTCCTGGCTGATGCCCAGCGCGGCGTTGAGCAGGACGATTGCCAGAATCACCACCACGTCCTTGACGTCGCCGAGAAACCAGGAGATGCCGGCCGCGACCAGCAAAATGACAACCATCAGGTCTTTGAACTGGCCGAGAACCAGCTGCAGCCAGTTTATGCCCTGGTCGGATGGCAGGATATTGGGGCCATGCTCAACCCGACGCTGCGCGACGTCGGCCTCTGCCAGACCGTTGGCAGCGTCAACGTCCAGCGCAGCCAGAGACTGCGCCACATCGAGTCTGGCGAAATCTCGCATCAGGGTGGCCTTTCAGACGTGGCTACAGGTCAAGGTTCGCCGGAATGCCGTTGCGGCCTGGCACAAAAGCGGGGCCCCATGTACGCCGCCTACGTCATAGACTGCATCAGTTTGTCGAGCGCTTCACGTGGGGGCCGCAGCATGTTGTCGGGCAATTGCGTCAGGGGCCTGTCACTGAGGTTCTCGCTCTCGGCAAGGGTCATGCGAGGCTCCTCGTAATAGAGCAGCCCGGTCAGCAGCAGGTTGTCCATGCGGGCTTCTTCCAGCAACTGGATGGCCTGCACGCGTTGACGCGGGTCGTAGTCCCGGTCGGTCTTCTTGAGGCGGACGATTGTGCCATCGTGCATGGGTACATCAATGATTTGGCCCGCTTCATAGTCCTCGATCATGATTTCCTCGCGCTCCTCGACGAAGTCCGGCGCGAGCAAGTCAATATCGTGCAGGGGAATCTCGTGTTCCCTGCCATAGGGGTAACTCTTGGTCGAATCCGGCGCGTTGTTGAAGGTGACGCAGGGGCTGACGATATCGAGAACCGCCGTGCCCTTGTGCGCAATGGAGGCCTTGAGCAGGGCCTGCACCTGTCCGGGGTCGCCGGAAAAGCTGCGGCCCACGAAAGTGCAATTGCTGACGATGGCCTCCAGGGCCAGGTCAATGGATGGCAGGTCGTTGTCGCCGTAGTACTTGAGAAACTGGCCCTCGTCCGCAGTGGCGGAGAACTGGCCCTTGGTGAGACCGTAGACGCCGTTGTTTTCGATGATGTAGACCATGGGCACGTTGCGACGAAGCAGATGCTTGTACTGGCCGAGGCCAATGCTGCCCGTGTCGCCATCGCCGCTGACGCCCATGGCGACCAGTTCGTTGTTGACGGTGGTGGCGCCGGTGACGACCGAGGGCATACGGCCGTGAATCGCGTTGAAGGCGTGCGCGCGGCCCAGGAAATAGGCCGGAGTTTTGCTGGAGCAGCCAATGCCGCTCATCTTGATCACGTTGTGTTGCTCCAGACCCAGTTCGTAGGCGATGCGGATGATCTGGTTGCTGATCGAATCATGGCCGCAGCCGGGGCAAAGCGTACTCTTGCCGCCCCGGTAGTCGTTTCGGCTGAGGCCGAGCGCGTTAGTACGTGCGTTCCTGGGCATTTTGGCCTTGCTCCATGTTGAGAATGCTTTCGTAGACAAAGCGGGGCGTCATGGGCAGACCGTCGCCCAGCGCCAGGGATTCCACGTGGCTGTTGTCCTGCGGCATGTCGATGCGAATAAGGCTGGTCATCTGGCCGTCGAAGTTGTTTTCGACCACGTACACGCGCTCATGCTGCTCGATAAATGTGATGACTTCGGGTTTCAGCGGCAGTGCGCGGATGCGAAGGTAACTGGTGTCGACGCCGTCGGCGCGCAAGCGATCGCGCGCTTCCTGCACGGCCGGGTCGTTGGAACCATAGCTGACGATTCCGATGCGCAGCTCCGGGCTGGTCTCGATTGCCGGCGCGGGCACCAGCGTACGCGCCGTCTCGAACTTGCGTCGCAGGCGCTCCATGTTCTCGACCCAGTCGTCGCTGCGCTCGCTGTATTCCCCCTTGTCGTTGTGGCCGGTGCCCCGGGTGAAATAGGCGGCACGGGGATGGTCCGTGCCGGGCAGCGTGCGCCAGGCGATTCCGTCCCTGTCGTAGTCGCGATAACGGTACCATTCGCCTTTTTCTGCAAAGAACTCTTCGAGACCGATCTTGTCAAGCGTCTTGCCCCGATTGATTGGCCGGTCGGGGTACTCGAAGGGTTCGGACATCCAGTTGTTCATGCCAATGTCCAGGTCGCTGAGGACGAAGACCGGCGTTTGCAGGGAATCGGCGAGGTCGAAGGATTTCCAGCCAAACTCGAAACACTCGGCCGGATCGCGCGGCAGCAGCACCACCTGCTGGCTGTCGCCATGGCCGAGGAAACTGGTGAAGAGGATGTCGCCCTGGCTGGTGCGCGTCGGCAAGCCGGTGCTGGGCCCCATGCGGGTGATATCCCAGATGACGACTGGAATCTCTGCGATGTAGGCGAGCCCGGCAAATTCCGACATCAGGCTGATGCCGGGTCCGCTGGTGGAAGTCAGGGCGCGCGCGCCCGCCCAGCCGGCGCCGACGACCATGCCAATGGCGGCGATTTCATCCTCGGCCTGGATGACTGCCACAGTATCTTTTTCGTTTTCGGGGTCCTTGCGCAAATGGCGATAGCCCAGCAGGGCGTCGATCAGGCTGGTGGAAGGCGTGATGGGATACCAGGAGGCGAAGGTGACGCCGCCAAAGATGGCGCCCAGGGCCGCGGCCTCGTTGCCTGTGATGAGTATCTTGCCTTCGGTCAGATTCATGGGCGCGAAACGGTAGGGGTCCTGCTTGACCAGGTTGTCGCGGGCCCACTCCCAGGCGGTCTCGATGACTTCGTAATTCATGTTGACGGGGCCGGCCTTGCCGCGGAACTGGTCCGAAAGCGCCCTGTGCACCTGGTCCAGCGGGATTTCAAAGAGCCAGGAGACGACGCCAACATAGACCATGTTGCCGACCTGTTCGCGCCTCGCCGAGGGGATCTTGAACTGGCGGATGGTTTCCTTCACCGGTATCTCGTACCAGATGATGTCATCGCGGGTGCGGCCCCACTTCCACTCCTGTGGAAGAATGACGACGCCACCTTCCGGCAGGTCGGCGATGTCCTCGGCGGCCGTGAGCTCGTTCATCGCGATGGCGATTTCTGTGGTATCGCGCCGGGCGATGTAGCCCTCGCTGCTGACGCGGATGGTGTACCAGGTGGGAAGACCCTTGATGTTTGAGGGGAAGAGGTTCTTGCCGTTGACCGGAATGCCCATGTGAAACAGGGACCGCACCAGGACGCTGTTTGAAGTCTGGCTGCCGGAACCGTTTTTGGTGGCTACCATAAACGCAAAGTCGTTGACGTGACTCTCGCGCTCTTCGGCCAGAAACTCTGTATCCTGCTGAATCTCTGCGATACTCATGTCATGTTGGCGCCGAAGCGCCCGGCTCCTTTTCTGCTCCTGACAGTCCCTGGCGGTTTGCCGTCATCCGGCGACGCCGGTCAGGACATTTTCCCCCGGGACGGAAACGCGCTGCCTGCGCGGGGGATAACGCAGCAACTCCGTGTGTTTCCGAAAGTGTTCGCGCGCCGCCCCGAAATCTCCGACGCGGATGGCCTGCAGGATCCGTCCGTGGTAGTCCCAGACGGTTTGCAGGTAGTCGTAATCGGCGTAGCGATTGATTTCGATGGCGTCGTAAGCGTCCCAGTAGGCCTCCAGCAGGCCCGTGACAAAGGGGTTCTGCAAATGGCGGAAAATGCCCAGGTGAAACTCCCGGTGTTCCTGATTGGGGATCTGGATCCACTCTTCATCGTCCAGCTTGGCTCGCGCCCGCGCCATGCAGTCCTCCAGCGCGGCCAGATCATCCTCGTTCAGCAGGACACAGGCCTCGTCCCAAAAGGCCAGTTCAATGTGCTGACGGAGTTCGCTGAACAATTCAAAATTGCCTTCGTCCATGGCCAGGGAGAAGAACAGGGCCAGGCGGACCGCCGGCGTAAAGCGCCAGTCCCGCAGGCGCATGCCCATTCCCGCGCGCACCTCGACCAGGCCAAGGCTGCGCGCAACTTCCAGTTGTTCCCGCACCTTGCTGGTGCTGATGCCCAGCAATTCCTCGCCCTGCAACTCGCTTATCGTCGGCAGGCGGTCTCCAGGGCGGAAGCGCCCGCTGGCGAGGAATTCCAGGAGTTCGGAGTCAATGTCGAGCCGTGCCATGGTCGGCATCATCCAGTGCCAGATGTCCTGCGATTAATCGGATAAATCCGATTAACATGAGCATAACACATTTGAAGCGTTGCGTCAACGACTGTTGGTGCGCGACCGCCTTAAAATGGGAAGAGACCTAACCTGCAAATTGCTCGAATTGAGGCCAATTGGACTTCTTCGGGGAAAGCCTACTTGCGCTGCGCGATGGATCGAATTGCATTTATCGCGGATGCTAAATCGCCCTCAGGAGGGACTAGCACAGAGGGAGGGTTCTTGGGATTGACTGTAATCCATCCGGTGTCTCTCGCTGCTTGGCCGGTGTGTTGTCCCCTAATGACGCCAGCTTCCCAAAGACTGGGAATGGTCTCCTTTGGAATGACCCAGCAATGAGCTTCAAAGGGACTGATGCCAAGACAGACGATCAGATCATAGTCTTGGTCTCTAATTTGCTGAAACTTGTAGGATCCATTCTTCCAAAGCGTTGAACCCTTGATTTCTACGCGGACCTTCTCGACCAATCTGTCCGCACTGCTATCTCCTGTCCTGCGAACCCTCATTCCGTTGACGGCAATCCAAGCGTCTACTACTGATTCAATGACCGCTCCAACCGTTCTTGAAGGCCTGGATTTGATCCAACCAAATGGGCTCTCATTCCAAACTGAATCCGGAGGAGGAAAGTCCCGCTCCAATCTGGATGCAATTTCAGCCAATTGCAGCAAATGTTCATCTCTACTTTGTGGCACAGGTGATCACCTCCGGTGCGAATAAACCAAATCTTTTCCTCATCACGTTTGCGGCAATTGGACTATTGTCGATCAATGTAAAATAGCGTCCCAAATTGTCTGCGGCAACTCCTGTTGTTCCAGTTCCAGCAAAGAAATCCAAAATGTGGTCTCCCTTATTCGAGTGGACTGCTATGATTCGTTCTAAGAGCTTGAGTGGCTTTTGCGTTGGATAGCCTGTCTTTTCTTTTCCTGTGGGACTGACGATGGTCAGCCACCAGACGTCAGTTGGAGTCTTGCCGCGTGCTGCTTTCTCTGGTGTCACGAGTTTTGGTGCCATATATGGGATGCGATCGATTGCTTCGAAATTGAAAATGTAATTCTTTGGATTCTTGGCGTACCAGAGAATGTTGTCGTGTTTGGCTGACCAGCGAGTTTTGCTACGTGCCCCATAGTCGTAGGCCCAGATTATCTCATTCACAAAGCTTTCTCTGCCAAAGATGCTGTCTAACAGCACTTTGCAATAGTGCACTTCACGGAAATCTATGTGAAAAAACAGGCTCCCGTCGTTCGTCAAGACTCTTTTGGCTTGTTCCAATCGCGGTCGCAGAAAGGCCAAATAATCGTCAAATTCGTCTTCAAAGAAGTGTTCGCTCAATACCTCACTTCGAAATCGCTTGCCTTGGAATCCTGTTCGATCACCATTTTCGTCTCGTACAGTACGCAGGCGCTTCCTCTTTTGTTGACGGCCAGTATTGAAGGGTGGGTCGATGTAAATGAGCCTGAAGTACCTTTCAGGTAGCTTTGGAAGGATGTCAATGTTGTCACCAAGGTAAATTCGATGTTTCACAATATTCCTCTCAATGTAGAACGGTCGACATTGCCGCCGGAGAGCACGCAGACCACCTGCGAGCCTTTCGTCATCTTCAACTTGCCATGCAACAGGGGGGCGAAACTGGCCGCCGCCGCCGGTTCCGCCAGCAACTTGCAGCGTTCCAGAATCAGGCTGAGTGAGTCCCGGATCTCCCCGTCACTGACCAGAACGATGTCATCCACAAAGGCCTGGACGTGGCGCAACGTGTGTTCCCCGGCAAAGGGCGCGGCCAGTCCGTCGGCCAGGGTCTGCACGTTTTCGATGCGCTCGGGTACACCGGCCACCAGGCTGCGGGTCATGGCCGCCGCGCCCTCCGGCTCGACGCCGATGACCCGCGTGGCGGGCCGCACGTGCTTGACCGCGGCGGCGACGCCCGAAAGCAGGCCGCCACCGCCGACCGGCACGATCACGACGTCCGGGTCCGGACCCTCCTCAAGCAGCTCGAGGCCCAGGGTGCCGTGGCCGGCGATGAGATTCAGGTCGTCAAAGGGGTGGACGAAGGTCAGGCCTTCGTCACGTTGCAGCTGTTGCACCTTGGGCAGCAAATCGTGCATGCCGCCGTGCAGCAGGACACGCGCGCCGTAGCCTTCGGTGGCGGCGGCCTTGCTGCGCGAGGCCCCCTGCGGCATGACGACGGTGGCGGCGATGCCGAGTTGGGCGGAAGCGAAGGCCAGCGCCTGGGCGGCGTTGCCGGCGGACATGGTCACAACGCCACGACCCTTCGCGTCTTCGTCCAGATGATGCAGACTGTTGAGCATGCCGCGCGGCTTGAAGGAGCCGGTCTTTTGAAACATCTCGGCCTTGACGCGCAGCCGCACGCCGCAGAGATCGCCCAGTTGCTGCGAAGTGACCATGGGCGTGCGCCGCAGGTGCCTGTCCAGCAGCGGCCGCGTGGCTTCAATGTCTGCGTGCGAGACCAGCAGGGAAGACTCGGCCATCAGTTCGCTGCGCCGAATCTGCGACGTTCGGCGATCCACTGGCCAGGAAAGAGTCGACCCGGGGACAATGTCATCCCCGCAGCTTTGCCATCCGCTCGGCGGCCCGCAGCAGGGTGTCGTCGTTCTTGCAGAAGGTGAAGCGCACATGGTCCCTGGTGATGTGCCGGTGCTCAGGAGTGAAGAAGACCGAGGGCGGGATGCAACTGACTCCGATTTCCTGGATCATGTGTTGGGTAAAGGCCATGTCGTCACCGTCAAAGAGGTCCGAGAAATCGGCCATCACGAAGTAGGTGCCCTGGGGCAGGATCGACTTCATTCCGGCGCCGGCCAGTACGTCCATCATCAGGGCCCGCTTGCCGTGATACAGCGTCTGGTATTCCTCGTAGTAGCTGTTCCCCATGGCGAAGCCATGCGCGACCCCCACCTGCGCCGGGTGATTGGTGGCGAATGAGGTGAACTGGATCGAGCGCCAGGCGCCGGTGATCAGGTCGGGCGGGCCGTAGACCCAGCCAATCTTCCAGCCCGTCATGCCGAAGGTCTTGCCCGCGCTGCCGACCGTCACGGTGCGCTCAAACATGCCGGGCAGGGACGCGATCGGTATATGGCGGGCGTTGTCGAAGAGCAGATGTTCGTAGACTTCATCGGCAATGACGATGACGTCATGCTGCAGACAAAGGTCGGCGATGAGTTGCAGTTCCACCCGGGTGAAAACGCGACCGGTGGGGTTGTTGGGCGTGTTAATCATGATGGCCCGCGTGCGGTCGCTGAAGGCGGCGCGCAATTCCTCGGGTTCGAACACCCAGTCTGGCGGATGCAGGGAGACGTAGACGGGCGACGCGCCGGCCATCTCGATGCCCGGCACGTAGCTGTCGTAGAAGGGCTCGATGACGATGACCTCGTCCCCGGGGTCGATCAGCCCCATGATGGAGCAAAAGATCGCCTCGGTGGCGCCGGGCGTGACCAGCACGCCGTTTTCGGGATCGACTTCCATGTCGTAGAAGACTGCGGCGTGTCTGGCGATGCCTTCCATCAGTTCCGGAATGCCGCGACCCGGCGCGTACTGGTTGCATTGGCCGGAGCGCAGGGCGTGTATGGCGGCGTCGACGACTTCCTGCGGGCCGTCGAAATCCGGCCTGCCCTGACCAAGATTGACGGCGCCATACCTGAGAGAAAGGTTGTTGATTTCGGCAAAAATGGTCGTGCCGAAGCCGGCGACGCGGTTGGCAAAGCCAGGTGCAGACATGGTCGCTCCGTCAATTGCGCGAATGGCGACTGGAGTATAGCAGTGGGCATCGGCTATGTCAGCGATTCCCGGGCGGCGCTGGCCAGGCGGTCAACGTGCCGGTTGGCCGGGTCACCGGCATGTCCGCGCACCCAGCGCCAGTCAATCTCGTGCCGCCGGCAGGCTGCGTGCAGGCGCTGCCAAAGGTCCTGATTCTTGACCGCTTTGCGCGTAGACGTCTTCCAACCCCTGCGGATCCAGCCAGGCAACCACTTGGTGATTCCGTTCTTCAGGTACTGACTGTCCGTGCAGAGCGTGACCTCGCAGGGCTCGCGCAGTGCCTCCAGCGCCATGATTGCGGCCGTCAACTCCATGCGGTTGTTGGTCGTTGAGGGCTCGGCGCCGCTAAGTTCTCGTTGGCGCTCCCCGTAGATGAGCAGGGCGGCCCAGCCACCGGGTCCTCCCGGGTTGGGTTTGGCGCCGCCGTCCGTATAGATGGTGACCTGTGGTTTCGTCATCGGGTTGCCGAGAGGTTGAAGGCAGCAGGCGACAGTCTACACAAGAGCTGCGGGTAAGGGTACACTTTTTGCCCCACAGCGCAGGGAGGACACCATGATCAAGATAGTGGGCACGGCATCAGTCTTTGTGGCTGACCAGCAATGGGCGAAGGACTTCTACGTCGAAAAACTTGGTATGGAGCTACGCCTGGAAGCGCCGCTGTTCCCCGGCACGGACCTCAAGTGGATTGAGGTGGCGCCATCCGGCGCGGAGACTTCAATCAATCTCTACAAAACGGACGACGACGACGAAAACTGGGGACACTACGCCGGCACCATCGGCAAGGCCCAGGCGATCACCATTCAGGCGAGCGACCTTGAGAATCTGGCGGCGGACCTGCGCGGCAGGGGCGTCACCATCCTGCAAGAGCCGGTGGCCGAGCCCTGGGGCAACTGGATGTCCATCCAGGACTCCGAGGGCAACACGCTGATCATCACGGCTGATACCCTGACGATGCGCGATGGGTGACGAACGCATTCTGACCCTGCACCCGGAAGGGAAGAAGGGCGTCAATATCCTGCGCTCGAAGTACGACCCTGTGCGCGCGGCCCTGCTGGATTCACTGCGGGCTGGCGGCGGCGAGCTGACTCACACAGAACTGATGGCCGCCGTCGCCGAACGCCTGGTGGACTTCAGCGGCTCGGTCACCTGGTATGCAGAGACCGTCAAGCTCGACCTGGTCGCGCGCGGCACGATCACGCGCAGCAGTGGCAGCCCGCAGGTATTGACGCTGGTTGGGGACTAACGCTCAGTCCCGCAGGAAGTTGCGCAAGACTCCTATAGCTGGTACACAATTGCTTGTCCAACTGGCTACGATTTCTGTGAATCCTCAGGATGTTCATGCATGGAAGTTCTAAATTTGGATCTGCTGGAAAGTGGCAGTATGCAAGGACTTACCAGCAAAGCAGGCGGATTTCTCTTGGAAGCGTGCCTAGTGTGTTTGGCACATAATGGGCATTCATCAGGAATTGCAATGCAAGTTGATGAAGCAAGGGACACTATCCATTTCCGGCTGGATTGGTCAGGTTCCGTCGGTGAGCAGGAAACACGTACTCATGCCGACATGCAAGACGCAACAGAATGGGGAGCATGTGGAGTCGCCTGTCTTTTGATATGCAAGTTGACCGGGTTGGTGGTGACTCGACGCTCACGAAAGGGAACTGGATTTGACTATTGGCTAGGTAGTGGTTTAGAAAAAGGCTCTGCAACCTCTCTGCCTTTCCAAGATGAGGCAAGATTGGAAGTATCAGGGATGTTGTCAGAAGAAAGAATGAGTGAAATCAACAGTCGCCTGAGGGAGAAGACAAAACAAATTAAAGGAGGAAAGCGGACCGATCTTACTGGTTATGCAGTAGTTCTTGAATTTAGCCGTCCCTTGGCGAAAGTGAAGCGTCTTGAAGGAACTGACAAAAGTCAACGAACTGCATAGTCGTGCGATGGATTTCGCTGACGAAGCATTCTTTGCTAAGCGAAACGGACAAGAAGAATTAGCAAAAGAATACTTCGAGAAAGCATATCAGGCGGAGAAACGTGCGGCTGAACAAGTCGATGATCCACTATTGGAACCAACTCGATCAGTTTTGTTTAGAAGTGCCGCGACACTTGCATTTGATTGCGGAAAAGTGGAAGAGGCAGAACGATTAGTCCTTCGAGCTCTCTTGGGTGATCCTCCTCCTGAAATCGAATCGGAACTAAAGGCGCTATTCGAAAAGACGCAATTCAAAGAACACATAAGTCTGCACGGGGTTGCGCTAAATGCGGGTGAATTGCAATTGACTTTGGTGGGAAGAGCAATTGGCGAAGGAATGGCCTATTTGAAGGAGGTGGTTGCGAGACTTCAGGACATAGAGAAACTTGTTTATAGGACAAAGGCAAGAGTTAGAAATCAGGATTTCAGCAGAAGGCTAATTTTGCCATCATTACATGGTTTGTACATGTCTGTTCCAAGAACTGGAAGCTTTAGCGTAACTCTGAAAGTTGGAGAAGAAGACATTCTCCCGCTCCCGAACTTCGACGACTCTCACGATGTGGTTGGAGAATTCATGGATTGCATGGAGCTATTGCAGAACAAGCGGTTTGATTTGTTGCGTGAAAGGATAGAAGTTCCACAATATTTTCAGAATTTCGTGGGACTAGCAAAGAAGATAGCACCAGATGGTGAAGACATTACGATGGTCGGTCTTACAGTACTCAGAGGTGCAAATGAAAGAAGCGTCAGTTTTTCTTGTCACCGTCATGAAATTCCAGACTTCACTCAAGTAGAAGTGCATAGTTCAGAATTTGAACTAGGAGACAACCCAACTACTGTTTCGGGAGTACTTCGCTATGCTGATGCATTGAGACATGATCATGAAGTTAAACTAGCTGTACCTGAAGGAAGGCCATGGAAAATACTTGTTCCAGAAGGGCTTATGGAAGACATTGTAACGCCACATTGGGGAAAACCCGTCAAAGTGCGTGGCTACAAAGTTAAACGTAAGCAGAAAACGCTCTATCTTACTGACATATTGGAGACGCAAGATTCTTCACAGTTACACTGACATCTCCCAGTAAATTAACTCAGTCTCGCAAAAGGTTGCGCAGCACGGTTTGCAGGATGCCGCCGTTGCGGTAGTAGTCCACCTCGACCGGCGTATCCAGGCGCACGTTGACCTCAAATTGGCTTGTACTGCCCTGGTCGTCGCTGGCCGCGACGGTCAGGCGTTGGCCAGGCTGAATGTCTTCCGGCACGGGAATGTCGAAGTGCTCCGCGCCTGTTAATCCCAATGACCTCGCGCTCTCGCCGGGCAGGAAGGTCAGCGGCAGCACGCCCATCATCACAAGGTTGCTGCGATGAATGCGCTCAATGCTCTCGGCGATGACCGCGCGAGCGCCCAGCAACTGCGCGCCCTTGGCGGCCCAGTCTCGGCTGGAACCCATGCCATAGTCCTGGCCCGCCAGCACGATCAATGGCGTGCCCTCGGCGATATAACGCAAGGCGGCGTCGTAGATTGGCAGGGTCTCTCCGCTCGGGAAGTGGGTCGTGATGCCACCTTCCGTCCCCGGCAACAGCTGGTTGCGCAGGCGCACGTTGGCGAAGGTGCCGCGCATCATGACTTCGTGGTTGCCGCGACGGGATCCGAAGCTGTTGAAATAGGGCGGGCTCACGTCCCGGTCCTGCAACCAGAGTCCCGCCGGCCCGTTCACGGCGATGGCGCCCGCCGGCGAAATATGGTCCGTCGTCATTGAATCGCCGGCCATGACCAGCACGCGGGCGCCTTCAATGGACTGCAAGGGCTGTGGCTCTGGCGCCAGGTCGATGAAGAATGGCGGCTCCTGGATGTAGGTGCTGTCCGGGTCCCAGCGGTAGACGGCCTCGTCCGGGCTGGGGATTTCGTTCCACATGGCGTTGCCGTCGTAAACATTGCCGTATTGCTGCTTGAACAGAGCGGGCGTCAGGCAATTCTGGATGGTGTCGAGTACCTGTTCCCGGGTGGGCCAGATGTCGACCAGGTAGACATCGCGACCGTCGCCGTCCTGACCCAGGGGCTCGTTCAGCAGGTCGAAGTTGACCGTGCCAGTCAGCGCGTAGGCGACTACCAGCGGCGGGGAGGCCAGGTAGTTGGCGCGCACGTCCGGGCTAATGCGGCCACCAAAATTGCGGTTGCCGCTCAATACAGCGGCGGCGACCAGGTCCGCCTCGCGGACGGCTTCGGAAACCTCTTCCGGCAGGGGCCCGCTGTTGCCGATGCAGGTCGTGCAGCCATAGCCCACGGTGTGGAAGCCAAGTTGCTCCAGGCAGGGAGACAGCCCCGCCTGGTCCAGATAGGCGGTGACCACGCGCGAGCCAGGCGCCAGGCTGGTCTTGACCCAGGGTTTGCGACGCAGCCCCTTCTCCACGGCATTTTTGGCCAGCAGACCGGCGGCAACCATGACCGAGGGATTGCTGGTATTGGTGCAGCTTGTGATCGCGGCGATGACGACCGCGCCGTGTTCCATGGTGGCGCTGTGACCGTTGTGTCGATAGGTCGCACTGCGGGCCAGTTGGGAGTCGGAGAGCTCATAACCCTGCGGCCCGACCGGCGCGCGCAGCGCGCGCCGAAAGGCCGGCTGCATGTCCTGCAGCAATATCCGGTCCTGCGGCCGTAGCGGGCCGGCCAGACTCGGCTGGACGCTGCCCAGGTCCAGTTCCAGCGTGTCGTTGTATTCCGGGTCCGGCGTATCAGCTGTGCGGAACAGCCCCTGCAACTTGCAGTAGCGTTCCACCAGCTCAATCTGGCTCTCGTCGCGACCCGTGCGCCGCAGATAGCTCAGGGTCTCGTCGTCGACCGGGAAGAAACCGATGGTCGCGCCATATTCCGGCGCCATGTTGGCGATGGTGGCGCGATCGGGCAGGGTCATGCTGTCCAGACCGCTGCCATGGAATTCAACAAACTTGCTGACTACGCCTTTCTCGCGCAACATCTGGGTGACGATGAGCACCAGGTCGGTGGCAGTGGCCCCTTCGGGCAGACTGCCGGTCAGACGGAAACCAATGACCTCGGGCATGAGCATGTAGACGGGCTGGCCCAGCATGGCGGCCTCGGCCTCTATGCCCCCCACGCCCCAGCCGACGACGCCAAGGCCGTTGATCATGGTGGTGTGGCTATCCGTGCCGACCAGCGTATCCGGCAGGGCCACCGGCTCGCCGTCCGCTCCCTTGTATAGCTGTACGACTCTTGCCAGGTATTCCAGGTTCACCTGGTGCACGATGCCGGTGGCCGGTGGCACGACACGGAAGTTGTCAAAGGCTTTTTGGCCCCAGTGCAGGAATTCGTAGCGCTCGCGATTGCGCAAAAACTCCATCTCGGCGTTGCGGGGCAGGGCATCCGGCCGGGCGAAGACATCCACCTGCACCGAATGGTCGATGACCAGGTCAACGGGGACAACGGGGTTGATTTTGGCCGGGTCGCCGCCCATGCGTTGCATGGCGCTGCGCAAGGCGGCCAGGTCGACGACCGAGGGCACGCCGGTGAAGTCCTGCAGGATGACCCGGGCGGGCTTGAAGGGGATTTCGACAGGGTTGTAGGCGGCAGCATCCCAGCTGGCCAGATTCACCACAGCCTGCTCGTCTACCTGAAAGTTGTCCAGATTGCGCAGGGCGTTTTCGAGCAGCACCCGGATACTGAAGGGCAAAGGATCAATATGGCCGATGCCCTGCCGGACCAATGAGTCGAGTCGGAACACGGTTGCTTCGCCGCTACCCGTATCAAAAAGGCTGCGCGCCCCAAAGCTGTCAAGTGGCTTGTTCATCGTTCCCCCGGGTACAGCGAAAGACTGGACACAATGAGATTTTAGCAGAAAGCTGGGGAGGCCGGCAGCGCGCCTGGCCTTGACGTGCGTTCCCTGCACAGAGAAAATCGGCTACACTGCGACGCAGAAACCGGGATGGCGAGGGCAGACCATGAGCAGCAACCGCATGCGGACGCGTGAGCGGCGCCGGGCACGGGAACAGCATTCACGGCGACAACGACAGATGCTGCTGCTGGCCGCCGTAGTGGTCATCGCTGCCGTCGCGGTGCTGGCGTATGTCATCACCAGTCAGCCCGCCGAAGCGCCGGTCAGTGATGCTGTGATGGCCAGTTACGAGGGCATTCCGCATTCGGAGACGGACGAGGGCTTCCCCTTGCTGGGAGATCCGGCCGCGCCGGTGCAGGTCAGCGAGATTTCCAGCTTCGATTGTCCTTCCTGTGGAAACTTTTATCGAACGATCACGCCGTCGCTTGTCGAGCGCGTGAAGGCCGGCGACATTTCCTTTGTCTACATCCCGATTTTTGGTACGGGCGGAATCCCCAATGGCGAAGGCGCCAACCGGGCCGCGCTTTGCGCCGGTGAGCAGGGCAGATTCTGGGAGTATCATGGCGCCCTGTTTGAGTGGCAAATGACCTACGCCAATCAGGCCTTCGCCAGCAATCGCCTCGCCAGTGGCATAGATAATCTGGGCATCGACCGGGCCGCCTGGGATGCCTGCATGGCCAGCGGGCGTCCGGACGAGGTAATCAGGGCCGCCAACACCCTGGTCAGCCGCACCGAAGGCTTCCGCGGCACGCCTTCCGTGCTGGTCAACGGCGCCCTGGTGGACTCCACGCTGGCCGGAATTGAGGCCGCCATCGCTTCGGCCCTGGTCTCCGGCTGAGATTGAGGTTAGGTACGGCGCGTCAACATCGGTCCAAGGGGTCTCCCGCCGAGCAGGTGCAAGTGCAGGTGGTAAACCTCCTGACCGCCATGCTCGTTGCAGTTGATGATCAGGCGGTAACCGTTGGCGTCGATCTCTTCTTCTGCCGCCAGTTGCCGGGCGACGACGAACATGTGTCCCAGCAATTGCTCGTCGGCTGCTGACACGTCATTGGCAGTCGGGATTTCGCGATTGGGCACGATGAGGATATGCGTCGGCGCTTGCGGGCTGATGTCGCGAAAGGCTGTGACCTGGTCGTCCTGGAAGACCATGTCGGACGGGATTTCCCCCGCAATGATTTTGGCAAAAATCGTGCTCATTCCTTCACCCCTGTTTCAAATGGCCGTGCCGCCATCCACCGCCAGCACCTGGCCAGTGATGAGCGCAGCATCGTCCGAGACGAGAAAGGCTACGGCGCGGGCGACGTCCTCGACTGTGGCCAGTTGGCGCAGGGCGGCGAATTCCCGCGCCAAGTCGGTCAAATCTTCCAGGTTGCGTGTCAGATCGGTGATGATGAAGCCAGGCGCAACTGCGTTCACCGTGATGTTGCGTGGGCCGACTTCTTTCGCCAGCGCCTTGGTGAGTCCGACGAGGCCGGCCTTGCTGGCGCTGTAGTTGGTCTGGCCGCCCTGACCCATGAGGCCGCTGATGCTGGTGACGTTGACGATACGACCGTAGCGTTTGCGCATCATGCTGCGCACCGCCGCCCGCGAACAAAGCCAGGCGCTGCGGAGATTGGTTTGCAGAACGTCGTCGAAGTCCTGGGGCTTCATCAACATGATGACGTTGTCGCGAGTGATACCCGCATTGTTGACGAGAATGTCCAGGCGATCGTATTCACTCGTCGCCGCCTTGATCAGCGCCGCCGCTCCGTCTTCCTCGCTCACGTCGGCCCGAATGGCGCCGGCCTGTCCCTCGCCTTCACGGATGAGTGCGACGACTTCATCGGCGGCATTCGCATTCTGAACGTAATTGACGACCACCGTTGCGCCACGCCGCGCCAGTTCAAGCGCGATGCCGCGGCCGATTCCGCGGCTGGCGCCGGTCACGATGGCGACACGATCCTCAAGTTGCTTCATTGGTGGTCCGGATCCTCTGCAAGATGTACGCAAAGATACTTCCTGAGGCCTCTGTCTTCAACGGCCAGGCGTTAATCAGCCGCCCACCCAGCCCAGCAATTCGATTTGACCGCGTAAATCGCCCGTGAGATTGCGCAGCCCGAAACCGTTGCGGTTGGCGGCGTAGACGTCGATGCGACCGTCGATGCGTGGATTGATGCCGGTGAAAGCCAGCTGACCGTCTCTCGAATAGACCGGGTCACACATGCCTGGTGGCATGCTGCCACTGGCGACGACGAAAAAGCTCGCGTCAAGGACGCGTACGCCGTAAGGGCAAAAGCCTTTGGTGCCGCCCAGGGCAAGACGTTGACCGTCGGGCGACCAGGCGGCCGCCATGCCGAAGCGCGGGAAGACGAGGCGCGGCAGAATGCCAACGCGTTGGCCACTTGCGTCCAGCAGAGTGGTCACACTGGCGGTTTGCGAGGTGTCCTGCAAGACAACGCGGCTGCCATCCGGAGACCAGATTTCCATCAGGCTGCCCTGGCCGGAACCTGCACTCGGCGGGTTCACGCGATGTTCCTGCCCGCTCGCCAGGTCAATCAGATAGATGCTGCGCTGCAGATCCCCTTCGGCAATGCTGACCAGGTTCTCGTTGACCCAGACTGGCGCTTCGCCGACCCAGCGGTCCGAGAGTCGTCGCAGTTCGCCGCTTGCGAGGTTCAGCAGCCAGGGATTGCCGCCATTTCGGACTTCATCCCGCTGCAGGTCACAGCCATCTGGCGCTCCGGGCTGCCAGCCGCCAGGGCAGCGGGCCCGGTCTGAAACGAAGAGCAGGGCACGGCCATTCGGTGACCAGGATGGCCAAAAGTCGCGATTTTGACTGCGTGTCAGATTGACGAAGGCGCCAGAGGCCCGGTCAATGCTGAAGATGTCGATGCCCCAGTTGTTTTCTGCGGCGACCACCAGGCGCGAGCCGTCCGGCGCCCAACGGGCGTCACTTGCAACATCCCGCTGCAAGAGGGAATCAATCGCCAGCACGCGACTGCTGATGCCGGTTTCCGTGTCAAGCAGGTAGATTCCTGCATTGGCCAGAGGTTCGCTGACAAACCAGGAGATGCCGTTGCCAGGAGGCGCCACAGCGATTCCGGAAACGGTGTCCGCATTCATTTGAATCACCGGCAGACGCAGCCCGCCGGTCAGGGGGACTGCGAAATAGACAATCTGGCTGTTGGTATTGGGACGCGGAGTGCGCACGTCATAATCTGGCAGGCGGTCGTTACGGTTGATAAATGCCACCATGGGCGAGTCGATTCCGTCGCGCAGGGAGGGTGGCACGTCGACGGTCTGCCAGTTGTCGTAGACGAAACGTGGCCCCGGTACCGGTGTGATAGTGGGCGTCGGCGTCACTGTCGCCGTACGAGTCACAGTGGCGTCGGGTGTGATGGTGGGCGTGACTGTTGCAGTCGGTGTCGACGATGGCGTCGCGGAAGGGGGAGGGGTCGCTGTGGCAGTCGGCAGGGGTGTCGGGGAGGGTAACAACGTGGCTGTTGGCGAAGCGGTGGGCGTGGGCGCGACCAACGCCTGGCAGGCGCTGATCAGGAAGGCCAGCAGTGGCAGGGATCTGAGAAATAAAGTCATGTGGGTTGCCCTGGGCAACGAGGAATCACTTTTTGCAACCGCCGGAAATGACAGCGATCAGGCAGGTCTTGTTTCAACCACGACAATGAAAGGCTCCTGTTCACCGCTGCTGTACAGGACCAGCAAGGTGTAGCGGGTCGTCTCTTGCGGGCAGACTTCACGGATTCCACGACCGCTGACAGGCACGCCGTCGAAGAAAACGGCATCGACGTTTTCTATTTCCCAACGAAGGATGGTGCATTCACCGGCAAGCAGAGCTGTGCTGTCCGCGCTGAACAGAAGTGGCGTTGCTGTCTCCGCCACCCCCGCTGTTGTCGGGTCGGCTGTGGGAGTAATTGACTCTGCAGTCCCTGGAATGCGCAACACCTGCCCTGCCTGAATGAAGTCGGCGTCTTCGATGCAATTGGCGGATTGTAGTTGCGAGACCGTCAGGCCATAGGTCTGTGCAATGACAAACAGGGAATCTCCGGACTGAATGACATGGCTTCCGCCCCAGTCCGGTCGTGGCGTGCAAGCCGTCGGCGCCACTGTCGCCGGCATCACCAGGGTAACCGGCGGCAGGGTACTCGTGACGGGCAGGATGATCGTCGCTGAATGTGCAGCGACAGGCGTGGTGGCAGGGCGCGTCGTCGCGCTTGCCGACGAGGTCGGGGTTGCAGCACTGGTCGCAGTAGCCGGTGGCGCGCCCTGGGCGCAGGCCGAAAGGACAAGGGTCAACACAAACAGGCCGGCAAATGCCCTGTTCATCGCTGGATTTCTCCTGAACCGGCAGCCAGCAACTCTTTCACTTCGGCACGATTCACCAGGGCAACGTCGCCGGGTATGCTCAACTTGAGGGCCGCCACGGCGTTGCCATAGCGCAGGGCAGCGGACAAATCGCTCTCCTCAAGCAGGGCGCAGTGGAGGCCGGCGGCAAAGGCATCGCCGGCGCCAATACGGTCGACCGGGGCGACCAGCGGGAATGCCGGCGCGCAGTGTAAATGACTGCCGTCGTATGCCACGGTCGGCTCGGCCCCCTGAGTGATCACGACAGTTGGCCGGCGCCAGCGATCGTAAAGTCGGCGGGCCAGGGATTCGGCCTCTTCCTGGACCTGGAGGAGCTTGCGGGCATCTCGCGCAGCACTGATGACAAGGTCGCTCTTTTTCGCCAGGTCATCGACCACCGGTCGACACGCATCCCAGGACCACAGTTTTTGGCGATAGTTAAGGTCAAGAGTGACATGCGTGCCGGCAACGCACGCCTCTTCGACGGCGCGCCGCACGGTCGCCTGGCAGGAGGCGCTCAATGCGGGCGTGATGCCACTCAAATGCAGGTGACGCGTGTGCTGCAGCGCAGTCCAGTCGAAATCGTCGGGCTGCATTTTACTGGCGGCTGACCGGGCGCGGTCGTAGATGACACGGGTAGGGCGGGGCGCACTGCCGAATTCGATGAAATAGGTCCCCAGACGGGCATCCTCATCCGGGTCAAGCACCACGCCGGAGACATCGACGCCATGGCCGCGCAACACTCTGAGGACATTCTCTGCGAGGGCGTTGCGTGGCAGTCTCGACCACCACGCGACCCGCATGCCGAGGCGCACGAGGGCGATGGCGATGTTGCTCTCGGCGCCACCGATCTGGATTTCCAGGTTGCGGGCAGTGACCAGGCGTTCCACGCCTGCCGGGGCAAGGCGCAACATGCTCTCGCCCAAAGTCAGCAGGTCCAGCTGCCGCGTTGTCACCCGGCCTCTCCCCGCTCAATGGGTGCCGGCACTGGCGTCTGAGCTTCATCCACGCTGCCGAGCGGTACGTGGCCATTGGCGGGTGGCAGCAATACCAGATCGATGACCTGCTTCATCGAATCGACCAGGTGAATGTCAAGACTTCGTCGCAGTCGTTTGGGCACATCGACGAGGTCCTTGCGGTTGCTGGCGGGCAATATCACGTCGGATAGCCCTGCGCGACGCGCAGCCATCAGTTTTTCGCGCACGCCGCCGACCGGCAACACCTTGCCCCGCAGCGTGATTTCGCCCGTCATGCCGAACTCCGGCCGCACGGGTCGCTCGCTCATGGCGGAAACCAGCGCGGTCGCCAGCGTGATGCCGGCGGAAGGGCCTTCCTTGGGGACGGCGCCCTCGGGCACGTGCACGTGGATGTCGGTCTGTTCCAGCTCTTCAGCCGGGAAGACGAACATTTTTGAAAGCGACCGCACGTGACTGAGCGCAGTCTGGGCCGATTCCTGCATGACGTCGCCAAGGTTGCCGGTCATGGTCAGGCTGCCCTTGCCGGGCAAAAGGGAAACTTCAAAGATCGCGATGTCGCCACCGCCAAGGGTCCAGACGAGGCCGGTTGCCATGCCCAGGGAGGGGCCATCCAGGGCGCGCGTACCCAGAAAATGAGGAGGCCCCAGCCAGCGGGAAACCATGCCCGCATTGATGCGGGCCGGATGAGGCCGGTCTTCGGCGACCATTCGCGCCAGCTTGCGGTTGATGTTGGCGATCTCGCGGTTCAGGTTGCGGACGCCAGCCTCCCAAGTGTAGTCGCGAATGATCGTCTGCAGGGCCGATTGTTCCAGGCGAAGGCCACGTTCCTCGAGTCCGTGCCGGGCAAACTGCCTGGGGATGAGGAACTGTCGCGCGATGTCGATCTTTTCTTCTTCAAGGTAACCCGGGAACTCAATGACCTCCATGCGGTCCAGCAGGGCAGGTGGCAGGGTATCCAGTTCGTTGGCGGTTGTGATGAACAGCACCTGGGAAAGGTCGTAGGGTACCTCCAGATAGTGGTCCGAAAACTTGCTGTTTTGCTCCGGATCCAGCACTTCCAGCAGGGAATCAGCGGGGTCGCCGCGGAAATCCATGCCCAGTTTGTCAATTTCGTCCAGCATAAAGACCGGGTTGATGGTGCCGGCACGCTTCAGGGTCTGCAGGATGCGGCCCGGCAAGGCTCCGATATAGGTGCGCCGGTGACCGCGAATCTCGGCCTCGTCACGGACGCCGCCAAGACTGACACGCACAAACTTGCGCCCCAGCGCCCGTGCAATGCTTTCTCCCAGAGAAGTTTTGCCGACACCCGGTGGCCCCACGAAACAAAGGACCGGACTTTCCATGCGTTTGCCCGCCAGCTTGCGAACGGCTATGGCTTCCAGGATTCGGTCCTTGACCCGCGGCAGACCGTAGTGACCGGCATCCAGCACCTGGCGGGCATGGCTGACGTCCAGGTTGTCCTCACTTGCCTGGCTCCAGGGGAGGGAGATGATCCAGTCTATCCAGGTGCGCAGGATTCCGGCCTCCGGTGTGGCTGGTGGCATGCTTCCCAAACGGGCAAGCTCCTTCAGCGCCCTTTCCTGCGGTTCCGGCGGCAACTGCGCTTCATCAAGTTGTCTGCGCAGATCGGCCTGTTCCTGCTGGAAGACGTCGCCTTCTCCCAGTTCACCCTGGATCACGCGCAACTGCTCGCGCAGCCAGATTTCACGTTGACCGCGCTCAAGTTCATCGTGTACGCGACTGTTCAGGTCTTCCTCGATTTCCAGTGCACCGAGTTCCTGTTGCAGCAGTTCCGTCACCCTGGCCAGACGGTCCCGCGGAACAAAGGTTTCCAGCACGTCCTGGCTGATTGCCGTGGACAGGGACAGGGACGACGCGACCAGGTCCGCCAGCCAACCGGGGTCGTCGGTGTTCAGTGCGTAGAGCAACATGTCCTCCGGGATGTTCCTGTTAAATTCGACCAGTTTGCGAAACATGTTGACGACGGCCTTCATCATCACAGGCCCGGCGTCGTCAGACGGGTGGCCGTCTTCAATCAAGCGCGCCCTGGCGGAGAGGCAAGTTTCGCCTTGCAGGAACTCAACCACCTCAACGCGCCGACGGCCCTGGGCGAAGATGCTGCGAGTCTCGTCCGGCATGTGCAACACGCGCCCTGGCGCCAGTTCAGTGCCTATGCGATAGAGGTCGTCCGGGTCGGGTTCCGCGTCGCCGGCGTCTCGCCGCAAGAGCCCAATGACTGTCCCCAGTTTGCTCCTGGAGGATTCTGCCGCCAGCAACGCCTGGCGAGTGTCGAGATAAAGGGTGGTGACGATTTCGGGGAAGACAGCGCCGCCCGAGATCGGCAGCACCGGGCAGGTGATCAGTCCCTCGCTGTCCGGTTGGGCGTCGCGAACACTGTAGAAATCACCCGTTTCACCAGGCATGAAGCGCGTCCACCTCCCCGGGCAATGGTGTAAACATTCTACCCTGGCCCCAGAGACCGGTAAAGCACAGCGCCCACCTGACCACCCGAGACGACTCCTGGTCTGGACGCTTCTGTGTGACTTGACACAGGGACGCCTGCCAGGCAAGACTGGTGCGACAGAAGCGGGGGAAGGCGCAAGCATGCGTGTTGTGTTGCTGCTGGCCGTGCTCGCCGGCGCGTCTGCCGTGCTGCTGGTTGGCCAGGCGCTGGTCAGGCCGGACCTGCCGCTCATCGGCGAGGCAGTCTTTTCATCAACGCGTATCAGTCCCAACGCAGATGGCAGCGACGACGTCGCCATTTTTGCTTACGGGCTCTCCCGCAACGCCCGGGTTACACTGCAATTTGAAGGCGAGGACGGCTCCCTCTATTTCTTTCGCAGAGACGAACCCCGCGCGCGCGGGGATTACTCAGTCGCATTTGGCGGCGTTGTGGACGGCTGGGCTCTTCCTGACGAAGCGCTGACGGTCGACGTGCTCCGTCGTTTGTTGCCCGATGGCGACTACACCTGGCGATTGCTGGCGGCAGAGAGTGAAGGCGACGCAAGGGACGAGCGAAGCGGCGTCCTTACCATTGAGGACGCAGACTCGCCCCTGCCGGTCATCAGCAGCTTCAGCGTGTGGCCCGACGTCTTCACCCCCAATCAGGATGGCATCAGTGATCGCACGGAAATCAATGTCTATCTTGAAAAGGGCGCCCAACTCAGGGTCTGGTTGCTGGGCGGTGACGGGCAGAGGATCTATGTCGCGCCGCGCAAGGAAGGTCGCAAGCCGGGCGAAGCCGGCCGCCACATCTTCGACTATGAAGGCGGCGTCGACCTCGGCGCCGACCCGCCGCCAGACGGCAGCTACGAGGTCGTGGCGCGCGCCGTGGATGACGAGGGACAGGTCGTTGAGCAGCGGGCGCAGTTGACCATACGAAATGGCGGCAAGCCCCTAGCGGAGATCGTACCGCAATCAGTCGGGGTGGACGTGGCCTTTGCCGTGCAGCCGTGGGACCATCGCTATCTGACCAGCGTCGCCCGACCCGGCGCCTTGCTGGATGTCCCGGATAACGTACAGGACAACCGCCTGACGGCGCTGACCCTTCAGATTCGGGAAGAAATGCTTGTTTTCCGGCTGACCGTTGAAAACTACAGTGACGTGCCTTTGAGGACGACCGGCCCGCCACCGGGCACGGTGTACCAGCAGGACCAACGCGCGGCGACGCTAAACGCCTTTGATGAATCCGGAGCATGGCGCGTGGGCATCGACTGCACCACAGCCGAGACCGATTATCCATGGCGCTGGGCGCTGGGGACGGACAGCGATCTTTACGAGGAATTCGACCCGGACAGTGGCAACACCTACAGCTTTCTGCCACCAGGGGACCAGGTCGTCGTCTGGGGCGGCATACGCTTCAATCACATTGAGGACCGCAACCCGCAGAATTGCTGGGCGGGCCTCATTCACGAGGACGTCGAGGTCAGCATCCGCAATCGCAATGTTGGCAGCCGAGAGATTGAGCTGGTGGAGTGAACGACGCTCACGCCGCGGGCCAGCAGCCTGCGCCGGACCTGGCCGTCGTGCTGGTCACCTGGAACGTTCGTGATCTGGCGCTGGATGCGCTGGATACGCTGTACGTCGACCTTGAAAGCTATGGACCCGCCGACAGTCAGGTCTGGGTTGTGGACAATGCCTCGCATGACGGGACCGTGGAAGCCATCGCGCGCCGTTTCCCACAGGTGCAATTGCTAGCCAGCGTGGAAAACCTGGGGTTCGGCGCCGGCAACAACCTCGCCCTGCGCGCCATGGGCTTCGGTCGTCTGAAGGGCAATGAGCTGCCGCGCGCCGTGTATCTGCTCAATCCGGATACGCGTACCTCCGCAGGAGCGACCAGCACACTGTACGAGGCCCTGGTCGCCACACCAGGCGTCGGCCTGGTGGGGGCGCAGCTCTGTTATGAGGACGGCAGTTTTCAACACTCGGCCTTCATGTTTCCGGGCTTGCGCCAGCTGTGGGCCGAGTTTTTCCGGCTGCCAGGCCGCCTGATCGAAGGGCGATTCAACGGACGTTATCCTCGCAGTCGCTACGCCGCCGGCAAGCCCTTTCGTATCGATTTCCCCCTGGGCGCCACCATGATGATAAGGCGTGAGGTCATTGAGACGACGGGCTTGTTTGACGAGGAATTCGCGCTTTACTGCGAGGAGATAGACTGGGCCTGGCGCATCCGCAAGGCTGGCTGGCGTGCCCTGTGCGTGCCTGCGGCCCTGGTCACGCACCTGGAAGGACGCAGCAGCGCCCAGGCGCGCCCGGATAGTGTCCTCAAGTTGTGGCGCAGTCGCGCGCGGCTGTTTCGCAAACACTACCCGACCTGGCGCGAGCGCGCGGCCAGCAGCCTGGCCGTCCACGGTCTGCAACGGCGCCTGCGACACCAGGAACCCGATTCAGAATTGGCTGAAGTCTACCGGACCCTGATCGGGGAGTTGCGATCCGGCGGAGAAACACGGTGAAGCAGCGAATGGGCCTCGTAGCGGTTGTCCTCACGTTCAATGAGGAAGGTCACATTCATGAATGTCTCGATTGCCTGGGATTCGCCGATCAGGTGCTCGTGCTGGATTCCTTCAGCACAGATGGAACGCCCGACTACGCCAGAGATGCCGGCGCACGTGTCGCACAGCGTCGCTTCCGGGACTATGCTGATCAACGCAATTACGCGCTCGAATTACTCCGTGACGAAACAGACCATGTACTTTTTGTCGATGCCGACGAACGCGTGCGGCCGGAGCTCGCCACGGAAATTCAGGCCGCGCTGTCTGCCCGGCCGGGCGGGACGGCCTGGCGCATTCCCCGCCACAATATCATTTTTGGTCGTCTGACCCTGCATGCCGGCTGGTTTCCCGATTATCAGACGCGTCTGCTAAAGACCGGATGCGCCCGCTATGATCCGCAACGTCCGGTGCATGAACTGGTGCAACTGGAAGAAGATCCAGGCACTCTGGAGCAACCTCTTTTGCATTACAACTACGATTCGCTGCGGCAGTTCATGCGCAAACAAAGGGATTACAGCGAGCGGCTTGCGGGGATGCGTCATGTCCAGGGCCAACAGGCGTCGCTTCGCGACCTGTTCCTGCTGCCTCTGCACCACTTTCGCTGGCGTTACGTAACCCTGCGAGGATACCGCGAGGGCTGGCACGGTCTGCGACTGTGCCTGTTGATGGCCTGGTATGAACTCCAGACCATTCGTCGACTGCGCGGCCTCGCCTGTCAGGGCGTCGAAGGGACCAGCAGGCCGTAGTCTCCCTTGCGGCGTCGGTAAAGTACGTTGATGATTTGTGTGTCTGCGTTGTAGAACATGAAGAAATCGTGGTCCAGCAATTCCATTTGCTCAATGGCCTCAAGTTCGGACATTGGGTTGAGTTCAACGTCCTTGCGCCGGGCGATGGGCAATCCAGCCTGTTCTTCCCCGGCATCGGCGAAATCAAACTGGAAATCACCGACATCCGGGATGTCCTCAGCGACGGACAGTTCCTCGACGCTGGCGATATAGCGGTCCCGCCCGCGACGAATGCGTTTTCCCTTGAAGCGCTGAATCTGGCGATACAGCTTGTCCACGGCGCCATCGATGGCGATGCGAATCTCGCCCTTCGCCTTTTCCTCGGCACGCAGGATTGCGCCCCGTTCATGGCGCAGCGTGATCTGGGCGTTTACCCGATCGCTGCCGCGCCGCGTGTGCTCATGAGACAGGTCCACCTCGACAATTTGAATGCGCGGCAGGTAGCGGTCCAGCCGGTCGAGTTTCCTGAGCGTGTACTGTTCCAGTTCGTCACTGATCCGGACGTTACTGCCTTCGATCCTTACATCCATTCCGGGTTTCCTTCGCCATGGTTTGCCGGTGAAACTGCTCTCGTGAGGGTCAGGCCAAAAACCGACCTGGCGCCCTTTGCCAGGAGCGCCCGGGCGCATTCGCCCAGGGTGGCGCCAGTCGTGTAGACGTCATCGACCAGCAGCAGGTCGCAGCCCTGTACGCGTTTTGCGTTGACCACAAAAGCGTTGCTGACGTTTTCAAGGCGTTGCCGGCGGGTGAGTCCTACCTGGGCCCGTGTGTTTCCCGTCCGGTACAGGGCGTCATCGGCCAGTGGGATGCAAAGTTTCTGCGCCAGGACCTGACCCATCAACCGTGTCTGATTGTAGCCGCGTTCCCTTTCGCGGGAAGGGTGGAGCGGCACCGGCACCAGGAAATCGGTTTTCCATTGCAAACCTGTAACCAGACTTGCAAGACGGTTCCCAAGCGGCCCGGCAAGTTGCGCCGCATTTTCGTACTTGAGAGCGAGCAATGCCTGGCGCAACAGGCCATTGTGATCCCCGCTGCAGGCAAGCGCCGTGAATGGGCTGTGCGCGCGGGCCTGGCGGGCAGGGAAGGGAATGGCATCCAGCAGGTCCTGACATTCCGGGCACCAGACCGTGTCGACGCGTTGGCAGCCGGCGCAGCGGGATGGAAACAGCAATTCAAGGCCTGCGTCCAGCAATTGACGCAGCTGCCGGCCGAAGAGCCTGGTGCGCTCGCGTCGGACAGGATGCTGAAGACAGGCCCGCTCCGAGTCGTAAATCCCGCGAGGCTGGTTCATAATTGGCAGTATAGACCTCTGTTGCCGTGGCTGGCAACTGAATGTGGAAGGGTCTCTGGCCAATGAAGAGGGTGGAAAGCGCCGGGCTGGCGTGGTATCGCTTTGATAGCTGGCCACAGTTGCATCACGGTGTCTTCACCCGCAGGGGTGGTTGCAGTCCTCCGCCCTGGGAGTCCCTGAACACGGGCGGAAACATCGGTGATGAGCCACTCCACGTCCGCCGAAATCACGAACGGATTTTCGACGCGCTGGCCGTCAATGAAAAGCGCGCCTGCACGGTCTGGCAGGTCCACAGCGCGGACATCGTACTGGCGCATGGCCCGGTACGCAACCGGCGCTGGCTGGCCAAAGCGGATGGCATGCTGACCGCTGAACCCGACACACCACTGGTCATGCGATTCGCGGACTGCGTGCCCCTGTTATTTTACGATCCCGGGCGTCAGGTCATCGGTATGGCGCATGCAGGCTGGCGCGGGACAGTGCAGGATATCGCCGGACGTATGGTGGGTCTGATGGTGGACGCCTGGGGCTGCCTGCCGGAAGACATCGAGGCGGGCATCGGTCCTTCCATCGGGCCGGGCTGCTACCAGGTGGGCGAGGAAGTGGTCGAGGCCATGGAGTGTTGTTGCGGCACCCTTGAGGGCCTGGTGCAGCGGGACCCCGTCGATGGCAGCGCCTGGCTGGACCTGTGGGCCTGCAACCGTCTGCTGCTGGAACGGGCGGGCGTACGACATATTGAACTTGCCGGGCTTTGTACGGCCTGTCATCTTGACGACTTTTATTCGCATCGTGCGGAAGGCGGGCGCACCGGACGCTTTTGTGCTGTGATGACACTATGAGCATTTCTGCCAATATCGAAGGCATCCGGGAGCAGATCGAGGCGGCCTGCAACCGGGTTGGACGTGATCCCTCCGATGTCACCTTGCTGGCGGTATGCAAGCAACAAACGCCGGAGGCTGTCCGCACAGCCGCGGCAGCCGGTTTGCGACATTTTGGCGAGAATCGCGTAGAGGAAGCTGTAACAAAGATCCCCCAGGTGCGGCAATGCGTTACAGAACCGATTGTCTGGCACATGGTGGGTCATATCCAGAGTCGCAAGGCCAGGCACGTTCCCGGGTTGTTCCAGGTGGTACACGCGGTGGACCGGATAAAGCTGGCGCGTCGCCTTTCAGCCCTGATGGGCGAGCGGGACGCTACGCTGGACGTGTTGCTTGAGGTCAACGTAAGCGGCGAGGCCAGCAAGGCCGGTCTCAATGCGCGTGGCTGGCAGAAGGACGCAGAACTCCGCGACAGACTTTGGAGGGACTGCGAAACGATTCTGGCGTTGCCCAATCTACAGGTCAGAGGCCTGATGACGATGGCGCCAATCGTCCCGGACATGGAAGCTACGCGTCCGGTTTTCAGACAGTTGGCGGCATTGCGAGCAGCGCTCGCCAGGGATTTCCAGGCGCCCTTGCCGGAACTAAGTATGGGGATGACCGAAGATTATCCCGTCGCCGTCGAAGAGGGCGCGACCATCGTTCGAATTGGCCGGGCCATTTTTGGACCCCGCCGGGGGAATGAATAATGAGTTCGATTGGTGATCTGCTGGCACAGTTGCTGCAAATTTATCAGCTGGTATTGCTGGCCCGCGTGTTGCTTGGTTGGTTCCCGGACATCGATCGCAGCAACGCGATCGTCCAGTTTTTGTATGACGTGACGGAGCCCGTGCTTGAGCCGGTCCGAAGGCGTCTGCCCCGTGGCTCCACGATCGATTTCAGTCCACTGGTCGTATTTTTCGGAATTTCTGTGTTGTCGATGATCATTCGCGCCATTTTTTGACCAGGTCCTGACGCCTGGATTGTTGATGCGGTGGCGGAACTGGCACGCCCGGCGCCTTCACGCCGTCACTGCGACAAGAATGCGACCACAGTTGGCGCAAGTGACCAGTCTTCGACCCTGTTGCACCTCACGTTCGGCCGTGATGTTTTGCGCAACGCCACAGAGCGTACAACTGTTGCCTTCCATGCGGGCGACAGGCTTCCCTCCCTTTCGTGGTTTGAGGGCCTCGTACTGCCTTTGCAGTTCCGGCTGAATGTTCTCCAGTGCTCCCTGACGCTGCCTTTCCAGGTCCGGCAGGGAATTCACCAGGGTATCCCGTTCGAGAATGAGCTCGTGGTGGGCGTCGCCGCGTCGACCAATGACTTCCCTCAGGGCCTGTTCAGCTTCGGCCATGCGCGACTCCGCTTCTTCAATGACCAACATGGTTTCCAGTGAACGGGTCTCCAGGTCGCCGTTGCGGCGCGTCAGCGAGGCAACTTCAAGTTGCATGTCTTGCATTTCTCGCGGGCTCTTGACCGTGCCGCTGTACAACAACTCTCCTGTGCCGCGAATCTTCTCTTCATTGCCGGCCGTCTCCAGTTCCAGATCGCGCAATTGGTTGCGCAGCGGCCTGAGTAGGTCGAGGATTTCCTGGCAACGCGCTTCGGCGCCCTGAATTTCTGCGTCGTCAGCCAGTTCTTGCGCGATAACCTGCAAGCGCCGCCTGGCCTGCAGGGCAGATTGTTCCAGTTGCTGCAATTGATATAGCTGCAGGGCCGGATTCACCAGAAACTCACCATGATGACGGGTGTCGGCCGAGTATACTGACCCGCCTGATTCGTGCCAAACCCCGCTGACCTGGTATAGTCTAATGTTGCATACTGACCGACTAACTGACGGCTCAAACAGGCAGGAATGAACCGCCGACTTCAGTTGCGTTTCAGGGAACGGGTCAGACTATTGATGGCCGGAGACGTTCTGGCTGTGCTACTTGCTGTCTTTGTTGCCCTGATACTGCGCGCCTTCAGTAGCCAGTTGGTGATTGACCGGGCCTATTTCGCCAGCCAGGCCCCCTGGTTTCTTTTTTTTGCCGTCGTTTGGCTGGTGTTGGCCAACGCGAATGACCTGTATCGTTTGTCTCTCAATTGGAGCCCAACCCGGATACTCTTGCGTCTGATGCGGGTCACGATACAGATTCTGCTTTTTTACATCATTGTGTTTTTCCTCGCCGAACGAAACGAACTGCCGCGTCTTTTCATGCTCTACTTTGCAGTGTCTTCCATCCTGCTGATCGTCATGTGGCGGCTAATCTGGCCGACCCTCAGCGACTGGGCCAGCGAAGCGCGCCGAATCCTGGTCATTGGAGAAGGAACGGGCGTGCAGCTCATCAGGGAAGCCATTGAACAACAGGCTGCAGATGCCTTTGTCATTGTCGATGTACTCAACACCCGGGAACTTGAAGCCCTGCAGGGCAGGGCCAGTCTGACGAAACTGGCCCGGGAAAAGCGGGTGAGCGACATCATCGTCACTGCCACCCGCTCACTTGAGGGCGACGGTCTGCGGGGCGTCATGGATGCCACGGCGGCCGGCATCAATATATTGCCCATGCCCGTGCTCTATGAGGGTATTACCGGACGTTTTCCGGTCGGGGTCGTGGGCGAGAACTGGTCTATCCTGTTACCGCCGGACACCGATGACTTGCGCCCCTGGCTGCTGGTCAAGAGCGTGCTGGACTACGTGTTGGCAATCGTGGGAACCATTTTGTTGTTACTGTTGTTGCCCTTTGTTGCGCTGGCCATTCGTCTTGATTCGCGCGGCTGTATCCTGTACTCCCAGGAGCGCGTGGGTCTCAACGGGCGACTGTTTCGCATGATCAAGTTTCGCACCATGGTTGCCGATGCCGAAGAAGGGACCGGCGCTGTTTTTGCCCGGGGCGACGACCCGCGCATCACCAGAACCGGAAGGTTCCTTCGTCGTTCCCATCTGGATGAATTACCGCAGGTCCTCAATATCCTGCGCGGTGAGATGAGCCTGGTTGGGCCCCGTCCTGAACGACCGGAGCACGTAGCGAGTCTGGACAGGGATATCCCCTTTTACCGCGTCCGTCAGACGATGCTGCCAGGCCTGACTGGCTGGGCCCAGGTGCATCAGGATTACGCCATGGACGCCGCCGAGACCTGGGTCAAGCTGCAATACGATCTCTACTACGTGCGTCATCATTCCTTTTTGCTTGATCTGGAAATCCTGCTGCGGACTCTGGGCCGGGTCCTCGATTCCCGCGCCTATCGCAGAGGTACGAAAGGGCCATCCGCCCATGGCGCGCAGGGCGTCGCCAATTTGCCTTGATGCTGGAGTGAATTTGTGTCCGATATCAAGTTGAGGGCGGCACGACAACTGATCGCCGAGGAACAGACTTCAGCGGCGCGGCGGATTCTGGAAACCATGCCGTCCAATGAGACTGCGCGGGGTTGGCTGGCCCGCCTGAATGAAATGGCGGCCGATGACCCGCAGCCGGCGGCCATTCCGGCAGGCGCATGGGAATATCTGGAGGTCTTTGTCAAGGCCAGCGAAAGACAACAGGCCGATGCCCGGGTTGTTCTCGCCGGTCAGACTTTCACCACGGTTGAGCACTTCTATACACGTAAACTGAATGAACTTGGAGCGCAGGGTTGGGAGTTGCTTTCAGAAGAACTGCAGGGCGGGGATTTCTATCGTCTGCTGTTCAAACGTCGCATCCCCGGAGGCCGGGATTGACGGTCACGGTCCAGGCCGTCGATGGCCGACAACAAGGCGTCGTTCCAGAGGTTCGCGCAATTCCTGAAAACTGATTTCCAGCCAGGGGAAACCCAGCCAGACATTCATGAGGCCAAAAAGCACGCCGGTGACGACGCGAAAGGCGGGCGTCGTCTCGCGCGGCGGCCACAGGCTGAAGGGTGGGTAACCCAACAGTTGACTGAAGCCGTCGATTCCGATGGAGGCCAGCCCAAGCAACACGTAGAGCCAGATCGGCGCCGGCCGCAGTTTTCTGCGCCAGCGGCGGTACAGCGTGGCTCCGACGAGCATGGCGCCGTAAATTGAGATGTCTCTTTCACAGAGCGACAGCTTGTAACCGAAATTCTCGTCACCCGGGAAGGCCCGGGACGCGAATTGCAGGGCAGGAGTAAAGGTGAAAAGGTCCTCCAGCGTTACGTCCGCCGGATTGCGACCGGAAAAACGGGCGTACAGTTCACGAAAGGCGGGCGAGTCGAAGGCGGCGCGTTCAAAGGATACATCATCGAGCCCGGCGAGTTCACGCGGCCACGCTGTTTGCTGCCCGCCGATGAACCAGGATCGAAACGCGAACTGATGACAGAAGGGGCTGTAGAGCGTATAGATGGCCCTTCCCGGCGCTTCCAGGCCGAGCTTCATAAAGACTGGCGCCAGGACTGGCAAGGCTACGAAGAGCGCCAGAAATAACGTGACGAGTTCGAGCCAGTGACGGCAGATCCCCAGCAGCATTCGATCGCGGCGCCTGGACGCGCGGCGAAAGAAAGCCCGGGCCGGTTTCACCGGGCCGGCCCGAAATCAGGATTGCCCGTCAATGCGGGGTCAGGAATCCAGTGCTCCGTCCACCAGTTCATGAATCTGCTCGACGGTCAGGGCTCCGAAATGGCGGGACAGAATCCTGCCTTCCCGATCCAGCAAAAAGGTGCTGGGATAATTGTTGATGCCAAACAGCGCCTGAATGGAGGCGTCTACGTCCAGTGCCAGTGGAAAAGACAGGGCAAGTTCCTCGCGGAAGTCCTGCACTGCGGCTGCCGACTCGGCATTGTTCACGGCAATGACGACAAAGTCTTCGCCCGCCCGATCGCGGTAAATCTGTTCGAATTCCGGCATTTCGATGCGGCAGGGACCGCACCAGGTTGCCCAGAAGTTAAGTAAGACAATTTGGCCCCGATAGTCGCTGAGACTGAGAGCCTGGCCGTCATCGCCGGTCGTCGCGAAATCGGGCGCGATCTGTCCGGCCGCCGTGCCCGTGGAAGGTGCGCTTTCCGCCAGCTGGTCGAAACCAACCGGCGCGTCGGACGCGGAAAGCGCATCGACGTCGCCCAGGGGTTCTGCTTCCGGCTCTCCAATCAGGCTGCCCAAAACCTGCTCCTCAAGATTGATGGCAGCCTCGGCGAAGGAGCCGGTGGCCAACGTGGCGCTCAGACCCTGCAGCGTACCGCTGGCGACAAGCAGGCCGACAAGAATAAGGAAAGCGCCGCTCAACAACTGGATGCTCCGCAGATGCCGCTGCAGGCGACGCAGGATGCCCTGGGCGCCGTCCAGCAGAAAGGCCGTAAGCATAAAGGGAACGCCCAGCCCCAGTGAGTAGGCAGCCAGCAGGGTTCCGGCCTGGCTGACGTCTCCGCCATTGGCGGCCAGGGTGAGCACTGCGCCATACACCGGGCCGATGCAGGGAGTCCAGCCGGCCGAAAACACCACGCCCATCAGCGCCGAACTGGCGAAGCCGTTCCTGCCACCGCTGGCGTTGACTTCGCGACGCGTGTCGGCGTAAAGGAAACCCGTCAGGCGATCGATGTTTGCGGGCCAAAAGCGGACGCCATCCGTAAATGCGCCACCAAGCAACAACCAGGCCAAAAAGAGACCGAGAACGATTAGCCCCAGGGTCGGCGCCCATGGCGCCCATTGCCACAGCTCTGACTCCTGAATGGCGACTGTGCCGGAAAAGCCCCACAGGATGAGAACGACAGCAATCAGGGCCACGGCCAGACTGAACAGGGGGCTGGCAAGCAGGGTTTCCCTGGACCTCAGCCGCTGCAGCCAGCCGGATAACAGGCCCGAAAAGTGCAGACCCAGAAAAATGATGATGACGCCGCCAACCCGCCCAATCAGGTCCGTGATCGTGCCGATGTTTTGACCGCCAACGACGCTGATAAACGCCGTCGACACCAGGCCGATGCCGACAAATACCAGACTGAAGCCGGCGACGAAAAACAAGCTGTGGGCGAATGTAATGAAGCGCTGGGCCGTGCCGATGCCAACGACCGGCCCGCCTGCCAGAGCGACGTTGCTGACGGAACTTGTCAGCCGTCCCCCCATGTAACCGACATAGGCCGGCACCAGAGGAAGGACGCATGGTGAAATGAATGACACCAGACCGGCAATGAAGGCCAGCCAAAGGGTTAACTGGATTTCCATGGGCTCACCTTTCCCCTCTATTGCATGGAGGGAACGCAAAGATTGTCCGCTATTTTATCAGGACAGGTCGTACTGCCGGATTCTTTCGTGATTCTCTAAAGAAATGGAATGAACCCTGTGCCGATGTCAGCTCAATGTTTCTCTTCGGCATCGCCAGAAATGGCCGACTGCCTTTCCGCAAGCACCAGTTGCCCAAGCAGGGACCATTCCGCGGCTTCGCTGGTGATCGAGCCTTCGTACCGGGCAACTCGCAGTTTCAGAAGAACGCGGGCGATGGCGGGCCCAGGCGACAGACCGGCGGCAAGGACGTCGTGTCCCGTGCTGTACACGCAGGTTTCGGGCCAGCGACGCAGCCAGTCTGTCAACCGCTTGCGCAGGGTGGCGTCCGCCGTCAGTTGTGCGAGACAGCAAACTGCTGTGTGTGGAATGTTGAGCAGCCGTTCAACAATCTGAAATGTACTGGCATGCTCTTCTGCCAGGATTCCGGGTTGGCGCAGCAGACGTGCCGCCGCTTCCATGGAACTGGCGCGCCTGGGAGCAATCTGCAGGCGCTCGCAGATAGAAGGCAATCTGTCGGGTTCGATGTCGCTCGCCAGAGCGTGCCACATGCCAGACTTCGAGTCACTGCATGGGGGCAGACCCTGTGTGTGGCGGGATCTCTGCAGCCGCCATTCAATGTCCTCCGCCACACGAAAGTCGGGATGAATCGCCGTCAGCAAATCTGCCCGCTGCATGGCAAGCAAAATGGCGCCAGGGCTTTCTTCCTGCAGCAGAAGGTCAATTTCGTTGCTCAGGCGCGTGCCGGTGATGCCACCCAGAGCAGGGCGCGCGACCTGCATCAGTTCCCTGGTCCGTGGCTCAATGTCGAAGCCAAAGCGCGCCCGGAAGCGCCATGCTCGCAGGATCCGCAGTGGATCGTCATGGAAGCTGAGGGGGTGCAAAACGCGGATGACCCCCGCGTCAAGGTCGGCAAGTCCTCCAGTCGGGTCCACAACCGGTCCCGCAGACGGAGCGACTGGAATGGCGAGCGCATTGATGCTGAAGTCGCGTCGTAACAGGTCTTGTTGCAGGCTGCTGCTGAAGACCTGTGGCAGGGCGGCCTGCGTGGCGTAGGTTTCGGCGCGAGCGCCCACGAAATCAATGTGTTCCGGCAGCCGACCGGAAGTTAGTGACAATCGCCCGGCCGTCCCCTCATCCGGGAACCAGCGAATCGTGCCAAAGGGCGTCATTGGGCCAGAAGTCCCGCCAAGCCGGGACACGAGGAGACTTGCCAGGCGCCGCGGTTCTGATCCCACGACGAAGTCCAGGTCATCGCAGGGCCTGCCCAGCAACAGGTCGCGAACGCTTCCACCCACCAGCCAAAGACCGATGCCGGCATGGCCCGCCAGGTCCGCGATGTGCTGAATCAGTTCGCCATGAGGCGTTTCGGAGAGAGTGACCCTGCGCATACTGCCCTGTTGTTTGGTGCGATGGCGTAACAGGTCCCCTCTGGAAACCATGCCCTGCAATTGACCGGCAGCGTCGAGCACTGGCAGAGCATCCCGGCCGTGTTGGGCCAGCACGGCTTCTACGGCGGACATTTCATCGGTCTCCCGCAAATGCGGATAGTCGCTGTGCATAATGTCACGTACTCGCAGGGATCCCAGATTGTGCTCCAGGGCCCGATCCAGATCTTGCCGCCGCAGCAGCCCGACAATCTTTGCGTCACTCTGCACGGGCCAGCAATCGTGGGAGACTCGCCTGACGAGAGCGGCTACATCTTTCAGACGCGCAGTGCCGTCCAGGGTCTGCAAGGGGCCGGAGGTCATCAGTTGGGAAACGAATGGATTCATGGTTCAGGGCCGACAGCGAGCAGGACGGGACGCATCGGGCATGCTCGCCCACCATCAAAGTATAGCGTGCCAGCGACTCTCAGGGGACAGGCGTGGACCATGGCCCGGTAACGCTTCGCTGGGTCATGCTGAAGGCGGTAGACGCGTTGAACAGCGCCAGGATCGAGAAGGCCAGCGCGGCGTGGCGGTCATCGCGTCCGCGCAAGAGGGAAAACAGGCCCGGCATGATGACAAGCAGGAACAGCATGTACAGGAAATAAAGCAAGAGGCGTTGCGGACGAAGGCCCTGCAGGGTCAGGGCAACGCCAACAAGCAGGGTAATGCCTGCCACGCCCGCGCTGATGGCGACAGCGCCCCAGAACCCACCGCTTATCGAGGCATCCCGCGCCGCCATGCCAGCGGCCCAGACGCCCAGGGCCAGCATGTACAGGATGTACATGTTGAAACAAATGGCGTGAAGATCGGCCAGTGCCACCGCAGGCCGAAGGCTGACTCAGGCGAGGAAGAACTGGCCCAGCAGTACCTGGCCCAGCCACATGCCGGTGGTGAGATTTACGGTGATCAGAGTCTGCACCTGGGCCGCACCACTGGCGTCCAGCGCCTGGCTCCCCCGCATGTCGGTGGCCGGGCGGAACAGCAGGCTGACGGCGATGCTGATCAGGAGGCCGAGTCCGAGCCAAAGGGGAAAGACTTCGCGCACAAAGGCGGCCAGCAAACACGCCATTGCCAGCCCGGCAGCCAGATACATGAAACGGCGGGCATTGACCGCGCCCAGCATGATGGCGGTGTTTTGCAGACCTGCCGCCCGGTCCATGTCAAGGTCGCGCAACTGGTTGTAAAGTTGACCATAGACCGAGAGCAAGGTGGCGGCAATGGCCACCAGCCAGACGATCCCCGGCTGCGCGTCGTAGAGAAAATAACCTGCCAGCAGCAGCAGGCCACTCAACATCAGTGAGTGCGAAACAACGTCCGTGACTGGCCAGGCCTTGAGCCGCACCGGCCGCCAGGAATAGAAATGTGAAAGCAAGAGAGTCAGGATGCCGGTCAGAAGGACGGAAAGACCGCCTGCGGCGTAGAGAACCAGGGTACACATGGCCACCGTACGGCAGGCGGCATAACCCAGGCCCCGTCCAATTTCACCGCTGGCCACCGGGTTGCGGACGGCCCGAGCGGGGTCGCGGGCGTCATCCGGCGCGTCTTCAATGTCGTTGATCATGAAGGCATAGGCAACTGCAAGAATGTTGGCAACGATGATGGCGGGCAAGCGCCAGTCCAGTGAAGCGGCGTTGGCGCGTGCTGCCAGCAGGGCCCCCAGGACAGTGAGGGGAACGACAAAAGAAACAAATTCACGCCAGCGCGTGAGGCGCAGGAGGCCGCGCAGGGTTTGTCTGATTGAATGGAAGGGCACCGTGATTCTCCTTGCGGGCTTTAGGGATTACTGGCCCACGGGCCTGTATCCTGCCACAAGGCGAAGGGATTTTCAACGGATGGTCTTGTCTGGCAGTCCTCTGATCCGGCGAGTATCCTGCCCCTTATGCTGCGCTCTGTCTGCATTTTCCTGACATCTCTTGCGCTTTGCGGCTGCACGCTTATCGGTCAACCTGCGCCGACACCCGTCAGGATTGCGACGGCCACAGCACGGCCATCACCTGCAAGCGTTCCGCAGGTCTCTGCCACACCGCAGGTTGATACGTTCAACCAGACCGCAGTGAGACACGTTGTTCACGCCACCATTGATCTGGCGCAACAAGAAATAACGGTCCTGCAGGACCTGCATTTCAGAAACCTCAGCGCATTGCCCCTGACGGAGTTGCTGCTGCTTGTCGAGGCCAACAGAAAGGAGGGCAGCGTGACAGTCCAGCGCGTCGTCGCCGGCGATACTCCACTGCGCTTCACACTGGAGGGGCGCAAGCTGTCGGTTCGACTGCCGCGCGTCTTGCAGCCAGAAGACGCGATGGAACTCACCCTGGCTTTCCGACTGGACGTTCCGCCCTTTGAGACCGACGACTTTCTGGGGTGGCTGGGTTACAGCCAGTACCAGATGAATCTGGGTAACTGGTTGCCGGTAGTTGCGCCCTGGGGTGGTGGTCAGTGGTTGGTCAATGAAACGACTGCCCTGGGAGAGCATTCGGTACAGGACACCGCGGACTGGCAGGTATATGTCGACATAGAAAACGCGCCGGACGACGTGGTTTTGGCCGGACCTGGTCAGGTGACCGAGATGGAAAACGGGCGATGGCAAATCGAACTGCAGGCTGCCCGCGATTTCTCGCTCAGTGTTGGCAGCGGTTACCAGCACAGGGCCACGGAACTCGCCGACGGAACAATACTTGAAGTCTACTCGCTCAATGATGCGCCTGATGCCCTGGCCGCTGCCGCCTGGACACTGGACGTCGCCCGTCGCAGCATGGAGCGCTTTGCGGCACTCTTTGGCCCCATTCCCTTCGAAAGGCTGGTCGTCGTCGAGGGCGATTTTCCGGATGGCATGGAATTCAGCGGTCTGGTCTTTGTCAGTCGAGACTGGTTTGAAAGCTGGGAAGGAAACCCCGCCAGCTATCTGACCCTCATCACCGCGCATGAAGTTGCCCACCAGTGGTGGTATGGCTCGGTGGGCAGTGACCAGGCACGCGAGCCCTGGCTGGATGAGGCGCTGGCGACCTACAGCGAATACCTGTTGCTGGAGTCGGACTTCCCGGATTTGCTGGATTGGTGGTGGGAGTGGCGGGTCGATCGTTTCGCGCCCGGGGGCCACGTCGACAGCGACATTTACGAGTTTGCCAGGCGCCGCGACTACATCAATGCCGTCTACCTGCGGGGCGCGCGCATGTTGCACGAGCTGCGGCAGGACCTGGGCGACGACGCCTTTTTTGGCTGGTTGCGACGTCATGCGGAGCAGGGAGCGGGCAACATCGTCACGGAAGAAGACTTCTGGTCCCTGCTGAGTGAATCACAGCGGGCGGCTACGCTGGAAACGCGGCGGCGTTACCTGCGAGATCCGGGTCCCTGACCCGCAAGGCGTTGACTAAATGACCTCCAGCCTGTCGGCATCCGGCATTGACGGGAAAGGCGCATGAGGTTCGGTCTGATACCACCAGGCGACGGAAGCGATGTCATCCTGTAGCGGCAGGTAGCGATTTCCACTGCGCCAGCCCAGCGCCTGTATGGTGACCCGCAAGTCTTCCCGGAAACGAATCGGGTCCAGTATGTGCCAGCGGTACAGCCCGAATCGGGTCTGGCTCTGTTCGAAACCATCCGGCCGCAGCACCTGGGGCATCCCGGAGTAGGGCGAACTGAATTCGCCATATTTGCCTTCGGGCATGCGGAAGCTCCAGGCGCCACCGAAATAGTCCTCGGTGCCGGTGCCGCAGATTGTTGGATGCTCGTCACCATCCATGTAGAACTTGATTTCGCCCTCGCCCCACCAGCCGCTGTTGTTTGAGCCCCAGGCCATGTAGGTGCCTACGTAATGGCCCTGACCCCTCACGCCGTCCAGCAAGGTATGGACGTCGCCATAGGGCAGGGGATTGTTGCGACGCCACTGCGCATGCAGGCAGGCGGCGTCGTCCGGGATGTCCGTCTCCGCCCAGGTGATCTGGTAGTAACAGGTGATCGTCTCTTCACCAATGTTTTCCAGCGTCACGCGGGCGTGCTTGCGAAAGGGCATCTGCCAGTAACTGTTGAATCCGGCGATCGGGTTGACGGCGATCGCCAGTGAACTGATCGTGCTGTGCCGGTTCCAGCCACTGCAGAAGAAATCACCGAAGGGGACCTCGATCGAAGGCCTGTCTTCCCCGTCCCAGTAAAAGCGAATCACCATCTGGCGCCAGCTGCCATGCGAAACGGCAAACCAGATGTGCTGGATTGCCCCGGGACCGGTGATGTCGGCGAGGGTGACCCCTGCACCTCCGTTGATGCGGATACTGGGCGAGACCTTCCAGCCCTGGCCCAGGTCACGCGCGGCCTGCAAACCGGTGCCTTCGGTCGCCAGGTCCCCCCGGCCTCTGGCGCCATCCGGGTTTTCCGCACTGATCGAGCGCGTTCGCGCGTCTGAAAGTCGCGCCAGATCGCTCATGCCTGTAACAAGCCCGTTGAATGCCATCCTGTTCCCCTCCTCCGCGCTATGCTCCTGTCGGCACATGGTAGCGCGCAGGAGACTTTCGATGAAATTCTCGCCGCAACAGGTGAAGCGCTTTCGCGATGAAGGCTGGCTGGGCGTGCCCGAATTCTGGACGGATCGCGAAATATCCGCCATGCGCGTCGAATTGCAAGGTCTGCGGGACGCCGGTCTGCTGCACAACGTCAGTACGGAGTGTGACGGCACGACCTGTTCGAAGCGGAAAGCGAATTTGCAGCTCTGCCCCATGTACCCGCACAGTCGCTTTTTCCGTGCCATGCCTTTCGCCGACAAGGTGGCGCAGGCCATCGGTCAACTCATCGGCGATCCCGTGATACTGCACCTTGATCAGGTCTTTCTCAAGCCGGCGGTGCATGGCGCAGGCACCAACTGGCATCAGGACATTGCCTGCTTTCGCATCCCGGACCCCCTGGGGGGCACCGCCATGTGGACGGCGATGCATGACGCGACGGTCGCCAACAAGACCGACAGCGACCGCGCCGGCATCGCGCACCACTTCGTCAACGGGTCGATGAAGGACATTCGCTGGCGCAAGAAGAAACTGAGCGAAAACCCCTGGCTCTCCGGACCCGCGGCCAGCGGCGGCGAACGGGAATACGGCGAACGGATCAGCGGCACCTGGGAAAGGGAGGTTGAGCGCTTGCACTGAAAGGCGGGTATACTGTCGGGTGGCTGATGCGTTGAATCCGACAAGGAACTGCCATGCTTTCCATCGTGCGTGCCTGCGCCGTCGTCGGACTGGACGGTTGCATCATCGACGTCGAGACCGATTTCAATCCCCGCGCCGGAATCCCCTCATTTTCCCTGGTTGGCCTGCCCGGATCGGCTGTGCGTGAGAGCCGCGAACGGGTGCGCGCCGCGATCCGCAATTCCGGCCTTCAATTTCCGAACAAGAGTTACGTGGTCAACCTGTCACCCGCCGACCTGCCCAAACACGGGCCGGCCTACGACCTGGCCATCGCGGTTGGCGTGCTGGCGGCGACCGACCAGGTGCCCGAAGGCGCACTGAAGGAGGCGATTTTCCTCGGCGAACTCTCGCTGGATGGCAGTGTGCGCCATGTCAAGGGAGTGATGCCCATGGCGAACGTCGCCCGCGATGAAGGTTTCAAAACGCTCTACGTGCCTGCCTGCGATGCGCCGGAAGCGGGCCTGGTGGATGACATCGACATCATCCCGCTGGAATCCCTGGGCAAACTGGTCGAACACGTCTACGGTTTGAATCCCGTCGCGCCGCTGGTACGCAGCATGCCGGCCGGCGAGAGCGATTCCCTGCCGGAAGGTCAAATGGACTTTGCCGATATTCGGGGTCAGGAACATCTGAAGCGCGCGCTGGAAGTGGCCGCCGCCGGTAACCACAACCTCCTGATGAAGGGGCCGCCCGGCGCCGGCAAATCGCTCTGCGCCCATGCCCTGCCCGGCATCCTGCCGCCCCTGACCCGTGTTGAAGCGCTGGAAGCCACGCGGATCTATTCCGTGGCCGACATGCTTCAGAGCGAGGAACCCCTGTTGCGTCATCGGCCCTTTCGCGCACCGCATCACACCATCTCACAGGCCGGCCTTGTGGGCGGGGGCCCGGTGCCGCGTCCCGGCGAAATCTCGCTGGCGCATCGCGGCGTCCTGTTTCTGGACGAACTGCCGGAGTACGGTCAACGCATGCTGGAGGTGCTGCGTCAGCCGATAGAGGAACGCAGGGTCACCATCAGCCGGGCCAGCGGTTCACTCACTTTTCCGGCCAACTTTCAGTTGCTGGCGGCCATGAACCCCTGTCCCTGCGGCCACTTCGGCGATATGGCCCGCAACTGCAGCTGCTCGGCGACGCAGGTCCAGCGTTACCAAAACCGAATCTCCGGACCCATGCTGGACCGCATCGACATGCACGTCGATGTGCCACGGGTTGAGTACGACAAGCTGATGACCATGGAACCTGGCGAATCGACCCGGGAAATCCGCGCCCGTGTCATTGCCGCGCGAGAAAGGCAGGCGGAACGCTTCAGCGAACACCCCGGACTATTCGCAAATGCCGACATGGGGCCCGGTGAAGTACAGGAAATGTGTCGACTCAATGATGAAGCGCGACAGATTCTGGATGCCTCGGTACGGCAGATGCGGCTGGGCGCGCGGGCCCTGCACCGTGTGCTTAAGCTGGGACGCACGATCGCCGATCTGGCCGCCAGCGACATTGTCGCTGTGGAACACGTGGCCGAGGCGTTACAGTACCGGCAGAGCGGGCAGTTTTCTGCCACTGGCAGGTAGGGGGGGGCGACGATGGAATTGTTGGTCATTAATGCGGCGGAAGTGCGTCAGTTGCTGCCGATGGCGGCCTGTATGGATGCGATGGAAAGCGCGCTAAAGCAACTTGGGCGAGGAGAGGCGCAGAATCCGCTGCGCAGTGCCAACTGGCTGGCCGACAATCGGGGCATTCTGTTGGCGATGCCGGCCCTGACTGAAGAGGCGATGGCCATCAAGGTGATTACCGTCATGCCAGGCAACCACGGGTCCCCCTACGATTCGCACATGGGCGCCGTGATCCTTTTCGACTCACAATACGGTCGGCCGCTGGCCCTGATGGACGCCACTGAAATCACAGCCATTCGCACCGCGGCCGTCAGTGGCGTGGCAACCCGCGCGCTTGCCCGCGAGGATGCCGGCGACCTGGCGATTTTGGGTACGGGCGTACAGGCACGCTCTCACCTGCAGGCCATGCTCGAGGCCCGGCCTCTGCGGCGGGTCCAGGTCTGGAGCCGTGGCGAGGCCCATCGTGCAGCTTACGTACAGTGGGCGAGTGACGAGCTCGACGTTGAAGTTGAGTCAGCGGGCAGCGCCGAATATGCCGTGAAGGGAGCGGATCTCATTTGCACGACAACAGCCGCCACCGAGCCAGTGCTGCGCGGCGTTTGGTTGTCTCCAGGCGCGCACATCAATGCTGTCGGCGCATCCACGGCGACAACGCGGGAACTCGACTCGCAAGCCATGGCCATGGTCAGCCATTTTGTTGACCGTCGCGAATCTGCGCTTGATGAATCGGGGGATTACCTGATCCCCCTGAATGAAGGCGCGATCGGGGACGATCACATCCGCGCCGAACTGGGAGAAGTGCTGCTTGGTCGTGCGCCGGGCCGCAGCAGCGACGACGAGATCACGCTCTTCAACTCGCTTGGTCTCGCGGTCGAGGACCTGGCATCGGCGCAGCTAATCTATCGCGAGGCGCAGAGGCGGGGCCAGGGCACAAACGTTGAGTTTGGCGAGTCGGCGGAAGAATAACTCAGTTCCATGGCGGGGCAATCGATTCAATCATCGTGACCAGCACCTCGATGGCCAACAGGTATTCGTCCAGGTCGACATGTTCGTCAGGCCTGTGGTCCAGCGCTGAATCGCCGGGGCCGTAGGCGACGATCGGGCAATTCCAGACCGGCGCGACCAGGTTCATGTCCGATGTTCCGGTCTTGGTCACAAAGCGCGGTCGTGCGCCATGCTGACGAATGGCGCGGCGAAAGACCCGGCTGAGCAAGTTGTCGCGGGGGCTGAGCCAGGCGTGTTCGTGGCCCCGGGCAATCAGGCTGGCGGATTCACCTGCGCCGGGCAATTCGGCCTCCAGCTCCTGCGGCGAGATGCGCAGGGGTAATCGAAAGCCGGCGGTCAGGGAAGTTTCGCCCCAGGCGCCGTCCTGCCCCGTTTCAATGTCCTGCAAGGTCACGTCCAGACGGTCAAAGAGTCCTGAAACGCCTTCGTTGTGTCGCTCTGCCCATTTCAGTAGCTCCAGCCACCAGGTCACGGCGTTTTCCGCCGGACTTAGGCCCTGGCCGGCGCTGTGCGCCAGCGGGCCGCGCCATGTACGTTCGACCAGCAGGCGGCCCTTGTACCCCAGCGTGATGCGGTCCGCGCGCGAGGGTTCGCCGATCACGCAGGCCCAGGGCTGATAGCGCCCGAGTAAATGCCGCGCGCCACAGCTGCTGCCTTCCTCTTCCACGGCGCCGACGAGTACAAGGCGCAGTCCGCGCGGCAGGGTTGCCCGAGTCCCGGCGACGGCGAAGGCGCAGAGAGGTCCCCTGGCGTCGACCGTGCCGCGGCCGAAGAGCAGGCGACCCTGCCGACGTACAGGCAGTTCCCCGGGGAAGGTGTCGATATGGCCGAGCAGGAGCAGATCGCGGTCACCGGAGCCAAGAATCCCGACGGCGTTTCCAATGTCGTCAACGTAGGCCTCGTCATAGCCATTGGCGGCCATCCAGTCGACCAGATGGCGCACGGCAGGTCCTTCCTTGCCGGTGACGCCGGGAATGGCGACGAGGTCCTGCAGCAACGACTCCGCTGCAAGGTCGTCCGGGCGCGCCTCCTCAGTCATCCAGCGACTCGCGAATGGCGACGACGATTTCCTTCAATTCCCCTTCACTGATGATCAGGGGAGGCAGCAGACGCAACACGTTAAAACCGGCCGGCAGGGCGAGGACGCCGCGGTCCTGCAGTCGCATCAATACGGGCGTCACGCGTCCACGCAATTGCATGCCGACAAGGAGTCCGAGCCCCCGCACCTCCCGGACGGAGGGATGTTGCAAGCCTGCCAGTTCCGACATGATCCAGTTGCCCAATTGTGCTGCGCGTTGCGGCAGTTGTTCATCTTCGATCACCGCAAGAGTGGCCAACGCGGCAGCGCAGGCCAGGGGGTTGCCGCCAAATGTGCTGCCATGGCTGCCGGCGGGCAGGTTGCCGAGGGAGGTGCGCCAGCATACGGCCCCAATCGGTACACCACCCGCCAAGCCCTTGCCAAGTGCAAGAATGTCCGGGACGACGTCGGCCTGTTGGCAGGCGAACCAGCTGCCACAGCGTCCCAACCCGGTCTGGATTTCGTCAATCACCAGCAGCGCGCCATGGTCGTCACAGAGTTGTCGCAGATCGCGCAGCCAGGCCGCATCGGCGGGACGTACGCCGCCTTCGCCCTGGACAACCTCAACCACCGCGGCGGCCGTATCGTCGTCAATTGCTGCGCGCGCCGCCTCAAGATCATTGAATGCCAAATGTTGGACCTGGTCCCCGTGCCAGGCGTCAAAGGGCTGGCGGTACTTCGGGTTCCAGGTGAGCGCCAGGGCGCCCAGCGTGCGCCCGTGAAAGGCATTGCGCGTGGCCAGCACCTTGTTGCGCCCCGTCAACAACATGGCGACCTTGAGCGCGCCTTCCATGGCTTCTGCGCCGCTGTTGCAGAGGAAGAATCTTCCAATGTCGCCTGGCGTCAGGTCTGTGAGACGTTCATAAAGAAGGGCGCGATGTTCGTTGAAGAAGATTTCGGGGCTGGTGACAAGCTCGCCTGCCTGTTTGGCGATGGCGGCGCTGACCACCGGGTGAGCATGACCAGTCAGGGCGACTCCCTGGCCGCTGGTGGCGTCAAGGTAACTGCGCCCACTATCGTCCCAAACGCGGGTGCCTGCACCCCGGACCAGGGTCAGGGGCCTTTTGAAATAGGCCCCTGATGTATGCGCAGCTTCTGTCTGGCGCAGGGACCGGTCGATTTCCTGCATGCTCACGACTCAAACACCGATCCAGCGCCGGCCAGCGCGTTCTGAAGGGGCTCGCGGACGCGACCGTCGCTGACGATGACGCGGCCCGCCCCTCCATCCAAAGCTTCTGTGGCGGCCAGCACCTTCCGTTTCATGCGGCCCCGGGCCCAGGCCAGCGCCTGCTCACGGTCGCCAGGGGAAATCACGGGCACGATACTGTCCTCGTCAGGGAAATCGCGGTAGAGGCCGCGCACGTTGCTGAGAATGACCAGGTCGTCTGCGCCCAGCGCCGAGGCGACGGCCGCGGCAGCACGGTCGCCGTCGATGTTGAGCAGGCCGTCGCTGCTGTCCGCCAGAGGCGGCAGCACGGGAATTCGGCCTGTCTCCAGAAGCGCCAGCAAGGCCTGGCCATCGACAGCGGTTATGGTCCCGCTGTAATCATCGCGAATGATGCGCACACGTCCCTCCACCTGAGCGCGCAAGGCCTGCTTGCGACGCGCCTGTAGCACGATGTTGTCGCCAGTCAGGCCGGCCGCTTCGACTCCATTGTGTCCGAGGCAGGTCAGGATCTCCCGGTTCACCGTTTCGGCTGCCTGAACGAAGAGATCGCGGGTCGGCGCATCCGTGTAGCGCGAACTGTGGCCTGAAGGGGAAGTCAGCGTGCGCAGTGGCAGCCCGGCTTCCTCACAGAGCCTGTTCGCCTCGGCGCTGGCGCCATGCACCAGGACCAGCGGGCGCCGGTCACGACGCAGGACATGGACCAGGTCCTCACAGGTAGACGACAGATCGACTCCCTCGGCGCCTCCCAGCTTGACCACCAGCAGGTTTGCCGGCACGTTCATTCCCTCAGGGATAGATTCCAGGAAAGGTGAGGCCAGCCGTTTCCTCCAGCCCGACCATGAGATTCATGCACTGCACCGCACTGCCGGCGGCTCCCTTGCCGAGATTATCGAGGGCGGCCATCACGACCAGGTGGCGACCGTCGCTGTCCAGTTCAAAGCCGAGATCGCAATAGTTGGTGCCGGCCACCACGCGCGGTTCCGGCACACGATGGAGCCCGGACTTGCTGCGCACGAGTCGCAGGAATGGCTCGCCCTCGCAGGCCGCGCGATACAAGCGCCAGAGTTCCCGTTCTTCGCGCGCCTGGAGCAGATCGCAATGGGCGAGCAGATGGACGCCGCGCACCATTTCGATGGCCGTGACAGAAAAGTGCAGCGGCAGGTCGTCGCCCAGAATCAGACGTACTTCCGCCATGTGGCGATGACCTGCAGCGCTGTAGGTGCGTACGGCGCCGCTGCGCAGCGGGTGATGTGATCCCGCCGTCGCCCGATTGCCGGCCTCAGAGGAACCCACCTTGAGCTCGATGGCAGCCCGCTCAATCCAGCCGGCCCTGACCAGCGGCATGAGCGCCAGATTGATGGCGGTGGCGTTGCAGCCCACGCCGCTGACGTAGGAAGCGCCCCGCAATTGCTCGCGCTGATACTCCGGCAGACCATAGACAAAGCGTGGCAACCAGCCCGGCGCGGCGTGCTTCTCGCCGTACCATTGTTCCTGGCTGGCGGCGTCATTGAGGCGAAAGTCCGCGGAGAGGTCAATGATGGCCGGCGCCAGCGACGCATAGCGGTCGATTTCGCGGGCGGCAGCGCCATGGGGCAGGGCGAGAAAGAGCAGGTCGCAGGGCTGCAGGGTCTCCGGCGCAATAAATTGCAGGCGGCTGTATCCTCGCAGGTTGGGGTGTACATAGTGCAGGGGACGTCTGGCCTGACTGCGACTGCTAACCTGGACAACGTCCACTTCCGGATGGCAAAGCAGGAGCCGCAACAATTCGCCGCCGGTAAAGCCGCTGCCACCGACGATGCCCACCCGTATCATACCGGTACGCTCGCCTGGGCCAGGACGAAGGCCGCCACTTCCGCCGGGATGTCCACACCGGTGGGCGCACTGCTGTTGCGGAACTCCATCGTGTGGTTGATCTCGTTGAGCAATAGTCGGCCATCGCCGGTTTCCAGCACGTCGATGGCCAGCAGTCCACCACCAACCGCCGCGGCGGCGCGCTGGCACAGGTCGTCCAGCTCCGGCGTCACCGGGCAGTTGCTGGCCACGCCGCCCCGGGCCGTGTTGGTAATCCAGTGCGGGGAGGTGCGATAGATGGCGCAAACGGTGCGTTCACCGATGACGAAGGCGCGGATATCCCGGCCCGGCTTGTCCACCATCTCCTGACTGTAATAAACGTGATGATTGTAACTGCCGAGCGTCTGACGGTGTTCAATCAGCGCCTCGGCGGCGTCCGCATCGTTGACGCGCGCCAGCAGGCGTCCCCATGAACCGGTCACAGGTTTCAGAACGGCCGGGTAGCCCAGGGATTCGATGGCCCCGAGGGTCGTGCGCGCTTCGAAACTGAGGAGCGTGCGGGGTTGGGGCAAGCCGGCGTCCGCAAAGGCCAGGCTGCAGCGTGCCTTGTCAGCACAAATCGCCGCCGTGCGATAGCTGTTCAGGGTGCGGACTCCCCAGGAATCCAGCACGGCCAGGGTGAACAGCCCGCGGGAGGTGCTGACACAGCGTTCCAGAACCAGATCATAGTCCTGCCAGGCGCGCCCGGCGGACGAGAGTTGTTCCGGCCCTGCGCTCAAATCAAAGAGCAGGTCGCGGTCAGGGAGAACATCAAGGTCCACGCCCTGGTCGCGCAAGGCAGTCAACAACAACTTTTCCTCGGCGCGGACGTGGGTGATGAGCACCCCGATGTGCATGCTATTCGCCCCAGTCCTCTTCGACTTCCGGCGCCAGTTCCAGTTGCACCGGGTCCAGGGCGATGACTTCAAGCTCTGAACCGCAGTCGAGGCAGGCAATGAGCTCGTTTTCCATGACGTCCGCGGGGATTTCCAAAGCAGCGTCGCATTCGGGACAGACCGTGCCGGACATGTGTATCTCCTTCATTCCAGGTTGCCGGTGTTCAGACCAAAGGTCAGACGGGCAACAAAAAACCTGCTCCGCTGTTTCGGGCAGGTCTGCTCGTTCCACGAGCCATGGCAAAGCACCCGAAACAGGATCAGGACGCAGGCTTCTTCACCCTGGCACCGCTGAAAGTTGCCATCTCACATGGCTCTCACGCACATTGCCGCGGCATCGTAAACGCTGGAGCCCGCCCACGCCATAGAATATATGCACAGATGAATTTATACAATCTGTCTAATAGCCGAAGCGATCAAGTGTGCGCGCCACCTCCTCAGGGTAATGGCGGCCGAAAACGCGGGCGTGTACCAGCAATGGATAGAGATTGTAGATGTGTCGTCGCTCTTCGAAGAAGCCGGGAGCAATTGGCCGCAGTTCATGATACCTGCGGTAGAAGGAGTCGCCAAAGGTGCGGTCCCGCGAACCAAACAGGGTGGTGTAGGCCAGTTCAATCTCTTCGTGAGCGTAGTAAATCGCCGGGTCAAGGAAGGCGGTGATGCGACCCTCGCTGGCCAGAAGATTGGTCGCCCAGACGTCGCCGTGGACAAGAACGGGTTGCCGCGCTTCGTCCAGCCAACGCTCCAGGTGGCTGGCAAGGGTTTCAATACGTACACAAAGGGAGGTGGTAATGGCCCTGGCCTGCAGTGCCTCATGCGCCATGTAGAGCAATCGCTGCTCGCGAAAAAAGTCGACCCATGACGAGGAAGGTGGATTGGGTTGGTGCAGGGGGCCGATGAGCGTGTCCTCTGTATGGCCGAAATGCGTCCAGGTCACGCTGTGCAGGGCTGCCAGCAATTCGGCCGCATGTTCCTGGGCCCGTTCGTCCAGGTCGCTGCTGCCCTTTACATGGCCAAGCACGAGCAGGTCGGGCTCGCTGTGAATCAGGGGCGGCAGGGGAAGGCTACTGACCTGGGCCAGATGGCGGAGCATGTCCCCTTCGATATCCAGGCGGCTTTCTGTATCGCCGGCCTTGACCACCAGGTTCCGACCTTCGGCAAGGGTCACCTTGTATACGGCAGCGATCATGCCTCCAGTCAATGGCTCGATTGACTGCGGCTGGAACCCGGGAAACTGCGACAGACGCGCCAGGACGTCCCCTGCAGTCGGAGATTGCATGGGGTTAGTCGCGGCGCAGACGAGGGTCGAATATGTCGCGAATGCCGTCGCCAATGAAATTGAAGGCCATGACCAGGCTGGCGATTGCCATGCCGGGAAAGAGCCACATCCACCATTGACTGAAATTGTCCAGTCCGGCGTTGACCATGCTGCCCCATTCGGGCGAGGTTGGTGGAGGTCCCAGCCCGAGAAAACTCAGACCGGCGAAAGTCAGGATGGCGTTGCCGATGTCCAGGGTCATGAGCACGATGGCAGGGGCGATGGCGTTGGGCAGGATGGTGCGAAACAGAATCCAGGCGCCGGTGGCGCCGGCGCAATGGGCGGCATCGACGTATTCGTTGTGCTTGATTTCCAGCACGATGCCACGGATCAGCCTCGCGTAGCTGGGCCACCACACGATGATCAGCGCGATGATGGCGTTGCGGATGTCGCGCCCCAGGGCGGCCGTGATGGCCATGGCGAGGATGATGGTGGGGAAGGCCATGAACAACTCGGTGATGCGCATCAGCAGTTCATCCCAGAGGCCGCCCAGCCAGCCGGCCAGGGCTCCCATCAGCACGCCGATGGTGCTGCCAAGAAGTATGACGGCCAGGCCGGCCGGTATGGTGATGCGGGCCCCGTAAAGTACGCGGGTCTGAATGTCGCGCCCCAGGGCATCCGCGCCCCAGATGTGTCCGTTCTCGCCCGGCTCATCCAGGCGATGAGAGACATCCTGGGACAAGGGGTCATGGGTAGCGAAGTTGGGTGCGAGCAAGGCAACCAGCACCCATCCAGCGACGACCAAAATGCCCACCAGCACCAGGGGGTGATTGCGCAGGTGATAGCGCAGTTGCGCGAAGCGCTCAGGCGACCCGGATACGTGGGTCGAGAAAGTAGTAGAGGATGTCGACAAGGAAATTCACCATGACGTATATGGAGGCGATCAGGATGCTAACGCCCATGATAGCGGGGAAATCCTGGGACGTTGCAGCGCGAAAAGCATAACGACCGATACCAGGCCAGGCAAAAATTGATTCGATCAGGACCGCCCCTGTCATGAGATTTGCGGTGGAGAGGCCTATGACGGTGACGATCGGAATCATCGCGTTGGACAGGGCGTGGCGGATCACAACGCGCCGTTCCCGCAGTCCGTGTGAGCGGGCTGTGCGAATGTAGTCCATGCCCAGCACTTCAAGCATGGAGGAACGGGTGATTCGCGCGATTATGCCTGCGACGAAGCTGCCCAGCACAAATGCTGGCAGGATGATGTGAGAAAAGGCGTTGGCAAACTTGTCCCACTGTCCGGCAATCGCCGCGTCCACCATGAAAAGGCCAGTGACTGCCGGCGGATCGCGGATAATGAAATCCAGCCTGCCGGGTCCGGCCACAATGCCCCACTGAACGTGCAGCACGTTGAGCCCTATCAATGCCAGCACGAAGATGGGAAAGCTGACTCCAATGACTACGTAGCCGCGTGTCAGGTAGTCTGCAATGCTGTTGCGCCAGACGGCGGAGACGATTCCCGTGCCTATGCCCAGGGCCATGCCGATCAGAATCGCGAAACCGGCGAGTTCCACGGTGGCAGGCAAAAACTGACGGATATCTTCCAGCACCGGTTTGCTGGTCTTGATTGACACGCCCAGGTCCCCGCGAAGGAGGTTGCCAAGATAGGTCAGGTACTGCTCATGAGGAGGTTTGTCCAGCCCCCACTTGGCGCGAAATGCGGCGATGATCTCTTCGTTGTCAAATGCGTTTTGGGGAATGTTGGCAGAGACGGGGTCCGAGGGAACCGCGTTGGCGATGATGAAAGAAAAGAGTGTGATTCCGATGAGCAGCGGGATGGTCAGGAGCAGGCGGCGCAGGAAGAATACCTGAAGCGGCATGGAGTCCCCTGGAGCTGCTTAAGGGTGATGGCGGGGCCTCAGGCCCCGCCATCCAATCTTGCAGCGAGCAAAATTACATCTCGTCGCGGCTGATTAGGGCGACATCCATCACCCATTGCGGGTGCCAGTTGTAGCCATTGATACCAGAACGAAGAGCCGTTTGCGTGGGCGGATACAGGAAGGGCGCGAAGTTGCCGCTTTCCTGCAACCAGAGCTGGATCTGTTCGAAAAGCTCGGCTCGACGCACAGGATCGGATTCCTTCTTTACGGCGTCACGCAGTTCAAGGATTTCCGCCGGCGCCCGCTCCTCGGTGAAACGCAGACGCTCGGTGGCCACCTTGCCGCCAGGCACGAAAGCCAACACGTCAACCGGGTCGTTGATGTCCGGGCCCCAGAGCCAGTAGCCAAAGCCGGCATTGCCGAGGCGATATTCCTCCAGAGCGACACCGAATTCACCGGGCGCCAGATTCACGTTGATGCCTGCCTCGGCCAGGTCCGCCTGAATCTTTTGCGCGTTGATGTTCATGTCGACGCCGAAGGCATTCCAGTCCGGATACTTGAGGTCGATGTCGAAGCCATCGGGATATCCTGCTTCGGCCAGCAGGGCCCTGGAGCGATCGAGATCCCGACTCAGGGCACGGTCGGCCTGAAAGGCGCCGGCGAGGAAGATATTCATGACTGTGCCGGGAGTAGTGCTACCCGGCCACAACTCAAGAAAACCCTCGTAGTCGATCGCCAGGCGAACGGCCAGCCAGACCTTGGGATCTGAAACCGGTCCGCCGATTTCCGGATCGGCGTTCATGATCAGGAAGTGGTTCCACTGGCCGGGGCCGCTCCAGATGTTGATGTCCGCATTGCCCTCGAGTTCGACGATCTGGTCGGGCGTAAGGTCAGTGGCGATGTCGATCTGACCCGATTCGAGGGCTGCCTTCTGGGTGGCCGCCTCGGGGATGTTGACGATCAGGATGCGGTCAAAGTAAGGCGCTTCACCGACGAAGTGCGGGTTGCGCACCAGCACGGTCTCGTCCTGAGGGGCCCAGCTTTCCAGCTGGTAGGGGCCGGTTCCGGCCGAATTCTGGTTCAGATATTCGGCGGCGCCATCCATTTCGGCCGCGTCCATACTGTCCGTGCCACCATTGGCGCGCACGACGTCGGCATTGGTAATCGAGAAGGCCGTGTTTGCCAGCTCCGTGACGAAGGTGGGGCGAACGCTCGACAAGGTGACGGTCACCGTGCCGTCCTCATTGGCGACTGCTGAATCAATGTTGTCAGCCAGGAAGGAGGGGTTGCCGTTTACGTATTTGAGGCGGAGGAGGGAGAAAGCCACATCTTCGGCCGTGACACTGTCGCCGTTGTTGAAACGCGGTGTGTCATCAAGCGTGAAGTTGTAGGACAGACCATCGTCCGAAACGCTCCAGGAGGTGGCGAGCGAAGGCAGAATCTCGCTGGCGTCCTCGTCCGGGAAGGTGACCAGGGTGTCGTAGGTGGCCCGGCGCACCATGCTGGTCGTGCCGGTGAATCCGTTGGCCGGGTCATAGAAATCCGTCTGCTCGGTATGCCCGATGACCAGGACCGTTTCGTCCTGGGCGGCAGCACCGAAGCCGGCAAGCAAAACGACTGCCACTGCGAGTACGAACAACACTGATTTACGCATGTATCTGTTCTCCTGAATTTGCCCTTTTGCCGGTTGCCTGCCACAGTATAGCCAGCGGCCAAAAGAGCGTCAAATGCCGCCTGGCGCCCATGCAGGAGGACAAACGATGAATTATGAGGCACGACTGAAGCAGTTTGAACAGGACCTGGCGGTAGTGGCGGACCTGGCATTCCTGCCCATCTCTGCCGATCTGCAGTATCTGACAGGGGTGCCGCGCGACATGCCCAACTACGGCTGGTCCATGCACCCCGGCGCCTGGCTGGAGGGCCTGTGGCTCAGCTCTGGCCGGCCGGCTGTGCTGGCTCTGCCGCGCATGACGGCGGAGTTCGGCGGCCTGGGCTCACAGCAGGGCGTGAACATCCGCGTGCTGGGCGACCACGATGACCCGGCCGCCATGGTGAGCGATATCCTGGAGGGTCTGGGGGTGGCTGACGCGCCGCGCATCGCCACCGGCGACCGCACGCATGCCGAGACCCTGATGGGCCTGCAGGGGCTGCGGCCCGGCGCGCAATTCCTTTCCGCGACGGAAGTCCTGCGCCGCCAGCGCGTCATCAAGAGCGAGGAGGAAATCGCGGTGATGCGCAGGGCCGGCGCCATCACCGAGGCGGCCTTTCGCGATGCCCTGCCGAGCTTCCGCCATGGCATGACGGAACTGGAGGTCCTCAGCGAAGTCAACTTTCAGATGCGCCGCCACGGCTCGCTGGGCGAATCCTTCACCAGCGCGATGTACTGTTCAGGCCCGCAACACCCCATGGTGATGGGCGATCGCCTGGAGAGAATGCCGCGCGAGCTGCAGCCGCCGGTCGCGCTGCTGTTCGACTTTGGCGCCATTCTGGATGGTTACTGTTATGACTTCGGTCGCACGATCAGCTTTGGTCAGCCTACCGATGAATTCCGCCGCATCCACGAACTGGTGATGGCTTCCCAGGCGGCGGGCATTGAGGCGTTGCAGGCCGGCGTGCACACCACGGCCCAGACGGACGCGATCGCGCGCCAGGTCATTGAGGACGGCGGTTATGGCGAGGAGTTTCGCCATCGTCTGGGGCATGCCATCGGCATGGATGTGCATGAGCCGCCCTTCCTGACCGCCAGCGACCAGACCCTCTTACAGGAAGGGATGCTCTTCACGATCGAACCCAGCATCATGCAGTTAAACGACTATTCGGCACGCGTGGAAGATGTCGTGGTGGCGCGGCCAGGCGGTGGCGAGAAGCTGACGGACGGATATCAGGATCTCATCGTCATCGACTAACCGGCGACATGGGGGAAAGACCGTGAAGAAACGACAAAACATCCCCTCGGGCAGCATCTGGGAAGAACGCGCCGGATATTCCCGCGCCGTGCGATTCGGCGACATGGTCTGCGTCTCGGGAACGACCGCCTCGGATGAGAGTGGTCGCGTTCATGGTTCGGACGCCCGCGAACAGAGCCTCTACATCTTTCGCAAGATTGAGCGGGCCCTGTTGCAGGCGGGAGCCAGCCTGAACGACGTCGTCAGGACCCGGATATACGTTTCTGACCTCGCTCACTGGGAAGGCGCGGCCTACGCTCACAAGGAGATCTTTGGCGATATTATGCCGGCCAACACCCTCATCGGAGGGATACATTTCCCCGGCACGGGTTACCTGGTTGAAATCGAGGCCGACGCCATCATCGGCGCGGGCGCCAGCCAGGCGGAGTGAATGCGCTTTAGCGTTCGGCTGAACAATGACCTGCCAGTGGAAAAGACGGTATCGTTGGCTTTAGCGGCGGAGCGGGCCGGTTTCGATCAGTTCTGGCTCAGCGATGACCTTTTCCAACGCAGCGCGACGGTCATGCTGGCCGCCGTGGCGCGGGAAACGGAGCGAATCCAGATCGGCAGCGGCATCTTCAACCCCTATACCCTGAATCCGGCGCAGATGGCCATGGAAGCGGCGACCCTGGACGAACTGTCCGACGGGCGCTTTTGCATGGGCCTCGCTTCAGGAGCAGGCGAGTTTCTGAAATGGATAGGGATTGAACAGAAAAAACCATTGACTGCGGTCGTCGAAACGATCGAGGTCTTGCGAAAACTGTTCGCCGGGGAAAAGGCGCCACTGGACGGGGATTTCATCCAGTGGTCCGATGCTACGCGGCTTCGATTCACACCCTTGCGCAGACAGATTCCCCTTTACCTCGGCGCCATGAGTCCGCGCATGTTGCAGACCATTGGGTCTCACGCCGACGGCGGGCTGCCGCTGCTCTTTCCTCCGGAGCACTTTTCGTGGGTTCTGCCACAGATCCGGAAGGGTGCGCACCAGGCCGGGCGAGACCTGGCCGACATCGACGTGGCCGCCTGCATCTGGTGTTCGATTTCGGAAGACTCGCTGGCCGCAGAAAACGCCCTGAGAGCAAAGATCGCGTTTTACGGCCATGCCCTGAGCCCGACGATTCTGGCGCGCCTGGGCCTGACGCGTGGCGACTTCGACGACATCGAGCAGGCGGTTGTGGTGGAAAATGACCTGTCCCGGGGCAGCGCACTGGTCACGGGTGACATGCTCCGCATCGGGGTGGTAGGCACGCCGCGTCAGTTGATTCGTCGGCTTGAGGACCTGGTCAATCTGGGCGCAAGACATCTCAGCTTCGGGCCGCCGCTGGGTCCGGAACCAATGAAGGCCATTGAACTGATCGGCAACGAGGTCTTGCCCTGGTTTCGGGGAGGCAGCCAGTGAGCCGCGAATTTCATTTGTATGACCTGCGCGTTACCGTGGTCGAAATCGAAGGTGAATCGGTCTGTGGCATGCAGGTCGGCGACTACTTTGAGTTGACCGAGAGCAGCCGCCTGCGTATCCCGCCCGGCAAACACTTCTGCATTTATGCCCTGGCCACGGTCATCCCGTTCCTCGCCGCGAAACAACGCGAACTGGACGACAATGACTGGCTGGCCCGCGATTCGCATGCCATTTGCCCGGACCCTGAAGAACGCGTCATCATGCGCATGGAGCGCCGTCGGTGGCGCACACTGGACAGTGACGAACTGACATGAAGCAGGTCGCCCTCGGCGTTCAGACCGACAAGACGCCTGCGGAATACGTCGCCCTGGCAAGTCTCATCGACCGTTACGAGGTCGACGTGGTGCATGTCTATTGCGACCTGCCATTCGCACCCTCGTATCTGCCGATGGCGCTGATGGCGCCGCACCTGCGCCGGGCGCGCCTGGGTCCGGCGGGGGTGTCGCTGGCGCGTATGGCGCCCGTGGACATCGCGGCCGACACCGCCCTCGTGGCGCAAATGGCGCGCGGAGGGGTAAGTGTGGGTCTGGTGCGCGGCGGCTGGCTGGGTGATTACGGCATTCGCGAACCCGATCGTCCCCTGCAGGCGATCCGTGAGGGCGTGGCGGTAATCCGCTACATGCTTTCGGGCGAAACTGGCGGCCAGAATGGTGACATTTATCCCCTGGCTGAACACGTTTACTCCCCCTGGGCGCTACAACAGGGGACGCAGGTTCCGGTCCTGATCGGCAGCTGGGGGCCGCGGCTTTGTGCCCTGGCGGGTGAAATCGCCGACGAGGTCAAGATTGGTGGCAGTGCCAATCCGGCGATGCTGCCCCTCGCCCGGCGTTGGGTAAGCCGGGGGGAGCGACGGGTCGGACGCGAAGCGGGCAGCGTGGCGCTGGCGATCGGCGCCGTCTGCGTCGTCGATGAAGACCGCGAACTTGCGCGCGCCGCAGCTCGCCGCAGCGTGGCCATGTATCTGCCCATTGTCTCCCGCCTGGATCCAACGGTGGAGGTCGAGCCGGAACTCATCGGCCGCCTGCAGAGCCTCTTCGAGCAACGCGACGATGACGGGGCCGCGCGATTGATCTCGGACGAACTACTGGACTGCTTCGCCTTCTCCGGCGATGCCAGCGATCTCATTCGTCAGGGCGAGGCCCTGTTCGCTGCAGGAGCGGACAGGGTGGAATTCGGCACGCCCCACGGCATAGATCCGGCGCGCGGTATTCGTCTCATCGGTGAGCAGGTGATTCCCGCCCTGAAGGGGACCTGAAGCGGCTCAGAAACCGTCGTCAATAAACTGTTGCAGGGCATCTGCGCTGTTCAACGCAAGTCCCGGAGTCTTGCGGTCGATGCGGCGCAACAGACCGCTGAGCACGTTTCCCGGGCCGATTTCAATGAAGCGCGCAGCGCCGTCTGCGATCATGTTCTGCACGGACTCGCGCCAGCGCACGCCAGCCGTGAGTTGTCCTTCCAGTTCGCTGCGATTGGCGTCCACGCTGAGGAGGGGTGAAGCGCCCAGGTTGCCATAGACCGGGACGCCCGGCTCCTTCATTTGAGCGGCCCGCACGAAACTGGCGAATTCGTCATTGACCGGAGCCATCAGCGGCGAATGCGCGGCGATGCTGATCGGCAACCTCACGCTTCGACGGGCGCGAATGCCGGGCGCCAGTTCCAGCGCGACCGCCAGCGTCCGTTCGTCACCCGAAATCACGGTCTGGCCCGGGCAGTTGTCGTTGGCGACGACCAGGACGCCTCTCGTCTGTGTGCGCGCCTGACCAACCAGTCCCTGCACGGCGCCGACGTCCGGGCCCAGCAGGGCGGCCATGCCACCTGGCACGCGGCTGTCCGCTTCATCCATGAGGCGGCCGCGTTCCCGGGCGAGCTTTAGTCCCTCCGCGAAACTCAGGCCCCCGGCGGCTACCAGCGCAGTGATTTGGCCGAAACTGTGACCGGCAACCATGGCTGGCTGCGCGTGGGGCAGGGCGTGTCGCAGCGCGCGCAGGATAGCGATGCTGGTGACGTAAATGGCTGGCTGTGTGTTGCGCGTCTGATTGAGCACTTCGGCGGGGCCATTGAAGCAAAGTTCGCTCAGGGCGTACCCGGCCAGCTCGTCTGCTTCATCATAGACTGCCCTGGCGACCGGAAACGCAGCGGCGACGTCCCGGCCCATGCCCACCAGTTGCGAGCCCTGGCCAGGGAAGATAAATGCGCATTTGGACTGGTTGTTCACGGAAGGGTCCCGACCTGCGAGCCGCTAGTCCGTGTCCACTTCGATGACCAACTCACCCTTGTAACTGCCGCAAGCCGGGCAGACGTGGTGCGCGACGTGGTATTCGCCGCAATTCTCACACACAACGAGGTGATTGAGCGTCAAGGCGTGATGCGAACGCCGTTTGTTGCGTCGCGTTCGGGAAATCTTGCGTTTGGGAAGCGGCCCCACGGTCCTGCTCCTGAATTTCAATCCGGGACCGGAATGCCCGGCAGGCGGCAGTATAGGGGTGGGCGGGCAGAGCTGTCAAGTGGGGACGCTTCGGTCTTGATGGTTTTCCAGGTGGATTTCCTGGGCCTGGCTAGCAAATTGCCAAGTGTGCTGCCGTTTTCTTTGCACTTTGCCCGGTTCCCGTTATTCTCCTGGCGACACCCTGGGTTATTGGTCAGGACTGACAGTGCCTGGCTTTCGGGCCGGATGCTGCAGTTGGAAAGGGCGAAAAGCCAGAAAAAGAACGGATTAGAGGCAAGGTGCATCCGGGCAGGCTGGCCCCCTGCCGAGGCATGATGTTGATCAAACTATTGGAATGACGGCACAGGAGGCAGAAATGAACCACAAACTTTCACGCAGGGATTTTCTGAAGACCACCGGTCTGGCTGGAACCGGACTGGCGATGGGTGGCCTGGGCTTGGCCCCGGCTCTGGCCCAAAGCTCGGAGGTGGTGACGATTCCAACCTGGTGGGGGCCGCACGAACTCGAGGGTGCGCAGGCATTTATGGATGCCAGGTTCCCGCCAGACGGTGGTGGCATCACCGTCCAGTACGATTACATCGGCTCGGACTTTTTCAGCAAGGTCTTCACCAGCCTGGTCGGCGACGACCCTTACGACGTGATCACCTTCAACGCCTACCACACGCCGATCATGCTGGACCGCAACGTCATTGACCCCATCGACGACCTGGTCGAACGCGACGGGTTTGACCTGAGCGACTTTGACGACGCGGCGCTTGCCGAGTGGACCTATGACGGCAAGCTCTACGGCATGACCAACGACCGGGGCGCGTTCCACTGCTATTTCAACGTCGACCTCTTTGAGGAAGCGGGCATCACGCCGCCCTCCTCCACGGACACGTGGACCTGGGATGACCTGCGCGAGTGGGCGAAGGCCCTGACCAAGACCGACGGCGACCAGGTCGTGCAATATGGCTATGGCTCCGGGTCGGACTGGGCCTATGATCTTTTGCCCGGCCTGGCCGGTCAGATGGCCTTTAACGAAGACGTGACGACATCGCTGCTGGACAATCCGGAAACCATTGCCCTCCTGGACCTCTATCAGAAAATGATGCATGAGGACGGCTCAACAGTGGCGCCGGGCTCCCTGCAAACGGGCGCCAACGAGCTGTTCCTGGCCGGACAGCTGGGCATTCTGCTCGACGGCACCTGGCAGGCGGGCTATTTCCGTTACAGGAGCGGCGACATCAACTTCACCTGGGACGTTGGCTTGCCACCGCGCGTGGCCGGCTCGGAGAATTACTACATCCCCAATTTCACCGGCGGATGGGTAATCCCCAAGACGGCGCCGGACAGGGATGCCAGCTGGGAGGTGATGAAAGCTTATGCCTCCCCGGAATTTGCCACCGACGTGATGTTTGTTTCGCTCTCGTCCCCGCCGGTGCGCAAGAGTGCGCTGGAGCAGGCCGGCTTTGACCAGTGGCCTGACAACCAGCCGCAGGGCATGACGCGGGAATTCATGAGTGCCTTGCTGGGCAACGGCATTTCCCGCCAGGAGATCGGCCATCTCTTCAGCAGTGAGGTGAACGCCGCGCTGGCCAAGATCGCCCTGATTTACTCGAACGAAGGCAGCGCTGAAGCTGTTCTGACTGAAGTTTCTGCCGAGTTGACGGCTGCGCTTGGCGGCTAAACCCGGTCGGCTGCAAATATCCCCGTGTCCGTCCAAAAGGGCGGACACGGGAAACGTCTGATTCGCGGAGGAGCAGATGTCAGGCACAGCTTCGGCCAAAAGCGGAGGGCTGGCAGCCAGGGTAAGGGCCCGGATACCCGAAACCACCCGCCGTGACAACATCGCGGGCTGGCTCTTCATTGCGCCAGTCCTGTTGTGGATCACGGTTTTTACGGCCTACCCGCTGATTTCCTCCCTTTTTCTCAGTTTTCGTGAATGGGACCCGCTTTTTACTGACAAATATGTCGGCCTTGCCAATTACGCCGAGTTGATGGAGGACAAGATCTTCCTCCTGGCCTACCGGAACGCCCTGGTTTACGCCGCCATCACCATCCCGCTCGGTCTGGTCTGGGGTATGTCGGTGGCCCTGGCCGTGCAGCACATCCGCGGACGCGCTTTCTTTCGTGCCCTTTATTTTTTGCCTACCGTCACGTCCAGCGTGGCCATCGCCGTCGTCTGGAGTTTTGCCTACAACCAGGATTATGGTCTGGTAAACAGCCTGCTGCGCTACGTCGGCGTGGAAGGACCGAACTGGCTGGGTCACACCCAATGGGCGCTACTTTCCATTTCACTCGTGGTGGTCTGGGCCGGCACCGGTTTCTGGATGATTGTATTTCTGGCCGGACTGCTTGATATTCCGCAGGAGTACTACGACGCCGCGAAAGTGGACGGCGCCACGGGCTGGCAAAGCCTCTTGCGCATCACCCTGCCGCTGATGTCGCCGACCATCTTTTATTACATCACCAACGCTCTCATCACGGTCTGGATACAGTTTGAAATTCCCTTCGTGATGACGGGCGGCGGCCCGGCCAACGCCACGCTCATGCCGGCGTTGCTCCTCTACGATGAGGCCTGGGATCGGTTCAAGATGGGCTATGCCTCGGCCATGGCCTGGGTGATGGCCCTTGTCATTTTCGTCATCACTGCCCTGCACTTTAGTCTGTCACGGCGCTGGGTGAACTATGACCGCTGAACGAATTGCGAATGCACAATACCGCTTGCCAACTCTGGCTGAAGTCAGAAATCAACTGTTCCCGGTAATCAAATACGCCCTGGTTGTCGCGGGTGGCATCGGGACGGCGTTGCCCTTCATCTGGATGGTGCTCAGCTCCTTCAAGACCAACGCCGACATCGGCCGCATCCCGATGCACTGGTTCCCGACTGAGTGGATCCCGCAAAATTACGCGAAGGTCTTCGAGATCATGCCCTTCGCGCGCTTCTACCTGAACAGCATCATTGTGGGTGTGTTGACGACCCTGGGCGCCTTGTTGATCTGTTCCATGGCAGCCTACGCCTTCGCGCGCATCCGCTTCATCGGTCGCGACATCATGTTCATGTTGATTCTGGCGACGATCATGATCCCCTGGTGGGTCACCCTGATTCCGGCTTACCTTGTGATTCGACAGCTGGGGTGGCTGAACACCTATCAGGGTCTGGCCGTGCCCGGCATGCTTAACATTATGGGGATCTTCCTGTTGCGGCAGTTTTTCCGCACCATTCCGCCCGATATCGAAGACGCGGCCTTTGTCGATGGTGCCAGCCGCCTGCAGATCTACTCGCGCATTGTCCTTCCCATGGCCAAGCCGGCGCTGTTGACCGTTGGGCTGATGACCCTGATGGGCAGCTGGAACAGCCTGGTGTGGCCGCTGGTCATCTCCCAGCACGAATCGATGCGCACCCTGCCGCTGGGTCTGGCGGTGCTGGCCAACCTGGCGGGCTGGGTCCGTCATGAAACGGGAGCGCTGCTGGCCGCGACCTTTCTCTCAATTTTGCCCATTGTGGTGATCTACATGTTCCTGCAGCAGTACTTCATCCGCGGCCTTGCCCTGAGCGGACTCAAGTAGGGCAGGGCAGAACTTCAGGCACGTCCGACAAACTCCAGAGTGTTGCCGGTGGCCTGGTCAAGGTCGCTGTAAGCGCCGCGTAGTGCGGGATCGACGAGCGCGGCGGAAAGTTGATACATGGCCTCGTCGGTCATTATCTGCAAACGCTCGCGGGAGATGCGACGCGCCCCTTCCTTGCGAAAGCGGAAAGGGCGGCCGTAGCGGAGGTGAATCTCCGGGCGCTGCAGGCGCAGCCATTTGCGGTTCCAGCCGCGAGCGCCGGAGATGGCGCAGGGCAGGACCACCGCGTCCGCCTTTGTTGCAATCCAGGCCAGGCCTTCCTTCGGCCGCGCCAGACCGCCCTGGCGTTGTCGCGTGCCCTCCGGTGCAATGAGGATGCACTGGCCGTCACGCAGCAACTCGATGGACGTCGACAGGGCCTGACGGTCGATCTCGCCCCTTCGCACTGTGTAGCAGTCCCACCACCAGACGGCTGCGCGACCGAGGAAGAAGTAGGTGTTCTCGATTTTGGTCATGGGGATAACGAAGCGCTTGGTGGTGGTGGCCATGATCAAACCAGGGTCCAGCCCGCTGGTGTGATTGATCATCATGATAAGGGGGCCTCTGGCCGGAATATGCTCAAGGCCAGAGACCGTCAGCCGATTGAAATTGATGGCAATCGCGCGGATGGCAGAGCGAAACACGCCGCGGCGCCAACGCAGCCAGGGGCTGTCCTGGCGTTGCAGGTAAAGCTGTACTTCAGCCCGTGCGCTCATGGGCGAGCCCTGCGACGGACCGGCTTTCTGTCGCTGCCCCTCCCCGAAGGTCTTCGAAAGCTGCGCCGTTGCTGCGCTCGCACTGGCCTTTTGCGAGGCGGACGAGGCTGCCGACTTCTCTTGAGGGAGCTGTCCGGCGTCTTCAGAAGTGTCAGTTCGCGTTTGTCCAGTTCGCGCCACTGGCCCGGCCTCAAGTCCCCCAGGCCGAGGCGGCCAATGTGCGTGCGGGTCAGGTGGCGCACCGGGTGCCCCAGTGCGCTGGCGACGCGGCGAATCTGACGCTTGCGGCCCTCCGCCATGACGATCTCGACCACCGCCAAACCCTGGCTGTTCCTGACGACCCTGACAACGCATGGGGCAGTTCTGCTTTCTTCTTCCGGCAACCAGATGCCCTTTTCCCACTTTCGCAGGGCGTCGCTGTTGGGCAAACCATAAAGCGTAGCCCTGTAGGTGCGCGTATGCTGGAAGCTCGGATGTGTCAGACGGTGAGTCAGTTCTCCGTCGTTGGTGAGCACCACCAGGCCCTGGCTGTCGGCATCGAGCCGCCCGACAAGAAACAAATGTCCGGGACGCTTGACCAGGTCGCGCACGGTGGCGCGCTCATCTCCCTTGTGGCGCGTCGTACTCGAAAGCACGTTGAGCGGCTTGTTGAGCGCGATGTAGACCTGCCTGGGCGCGCGCAGCAGCAAGGGCTCGCCATCCAGCGTGATGTCGTCGCTGGCCGGGTCGGCTTTCGCGCCAAGCTCAGCGACTGCGCCGTTTATGCGGACGCGACCCTGGCGAATGAACTCCTCGCATGCGCGTCGCGATCCCAGTCCCCCCTGGGCCATGAGTTTTTGCAAGCGTTGCTGCACGCGCTTCTCCTGCTGCCATCGACACTCGAGGCCGCTTCCAGGGGGACTTGACCGACGCTAGCGGTCCGGCTCGTCAAGATTGATTTGTGCCAGCGATTCGTAGACGCTCACGATGGCGCTGTTGTCCAGTTCGCGATTGCCTTGCTCCAGCATGGCGGCATAAAGCTGGTGAATCACTGCGGATACTGGTAGCGGAATGCCGTAAGTGCGGGCCGTGTCCAGAATGATGCCATGGTCCTTGTGCTGCATGTAAGCCTTGAAACCGGGCTGCCGATTGCCGGCAAAGAGCCGCGGCGGTTTGACGTCAAGGGTCCACATCTGGGCAGCGCCACCCTTGATGGCATCCACCACCCGTTGCGGATCCACGCCGGCCTTCTGCGCGGTGATCAAGGCCTCCGCGAGTGAGGCCATTTGCGCGCCCACGATAATCTGGTTGCAGACCTTGGCGATCTGGCCGGCGCCACTGTCACCGACCAGCACCCAGGCCTTGCCCGTGGCTTCAAAAAGCGAGACAGAGCGGTCAAAGGCCTCCTGCGGCCCGCCAACCATGATGGTCAGGGTCCCGTCGCGCGCGCCAACGTCGCCGCCACTGACGGGCGCATCCAGGGCCTGGACGTCCTTTGCCGCGAGGCGTTCGGCCAGCATGCGGGCCGTTTCAGGTTTGATGGTGCTGTTGTCGATAAAGACGGTTCCGGGCCTTGCTCCTTCAAGTATCCCTTCAGGGCCCAGCACGACCTGCTCCACGTCCGGCGAATCGGGCAGATTGGTGCATACGAATTCCACCTGTCCGGCCACCTCGGCCGGCGAACTGGCGGCGCTGGCGCCTTCTGCGGCGAGCGAATCGACGATGGCGCGGCTGCGATTGTGGACGACCAGTTCATGGCCGGCCTTCATCAGGTTGCGCGCCATGGCAGCACCCATGATGCCCAGCCCGATATATCCGATTCTCGCCATCTGGCGCTCCTTGTCCTGTGCCTTCAGTCCTTGCGGGTCACCCGAAACTGTAGCGGAATTCCCAGCATTAGACGAGTCTGGGCCTGCAGCGTGGGCAGGGCCACAAAGACCAGGGCCAAAATGAGCATCAGGGGGAAACTTGCCAGTGTAAGGGCGCGTTCCTTCAGGGTCTGCGGGCGATCGGCAGGTCTTGGAGGTCGCATGCTGACGTCCTGGGCCCACAGCACAATGCATAGTGTGGAAACCAGCAGGAAACCCGTCTGCAACGCCAGAAAGACCGGGCTGCGAACATTTAATTCGAGCAACTCACGCAGGATGTCGGGGTGAAGTAGCAAGGTTACCTGGGAGCCAACTGTCAGGAGAATCCAGCCCGCTCCGGCCAGCAGGATGTCGTGGGCGACGCGGAATAGTAACTGAAAGGCAACGCCAAAACGAATGTCCGGACGCGCCAGCATTTGCGCAATGATGTAGCCGACCTCCTTGCTGCCCCATGCGTGGCGCAGGGTCTGCAAATAGCGGTTGACCACGGTTTCACGCAGGGTCCTGCCGGTTGTGGCGTGGGCGGCAAAGGGCAGGAAGATGCGTTCCAGGCGGACCTGACCCTCCCTGGCAAACCAGGACTTGATGAACATGTGCCATTCGTCGGCGATGACGTCGCCGTCCCAGTAGTCGCTATCCACCAGCAAACGCATGCTCAGGGACCAGGAGGACATCGGCAGGGGTAACCACCATGGCGCGGAGAGATAGGCAAGTTCAAATGCAGTTGAGTAGGCATTGATCAGGCGCATGGGCGGGCTGATATCCCAAATGTTGGCGTGATAGCGAATCGGCGCCTGCCAGAAGCGCAAGTGTCTTTGCGGATGCAGGGCGAAGAGGCAGGTCAGGGCGCTGAAATAGCGCGGGTCCCAAAGAGTGTCTGCGTCCATACTGGTCACGACAAGGGTGTCCAGCTTCAGTTGCCCACCCTCTACCAGGGTCTGATTCGCCTGGCGCGCGGCCCACGCGAGATTTGCGGATTTGCACTGGATTTCACATGGCAGGTTCTGCGGGTGCACGCTGTAATGAATGCCTGCAAATCGGTCGGCAAAGGCATCACAGAGTCTTTGGGCCTTTGCCGGTGAGCCTTCTTCGGCCTCCTCCATGGCCAGCACCACGTGCATTTGCTCCCTTGCTTCCGGATAACGCGCAAGGTTGACCAGTGTGGCCACCAGGGTAGCGTGTGACTCGCCGAAATTGGGGATCAGGACCAGGTGGCGGATTTCATCCAGGGTCAGGGCATGGGGTCCGGCGTGCTGTTGCCAATAGACCTCCCAATCCTGGCGCTCCCAGGCACGGATCCGCCGCAGCCCGATAAAGTTGGCGATGCCTGCGAGCAGAAAGCGCAGGGCCGAATACAGCCCGATAAACGATGCCAGGACCAGAATGACGTAAGGCGCTTCAATGGCCAGGACCAGAGAGACAAGCAATGCCAGCCAGGCCAGAAAGCCGGGAATCCCGTCCAGCACCCTTTGAGGCACTCTGGACGGCAGGTCAGTGCTGCTCGTGGCCTGGCGGACGCCGGACCGGGCATTCAGGTGTCGACCGCCGCCGGAAAGCAAGGGCAAGCTCGACCTCGGTTGGTTTCAGGACGCAAGTTCAGGATAGCACAGGGCAAGAGCCTTCCTGGGAGAGGGTTCAGACCCCCGTAGAGGCCTTGCCGCCCTTGCTGCCCTTTTGACCACGTTGCCTTGTCTGGCCTATGAGATCACTACGATAATCGTAGCTGTTGCGTCGCTTTTCGACTCCGGCAGCGCGCGCCAGGTCGATGAGTTCTTCGAGCAACTCCGGAAACGAAAGCCCGCTCTCCTGCCACAGCCAGGCGGCCAGCGATCCCGGCATGGTATTGATCTCTCCCAGCCAGATCTCATTTGTCTCCGGTTTGACGAAGAAGTCGATCCGCGCAATGCCGTGCCCGTCGATGGCCCGGAAGGCGCGAATGGCCATTTCCTGAATGCGACGCGTCAGACCCTCGTTCAGCGGCGCCGGAATGATGCGACCGGCGCCCTTCATCCCCTCTGGACCGTGCAGGTACTTTTCCTCGTAGGTCAGAAAGTCATCCCAACTCAGGGGCTGCTCCAGGGCCGAGGCGCGCAGGTCCGGGCTGTTGCCAAGTACGGAACAATTGATTTCGACGTGGCCGCTGATGCCCTGTTCGACCAGGACGCGGCGGTCAAAGTGGGTAGCCACGTCGATAGACGCGCGCAGCAGCGGCTCATCGTCGGCACGGCCGATCCCAATGCTGGAACCGGCAGTGGCCGGCTTCACGAAGACCGGCCACTGTAACTGTTCCCTGATGCGGGCCAGAATGGAATCCGGATCATCCCGCCACTGTTGCCGGTGAAAATGCAGGGCGGGAACAAGTGGAATGCCCTGTTGCTGCAGCACGGCGCGCGCGCTGATTTTGTCATTGGCCAGCGCCGACCCCAGGGTCAGGCAGCCCACGTAGGGCACGTCGGCCAGTTCCAGCAAGCCTTGCAGCGTGCCGTCCTCACCATGCGTGCCGTGAATCGCCGGGAAAACGACGTCAATGCGTTGCAGCCTGCTGCGGCGAAAGCGGCCGGCCAGGGGTTGCAGCAGCAGCCCGTGATGGCGCCTGTCCGGCGAAAGCAGCAGGGGATAAACTCCTTCCCTGGCCGTGACGTCTCCATCGAAACTGGCCAGTTCCAGCAAGGGCTCCCCGCCGTACCAGCTTCCTTCACGGTTGATATAGACCGGCACCACCTCGAAGCGGTCCTGGTCCAGCGCGCGCATGACCTGGCTGGCAGTGACGATCGACACATCATGTTCGACGCTGCGCCCGCCAAAGATGACGGCGACGGTCCTGCGACGGCGCGCAGTCATGCAGACTTGCGCAAGAGGTGGAAGGCGGATTCCAGCAGCAGGGCAGCGCCCAGCGGGAAAGAGGATTCGTCGATATCGAAAACCGGGGTGTGGTGGCCGCGATCCCTGTCGTCGAACTTCGCGCCCAGCTGGAACATGGCGCCCGGCGCCAGTTTCGTCATGAAGCCAAAGTCCTCGGCCCCCAACATGGGTTGTGGCGGATTAAGTACGTCAGGACCGGCCATGCGTGTCGCGATGTCCCCAATAATGCCCGAGATCTCAGGGTCGTTGTAGGTGGCGTCGTAGCCGTTCTTGATTTCCAGTTCGTAGTCTCCGCCCATCGCGCGCGAGATGGCCAGCGCGCGCTCCAGTTCGGCAAACAGTTGTTCCCGAATGTCGCTGTCGTAGCTTCGAATGGTGCCGCTGATTTCGATGGAGGCCGGAATGACGTTGGAAGCGATGCCGCAGTGAATGGTGCCAATAGAGATGATGGCCGGCTTTACCGGGTCGATACGGCGGGCGCGGATGCCAAAGATGGCATTGATGATTTGCGCCAGCATAAAGACCGGGTCCGTGCCCAGGTGCGGCGACGCACCGTGGCCGCCATCGCCGCGAATGATGGCGTGGAAGGCGTCGTGAGCTGCCATGGCATAACCGCTGCAAACCTCAATCTTGCCGGACTCCATGCCGCTGTCCATGTGCAGCGCCAGCACGTTGTCCACGCCAACCAGCGCCCGGTCATCGATCATGCGCATGGCGCCACTCTGACCTTCTTCATCCTGGTTTTCCTCGCAAGGCTGAAATAGCAGGCGAATCTGGCCGGGCGGTCTCTCGCTTTCCGGAATTTCGCTGAGCATCGTCGCCACGCCCAGCAAGATGGCCGTATGGGCATCGTGGCCACAGGCGTGCATGACATTGGGCGTTTGCGAACGGTACGCAACGTCGTTTTCCTCGTCGATGGGCAGGGCGTCCATATCTGCCCGGATGCCAACGACGGGTCTCCCTTCGCCGATGCGGGCCACGACGCCAGTTTTGCCAACCCCGGTCTCCGCCTCGAAGCCCAGCTCGTTCAGGGTCTCTGCGACCTTGCGGGCCGTGCGAAACTCCTCGAATCCAAGTTCCGGGTGCATGTGAAAGTCGCGCCGCCAGGCGACGATCCTGTCCGCCAGGGAACGCGCATGTTCCAGTCGATCGGGGTGATAGGTCATGTCTGGCCTCCTGGCCGCTTGTCAGAATTCCAGGGAGCATTTTGACACAATGCCGGAATTCCGGGTAGCGTTTCAACTCCAGTTTTCGGGCAGATCGTTGAGAAAGAGGACGGCGTCACCCGCAACCAGGTGAGATTCGTACCAGGTGATGGCTTCCGTCAGGGTGTTCACGGTGTGCAACCGGCCCTCGGCAAATCCGGCCTCCAGCAAGCCTTGCCGCAGGGGTCGCGTCTGTCGCTCGCCGACCAGGATCACGTCACTGGCCTGCCGCGCCGCTTCCGCGCCAAGTTTCCGGTTTTCGCATTCCATCAGGTCTCCCAGTTCGACCATGCCGGGCGTGACAAGCAGTCGCCGTCCGGCATGCATCCCCAGCACACGCAGGGCGTGGCGCGCCCCGGCGGGATTCGCACTGTAGCCATCATTGATCAGGGTGATGCCGGTCGCCGTTTCTTCCCTCGCCAGGCGCGCCTCGGCCGGTTGCAGGCTACGTACGCGCCAGGCGATGTCCCTCAGGGACATGCCCTCGTTCCTGGCGACTGCGGCAGCCAGCAATATGTTATTCACGTTATGTCTGCCAAGCAGATTCGTGCTGAAGACCACGCGTTCCCCGCTGCGCCGGTCTTCGACGTTGAAGCGCAGCCCGTCCAGACTTTCCTGAATGTCAGTGGCGACCAGGCGCGGATCGTCCGCAGGGCTGTCTTCAACTGACCCCTCACAACTGACCGTCAAAATAGTGGCCGGGTGCGCGCGGGCAGCCATCGCGCGCAAATGCGGATTGTCGCGGTCGAGCACGGCGACTCCGTCGGCGGGCAGGGCGCTGATAATTTCGTACTTGGCAGAGACGATGTTGTCGATGCTGCCAAATCGTTCCAGATGTTGGGGCCCGATGGCGGTTACGATGCTGATTGCGGGGCGCGCCAGTTCGCAGATTTCAGCGATTTCTCCGGGGACGTAGGCCCCCATTTCCACGATGTAATAGTCAAGACTGCGGTCCTCTTCGAGGTCCTGGCTTATCGCCAGACACACGCCCATCAATGTGTTGAAACTCTTTGGCGTTGCGCCAACGCGGCAGTGCCCGTTCAGGATGTGTTGCAGGTAGACCTTGGTACTGGTTTTGCCATAGCTGCCGGTGATGCCGATGATCGTGGGCCCGGCTTCCATCAGTATTGCGCGGGCCCGCGCGACAAAGCGGCGTCGCAGCAGGGATTCAAGGGGACGCAGCAACAGGTTGGCGCCGACAAGCAGAACAGGCACCATCAGGACCAGCAGCAGCCCCGCTGCCGTCACCAGCAGCGGCTGCAAAAGGCCGTCTCCATGGCCGTCAATGGCGGCAATCAGAGGGAGCGCCACCAGCAATGCAAGTACCCAGGCCACAAGGAGGAAGCGCCGCACGCGCCAGGTAACACGAAAGCCTTTCTTGACTTCGCCACCTTTCTGCGGCCAGTTGGCCAGGATAGCGACCGGCAAGGACAGGAACACCGGCAATTGCGTGTCAGGGGCCTCTGCGAAGAGGAGAATCAGGGCCGAGCCAACCAGCCACGCTGTCAGGGGGCGACGTGGCAACCATCTTGAACCACGGTCGGCCAACCAGCGCAAATAACGCCCGCTCTCGTATTCTTCCAGTTGAAGATAAAGCGCCTGGCGATAAAGTCGATGGCAACAGCCGGCCAGCCATACCAGTGCGGCGAGGGCCAGAATCATTGCGACGACTCGTCCCGAAGGAAATGCAAGGCGACGCGAGTGGTGTCCGACAGGCGGTCAAGGTAACTGTAGTGACCCGCGCCTTCCCAAACGATGAGGCCGGCATCCGGAATGAGGCTTTCCAGTTCCACGCCCATCCATAACGGAGTTTCTTCGTCCTGATCGCCCCAGAACAGAAGGGTGGGCGGGCGAACGCGGGTGGCGAAAGGACGCATGTCCTCATTGACAATGCGCACGAAAGTGGGACGCATCGCACCCTCTGCGGCGCGATAATCGGGGGACGCATAACGCTGTTGGTACCAGTTGGCCAGGCGATCATCGGCGTTCGACAGCCCGAATCGTACCAACAATGACCGCGCAAACTGGTAGGCCCTCAGTCGCGCGCGGCCTGAGAGCGACTGCGGTGGCCGCAAACCCGCGGCATTGAAGAGCAGCATTTTCCCCATACGATCCGGATGGTCCGCGCCAAGCATCAGGCAGACCCGCCCACCAAAGGAGTGACCTGCCAGATCGACGCGATCGAGCTCTTGCAGCTTCAGGAATTCCAGAACGAAGTTGCTGTAATCTCGCAGCGACCAGGGGCGATTTGGCCGTTCACTGTTGCCGAAGCCCGGGAAATCCGGCAGATAAACGCGGAAACCAGAGTTGGCGATGCGCTCCGCCAGGGGCCACATCAGCTCCAGGCTTGCTCCCCAGCCATGCAACAGGACCAGCGGTCGGCCTTCCCCCGCTGCGACCCAGGCGCATCCGAGCCCCGCAACTCGTGAATATTGCAGTTCAGGACGATTCATTCCACGCTGATTTTCGCGCCCAGCGCCTTTAGTTTGTCGATCACGGCCCCAAAGTGATGCTCGATGGCCTGGGCGTTGTCGATTGTGGAAGGGCCTTCCGCAACCAGAGCCGCGGCCAACATGCCCAGGCCGGCCCGGATATCCGGCGTCGCCATGTAACTGCCGTAGAGCGTAGCGGGGCCGACGACAATCGCCCGGTGCGGATCGCAGAGGACGATTTGCCCGCCCATGGCCTTGAGGCGGTCCACGAACAACAGGCGATTGGGAAAAAGCTTTTCGTGAATCAACGTAGTCCCGCGAGCCTGGGAGGCGATTACCGTGGCGATAGCGATCAGGTCCGAAGGAAAGCCGGGCCAAATGGCGCTTTCGACGCGCAGGTCGACGTCGCCCGCGCGGTCGCGCACGGTCAAATTCTCGTGCCGCGGCACAAACACGGTGTCCGCCTCCAGCTCCAGATGTATTCCAAACTGTTCGAAAACCCGCGCCGCCATGCGCAGGTCCCGCTCGCGACTTCCGCCCAGGGTGACGCGGCCGCCACAGAGCGCCGCGATAGCGGCAATGCTGGCCACCTCAATGTGATTGGGGCCGATGCTGGTCTCTGCGCCGGCAGGGTTGCTGCAACCGCTAACCTGCAGCAGATTCGAACCTTGCCCCTTAACTCTGGCACCCATGGCCTCCAGCAGCCGGCAAAGTTCCTGGACGTGGGGTTCGCTGGCGGCGTTGTGAATGACGGTTTCCTCGCCAAGGGTTGCCGCCATCATCAACACGATTCCAGTCGCCGTAACGCTGGCGTTGCCCAGCAGAATCTCCCGCTTTCGCCAGGGGACGGCGCGAATCTCTACGGTGCCATGCAGAAACAGGACGTCCTGACCCAGGTCCCGCAGGGCGTCCAGGTGAGTGAGCAGGCGGCTGCGCGGGGTTTCGATTTCCAGTCGAACGTGGCCACAGCGGAGCAGCAGGGGAGCGACCATGAGGATGGCGCCGGCGTGATCCAGCGCTTCCCGGTCAAGTGTGCGACGTGAAAGTTGCCGCGTCTCTACCCTGAGCGTTGATTCGTCGTCGAACTGTATGTTCGCACCCAGCCAGGATGCCAGTTCGATCTGCTGCAGGGTGCTGGCCGTGCGAGGCATGTTGTGCAGCACAACGGGCTGCTCAACGAGCAGGGACGCGGCCAGCAACGCGAGGGCGGCGTTGGGGTTGCCGGAAGGGCGCCAGTTGCCATTCAGGGCTTGCCGGCCTTCGACGTGAATACGCACGGGTCGGCTCGCAGTTTCAGGGCATCAACGTGACGTTGGCGCTACGCTTGCGCTCGGCAATCGGACGCACCGGCGGGCATTCCCAGGCGCTGGCCGCCGTCTGGCTGCGGGTCTTCGTGAATTTGGGCAAAATCCCGCAGGCGAAACATTTGTCACGGCAGTCGATTCGCGTCTCGCCCTTCAGACTCATTTGATAGTCCTGAAGCAGGAACTTGCGGTGTACGGCCACGTCGATGTGTTCCCAGGGGAATATTTCGTGGTCCCCACGCGTCCTGTGGTTGTAGAAATCCGGGTCCAGCCCGGCCTCGCCAAAGGCCTGCAACCAGCGATCGTGATAGTGCCGGTCCTGCCAGGCGTCGAAGGTGCAGCCCAGTTCCCAGGCCCGCTGCACCACCTGGCCCAGACGGCGGTCACCGCGGCTGAGGAAGCCTTCGAATTCGCTGGACTCAATGTCGTTCCAGCGCAGATGCAGGCCGGGACCGCGCAACTCCCGTTTGAGGAGCTGTTGCTTTTCCAGCACCTGTTCTCTTGAGTCCTGGGGCACCCACTGGAAAGGCGTGTGCGGTTTGGGAATGAAAGTGCTCACCCCAACGTTGACGTTTGCCTTGTTACCAAGTTCCTTGCGGCCCTCACGCAACACCGCCTTGCAGAGGTCGATGATGCCCCAAACGTCGTCGATGGTCTCCTCGGGGTGACCGATCATGAAATAGAACTTGATGGTGCGCCAGCCACCAGCATAGACGTCGCGCGCTGTCTGCAGCACCTGTTCCGTGGGCACATACTTGTTGATCAGGTTTCGCATGCGTTCGGTGGCGGCTTCGGGAGCGAAGGTGAATCCACTGCGGCGGGTATCCCCCAGCTTCGAAAGCAGTTCCGCGCTGGCGGTCTCAATGCGCAGGCTGGGCAGACTCATGCTGAGACCGGCGTCACCGAATTCGTCGTGAATGGCGCTGACCAGTTCGTGCACCTGTCCGTAATCCGAGGATGACAGGCTGAGCAGGCTGATTTCCTCAAAACCCGTACTGGCCGTAATCTTGCCGATGGCCTCCAGCACTTCCGGCACCGGACGCTCCCGTACAGGGCGCGTCACCATGCCCGCATGGCAGAAGCGACAACCGCGGGTGCAGCCACGCATGATTTCGACGGGAGCGCGATTGTGGACAGTATCGATATTGGGGACCAGAAAACGGGTGAAGGGTGGCGGCAGCACCGGCACGATTCGTTTAAGTACCCTTTCGGGTATGTCCGGGCGGTTGGGAATGATCTCCGCCACCATGCCGTCCGGATGGTAAGTGACGTCATAGAAGCGCGGCACGTACATCCCCTGGATGCCGGCCACTGCGCGCAACAATTCCTCGCGGGACCGCCCGCGCAGCGCCTGCACGCAACGGGCCACTTCGACGATGATTTCCTCGCCCTCACCGATGATGAATGCGTCGATGAAGTCGGCTACGGGCTCGGGGTTAAAGCAGGCATGGCCGCCAGCGACGACCAGCGGGTAAGTTGAATCGCGGTCCTTGCTGCGCACCGGCATACCTGCAAGGTCAAGCAAATTCAACGCATTGGTATAAAGTTGCTCGTAGGGCAGGCTGATCCCAAGCAAGTCGAAGTCGCGGACCGCGTGTTTCGTTTCCAGCGAATACAGGGGCAGACCTTCGGCGCGCATCAGCGCTTCCATGTCCACCCAGGGGCTGAAGACGCGTTCGGCGAGGATGTCGGGCTGCCGGTTCAATTGTTCGTAGAGGATCATGATGCCCAGGTTGGACATGCCCAGGTCGTAGAGATCCGGGAAGGCCAGCGCCACACGCAGGTCGGTCGCGTCCCAGTCCTTGACGATGCTGTTGTACTCACCGCCGACGTAACGGCCTGGTCGCTCTGCCTTCAGCAGAATGCGATCCAGTATCCGCTCAATCCGCTCCGGCCGCATGGCCCGTCTCCCCCGGGGCTTGGGTAATGCGAAGGTCACAGGCAGTATAGCGCAAGTCCCGGCCAATTGCAGGCCGGGACGGGTTCAGAGGGCGGCGGCAATCCGTGCGGCGATCCGGGCATTGTTGGCCAGCAGGACGGTGTTGGCCGCCAGTGATGCTCCGCCAGTCAGTTCGGCGACGCGGGTCAGGAGGTAGGGCGTCAACGAGGCCCCGCGCAGCCGTTTGCGGCTGGCTTCTTCATTGGCCTTTTCGATGGCCGCTTCCGCCTGGTCCTGGGCCAGCGCGACCTCCGCCGGCACGGGCACACAAATCAGAATGCCCCCTGGTCTGTTCATGTCCATTTGCGCGCGAATGATGCTGGCCGCGTCCTCCACCGTATCGACCCTGACGTCGACGGGCAGCGTGCTGGTCCGCGAAATAAAGGATGGCAATCTGTCCGTGCCAAAGCCAATGACCGGCACGCCCTGGGTCTCCAGCACTTCTCGCGTCAACTCCAGATCCAGGATGGACTTGGGGCCCGAACAGACCACGGCGACCGGCGTACGACCCAACTCGATCAGGTCCGCCGAAATGTCAAAGGGATGACCACGGTGTACACCGCCGATGCCGCCCGTCGCAAATACACGGATACCCGCCTGACGGGCGACGATCATGGTGCCGGCCACAGTCGTGGAAGCCGTTTCGCCCAGTCCGATTGCTATGGGGAAGTCGCGACGGCTGCACTTGCGCACTTTTTCCGGCGACGTTTTGCCCAATGTGTCGATTTGCTTCGCATCAAGCCCAACCACCACGCGACCCTGCAGAAGGGCGATGGTCGCTGGCTGCGCACCCTCATCGCATACCGCGGCTTCCATTTCAAGGGCGGTCTTGACGTTTTGCGGGACAGGCAGCCCGTGGGTGATCGCGGTGGATTCCAGCGCGACGATGGGTTTACCGGCTTCCAGGGCGTCGGCCACAGGGCGCGCAAGTGTCAGTTGCATTTCACTTCCTCCGTATCCGCCAGGACGAGTTGATGGCGGTGAACCCGGTGCCAGGAGTCTATGAGATCCATTTCTTCCAGCACGTCTCCGGGCCGCAGGTTGCCGCGGTCACCCACGGCGATGTGCATTTGCAGGACATTCAGGTCGGCAGTGCCGATTTCATTGATCAGGGGCCGAAGGTCTTTTTCCACAGTACGGCGCTTGCGCTGGATCGTACGCAGGATGCGGGGTTTCGCCAACAGGCAGGCAACTCTTTGGTCGAGGTCCGGCACGGATTCCTCGAATGTCACGACATAGTGCGCACTGCGCACACGGGTTTGCAGGGCAGCGGAGGCGACGGGCACCTCTTCCACCCTGTAAATTTCCAGACCATCCGGACTGACGTCGCGCAGTTGCTGCGGCACAGAGTCGAGCCGGATGCGCTGCCGCAGTGAGACGTCTAGAAGTTCGCACTCGCTGGTGATCCCCAGGGGCAACGCCGTCGCCAGCTGCAGACGGGGGCGGGTATTGAATCCCTGCGAATAGAGCAGGGGCATGTCGGCGCGGCGCAATAAACGTTCCCAAATTTTGGCGACGTCAAGATTGCTGGTGTATTTCATGGCTGCGAACTTGCCAAATGTGATTCGCAGGCGCTGTCTGGCAGGGTTTTGGCTCATGCGCCAAGTATCGCATACCACGCGCATTGAATACATGGCCACCTGGATATAATTTTGTCGAGATTGCCAGGCGATAAGGCAGGAGAGTGCGGATGTGCGGACGGTTTGTGCTGGTTGCGCTGGCGGATGAGATCGCCGACATGTTCGATTTGCACGCAGTGCCAGACCCGTTTGCACAGCGCTTCAACGTAGCGCCCTCACAGCAGATTGCCGTCATTACCAACGGAAAGCCCGGTGAACTCGCATGGCACCGATGGGGACTGATTCCTTCCTGGGCGAAAGAAGCGAAAATCGGCTATCGCATGATCAATGCGCGCTCAGAGACGGCGGCCGAAAAACCGTCGTTTCGCGCCGCCTTTCGCAGCCGTCGATGCCTCATCCCCGCCAGCGGCTTTTTCGAGTGGCAAAGAAGGGGCAAGCAAAAGCGTCCGATCTACATCAGTCTGCGTGACAGGCCGCTGTTCGCCTTTGCCGGACTGTGGGAAGTCTGGCGCAAACCGGATGGAGAAACTGTGCCCAATGTGACCATTCTTACGACCGTGGCGAATTCCTTCATGGCCGACATTCATCTGCGCATGCCGGTCATTCTGCAGCCGGAGGACCACGCAACCTGGTTAACTCCGGCCAGTCGGGAAGAGCATCAAACCCTGCTGCGACCCTGTGCGGCAGAACTCATGCAGGCCTGGCCGGTCTCGACCCTTGTCAATCGGCCTGCAAATGACACGCCGGAGACCATTGAGCGGCTGTTGTAACCCACTGGCCAGGTCTCAGTTCTGGTTGCGGCGTTTAATGGCCTCACCCAGGGGGTCATCGCCCGGTTGGTAAAGAACCCGTCGGCCCCTGCCACCGGCTTCCGGCGGGCCGATGATCTGTAACTCAAACAGCAGGTCGATGATTCGCGCGGCACGGGGGTAACCGAGCCCCATGCGACGCTGCAGGAGCGACGCCGAGGCCTCGCCTTCCTCCAGCACGGCCCTGACGGCCTGCTCCAGCATGGGGTCCGTGTCGGAGAGCAGTTGGCGTCGACGCATCGCCTGCTCCCATGGCGCTTCCGACTGGACGGCCGGCCCCCGGCGGGCGTTAAACTGCGCCTTGCGCCGCCAGAAATCGACTACCGCGCGCACTTCTTCTTCGGAGACCAGACAGCCCTGAATTCGTTGCGGGCCGGAGGCGTCCGTCGCCAGATAGAGCATGTCGCCATTACCAAGCAGACTCTCCGCGCCCACTGAATCCAGGATGACGCGGGAATCCACACCGGAAGCCACGGCAAATGCCATACGCGTCGGGAAGTTGGCCTTGATGAGACCGGTGAGGACGTCGACGCTGGGCCTTTGGGTCGCGACAACCAAATGCATGCCTACGGCGCGCGCCATCTGCGCCAGGCGGGTGAGCGCCCGTTCGGTTTCCTCCGGGTGCGCCTGCATCAGGTCGCCGATTTCATCGACAAAGATGACGATCCAGGGCAAATGTGTGCCATCCTGACGTTGCGCCGGCCGCGCATTGTAGGCCTCAATGTTGCGCGCGTTGGCAGATTCCAGCAGCCTGTAGCGCCGGTCCATTTCGCGGGCGCACCAGCGCAACACCTCGATGATGCGCTCCAGCCTGGTCTCCACAGGACCGACCAGATGGGGAATTCCATTGAAACGACTCAGCTCCACCAGTTTCGGGTCGAGCATTACCATGCGCAGGGTCTCGGGCGTGTTTTGCAGGAGCAGGGACGTGGCGATGGAGGCAATTGCGACAGACTTGCCCGTTCCGGTGGCGCCCGCGATCAGCAAATGCGGCATTTGGCCGATGTCCGCTGCAACCGGCAAACCGGCCACGTCCCGCCCCAGAGGGATCACCAGGGGCGCCCTCTGATTGTTGTAGGTCTCGCTTTCCAGCACCGGCCGCAATGCCACGATGGCAGGCTGCAGATTGGGGACTTCGAGCCCCAGATAATTCTTGCCTGGCACCGGCGTTTCCAGCCGCAGCCTTCGGGCGGCCAACGCCAGGGCGAGGTCGTTGGTCAGGGAAACGATTTTGCGCACCCGGGTCCGGCTGAATACTGCGCCCTCCCTGTCGTCGGGATTCTCGCGATAGGGTTGAATCGCATAGCGAGTGATGGTCGGGCCCACCTGCACGTCTACAACTTCAATGTCGATGTCGAATTCAAGGAGCGTGTTCTCAATTAGTACGATATTGCGATTGATCTCTTCCGCATCGGGCGCAGCCAGCTGGAGGTCTGCAAGCGATTCCAGCGGCGGCAACTGCTGCCCGCGAGCGACATGGACGCGCGCCTCCGGCTCATGATCAAAGGAGAAGAACCGGCGCATACGACCATCCGGACGCTCCACAAGTCGAATCTCGCTGCGTCGGCGTCGAGGACGACTTGCGGGCCTGTCATGTGGCAGAGGCAGCACGCCCGGACGGGGACGGGGAGCCGCTTCTGTACTGGTCTTGACCTCGGGGGAAACGTCGTCCGGTCCGAAAGGGGGAGGGCGAGTTGCCCGGCGCGAGGGCGGAATGTGAGCCGGATTGGGGCGGATTCGCACGATGTTCAGCTTCTGCCGCTCACCCGTCAAAGTCGGGCGACGGGGAACTGTCGGAGTCCCTGGCCGGGCGCGAGATCTTTGGGGACCTGTGGCCAGGTTCTCTCCGCCCCTGCGAAACAGCGTGCTCATGCGCTGCAATGATCGGACAAACCAGGAAAGATCGTGGCCGAACAAGGCCGCAATGCAGGCAGCGAATATGACGAGGTAGAAAAAAAAGGCGAAGGCTGAACCGAAGAGTCCGGCAATGATTACGCTCAGGCCCCAGCCGACGATGCCCCCGCCCTGGCCCGCCCTGGCGATGGCGCGCCATTCGCTGCCGCCGCTGGTCACGTGAAGCATGGCGAGCAGGGCCAGAAAGGCAATCTGTAGGGCAAGGATTCTGCGGGGCGGCAAGCCCGGCATGATCCCCAGACGTGGCACCAGGAGCACCAGGCCGAGAACAACGATGCCCGGCGCCACCAGCAGGCTGCCGTAGCCAAACACACTGGACAGGGCGTTTGCCCAGGCCCGTGCGACGGTCGCATCCGGTGACACGTTGAACAGGGAAAGGAGGGATATGATGCCAAAGACCACGAGGACCAGAGCGACGATTTCTCCTCCCCAGGGTGGAAGGCTGTCGAATAGCAGGCCATCGGCGTCGGAGTGTTTCGCTTCGTCTACCTCTTCAGGCAATTCGTGATTGGGGATTTCAGGACCTGAAATTTCGGGGCCATTGGGTGGCCGATTCACGACAACGGCTCCCTGTTGGCTTCGATTCCTGCACATGCGCCGATGTGAAAGGAAAATTGACCCGTTCCGGTCCGGTGTGCGGCAGTCAGCAATGCTTTCATCGATCTCTGCATTGCTGTTCCATGGATAGCAGCGCCGTCGCCACTTCTTCGATGGCAATGCGCTGCTTGCGATAAAGATCTGCCTCGCTGAGGGCCAGTCGCGCCGCCACTTCCCGCACGCGGCGACGTTCCAGAAAACGTTGTTCAAGGATGTTGTAGAGCGTCCATTCCGGACTCGTCATTCCCTGTTTGCCTTCAGGCCGCAGTTGTTCGATTGCCTGACGCAGTACGACGCGCAGGGCATTGGCGGGTCCCTGCTCCTCTCGCATGGCCTCCTGTACGACCTGCAACGCCAGCAGGTTGCTGTGCGTTAAGCCCGGACCGCCCCAATAGTGGCGCAGCGCAGCCCTTACCAGTTCGTTGAAGCGTTCCTGGTTGACCGGCTCGCCTTCACCGGGCGTGGGTCTTGAGGCGAATGGCAGGGAACGGGCGTCAGACTGACGTGGCATTCCCAATTGCGGAAGCAAGCCTTCCAGCGCCGCCGAGAATTCGTCCTGCAGGGCCATGTCGTCCAGGGCGCGGGCAATGCGACCCACAAAAACATCCAGAGTTTGCATTTCTTCCGCCCCGAATTCCGGGTCATCTTCCCGCCCCCGGATGCCAAGCAGGCCGACTGGCATGGCCGCGCTGTTGAGCATTCGTTCACTGTAGAGCGGCACGTACCAGTAGTTCCCGTGCTTCTGAAGCTCACTTGCCCGTCCATCAGACGCTACGGGCGACGCCTGAAGCCTTGAGAGGAATTGCTCCGGTTGATCCAGCAGGTCCTGCTGGACACCGACACTGGCCACGAGTTCCGGACGGGCAGGGACGCTGGACAGAACGAAGGCAGCGCTCACGCGCAGGTTGTCGCATATCGTCGCCAGATTGGCCTCAAGCAGGGATTCAAAGTCCTTGCGTGTCAACAGTTGCTCGTCAAGGTTTCGCAGCCGTTGCGGAAACTCTTCGTCCTCCGCGGTATAGATCAGCAGGTTTTCGATTGCCGGCAAAAAAAGGTGGATGAACCATTGCCAGATCAGGATCGCCGCAACGACCGCAAAGGGCATGAATTCCTGACCCGGTAACCCGAGCACTTCAATGGCCGGGCCCATGTTAAGGATGATGACGAGCGCCAGAGTCGCAGAGGCCGGCCCTCGCAGAAAGGCGCGAAGCAACCCCAGTTTGATCTGACTCTCGGGTCGACGCGAGCCAAAGAATGTGAGAGGCCAGGCCAGGAAAAGCAGCATGAGCACCACAATCACATTGGAGAAGTTGATCAGGGTCAGCTGCAGCAGCGCAGGGTCCGCTTCCCTGGCCAGCACGACGGACCAGGGAAACAGGCCCAGCGCCGGGGTTGGCATGGCAAGCAGGAGGAAACCCATCCGCTGTCGGGACTTGGGCGTCAGACAACGTTGGCGGGCACGGGAGACGTTTAGCAGGGCGTAGACGGTGATGAGCGCAAAGTACAGGATATAGAAGGGGAAGAGGACGCCGGCCCGAACCCTGGTGTGGGGGCCAGACCCCTCCGTTTGAATAAGCGTGTTGCTGAAGAGGGCCATCAGCAAAAAGAGCAGGCCCAACGCGTAAAGAAGGCGAATGGCGCGACGACGTCGACCGCGAGACGGCAATCCGGTGGTTGCCAAAAGGGCGTCCGACAGGTGATAGAGCGCGGTTGGCACGAAAGCAATGCCCAGCCACTGCAGGCGCAGCGCCAGTTCATAGACGACCTGTTCCGGTTGCAGGGAAACAAAGACATCCGCGACGTAGGCCGCCGTAACGCAGGCCAGCAACACGCTGGAAACGCGCGTCACGCGATCATGCAGTTCGTTGCTGAGGTTATAGAGCAGCAGGGAGGTCGCCACGATAACAATGACAGCGGTTAGCGTTTCATTGGCCAGCTGCAGAAAGAGGTGATACAGCGTCTGCAGGTCAGACATGGTCTAACGCAGCACTTCTCCGAAAAACATCGCAATTTCATGTTGCGGAAAGTAATGGTCACTATAGCCGGAGAATGTCAGGCCTGCACGTTGCAAAAAGCGAACCGTCGGGAAGTTGCGGGTTTGTACCTCGGCCACCAGCCTCATGAGTTGATTGTCCCGCGCCCACTGTCGCGCCGCCTGCAGCATGCGGATGCCAATGCCGTTTCGGCGCCAGGGGCGTGAAACGACGAGGTCATGAAGGCGGGCAACCCCGTGGACCGGATCTGCGTACAGCGCAAGGTATCCCAGCAACTCTCCCGTCTCCCTGTTTGCCGCGATCAGGAGACAGTTAACCGGTTCTACGGCCACATAAAGACGATGCGCACTGGGAGTCCAGACTGATTCCAGATCTCGCGGCAGTCGTTCCGGATGAAAACGGACCTCGTACTGATCGCCATCGTTGTACAGGCGCATTTGCCAAGCGTACTGTGTGCGGTAGCTGTGGTCAAGTTGCAGGCAGTATTCGATATCTCGCGAGTGACCGTCTCGAATGAGCAGGCTGACCCTGTCAGACATGGCAGTCCTGGGCCCCCGACATACCAGGCCGGTCCGAAAACTGCCGGCCAACGGCCCTGTTGGCGGACTGACGTTCAGGAGTGGTCATGGTACACGGTCGCATCCAGCGGGCAGCCAGAGTGTCCGACTTTCCATGCAGATCCAACGCGATTTCAGACAAACCAGAGACGGGTGCAAGGTCCCTGCGCCTGACTGCAGACTCTAGACTTCGTACAAATAGTCCCGCAACTTGACCCGGGCGGAAGACTGGCGCAGGCGGTTAAGAGCCTGGGCTTCCAGCTGGCGCACGCGCTCGCGAGTGACGCCGATCGTTTGACCAACCTCTTCAAGCGTATAAACGCGGCCGTCCTCAAGTCCGTAGCGCAGGCGCAGGATTTGCGCCTCGCGTTCCGGCAGGCGGTCAAGGGCTTCATCCAGTTGCTCGTGCAACAAATGGGACGCAACCTCATCCGCAGGGGCCGGGCTGTTAACGTCTTCCACAAAATCCCCGAAAGTTGAATCGCCATCTTCGTCTATCGGAGCTTCCAGGCTGACGGGCCGACGCGAGATCTCCATCAGGTCCTCGACCTTGTCCGGCGTGGTCTCCATGCCGGAAGCGAGTTCTGCAATGGAAGGGTCCCGACCGAGTTCCTGGGTCAGCTGCAATTGAAAGCGGCGCATTCGGTTGAGCTGGTCACCCATGTGCACCGGTACGCGAATGGTCCGCCCCTGGTCCGCGACGGCCCGACTGACGGCCTGACGAATCCACCAGGTGGCATAAGTGCTGAACTTGTGGCCGCGCTGGTATTCAAACTTGTTGGTGGCGCGGATAAGACCGATGTTTCCTTCCTGAATTAGGTCCAGAAAGGGAACGCCCCGCCCGATGTACTTCTTGGCCACACTGATGACCAGGCGGACGTTGGCGCGCACCAGGTGCTCCTGCGCCGCTTCGCCATCGTCCACAATGTCCTGCAGGGTATAGACGTCATCAAGAGGCAGGGACTGCCCTTCGCAATCGAGCCGTTCACGCGCGAACTCTCCGGCTTCCATGCGCTGGGCCAGGTCGACTTCCTCTTCGGCCGTGAGCAGGCTCACCCTGCCGGCCTCCTTTAGATACAGGCCAACGACATCGTCCGATTCCAGCGCCTGTTGATAACCGAGATCATCAACGATATCGGTCTTGTCCAGCAGCCAGGGGCGGGCCGCATCTCTGGTTCGCTGCGAGTCATCAACCGGAACATCTTTCGCGACACGAAAGTCAGGAGATTCGGCCCTGGCGCGGCGAGGAGCGTCGACCTCCACGCCGGCTTCCAGCAACCCTTCCATGACCTCCTCTAGCAGGGACACGTCCCGCTCGGGCCAGGGCATGTTTTCCAGAATCTCATCGCTGGTTATGCCGCCCTGACGTCGCGCCTGCTGCATGATGCGCGTGTAAATGTCTTCGCCGCCTCGTTCCTTCGTTGCGATCATCGTCACCTTCATCTCGACCAAATGACACACACTTACTCTTCCCTGCGTTTGAAGCGCAAGGTGTTTTCAGGACCGTCGTCGTATCGAACTCTAAGACCGGGATCAGCAGTTATACAGGGGAATCAGCCAGGCAAGTCAAAATGCCACGCGCTCGCCAATTTGCAACTCCGGTAACTTGCGTTCAGGGAAAGAGTACTGCAATCAAAAACTGCTGTCAAGCAGTCTGGCAGGAGCGCGGAAAAGTCTCACATCATTTTATGTATTACGCACAAACAAAACTTCATTTTGCACAAGATGTTGCCCAGGGCCGTTGACCCTGTCGGCAGCACAACCTAGACTTCCACGCTGATCTTGTGATGCAACCCGGGCCACTGACGGCATCGCTTGGAGGGAATGCCGGGGTCTTGCATCACTGCCGGGGCACACTGGCGGCAACCTTTCCCCGGTCTTCGGGCTCGCCAGACAGGAGAGTTTCGATGCAGGCCATTCGAGTGGGTGTGTATGGCGCTTCCGGTTACGCAGGCGGCGAGCTTGTTGAATTGCTAAACAGACATCCGCATGTGCAGCTCGATTTTGCGACATCAGGCAGTCAGCGTGGCAAGGCCGTCCCGGACAGTAAACTGAGTTTTGTTGCCCATCAAGACGCGCGGCCACAGGACGTGGCCGCCGTGTTTCTCGCCTTGCCCCATGGCGCATCCGCCGACGTTGCCCTGGCCGCCCTTGGCGCTGGCGCCAAAGTCATCGACCTGTCGGCCGATTTCCGCATGAACAGTGAGGCGGCCTGGATGGAGTGGTACGGGACAGCCCACCAGCAGCCGGACCTGCTGCCCGTTCCCTACGGCCTGCCTGAAATCAACCGGGACAATCTACATGGCGTGGAACTTGTGGCCGTGCCTGGTTGCTACCCGACGACCACCCTGCTGGGCGTGTATCCCCTGCTGCTGGCAAAAGCGCTGGCGCCGGGTTCACCAATAATCGTTGACGCCAAGTCCGGCGCTTCCGGCGCCGGCCGCACGCCCACTTCAGTGACACATCTACCAGAGTTGTTTGCGAATCTCGTGCCTTACAAGACAGGCAGGTCGCATCGTCACGTCGGGGAGATGGAGCAGGAACTGCACAAAATTGACGATGATGTTGGGCCCGTCCTTTTCACACCCCATTTGCTGCCTGTTGACCGGGGTCTGCTGGCAAGCATCACAGTCACCCTCGCGCCGGGATTTGATGCTTCGGAGTCACAGGCCCTGTACGAGGAGACCTTTGATACGGAGCCCATGGTCAGGGTCTTGCCGGCGGGAGACCAGGCGACCATCGCCCACGCGGCAAGGCGCGACGGCTGCGTGATCAGCCTTGTGCCCGTGCTTGATCGCTGGTTGCAGATCACCAGTGTCACAGACAATTTACGCAAGGGCGCCGCCAGCCAGGCCGTGCAGAATTTTAATCTAATGTTTGGCCTGGCGGAGACAGCCGGCCTTACTCCTGAGTCCTGACATGCAACCAGTCGTCCTTAAAGTCGGCGGGCATGATCTGCGAGACGAGGTTTTTCTGCGTGACCTGGCCCTTGTCGTATGCGAACTGCATCTGCCCCTGGTGCTGGTGCATGGCGGCGGCGTCGAGATCGCCGAACTTCAACGGCAACTGGGGATCGAACCCCGCTACCTGCAGGGCGTGCGGGTAACGGACGCCGAGTCGCTGGCTCTGGTCGAAATGGTCCTCTGCGGGTTGGTCAACAAACGCCTTGTGCGGTTTTTGGTACAGGCCGGCGTGGATGCTTTGGGGCTAAGTGGCGTCGACCGCGGTCTCTTGCGTGCGCGGCAGATGCCGCATGATGAAGTGGACATGGCCTTCACCGGCGAGGTGAAGGCGGTCAATGCCGGCGTCGTTCATCAAATGCTGTCGGACGGAATCACACCGGTTGTGGCGCCGCTCTGCCTCGGGCCGGACTGCGCCTACAATGTAAATGCCGACCACGTGGCGGGGGCCTTGGCAGTCGCCATTGAAGCCAGTCGCATTGTATTCCTGACCAACGTGCCCGGCGTGCTGCAGGACGGGAGATTGCTTGAGGAACTGGATGCTGGCCAGACGCGCCAACTTGTCGGGCATGGAATCATCCATGGCGGTATGATACCCAAGGTGGAAACGGCCCTGCAGGCCCTGGAGACAGGTGTGCAGCAGGCGCTCGTCACTGATCTGGCCGGCCTCAGGCAAAACTCGGGCACCTTGTTTCACGGGGAGGCGGAGGCAACCACAACTATGGAAACAGGACCAGGGGACAGGGTATGACGAATGAACTGGAGCGGATCGCTGCGCTGGAAGGCAGTCACGTCGTTCAGGTCTATGGCCGCCCACCATTTCTGATCACCCGTGGCGAGGGGATGACGGTTTATGACGACGAGGGCAGGGCATATCTGGACTTCGTTGCCGGCATCGCGGTCAATGCGCTGGGGTACAACGATGAGGGCCTGAACAGGGCCATTTGCAAGGCCCTGAAAAGCGGTGTCATTCACACCAGCAACCTGTATCACACGGCAGCGCACGCCGAGCTGGCGGCCCTGCTCTGCGAAACGTCCTTTGCCGATCGCGTACACTTTTGCAACAGTGGCGCCGAGGCGATCGAAGGGGCGATTAAATTTTCGCGCAAGGCCGCTTTTGAAGCTGGCAAGCAGGACAAGACGGGCATTGTGGCCTTTTCCAATGCCTTCCACGGGCGCACGATCGGCGCTCTGGCGCTCACGCCCCGCGAGAAGTATCAGAAGCCCTTCCGGCCCCTGATGCCGGACGTCACCATTGCAGAGTTCAATGATATCGACAGCGCAGCCGCTGCCATTGACGCCAACACAACCGCTGTTTTCGTCGAGCCCGTCCAGGGTGAGGGTGGCATCAATATCGCCACGCCGGAGTTCATGCAGGGCCTGCGCGCGCTCTGCGACGAGCACGAAGCGCTGCTGGTCAGTGACGAAATTCAGTGCGGCATGGGCCGCACCGGTTCCCTCTGGGGCTACGAGGAAAGTGGCGTCGAGCCTGACATCATGACCGTCGCCAAGCCACTGGCAGGTGGCCTGCCGATTGGCGCCATTCTGGTGACGGAGGCCGTGGCGGGCGCCCTTCACGCCGGCGACCATGGTTCAACCTTTGCCGGAGGGCCGGTCGTCACCGCTGCCGCGCTGGAAGTTCTGCGTCGCATCAGGCAGCCGGCTTTTCTGGCGCATGTGAGGGATGTGGGCGAGTATCTCGTGGAGCGGCTGGAGGAGATCAACAGCCCGCTGATTCGGGAGGTGCGCGGCCGCGGTCTCATTGTCGGAATCGAACTGGACTGCCCCTCGGCTGCGCTGGTCACCGCCGGTTACGACAAGGGCCTGCTTCTGCTGAATGCCGGTGAGCAGGTGCTGCGATTTGTGCCGCCGCTTGTCGCACAGCGTTCCGATATCGACACAATGATTTCCTCCCTGACGGACATGCTGGAAGACCTGAGCGATGCATAGGCTGTCCGACGACATTCATGGCGTGGAGGGATTCCGCGCTGCCGGACTAGCCTGCGGCATAAAGGCCGATGGCGTCCCGGACATGGCGCTCATCGTCAGCGACAGGGACTGCATGGCCGGCGGTGTGTTTACCCGTAATATTGTCAAGGCGGCGCCTGTCTTGCTGGACCAGGAATTGTTGCGCGACAATCCCGACGGCATGCGCGCCCTGGTCGTCAACAGCGGCTGCGCCAATGCCTGCACGGGTCAGCAAGGTCTGGAAAACGCAAGGGCGACAGGCGAAATGGTCGCCGGCAAACTGGGTTTCGACGCCAGTGCCGTGCTGGTGATGTCCACCGGGGTCATCGGCGTGCAGCTGCCCATGGACCGGATACGGGAGGGCGTGGCCAGCGCTTCGCCGGTGAAGGATGCTGAAGGCTGGCGGTCCGCGGCCCGGGGCTTCATGACCACCGACAAGTTTCCCAAGCTCGGATCGGCCAGGGTTGAGTTGTCCGGAGGACGGACGGTCAACATCGCGGGCATCAGCAAGGGCGCAGGAATGATCGCGCCGGACATGGCAACCATGTTGGCCGGGATCGTCACGGATGCCGCCCTGACGGCATCGCAGACCCGGTCCTTACTGGAAGAGGTCAACAGCGTCAGTTTCAATTGCATCGTCGTCGATGGCGACACCAGCACCAACGACACCGTCTTGCTGCTGGCCAACGGCGCCAGCGGCGTCGCGTTGACGGACGAGGTAGACGTGGCAGCCTTTCGAGACGCCCTGCGGGACCTCTCTGTCCACCTGGCTCAGGCCATTGTTCGGGATGGCGAAGGTGCGACCCGCTTCGTTACAATCGACGTTGAGGGTGGGGCGAACGCCGCTGCTGCGCGTCAGATTGCCAACACGATCGCCACCTCGGCGCTGTCCAAGACCGCCTTCTATGGCAGCGATGCCAACTGGGGGCGCTTTGCCGCGGCGGCCGGTCGAGCCGGTATCGACTTTGACCCGGCGGACCTGGCGCTGTGGCTGGGCGGAGGCGAGACGCTGGAGAACCCCCTTCAGTTGATGCAGGCCGGTGAACCCGTTAACTATGATGAGGATGTGGCGACGTCCATCGTGAGCCAGCCGGAGTTTTCCCTCAAGCTGTCCATAGGATCAGGCCAGGGACGGGCGCGCGTCTGGACCTGTGACCTGGGCCACGATTACGTGTCCCTGAATGCGGAATACAGGAGCTGATGTTCGCCTGTCTTGCGCTTGAAGACGGACGTGTGTTCACCGGGACCGGCTTTGGCGCCGAAGGCGTCACAACCGGAGAACTGGTCTTCAACACGTCCATGACCGGTTATCAGGAGATCCTGACGGACCCTTCCTACTACCGGCAAATTGTCACCATGACGGTTTCACATGTTGGCAACACCGGAGTCAACCAGCAGGACCTCGAATCCGACCGTATCTGGGTATCCGGTTTCGTCGTGCGCGCCCTGAGCCCGGTGGTCAGCAGCTGGCGCGAACAGGGAGCGCTGGCCGACTGGCTGAAGGAACAGGGCATCAGCGGGATAACCGGCGTGGCAACGCGGGCGCTGGTACGACACATTCGTTCCATGGGCGTCATGCGGGCCGCCATTGCCTGCGGCGAGGGCGCGCAAGACACGGCTGCCCTGGTGGAGCTGGCGCGAACGTCGCCGGACATGTCTGGCGCCAATCTGGTCGACTCTGTCACGACCCGTGAGCCCTACAACTGGGCCCGGCACAGCGATCCGCAGTGGTATCGGGGTGAACAGCTGGATGTCCGCGGTCCCCTGATCGTCGCCTGGGATTTCGGCATCAAGCGCAACATTTTGCGCATGATGGCCGATCGTGGGATGCGCGTCACCGTGGTGCCCGCCCAAACCAGTGCGGATGACGTGCTGGCCATGAACCCTGACGGTGTTTTTCTCAGCAACGGGCCGGGCGACCCCGCAGCGGTGGACTATGCCATCCACAATACACGGGAGCTGGTGGGGAAAGCGCCCCTGTTTGGCATTTGTCTGGGCCACCAGATTCTGGCGCTGGCGCTGGGCGGCAAAACGGAAAAAATGCACTTTGGTCATCGGGGGGGCAATCAGCCGGTGCGCAATTTGCTCACCGGTGTGGTGGAGATTAGCGCGCACAATCACGGCTTCGCCGTCAGTGAGGACAGCGAACTGGGCGGCGCGGAAGTCACCCACATCAATTTGAACGACAACAGCATTGAAGGCATTCGCGATACGGAGCGTTCAGTCTTCAGCGTCCAGTATCATCCCGAGGCGGCGCCTGGCCCCCACGATTCACTTTATCTTTTTGATGAATTTGTGAAACAGGTGCACAACTCGGCGACGGGCCCGGGCCGTTCCCGGGGCCGCTAAACGGGGAGACCATGCCAGCCCGCAAGGACATCAAGACCATACTGGTGATCGGGTCGGGGCCGATCGTAATCGGCCAGGGATGCGAGTTCGATTACAGCGGTGTCCAGGCCTGCAAGGCCCTGCGCCGGGAGGGGTACCGCATCGTGCTGGTGAATTCCAACCCCGCCACCATCATGACGGACCCGGAGTTTGCCGATGCGACCTACGTGGAGCCGCTGACGACGGAAATCTGCGAATTGATCATCCAGGCAGAGAAGCCGGATGCCCTGCTCCCCACCGTCGGCGGTCAGACCGCATTGAATCTCGCTCTGGAACTGCGCGAAAAGGGCATTCTGGACAAGCATGACATCGAGCTGATTGGGGCCTCTACCGACAGCATTGAACTGGCCGAGGACCGCCTGCTCTTTCGCAATGCCATGGATGAGATCGGCCTGTGTTCGCCCCGCAGCGAAGTCGTAAACAATGTTGAGGATGCCCTGTCTGCAGCGGAGGAACTGGGCTACCCGGTCCTGGTGCGACCGTCCTTCACCCTGGGGGGATCGGGCGGTGGCGTGGCCAACTCGGCGGATGAGTTGCGGGAAGTGGCCGCGCGCGGCCTGAACGAGAGCCCTGCCAGCGAAATCCTCGTCGACATGAGCCTGCTCGGCTGGAAGGAATACGAACTGGAGGTCATGCGCGATTACAGCGGCAACTTCGTTGTCGTTTGTTCGATCGAAAACCTTGACCCCATGGGAGTTCACACGGGCGACAGCATCACAGTGGCGCCGGCGCAAACCCTGACCGACAAGGAGATGCAGCGACTGCGCGACATGGCCAGGGAAGTGCTCAACAAGGTGGGCCTGGCCACCGGAGGCGCCAACGTGCAGTTTGCGGTTAGCCCGGATGACGGCGAGGTCTACGTCATTGAGATGAACCCGCGCGTGTCGCGCTCCTCTGCGCTGGCCAGCAAAGCCACCGGCTTTCCGATTGCCAAGCTGGCGGCGCTTCTGGCGGTCGGCTACCGGCTGGACGAGATCCCCAACGATATCACCCAGGAGACTCCCGCCAGCTTCGAGCCGTCGCTGGACTACGTCGTCGTGAAAATCCCGCGCTGGAATTTCGAGAAGTTTACCGGCGTGCGCCACGTACTCGGGCCGCAAATGAAGGCGGTGGGGGAAGTGATGGCTATTGGCCGCACCTTCCCGGAAGCGCTGCAAAAGGGCGTACGTTCGCTCGATATCGGTGAGCCGGATTTCGCCGCGAGCCAGGGCACGGACAGCGAAGCGCTGCGCGTTCCGACGGCACAACGTCTCTTCAATGTGGCCTCCGCCCTGTATCGCGAGTCGCCCCTTTCCACCATAGCCGGGGAGACCGGTTTCGATCCCTGGTTCATCCAGCAAATGATCGACACCGTTCAGTTGCGGCAAGACCTGCTCGCGTCGTCGGTTTGCCTGGAGCAACTGGACCGTGAGACCCTGCTGGACCTGCGCCGACAGGGCTTCAGCGACGCCACCCTGGCACAACTGCTGGAGTCGGATGAAGCGTCCTTGCGGAAGCGGCAACAGGTGCTGGGGCTGTGCCCCAGTTTCTACCGGGTAGATACCTGTGCGGCCGAATTCGAGGCCAAAACTCCCTATCTGTATTCCACCTGGGAGGAAGATGACGAAGCCGAACCCACGGACCAGCGCAAGGTCATTGTGTTGGGGGGCGGCCCCAATCGCATCGGACAGGGCATCGAATTTGACTATTGCTGCGTCCATGCCTGTTTCGCCATGCGCGATCTGGGCTTCGAAACGATCATGGTCAATTGCAATCCCGAGACCGTCAGTACTGACTACGACACGGCCGACCGGCTTTACTTCGAGCCACTGACGGCCGGGGACGTGCTGAACATTATTGAAGAAGAAAATCCTGAAGGCGTGCTCGTGCAATTCGGAGGCCAGACGCCCCTGAATATCGCCGGCGCCCTGGACGCCGCCGGCGCGCCCATCATTGGCACGCCCTTCGAGGCCATCGACCTTGCCGAGGACCGCGAGCGATTCGGCGACCTGATGCGTTCTCTGGGAATCCGCCAGCCCGCGGGCACAACGGCCAACACCCGTGACGAAGCCCTTGCGGCCGTCGCGCGCATCGGGTTCCCCCTGTTGGTGCGTCCCAGTTACGTGCTGGGCGGGCGAGGTATGGCAATCATCTATGACATGGATGGTCTGAACGCCTGGCTGGATGAAAACCTGGACCTGGTTGGCCTGCCATTGTTGATGGACCGCTTCCTCGAAAGCGCCGTGGAAATCGACGTGGACGCGCTTTGCGACGGTGAACACGTCACCATCGGGGGCATCATGCAGCACATTGAACACGCCGGTGTGCACAGTGGAGATTCGGCCTGCGTGTTGCCCGCCTGGAAACTGGGCATGGTGGAACTGGAGACCATTCGCGATTACACGCGTCGCATAGGCCTCGCGCTGGGGGTACGCGGCCTGTTCAACATCCAGTTCGCCATTCACGATGACGAGGTCTACGTTCTGGAAGCCAATCCCCGTTCAAGCCGCACGGTCCCATTCGTCAGCAAGGCCACAGGAGTCCCGCTGGCACGGCTGGCTGCCCAGATCGCTGCCGGCCACAGCCTTGCCGACCTCGGCTTTCTGGAAGAACCGCCCATCGACGGCTTCTTTATCAAGGAGGCCGTCCTGCCATTTCGCAAGTTCCCGGGGGCGGATGCCCGTCTGTCGCCGGAGATGCGTTCGACCGGTGAAGTCATGGGTCATGCGTCCAGCTTCGGCCACGCCTTCGTCAAGGCCCAGATGGCCACCGGAACCAGCCTGCCGACAAGGGGAGTGGTTGCCATCAGTGTCAGCAATGAGGACAAGGGCGAAATCGCCGGCATTGCGCGCGATTTTCAGCGCATGGGATTCGAACTCGTCGCGACAGAGGGTACGGCCCGCATGCTGGAAGTCGTCGGTATTCCTGTGCGCATGATGCGCAAGGAAGATGAGGCGAGCCCGAACGTCGTTGACATGCTGGCCGATGGCGACATCGACCTGGTGATCACCACACCGACCGACAAACAGAACCATAGCGACGGGTCGTTGATGCGCAGTTCTGCCTGGCAGTACGGCGTACCGATCATAACCACGCTGGAGCAGGCGGCGGCGGCGGCCCGCGGCATTCGCGCCCTGCATGAAGCGCCGCTGGCCGTCCGCAGTTTGCAGGCGCACCACGCCCTGCAGGCACCCTGAGACCAGTTTGATCAGCAGTTTCGAACCTGTGGCTGCTGTGGAAGCCGCTTCATACCCTGTGATAAACTGACCCACAACAAAAGACGCAGCAGCTGAACGGAGAACCGGTGACCGACGGCCACGAGCGTTATCTGCAGGAAGTTCTGATATCCGAAGAACGTTTGCGCCAACGAATCGCCGAACTGGGAAAGGAAATCTCGACAGACTATCAGGGCTGTTCCGGTCTGCTGCTGGTCTGCGTACTGAAGGGCGGCATCCTCTTCCTTGCAGATCTCATGCGTCACATTGAGGTGCCGCACGCTATCGATTTTCTCGCGGTCTCCAGCTACGGAGTTGGCGCGCGTCAGTCTCAGGGCGAGGTCCGGATCATGATGGACCTCAGTTCCCAAATTGCCGGTCAGCACGTGCTGATCATTGAAGACATCATCGACAGTGGCCACACCCTGCGTTACGTCATGGAGATGCTGCAGGCGCGCCGCCCGGCAAGTCTGAAACTGTGCGCCCTGTTGAACAAGGTCTCGCGCCGGCGCGTGAACATCCGCGTGGACTACACGGGATTCGAAATCGAAGACCGCTTCGTATTTGGTTACGGCCTCGATCTTGATGAAAGGTATCGCAACCTGCCATTCGTCGGAGTCGCTGATCTGTCGCAAACGGGCGATGCCTGAAGCAAATGCGCGCAGGCCCCACAGGCCACTGTTCTGGCCGGAAATAATCTCGCAGCTGCAAGCCGTCGTCGCTGAAGTGGATCAGCCCGTTTATTTGGTGGGTGGGGCGGTGCGGGACGCCCTTGCCGGCCGACCGGTGCACGATATTGACCTTGCGCTCGCTGACGGTGGCGTTCGTACGTCGCGTCGCATCGCCAACGCCCTCGCTGGCAATTGCTACGTGCTGGACCGTGAACGGGACGTTGGGCGGGCCCTGCTGGATGTTGGACAAGGCCAGATCCGCGTTGACGTCGCCCGTTTCCGTGGCCCGGACCTGCACGCCGACCTGTTGGACCGGGACTACACCATCAATGCCATGGCCGTCGAGTTGGCCGGCGACTGCAACTTGCTCATTGACCCGCTGGACGGAGAGGTGGACCTGAGGGCCAGACGCCTGCGTCAGTGCCACGCCGACTCACTGGCCAATGATCCCCTGCGCGTCCTGCGCGCCCTGCGCCTCGCTGCCCAGTTCGGATTCCAGATCGAGAGGGATACCCTGAATTCGATGCGCCCGATGCGAGAGGGTCTGGCCACCTGCTCGGCCGAGCGGATTCGGGACGAGTTTTGGCGGATGCTTGAGTTGCCCCAGGCGTCGGCAGCCATACGCGCGACCGCCGCCACCGGCGTACTGGATGTGCTGATGCCGGACCTGGCCGGGTTGCGTCACAGACCGGCATCGGGTGAGGACTACGGCGATGGCTGGCAGGAATGCCTCGCCATTCTGGAACGACTGCAGCACGTCGTTTCCGCCCTCACAGGCCAACGGCGCGACGAGCACGGCGCTTCCTTCGGCGCCGGCATGCTGGTCATTCAATTGAACCGCTGGCGTGCAGCCCTGCAGCAGCACCTGCGGAAGTTATGGCCTGAGCAGCGTTCACATTTGGCCTTGCTCATGCTTGGCGGCCTCTACATCGCTCAGGGACAGGCTGACCCTGGCGCGGCGCGGGCGGTTAAACGCGCGAAGGCTTTCTGCCTTTCCAACGGCGAGTGCGACAGACTGGGGCGAATGTTGCGCTGGCAAGATGAAGTCCTGTCGCTGGATGCAGGCTCAAACCTGTCGCTTCACCGCTTCTGGCGGGGCGCCGGAGATGCCGGTGTGGACGCATGTCTGCTGGCAGCCGCAGCGTATCTGGGAAGAGCCGGAAGTCGAATCAATCACGAAGAGTGGCTCAACCGTGTTGACAGCCTTACGCGCATATTGCAAGCCCGTTTCGAACAAATGGACAGCCTGATTAACCCGCCGCCACTGCTTGACGGTCACGGGTTGATGCGGGAATTGAATTTGTCACCGGGGCCGCTCGTGGGCGATGTCCTCGACCACATTCGTGAAGCCCAGGCGAGCGGGACCGTGCGGACCAGAGAGGATGCGTTGGTCCTGGCGCGAAACCTGCTTGCCTCCGGCATCGGCTAAGGGTTCCTGTCGCCAGTCTCGCCGGCTTCATCACTGACCTGGAAGTACCACAGCAGCGTATTCCCGTAACGGCGTTCGTCGAAGGGGGCGAGACGGTCCAGCTCAATGCACTGGCGCTCCGACGGGTCGATCTGTACCACAACAATCGAGTTTTCATGGGTCCAGTCGGGTCGCTCATCAATCAGCTGCAGTGTCTGCGACCACAGGCCCTGATACTGGGGTGGGGCGACGTAAATAATGTCAAAGGGCTGCGCCACGTCGTTTCGCAACCAGGACAGAACGTCGGCGCGCTGCACGCGGGCACCCCCCTGGAGCCCGGCAAGTTGCAGGTTTTCACGTATGACGCGCAGGGCCCGCGGGTCCTGCTCAACCAGTTCCGCCAGGGCCGCGCCCCGACTCAATGCCTCGATGGCCACGCTGCCCGTGCCGGCGTACAGGTCCAGAAAGCGGGATCCGGCCACACGACGGCCCAGCTTGCTGAAACAGGCTTCCTTGACGCGATCCATGACCGGGCGGGAGCCTTCCCCCGGAACCATCTTCAGGCGACGCCCTCTTGCCGTGCCGGCGATAACGCGAATGGCCATCAGGCGCCGGGACCGCCAGATTCAACGGACTGTCGCATGGCACGAAGATTCGAAAGAGGCGTGGTCACCAGCAGCGGAGACCCCGGGGCCAGAATGAAGCGTCGGTTACCGCAAAGTTGCTGCGCTGCGCGCGCACGGTTGAGGACTGTGGCCGGAGTCCCGTCATGCAGTTGTTCCTGCGCTGAAAGCCCGGCGCAGGCGGCGCCGTAAAGACGGGAACGACCGGTCAGCAGGTCCGGTTCGCCGCTCTGGTCATCCCAGTTTATAGCGGGCAGATTCGTATCCGCAGCCAGACTAAACATGGGTGCATTCACCGGGAAGCTGATCATGTTGAACCACCAGGCCCTGGGAAGGCTGTCAAGGATGGCGCGGTCGAAGGGCCAGGCAACAGTCTGATATTCGCCCTCCGCAAGGAATTCGTGACTGGCCAGTGACATTTCGTAACAAATGCCCGCCAGCGGGTAACGCTGCATTTCGTCGACAATGCGTTGTGTACCCGAGGTCAGCAGTTCCAGGCCGACGCGCAGGCGTTCCGGCCTCTGACGCATGTGCCTGAACAATCTCGGAAAACCGGTCAGTTGCCCGGCCTGGGTGAAAGGGGAAGGCAGGCTCATGAGCACCGGCGTATCATCATCGAGACCTTCGAGGACCAGTCGCAGGGCATCCAGCTGGCGCCCGACCACGCCACGGAGAGGCGTCAGGGTCCGCAGATTCGTCCAGTCCAGCGAGCGTTCAACAACATGGCGGGTGATGTGTCGCGTGCCATCAAGGGCGCCGCGCCAGGCGTCCTGCAAGCCGTAATCTGCCACTGCCCAGGTCTGGGCAGGCAAAATTCGCAGGAAATCAGGATCGAATGTGTTTTGAAAGTCAATCAGGACGCGGGCAAAGTCCGCCGCGCGTTCATCATCGCCCGGCCAATGTCGCCAGAATGCTACAGGAGTTCGGTCGGTCGGCTCGCCGGCAAAGGTGCGCAGGAGCCGTTCACGTTTGTTCACCCGCCGCCTTCAGTTTCGGCGATCCGCTGATTGAGCATGAGAGCCAACATGGTCAGCCGATCGTCTTCGGGCGTACGAATGGTGTCCTCGCTGCTGCTTGCCTTTTGCGCGTCCTGCGCCTGTTGTCCACTTTCAACCAGCGCAAGCGCTTCGCGGAAACTCTGTATGGCCTTGTCCTTGTGGCCGGCTGCCTTTTGCGAAATGCCCAGACCGTAGCGGGCATCGATATCTTCCGGGTGTGCCTGTACGATGGTTTCAAATGCGTCCATTGCTGCGGCGCTGTTGCCATCCCGCTGCTGTTGCCAGGCGCGTCGAACCTCTTCGCCAACGTTTCCGGCTGCCATTGCGTCCTCCCGCCCTGTGTACAAGACCGCCACAATTGTAGTGTACCTGCTGCAGCGAGGCAAGCAATCGACACCGGGTCCGCTTGAGAATCGTCGGAGCGGCTGCTATGCTGAAGCTGTGTGCAAGGAAACCAGGATTCGCCAGGCAAGAGCCACCGACCTCCCTGCGCTGGTCGATCTGTGGCTGGAAAAGATGGCCCTGCAACAACTGTCGGATGCGCGAACCAGGCTTGCACCGGACGCAAGAGCCCGACGGCAGGCAGCCATGGAATCCTGGATGGACAACCCTGACTGCTGCCTTCTTGTAGCCACTAGGGAGAGGCAAACCGAGGGCTATGTCATTGGTTGCGAGCGGAGCGGTCAGCCCGGGGTGTTGCCGCCCAGGCGTGGCCACGTTCTGGAAATGACTTTGGCCATGCACAGTGATTCCAATGGCATCGGCGGACAATTGTGGTCGGCCCTGAGGGACTGGTTTGGCGATCGGGGGCTTGACGAAGCCATCGTCCTGGTCTCAAGCCGGCAGCCGGTTGAGCAGGCCTTCTGGCGCAGTCTGGCAGCCATCGAAATGATGGACCATTTGTGGCTGCGGACATGATCCGACCCGCCCACGCCGGCGATGCGGTCGCCATTGGCCGCCTGTGGCAGCAACTCGTGGCCCATCATCAGGCGATTGACGCGGCCATGCCCCGTGCAACGCCGGACGGTCCAATGCGTTACGGGCGTAACCTGAGCGATCGTCTTGCGGACAGCCACACCCAGGTATTCGTTGCCGAGGAAGAAGGTCGTGTCGTGGGCTATGTGCTGGGCGTCGTGGTGGACCTGATGCCCGACATGTTTGAGCAGCAGGCGGGTGGCTTTCTTGCAGACATTTTTGTAGAGGCCAATTCCCGACGTCAGGGGCATGGCCGGGCGTTGGTCCGCGCCCTCACAGACTGGTTCAGGCAGCAGGGACTGGGGCACTACGAGTGGCATGTGCCGACCAGCAATTCTGACGCCCTGGCCTTTTGGCGCGCAATGGGCGGAAAGCCGTGGCAATTGCGCATGCGAGCGGAGCTGGGAGCAAGGGATTCGTGACAGAAGCGCTGTATCTGACAGATAGTTACCTGCGCTGTTTCAAGGCTCGCGTCGTCGCAGTCCATGAGGAACTGGGGGCCCTGGTTCTCGATCAAAGCGCCTTTTATCCCGGCGGAGGCGGGCAACCGGGTGACGTCGGGGTGCTAAGGGTGAACGACCAGGTGCTGCCGGTCACGCAAGTCAAACGGGGCCATATCCACGTTGTCGACGGCACCCTGCCACCTGAAGGTGCAGAAGTGCTGGGCGAACTGGACTGGGATCGTCGTTATCAGTTGATGCGCACGCACAGCGCCATGCACGTCCTCTGTGGTGTGGTGTGGCGCGATTACGGGGCCAGCGTCACCGGCGGCAACATGCAGCCCTTGCGGGGACGAATGGACTTCGAATTTGAACGCATGGAGAAGGAGCTGGTGGCAGAAATCGAGGCCGCCATTAACGTCGAGGTGGACGCGGAACGAGACATTCGCATCAACACCCTGCCGCGTGAGGATGCCTTTCAGATCCCGGACCTGGTGCGCACAAAGATCAACCTGCTGCCGGAAGGCATCCCGGAAGTACGCACGGTGGAAATAGTCGGGCTGGACCTGCAGGCTGACGGTGGCACACACGTCGCCAACACCCGGGAAATTGGCCCGCTGCGCATCGCCGAGTATCGCAGCAAGGGCCGCATCAACAAACGCATCACGCTTCAGCTGTGACGGGCCGGCCATGCGTCGTCTTCATGCTACCGGCAGGCGCGAGCGATTTGTAGCCAGCGGTGTCTACCATATCGGGCACGGACTTCGGGAGTACTGGAGCATACATGAGGTCGGCGGCGGGGCGCAGTTCATTCGAGTCGACCGGGATGGCCGCGACTGCGGCAGGCGCAGTTTGCTGCAGGAAGCGCTGCGCAATGCCAACGGCAACCTTGAACGGGTCGATCAGCAACTTTACGATCTGAACGGGCATCCGGTGGCGCGGCTGCGCTGTACACGATTTCAAAACACGGTAGAACTTGCTCTGGAATCCAGGGTGGGTCCCTGCAGGGTGGAATTGCCCGATGACGGGGACTGCCTGTTGCTGATGCCTGGCATCCTGCTCGCGGGAATGGCCCTGACACAGGCAGCGGAGATGCCACAACCGGTAAACGTCTTGCTGATAGCCCAGGCTGGTGACGGCTTTGCCTGGGAGCGACTGACTCTGGCGGCATGCTGCGGGTCGCCGGTTTCAGTAGGGAAGGGCGCCGGCATCCAGAAGGCGCGGGCCTGCAAATGGAGCGATTCCGACAGGGCTACCTGGCTCGACTCCCATGACATCGCGCTCCGGATTGAGGATGAATCCTGCTGCATCGAACTGGGCAGTTACGCCCGTCGCCATGACTGAATTTCTGCGTTTTGGCACGGCCCGGCTGCGCGCCGTTTTCCTGCTGATTGCCCTGACCGGCCTGGCCAGTCTGGTGCTCAACGCCCTGGATGCCACGCAGAATCCCTGGATAACCCCGCTGCAGACCTTGCTGGCGTTCAGCGTGCCTGTCGGTGCAGTTGTCATTTATGTCTCCGGGCTTGATCCCTCTTCACGCTGGCGCGCAATCATCATTTTGCTGCCGGTGGCCCTGGCCCTGGTTTTGACTCTGGTTGTTGAGGCCAACCTCAGGTTGCCCCTGGCCGGCGTGGCCCTGGGATGGGCATTGGCCGGCTGGTTTCTCTTTAGGCCCAGACAACCGCGGCAGCTCCGGATCGCCATTCGGGCGCTGCGGCAAGGACAGCACGGAGAAGCGCTCGCGGCGATGGATGAACTCGTCAAGCTTGAGCCGGAAGTCGCAGCCCATTACCGTTTGCGCGCGGAAATCCTGCGGCTCGATGGCAATCTCTCGCGGGCGAGCCGTGACTACCGTCGCATGACTCGTTTGGCGCCAGGCGATGCCGGTGCATGGAATGGTCTAAGCGAAGTATTGCTTCAGGCAGGGCGGCATCAGGAAGCGCTTGAAGCCGCCCGTCAGGCGGCCCGTCTGGTGCCAGGCGACTGGGTTGCCAGTTACAACCAGGGGATGATTGAGGACCGCCTCGGTCTGGCGCGTCCTGCGCTTGAGCACGCTGGTCAGGCCCTGGCTGCCAATGTGCCGGACGCCCGTCATCGCCTCTTGTTGAGCCTCTATCTGGTGCGGGCCCAAATACGCCTGGGTGACAGGGCAGGGGCGGAAGAGGCCCTGCAACACTTGCGACGGGAAGGCAAGGGACTGGAAGAATGGCAGCGCTTGCTGGCGCATGAACAGGCCGCAACCCTGCGCAAGGCGCTGGAAGACGACATTCAGCTGGCCCGTGCGCTGATGAACGACGACGCTGCGCTGGACGGGCTCGATTGAGGCTATGCATGGCCAACTGCGCTTTCGGCAATGATTCACATTCTGATTGAATTCTGGCGCGGGCTGCAGCGCTGGGAAGGTCCCGCCCGCCTGTCGCTGAAACTCGGTTTGCTGGCGCTTATACCTCTGCTCTTACTGTGGCTTGCCGGCCCGGAGTCGCTGCGACGCCCGGCACTGGCTGGTCTTTGTGGCCTGGGGCTGGGCCTGCAAATGGTATTCCTGTGGGCCTGGCGCGGCATGCTCAGCGACTGGACCCGCGCGCAGCGCCTGTATCTGGACGGAGACTTCGAAGCAGCCTGCGATCTGCTGCAGTCCCGACGCGCTGCTGGCCGCGCCGACATGCGTTCACTCACCCTGTTGGGAAACGCCCTGCGCATGAGGGCCTTGCTGGAGCAGAGCGAGACCGTCTTGCGTGAGGCGCAGGCCGCATCACCGCGACACGCCTTTCCGCTTACCGGCCTGGGTCGCACCCTGCTGGCGCGGGGCCGCTATGCGGAGGCCGCCGACACCTTCGAGACTGCCATTGAACGTGGTGCGCCGGAGGTGGTGGCGCTGGACCTGGGCGAGGCCCATTACCATTCGGGTGACGTCAGGTCGGCCGTAGTGCATCTGCAAACCGGACTGGACGCGACCAGGGATTCCGGTCGTCGGCTGATCGCGGAGCTGTTATTGCAGCGGGCAGACGCTGCCGCAGGGCCGGATGAAGGGCTGTTGCAGGAGGGATTGCCCTGGCTCGAGGCTCAGGCAGGCCGTTACGCGTCAACGGATTATGGTCGCGCCCTGCAGTCCCTTCTGGACACAGCTCTTACTGCCAGGAAACTCTGAGGTTGAATTCGTCACCCTGACGGGATTATTATCACTCTGAACGGACACGAGCAGGAGGTGATTGCGTGGCAGCGAGGGATTTGCTCGCGCCGCGGTTCATTCCGCGCCGACGGTGACGCTTCTCCATGTGGCGTTCAACCTTGTTGGCAACAGACAGAGAGGAATGAACCATGTTCAGGGACGTTAACTCCCGGGTCGACATTCAGAGGCTCGAACAGGAACAACTGGATTTCTGGCGCGACCAACAGATTTTCCAGTGCACAATGGACGAACGTGAAGGTGGGCCAGGCTACGTCTTCTATGAAGGACCACCGACCGCCAATGGCAAGCCCGGCAGCCATCACGTCCTTTCACGCGCCTTCAAGGACATGTTCCCGCGTTACAAGACGATGCAGGGCTATTACTGCCTGCGTCGCAGTGGCTGGGATACGCATGGCCTGCCCGTGGAGATCGAGGTCCAGAAGGAACTGGGCCTCAGGAGCAAGGAAGACATCGAGAGTTTTGGCGTTGCCGCGTTCAACGACATGTGCCGCGCCAGTGTACAGCGCTACATTACAGACTGGGAGCAGTTGACCGAGCGCATCGCTTTCTGGGCAGATCTGGACAACCCCTATATCACTTTCACCAACGACTACATCGAAAGTGTGTGGTGGATCCTGCGCCAGTTGTGGGACAAGGGGCTGATATACCGCGGGCACAAGGTCGTGCCCTACAGCCCCAGCTCCGGTACGCCGCTCAGCAGCCATGAGGTGTCGCTGGGCTACAAGACGGTCACCGATCCCTCGGTGTTCGTTCGCTTTCGCCTGAAAGGACAACCGGACGTTTCCTTGCTTGCCTGGACGACGACTCCCTGGACCCTGCCGGGCAACGCCGTGTTGGCCGTCGGCGAGGATATCGCTTACGTACAGGTGGAAGGGCCGGACGACAAGGGCAACCCCGAGCAACTCATCCTGGCGGAAAAGCTGCTGGCGCAGGTGCTGGTTGAGCCGGAACGCTATCAGGTCGTGCGCCACCTTTCGGGAAGGGAACTTGCCGGGCTGCGTTACGAGCCGCTCTACAGCTTCCTGCCCGCCGAAAAGGACCATGCCTACGTGGTCACGGCGGACTTTGTCAGCACAGACGATGGCACCGGCATCGTACACGTTGCCCCTGCCTACGGCGTCGACGACATGGCCCTGGGTGAGGAACATGACCTGCCCCTTTTCCGGGCGGTGGTGGAAGATGGCTGTTTCGTCAGGGAAGCCGGGTCCTTCGCCGGCATGTGGTTCAAGGATGCTGACAGGGAGATCATTCGCGACCTCACGCAGCGCGGGTTGATGTACCGCGTCGGCACCTACGAGCACAGTTATCCGCACAACTGGCGCGACGATGTCCCGCTAATGTACTACGCCCGCGAGACCTGGTTCATTCGTTCAACCGAGTGCCGCCAGGCGCTGATCGATCTGAATCAGACCATCAACTGGGTGCCGGAGCACGTACGTGACGGACGATTCGGCAACTGGCTGGAAGACCTGAAAGACTGGTCTCTGGGGCGTGAACGTTACTGGGGCACGCCCTTGCCCATCTGGATCGATGACAGTACCGGCGACATGATTTGCGTAGGCAGCCTGGCGGAACTTGAGGAACTCGCCGGCCGCAAACTGCCGGAGCTCGATCTGCATCGACCCTGGATCGACGAGATCACCTTCGCCAACCCCAATGGCGGCGGGACCATGCGCCGCACACCGGAAGTCATCGACGTGTGGTTTGATAGTGGCGCCATGCCTCTGGCCCAGTGGGGCTATCCCCACAAGGGGCGGGTTGAATTTGAGGGACAGTTCCCGGCCGACTACATTTGCGAGGCGGTTGACCAGACGCGCGGCTGGTTTTTTGCGCTGCACGCCATCAGTTCGATGCTCTTTGAGGAAGTATCTTTCCGCAACGTGATATGCCTCGGGTTCATCCTGGACCATGAGGGCAAGAAAATGTCCAAGAGCCGCGGCATTGTCGTCGACCCCTGGGAGGTGATCGAAAGCCAGGGCGCGGACGCCATGCGCTGGTATTTCTATACAGCCGGCCCGCCCGGTGACAACAAGCGCTTCTCAACCGAAATGGTCGCCGAAGTCGTGCGCAAGTTCTGGTCAACGCTGTGGAACACCTACAGCTTCCTGGTGACTTACGCCAATCTTGATGGCTGGACACCCAACAGTCCGCGCCCGGCGGTTGAAGACCGGGACCTGCTGGACCGATGGGTCCTGTCTGAACTGCATCAGACCATCCTGACCGTGACGGAAGCCTACGACAACTACGATGCTCCCAATGCGACGCGTCCCGTGCAGGCCTTTGTAGAGGCCCTGAGCAACTGGTATGTGCGCCTGAGTCGACGCCGTTTCTGGAAAAACGAACAGGATACGGACAAGGCCGGAGCCTATGCCACGCTCTACGAATGCCTGGTCACGGTAAGCCAGTTGATCGCGCCGGCCATGCCATTTCTGAGCGAGGCGATGTACCGAAATCTGGTGGCCAGTGACAATGCCGAAGCGCCACCCAGTGTGCATTTGTCACGCTGGCCGCAAGTAGACCCGGGCGTCATACGGCCCGCCCTGATGGACGAAATGCGTCTGTTGCGCCAACTGGTTAGCCTTGGGCTGGCTGCCCGCAACGAGGCGGGCATCAAGGTCCGGCAGCCACTGGCCAGCGCCGCCTTTGTGCTGCGGCCAGAAGCGGACCCGAATGCGCTGGAAGCTCTTGCCGATCTTGTCCACCAGGAATTGAACGTAAAGCAGGCGGCTTTCTTCAGCGCCGACACACAGAATCTGATGCATGAAGTGGTCCGGATCAATCCCTTGCCGCAACTGTTGGGCAAAAAGTTCGGTGCAGACTTCAGGCTCATTCAGTCAGCCCTTCGGGAAGGCAAACAGGGTGACTTGCGCAACCACGCAGCGACCTTGCTGGCCGGCACGCCGTTGAATCTGCAGCAGGATGGCAGGGAATTCGAAATCTTGCCGGAAGAGGTGGAGGTTCACGTCAGCAACGAGGTGCCGGAAGGCTACGTATTGGCTGCCGAAGGGGGCAGCGCCGCCATTCTGGACGTACGCCTGGACCAGGCACTGCGAGAAGAGGGCCTGGCGCGGGAGGTAGTGAGACGCGTGCAGAATCTCAGGCGCGAGGCGGATTTCCGGCTCAATGACCGCATTGCCATCCGCTACAGGGCGGAAGGCGAGCTGGCGGAGGCCATAGCCCACTTTGGCGACAGCATTTGCGGCGAGACTCTTTGCGACCAGATGGAACGGGGCGATCTGGATGGTGACTGGCTTCAGGCCGAATTCCGGATAGACTCCAGTCGAATGCTCCTGGGGATCAAGCAACTCCAACAGTAATGCCTGGCGACAACAACCAATGGAACGCATTGGACTGGATATATTTCTTGCATTTCCCCTCCGTTATGAGATAACTTTCACAATCATGGCATAAATGCTGGACTGTTCCTGTGGCCCTTGTAAGAATGTTCCATGGCTGAACTCAGTTGGACTTCGAACGGCTAGGGAAGGAAAGGGAAACCCGTGTCGTTGACGCATGCTGTTACCGTGCAGGCCTTGTTGCAGTTCGCATTGCCCCTGGGCACGACCCTCGTAAGTGGTTCAGAAGCGACCCGAATCAACTGGTCCGTGACCATTCGCGCGCAGCCCCCTGCCTTGCCGGACGTCTCCAGCGGGGACATGGTGTTGCTGGCGATGGGCATGTTACGCGCCTACAACAGCCGCATCACCTTGGCGGAAGTCATTGACAGCCTCGCCGGCGCCGGCGTGCAGGTAATAGCCGTGCGTGATGAAATCCCTGATGAAGCGCGTTCCTGCGCCGCCAGCCGCGACGTTTGTCTGCTCGCCTTGCCACCGGACTGCAATCTTCCCAGTGCGGAACGGGCTGTAAACGCCCTGATCGTGAATCAGGCGGCCCAACTCAACCAGCGTGCCCAGGAGATCCAGCGGCAACTCACGCGCCGGGCGGCCGAAAACCACGATCTTGCCAGCCTGTTGCAAATCGTCGCGCGGGCGACTGCCTGCACTGTGGTTCTCCACGATGAGGCCGGCGTGCTTCGCGCCAGGGTCTCTCCCAACCTGAAGCGCCGCTTCCCTGAGAGGGACGAATCCGAGGAATTCATGCTCAGGACCTTTCAGACCTGGTTGCAGAGGGAAGCGCCCGTCAGCGAGGGCAACATTGTTGCCAGCCCCCTGGGCTTCACGACGGTCCTGCTGGTGGAAAAACGCGTGGCAGGCTGGCTCTCCCTGCTGGCCAGGGGCGGCACACTGGAAGAGTTTCCGCGTCTTGTGCTCGGCCACGGCGCGGACGTCTGCTCCATAGAACTGGCGCGCAACCGCGCCATTGCTGTTGCAGTGGAACAGACTCGCGGAGACTGGGTGCAAATGTGGCTGAGTGGCGTTCAGGCGGATGATGACATGATGGCATCTCGCGCGCGCCAGGCGGGATTCGACACGGACAGCCCCTGCATGGTTTCCGTGTTCCGCATCCCGGGCGGGGCCGGCAACGATTCGCTGGAATCGCTCTCCAGTCTGATACGCGACGACATGCAACGGCGACAAATGGACGGGGCGGTCGGGCAATATGTCGACATGATCGTCGCGCTCTACTCCATTAGCAATGGCGCGCGCGCCTCGCGCATCCGCGACATCATTGGCGAGCAGCAGGTTCTGTTAGCGACCAGGATGAAGACCGGTCACGTGGACGTTGGCATCAGTCGTCCGGGATCTGGCCTGGCGGCCATGAGAGAAGCATGGCGTGAGGCGCGCGATGCCCTGGGAATCGCCAATGAGTTGGGCGACACCAATCAGGTGACCTACTATGGAGACCTGAAACTGTACCAGTTGCTGCTGGCGCTGAAAGAACACAACCTGGAGGAACTGGAGCAATTCCACAATGCCACCCTGGCGACCTTGCTGGAACACGACGGTCGGCGTCAGGGAGAGTACATTCGAACGCTCAACGGCTTTTTTCAGGCCAATGGCAATCTGGCGCGGGCCGCAAAGGAGCTGGACGTGCATCGCAACACGCTGGTTTACCGGCTTGAACGCATCAGGAAGCTGACGAATCTCAACCTGGATGATGCCGAGAATCGTCTGATCCTGCACCTGGCGCTCAAGATCCAGCGAGTATTGGCGACTGTTCCCGGCGTGCAAAATTCAGCGTAGTGAGGCCCGATGACTCAGGACCGGGCCTGTTCCTCTTCAAAGATGATCCGGCGCGGCTCTACGGGCACGACAACGACCATGACCAGATAGACGAGCACGCCTGGCCCGCCGGCCAGCGCCAGGAAAAGTAAGAGCAGGCGCGTTATCGTGGCATCAACGCCAAGGAAACTCGCCAGACCGCCGCAGACTCCGGCCAGCTGACGATCACTGAGTGAACGGTAAAGTTTTCGTTTCACGGGAACTGCCCTCCGCCCAAACCCTCAATATCCTGTTACGGATTGAGGGCAGAAAAGTTGCAAAAGCCCCGTCCCCGGCCGACGGGTCTCTTACTGTTCCGGTTCGTGCAGCAGTGGCGCGATTCGGATGAAATAGTCCTGCGGCCGGGACTTTAGATTGTACAGGTGCTGCACGGCATCTGCCTGGCGGTTGTCTTCCAGCGTTTTGATGTAGATGCCGAGCATTTCCTGCACGTCGCTGGTGCCGGTCTCGTCCAGCGAATAAATGTCTACAGAGGCGCCTGGAGCAATCCGGCTGCGAATAGCTTCCACTGTCAGATTCATTTCTGGCTGAATGCGTTGATAAATCACGCCGCCGGTCATGCCGGCGCAGATCCAGGGGCCAGGATCGCCAAGCACCAGGGCCCGCCCGGAGGTCATGTACTCGAAGGCGTAACCCTTGAGGTGCGCGCGGGCGCCGATTCCGCCCAGGTCATCACGCAGGGGTTCGCCAAGTTCTCCGCCAAAGACAACGTCCGCGCCGCTAAACCGGATACAGGCGCGGGTATCGGCGCAACCCTGCACGATGAAAAAGCCACCCTGTGCTCCGTAGGCGAAACTCTTCCCCACGGACCCATCCAGCAGGCGGCCGTTGTGATTCAGGCCCTTGAGAATCGTGACGTTGCCGCCCCGGGCGCACTTTGCTACGCCATCCTGGGCGCCGCCTTCCACCAGAATGTTGACCGGCGCGTCAGTGAAAGCGCCCAGTCCGTTGCCGGCAATGGCGGAGTTGCTGAAGCTGAGATGGATGTTTTCCATCTTGTGCGCATTGGGGAAGCCACGTTTAAGCGCGCCGCACAAATGCGTGCCCAGGGCGCGGTCGCTGGCCATCACACCTTCGTCGTCGTAAGTCATTTCGATGAAGCCAAGGGCGGCGTTTTCTGCCAGTTCCTGGGTGATCTGTTTGCTCAGGGTATTGCGAGGTCGCGTGATCAGGCGTCCGACGCCCTTCTGAATTCGAGTTTTCTTGACCGCCGGCACAGGTTCCATGAGCACGTCCAGATCAAGACGGTCCTGCAGGGTCGTTTGCGTGAGCAGGTCGACGCGCCCGACCAGGTCCTGGGTCCTGGTCATGCCCAGACGTGCCGTCCACTTGCGAATGTCTTCTGCCAGCATGTCGAAGACATTGCAGATACCTGTGACGGCCGCTTCGTAATCACGAGGCTGAAAGGAAGGAAGCCCCTGGGCCTTCGCCTCTTCCTTCGTTTTGATATGCGTTGTGATGCCGACGTGACAGGTGCCTTCCTGACACTTGCGGCAAATCGTGCAGCCCATGGCGACCATGGCCAGAGTCGCGAAACCCACTCGGTCCGAGCCCAGGCACATCATCTTGACCACGTCCCGGCCGCTTTTCATGCCGCCATCGCACCACAGTTCCACGCGATCGCGCAATCCACTTTCGATCAACGCGCGGTGGGTAAGCCACAGGCCGATTTCCACCGGCAAGCCGACGTAACGCAGGGCGTGCGCGCGGGCCGCGCCCGTGCCACCCTCGTAGCCGGTCAACGCGATGATGTCAGCCCCGGCCTTGGCAATGCCCACTGCAATAATGCCGACACCCGGGACAACCGGAATCTTCACAGAAATGCGGGAGTTGGTGTTGGCTGTCTTGAGTTCGTCGATAAGCTGGGCGAGGTCTTCAATGGAATAAAGATCGTGGTTGTTGCTGGGAGAAATCAGACCAACGCCGGGCACAGTCTGGCGCGCGGCGGCGACCTGCTCGGTGACCTTGAAGCCGGGCAAATGACCGCCTTCTCCCGGCTTTGCGCCCTGTCCAATCTTGATTTCGATCAGGCCGGTTGAATTCAGGAAGGCCACGTTGACGCCGAAACGGGCGGATGCAACCTGCTGACCTCGATTGTGCGGATACAACCCCATCAACTCGGGCAGTTCGCCGCCCTCCCCATTGACGCAGAGGATATCCAGCCGTTTGGCGGCTTCGGCGTAGGCCCGGTAGGCCAGTTCGCCCTGGGAGCCGAAAGACATGGCGGTGATCAATACCGGCATGGAATGGCGCCGGCCCTTGCCGGAAACTGTCGTATCGACTTCCTGCGGATCGACAGGATCGCTGCTTTCCTTCAGGCCCAGCGTGTGACGCACGGCAATCGGGATGGTGTCCTCAAGATTGAGCAGGACTTCCGTGTATTCTTCAAGGGAAAGTTCACCGTGGGCGACGGACTCCGCTTTCTTCCACATCTTCGGGTAGAAGCGGTCGGCATTGGCCAGCCTGGCGCGCGTGTCCCCACGCAGGTCGCTGGCCCTGGCCTCGGCGTCCTGCTGAATGGCTGCCCAGGTCAGGCCGCGCTCCGCCGAGCCAAAATAATTGGGTGTGCCGAAGAGTTCGGCCACGCTGTCCGAAAGGCCCACGGAACTGAAAGAATGACCGTACCCCCGCAACTCATGGCATCCTATGGTCGACGTGACCTTTTGCAGGCCGGCGGTCAAAATGCGAACGGTGGCGTTGAGAGATCGCAGTTGCTCTTCAGGACCCAGGGGTTTCCGGGAGGGGCGCGGCGCCCTTTTGAGAGCGACGGCGTAAATGGCATAGGGAGCGATGGCGTTGGCGCCCAGGCTGGTGCAAAGGGCCAGATCGTGCAGGCAACGCAGGGCGCCCGAGCGCAAAATGATTCCGGTGCGTCGGCGCAAATTGGGCGTATCCGGCGCCTCACGCAGGGCCTTGTCGACAGCGGCGGTCGCCAGCGCGGGATCCACCCAAAGTCCGTCACCAGCCAGCGATTCCTCGTCATCCAGTAAAAGACAACGCGTGCCGGAACGCACGGCGTCAATTGCACCTTGCTGAAAACGTTTAAGGGCTTCTTCCACACTTTCGCCGGTTTCTGTGACCAGGGGCAGGCGAACAAAGGCCTCGCCGTAGTGATCGCAGATGTCTTCCAGCAGACAGGTCCCCTGCGCTTTGGCAACTTCCCTCATGACTTCGGCGGGAGCAAGGCCCGGGTGACCGCCGACGAGCATGGGCGTTTCAAGCTCAAGAAGACGGTCCTCTTCGGTGGCAGCCTGACCGATGTTGGGCCGCGCACCAAGCAATACCCGGGTTGAGAACTGCGAGCGCTCGCGTTCGCGGTCGATCGAAGGGTTCGTGACGACGGCCACCGTTTCCTTGAAAAAGTCCGTCATGTTTGACCGCGTGCGAGACATGGCGGCCAGCGGTCCGTCCCATCCCAGAGAGCCGATTTGCTCCTTCTCGTTGTCGACCATGCTGTCGACAAGGCTGGTGTGGTAGCGTTCCCACCCCATGGCGGCCAGCACCTTCAGATTGACCGGTGTGGCCTCTGCCATCCAGGGCAGTAATTCTCCAGTCGCCACCTTGCGTTCCAGCGTTTGCACCTGAACGGCGGTGCCCGCGGCGTCAGCAGGATTGATGCCGGTCGGTTGCACAACGGCAATGACGGGGCTCTGAGGCTCAACGGGGACGGGCTGGTCGCCATTGGTCCCCGTGAGGCGCTTCCCGTTTTCGGAGAGGCCGTTCTGTCCCTTTTGTCCATTGCTGTTCAGAAGGGCCGGAATTCTGCCCGACATCCAGGAAAAATGAATCCCGCGCGAACGAAAACGCTGCAATACGTGCCGCTGTATGGCGGGGTAGTCCAGGACTTCGATGCCCCGACCCTGTTCGATGCGCAAGGCGATCTTTTCGCCCGGCGCCAGTGGTCGCGGATCTGACGACATCATGTCCAGCGGATAGACACCGCGCTCCGAGCTGACGAAATATTCCTTTTCGGTATCGCCGAACCAGAGCGGTCGCAGGCCGAGGGCATCCACACTGAAAACGGCCATCTCGCCCAGTCGTGCGACAACTGCGGAGGGCCCCTGGGCAAAGGGGCCGAAGCTGTTGCGCATCTGCTGGTACATACTGCGGATTTCGGGGGAATTGCGAATCAGGTCATGTTCAAAGGGAGGAAAAACCAGTTCCATGGCCTCGATCAGGTCCAGGCCGAAATCATGGCAAAGCGCCGAGATGGCGCGGTCAACATCCTGCGAGTCGGAATTCGCGCTGTTCAACTCGATGCCGAGCATGGCAGCTTCCATGCGGAAGCGCGAAATCGTATTGAATTCACCGTTGTGCCCCAGCAGGTCAAAGGGCTGGGCACGTTCGAAGACCGGGTTGGTGTTGGTGCTGTAACGGGCGTGCCCCAGGGTGACCGTCGAGGCGTAGTCCGGATCGCGCAGTTCGGGATAGTAACGGCGCAGGATTTCAACCGTGCCCTGCATCTTGTAGACAACGCTGTGCGAGGAAAACGATGGAAAATGGATATCCAGTTCGCTTTCCAGACGTGTCTTTAGACCAAATAGCGTCGCTTCCAGATCATTCCTGGCTACCTTGCCGTTGACACCCGCGATTTGCCAAAAGATCGGCGCGCTCTTCTCGGCATTGCGTCCCAAAACATTGGAGTCAACTTGTCCCGGCATGTCCAGCAGGGTTTCCAGGCCGGCAGCCGTGATCTCCATGATGATCTTTTCGACGAGCTGCTCGGCCCGGCTCAACGTGGTGGTGGGAATGAAAACGTGCGCCACCCAGAAGCGGGAACTGGAGGCGAGGGAGGAGCGCAATCCAACCTTGGCCAGCTTGCGGGTCCAGAGTTGACGCGGGATGTCGGTGAGAATCCCGACGCCGTCCCCTTCGCCGTCAATGTATCCGGTGCGATGACCCATGCGCGCCAGCGCCTCAATCGTGCGTTTCACGTTACCATGCGTGGCCTCGGCGCCCTTGCGGACAGCGCAGATCAACGCACAGGCATCGCGTTCGTCACGGTCGAGAGGGTGCAAATTACCGGTTGAATTCACCTGGGATTGCCGTCTGCTGTTCATGTTTGGCGTCACCTGACTGCCCTGAAGTGCACGGCATGGCAGAAAGCACGCGGCCAACAGTGCCTGCCCGCTTTGACAGGTTCATCCGCATGCTCGTAGTGTACCACGTACACGGTCACAAGCACAGTTTAGCGCAAACTGGCAAAAGTGCAAATTTTCACAGAAATGCCGCCAGAATCCTGGGTCAGGAGAGCGAAAGCAGACGTCGAATGGTCAGCGCGAAGTGCAGTGCCAGCCGGGTTTCCGGTCGTTTCATGTCGATGCCGGCGATTTCCTCAATGCGATTCATGCGGTAGAGCAGAGTGTTGCGGTGCACGATCAGAGTTTCGGCAGTCTGGCTCAGGTTGCCATTGCAATGAAAAAAGGCTTCCAGGGTCTTGACGAGATCGGCATGCTGCCGGTGATCGTATTCTCTCAGGGGCCCCAGATTGCGATCACAAAACTCCACCAGCCGGTCTCTGTCAGACAGGCTGAGGATCAACTGGAAGACGCCAAGGTCACCAATGTAAAGGGGAATGTCGGTCTGCAGGCGTTGTGCCAGATCCAGCGCCTGACGCGCGTCACGATAACTGTTGCGCCAGGAACTGACTTCCCGCACCATCTGACCCAGACCTGTGGCGATACGGCTGCCGCCGTATTGCTGACGCGCCTGGTTGCAACAGTTCTGGGCCAGGGTCAGGCCTGAATCCACGGGGTTGTTGCCGTCTGGCGCGAAAAAGACCAGCACTTCCTGTTCCCTCTCCCGATGCCAGACCAGAGCGTCGAATCGATGGCGTGAGACAACCCACCTGACCAGGGTTTCGAGACGTCTCAGCGAAGGCGCTTGCTCACCCAGCCAGTTGAGCACCAGGGCAGTGTGCGGGACGCTCATGTCGTGATTGAAACGCACGCCCTGTCCGATGGCTTCCTGTTGACTTACATCGCCGGACAGCAAACGGTCCAGAAATGTGCCGCGCAGGCGTTTTTCGGTATCACTGACGGCCTTGGCCTTCGCCATTTCCAGGGCACAGGCGGCGGCACCATGTTCCGTCACCAGGGTGTCGATGTCATCAAGCTCTGTGTCCGGGCCGATGATGGAAAGGTAGCCCCGGCCGATTTCGCCGGCGATGACCGGTGAGATCAACCTGGCCAACCCAGGCCTCGGAATGGCCTGCATCAGAACTGCCGGAGCTGTATCTGCAATTCGATAGCGGTCCTGAAACTCCGCCGGAACGTTGTCGTGGCGGGCGAGGAACTGTTCGATTTCTTCCCAGGAGTTTTGCAACTGTGGCTGCAGCGAGCGGTTCAACACACTCAGGTTCTTGTCCTGCAGTATCACAGTTTTGTCCGAAAGCTGTGACATGGCGTCGGTCATTTTTTGAAGGCCGCCATTGCTTGAGGAAATTCCCGTCAATTGTCGATAGATCTGTGCACCTCGTTGCTCAAATTGCCCCTTGTGGTCAACAAGCAGGCGGACAATTGCCTGCTCGACCATTCGCACACTGCTGTTTTCGGGGAGAACAAGCAATGGGATGCGTCGGTTGTTCGCCTCGGCCATGACAGCTGGTGCGGGAGGATCGCAAAAGACAATGGCGGAGGCCTGAATGGTGGAAGCGTGTCTCAGGGCCTCAATCTCTCCGTTGGCACTGCCATGGCCTCGAGGCTGGCTGGCAACCAGCAGTAGTTCACCAGGATAAGGCATCCTCGTTGCAGGCGTGTATTCGGGGTAAATGACGCTGACCCAGGTGACTGCGCGGCCCAGTTGCGCATTGCCTGCCACGACGTGCGTACCGAGGGGCAGCGCCTGCTTGCGCACGTCCTCTATGCTTGTGCGTTCAATTTGCCTGACCATCCGGGTCCTGAAATGCCAACAATCAACACTCTCTGGCCAAACCAGTGCAGTAAGTATACTGGTTGTCGGGCAACATGCACAGAAATGTAACAATGGATGTCAGGTTGTACCGGACATCTGTCTGCCTGAAAGTGGTATGCTTGTCGGCATCGCTTGCCTTATTTGCAAATTGCGTGCCCAAACAAGGGGCAGGGACATGAAAAAGCGCATCGGCATTCTGACAGGCGGCGGGGATGCGCCAGGCCTGAACGCAGTCATCCGCGCTGTCGTGCTGACCGCGACCCGTTGCTACGACTGGGATGTGTTGGGCATCCGCAATGGATTTGACGGTCTGTATGCCGGTACTCCCGCGATTCTGCTCGGCACGGAGGATGTTCGCGACCTGCTGGCGCAGGGCGGTACCATTCTGGGCGCCGCCAACCGCGGCAGTCCCTTTGCCCAGCGCGTGCGTCAACCGGATGGCAGCGAAAAAGTGGTCGACGTGTCGCATGAGGCGATCGCCCGGATTGCCGGAAGCGAGTTGCATGCCCTGATCGTCGCCGGTGGAGACGGCACCATGGCCATAGCGCACCGGCTTGCCCGTCTGGGCGCTCCCATCGTCGGCGTCCCCAAGACGATCGATAACGACATCAGCGAAACGGACGTCACCTTTGGCTTCAACACGGCCATCCAGACCGCCACGGAAGCGCTGGACAAGTTGCGTACCACTGCAGAAAGTCATCACCGCATCATGGTGCTGGAGTTGATGGGGCGGCACGCGGGCTGGATCGCACTCAAGGCGGGCGTGGCAGGCGGTGCCGACACCATACTGATCCCCGAGATTCCATTTCGTATCGACGTCGTGAGCGAGAAGATTCGCCAGTTACAGGCCGAAGGGCGGCGCTACAGTCTGGTCGTGGTGGCGGAGGGCGCGGCACCGGTCGGGGGCGACCAAATGTATTACATAAAGGGGCGCAACGGGTCCGAAGGCCGACTGGGTGGCATAGGGCACCGGGTTGGCAATCTGCTGGCTGACAGGACCGAGGCTGAAGTCCGTGTCACCGTGCTGGGCCATTTGCAGCGGGGCGGGCGACCGACCCCCCGCGATCGCTGGCTGGCGACACGCTTTGGATCGGCAGCGACGCATCTGGTGGAGAAGGAATGCTGGGGCCACATGGTGGCCTTGCAGGGCACAGGGATTGTCACGATACCCTTGTCCAGGGCACTTTGCATGAAACGCGTCGATCCTTTCGGCGACATGGTTCAAATGGCGCGCGACCTGGGAATAGTGTTCGGTTAACTCCCGGCCGTATGCGATTGGGGCAACTGCATCAGACGTCGAAAACAACCGCGCCACAGGTCCGCGCCCCGCATGTAACGATTAATCCGGATGTCGCTGAAATGCGGGAACAGGCTGGCGACGGCAGCCGGGATTTGTTCTGTGTCATCTTCATGAAGCATGAATGTCAACTGCGCGGCGTTTCTGCGGGTCCAGTTCCAGCGCTGGCGCAATGCCTCAGCCTTGTACCAGTAATCTCGCTGCTCCCAGGCTCTTGCACTTTGTTCGATTCCTTCATCAATTTCATGCAGGGAAAATACGATCAGGGCCACCATGTCGCGCGCTTCGTCATCAACATGGGACTTTTGGCCAAGCCGGCGCAGCATTTCCGCGACTGTGCGTCGGCATTGATTGCGGCGTTTTGCGGCACTGTCGAGGTTTGTGACGCGGCTCATCAATCAGCGTCTGTTTCTTCCGGTAGCCAGGGCCGAATGCCCTTGTAGATGCGAGTACTGCCGAAGGTCTTCAGAATCGTGGTGGCGCTGCGTCCGGTGAGTTCGGCCAGTTGGAGCGGGTTTTGAGGTTCGTTGTCATTGGCCAGGAAAACACGAAAGACGCTGTCTACCAGGGAAGTTTGCGGATTGATGAAGTCCGGGGCCAGCGCAGCCTGGCGAATGGCGAAAGTGAGTTCGTCCATCCGAAAAACCTCGCCGGTATCCGGATCGATGAAGTCAATCCAGGCATTCCGGGAATTCTTCGACAGGCGTTCCCGCTGTACAGGTTGAATGTGGCTGAGCAGATAAATGCGCAGGTCTTCCTGGCTGCGTTGCCACCAGTCGTAATCGACGTAAAAGCGGGTCCTGAGCGTGGGCTTGATGAGAAAGCCGGAATACCCGTTGCTGACCGTCATCGCGCACGTTCCCTGCGAGCGCCGCGCCAGTAGTGATCGCCCACATAGTCGAAATCCGCACTGGAAACCAGGGTCGTCATCAACGGGCCTGGCGGGCAACGCCGCAGCACGTTGACCGCGCTGTAAAGCGTCTTCAGGTGCACGGCGCCCTGGGGAGAAAGTGGGGCAAGCGCACGCAGGGCGTCCCTGACGTAGCGAACCAGAGGCTTTTCCTGCTCCCGGTTGGCTTCAAAAAGGGCGTCGACGGCTGCCGGCTCTTCGGTTCCCAACACCATCAACTCGTCATAGCTGGTGCCAATGGTGCCACGCGCTTCACGAAAGGTCAGTTGATTGTTGACGGGAGCAATCAATCGCACCAGTTCCTTGCGCGGCCGGTACTGGTTCAGATTCAGCAAGATACGTCCGGCCTTCTCGTCGCGGCTGACCTCGATATATGCGCCGACGGGAAGGCCGTACTTGCGGTAAAAAGGGCCAAGGCCGCAAACGTAACGCGCCTTCCGTACGATCCAGCCGGTGAATTCTTCCCCGTCCCTGGCGTCGACAAGCGTCACGTACACGCGTTCACTTCGGCGCGCTGTCGGGAAAAAAGTGCGCAGGCGGGCGTTGAGGGGCAGCGTTCCAAGGCGACGGTGCGGATAGATCAGGGTAACGGTGGCACTGGAGATTTCAGCGCCGGCGTAGCGCAACGGTGAGAGTTCGTCATCGATCTCCGCCTCCAGGTCGAGCATGTCGTCGTCAAGCAATCTGCGGTCATGCTCCAGACGCAAATAGAGCAGGGGCAAGGGCGTGGCCTGCACTTCCTGCGGTTCCATGTGTCTGAGAAACCACAGGACAGCTCCGGTTGGCCCAACTTCATCAAAGCGGTCGTCATGCAACAGCGCGTAATTCATTGAGAATTCCTGAAGCGCCGCTGGACCCGCAAGGCCACCAAACTGCTCCAGGATCTCTGTTGTCTGGAAGGGGCCGCCGGCGTACATGTCGAGCACTGCCTCGGCCAGATTGAGATTCGCCTCACCGACTTCCAGCAGCAATTCCCTGACAAACCATTCATCCTTCAGGCGCACCAGGTTTCCGGATTCGAGCAGCTTTTCCTCAAGGTCCATGATGAATTCTTCACCGGAGTTTTCCAGGATTTCATCGACGGTGAGGGCCGGGCCAGGGAAAGTCTGCGCATCATCATCCTCGTCCCGACTGAGAGCGTGCGGAGATTTGAGGCAGCTGGCAAACTCCCGCCCGGGGCCATCCCCCTCGAACTGGACGGCAATGACCACAAATGGCTCGAGGTCCGGATGGGTCCCGGCCCGTTTTCCTGTTACTACGCCAGCTGCGTAGTTCATGGCAGGGAAAATAAGGCGATCCCCAATTTCAAAGCTGGCGGCGGGATTGTAAAAGCTGGCATTACTAAAGCGCTCCAGTAATGCCCGCCGCTCGGCTTCCAGTCTTTCCTCGATCAGCCGTTTTGCGATGGCCAGAGTGGAAAGCGGTCGTTCCTTTTCCAGCAACAGATTGTTTATGAAGTCAAGGTCTTCCGGCCTCGTGAGGAAGGACCTTAAGCTGGGTGAGTGGGTCGGTGTTGCCATCATCCCTCCGGCCGGCGGAGCATGGCGAGTATACAGAAGCATCAGGTTGCATTCAAGCGCCAGCGACGGGTTGACCCTGGCCAGGCGCTTATGTATACTTCGCCGCTGCCGGCGACGGCAGCCTGGTTTGCGCGACAATTCAGGCAACCGACCAGGAGCAGCGAAATGTCCACCAAACGCACGTGGCAACCCAAAATCCGCCGACGCAAGCGCGTTCATGGCTTTCGTCAGCGCATGCACACCAGGGGCGGCAGACGCATCATCAAGGCGCGAAGGGCGCGTGGACGGCACCAGTTAACAGTCACGCCGAATCACGTCAAAAAGGTCAACTGGAAGGCCTGAACGTCGGCATGGAGCGTCGTCTGCGCCTGCGCGATGGTGCCGACTTCCGCAGAGTGCGCCAAAGCGGACGTCGTTTTGGCAGTAAAATGATGCGCGTATTCGTTTTGCGGGGCCGCTGTTCACACAATCGCTACGGACTGGTGACCGGCAGGCAGGTTGGTGGCGCGGTACAGCGCAACCGGATTCGCAGATTGTTGCGCGAGGCCCTGCGAACGCTGGATCCGGGACTGCTGCAAGGGCATGATCTGGTGATCGTTGCGCATTCTGCGCTGGTGGGACAGACCGGTTCAGAGGTGAACAAGGAATTGCAACGACTGATGCGCGTGGCCGGTTTGTACCCTTGCAAGGTAGCCAGGACGTGAAGTGGCTGGCGCTGAAGGTGATTCGTGCTTACCAGCTCAGTATTTCCCGCATATTGCCCTCCAGCTGTCGTTTTCATCCAAGTTGTTCGGTTTACACAAGTGAGGCCATCGATCGTTACGGTCTGTTGCGCGGTGGCTGGATGGGCGCGAAAAGGATCGCCCGTTGCCACCCCCTGAATGAGGGCGGTTATGACCCCGTGCCAGACCTTGACTGAGAGGCCGGCAACTCAAAGGTCCCTGTGGCGTCCGCCACTCCTTGTGCTGGCGCTTGCCCTGGTCGTGGCGGCAGCCTGTATTCCCTTCCGTCAGGAAGCGGGCTGGCCGGAATTGAGCGCTTTGGACCTCCCTGGTAGCATCTATGACGGACACATTTTCCTGACTTTCAACGACAAAATCACACTGATCGACCCGGACAACGGGCAGGCGGCGCGCTTGCGCAACGTCGACGGTGAAGTGCGGGTGGATGCCGAAGGCAGGGCCCGCCTTTGGGAATTCAGCGGTCCGCAGGCCGCGCCGAACCAGTTTTTTGCGGATCCATTGAACCTGGACGGCGATAATTTGCTGGTGCTTAGCAACGGCGAGCGTCTGTTTGAAGTCAATCTGGCGCGGGCAGATGCACGGATTGCCGACGGCCTGGAACTGCCCGGACGCGTGCTGGCTGCGCCACTGGCGGGCGAGGACCTTGTATACGTCGCTGCCGAACGGAGCATGCTGGCGCTGGAAGCCGGCAGCTATCAACTGCGCTGGGACTTCGCAACTGACCAGAGCATCTGGTCCCGCCCCCTGTTTTTTAACGGCGCGCTGCTGTTCACTTCTCTGGACCACCATCTTTACGCCCTTGACCCGGACGACGGCAGTGAAATCTGGCGACTCAACCTGGGAGGCGCGGCGCCGGTAACCCCTGTCGAATACAACGGCCGTCTGTACACGGGCACCTTTTCGCGAAAAATTTTCTCCATCTCGCCGGATGGTAAAATCCTGGCCGAATACTCGACGGAAGACTGGGTTTGGGGAGCGCCGGCCATCGCTGACGGCGTACTGTATGCCGCGGACCTGGGTGGCAACGTCTACGCGCTTGAAATCGGGGAGAGCAATTTCCGACTGCTTTGGCAGGCGGTAGTCAGCGAACGGGCCATCCGGGCGGCGCCGGTGGTTAGCGGAGAGTACGTCATCGTGGCGGGTCGGGACCAGAACCTTTACTGGCTCGGCCGCAATGACGGACGCATCTACTTTTCGCGGGAACTTGTGGGCGAAATCGTGTCCGACATGTTGTTGCTGGAACGGGGCCCCGATACTGAAACCATGTTGGCAGTGAGCACGCTGGCGAACGAGGAGGCCCTGGTGGCCTTCGGCGTCCAGAACGGGGACCGTCGCTGGACCTACAGTCGTTAGGCGCCGGCGCAGGGGAGGAGCGTACAAGGCCACATGTGGGATCTCATACTTAACCCCTTCATCACGCTGCTGACCCTGCTTTATTCTTTTCTGGGTCACAACGTTGTACTGTCGATCGTGGTTTTCACCGTGCTGGTGCGCCTGGCGATCCTGCCTCTCACCGCCCAGCAACAGCGCTCCTCGAAGCGCATGCAGGAGTTGCAGCCGGAACTGAAGAAGCTGCAGGAGAAACACAAGAACGATCGCGAAAAACTTGCGCAGGAGCAGATGGCGCTTTACAGGGAACACGGCGTCAACCCCTTCGGCGGCTGTTTCCCGTTGCTGATTCAGTTTCCGATACTGATTGGTCTCTATCAGGCGATTATTTTTACGCTGGCGGCCACACCATTTCAGTTGCTCGATCTGTCTGGCCGCTTTCTTTTGCCCGGGCTGGACCATCTCGTGCCTCTGGAAAACCTGTGGCTGGGCATGGATTTGAGCCAGCCACCGACCAACAACCCGACCTGGGCACTGGCCTTGCCCGTGCTCGTGCTGGTAACCACCTGGGCCCAGTCCAAACTGACTGTCACGCCCACTCCAGTGAATTCGGGTTCGGACGGGCGGCCCAGCCAGGCCCAGGCCATGACACAATCGATGACGACCATCATGCCCCTGATGTTTGGCTTCTTCTCCCTGTCTTTCTCGGTCGGCCTGTCGATTTATTTCGTTATCTCCAACATCATCGGCATCATTCAGTACAGCCTGATGGGACAATCGAAACTTGATCTGCGCAAGCTGTTGAGACGCGGGCTCGCCCGCAAACCCGACAGTCAGGACGTTGATGCGCAGCCACCGGTCACGTCGACCGGGACCGGGCGGCGCAGGCGCAGGGATGCCGGTGACGGCAAACGCAAGGTCAAGTCACGCAAGCGGTGAGACCGCCAGTGCGCAGTCTCCCGCAACGGCAATGAGGGTCAAACCATGAACGTGGAAGAATCGATCGAGGTGACTGGCGACGACGTGGAACAGGCGCTCGCCAGGGGTTTGGAAATGCTGGGCGTGGGCCCGGACGACGTGATGGTCGAGGTCCTGGAAGAACCGGCCAGCGGCATGTTCGGGCTTGGCTCGCGCCCGGCGCGGGTACGACTGCGTTTGCTCACCGCCGCTCCCCCGTCTGAGACGGAGGACGAATCTGGCTCTGCCGACGCCAGGGTGGCCAGCGCTTCGGCGCCGCAGGATCCCGCGAGCACGGCCGACGGAAACGTCGCCGACAAGGCGCCTGGTGACCTTTCGTTCCAGGCGGCCATGGAAACGACGACCTTTGAGGACGGCGACTTCGAGGAAGATGCTGAAGTTGGCAAGGTCGTGCTGGCAGAGCTACTGGAAAACATGGCCGTTCGCGCGGATGTGGAGGTGCGCCGGGCCGAGGCAACGGACGGGGAAGAACCCCCCTGGATGCTGGACATCGTCGGCGAATCCGATCTAAGCGTACTGATCGGGCGCAAGGGGGAGACCCTGGCATCCCTGCAGTACATCACTCGACTGGTCACCAGCCGTGAACTCCAGCGGCGCGCCAACATCGTCGTCGACGTGGGTGGCTACAAGTCCCGGCGCATGAACAGACTCTATGCTTTGGCCAGCCGCATGGCCGACCAGGCCACAAGTCTGGGACGCCCGGTCGCTCTGGAACCGATGCCGCCATACGAGCGGCGCATTGTGCATCTGGCCCTGCGCGAAAGGGAGGACGTGACGACCGAGAGCAGCGGTGAGGGCCAGGCGCGCAAGGTCAACATCATTCCTGCGCCACGGTAATGGGCCCTGCCTGTCTGGTCATCGGTCACATGACCGCGGACCTGACGCCAGCGGGCGAACGCCGGTTGGGAGGCACTGCCGCCTACGCCAGTCGCACAGCGCATGCCCTGGGGTTGCAGGTGCGCCTGCTGACCAGCGTGGCGCATGGCGAACCCTTGCTTGAGACTCTGCGTCCAGACCTGCAAGAGGTCTGTGTTGTGCCTTCGGGGAGCACAAGTACCTTTGAAAACATTTATGACGCCAATGGCAAGCGCACCCAGTATCTGCGGGAGGTCGCCGCGCCACTGGGGCCCTGTCACGTATCGCCCGCATGGCGCGACACTGCGCTGGTGCATCTTGCTCCCCTGACCGGCGAGGTTAACCCCGCCCTGGCGACCTGCTTCCCGAATTCCACGGTTTTGCTCACAGCGCAAGGTTTGTTGCGCCAAAGGGAAGAAGACGACCTGATCAGCTTCCGCTACTGGTGTGATGCCGACGCGTTGCGCCATGTCGACATCGTCGTGCTCAGTGAAGAGGATTTCGCCGAGGCGCCGGAGCTGGAACTGGCCCTTGCATCGCAGGTGCCCTGGCTATTCGTTACGAGGGCTGAAAGGGGCGGAACCTGCTACCGCCATGGTCGACCCTACGATTACGCCACGCCCCGTCCTCCGGTGACCAATGCGACCGGCGCCGGCGACGTTTTTGCTGCCGCCGTGTTGGCTTGTGCCCACTTGCTGGACAGCAACATGCCAGGTGTTTGCCGTGTGGCCGCGCATTTGGGCGCCAACACCATCACCCGTCCCTGGATTGAGGGCGTTCCCACAAAAGAAGAAGCGCAAGCTGCCCTGAAGTTACTGGAGCAAACATGAGTGTCGTTGAGCGTGTCCTCTACAACGGAGGAATCCGGACCCAGAGTCCTGCCAGCCTGCGTGTCAGCGCCCTGGCGTTGATTGGCGAGCGCATAGTGGCAACGGGTACTGACGCGGACATGTTGGCGCTGGCCGGGCCAAACACTGTTCGGGACGATCTGGGTGGCGGGCAGGTTATTCCGGGTTTGACCGATGCCCACGTACACTGGGCCATGACTTCCTGTTCTTTGCAGGAAGTGGATGTCTTTGAGTTGCCCTCCAGGGAAGCAGCGTTGGCTCGCGTCGCCGAACGAGTCCGGTTGAGCGCGGCGGGTGAATGGATCACAGGATATGGCTGGTCCCAGGACTTCTGGCCCGACCCGCGCTTTCCGACTGCCGCTGACCTGGACAGGGTGGCGCCGGCGAATCCAGTCTGTCTGGATGCCAAGAGCGGTCACGCGGCCTGGGTCAACAGCGCGGCCTTGCGTTTATGCGGCCTGGGCGCCGGTACGCCTGACCCGGATGGCGGCTACATCGGCCGTGACGACGTGGGTCAACCGGACGGCATGTTGTTCGAAACGGCGATGGACCTGGTCAGCGATCGCATCCCCAGGCCGGACCCCGAACAACTGGCCGCCCTTATGACGACGGCGCAGCAAAAGGCCCTCGCCGCCGGATTGACCGGGCTGCACGACTTTGACGGACCGGACTGTCTGCAGGCCCTGCAAATTCTGCGGGAGCGCGGCGAACTGGCGCTGCGCGTCACCAAGCAAATCAACTGCGAGTGGATCGATCATGCCCTGAAGAGCGGGCTGCGTAGCGGCTTCGGTGACGACTGGCTCCGGATCGGGGCGCAAAAAATTTTCGCGGACGGGGCACTTGGTCCTCGCACGGCCCTCATGCTGGCGCCCTATGACGACGACCCCGAAAACCTAGGTGTTGCGGTGGTTGAACGAGAAGAAATGCAGGAGCTGGTCAGCCGCGCCAGCGCCGCCGGTTTCGCCAGCACCATCCACGCCATTGGCGACCGCGCCGTTCACGACGTCCTCGACGTCTTTGAAACCGCGCGCCTGGAAGAGGCAAGTCGCGGTCAGGTCCCCGGCGACTTGCGCCACCGAATTGAACACGTCCAGCTCATTCACCCGCAGGACATCGCCCGGCTGAAGTCCCTGGGCCTGGTCGCTTCCATGCAGCCCCTGCATGCCACGTCGGATTACCTCGCCGCGGAGTGGGGCTGGGGCAATCGGGTCCAGTGGTCCTATAACATTCGCGCCCAGCTGGACCTGGGTACGCGGGTTGCCCTGGGCAGCGATTCACCGGTCGAGCCGATTGAACCCCTGAAGAGCTTCCATGCGGCGATCACCCGGCGTCGGCCCGACGGTTCGCCGGGGCCTGAGGGATGGCTGCCGGAATTGCGGCTCACTCCCGCGGAGACTCTTGAGGGCTTCACCATTGGGCCCGCCTGGGCGACGCACATGGACGATCGTCTGGGCCGGTTGGCGCCGGGGTACCTGGCAGATCTGGTTTTGCTGGACCGTGACCCGCTGGAGTGCGACCCGGAAAAACTGCCGGAGACGCAGGTCCTGGGGACCATGGTGGGCGGGATCTGGCGTTACCGCGCGCCCTGAGCGTCCAGGTCGAGCGTCGCCAGCGTACGCTCCGCCTCCAGCGCATCTCCACCTGCCTGCTGCAAGACCAATGCCGCGCGCAGTTCGATGATCTGATCGCGCAAAATGGCGGCCTTCTCAAACTCCAGCATCTGGGCCGCGCCCTTCATTTCACGCTCCAGTTCATTAATCAGGCGCTGCTTTTCTTCCGGCGGCAGGGAACCAGGCGACAGATCGTCCAGGCCGACCTCGGAGCGGCGGTCCTCTTCCACCATGGTGCGAACGCGGTCGGTCAGGTCCCGCACCTGTTTGACAATGGTCGCCGGTTCGATGCCATGCGCCAGATTGTGGGCGTGCTGCAATTCACGTCGCCGCCGCGTTTCCTCAATGGCGCGGGCCATGGACGGCGTTTCGTAACTGGCATAGAGGAGCACCTTGCCATCAACGTGTCTGGCGGCCCGGCCAATGTTCTGAATGAGTGCGCTTTCGGAACGCAGGAAGCCTTCCTTGTCCGCATCAAGGATGGCCACCAGGGAGACTTCGGGCAGGTCAAGCCCTTCGCGCAGAAGATTGATGCCCACGACAGCATCGTAGACCCCCTGACGCAAGTCCCTCAGGATTTCGACTCGATCGAAGGTGTCCACCTCGGCATGCAGATACTGGGCGCGAATGCCGGCCTCGACAAGGTACTCCGCCAGGTCCTCTGCCATGCGTTGGGTCAGGGTGGTGATCAGCGCACGCTGACCCACAGAGATTCGTTGCGCCACCTCCTGCAAGAGATCCTCGATTTGCCCGTCCTGGGGCCGTACTTCCACGACCGGGTCCAAAATGCCGGTAGGCCGAATGATCTGCTGCACGACGGCGGCGCTCTTTTCCTGTTCGTAGGGGCCGGGCGTCGCCGTGGTGTAGATAGTCTGGCCCGTGCGCTCGTGAAATTCGTCGAATTTCAATGGGCGATTGTCAAGGGCGCTGGGCAGGCGAAAGCCATAGTCGACCAGGACCGTCTTGCGACTGCGATCACCGTTGTACATGGCGCGGATTTGCGGCACGGTCATGTGACTCTCGTCGATGACCAGTAGAAAATCATCGGGGAAGTAGTCAATCAGGGTGTAGGGAGAACTGCCCGGAGGGCGCTGTTCCAGATGCCGCGAGTAGTTTTCCACGCCACTGGTAAAGCCAACTTCCCGCAACATTTCGACGTCATAGTTCACCCGTTGCTCCAGCCGCTGGGCCTCGATCAACTTGTTTTGCGAACGCAGGAGTTCCAGCTGTTGCTGCAGTTCAATCTCGATGTCCTGCACGGCCAGACGCAGTTTTTCCACGTCCGTGACGTATTCCCGTGCCGGGTAAACCAGCAGGCTGCTGTGCGTGGTGAGCAACTCGCCGGTGAGGGGATCGAATTCCACGATCCGCTCGACCTCATCCCCGAACAGGTTGATGCGGAAGGCGGTCTCGGCGTAGGCCGGGAAGATCTCCAGAGTGTCGCCCCTGGCCCGAAAGGCGCCGCGGCGCAGGTCATAGTCGTTGCGCGTGTACTGAATGGTGACGAGCTTACGCAGCAGGGCATCGCGGCGGATCTCGTCACCGATATTCAGTTCGACGGTCAGCCTTTGCCATGCGCCAGGATCGCCGAAGCCGTAGATGCAGGACACCGAGGCGACCACAATCACGTCCCGCCGGTAATTCAGGGCGGCACAGGCGGCCAAGCGTAGCCGCTCAATGTGATCGTTGATTTTGGTCGACTTCTCGATGTAAAGGTCATGGCGCGGTACGTAGGCTTCCGGCTGGTAGTAATCGTAGTAACTGACGAAGTATTCGACGGCGTTGCGCGGGAAAAGTTCCTTGAACTCGGCGTAGAGCTGGGCGGCCAGGGTCTTGTTGTGGGCCATCACCAGGGTTGGTCGCTGCGTGCGTTCGATGACATTGGCGACGGTGAAGGTCTTGCCTGTGCCGGTTGCGCCCAGCAAGGTCTGATGCCTGTGACCGGCGAACAGGCCATCCGTGAGTTGGTCGACGGCCTGTGGCTGGTCCCCCGTCGGTTGGAAGTCCGATTTTATGGTGAAGTCTGGCATGCTGTCCCCGGCACATCTGTTTGCATTCCATTATTGCAGAGGTCGTCCCTGCGGGCAGCGCCCGGTCAAAGAGGGACTTGACAACTCCGGCCCGCAATGTCATTCTTGGCGTACGCTGCGGGGTAGAGCAGAGGTAGCTCGTCGGGCTCATAACCCGGAGGTCGCAGGTTCGAATCCTGCCCCCGCTACTGTTCCAGTATGGTGATATAGCTCAGCCGGTTAGAGCGCGGGACTCATAATCTCGAGGTCGGTAGTTCGAATCTACCTATCACCACTCATGCACGCTTGTACGACTTTTCCTGCGCCCTTGCATTCATAGAGCGACCGAAGATTCAGAACCTGTCTGAGTCCCGCCACTTATCGGCGAGCGATGACCATCGGAAAGAATTCACCTTACAGGCCATTTGCCTGGCTGGCCGGGAAGGCAGAAAGGCCCCGATCGTCGAAGAATCCGGCAAGGCCCCTTTCTTGCAGACCGCTGCGGTCCTGCCATGAGGGAAGGTAGCGTCAGCAGGAGCGCCAGGATTGCCGCGCTTCGCCACGCGCATTATGATTGAATTGCCGGACAGCGGAGACGGGCATGCAGGGAGACAGGGATCGGCTGTTGGCGCAATACGACACGTTGCGGCGCCGCCAGAGCGCGGTGATTGCTTCCCTGCTGGAGTTCCTGCCGAGACTGGACGGGCTTCCCGCCACGGTCATCGAACAGTTGCGCGACGCCCTGTTGCACGCGGACCATCCTTTTCTGATCGTCCTGCTGGGCCCCTTCGGCGCCGGCAAGTCCAGCATCATCAACGCGGTGACGGGCCGCAAGGACCTGATGCCCGTAGGCGTCACGCCAACGACGGACCACATCAGCATTTTGCGCTACGGTGACCAGGAAGAAACACTCGAAAACGATGCCGGCGTGACATCTGTCTTTTACCCTGCTCCACTTTTGCAGAAAGTGAGTCTGGTCGACACACCGGGCCTTGAGTCCGTGTTTCGCGGCCATGAGGATATCACGCGCAATTTTCTGCACCGCGCGGACATCGTCTTTCTGGTGATGCTGGCCACCCAGGCGTTGACGGCGCAGAATTTGAAGTATCTGCAGCAACTGAAACGCTATGGCACGCGGGTTATCGTGCTTGTCAACCAGATTGACCTGCTCACAGAAGACGAACTGCGCACAGTCCTGGAATTTGTGCGTGAGGAGTGCCGGGTCGAAATGGAAAGCGAGCCTGAAATCTGGACGATTTCGGCCAGGTCGGGCCTGGAGGCCTGGCGCGCCGGCGCGCTGGACGAGCAGGCCTGGCGCGCCAGCGGCATGCAACGCATCGTGGATTATGTGGACGGTCAGCTGGGCGACGAGGAACTCCTGCGCCAAAAGTTGCGCACGTCACTACAAATCACCCGCAACGCATTGCGCGAAGCGGAAGAGATCCTGAAGAGCAATCAGGCTTCGACCCTGCATTGCGGAAACATTGCAGCAAACATTGAAGAGCAATTGCTGGCGCAACGCCGGGATCAGGAGGCGGCAATTGAGCGAATTGCCGTCAACGTCAGCGATTTCATGGTGGATGCCGGCGAAAGGGTCAACGTTGCCCTGCGTCGGTTGTATGCTGCGGGACGTGCGCCCGATCTTTTGCGTCGCGGTTTTCTGGAACTGATCGGACTGGGTGGATTAACACGGCGGGGCGGTCGCACTTATGTCGAACGGCAATTCGCCGACCAGCGTCTGCTCTCCCCCATGAGCGAATTGACAGCAATCAGCGACCTCGCCGGGCCGCGCCTGGAAGGACAGGACATCCAGGACCTCGACGACCTGGTGGGCTATGCCCGTCGCGAACTGGAATCATTGCCGCCGGGCATTCAGCAGAAGATGATCGGCGATCTGGCCCTGCCGCAGAATTACGATCGGCGGGTGCTGGATGATCTGCCCGCCAGGCTTGACGCCCTCGTGCGCGAGGCGAATTGGCCGGATGTGGAAGTCCTGGACCGCCACCTGCGAAATACCGGTCTCTACCTCGTGGTCTTTGAAGTCTTGCTTCTGGTCGCGGCTATTTTCCTCGCCCAGGTGCTCAAGGCCGAGCCTGAGATACTGGCCCTGTTGCTGCTCACGCCGGTCATCGCCCTTGTGGGCCTGCTATTCCTGCCGCTTCGCGGTCAGGCCGTCGCGGCTACGCAGGATGCCCGTTTGCTGATCCTGCGCGAGCACTATATTGACCTGCTCCGCGAGGTGACGCGCCAGCAGCTGGAGCGGAGCATGCAATTCCGGCGGGACGCCGTGGCGCCACTGTTGCGCCTGGTCCGTGCCCAGACGCAACTGCACCAGACGCAACGCGCCCGGCTGCAGGATGCCACGCGTGAACTGGATTCGATCGAGGCAGATTTGCCTTCGCTGGGTGCTGAGGGCTTGCTGCGCAAAGCGCGCCAGGTCGTCGGGAGGGAAGATGGCAGTCCCTGAAACCGGGATGACAGGCGCGCTGGACGTTTTGCGCCTGGAAGGCATTGGGCTGCTGGAGGGCATCGGCGAAACCCTGGCTGAATTCGGCGACGATGCGGGTGAGGATCGCCAGAAGTTGCAGGACGTGGCGCGGGACCTGCGCGATTCCTTCTTCCTGGTGACCGTGGTTGGCGAGTTCAACGCGGGCAAGTCCACTTTCGTCAATGCCCTGCTCGGTGAGGAATTGTTGCCTACCGGTATCACGCCCACGACCGCGACGATCGACATCGTGTTGTACGGAAATCCGCCCCGTCGCTCGCCTTCAATTCGTGACGACGGACTTCGTGAATGGGCACATCCCGGAACCGGCGCGCCGGGCGTGGCGCTCGTCGACACGCCGGGCACGGGCTCAGTGTTTCGCGCCCATGAACGCCTGGCGCTGGAGTTTCTGCACCGCAGCGACCTCGTGCTGTTTGTGATCTCGGCGCGGCGGGCACTGGCGCAGGCCGGCCGGGACTATCTTGAACTGGCGCAGCGGTATGGCAAAAGGATTGTCATCATCATCAATCAGATCGATCAGCTGGAACCGGCCGAACAGGCCGAAGTCCGCCGCTTTGTCGAACGCCAGGCGCGGGAACTGCTCAATCTTGAGCCCATGATTTTCATGGTGTCGGCCCGTCAGGACCTGGATGGCGGGAACGCTGGTCAGGACGGGATGAACGCCCTGCGCGCGCATCTCATGAGTCTGATTCGTCACGCGCCGCCGGCGCAACAAAAACTGCTGGCGCAACTGGACCTGGCGGAGCGACTTACGCAAGGCTGGCTGGGGCGGACCCGGCAGCAGATGACGACTTTGCATACGGACCGGTCGCGGGTGGATGAGGTGCAGCTTGAACTGGACCAGCAGTCCAGGGGACTGGATGCACACTTGCAGGAAACGCTGGGCAACAGCGACCAGGTGTTTGCTGACCTGCGACTGCGCGGCCATCGTTTTCTCGGTCAGAACCTCTCGCTACGAAACTGGGGACGGGCCCGGCAGCAGACATCCCTGCAGGAAGCCTTTCAGGTGGAGGTCGTCGGTCGGTCCCTGCAGGACCTGGACCAACTGGGTTCTGCCTTCGTTGGTGTCCTGCTGGACCAAAGTCGGGTGTACTGGCGCGGAGTCATCGAACGCCTGCAGCAACTGGCGGACCTGCTGGAACAGGAGCCCGGCGGGCTGGACGCCAGCGTCTACGCCAGTCAGCGCGAGAGTCTGCAGGAAGCCCTGCGTTTGGCCAGATCTGAACTTGAAGCGGGCGTGGGCGAAGGGGCGCTGGACGAGATGCGAAGTTCGGGCCTCGCCAGGATAAACAATCTGGCGACGTCTTCACTCGCTGCCCTGGGAGGAACACTGGTCGCCTTGCTGGGTGTTGCCGCCCCGGGTCCGGTTCTGGGAGCGGGCGCGGCGGCCCTGGCGTTGCCGGCGGTGGTTGTCGGTGCGCCTCTGGCCTTGGTCGCTTCTGCCTTGACCCTGCGACGTTACCGCCGTCTGCAATCGCAAACCCTGGAGGAATTCGACGCCCGAATCCGCCAGATGCGGGAAAGTTTTCGGGACGCCTTGCAAAACGTCAGCGATCAGGAACGCATCCGCCTGACACAATACGGCCAGCAGGTCCTCGTGCCGGTTTACAGCCGAATGGACGCGTTGACCCTGCGTGACCAGGACCGCCTGGACGTCTTGCAGGGGCACATGGAGGCAATCGCCCGCTTGCGCCAGGTCTTGCAGAAGGGCTGAATCCCTCAGATTGCGTGAATGCGACGAATTCGCTCAATCACATCCTGCGAATCGGAACGCGTGCGCAGGCTGCTGTTGTCGAAAGGATCGCTGAGACGCTCTTCACCCAGCAGGCGATGCGCCAGATTCTGCACGCCATGCGCCAGCACCTCAAGCTGATAGCCGCCTTCCAGGGCAAAGACTACCCGGCCGTCGCAAATGTCCTGCGCCAGGGCCAGCACTTCCCTGACCATCCAGTCATAGCCGGCCAGCGTCAAACGCATGTTGGCGAGAGGGTCCGCATGATGCGCGTCGAAACCCAGCGAGACCAAAACGCATTGCGGTTTCCAGCGGCGCGCCAATGGCCATAGCAGTGACTCAAACAGCGCCCGATAGGTGGCGTCGCCATGACCGGCGCGCAGGGGAATGTTGGCCGTGTAGCAGTTGCCGGGTCCTGCGCCGGTCTCCAGGGCGGCGCCTGTGCCGGGATACAGCGGAGACTGATGGATGGAAAAAAAGCCAACCCGTTCATCGCTGTACAGAATGTCCTGACTGCCGTTACCATGGTGCACGTCCAGGTCCACAACCATGACGCGATCCAATCCATGGACGGTGCAGGCGTGCAGCGCCGCCATGGCGACGTTTCCGAACAGGCAGAAACCCATGGCCGCGCCCGGACAGGCGTGATGGCCCGGCGGTCGGGCGACGACCAGGGCATTGTCCGCCTCGCCGGTCAGCACGGCATCCACGGCTTGAAGGCAGGCGCCGGCGGCCAGACGGGCCACCTGCAGCGACCCCGGCGCAAGCCAGGTGTCCTGGTCGAGCATCACGATTTGCTGTGCGTAGTCCCGCGAGACTCGTTGCAGCAGCTCAAGGTAGTCAGGACTGTGGGCGCGAAGAATGGCCTCGTCACTGGCGGGTGAAGGCGTCATCTGCGTCATTTGCTCCGTGATGCCGGCCTGTTTCAGACTGTGCCAGACGGCGCGCATGCGTTCCGGCGATTCCGGATGGCCGGGCAACTCATGTTCCACAAATCGGGGATGCGTGATGAGCACGCTGGTCATGGGGCACGCTCCGCTTTCGGCCTGTAGAGGCGATAGTCGAAGCCGTTCATCCTGATCACCTGGTCGGGTTCATAATTCTCGCCGATGGCCTGAAGAACGGTGCCCGGGAAGAAGCCGGCGCGCAGAATGATTAGACCGAAGGCTTGATCCTGCAACATTTGTAGCAGCGCATCTCCCCTGTAGAGGCCATTGTTGGCCAGGTTGAGCAACTGCGTGGGATTGGTCACCACCTCCTTGCCGGCGAGCAGCGCAAACGAGGCGTCCTCGCTCAACACTGGGCCATCGGCAGCGCGCACCAACGTCACCAGTTCCTCGCCCGAGCGGATGTCTTCGCCGTTTGTCAGGTGTCCGATGTCGGCATAGCCGGGAGGAAACTCTCCTTCCCTGCCGCGCGCCGAGTCGTAAAAGCCATTGAGGGCATTGGGTTTGACGTCCAGCAAGGCGGCAATGGAGTCAAACGGTGCCGTAAGGGTCGGCAAATGGAGGACTGCGCGCGCGTAACCCAGGAAAAGCAGAGGGATGAGCAGGAGCGCAAGGGCAGATCGAAGTGTCCCTTTGCCGGACAGGTTGGCCAGAAGTCGCGTACATCCAACGCCGGCGAGGATGCAAGTGGCGGCGATGGCCGTACTGAAATAACTGTCCCCCGCGCCCCACTTGCCGGAAAACAGGCCGACGGCGAGGGCGGCGACCAGCCAGACGCTGTAGATCGAAAGCCGGTCCACGTAGAGTTCGTAAAGGAGAAAAAGCAGCGCCGGCACCACCAGAAAACCATGTAGACCGAACCATTGCTGCAACAATCCCAGAGCCTGTTGCGGATCGTAGCGGTTGACGTTGGCGCTGATGGTCTGCAGCCACCACTGTCCATCCGTGGCGAGAGTCAACAGGAGGAAGATTGCGCCGCCGGACAGCGCCAGGCCCACAGCCATTTGCAGGCCGCGGCGAGGCTGTCGGATGAACAGGAATGCGATGGCGGCCAGGGCAGTGGCCAGTGCCAGTTGTTTCGTGTAACCGGCGGCAAGGATCAACAGCAGCCCCAACCAATACGTTCTGCGGCGCTTTTGGGTGTCTCCCGTGCCTTCCATGTTGGCGAGCACGACAACCGCCAGAGTCTCAAACATGACCATGCTCATGTGCTGGCGGTTGAGAGGGCCGATGTGATAGATGGTGTTCGAGGCGATGAATGCCAGGCCCGAGACGGGAGCCAGCAACCCGGGGCCGCCGTCCCTGCGAACCGCGAACGCAATGGCGCCGGCGGCGATCAGGGTTGCCAGCGTCCCCAACGCACGGCCATAAGCGTAGGACGGGCCAAACAGCCAGGCAAAGGGAACCGCCAGCAAATGAAAGAGCGGCGGGTAATTGCTGGAGTAAAAAGGCCAGGTCTCAACGTCCTGCCAGGGCCAGCGCCCCTGACTGAAAAGCAGGGTGTCGACCAGTTCAAAGCCTTCTCCCTGGTCGTAGTCAAAGGGGAACTGAATGAGGTTGGCCGCGTAGGTCAGAAAGACCAGCAGGTAGCCGAACAGCAATATCAGGGCGGCCCACATCAGGACCCTGTACAGGCGAGTAACGAACAAATGGAAAAGGTGGTTTTCTGCAAGCATTTCAGGCCGGACGGTCACCGAGTGGCAAAAGCGACAGGCCGACAAGCACGATCAGGATCATGGCCGCCAGCGCCAGCAACTGTGCCGGGCCGAGGCCCCCTTCCCGTCCGGCATCCAGGAGGTCAATGGCAAGCACGCCGATGACCCCGACGCTACCGGTCAGCACCAGCAGCAGGCCCAACTGACGCTTGCTCAGGGGTCGCTCCCACATGGGTGGCAGTATAGCACGCAGGGAATCCCGGTCTTTGACGCAGGATGCGCCGTGTATTTTCGTCGATCGCCATGCTATCCTGAACCTTGCGTATCCACCCCCGGGAGAGGCGGAAATCCATGCTCAAGAGTATCAACTGCGGCGAATTGCGGCCGGAGCATGACGGACTGGAAGTCAGCCTGGCGGGGTGGGTGAATCGCTGGCGCGACCAGGGCGGCGTGATTTTCATCGACCTGCGCGACCGCTCCGGCATTTGCCAGGTCGTGGCGGAGATGGAAAGCGCGCCGGAAGCGCACGCCCTGGCAAGCCAGGCGCGCAGTGAGTACGTGTTGCAGGCCTGCGGTCGCGTTCGCATTCGGCCCGAAGGCACTGCCAATTCCGAACTGGTCACCGGTGACGTGGAAGTGCTCGCCAGCAGTTTGAAGTTACTCAATCCCTCGAAGACGCCGCCCTTTTACATCAATCGAGAGGACAGCATTGACGAAAACGTACGTATGAAGCACCGCTATCTTGATTTGCGTCGGCCCAACATGCAGGCCAACCTGGTGTTGCGTCATCGAGCCGTCAAATTCATTCGCGACTGGCTGGATCAGCGGGGCTTCGTGGAAATCGAGACTCCGATTCTGTTCAAGACGACGCCGGAGGGCGCGCGCGATTTTCTCGTTCCCAGCCGGATGCAGCCAGGATGCTTTTACGCCTTGCCGCAGAGCCCGCAGCAACTCAAGCAAATGCTGATGGTGGCCGGTTTCGAACGATATTTCCAGATTGCCCGTTGCTTTCGCGATGAGGACTTGCGCGGTCAGCGTCAACCGGAGTTCACGCAACTGGACCTGGAGATGAGTTTCGTTGAGCGGGAAGACGTCATGGCTCTCAACGAAGAGCTAATGATGTGCCTGGCGCAATCCGTCGCGCCGCAACGCCGACTGTTGCAAAGGCCCTTCCCGCGACTGGATTACCAGGACGCCATGGAGCATTTCGGCAGCGACAAGCCCGATCTCCGATACGATCTCTGCGCCGTGGACGTCAGCCATATTGCGGGCAGCAGCGCCTTCCAGGTGTTTGTTGACAACGTCGCCGCCGGCAGGCCGGTCAAGGTCATGCGGGTGCCGGGCATGGCGGCTGACATGAGCGGAACGCGATTGCGCGCCGTCGCCCGCGGCCTGGAAGATCTGGCGCGTTCCGTGGGCGGCAAGGGTCTGGCCTATATGGCGCTGGACCCGGACCCGCAGGGCGAAGTGAAGGGGCCCATCGGCAAATTTTTCACCGTTGATCAACAGCTGGCGCTGTTCGATTGCGTTGGCGCCCGGCCGGGCGACCTGTTGCTCTTCATGTCAGATCGGCGCGAGACTGTCTGGGACATCACGGATGTCTTGCGGCGACATCTGGCAAGCGAACTCAATCTGGCAGATTCCGGGGTACTGGCCTTTTGCTGGGTCGTGGACTTCCCCCAGTTCCTGTGGGATGAAGAGGGGCAGCGCTGGGATCCCTCCCAGCATCTCTTCACCATGCCCATGCCCGAAGACCTGCACTTGCTGGACAGCGATCCCGGCGCGGCGCGGGGGTCGCAATACGACATGGTTTGCAACGGCTATGAAGTGGCCGGCGGCAGTATCCGCATTCACGATCGCGCCCTGCAGGAAAAGATTTTTCCGCTAATCGGCCAGGACATGGTTGAGGCGCGGGAGCAGTTTGGTCACATGCTGGACGCCTTCGAATTCGGGGTCCCGCCCCATGGTGGCATCGCCTGGGGCATTGACCGGGTCGTGGCTCTGCTCGCCGGCGAGCCCAACATTCGCGAGGTCATCGCTTTTCCCAAATCGCAGACCGGGATGGACGTGATGTCACAGACGCCCTCGATGGTGGCCGACGATCAACTGGCGGACTTGCACATTCGTCTGGATTTGCCGGAAGACGGCGAAGGGGCAGGCTAGTCTTCCCCTTCGCCCAGGACACGGGAGTGGAACCAGCCACCCACAATCCCGCCGCCGAAAATGCCCAGCAGATAGGCCGGGACATAACTCAGGTCACCGGCGATCAGGGCCGGGCCCAGGGTTCGCGCAGGATTGAGTGACGCTCCGGTCAGGGCACCGCCGGCCAGAATGCTCACGGCAAGAGTAAAACCGATGGCAAGGCCGGCCATGTTGCCGGCCTTGCCATAGACGGCCGCCTGATAGACCGCGCTGACCAGAAAAAAGGTCAGGATGCCTTCAAGCAACAGCGCTTCACCGATGTGATTCGCAGTGAGTACGCCGGTGGCCTGACCGAAATTGAAGGCGTTTTCTCCCAGAAAGCCGGCCATGAATTCCGGGTTGCCATGTGGCACGACGATGGAAATCATCCACCCCGCCAGTATCGCCCCGATAAACTGCATGATCATGAAGCGGACCGTTTGGCTGCCATCCTGCTTGCCGCCCACGAAAAGACTCAGCGTCACGGCAGGGTTGAACTGGCCGCCGGAGATGTGCCCGTAGGTATAAATCAGGGCAGCCAGAACCAGTCCGTGGGCCAGGGCGGGAACCACGACGCCAAAGAGGGGCGCCACCACGACGGCCCCGGAACCAATGAATACCAGTACAAAGGTGCCAACCAGTTCGGCGAGACTGGCGCGATTCTGATCGTCGGACATCATTCCCCCCGCGGATTACTGTTTCACGGCAAATTATGGCAGGCGCGAATGGCGTGTCAAGCAATCGACTGATTGCGAAGGGCAAGCAGGCATGGTATACAAAAAACGGGCCTGCCCTGTGCGTGATGGCGCCATGACGTTTTGGGCCAACACCAGATCGAATGGGCGCAGGATGGAGACGGGGAGTTCCTGACCTGGTCGGGAGCGAACCGGGGCCAAAAGCGCCCGCCCTGCGAATGCAGGTTCAAGGCAGCGCGCTCACACGGCCGGGTGGGCCCGTTCGGCGCTGACCTCAAGACAGCGCCTGGCTAAACGCCGTAGCTGTTGCCGAACACGTTGGTCAGCAATTCACCCAGGCGGTCGCGATTTGGAATGAGGACCTGCGCGCCTTCCGGCGTCGTGTAATCGATGGCGTAGCGATCGTCAATGACACCCGTGTGGATCCTTTCGCCCGTGAGGTCCTTGAGGTAGAGCGCCAGTTGCAGGGCCTGTTCCAGGGAAAGGTTCGTGAAGAAACCATCCTGCAACGCTGCCCACAACCCGGGTGACTGAATGATTAATTCCGGCAGGTGAGCAGGGTCCAGCAGTTTGTCGCGAATGGCATACATGACCGCCTGTTGCCTTTCGGCACGCTGAAAGTCATTGTCGCCATGGCGCGTGCGGGCGTACTTCAACGCCGTTTCGCCATCCAGCATTTGCAGACCGGCCGGGATATAGAATGGGCTGTAGCCGAAATTCATGTCGGGATAAAAGGGATCCCGGATGCTCTCGGGGACGTCTATTTCTATGCCGCCTATGGCGTTCACCAGGTGAACAAAACTGTTAAAATCGACTGCGAGATAGTCGTGGACGCGCATGCCAAGGTTGTATTCCACGGTTTGCATGGCCAGCAAGGGTCCGGAACCTGGCTGTCTCAACTCGCCGATCAACATCGGCGTGTTGACGCGTTGCAAATGTTGGATTCCCGGCACTTCAACGTAAAGATCACGCGGGATGCTCAAAATGCCAAGACTGTCTGTACCGGGATCGATGCTGGCCAGAATCATCGTGTCAGTCCGGTAGGCAAGACCGGATTCGCCGGGGCGACGGTCAAGACCCATCACCAGAACCGTAAAACGCGAGCTACCATTCCAGGGGACGCGTTCAAAGCTTCGGCCGTCACTCAGGATGACTTGTTCGGCGCTGCCGTCAGTGGCTCCGGCAAAGCCGTCGTCGCCACCGCTGCCAACCGCCTGGACGGCCATGGCCGTGGGCAGCACTTCCTGCGGCGCCCGCGTGACCCGCAGCAGCAGGGAGACAACCATGCTGAATACGACCACCGTCCCCAGCAGGGCGACCGAGACCACTACCCAAGCCCACTCGAAGCTGCGCCGCGAACGCACGCGTCGGCGGCGAGCCCGTTCACGAACACTGGAACCGCGACCCTGGCGTGGCGCCCGCAGGGCCCCGGCATTTCGCAGGGAGCCGTGCTCGCTCATGCTCCTGGCAAGTTGATTTCTTTTCCGGAAGCAAGAGTATAGAACTACTGACGATATGCGTCAATGGCGTCTGATTCAGGGCGGCCCGGCCACCGGCGCGCGCAACATGGCAGTTGACGAGGCCTTGCTGGTTGAAATGCAGGGGAGTCCCGTTCTGCGCTTCTACAGCTGGAAGCCATACTGCCTTTCCCTGGGATACGGCCAACGCTGTTCTGTGGTGCACAGGCAGGGTCTGGCCGACGGGGGCTATTCTTTGGTCCGCCGACCCAGCGGTGGCGGCGCCATCCTGCATGCGCAGGAAGTTACCTGGTGCCTGGTGTTGCCGGCCACTCATCCTCTGGCATCCGGGTCGATCAACGATGGCTACCGGCGCATCGCCGTCGTCATGCGTGAGGCCATGCAGTCACTGGGCATCGCAGCATTGCTGCGCGAAGGGGATGTTTCGCGGCCTGCCCGGCCCGCCTGCTTTGAGACACCGGCCTGGCATGAACTGGTCGTCAGCCATCGCAAGTTACTGGGCTGCGCCCGGGTGCAACGACGACACGCCCTGTTGCAGCATGGTTCCCTGCCTCTGGCCGGCGACGTCGCTGCAATCTCCGCTGTGCTGGACTACCCGGATGCCCTGGCACGGGAGGAGGCAGTCCTGCGTCTGCGAAACCAGGCGATTACGCTTGCCGACGCTTCGCAGGGGGCGGCTGTTTCTGCGGGGCAGGTCGCCCAGGCGATCGTTGACGCCTTTCGCGCAAGCTACGATCTTGAATTCGTGGATTCGGGACTCACCGCAGCCGAAAATGAACGCGCACAGATCCTGGAAGAAGGCCGCTATGGCAACCCGGACTGGGTGTGTCGCCGCTGAAAACCCGAATCCGGAAGGCGATCCGGCCCAGGGCTCCGGGGATGCCTGAAGAAACGCCGTAGCCCCGGAGTTCGTCGATCCAGGTGAGTCAGCCGCCGGCGAGCAGTGACTGCAGTCCGTCCTCGTCAAGCATGGGGATGTCCAGCTGCTCCGCCTTGCGCGCCTTGCTGCCCGGAGAAGCGCCGACGATCACGTAGTCAGTTTTGCGACTGACGCTGCCGGTCACCTTGCCGCCCAGGGCCTCTATTCGCGACCTGGCCTCGCCGCGGGAAAGTGTGGGTAAGGTCCCGGTGAGCACAAAAGTCAGCCCTTCCAACAGGTTTGCCGAAGTGACGGCTGGCGCTGCGGGTTGCAGGCTGACGCCCGCAGCGGCCATTTTTGTCAGCAGCTTCTGATTGTGTTCGTCCGCAAACCAGGTGACGATATTCTGTGTCAGCACGGGTCCCAGCCCCTCGATGTTCAGCAGGGGTGCGGCGGCCTCTGAAAGTTGCGCTATGGCATCGGCCAGGTCGGAAAGGTCGGCGCCATCCTCCGGCAGCAGGGGTTTGAGCCCGCGTTGCATACGGCCCTCTACCGCGTCCGGTGGCGCGCCGACGAAACGCGGCGCCAGTTCCACCAGCGGGTTGTCGAGTTGTCTCTTTGCGCGTTGCCGGGCGGGTTCGTTCAGGTCCTGGTTGACAGGCAAGGAACGCAGCGCCACAGCAAAACGCTGCCTGGCAGCCTGCACTTCTGTCGACAGCTGTACAAGCGGGAGGAGCGCATTGCCCTCACCATTGCGGCTGCCCTCCATGCCCTGCAATTCTGCCGCCAGAAGACCCGCCACGGTTTCACCAACGCCGTCGATTCCCTGGGACGCCAGAATGCGCTCCAGAGATCGGGACATCGCATCCCTGATGGCGGCCAGCAGGTTGTCCACCTTCGTTTCGGCGAAGCCTTCCAGTTCCAGCAAACATTCCCTCTTGTCCGCCAGGGTGAAGATATCGGCGACGTCCTCAACAAGTCCCTGCTCAATCAGTGTACGAATGGTCTCCGGACCCATTCCCTCGATATCCATTGCCCCGCGTGAAACAAAGAATTCAACCTGCCGAAAGACCCGTTCCGGACAGACGGGGTTGACGCAGAACCAGTCAACGGCCGCGTCGGGCCTTGCCACCGGCCGGTCGCACCAGGGACAGGTGGTTGGCGGCTTTATCTCCATTTCGCTGCCGTCCCGCGCGGCAACCAGGGGGCCCACAACATAGGGGATGACGTCGCCGGAGCGTTTGACGATGACGGTATCGCCCTGCCGTATGTCCAGCCTGGCCACCTGATCATAATTGTGAAGACTGGCGCTGGAGACGGTCACCCCGCCGACGAAGACGGGCTCGAGAACTGCGGCAGGCGTGATCTTGCCGCTGCGCCCGACATTGACCGAGACTTTCAGCAGACGCGTCGACGCTTCTTCAGCGGGAAACTTCCAGGCGATGGCGCCGCGCGGGTCCTTGCCGACCACGCCCAGCTGCTGAGAAAGTTGCAGGTCATCGACCTTCACCACCAGGCCGTCGATTTGAAAGGGCAGGTCGTTGCGACGGCTTTCCCAGGCAGGCAGGGTGTCAATCAATGCGTCGAGGCTGGCGCAAGACTGCACCTCCGGCGGCACGGGGAAACCCAGCGCCTCCAGTTCCTCCAACAGACCGGACTGGCTGGTCAGGGCCATGCCATCGGTCGCCATGACGTCGTACACAAAGGCACTGAGCGGGCGCGCGGCCGTGTTGCGCGAATCCTTTTGCTTGAGCGTGCCGGACGCAGTGTTGCGTGCATTGACGTAGCGTGGCAAATCCCGGGCTTCCTGCTGCCGGTTTAGCGCCTCGAAGTCCTCCTTGCGGAAAAAGATTTCGCCCCGCACGACCAGCAAGGGTGACGCATCGGGTCTATCCGCCGAGACGGGGATGCGCAAGGGAATGCTGCGGATCGTGCGGACGTTGGGCGTGACGTCGTCGCCGGTCTCCCCGTCACCCCTGGTGGCTGCCTGGGTCAGTACGCCGTTTTCGTAGGTCAGGACGACGCTGAGGCCGTCCAGTTTGGGTTCCAGCGCATAGGTCAGGGCCGTTCCGGCCGGCAACTGACGAAGGTTGCGTTGTTCCCATGCGCGCAGGTCCTCCGCATCAAAGGCGTTGGCCAGACTCAGCACGGGCGTAAGGTGGGTCACCTTGCTGAAGTCGTCACTCAGGTCACTGCCGGCCCGCTGCGTCGGCGAATCGGGGGTGGTCAATTCAGGATGCGCGTCTTCAATATCACGCAATTCTCGCAGCAGGCGGTCGTATTCGTCGTCACTCACCGTTGGCTGGTGTCGCACGTAGTACTGATAGTTGTGTCGCTGCAGTTGTTCTCGCAGTTCCGCTGCGCGCGTTCTCTTGTCCATCAGGCTTTTCGTTCCAGCCACGCCAACAGTCGGTCCTGCGGCCAGGCGTTGATCACGTTTTCGGCCTGAACCCAGCCCCGGCGTGCGGTCAGGATGCCATAGGGCAAGAGGTCCATCCCGGCTGTGTCATGTGCGTCGCTGTTGATCGAAAGCGGGATGCCCAGTTCGACGGCGCGGCGCGCGTAGTGGGCCTCCAGATCGAGACGCTGTGGATTGGAGTTGATCTCCAGGGCCGTGCCTGTACGGGCAGCGGCTTCGAAAACGGCATCCATGTCCAGGTCTGCTGGTGGACGTTTTTCGATCAGTTGGCCATGAGGGTGGCCAATCAGGTCAACATGCGGATTCTCAATGGCATTGAGCAGGCGTCGGGTAATGACGCTGCGTTCCTGACGCAGGCTGTAGTGCAGCGAAGCGACGACGAAATCCAGTTGCGACAGCAGGTCGTCGGGATAGTCCAGCGTTCCGTCGGCGCGAATGTCCATCTCCACGCCATGCAGCACACGCATATCGGGGAACTCCCGATCCACGGCGCGCACTTCCAGCTGTTGCCGCAGCAAACGGTCAGCATCCAGGCCATTGGCGATAGCGGAATACTGTGAGTGGTCGGTGATGACCACTGTTTTGCGACCCCGCGCGCGGGCGCCGCCGACCATGGCGCGGATGTCCTCGCGGCCGTCGCTCCAGGTGCTGTGCATGTGCAGGTCGGCCCGCAGGTCCTGCAGAGTTATGAGCTCGGGCAATTCTCCGGCATCGGCCGCCTCGAATTCGCCGGCATCCTCACGCAATTCTGGCGCTATGAATGGAAGACCAAGTCTTTCATAGAGTTCCTCTTCGCTGGCGCAAAGGACATGATTTGCCTCCTCGTCCAGCGAAGAACCGTCGGCGCCCACCGGCCGCAAGGCGTGCTCGTTGAGGCTGTAACCCAGGCGCAAGGCCCGTTCCCGCAAGCGCACGTTATGCGCCTGGCTGCCGGTGAAGTAGGAAAGCGCCGTTCCCATGCGCGCGGCCGAAAGAACCCGCAGGTCCACTTGCAGGCCGCTGTGCAACTCCACTGAGGATTTGGTCGGCCCGTGGCCCAGGACCCGTGCCACCTGGGGCATGGACACGAAAGCGTCCATGAGGGGCGCCGCCTCGTCACTGGCCACCAGCAGGTCAACGTCGCCGATGGAGGGTCGTCCCCGGCGGATGCTGCCGGCGACGTAGCCGCACCCGGCCTGGGGCAGGGACAGCAGGGAATCCAGGAGTTCCTGCGCCGCCGGCAAGGCTACGCCCAGTGGCGTACGCCCCGTTTTCCGCGCAAGGGCGGCTATACCCTCCAAAATCCTCTGTTCACTTTTTGCGCCCATGCCCTTGAGCGGCCGCAAAAGGCTGGCCTCTGCCGCCTCTTCCAGGGCTTCCAGCGACGCGATGTTCATTTCGTCCCAAAAGAGACGCGCCTTCTTCGGCCCCACGCCGTTGACGTGCATGACGCGCACCAGGCCGGGAGGAATCTCGGCCGCCAGGCGCGAGTAGAATTCCAGTTCGCCAGTCTCAAGCATCTCGTCAATCTTGTCCGCCAGGGTCTTGCCGATGCCCGGCAGGTCCGACAGGCCGCCCTCGGCGGAGATGGCGCGCAGGTCACGCGGCAACTCTCGTATGGTCTCTGAAGCGCGGCGATAGGAGAGCACCCGATGGATCACATCACCGCGGATTTGTAGCATGTCGGCGACGGTTTCGAATATGTCGGCGATTTCCCGGTTTGTCAGTGCCATGGCGATCCTGCTGATGTCCGTACCCCAGTATAACTGATGAACAGAGACCGCTTGACAGTCCGTCGAGGCCAGGTTATCCTGCCAGCAACCGGATAAACAGGTAAAGACAGCGATCCGGAAGAGTAGGTACCGAAGCGGGCTTCAGAGAGCCGCCGGAAGCTGAAAGGGCGGTAGCAGCGCAGGTAGCGAATGGGCCGGGGAGTCGCCCCGACGAGGGCAGGGCCATTAGTCGGGGACGGAGAGCGCACCGTTATCATGGCGCAGGGTATCGGCAAACTGGCCCGTACCCATGAGTGCCTGCCGATGGCAGGAACGAGGGTGGCACCGCGGGAATCCCTTCCCGTCCCTGGAGGACGAAGGGGTTCTTTTTTGTGGAGGTCACCATGGTAACTGTCCAGGCGCCCGTTCAACCGGCAACCCGTCACGCGCCCACACTTCCTGCACGGAACGACATAGTCAAGCTCTTCAACCAGGGGGACCTGGTGCCGGTTCATCGCACGGTGCTGGCCGACCTGGAGACGCCGGTTTCCGTCTACATCAAGCTGGCGCGAGCCGGCAAGGTCTCCTTCATGCTGGAAAGCGTGGAAGGTGGCGAGCAGGTCGGCCGGTATTCCTTCCTCGGCGTCAATCCCAAGGGGCTGATCAAGGTCTGTGGCACGCGGGTCACACGCGAGCTTCACGGCGAGGTGACGGCACGTGAACTTGAGCCCGGTGAACATCCCCTGCAGGCCATCAAACATGAATTCGAACGCGTGCGGCCTGTGCGCCTGGAGGGACTGCCTCGCTTCGTCGGCGGAGCTGTGGGGTTCATCAGCTATGACGTGGTGCGCTGGTTTGAGGAGTTGCCCGCCACGGCGACCGAGGAACTGGACGTCCCCGACGCGGCCTTCATGCTGCCGGACACCCTGGTCATTTTCGATCACGTGCGCCACCGCCTTATTCTGTTGGCCAACGCCCATAACCGGGGCGATCCCGGGGCGGCGTGGGATGACGCCGACCGTCGCCTTGACGAACTGGCGGCAATCCTGTATGAGCCCTTGCCGGTCGGCGATCTGCCGGCCGACCCACTCGCCGATGAATTTACGTCCAACATGAGCCGCGAGCGCTTTGAAGACAATGTCCGCGCGGCGCGTGAATACATCGCCGCCGGCGATGCCTTTCAAATCGTGCTTTCGCAACGCTTTCAGCGCCGCAGCAAGGCGCAGCCCTTCACCATTTACCGCGCCCTGCGTGCGCTGAATCCCTCACCCTACATGTTCTTCCTGCACTTTGGCGAGGGCCTGACCCTGATGGGCGCCTCGCCCGAAATGATGGTGCGCCTTGAGGACGACGTGGCTTACCTGCGACCCATCGCCGGTACGCGGCGGCGCGGCGACACGGATGAAGAGGACGAGGCCCTGGCCACCGAATTGCTGCAGGACCCCAAGGAACGCGCCGAACACGTCATGCTGGTGGACCTGGGGCGCAACGACCTCGGGCGTGTTTGCGATTACGGCACCGTGCGGGTGCCAGACATGATGTACATCGAACGCTATTCCCACGTGATGCACATCGTCAGTGAAGTCGTCGGCAAGTTGCGCAAGGGCATGGACGCCTTTGACCTTCTGGCGGCCACCTTCCCGGCCGGCACGCTCAGTGGCGCGCCCAAGGTACGCGCCATGGAAATCATCGAGGAGCTGGAGGGAACTCGGCGGGGTCCTTACGGCGGCGCCGTCGGCTATTTCAGCTTTGACGGCTCCATGGATTCCTGCATCACCATCCGATCCCTGCTGATGCTGGATGACCAGTTGTACCTTCAGGCTGGCGCCGGCATCGTGGCGGACAGCGACCCGGCGACGGAGTATGTGGAAACGGTCAACAAGGCGCGCGCCGTGGCGGTGGCCGTCCGCCAGGCGGAGGAGGGCCTGACGTGGTGAGCGGCGTGCATTTGCCTGGAGGCGTGGCATGATTCTGGTGATCGACAATTACGACAGCTTCACCTACAACCTGGTGCAGTTTCTGGGGGAACTGGGCGCGGACATCGAAGTCGCGCGCAACGACAAGATCTCACTGGAGGAGATTCGCTTACTGGGCCCTGAGCAAATCGTCATCTCGCCAGGGCCGGGCACACCGGATGACGGTGGCATTTCCTTGCGGGTCATCGCCGAACTGGGCCCGGAGACGCCGATCCTGGGCGTGTGCCTGGGCAATCAGTGTATTGGTCAGGCCTGTGGCGGCGTCGTCAAACGCGCCGGTCGCCTGATGCATGGCAAGACGAGCATGATTTACCATAATGGCGATCCGCTTTTTGCCAATGTGGACAATCCGTTTGAGGCGACGCGTTACCATAGTCTGACTGTGGAACGGGGGACCTTGCCGCACGAACTGGAAATCATCGCCTGGACGGACCAGGACGAAATCATGGGCCTGCGCCATCGTAAGCAGCCCCTGATTGGCGTTCAGTTTCATCCTGAAAGCATTCTGACCGCCGCCGGTCATCAGATCCTGCAGAATTTCCTCGACATGCGGGTGTGAAGTCGGGCAGCGGGAAGACAGGAAGGGAAGGGCCAATGGACATACTTCAGGCCATCGAGGGACTCGTTGCCGGCAGGGACCTGCAGGCCGACGAAGCCGAGGTCGTGATGAATCAGATCATGGCGGGTGAGGCCAGCGATGCCCAGATCGGTGGCTATCTGACGGCGCTGCGCATCAAGGGAGAGACCCGCGACGAAATTGTGGGGAGCGCGCGCGCCATGCGGGCGAACGCCACGCAAGTGCCGACCGGGCTTGGCGGCGCGGAGTTGCTGGATACCTGCGGCACAGGTGGCGATGGTTCGGGGACCTTTAACATCAGCACGACCGTCGCCTTTGTCGCGGCCGGCGCTGGCGTGAAGGTCGCCAAGCACGGCAACCGCGCGGCCAGCAGCCTGTCCGGCAGCGCTGACGTACTGGCTGCCCTGGGAGTCAATCTGGACCTGTCGCCGGAGCAGGTGGGTCACTGTATTGACGAGGTCGGCATCGGTTTCCTTTACGCCATTCACTTGCACCCGGCCATGAAGCATGCCATCGGCCCGCGCCGCGAGTTGAAGCTGCGCACGATTTTCAACATCCTTGGACCGCTCACCAATCCTGCAGGAGCCAGGCGCCAGTTGATGGGAGTGTTCGCCCCGGAACTGACCGAAACGCTGGCAGAAGTGCTGGGCGCGCTGGGGGCTCTGTCTGCGATCGTGGTTAACGGCGCCGGTGGCCTCGATGAACTTGGCACGACCGGGCCCAATCGGATCAGTCACTGGCGAGAAGGTCGCGTGACGACATACTCTCTGGATGCGGCGAAATTCGGACTGGAGCGGACGGAACTGGCCCAGCTGAAGGGCGGTGACGCGTCGCACAATGCGGCCATTTTGCGTGCCGTGCTGGATGGCAGTGAACGCGGCCCCAAACGCGACATTGTCCTGCTCAACGCCGGCGCGGCCCTGCTGGCAGCCGGCAGCGTAGCGGACATGGGGCAGGGCATTGAGCTGGCGCGCGAGACGATGGACAGCGGCGCGGCGCTGGCCAAACTCGACGCGCTCATCGCTGCCAGCCAGGCCTTCGCGGCATGAGCGCCACATTCGTGCGCACCGGCAGTGTGCTGGACCGAATTCTGGAGCACAAGCTGGGCGAAGTTGACGAAGCCCGACGAGCGCGGCCCTTGCGGCAATTGCAGGACGCCTGCGAGAGCCAGGCTCCGGCGCGAAATTTCGCTGCGGCCCTCGAGCTGGATACAGTTGCCCTTGTCGCCGAGTGCAAGCAGGCTTCACCGAGCAAGGGCCGCCTTAGCGACGACTACGACCCCGCCAGACTGGCCAGGGCCTACGCCGCCAACGGCGCGGCCGCAATTTCCGTGCTTGCGGATGCCCACTTCTTTCAGGGCAGTCTGGACCATCTGGTGGAAGCGCGCGCCGCCGTGACCGTGCCGTTGCTCTGCAAGGAATTCGTGGTGGACCCCTGGCAAGTCCACGCCGCGCGGGCCAGCGGAGCCGACGCCGTCCTGCTGATCGTCGCCGCCCTGGGCGATACGCAAATGGCGGAACTGCATGACATGATCCTGGCGCTGGGAATGACGCCGCTGGTTGAGGTCCACAGCGAGGATGAGCTGGAGCGCGCCCTCAATGTTCGGCCCCGTGTCATCGGCGTCAACAACCGTGACCTGAAGACCTTTGAGGTGGACCTTCAGACCACGGCGCGTTTGGCCCGTCATGTGCCGCCAGGGACGACGTTGGTGGCCGAAAGCGGGATTGCAAATGCGCAGGACGTACAACACATGGGGGCGCTGGGCGCGCATGCCGTTTTGGTGGGCGAGACCCTGATGAAAGCGCCGGACCTGGCGGCCAGCGTTCGAAGCCTCAGTGGCATCAGGCGGGAGGCCGATTCATGAGTCTTTTTCAATACGATTCAGCGCTGCTCGAGCGCTATCCCGAGACCCGTGGCGCCATCATTCGCGTTACGGGCCTTCAGGGCGGCGCCAGCAGTCCGGACTTGCTGGAACTTTACGGGCAGGAACAGGCCGCCACGCTGGAACGAATCGGAGAGCGACCTCTGAGTGAACTGCCCACGATCGCTGCCTGGCGTCGCTGTTTCACCGGTTTTGGCGTTCGGCCCACGCAGTACCGTAGCGCCGTGGAGGCCCTGCTGCGGCGGCTGACAAAGCGGGGGGACATTCCTTCCATCAATCGCCTGGTTGACATCGGCAATCTGGTCAGCATTCGCCACGAAATGCCCGTCGCCGTATTTGACACGCGCGAACTGGCCCCGCCCGTTTCCGTGCGTTTTGCCGAGGGTCACGAACGCTTTACGGGCCTTGGAGAGCAGGAGGCGCAACAACCGGCGCCTGGTGAGGTCATTTTCGCCGACACGACCGACCTGGTGGTCGCGCGGCGCTGGTGCTGGCGACAGAGCGCGGAAAGCGCGGCCCAGGCCGACACGACGGAAGCCCTGGTGACCTGTGAGGCCCAGCACGCCGATAGCGCCGGCTCGGTCGAACGGGCGTTGGAGGACGTGACTGAACTTTTGTCACGATTTGCCGGTGGCGAGGCCAGGTCGGCGATTCTGGATGTCGGGAACCCGGTGCTGTGAGCCTCGACACACGAGTCAAGATTTGCGGCGTGACCACAGCAGGGGATGCTCTGGCGGCGGCCCGCGCCGGCGCCGACATGCTGGGCCTGAATTTCTACCCGCCAAGTCCGCGTTGTCTCACTTCGAAACGTGCGCAGGAGATTGTCAATCGCCTGCGCGGCGAGTTGGGTGATCGTAGTCCAGCATTGATCGGGGTTTTCGTCAACGAGGATGCGTCGCGAATTGCCGACATTTGTGAAGAACTGGGGTTGGACGCAGCCCAGCTTAGCGGCGACGAAGCGCCGGGAGCGTTACGCGCGCCGTTATTGCGGCAGGTCCCCGCCTTCAAGTCCCTGCGACCCAAAAGCGCCGGCGCCGCCCAAAGGGACGCGCAGGTCTACGTTTTGGGAGCGCGCGCAAACGAACATTTGCCATCCCTGCTGCTGGACGCCTGGCACCCCGACCTCTATGGCGGCAGCGGTGAGCAGACCCCTGACGACGTGGCCCGCGCCGTCCTGGCGATGGTTCCCCGGCTCATGCTTGCCGGCGGTCTGAACCCGGAAAACGTAGCGGAACGCGTCTGTTCCCTGCGTCCCTGGGGCGTGGACGTGGCCAGCGGAGTCGAGAGCGCACCCGGTGTCAAGGACGCCGGCGTGATGCGCGCCTTTGTTGCCGCGGCGAAGGGTCAGTAATGCAGGAAATCCTCGACATCTATGCCGAACGGGGCCGCCACATCGGCGTGAAGGAACGCGGGGAAGTCCACCGCGATGGTGACTGGCACCGCGTGTTTCACTGCTGGGTAGTGCGGCGCGATGCGGATTGCAGGGACCGGGTGCTCTTTCAGCGGCGTGGCGCGCACAAGGCGATTTTCCCGCTTCACCTGGCGGTTACGGTGGGCGGCCATTACAGCGTCGGCGAGACTCCCGAGGATGGTTTGCGTGAGATGCGGGAAGAACTGGGCTTCGCGCCGCCTTTTGCGGCACTGGTCCCCTGCGGCGAACAGCGCATTGTGGCGCGCTGGAACGGTCTCATCGATCACGAAATTGCCGACACATTTCTGTACGTCAGCGAGCGCCCGCTGACCTGTTTCCTGGTGATGAAACCGGAAGTTGCCGACCTGGTCGCGGTCCCGGTGAACGAGGGACTTGAATTGTTTGCTGGCAGGCGTAAGAACCTTGTGGCGGAGACTCCCTCAGGCCCCTGCGTCGTGGCGCTGAAAGACTTTGTACCGCACCATGAAACGATGTTCACCAATGCCTTGCTGCTCGCCCGGCAGGTCTTGAATGGGGAACGAAATGTGAACGAACAACTGGAATGGCGACCATGAATCGCAGCGCCGAAACTGCAACATCCACACCGGATGCCCGCGGCTACTTCGGAGAGTACGGCGGTCGTTTCGTGCCTGAGACTCTGGTGCCCGCGCTTGACGAACTTGAAGCGGCATTCTCGGAGGCCATGGCGGACGAGAACTTCCTGCGACAGTTTGCACAATTGCAGGCCACATACACGGGCCGGCCCACGCCGCTGACCTACGCCTCGCGTCTTAGCGAGCATCTGGGTGGCGCGCGCATCTGGCTTAAACGAGAAGACCTGGCGCATACCGGGGCCCACAAGATCAACAACGCGATGGGGCAGGCCCTGCTGGCGCAACGCATGGGCAAGCGACGGATCGTGGCCGAGACCGGCGCCGGTCAGCACGGCGTCGCCAGCGCCACGGTTGCGGCGCTGCTGGGGCAGGACTGTCACGTCTACATGGGAAGCGTCGATATCGTGCGTCAGCAACCGAATGTTTTCCGCATGCGCCTGCTGGGGGCCGAGGTGATTCCGGTTGAGAGCGGCAGCCGTACGCTCAAAGACGCCATCAATGAGGCGATCCGCGACTGGGTCACCAACGTTCGGGATACCTTTTACTTACTTGGCTCGGCACTGGGGCCGCATCCCTACCCCTTGATGGTGCGGGAGTTTCAGAGCGTGATCGGTCTGGAAGCGCGGGAGCAAATGCTCGAAGCGAGCGGTCAACTGCCGGACGTCTGCGTGGCTTGCGTTGGCGGCGGCAGCAATGCCATCGGGCTGTTTCACGCTTTCCGCAATGACGAATCGGTCGATCTCATCGGGGTCGAGGCTGGTGGCCACGGCATTGCCAGCGGCGCACACGCTGCGCGCTTCGCTGATCCGTCGCTGGGACGGCCGGGCGTCCTGCACGGCACACGCTCCTTCGTGCTACAGAACCAGGACGGCCAGATCATGAATACGCACAGCATTTCGGCAGGACTGGACTATGCCTCGGTTGGGCCGGAGCACGCCTGGCTACGCGCGGAAGAACGCGCCCATTACACCCTGGCGACGGACGAGGAAGCGCTGGCGGCCTTCCAGATGCTGAGCAGGTTGGAAGGTATCATTCCCGCTCTGGAGAGCGCGCACGCGGTCGCCGAGGCCATCAAAAGGGCGCCATCCATGCCGCGCGACTCCGTGATGCTGGTCAATTTGTCGGGGCGCGGCGACAAGGACCTTGACACCGTCATTCAGCAACTGGAGGGAGAGTTGTGAGGGGTTTGCACGCGCTGAAGGCCATGTTTGCCAACGCGGATGAACAGCGGCGCCCGGCCTTCCTGCCCTACTATCCGGTGGGTTATCCGGACCTGGAGAGTTCGCTGGATGCAATCGTTGCCATGTCCCGCGCCGGTGTGGATGGCTTTGAGATCGGCATTCCCTTCAGCGATCCGCTGGCGGATGGCCCGACCATCCAGGCGGCGACTCAACGATCGCTTGAGCAGGGCACGACCGTGCGCGATTGTGTGGCCGCCGTGCGCAGCTTGCGCGAACGCGGCGTTGACCAGCCCCTGTTGCTGATGGGTTACCTCAATCCGTTATTGGCCTACGGCGTCGAAGAATTTGTGGCCGACATCCGTGAAGCCGGCGCCGATGGGCTGCTGGTGCCCGATCTTCCTCCGGACGAGGGTCAGACTTTCTGCGACATTTGTGAGCGGGCCGAAATGGCCCTGGTTTTCTTTCTGGCGCCAACAAGTGACGCGCATCGCATCCGGCTGGTCGACGAGCATTCAACCGGCTTTATCTATTGTGTCTCGCTTACCGGCGTCACCGGCGAGCGGGACGCCTTGCCCCGGGACCTGCAGGAATTTATTGCGCGGGTGCGAGCCGGCGCGCGAAACCGGCTCGTGCTTGGTTTCGGCATCAGCACGCCAGGGCAAGCGAGGCAAATGAAGGGGCTGGTGGATGGCTTCGTTGTCGGCAGCGCTCTGGTTCGTGCCGGAGGAGATGGGCCGGCGGCGACGGGCGCGCTGGCCGCATCGTTGCGCGCTTCTCTTGACCGGGAATAGTCATTCTTCGCTGACGACGTTGTTGACAGTCATCGGTAGCCTTGCTATCATCCTGCCGTCCGATGAGTGGTCATCAGCCATGATTAACCGCTTCGCAGCGGCAGTCCAGTTTTATTACCCTTCCTGTGAAGTGAGTGGGGTGCTGCGCGCCAGCATCCGGTGAGGCGGACCACAAACCAGGGATCCTCCAGGCGCAGGGCACAGGCTCCGCGCTCTTTTTTGTTGTGGCTGGGGTTGACAAGGATTCATGTAGGTCGTTGGGAGAGTTGCCATGATGCTCCGAGGACTGCGCGGCGCGACTACGGCGAATGAAAACACCGAGGAAGCGATTCTGGGCGCCACACGTGAATTGCTGACCACCATGATTGAGACCAACGGCGTCAGGGAAAACGAGGTTGCCAGCATCCTGTTTTCCAGCACCTCGGACCTGACGGCCGCCTTTCCTGCGCGGGCCGCGCGAGATCTCGGCTGGGAGAAGGTGGCGTTTATGGGTACTCAGGAACTGGACGTGCCCCATGGGCTGGACCGCTGTATCCGCGTGCTGATTCACTGGAACACGGTCAAGGGGATTACTGGTCTGCAGCACATATATTTGCATGGCGCCAAAGTGCTGAGGCCGGATTGGACCGACGGAAAGTGAGCTTGGCTATGGAATCGCAAATGCCGGATGCCGAAAGCGCGATCGTCACCGGCTTTCATTGTCGTCAGTTGACGGTCGTTGGACTGGGCCTGATGGGTGGTTCGCTGGCGCTGGCGCTTCGGCCCCACGCCGGGGTGGTCGTCGGCGTGGAGGTAGATGCTTCCGCCCGTCAACTGGCGCTGGAGCGGAATATCGTCCACGAGGCGACCGCTGACCTTCGCGAAGGCGTGGCCGATGCCGACGTCGTCGTGTTGGCGGCACCGGTGCGCAGCATCATCGACATGCTTGAACAGCGCCTGGGGACCTACATGCGCTCCAATACGCTATTGCTGGACTTGGGCAGCACCAAGCAGAGCATCAATCGCGCGATGCGTGAGTTGCCCATCGGCATCCTCGCCGTGGGCGGCCATCCGATGACAGGGCGCGAATCGAGTGGCGCCGGCGACAGCGACCCCGACATGTTTCGCAATCGACCCTTTGTCCTCTGTCCCAACCGCCGTACGACGCCTTCGGCCCTGCTGCGCGCGCGCGCTTTGGTTGAGGCCCTCGGCGCGCTTCCCATCGAAATGGACGCCGGGCGACACGATCGGGTCGTCGCAGCTATCAGCCATCTGCCCTATTTGTTGAGCACGGCGCTGGTGGCAACGGTGGCCAACGAGGGAGAAAACGACGAGGCTGTCTGGGACCTGGCTGCCGGTGGATTTCGGGACATGTCCCGACTGGCCGGCAGTGACGTTCGCATGATGGGTGACATTCTCAGCACCAATACCCAGGCGGTAGCGACTCTTTTGGCCATGTTTCGTATGCAACTGGCCCAGCTGGAAGCCATGTTGATATCCCGCGATGATCAGCGTCTGACCGCCACCTTGCGACCCATCAGCGAATCGCGGCGGGAATGGACGGCAGGCAACGGAGCGCGTCATGCCCAACCCTGAATCTACCTGCCTGGTCGTACAGACCTCGCAAGACCTGCGGGGCACGACCTCCGTCCCCGGCGACAAGTCCATTTCCCACCGTGCAGTGATGCTCGCAGCGCTGGCCGAAGGCACGTCCACCGTGCGCGACTGGCTGGCAGCGGGCGATACCGAAGCGACCTTGCGCAGCGTCAGGGCGCTTGGCGTGCGTGTCGAGCGTCCCGCACCTGATGAACTTCACGTCCATGGCCGCGGGATTTTGCAGGCAGCGGCGAAGCCGCTGGATTTCGCCAATGCCGGGACCGGCATTCGCCTGATGACGGGCATCATGGTGGGTCAACCCTTCGCTTCCGTGCTTGATGGCAGCCCACAGCTGCGTCGCCGGCCCATGAAACGCATCATCACGCCCCTGGCGCGGATGGGGGCCGACATCAGCGGCGGGGAGGGCAGGGCTCCACTGCGTATCCGACCGGCAGCGCTGCGCGGCATTCGCTACGAGATGCCTGTCGCCAGTGCCCAGGTCAAGAGTGCCGTCTTGCTGGCGGGCCTGTTCGCGAAGGGAGTGACGACTGTCGTTGAACCGGGGCCGACCCGTGACCACAGTGAGTGCATGTTGCTCGCGGCGGGGGTCGACGTGCGGGCTGAAGAAGGGGTTGTCACCTTGAAGCCACCAACAGGGTTGCGTCCGCTGGATTTCCACGTGCCGGGCGACTTTTCTTCCGCGGCCTTTCTGCTGGTGGCGGCGGCGACAGCGGCGGGGAGCGAGGTCCGCCTGACGGGTATCAATCTCAATCCGACCCGCACCGGTCTGCTGGATGCGCTTCGCATGATGGGGGCGGACATTCAGGTCAGCGAGGCCGGGACGGAAGCCGGAGAACCGGCCGGCACCCTTACGGTGAAACAGCGGCCATTGCGCGGAGTCGAAATCGGCGGGGACATGGTCGTGCGCATGATCGATGAATTCCCCGCGCTGATGGTGGCCGCCCTTTGTGCCGAGGGCCGCACGACCGTGCGCGACGCCAGCGAATTGCGTCTGAAGGAGACCGACCGGCTGTCGGTCATGACCAAGGAATTGCGACGGCTGGGGACTTCAATCGAGGAAAGGGACGATGGCTTTGTCATTGAAGGGCCTCAGACGCTGCAGGGCGCGAACCTGGACGGCCATGACGACCATCGCATCGCCATGAGTCTGACCCTGGCGGGGTTGCTGGCGCGCGGCCAGACGCGGCTGCATGATGCGGAATGTATCGCGGATTCTTTCCCCGGTTTCGCCGAGACCCTGCGATCGCTTGGCGCCCGCGTGGCTACCGCGCTGGACGTGTGAAAATGGGTCGCGACCAACTGATATACTGCCTTGACAGGGAGGCACGCTCTTGCAGCACAAGGTTGGCGTCATCGGGTGGCCGGTAGAGCATAGCGTAAGCCCGCAAATGCACAACGCCGCCCTGAAGGCGGTGGGGCTGGCGGACTGGCGTTACGAGCGAATCGCCATCCCGCCGGACATCGTGGGGCACAGCCTGCGCACGCTGCGAGACGAAGGCGGATTCCTTGGACTGAATGTGACCGTGCCGCACAAACAGGCCGTATTGCCCCATGTGCGACCGGATGAAGTCGCGCTGGCGCTGGGGGCGGTCAACACCATCGATTTCCGCGACAACAGCGCGACCAACACCGATCACATCGGACTGATCGATGACCTGCACGCCCACGGCGTGGAGCTGGCAGGAGCCCGCGCGTTGGTGCTGGGCGCCGGCGGATCGGCGCGCGCAGCCGTCTATGGCCTCAAGCAGGCCGGCGCTGACGTAACCGTGGTCAATCGCACAGAGTCCCGGGCAAGCGCCATGTTGGCGCACCTGAGGAGGACTGCGGACATCAGGGATGTCACGCTGCTCACGCTGGAACAGGCCGCCAGAATTGAACTGTCGCTGGTAATCAACTGCACGTCGCTGGGTATGTGGCCCCATGGAGATAGTTGCCCCTGGCCAGCCTCCATCCCTTTCCCCGCCGGCGCCACGGGATACGATCTGGTCTACCGGCCGCGCCGTACCCGCTTCATGGAACTGGTTGAGACCAGTGGCGGTCGCGCCATCGGCGGCCTTGGGATGCTCGTGCGACAGGGCGCGGCGTCATTCGCCATCTGGACGGGCCTTCAGGCTGACGTCGACGTCATGTACGACGCAGCGGAAGCGGCACTACCCAATGACGATGAGTCCTGACGCCCGGGAGTGAGATCATGATCAGATACCTGACGGCGGGCGAGAGTCACGGCCCGCAAATCGACGCCATCGTCGATGGCGTGCCGGCCGGCCTGGCGCTGTCCGCGGAGGACATCGATCGTCAACTCTTCAGGCGCCAGCAGGGCTACGGCGCCGGTGGACGCATGAGCATCGAGAAAGACCGCGTGCGAATCAGCGCGGGCAGGATGAACGGTCTGACAACCGGAGCGCCGATAGCCCTTTCGGTCAGAAATCGCGACTGGCGCAACTGGCGCGAGCGCGACGTGAAACCCATGACCACTCCGCGACCGGGACACGCAGACCTTACCGGCGCCATCAAGTACGGCCATCGTGAATTGCGCCTCTCCCTGGAGCGCGCCAGCGCCCGCGAAACGACCATGCGCGTGGCGGTGGGGGCCATTTGCCGAAGATTGCTGGCGGAGTTTGGCATTGTCATCGGCGGGTACATCACGCGGATTGGCGCTGTGGAACTGGAACTGGCAGACGAGTGGCCGGTGGACTATGTAGCGCGCTTTCGGGAAGCCGAGGCCAACGACGTGCGGTGCCCCGACGAGGGCGTGGCGGCGCGCATGCACGAAGAGATTCGCCAGGCGATCATCGACAAGGACACACTGGGCGGCATTATGGAGCTGGTTGCGCTCAACGTGCCGCCTGGGCTGGGCAGTTACGTGCAGCATGACCGACGCCTGGATTCACGAATCGTTGGCGCCATGGTTGGCATCCATGCGATGAAGGGCGCCGAGATTGGCAGTGCCTTCGAGAATTCGTCAAGGCGCGGAACGCAGGTCCATGACGAAATTACGTTGGCAGAAGACGGGGATTCCCTGACGCGCCGCAGCAACCGGGCGGGCGGGATCGAGGGGGGCATTTCGACCGGTGAGCCCATCGTGGCGCGCGTGGCCATGAAACCCATCTCCACAGTTCTGAGAGGCTTTGCTTCGATAAACCTGGCCAGTGGCGAAGCGGAAGCCACGACCTATGAACGCAGCGACTTTTGCGCCCTGCCGCGCGCGGTGCCAGTGGGTGAAGCCGTTCTGTCCATCGTTTTGGCTGACGCATTGCTGGAAAAGCTGGGCGGAGACAGCGTGGGGGAAATGCGGCCCCGGCTGGAATCCCTTCGGAAAGCGCGGCTTAGCGACCTGCCGATGGACGACGTTCCCTGGCGCTTTGGCTATGAAGACTAACATCGTCCTGACCGGGTTCATGGGCAGCGGCAAGTCGACCGTGGGTCGACTGGTTGCCGAGGCTCTGCAACGCGATTTTGTCGACAGCGACGACCTGATCGTCGAACGCGCCGGCAAATCGATTGCGCAAATGTTTGCCGAAGAGGGAGAAGAAGGCTTTCGCGGGCTGGAAAGCAGCGTGTGTCAGCACCTGGCCACGCAGGACGACCTGGTCATCGCCACCGGGGGCGGTGCTTTGCTGGATGAGGTTAACCGCAGCGCACTGGAAAGGGGAGGCATCCTGATCTGTTTGCTGGCGTCGCCGGCGGAAATCCATCGCCGTCTGTCCGGCGAAAGCGGTCGGCCACTTTTCAATGGCAACTGGGAGGCGCTGTATCAGGAGCGACTGCCCGCCTATCAAGGAATCGCGCATCGAATTAATACGGATGGCAAGACTCCGCTGGAGGTAGCGCAGAAAGTGGTGAAACTGTGGCGCGCATCCCGGTAAAGGGCCCCGGCGGCGGCTACGACATCGTGATCGAAGCGGGTCTGTTGCAAGATGGCGAGCGGCTGGCCAGCGAATTCTGTCTTGCCAACCGTGTGGCCGTTGGCACTACTGACACCATTGCGGGCATGCATGGCCATGCGCTGACGAGACGTTTGCCGGATGCCGTGCTGGTCACGATGCCGGATGGGGAAAAGCACAAGTCGCTAAAGACGGTGTCGCAGATGTACAGTGACTTTGTGGCAGCCGGTCTGGACCGGCAGGGGACGGTACTGGCGCTGGGCGGTGGCGTCGCCTGCGATACCTTCGGCTATGCCGCGACGACCTACCTGCGCGGTGTCCGTCTGGTCATGGCGCCGACGTCCCTGCTGGCCATGGTTGACGCCAGCGTGGGGGGCAAGACCGGCGTCGACATCGCGGAGGGCAAAAACCTGGTGGGAACCTTTGCCCGACCGGCCGCGGTTCTCATCGACAGCGACGTGCTTGAAACCCTGCCGGAAGGGGAATGGCGTAATGGCATGGCCGAGGTCCTCAAGCATGGATTGCTGGCCGACGCCCAATTGCTTGATCCGGCGTTGCACAATCGCAACAACGCCCTTGCTCTGGTCGCGCGCGCCGTTCAGGTCAAGGTAGACCTGGTGCAGCGCGATCCCTTTGAACAAAACGTGCGCGCCTGGCTCAACCTTGGTCACACTTTTGCTCATGCGATCGAACTGGTCAGCGACTTTCGCTGGTCGCACGGTGAGGCCGTGGGTGTCGGGCTGGTGGCGGCGGCGCGGCTTTCCCACGCCATGGGCTTGTGTCCCGCTGCGTTGACAGACCAGGTAGAAGCATGTGTCGCACGGGCCGGATTGCCGGTTCGTCTGGGCGGCATGGGCGCTGAAGCGATTTGCGCGGCCATGGCAACCGACAAGAAACGGCGCGCCGGTCGCGTACGCTTTGTGCTACTGCGCGCCTTGCACGACGTGACCCTTGTTGATGACGTTCCCATGGCGGCTGTTGTCGAGGTATTGAACGGGATGCAGGAAATCCCGGTGCGGGAGGAGAGACCATGCTGAAAGGCCGCATTCTCGTGTTGCAAGGGCCGAACCTCAACCTGTTGGGGGCCCGTGAAACGGATGTCTACGGGGACCTCACGCTCGAAGGGATCCATGAGCTTGTTCACGCGCATGCAGCCCGCCGGCACGTCGCTGTGGAGACATTTCAGTCCAACCATGAAGGTGCCTTGATCGACCGGCTGCATGCAGCCCGCGACGACGTGGACGGTGTGCTGTTCAACGCCGGCGCCTACACCCACAGCTCCCTGGCGCTGCGGGATGCCATCACGGCGGTGAGTCTGCCCGTGGTAGAAATTCATCTCTCCAACGTCCATGCCAGAGAAGCCTTTCGTCACCATTCCCTACTAACCCCTGTCTGCATCGGCGTCGTTGCCGGATTCGGCTGGCGCAGCTATCTGCTGGGGATCGATGCCCTGCTGGGGCATACTGGCCAGCTAAACGAGTGAACTTGTATCCCCTGACCAGGGATACACACACATATCTGTAATAATGCACACAGGAAGCGGGCGGCGGGCTTGATTAGACTGTTCTGCCGCCAGCTGTGCTTTCCCGAGGGGTCATGACGGACGTCGACACCATCATCGAAGTCTTCAAACAGGACAGGCTGCGTTACATCAACCTGTGGTTTGTCGACATTTCCGGTGGCGTCAAGAGCATCATCATCCCGGCCGGGCGAATAGAGGAAGTCTTTGAGCGGGGCGTCCTGTTTGACGGCTCCTCGCTGGAAGGCGGTTCCCGTTCGGTCGAGAGCGAGTTACTGCTCGTGCCGGACGTCAATACATTCGCGGTTTTACCCTGGGACCAGCCTGATGAACGCGTCGGGCGCCTGATCTGTCAGGTGCACACGCCCCACGGGGACCCCTACGCGGGCGACCCGCGCAGAGCCCTGCAAAATGTGCTTGGCCAGGCGCAGGAAATGGGATTCAGCTTCCGCACTGGCGTGGAACTGGAATTCTTTCTCTTTCAGATGGACGAACAAGGGGTGGCCTTGCCCGCCTGGCCCCACGATTCCGTCAGTTATTTCGATTTGTCCACCAACTTCCGCCAGTCGATTCGCCGCAAAATGGTAGCCACCCTGACGCGACTCGGCATGTCCGTCATTTCCTCGCACCACGAAATCGGCTCCGGCCAGCACGAGATCAACTTTGGCTATGAAGAGGCGTTGACCACTGCAGACCAGGTCCTTACGGCGCGCGTGGCGCTAAAGTCCGTAGCGCAGCACAACAACCTGCATTGCACCTTTATGCCCCGTCCACGGCGGGATTTGCCAGGCTCAGGTATGCATACGCACCAAAGCCTGCATGCGACAGGGACTGGCGCCAATCTCTTCAGTGATCCCGGACACGAATACGGCCTTTCAGAAACAGGCCGCTGGTTTCTTGCCGGTCAACTGCACCATGCGCGCGCAATGGTGGCGGTGCTTGCGCCGCTGGTCAATTCCTACAAGCGTCTGGGCACCAGCATTGAAGCGCCGGTCTACGTAACCTGGGCCCACATCAATCGCGCGGCGTTGATTCGTGTGCCGGGCCTGATGCCCGATGATGGCGCGCACACACGGCTGGAGTTGCGCTGCCCGGACCCGTCCAGCAATCCCTATCTGGCCGCAGCGGTGATGTTGGCGGCCGGGCTGGACGGCATACGCCAGAAAATGCCCCTGCCGGAACCGCTGGAAGAAGACCTGCTGGGGCAGGACCGCTCCCGCCTGCGACGCGCCAAAGTGCTTCCGGCAACGCTGGAAGAGGCCCTGCTGGCCCTGGAAGCGGACGAAACGATTCTTGCGGCGCTGGGGCCCTATATCAGCAACAGCTTCCTCAGCTCCCGCCGGGAAGAAGTCGAGGACTTCAATCGCCAGGTGACGGACTGGGAAATGGAACGTTACTTCCAGAAATACTAGCTGCTCACCAGGAATGCCAGCCTGTCATACATTCACAGACCCCTGGCCAGGTGTCGCAAAGGGCGGCGCCCGGGCAATGACGATGGGACTGCTTCAGAATCTCTTGAGTCGGCGTCGCTCCGTAAACTGCGCCTGAATGCTTGAGAGCGGGCCGCATGTAGGTTACCATGGTATCGGTGTCAGCATGCGGAGTTTCAGTATGGCCGTAGCCAAAGAGGCGACGTCAACCGTTGCAGGAGTTCGCTTCACGAAGGTCGGCAAGTTGTACCACTTTGACCACAGCGCATTTCCCGACCTTGCGGCCGGCGACTATGTCATCGTCGAAACCGTACGCGGTCGCCAGATGGGTCAGGTGATGGGTTTCACCGAGTCTGAAAACACTTCCAGACGTCGCAACGCCCCTGTCCTGCGCATGGCGACTTCGCGAGACATGGCGCTGCGTCAGCATTGGGAAGCGCAACAGGACGAAGCCCTGCGACTTTGCGAGGAGAAGGCGGTCGCCTGGGACAACCTGCGCGAAGTCAAGTTTGTTGCGGCGCAATACAATTTTGACGGCAGTCTGTTGACCTTTTTGTACGCCTCCGAAGAAAACGTCAATCCGGGTCGCTTCTGGAGCGCCCTGCAACGGGAATTCAGCGCCACGGTGGAAATGCGTCAGATTGGCCCGCGAGACGTGGCCCGTTTGCTGGGGGGCTACGGCGCCTGCGGGGAGCTGCGTTGCTGCAGCACCTTTCTGACGGATTTCAGCCCCATTTCAATTAAGATGGCCAAGGCCCAGGGCATATCGCTCAACCCCTCCGAAATAACCGGCATGTGCGGCCGCCTGCGCTGTTGCCTGGTATACGAATACGAGCAATACGCCGAAGCGCGCAAAAAACTGCCGCGGCGTGGCAGGACGATGGGCACGCCCTGGGGTGAGTGCAAGGTCATTGACGTCCACCCGCTGCAGGATGCGGTCACCGTAATTACCTCCGAAGGGCGCAAACTGGTCCGTCGTGAGGAACTGGTACCACTGGCCGAACTGCGGGCCCTGCAGCAAATGGCTGAAAAACCCTGCGATCGGCATGGGGACGAACCCTGTGAATGTGGCAAAAAACCGGGTGAACGTCGCAGTGACGCCGCCACAGGCGGAAAGGCTTGAGTGACACCATGCAGGATGGCATTCGACGCGTCGTAGGTGTCTTTGCCCATCCGGACGATCCGGAAATCCTTGCCGGCGGGACCTTCGCCCGCTGGGCGCATGAAGGGGCGGAAATTATCTTTGTGATGGCCACCAGCGGTGACAAGGGAAGTTCCGACCCGGACATGACGCCAGATCGACTGGTGGCCATTCGCGAGGAAGAGGAACGCAGGGCGGCCGCGGCGCTCGGTGTAAAGGACGTCATCTTTTTGCGCTATCCGGATGGCGAACTGGGACCTTCGCTGGCCCTGCGGCGCGACATCGTTCGCGAGATCCGGCGCTTCAGGCCTGACGTGCTGGTCACCTTCGACCCGTCCAACTGGTACAGCGAAAATCGCATCAATCATTCGGACCATCGCGCCATTGGGGAAGCTGCGTTGGCAGCCGCATTTCCCACGGCGCGCGACCGTTTGAATTTCCCCGAAATGGAGCGTGACGAAGGGCTGACCGCTCACAAGACCCGCTTCGTATACATCGCCAACGCGATCAAACCGAACACGTCGATTGACATCTCCGATTATGTGGAGACGAAAATCCGGTCTCTGCGGGAGCACAAGAGTCAAATGGGCCTTTCGGAAGGGCTGGCCGAACGCATTCGCTCACGCGCGCTGGACCCTCAAGCCCCGGAAGGCGCACCACGTTACATCGAGTCCTTTTTCGTCGTCACGTTGCGAGTGTAGATGCCGGCCCGCGCGGCGGTACGCTGGCAGGAAGCCAGGGGTTGGCTGGTGCTGTCCGGAGACGCCTCAGGCAGTGAAGGCGTACGGGCCAGGGCGTTAACTGTTGCGGCTGGTGACGGGCCAGTCGCCATACTGCCCTGTGGAGGTGACAACGAGGCAGCCGGGCACACACTGGAAGAATTCGAGGACCTGGGCGACCGACCCGTTTATCTGGTGGACGCGCTGACCGAGGACGACGATTCATTGCGGGCAAGTCTGTCGAACGCCGGCATGATCGTTGTAACCTGTGCCAAGGATCCGATTTTAGCCCATGATGCCCTTTCCGGCGCGACGAGCGAAGGGGCTTTCAGTGCTTGGGAAGCCGGCGCTCTTGTCTTGCTGGAAGGCCCGGCCGCCATGTGCGGTGGCGCCTGGGTGATGACGGACGACCGGGAATTCCGGGATGCCCTGGCCTGGCTGCCCGGCACACTGGTATTGCCTGGAACGGTGGATGCTGCTGCGAGCGAGGCAGCCCGTCAATTGCTGGACAGGGAGCAACAGGGCGTCGCCCTGGGCATTGGCGAAAACGCCGCCCTTGCGCTGGGGCCTTCCGGGGAACTGGAAATCTGGGGCCGGCAAGAGGTGAGCATCGCGCTGGGCGCTGCCTGGCAGGCTGTTTAGGACAGGGGAAGAGGAGCAGGATCCATGCCGGTGACGTTAATCATCGGTGCCCAGTGGGGCGATGAAGGCAAGGGCCGCGTGGCCGACCTGCTGGGCGCTGACGCCGACGTTGTGGCCCGATACGCCGGGGGCGACAATGCCGGGCACACCATCGCGGTGGGTGATGAAGTCTTCAAATTGCATCTGGTCCCCTCTGGAATTCTCCACGAGAGCGCCAGTTGCGTGCTCGGCAACGGCATGGTCATCAATCCCGTCAATCTGCTCGCAGAGATGGACCAACTCTGTTCACGCGGAGTTGACCTGTCGCCGGAACGTTTCCTCATCAGTTCGCGGGCGCACATTATTACACCGGCGCACGTCGCCCTGGACCGCGCCAGCGAGCGCGCGTTGGGAGACGAGGCTATTGGAACTACCCTGCGTGGCATCGGCCCCTCCTATCTGGACAAGACCGGCCGTCGCGGAATTAGAGCCGGTCTGATGCAGGACGCGGAAACCTTCGCCGATGCCGTGCACGACGCGATTGAAAGAGCCAATGAAGCGCTGATCAACGCCGGCGAGAGCCCGCTGGATGCAAGGGCCACGGCGCTGAAGTGGATCGACGCGGCGATGCGCCTTGCCCCCTACATTCAGGACACTTCACAATACATCAACCGGCGCCTGCGGGACGGCGCGCGCGTTGTTTGTGAGGGTGCGCAAGGCACGATGCTTGATCTGGACCATGGCGACTACCCCTTCGTCACCAGTTCCTCGCCCGTTGCCGGTGGTGCGCTGGTCGGTCTGGGGTTTGGCCCGCTGCACGTGGACCGCATCGTCGGCGTAACCAAGTGCTTTTCGACCAGAGTTGGCTCCGGACCCCTGTTGACCGAACTGGATGGCGCTCTCGGGCAACGCCTTCGGGGCAGCGGCGAAAACTTTTGGGATGAATTCGGCACGACAACCGGACGCAGCCGGCGCTGTGGCTGGATGGATGCGGTCATTCTGCGGCATGCCGCCCAGGTCAGCGGATTCACCGAGCTCTTTCTTACCAAACTGGACATCCTGAGCGGCATCGAGACTTTGAAAATCGCCGGCGCCTGGGAACTTGATGGTGTTCAACATGAATTGCCACCGGCCAACCAGCAAGACCTTAAGCGTGCCAAACCGGTTTACGAATCGATGCCTGGCTGGAAAGCCGATTTGTCCGGCATGCGACATCAGGATGATCTGCCGCAAGCCGCGCGTGACTATGTACGCCGCATCGGTGAGTTGTGCGACACAGCGGTAAGGACCGTGGGCGTTGGCCCGGAGCGCGAGCAGCAAATAACGCTGGACGATGCGCTTTGACGACCTTGAAAGACGACCCAGACTGCGCTAGACTGACGGCGTTGCGTCTGGCCTGGATGTGAGGGCAAGAGCTTGAGACGACTGGCGCTTACGGCCGTTATTGTAGTCCTGTTGCTGGCCGGTGGAGGGTTGACCAGTTTGTTGCAGGGCGGTGGGCTGGACAGTTTCTTCATTGTGCAATCCACAGCGGCAGATTCCTCGGTGCTGACTGCAGCGCCCTGGCAGACCGAGCAATTGCTGTTGCTCTTCGGCTTTCTTCTTGTCAACCTGCTGGGTATGGGCATCACGCTGGGCATCGTGTTCTGGCTCCTGCATCGTGGAGTGAAACGCGCTGCAGCGGCAGGTAGCAGCGGCAACAACTGACCCCGCGCCACCTGGATGCTGGCGCATGTACCTTGACTATTTCACACTTGCTGCACTTGTCGATGAGTTTGAGTCCCTGCTTCCGCGCGGAAGAATTCAGGATGTCCTCGACGTCGATGCCACGGGTTTGGGACTGGAAATTTATTCCCGTCGCCGGTGCCACTGGCTCTACCTGAGCGCCGACCCCCGACAGCCGCGTCTCTACCTGGCGCCCGAACGCTTGCGCCGCGGTCCGGACAAGGCGACGTCCCTTGGCCTGCTGCTCCGTCGCTACGTGGAAGGCGGGCGGCTGGAGCGCATTTCCCAGCCGGTCTGGGAACGCGTCGTCGTGCTGCACGTCGCCGGTCCGGAGGGCGACGTCCAGCTCATCGTGGAACCCATGGAGCGCCGCAGCAATATCCTGCTGGTCCGCGACGGAGTGATCCTGGATTGCCTGCGGCGTGTGCATCCTGGCGAAAATCGCGTGCGAAGTAGTTTGCCGGCGCATCCCTACCAGCCACCGCCTCCCCAATGTGGAAAGCGCAACCCCCTGCAACTCACTGTGGACGACCTGGGCAGGTTGCTGGCGGAAGACTCCGGCCAGGGTCAGAGTACCCGGCGCTTTTTGAGCGCCAGACTGCTGGGTGTCAGCCCCTTGCTGGCGCGGGAGGCTGTTCACCGCAGTTCAGCGCGTGCCGACCAACGCGCATCAGATGCCCGGCCCGAAGACCTCTGTCAGGCCTTGCGTTCGCTGCTGGAGCCCCTTGCGGCAGGTCAATGGCAACCGGGTCTGGCTGGCGACGACGACTGCCCGCGCGCCTTCAGTGTGTATCCCCTGAACTGTGAACCCGGCTGGAGACCCGTCGACTCTGTAAATGTCGCCCTCGTCACATGGTACCTGGCCCGGACCGGACCGGATTCCTACCGCGCCGCAAAAGAACCCGTCGCCGCAGCCCTGGAAGAAGCGCGCCTGCGTCTGGAAGCGCGGGCGAAATCCTTGCAACGCTCCCTGACTGACGATGACGAAAGGGAGCGGCTGCGGCAAAGCGGCGAACTCTTGCTGGCCTACCAGTACACGCTGGCGCCGGACCAACGCGAACTGCGCGCCCAATACGAGCCGGACGGGCCCGAACTGGTCATCCGGCTGGACAGCAAGCACTCGCCCCTGGAGAATGCGCAACGCTTTTTCGCGCGTTACGAAAAGGCCAAACGCGCCCTGAAGGACGTTCCCAAATTGCTGCGCCGGACCAGGGCGCAGCTGCGCTCTCTGGATCAACTGTCCTGCGACCTTGAACTGGCTGCCAGCCGGCCGGATATTGAAGAAGTCCAGGCTGCCCTGCAATCCATGGGCCTTTGGCGCGGCGGTCGGAAATCCCGGACCACCGGCCAGAAAAGTTCCGCCCTTCGCCTGGAGACGTCCGATGGTTTCGTGATACGCGTCGGTCGCAACAGCCGTCAAAATGAGGAGGTGACCTTTGGGCGCGTCTCGGGCTCTGACCTTTGGCTGCACGCAAGGGGCGTGCCGGGCGCGCACGTCATCGTCAGAAATGACGGGCGTCCGATACCCGACGGGGTCCTGGAGCGGGCCGCGGGTCTGGCGGCATGGTTCAGCCCGCAACGTCAGGAACGAAGCGTTGCCGTGGACGTGACGGCCCGCCGGCACGTACGGCGCATCCAGGGCGCGGGGCCCGGGTTGGTCAGTTACCGCAATGAGCGCACGCTGCGAGTCCGGCCGCGATCCCCGGAAGCAGCATCGGATCACTGATCGCCGAGGCAGATCTCCAGCGCGCGCGCCGTTTCAATCCAGATGTGGTCCTGTGGCACGGTCTTGCGCTTGCCCACCACATCCTGCAGGGGCACGGCCTCGGTGTCGCCATTGCGGGCGGCAATCATCACGTTGGAAACGCCCTCCTGAATGGCTTCGGCGCAGGCCGTGCCCAAACGGGTGGCGAGCAGGCGATCTGCCGCCGTTGGCGCACCGCCCCGCTGTACGTGACCCAGCGTCGTCACGCGCGCTTCCAGGCGCGTCCTGTCTTCCAGTTGCCTGGTCAATTCGTGTGTAATGTTTGCCTGCCGTGCAAGCAACTTCCGCAGTTTCCGCTTGAGTCGCTTGCGGCCGGACTTGTCCTCTTCGCCCTTGATGCCGTCCTTCAGCTGTCTAATCTGTTTTCCAAGATCGGCAGAGAAAGCGCCTTCTGACAGTGCAATAATGCTAAAGTGCTTGCCCCCCTGGCTGCGTCGAAGAATGGAATCCGCCACGATGTCGATGTCGTAGGGGACTTCCGGGATGAGTATGACGTCTGCGCCGCCAGCAAGGCCGGAACCCAGCGCCAGCCAGCCGGTGTTGTGACCCATGACCTCGACGATGATGATGCGATGATGACTGTGTGCCGTGCTGTGCAGGCGATCAATGGCCTCTGTGGCAATGGACAGGGCCGTATCAAAGCCGAAAGTGACATCGGTACCATACACGTCGTTGTCGATCGTTTTGGGCAGGGTAATGATGTTCATGCCCTTTTTCGCCAGACGCCAGGCGTTGCTCATGGTCCCGCCACCACCCAGGCAGACCAGGACATCCAGGTGGTGTTGTTGATAGGTATCCAGCATGGCATCGGTCATGTCCAACACCTTGTCGCCCACGGGCATCTTGTGCGGTTTGTCGCGGCTGGTGCCAAGAATCGTGCCGCCCATGGTCAGAATTCCCGAAAGCGCACCGGCATGCAGATCCACAGTGCGATTCTGCATCAGGCCGCGGAAGCCCTGACGAAAACCTGTGACGCGCATGTCGTACTTGCTTATGGCCGTTTTGCCCAGTGCCCGAATCGCCGCGTTGAGCCCCGGACTGTCCCCACCGGCTGTGAGGATTCCGATCGAATTCGGCATTTTGCCCCCAAAAGTTTTCTTGCGAGTCTAGCGCGCGGGCGGAAGCCTGCCATAGTATTACGTTTGCTGCGCCATGCCCGGATTCAGCGCCCTGAGCATTTGAGGACAGGTGGCAGGGAGAAGGCGCATGGCGTTTCGGGCCGGTCAGTGTGAGTCGGTCCCCGTGTCTGGCACGCTGACAATTCTCTGATCCTTCCCGACCGGGCCCCATATCATCGGGCATGCCTTTCCTGTAGCGAAAGGGCGGCGTCGACCACCTGTTTGACGCTTATGTCGGCTAGGCAGGGGTGCCAGGCGAGGTCGTCCTCGCCCCAGTCCAGAATGCGACAGGGACTGCAGGCAACGGGCGACGTGAGCACCCTGTGTTTGCCCGTGGAACCCCAGGGGCCAAACTCGACGGGGTCGGCCGGGCCATAGAGCGAGACCGTCGGCGTTCCGACCGCCGCGGCCAGGTGCAGGGGTCCGCTGTCGGGGCCCAGCACCATAACGGCGCGTTCGTAACACGCCGCCAGTTCGCCCAGCCCTGTTTTCCCCGCAAGGTCCAGTCCCGGCGTTGTCATCTGCCCAATGATTTCCTGTACAAGGGATTGCTCCGCCGCGCTGCCGCTGAAGACGACCCTGGCGTCAAACGACTGACCCAGCGTGTCCGCGACCCTGGCCCAGTGAGCGGGAAGCCAGTGTTTGACCCGCGCTCCGGTGCCGGGGTGAATGCAGAAAAAACGCCTTGCCTTGGCGAGTCCCGCGGCATCCAGCAATGAACTTGCCCTGACACGGTCTTCGTCCGCGAGCGGGAAGCGCAGGTTTGCTTCCGGATCCGGCGGTACACCGGTCAAGTCAGAAGCAAGACGCAGGTTGCGCAGCAGCGCGTGTTCCCGCTGCAAGGGCAGGGCCGTCGTCAGAAAAGGGCGGGTTTCGGCCGTGGCGAAACCTACGCGTTGGGGGATGCCGGCCAGCCAGATGGTCAGAGCGCCCCACCAGTGGTCCGGTCGCAGGACCAGCGCCGACTCAAACTGTTGCCGGCGCAATCTGCCGGATAGCCGCAGCGCCAGGAGCCATGGCGAAGCGAGAGCGTTGCGTTCCGAGCGATCGAAACCGGGAAAGTCCAGCGACTCCAGGGTGTGGAGGGCAGGCAAGCGCTTCAGGATCGCTGCCGCCGCAGGGCTGGCCAGAGCCGCGAGTTCAGCATCGGGGAAGGATGTGCGCAATACGTCGATGGCCGGCAGGGTCAGCAGGGCGTCGCCCAGGTGGTCCGGTCTAAGCAGAAGTATGCGTTGCCGGTCAGAGGTCCTGGCAGGCGCAACGGGAATCGTCGACACGGCTTTCAGCAACAGGCGTCGAAGGCTGTGACGCGCGGAGGGTTGGTGACGGGCGGCACTCAGTTGCAGGTTACGGGCGACGAGCGCTTCCCGCTTCACAGGCCGAAGCGCTCCCAGGCATTTAGCAGGGAAGGCAGAATCGCCGACCAGTCGCTGGTTTCCCGCACCGCAGCCGCGGCAGCTGCTCCCATTTGCCGGCGCAATTGCGGGTCATCCAGCAACTCGATGATGGCGCCCGCCATGTCGCCCTCCTCGTCCGCGAGGCGCATCGCCTGGACCAGGACGGGCGGGAGACCGGAAGCGGCCACCGATGTGGCCACAATGGCGCAACCGCTGGCCATCGCCTCGAGCACCTTGAGTTTCGTGCCGCTCCCTGCCTGCAGGGGGGCGACGTACACGTCACAGCCATGAAGCCAGGGTTGAATCTCCTCGACCCAACCGGTGACATTGATGTGTTTTGACCCCGCAAGTCGCTTCAGACTGGAATGCGGCGATTGTCCCACGATATTCAGACGGCACTCCGGCCGCGCTTCCAGGACACGAGGCAGTACGCGATTGCAGAACCAGTGCATGGCATCGACGTTGGGGCGGTAGTCCATTTTGCCGGTGAAGGCCAGGGTAGGCACCGCGTTTTCCCCGAGCTGTGCCATCGTGTAGCGGTTGGTAAAGATGCCGTTGGGCACCACGGCGACGGGACTCTGGGGTGACAGCGCCCGCAATGCACGGGCATCTTCTTGGGAAACTGCCAGCGTTCCCCTGCCCAGACGGCAAATGTTGCGCTCGAAACTGGCGATGCGCCGGGCCTGTAACCAGGACCAAAGGGCACGGGGCCAGCGCGCAGGTTGCCGACGGTCAACCAGGAAGAGATTCCGCTGCAGGAGGTATTCGGCATTGAAGGCATCGTAGCAGCAGGGCAGTTCCGGCCGCCACTGCAGCACGAGAGGCAAGAGTTCGCAGACTTCCAGGCCTTCAAACTGCACAAGGTCAAACTCCTGCTTTTCCAGCAACTCCTTCAGGCCCTGGCGCAATTCATGGCTGACCAGCCGCAGTACGAGGTCCGGCTTGCCGCTGAGCAATAGATCCCTCAGGCGATCGACCAGCTTTCGTGTTGGCGGCGACGCGGTGACGATTTGTTCGCAGAGGTCATGCAGGGCTGAGTCAGCTTCCGGCGGCGGGCCAACGCTGAGCAAACTGATCCGGTGTCCGGCGCCATGCAGGCCCTTCAGCAGGCCGAAAACGCGCATCGTGCCCCCCTGGTGCGCCGGCCAGGGGAGTGCAGGCGTGACCATCAGGACCTTCATGCGTCGTTCAATACCTGGTCCCACACCTGAAGCAAAGCCTTCACGTGCCTTTCCCAGGAGAAGTTTGCGGCGCGCTTCAATCCGGCCGCTTCCTGCCCTGTTCGCCAGTCGCTGTCGCCCAGTGACCGCAACATGGCCGCCGCAAGGGCCTGCGAATCATTGGGATCGATCTGAATCCCCACGTCCCCCACGACTTCGGGCAATGAAGACACATTGCTAACGATGGGCAGGGTGCCGCAGGCCATGGCCTCGAGGGCCGGCAGGCCAAAGCCCTCATACAGGGAGGGAAGGACCAGGGCGCTCGCGAGGCCGTAAAGAGCCGGCAAGGATTCCTGCCCCACGTCTTCGCGCCAGATGATGTCATCGGCGACCTGCAGGTCCCTAATCCCACGCAGGGTCTCGTCAAAGAGCCAGCCTTTTCGCCCGGCCAAGACTACCGGGGGTGCATCCGGCAATTGTTCTTTCAGCAGACTCCACGCCTCGATCAATGTGATCAGGTTTTTCCGGGGTTCGAAAGTGCCGACGAAGAGGAAGAAGTCTTTAGGCAACTCGAGTTTACGTCGCTGTTCCTCGAGAGCATCAGCGGAGAGGGGTCTGAATTGTCCGTTTACGCCGTGATATAGCGCGGTAATGCGCTCCGCCGGCACCTGCAGCAATTCGATGATGTCCCGTTTGGCGGCCCTGGAGACGGTCAGGATATGGTCGGCCTGGCGCACCGCTCGGCCCAGTTGACCGCTGTAGTAGCGCCGACTGTCCCTGGTCATGTACTGCGGGAAGTGAAGAAAATGCAAATCGTGAATGGTAATGACGTGCCGCCTGGCCCCACGCAAGGGCGGGATGAAGTCCGGGCTGTGTAGCAGGTCCAGCCCTTTGGGGAGTAACTCGATACTCAGGGCATACTTTTCCAATACATGGTGACATGGTGTGTAGAGCGTTGAACGGTCGAAGCGTCCGGCCAGGGAGAATCGCGCCTTGCGGCTTTCCAAAACAGTGAGTTGATGGGTCGTGTCCTGCGACTGAAGTGCGTTCAATACTTCTCTAATCCACGTCGCAATGCCGCCCTGGTGGTAAGCCGGCAGGCGGGCGTCGAAGCCGATTCGGGACATGGATTCAGTATAGCCTGTCGCCCTTGGTTTCCACAGAAGGCTAAAGCCAGCGGCCCAGCAAACGCGCCACCGCGCCCTGTTCAAACAGGTTCCCCAACGCCCGATCAAGGATTTGCCAGCGCGTGGGCGGGTCAGACAACAGGGCCATGGCGACGTGTTGATCGCTGACCTGACGCATCGCTACGGCCAGTTCGTGCTGCCGCAGGTAGAGGCGGGCGTCCAGGGCATCGACCAGGGCGGCATGCGCAACGCGAAATCGCAGGGCGTCCAGGGCGTGTTGTGGCAACTCGTAGGGCAGGGTCTCAAAGGCGGCAATGCGTCGCTGCCAGCGGCGCGCTTCGGAATCGGCGGCGGAGCCCAGCGCCAATGCCAGCGAGCGACCTGCCATATCTTGCATGGTATGGAAGGGTCGGTCTTCATGGCTGACCAACACCAGACCGGCATTGAACCAGGGACGCGTCGCGAGAATGTCGGCTTCCATGGCCGCCTGGCGGGCATCCACCACCATCAGCAGATCGACGATGCCCAGGCGCAGGGTATCGAAGCGGCCATCCAGTGAAACGTTGATGAAATGTGGCGCAAGCTCCAGTTCGCCGGCCAGCGCCCGACCCAGGTCAATGACCAGACCCGCCGGTTTCCCTCCCTGCAATTGGACATAGGGAGAAGGGGACGTTTCGATGCCAATCCGCAGGTTTCCGCCGGGGAACAGGTCCGCAACTTCCGGCGCAGGAGTACGGCCGCGCCCGGCAAAGGCTGCAACAATTGTCAGGGCCATCAGGCCCAGGGCGATCAGGACGGCGCGACGGGCGGGGGCAACCACAGGGCGTCACCGTTTCCCTGGCCGCTGGCCAGTTTCCGGACCGCGTGATAAATCGGTTTCTTCAGGAATTCCGGTGTAATCAGGGTGAAACCGTCGCGCCAGTTCATGGACGGGGCAGGATAGCGCAAGGCCCACAGGCAAAGGTTTTCCAACCAGGGCCATTGCCGGCTCGAAAAGCGAAGGGCGTCCAGCGTGTAACGGATGCGTCGGGCGGGGCTGACGGCCAGGTCATGGTGTGGGTCATCGTTCCATCCGGTCTCGGTCATGAAGAAAACCATTTCACCGTCAGAATAACGCTGAACAGTTTCCCGCTGGAGTTCTGCCCGGCGGAAATTCAGACTGTCACGGGCTGAGGGGGCTTCCGGGGCCTCTGCAAAGCCATAGCTGTGCAAGGCAAGCCCGTCAATCCAGTCGGCGGCGCCGGCGGCGAAACTTTCTTCCAGCCAGAGCAGGTCATTCATTCCCTGCGGGCTGCCAACAGGTTCGAGAGTTGGCGCCGGGCCGGCTGCCAGCAGGATTGTATTCGGACTCGCTGCCCGCACAGCATCATGGGTGAGGCGCAGCAGTTCGACGTACTCCTGCGGCGACACCGCGGCGTGGCCCCACTCGAAGGCAAGGTTGGGTTCGTTCCAGATGATCAGGTGCTGCACCATGTCCTGGTAACGAGCCGCGAAGGTGGCCACAAAGTCGGCGAAATCGTCCCATGCTTCGGGTGGCAACGTGTTCAGGGTAGTCGGTGACTCTTGACCGCCGCTTTCCCGGGCCCAGGCCGGCACCATGCCCATACGGGCGATGACTCGCAAACCCTGATTCCCGGCATGACGCAGGATGCGGTCGGCCTGTTGCCAGTTGTGGTTGCCGGGCGAAGTCTCGAAATAGGCCCAGGGGAAGAACTCGACTATGGTGCCGGCGCCCATTTCGCGCACGAGTTGCAGACTGCGTTGAATCTTCCATTCCAGCACCTCATCAATGAGGCGCGTATGTACGCAGAGCTGTGGCAGGCTGGTGACGACCTGTTGTGGCTCCTGCAGCGTCGCCCGTGGCTCCACAGGATGCAGAACATGGAGAAACGGAAGGACTACAAGCAGCCGCAGCGCTATCGGCCCGTGTCTGGCTATGCCTCCTAGACGCTCCAGCATCATGCGAGCCGGTTGTAGCGACGCCTGGATGATTGGCAGCGCTGACTGACAGACTCAGGCGTGCAGTTTGATCTCCCGCACGTCGTGCCAGGCGCTGTGAACCTCTGTTTCGCCGCGGCGCAATGCGAGCAACAGGGCATCCTGGTCGACGGGCAGGCTGAAAACGCGCACTCCTGCGGCATTGTAGATGGCATTGGTTATCGCCGGCATGGTGTTGATGGATGGAATCTCGCCCACGCCCTTGGCGCCATAGGGCCCTTCGCTTACGGGGTCCTCGACCAGATAGCTAACGATCTCCGGCGTGTGCTTGATACTGGGCATCTTGTAGCGCGCCAGCAGGGTCGACCAGGGCACGCCATCCTCGACGATGTAACTCTCGGTAAGCGCGTTGCCCAGGGCCATCACAATGCCGCCCTCGATCTGTCCCTGAAGCAGCATTGGGTTGATCGCCCGGCCCACGTCCGTGGCCGAAATAATTTTTTCGCAATGGACGACTCCGGTATTCAGGTCGACGCTGACGAGTGCAATTTGGGTGGCGTAGGAAAAGGCAAAGTGCATGTCACCGCCTGTACCGAGCGGCTGGGTCCTGGGTCCCCAGTATTCATGCTGAATGCGCATTGGCACACCCTGGTTTCGGGCCAGCCGCACCGCATCACCAAAACTGACGCTGTTTCCGTTGACCCGGACCAGTCCTTCCTCGAATCGAAGCAGGTCCGGAGGCTGGTCATGTTCCTCCGAGAGGACGCTGCTGAGTGCGTCTCGCAACCCGATAGCGGCGTGGCGCACAGCGTTGCCACTCATGAAGGTCTGGCGGCTGGCCGTCGTGGGCCCGCCATCCGGCGTCAGGTCCGTATCAGACAGCAATACGCGGACCTGGCCGTAGGGCAGACCCAGTTCTTCGGCGGCGCACTGGGCCAACACGGCGACCAGGCCCTGTCCCATGTCGGCCGAGGAGGTGCGCACCTCCACCGTTCCATCGTCGCAGGCTTCCACTTCGGCGGCGGACTTGTCCGGCGCGCCCCCGCCCAGACCGGTGTTCTTGTAGGCGCAGGCCACACCCCAGCCCCAGGCCAGGTCGCCCTCGCGCCAGCCCCAGCGGAAATTGCCATTGGCCTTGCCGCGCAGGTCCTCATCGCAGATCCGGATGGTCTCCAGCAGGCCCACGCTGTCGCGCAGTTTCTGCCCGGTTGCCGTAACCACGCCCACCTTCTGGGCGTTGATGCGCCGCAGTTCGAGCGGGTCCATGCCAAGTTCTTCGGCGATCAGGTCCATGTTCTGCTCGACGGCGAAGGCGCTTTGGGTGACCCCGAAACCACGAAAAGCGCCGGCGGGCGGGTTATTCGTGTACATGGCGTAACAATCGATTTTCGCGTGGGGCACGTCATAGGGTCCGGTCGCGTGAGTGGTCGCGCGCGTCATCACCTTGTCACTCAGGCTGGCGTAGGCGCCGGCGTCGCCATACAACTCGGCCTCCACTGCTGTCAGCCGCCCGTCGCGCCTTGCACCGGTGCGAATGCGAATGACGGTGGCGTGTCGCTTGGGGTGGAAGAGCAGGGATTCCTGGCGGGAATACAGCAATTTAACCGGTCGTCCCAGGACGTTGGCGAGCATGGCGACGTGAATCTGGCCGGCAATATCCTCCTTGCCGCCGAAGCCGCCGCCAATCAAGGTGCCGCGAACGCGCACCTGCTCGTCCGGCAGGTCCATGGCGCGCGCCACCTGGTTGCGGTCCTGGTAGGGAATCTGCGAGCCGACGTAGATGGTCAGTTTGGGATGTTCGCCGTCGTACCCTTCCGGCACGCCAATGGCACATTCGGGTTCGAGGAAGGCGTGTTCTATGATTGGCGTGCGGTAGGTGCGCTCGACAACGACGTCCGCTTCTTCAAAGCCTCGTTGCAGATCGCCATGCCGGACCTTGATGTGCTTCAGCAGATTGCCACTCTCGCGCCCGGCATGGACAAGGGGGGCCTCCGGGGTGTGGGCATAGACGGGGTCGGCCACGACAGGCAGCGGTTCGTAGTCCACCTCAATCAGTTTCAGCGCCTGATTGGCAATTTCCTCCGTTTCCGCCGCGACGAGAGCGATGGCGTCGCCCATGTAGCGCACCGTCTCGTTTTCGCCGACCAGCACGGGCCAGTCCAGTGTGACAATGCCATGCGCGTTTTTCCCTGGCACATCGGCCCGAGTGAGCACGGCCAGCACTCCGGGCAGGGTGCAGGCCCGGTCTGTGTCGATTCGGCGCACGATGGCGTGTGGGTACGATGACCTCAGCGTACGCCCACAGGCCATGCCCGGAAAGCTGTAGTCATCCGTGTATTTGGCGCGACCCGTGACCCGATCGACGATATCGGGCACAAGTTCACTGTGGCCGATGGTCTTGAGGGGGGCCACAACCTCTGGCTCGCGAGGTGGCAGAGGTTCTTCACCGCGCAACACCCTGGCGGCCGAGTGGATGGCCTGCAGCACACTGGTGTAACCTGTGCAACGGCAATAGGTGTCCTTCAGGGCGACCTTGATGTCACGATCGTCGGGTTCGGGATTTTCCTCCAGCAAGGCGGCTGCCGTCATCATCAGGCCCGGTGTACAAAAGCCGCACTGTACGGCGCAATGATTGATAAACTCACACTGCAAGGGATGCAGCCGTTCCCCGCCATCGGCTGTATGGCACGCCAGGCCTTCCACCGTTCGAACCCTGCGACCCTGGGCCTTGAAGGCGGGATAAATGCAGGAATCTACCGGGAGTCCATCCACGTGCACGGTGCAGATGCCGCATTCGGCCTCATCGCATCCGATCTTGGTTCCCGTCAGTCCCAGATTTTGCCGCAGCAGGGCCGCAAGGGTGAGCGATTCCGGGACCTCCAGTTCATGGTCAACGCCATTTACGTTCAGTTTGAGTTCAGTCATGGCGATTCTCCTGGTTGTTTAGCCAAGGCCAACGCCCTCGGCCCTTGCCACGCCGCTTCGGGCTCTGGCAATGGCGAGGGGCAGGACCTGGTTGAGCAGGGTCTCAATCATGTGGGACCGGTACGCCGCGCTGGACCGGTACTTGCTTGCACGGGGGCCCAACTGGTCACGCGCGGCGGACGCCACCTTCCTGATGAGCGCATCCGAGATTATCTGACCGCGCAGGGAGTCCTCGACTGCGGCGGCAAGAACCGGAACCCTTTCTACAGGGCTGATACAAATTCTGAGGTCTTTCAGGACCTGGTGACTTTCGTCCAGCTGCACCCAGACGGCGCAGCCAAGGATGGGCAGCGCCACGCCTTGTGGCCGCATAATGCGCTTGAAGGCGCTGGCCTCGCCGTCCCGGCTGCTGCGAAAGCGAAACCCGACCAGCACGTCCTGACGGGAATCAAGCGCCGAAATGCCCGGCCCCCGGAACATCTGCGTGACAGGCAGCCACTCCCGAATGCCGTTGTGCCACGCGACTTCGGCTTCCGCGCCAAGGGCCACGAGGGAGGTCGTGCCATCACCGGCGGGCAGGGCGTGCGCCACATTGCCGCCAAGGGTCGCCACGTTTCGCACCTGCAGTCCGCCGACCACACCGCAACTCTCAACAAGGCAGGTCGCGTAACGCTCTACTATCGATGAATTGACTATGGACGTATGAGTAACGGCGGCGCCAACGTGCAGCCAGTCATGACTTTCGGAAATCGACGTCATTTCGGAAACGGAGGTGACGTCGACGAGGGCCGCGAGCGGGTGTTCTCCCTTTTCGACGTGCTGCATGTCAATGAGCAGATCTGTCCCGCCGGCGACCAGGCGGGCCCGGCCTTCGTAACGGGCGAGGCAGGCCAACGCGTCATTGACCGTTCGAGGCGTGTGATAGCGTTCCCAAAGTGGCACCAGGCGTTCCCTGTACAGCGAAACAACACCAGGCAGCACTTTTCGCGGGGACATCCGGGACCGCGCCGCCAGTGTCAATGACTGACGACTGCACACGGTACCTGGATTGTAGCGGGTGATACAAACACATGCAAACTTTTCCTTCCCAAACGCGGAAACCCCGATTCATTCTGTTTCCAGGCCAGGCTCCCCGTTTTGCAAACCTGGCAATCTGTGTTATTAAGGAGCTGGTCAGGTTCTGTTGACAAGTCAGGAAACCGGAGTTGGTCGGGACGACTTCGAACTGGGCAAACGATGTTTCAACTTAGACAAAAGGTCGTCCAGCGTTCGGATCCACTTATCGTTTTGGCGCCGGTTCTTGCCATCCTGCTGGCCCTGGTGCTGGGCGGCATCCTGCTTCTGCTGCTGGGAAGGGACCCGATTCTGGCGTACCGCGCCATGTGGGACGGCGCTATTGGCAACCCCTTTGAGAACACGACCAGCCTGGCAAACACCCTCACGCGGGCCATTCCCCTGATGCTGGTGGCAACCGGCATCTGTGTCGCTTTTCGCGGTGGGGTCATCAACATCGGTTCGGAAGGCCAACTGTTTGTTGGCGCGCTGGCGGTCGTCGCCCTCTCGGCATACGTCGGCGATTCCCTGCCGGCGTTGGTTTACGTGCCCCTCTCGCTTGTCGTGGGATTTGCCGGCGGGGCCATTTGGGGCGCCATTCCGGGGTTTCTTCGTGCCCGGTTTTCGGTTAACGAAATCCTGTGCACGATCATGATGAACCAGATCGCCATTCAGTTGCTGAACATTATGCTCAGCGGTCCCTTGCGCGACCCGAGTACGAATGTCACGCAGTCGGCGAGGTTGCCGGAAGCGGTGTGGCTGGGTCGTATGTTGCCGCCAACCCGCTTGCACACCGGGATCTTTGTCGCCTTGATCGCAACGGTGGTGACCTGGTTATTGCTTTGGCGAACCCCGATCGGTTACCGCATTCGCGCTGTCGGGCAAAATCGGGAGGCATCGCGCTACGCCGGGATTTCCGTGCCTCTTTACATCATCCTGGCGCTGACCCTGAGTGGCGGTCTGGCGGGTCTGGGAGGCGCCGTCGAATTGACCGGCGTTTCGCGCAGAATGGTGTCCGGATTCGCCGCCGGTTACGGTTTCTCCGGAATCGTTGTCGCCATATTTGGGCGATTGCATCCTCTGGGCGCCATTCCCTCTGCACTGCTTTTCAGCGCCATGGTGACCGGCGCGGAGCGAATGCAGCGCACGGTCCAGGTCCATTACGAGACCATCATTGCGATTCAGGGGATCGTTGTGCTTTTCGCGGTCAGCAGCAGCATGTGGGTCCAGCGACGGGCAGCAAGGCGTCTGGCGATAGACGTCAGCATGGGCCGCTCGGATGACAATCCGGGAAGTGGCGCTGGCGACGTGCGGCCGGCGGAGGCCTAGCAACGATGGACGAAAGGACGTTGCTGGATGTCCTGGTCGCCGCCTCGGCGCTGACTCTGGCATCCGCCATGCCATTCCTCTACTCGGCGTTGGGTGAAGTCTTCTCCCAGCTCTCGGGAGTCTTCAACCTGGGAGTCGAGGGCATCATGTTGATGGGGGCCTTCGTCTCGATTTATTTCGCCTCGGACATGGGGCTGGATGCCGGTCTGCTGCTCGGGGTACTGGCCGGTATCGTTACTGGCGCATTGCTGGGACTGGTCATGGCCTTTGTCAGCGTGACGATGCATGCGGACCAGGGCATCAGCGGAATCGGCATAACCCTGCTCGGCCGGGGGCTTTCCACCACCCTGTTTATTTTGTTGGCGGACGGTGTGTTGCTCGTCGAGTCCTTTCAGCCCGTCCGCATTCCCTTGCTTAGCGATCTGCCGATACTGGGCGACATCCTTTTCAACCAGAACGTCATGGTTTACGGCGCCTTGCTACTGGTGCCGCTTACGGCATGGCTGCTGCGCCGCACGACCTGGGGGCTGCAGATCCGCGCCGTGGGCCAGAACCCGGCCGCCGCCGACGCCATGGGTGTCAATGTCGTGCGTGTGCGATACTCGGCCGTAATTCTTGGCGGGGCGATGGCCGGCCTCGCCGGGGCCTCCATGCCACTGGCGCTCACCAATGTCTTTCAGGTGAACATGACGGCGGGTCTTGGTTTCATCGCTGTGGCGATGGTCTATTTTGGAGGCTGGTCGCCCTGGAGGGTGATGGTTGGCTCACTGCTGTTCAGCGCCGCCTACAATCTGCAGATCTGGGTGCAGGTGCTGGACGTCAAGCTTTTTGGCGAGACTATTCCTGTCAATGTTCTGTTGATGATTCCTTATGTGCTTGCAATCATCGTCCTGGTATTCGCCCGCGACATGCAACGATTTCGTCCCCAGGCCATGAACAGGCCGTTTCGTCGGGGCGACTGAGAGTAAACGGGGCTGATGGCAGTGTATGGCAAACGGGCATGAAAAAGTTCAGCGCTCCAGTCCTGCGTACCCCTGGGCTTCTCTTCCTGGTTGCTTTCCTGTCGACCGCTGTCGCAGTTGGCGCCCAGGATCCCATTCGCGTAGCCATCGTGGCGCCAAGCAGTATCCGGGACCTTTCCTGGAGCCAGTCCATTCATTCCAGTCTGAAGGCCTTGCAGGAGGATATGGGGGGCGAAAGTGTCCTGCATATTGCCTATTCCGAAGCGATGTCCAGCGTATCCGCTGCCTCCGAGACGCTGCGCGGCTATGCTGAAGACGGCTTTGACGTCATCATTGCCCATGGTACCCAGTACGGCACGTCCATCTTCGACATGGCGCATGAGTTTCCCAATACTTCCTTTGCCTGGGGCACGGCCACCGATACAGGTTCCGACCGGGGCATCAACAACGTTTACGCTTACCAGGCCGCAGCCGAGGAAGGCGGGTACGTCAACGGCGTCCTGGCCGCCTTGCTAACGGAAACCAACGTCATCGGCGCCATTGGCCCTATTCCGGCAGGGGACGTGCGGCTCTACATCAGCGGCTTTACCCAGGGTGTGAAGTCCACGAATCCGGACGCGGAAGTGCTGGTCGTATACGTAGGGTCCTTCAGCGATATTGCGGCCGGAACGACCAATGGCAGGACCCTTCTGGCCGCCGGCGCCGATGTCCTGACCGGAACTTCCCAGGTTGTGGTTGGCGCGATTGAGGCCGTCCGCAGCGCCGGGGGCTACTGGTTCAGCACACAGAGCGATCAGGGTGATGTATGGCCCGGAACTGTTGTGAGTTCGCAGGTCTATAACTGGGTGCCGATGTTGCGGGACATCATTGAACGCTTTCAGAAGGGGCAATATGGCGGCATCGCCTATAAATTGACGCTGGCCAATGAGGGATTGCGCATCGCGTTTGGAACGGTCGACATTTCCTCGGAAATGTTGATGGCCGCCGGTCAGGCGGTCGAAGATATCATTGACGGTGCTGTTGAGATTTCACCATGAGGCCCCGCGGGCAGCGAATCTCGTAGCGACGAACTGTGCATGGGGCCTGCGGCTGAAGGAGGCGGAAATCCAATGAGTGCGGCAAATTTGCTTCCTTCCGGTCATCGCCGCATCGAGCTCACTGAAATGATCGCCATCACCAAACGTTTCCCGGGGGTGGTCGCCAACGACAGGGTCAACTTTGACGTGCGCGCCGGTGAAATCCATGCTCTCCTGGGCGAAAATGGCGCCGGCAAGAGTACGCTGATGCATCAACTGGGCGGCTTGTACCTGCCGGACGAGGGCGAAATTCGCCTGGACGGTCAACAGGTCGACATTCGCTCGCCTTCCGAAGCGCTCCGCCTGGGTATAGGAATGATCCACCAGCACTTCATGCTGGTGCCAACCCTGTCCGTCACGGAGAACATCGCCCTGAGCCGGCAGGGTGGTCCGCTGCTGGACCTGAACAGTGTTCGAGATGAGTTGATGGCGGTTTCCGAGACTTACAATCTGGAGATCAATCCGGATGGCTATGTCTGGCAAATGTCCCTGGGTGAGATGAAACGCCTGGAGATCATCAAGGCGCTGTTCCATGGCGGATCCATCATCATACTGGACGAACCCACTGCCGTGCTGACCCCAAGGGAAGTGGAAGATTTGTTTCAGACTCTCGCGCTGATGCGAAGTCGCGGTCACTCATTGATTTTTATCACCCACAAATTGAATGAGGTGCAAATCATCAGTGATCACATCACCGTCATGCGCGACGGTCGCTTGATCGATACCTTGACCAACGATGACATTGATCAAAGTACCCTCGCCCACATGATGGTGGGCAGGGAGTTACGCCTCAATCTGGAAAAGACGGCCCTTGATGCCGGCGACGAAAAACTGAGAGTCCGCAACCTGTCCGTCCAGAACGATTACGATTTACCCGCCCTGCGCGGTATCAATTTGTCTGTTCGGGCGGGTGAAATTCTTGGGATCGCGGCCGTGTCCGGCAACGGCCAGAACGAGCTGGCAGAGTGCATTGCCGGGCTGCGGCCGGCCACCGGCGGCGAAGTTTACCTGAACGGGGAATCGATACTGGACAAGTCGATAGGCGATCGACTGCAGGCCGGCCTTTCCTACATCCCGGAAGAGCGCACCGTGCATGGAACGATCGGCACCTTTACGGTTGCCGAAAACGTCATATTGCAAAAGCATGGCTCCAGACGCTACCGCTCCGGGCCCTTCATGAACTTTGGGGCCATAGGAGAATTCACCGAGGATTTGATCAGTTGGTTCAACATTCTTCCCCGCCGCAAGGAGGCGCTGGTCAAAAATCTGTCCGGCGGAAACGCGCAGAGAGTCATGGTCGCCAGGGAGTTGTCGCATGAACCGGAGGCGATGGTCGTGGAACGTCCCACCCACGGCGTTGACGTCGGCGCCACAGAATTCATTCGGGAACTGATGCTGCAAAAGCGCGAGGATGGTGTGGCCATATTGCTCATTTCCGAAGACCTGGATGAGATCATGGCACTTGCGGACCGCATCGCGGTTATCTACGAAGGCAGCGTCGTCGACGTTGTCGATCGCAAAGACGCGATTGCGGACAAGTTGGGTCTCTTGATGGCCGGCGGTGTGGGTCAGGTATGACTGGCCCCGGCGAGTCGATTTAGGCGAAAAGCAATTCCATGCCCCAGGTTTCCGCCAGCACACTCGTCACGATCGGCAAATCGATTTTTGTCGCTGCGGGCGCGCCTGATGACATCGCCCATGACGTAGCGAATTCCCTGGTTGAGACCAACCTTTCAGGCCATGATTCGCACGGCATCATACGTGTGATGCTCTATGTCGACATGATTCGCAATCGCGACCTGCTCCCCTCCGCCCGGCCACAACTGAGACAAGGCAGCGGCGCCATCGCCAGCCTCGACTGTCGACGCGGTTTCGGGCAGATTGGCGCGCAGGTCGGAACGGCCATGGCTGCAGAACTGGCGCATGAACACGGGATTGGCTGCGTCGCTCTCGAAAACGTCAACCACGTGGGTCGTCTGGGTGAATATGCGGAGTCACTGGCGCGGAAACGAATGGTCGGTATCGTGCTAACCAGCGGGACAGTGGTCCGCGTGTCGGTCGCACCATGGGGCGGGCGCGAACCGCTCATGTCAACCAACCCCATGGCCTGGGCGCTGCCGGCCGGTACCGGTGATACGCCTTTTGTTCTGGACTACGCGACTGCTGTCGTGGCCAATGGCAAGGTCCAGGTGGCGCTCAGCGAGGGCAGGGCCTTCCCCGAAGGCATGTTGCTGGACAGGGACGGGAACCCTACGACGGACCCGGCCAGCTTCCTCAACGGGGGCATGTTGCTGCCTTTTGGCACCTACAAGGGCCATGGTCTTTCGCTTATGATGGAATTGATTCCGGGCATTCTTTGCGGATTCAGCCCTGTGTCTTCAACCCGTTTTCGCTCCGGCAATCCCACGTTGATCCTGGCCCTGAACATTGAAGCCTTTGCCGAACCCGAATTGTTCAGGGAGCAAACACAGGAATTCCTTGAGCGAATCAAGGCCGTCGCTCCCGCTGACGGTTTTGATGAAGTTCTGTTGCCCGGCGAGAAAGAGCAACGTTCCAAAGCGGAACGCAGCCGGACGGGCATTCCCTTGCCCCGGATTGTCTGGAACGAACTGTGTGACCTGGCTGCGGCCTACGGCGTCGATGTGCCGGAAGACCCCGTTGCCGCGTGAGGCGGCAGACCCAAACGATAGTATTTCAGCCCGCCACCGGTAAGGAACAGCACGACTCTTTCGTCCGGCCGGACCTCGCCGGCGGCCAGCAGGGCGCGCAGGGCGACCAGCGTGGCCGCCGCCTCCGGGGCGACGAACAGACCTTCCATCCCTCCGGTTTCCAGCATGGCGGCCCGTATGTCGTCATCAGCAACAGCGATGGCGGAACCGCCACTTTCCCGCAGGGCCCGCAATATCAGGAAATCACCAACGGCGGCGGGCACTCGCAGGCCGTCAGCGATGGTTGCGGCACCTTCCCAGGGGATCGCCGTTTCCTTGCCCTCCTGCCAAGCGCGAACAATGGGCGCACAACCGCTGCTCTGCACGCTGATCATTCGTGGGCGCTCGTCCAACCCGGGCCAGCCCATCTGTTTCATCTCCTCAAAGGCCTTCCACATGCCGATGAGGCCGGTGCCACCGCCAGTGGGGTAAAGAATGACATCCGGCATGGCCCCGCCGAAATGCTCGTAAAGTTCATACCCCATCGTCTTCTTGCCTTCGATGCGATACGGCTCCTTCAGGGTGGAGACATCAAACCAGCGTCCTTCCTCGGCGCCGGCCCGCACCATGGCGCCACAATCGGTGATCAGGCCGTCCACCAGGGTGATATCAGCGCCCAGTGCATACATTTCGGCCAGGAATGGAGGCGGCAGGTCGCGCGGGGCGTAGATCTGTGCCGGAAGTCCGTGGAGCGCGGCATATGCCGCCATGGCGCTGCCGGCGTTTCCGGCAGTGGGGATGGCGAGGGCCCTTGCGCCGAGTTCGGCGGCGCGATCGACGGCGACCGCGAGGCCGCGCGCCTTGAAGGAGTTGGTTGGATTCGACGATTCATCCTTGGCGTAGAGATGCTTCAACCCCAGTGCCTCGCCCAGGCGCTTCAGATGGAGAAGGCTCGTATAGCCCTCTCCCAGGGTCTTGCGCAATTCCGGCCGACGTACCGGCAGCACTTCAGCATAGCGCCAGAGGTTGGCGGGGCGCAGTGGCAGCGCATCCGGGACCAGGCTGCGCGCGGCCTGGTGCAGGTCATATCGTGCCAGCAGGGGGCGCGCACAATCCGGGCAAAGATTGGTCAACTGGTCTGCCGGCCAAACGGAAGCGCACCAGCCGCACTCCAGATGCGAGAGAGCGCTTTGCACGTCCATGTCAATCGCTTTCATGCGACCCTCTGCCGCTGGTCAATGAGCGCGGCATCGGGCGTTCCCGAATGTCCTCAAGCAGACCGCCATGGCCCATGGCCACCAGGTCCGCGCGTGTCAGACGTTCACCGGCGAGCAGGCGCGGCAAAAGCAGATCGATGACGTTGGTGCGCGGTGAGCGAATGCAACCCGGCGCACCGATGACTGGCACGTCGGCGACGTAGCCCAGCATCAGGAGACTGCCGGGATCCACGGGCATGCCGAAGTGGGTTACCGTGCCGCCGGCGAGCCGCAGGCCGGTGGGCACCACGTCATCGCGATCGATGATGGCCGAGACGCTGCCGATGAGCAGCAGGTCCGTGCCGGAGTCGACCTGCTGTCTAATGGCGGCAGCAATTCCCTCCGGCTCATGTCTGGTGGACACAACGTCCCCAAGTTGGCTGCCAAGACCTTGCAGACGCTTCTGTGTCGGTGGCTGCAGGGCGCGACGCAAGCGATCCTGCGCCCGATCCGGTCCGGAAATGATCAGGCCCACGTTTAGCGATTTCATCTTTTGCTGGTCGACGATCGGCGCCAGGCGGCGCGCGGTACTTTCCACGTCAATGATTCGCGCTTCAGGAATGCCGAAGGGCACAATCTTGACCAGTGTGACCAGCTCGCCTGCCTGCACCAACGTGTGATTGCGAAGCGTGGCCAGGGTGATGCCAGGGTCAATGTTGTTCAAAACGGTCAGCGCGGGAACGTTAATGGCCACCGGGCCGTGATGCCTGGCGACCAGATTGGCGCGTCCCACGCCAGGAGTGACCATGCGTATACCTGGCCCGGCAACTGCCAGGCCCACCCGTCGGGCCGCCTCGTTTTCGTCCAGGTCGCCAGGTCCAGGATCGGCGACCACTACGCGGTCCATTCCAAGACGCGCCATTGTTTCCACGTCAGCGCAGGAAAGGACCCGACCCTTGCCCAACAATCGCTGGCCCCGCTCATCGACCAGATTGTGCGCCAGGACCTTGCCGGTCGCTTCATCGAGGGGGACCGGGCCGAATTTCACGCGTTGACTCCGCTTCGCAGGGAAACGATTTCGGCCATGATGCTCAGTGCGATTTCCTCCGGTGTGCTGGACCCGATTTCCAGACCAATGGGCGTGTGAATTCGCGAGGTCTGTTCCGGCGTAAGGCCGGCAGCGTGCAGGCGTTTCAGGCGCTGCCGGTGGGTGCGCGGACTGCTAAGCACACCAACGTAGGGGGCAGGGCCAGGCAGGGCCGTGAGCAGGGCGGGATCGTCGATCTTGGGATCATGGGTCAGTACAGCCAGCCAGGTGTCGCCGTCCAGGCCAATCTGGCGGAGCGCCTTGTCCGGGTAACTGTGCAGAATCTCGTCAACGTCCGGGAAACGCTCCGCAGTGGCGAAGACCCGACGTGGATCAATGAGTGTCACGCGGAAGCCCAGTTCGCGCGCGAATTTCTGCAAGGGCATGGCCACGTGAACGCCGCCAATTATGATCAGTCTCGGGCCGGGCCGATGTTGGTCCACCAACACGACAAGCCCTTCAATTTCGTGGCGACCGCTGCGCGCATTGGCCCCACGCGACATCGTCTCGACGCTGCTGTCGTCCAGCAGTTCCGACCTGTATTCCAGTCCGCCGCCAGGCCCCAGCAATACCTTTGCGCCGGACTGATCGCCTTCCAGCAGGGATATTGACGTGGCAGGTCGGTGCTGCCGGACATGCGGCGACACTTTTGACCACCAGGTCGTGTCCAGGGGTTCAACGAAAACGCTGATTTTGCCGCCACAGGTCAGTCCGACGTCCCAGGCTTCGTCGTCGCTGACGCCAAAAGTCAGCATGCGGGCCCCTCCATCCTCCATGCCTTCCAGCGCGCTCTCCACCACAGCGCCCTCGATGCAGCCGCCACTGACCGAGCCCGCCAGCGCCATGTCCCGGGTCACGGCCATTTTGGACCCCGTGGCGCGCGGCGCGGAGCCCCAGGTTTGCACGACGGTGGCGAGGGACACCTGCTGGCCTTCCCCCAGCCAGCGGGAGACCGTCTCCAGTATGTCAAACATGGTGGCCGTCCTTTCAGTGCCTTTTGGCCAGATTCTGCAACGCCGTGACCACTGTCTCCAGGTTATCCAGGTTACGTAGAGGCAGGAAGTCATCGGTGTAGGGCAGCATGGCCCTTGCGCCGCGGGTCAGAGGTTCGTATCGCGGCAAATCGAGCAGGGGGTTGAGCCAAATCAGGCGGTGGCAGCTGCGTTGCAGACGTTCCATTTCGTGTCGCAAAAGGACCGGGTCGCCACGGTCCCAGCCGTCCGTGATGATCAGCACCATGGCGCCCCTCCCGAGCACCCGGCGCGACCAGCGGTAATTGAAATCACGCAGGGATTCACCAGTGCGGGTGCCGCCGCCCCAGTCATTTACGCTGCTGCCCACATCGGAAAGCGCGCGGTCGATAGACTTGTGGCGGATTTGCCGCGTGATACGGGTCAGATGCACGCTAAAGACAAAGGACTCCACCTGTTGCATGCCCGTGGCAAAGGTGTGCATGAAGTGGAGGAAAATTCGTGTGTAACGTTCCATGCTGCCGCTGATGTCGCAGACGAGAACCAGCGGTCGCGGTTTGACACCCGGCGCGCGCGTCGGCAGCGTGAAGTATTCCCCGGCGTGGCGCAGGTTCTGCCGCATGGCGCGCCGCAGGTCGATGAGTGCGCCGCGTCCCGGCCGCAAACGTCGGGTGCGACGAAAGTCCAGAGATTGCGGCAGCTTTTCCAGAATGCGTTTCGCCAGCGCCAACTCCTCCTGACTCATTTCGGAGAAGTCCTTGTAGCGCAGTTGTTCCTGCCTGCTCCAGGTGGGGAGGACGGCTGTCAAATGAGAATCACCTGGGCTTGTCGTGCCATCACTGTTCTCATCAAGGGGACTGGCGCCCGGCGGCAACAGGAACTTCATGCGTCTGGGTTCGTTTTCCGGTGGCGGGGGCATGTCCAGTTGCACCCAGTCGTCGACCGGCCGGCTCCAGAACAGGTCGAAGGCCCGATCGAAGAGCTCCAGATCGCGCTGGCGCAAAACAATCAGGGAACGCATCGTATGGTATACGTCCTGGCGTTGGCCGAGGTCGATGTACCCAAGGGCGTTGGCCACATCGATCATGCGATTTGGCGTGGCGGCCATGCCCAGCGCGCGGCACATGCGCCCGAACAGGAGAAGGTTGTGCAGGAGTTGGCCACCCTGATGCACTGTGCCATCAGGCAGAACTGGCGCGAGGGTCATGAGACGAGGGCGGCGTTGGTTTGTGCCTGAACGATGGCGCGCTCGTGCAGGGCTTGCAGGCTGTCTCCGGAGAGGAGATCGATGTCGTCCTGGTATTTCAAAATTACACCGAGTGTTTCGGCAACCGTCTGGAGGGAGAGGGCGTGCTGGTCCAGCGCCACCAGGGCTGCCGTCCAGTCCAGGGTTTCGGCCACCCCGGGGGACTTGAAGAGTTCCAGCTCCCGCATTTCCTGGATAAAGGCCGTGACCTGACGGGCGAGCAGGGGCTCCACGTCGGGCGCTTTCGTGCGCACGATTCGCAATTCCTTTTCGAAGGACGGGTAATCGATCCAGTAGTAGAGGCAACGTCGTTTGAGAGCGTCATGGACTTCCCGTGTGCGGTTGGACGTCACCACGACGACCGGCGGAGTCCCGGCGCGGATCGTTCCGAGTTCGGGAATGGTGACCTGAAAGTCGGAAAGCAGTTCAAGCAGAAAGGCCTCAAATTCCTCGTCGGCGCGATCGATTTCGTCAATCAGCAAGACCGGACGCTGGCCATCCACACTGCTTTCGACGGCCTGGAGCAGGGGACGGGTCTGCAGAAATTCGCGGGAAAAGATTCCAGCCTGCATTTCCTCGCGGCTGGCGCCGCTGGCTTCCAGCAGACGAAGATGCAACATCTGGGCAGCGTAGTTCCATTCATACAGCGCGTTGCTGGCGTCCAGCCCCTCATAGCACTGCAGGCGGATGAGGTCGCTGCCCAGGGCCCCGGAGAGAACGCGCGCGATTTCCGTTTTGCCTACACCGGCCTCGCCCTCCAGAAACAGGGGGCGCCCCAACCGCAGGGCGAGATAAATCGCCGTGGCCAGGCCCCGTTCTGCGATGTAGTCCTGCCCTTGCAGGGTCTGTTGCACGGAGTTAACGGAATCGAACATATGGCTCCCCAGCATTAACCAGGAGGGCGAGGAATTCCTCGCCCTGAATTGCCTGGTATATTAACGCGTCGTGCCGCAAACGGGAATGCTGCGTTTAGCCCCCGGCAGCACGGACCGCGCGTTTGAGATAGACCCCGGCCATTTCCTGCCGGTAGGCCTCCGGAAAGCTCATGTCGCCGATCAGGTCATTGGCGATGTCTTCCTTCAACGCCGCTGCCGCCGCATCGAGCGCAGCGTCGTCGAGTGCGGAACCGCGCAGCGCGGCTTCGGCGCCCGGTGAGCGCATCGCCCGTACCGTCGCTCCGCCCACAGCGACGTGAGCGCCGCTGCACCTGCCGCCGTCCCTTTGCAGCACGACGCAGATTCCCACCACAGCGTACCGCGAGGCAGGATGGGGCATCTTGACATAGGCTGAGCCGTCGTGGGCGTGCGCCGGAATCTCGATGCTGGTGATGATTTCGCCAGGCTCCAGATCCACGGTGAACAGGTCCATGAAGAAGTCCGATGCCGCCACACTGCGGCTGCCCGACGCGCCCTCGATGTTGATGTTGGCGTTGAAGGCCACAAGCACGGTTGGCGGGTCTGACGCAGGGTCGGCGTGGGCCACGTTGCCGCCCAGGGTGCCCCAGTTGCGCACCTGCTGGTCGCCTACCATGCCGGTGGCTGTCGCCAGCGCATTGCACGAAGCCTGAACGTCGGCAGAGGCCGCGATATCGGCGTGGGTACATAGCGCGCCGATCGTCAGCGAGCCGTTGTTGCTGATGCTGCCCAGACCCTCGATTCGGCTGATGTCAATCAGCAGCGGCGCTTCGTTGAGACGGAGTTTCATGGCGGGCAAGAGACTGTGGCCCCCGGCCAGCAACTTCGCGTCTTCGTTGTCCGCCAGCAGCTGGAGCGCTTCCGCCACTGATGACGGACGTGCGTAGTCAAATTCGGCTGGCCACATTAGCTGTTTCCTCCATTGCTGTGGGACTTGATTGTCTCCCATACGCGGCTGGGTGTAAGGGGCATGTCGATGTGGCGCACGTCAAGGTGTGACAGGGCGTCCACCACGGCATTGACGACGGCCGGAGTGGCGGCGATCGTGCCGGTTTCGCCGGCGCCCTTGACACCCAGGGGATTGTTGGGTGTTGGCGTTTCCGTGCGGCCCAGTTCAAAGGAAGGCAGCAGGTCGGCGCGCGGAATGGCGTAGTCCATCAGCGAGCCGCTGACCAGCTGACCGTTTTCGTCATACTGGGCGCCTTCCCACAACGCCTGGGCAACGCCCTGGGCGATGCCGCCATGCACCTGACCGTCAACGATCATGGGGTTGATGACCTTGCCGACGTCGTCAACGGCGATATAGCGTTTGATGTCGACGCCCCCGGTCTCGGCATCCACCTCGACGATGCAGATGTGGGTGCCGAAGGGGTAGGTGCAGTCCGGCGGGTCGTAGTAGGAAGTCTCGTCGAGGAAAGGCTCCATGTCGCCAGGCAGGCTCCAGCCGCCGGCGGCGGAGGTTGCGATGCCCATAAACTCGCCCACGACCTTGGACTGGTCCGGCGAACCCTTCACCTGCACGCTGCCCACGCCTTCCTCATTGACGACGTATTCCACGTCCTCGACGGCGGCCTCGAACTCGTGCGCTGCGATTGCCTTTGCCTTTTCCTTGATGCGTTGCAAACTGCGCCAGACTGCGACACCGCCGACTGCGGTGCTGCGGCTGCCATAGGTGCCGTAGCCGAAGGGCGTGCCCAGGGTATCGCTGTGCTGGACGTGCACCTGGTCCATTGAGACTCCGAGTTCATCGGCTACAAGTTGGGCGACGCTGGTCTCGTGTCCCTGGCCGTGCGACTGTGAGCCGGTGGTGACGACCACGTCTCCGGTGATGTGCATGCGCACGTTGGCGCTCTCCCAAAGGCCTGCGCCCCAGCCCTCGCCAAACATCCATGCCGATGGCGCGATACCGCAGATCTCAATGTAGGTCGAGAAGCCGATGCCGAGATAGCGTCCCTCGGCACGGGCGGCAGCCTGCTCGGCCCGGAAGTCTTCGTATCCCGTCATGTCCAGCGCCATGTCCAGCGCCTTGTCATAGTCACCGCTGTCGTAACTCAGACCATTGAGCAGGTTGTTGCTTGGCTCGAAGGGGAAGGCATCGCCGGGCACAAAGTTCTTGCGTCTGACGTCGACCGGGTCCATCCCCAGTTCACTGGCAACCAGGTCCACGGCGCGTTCAACGACGTAGGTCGCTTCCGGCCTTCCTGCGCCCCGGTAGGCATCGACCATGCCGGTGTTGGTGTACACGCCGGTTACGTGACAGTAGATGTTGGGGAAGCGGTAAGCACCGGAGAGCATACGACCATAGAGGGTGGTAGGGATACCCGGCGCCACGGTTGACAGGATACCACCCAGGTTGGCGTAGGTCTTGACCTTCAGGGCCGTGATGCTGCCGTCCCGGTTGGCGCCGACTTCAACGTCGGTGACGTGGTCACGGCCATGAGTGGTGGCGATGTAGTTTTCCGATCGGGTTTCCACCCACTTCACCGGACGCCCGACCGTCTTCGACAGGGCGGTGGTCAACACATATTCCGGATACATGAAAATCTTGGCGCCGAAGCCGCCGCCGATTTGCGGCGAGATGACGCGGACCTTGTTCTCCGGCACTTCGAAGATGAAAGCGGTGAAGAGCAGGCGATGCACGTGTGGCGCCTGCGAGGTCATCCAGATCGTGTATTCGCCATTGACAGGTTCGTGTTGTGCGATGCAACCGCGGGTTTCCATGGGGTTGGGAATCAGACGCTGGTTGCGCAGGCGTTGCCTGACGACTACGTCAGACGAGGTCAGTGCGGCGTCGGCGCTTTCCTGGTCGCCGCAGTCCCACTCCATGCAGACGTTATTAGGCGCGTTTTCGTGCAGCTGCGGCGCGCCATCGAAGGTGGCTTCCTCGGCGTCGGTGACGGCCGGCAACACGTCCCATTCGACATCGATTAACTCGACGGCGTCCTGGGCCGTGGCGCGGTCTTCGGCGACGACGACCGCAACACCGGCGCCAATGTGCGTCACTTTCTCCACTTCCAGCGCGCGCGGCGTGTTGATGTTGTTGGGATGGTCCGGTCCTCCTGCTGGCCAGGGGCAGGGCAGGGGATTGACGTCCATGAAATCCTGACCGGTGTACACGCCCACGACGCCGGGCACGGCCGCGGCCGCTTCGGTGTTGATGCTGACGATGTTCGCATGGGCGTGCGGGCTGCGCAGGATGGCGATATGGGTCATGCCTGGAAGATTGATGTCTTCCAGATAGCGGGCCTCACCGGTGATGAGACGCGGGTCTTCCTTGCGTTTTACGGCCTTGCCCACTACAGCCATTTAGTCACCTCCTGCCTGGGCCACCGCCGCCACGGCCTTCACGATGTTGTGGTAGCCGGTGCAACGGCAGAGATTGCCTTCCAGCCCGTGACGAATCTCATCCTCGTCCGGGTTGGGATTGTCGGTCAGCAGGGCCGTGGTCGCCATGATCATGCCAGGTGTGCAGAAGCCGCACTGCAGACCATGGTTGTCCCAGAAGCTCTGCTGCATGGGATGCAGGTCGCCGTTTTGCGCCAGGCCTTCAATGGTCGTGACGTCACAGCCATCCGCCTGAACCGCCAGGCAGGTACAGGACTTGAGCGCCTTGCCGTCCATGTGGACGGTGCAGGCCCCGCACTGACTGGTGTCACATCCGATCTTGGTGCCCGTCAGCCCCAGTTCGTCACGCAGATAGTTGACGAGCAGGGTGCGGGCCTCTACATCACTTTCCCGCGTACAACCGTTCACATTAACGCTGATTTTCATGGCTCCTCCGAATAGCAGAAGTATCCAGTCAAAACAGGGACATTTGCGTCAAAGGCAATGCTCCTCGTGTGTATACGGGATCATGCGACCGCCTGGATCTGGCGGGCCAGATTGCCAAAAAAGCGTTTGCTCATCATGCTGGCTGCCGCCTTGATGAGGCGTTGCCCAACTCGCGCCAGTTTGCCCGAGATGTTGGCTTCTGCATCCCAATGTAGAACCGTGCCACCCCCGTCCTTGTCCGCCAGGCGCATCACGACGTTGCCGCCGATTATGCTGCCCTGGCCTTCGCCACTCACATGCAGGCGGTAGCTGACGGGCGGCTGGATTTCACTCATGCGCACCTGGCCGGTGAAACGACCGCTTACGGCGGCCATGCTGACCTTTGCGATCGCCCGCCAGGCGTGCTCCTCATCCTCAATGGGGACGAACTCTTCAACGCCAGGGATCGCGCTTGAGATGGCATCCGGGTCCATCAACGTGGACCAGACCTGCTCCCGTTGTTCCCGGAAAAGGTAGGTTCCGCCCAGCTTCATGCACTTTCCTTCCAGAAGAAATGCAGTTGAGCGCGAGTATAAATCGCTTTGACTGGCGTTGCAAAGAAAGTTTGCCTGGCAGTCAAACGGCACTGTGACTCGCGAGAGTCTTGTCTCTTTGACCACCTCACCCTGGGCCCAAGGGTCGACCCCTTATGACAAAACCGCTCGCACCCGTTATACTTCCGGTATTGAACTGTAGTCGACTTGAGTTGGAGACCCAGGATGAGCGAATTTGCTGCGATTGGACAGCCGAAACCGATCATCGATGGCAAGGCCAAGGTGACGGGAAGCGCGCGCTACTTGCCGGACATCAACCTGCCGGGTACGCTACATGCGCGTCTGGTCCCGTCAACCTACGCCCACGCCAACGTCCTCGGCGTCGATGACAGGGCTGCGCTTGAAATCCCCGGCGTCGCCGCCGTGCTGACGCATGAGGACCTGCCGGACCTCGCCCCGGCCTCGCGTAATCGCCTCTTGCTGGCGCGCGGCAGGGTCATTTTTGTCGGTCAACCCGTAGCCCTGGTGCTGGCGGACAGCGAAACTGCCGCGGCGGACGGTGCGGACCAGGTCGTCGTCGATTACGAGCCCCTGCCTGCCGCCATGAGTTTTGCCGAGGCCGTGGCCGGGGGCGCGCCCCTGGTCTGGCCGGATGGCATCCCGAAGGGCGCGGATGACGCTGGCGAGCACGGCGCGGGCGCCGGCGGTGGCGAAGAAGAAGAAGAGGACGACACGCCGAGCAACCTCGCCGCCGACAGCACGACCTCGCGCGGCGATCTTGCCGCAGGTTTCGCCGAGGCGGATCTCATCCTCGAGCACACTTACACCTCGCCGATGGTGCACCAGAGTTCGATCGAAACGCACGGCGTGCTGGCCCAGCCGGACCCGTTGACAGGCGGCATGAACGTTTGGACCAGCACCCAGGACCCCTTTGGTTGCCGCAGCACCGTCGCTGAAGTCCTGGGCGTCACGGAATCGATCGTAAGGGTGAAAGGCGCCGTCATCGGTGGTGGATTCGGCGCCAAGTTCACGGTTTACGAGCCACTGGTAGTACTCGCCGCCCAGGCAGTCAACCGCCCGGTGAAGCTGGCGCTGACCCGCAGTGAGGAAATCGCCGCGACGACGCCGGCGCCACCACTGGAAGTGAAACTGAAACTGGGCGCGCGCAAGGACGGTACGCTGACGGCGCTACAAACGGACGTCACCATGGATGCCGGTTGCTACCCGATGAATCTTGCGAGTTTCGTGGGTTATCAGGTGGGCAACTACTATCCCGTACCCAACATGGAGATCCGGGTCCGCGAGGCCTTGACCTTCAAACCTTCGGCCGGCGCCTATCGCGCCCCCGGCGCTCCGACTGCGTTCTTCGTCATAGACACGGCCATCGACGAAATGGCGGAACAACTTGGGCTGGATTCAGTCAACATGCGCATCATGAACGCCGCGCGCGAGGGCGATTTGCAGGCGGATGGCAGTCCCTGGCCCAACCAGGGCATTCGTGAGACGTTGGAAGCAGTGCGGGCCCATCCACTTTGGCAGAACCGGGAGACTAGCCGGGCGGCAGGCCGAGGCGTCGGTATCGCCCTCGGTGGATGGATGGGAGGCCAGTCGGCAGCGGCAGCGATCTGCAACGTAAACCGCGATGGCGTGGTGCAGATCAACGCCGGTTCGATGGATATCAGCGGCGTGGCGACCAGTTTCAACCTGATCGCTGCCGAAGCCTTTGGGGTTTCGCCGGACAAGGTCATGGTTCTCGACGCCGATACGGATACGTCGCCATATTCAGCCGGATCGGGCGGCAGCAAGACGCTTTACAGCAACGGACTGGCTGTCAGGGAAGCAGCCGAAGATGCGCGCCGCCAGGTATTGGCCCTCGCAGCAGATGAGTTTGAGGCGGACCCCGAAGACCTGGAAATCGTCGATGGAGAGGTGCGGGTCAAGGGCACGCCCACGCGCACCATTCCGATCGGAGACATTGCCGCAAAAGGCATGGGCTTTGGCGCCAATCACGCTCCGGTCCTGGGGCAGGGCCGCACGACTGTTACGGACCAGTCGCCCGCCTTCAGCGTGCAACTTGTGGAAGTTGAGGTTGACCGCGAGACCGGCGAGGTGCAGGTACTGAAGCACGTTATCGCTCAGGATGCCGGCCGCGCCATCAATCCCCTGACAGTCGAAGGTCAGATGGTCGGTGGCGCCGTCCAGGGCCTCGGCTGGGCGCTCTATGAGGAAATGGCCTACGACGAGGATGGCCAGCTGCTCTCCGGCTCCTGGATGGACTACACCATGCCGGACTCCATGCAGACCGCGCCGGAAATGGAGACCATCATCGTAGAGGTCCCGTCTGAGCATGGTCCCTTTGGCGCGCGCGGGGTAGGGGAACCGCCCGTGGTCCCCACACCGGCGGCGGTTGCCAATGCCATTGCCCACAGCACCGGGCTGCGGCTGACGCACCTGCCGATGACAGCGCCGCGCGTGCTGGAAGCCCTCCGTTCGCAGAACGGGGGCTGAATGCTGGAGCCGGCAGGCGGCTGACATGAATGACAGCCAGCTGGCAGAATTGCAGGGCGGGCAGCGATCGGATAGCGACCGCGAGCTCGCCCTGCAGCACGCGCCCATGTTACGCATGGATGCAAACGAACCATTTCTTCCGATCGCCCTTGGTTATACAGTATTCCGTGAAGACCGGGATTCGCCCTCTTTCCCGCGGCGCGTTGAATTGCCTCCTGCCTGCAAATTCGCCATTGAATACGCGGTCTGGTGGGACTGGGACATCGAGCATCTCTACGAACTGGAGCACGTCTGGGTCTATGTGGGCCAAGACGAAAGGGTTATGGATGCCGAGGCCAGTTGGCACGGCGAGTGGCATTCCATGCGTTCGCCGGCTGGCAGTTTGCCCACCCTGGACGGTCGCATTTCACCCTGCTCCGAACCCGGCAAACACGCCTTTGCGCCCGACCCGGCGCCTTTGCTGAGGCAGAAAGCGAAGACCGGCCTGGCCTGCGGTCCACAGGCCGGGACCAGTGGTGTGCACGTTACGCCACTCTTCGCCGGTCGCATTGCGGAACGCAACGTGATTAACAACCAGCTCGTCTGGACCTGGCTGGAACGCAAGCGCTTTGAGCCCGCATGGGATTTCTCGCAAATCGTCGATCTGCGAGACTGCATCGCTGTGCCCTGGTCTGCGCTGGAGGCCTGGATTCCGGAGCGTGTCGCCCATCTCGTGGGGGAACTGGAAGCTGACATCGCCCAACGCGAGCGCCGTGTCTTGCGAATCGCCCATCGCGGCGCTTCGGCGCTCGCTCAGGAGAACTCCGTCAGCGCCTTTCGCGTCGCCGCTGAAAGGGGCGCAGACATGGTGGAAGTGGACCTGCGCTTCACGGCGGACAAGATACCGGTCGCCGCCCATGACGCCGATTTGCAACGCGTCTATGGCGTGGAGGGCAACGTGGCCGATTGTAGCCTCGAAGAACTGCATCGCTTGACCAGGGGAAGGGGAGAGCCTCTGCTGACCCTTGATCAGGTAGTACAGATCTGCCGGCAATTGATGCTCGGTCTGTATCTGGACGTCAAGGACGTTGACGATGAGTCCGCCGGTATGGAGGCCGTTGACTTGCTGCGGCGAAATGGCATGCTGCCGGTGACCGTCTTCGGCTCCTTTCGCGCGGACTGGATGGCCGACCTGAAAGCGCTGTGCCCTGATGCCCTGACTTCCATACTATTCGCCTCGCGTCATGTGGAACCCGTCCAGCTGGCTCGCTCTCTCAACGCCGATTTCGTGCACCCCTGCTGGGAGCGATTTGACCGTCCTCAGGACTGGCTCACTCCCGCGTGGCTGGCAGCCGTGCGCGAAGCCGGCCTGGGGGTCATGATCTGGCACGAGCACCGCCCGGATGTCATTCGGGACCTGTATGAGCTGGGCATCTACGGCATATGCGCGGACGACCCCCAGGTTCTGCTGCCACCACTGAGTGCTGACCGCTCGCAATGAACGAGGATGCAAGTCCGAACTGGGAGCAAATCGCTGACGCCGGACGTCTGGTGGGCCTTGAATTCTCGGAGGACGAGTGCAGCCAGATGGCGCAGCGTCTGGCCGAAAGGGCCAAAAACTTCGAAAGGCTGCGCGAGGGACCCTTCGCGCGTCTGGCCAACCATGATGCACCGTCCCTGTATTTTGATCCACAGTTACCAGGTAAAGGTCCTGTGCCCACCGTGGAGCGTCACTATTTTCTGGCGGATGCGCCCGAGCCGCGGCGACCGGAGAATCTGGAGGAACTGGCCTTTTGGCCGGTCTCGCAACTGGCCCGCCTGGTGAGGAAGAGTCAGGTCAGTTCCCTTGAACTGACGGAAATGTATCTGGCCCGCCTGCGTCGCTTTGGCCCGCAACTGGAATGCGTGGTCACCGTCACGGAGGAACTGGCGCTGGAGCAAGCCCGCTGTGCTGACGAGGAGCTGGCGCGCGGAGTGTATCGAAGTCCGCTGCACGGCATCCCCTGGGGCGCCAAGGACCTGCTGGCCACGAAGGGCTACCCGACCACCTGGGGCGCGACCCCCTGGCGCGAACAGGTGCTGGATGTCGATGCCGCCGTTGTGCAGCGCCTGGAGGAAGCCGGCGCCGTGCTGATCGCCAAGCTGACCCTTGGCGAGATCGCCAATGGCGACGTCTGGTTTGGCGGCCTGACGCGCAACCCGTGGAATGTAGAAGAGGGGTCCAGCGGGTCATCGGCGGGCTCGGCCAGCGCGACGGTGGCCGGCCTGGTCGGCTTTTCGATCGGCAGTGAGACCCTGGGGTCCATTGTGTCTCCCTCTGCGCGTTGCGGGGCCACCGGACTGCGGCCGTCCTTCGGGCGGATCAGTCGTCATGGCGCCATGACGCTCAGCTGGTCGATGGACAAACTCGGACCAATTTGCCGCTCGGTGGAAGACTGCGCCCTGGTGCTCGCCGCCATTTTTGGCCCGGATGGAAAAGATCTTACGGTGTGCGACAGTCCCTTCACCTGGCGGCCACAAAACGGTATCGAAGGAACCCGCATTGGTTACGTCGCCTCCGCGTTTGCTCCTGATGGCTCCGACGACAACGAAGATGAGGGGGAAAGGGAAAACAACGTCAACGTTCTGGCGACATTGCGGTCTCTGGGTGCGGATCTACGTGCAGTGCATTTGCCGGAAGATGACCTGGATGCCGCCAACCTGGTCCTGCTGGCTGAAACCTCGGCGGCATTCGATGAAATGACCCGCCATAACCTGGACGGCCAGTTGGTCCGCCAGATCGAGTCTGCATGGCCCAATCAGCTACGCTCGGCGCGCTTCATTCCCACGGTCGAATACATACAGGCCAACCGTTTCCGCACGCATCTGATGCAGGAGATGGATGACTTGATGGAAGACATTGATCTGCTCGTGACGCCCTGTTTCGCCGGCAAGGTCTTGCCAGTCACCAATCTGACTGGCCATCCGGCGCTGGCGCTGCCGAATGGCTTCAGGGCCAATGGCACGCCTACCGGCATCAGCTTCATTGGAAGGCTGAACCAGGAGGCTGAACTGCTCGCCGCCGCACGGGTGTACCAGGAAGCAACCGGTTTTCATCGGCAGCATCCGCCTCAATTTACGGGAAGCATGAGTGGCTGATCGTCGCTTCGCCGGCCAGGTGGCGTTGGTAACGGGCGGCGCAAGCGGCATTGGCGCGGGAATCGCCCGGCGGCTGGCAGCCGAAGGCGCGAGCGTGACGATCGGCGATAGCAACCCTCCCGCGCAGGCGGATGGCCTGGCGTCGGCGTTGATGGACGTTCGGGACGAGACATCGGTAAGGCGGGGCGTGGCCGCTGTGGTCGACAACCATGGCCGGCTGGATATCCTGGTCAATTGCGCCGGAATCCCGGGGCCCACGAGTGTCAAAATCACCGACTACAGGGCGGAGGAATTCGATCAGGTAGTGGCAGTGAATCTGCGCGGGGCCTTTCTGACGACCAGGGCTGCCATAGAGACCATGTTGCCCCGCAGTTACGGGCGGATCCTGCATCTGGTTTCAATTGCCGGCAAGGAAGGTAATCCGGGCATGGTCGGCTACTCGGCCTCCAAGGCGGGCATGACCGGATTGATCAAGGGCGTTGGCAAGGAATACGCGACCAGCGGCATCACGGTCAACGGGCTGGCTCCTGCGGTCATTCGGACGCCCATGATCGCCGACGTAACGCCGGAGATGCTCTCTTATATGGAAAGCAGGATTCCCATGGGTCGTCTGGGCACGATTGAGGAAGTGGCGTCGCTGGCCTGCTGGATCGTTTCCCCCGAGGCCAGTTTCAACACAGGCTGCATCTTCGACCTCAGCGGTGGACGCGCCACCTGGTAACAAAAACGGCGCCCGACTGGCGGACGCCGTTCTCCACGTTGGATTTGTGCCAGAATCAGGCTTCCTTGCTGCCACCTGTAGCTTCGGCAATCCAGGCCAGTGAAACGCCGGAAATGATGTGGGCGTAGAAGTGAGCGCCCGAAAGATCCAGCGCAAGCACGGCGCCCCCGGTTATCGCCGGCACAATGATGTTGGGGGCAATGATCCACCAAATGATGCCGTAGACCAACCCGACGACCAGGGTCTGCCACCCACCCGTGGCCATGCCTTCAACCCATCCGGTATAAATGCCGCCGAAAACAGCGCTGCCAATCAGAAACAAAATGAAGCCAATTATCGCTGCGCTTCCCTCTCCAAGAATCCCGGCGATCGTGGAGATTTCTCCAGATCCCAAAAAGGCGAGGTACAGGAAACTGGCGATGATGCCGAGCATCCCTCCTCTGTGTAGTTTGTCCATCTCCATCAGAATCCCCTCTCAACTCCTCCTGTCTTTCTGGTTACCGCCAAACGAGCATACCCTGTTTTGCTTAGTGACGCAAAGTAACTGGTTCACTATCCCCGCATGGCGATGAATTCGCGTCATCAGTGCCGCAATTTTTATTTTTTCTTGTCATTTGCACACCGCAAACCTGCTTCCCCAAACACAATTCTTCCAGGGACCTCCAGGGACCCGGTAAACGCAGTCTGTTGAATCAACAGTGGCTGCGTTATTCTCTTGCGGACTGGCGGGCCCAAAGTGGAGATGGAATGACTGCAAGAGCGGACATTGGTTTGATTGGGCTGGCTGTGATGGGCCAGAACCTGATTCTTAACATGAGTGACAATGGATTCACTGTCGCGGTCTTCAACCGAACGACCGAAAAGGTGACCCGCTTCATTGAGGGCGAAGCCAAAGGGCGCGACATCATCGGCACGTACAGCCTGGCGGACCTCTGCGCGGCGCTCAAACGCCCGCGTCGGGTGATGCTTATGGTGCAGGCCGGGCGCGCGGTCGACGTGGTGATTGAACAACTTCTGCCGCACCTGGAAGCGGGCGACATCATCATTGACGGCGGCAATTCCAACTACGAAGACTCCCGGCGACGGACGCAGGAACTGGAGGCGAAAGGCTTTCTTTACGCCGGCGTGGGCGTCTCCGGCGGCGAGGAAGGCGCTCGACATGGCCCTTCCATCATGCCCGGCGGCTCTACGGAAGCCTGGCCGCACATCCAGCCGATTTTCCAGGCGATCGCGGCGAAGGTCGCCGATGGTACGCCCTGTTGCGACTGGGTGGGGCGGGATGGCGCCGGCCACTTCGTCAAGATGGTGCACAACGGCATCGAATACGGCGACATGCAACTAATCTGCGAGGCCAGCCACCTGCTGAAGGAGGGCCTCCGACTGGACCATGACCAAATGGCTGCAGCCTTCAGACAATGGAATGACGGGCCGCTGGATTCTTACCTGATCGAAATAACTGGTGACATTCTGGCTTTTCGCGATGAGGCAGGTGAGCCAATCGTCGATAAAATACTGGATACGGCGGGTCAGAAAGGCACGGGCAAATGGACGGCAGTGGCGTCACTGGACCACGGGGCGCCGCTGACCCTGATTAGTGAGGCGGTCTTCGCGCGCTATCTCTCTTCACTGAAGGAAGAGCGTTACGTGGCTTCCGGTGTTTTGTCCGGTCCCTGCGATCTTACCGACAATGAGTCCCTGAAACTTGAGGACCTGGAGCAAGCGCTCTACGCCTCAAAGATCATTTCCTATACCCAGGGTTACATGCTGCTGGGCGCTGTAGACCAGGAGTTGGGCTGGGAGCTCAACTATGGTGGTATCGCCCGTATGTGGCGGGAAGGCTGCATCATCCGTTCGGCATTCCTGGATCGCATCAGCGACGCCTGGGAACGAAACCCCGAACTTGGCAACCTTCTCCTCGATGACTATTTCAGAGAGCAGTTGGGGCAGGCGCAGGCCAGCTGGCGGCGTGTCGTCGCCTGGGCATCGTTGGCCGGCATTCCCGTGCCGGCCATGTCGAGCGCGCTGGCCTTTTACGACGGTTATCGTCACGAACGGCTGCCAGCCAATCTCCTGCAGGCACAGCGCGATTACTTTGGCGCGCATACCTACGAAAGGGTCGACAGGCCGCGGGGTGAATTCTTCCACACGAACTGGACCGGGACAGGTGGTGCGGTGACCGCCGGTTCCTACGACGCCTGAGCCATTTGCCGGTAGCGCCATGCCCTCCCTGACGACAAATGCTGCCTTTCTGATAACCTTTTTCCTGGCCCTGGCGCTGGCTATCGCCACCAGCCCGCTGATGATGAGCCTGGGCTGTCGCCTGGGCATTGTGACGCGGCCCTCCAGGAGACGTCTTCACGAAGGTGACCGGGCCCGCCTCTCAAGGTTGGGGGGCGGCGTCCTGTTTATCAGCTTTACCGGGACGGTTCTGGCGGCCCAACTGCTCGACGTGCCGCGCCACGATGTGGAGGAACCGCTGCGCCTGACCGGCCTGTTGCTGGGCGCGCTGGTCATTTTTGTCACGGGCCTGCTGGACGACTGGCTGGAACTAAAGCCGCACTGGTGGTTTGCGGCCCAGTTGCTCGCCGCCGGCATCGCGATCCATCATCACATCTTCATTGAAGGCTTCAACAATCCGTTCACCGGCACACAAACGCCGGAGTGGCCCTTTGTGTTTACGATTGCCATTTCGCTGCTGTGGATCATTGGCATGACCAACACCGTCAATTTTCTGGATGGCCTCGACGGTCTCTCCCACGGCGTTGTCTTCATCGCCGCCTGCGTTCTCTTTCTGAACAGCGCTATCGTGCTTGAACCGCCGCAACTCAGCGTCAGTCTTCTGCCACTGGCCCTAATGGGCGCCGCCCTGGGTTTCCTGGTCCACAATTTTTATCCTGCGCGGATTTTCGCCGGCGGCGGCGCTTATCTGCTGGGATACCTGATTGCCTGTTTGAGCATCATTGGCGGGGCCAAGATGGCGACCGTGCTGATGGTGATGGCCTTGCCCATACTTGATGCTATCTGGCAAATGGTCAACCGCATCCTGACCGGCCGCAGCCCCTTTCGCGGCGACAGGGGCCACGCCCATCATCGCCTGCTTGATCTTGGCTTCAGCCAACGACAGATTGTGCTGGGCTACTATCTTTTTTGCACTGGTTTCGGCACTCTGACCCTGCTTCTGGAAAGCCGCTCTTTCAAGCTGATTTCCCTCGTCCTGTTGTCGGTCATTGTGGTGTGTGGCCTTGCCCTTTTGCTCTGGTTGGGGCGGGCGGGCATTCAGGACGCAGCGGGCAAGAGGTCCCCGGGCAGGGGCGTGTAGGATAGATCCTCGTAGCCGAACGCGGCCGGCCCGACAACCTCGAGCGCAGCCGGCGACTTCAGTTCCCGCACGGCCGGCATGCCAATCACGGCCACGCGCAGGCCGTAGCGCAGCAGTTCAGTGCCCAGTGGGGTGCCATCCTCCAGCGTGACGATGGTGATCAGGTCCGGCACGCAGCACTGTACGTCTCCGTCGCGCCACGCGACCAGATTTTCATTCTGGAAGACGATCTCCATACAGTCGTCGGGAGTGTCAAAGGCCTGCAGGCTCATCCTGCCTCTCGCAAAGCCCTGAACGGTGCGACGTTCCACGTCCACGATTTTGCCTTCAAACAGGACCCGCCCGTTGCCCAGCGCGGCAATGACTTGCGCCGGGGACGCCACCTTGTCTTCTCGCGCCTGCAATACAGCCCGGCCCATCTTCAGCGCCAGCGAAAGTGTGCCGCGCACCAAATGAGCCTTGACTTCCGCGCCGCTCATCAGGGACATCACCAGTGCGGCACTGCCGCCCATCTCTATGGTCAGGTTGCGGGCCCATTCCTCAGCCTGCAACGGGCTGGACAGTCGTTCAAAGATGGCGATGTTGCCATGGCAATCGCCGAGGGCCAGGGGGCTGGCCGGAATGCCGCCAATGGAGAAGGTGTCCATCTGCAGTTCCGGGAAGGCGCGGCCCATCCCGTCGCCGTCGAGAACCGGCAACCCGAGTTGCAGGGCGCACATCAGGGGTTCCAGCGCATTGGAACCACCGATTTCGTTGATCACGAGGGCATCAAAATCGCGTCGCAGATGCGCGGCCAGCGCCTGCACCGCGCGGGCGACCTCGTCGCCGGCCTCAATCTTTTCGATGCCGACGGTCGGCGCGCCCATCATCCCAACACCGACCACGAGCGCGTCATCAGGCAATTGCGCCACGTTCAGAACAGGGCAGGGTGCGCCACTCAGCCGCAATTGCCTGTCGAGCTTCAGGCGTCCGATGTAGGTATTGCCGCCGCCGCCGGTGCCAAGGATGCCGGCCCCCAGCGCCAGCGCGGCCGTGTCGCCCAGACCCACACTGGCGCTCACTGGCCGTAACGCTCCTCTACCGGCACGTATTCGACGTCATAGCCAAACACCCGCGGCCCGACCAGTCCCAGTCCCGCCTCGCTACGCCAGCGGGGAGTGCATGCAAAGGCGATCACTTCAACTCGGAAGCCGTAGCGCAGGCCTTCCGTGGTGATGGGCTCACCGGTCTCAATATCCAGTACGGCGATGAGGTCCGGCACGGTGACGCAGACGTAGCCGTCGATGCGCACGGCAAGGTGCTCGTTCTGGAAGGATAGCTGCAACTCCTTGCCTTCATAGTCTGCGATGCCGGTCATGAAGGCGTCGCCTTTGGCGAAACCGGCCTCCGTGCGCCGCTGGACGTCGCTGATCTTGCCGCGGAAAACCGTAAATCCGTTTACCGACTCACGCACTGTGCGGACAGGGTCCTGTTCCTCCAGCCGGGCCCTGCGGATGGTTTCACCGATTCGCTGCGCCTGGGTGATTGTGTCCGGCACGGCCGCTTCCTTCAACTCGGCGACTGTCGCCGCATAGAGGGCGATCATTGCGCTGGCGCCCATGTCGACGGTCACGCTGCGGGCGAAGGTCTCCGTCCAGTGGTTGTTGATGGTCTCCATGATGACGGTGTTGCCCCGTTCGTCCGACATGGCCATGGGTGTGGCGGATATACCGTGGATTGTGTGCGTGACCATTTGCAGCTCGGGAAAGGCCCGGCCCATGCCGTCACAATCGACCATTGGCAGGCGCAGTCGTGCAGCAGCGTAGATCGGAACGACCGAATTCAGCCCGCCCGCCTCTATGCTCATCGTTGCGCGCACGGGCTTGCCGATGTACTTGCCGACCGAGAGGAAGGCGTTGACGATGTCGTCGCCATTTGGCACTTTCTCGACCATCACAGTGAGAGCGCCCATCATGGCGGTGGGAACGATGAGGTCCTCGTCATTCAGTTCGTCCAGGGTATAGAGATCAACCGGCCCGTAGCGACGAATCGATTCACGCGCCATCAACTTGCCGATGTAGGGGTCGCCTCCGCCGCCGGTGCCCAGCACGGCGGCGCCAAGCGCGATGTCCTCCAGAGCAGCTTCATCAATGACGCGCATTACTCGCCCTCCTGCAGGTCGCCGACGGCCTTGACCATGATCCGCGTGGCATTGCCGGGCAGATAGGCCAGAGGGACTTCCTCGACCTCAACAATCTCCACGCTTGCCGCGTCCGCCCCTGCGGCGGTGGCGCGGGACGTGGCTTCAGCGCGGGCCTTTGCCAGCGCTTCATCACGCGTCATTTCCGCCAGAGAAAAGATCTGGTCGCACTCGCCGCCAACCTGTGCGATGGCGGCTCCGATGGCGTTCGCTACCGGGAAGTGATCGGGGCGCACCATCTCCGAAGCACCGACGATTTTGCGGCGCACGAGAATGCTGCCGCCGCCGACCACGATAACCGGTACTTCCGCCGCACTGGTTTTCATTCGGTCTACGGCAACGTTGACCATGTCCTCGACTCGGTCTTCGACTCTCGCGACCAGGTCGGGGTCCAACCCGGAGACCCGGTCGGCGTCACCAATATCCTCATGGCCGGCAGCCACGATGACGTCTGTCGCCGTGAGTTCATCGCCACCGAAGACCTGCGCCCGGGAGGTGAGTTCAAAGCCCACACTGCGCGGCCCGACCTGCAAGGGTTTCCTCTGGATAAGGCTGCCACCACCGAGTCCAATGGAAATCGTATCCGGCATGCGGAAATTGGTGCGGACGCCACCGATTTCCACGGCAAGGGCGGCGACGCGCGGGAAACCGTGTCGTAACACACCGATATCGGTTGTGGTGCCGCCCACGTCGACGACGATGGCGTCGCGCAGGCCGCTCAGGAAGGCCGCGCCACGCATGCTGTTGGTGGGGCCGGAAGCGAAAGTCAGCACGGGGTAGGCAGCGGCAAAATCGGCGGCCATCAGCGTGCCGTCGTTCTGGCTGATGTAAAAGGGCGCGGTAATTTCCATTTCCTGCAGCGCGGAACGGAAGCCATTGATGGTCTGGTGGGCCAGCTGGCGCAAACAGCCGTTCATAATGGCGGCGTTTTCGCGCTCCAGCAGGCCGATGCGCCCGATAGAACTGGACAGTGTGATGATCGCGTCCGGGATGGCGTCCCGCACAATGGCCGCCGTGTCTTCCTCGAAACGTGCGTTCACCGGGGAGAACACGGAGGAAATGGCGACGACGTCGATGCCCTCGTCGCGAATCTGTGCGGCGATGTCCCGGACTTCGCCCGCATTGAAGGGCGATATTTCGCGGCCGTCAAACTCGTGTCCGCCATGCGCCATAAACATCATCCCGCCTACGGCCTCGCTCAGGTCCTTTGGCCAGTCAACCATGGGAGGAAGGCAGGCCGTCGCCGGCAGGCCGAGACGTATGCAGGCCGTGCGCGTGAGGTGGCGTCTTTCGACGACGGCGTTGGTGAAGTGCGTCGTTCCGATCATGACGCCGTCGACAGAATCCACCGCCATTTCACTGTCGCGCAACAGCGTCTCCAACGCGTCAGTGATCCCGTCCGTCACGTTGGCTGTTGTCGGAGTCTTGACAGAGCCCAGCACATTGTGTCCGTCCATCAGCACGGCGTCGGTGTTGGTGCCTCCGACATCGATTCCTATGCGCACGCTTGCTCCTTTCGGGTATTCCAGATCGGGGTGTTCACCCGTCCCGGTTATCCGTTACGGGTAGTCCTATGCGTCCTCCCGGCAAGGGGCGCCAGGGAACATCGTAGCCAAATGCCTTTGGCCCCACGGCCGCCAGCGCGGCCCTTGTGCAAAGTTCGGCTGGCGCCGGCACGGCGATGACCACCACTCGCGTCCCGTAGCGCAGCATTTCGGTCGAAACCGGCTCACCGGTTTCGGCAGTGACCATACAAATCAGATCGGGCACGGTCGCGACCACCTCGCCATTGAGCCAGGCGATGAGGTATTCGTTCTGAAAGGCGATCTTCAATTTATCCTGGCCATCAAACGCCACACAGGTCAGGTTGCCCCGGGCGAAACCGCGCACGATACGGCGATTGACGTCATTGATCTTGCCGCGAAAAATAATCTTCCCCTGCAGGCGTTCTGCCACAACCGCAGGCACGTCATCGCCCTGGGAGTTCAGTACGGCGCTGCCAAGCTGGCGGGCCAGGCTCATCGTGTATTTGATGGCAGTTGCCCGCAACTGGACCCCATTCATCACATAGCCGGCCATGGCGCCGCGGGCGCCCATGCTGATGGCAATGTTGCGCGCCACGCGTTCCCCCCACTTTTCCGTGGCAGCCTGTGGCACCAGGGCGAAACGATGGGCGACGTCCACTATGGCATAGGGCGCGGCGCTGATGTCCCCCTCAAAGACGAAGGCGGACATCTGGATTTCCGGGAAAGCGCGTCCCATCCCGTCGGCGTCCACAGTCGGGATGCCCAGTTGCCGACCGGCGATCAGCGGCTGCATCGAATTGGCGCCGCCGATTTCAGCAATGACGACGGCATCAAACTTCCGGCCAACGTGGTTTTGCAGCTGGACGATGGCTTCCGCCATCTCCCGCCCCTGGGGGATCTTCTCGATGCTTACGGTGGGCGCGCCGATGTTGCCACAGACCACCAGACAGGCATCGTCCGGCACCTGCCTGGGGTTGAGCACCGGCTGCGGGCCGTATTCTTCCAGCACGGAACGAAGGTGCAGGCTTCCCAGATAGGGATTGCCGCCTCCGCCGGTTCCCAGAATGCCGGCGCCAATGGCGATCGGGTGAATGTCTTCGACCGTGACCTGTTTGAGCATCAGACCACCTCTGGATGCAGGTGGCAGGCGACCTTGTGGTCGGCATCGACCGTGACCAGCGGGGGTTCGTCCGTTGCGCAGCGGTCGAGGGTCTCTGCGTGACAACGCGGCGCGAATGGACAGCCCCTCTCTGCCCGTCCTGCCGTGGGGTCGCCACGCAACACAATTTGCTCGCCCTGTGAGTCCGGTTCCGGTTCGGGGATGGCGGATATCAGGGCCTGGGTATAGGGGTGTCGCGAATCTTCGAAGATCGTACGCACCGGCGCTTGCTCAACGATCTTGCCCAGGTAGAGCAGGGCGACCTCGTCACACATGTAACGCACAACGCTGAGGTCATGGGAGATGAAAAGGTAGGTCAACTCAAACCGGTCCTGCAGTTGCTGCAAGAGGTTGAGAATCTGCGCCTGCACCGAGACATCGAGGGCGGATGTAGGCTCGTCCAGGACAAGCAGCCCAGGACGTACGGCCAGGGCCCTCGCGATGCCAATGCGCTGTTGCTGGCCGCCGCTGAACTCATGGGGGTAGCGAAAGTAATGTTCTTCCTTGAGCCCGACGACATGCATCAGTTCCAGCACACGGTCGCGCGCCGCGCTGCTGCCAATACCTTCATGAATCCAGAGGGGTTCGCCAACAATCTGACCCACGGTCATGCGACCGTTCAGGGATGCGGAAGGCGACTGATAGATCATCTGCATGTCGGCGCGACTGGCGCGCAGCTGCCGCGCGTCCAGGGCCCTGAAGTCCACGCCGTCGTAGAGGATTTCCCCGCTCGTAGGTTCCATGAGGCGCAGGATGCATTTGCCTATCGTAGTCTTGCCCGAACCTGATTCGCCGACCAGCCCAAGCGTCTTCCCCCGTGCGACCGTCAGGCTGACGTCGTCCACGGCGCGCACGACGTGATCCTGCCTTGTTTTTGGAAACAACGCCCGAAGTTTATCCCCACGTTGCTACTGGCGCAACCTTGGCCAGTGACAGGGCGAGTCGAAAGCATGCCCTCAGGCTGGCAGTTGGATTTCGAGCCAGTTCGTACGCCCGGGCCAGATATAGATCGTCTTGCGAAACAGGATGCGGCCACCTTCGCCGACCGTGATTTCGTAGTAGTTGGCCGGCAGATCTCCGAGAACAAGGTTCTCTCCGAATCCGTCGTCGCCGTTGACAGAGTCGCCGGCGTAGGACCAGGCGAAACGCAACAGGTCTGTGGAACGCACGCTGATCGTGACCTCCCGCAGCAGGTTGCCCGCCCCGTCACGGACGCGGCCCGCCAGCGTGCCGAAGCCCCGAAAGGGTCTCAACCACAACTCCGGGTTGCGCGTGGCTGCATAGCTGTCCGGATCGCCTGCACGAACCTCAAAATGGAGATGTGGCCCACTGGCGATGCCACTGTCGCCCACCTGGCCGAGCAAGTCACCGGCCGATACACGCTCTCCGGTGGCAACGGCCAGGGACTCGAGATGGCCGTAAAGTGTGAAAAGCGCCAGCCCCTGGGGCGCCAGGTTGTCGTGCCGCAAAACGACCAGATTCCCGTAGTAACGGGTCGTGGGCCCAAATTGCCTGACGGAGTCATCGCCGGCGAAATACACGCTGCCGGAAGCCGCCGCCAGTGCCTCTGTGTGGCGTGAGTTGACGAATTCCACGCCATGGTGCAGGGGAAAACGATTGCCTGCCGTGCTGCCGTAAGGGTAGCTGCGATCGACCCAGTTGATCGCGCCGGCGGCGATGGGCCGCTCCAGGACATAGTGGTCATCCAGGCGCGCCGGGGTGAGCGCGGGTGGCGTCCACGTTGGCGCGCCTGTTTCTCTGGCGAGCGGCGTTCCGATATCCGTTGCTGTGATTGACGGAGTGGCACTGCTTGTCGCCGTCGCGGAAGAAGTCGGGGACGCCGTTGCCGTCCAGGTCGCCAGGTTGGCGGTCGGGACGGGGGTGTCCGCCAGGGGTGTTGCACTGTATCCAGCGTTGAGCGGCGCGACGTAGGCGAGTTGCGTCGACTCTGCCTGACAGGCTGCGAAAAGAGTCAGGGCGCCACACAGTAAGGCAAATGCCAGGGCCATGCGCAACAATACGGGGCTAGCCTTCCATCATCAGGTCGGCTTCGCGAAAGGTGAAGGACTGCGGCGTTTCCAGGGCGGCCCCGTCGGCATACAACTGTACACGCCAGCTTCCCGTTGCGAAGGACGCGAGATCCGGTGTCAGTGAGAACCAGTAACATTCTTCGGTCCTGTCCGCCGGCAGTACCCAGGCCTCGCTGTGCACCGGTTCGCTTTCGTGCCACCATTGCACACTCAATTGTAGTCCGGCCCTGACGTTCCAGGCGCGCAAGGTGACATACAGCACTTCCGCGTCGTTGGCGAAACTGATCTGGGGCGAAATGACGCAACCAGTCTGCGGACTGATGAAGCGTGACAGGCCCGTCTTGGCAAACCAGCGGGCGCCCGGAGTCAGCGGGCCCTGGGGCAGGGAGATTGACGAAAGGCGCAGGGACTCTTCTTCGCCGGCACGTACGGTAACCAGCAACTCGGCGTTGCCTTGTTGCATCGCGGCGACTCCGGTTTCCTGCAACTCAACTGTAGCGCGTATCTGCCGAAGGTCTCGTGAAGCGGCGCGGGCGATTGAGGTTGCTTCACCCAGTATCTGGCGCTCCCTGGCCCGCAGGGTGGCGTTTGCGTCGGGCGGCGCCAGGGTTTGGCAGGCGGAAAGACAGAGTACAAGGCAAAAGAAGGTGAGCTTCATGGCGCTGAATGCTTGTTGCAATGGCCGCGCTGTGTTAGCATCCCTTCAGGAACCCCCGTAGCTCAGTGGACAGAGCGTTGCCCTCCGGAGGCAAAGGCACAGGTTCGAGTCCTGTCGGGGGTGTCAGGGTAGCGAAAGCACAGGGGCCGGCCGGACCGGCAACTTCCGTCGTTACACGTCTAGGTTACGAACATTCCTTGCGTAGGTTTGGATAAAGCGCTTCCTGGGCGGGACACTGCTTCCCATCAACATGTCAAAGACGCGATCCGCTTCGGCAGCGTCCTCGATAGTAACCTGCAACAAAGTACGCGCCTCCGGATCCATCGTGGTCTCCCAAAGCTGGTCCGGATTCATTTCACCGAGGCCCTTGTAGCGGCTGATGCGCACCGACTCCGGCTTCTTGCGACGCTTCAGGGCTTCAGAAAGCAATTCCGCGTCGTTTTTGCCGGCGCCAGGGTACACATATTCGATCTTTTTCCCCTGGGCGAGACGGTAGATGGGCGGCTGGGCAATGTAGAGGTGGCCGCTCGAAATCAGGCAGCGCATGTGGCGGAAGAAAAAGGTCAGCAACAGTGTGCGAATGTGACTGCCATCGACATCCGCATCGGTCATGATGATGACCCGACCATAGCGCAGCTTGCCGACGTCAAGTTCGTCGCTGATGCCGATTCCCAGGGCCGAGATCATGGCCTTGATTTCGTTGTTGTCAAGGACCTTGTCCATACGGGCCCGCTCTGTATTGAGGATTTTGCCGCGCAGGGGCAAAATCGCCTGAAAGTGACGATCACGGCCCTGCTTGGCGCTGCCACCGGCGCTGTCACCTTCAACAATATAGATTTCGGATTCCGGCCCGTGTGAGGAACAGTCGGCCAGTTTTCCGGGAAGCGTGCTGCTTTCCAGCAAACTTGGGCCGCTGCGCACGAGATCGCGGGCCTTGCGGGCCGCCTCACGGGCCCGCTTGCTGGTCATGCACTTGTCCACAATTCGCCTAGCGACCCGTGGATTGACGTCCAGGTATTCCTGAAACGCTTCGGACAGCACCTGGGACACGGCGCCCTGCACTTCGGGATTGAGCAGCTTGACCTTGGTCTGGCTCTCGAACTGGGGGTCAGGGTGCTTGATGCTGATGACCGTGGTCAACCCCTCAAGGGTATCGCTGCCGCTGAAGTTGGCCTCTTTTTCACGCAGCAGGCCGCTCTTGCGGGCATGCCGGTTGATGACGCTTGTCAGAGCCGTGCGCATGCCGGTGATGTGAGAACCGCCATCCGGTGTGGCAATGGTATTGGCAAAAGCCAGTTCGGTGACGTTGGGCGTGTCGGTGTATTGAAAGGCCAGCTCCACGCTGACGACAAAGGGCGCCTTGCCCTCAGGCGCGATTTCGACGTCGCGCTCGGCGTGCACCGGCTGGTGCAGGGTGCTGCGTTGCCAGTTCAGATGACGCACGAAGGAGCGCAGTCCGCCCTCGAAGAAGAAGCTGATTTCGCGCGGGTATTCGTCTTTGCGTTCGTCACACAGGGTGATGTGGACGCTGCGCGTTACAAATGCCATTTCACGAAAACGGCGCAGCAAGGTGTCGTAGTCGAACTCGTTGCGGTCCATGATGCTGAAATCAGGGGTAAAGGTCTGGCAGGTGCCGCTGCCTTCTTTCTTGCGCAGTCGCCGCACTTTTTTCACCTTGCTGACGGGTTTGCCGGCTTCATAGCGCTGGCTCCAGAGCCAACCGTCGCGTCGTACTTCCGCCAGAAAGTTTGCGGACAACGCGTTGACGGCGGACAGGCCCACGCCATGCAGGCCGCCGCTGACCTTGTAGGCCCGGTCATCGAACTTGCCGCCCGCTCCGACCTGGGTCATAACCAGTTCCAGGGTGGATACCTTCTCGGTCTTGTGGATTCCCACGGGAATGCCGACGCCATTGTCCTCAACCCGGACGCTGTTTCCGGGGAGCAGGGTGACCTCAATCCGGTCACAGCGATCGGCCAGGGCTTCGTCAATGGAATTGTCAACGACTTCGTAAATCAGATGATGCAGGGCGCTGCTGTCGGTCCCGCCAACGTACATGCCGGGTCGCAGGCGAATGTGCTCAATAGGGTCCAGTTTCTGGATGTTTTCTTCGGTGTAGGCAAGGGCTTTTCCCGGATCGGGCATGTTATCTCCCTGCACAGTGTCAGAATCAGGGCCCGTCCAGCGGCAGACAGGCCACGTGCAACCTTGCTGAATAACGACCTGGAAAACAGGTGCGGAACAACTGCCTGTTTCCTGTGCATTTTATCACATTTACTGCCTGCAATCAAGCCGGCAGGTATGCCTCCACTGCTTGACACTCACGGCCTGCGGGGCCTACAATGCTGTTGGCCTCCGTAGCTCAGTGGATAGAGCAACTGTCTTCTAAACAGTGGGTCGGGAGTTCGATTCTCTCCGGGGGCGCTGCTTCAGCTGCCACGCCAGGAAAGCCAGGGTTCAGGGATTGTGGCGACGCGGCCTGTCCTCGTGATGCACACGTGACGACTGCTGCCGGTGACGAGACAGGAGTTGTCTCTTGCATCAGAAATGATGTAGCAAAAAGTGATGGAGCGCCGGTTCATGTCCTCAATCCAGCTGCGCACACGCAGGGTTTGACCGTAACGGGCGGGCCGGTGATAGCGTACGTTCAATTCCACAACGGCCATGTGGTGGCCGGTGCTTTCAAAGCTGCTGTAGTCATGGCCACGCTGGCGCATGTAACCCGTGCGCCCCAGTTCGAGATAGATCACGAAACTGCCGTGATGCACAACGCCCATCGCGTCAGTTTCGGCGTATCGGACTTCAATCTCGCTTTCGGCGACAAAAACGCCTTGCGGCGGGTTCGGGGCCATTACGCCCGGTGGCGCCGCTCGAGTTCGGCGCAAACATCGGCCAGCGAGATATCCAGCCGGGCCATCAGGACCAGGGCGTGATAAAAAAGGTCGGCAAACTCATCAACCTGGGCTGACCGGTCCTGTCCGAGGGCCGCAACTATGACTTCTATGGCCTCTTCCCCCAGCTTCTGTGCGATTCTGTTCTCGCCGGCGGCAAACAACGACGCCGTATAGCTTTCCGGAGGAGGGTTGTCCCTGCGCTCCTGAATGACAGTTTCCAGATACTGCAACGTCTCTGTCATTCCATCGCTCCTGATTCCGGAAAAGCAGTCTTCAGGGTACGAAAGAAGCAGGTCACCTCACCGGTATGACACGCCGGCCCGGCCGGCTGGACCTCAACAAGCAGGCAGTCGGCATCGCAATCCAGATGGACGGCACGCACACGCTGAGTGTTGCCTGAACTGGCGCCCTTGTGCCACAGTTCCTGACGGCTGCGGCTCCAAAAAACCGTTTCACCGGTCTCAAGCGTTTGCCCAAGAGACTCGGCGTTCATCCAGGCGAGCATCAAAACCTGCCTGGTCACTGAGTCCTGAACAATCGCAGGCACTAGGCCCTGCGCATTCCACTTAATCGCGCTCAAGTCGCTCATAGTCCCATCCGCTGGTGCGCATTGCCACGTCCTGTTCCTTCAGCCAGATCTTGAGTTCGCCAATGCGCATCGTGTTGTAGTGAAAGACACTGGCCGCCAACGCGGCATCGGCGCGGCCGACGGTAAGGGCCTCCAGAAAATGTTCCTTGCGGCCCGCACCGCCCGAAGCAATGACGGGGATTGAAACGGCATCGGCAATGCTCCGCGTCAGGTCGATGTTGAAACCATCCAGCGTCCCGTCGGCGTCCATGCTGGTGAGCAGGATTTCACCGGCCCCACGGGATTCGGCTTCCCGCGCCCAGTCGATGGCGGCGCGCCCGGTAGGCACACGGCCGCCATTGATGAAGACTTCGTAAACGCCCTCCTGGGAGCGGCGTGGATCAATGGCGACGACGATGCACTGGCTGCCGAAGTTCCAGGCGCCGGCGTCGATCAGGTCGGGATTGCGGATGGCGGCGCTGTTTATGGAGACCTTGTCGGCGCCGGCCAGCAGGGTAGCCCGGATGTCTGCCAGATTGCGAATGCCGCCACCCACACAATAGGGGATGAATACGCTGTCTGCAACCTGACGCACCATGTCCAGCGTGGTGTTGCGCCCTTCATGGGAGGCGGTGATGTCCAGGAAAACGAGTTCGTCGGCCCCTTCCCTGTCATAGACGACCGCTTGTTCAACCGGGTCGCCGGCGTCGCGCAGGTCGACAAAGTTGACGCCCTTCACCACGCGGCCATTCAACACATCCAGGCAGGGGATGATTCGTTTGCTAAGCATCGCTGGCCCTACTGGCCGCGGTCAGGGCGTCCGCCAGGGAGATTTCGTTGCGGTAGAGGGCCATGCCGATGACCGCGCCTGCAACCAGACTGCTGGCCTGAAGGGCTTCGATTTCCTCCAGTCTGCTGACACCGCCGGAAGCGATGACCTGCAGACCTGTGTCGCGAGCCAGGCGGACCGTCGCAGACACGTTTACTCCGCTCAAACGGCCGTCCCGGCTGATGTCGGTGAACAGGGCGTGACGCAGGCCCTGCTGCGCCATGGCCACACCAAGTTCGGCAGGAGAACTGTCGCTGACCTGTTTCCAGCCATGGGTGGCAATCTTCCCGTCCCGGGCATCCAGTGCCACGCAGACAGTTTCCGCGCCGAATCTCTGAATGGCTTCCCCAACCAGTTCGGGCTCCATGACGGCGACAGTCCCCAATACGAGGCGACTGGCGCCACAATCGAGGGCTCGTTGCATCTGCTCCAGGGAGCGAAGTCCGCCGCCGAACTGGACCTTCGCGCCAGTCGCGGCGATTCCTTCCAGCACGCTCAGGTTGTCGTTTGATTTGGCAAATGCGCCGTCCAGGTTGACCACGTGTAGCCAGTCCGCCCCTTCTCCCAGCCAGCGACGGGCGGCATCGAGGGGGTCGGCATGGAAGGTGACCTGCTGTTGGGGATCGCCTTCACGCAGACGGACAACGTAACCGCCTCGAAGGTCAATTGCCGGATAGATGATCACGGCGCCCACTCCAGGAAATTGCGAAGCATTTGCAGCCCCACCTGCTGGCTCTTTTCGGGATGAAATTGAACGCCAAACAACACGCCACGCTGAACAGCGGAAGCGAATTCGACGCCATAGTCAGTGCTGGCGATGACATCCTCCTCGCAATCCGGCATGCAACAATAGCTGTGAACGAAATAGACTTGGCTGTCCGACCTGACGCGGGCAAGGAGCGGCGACGCCTGGCGTCGGGTCAGGGCGTTCCAGCCCATGTGAGGCACCTTCAGCGTAGCGTGGGGCGGAAAGCGAGTTACGTGGCCGGGCAACAACCCCAGACCGTCGTGCTGGCCCATTTCGTCGCTGCGTTCAAACAGGAATTGCATCCCCAGGCAAATCCCCAGGCAGGGGACACCGTTTATGATTGCGGCGACAAGCGGGTCAATGAATTTCTTTTCACCGAGTTGTTGCATCCCGGCGCCAAAGGCCCCCACACCTGGCAGGATAATGCGGCTGGCGCTCCGCAGGCCGGCGCCATCCTGCACAACCTGCATGTCCCTTACTCCCAGGGCGCGCAGGGCGTGGACGACACTGCGAAGGTTGCCTGCGCCGTAATCGATTACCGCCAGCATGGCTGTCCCTCCTGCCAAAAGTAACAAAAAAGTCCCGCAACCGGGACTGTTTGATTTTGTGACCTGAATACAGGCCAGCAAGACCCGGCAGCGTTTAGCAATCCTGTCCTGTATGATGCCGGTTACCGCCTGAAATGGCCATGCCCTGCTCCCTCCTGGCGATGCACAGACTAGTGCTCGCGCCCGTGACTGTCAAGTGTCGTTTCGGCGCAGGTATCGCTGTTACAATGCCCGCCAGAGGGACAGGGCCGAATGAGACCAGTCATCGCAATCCTGACGGACTTTGGCACGCGGGACCCCTTCGTTGCCATCATGAAAGGGGTGATGCGCCGCCTTTGCCCGAATACTGATTTCATCGACTTGACCCACGACATTGAAGCGCAAAACGTGAGGCAGGCTGCCTTTGCCCTGTTGACTTCCTGGCGCTGGTTCCCTTCAGGCACCGTTTTCCTTTGTGTCGTTGATCCTGGCGTCGGCAGCGAAAGGCGCGCGCTGGTGGCGTCCGCGGGCGGCTGTCACTTTGTGGCTCCGGACAATGGTTTACTCTCGTGGACGCTGGCGGAAGTTCCTGCGGACAGGATCACTTCAGCGGAGAATGGCGTTTGGCGCCTTGAGGATGTCAGCCACACTTTTCATGGGCGTGACGTCTTTGCGCCCCTGGCGGCGCATCTGGCCCGCGGCGCAGACCCTGGCGACCTGGGCCCCGCCATTTCCAGGATTGAGCAGCTGCCGGAGCCACGGCTCGAGCTACAGTCGGAGGGGCTCCGCGCGGAGGTCATGCATGTCGATCGCTTTGGCAATCTGGTGACGAGTGTCGGGGACTGCCGCTGGCGAGAGGGCGACGCGCTGCTGCTGTCCCCCCGTTTTGGTGGCGGCGCGCCTGTTGAGTTGCAAGCTGGCAATCTGCGCATTGGCCTGGGCGGCAGCGATATCACTGCGGTACACAAGACTTATAGTGACGTGGCAGCGGGGGAGTTACTGGCTTGCGTCGGCAGCAGCGGGTTCCTGGAACTGGGCATCAACCAGGGGAATGCGGCAACGTCGCTGGAAATCGCCGTCGGTGACACCGTAACAGTGGGTTGGACATGCAACAATTCCTGATTGAGGGCGGCCACCCCTTGAGAGGCGCCATGCATGCCCGCGGTAACAAGAATGCCGCCACCAAAATGCTGCCCGCCTGTTTGCTCAGCGATCAGCCTGTCCTGTTGCACAACGTGCCGGACATTGTCGATGTCCGCGTCGTCATCGAATTGATGCAGCACCTTGGGGCGGAAGTTGAATGGACAGGACCTGCCACCCTGCGCGTGCATGCGCGCCACATCGCCAGTTCGCGACTGGACCCCGATTTGGCAAGTCGCATTCGGGCAAGTGTTGTGTTTGCCGGGGCCCTGCTCGCCCGCACTGGCAAGGCCCTTCTGCCGATGCCAGGCGGGGACCTCATCGGGGAAAGACGCCTGGACACGCATTTGGCGGCCCTGCGACAACTGGGCGTTGACGTCGACTTTGATGGCCAGGCCCTGCACTTTCAGGCGGACACACTGAGTGGCGATGACATCCTGCTGGCCGAGGCCAGCGTGACTGCCACGGAGAATCTGATCCTTACTTCAGTGCTGGCGCAGGGCACAACAGTACTCAGAAACGCGGCCGGGGAGCCCCACATTCAGGACTTGTGCCGTATGTTGAACGCTCTGGGGGCCAGGATTTCCGGCGCCGGTTCAAATTACCTCGTTATTCACGGCGTCGACCGTCTGGCGGGCGGCGAGGCCCGTGTGGGCGCCGACTTCATGGAAGTGGGCAGTTACGTAGGGGCGGCGGTCGTGACTGGCGGTGAGTTGCTCATTCAGGACGCGGACCCGCATTACCTCGAGATGGTTGCCAAGGTCTTCCACCGTCTGGGTGTCTGTTGGGAAGTGCGGGGCAGGGACATTTTCGTTTCCGAACGCCAGTCGCTTTCGGTCATGCCGGACCTGGGTGGACGCATTCCGGTCATCAAGGCGCAGCCCTGGCCGGGTTTCCCGCCCGACCTGATGAGCATCGCGCTGGTCATCGCCACCTGTAGCGCTGGCACGGTCCTGTTTCACGACTGGATGTACGAGAGCCGCTTCTTTTTTGCCGACAACCTGGTGCGTATGGGGGCCCGTATCACGTTGCTGGATCCGCATCGCGTGCTGGTACAGGGGCCGACGACTTTTCACGCTGTGGACTACATTTCGAGCCCGGATATTCGCGCGGGCATGGCGATGCTGCTGGCAGCCCTTTCCGCGAGGGGCGTGACGCGCATAGCCAACATTCAGCAAATCGATCGCGGCTATGAAAGGGTGGAGGAGACCCTGAATGCGCTTGGCGCCCGCATCGTTCGGATTACGAATGATGCTGCTCTACAGTCTCCGCCCGATGCTCACCCAACAGCGTAGACAGCGGAGCAGTGCCGCGAACGCGCACGTCACCCTCGCGCCGGGTGATTCGCGCCTCGTCAAGTGATTCCAGCAGCGCGATGGCATACTTGCGCGAGGTCTCGAAACGGTCCCTCAATTGACTGGCGCTGACCGAGCCATCCGTTTCGATGATTTCCAGGGTTGCCCGCAGCATTTTCTCCCAGCTTTCGCGTGAAAAGAAGACTTCCTGCGACACGCGGACGAGAGTCCCGTCTTCAACCAGGGCGACGAGCAACTCCTCACCCGTCAATGACATGGCTTCCGACCAGGAAGGCGGCGTCCAGGCCTGGGCATGGAGCATGGCATTCAGTTCCTGTACCCGCTCCTGCTGTTCGGCCGAGAACCGGACCCTGTGCCCACGCAGGCTCACGATGTCCGCGCTCGCGTTGACTTCCTCGTCACTATCGATCAGGAACGTGAGCAAACCCGCTTCGATTTCAAGCGTGCTGCGCAGGTCTTCCCGCTGCATGCCGCGTCGCAAGGGAAACCGTCGATGCCGGGCCGTCAGCACCTCACGTAGTTCACGCATGAGAATGTCCCGGTCTTCTGTGGCCAGCAAGCGACCGTCGGGCAGGGCTGTTACCATTTCCGCCCGCAAGGCACTCTCCAGCGCAAGATCGAAATCGAATGGCGCCAGACCGCTCAACCCAATCAGATCGTCGCGGGAACGGGGACTGCGACCCCGCGCGGCCAGCGTCACCCGTTCCTCCGGGCTCCCGTCGGACAGAATGCGCAGGCGCCGCAGGACCTGGGTCTGGTTGCGCCGCCATTGCCGGCCAGGATGTGGATCCAGAACGACGCCACCGCCGATCGTTTCCGCCGGAGAAGGCCAGCGCAATATGAAGCGGTCACCCATGTTGAGGGGCAGTTCGCTGGTCAGGCGTAGCTGCAGCCAGCCCGAATCACCGGGCCACAACTCGTCGCCTTCCAGCATCCGGACCTGGGCGACTGACTCGCAGGTGCCGGAGAAGAACTTGACCTCTGCATTGTGGTCAAGTGGACGTGGTGCGGAGGGAAGGTAGCGAAAGCGCAGGTCCGCCAGCGTTGTGGGTCTGATTTGACCCGGTCCCGCCAAAACATGTCCACGGGCAACCTCCGCTGTCGTCAGCCCACTGATGTTCACAGCCACGCGTGAGCCGGGCCCGGCCTCGCTGACTTTCTGCTGGTAACACTGCAGGCCGCGAATCCGCCCGCGGAGATTTCCGGGTTGTAACTCGACCTCATCGCCGACACGCAAGGGCCCCCCGTTAAGTGTGCCAGTGACGACCGTGCCGAATCCGCTCATGGTAAAGACGCGGTCAACCGGCAATCGGGGTTGGCTGAAATCCTGCCGCGACGGACCATCCCCGGGCAGCGCCGCAAGCCAGGTCAGTAGCGCTTCCAAACCGGCGCCGGTAGTCGCCGACACCGGCAGGATCGGGGCATCCGCCAGACAGGTGTCGGCGAGCAAATCCTGCACTTCGTCTTCCACCAGTTCCAGCCACTCCGGATCGTCGACCAGATCGACCCGTGAAAGCGCGACCAGTCCGGCATTGATGCCCAAAAGGTCCAGAATCGCAAGGTGTTCCCGAGTCTGCGGCATTACCCCTTCGTCGGCGGCGATCACCAGCAGGACGGCATCGATACCGCCGACCCCGGCCAACATGTTCTCGATGAAATCGCGATGGCCTGGGACGTCGATTATCCCCAGTTGCTCACCATCCGGGAGCGCAAGCCAGGCAAAGCCCAGATCGATGGTGAGGGCGCGGGCCTTTTCCTCCGCCAGGCGGTCCGTGTCTATCCCTGTCAGACTCTTGACCAGTGTGGTCTTGCCGTGATCAACGTGGCCTGCGGTGCCAATGACGCGCATCGTCAACTGTTGTTACGATCCATGCCATTGCTGCCGGGAATTTCGTCATCCGCGGCGGACAGCAGCCCGCTGTCCTGCTCACGGTCGTATTCCTGCAAGAGGGAGAGATCGTGTTCGTGGTGACGCCGTACGCGTTCACGTTCCAGCATCCAGATGCGTTCCAGCGCATCCTCAATCGGCGGAAAGCGTTCGCGCAGGTTTTCGATGGCCTTGACGAAGCGCTCGAATTCGCGGTCGTGGCTGCGCCACACCTCGTCGTTGGCCAGGGTGAACTGCTTGCGCCGTCGCTGTTCCTCATCGCTCAGCCGCTCCCAGTCCTGGCGCAATCGTTCTTCCGCGATGCGTTGCACTTCGATTAACTCGTTGAAACGAAGCTCCAGACGTTCCTGGTTGCGCTCAAAGCGGTCCACGAGCGATTTCATTTCCCGAAAGACTTCCGCCCAGGTCTCGAAGCGCCGCGAAAAGTGTTCCATGTTGATGTCGTATTCGGAGAACCGTGCGCTGTAGGCTTCGATAAGCTGTTCCAGTTGGCGCGAATGCAGACCCTGGGAATCAATGAAGGACTGAATGGAGTCGCGTCGTTCCAGTTCGCTGGCAGCCAGTTCCCGCAACTGGCCTTCCGTGCGCAATACGAGATCTTCCACCAGGGCCAGTTTGTTGCGGCCGGCGTCGATCTGCCTTTGCATTTCCGGAAGTTCCGCCGCCGTGGCACTGTGGCTGCGACTGTCCTGCCGCCGTTGCTCCTCAAGCATGGACAGGCGCCGCTCCGGTTCCTCCAGCTGACGATAGAGATCGTCAATGCGTTGCCCGAGTTCATACATGGCCCCGGTGACCCGGTCACTTTCCGTCTGGAAGGCGGGCAAGCTGCCCTGACTGCGTTCCATCTCCGAGATCTTGTTTTCCAGTTCACGGATAGGTCGATCCAGTTGCTCGCGGAGCAGGTCGGACCGGCGAAGAGCCTCCTCCTCGGCCTCGCGTCGGCGCGCTTCGCCGGCCTCCAGCCGCTGCAGCAATTCCGCGCGCAAACTTTCGACAACCTCCCGCTCCCGACTGGCGCCAGGTTGCACATTGCGTAGCGTGGAGTGTTCACTTTCGATTCCGATAAGGCGCGTTTGCAGGACATCAAGCATTTCCTGCTGTATTGCCAAACGCTCTTCCATTCGGGCTATGCTGGCCTTGTCGCGGCGGCGCTCCTCGTCCAGCCATTCGATCATGCGGACTGTCTGGTTAATATCCATGGCAAGGCCTCGCGGGCCGACACCCTTTGCGTCCGACCCTGGCAGCGGAGTATAACACATTGCGGCGACCCTGGCTGCGCCAGGTTGCGACAGGCCGGGCTACAATTTGAAGAGGCATTGCGGAGCTGGAGCATGATCCGCGATCGTGGGGAACTGGAGCAGGTTGAAAGGGCGATTGTCGGCCCCTGGGCGCTGTTGAGCGCCAACAGCCGGGGCAGGGCACACCCGGAAACTGAAGCGGCCCGTCGCACGGCCTTTCAGCGAGACAGGGATCGAATCATTCATGCAGCCGCCTTTCGTCGCCTCCAGTACAAGACCCAGGTCTTTCTCAATGACGCCGGCGATTACTATCGGACGCGACTGACCCACTCGCTGGAAACGGCGCAAATCGGCAGGGCGCTGGCGCGTGCTCTCCATGCCAATGAGGACCTGGTCGAGGCGATTTGCCTGGCGCATGATCTGGGACATCCGCCCTTCGGTCACGTTGGAGAGGCCATCCTCAATCGCCTGGCGGCCGGGGTGGGCGGCTTCGATCACAATTTGCAGGCCTGGCGCATCGTCACGCAACTGGAAAGTCGTTTCCGGGGCTGGCCTGGTCTTAATCTCACCTGGGAGACGCTGGAAGGCATGATGCGTCACGAGACTGAAAGCGATCTGGCGGCGCAGACAGGTTTCGATCCCGGGCTTCGCGGCAGTCTGGAAGCGCAAATCGCCAACATCAGCGATTCGCTCGCTTACCAGGCGCATGACCTGGACGATGGTCTTCAGTCCGGTCTGTTACATTGGGTCGACCTGGAAGCGCTTGAAATCTGGCGCCTGTGGGACCAGGGGGGCGAAGGGCGGCCGGTTGCCGGTGAAGACGATGGCATTTCCCGACACGCGTTCATTCGGGAATTGATCGGACTGCAGGTCGAGGACGTATTGTCGGAATCTGCAGCCCGGCTGGAAGCGCTATCACCGAAAACACCCATGGACCTGCAGACTCACAGCGGCGATGTCGTCGCACACAGTGAAGATCTGCTGGCCATGAAGGGCGAACTTTCCGACTTTCTTTACGAGCGCATGTATCTACACGAGAAACTGCAGCCCGCGACGAGGCTCGCCAGAGAAAGCATCGAAACGATATTCGCTACCTGTCTGGCAAGACCGGATGCCATGCCTCTCTATTGGCGCAAGCGTCTGACGGATGGCGAGCCCGTTCGGGCAGTGGTAGATTTCATGGCATCGCTGACGGACCGCAGCGCCCTGATGCTGTCTGACCAGCTTTCAAGGGCCTGACGAAGCAGTTGACCATTTCCGGGCATGGACATGGCACCCGCTGAAAACATTCTTAACCAGCGCTATCGCCTGCTCGGACAACTGGGTTCAGGTGGCATGGCGGTGATTTACAAGGCGCTGGACCAGCGCCTTGCGCGGGTTGTGGCCGTCAAGGTCCTGCGGCCCAGCCTGACCAGCGATCCCGGATTTGTAAAACGCTTTCGCAACGAGGCCCGGTCGGTTGCCCGACTGGCGCACCCCAACATCGTTACCGTGCATGACGTGGGCAGCGACCGAAACACCCACTTCATGGTCATGGAGTTCATTGAGGGCCAGGACCTGAAAAAGATCATCCGCAGCAGGCGTACCCTGCCCGTTGATGAGGCCATTGAGCTTGCCATTCAAATCTGCGCCGGCATTGGTTTCGCGCACCGTTCCGGCTTCGTGCATGCGGACGTGAAGTCCCAAAACATCCTTTTGACCTCGGACAACAAGGTGAAAGTGGCTGATTTCGGCATCGCCCAGGCGCTAAGCGATACCTTACCGGCGCGGCAACAACAGATTGTTTGGGGCAGCCCCCACTACTATTCTCCTGAGCAGGCCAGGGGTCTTCGCCCCACGCCGGCGGCGGATGTCTACTCCATCGGGGTGGTGTTGTTCGAAATGTTGACGGGGGAGTTGCCCTACGCCGGCGACAGCCCGCAGGAGTTGGCGCAGGCCCATGTCAACAAACGCGTGCCGCACGTCATCGACGTCAACGCTGCCGTGCCGGAGAACATTTCCAAAATCGTTCATCGAGTCATGCAAAAGGATCCTGCGGCGCGTTTTCGCACTGCTGACCAGCTGGGCAAGGTGCTTGGCAGTTTGCGGGACCACAGTCGTGCCTACACGTCACCGACGCAGGCCCCCCGGCCCGGCCAGGGGCGTATACCTGCGCCGTCTTCGGCTGGCGGGCAGGGCCCGGCGCAGGCCGGCAAAAGCGCTGGCCCGACAATTTCCGGACAGCGACCCTCTCATCGGGACGGGCAACCCGTGTCAGACTCGTCGGAGCCGGCCCGGCAGGAGAGACCTGGCATTGCGGGCGATCTGGACCTTGTGACGATTCTTCTGGCATTCGTTGCCCTGATTGCCGTGGCCGGACTGGTCCCCTTGCTGATTGTCGTCCTGCAAGCCTGGAACGTTTAGCTGTTGCCAGGCTCGAGACCCTGAAGGTTGACCTGGGCAACCAGGACGCTGTCACTGCCCTGGTCCGTTGTCAGGCGTTCGCCACTGTCAGGGTCATACATGCCGACGTAGAGCCCGTATTGCCCTGGCGGGACTCCCGCAAGTGGCAGGTGGTAGGCGTCGCGCAGCAGGGACCCGCTTTCCCACAGACGCGTGTCCACCCGACCATCCTGAATGTACCGGTCGTCCTGACTCCACAGCGGAGAACTATCTGCCGGCCCGCGCGCGTCATAAAGATGCACAAAGGCCTTCAATGAAGTGTCCGATTGTCCGATTGCCCGCCAAACCAGCTGGACGACAAGATCAGCGGGCGTTCGACCGGTTTTCGCGCCCGCAATCCCCGCTACCTGAGCGAAGCTACCCAGGTCCTCTGCCGCAAGTTCCTCCGCGCGAACTTCCCAGGACCGGTACTGGCGAACGGGCAGAACGCCGATCCGCGTCCTTCGCAGGAGTTGCATGTTGGCGTCCAGCCAGTCCATGGCGACAGTTCGATTGGGCCAGCCGGGGGGTGGACTGGCGACGAGCCAAAGGCTGTCATGGTTCAACAGTGCGGAGCGTAGTGCCTCAATGATCTCGGCCTGATCCTGGACCGGGTTGGCCGGCAAACGCAGGGAATCCGTGCTGTCGTCGTGGTAAAGCGTGAAGGCCTCATCGGCGGCCGTCTGGATAACCATGTCGCCTGGGGAAGTCTCCAGGTGCAGATACTGTGCGAGGCCGCGCCAGTCCGGAGATTTGGCGAATTCCGGGTTGAACCAGGCATTGTTCAGGCTTAGCAGCATCAGGGCGAGCCATGCCGCAAAAATGGCCGCGGCCAGAAAGCGGGTCCACAGGGCCCGTCGCCACAGCGCCACACCAAGGCTGACCAGTAGCAGCAGGCAGGCAGGCGCGCTTGCGAGTACATATCGCGGTGCGAATACATTCAGGCGCGTTGCTGCAAGGCCCAGCAGCAGGGGGGGCAGGAATGCAGAGAGGCCGACCCAAAGCGTGTAGTGGTTTCCGCGCCGCGCCATGAACCACAGCCCGGCCAACAGGGCGCATATTACCAGCAGGGCGCTACGTGCGGAGATTTCCGGCGGCAAATTGCGTCCAAACTGCAGGGCAGGCAAGAGCCAGGTGACCAGTTGCAGCGGCTCCGCGGCGCTTGCCGTGCCTCCATAGCCGCTGTTGAGTAGCAGGCGTTCCTGCAGATACCAGGGCGCCAGGATAAGGGCCAACAGGGTTTGCGCCGTGAACCATTTTCGCAGCGGCCGCGCCTGTTGTCGCAGATTGAACAGGACATAGAGATTCAGGGCAAGCAGAAAAAAGAGTTCCAGGTAGTAAAGGTAGGCAGCGAGAGCGGCGGCCACAACGTACAGCAGCCAGTCTTTCCTGCGGTCTCGCTGCAGGGCACAGAGAGCAAGCCAGGCGGCGATCGTACTGGCCGCGACCCAGATGGCGTAGGGGCGCGCGTCCTGGGCGTGCCAGACAAGGAATGGATGAATCGTCAGGAGAGCGGCGGCGATCAGGCCGGTACGACGGCCGCCAATACGATGTCCCAGCGCGTAGATGCCCGCAATCCCTGTGATGCTGCTGAACACTGGTAACAGACGCATGAGAAGCTCGCCCGTGCCGAACAGCGTGGCCCAGCCCCAAAACAGGGCGAAAGCCAGCGGCGGTTGCGGGTCCCTGACCGGAATGTCACTTTGCAGCGTCTCAGCCAGGGGCTGGCTGACCCAGGTGAGCACGGTCAGGGCTTCGTCACCGCGGAATGAGAAGCTGTCCAGTTGAATGAGGCGCAGGGTGAATCCTGCGAGCAGGGTGGCGACCAGTAGCGCAAGCGTTTGCGCGCGGGTCATGACTAACCGGCGAGAGTCGCCGCCTCGAAGTCCTCAATCTGGGCCACGGACATGGGTTGCCGTTCCTGCTCCGGAATCTTGCGCAAATAGTCCCGAATGTTCGGTTCCCGTTTGCTGTCTGCGTGAAGCACCGGGACCGGAGAATCGCTGACTTCCAGTCTCGCAGCGGGATCGACGAAGACAATGAGCGGACGCACGTCTATGCCTTCCGGCAGCAGGGCCTGAAGACGGTCAGCATGCGACCGGGCTTCCGAGGCAGGATGACCAATGCCGTCGCGTCGGAAGAAGCTGGTGAAGCGGCTGAAAGCGCTTTCCTGTGTTTTCCAGCGCTCCCCATCCACCTGGTAACTTCCGTTCTGGAAACGCGTTGTGATGGCAAACACGCCCTGGGGGCAGATCAGCAGGTGACGCAGGGGCATGTGCAGATAGTTGTAAAGAACGCTGCGATTGCTCAGCCCCTTAAGACCGGCGCGCAGGGCCTCTTCCGGGCGCGGCTGGCGAATCCAGTGGTTCGTCATGCGCACGGAAATCATTGAGGAGATGACGCCAAAGGGCAACACAAGGGCCGGCAACAGCAGGTACAGTGTGCCTTCCAGAGTGCCAGGTTGTGGCAGTTCTCCTCCCAGCGCCTGGGAATTAACGTAAATGAAGGAGGCCACGAGAACCGCGATGCTGATAAAGAAAAGGTACTGGGCCAGACGGCGGTTGCGCCTTACCAGGCTGTTATTGGTCTCAATACGCATTTCCGCCCCCTTGCTGAAGGAGACCGGCACGGACTAAGGATTCCGTTTCGGCCTGGCCGTCTATTCTGAAAGGCCAGGCGGGGACTGTCAAGCGCCCCTGTAAGTGCCATGCAGGCAGGGGTATACTGACCGCGTCCGACTTACCCTGAAGGTATGCATGCAGGAAGTCCTGATTTTGGCCGTCCTGTTGTTGCTGGGTCTTGGCGCCTGGTGGTCCATGGTGCTTTTCCCGCGGCAACGGGACTTCCAGAAGCGTCAACGATTTGTGCGCAGTCTGGCCGAGGGTGACGAGGTCATCACCGCCGGCGGTCTTGTTGGCCGCATCACAGACCTGCGAGGTGGCGTGGCCTGGGTTGAGTTGGCCGAAGGCACAAGGGTCCGCATCATTGCCTCTTCCCTGCTGGCCCCCTTTGACCCGGAAGAACTGGCGCGCCAGTCCCGTCAGCACTCTGAGAAGGCAACAGGGTCGTCCTCATGAGCCCCCATTTTCGCTGGCTGCTGATCATCGTCCTGATTGCCGCCTTCGCGCTGCGGGTAAGCCTGCCAAACGGCGGTGACCTGGTCATCGACAGCAACGGTGACGGCGTTCCGGAAATAGCGCTGTCGGTTGATCAACCCCTTGGTCTGGACCTCGTCGGAGGCCTGCGCGTCCTGCTCAGGGCGGACCTTCCACCGGAGCAGTTCAGCGCAGAAGACCTGGGTCAGACGGCCAACAACGTGGCGCGCCGCATCGATGCGCTGGGCGTCAGTGAGGCCACGATACAGGTGCTGCCTGGCAGCGGCAGGATCCTGGTGGAATTGCCGGGCGTCAGCGACCCCGAGCAGGCAGTGAGGACCATTCAGCAGACGGCCTTGCTCGAATTCGTCGATTTCAACGGCCTGGGCGCACAGACACAGGACTTCGCCGGTCAACGAATTTTGACGACTGCCCAACTTGAAATTCAGGAACAACGAACGCAATCGCTTGCTGACCAGGTTGACGGAGAGAGTGAACCGCCTTCCCGGGATGCTCTCGTCAACCCGCTGACGAGGCAACCCTTCACCACGGTAATGACCGGTGCAGGCCTGCAGGCGGCGGTGGCCGGCTTCGACCAGATGAGCGCCGGCAACTGGCTGATCCAGTTTGAGTTGAATGAAGACGGCGGCGCGGTGTTTGGCCCCTTCACCGCCAACAGCATTGGCCAGCCGATGGCCATTGTGCTGGATGGCGTGGTGTTGTCGGCGCCGATCATCCAGGCGGAGCTGACCAGCGGCGGCGTGATCACCGGCGACTTCAGCGAGGAAGAAGCCCGCACCCTTGCGCTGCAATTGCGTTCAGGCGCCCTGCCGATACCGCTCAGTGTGGAGAGCACAGCCCAGGTCGGCGCCACCCTCGGACAGGAGTCAGTGTCACTCAGCATCCGGGCCGGCATCATCGGCGTGATTACTGTGCTGGTCTTCATGCTCGTCTATTACCGGCTGCCCGGTCTTGCTGCTGACCTTGCGCTGCTGGTGTTCATCGTTATCAACCTGGCACTGTTCCGGCTGATCCCGGTTACGGTGACACTGCCGGCCATCACCGGATTCCTGATCGGCATCGGAACGGCGGTGGACGGCAACATTCTCATTTTCGAGCGCATCAAGGAGGAACTGCGGGTCGGCAAAAGCGTGGACGAAGCGCTAAACGCCGGCTTTGATCGAGCCTGGACCTCCATCCGCGATTCAAATGTGTCGACAATCATCATTTGCATCATTCTCTTTCTCTTCGGCCAGACGCCCGGCGCCAGTATCGTCAGTGGCTTCGCCGTGACCCTCGGGCTCGGGCTGGTCCTCAACCTGTTTACGGCAGTGCTGGTTACGCGCACGTTTTTGCATCTCTTCGTCGCCCTGCTGCGCAACTCGCCGCGGCAGAGTCGCTGGTTGCCTGGCGTTTAACGATGTATTCCCTGATCCAGAAGCGTCGCTTCTTCTTCCTGCTTTCGGCGACCGTCCTCGGGGCCGGTGTTTTGATCATGCTCTTTTCGACACTGACGACCGGGTCTCCCTTTCGACTCAGTATCGACTTCGTCGGTGGCAGCATCTACGAGATTGCATTCACGGAAGGGGAGACGAGCGAGGTCGACCTGCGCGATGTATTCGCCGCTTTCGGTGACGAACACGTTATCGTGCAGCAACTGGGCGACGCGTCGGAGAGACGCTGGTCGTTGCGGTCCACCATTCAGCAGGCAGCGGTGAGCGATGAGATCATCGCCGGGCTGGACCGGCTTGCACCACTTGATATGGACCTGTTGCGGACGGAAAGCGTTTCGGCGACGATCGGACGCGAAGTTACGCAGGCCGCTGTGGTGGCGGTGCTGGTTGCTACCCTGGTGGTCATTGCCTTCATCGTACTCGCGTTTCGACAGGTGCCGCGGGCCCTGCGTTATGGCGTTTGCGCGGTGGTGGCCATGCTGCATGACGTGTTGATCGTCGCCAGCGTGATGTCGCTGACCGGCTTGCTGCTGGGCTGGGAGGCGGATGCGCTGTTTCTCACCGCCCTGCTGACCATCGTGGGATTCTCAATTCAGGATACGATCGTTCTCTTCGATCGCATTCGCGAGAACGTACCGAAATATCTGGGGGAACCCTGGGAGACCATCGTAAATCGCAGCATTCTGGAATCCATTCACCGCTCGCTTGGGACCCAACTGAATGCCTTCTTCATCATGGCCGCGATTCTGCTCTTCGGGGGAGAGACCATTCGCCACTTCATCTTTATCCTTTTTGTCGGCCTGCTTTCGGGCACCTATTCCTCGATTTTTACCGCCGTACCTCTGCTGGTTGCCTGGGAAAAGGGCGAGTTGGCCTTGCCGCGAAACAGGACGACGGGGGCCAGGGGCTGAAATGCGCGCGCTGGTCTTCGATGAAACCCTGAAACTTGTCGAGGACGTGCCGCTGCCGTTGCCCGCAGCCGACGAAGTCCTGATCCGCACGCGCCGGGCGGGCATATGCAATACCGACCTCGAACTGGTTCGCGGCATGTATGACTTTCGCGGCATACCCGGCCACGAGTTTTGTGGTGAGGTCGTGCAAGGCCCGGACTCATGGCGCGGCCGACGGGTTACAGGTGAAATCAACATCAGTTGTGGCGACTGCCGGCTGTGTCGTCTTGGCATTCCCAGCCAGTGTCTGGCACGCCACACACTGGGCATCCACGACTATCCTGGCGCATTTGCCGATTATTTCCGCCTGCCTCTTCGAAACCTTCATGTTGTTCCGGACGGCGTGAGCGACGACGCGGCCGTATTCACCGAGCCTCTTGCTGCGGCCCTGCAGGTCACCGAGGCGGTTCACATTCAACCTGGTTCGCCGGTGCTGGTCATTGGCGCAGGAAAACTGGGCCTCCTCATTGTTCAGGTGCTGAAACTGGTGGGCGCGGATGTGTCTGTCCTTGTCCGGCACGAAAAACAGGCCTGCATGCTTCAACGCCGGGGCATTTCTGCCCTGTGCATCGAAGACGCTGAACCGCAGACCTTCCCTGTAGTGGTTGAAGTCAGCGGAGCGGCCAGCGGGCTGGAAGCTGCGCTGCGTCTGGTCCGCTCGCGCGGCACCATAGTGTTGAAGAGCACCTACCACGGCACACCACAAGTTGACATGACCCAGGTCGCCGTCAGGGAAATTGCCATCAGGGGCAGTCGCTGCGGCCCCTTCGCGCCCGCACTTAAATTGCTGGAACAGGGTCTCGTGGACGTAAGTTTCCTGATTGAAGGCAGATACCCGCTTGGCGAAGGTTTGCGGGCTATCGAACGGGCTGCCAACCCCGGAACACTCAAGATCCTGTTCGATTTCGCGCAACTTGACACGGACCTGGCCGCGGCCGGCACTTGAAGGTGGAGTGACAGGGGCGTGCTGATTGGCTGTCAAGATATGCCCCATATGCAACACGAACAACGACGCGTCGCAAACAGACTGTGCCAATTGCGGGGCCGATCTCGCACGCGTTATGCCCTGGCAGGAGGGCGTGGGGAACTACGGCCCGGAAAGCAACGATCTTGCCGATTTGGCGGAGAGTCGACTGCGTTGGCGCAGTGGCACCTGTCTGACCCTGATTGCGCTGGCCATGGCTGCCACGCTTTGTGCCGGGGTTCTTTTGCAGCTTGCAATCTGGCTTTTGGCCGGCAGCAGCGTTGCCGTTGCTCCAACAGCCGCATTTCAGATGCCACCAACTTCGGTCCCGACCGATACGCCCGTGCCGACCTTGTACCTGCCGACGGTTACAAGTACCCCTGTGCCGCCGCCGACTGAGACAGCAACCCCGACGCGCGCGCCCTGTTTGCAGGAGGTGCGCAGTGGTGACAGCCTGATCGCCGTTGTGACGCGCTGCGGTCACAGGGACCTCGATGTCCTCGAAAGGGTTCTGGAGGAAAACGATCTGGCGTCTGCCGAATTGCTGCAGGCCGGTCAGCAACTCGTGATCCCCTGGCCCACGGAGACCCCTGGCGCAATTGTCGCAGCATCTGCCCCGGGCCAGCGTGGCATTGCCGGAAACGCTGGTGACGAGAGTCCGGTTTCCGCGGCCCGGCCCTTTTCCGGCGTGTCGGGACGTCCGGAACCGACCCTGCAACCCGGCGTGATGTGGCACCAGGTCCGCAGTGGCGAGACCATCGTGGGTATCGCCTTTCGTTTCGGAACCGATCTTAAGGTGTTGTCCGAATTGAACCCGGAGGTCACATTTTCGCAGTGCGACTTCGGCCAGGCGTCTGGCGGGCCCAGTTGCGTGGTGACCATTTACGATGGTCAGCAATTGCGGGTGCCGGCGCCAACGCCGACGCCAACCCAATCTCCCACGCCATCAGGACTTCCCGGTGCAACTCCGACAACCACCGTCAACGTGCCTGTGGCATTCAGCCCGCCTGACAATCGCAATTTCAATAGTGATGAGCTGGTAACCCTGCGCTGGGTTGCGTCCGGGTCTCTGTCTCCGGGTGAAACATGGCGGGTCGTCGTTGATAGTCTGTCCAGCGGGTGGACCTACACAGAAACAACCACTTCCCTGAATCTCATTCTGCCCGCCGCGTGGAAGGAAACACAACCCGGATGGCACGGTTATCGCTGGAGGGTTCAGTTGTTGCGGAGTGATGGCGAGGTTCTGGAGTCGGATGCCCGCCAGTTTCTGTGGGAGACAGGCGCGTGAAGCCAGCTCTTGCCACCCTGTTCGCGCTGGTGTGGCTGACCAGCTGCAATTTCGTACGCCAGGATGCAGGACCGGCTGAAACTGTGCCGGTCACCGATGACGCCACATCGGAGGCGAAACCGCTCCCTGAGATGTCCAACACGCCCGCTCCGGCCATTGCCGTAGCAGTTGCGACAGTTACGCCCGTGCCGGCAATTGAGGCCGTGACGCCAAGCCCTGTTCCAGGGCCCTGGAGACACACAGTCCGCGACGGCGAAACCCTGGGATTCATCATCCAAAAGTATGGCTACCGCGACTACGCGGTCCTGGACGCCATTGTTCAGTTGAACGAAAACATCCCCAACCCCAATCTCCTGCCTGGGGAAGGCAGCGTCATTCTGGTTCCCCGTCCCACAGCCACGTCCCTGCCGGCAAACTTCACCCCCTTGCCGGTACCGCCTGCGCTTGCCGAGCGTATCGTTCCGACGTCGCCTGAAACGGGGCTCAACTATGACACGGAGATCGCCGAACATGTGGTGGTTGCCGGCCAGACCGTGATCGACATCGTCATTCAGCACGACACGACTCTCGAAATCGTGTCCATACTCAACCCCGAAGTTTCCTTTTCACGCTGCGATTTCGGCCTCCGCAGCGGAGGCCCGGAGTGCAATCCCCTGTTGAACGTAGGTCAGACCGTCCGCGTGCCGGCACCGACGCTGACGCCAACCCTGTCTCCTACCTTTTCGGGCAGGGAGACGGCGACGCCCACACCGACCTGGATGGCCCCCCGCATCGTGTCGCCCGCGCAGGACAGCGTCCTGCCTGCGAGAGCCATTCGTCTGCAATGGCTTAGCGTAGGATTGCTTCCGGCGGGCGATGTCTATCTGGTGCAGATTTCGGATCAGGACGGCGTCGTTCACAACGCCGTGACGCGCGATACGTCACTTTTGCTGCCGGAGTCGATGGCGCCAGACGGCGGAACTCCTGTGGACCTGACCTGGACGGTCAGCGTCGCCCGCGTGGACGAAAATGGCGTGTATGGCATCATCAGCGGTTACCCGTCGCCGAACCGCTTCCGCTGGAACAGCCGCTGAATCGGTCCTGACCGATCTAGTGACGGCCAAACTCCCGCGCCAGTTGACCGGCGGACATGTGCAACAACGTGGGTCGTCCATGCGGGCAGGTGAGGGGTGATCGTGTGCGTTCCAGTTGGCGCACTAGTCCCTGCATTTCTTCCCTGCCCAGAACGGTGCCGGCTTTCACGGCAGCCTGTTTGCAGACGCGACGAATGAGGCGCTGTTCCAGAGTGGATTTTCCCGGCTGTTGGCCTCTCTCCAGTTCTTCAAGAACTCCGCGCAATACCTCGCGAGGTTCCTGGTCAGCCAGCATGGCCGGAATGCTGCGAATAAGGAAGGTGTTGGGGCCGAAGGGCTCCAGTTCCAGACCGATGGCGCGCAACTGTTCCTGGCTGCTGGCGATCAGGCTGGCATCGCTGGCGGGAAGCTCCAGAGTCTCGCCGACTAGCGTAAACTGGGACATGGTCTCCTCGCGCTCCTGGCGATCAAGGAATTCCTCGTAGAGGATGCGTTCGTGGGCCGCGTGCTGGTCGATCAGATACATACCGGCCGGCCCCTCGGCGACGATGAAACTGGCGCCGATCTGCCCAATGACCCGCAACATGGGAAGTGACCGCGGCCTTTGCGGGGCAGCCGGGGAGCCTGTGGCAGCGCTGACAGTAGCCTGTTCGTCGGCAAACAGGGGCTTGCGGGCAATCGTTTGCGACTCCTGCCAAATGCCCGCGAATGAATCTTCGACCGGGACCTTGGGAGACAAGGCGTTTCTGCCTGGTCCGGACCTGCTGCCCCCGGCTTCCATCAGAGTCGCGCGAACGGCGCGCAGCAGGGCGCTGAAAACTTCCCGCGGCCGCTGGAAACGCACCTCGGCCTTGGCGGGATGTACATTAACGTCGACCTGTTCTGGCGGCAGACTGATCATCAGCACGGCGACCGGAAAGCGTCCCTTCATCAAGAGCGTATGGTAGGCCTGGATGACGGCGTAAGCGAGGCTTGCGTCCTGCACGTGACGGCCATTGACAAACAGCAGGATGCGGGAACGGTCACTGCGGTGCAAGGCAGGTGAGGAGACGAAGCCGCACACCCTTATGGCGTCTTCGATGCCAATGTGCGGGCCAACCCTTAGCATGTCACGGGCAACGTCCCTTCCCAGAATCGAAACCAGGGAATCGGCGAGAACGCCATTGCCGCTGCTGCGGAAACTTTCACGATCGTCCAGCGTTAACGTGAAGCGCACCTGCGGCTGCACCAGTGCGTAGCGGCTGAGCAGCAGGGTAATTTGGCGCTTTTCTGCAAGTGGCGAGCTTAGGAATTTTTGTCTGGCCGGCACATTGTGAAACAGGTTTTCAACCGTCACGCTGGTCCCCGGAGGCGAACCGATGCTGGCTCGCTCCACAATTTCGCCATCCTCAAGCAGCAGCGTATTGCCGGTCTGCTCATCCCGGAAACGGGAGCGTATGCGCAGGCGGCTGACGGCGGCGATGCTCGCTAGGGCCTCGCCGCGGAAGCCCAGCGTCTGGATGCGGTCGAGGTCATCGACGGACCACAACTTGCTGGTGGCGTGGCGCTGGAAGGCCAGTTCCAGGTCTGCAGCCGGAATACCATGGCCGTCGTCAGCGACCTCGACCAGGCGCCGCCCACCGGCTTCCACGCGAATATTGATGCGACTGGCCCCGGCGTCCAGCGCGTTGTCAACCAGTTCGCGCACAACAGAAGCCGGGCGTTCCACCACCTCGCCGGCCGCAATTCTCGCGATGACGTCGTCTTCAAGGACCCGAATGGGCATAGGTTTTTCTGGTTACCGCTGCTTCGGCCAGTATAGCATGGGGCCTCACTTGACCAGACTTTCCAGGCGGGCCTCCACAATTTCCAGACTTGACTGCAACTCGTTCAAATTGTCACGCTCGCGCCTGACCACGGCTTCCGGCGCGCGCGCAACAAACTGTTCGTTGGCCAACATGCCCTGCGAACGCTGTAGACGTTGCTGCAACTGGTCACGCTCCTTTACCAGACGCAGGCGTTCCGCCTCGACGTCGATCAATTCCGCCAGTGGCAGAAAAACGACGCTGTCGCTGACCACGACCGTGGCACAGCCCTCCGGGTCCGGATCTTCCGTGGCAAGCGAGGTCAGGCTCCCGACCCGACACAGCTGGCCAAACATCGCGCGCAATTCGTCGACGCGCTCGCCCGCAAATCCCGGCCGAAGCCGGGCTGTGATCGAACGACCGTGGGGAACATTGTATTCCGAGCGGGCGTTGCGTACGCCGCGAACCAACTCGATCAGGGTGTCCATGATGGCTTCCGCGTCCGGGTCCTGCAGGTCCGGGTCCTCCCGGGGCCAGGGCGCCAACATGATCGTGTCACCCTCGTGCGGCAGTTGCTGCCAAATTTCTTCGGTCACAAAGGGCATGAAGGGATGCAGCAGTCGCAATCCCGTTTCGAGGACGTGGACCAGGGTCTGCAGCGTCCGCCGTCGCGACAGGTCGTCATCGCCGTACAAGGCAATTTTGCTGACTTCGATGTACCAGTCGGCGAATTCATGCCAGAGAAAGTCGTGAATCTGTCGACCGGCTTCGCCATAAAGGTAGCCGTCAAATTGCCGGTTGGTGTTGCGCAGCAGCGTACCCAGACGAGACAAAATCCAGCGGGAGTACAGATCGTGCGGTCTGCTGTCGTGTTGCCACGCGTTCTCTTCCTCGCCGAGATTTCGAACGACGAAACTGGCCATCTGCCAGAGTTTGTTGACGAAGCGCCAGTTGCCTTCGATGCGCTTGACGTCGACGTTAACGTCGTTGCCGGGCGTGCCACTGGTCACGAGCGTGAAGCGCAGCGGGTCGGCGCCAAAGCGGTCCATGAATTCCAGTGGGTCGATGGAATTGTCAAGGGTCTTGCTGATTTTGCGACCCTTGCCATCTCGCACCATGCCATGCAGATAAACGGTGTGGAAAGGCACCTCGTCGGTGAACCACAGCCCCAGCATGATCATGCGCGCCACCCAGAAGAACAGGATGTCGTAGCCAGTCTCCATCATGGTCGTAGGGTAATAGCGTTGCAGGTCCGCCGTCTGTTGCGGCCAGCCGAGCGTGCTGAAAGGCCACAATCCGCTGCTGAACCAGGTGTCGAGAACGTCCTCTTCCGCCGTCCAGCCCTCGCCGGTCGGCGCTTCCGCACCCACGTGGATTTCTCCGTTGGGGCCGTACCAGGCGGGGATGCGATGGCCCCACCAGAGTTGTCGGCTGAGGCACCAGTCCTCAATGTTTTCCAGCCAGTGGTAGTACACCCTGGTGAAGCGTTCCGGCACGATGCGAATGCGCCCGTCGCGCACCGCCTCCAGCGCTCGCTGCGCCAGCGGCTGGACCTTCAGGAACCATTGCACGCTGACCATCGGCTCGATGATTTCGCCGCCCCGCTGACTGCGGGGCACGTTGTGTCGAATCTCTTCGACCTTGATGGCCAGACCGGCCGCCGCCATATCCGCCCACATTCTTTCGCGACAAGCGAAGCGGTCCAGGCCGGCGTAGGGGCCGGCGTTTTCGTTCATGCTGGCATCGCGATTCATGACATTCAGCACTGGCAGGCCATGCCGTTCGCCGATGTCAAAGTCGTTGGGGTCATGACCGGGCGTGACCTTGAGGGCGCCGCTGCCCTTGTCGCGCTCGACCTGAGGGTCGGCAATGACGGGGATTTCCCGATTGAGCATCGGCACCAGGGCCACACGGCCTGTGAGATGGCGATAGCGATCGTCGTCAGGATGGACGGCCACGGCGGTGTCGCCCAGAATAGTCTCCGGCCGGGTCGTCGCCACCGGAATGTGACCGCCATCCCTGAGCGGATAGCGAAACAGATACATCAACCCCGTTTCCTCCGCATGTTCCACTTCCAGGTCGGATACCGCTGTCTGCAAGCCGGGGCTCCAGTTCACCAGTCGCGGACCGCGGTAGATCAGGCCCTGCTCGTACAGGGCGATGAAGACATCGCGCACCGCGCCCGAAAGCCCGTCATCCAGGGTGAAGCGTTCGCGCTCCCAGTCGCAACTGGCGCCCATTCGCCGCAACTGGTGGAGGATTTCGCCGCCGTATCGCTCCTTCCAGGCCCAGGTCCGTTCCAGAAATTCCTCCCGGCCAACGTCGTCCTTCGATCGGCCCTCGTCTGCAAACATGCGTTCAATTTGCAATTGTGTCGCAATGCCCGCATGGTCCGATCCGGGTACCCATAGCGCTGCCTTGCCCTGCATGCGCGCATGCCGAATCATCAGGTCTTCAATGCTGACGAACAGGGCATGGCCGATGTGCAGGGCGCCGGTAACGTTGGGCGGGGGGATGCTGATGACGAAGGGTTCGGCGTCCTCTGGCGCGACTTCAGGGCGGAACCAGCCATTGCGCTCCCACCAGTCATACAGTCGCTCTTCAGCAGTAGCGAAGTCAAAGGTCTTCGGCATGGCCATGTTGTAGCGCTCCTTAAACAAAAGCCCTTTCGCCCTGCCAAGGACGAAAGGGTTCGCCTTCCGCGGTACCACCTTGCTTCCCCGCCTGTGCGGGGCGCTTGATTCGCGTTAACGGGCGTTCCCGGCCCCGGCTAACCACAAACCTCAGCTTCGCCGAAGCGACTCGCGGGCGACAATCAGTCAGGCTCGCGGGCGGACTCGCAGCCGGTGGTCCGCCTTCTCTGACGCAAGTCCTTGACCGACCCTCCCGGTCAACGTCGTTACTCCGATATTAGCGACTGAGGCGGTTGCCGTCAACGGCCCTGTTCAACTGCGAGAAGTGACCGGATATGGTCCGCCACCATGTTGACGGCGCGTTCGTTGAAGCCACCGCGAGGCACGAGAATGTCTGCATGACCCTTGTTCGGTTCCACGTAGCGTAAATGCATGGGTCGTACGGTCTTGAGATACTGTTCCATGACGGACTCCATGGTCCTGCCGCGCTCCTCGATATCGCGGCGCAGCCGTCGTATGAAGCGGACGTCTGATGCCGTGTCGATGAATATGCGAAAGTCCAGCAGCTCCAGCAATTCCTTCTCGGCAAAAATCAGAATGCCTTCCAGCAAAATGACGGGCCGGGGATCGATTCGTTGGGATTCAGGCAGGCGTCGATGTTCACGAAAATCGTAGCGGGGGATGTCGGTCGCCCTGCCGGCGCGCAGGTCCCTGAGGTTGGCCACCAGCAAATGCGTGTCCAGCGAATCGGGATGGTCGAAATTGCGAATGCGCCTTTCGTGCAGGGGAATGTGATTGAGGTCCCGATAATAAAGATCATGAGCCAGCCACACGACGTGTTCCGCGCCAACTCTCCGGATGACGGCGTTGGCAAACGTGGTCTTGCCGGACCCCGTTCCGCCGGCAATGCCAATTACAAGAGGTCTTTTGCCCGTCATTTGCGGTCCCTTAAGGCAAATGCCCACCAGCGTGGGCACCTGAGCCACCCGAGGGATTCGAACCCTCAACCTCACGCTTACGAAGCGCGTGCTCTGCCATTGAGCCAGGGTGGCGACACAAAAAGTATAGCGAAGCGGGCAGGGACGGGCAAGCGTCAGTGCCGGAAGTGGCGCACGCCAGTAAAGACCATGGCAATGCCGCCTTCGTCGGCCGCAGCGATGACTTCCGCATCGCGCACCGAGCCGCCCGGTTGAATGACCGCGACGATTCCGGCGGCGATCGCTGCCTCGATCCCATCGGCGAAAGGAAAAAAGGCGTCCGAAGCGAGTGCCGCGCCCTGCGCCCGACCGCCGGCCTTGCGGACGGCCAGTACAACCGCATCCACCCGGCTGGGCAGGCCTCCGCCCACGCCCACGACGGCGCAGGGGTTCGCGATTACGATGGCGTTGGAGGGAACGTGTTGCACAGCTCGCCAGGCATAGGCCAGCGCACGTTGTGCCACCTCGTCCGGTTCCCGCGCGGTCACGCTACGCCACGTGGAACCGATCGGGTCGCCTTCATCCGCGCTTTGCATTAGCAACCCGCCGGTGACACTTCGTTGCTGCCAGGCGTCGCCGCTTGTACCGTCCGGGAGCCGCAGCAGCCGGCAATTCTTGCGTTTCGCGCCCAGCATCGCCAGCGCGTCGACGTCGAAGTCCGGCGCGACGATGGCCTCGACAAATGTCTTCCCGAGCGCAGCAATGAAGGCTGTGCTGACGGGGCGGTTTGTTGCCAGTACGCTGCCGAAGGATGACAGGGGATCTGCAGCCATCGCCTGTTGACAGGCCACAGACAGGTCCTCATCGCTGGCGAGACCGATGGGGGACAGGTGTTTGACGACGGCAACGGTCGGTGTGGGGAAGTCCCGGACCGCGCGCGCGGCGACGTCGAGGTCCAGATAATTGTTGTAGGAAAGCTGTCTCTGCCCGCCGAGCAACTCGCCACCAAGGGGGCCGGCATTTGGATTCTGGCTGTACCAGGCGGCCTGCTGATGAGGATTCTCTCCGTAACGCAGGACCTCCGACCTGTAAAAAGTCTGTGTCAGCCTGGCGGGCGTTGCCACACCCTGCGTCGAGTCTTGGGCTTTCTTCCGAAACCGGGAGTGGATGGCTGCGTCGTAGGCCTGTGTCAACTCGAAGACTTTCGCCGCGAGTGAGCGGCGGGCTGCCAGATCGATCTCCGTGCCCGCACTCAAGGCCTGTTCAAGCAATCCGTAGTCTTCCGGATCGCAGAGGGTGATCACCCGGCTGAAGTTCTTGGCGGCAGCCCGCAGCAAGGCCACGCCGCCAATGTCGATTTGTTCAATGGCCTCTTCCAGCGCGCTGCCCTGCCGCCCGCTGACTTCCCGGAACGGATAAAGGTTGCAGACCACCACGTCGATCGGCGCAAAGCCGGCCTGCTCCAGTTCAGCCAGATCGGCAGCCGTGTCTCGCGCCAGGATGCCGGCGTGCAGGGCGGGATGCAGGGTCTTTACGCGACCGCCAAGCAACTCCTGTTGATCAGTCAGAGCGTCGACCGGCGTCACGGGCAGGCCCGCTCCTGACAGCGTTCGGGCGGTTCCGCCGCTGGCGACCAACTCATGGCCAGCTGCGATCAGGGCCCGCGCAAGGTCGATCAGTCCGCTCTTGTCAGAAACACTCAGCAAGGCGCGTGGCAAGGTAGTCTCCCTGTGAACAGCGCCAGCAGTATAGCCCGCTTTGTCGACTTGAGGCAGTCCGCCTCCGGCTGAACAGCGGCCGTTTGCAGGGTGACGGCGTTCAGGTACAATCGCCGCGCGTCAGGCGGGCAGGGGACTGGCAATGGCGGACGACATGCAAATTCTTGAGCGCAGGGATGCCAGGGCCACGCCGCATCTTGAACAATATGCTCCGGTCTGGCTGGTCGATCAACGAATGGTGGCGGAAGATGACGCCGTGCTGTTCAACGTTGTCTTTCAGCACCACTTGTATGGCTGGGTTAACCGGCGCTACAAATTCGATGCATTCAACGACGTGCTGTACCATATGGGTCAGACCAGCGTCGGAGAGGATGATGCGCTGGAACTGCAGGAAAGCGACCCCTGGATCCCGGCGACTGTGGCCGACATCCCCAATTCCTACGGCGGTTAGACCGGCGATCTATAGTGCCCTGGCGTAGAGGTTGAAAACGGCCTTGTCGCGCCCGCCCATCTGGTACTTGTAGGTCTCGTTTCCCTGCAGGAAATCAAAGCGGCTCATACCCTCTTCAATGGAATGGCGGATATTCCACGCCAACAGGACAATGCCCGGGCTAAGGTGACCCCAGGTATTGGGTCGCAGACCGGAGTTGTAGACCAGCATTTCGTTGTTGCAGACGAAATTGAGGTAGCTCGCCGCGCGTTGACCGCCGATAGTCAGAAAACTCAGGCGCAGCCAGCCACGTTCCAGCATGACAGCCGCTATATTTCGGAAAAAGTCGCGGTTGCCGGGACCTTCGAGAAAACTGCTTTTGGCGTGGTCACTGGTGGCCATGAGCTCCAGAAAGTGCCCCATCTCCACGTCGAGATCGTGTTCAGGTCCAACGTAGTACCAGTCCATATCAAGCGCCGGCGCCTGGGCACGGCGCAGCTTGCGACGCAATTCATGCCGCTGTTTTTTGTCCAGTGAATTTAGGTATTCGCCCCAGGTGGCTGGCAATTCAACAACCGGGCAGACATCCTCCTGCCGCACCTCGACGCTGAATCCGCGCTTCTTTAGTAGTTGCGGTAAGGACTTCAGAACTGGCGAGGCTTCGGGAACGTTGCAGATTTCGATACGGTCGTACAGGGGCTGCATGGTGCAGATCTGGTCAACGACGGCGGGCAGGAGGTCGCCGAGCGCTTCGCGATCGATGATGATGTCGAGGTAGTCGGTAACTTCCTTGCAGCCGACCAGCGACAACACCCGTTCGCCGTCGATGTCATCGATGAAGAGGGGAGCGATCGCCAGCAAAAGGCCAGCTGCGTCGCGGCAGGTCAGCACGTGCAGTGGGCCCGGGTCGAAGGCGTACCACCAGTTGGCCTGCCATTCCAGCGTGCTGAAGATACGATTGGACGCGCTGCGGCTGACCAGCGCATTCCATTCGGGCTCCAGCCGATCGAAAATCTCAGGCGAGTTGTGAATCTCGAAATTCAACTGCCCGGCGTCCTTCCTGACGTCGTTGTCGTGTCCTTGCATTGTACAGGCGTATCGGGTTCAAATGAAGTTGTAGAAACAAAAGCCGCCCGGCGGACCGGGCGGCTTCCCTTTGCGCATGACCTCCCTCAGGCCTGCAGTTTCATCTGGTGCTCGAGCCGGTACTGATAATCCAGCGATTCGCGAGTGGCGGGGTCGAAGAGATGGATATTGTCAATGTTGACAGCGATCTTCAGACGGTCTCCAACCTCGGCGTCGCAGCGCGGATCCATGCGCGAGATGAAGCTGGCGCCCTTTTCGTTGAGGTAAACCACGACCTCGTTGCCCATCTGCTCAACCACGTCGACGTTGGCTTCCAGTTCCCAGGGAGAAATTCCTGCGGGCTGGTAACGGGAGTCGTGGATGTCCTCGGGACGAATGCCCAGGATGACTTCCTTGCCGGCGTGGCTGCGGAAGGCGGCCGCATGCGCCGGGTCGATCTTGATTGACACGGCGCCAGCATCGACTGTGAGGGCCTCGCCTTCGGCAATCAGGGTGCCATCGAAGAAATTCATGGCCGGGCTGCCGATGAATCCGGCGACAAAGATGTTGGAGGGGTTGGTGTAAAGCATCTGTGGCGTGTCGACCTGTTGAATGATGCCTTCATTCAGCACGCAAATGCGCGTGCCCATCGTCATGGCTTCGACCTGGTCATGAGTCACGTAGATGAAGGTGGTCTGCAGGCGCTGGTGCAGCTTGGCGATTTCTGCGCGCGACTGAACGCGCAGCTTGGCATCCAGATTCGAGAGCGGCTCGTCAAGCAGGAAGACCGCCGGCTCGCGCACAATGGCGCGCCCCACTGCCACACGCTGACGTTGACCACCCGACAACTGGCGCGGGCGACGGTCCAGCAGGTTGATGCCCTTGTCTTCCTCAATAAGACCCAGGCTGCGGGCCGCCTCGTTCACACGACGGTCGATCTCCTGCTTGGGGGTCTTGCGCAGGCGCAAGCCGAAGGCCATGTTGTCATAGACCGTCATGTGTGGGTACAGGGCGTAGCTCTGGAAGACCATGGCCACGTCGCGGTCCTTGGGCGCGACGTTGTTCACCACGCGATCGCCAATGAGAATCTCGCCCGCCGTCACTTCCTCAAGACCGGCCAACATACGCAGGCTGGTGGACTTGCCGCAGCCGGAGGGGCCGACGAATACGAGGAATTCCTGATCCTGGATCTCCAGGTTCATGTCCGTGATGACGACAGTATTGCCGAACGATTTATGTACGTTGCGATAAGTTACACTGGCCACTGAAGATCCTCCATCACACAGGCTAAGCCATTCGAACAGGTAATCATTTGTAGAATCTGCCCAAAAATGTTGTCAGGTGCAAATTCTCCTTAACACCAGCAAAAAGTATAGACAGTTGCCTCTGCGAATGCAAATTTTGCCTGCGAGGCAACCAGGTCGCCGCCCGGTACGCTAAAATGCTCACCATTCAGGGCAGGCCGGGGTACCTATGGTACAAGACATCAACGCGGAGATTGTGAGCATCGGCACCGAATTGCTCCTCGGTGAAATCACTGACACGAATTCCGCCTACATCGCCCGGGAGTTGCGGGATATCGGTGTCAGTGTTTTCCGCATGACCACCCTGGGCGACAACGAGGGGCGGATCACGAGGGAGATTCGTCAGGCCATGTCACGTGCCGACGTGGTGATAACGACGGGCGGGCTGGGCCCTACGGTGGACGACATGACCCGTCAGGCGGTCGCGGTTGCCACCGGCCGCGATCTCGTGTTCCACCAGTTTCTGCTGGATGACATCGCCGCCCGGTTTGCCGGCTTTCGTTCAAACATGACGGACAACAACCGGCAACAGGCATGGTTGCCGCGAGATGCGCTGCTGTTGGAGAACGCCGTGGGCACCGCGCCCTGCTTTCTCGTAGAACATGAAGGCAGTGTGGTCATCAGCCTCCCGGGCGTTCCGCGCGAAATGCGTTTTGTGCTGGCGACCCATGTGTTGCCCTGGTTGCAGAAACGCTATCACCTGGGGGTCATTCGCGCCCACGTTCTGCGGGCAGCCGGCATCGGGGAAAGCGCGCTGGACGATCTGATAGGCATGGATTTGCTCGCTGCGCGCAATCCTACAGTAGGGCTGGCGGCGCACAGTGGCGTGGTAGACATGCGCGTCACCGCGAGGGCCGAGAACGAATCCAAGGCTAATGCGCTCATTGAGGTAGTGGCGAAAGAACTCTACAGACGTGCGGGGGCATGGATTTTCGGCACGGAGGACGACACGATTGAAGCTGCGCTCGTCGCCCGTCTGCGCGAGGGCGGCCACAACCTGGCGTTGAGCGAGACGGGCATCGGCCACGCGCTGGTCGACCGCCTGGGTCAGGTTGCCGGGTTCAGAAGCGTGTTGCGCCACGCCGAAGCCCACGACAATCTCGACGCATTGCCAGAGAGCGACGAAGGGCTGCGTGACCTGGCCAGCAATTACGCGTCCACACTGGCCCGGCAGCATGGCAGCGATGTCGCCATCGTTGTCATCAGTGACCCGGAACGCCTTGAAGACCAGGCGGACCGGGACGTCGGCACGGCGGTAGCTGTCAGTGTGGACGGCCAGCTGGCGTCGCGGGTGTACGGTTTCGGACCCCGTTCACGCGAGGCGCGGCTGTGGACCGGTACCTGGAGCATGGCGCAAGCCTGGCGAATGCTGGGCGAAGCGAAGGCATGACGTCAATCGGTCGCGAACTGACGGATTGCGGGCTGCTCCAGTTTGGGCTGATCGGAAGAGACCCCTGGCGGCTGCATGTCGACCTGCTGCCGTCGTATCCGGAATTGCTGCACAAACTGGCAATTCTCACGGAACCCTACGTCGAGGGTGTTGACCGCCTGCTGGCCGCAATGGGCGCCATGGCCTGGGGCAGCGCGCTTGCCCTGCGCCGATGCATACCATTGGTCTACTGCCGCGGTGACGAGCTGGTGGGCGCGTACGACATCGGGCATCCCACACTCTTGCTGGCCAGTGGTCAGGAAACGGATGCTGAATTGCTCGCGCTCATGGAAAGAGCGGGTCGAGTGGGTCTCAGGGTCTGCGTGATAGTTTCACTGCTGGACACAGGTCGCAACTGTCTGGCTCAGGTCCCTGTGCATTCGCTCGTCAATCCAGAAGTCCTGGTGCAGCAGCGGGTGTCTGCAGGGAATTTGCCGGCAGGTCAGGGCCGGATGATTAAACGCTGGTTGCTCAATCGTCGTCAAGGCTGAGCAAGGCCATGAAGGCCTCCTGGGGCAATTCCACCTGTCCCACCATTTTCATGCGCTTCTTGCCTCTTTTCTGGCGCTCCAGCAGCTTGCGCTTGCGCGTGACGTCCCCACCATAGCACTTTGCCAGCACATCCTTGCGCAGGGCCTTGACATTGGCGCGCGAAATAATGCGCTTGCCACTGGCCGCCTGAATGGGCACTGTGAACATCTGGCGCGGAATCAGCCGCTTTAGCTTGCTCACCAGTTGCTGTCCCTTGTGATACGCGTCCTCACGGTGAACAATCAGGGCCAGGGCATCAACCGCCTCGCCGTTGACAAGAATCTCGAGACGAACCAGGTCGCCGGCCCGATAGTCGTCAAACTGGTAATCCAGGCTGGCGTAGCCGCGTGACACGCTCTTGAGACGATCATAAAAGTCGATAATGATCTCATTGAGCGGTATGCGAAAGTGCAGAATGACCCGACCGCCGTCCAGAAACTCGCTAGTCTCGTATTCGGCCCGCTTGCGAATGCACAGTTCCATGATGGCGCCGATGAATTCACCTGGCGTGTAAATCTGGATTTTCATCCAGGGTTCGCGAACTTCAGCGATGGTGCTTTCGTCCGGCAGGCGGGCCGGGCTGTCGACCCGCAATTCCTGACCGTTCAGCAGCGAAACCTCGTATTCCGCGCCCGGCGCCGTCGCCAGAATATCGATGTCATATTCGCGCTCCAGCCTTTCCTGCACGATTTCCATGTGGAACAGGCCCAGAAAGCCCACGCGAAAGCCAAAGTTAAGTGCCTGGGAAGTTTCGGGCTCAAAGCTCAGGGACGCATCATTCAATTGCAGTTTTTCCAGCGCGTCACGCAAGTCGCCATAGTCTTCATTGTTGACGGGATAAATGCCGGCGAAAACCATGGGTTTCGCCAACTGGTAGCCGGGCAGGGGCTCCGGCGCAGCCTGCGGAGCAGAGGTAATTGTGTCCCCAACCCGACATTCCTTGACCGTCTTGAAGCCCGTCGCGATGTAGCCGACTTCACCGGCTGAAAGGCCGTCTCTGGTCTGCATGGTGGGGCTGAATATGCCGATTTCGACAGGCTGGAAGCGCGAGCCAGTGGACATCAACTGAAGCACTGCCCTTTTGTCCAGCCGCCCGTCAACGATGCGCACGTAGGCGACCACGCCCTTGTAGGGATCATAATGTGAATCGAAAACCAGGGCGCGCAGCGGTGCATCCGGTACACCATCAGGAGGCGGTATTTCGACAATCGCCCTTTCCAGCAACTCGCGAACGCCTGTGCCGCGCTTGGCAGAAATGCGGAGCATGTCGTTGGCCGGAGTGCCAAGCAAGTCTTCCAACTCTCGCGCCACGTTGTCGGGGCGCGCCGCCGGCAGGTCCACCTTGTTGATTACAGCCAGGATTTCCAGGTCCTGCTCCAGAGCGAGGTAAACGTTGGAAAGCGTTTGCGCTTCTATGCCCTGGCTTGCATCCACGACCAGCAGAACGCCTTCACAGGCCTGAAGGGCGCGACTGACCTCATAGCCAAAGTCAACGTGTCCGGGGGTATCAATCAGGTTGATCAAATAGTCCTGACTGTCACTTGAGCGGAAGACCATGCGAACGGCGGAGGCCTTGATGGTCACGCCGCGTTCGCGTTCCAGGTCCATGGTGTCCAGCAGCTGCTCCTGCATGTCGCGTTCGGCGACAGTGTCGGTGAGCTGCATCAGCCGGTCGGCCAGAGTACTCTTGCCGTGGTCGACGTGAGCAATGATGCAGAAATTACGAATACGATCAGGATTCACGTGAATTCACCGCCAGTCATTGCGGCCAGTATATGCGACTCCCTCGACGTCGGGTATGCTGACTACAAGACAGCATCAACCAGCTTGTCAGGGTCTTGCATATTCGGGTCCTCCCTGACGGGTGACGATTTCAGCCAACAGAGAAACTCGACGTTTCCGGCCGGACCCAACAGGGGTGAACGCAAAAGTCCTGCGATGCAGAATCCTTCTTCCCGCGCCGAGGTCAACACCTGAAGCAACACCTGCCGATGTACCTGCGGGTCTCGCACGACGCCACCCTTGCCAACGGCTTGCCTTCCCGCTTCGAACTGGGGCTTGACCAGCGCCACCACGTTGGCTGGCGTTTTCATCCAGTTTCGAATAACGGGCAATATCAGGCGCAGGGAAATAAAGGAGACGTCGATGACGACGATGTCGACCGGTTCCGGTAAATGCGTAACGTGTCGCGCGTTGCTTCGTTCCATCACGACGACGCGACAGTCCTGCCGCAACGTCCAGTCCAGTTGTCCGTAGCCGACGTCGATCGCATAGACCCTGGCGGCGCCATGTTGCAGCAGACAATCGGTGAATCCACCGGTACTGGCGCCGACGTCAGCGCAAACAGAGCCGGCAATTCCCGGTCGAAATGCCTCCAAAGCCGCCGCCAGTTTGTCGCCGCCCCGGCTGACGTAGCGCGGCTTTGCCTTTAGTTCGAGTGTGGCGTTTGCGGTTACTCGCGTCCCGGCCTTGTCGACCCTTTGTCCGTCCACCAGGACTTCGCCGGCCATAATCATCGCGCGGGCGCGGGCGCGGCTGTCAACAAGCCCTCGTTGGGCGAGCAAGACGTCCAGGCGTTCATGTCCGGCCATTATCTGTCACGGGTCATGGGAATGACCAGCTCAATCGGATCCGGCGCTTCGTTCCCAAACTGATAGGAATCGGCTGCGAGGGGTAGCCAGCCCTCAGCCTGAACCAGAATGCTGTAAGGAATGTTTCGCTGCAACAGACGCTGGACCTCGAAGTTGCCGTTCTGGTCACTTCGGGCAGTTGCGAAAATCTGCTCCTCGCGCCACTCAAAATCTGCGATGGAATAGTCTTCTGTAAGCAGAATCAGCTGTATCCCCTCCAGCCCTTCTCCACTTTGGCTGTCAACAACGCGCCCGCGCAGGCGCAGACCCTCGGCGCTGGCAAGCCGGTCCACAAACAGTCGGCCAATGCCAACCTGCACCTCGGCGGTTTCCAGCAAGACGTTGTTTATGAGCAGTTGCAATTCCCATGTGCCGTCCGGGATCGGTCCGGCACTGCCGGTCTGGATGACAAAGTCCTGACCGAAAGAAGGGGCAGACCAGAGGAGGTGGCGGTCGAAGAAGGGTTCATCGTCCACAAGCAGGCGCAATTGCCACGGGGTCCCTGGTGCGATCTGCTGCCAGTCAAAGCGAGCGGTCAGAGTCTCAACGCCAACTACCGACCCCCGGGAAGAGCCCGACGGGCCATTGCCCGGCCCGACGCCGCCGGTGGTGAATCGCGAATTGCTGAAAATTTGCGGCAAGATGCCCTGCTGGGCCCCGGCGATGATGAAATCCGACGTGGCCGCCAGTTTGCCTTCGATGTACAACTCCACGCGCCAGTTTCCGGGAGGCAGCCCTCCAGGTTCCTCTATCTGAATCGTTTTGGCCCCGCTTTCACCATCCTGCTCCGACCACGGGTCTTCAGTCCGTGCAACTTCGAAGCCATTGAAATACCAGACCGCAGTCCAGACCAACCCGGCACGCATGTTTCGATAGATGAATCTTGCGTTGGCGATGTTGCCGGACGGCAAAACAAAGCCATTGCCAAGCGGTGTGCCTCGTCTGTCCACAATTCCAAAGACCAGATCGCTGAAGACCGGAACGGGGTCTGCGCCTCCACCGATGACCAGGCGGGCGCCGGCGGCGGCCCGGCCATCGATAAACATCGAAAAGTCATAGACACCATTGGGCCATGGCTGGACATTGCTGCCGATATGCCACATCCCGCTTTGCTTTCCGCGCCAGCGGGCGGGAGCGAGGCTAAATCCCGGTTCCAGAGTGCCGTCGCGCGTTACGCGAAGCTCGACAACGGACTCTGCCGACATGTTTTCATAATCGAAGAACAGATACAGTCCGTTGCTGCCGGCCGGCAATCGACCGACGACGGTGTTGGGCATGCCGGCCTCGTTCACTGCCGACGCAAAAAACAGGCGCTTCAACCGGGGTTCTCTTTCTGGCCCCTGTGTAGCGTCTGCAACAACAGGCAGGCTTACGTCCAGGCCCAGGGAAGCTGCGCGCAGCAGGGGCAGGGCGTGGCCGACCGGCCGCAAGGTATTTATCGCGTCGCCACGCGGCAGGCACCGGTCTTCGCGGTTCAGGAGTCCGTCACGATTGCTGTCCTGCAAGGAAGTACAGGAACCCCCCGATGCGCCGGGCAAGCGGGGAACTGTCGTGGGAATGCCCACCAGTTGCCCGGACTGATTGTAGGCGCCACCGCCAGTCAAGGTCCCGGGGAAGTCTCCGTGCAGATGGATCCAGAAGGGATCTCTGTCTCCGGGCTCCTGCGTAAATCCGACAATCGACCCCTGACGCAGGGTGACAGGATCGTCGCCGACATCCGGAAAACCGGCGATTGTCAGAGTGTCATCCAGAGTCAACGCCGTGGAATCCCCTGGCTCGACAAATGGCAGGGACAAGCTTCCCGGTTCCAGCAGCCGGCCGTCGAGTTGCCGGTCGATGCGTAGCAGGGCCAGGTCGAGGCCTTCGTCCAGTTGTGCAATTTCGGCGCGGAAGCGCGGTACAGGAGCCTGGTCCGACTGGACGGTGAAGGCAACAAAAAGTGCATCGCCGGGGCAGACGGCGTTGGGGCGGGCGAAGTGGGCGTTGGTCAGTATCAGACCGCTACGATCCACAAGCGTGCCAGACCCCGTGCAGGTAATGACCGGCGAGTCTCCTTCCAGTTGGACCTGCATGAGATACACAGTTGCCTGTCGAATCCGTTCTGCAATCGCCGTCGGCTGGGCGCCGAGCAGGTTCGTTCCAACCAACAAGGCAAATCCGGAAATCAGAATAAGAAGGGGCTTGCGCATCAGAAGTCCAGGCCCTGCATGAATCGATCCAGATGCTGCAGTTCACGACTGAAGTTTTCAGCGCTCGCGCGATAGGTGATGACAAGCGCCTGATCTCGTTCGAAGACAAGCACGTCCAGTCCTTCAACAATGACCGGCCTGCTGCCCAAAAAGGGATTCTCGGCCGTTGTGACATAAGTATAGGACAAGGCGCTGGTCTCGATGCCGTCCGGCAACAGGTAGCTCTGTGCGTTGCCGACACTGTAGGCGGCCAGAGTCTGTGAGCGTTGCAGGGTGAGGGCGTCAAAAATGTTGCGCGGGGCGCTGTCGCTGCCTACGGGGAACAGGGACACCTGGAGGGTAGTAGGGAAATCAGGTGCGGCGGTGTCGCGGATCCGAAAGACGTAATCGCTGCCGGCTTCCTCGAGCAACCAGTCCGGAGGGAAGTCGGCATTGATGCCGGCCTGCAGATTACTGTAGCGAATGGTGGCGCCCAACACCTGGTCGCGCAGAAACAGGCTGAAAATGACTCCCGCCAGACCAAGCAAAAACACAAGCAGGTTGGCCCATCGTTGACGTGGGCCGGGGGGCCTGACGGCGGGGAAACGATCAGGAAGAGCCATCGCTGTCAGGGGCAGGCGCCGAAGCTGCGCCGGCATTTGCGGACAGGAAGCGGAATACCACCAGCACTGCAAGCAGGAGTCCCAGGGAATAGAAACTGCCAAACAGGGGACGGGTATCGGATACCGGTTGCAGGGCGCTGAGACTGGCATTCTCCAACCCTGAGACCAGTGGAATGGCGCTGCCGGAAACAAATGCCGCCAGCGCAGTCACCAACATCGGCATGGGTAGAAAAAGTTCCCGGCGAAAGTAGAGTTCCGCCAGCGCATGGGAAACAATGATGGCCACACAATTCAGTGCCGCTGTCTGATTGAAGACATGGACTGCCAGGGCGCTGGTCGTCGGCCCGGTAACCAGTGTGAAATCAAGAGCTACGACAAGGATATAGCCGGTTGCAGCGGCACGGCAGCAAACAAGCAAATCCAGCCGTTCCGTCAGTTCCCTTCGGGGAACGGCGAAGCGAACGACAAACCAGACGGCCAGCGCCTGGGTGAGCCCGGCGGTCAGACTGTAGCCAAGGATGCGAGTGACGGCGTCCGCAAGCGGAAGCCATCGATGAACTTCAAAGACGTTCGCTATCAGTGGCAGGCACAGGGCGTTGCAGAGCAGCCCGGTTATGACGGCGCAACCCGTCGCGGCGAAGCGCAACCGGCTTTGATAACCACCTCTCCACCAGCTGTTTAACAGCCAAAGCAGGGTCGGCAGCAGGGCAATGAGCAGATTCCCGGGTACGCGCAAAGCCATTGGCAGGGAAACGGCGAGACCCTCCAGAACAAGGGCCAACATGAATAGAAGACCGCACTCCAGCATGATTGCATCCCAGACTCTTTGCGGGGAAGCAATGCCGGTGCCTGTTTCAGGTCTCGGTTCCAGGAAGGCCATTGGCGCAGGATTGTTGGATTACTATAGTCAGGTCATGCCATTGGAAAACAGTTTACCCGAAACGCTGCGGCTGGTCGTCGTCAGTTTGCTGGCGGTTCTTTTGGCTACAGGTTGTTCCCTTGCCGATGAAGCCGACCCTGAAGGACTACAGACCGTCGCAGTTTATGGCCTGAACCGGCAGCCGGCAGGTTTCGACCCTCACAGGCATCGAAACATCGTCACTGCGGTGGTTGCGCGCCAGGTCTATGACACCTTGTTGTACCGCCATCCCCTGACCAGAGAGTTGGTGCCGGGGTTGGCAAGAGAGTGGTCGCTTTCCCCGGATGGCCGGACTCTCGATCTGCAAATGCGCGAAGATGTCCGTTTTCACGATGGCAGTCGGATGGATGCAGCCGCCGTTGTCTCAAGTCTCGACCGAATTGTGGCGTCCGACAGCGACGATCCGCAACTCGGGGCGCTCAGTGAGCGTTATATCGGAACGGAAATCGTCGATAACTTTCGCGTCAACATCGTTTTGTCGCAGCCCTGGGCCCCGCTGCTGGACGCCCTGACCCAACCCGCTTACGCCATAGTAAGCCCCGCAGCCCTTGCCAGGTGGTCGGATGCACGATACCAATTTTATCAGGTGGGCAGCGGCCCCTTCAGATTTGTGAATTACATACCGGGAGAACGCGTTGTGCTTGCGCGAAATCCAGACTACTCCTGGGGGCCGGAGTTCCTCGATTTTCCCGACAAGGGCGCTGTCCACACCATCGAATTTCGCTTCCTTGATGATGCGAAATCGAGGGAAAGCGCCCTGCAGTCTGGTGACATCGACTTGCTGGACCGCCTGCTGCCGTCAGAACTGCGAGCAAGCGAGGCTGGCGGCATGCGCACGGAACTGGTACCTGTGCCAGGTCAGCCACTGATGTTTCACTTCAATACAGCCAGGTTCCCAACCAGTTTACGCGGCTTGCGACAGGCCTTGATTCTCATGACCAACCGCGCCGCGATCGCCAACGCCGGAGGGCAGCAGGTTGCTCCTGTTGCCTGGGGGCCATTGTCAGAAAACACGCTGTACTTTTATGGCAATCTGCGAGGACTTTATGCACTGGATCGTCAGTTGGCGCATGACTTGCTTGAGCAATCCGGAATCGCCGATTCGGACGGCGACGGCTGGGTGGACGTCGACGGGATTCCCATGCAGCTGGACATAGTGGTAACGCCAGCCAATTCGATTCCGCAGGCAGCCGACCTGCTCGTCGCGCAATGGCGCGACAGCGGGATCCGCAGCAGCCTGCGTCCCGTGCCAACCCGCGATGCCCTGCGGGAACTGGTTCGACAAAATGACTATCACCTGATTGCAGGCGCGCACCAGGGTTTCGACCCCGCCTGGCTGGGGGAGTATTTCGGCAGCGCTGGCGCTTCCAACTGGAGCCGATTTCAGGATGATGAGTTGGACGATCTGTTACGCGAGGCCCTGGCAAATGCCGAAACGCGCGCGCGCTTCAGCATGTACGCCCGCATACAGCAAATCGTCATGGACCGGGCGATCGTCCTGCCACTGCGGGATCAGGTCAACATCGTCGCCGTGGCGCCAGGTCTCAACGGGCTGCTTTGGGACGCATCCGGATTAGTTCCCTGGCTCCACAATTTGCATTTCCTCAATTCGTAGCCTGAATGGTGGTGTTCCAGATTTGCACCGCGCCCGCATCCTGCAACGCCAGCGCCACATCAGCGGAACCAGACTCTTTCACCAACGCGATGACAACCCCGCCTCGTCCGGCGCCGGAGAGTTTTGCGCCGGCGGCACCCGCAGATCCTGCGGCGGAAACGAGCCTGTCAAGCAGGGGCGAGGAAACACCGAGCTTCCCAAGCAGTGCGTGATTTTTGTACATCAGGGTGCCGAGCGCAAGTGGCTGCCCGCTAGCCAGGACTCGCAGGGCTTTATTGACTATGGCACCAATGTCCTCAAGGATGACGGCTGTCCCTTCCGGATGCAGTTGCAGTCGCTCGCGGACGGCGCTGACGGGAATGTGGGTGGCGCAGCGATCGCCGCTGTCCGCAACCAGCAACTGAAAGGATTGGTCTATTTGAACGGGCAGCGGGTCTGTGCCCCTGGTGAAACAAAGTGCCCGTTCATGAACAATGACGGTGTTGTCGATTCCGCTCGGCGTGCCATGAAAGATGGATTCTGTTTCGAATACAATGTCGTTCACCTCTGCAGCACTGATCGGCCGGCCGGCATGCCTTGCGAGGGCGCGTGTAAGCGCAGTCGCGATTGCAGCGCCACTGCCAAAGCCACAGGCCTGCGGGATTTCCGAATACAGAAGGACAGAAATCTCTGGAGCGACGATCCGGAGGCGGCGCAGGACTGTCAGAAGCATTTGCAGCAGCAAGGGATCACTTTTCTTTGGCAGATGCGGCGCTGCCAGCAGGGAACCATCGACGGAGCGAAACTCCAGTTCCGTGGCGCTTTCGCTGATCGATACATGCGCGCGCAAGGCAGGAAAGGGCAGGGCGATCGCCGGTTGCCCGTGTACGACAGCATGTTCGCCAAACAGGATAATTTTCGCCGGGGCACTTTCGCGAATCACGAGCTTACCGAGCCCGGGACATAGAGGATCATCAGGAAGCTGATTGCCCACAGCGCTATGGTCAGCTGCAACGGGCGGTCCATGGACAGCAATTCGTCGGGCGCAGCAAGCGATTTCTTTACGTGTATGAGCCAGAGATAGCGGAGCAGTCCGTAAAGCACGAAGGGAATCGTGATCAATGCGCTGTTCGTATTGGCCACGCGGATGGTCTCCGCCTCAGTGGCATAGATCAGGTAGGCGATGAAGGTGCTGGTCATGACAAGACGCAACATGTCATCGAGCAGGGCCAGGTTGTAGTGTCGAAAGGCGACGCGAATTTTAGCGGCCTGATCGGCCAACAGGAGCAATTCCTGGCGGCGCTTGGCGACTGCCAGAAACAGGGCCAGCAGGGCGCTGCAAATATAGAGCCAGGGAGAAAAACTGCTGACCTCAACAATGACTACCCCGGCAAGCACGCGCAACACGAAGCCCGCTGTGATGCTCAGGAGATCAATGAGCGCAACATTGCGCAACCAGCGCACGTACAGCAACTGCAGCATGAGATAGCCGATGAACACCAGCACCAGCCCTGAATCGAGCAAAAGGGAAGCGAAGAGGGCGACAATTGCCAGCAACAGGGCCAGCAGACGGGTTTGACCTGGCGTGATTTCCCCGGACGCCAGCGGCCTCAATCGCTTGACGGGGTGTTTGCGGTCCGACTCCAGATCCACCAGGTCATTGAGCAGATATACGCTGCTGGTGACCATGCACAGCAACACAAATCCTATGACAACTTCGCCGAGTAAAGTGCCCTGCAACAACTTGCCATCGAACACCAGACCGGCAAAGATGAGCAGGTTTTTGCTCCATTGGCCAGGCCGCATTTCGCGCCAGAGTGAGTTGAACGTGCGCATGGGACTCCACATACCTGCCATCGCGCCGCAAGTATAGCGCGGCGCCCCCTTGTATTTGGATGCCGGCAACTTCAATCCCGCCCAGGACTGCGAATCCCGGGTACATCAGTTCCTGTATAATGGGCAGGGAGAAGTCTTGCCGCATTTGAGGTGGCATGCTGGAGTTTCTTGTCGGTAACAACACACTCTCGACGATCGTGGCCTTTGGCCTGGTCCTGATTCCGGCCATCTTCATCCATGAAGCCGGGCACTATTTGGCGGCGAGGGCTACAGGAATCGCAATTCTCGAATTCGGTATCGGCTTTCCTCCCCGCGCATGCGTCCTCGGCCGTCGCGGCGCCACAATTTACACCCTGAACTGGCTGCCCATCGGCGGCTTCGTGCGTCCGCTTGGCGAATCCTTCGTTCACCCGCAAGGGGAAGAGGCCCTGGACGCCGACCGCAGACGTTTGCTGCTTGAATTGAGCGAATCCGGCGCGTCAACAGGCCGGTTGCTCGCGCTGAATGAGGCCAGACCCCTGGCCCGCATTCTGTTCATGGCTGCCGGTTCGGCTGCCAATCTGTTGACTGCCACGCTGCTCTTCGTGCTGGTCGGCATGGTCGGAATCCCGACCATAGTTGGAGGCAGTGCGGGCATCGTTGCGGTTTCGGGTAACAGCAAAAGTCAGTGGAGCGGTTTTCAGCAGAACGAAAACATAACGCGTCTCGAAGGGCAGTACTTTGAAAGCGCTGAAGAGTTGCTGTCGCGCCTTGTGATGTTGCAGGGCGAAACAATTTCCCTGACGGTGACAAGGGAAGGAGAGGAAAGGGACGTCCGCATACCGGTTTCATTTCTTGAACCAGACAGTCAGGTGTATGTTGTGCAAGTGGCTTCGGCATCGCCAGCTGAAAGGGCGGGAGTATTGCCGGCGGACAGAATCGTCGCGCTCAACGGGCAGGCATTTGCAGGATTCACGGACTTGCCGGACCACATGCGAAGGAATGGATCTGAGGAAATCGTCCTGACAGTTGAACGCGGTGAGAATCGCCTGGACCTTGCCCTGACGCCGCGGCTCAATCCGCCCGAAGGGGAGGGCGCCATCGGCATTGGCATCGTACCGGCCTGGAACCTGGACGGCCTGGTGCTGGTGGAAGGTGGCTGGCAGGAAGGGATCGCCCGTTTGTCGCTGCCGGAAGCCCTGCGCTTCAGTGCAGATCAATTGCACTTGTTCATTCGAACCCTGGTGAGCCTGCCCGGTCAACTCCTGTCCGGTTCCTTGCGGCCGGAAGAGACCAGGCTGATGAGTCCGCTGGCGATCAGTCAGGTGGGCGGGCGATTTCTGCAGGACAGCATTGCAGAGAATCAGCCCTATATCATTCTCAGCTTTGTCGCCCTGATTAGCATTGCCCTTGGGATCACCAACCTGTTGCCCTTGCCGGCACTTGACGGAGGACGAATCCTCTTTGTGCTTTACGAGTTGATTGTCGGGCGCCCGGTTTCCCCTGAACGCGAGGGCATGGTTCACCTGTTTGGCATGGTGCTCCTGCTCTCGCTGATGTGCGTCACAATAGTCAACGATTTGATGAATCCGGTGACGGCGTTGCTACCCTGATGGAAAAACAGGGATGAATACTGAAATTGACACGACCGGGAATTCAGGTTCTGGCCAACGCCCCAACTTTGAAGAGGCGCTTCGTGCTCTGCGGCAATGGGATGGGGGCGTGCCAGGGCCAGCCATATTCTACGGCTTCTCGGATATGGACGAGGTCCGTCTGGAGCGCTTTGGCCTGGTCTGGCAGGAAGTGCAGCCGGCTCGCCGCGCCAGCCTGCTACGCCATTTGACGGAGGCGGGCGAAAGCAACGTTGATCTGAATTACCGGGCGCCAGGAATGCTGGCGCTCAGGGACCCTGCAGCGGCCGTGCGCAGGGCGGCCATAGAGCTCCTGTGGGAGGACGAATCAAGGGAATTGCTGCGAGAACTACTGGTCTTGACACAAAGGGACCAGGCCTTGTCCGTTCGCAGCGCCGCCGCCAGCGCACTGGGACGTTACGTGCTGGCCGCTGAGCTCGGCAAAATTGAGAGTGGCCGGGGCGTGGCAGTGCAGCAGGTGTTGGGTGAAATATGGCTGAATCACCGGGAAGACAGCGAGTTGCGCAGACGGGCACTGGAGTCTCTGGCAAACTCAAGTGCAGCGATAGTGCCCGGGGCAATTCTGGAGGCGTGGCGTAGTGACGACCATGAATTGCGTGCCAGCGCGCTTTACGCCATGGGTCGCAGCTGCGACCAGCGCTGGGAAGAAATCGTTTTGGATGCCTTGAGGCATGACGACCCGGCACTGCGATACGAGGCCGTGCGGGCAAGTGGTGACCTGGAAATCCTCACGGCCGTGCCCGTGCTTGGTGAATTGCTGCAGGATCAGGACGCAGAAATTCGTGGCGCCGCGATTCAGGCATTGGGCGAAACAGGTGGCTCCCGCGCGATATCGCTGCTGCAACAACTGGCAGCGGAGGCGGAAGAAGAATCGGATGAAACGTTGCTGGAAGCCGTGGAGGAAGCGCTCGAAAATGCAAGTTTCGGAAATCTGGACATCAATCCTGACTTCGGCAACTGAGGTTTTACGCTGAACCCAGCAAGGTCTGCAGTTTCAGCGCGAGGTTCATGTTGCCCTGAATCTTGAGGCGACCGCTCATGAAAGCCTGCATGGGGTTGAGCTCGCCATCTACCAGAGCTGCCCAGTCATCCGCCAGCGCCAATAGCGTCATCTCCGGGTTTTCGGCCGGTCCGGTCCCGCTCAGAACCTCTCCTTCACCCACCTTTACCCAGTAGAGACCGCCATTGTCGCCGTCGAGGTCAAACTGAATGGTGGCGTTCAGGTCGTCCGTCACTGCCGGATCCAGATTGTTGGCGATGTCCTCAAAAATCTGGGCAATCTCCTGTTTGCTCGCCATTCAGACCTCCCGCGCTTCACACTCTGCCAATATATCACCGATGCCGGGATTGGTATACTCTGAAATCAGGCAGAATAAGGGAACGGAGAGCGCGATGCGGCCTGCAAGGTTAACGATTGCTCTTTGTCTGCTGCTGATGTTGGCTGGTGTCGTGTCAGGGCAGGAATCGACCAGGGGACACATCGCCTGGCTCGATACGAATTTCAACGTGTGGCGTTATGATGCCGCGCAGGAACTTCAGGTCCAGTTGACCAGTGACAGCGCCGATCTCCGCCGTTATTTGTGGCCCACCTGGTCCCTGGACGGACGCCTCGCCTGGTTCGGACATGAAATTGCCGATGGAAAACTGGTCTTCACAGCGTGGGTCCAGCATGAGCCAGGCGCGCCGGCACGCCAGGTTTACCTGGGCGCTGAAGCATTCAACTACGCGTACTGGTCACCGGAAGACTGCGCCGACGACCCGGATTGTCGCGTACTGGCCCTTTTGCTGAGCAACAACACCCAGGGCATGTTCGTGGAATTGGTCAGGGATGCGCCCGCGACGGTCGGAGGCAGCGTTCGCCTGCGGGGTGGCCCACCATTCTATTTCAGCTGGAGCCCGGACGGCGGCCGTCTGTTGCTGCAACGCAACAATCGTCGCTTCGACATTTACGACGTTTCTGAAGATCGAATTCAGGCCACTCTTGATGCGACGCCTGGCAGAATACAGGCCCCGCAGTGGTCGCCGGTTGACGATCGTCTGTTGCTGGGAGTGCGACAGCCGGATGGCCGCAGCGCCCTGGTCGTGCAAGACGGAGAAGACAGTCTGCCGCTGGCGGGAGGCCTTGAAGGTGCGGTGGCCTTCAACTGGTCTCCGGACGGTCGAAGCGTCGCCTGGCGCGAGCAAACGACCAATGGATATGGACCGCTGGTCGTTTCGGACGCCGCAAGTGGGGTACGCCTGACCGGCAGTCTGACAGATGGCGTCCTGGCCTTTGTCTGGGCACCCAATGGAAAGCGCATTGCCTGGCTGGAGTTTGACATCCCGGCACGGAACGTCAGCGCTTCACGTGGAAGCGGGCTCCTGGCCCAGGCAGCAACGTCATTTCCGCGGCTGCGCTGGCGCTTGCTCGATCTGGAGAGCGGTGAAACCCTGGTCAGCCCGCCTTTTTTGCCGACGCAGGAAATGCTCTATTACATCACCTATTTCGACCAGTTTGCGCAAAGCCATCGCCTTTGGTCACCGGACAGCCGCCAGCTGGTCTATGGCGAACTGCGCCAGGGCGGTCCTCTCGTGCAATTGCTGGACGTCGATCGCATGAGTGACGGGCCGACAACCCTGGCGCCGGGCTGGATCGGCATCTGGGACTACGGCAAGTCGTGAGGTATCCCTCTCCCCGTTTTCTGCGAAACGTGATATTGCTGGCCCTGTTACTCTTGCCGGTGGCGACGAGGGCGCAGGAAATTGCCACGTCGACGCCTGTGCGGATCAATATCCCTGAAGGGGGCGTCCCTGCCCTTTTGCCGGTCGCTTCACCGACTGCCACGTGGACGCCCACGCCTGCAATTGTCATGTTGGAGGCAAAGGCGGAAGCCGGCCCGGTCAATGTGCGAGCGGACGCCGACATCGAATCAGATCGATTGGGAACGATTCAGGCCGGGGAACTGTATCCGGTTCTGGGGCGCCGTTTCCGCTGGTTGCAGATTCAGTTTCTCTCCGCGCCGGACGGCCGAGCGTGGGTTTTCGAGGAGCTTGTGACCATAACTGGCGATGCAGGCAGCATTCCGAACCTGATTCTGGCAGCTCCGCCGGCGATCTCCCGGGTGCAGGTCGATGCAACCCGGACCCAGGCGGCCTTCACACTAACGCCTGGCGCCGTGCTGACAATGACTGCAAGTGCAAGAATTCTGGAATTGCCAGGACGCGAGGTGGACCTGTCGGCGGCAGTGCGGGGAGAGACCAGCGGTGGCAACAACCTGTTGCCCACCTACACCTTTCCTCCCAAACTTGTGTTGTCTACTGCCACCCCACTTGACCAGATAGAAACGGAAACTACGGAATCCCGGCAGCAGGTGCCTGGAATTCCGGAGCGTATACCACCAGCCGTTCCAATTGCCTTGTTGGCTACGGGCGGCCTGCTGGGTCTGGTTCTGTATTCCCTGCGCAGCCGCTAACTAATGGCTGCAGGATCCGCTTGAACAGCAGGCGTCGCCATCAGCGCCTTCGTCGCTGCGGAAGGAATGACCACAACCGCAACTGGAAACGGCATTGGGGTTGTCGATTCGGAAACCGCCGCCCATCAGGCTGTCGATATAGTCGATGGTGGCGCCCTGCAGATACATCAGGCTGGTGGGATCGACCAGTAGTCGCACGCCATCAATCTCAACGACCCGATCGAAGTCCCGGGCGTTTTCCTCAAAGGCCATGCCATATTGCATGCCGGAACAGCCGCCGCCGCTGACAAAAACCCGCAGCGCGTGGTTGGGAATCGAACGTTCGGTCAACAGGTTCCGAATGACAGTAACGGCATTGGGGGTCACACTAAGGACCGGGGCGTCAATCTGAATTGTATCAGCCATCGTTATTCTCCCGCCAAGGGCATCCACTCTATTGTAACGGCATCTCTGCCGGCCGTCAATTTTTGCAACAGACCGCAAGCGCTGTCTTGCAGTGGTAAATCTGCCTGACTATACTGATTTCAGGAAACAGGTGTAAGGGTCTTTACCCGGCAGGTAGAGAAACGTGACAGAACCGGTCTGGCTGACTGCAGAAGGCAAGCTTGAATTGCAACGCGAACTGACGCAGTTGCTAAACGTGAAAAGGCCCGAGCTGGCGCGCAAACTCAAGGAAGCGGTGGCCCAGGGCGACCTCAAGGAAAACGCAGACTATCACGACACCCGGGAGCAACAGGCGTTTGTAGAAGGACGGATACAGTACCTGGAAGTCGTCTTGCGCCAGGCCAGGATCATCAACGAAGGGGAAAACCAGGGGTTGGTGCGTCTGGGTTCAGTCGTCACCATCCGCGAAATTGGCGAGCAGGAAGACGAGACCTATCGAATTGTGGGAGCCGCCGAGGCCAATCCTCGCGAAGGAAAAATTTCCCACGAAAGCCCTATAGGCAGGGCCCTGCTGGGTTGCCGCAAGGGCAGCAAGGTGCGGGTGCGCACCCCCGGCGGCGAAATGACCGTCCGAATTCACAACATCGAATAAGAGCGCGGTGTTCGCCGACTGACCCGCTGTTTGCGGGTCTTTCCCTAGCCAACCGGTCTGAAATCGTCCTGGCCATCAAAGGGGTCTTCCTGGGGCGGGACCACGGGGCCGGTAACATCCGCCGAAGAGCCGGAGGTCCGGGTCCGACCTGCAGCCCGGGATGGAGGCGAGTGAGGTCGGGTCGCTTGCGCAGGGTTCAGGGCAGGCAAGGTCGGCGCCGTATGAGATCCCTGGTCGATGAAGCCGCCCTTGTGCCAGACCGAGATCTCCGTGGTCGCACTTTCCAGGAAACTGTTTGAAGGCGCATTGCCCGTGGCGCCCCACACGACGTCGATAACGCGAACGCGCAGGCGCAATGCATTGGTCTCCAGATACGCCGTGGCGCCAGGTTCGAGAGGGACGATGTTGCCTCTGGTCTCCAGTTGGGCCCGGGCCGTCGGGTCATTGATGACAAGACCCGTGGCAAATATGGTGGTCATGGAGCGAACAGGATCGTCCTTGTCGAACAGCCAGGCTTCCAGTGCAGAAACATTGGCTACGCCATGGGTCCCGGCATCGGCCGCCGTTACACCGCATTCTCCAAGGAATGCCTTGTCATTCGCCTGAATCTCCCAGGAATCGTCGTAGTCGGCGCTGCCGCCCTGATACACGGACAATCGTCGCAATACGGCCTGCCCGGCTTCTGTGTCACCGCTGTGAATTGCTTCCGGCTCCCGACGACGAAGATGAGAGGGGACTGTCGGCATGCTCACAGAACCCGGACGTCGACGCCAAAGGGCCTGAACTCCTGCGACTACGGTGGGTTGCAACACCAGTCGGTTGACAAGGGTCAGGACGATGGCGCCAAGAACTACCACGATTGGACCCACCACGAAGGGCTCCGCGTCACCCTGTACGTTGGGCTCGGGAGGCGCTGCCATGCTGGTCAATTGTGCCCGTTCCACCAGGGGCAGGAAGCCCGCATCGCTGATGCCAAGGGAACGCACGATACCGACGGGATCGTCCACGGCACTGAGCAGGCGGACCAGGTTCTCATTGAATTCCGGGCTGGTAACGGCCGTATTGACCGCAAGGCGGTAGCGCTCAACCAACAGTTGTGCCCAAATATTTTGCCAGCCCTGCGCGAGTTGGGCGGGGGCTGCATCGCGGTAAACTGTTGGCGAAATGGAATACGCCCAGCCAAGCCCCAGCAGAAAGGGCAAGACCATCAGCAGCAGGGAACGTCGCTGCGGCATGGCCTTGCGCACGGCGGATTCATTAAAGGCTGCAAAAGTACCGGAAATGGCGCTCTTCAAACGACGCACAGGCTTCGCCCCCCAAACCATGTTGAGCATGAAGCGCCACTATTTTAGCGAATGGTGCTGACATGCAAAACAACGTCTTGTGTCAGGAGCTCGCCGGTTCCGCCTGTTCAAGAGCGTCTTCTGCAAACTCAAGATCGCATTGGCTGCAACGCACCCTGCCGCGGCCGCGTTCAAGCAAGAGTTGACCGCAGGACGGGCAGGGCTGGCGAAGGGGCCGGTCCCAGGTGCTGAAGTCGCAATTGGGGTAACGCACACAACTGTAGAAGGTCCGCCCGTTCCTGGTGCGACGCTGCGCCAGTTCTCCGCCGTGTTCCACACCGCATTGGGGACAGGCGATACCCATCCCCAAAGATTCTCGGTGCGTACACTCAGGAAACCGGTTGCAGGCAATGAACATGCCGAAGCGGCCAAGTCGCGTCACCAGGGTGTTCTCCCCTCCGCATTCGGGGCAATCCCGACCTATGGGCTGCTCCACGGGCGAGACCGGCATGTGCTCTCGCGCGAATTCCAGCCGGCGCTGAAAAGGTTCATAAAACTCACCCAGCATGGGACGCCAGGCAAGCCGGTCACCGGCAATCTCATCCAGCTTGTCTTCCATTTGCGCGGTGAATTCGTAGTCCATCACGTCCGGAAAATATTCCAGCAACAAATCCACCACCGTTGAGCCGATGGACGTAGGTACAAGGTGGCGCCCTTCCCGGGTTACGTAGTGCCGCTGCTTTATCTTGGCGATGATATTGGCATAAGTGCTGGGCCGCCCGATTCCGCGCTCCTCCAAAGCCCTCACCAGACTGGCCTCGGTCAAACGGGGAGGCGCCTGGGTAAAGTGCTGCTCTGGCAAAAGTTGCGACAGTTGCAGCGCGTCGCCCCAGGCGAGCTTCGGCAAATCAGGGCGTTCTCTGTCCCCGGCACTTCTGTCGTCACTTACGGCAAGGAAGCCCGGAAAGCGCAACGTACGGCTGGACGCCCGGAAGAGGAAGTCTTGCGCCGGTTCTTCCCTGGATGCTCCTATGTCGACGCGGATGGTGTCGTAGCTGGCGTTTGCCATTTGGCTGGCGACGAATCGCTGCCAGATCAATCGGTAAAGTCGCAACTGTTCCGGGGACAACGAGTTACTGACATCATCCGGCCGCAACTGCACAAGGGTGGGACGAATCGCTTCATGGGCTTCCTGGGCACTGCGCGCCCGCGTCCGGTAAACGGGGGGCTTGTCCGGCAGGTATTCCTTACCGAAGCTCTTGCGGATGAATTGACGGGCATCACGCTGCGCCTGCCGCGACACGTTGACACTATCCGTGCGCATATAGGTGATGAGGCCTGTCGTTCCCTTTTCACCGAGTTCGATGCCCTGATAGAGTTGCTGCGCGATGCGCATGGTGTTGGCCGGGTTCATTCCCAGCCGACTGGAGGCGGTTTGTTGCAGGGTGCTGGTCGTAAATGGCGCTGACGGCCGGCTCACGGACGTTCCGCGGCGCACTGAGTCGACTTGATAGTGACAGCGCCGTAGTGAATCCAGCAGCGGTTCCACTTCCGACTGGCTGGCCGGGCTGGAACCCGGCTCCGGGCGAATGGCCTCTGCGCCAATGCGTACCAGTCGCGCGCGAAAACGCTGAACTGCATCGGACCCGTTGACATTCTCCTTGTCCAGATCAGCATCGATCGTCCAGTATTCCTGCGGCACAAAGTCCCTGATTTTCCGCTCCCGTTCGACGACCAGACGGACGGCCACGCTCTGCACGCGACCTGCAGTCAACTGGTTGCTGACCTTTTTCTTGAGAACCGAGCCCACGTCGTAACCAACCAGACGGTCCAAAATGCGACGGGCCAGATAGGCGTTCACGCGTTCCTGGTTAATGTCGCGCGGGTTGGCGAAGGCTTCACGGACGGCGTGGTCCGTAATTTCGTGAAAAACAACCCTGTGGGTGCGCCCGGCGTCCATGCCGGTCGCTTCCGTCAGGTGCCAGGCAATCGCCTCGCCCTCGCGATCCGGATCGGTTGCGAGAAAGATTTCATCGGCACTGTCCGCGAATTCGCTCAGTCTCTTGACGACGTCACGTTTCTTTTTGGGAATGCTCCAGGAAGGCTCAAAATCGTTGGCAACGTCGACGGCGTTACGGCCTCGTTTCAGGTCACGGATGTGCCCCACAGAGGATTCGACGGTATAGCCGGAGCCCAGAAAGTTTCGCACCGTCCGCGCCTTGGTGGGTGATTCGACGATGACCAGCTTCCCGATCCTGCGCCTTCGCGTCGTTCTGGATCGTGATTGTTTCCTGCCGCCCTTCTTTCTTTTGGGTCGCGTTGCCGCTTCGGGTTTGGGGAGGCCGTCGTGAGCGTCGGTGGCGCCCATGCGAAAGAGGGTCGTGCCACAGACGTCACACTTGCCCCGTGAACCAGGTGAACCGTTTGCCGTATAGACCGCCTCGGGACTGTTGAGTTCGCGCTTTTCCTTACAACCGAAGCAGTACGCCGTCAGCGCATCTTCCATGAAACCGGATTCCAATCGTTAGAGGTATTTGTAGTTCTTCGTGGTTAACAACTTGCTGACCACTTCTCGTACGTCCTGGCTGCGGTCCTTGTGGCATAGCAGCAGGGCGTCCGGTGTCTCGACGACGATGAGGTCTTCGATGCCAATCGTGACCGTCAACTTGTCACTGTAGACCAGCGTGTTGCAGGTGTCCAGCACGACGTTTGCCGCTGTATGGCCACGAAAATGGTTGCCCGCCCGGTCCAGCGCCAGCACGTCAAACAGCGATCCCCAGCTGCCGACGTCATTCCAGCCAATATCCACGGGAATGACGACCATGTCACGGGCGTTTTCCATGACGGCAAAGTCGATGGAAATGTTGCGGATGTTGTCCCAGTTGCTCTCCAGCGTATCCACCCAGGCAGGGCTGTCGAGCGCTTCGCCAATTGTCTTGAGCTGGCCGTACATCATCGGCTGCTGACGCTCGTATTCTTCCATCGCCCGCTGCGTGGTCCAGATGAACATACCGGAATTCCAGCTGTACTCCCCGGATCGCAGAAAGCCGGTAGCGGTTTCTTCATCGGGCTTTTCGACGAATCCAAGGGAATTGAAGACGTCAAAATCAGCAATTCGATCGCAATGCTCTCCCTGATGAATGTAACCGAATCCGGTCGAGGGATGATTCGGCCTCAATCCAAGCGTGACAACCTTTCCCTTGCCGGCGACTTGCCTCGCGGCCTCCAGCGCTTTCAGAAATCGTTCAACGTCCTGTATGTGATGGTCTGCTGTGAGAATGGCGACCGTTGCCAGAGGGTCGCGCTGGTTGATCACGGTCATGCCCAGACCGGCTGCCGGCGCCGTATTGCGACCGTAGGGTTCCACGATGTAATTGGCGGAGGGGATCGCTGGCACGTCGGCGTGCATCTCGTCAAAACAGGAGCGGCTGGTGACCACGTAGATCCGTTCCGGCGGAAAGAGGGGAGCGAGACGCTCCACGCTGACGCGAAAGAGGGAACGTTCGGCTTCTGTCAGAGGCAACAATTGCTTGGGTCTGTCCTGACGGCTCATGGGCCAGAGTCGCGTACCTCCGCCACCGGCAAGAATCATCGCATAGAAATGGGCCGTCATGCTGAACTCCCCGTTTCAGACAGGCTGGCTGCGCGAATATTGCATGGGCCCGACCTTTCGCGCAAGCCCACGCAACTCCAGTATCGTCAGGGTGCTGCTGACTGTCGCGACAGGCATTTGACATTTACGGGCGAGATCATCCACGTGCGTCGGCTCGGCTTCCAGCGATGCGAGCAATCTGGCCTCGCTTTCATTGGCGGGAACGACCTGTCTGGCCACATCGGCCGATTCCGCACGCGTCCAGGCAAGATTCAATTCATCAAGTATGTCACCAACGCCGGTGACCAGTTTGGCGCCATCCTGAATCAAACGGTGGCAGCCCGCGCTGGCAGAATCAAGGATGTTGCCCGGTACGGCGAATACTTCCCTGCCCTGTTCGCCAGCGATGTTGGCCGTGATGATGGCCCCGCTGGTCAATGGTGCCTGTACCACCAGAATGCCCAACGACAACCCGCTGATGAGCCGGTTGCGCCGCGGAAAATTGCGCCCCTCCGGCAGGGTTCCCGGCGGATACTCGCTGATCAGGGCCCCGTTTCGGCAAATCTCCTGGGCCAGCTGGCGGTGATTCGCAGGATAAATCACATCCACGCCACTGCCGAGCACTGCCAGAGTTCGCCCACCGCCTTTCAGTGCGCCGCGGTGGGCGGCGGCATCGATCCCGTAAGCCAGGCCGCTGATGACGGTGATGCCCTGCCGGGCCAGGTCCTGGGCCAGTTGGCCCGCCACGTCGCGACCGTAGCTTGTGGCCTTGCGCGTCCCCACCAGGCCAAGGGCATGGCGATCCCCTGGCAACAATTCCCCGCGGAAGTACAGGGTCAGGGGTGGGTCAGATATATTGCGCAGGGCTTCCGGATAGCCGTCGTCCAGCAGGGTCAGGAATTCCGCGCCACGGGCCCTGATGCGCTCGACTTCGCGCTCCAGGTCCAGTTCGCGCCTTAACGCGACGAGCCGACCCCGCAGCCGTCGGTCCAGGCCGGCCTGCGCAAGTTGCTGTTCACTGGCCAGCCAGGCATCCCCAATATCGTCGAAGTAACGGCGCAAACGTTCCAGCCGCCTGGGCCCGATTCCCGACACCAGACTGAGACCCAGACATGCCAGGCGGGCTTCCGGCGGGCGTTGCGAGCCTGCAGGGTTAAGGGTGTTTTTCACAGGAAGATCGAAACCAGTCAGTCGGAGAGCAATCCGTCCGGCAGTTGCACGCGCAAATAGCCGTCGGCAATGCGGGTTTCCAGAATGGTTTCTGCGGTCGCAGGGATCAAGATCTCTCCAGAACCTGGGCCCTTTACGATGTAGACGTCATTGGCGCCCGTCTCAATAATGTCCTGGATTGTTCCCAGTTCGCAACCCTCTTCAGTTATGACGCGTAGCCCTATCAACTGGTACAGATAGAATTCGTCTTCCTCCAGAGGTACGGCGTCATCTATGGCAACCAGCACCTTGAGTTCGCGCAACAATTCGGCGGCATTGCGGTCATTGACGCCATGCAGTTTGAGCAGGCCGAATTGCCGATGCATGCGCATGTGTTCTACGCGCCAGACCTGGACATCGCGAGCCTCCAGGTCCGTGGCCAGGTAGATTTGAGGCAGATCGCCGATCCGTTCCGGATAGTCTGTCAGTAGCCGCACCCGCAGTTCGCCATGCAATCCGTGAGGCCGCAAAACGTGTCCGAGCAGGAGAAAGGATGGTCCGGTCCTTTCCTCCGGCCCGGCTTCAGTTGTCGGCCCCATGGATCAGGAAATCTCGAGGATGACGTGTTTGCGTTGTCTTTCACCCTGCTGGTGACGGTCGGCGACGCGCAACAGGGCGCGAATGGCATTGGCGACCCGTCCTTCGCGACCTATAACGCGGCCCATGTCTTCGGGTGCGACACGCAATTCTATGACCGTGGCCGAGTTTGTGTTTCGTTGCCGTACCCGCACCTGCGAGGGATCGTTGACGAGACTCTTGGCAATATAGCCAACGAGGTCCTCAAGGTTGGTTGGCGGTCTGGACTGCTGCTGGCGCTGGCACCAGTTTCTGCCGCCGCTCATGCCGGAGCGTCCTGGCCTGCGGCCTCAGCAACCGGGAAACTGGTCCTGGGGCTGACCGGCTCGGCTGCCTCGCGCTCCGCCGCCGCCTCGGCCAGCAACGCTTCCAGTTCCTCGCCCTTGCGCAAGCGATCGAAACGCCCCATGGTACCTGTGATGGTGAAGATCTTGCGCACACGGTCGCTCGGCTGCGCGCCGACCCCCAGCCAGTAGAGTGCGCGCTCCTCGTCAACCACGTTGGTGTTGGGACGCGTCCGGGGATTGTAATGACCGATCACCTCGATGAAACGACCGTTGCGCGGGCTGCGCTGGTCAGCCACGACGATGCGGTAACTGGGTTGCTTGCGAAGTCCTGTACGACGCAGACGAATACGAACCATCCGACTCTCTCCTTGTGAACACCGCTCCCATGCGCCCATGTGGCGGGGAGCCACTGTCTACAGAAAACGTGACATGATGACAGTTGGGGAAGGGGAGTCAACCCTGGCCCATCGCCTGCGGCAGCGCGCCGGGCATTTTGATCCGCCCGCGCCGCATTTGCCGCATCAGCTTGCGCATGTCACGGTGTTGCCTGACAACCTGATTAACATCACTGACCTGCAGGCCGCTGCCACGCGCAATGCGTTTGCGACGGCTTGCATTCAACAGTTTGGGGCGGGCCCGTTCCGCCGGCGTCATGGACAGGATGATTGCCTCGACCTTGCGCAGGTTGTGTTCCATTTCTTCCTGATCGACGTGCTCCTGCAAGCGTCCCATCCCCGGAACCATGTTGAGCAGTTGCCCCAGGGGACCCATCTTGCGGACACGGCGCAGATTCTCCAGGAATTCCTGCAGGGTGAATTCATCCCTGAGCATCTTTTCCTGAAGGTCCTGCGCCTCGGCTTCGTCAAACTCTTCCTGCGCCCGTTCGATCAGGGAAAGCACATCGCCCATGCCAAGGATGCGCGATGCGAGGCGGTCCGGGTGGAACACTTCGAAACCGTCGATCTTTTCCCCGGTGGACAAAAACTTTACCGGCACGCCGGTGACGGCGCGCATGGAAATCGCTGCGCCGCCCCTTGCGTCGCCGTCCACCTTGGTCAGGATTAACCCTGTAATCCCGACCTTGTCGTTGAAACCCTGCGCGATGTTCACGGCTTCCTGGCCAGTCATGGCATCGGCCACCAGCAGAATTTCGGCGGGTGAGGTCCGTCTCTTGATCTCCTGCAATTCAGCCATCAGGTCGTCGTTGATTTGCAGTCGACCCGCAGTGTCCAGAATCACCACGTCAGCGCCCTCGCTCGCCGCAGCCTTGAGGCTGTGCGCAGCGATGCTCGCCGGGTTTACGCCGACGCCCTCCTCGAAATACGGCACGTCAACCTGTCTGGCAAGTGTCACCAACTGATCAACTGCGGCCGGTCGCACCGTGTCGCAGGCCACCAGCATGGGCGAGCGTCCCTCGCGCCTCAATTGCACGGCAAGCTTTGTCGCTGTCGTGGTCTTGCCCGTGCCCTGCAGCCCCACCAGCATGATGGCGTGTGGCTTTACACTGCCGCGAAAATCGAGGCGGCCCGGTTCACCCAGCGTTGTGATCAATTCTTCGTGAACGATCTTCAAGACCATCTGGCCGGGTTTCAGGCTGCGCAGAATCTCCGCGCCCTGCGCCCGTTCACGGACACGCCGGACAAATGACTTGACAATTGGCAGTGAAACGTCGGCTTCCAGCAAGGCGATGCGCACTTCGCGCATGACCTCGCTGACGTCGCGCTCGGTTAGATGACCGGACCTGCCAAGGCGATCTACCGTGGCCTGAAGCCGTTTACTAAGGCTCTCAAACATGCCTGTGTGTTGGACCGTCTTCCACCAGGTTCACGGGAACTGGCTGCATTCTAGTGGCGCGCTCTGCCGACGTCAACGGGGCAGTCGGGTCAAACCTCACGACGGAAACGGCGATAGGCGCGATTGTGATAGACGAGCGGCCAGGCCGGATCCTCCCGGCGGCCGGTTGCCACGACCTCGCCGATGATGACGTGGTGGGTGGCGCCGTCATGCATACCGAAGACGCGGCAGTCCATCCAGGCGATTGCTTCCTCCAGCAAGGGCGACCCGGTCTCGACGACGAAAGTCGGCACCGTATCGATGCGGTCGACGTCTGGCGGCACTTCCGTATAACCGGCGAACAACGAGGAATACTCTTCCTGTTCTTCACCCAGAATCGAAACCCCGAAGCATGCGCTTTGCTGCAGGAGCAGACTGGTGCCGGCTTCCTTGTGCAGACAAACCAGAATCAGCGGCGGCTCCAGCGAAATCGAGGTGAAGGAACTGGCCGTCATGCCCGCGCTCTTTCCGGCATGGCTGGTCGTAACTACCGTGACGCCGCAGGCCCACAGGCGCATGCTGCGGCGCATCGCTTCGGAAATTGTGTCCATATGAAGTTGCGATCCCTTGCCAAAGACCTCATCAGTATAGACGATTCGCCGACCATTGGCAGGTCTGCATTGTGGCAGGATACCTGCGCGGGTAAAGTCTGCACTGGACAATATTCAGACGTCAGGACGGGATTGCATGAAAGCTGCAAACAGGAAGGAACTACTTTTGCTGGCGGGCAGTTACACACGTCAAATGCCTAATGCGGTCGGGCGCGGCGAAGGAATCTATTCCTGCTGGTTCGATACGGAAAGTGGAACTCTGCGCGTTGCCAGGGTCCTGAAGGGCGTGGCGGACCCGACATATCTCGCCGTCGATGCCGGCCGCCAGCGGGTTTATTCCATCGCTTCCAGGGCCGATGATGGCGACGGGAACACGGCGGCCGTCTGCGCCCTTGCGATCGATCCTTCTGACGGGTCTCTTTCCTTGCTGAACTGTGAACCGGTCGCGAGCCTGGGTGCCTGTCACGTCTGGACGACCGGCGATCACGCGCTGGTCGCCTGCTATGCCGGGGGAAGTGTGGCCGCCTTGCCCCTGCGTGATGATGGCAGTCTGTTGCCGACCAGCAGCCTGGTGCAGCACGAAGGCGCGACGCGGGTCGATCCTTCACGCCAGGATGGGCCGCGCGCCCACTGCATCGTGCCCGATCCGTCCGGGCGATTCTTCCTTGTGGCCGACCTGGGCAAGGACGAGGTCATCATCTATCGACTTGAGGATGGCATTCTCGTGCCGCATGGACAGGCCATGTCGGCGCCGGGCGCCGGCCCGCGTCATCTGGCGTTTCACCCGGACGGACGCCATGCATTTGTAGTCAACGAACTGTCCTGCAGTGTGACGGTCTTCCGATTCGACCCGGATGCCGGCGAACTCACGCGCCTGGGATCGCTATCCACCCTGCCACTCAATTCCATGGGCTTCAACACATGCGCCGCCATCCATGTTGATCCGCAGGGTCGCTTCGTATACGCCTCCAACCGTGGGCACGACAGCATCGCCGTCTTCGAGTTTGATGCCGATAGCGAATCCCTGGTGCAACGTTCGATCCATGCCAGCGGCGGTCGGACGCCTCGTGACTTTACGTTGACACCTGATGGGAACTGGTTGCTGGCGGCCCACCAGGATTCAGCCAACATCACCAGCTTCCGGGTCGATTCTGACACGGGCGCCCTGGAAGCGACGGGCCAGGAACTGGAGTTGCCCGCCGTGGTTTGCCTGAAATGGGCGGTGTGACGCCGCTGAAACCCTGGCGCCACTCCTGCCATCGATTGCGCGTTTGCAGACCGCTCTGGATGCGCCAATCCAGCAAAGCGGCCAACAGCCCGGCTTTTGACCCGGCCGCCGCGGGATCGTCCCAGAGGTTGCAAAACTCGTCCGGATCCACCCGCAGGTCGAATAGCTGGCCTTCTTCCGAATCCTGAAAATGCACGAGTTTCCAGTGCCGGCTGCGCACCATCGTCATGTAGGGACCTTCGTAGATGCCGTCGGCCGGGTGCTCGGCAAAGACCAGCTCACGTGGCTGCCAGTCCGGCAAGGTGTCGGCATTCAGGGCCGGCAACAGTGATTGCGCCTGCATGTCAGGCGGAGCCGGGACGCCGGCCAGGTCAAGGATCGTCCGGCCGACATCCATCAGCTGGCACATGCCGAGAACGCGCTGCCCGGCGTCCACCCGGCCCGGCGAACAAAAAATGAGCGGCACGCGCATAACCGTATCGTACATCGTCCACTTCTGGCTGTGACCATGGTCGGTCAGGCAGTCGCCGTGGTCGGAGGTGAAGATTACGATGGTATTCTCCAGATACCCACGATCGTCCAGTGTGCGCAGCAACTGACCGATCTTTTCGTCAATCATCGTGACGTTGGCGAGGTAGTAGGCACGTTGACGATGACGCTGTTCCTGCGTTGGATTCGGCAGATGGACGACGGCGTCATGATCGATGTTGAAGTTGTGCTCGCGTAACTGCCTGAAGGGGCCGGGCTGTCCGTCCAGATCCTCTTGCAACACGTCCTGCAAGGGCAGGTCCCGTTCCCGATAGGGCTCGGTGAAATGTGGCAGAGGGTCATAAGGCGGGTGCGGGCCCGGGAAACCGATTTGCAGGAAGAGCGGTTGCGTCCGGGGACAGGACTCGAGCCACCAGCGCGCCATGTCGCCAACGAAAACATCCGGGTGCAGGTCTGCGGGCAAGGTCCAGTCGAAAGCGCCCAGGCTTTCTCGGTAGTCGGGCAACTGTCGGTACAGTTCGCGCCCCGGCTTGACCTCGCCCCGAATGCGCAGGGCCTTGTCCCATTCATCAAAGTAGTAGCGCCCCTCCAGGTAGCGGTCCTTGTTTTCGACGACGTAGCGTTCGTGAAATCCCAGCGGAGTCTCGTAGGGAAAAGTGTGCATCTTGCCGATGTTGACGCAGTGGTAGCCGCTCTCTGCAAGGCGCTCCACCCAGGAACGTCGCCAGGGGTCAGCGTTTTGCAGAACGCCGGTCACGTGCGGCCAGTATCCGGTGAACAGACTGGCGCGGGCAGGCGCGCAGGATGGCGCGGTGATGAAGTAATTGTCGAAGGATGCGCCGTTTTCGACCAGCCTGTCCAGATTGGGCGTGTCCGCCCAGGGGAAGCCAAGCGCGCCTATGCTGTCATAGCGCTGCTGGTCGGTAATGATGAAAATGATATTGGGTTGTTCGGCCACGGTCTCTCCCGAAGACGGCTCAGGACACGCTCGCAGCAGCCGTGCGACCCAGGAGACTGGCCAGGCTGTGATCGTCGGCAGCGACAACCGAGACCGCAAGGTTTTCCCGCGGGTCGTCATGGACCTGGTCCAGGCTGGCGTCGCCGTACAGGCGGTATGCGAACAGGGCCAGTTCGCCGCGTCTGGACGCGAAAGCCTCCGGCGTGTTTGGCGCCCGCAGCCGATCGGAAAAAATCACCCGCGTCTGCCGAAGATCCAGCTGCAGACCGGGCAGGCTGTCCTCTCGCTGCAACAACTCCGCCGCCAACAGGCACTGGCGCACGCAGGCCAACAGGCCGTCCGGGAGAGTCGGGGCATGTTTGCGTTTGCGCATGTAGAGAATCCCGGGCCGCCCTTCAGCGAAGTCGACACTGAGGTCCCCCTCGTTGCAGATAAGCATGATTCCGGGGCCGTGATGCACGTGGCTGTAATCTGCCACGTCAATCAGCAACCCCGGCAGTTGCCGCCGTTGAATCCAGCCCTGCATGACCGGAATCAGGGCGGCAGGGTCCGGGTCGCATCCCTCTTTCAGGAAGAGCTTCGTGCCTATCCGTTGCAGCATGGTCAGGCCGGATTCACAATGACGCCGTTGATACGGGCTTCGGCGCTGTGCGTGGCCTCGATAAAGAGTTGCGCTTCCTCTATTCGCTGCCGGGCTTCCCGCTCACCGTTGCGCGCAGGCGGGCTGGCATAGCGCGCAAACAGATAGCGCGCAAACTTGCCCTTCGCGTAGCGATCGAAGAACAACTCGGTATCGTAGAAACGCGTGCGAAACTCGCTGACTATGTCGTCGGCTTCCAGGCTGACATCAAGATACTGCGTGCGTATCAGGGCTCGCGCTGCCATAAGCATGGCCTGGTAACTGCGCCCCTCGGCCTGTCGATAGTCGCCCTCATCCAACGCCAGTAATGCATCAAAATGTTCGGATTCGGCCTTTGAGATTTCGATGGAAAAGAGCGAGACAACTTCGCCGGCGCATTCGCCAACACCGATGTCGCCAATGGAATAGCTGCGCGAATCGCCCCAGTCCAGAAACAGGTCGGGTTTCTCCTCGTAGGTGGGCAGTTTGGTCCACTGCTGGAACATGGCGCGGACTTCCTTGCGCCCGAGGCGACGCACCCAACTCTGGAAGGTCTCGCCCCGCTCCCGCTCGGCGACGTAACGGTCTGTCAGGGCGTCCAGAACCTCGGGTACAGACTTGGCTGGCACGGCCGTCATGGCCAGGCCGAAACTGCCGGCGTTTTCGTCCCACTGGCCGCCAAGCACCACCTGGAAGTGAGGCACCTTGTGGTTGCCGGAGCGACGACTGTTGCCGAAGAAACCAATATCGGCGACGTGATGTTGACCGCAGGAGTTGAAGCAGCCACTGATCTTGATCTTGAGGTCCTTGACCGCGTCCGGCATGGTCGCGTTGCGGACCGCCAGGCGCTGGCGCAACTCTGCGGCCAGCCCCCTTGAAGAGGCGATTCCCAGCTTGCAGGTGTCGGTCCCGGGGCAGGCGGTGATGTCGACGATGGTGCCGGCGCCGGCGTCGCCAAGGCCGACGGCCTTCAGGGCGCCGAAGAGGGCCGGCAGGTCCGCATCCGGCACCCAGCGCAGCACAATGTTTTGTTCCACTGTCGTGCGCACGTTGTCGCTGACGTACTCGCGCGCGATGTCCGCCAGCTGCCTCATTTGCCAGGACGTGATGTCGCCCAGGGGCAGGTTGACCGTAATGACGCTGTAGCCGGGCTGGCGCTGACGATAGACGTTGGTCCGGTACCACTCGTCGAATCCCGCCGGGCGATCGCTGCCATTGAGCGCCATGCCCGCCCTGAGCGGGCGTTCCCATTCGACCGGCACTTCATCAATCCAGTCGGTCCAGGCTTCGTCACGCGGCAGGGTCTCACGCTCCTCGCGCACCAGGCGACGAAACTCCTCGATGCCCAGGCTGGCGACCAGGAACTTGATCCGGGCCCGGTTTCGGTTGCGCTTTTCGCCATGACGGGCGAATACGCGCGACACCGCCTGCGAGATGGGCATGATTTCGTCCACTGTGGCGAATTCCTCCAGCACCTGAGCCTGATGCGGCACGGTGCCAAGCCCGCCACCAACATAGATGGTGAAGCCCCGCTCAATTTCACCGTTCACTTCGCGGGTCCGTGCCAGAAAGCCGAGATCATGCATGTTCACCAGGGCACAGGCGTGATGTTCGCAACCGGAAAAGGCTACCTTGAACTTGCGGCCGAAGTCCTGCACGTCGTCATGACCCAGCAGGAAATCCGCCAGCGCAGCGGAGTAGGGTGTGACGTCGAAAGTCTGGTCGCGGCAGACGCCGGCCAGGGGGCAGGCCGTGACATTGCGCACCGAATTGCCGCAGGCCTCGCGCGTAGTCAGGCCAACCGCGGCCAGACGCCGCATCAGGTCTGGTGTGTCGTCGATATGAATATAGTGTAACTGGAAGTCCTGGCGGGTGGTGACGTGCAGAATGGCATCCGAGTATTCCTCGGCCAGGTCCGCCAGCGCCTCCATTTGTGCGATGGACAGGCCGCCGTAGGGGACCTTGATGCGCTGCATTCCTGGCGCATCCCACATCGTGTCGGGGCCCTTCGTCAGGTCACCGGAAGGGAAATCCAGTGGACGGGTCTCGATGCCGTCATGTCGCTGCCCGTTATCGTAGCGTTGCCCGTATATGCCGCGTCTCAGGCGTGTTTCGGCAAACACCTTTTCGTCCAGACGGTCCTGGCGGCGCAATTCCATCTGGCCTTCGAAAATGTCGATTTCGCGCGACCAGTCCTGCGGCATCCGGTCCTGCAATGCGGCTTTCCAGCTATCGCTCATGTCTCCTCCAGAATCGCTTGCAGGGCATTGCTTTCACCCAATTGTTCTTCAACCTGTGTTGGCAAATCAAACCAGCGCATTCCCGCGCGCCGCAACCGCACAACTTCACCGATGACAATTATCGCCGGCGCGCGCAATGCCTGGGCGACCGCTGTGTCGGCCAACCTGGTCAGCGGCGCTTCGATGACGCGCTGGCCGGCGACGCAGCCCCATTCGATGGCGGCGGCGGGCGTCTGCGGGTTAAGACCGGCTTCCAGCAAACGACGCTGAAGGCGCGGCAAGCTCTTGACACCCATCAGAATGACCAGTGTACCGCCAATCTGTGACAAGGCGTCGTAATCAATGCGGGCCGGGCCCTCTTCCAGTAAATCGTGACCGGTGATGATGGTCACACTGCTGCTGATTTCGCGTTGGGTAAGGGGAATCCCGGCATAGGCCGGCGCAGCACAGGCGCTGGAAACACCAGGCACAATTTCAAATGGAATGCCGGCAGCGTGGCAGGCCAGTGCTTCCTCTCCGCCGCGACCAAAAAGAAGCGGATCGCCACCTTTCAGGCGCACAATCTGCGCTCCTCCGCGGGCCCGCGAGATCAGGACTTCATTGATATGTTCCTGAGACAGTCGCTGCCTGGCCGGCGCCTTGCCGACGTTGATCAGGACGGCATCTGGCCGCGCCTCGTCGAGAAGCTCTGGCGGTGCGAGGCGGTCGAAAACGATGACGTCCGCCGACTGCAATAGCCGCAGTCCCTTGCGCGTGATGAGGTCCGGATCACCGGGCCCGGCGCCGACCAGCCAAACCTTGCCCGTCTGGTCCATCACGCAATCGCCTTGCTCAACCAGAAATTGCAGGGTTCGCGGCAGGGCAGTGCATTTGGATCAGGAATGGCCCCGTTCCATGAAGGCTGGCGAACGCAGCGGCCACAGTGTTGAGAGGTGAGCCTGGTGATGTCCCTTGACGACAAGCTGTCTACCTTGCGGAAATTCCCTGTTTGTCGCGCCGCCACTTTTTGCAGCGACTCCGGCTCCAGCGTTCCACACCGATCAGCGGACCAGTCCGCCAGGGCGCCTGGATAGACAGTCTCCACGACCGCGGCGAGCGTCCCTGCGTCGCCGGTTTCAGCGTACCAGCCAGTCGGCAAGCCCAGCGCTTCCGGCAAGGGGCGAAATGGCTGTTCGCGAACGAGCCGGCGCAACTGCGCGGCGCTGCGCACCCGTGTTCCCCTTCGCCCGCCGCCGACTGGATGCACACAAGAGGGGGAAAGTTGTAACTCTCCAAATGTCAACTTTTCCTGCCGGCACACTTCCTGCCACAGGTGCAGGGCGCCTTGAGCCGGAAAACAACTCCAGGCGCCACCAGAGCGGGAAACGCTGGAGTCAATGTCCGGTTCACAGGAACGGGCCAGGTCCAGGATTAGTTCGCAGGCCACGTCGGCGGTTCCCGGCGCATCCAAATAATATACTGAACGTCCCCTGAACCGTCCACTCGCAGCTCCGGCCGGCAAGCCGAGGGCCACGGGCACGTCCACGCTGACGTGAGAGCCGGGAGCCAAAAACCAGGGCGCTGCCAGAATGACCGGTGCATCGGTCCTGTCATAGATCGACGGTATCGCCGGATCATCGTCCAGGTAAGCCTCCAGCACGTCACAGTCAGGTAGTTTGGCAGCCAGGGACCGGGCAATGTGACGGGCAGCTTCCCTGCCGCGCGCATCCCGGTGTGTCCCGTGGCCGATGACTGCCACGGCTACTTCCTTGGGCCCGGCACACAGCACCTGCATCTGTTTCAGCACACTGTCATGCAAGACCTCGCCCAGTCGCGGATGCAGGCCCAGGGGCCTGGTGTATTGAATGCAACGTTGGCCCACGCGCGTAAACGGGCCCTCCAGCCCCATTTCCGTCGGAATCACAGTGCGCGCGAAATAGCCGTCGGCGGCGAGCACGGGCACCACAACCACCGTCTCCGAACAGAGATTGCCCAGTGCATTGCGAAAGGAGGGCGGTTCTTTCCAGAAGCAGGCGCTGATCTCGTCAGCAACGCCCTTTGCTCGCAGTTGGTCCACGTAGGACCAGACCAGTCCGGCAGTTCTCGGGCTGATGTGAGAGCCGTGACCCGCCAGCAACAGGGCCGTCACCGACTGTTTTCCAGCATGCTGTTCATCAGGCTCCGCGCTTCTTCTTCCCTGTCCGACCCCAACAAGGCAAGGACGTCGGACTCGAGGACGTCGCGGTAAAAGGCCTGACGACTATCCTGCTGCGGGAGGTCAGCACGCAGCCCCGGACGCAACTCTCCCAGCCAGCTCGCCAGGGTGGCATGTTCTTCACGAATGCAGCAGGCGATCCTGTCTCGCAGCCAGCGCACGAGGGCAGGGGAGGCCCCGCCACTGTCCAGTGCGACCATCAGGGGTGGACGCCGCAAGACGGCCATACTGCCGAAATCGCCGGCCTGGCCGTCGTCGGCCACGTTGACCAGGGCACCTAACTGGCGGGCTTCATCAGCGACTTCCCGATTGACGCCTGCATCGTCCGTGGCGGCGAAGACCAGGGACGGCGCCAGAGGCAGCAGGCTTCCTGACCTCCAGCGCTGTTGTAACCAATGCAGACTTCCGCACATATTCCGGTTTTGCAGGTCATCGTGCAATGTAGGAGACATAACCACGATGGACGCCCCTGTGTGTAGCAAGCCGTTGATTTTGCGCGCTGCCACCGCGCCGCCACCGACAAACACACAGGTCCTGCCACGCAGATTTAGGGACACAGGATATTTCATTGCCGGGATTCTCCCTCGACATTCGGCAACTGCCTGAAATGGAGACCGCACTCGGTCTTGTCAAAGTCTTGCCAGCGCCCGCTGCGTCCGGCGCTGTCCTCGAAGACGGGATGCGTGCAATGGGTGCAACCAATGGAGGGGTAGCCCTGTGCGTGCAGATCGTTGTAAGGGAGATCGTGCCTGTGAATCCAGTCCCAGATCTGGTCCGACGTCCAGGTGGCGAAAGGGGACAGCTTCAACAACTGGTTGTTGTTGTCCCAGTCGATCACGGAAATGCCGGATCGTCTGGAAGACTGGTCGCGACGGAGGCCTGCGATCCAGGCGCTGTAGTCGCGCAGGGCATTGCGCAGAGGCAATACCTTGCGCAAATGGCAACACAGGTCCGGGTTCCGTTCCCACAGCTCCGGGCCATGAGCGAGCGCCTGTTGCGCAGGGTTCAACTGCGGGTAGATGCGATTGAGGTGTAAATCGAAGCGGGCCGTTAATTCCTCGATCAGATGATGGGTCTCCGGAAACAGGAAGCCGGTGTCTAGTGTGATGACTTTCGTTCCGGGAGCAATTTGCTGCAGCATGTGAAGGGTAACAATGCCCGTCGGTTGAAAGCTGGTGACGACGACCAGACCTTCACCAAACTGATCGACCGCGAATCGCAGGATCTCCTGGGGAGACGCGCTCTCCAGTTCGTCTTGCCAAATGTCCAGTTCATCGCGTACGTGGCTCTGGAAATGCTGCATTTCATCTCCTGCACTTTGGTCTTGCAAGAGAAACCCCGGACTTGTCCGGGGTCTCTCGCATTCGTTGCGCGCGTGATTCACCGGATCGCTAGAGATGCGGACCTGAACAACAGGGACAACAGGTGCAGGAATTCAACGCAATGGACTTGTACACCAACTCGCTGTTTACCCGCATGTCTCTACCTGCCGTCATTAACACAAAATCCCCGAACGCCTGGTCCGGGGAATACCTGCCGCAAAAGGTCTGTCCTGTAGCTGACCTGTCAGAGCAAAGACTCCCCGGCGCCCATGGCACAAGGACAACAACACAGACACATGCGCTGACCTTCGACAGTTTTGATCATGACAGCCAGGGTAACGCAATTGTCTCGGTCTGTCAACAAATCCATCAGAAATTTCCTGGATTCGCTTTTCCCGGGGATCCGGCGAGCAATTCTGTGTGGAGGACAAGGGCTCTCTGAAGGGCCGCCCGGTCCGGCGCGGAGTTGGCGCCACCGGCCCTTTGCGTGGACAGGCTACCCGCGACAGTGCCCTGTTGCAGGCAGACCAGGGGATCGGCGCCTGCCAGGCGCGCAGCGATGAACGCGGCATTGAAGACGTCTCCAGCGCCGGTCGTGTCTGTCACAGTGACGGGCAGCGCGGGCGCGTGGTAACAATGTTCTCCTTGCCAGCAGCGTGCGCCACGGTCGCCTTCCTTGATCACCAGGGTAGGGACGATCTTGCCCAGGTCCTGGGCTGCGCCGTCTACGTCGGCCCTGCCAGTCAGTCTCCTGGCTTCCACGGCGTTGGGCATGAACAGGTCCAGCAGGCCAAGAATCTCGCGCAGCAGCGGGTCCTCAAGAGTTTGCTCGCGATGCTGGCAATCCATGGACACTTCAACAGCGCCAGCCTTGCATTCGCGCAGCAGGTCCGGCAGCCGTCCGTCAACTACCAGCCCACTGAAGTGCAGGTGTCGAATTCGCCGCTTCTTCATATGCCTGTGGGCCAATTCAACGGGGTCGGGCGCCGGGTCAACGTAGGAAACAAAAGCACGCTCACTGTGAAGCGGCAGGGCTACGGTCACCCGCCTGAGGGGTGCCTCGCCTTGCGAAACCAGGTCCAGACTCAGGCCTTCCTCAATGGCCCATTCACGAATGAAACGACTGAAGAAGTCGCTGCCCAGGGCGCCCGCCCAACCCACTCGCAGACCCAGTCGTTTCATGGCCACGACCGTATTCAGCATGCCTCCAGGCACCACGTGCAGGTCCTGGCAATAAATTTCGGCCCCCAATTCAGGAAAGGAAGGCATCCCGGTGAAGATGACGTCGCAAAAATAGTTTCCGGGAACGAGAACGTCGTAGTCCATCAGCGCCACGTACCGACGAAGTCCCGTTGCGCCTGATAAAAGGCATCAAACAGTTTCTCGGCGAGCGGCCATGAGCCGAGCAGGGGGTGGGCAGACAGGGCCTGCACGGCCAGCGAACGGGACCGTTGCAGGATAGCCCGGGACGCCAGGCGTTCATAGACCTTGACGCTGCGCATCAGGGCCAGATGTCGTTCGGGGACGTCGCCAATTGGCGCGGGCACTGGCCCCCTGCCGTCGACGCGGCAGCTGACTTCGACGACGTCATCCGCGTCCATGCCGGCGATGGCTCCTTTGTTGGGGACGTTCAAACCGGTCCATGCGGGCTCGTCCCGGGCAATGGCTTCCACGCAGCCCAGCGCCACGGCGGCATAACCTTCGTCATCTTCTCCCACCGCCTCCTGCTTCTTTCGGTCGGCGCCGCCCCGTGCATGGGCCATGTAGCTTTTGCTGCGCTGGTCCATTATTTCCTGCCAGATTGCAAGTTGTACATCCACGTCGCTGGTGGCCCGCAGTTTGCGGAGCAACTGCTCAGTCAGGCGCAGCACCTGTTCGCCTCGCGTCTCCTTCTCTTGCAGCAGTTGGGCCAGTACCTCATCACGGTGGTAGAAATAGTGGAGGTATTCGTTAAGGAATACTTTCTCTTCCGCACGCAATCCTGGCGAAAAAATTTTCATGTGCGTCGCCTGGACGAATTTTTCGTCCCCCAGGAGAGCCGAAAGCATTTCCTCTCCACCGTCGCCTTCATCGATCCGCACACTGCGCGTCCACGAAAGGTGATTGAGACCATAAACTTCGTGCCGCAGCCGGTCCTGAGGGACGCCGAGGAAGCGACTTGTCTCGTTGCGGGCCTTGTTGGCGCTGTCGCAGATACCGACGACGCGTTTCATTCCCGCGTCATGCAGCACCTGGGCGACCAGGCCGGCAGGATTGGTAAAGTTAAAGAGCCAGGCTCCCGGTGCCGCCAACCTCTCGACCAGCCGCGCATACTCAAGAATTGCCGGAGCACTGCGCATGGCCATGGCAAAGCCGGCTCCGCCCGTCGTTTCCTGTCCCAGCACGCCAAGCCCGAATGCAATTCGCTCATCGGCCGCGCGGCCTGCTTCCAGCCCAGGCCTGATTGAGGTGATGACATGGCTGGCATCCATGACGGCGGCCTGCGCATCGCTGCTGGTGAAAACCCTGAATCCGGCATCGAGTTGCTCCACCTGGCGGCCGCACATACCCCCAATTAACTCAAGTCTCTCCGGGTCGGAATCCATCAGCCAGAGCTCCTGCAACCCCAGACGGGGTGCGCGCCGGACCAAAGATGGAATCAGCCTGGGCGTACGTACACTGCCACCACCGATAATGGTCAGTTTCACCTGCGCACTCCCGGCGACCGTTCTCCAGTTCTGTTGAGATTGAGCAACTCCCGTGCGGCATCGCTGACATTCACTTCACCCGACAGAACGGCTCGCTCGTATTCGGGCAGGGCTTCCTGCACCTCCCTGTGCGTGTAAAAGGAATTGCGGATACCTTCTTTGAGCAGCGCATGCAGCCATGCAAGTCGCTGCTCCTGGCGAGTGGCATACCAGTGGCCGGAAGCCAGGGCCTCTCTTCGGAATTCCAGGATGATGGACCAGAGTTCTTCGATCCCAACGCCCTCAAGTGCAGAGCAGGTGACAACCCGTTGCCGCCAGCCGGATTCTGATGGCGACAAAAGGCGCAACGCCCTTTCCATGTCCGCGCGAGCGGCGCGGGCCGCTGCCTGGTTTGCGCCATCGGCCTTGTTGACGGCGATGGCATTCGCCAACTCCATCACACCTTTTTTCATACCCTGCAAACTGTCTCCGGTGCCAGTGACCAACAGCAAAAGAAAAAAATCGACCATGCTGCGGGCCGCGATTTCCCCCTGACCGCTGCCGACAGTTTCCAGAAATATGACGTCGTGGCCCGCAGCTTCACAGAGCAGCATGCACTCACGGGTCCTGCTGGCAACGCCGCCTGGCGTGCCCGCAGAAGGGGAGGGACGGATGAAGGCCTGCCGGCTGCGCGCCAGAGAGGACATTCGCATCTTGTCGCCCAGTATGCTGCCGCCGCTCACACTGCTGCTGGGGTCAATGGCGAGTACGGCGACCCGTTTGCCCTGCCCGACAAGGTACAGCCCGAGCGCTTCAATTAGCGTACTCTTACCGGCACCGGGTACGCCGGTTATGCCGATGCGGATGGCGTTTCCATCTTGGGGACGCAGCCTGTGTAGCAAGGCGCTGGCCAGTTGACGATGGCCCTTCGCGCTGCTTTCCACCAGGGTGATCGCCTGCGCCAGCGCCACCCGTTCGCCGGCCAGAACGCCCGTTGACAGTTCATCGACGGAAACCGCTTTCTCGTCCACCGGTTCAGGCATCAGGTAGTCGCTGACGCTTCCGCAGCCGCTTGAGAATGGTCTGTGCGGCACGCGGAATGACCGTGCCGGGCCCAAAGATTTCCGCGGCGCCTTGCCCACGCAGGGTTGCGTGATCGCGTTCAGGGATGACACCCCCGATGATGACCATAACATCCGGGCGGCCCAGGTCGGAGAGCTCTGAAACAAGTCGAGGCAGCAGGGTCCTGTGCCCGCCCGCAAGTGAACTGATTCCTACAATGTGTACGTCGTTTTCCACGGCCTGACGGGCGACTTCCTCAGGCATTTGAAACAGGGGTCCGACGTCGACGTCGAATCCGAGGTCCGCAAAGGCGCCGGCGATTACGCGCGCGCCGCGATCGTGGCCGTCCTGCCCGATTTTGGCGACGAGAATGCGCGGGCGTCGCCCTTCCACCAGTTCAAAGTCGGCGCAGAGTTCACGCGTCTGTGAAATATCCGGGCCGTCGCCCCAGGCGACGCCGTATACGCCACTAACAGTTTGGACTGGCGCCTCATGTCGGCCCCAGACTTTTTCCAGTGCCATGGAAATCTCCCCCAAAGACGCCCGCGCCCTTGCGGCGGCGACCGCCAGCCCCAGCAGATTGCCGTCTCCGCTTTCTGCGCAATTCGTCAGCGCCTGAAGCGTGGCATGGACTGATGTCTCGTCCCGGTTGGCGCGAAGTTCCCTCAGCCGTTCCGTCTGTGCCGCGCGGACGGCGCTGTTGTCTACGTCAAGTATTTCAAGAGGCGTGTCAGTTTCCGGCTGCCAGCGGTTGACACCCACGATGATCTCCTGTCCGGAATCGATACCGGCCTGCCGGCGGGCGGCAGCTTCCTCAATCCGCATGCGTGGCAGGCCTTCGGCAATGGCGGCGGCCATACCGCCGAGGGACTCAATTTCCTCAATATGTGACCAGGCCCGACTCAGCAGGCCCTTCGTCAGTTTCTCAAGCGTGAAGGAACCGCCCATCGGATCGACCACGCGCGTTAGGCCGCTCTCGTGCTGAAGCACCAGCTGGGTGTTGCGGGCAATTCGCGCGGAAAAGTCGGTCGGCAGGGCGATGGCCTCATCCAGCGCGTTGGTGTGTAGCGATTGCGTACCGCCCAGCACGGCGGCCAGTGCCTCGATGCAGGTACGAGTCACATTGTTGAAGGGGTCCTGCCCGGTCAGGCTCCAGCCCGAAGTCTGGCAATGGGCGCGCAGCGCCATGGATTTCGGGTTGCGTGGACTGAACCCGTGGATGAGTTTGGCCCACAGTACCCGCGCCGCGCGCAACTTGGCGATTTCCATGAAGAGATTGAGGCCAATCCCCCAAAAGAAGGAAAGGCGCGGTGCAAAGTCATCGATGTCCAGGCCGGCCCGCAGACCGGTTCGGACATACTCAAGGCCGTCCGCCAGCGTGTAGGCCAGTTCCAGATCTGCCGGCGCGCCGGCTTCCTGCATGTGATAACCCGAGATACTGATGCTGTTGAAGCGGGGCATGTGCTGCGCGCACCAGGCAAAAATGTCAGCGATGATGCCCATTGAGGGCGCCGGCGGGTAAATATAGGTGTTGCGCACCATGTATTCCTTGAGAATGTCGTTTTGTATCGTGCCCGTCAGTTTGCCGGCCGCTACGCCCTGTTCTTCCGCCGTAGCGATGAAAAAGGCCAGCACCGGCAGTACGGCGCCGTTCATGGTCATCGACACCGAGCAGCGGTCCAGCGGGATGCCTTCCAGCAGCCGCTGCATGTCGGGCAGGCAACTGATGGCGACGCCCGCCATGCCGACGTCGCCGGCGACACGGGGATGGTCCGAGTCATAGCCCCTGTGCGTCGCCAGGTCGAAAGCGATGGACAGTCCCTTCTGCCCCGCGGCCAGATTGCGACGGTAGAAAGCGTTGCTTTCCTCCGCCGTGGAGAAGCCGGCATACTGGCGAATCGTCCAGGGGCGTTGCGCATACATGGTGGGGTAGGGGCCGCGCAGGAATGGCGGGATTCCGGCAGTGAACTGCAAATGATCTGCATCTGCGATGTCAGCGGCGGAGCAAAGCGCGGGAACGTCAATGCCTTCCGGCGTACGCCACAGGCCCCCGGCGCTGGCCACGGTTTTGCGGGACTTGCTCAATGCCGCCCGATACGGAATTGCCGTGAAATCCGGCCCAACATTCATGACGCGAGCCCCAGCCGCTGCTGAAGAGAGCGATTGATTGACAGACAGCCCGCTCCCACGTATACAAAGTCGACAACGCCGGCTTTGCGCCAGGCGACCTCCACTTCATCCGACGGACGCCCCGCGAGGTAAATCAATGCGTCCGGCTGCCTCTTTTGAACAACACTACAGAAGACAGGAACGGCGGATGGATAGTCGCCATCCCGGGCGCACAGGACGATCAGGTCGGCCCCGGCGGACAGCGCCGCCATTCCCGCTTCTTCCGCTGTGTCATGGGCAGGGCCGACAGTGCATTCGAAGCCACCCGCACCAAAAAAATCGCTGACGAAACTGGCCCGGGCGTGCAAGGGCGCCGCTTCACCGCAAAGCGCAATATAAACCTTTGCCGCCCGGCCGCTGCGCCGCCGGTGGGCGCTTGCGTTCGCGCGCAATCCTTCCCAGGGGGCGGCAAGGCGAATGCAGTTGAGTGGCGTGATGCTGGGGCCTTCCGTCGAATCATGAGGCAAGATCTGCAGGAGATCCTGCAGGGTTGCTCCCCTTGCGGCAGCCTCGACCAGCGAAATAAAGCTGGAATCTGGGCAATAATCCACCTGGAGAGCTGCCCTTGCTGAACCTGAAGACCTCTCCAGTGCGGAAGCGGGAGCTGAACCCAGGCCGTTTTCCGGCAGGCCGGGGGACTCGAAATCCAGATTGTCAACGAACTGGTTGCTGCCAACCTGCACGTCCCTGCGCCACGCATTGCGCATGGCGCGCTGTTGCGCCACAGCGGCGAGGTCCCGCAGAATGCTTCCGTCCCGCAGGCAGGCGAGCAAGCCGCCTCTGCCCTCGATGTCCTGAAACATGCTCCAGGCTTCACGCGCCAGCCAGTCGGTTAACACTTCAAGCGTCCAGGACCCGCCGGCCGGATCCAGGGTTCGGGCAAGGCCGGCCTCGCGCTGAAGAATGTGTTGCTGATTCAGGGCGTGGCGACGCGCCAGGTCGCTTGAGGGGCCCGCCGTGACGTCAAAGGGTTCAACCAAAATGCTGTCGCAGCCACCCATGGCCCCGGTCAACGCCTCAAGAATGGAACGTAACATATTGTTCCATGGGTCCAGCGCGGACTTGTTGCGGCGGCCGGTGCGCGCATGGATTGTTGGAAGCTGACAGTCAAGTGGTCCGTCGAAGGCCTCAATCATTTGTGCCCAAAGCAGGCGCAATGCACGCAATTTCGCCAGCTCCATCAGGATGTCGCCGCCGACTGATATGGAAAGGGCCATGCGGGGAGCAATCTCTTCGATGCCGATGTCTCTTGCCAGCATGGCACGCAGCGTTGCCGTCGCATTGGCCAGGGAGCAGGCGATTTCCTGCACGGCATTGCCGCCGGCCTCATGCCAGACGCAGCCATTCAGGAAGACCGCATCAATCCCGGGGGCGCGTTCCCGGGCCCAGCGCAGCCAGGCCGCCTGTTCGTCATACAGTGCATCCACAGGTACTGGCAGGGATCCTCTGGTCGCCAGCCACGCCAGGGGGTCCGCCCCGATGGCGCCGCACAGTTTGTCTGGTTCTGCACCCTGCCGGCGCAACCCGGCCACAAGCAGGGCAGGCAAGGGCAGGTTGTGCGCCCCGCACTGCATCAACAGAGTCGTCTTTTCCAGGGGAACAGAATCAAGGGCAAGCGCAAAATCGTCGGCGGACTCAAGCACATTGCCCCTGTGGCCGCCTGGTGCAACCGCACTTTGGGTCACATCTATGCCAGGATTTAAACTGTAGTCCGGAGTCAGTTGAATGGCGCTGCTACCCTGGCGAATGCCCTCCAGCAACTCACTATTGACGTCCCCTGGATTCGCCAGCGCGCTGGACTGAACGATTAGCCAGGGACGTGGCCCGGCATCGGCCCGGGGCAGCAAGGCAGGCATGAATTCGGGGTGTTGCAGGCCGGCACTGTGTTCCGCGCTGTAAAGGGGTTGCAGGTCAAGACCCTCAAGCGTTGCCGTACTCAGCGATTCTGGCGTACCTGTTCTTGGCAACGAGGCTGCGGCCTTGTGCCAGTCCTCGTGGGTGGCCGGTGTAAACTCATCAAATTGCAGGGAACGGGATGAACCAGCCACAGTCAGCAATACCCCCGGTTGCCACGAAGTATAGCAACAATGGACCTGGGTTGTGAGTTGGGATTGCAAAAAAGCGTAGCTGCAGACGTCCTGCCTGGTCAGACCAGTTCTTCGATTTTACGGCCCTGACGGGCCATGAATTCACGAAGGCCGATCTTGTCAATGGTGCGAAGTTCTTTTGTAGTCACGCGGACACGCACAAAACGTTCCAGTTCCGGTACCCAGAGACGCTTGTTTTGATAGTTGGGCCTGAATTGCCGCCGTGTGGCCTTGAGCGAATGGCTGCGATTGTTGCCGAATTGAGGTTTGACCGTTGAAATGCTGCGTCTGCTGGCCATACACCGCTTCCTTCCGCCGTGAAACCGTGAATCAGTATATGGTTGGCAGCAGGGCAGTCAAGCCTCAATCCATGCCCAGGTAGGCCTTCTGAACGACCGGGTTCTCACGCAAACTGGCGGCATCATCATCAAGAACTATGTTGCCCGATTGCAACACATAGCCCCGACTGGCGACGCCGAGGGCCATTTGCGCGTTCTGCTCCACCAGCAGGATCGTCGTGCCTTCGCTGTTGATCTGTTCGATCGTCTCAAAAATGGTTTCGACGAGGACCGGCGCCAGACCCATGGAAGGTTCATCCATCAGAAGCAGGGAAGGACGCGACATGAGCGCGCGCGCGGTGGCCAGCATTTGTTGCTCGCCACCGCTCATGGTGCCGGCCAACTGGTTACGTCTTTCTCCCAGGCGGGGGAAAAGCGTGAAGGCATTGTCGATGTCCGACGCGATGCCCTGGCTGTCCCCGCGGTGCCAGGCGCCCATTTCAAGATTCTCTGTGACGCTCAGTCTGGCGAAGACCCTCCTGCCTTCCGGCACCAGGGCGACCCCCAGGGCCACCAACTCATGGGCCGCCCTGGCCTGCAGATCTTCACCTCGAAACAGGATCTTTCCGGCCCGCGCGCGCATCAGGCCGGATATGGTCCGCAAGGTGGTGCTTTTGCCGGCTCCATTGCTGCCGATGAGGGTCACGATTTCGCCTTCTTCGACCCGTAGCGAAACGCCCTTCAGGGCATGAATGTTGCCGTAGCTGGCATGCACGTCATCCAGCACCAGCAGCGGTGAGTTCCCGTTCATTCGGACGTGCTCCCTGCGGCGCCCCGGCCCAGATAGGCTTCGATCACGTCCGGGTTGTTTTGAATCTCCTTCGGTGGACCCTCGGCAATCTTCCTGCCGTGGTCGAGGACCGTGATGTGCTCGGAAATACCCATCACCACACGCATGTCGTGCTCAATCAGCATGAGCGTGATGTCCAGGTCGTCGCGCAACTTGCGGATGAATGCGGTGGTTTCGGCGGTCTCGCGGGGGTTCATGCCCGCCGTCGGCTCGTCCAGCAGCAGCAAATGGGGCCGGGTCGCCAGCGCCCGCGCGATCTCCAGACGACGTTGGTCGCCATAGGAAAGGTTATCCGCAATGAGGTCGCCCTTGCCCTGCAGTCCAACGAACTGCAAGAGTTGTCGGCCCTCTTCTTCAGATTCCCGGTTTTCCCGCCTGGTGCCTGCCGTTCCCAAAATGGCGCCCATCCAGGTGGAGCGCAGGTGGGCTTCCTGACCGACCATGATGTTTTCGATGACGGTCATGTGATTGAAGAGCCGTATGTTCTGGTAAGTGCGGGCGATACCGGCACGAGCGATGTGATCACTGCTCCAGCCCCTGATGTCGTGGCCCTCGAAAATGAGCTCGCCATCATCGATGGGGTAAAAGCCGGTCACGCAATTGAAAAAGGTCGTCTTGCCGGCGCCGTTGGGCCCGATGATGCTGGCAATGGCTCCGTGTTTGATTTCGAAATCCAGATTGTCCACGGCGACCAGGCCGCCGAAATTCTTGCTCATCCTCCTTGCGCTCAGGACGACGTCGCTCATGCTGCCTGCTCCCCGGCCTGTGGTGGCGCCCTCTCTTCCCCCCGTCGCACTTCCCGTTGATACACTGCCGAGGGCCAGAGACCTTCCGGCCGTGCCAGCATCATCGTCACCATCAACGTGCCGTAGAGCAACAACCGGAATTCGTCGAACTCACGCAACAACTCTGGCAGGCCAACCAGGAAAAGCGCCCCCACGATGATTCCCGGCAGGCTGCCAAGCCCGCCAATGATGATCAGACTCAGTACATTGACGGAAACCAGCAGATTGAAACTCGTGGGGAAAATGGTTCCCAGTTTGGCAGCAAAGATGGCGCCGGCGACTCCACCTGTCGCCGCGCTGATGGTGAAGGCCAGCAATTTGGAGCGCGCCGTATTGATGCCCATCGCCGAGGCGACGTCCTCGTCCTCGCGGATGGCCATCCATTGCCGTCCGGTTCGTGAATTGTTGAGTCGGGACGAGACGAAAATCGCCAGCAAACAGGCCCCGAGTATGATGTAGTACAGTCGCTGCGGGCCGATCAGTTCAACGCCGAAAAAGTTGGGCGCCGGGATAAACAACACGCCCTGGGCCCCGCCGATGATGGGTTTAAGCCAGTCGGAGAGCGCCAGCAAGCGGATAATTTCGCCGAATCCAAGGGTGGCGATCGCCAGATAATCGCCGCGCATCCGCAATACCGGCAGGGCCAGTATGAAGCCGGTAAACATGGCCACCAGCAGGCTAACGGGCAGAACCAGCCAAAAATTGAACACGGTCACGCCCATTTTGTTCTCAATGCCCAGAACACCGGTCGAGGTCAATACGCCCATGGTATACGCGCCGACCGCGAAATTGGTCACGTAGCCGAGATCGAACAGACCGGCAAGGCCGACTGCAATGTTGAGGCCCAGGCCCATCAGGATGTAAAGCCCGATATTCGACAGGACGTCGCTGATAGCGGAACCCACCAAAAGGGGCAGCAGTAGCAACAGGACCGCCAGGCCGCCGACCCGTGTAAATTGCAATGCCCTCGGCGCAGGCCCCTCCCGACGCCCCCTGGTTTCCCGAAACCAGGACCAGAAAAGGTCCGCGAGCAGGACCACGGCAAAGAGAACGGCCGCCGGCTCGGGCTTGAGCGTGTCCCTGCGCAAGAACCAGGACAGCGCTTCACGATCCAGAAACTGCGAGAGCAACTGGCGCACCAGTTCACCCAGAATCCCCGCTCCAAGCATCCAGGCCAGCGCGGTCAGGAGCGCGTGGCGCAGTCGCGCAGGAATGAGATGCACAAAAGCGCCAAGAATGCCGGCGGCGCCCAGTGCGCTTGCCAGGATCAGCGCGCCGGACAGCCCGACGCCATGATCGAAGCTGATCAGGCGAACAAGATCCTTGTCCACATTGATCAGCACGGTCCGCAAATTGACAAGGGAACTGACCAGCAACAGGGCCAGCAGGGGCAGGCTGGAAACAATACCCGCAACCAGGCCGCGGAGCAGCAACTGTACGGCAGGGACTTCGATTGACTTTCGACCCGTCAACCAGCCGACCAATACTGCCGGGGCGACCAGCAACAGCTGCCCCAAGGTAAAGGAATTACGCACGACTTCCCGTTCGTCAAAGGCAACCAGCATGCCGATGAGCGCGGTATAGAGCGCAACTCCGCCGGCGATCAGGCCGCTGCGAATGACTGTGCGCCAGTTCGCTGCCAATGTGGACATCTAGGCTTTCTCCGCCGAAAGTCGCTCACCGAGAATGCCTTGTGGCCGAAAGATGAGTACCAGCACCAGCATCGTAAAGGCGATGACGTCCTTGAGTTGATTGGCGCTGGGAATGCCCAGACCGTTCAGCACCAGGTTGGGGCCGATGGCCTCGATCACGCCCAGAAACATCCCTCCCAACATGGCGCCCGGAATGTTGCCAATGCCTCCCAGTACCGCTGCGGTAAAGGCCTTGATGCCGGGGAAGAAACCCATGAAAAAGTTGACGCCCTGGGGACGGAAGAGGCCGTTGATGACGCCGGCGGCGCCGGCGAGCGCGCCACCGATGGCGAAAGTGAAAACAATAATGAGGTCGATGTTCACGCCCATCAGGGTCGCGACTTCCTTGTCTTCCGAGACCGAGCGCATGGCCTTGCCTATGCGCGTGCGTTCCACCAGCCAGTACAGGCAAAGCATAAGGACAATGGCGGACAGGAAAACAAAGAGCTGGGCGATCGGGACGTTTATTGATCCTACGGAAAAGGTGCCCCGCAGAAATGCCACCGTCGGATAGGCCTTGAAGCCGGAACCGAAAAGCCCGCGGAAGGTGTACTGTATGAAAAAGGAAGCGCCAATGGCCGTGATGAGCGGCACAAGGCGCGGGGCGTTTCGTAGCGGCCGGTAGGCGATCCGTTCCAGTAACACGGCAACAGTCATGGAAACCAGCGCGGCGAAACCCATGAGAATGAGGATCGCAAGCAGGGGTTGACTGTCCAGAAAGCCGGAATGACGGAAGGAATTGGCCAGAAAGACTGTCGTGAAAGCGCCCGCCATGAACACATCACCATGGGCGAAATTGATCATGCGCAAGATGCCGTAAACCAGGGTGTAACCCAGGGCAATAAGGGCGTAAATGCTCCCCTGGGCCAGTCCGGCAAAAAGGAGGGCCAGCCACTGTTCGAAAGTGAAGCGCCCTTCCAGCAGGGTATTGCCGGCCCCGATGATGATTAGTGCCACGATGATGATGCGCAGTGCGCTGATGACAAGGTCCACGCCGGAACGCCCCGCGGGAAGGGGGACGCCGAGAATCCGGTTGCGCGAAACCGTGCGAGTCTTGGTCACCACAAGTCCGTTCACAGGAAGGGCCGGCGACCAGATATATCGCCGGCCCTTGTGTATGGCAATTCAGTTTACCGGTGGACGCAATTACATGTCGTCCATCATGGCTTCGGCCTTGGACCAGATCACTTCCGGCGGCCAGTTTCCTTCGTTAACTTCCGCCTCGGTAATCAGGTACATGCCAAGCGCCTCGCCCGTCGCGCAGTCTCCGGTCTCGTTGCAGGTCAGGATACCGGTGAGCCCGGCATGCTCTGTCGTTGCGGAGACAGCGTCCCGCAGTGCCTGCCTGCCGATGACAACAGAACCATCTTCCTGCTCCATTGCCACAGACTCAATGGCGTCAAGCAGGATGTTGGCGGCGTCATGGGCATGCGCATGGAAGCCGCTGGGTGGCGCGCCACCGAACTCGGCATCCCATTCTTCCAGGAAGGCAGAGTAGTCTTCGCTGGAGAGATAGGGGCCCGACAGGTACATGCCGATGGCGGCATCACCGGTGGCCTCGGGGAAGCTGGCGACCAGCAGGCCGTCCGCGCCCATCAGGATGGTGTCTTCAAGGCCCGGTATATTATGCGACTGGGCGGCCACAAAATTGCCCTCGGGCTCAAAAATCGGAAAGTAGAGGACATCCGGCGGATTGGTGGCAATCTCGGTGAGGATGGCCGTCATGTCGGTGTCGCCCTTGTTCACGGCGCCCTGGAAGACGACTTCACCGCCCATCTCGCCAAAGGTTCTGGCCATCACAGCCTGCAGTCCGTCGGTGTAGGGATCACCATCATGGATGGTCGCTGCCGAGGAAGCGCCAAGTTCGTTCAGCGCGTACTCCGCGGCCATGGCGCCCTGAAATTCGTCGTTGTGGGCCGTGCGGTAGTAACCGGGTTGCCAGAGCCCACCGGCATCCATGTCCGCATTGGTCAGGGCCGGCGAGGTGTTGGATGGCGAAATCATCAACATGCCCGCGGCGCTGATGACCGGCAGGGCCGAGGCGGCCGCACCGGAACAACTGGTGCCCACCACGCCCAGAATCAGTTCGTCCGATGCGATCTTTTGCGCGGCAGTTTGTCCGCCTTCTGCGCTGCAAAGGCTGTCCTCGGTGATCAACTCAATTTCGCGGCCCAGAGCAGTCCTGTCACGTCTGTTGAGCGCGATTTCAACCCCGCCAACCGAGTCCTCGCCCAGAAAGGCGACCGGTCCGGACAGGGCCGACATGACGCCAATCGTCACCGGATCATCAGGGGCCAGTACCACACAGCCGATTGCGTCGTCGCAGTGACCGTCCGCCTGGACGGCGACAGCAAACAACACCAGCAATACAGTGAGCAACATCGTCCTTACAAGCATCGTTTACTCCTCAACTCTTCGACACTGCCTTTGCATGGATTACTTCACTCGCCCGGCAAACCCTATCGTGCCTGCCCGCCATGTGCAAACTTCCAGTCTTCGGCGATTAGCCGGTATTTTCTGATCCTGGCTTCCACAGAATCGTTGGCGGCCACTTGCCTTCGTACACCTCGGCCTCCGTGATCACGAAGATCACCATGGATTCTACAGCGCCACAATCGCCGGTAGGGCTGCAACTGAGAGTCCCGGTCAGGCCTTCGAAGTCCCGATAATTGGCGAAGTAATCCCTCAGAGCCTGGCGACCAACCAGCGTAGTGCCGTCTTCATCAGTGACCGCGATCGCCTCAAGTGCATCCAGCAGCATGTTGGTCGCGTCGAAGGCGTGGGCGTGGAAACCACTGGGCGGCGCTTCACCATATTTGTCAAACCACAATTCAAGGAAAGCCTCGTAGGGCTCGCCGGTAACTGCCGGCCCGGTAAGCATCACGCCCAGCGCAGACTCTCCCGAATCGATCGGGAAACCCTCCACAAGCAGGGCATCGGCAGTCAGCATGATCACGTCTTCGAATCCCGGTATGAATTTGGCCTGGGCAACAAGATAGTCTCCCTCAGGCTGGAAAATCGGGAAAAAGAGAACGTCGGGCGCATTGGAGGCGATGTTGGTCAGAATGGCGGTCATGTCGGTGTCTCCGACATTGACGGCACCGCTAAAGGTGACCTCTCCACCGAATTCCGTAAAGTTTCGTTCGGTGGCCAGAACCAGGTCAAAGGCGTAGTTGCTGCCATCATGGACGGTCGCCATGGTGCGCGCACCCAGCTCTTCATAGGCAAACTGGGCGGCAACAGCTCCCTCCAGCAGGTTGTTGTAGACCGTCCGGAAGAAACCGGGCATCCAGACGCCGCCAGACTCCCGGTCCGGATTGGTCAACGCCGATGATGTTGTCATGGGGGAGAGCATCAGGAATCCGGCATTGCTGGCAATGGGAATGGCGGGCACGGCAGCGCTTGAGCAGCTGGGCCCGATGATGGCCACGACCTGCGGGTCGGATACCAGGCGTTGCGTCGCGGTCTGACCACCTTCCGGGTTGCAAAGGCTGTCCTCACCAATCAACTCGATCTCCCGACCGAGCACCGTATAGTCGCGCTGTTCCATGGCGATCTCGATGCCACCCACTGCGTCATCCCCGAAAAACGAGGTGGGGCCCGAAACAGTTTGCATCCAGGCGATGGTTACCGGATCGTCGGGTCGCAGCGTCACACAACCTATGGCGTCGTCACAGCCCTGCCCCTGGGCAAGGGCCGAACCGGATGCCAACGCCCCCAGGACAAGGAACACGATGACTTGAAACAGTATCCGCGACATTTCAATCTCCTTTGATATACGTCCAGTCTCCTGGCCAACTGTGGTGTTTCAGAACGGGCCCGACAGTGTATGCCCGAAACCATATTTCGGCAACCGTCGTTTGCCTGACGGTTCCGATGACAATGGCAACTTCCGCAGGCTGGATTCGCGCCCCTGGTCCAGTCATGGGCACTGTGCCCCCGGAACTGATAAGGGATTGCTTTCTGGCTGGCCGGTCGACGGGTTCCAGATGACTGCAGGAGGCCAGTGTTCATCGAAGACCTCTGGCTCTCCAATACGGAAGATACCGATGGCCTCACCGGTCGCGCAGTCACCTGTGGCAGAACAGGTTAGCGAACCGGTGATGCCTTTGAAATCCCGGGTTGCGGACATGGCGTCGCGCAGGGCCTGACGACCAATCAGGACCACGCCGTCCTCGCCGACCTGCGCAACGGACTCAATGGCATCAAGCAACAGATTGGTCGTGTCGTAGGCGTGGGCGTGAAATCCGCCAGGCGGCTCCGTGCCGTATCGTTGCCGCCACTTTTCCAGCAAGTTTGAATAAGCCTCGCCGGCGAGGTTGGGCCCAAACAGGATGACGTCCAGCGCAGCCTCGCCGGTGGCTTCCACGAAGCCGGGCGTAAGCAGATTGTCCGACCCCATCAGGATCGTGTTGTCCAGTCCGGCCACGTACTGCGCCTGCGCCACCAGAAAGTCACCTTCCGGCTGGAAAATGGGGAAGAACAGAATGTCCGGCGAGAAAGACGCGATTTCGGTCAACAGGGCCGTCATGTCTGTGTCGCCGACGTTGACGGCGCCCTGGTAGACGACCTCACCGCCCAGTTCGACAAAGGCGCCGGCCATTGCGTCCTGCAGGTCATGCGCGAAGGTGCTGCCATCGTGGATGGTCGCGAGAGTCTGCGCGTCAAGGATTTCCCTCGCAAAACACCCGGCGACCCTTCCCTGAAGGGCATTGGTGTGAATGGTGCGAAAGAAGCCCGGCATCCAGGTACCGCCAGTGGCCCGGTCGGCGCTGGTCAGCGTCGAGGAGACTGCTGTGGGCGTTACCAGCACATATCCTGCGCGACTTGTGACCGGGATGGCCGCTTCCGCCGCGCTGGAGCAATTGGGCCCAATGATGGCCAGGACACTGTCGTTGGCGACCAGCCGTTGGGCCGCCAGTTGGCCTCCCTCGGGCGTGCACTGGCTGTCCTCACCGATCAGTTCGATCTCGCGGCCCAGCAATGTTCCGCCACGTTGTTCGAGGGCAATTTCGATGCCCCCCAGCGAGTCCTCGCCGAAAAAGGAATTCGCACCGGTAGTGACCAGCATCCATGCGATCGTCACCGGTTCGTCCGGCCCGATGGACACGCAGGCGATTTCATCTTCGCAGACCTGTCCTTCGGCCAAACCTGGCCCAATGGCAATGAACAGGCTCAAGAGGAGAAGGAAAATGGAGAGCGATAGCCGCCGCATGTCATTCTCTACTGACTTTCAGGCCTGCGAGAAAGCGGGTAACGAAAAGTGAAAGGGACGAGTCCAAAGGTTGACCATGACCCCGAATTCGACCAGTTCGTTCCGTCAAACCCCGGGTGCCACCGGTTAGGAGACGCACGACAAGGCGACTTTAGCAGTTTCTAGGGATTGCGGCAAACTGCCCTACATGTTTTCTGCCAGCAAACCGGTTGCAGGGGTCCAAATCAGTTTCGGCGGCCAATGGCCCTCGTTGACTTCGTCCTCACCGATTTCGAAGACGCCGATGGCCTCGCCAGTGGCGCAATCGCCGGTTGGGGAGCATTGCAATGAGCCCGTAATGTCGTCGAACCCAACGGTCGCGGTGATGGCGTCCAGCAAACGCGTACGCCCGATCAGGACGTCTCCATTGGGCTTCTCATCAGCGACTGCCTCGATGGCATCCAGCAATATATTGGTCGCGTCGAAGGCGTGGGCGTGATAGGAACCGGGAGGAGAACTGCCAAATTTCTCGACCCAGGCCGCGAGGAAGGCGTGGTAGACATCACCGGCGACGGCTGGCCCGGACAACAACATGCCAAGGGCGCCTTAACCGGAGTTGAAAGGGAAACTTGCGACCATCAGCCCGCCGGCGCTCTTCAACTGTATCTCTTCCAGCCCGACGATGGAGGATACCTGGGCGGCAATGAAACTGCCTTCCGGCTCGAAAATCGGGAAGTAAAGGATATCCGGCGGATCGGCAGCGATTTCGGTGAGGATCGCCTCATGTCCGTGTCGCCGACGTTGATCGAACCCGCGTAAAGCAATTCACCGCCGCTTTCGACAAAACGTTCCGCCATGACCCGTTGCAGGTTTCGGCGTAGACGCTGCCATCGTGAATCGTGGCGAGGGTCCTTGCTCCCAACTCTTCGATCGCGAATTGCGCCGTGACCTCCCCCAGAAGCAAATCATTTTGCGAGGTACGGAAGTATCCAGGCTGCCAGACGCCTCTGATTTCGCGCTTTTCCTCTGTCAAACCAAGTGTGGTATTCGAGGGCGAGATCATGACGTAGCCGGCGCGGCTGATGATCGGCAGGGCGGTGACGGCCGCGCTGGAACAGCTGGTCCCGATGACCCCCAGCACCGCTCGTCGGCAACCAGATTTTCGGCGGCGGTCTGGCCACCTTCCGGCGTACACAGGCTGTCTTCACCCAGTAATTCAATCTCACGACCCAGCAATTTGTTGCCTCTGGCGTCAAGCGCCAGCTCAATTCCACCCAGTGAATCTTCGCCCAGAAAGGCGACGGCGCCGGACGTGGCCAGCATGTAGCCGATGGTCACCGGCTCGTCAGGCCCGATCACCACGCAGCCGCGGCGTCGTCGCATTCAGTTTCCTGGGCCTGGGCCGTCCCACCGATAAACATGACAGCCAGCAGCACAAGGGTTCGCAGCGCATTCATTCCGACATCTCCATGTTAATCAGTCCCTCAGGCCTCCGGGTGCAAAATGTTACCGACTCAGGGTTGCCAGTGAAAACCCTTGCGTACCCTGATGTTTGCGCCAGGAAGAGACAGCCCTCCTGTCAATTTCGCTGGACCGTCAGCAGCACATTGCTGCCGGGTTGCATCACGTCGCTGCTCATGCCATCCGGCCAACGGATTTCGAGGCGCTCCAGTTCAGCACCGATCGGGAAGCCAAAATGCACGCGGGCCGCATCACCGGAGAGATAGCCGCTGCCCGACTTGATTTCCCGGGACATGCTTCCGACAGAACTGTGCAGGACCAGTTGCGCGCCGATGGCCTGCGGATTCAGGCTGCCTGTCTGAATCAGGTCTACCTGCAGGCTTGCTCCTCCGCAAAGCCGGTTTTCAAAGAGCAGGGCCGCCGAACGCAAATTGTTGACGACCAGGTCGAGGTCGCCATCCCCGTCGAGGTCGGCCATGCTCAGCCCGCGGCCGCTGGCGCTGGCCCGCAGCCCCCAGTCCGGCATGTCTGTGAACATGCCGCTGCCGTCATTGCGAAAGGCCTGGTTCTCCTCCACGAGCTCGCCGGCTGGCAGATGGCCAAAAATCGTGCTTTCGATCATGCCGTTAACCACGTAGAGATCGAGAAAGCCGTCGAGATCGAGATCGCCAAACTTGCCCGACCAGCTCCAGCCTGTGGCATCGATGCCGGCCATTTCCGCCACGTCTTCCTCAATGCCCTGCAGAACGTTTGCCATCACCTGCGGATCACCCTCTTCATGAGGCATGTCCATCATGGAGGTCATGACCGGTTCCCAGGCTGCCATGGTCGCCTCGTCCGTGGCGTAGGGTTTCATATCGGTGGAAAACAGTTCCACCCTGCGATCGTTGTTGAGGTCCGCGCTGTCAAAACTCATTGTGCTGTGGCTCATGATCTCAAAGGGCCAAAGCGCGACCCAGCCATCCTCTCCTCTGGTCCAGGAGAAATCAGGGACGGCGAAGTCGTTACCGACCAGGATTTCAGGTCTTCCGTCGCCGTTGATGTCGCTCAGCAGCAGGGCCAAAGCCTGGGCTTCGTCCGCCAGGCGCTCTGGACGGAATCCACTTCCGGTGTTCTCGTAGGCATAGACGCCGGCGATCTGACTTTCAAGAAACTCGGCTCCGATCAGGGTCAGCAGCTCGGCGTCATAGGTGGCGCCGACCAGGTCCAGGTCGCCATCCTGATCGGTATCAGCCCAGTTAATGGAGTAGAGCGGTTCCGAGATTCCAGGGAGTACCTGCTGTTCAAACTGCCTGCCACCCTGGTTGACCCACAGGTTGGGAGCGCTTGCGACGCGCGAAAAGACGATGTCCTGCCAGCCGTCGCCATTCAGATCGACGATGGTGACCGCGCGCGTGTTGCCATCACCCAGAGACGCGGGCTCAAAGGCCAGCCCACCCTGGTTCCAGAGAACCGTGTTGGCGCCGCCGTGGTTGGCGAGCACAATGTCCAGCAGTCCGTCATTGTCAAGGTCGTTGATGCCCACGCCGCTGCCGTTGGCCTCAAACATGCGGACCTCGTCGCCACCGGGGACCGTGGTGGTGTGCGGAAGTGCATGGTTAATGAAGGAATCCCCGCATTCCGCAGGGCGCATGAGCGGCGTCTCTGACCAGGAGGTTTCATGCGAAAACACGGGCGCAGCAAGAAGCAACAGGCAAATGCCGGTAAACAGCGTGGACTTCATGGTTCACCTGCCTTTAGTTTTGGAGATGCAAAAGAGTGCCAGAGGAAAATACCCTGAATCCTGGCGATTGCCATTGCGCAGGGTCTGTTCCAGGTCAGGGGCAGGGGGCCCCAACGGGCAAGCTGTGGAGCGTGGAAGTTGCCGGGCGGGTCCAGGTCTAGCGGCCGCCCATGCCGGTGATGGTTATTCCCCGGATGAACCACTTTTGCGCCATCATGAACACGATGATAATGGGCAGCATTGCAGTCACAGCGCCTGCCATTAAGAGTTCCCAACGGGTGTTGAATTGACCCTGAAACTTGGAAAGCCCTACCGGAATCGTGCGCATTTCGTCGCGGTAGGTGATGACCAGGGGCCAGAGGAATTCGTTCCAGGAACCCAGAAAAACGAAAATGGCAACGGCTGCCAGAGTCGTCTTGCTCATGGGCAACATGATCTGCCACCAGATGCGGAAGGACGACGCGCCGTCTATGCGGGCCGCATCATCCATTTCCAGCGGAATGCCGCGATAATGCTGGCGCAAGAGAAAGGTGCTGAAAGCGGAGAACGCCGGCGGGATGATCAGCGCCTGATAGCTGTCGTACCAACCCAGGCTGCGGACTATGACAAAATTTGGGATGAGCAGCACTGGAAAAGGGATCATGAGCGTCGCCAGCCAGACCGTGAACAGTTTGTCACGACCCGCGAAACGCAGGCGGGCAAAGGCAAAAGCCGAAAGCGAGGACGTGGTCAGCTGCAGGACCACGACGCTGACCGCGATGATCAGACTGTTCAGGTAGTAACGGTCGAAGGGCACGGCCGTCAATGCGTTGGGATAGTTATCCCAGGCGATGGTGTTTGGAATCCACGTGGGCGGATAGGTGAAAATCTCCGGCGGGTATTTCAGGGATGTGCTGAGCATCCAGAAAAAGGGCAGCAACATGACCGCGCTGCCGGCGATCAACAGGACGTGCAAGACGACGTGCGTACGGTTCAGGGGCTCCCGAACGACCTGTGGCAGATTGGAGCCGGCCCTGGCGGCGCCGGTCGTGGTCGCCATGTCAGCCCTTCCGCTCAAACTTCATAATGCACCCAGCGGCGTTGCAAACGCAATTGAATGAAGGTGACCACGAAAATAATGGCGAACAGCAACCAGGCAATCGCCGTGGCCTTCCCCATGCGGAAGAATTCAAAGGCGTTTTGCCAGATGTAGTAGACGATGGAAAGCGTAGATTGCGGAGGTTCGCCGCCAAATAGCACGAATGGCTCGGCGAACAGCTGGAAAGCCCCAATCATCTGGATCACCAACAGGAAAAAGGTCGTGGGACTGACCATCGGTATCGTCACATAGCGAAAGCGTTGCCATCCATTGGCCCCGTCGACACGGGCGGCGTCATAGAGCGCTTCGGGGACGCCCTGCAGGCCGGCGAGGTAAATGACCATGGTGAAGCCAACATTCTTCCAGATTGTTAGCAGGACGACTGCCGGCTTTGACCAGACCGGATTGTTGATCCAATCCGGCGGCTGCACAGGAACGCCATATCGCTCTGCGATATCCCAGATGATGGAACTGATGATGCCGAAGTCGCGGTTGAGCAGCCACTGGAAAACCAGCGCCGCCGCTACAATGTTGGTCACCACCGGCATGAAATAAATGAGACGGTAAAGAGACATGGCCCGGATCTGCTGGTTCAGCGCCGTGGCCAGAGTCAACCCGAGCCCCAGCTGGAGCGGGACGATGACGACGGTGTAATAGAGGGTGTTGCCCAGTACGCGGCTGAAGATCCGGTCGCGTGTCAACAGTTCGACGTAGTTGGCAATGCCGACGAACTCCGGCGGCCCCAACAGGTCCCACCTGGTGAGGCTGACTCCCATCGACATGACGATGGGAACGAGCACAAAAATAACAAAGCCGGCAAGGCCGGGGATCAGAAATATCCAGGCCTCGCTCTGTTGCCCGGGGTTCCAGCGGCCTAGGCCGGCTCTAAGACGAAATCGTTCGATGCGGCTGACCCGGGCATCCGGATGCATGGCAGCGCCTCTTCGGAATCAGGCCAGGGCGCAGGGCCCTGACCTGATCTGTTGAATCTCTTCGTTGGCCTGTCTCAGCCGGCGTTCATGTCAGCCAGGTAGGCATCGACGTCGTCGCAGACTCCAGGCAGGACCTCGGCAGGTACCGCTTCACCGGCCCAGATCTGGTTCATCACCGGGCGAATGTAGTTACCGTTGATCTCGCCCCATTCGGGGAAGTAGGCGATACGGCCGCCTGGCTTGGCATTGCGACCCTCAATGATGAAGGCCATGCGATTGTCCGGTGGATCCGCCGGGTTCTCTTCGGAGCCAAGGAAAGCCTCGGAGAGGGCAGTGGATTCAAGCGCCGGCAGAATCTCGCCGGAGGCGGTGTAGATGCCCTGGCCGCCATCGGTGCTCTGCAGCCAGCTGAGGAAAGTCCAGGCGGATTCCTTGTCATCGCTGAGCGCGCTCATGGTCCAGGCGGCGCCACCGGCAGCCGCGGCGCGCTGACCGTCAGCGGGGATCGGCACCGGGACCACGTCGTAATTCATGCCGGCGGCGTTGAAGGCCGACACACGGCTGGCGTTCTGGATGATCATGGCCACCTGGCCGCTCTGGAAGACAGCTGCGTCACCGCCGGCCTGGCCCAGATTGGCGCTGCGCATGGCATGGTTGTTGTCCATCATGCCGGCGAAGAATTCCACCGCCGCGATGGATTCAGGAGAGTCCAGAAGGCACTGTGTCGGGTTGCGCATGTCATCCAGCAGACCGCCGTTGTTCTGCAGTACGAAAAGCGCGAACTTGCCGCCTTCCATGCCGAGAGCGTAGCGGGACACGCGACCCGTGCTTTCCACGACCGTCAACTGCTCGGCGGCGGCCAGCAGATCATCCCAGGTCCAGTCGTCGGTGGGGTAGGCGACGCCGACCTCATCGAAAATTTCCCTGTTGTAATACAGAACTTCCAGACCGATGTCACGCGGGAAGCCCCAGATGCGGCGGGTGCCATCCTCGTCATAGGTCGTGCCGTATTCCAGCAGACCTGGCCAAAAGTCGGAGATGTCGTAGTCGTTGGCCTCAATGTAGGGCGTCAGTTCCTCAAGTACGCCGCGCGCCGCGTAGCGGATCGGCGGCGACAGGAACAACACATCCGGAATCAGGGCGCCGTCGCCGGCGGCCCACAGGGTATCCAGCGAGGTGAAGTAATCGGACCAGGGCTGATGCCAGATCTCGATCTCGATGTCGGGGTTGGCCTCCATGAACGCCTCCGCCACGCTGGTGTGGGTGGCGGCCTCTTCCGGGCTGCCCCAGAAGCCCCAGGTCACCACGGCCTTGTCCTGCGCCGCGGCCAGGCTGCTGAACATGGCAAGCAGCACGACAACCATCAATACGCGAACCAGTTTGTGTTGCACGATAAACCTCCTCCAGATTTCAGACGAAGCCAAGTTGACGAAATGGTAGCAAAGTTCTGACTATACGCAAACGCCTCCCAATCTATTTTGAGTGGACCGGCCCGCCACCGGGACGAATATCGAATTCGTTGTTTTCGGCTGCGACGGCAGTTGCAGGTTTGACGCGACGAAGCTCATTGAAAAAAAGCGTGTCTTCCCTTTGCAAACAATGATCCGCATACAGAAACAGGGCCGCGGACCATGCCTGGTCGTCAAAGCCCATCGGATTGCCGCTTTCTCCGTGAAGCCACTCGTTGAAGCCCCACCGGGATCTGTCGGCCGCCTGACTCAGAGATTCTGCCAGGGCATTCAGCAACCTCCCGGCTTCATCGAGCCATCCGTGGCAGACCAGGGCGGCGATATGAAAGCCGCCCACCATGGGCCAGATTCCGCCATTGTGATACTGGTAGGGTAGGTTCAGGTTGCGACTGCGATAATACTCGCGCCAGTCGCTTTCCCCGGGGTACACCGGCGGATATATGGCGCGGGTCGGGTAGGGTTCGGCAATCCCGACCTGGTGCATGTAACGCAAAATGTGTTCGCTGCGGTGTCCATCGGCGATGCCGGTGAGGATGGCCAGGGCGTTGCCAAGGCTGTCACACCATGTTCCGTATTCACGAAATGCTACCCAGGGGAGGTAATAGGGCCTGCTGGAAATCGTCCCGATGTTGTGATAAAGCATGAACCATTCGAGGCGGATGCTCTTGAGTTGCTCGAGATGCTCGGCAAAATGCTCCGCCACCCAGCACCGGTCTACCCACATCAACAGGTTCAACCGTTCGTGAATATCACTTGACGTTACAGCCGGACAGCGGCCGGTCGCGCCGGTTAACGCCCGCATCTGTTCCCAGCCGAGCATCGCCGCGTAATAGAGCACGTTGTCATAAAGGGTGTTGTAGCGAACTGAAATCAGGTCCATCCAGTTGCCAGCTTCCGGCACTTCCAGAAGTCCGCATTCATTCATGTCCTGATATTCGAGCCAAAGCAGGGCCCGGTCGATTTGTGGCCAGTGCTCCAGCAGGAACTCTATGTCCCCGCTGACCTGGTAGACCATCCAGTGCCCCAGGATGAACCACAGGTTGGCATCCAGGGCTCCCGCATTCTCGGTGCTGATGTACCCGTTGTCAGGGTTGACGTTCAGGGGGACGAGGCCCAGTCCGGACTGGAACTGCCCCAGATTTTCCAGACTGGCGCGCGCCGCCGCCTCCAGTTGTGCGTCGCCACTGACGAGCGCCCCGATGGCCGTTATGACGCTGTCCCGGGCCCAGATCTGCGGGTAGCCGGCGGCCGCGCCTGAAGCCCGAAAGCCCTGATCGGTCCTGCAGCGATGCAAGACCTCAAGGGCCTGTTCACGTGCCTCCCGCAGCAAACGTTCTTCGCCCATGGAGTTCCCGCCGTTGCTCCCAGATTATTGTACCCTATTGGAGCCAAATACAAAAAATGTGCCTGCTCAGGAAACTGTCATGCCCTCATGCGTGAAAGCCGTTGCCTGCATGCGCAGGCGTGTATGGCGATTGAACCAGTTCAGCGCTTCGAAAGGAACGCAAAACTCAACCGTCTCGTTTTCGCGCGGGCGAATCTTGTGGGTTGCGTGCAGGGTTGCCACAACTTCCGCTTCCCCGCGCAATTCGTTTACCTTGCCATAAACCCGGCGATGATCGCCAAGATACTCCACTCGTTGCACGTGTACAGGAATGATTAGCGAATTCCCGACTTCAGAATTGCTCACTGCCGGAACGAAATCCTCGGGCCGAAATCCAATAATGCAGTTGTCCTTCTCTATCAGATTCATGGGAGGGGAGCCGAGGAATGTGGCGACGAATGTGTCCGCCGGACGCTGGTACAACTCCTGCGAAGTCCCAATCTGGCGAATGCGCCCTTCCGACATGACGGCAATGCGGTCACCCAGACTTAGCGCGTCTTGCTGGTCATGCGTCACAAGCAAGGTCGTGACGCCCAGGCGTCGCTGATAACGCCTGAGCTCTGCCCGCGCGATGCGGCGCAATCCCGCGTCCAGGCTTGAAAGGGGTTCATCGAAGAGGAAGACGCGCGGCTGGCGCACGATGGCCCGCGCCAGCGCAACCCGCTGGCGTTCGCCGCCCGATAGCTGGGCGGGGTAACGCTCCAAGCGGGCGACAATATCCAGTTGGCTGGCGGCAAGCTCGACGCGTGACTTGATCTCGTTTTTGGGCAGCCCCTCGTTCTGCAGGGGAAAGGCGATGTTTTTGCGCACGCTCATGTGCGGGTAAAGAGCATAGCTCTGAAAGACCATGGCGACGCGACGCTTGTCGGGCGCAACGCCGTTCACGTTATCATCGCCGATTTGCACCCAACCCTCGTCCGGTGAATCAAGACCGGCAACCAGGCGCAGCAGGGTCGTCTTGCCACAGCCGGAGGGGCCGACGATCACCAGCAATTCGCCGTCCCGTACGCGCAGGTTGAGTTTGTCCAGGGCGCAGACATGGCCGTAGTATCTGCTCAGTTCGACGGCTTCGACTTGTGACATGCAACACTCTCCACAGGCCCACGATTGTACCAACTGTAACGACCGGAAACCGAATGTTCTTTCGCAGCAGACAGAGAATGAGGGAAGTTGCTTCACCTGCCTTCGCTCCGTGTGCCTGTTTTGCCGCATGCCGGAACACAGGACAGGACCTCGTGTTTCTCTGCCAATGGCGGTTTCCATGGTCCATATGCTAGATTCTGTGGCGCAGCCCGGCGTTCATTGCCAATGCCCAGGCAGGAAAGGCACCAGGCTCAGGCATTGAGTCCTGGTTTGTTGCTGTGAAAGGGGGAGTGGAAGTTGCGCATTGCTGACATGAACTGGTCCGGGGTTGAAGATTGGCTGCGCCGGGACGACCGCTGCGTTTTGCCTGTTGGCAGCACGGAACAGCACGCCGGTCTCAGCCTCTGCGTCGACAACATCCTGGCCGAACAGGTAGCCCTGGAGGCGGCCGGTCCCGCCGGCGTCCCGGTTTTCCCTCCCGTAGATTACGGGTTGACCGCCTATTTCATGGCGTATCCCGGCACAATTACCCTGAAACCGGAAACCTATGCGGCCCTGCTCGGCGACATTCTGGACAGCCTGGCCATTCATGGTTTTCGCCGCATTCTTGTCGTCAATGGACACGGTGGCAATGCCGCGACCGGCGAACGGATCCTGGCCGGGGCGCAGGGGAGACACAATCTCCAGGTGCTATGGCACAACTGGTGGAAAGCGCCTGCGACCTGGGCTGCGTTCCGGGCGCTTGACCCTGAAGGTGCGCACGCCTCCTGGTCGGAGAACTTCCCGTGGACGCGCCTAGAGGGCGTTGTACAGCCTGCAGGTAGCAAACCTGTGGCGGACATGAGCGCGGTGGACACCATGTCGCCGGCCCAGGTCCGCGAAACTCTTGGAGACGGCAACATGGGTGGCGTCTACCAGAAATCTGACGAAGACATGCTCAGGATCTGGAGCGTGGCCGTTCAGGAAACCCGCGACCTGCTGGAAGACGGATGGGAAAGTCATGCGCAACTTTGAAGGAGTCTGGCCGGCACTGGTGACGCCCGCAACCGAAAACGGCGAAATCAACGAAGATTGCCTGAATGCATTGATAGACCATCTGGTAGACAAAGGCGTCGATGGTCTCTATGTCGGTGGATCCACGGGAGAGGGTCTGTCCCGGTCCGTCGGACAACGCATGAAACTGACTGAACTGGCCGTGAAGGCGGTCCAGGAACGCGTGCCGGTTATCGTTCACGTGGGAGCCGTTGCGCTCCCGGACGCCCTGCATCTGGCCCGCCACGCCGCAGAACTCGGCGCGGCCGGGATCAGCAGCATTCTGCCTCCGGACTACGAGAGCGAAGAAAGCCTGTGGCGCTACTATGCCGGTATCGCTGCAGCAGCCCCGACAACAGCGCTGCTGGCGTATATCCTGAACGATGATCGCGGCACGCCAGGCCTGATGAAACGTCTGCAGGGTTTACCCCAGGTGGCCGGCGCCAAGTATACGGGCCCGGACATGTACGAATTCCGCCACATGATTGACCTCGGTGAAGGGCGCTACTGGTCCATGTTCACCGGGATGGACGAAATGTGTGTGTACGGAGTCCTTGCCGGCGCTGCCGGCACCATTGGCTCAACCCTGAATTTTATGCCGGGGGTCTATCGGGAAATCCGACGGCTCGTCGCGGCGGGGGATGCCAACGGCGCCTCAAGTCTGCAGGAACGGGCCAATGCCGTCACGACCATCCTGCACCGTTACGGCTACATGGGGGCGCAGGTTGTGGCGCTTGACCTGCTTGGTTTCAACGTGGGCGGTCCGCGCCTGCCGCATTTGCCGCTCAACGATGACCTGGCCGGTTCATTGCGAGAGGAATTGCAAGGCAGCGATTTCTTCCAGCTCTGCGCGCTTTAATACGTCACTCGCTCTGCCCCAAAATGTGATACACTGAATACAGACTGACTGGTCGGTTTGTAAAGGTTGTCTGTGTCACCGGACTACGCAGGGCGTGACCCCGACGGGACCCGTGGACGGATTCTGGATGCCGCGCTCGAGAAATTCTCCAGCAAGGGTTACCACAGTACCCGCATGGATGAAATTGTCGCCGGTTCCGGGACGTCCAAGGGCGCCATCTATTTTCACTTTCCCAACAAGGAGCGGCTTTTCCTCGCGCTGGTTGATCAGTTTGCCGACCTCCTCGAGCGTCGTGTCAGCGCCGCCATCGAAGATGAAGTTGTCGGCATGCGCAAGGTTCAGGCCGGCCTGCATGCCTGTCTGGACACCTTTGGCAAGTACCGACGCCCGGCCAAGCTTTTGCTGGTTCAGGCCGTAGGTCTGGGCAGCAGTTTCGAAATGAAACGGATGGAGGTGAATGACCGCTTCATTGCCCTGATCCGTAGCTGGCTGGATGAAGCGATAGAGGTGGGGGATATCGCGCCGGTTGACAGCGACGTGGTGGCCTGCGCCTGGATGGGCGCCATTTACGGCGTGGTCATTCGCTGGGTCTACACCGGGGAACCGGAACCGGAGCGCATCCTTTCCGCACTCTTGCCCGTGTTGCTCAAGAGCGTTGGCTATGTTGCACCAGCGGGTAGCTGAAAGGTCCGAAACCGCGGTCGCGACGGGCCGGCTGCTCAGTGTGAACCTGCCCTGCCCGGGCGTCGATCTACGCGACTTTTTGACTTTCTCCCGGGGAACCCCGCGATTTGCGCTGGAACAACGTTGCGGTGGGCCAGCCGTGGCGGGCGCCGGCATCACAGCGGAGCTCGTCGCCTGGGGCGACCGTTTCACCAGCATTGAAGGCCAGACCCGCACACTGTTTGAGAGCGCCCTGGTGGACGGAGATGGACCTGCCGGGTGCCAACCCAGGCTGTTTGGCGGATTCGCCTTTCAGGACGACTTTGTGCCGGACAACACCTGGACCATCTGGTCGCCGGCCTGGTTTGTTTTGCCGCATTACCAGTTCGCCTTGATCGATGGCGAGTCGTGGTTGACCCTGAATGTGCAGGTCCCTGCTGACGACAACGTCGCCGAGACCTTGTTTGACTTGCGACATGCCTTGCAGGATCGTTGCCATGAGTTGCAGTCCCACGCCCGGCAATGGTCAGAACGGCCGCAGGCGCGTTTGCGGACGCTTGAGTACCCCATGGCGCGCGCGACATGGGACGACATGATTTCGACGGCCAGTGGCCGAATCGCAGACGGGGAGTTACAGAAAGTCGTACTGTCACGAGTCGCCGAAGCGCGTTTCGATCGTCCGCCGGATACAGAGTTGGCGTTGGAACGATTGCGACGAAGCTACGACAACTGTTGGCGTTTCCTCCTCGAGCCATGCCCTGGACACGCCTTTTTTGGCGCCACGCCGGAGCTGCTGGCCGACGTGCAGGGCAGGAATATGAAGAGCATGGCGCTTGCCGGTTCCGTTGCCCGGGGCGCCACCCGGGACGAGGATGAGACCCTGGCGCGGCAAATGATGGCCGATAGCAAGGAACGGCACGAACATGCGCTGGTCGTGAAGACCATGAGCAGACGGCTGGCCTCCATGGGGGAAACTAAAGCGCCGGAAGTTCCAAGCGTACTGAAACTGGCGAATATCCAGCACCTGCACACCCCGCTGTACTGTCGCCTGAACAAGTCTGGCGGTACACTTTCCCTGGTCAAACTCCTGCATCCTTCCCCCGCCCTGGGAGGGACTCCCCGGACGGCCGCCCTGAAACTCATCAGTGAGCTGGAACCCGTGCCGCGCGGCTGGTACGCCGGACCGGTCGGCTGCCTGACCATGCAACTGGATGGCACATTCGTGGTGGCCATCCGCTCTGCCATCTGCCAGGAGCGACGCATGTGGCTCTATGCCGGAGCAGGCATCGTGGCAGGGAGTGTCGCGCAGCGGGAATGGGTGGAATCCGAACTTAAGTTTCGCCCTGTACTGTCCGCGATGGGATTGCAGGAGGGGCAGCCTGACTAATCCGGCCACTCTCTGGGCGCGCACCTTTGTCGCGGCACTGGCGCAGGCCGGACTGCGAGCGGTCTGCGTCGCGCCCGGTTCCCGGTCCACGCCTCTGGTGCTGGCCTTCGCCCGCCAGCCGGATATTGAGGTCAGTTCCCATCTGGACGAGCGCAGCGCTTCCTTTTTCGCCCTGGGGATGTCACTGGCGCAGGACCGGCCAGTTGCCTTGCTGTGTACCTCTGGCACTGCGGCGGCCAATTTCTACCCGGCCGTCGTGGAGGCGAACCTTGCGCGCGTGCCCCTGTTGGTCATCACGGCGGACCGACCGCCGGAGTTGCGTCACAGCGGCGCCAACCAGACCATCGAACAGGTCAAACTTTACGGCGACCACGCGTTGTGGTCCATCGATTGCGCTCCGCCGGAAGCGCAGCCATCCCAGCTGGCCCTGCGTCAGCTGGCGACGCTTGCCGCGCGCTGTCTCGCGCAAACCAAGGGATTGCGGAAAGGGGTGGTTCACGTCAACATGCCGTTTCGCAAGCCGCTGGAGCCTGACATGGAAGACACTCCTGCGTTGACCGACGCCTGGCCGGTCTCCAGGGTGAGCCCCGTGCCAACCAGTTCCCTGGAACCGGACGAAGCCGACAGTGACTTTTTCCACGACCTGGTGCGGGAGCACAGCAATGGTCTCATCGTCTGTGGCCCAGGCTCTGCGCGGGATTTCCCGGCCGATTCTGTGTTTGAGTTCGCGCGAGCCGTCGGCTGGCCTCTCATTTGCGACCCCATGTCCGGATTGCGATATGAAGACGCCGATGTCGTGGCCTGTGCCGATACCATCCTTGCTGCAAGACCGGAACACGCGCCGGCCCCCGATCTGGTCCTTCGCCTGGGTGCAGTCCCTACGTCGGCTGCCCTGAACGCCTGGCTGGATTCTGACGGGCCCGAACACCAGATACAGTTGAGCCCTTCAGGGACCTGGGCGGATGACAGCCACCGGACAACAGGCTTTGTGCAGGCTGGTCACTCGCTGCTCGAGACCGCCAGCGCCATGCATTCCAGGAGCACAGGGCAGGCGACATGGTGGTGTCGGGCTGAAAAAGCGGCGCGGAAGGTGCTGCGCCACTACCTGAACGAGGGCCACTGGTTTGACGGCGCTGCGGTGGCGGAGCTTCCAAAACATTTGCCAAAAAGCGCAACCCTTTTTGTCGGCAACAGTTTGCCGGTCCGCTTGCTGGACCAGTTCGGATTGCCGCAGGGGAGCAGCCTGCATGTCTTTGCCAATCGTGGCGCCAGCGGAATCGATGGCAACATTTCGACCGCTCTCGGTCTTGGGCACACGCGCGCGCGACACCCGCTGGTGGCCCTGGTCGGGGACATCACCTTTTACCATGACATGAACGGGTTGCTGGCGATTCGTCGCCTGGGCCTTGCCGCGACCATCGTGCTTCTCAACAACAATGGCGGCGGCATCTTCAGACGTTTGCCCGTTCATGCCCTTGAGCCGGAATTCACGGACCTTTTTCTCACGCCGCACGGCCTTGAATTCAGCCATGCCGCCCGACTCTATGGCATTGGGCACATATTGGCGGACTCTCGCAAGGTTTTTCAAACGGCCCTTACAGAAAGCATCGGGAGCGGCAAGTCGACGATCATTGAAGTGCCAACAGATTCACTTGAGGACTTGCGGCAGCGCGATCGTTTGATGGAAGCAGTCGGCGTGGACCTGGACCGTCTTCAGGCGGAGCCGATTTGAAAGGAGTGCATGGATGGAGAAAGTGAGCATGCCGTTGGACATCGGCAACGAGGACCTGATGCGTCTTGCTTCCTGGGAGGAAGTCAACCCGCCAGGGGACGTGACCTACCACAAGGCGGAAGGTATCGCCCGCATCGCCTTTAACCGACCGGAAATCCGCAATGCCTTTCGACCACGGACCATCGACGAGATGACCGCGGCGCTGATGGACGCCTGGCATGACAACGACATTGGTGTGGTGTGGATTACGGCCAATGGTCCCAGCCCGAGAGATGGCGTTTGGTCCTTTTGCGCGGGGGGCGACCAGAAGGTTCGCGGCCAGGCTGGTTACGTGGGTGACGACGGTGTGGCCCGACTGAACGTTCTGCAGTTGCAGCGTTACATCCGCAATATCCCAAAACCCGTCGTGGCGGTGGTTCCGGGCTACGCCATTGGAGGAGGCCACGTGCTTCACGTCTGCTGCGATCTCACGATCGCCAGCGAGAATGCGCGCTTCGGGCAGACCGGACCGATCGTTGGCAGCTTCGATGCCGGTTTCGGCTCCTCCTTTCTTGCCGCGCAGGTCGGGCAGAAGAAGGCCCGCGAAATCTGGTTCCTCTGCCGCCAGTACAGCGCGGCCGAGGCGGAGGCCATGGGCATGGTCAACCGGGTTGTGCCCCTGGCCAGCCTTGAGCGGGAAGCCCTGGAATGGTCGCGCGAAATGCTGAAAAAGTCGCCTCTGGCGCTGCGCTTCATCAAGGCCGGTCTCAACGCCGAACTGGATGGTCAGACCGGCGTCCAGGTGCTGGCAGGTGACGCGACCATGCTGTTTTACATGACCGAAGAAGGCAGTGAGGGGAAAAACGCCTTCCTCGAAAAGCGCGAACCGGACTTCAGCCGCTTTCCCCGCAGAGCCTGATGCGTGACTGGCTGGCGGCGCTCGCAGCCGCGACACCGGGGCGGGAGGCCCTTGTCGCCGAAGACACGCGCCTGACTTACGGCGAACTCAACAGAAGAGTCGCGCAGCTTTGCGCCGCCTGGCATGGCGCGGGTCTCAAATCCGGCCAACGGGTTGCCATGGTCATGCATGGCAACTGCGAGACAGTAGTGCGTCTCTTCGCCGCCATGCGACTCGGCCTGGTGCTGGTGCCACTGGGTGCGCGCCTGACCTCTGACGAACACAGCGCGATTCTGCAAAATGCAAAGTGCCACTGGTTGCTACCTGAATCAACGCGCGAGCCGCTTCTGCGCCTGCCCGGAAACGGGGTTTCCGACAGCGTTCCCGTCCCGCTTGAAGCAACTGCGGGCCAGGTGGGAGCATATCTGGACGGGACGCTGAGCCCTTCCGCGCCGCTGGCCATAGTCCATACATCCGGAACGACCGGGGTGCCAAAGGGCGTTGTGCTCACGACAGGCAACTTTTTTTTCAACGCGATGGGCGCCACGTTACGCCTCGGCCACCTGCCGCAGGACCGCTGGCTGTGCGCAATGCCCCTGTGGCATGTTGGCGGCCTGGCCCTGGTGACCCGCGCAATCCTGCAGGGCGCGACAGTGGTTTTGCATCCCCGCTTCGATGCTGAAGCCTTCATGCACGCCCTGCAGCATGAAGGCGTCACCATGGTCTCGCTGGTGCCCGCCATGTTGCATCGTGCGCTGGACCACCTGGACGGAGGCTGGCCGGGCAACCTGAGAATTGCACTGGTCGGTGGCGCGCCCCTGTCCAGCGCCTTGCACGAATGGAGCATTGACAGGGCATTGCCGGTGGCGCCGACCTGGGGGCTCACCGAGACCTGCTCGCAGGTTGCAACACTGTTGCCGGCCGGGGCTGAGTACAAGCCGGGCAGCACCGGCAAACCCCTTCTTTTCTCCTCACTTCGAATTGCCGGCGACTCAGGTGAAGACCTGGCCAGGGGCGAGATCGGCGAGATTCGGGTCAGCGGAGCGACGGTGATGCAGGGCTACCTGGGCGATCGGCAGTCGACGCCCGCTGCGATTTGCGACGGCGAATTGCGCACAGGTGACTTGGGTTACCTTGACGACGAAGGAGACCTGTACGTCGTGCAGCGTCTCGACGACCTTATCATCAGCGGCGGCGAAAATGTCTATCCGACAGAAATCGAGAGAGTCTTGATCGCGCATCCCCTGGTGGAGGACGCCGTCGTGCTGGGCATTGAAGACGCCGAGTGGGGGCAGCGGGTAGCCGCTGTCGTGCAGGCCAGGCGGACTGACACATTCAGCGTTGAAGACCTGTCCGCTCATTTGCGGAAGCACATGTCGGCCTTCAAACTGCCGCGGAAATGGCGAATAACTGACAAAAGTTTTCGCCCGGTTTCCGGCAAGGTGAGGCGATCGGACCTGGCGAAACTGTTTGAGGATGATTAGTGCCCCGGCTCGTGGTCAACGATTTGAGTTACCACTTCCGCTGCGAGGGCAGCGGTCCGCCGCTCTTGCTGTTGCATGGCTTTACCGGCTCTCATGCCAATTGGGCTCATCTCCAGGCTGGCTTTGCCGAGCACTTTCTGACCCACGTCGTCGATCTGCCCGGCCACGGCAAGACAGACACGCCCGGGGATGCAACGCGTTGCCGGCAGGAGTTGGTCAGCGCCGATCTGGTGGCCCTGATGGCCCGCTGCGGTCACAACCGTTTCAATCTGCTTGGCTATTCCATGGGCGGACGTCTGGCGCTGGCACTGACCTTGTGCTTTCCGGACAAAGTCACTGCCCTGGTCCTGGAGAGTGCATCGCCGGGCCTGCCTACAGCAGCGGAACGGGAACGGCGGCAGCAGCAGGACGAAGCGCTGGCGGGGAAAATCGAGGCCGAAGGGGTGCGCCGCTTCGTGGAAGAATGGGAACAACTGCCGCTTTTCGCCAGCCAGAGGCAGTTGCCCTCGTCAGTAAGGAATGCCCTGCGCCAACAGAGACTTGGCAACAGCGCCCATGGCCTGGCTACCAGCCTGAGAGGCGCAGGAACCGGCACGCAGTATTCCTGCTGGTCGCAGATTCCGCAACTGAAGACACCCACTCTCCTGATCTGCGGTGAACTGGATGCGAAATTCTGCGACCTGGCCAGGCGCATGGTGTCGGCCAACCCCGCTCTAAAGCTGCGGCAGGTGGCTGGAGCAGGACACTGCGTGCATCTGGAGCAGGCGCAGTCTTTCCAGCGTGCCGCCATGGACTTTCTGATCGGCCAGGAGAAACGGCATGCTGGTATTTGACGGACACCTCGACCTCGCCTGGAACGCCTTGCAATGGAACCGCGATATCCAGCTGTCTGTACACACCTTACGTACGCAGGAAGCAGGACTCACAGGCAAGGGACGGGGACAGAACACTGTTGCCTTGCCGGAAATGCGTCAGGGATCCGTTTTTCTCTGTTTCGCCACTCTGCTGGCGCGTTCAACGCCGGTGCAGGTGCCGCACGTCGACTTTCATTCACCGGCCCAGGCTTGCGCCAGCGCGCAGGGCCAGCTTGCCTGGTATCGGACCATGGAACGACTGGGCAAGTTGGTCATCATCACCAGTCTGGAGCAACTGGAGTCGCACGTCCACGCCTGGAAAGGGCATTTGGCCGGAGACAAACGGGAAAATCCTCCTGGAATCATCCTCAGCATGGAGAGCGCAGACCCCATCCTGGAGCCGGAAGACCTGCCTGACTGGCAGGCCGCGGGCATTCGCCTGATTGGCCCGGCGCACTACGGCAAAGGGCGCTAGCCGGCGGCACAGGGGTGGATGAGGGACTGACAGACAGGGGCCGTCGATTGCTGCGGGAGATGGAGCGGCATGGCGTCATGCTTGATCTGACGCACTTGTCGGATGCGTCCTTCCGGGAGGCGCTGGACCTGTATCATGGGCCGGTACTGGCCAGCCACAACAACTGCCGGGCACTGGTGCCGCACCAGCGTCAATTCAGTGATGCACAAATAGGGGCCATCATCGCAAGGGACGGGGTCATCGGCGCCGCCCTGGACGCCTGGATGCTCGTGCCTGGCTGGGTCAAGGGTTCAATTGCCAACAGACAGGCAAGGCTCTCGATGGTCGCCGACCACGTCGATCACGTCTGTCAACTGGCCGGCAACAGCCGCCACACCGCCCTGGGCTCGGATCTGGATGGTGGCTTTGGACGCGAACAATCGCCGGCGGATCTCGACACCATCGCTGATCTGCAGAAAATCGCGGCCCTTCTCGTAGGGCGTGGTTACAGTTCGGACGAAGTGGCCGCCGTAATGCATGGCAACTGGTTGCGCCTGCTGCGCAAGGCCTGGGGAGCTAGGTGACCGGCGAGCTGAGCAATAGCGAAATGCCGGCCAGAGCCAGCAGCGCCAGCATGACCCTTTCAAAGAGAAGTCGGTTCACCCGGTTGATGACGCGGCGTCCCAGCCAGACAAGGGGCGGCACGAGGGGCAGGGCCCAGGCCAGGCTGGCAATCAGGGGAAGGTCGACCACTCCGGTGGCGAAGTAGCCGGGCAACTTGGCCAGGTTCACGAAGAAAAAGAAAAAAGTGATGGTGCCCACGAAAGCCGCCGGCTGCGAACGTTGCAGCAACAGCCACGCCGTTATCGGCGGCCCGCCAAGATTCGCCAGGGTCGAGGCAAGGCCGGCCGCCATCCCCGCCAGTTGGCCGTGCCAGTCGCGCGACCTGTAATTCAGATGCGGCATGGAATCGCTCGCCAGTTTGTATATCACGGCGACGATCGTCGTGACGCCCAGAATGCGACGGAGTACGAGATCCGGCAGGGACACGAGCAGTACCGTGCCGATGACGATTCCGACAATGGCTCCCGGCAGAAGCAATCGCAGATAGCGGACTTCCCATTCCCGCCAGTACACGCCCATGGCGAAAATGTCGCCCATGATGAGCAGGGGCATGGCGACTCCCACGGCGCCGGCCACTGACATCCGCTGCGTGAGAAGGGGCAGGACGATAGCGCCCGCCAGTGACCCGCCAATGCCCCCCTTGACCAGGCCAATTGCCATCGCCGCGATGGCTATTGCGAGTGTGGATTCCATCGCTGACCGCCAGAATTACGGGTCTGCCAGTATAGCGGGTGTCGCTATTCTGCCTGCACTGGCAGTCCGGTTCGGGCCCTGATATTCTGGCGACGTCCGGGAAGCATTCAGGGAGTGGCGGGTGAATATCGAACATATCGCACTCAACGTGGACGACCCCGAGGCCATGGCGGCCTGGTACGGGGAGCATTTGGGATTTCGCGTCCTGCGCAAGGTGGGTGGCGAGGCGCAGATTCATTTCATCATCGACGATGCGGACCGCGTCGTCCTGGAAGTTTATCGCCATCCGGATTCACCCCGGACCGACTTCCATGACCTGCATCCCCAGCAATTGCACGTCGCCTTTGCCGTCGATGACCTGGAGGCTGAAAGGCAACGATTTCTGGACGCCGGCGCCACACTGGATATTGATGTCCACGCCATGCCCACCGGGGATTTGATGGTCTTTCTGCGAGACCCCTGGGGCCTGACCTTGCAACTGGCCAAACGTCTGAAGCCCCTGCGGTAGCGAGGGCGCAGCAATCTCGTGCGCTTCACAGCGGATGACGTCAATCTGGACCGGGTACTGTCACGACTGAGCCATCTGGCAGGGATCGGCGCGACCGCCGCCGGTGGTATCACACGCCACACATTTTCACCGGAGCATGTCCAGGCCACGCGCGATGCCGCCAACTGGATGATTGAAGCTGGCCTGGATGCCTTTGTCGATCAGTATGGCAATCTGCTGGCTCATCGTGCCGGAACGGAGGCCGCTGAGGACAGGGTGCTTTCCGGCTCGCATCTGGACAGCGTGCCCAACGGCGGAAACTTCGACGGCGTACTGGGAGTGCTGGCGCCGCTCGAGGCCCTGACCCTGTTGCAGGAAAAAGGCCTGCGTACGCGCAGGCCGCTGGGCCTCGTCTCTTTTATCGAGGAGGAGGGCGCGCGCTTTCAAGGCCTGCTGGGCAGCGCGCTGGCCGTTGGGCAGATTCCTGACGATGAAATCGCCGACATCAGGGATGCGGAAGGAAACCGTTATCTGGACCTTGTGGCTACCAGCGATTTTGGTCTGCCCCGCCGCCATGTCGACTGGACCCGTGGCCTGCACGCCTTCCTGGAACTGCACATTGAGCAGGGCAAACGACTGGAAGCGGCCGGAATCCCGATCGGCCTTGTGTCCAGCATTGCCGGCCCAACGTTTCTGCGCGTGACCTTCACAGGCCAGGCTGATCATGCTGGCGCCACGGAGTGGAAAGACCGGCGTGATTCACTGCTGGCGGCCGCTATGGCCATTGTCGCCCTGCGGGACATGGCGATTCGGGAGTTTGAAGGTCGGGCTCACGTAACCGTGGGCGCGCTGAAAGTCAGTCCCAACGTCACCAACGTAATCGCCGGCGAAACCGTTTTCAACATTGACTATCGCTCCGCAAATGACGTCACGCGCAAAGCCATGAATAACCGTATCGGAGAAATCCTTGCCGAATCCGCAGCCAGCCAGCGCATTGACTACGAATTCCGGGAACTGCATCGCGCGCCACCGGTCGAAACTGCAGCGCACCTTCGCAAGGCGCTGGAGAATGGCGCCTCTGCGGCGGGCCTGCAGTGCATGCCACTGGTCAGCTGGGCGGCCCATGACGCGATGAACATGGCGCGGGTTACGAGTTCCGGCATGCTCTTTGTGCCCTGCCGCGATGGTCGCAGCCACACGCCGGAGGAGTACGTTTCGCCGAAGGACATCGCCAGTGGCGTGGCGGTGCTGGCCAACGCCCTGCTGGAGCTGGCCGACCAGGACTGATCATGGAACGTCCCAACGTACTGATTTTGTATACAGATCAGCAGCGCCATGACGCCCTTGGCGTCAACGGCAACGCGGACATTCAGACTCCCGTCCTGGACCGGCTTGCCGGGGAGGGGGTGAACTTCGACCACTGCTTTGTGCAAAACCCGGTGTGTATGCCGAGCCGGGCCAGTTTTCTGAGCGGCCGCTACCCGTCTTCGCTGGGTATCACTCACATGGGCGTGCCCTTGCCGGAGGACGTCGTCACACTGCCACACTTGCTGAAGCCTTACGGCTACCGCTCGTCCAACATTGGCAAGCTGCATTTTTTGCCACATGCCACCCGCGATCATCGCGTGCCGCACCCAATGTACGGCTTCGATCATCTCGAAATATCGGATGAACCGGGCGCCTACGAAGATGCCTACCGCGCCTGGGTGGCTTCGATTGCGCCGGAGCAACTGGACGGTCTCAGCGCCGGACTGCCTCCCGGAGCAGACGTCTGGTATCGCGCCCTGGGCCTGGAGGACACCGTTCCGCATCCGCACAAGTGGGCGCGCCAGGATTACCGCGGCACCACCTCTTTTCCCGCGGCGGACGACGTCACGCATACCGCCTTTGTCGCGGAACGGACCATCAACTTTCTTCAACAGGTACGCGGACCATTTCTCTGCATTGCCGGATTCTACTCCCCGCACCCGCCATGGATCGTGCCGCAGCGCTGGCTTGACCTCTATGACAGGCAGTCGCTCGCGTTGCCCGGGTTTCCTCCCGAAGTGGAAGCCAGGCGCGAAGCCGCCGGATTCACGGACGATTTGTTGCTGTCGGCGCGCCACGGATACTACGCCATGGTCAGCGAAGTCGACTGGCACGTGGGGCGACTCCTGCAGGCGTTGGAAGATCGTGGGCTGGCCGACAACACCATCGTCATTCTCACCTCGGATCATGGTGAGTGGCTTGGTGAGCATTTGCGCTGGGGCAAGGGATACCCCGGCGCCGACGCGGTAAGCCGCGTGCCCCTGCTGGTCCGCTGGCCAGCCGGGAAGCTCCACTCAGGTCATCGCGTCAGCGAGGTCGTGGAGGCGCTTGACGTGCTGCCGACCCTGTTGGAAATGGCCGGAATCCAGGTCCCGCCGCATTTGCAGGGTAGTTCCCTGCTACCCTTGCTGCACGGCGCACAGGACGACTCCCAGGGTTCGGCAATGATGGAAGCCAATGGCTGGAAAACATTGCGCACGGCCGACTTTCGCTATCTGGCCCACGATGACGGGCGGGAGAGCCTGTGGGACCTCAGGACCGACCCGCGCGAATACCATGATGTTTCCGGTGACCGTCGCTACGGCGAAGCGTTGTCCGAACACCGACACCTGCTTTTGCAGCGCCTGCTGTCCATGGAGCGGCCCCTGCCGCGCACCTGGATCTACTAGACGCAAAAGCGCCTGTGTCCAATTGGGCATTGGTCTGGCAGTGGCGGACCGGTCACGCTAAACTCTGTTTCCCGAAAGGATACAGTTTGGTGACGGCTCTCCCGGCGCAAGCCCTTGGTTTTTTGCGCAATCCGGTTGTAATACCCATATACCTGCCCACGCTTTTCTTCGGCATGGCGCTGGGCATGATCAGGCCCATTCTGCCGCTCTACGTCGCCGACTTTGATGTCAGCTATGCCCTGATTGGCCTCGTCATCGGCGCTGAAGCCCTTGGCGCGATGCTTGCCGACGTGCCGGCCGGGGTCTTGCTGAGGCGCTATTCCGAGAAGCAGGTGATGCTCGCCGGCCAGACCCTGGTGTTATCCGGCATGCTGCTTCTCTTTATGGCCCCTACGGTGTGGATGGCCTTCATGTCCCTCTTTATGTTCGGCATTGGGCGGGCGCTCTTCAATGTCTCGCGGCACATGTTTCTTTCGGAGCAATTTCCGCGAGACAAGCGGGGGCGCGCGATCGCGATGTTCGGTGGCATGGTGCGAATGGGCTACGCAATCGGCCCGGTGATCGGTGGTTTTGTCGCGGCAAGGATGGGATTGCGGGCGCCCTTCCTGCTGGTCTGTGCCTTCGCCTTGCTGGGCATTGTGTTGGTGGTCCTGCTTCTCAGGGAGACCCGTCGGCGCAAGACGGGCAGAAGTCAGGAAGATGGTCTGGCGGTCGTGGAGACCTTGCGCGAAAATCGGCCGCTTCTGGCACGGGCGGGAAGCGGCGTGCTCTTCGGCCAGGCGATTCGCGCCGGTCGCAGCGTCATAGTCCCGCTCTATGCGGCGGATGTTCTCGGCCTCGGTCCGGAAGCCATCGGCATCATTGTCAGCGTCTCCTGGATGCTGGACATGCTGATGTTCCTGCCGGCCGGCTGGGTTATGGACAAACGCGGGCGCAAGCACGCCATTGTGCCCAGCTTTTTCCTGATGGCGAGCGGCGTGGCCCTGATTCCCCTCACGCAAGGCTTTGAGGGGCTGCTGCTGGCGACGGCCCTGATCGGACTTGGCAACGGCTTCAGCAGTGGCTCCATGATGACCCTCGGCTCCGACCTTGCGCCCAGCAGGACTCGCAGTGAATTCCTCGGTGTCTGGCGTCTGATCGGAGACTGCGGCGCGACCGCTGCTCCCTTCGTCATCGGTTTTGTCGCGCAACAGCTGGCCTTGCAGTCGGCCGCTGTGGCAATTTCGGGTATGGGTCTGGCCGCTGCCGGTATATTCGCCTTTCTGGTGCCTGAGACTCTCAGGTCCTTGCCGCCGGAACAGGTTCGCGCAGCTGCTTCAGGGAGTTGAAATGCCAGACATGCACTCCGTCGAGGAGTTTCTGCATGAGTTGCGACCACGCGTCAGCGGCGACCTGAGAACTGATCAATACAGCCGCATGTTGTACAGCACGGACGCCAGCATTTACCAGCAAATGCCCCTTGCCGTCCTGGTTCCCCGTACGGTCGACGACGTGCAGGCCGCTGTCGAACTGGCCGCCCGCCACCGCGTGCCCGTATTGCCGCGCGCGTCCGGCAGCAGCCTGGCGGGGCAGGCCGTCAATGAAGCGCTGGTCATCGACTCAACGCGCTGGCTTGATGGCATTCACGAAATCAACCGCGAGGAACGTTGGGTGCGGGTGGGGCCGGGGCGCGTGCTGGATGAACTGAACCTGGCGCTCAAGCCGCATGGCCTGCAGTTCGGGCCAGACCCCGCCAGCAGCAATCGGGCGGCAATGGGGGGCATCGTTTCGAACAACTCCACCGGCAGTCATTCCATTCTGTATGGCATGACGGCCGATCACCTGCTGGAGGCCGAGGTCATTCTGGCGGACGGCGCCCGCACACGCATGGGCCCGCTGGGTGATGACACCTTGCGTCAACACCAGATGCGTGACGGGCTGGAGGGCCACGTCTATCGCGAAGTGGCGCGCCTGGCTCGTGACAACGCCGACATCATTCGCAACGGCACACCGCGTCACTGGCGCCGCTGTGGCGGTTACAACCTTGACCGCTTCGTTCAAGGCGGAGTCAGCTTCAATTGGCCCCAGGACGAGTATTTCAACCTGGCGAAGTTGCTCAGTGGCGCAGAAGGCACACTGGGCGTCCTGACGGAACTGAAACTCAATCTCGTGCCCCTGCCGCGCATGACGGCCCTGGCCATCGTCCACTACGACAATCTCTTCACGGCGCTGTCGGCCGTGCCGGCGATGCTGGAGATGGAGCCCTCGGCGATCGAATTGCTGGACAATCTGGGATTGACGCTTTGCCGCGACGTGCCCGAGTACGCCCGGCTGCTGCGTACCTTCGTCGATGGCGACCCGAATTGCATTCTCATCACCGAGTTCTACGGTGAGAGTGAGGGGGAATTGAAGGCCAAAATCGATCGCCTCCAACGTCATTTGCAGGCACAGAATATCAATGCCGGAGTCATCGTCCCGGTCATTGATCCCGCGCGACAGGAAGACGTCTGGACCGTGCGCAAGGTCGGACTGGGTCTCATGATGAGCATCCGCGGCGACCACAAGCCTATTCCCTTCATCGAGGATGCCGCCGTTCCGACCGACCATCTGGCGGAGTACGTCACCAAACTTGAGGAGTTCTGTAACGGCCTTGGCACGCGGGTGGCCTACTACGCCCACGCCAGCGCAGGTTGCCTTCACATCCGTCCGCTCATCAACGCCAAGGAGGCCAGGGAGGTCGCGAAAATGTCGCAAATCATGGACTTTTCCGTGGATCTTCTGCACGGTTATGGCGGCGCACTCAGCAGTGAACACGGCGATGGCCGCGCCCGCAGCTGGATGAACGAGCGTTTCTTTGGCCCCGAACTTTACGGCCTGTACCGCCAGGTCAAGCGCAATTTTGATCCGGACAACATTCTCAACCCCGGCAACATCGTCGATGCCGGGTCCATGAACGACAATCTTCGGTTCGGTGACGCCTACACGGTCATTCCCGTGCAGACCGCCCTGGACTTCTCGGACGAACAGGGTTTCCACCGCGCGGTCGAGATGTGCAACGGCGCCGGCGTATGTCGCAAGAGGACGACCGGCACGATGTGCCCCAGCTTCATGGTCACGCGTGAAGAGGAACACAGCACTCGCGGCCGCGCCAACGCCCTGCGCGCGGCGATGTCCGGCGCCATACCCACCAGCGAACTGACCAGCGAGCGCATGTACGAGGTCATGGATCTCTGCATTGGATGCAAGGCCTGCGCCGCCGAATGCCCTTCCTCAGTCGACATGGGCAAAATCAAGGTCGAGTTTCTGGCCCAATATCATCGTAAACATGGAACGCCCTTGCGCTCCCGTCTCTTTGGCTATATCGGCGCCTTGTCGCGTTTTGGGGCGGGCCCCCTGGCGCCGCTGGTCAATGGCGCCATGCGTCACCCGGTCATGCGAAAGCTTATGGAGCGCTCCCTTGGCATCAGCGAGCAACGCTCCTTGCCCGAATTCGCCTCTGAATCTTTCACGTCCTGGTTCCGCAACCGGGGAGCGCCGCAGGGAAGTGCGAAGCAGGTTGTGCTCTTCAATGACAGCTTCAACACCTGGAACGATCCGCATATCGCCATCGCGGCCACTGAAGTCCTGGAAGCTTTGGGATACGAAGTGCTGTTGCCCGGTCACCGTTGCTGCGGCCGTCCCATGATGTCCGAAGGACTGGTGGCGGACGCGCGCAGGGCCGCTGAAGACGTGGTATCGCGGCTGGCACGCTTCGTGGAGGACGGAATACCGGTTGTCGGGCTGGAACCGAGCTGTTTGCTGATGCTGCGTGACGAATACCGGTACCTGCTGCCCGACGACGAAAGAGCGCAGCGGGTGGCGGACCAGGCGCTTCTGTTCGAGGAGTTCATTGCGCAGCTGGCGGAGCGCGGAGAACTCAATCTGGAGTTTGAGCAGGCGGCGCGGAGGCTGCTTCTGCATGGCCATTGTCATCAGCGGGCCCTGGTCGGCACGGGCCCGTCCCTGCGTACTTTGGGTCTGCCACCGAACTACGAGGTCGAGGAAGTGGATTCCGGCTGCTGCGGCATGGCTGGATCTTTCGGCTACGAGAGCGAACATTACGAACTTTCGATGAAAATGGCGGAACGTCGATTGTTGCCCGCGGTCCGTGACGCCGATCCGGAAACGCTCATCGTCGCGGCGGGCACCAGCTGTCGACACCAAATTGAGCATGGAAGCGGACGTCGGGCGCTGCACCCGGCCGAGGTGCTGCGCGACGCCCTGGTCACGGCTGCGGCGGCCGAGCCTGCATGACGGCCTTTCGACTGCTGGTGAGGGTCGCATTCGTCGTGCTGGCGGTCTGGTTGCTGCTGCCCGTACTGGCAGCCTACAACGACGTCATTCTGACCTGGTACAATTACCTGCTGGACGATCCGCTGGTAGATCCACTAACTCTCGATGATGTCGAGGCCCGGCACGGGGAGAGCTTCGGGCCCGTCGTCCTGCCACGCCTGATCCTCTTCGTCCTGCTGATAGTCCTGACCTGGACTGTGTTGCGGAGCGCACGGCCGGCGCGCGGCGCCCGCTGATCCTGTCGGCGGGAGAACTTTCGCATGACGATAACCATTCGCGACCTTCGGGTCATCACGACCAAACCCGGCAAATCCAATCTGGTCATCGTCAAGGTGCTGACCTCCGAACCTGAACTCTACGGCCTCGGCTGCGCGACCTTCACGCAGCGCTGGCACGCTGTCGTCACGGCCATAGAAAAACATCTGAAGCCCTTTGCGCTGGGACGCGACGTCACGCGCAACGAGGAGTTCTTTCGCATGGCGATGGTGCACAGCTACTGGCGCAATGGCCCGGTGTTGAACAACGCCATCTCCGGCGTGGACCAGGCGCTGTGGGACATCCGCGGCAAGTTGGCGGGCATGCCGGTCTGTGACCTGCTTGGCGGTCGTCAACGTGAAGCGGCGAATGTCTACGTCCATGCCGATGGCGAGACGCCGCAGGAGGTTACGGAAAGCGTCCTGCGTTACATGGATGAAGGCCACCGTCACGTCCGTGTGCAAATGGGGGGCTATGGCGGTGCGGGCGGAAAAGACGTCAGGCCAGAAGGCGCGCCGGCAGGCAGCTATTACGATCCCCGCGCCTATTGCCGGGACATGTTGTGCATGATCGAACATGTGCGCAAGGTGGTTGGCGATGAGGTCGAGTTGCTGCATGACATTCATGAGCGCCTGCATCCGATTCACGCCATCCAGTTTGCGAAGGACGTGGAACAGTTCCGACTGTTCTTTCTGGAGGATGCCCTGGTGCCGGAAGACATCGAATGGTTTCGGCAGTTGCGCGCACAAAGTGCGGTGCCCCTGGCGATGGGGGAACTCTTCAACAACCCGCTGGAGTGGCAGCCACTGATTGAGGGCCGCCTGATCGACTTCCTGCGCATGCACATTAGCCAGATGGGCGGTCTGACCCCGGCCCGCGACGTTGCGCTATTCGCCAACATGTATGGCATCCGCACTGCCTGGCACGGCCCGGGCGACACGTCGCCGATCGGGCATGCCGCCAACCTGCAACTGGACCTGTGGGAACCCAATTTCGGCATCCAGGAGTGGTATGAGGCGGAAGACATGGACTACGAACTGTTCCCGGGTTTGCCGGAAGTGCGGAACGGATACCTTTATCCGAACACGTTACCCGGGCTCGGCATCGACATCGACGAGGATATGGCGGCGCGCTACCCCTGCGAGGACGTGACTGAATTCTGGACGCAAACCCGTCTGCCGGATGGTTCGCCGGCCCGACCATGATGAAAACAAGTCGCCGGTCTGGTTGACCGTCACGGCGGGATTAACTATGAACTTTGCCTTTACCAGTTCGCCCCCTTGAACTACCGGCCCCACGAACAGAGCCACTGCTGCACCTGATGCACTTGACGAGTCCTTTCCGGGCGCGGACGCCGGCAGCATTGTTGCGGAGGGGCGGCCGGTCGCGTTTGACAATCCCTGCGAGGCCCAGGAAAACGCCATCCTTTCCTTTAACCAGGCCACGACCCTCATCAACAAGTACGGGGACGATCTGGATGCGCTCTTCGGTATGACCAGCGTCGCCACGCCGCAATCGGCCGAGGCCGTGACCCAGGCGGGTCTCTGTGGTGAAGTGGCCGTGGTCGGCCTGGCCACGCCCAACGCCATGCGACCCTACGTGCAGGCAGAATGTGTCAAGTCCGTCGTGCTCTGGAACCCGGTTGACCTGGGCTACGCGTCCGTCTACGTGATGCGCGCGGTGGTCGACGGGGAACTGAAGCCGGGTGACAGCAGCGTCTCGGCTGGTCGTCTGGGCGACCTGCAGGTCGTGAATGGCAGCGAAGTCCTGCTTGGCCCGCCCTTCGTCTTCAACATTGACAACGTCGAGGAGTTTGACTTCTAGTCAGACTTGCCTTCATTTTCACGAGCCCCGGCACAGTCGCCGGGGCTCATTTTTTTCTTGCAGTATTCGACTCACTCGCCGGTCCAGGCGACGACGTCGATCTCGACCATTATGCCGGGCAGCTGGCTTCCAACGGTCGTGCGCACCGGACGAGGTTCCGGGAACCATTTGGCATATTCGGCGTTGAAGCGCTGAAAAAGCGACAGGTCGCTCAGATGCACGGTTGACTTGACGACGTCCTCCATGCGGGCATCGGCGACGCCCAGAATGTTGCGAATGCACTCCAGAACGAGGGCGGTCTGTTCCTCGATCGTTTCCGGTATGGCGCCGGTTACCGGATGTTTTGGGCCGACGCCGGACACATAGACGAAATCGCCGACGCGCAGCGCCTGCGAATAGGCGCCCCCGGGCGGTGGCGCCTGGTTGCTGCGGATTTCCATTTTTGGCATGACTTTCCTCCCTGTTCGATTCAACCGCTGTATTCTAATTCTTTAGGCACTTTCACTTTCCTTGAGCTTCAGCCAGTCCCTCGCCCAGGCGAGGGCACGCCGTGTCGAGGCAAAAACGACGTCCTCGGCGGGGAAAACGGGCTCAAGCCAGTCCGCCTCCCCGGTCCGGTCCAGCTGTCGCAGAACATCCTGGCTGACGGCCGCCAGCAGAAGTCGCCCCCCGCCGGCCTCCAGTTTCCGCGCGTATTCCCGCAGAAACGAAATGCCCGTGCTGCCCAGGTACTGGTTGTCGCGAAGTCGCAAGATGACGACGCTTCCCCCGCTGTTTGTCGCGGGAACAGGCAGGAGATCTTCCAGTCGTGAAACGGCAGCGAAGTAAAGGTTGCCGGCGACGGAAAAGATGATCACTTCATTGCCAGGCAATTCATCCGGTACCCCTTCTTCCCTGAATTGTCCGTCTCCCGTCTCCACCAGGCGCCGAATCTGAAGATTGCTGGCGGAAGTCCAGACATACAACAACAAGGAAAGGAAAACGCCAATGTAGACGCTGTATTCCAGCGGGAAGAGCAGGGTGGACATGAAGGTCACGACCATGGCGCTGCGTGACGCAACACTCACGCGCCAGGCCATCCTGAGTGCATCCGGGCGAATCAGGCTGGTGGCGGCAACGATCAATTGGCCGGCCAGTGCTGCCAGGGGGATTCTTTCGACAAGTGGGCCCAGCACCAGCAATATTGCCGCCACAAACAGCCCGGAAAACACGTTGGCCATCCGACCGTGGGCGCCGGCGCTCAGGTTGATCGCAGTCCGTGACAGGGAGCCGCCGGAGGGAAGTCCCTGAAACAGACCGCCGGCGATGTTGGCGAGTCCCTGGCCGGTCAGGTCGCGATGAACATTTGACTGGGAACCGTCGGGTTGAGGCACCATGCGAGTCAGGCCGGCGCTCTGGAGCGACGCCAGCAACGCGATGGCCACGGCGACCAGGGCGATATCGGGGACGTAGGCTGGATTGGGCAGTACAAGCTTTGGCAGGCCCGCCGGCACGGTCATCAGGTCACCTGTCAACAGGACCCCGTGCCATCCTGCCAGCGCAACCAAAGCACTGCTGACGATTAGCGCCAGTAACATGGCAAGTAGTTTTGCACGGGTTCGCTTCAGCAGGATGACAAGGCCGACAGAGAGTAGACCCACGAAAAGCGATTGCACCTCCAACTGGCCCAGGGCCTGCGGCCAGGTTGCCATGCCGCCGAGGGCATTGCCGCTGCCGCGGCTGGCAAGGCCTGTGAGGGCAGGCAACTGATTGATGATGATCAAAAGTCCAGCCCCGCTGACGAAACCCGTCATCACGGCGTTGGACACAAAACGAAACAGGTTTCCCGCCCGCGCCAGGCCCAGCGCCAGTTGAAGAATCCCGACGAGCAAGGTCAGGGTAAAGACTCGCCCGGGGAAATCTGCTTCGACACCGGCCACCAGCATGCTTCCGACAATCAGGGCCAATGCATTGGTAGGACTAACGGTCAGGAACACAGAGCTTGTGGTCAGGGCAGCGACAATGGTCGCCACGATTATGGCGTACAAACCGTATACCGGGCTGAGGCCGGCGATGATGGCGAATCCCATGGCCATGGGGACGCCCGCCGCCGCGCCACTGGCGCCGGCCAGCAGGTCCGCCAAGCAGTTCCTGCGCAGATAATTCAGAATGGCGGGCTTGTCGGGCATACTGCCCGTAGTCTACACCGCCGGTCAGGCCCTGTACATGACCCGCCGGGCAGGGCAGCGTTACAATTGTGCGGACAGACGAAGAATCAGACAGGACTGCAGATGCGCATATCCAAAGTGACCCCGCTGGTACTGGGAACGCCATGGCGCAACCTTACTTTCCTCAAGGTTGAGACCGACGAGGGGCTTACCGGGGTGGGAGAGGCGAGAGTGCTCAACCGCACGGATGGCGTGCTTGGCTACCTGAGCGAAGCCATTCCACGTTACATGCTCGGAAGCGACCCCTTTCAAATCGAGCGCCTGGTCCAGCGCATGTTCCGGGAAGACTACGGCCGCGCGGGTGAAATCATCATGACTGCCACGGCCCTGGTCGAAGTCGCCTGTTGGGACATCGTCGGCAAGGCGCTGGAGCAGCCCGTGTACCGTCTCCTCGGTGGCGAGGTGCGTGACCGGATCAAGGCCTACGCCAATGGCTGGTATACGGTGGAACGGACTCCGGGAGAATTCCACGAGGCAGCCAAAACTGTCCTTGAGAAAGGGTATCGCGCCCTGAAATTCGATCCCTTTGGCGCCGGTTTCTATGAACTGGAGCGCGCGGAGAAGCTACGGGTTATCGAGCTGGTTGAAGCCGTACGGGATGCAGTGGGGCCGGACGTGGAAATCATGATAGAGATGCATGGCCGTTTCAATCCCGTCACGGCCATCGAATTGACGCGGGAACTGGCTCGCTTCAGGCCTTCGTGGGTGGAGGAACCGGTGCCCCCCGAGAACATCGCGGCCCTGCGCAAGGCAAGCGATGCCATCGCCCCCCTGGGCGTCCCCGTCGCCACGGGCGAGCGCATGCACACGATGTACGAGTATCGCGAACTGTTTGAAATGCAGGCCGCGGACATCATCCAGCCGGACATCACGCACTTTGGCGGCATCCTCAACACGAAAAAGCTGGCCGCCTGGGCCGAAAGCTACTACGTGCTGATCGCGCCCCACAACGTCGGCGGCCCCGTGTCAACGGCCGCCGCCCTGCATCTGGCGGCCTGCACCACCAACTTCAAGATTCAGGAACATTTCAACGACTTCGCGGATGCTTTCGTGCTGGAGGCTGCACCGGGACTGCCCAAAGTTGTGGACGGTTACTTCAGTCTTCCCCAGGGGCCGGGGCTGGGCGTTACGCTGGATGAAGACGTCATCGCTGCCAACCCCCGGCAAAAGGTCCACCTCAACCTGTTCGCCGAGGACTGGCACAAACGCGGTGGGGAAAAAGGGACGACGTAATCAGGTGATGACGTTAAGCCAGCCGCCATCCACATAGTAGGTAGAACCCACGCTGTAGCTGGCGCGCGCCGAACAAAGAAAAACGAAGAAATCGGCGATCTCTTCGGGGCTGGCAAAGCGCTTGATTGGCGCGTACTGGTCGGCGATTCCCTGGAGGAATTCCTCGGCCGTTTGCTCTGTACCCTCGGTGATGATGGTGGCGGTCTTGTACCAGTCAGGCGTGCGCACCAGACCAGGATTGACGGTATTGACGCGGATGTTGTGGGGAATGAGTTCATTGGCAAGGCACTTGGAGAACATCACCAGGGCCGCCTTGGTCGTGTTGTAGATCGGCTCATAGTAGAGTGGCTGCGTCGCACAAATCGAGGCGTTGTTGAGGACCACGCCGCCGCCGCGCCCGATCATCGCGGGAGCCAGGGCGCGGGCCAGCCGCACCGCCGCCATGACGTGCAGGTCCCAGTAGTACTGCCAGCGATCGTCCTCCGCCTCCAGAATCTTCTCTTCGCTGCCCGTACCGGCGTTGTTGATGAGAATGTCGGCGCCGCCGAAGCGGGCATAGATGGCCGTGACCAGACCGTTCAGGTCGGAAGGACTGGTCACGTCCAGGGCGACGTCCAGCACCTCGACACCGAAATCGTCGCGGATGGCACGGGCTTCAGCCGCCAGGCGCTCGCCATTGCGGGCGCAAAGTGTCAAATGGACGCCTTCGGCAGCCAGTCCCCTGGCGATGGCCAGGCCGATGCCGACACTGCCTCCGGTGATGACCGCTACCTTGCCATTCAGTTCCAGATCCATCGAACGCTCCTCAATAGCCTCGGTCCGCCGCCCACCTGACATGATGCCTGCCCGTTGATGGTAGCGAAGGACGCTTCGGGCGGCCAGCACCGGCCTGGCCGGTCAATATCACAGAATTGAAAACTCCTGTTCTGGCGTTATACTTCTGTCCATGATTGAAACGCGAACGTCAGTCTTGCCACCCCTCAGTACAATCAAACGTCATTTGCCCGCCGGCGATCCCGTTGACATTGAACAGATCATGGAGAGCGCCTGGTGCGAAAGAGGCCTTGCCGCGCAGGCGGCGGGCAAAAGCGTAGCCATAGGCATTGGCAGTCGCGGTGTTGCCCGTATCAGTGAAATCGCTGCCTGTCTGGCGCGTCTCGTGAAGGACTCCGGTGGTTACCCTTTCATTGTGCCGGCGATGGGCAGTCATGGTGGGGGGACGGCCGGGGGGCAGCTGGAGGTCCTGACCGGACTGGGCGTGACGGAGGACAGAGTCGGCTGTCCACTGCGGGCCACCATGGACGTGGTCGTGGTCGGCTCGACGGAACAGGGGTGGCCCCTGCATCTTGACCGCAATGTGGCCGAAGCGGACGCCCTGATCGTCGCCAATCGAATCAAGGTGCATACAGATTTCCACGGCCCGCATGAAAGCGGTCTGCTCAAGATGTTGGCCATTGGCCTGGGCAAGGAACGGGGCGCCGCCTGGATACATCGTTACGGCGTGCCGGGCTTGCGCGAGATGATGCCGCAGATCGGCACGGCATTGTTGCAACACGTCAATTTGCTGGCAGGGGTGGCGACCATTGAAGACGGCTACCACCGTCCGGTTGAGCTTAGTGTCTTCGGCGCGGAGGATTTGGTCGCCGGAGAGCAATGCATGTTACAGCGCTCGCGCGAACTCATGCCGCGTCTGCCCGTGGATGACATCGATCTGCTCGTCATTGATCGCATGGGCAAGGAAATCAGTGGCGCCGGAATGGATACCAACATCATCGGACGCTGGATGATGGAAGGAGAACCGGAGCCAGAAGCGCCACGGGTCCGGGCCATCGTAGTGCTGGACCTCACGGAGGCGACGCACGGCAACGCGACGGGCATCGGTCTGGCCGACTTCATGACCCGTCGTCTCTACGAGAAGATCGACTTGCCCCTGACGACCCTGAATGTCTTTACCAGCGGCGGCCTGTTGCGCGGCAAATTGCCCCTGGTCTATGAAGATGACGAGCAGACCATAGACATGGCCCTGCGACACGTCTTTCGCAAGAATCCCGAGGATCGTGAATCCGCCCGAGTGGTGCGCATCAGCAGCACCCTGGACCTGGAATCCGTGCAGGTATCGGCCAGTGTCCTGCGGGACATCCAGGATGCGCCCGATCTGATCTCCGCCACGGAGCCCTGTACACCTGAATGGCATGATGGTCGGCTGACGCCATTTTGAAGCACAAGCGCCGGAATTGAGGGAGAAATGACAGATTCCAGTACCGGAATTGAATTTATCGCGGAATGTCCGCAGGGTTGCGAGGACATGCTCTCGACCGGTGCCGTCGAATTTGTGGCGTCCCTTGCGCGCCAATTCAGGGATCGCCGCAATGCCTTGCTGCAGGCGCGACGGGAACGGCAGGCAAGGATCGACGCTGGCGACAGTCTCGACTTTCTGGAGGAAACGCGCCATGTACGAGAAGGCGACTGGCAGGTCGCGCCAATCCCGGCAGACCTGCTTGACCGTCGCACCGAGATAACCGGACCGACCGAGCGCAAGATGTTGATCAACGCGCTGAACAGCGGCGCGCGAGTCTTCATGGCAGATTTCGAGGACGCCAATTCGCCGACCTGGTCGAACATGGTGGAAGGGCAGCAGAACCTGCACGACGCCGTTCGCCGCACGATCACTTTCACCAACCCGGACGGCCGCTTCTATCAGTTGAACGATAAAACGGCGACGTTGCTCGTTCGGCCGCGTGGCTGGCATCTTGACGAAAAGCACATGTTGGTAGACGGAGCGCCTGTTCCCGGCGGACTCTTCGACTTTGGCCTGTTTTTCTATCACAACGCGCGAGAATTGCTCGACCGGGGCAGCGGGCCCTACTTCTACCTTCCCAAACTGGAAAGCCACCTTGAGGCACGACTGTGGAACGATGTGTTCAACAGCGCGCAGGATGCCCTGGCGATATCCCGCGGCAGTATCCGAGCCACGGTTCTCATCGAGACAATTCAGGCAACCTTTGAGACCGAGGAGATCCTTTACGAACTGCGCCAGCATTCCGGCGGATTGAATTGCGGTCGCTGGGACTACATCTTCAGCTACATCAAGACCTTCAGCAAGAACCCCGATTTCATACTGCCGGACCGCGCCCAGGTGACGATGACGGTGCCCTTCATGCGCAACTACACGCGCAACGTCATTCGCGTCTGCCACCGGCGCGGCATCCACGCCATGGGTGGCATGGCCGCCCAGATCCCGATTCGGCATGACCCGGTCGCCAACGAACAGGCACTGGAAAAGGTGAGGCAGGACAAGCTGCGCGAGGTGCAGGATGGCCACGACGGCACCTGGGTGGCCCACCCGGGCCTGATCGGCGTGGCGCAGGACATCTTCGATGAACTGATGCCGCAATCGAACCAGATTGAACGGCAACGCGAGGACGTCAATGTCACCGCGGAAGACTTGCTGACGGCCTGCGAAGGCAGCATCACAGAAGCCGGCGTACGCCTCAACCTGCGCGTCGGCATCCAGTATCTGGAGGCCTGGCTCGGCGGCAACGGTTGTGTGCCGCTTTACTCATTGATGGAAGATGCCGCAACGGCCGAAATCAGCCGGGCCCAGATCTGGCAATGGTTGCATCACGGCGTTCGCCTGGAAGACGGGCGCACATTGGATGAAGCCCTTTACCGGCAACTGCTGGCAGAGGAAATGGAGACCATTCGCGCCGAAGTCGGGCAGGCGCGCTTCGAAGGGGGCGTGTACGGGCGTGCACGCGATTTGTTTGATGACATGATTCGCGCGAACTCCATGACACCGTTCCTCACCGAACCTGCCTACCAGGACCTGTGAAACTGATCCCGGTTCAGGGCTTGTTCCTTTTGTAAAACCGTGACGCAAGGAGCAACTGCCATGATCAAGGTGCCGCTCACGCTGGGCGTGGAAGAAGAGTATCAAATCATCGATCCGGAGACGCGTGAACTCACGCCTCACTACGAAGCGTTGGAAGCTTCCGGCAGTTCCCTTTTGGGAGAGCAACTCAAACCGGAAATGTTGCGGTCCCAGTTGGAAGTAGCGACCGAGGTCTGTCGCGACGTGACGGAAGTGCGGCAGGAACTGGTGCGTCTGCGCGGGACGGTAGCCGGACTTGCCAAAGAGAGTGGCTACAAGATCCTGGCGGCGTCCACCCACCCATTCTCGCGCTGGGAGGACCAGGTGGTCAGCCGGGGCGAGCGCTACCAGGAACTGCAGATGAACCTGCAGACCGTCGTGCGCACCCAGCTCGTCTTCGGCATGCACGTCCACATCGGCTTTGGCAAGTCACCCGAAGCGCTGGAATTGCTTGTCGACGTCATGAACCAGATTCGCTATTTCCTGCCGCATCTGCTGGCCCTTTCCACCAGTTCTCCATTCTGGGCCGGCATGGATTCCGGTCTCAAGAGTTACCGCAGTATCATAATGAAAAGCCTGCCCCGCACCGGCGTGCCTCCGGCCTTCGGGTCCTTCAGCGAATACCGCGCCATGATCAATCTGTTTGGCAAGGTGGGCTCACTCGGAAAATCCAAGGACAAGCACTCTGAAGAAGTGGACGCCACACGCATCTGGTGGGACGTGCGCCCCCAGGTCGGGCTGGGCACGCTTGAGGTGCGGGTCTGCGACATTTGCACACGCGTTGATGAAGCGTTGTGCATCGTCGCGTTGATCCAGTCCATCGTGTCTCTACTGGTAAAACTGCGCGAGCAAAACTGCAGCTGGCGCGAGTACCAGTCACTGCTGATCCTCGAAAACAAATGGCGCGCCGGGCGATACGGCATTGATGGCAAGCTCGTCGACTTTGGCAAGGAAGAGGAGGTGCCGGTGCGCTTTCTCGCGAACGAGATTCTTGAACTGGTCGATCCCGTGCTGGACGAACTGGGAACGCGCAAGGATGTCGAATACCTGCCGACCCTGCTGCGCAACGGCACCAGCGCAGACAGGCAACTTGCCATGTGGCGAAGTGCAATGCAGGAGGGCGCCGAGGAGAGCGAAGCCCTGCTCTACGTGGTGGATCAATTGATCCTGGAGACGACCGAAGGCGTCCTGGATCAGGGGGCCTAGTCGTCAGGTGCGTGACGCAGGATGGCCTTGTCCTCACTGACGGGGCAGGGAGGCAACCCCGTCCGACCCGGGTTGCCCGGTTGCGGGTTGGCCAGGGCGTTGTAGCATATGATGAAAGCCCGCCGGTGCCTGTCAGAATCATTGGGCCCCGACGCGTGCAGCAGGTTGCAGTGGAAAAAGAGTACGTCGCCGGGCGCCATTTCGCAGTAATCCCGTTCAAATTGTGACTCAATCAGGGACATGCGGTCCTCGTCTGCGCCGGTCTGCTCTCCGACCTGGCCATGAGAAAGCCGGCCCAGTTGGTGAGAGCCGCGTAGCGCCTGAAGGCAGCCGTTTTTCCGCGTGGCCGGATCAAGCGCGATGAAGGCGCTCATAAGGCGCGGAAACACGAAGCCCTGGTCGTACCAGTAGCCATAGTCCTGGTGCCACTCCCACTTGCCACCCGTGTGGGCCTCCTTGTGCATGACCTTGCCATGGAAGAAACTGATTTCCTCCCCCGGCAGGACGCGAATGTTGTTGACGATGCGGGGACTCGTCGAAACGGCTGTCCAGATATCGTCGCCCAACTCACTCCAGAGGGACAGACTGGACTTGCGCCCGCCGGAATCGGCGGGACTTGAAACATTACCGGCCACCCAATCTCCGCTTTCAACTGCGCGCAACATGGCGGCGACTTCCCGTGGAGAAAACACGCACTTGAGCAACACATATCCGTCGCGCTGGTAAACGGCAACGTGTTCAAAGTTGAGCATCAAGGCGTCCTCCTGCCAGGCCCAGGATCATGCAGGTACAATGCCTCACAGGTTGTGTGTAGCGGGGAATGTACCATGAAACCTGACTTCAAAGGCAGGCGCGCGCTGGTGACCGGAGCCGGCAAGGGCATAGGCCGCGAAATTACGCGGTGTCTGGTTGACTGCAACGCCTCCGTGCTGGCGCTCAGCCGGACAGAGTCAGATCTGGAGTCGCTGCAGGAAGAGGCCGGTTGCGAAGCAATTTGCGTTGACCTCGGCGACGTCGCCGCCACGAGGGAAGCGCTCGCTGCGGCGGGGGATGTTGAGTTGCTGGTCAACAATGCCGGCATCTCGATTCTGGAACCCTTTCTGGAGGTAACGGTAGAGGCCTTCGACGACGTCATGGCCGTCAACGTACGTGGCGTACTGATTGTGTCGCAGATCATCGCCCGCGGCATGATCGGACAGGGCAGGGGAGGCGCGACCGTCAATCTCTCCAGCCAGGCGTCAACTCGCGCGCTCGCGGACCACACGTCCTACTGTGCTTCAAAGGGCGCCCTGGACCAGTTGACGCGCATGATGGCGCTGGAGCTGGGGCCGCACAACATCCGCGTCAACGCCGTGAACCCGACGGTTACGCTCACGCCTATGGGTGAAATGGCCTGGGGCGATCCCGCAAAAAGCGGTCCCGTTCTGGCACGCATTCCGCTCGGCCGCTTCGCTCAACCGCTGCAGGTTGCCGAAGCAGTGGGCTGGTTATTGAGCGACGCCGCGGACATGGTACATGGCGTCACCCTGTCCGTGGACGGCGGATTCTCGGTGAGTTGAATGGAGATCCGTACAGAGAGTCGCCATCAACGGTGGCCGATCGCCGTTTTGTTGAAATCCCGCTGCGTGCTAAACTTGATGCGTTGTCATGCAAATGAGGAAGGGCCCATGTTCCGCAAAATAGCCTTCGCGCTAATGGTATGCACCCTGTTCGGAATGCTGGCGCTGCCGGCGATCGCCCAGGACGAGATCATCTATGGCGTCGTGCTGGTCGGCCCCAGGAACGATCGCGGCTGGAGCCAGTCCCACTTTGAGGCGGGCCAGTACGTTGAAGCCAACAACGAAAACGCGACCATGCTGTTTTTCGAGAGCCTGAACGAGGCGGATACGCCAGAAGCCACGCTCATGGACGTGGTCACCGAGATGGTTGACAGCGGTGCGGAGGTTATTTTCACCACGTCGGCTTCCTTTGAACAAGACACCAACGGCGTTGCGGAAGCCTTCCCTGAGGTGGTCTTCATCAACATCACCGGCAGTAACGTACTTCACGGGGACGCACCGTTTAATGTCGGCAACTTCAACACCTTGATGGAAGTGCCGCGTTTGCTGGCCGGTTGCTCGGCCGCGCTGGCTTCCGAGACGGGCAAGATCGGTTATCTCGGCGCCCTGATCGACCCGGAGACACGCCGTCTGGCCGCTTCCTCCTACCTGGGCGCGCGCCACTGCTGGAATACCTACCGGGCAGACATGGGCATGGACCTGGAATTCACCGTGACCTGGATTGGCTTCTGGTTCCATATCCCCGGCTTCACGCTGGACCCGACCGAGGTCGCCAACGAATTCTTCGACAATGGCGCCGACGTCGTCATCTCAGGCATTGACACCACCGAGGCCATACAGGTGGCCGGCCGCCGGGCCAGTGAAGGCAGCCGCACCTTTGCCATTCCCTATGGCAACGCGGGCGGCTGCGACGAAGCGCCCGAAGCCTGCCTGGGCGTGGCCTATTACAACTGGGGCCCGGCTTATCTGGACGTCGTCAACAGTGCTCAGGATGGCAGCTGGGAGCAGTCCTGGGACTGGCTGGCGCTCGACTGGATGGACATCAACAACCCGGATACCTCAACAGCCGGCTATTTGCGCGGTACGGGCATGCCGGAAGAGATTGCGGCCAACCTGGATGAATTTCAGGGTGCACTGGCCGACTACATGAGCGCCCAGGACATGGGCGTGGAATCCATCTACCTTTGGGAAGGGCCGCTCAACCTGCAGGATGGCACGGAGCTGGCCGCCGAGGGAGAAGCCGTCCCCCTGCTGGATATCTGGTTCTCGCCGCAACTGCTCGAAGGCATGATCGGCGCCAGCGAGTAATCACCGCGTATCGATTTGGCGGGGTGTCTGCAAAGGCACCCCGCTTTTTTGTCGCAGGCGGCTCTGTGTTACATTCTGGAGACCAACCGGCAAAACTGTCTGGTGCTGACGGGAAGAGGCCATGATTGACGACCCGGTCCTGTTGCAGGACTGGCACGCTGTGTTGCCCACCCAGGAACTCGACGAAAAGGGCGTCGTTGGAGCGCGCCTGCTGGGCGAAAACATCGTGATCTGGCGCGCCGGCGATCAGGTCCTGGCCTGGCAGGACCTCTGCCTTCACCGCGGCACGCGCCTGTCGCTGGGTGAAGTCCAGCATGGCGAGCAATTGATGTGCCCCTACCATGGCTGGACCTACAATGCCGAGGGCCAGTGCGTATACATGCCGGCGCATCCTGACCAGACGCCATCGCCGCGGGCCAGGGTGCGTCAGTACCACGCCTGCGTGCATTTTGAGTTTGTCTGGGTCTGCCTGGGAGACCCGCATTTGCCGCTGCCCCCCTTTCCCGAGTGGGAAGATTCGAGTTTTCGCCGCATTCTTTGCGGCCCATACCACTTCAGGGCTGCCGGCCCGCGCATGGTGGAAAACTTCCTCGACGTGGCGCATTTCCCATTCGTACACGAAAACATACTGGGCGTGCGCGAACGCGCAGACATAGCGGACTATGACGTCACGACGGATGAAGCAGGTATTAGGGCCAGAGACATCCAGATTTACCAGCCCAATCCGGACGGCAGCGGCGAAGCCAAAGTCGTCAACTACACCTATGAAGTCTACCGCCCACTGGTGGCCTACTTCCGCAAGGAAACGCTGGGCCCTCGCTTCGCCATCCTCCTGATGGTGACTCCGCAGGACCCGCTGAGCAGCCTGATGTGGATGTGGATGGTGATGAACCATTCATACGACACGCCTGAGGAAGAATTGCGGGCCTTTCAGGATGAAATTGCGCTGCAGGACCTGCCGATCGTGGAATCGCAACGACCGGAAATGCTGCCGCTGGACCTTCAGGCAGAGTTACACCTGCGCTCCGACCGTACGGCAATTGCCTACCGACGCTGGCTCAACGACCTGGGCCTGCGCTACGGGACCTCCTGACGATGGACATCGAACTGCGCAACATTCACAAGCGCTTTGGCACCGTGCACGCCAACAACGATATCAGCGTGGTGTTTCCCGCCGGGCGCATCACGGGCATTTTGGGCGAAAATGGCGCGGGCAAATCAACGCTGATGAAAATCCTGTCCGGTTATCAGCCGGCGGACACTGGCGACATTCTGGTCGACGGCAATGCGTCGCGTTTCAGCAGTCCTGAAGATGCCATCCAGGAGGGCATCGGCATGCTGCAACAGGACCCGCTGGACGTCGGCGCCTTTACCACGCTCGAGAATTTCGTTTACGGGCGTCCGGAACGGGTGCTGCCGGACTGGCAGGCCGCGCGCAAGGACCTTGAAGAGGCGTCGGCACATCTGGGATTCGATCTTGAGGCCGAAACGCCGGTCGAACGCATGAGTATCGCCTTGCGGCAACAACTTGAGATCGTTCGTCTACTGGCCCTGGGCGTGAAGGCCCTGATTCTGGACGAACCCACCACTGGCATTTCAGCCGAGCAAAAGCAGACCCTCTTTGCGGCCCTGCAACAGCTGGCGCACAGGGATGGAGTCATCATCCTGCTGGTATCCCACAAACTTGAAGACGTTATCACCCTGTGTGACAAGGTGGTTGTTCTGCGAGACGGGCGCCGGATTGGCGAAGAGGACATGCCCGCGCCGGGTGAAACCGATCCGGTGACATTGGAAAAAATCAAATCGCAACTGGTACACCTGATGTTTGGTCAGGAACTGGGGCCCCACGTACGCCTGGAGGTGCCCCTGGACAAGGTCGTCCTGCAGCTGGAAAACCTGAACCTGCGCGACCGACGTCTTCAAATTGAAAACCTGAATCTCTCATTGCGGCAGGGCGAGGTTGTTGGCCTCGCTGGTCTGGACAACAGCGGCCAGGGCCTGACGATGCGCGCGATCTGCGGCCTTGAATCGGTCTCCAGCGGGCGGGTCCTGCTGGAAGGCGAGGACATGACCAATCGCAGCTATCGCAGTTTCCTGCACAGGGGAGTCGTATTCGGGGCTGCCGGACGCCTGGAAGAGGGCCTGATTGCCGGATTGACCCTGACCGAACACATGGCCCTTGTGCGCAGCGGGCGCGCAGTGCTGGACTGGCCCGCGCTGGAAAGTTACACAAGCGAAAGTCTGAAACATTACGACGTGCGGGGCGAGGCCGAAGATCGCATAGAACAACTGTCCGGTGGAAACCAGCAACGCGTATTGATGGCCCTGTTGCCGGCCAATCCACAGCTTCTGATTCTGGAGCAGCCCACTCGCGGACTGGACGTCGAGTCTGCCCGCTGGATCTGGCAGCAACTGCTGGAGCGACGCGAAGGCGGCACGGCGATTCTGTTCAGTTCGGCGGAGCTGGACGAACTGGTCGCCTACAGCGATCGCATTCTGGTATTCCATGCCGGTCGCGTACATGAGGTATCGGACGTGGCGTCGACCACGATCGACGAACTAGGATACCTCATCGGCGGCGAGTTCAAACAGGTGTAAATCGTGCGCAATCTTTCTTCCGGACCGGGGAGGCTGGCTTTTGTGCTGCTACCCGTGTTGCTGTCTCTGCTGCTGGCTGCCTTGCTGGTCCTGGCCGTGGGTCGCGAGCCTCAGGAGGTCCTGGAGAAGATTTGGCAGGGGGCCTTCCGCAACACCCGCTCTTTCGCCGGTGTCCTCAACTTCTGGATTCCGCTGACCCTGGCCAGCGTCGGGCTGTTCGTGACCTTTCGCGCCGGTCTGTGGAACATCGGTATTGAGGGGCAGATCCTGGCGGGAGCCATATTTGCCAGCGCCGGGGCCCTCACATTTGATTTCCCTCCGGAACTCGCTCCCCTGCAACTGCTGCTGCAAATCCTGCTGGGAGTCCTGGGAGGAATGGTGTGGGCCGGGATCACCGGCGCGCTCAAGATCTGGCTGGGTGTGAATGAAATCTTTGGGGGCATGGCGCTCAATGCGCTCGCCGGTGTCTGGGGCATCTACCTGATCAGCGGCCCCTGGTATCCCGAGGGCGGGAGCGCGCAACAGTCCAGGCCCTTCCTTGAGAACGCGCTCTACCCGCCGCTGTCGCGTGACTGGCCGGTGGGCTTGCTGGCCATCGTGATGACGGCCGTCGCCATGGTATTGGTGCCCCTGATCATGGCCCGCACGCGCTGGGGCCTGCAACTGAAGGCCACCGGCAGCAATCCCCGCTCCGCCCTGCTGCTGGGCGTGCCCACCACCAGGGTGGCGATGAGCGCTTTTCTGGTCTGCGGAGCGCTGGCCGGCATCGCCGGCTCCTACCGTGTCATGTTTACCTATGGCAGTTTTCGGCCTCTGGTGGCGGGGGGCATAGGTTTTCTCGGCTTGCTCGTCGTCCTGCTCTCCACCATGAAGCCACTCTGGATCCCGCTAATTACCTTCGTGTTTTCGGCGATTCTTGCCGGCAGCACCCGGCTGCGCGTCTCCCTGCAACTGGATTCTTCACTGGCGGGCGTGCTGCAGGGGACGCTGGTGCTGGTCTTCATCCTGTTTCAGGGCCTGCGGCAAAGGCTGGAGGCGCGTCGCGGTGACCAGGCAGGGGATGTTTCACAGGCATCTGCATCCTCGCAGAGCGGACTGACGGGCTGATGAACGTCGAGTTTCTGAACACGCTTGCCAGTGTCGTGGCCAATGCCACGCCTCTGGTCATTGCCAGCATCGGCGAGACCATCACCGAACGCGCCGGCGTGATCAATTTGTCGCTCAACGGCAGCCTCATCGTGACGGCGATGGCAGGTTTCATCGCCGCGCGTGTGATCAGTTTCGGTGTCGACGTCGACGCCATCGACATGATTGCCTCGGCCGAGGCGGGTCTGATTGGAGGCGTGGTGGTCGCCATGCTGGTCGGCGCCCTGGTGGCGCTGATCATCGCCCTTTCCAGCATCGAGTTGCGGCTGGACCAGGTGACGGTCGGCTTCATTCTGACCCTGCTGATGGCGGACCTCGCGCAGTTTCTGGGTCAGGAATACACGCGCATCCCGGGGCCGGTGGTGCCCAAATGGCCCGTCCCTCTGCTACAGGACCTGCCATTACTGGGCCCCGTCTTCTTCCAGCAAAACGTTTTGGTCTATTTGAGCTACGTTCTGGTCATTGGTCTGTGGTTCTGGCTCTTCCGAACGCGTCCGGGTATGGCCCATCGCGCCATCGGCGAACGACCGGAAGCTGCCTACGCCCGCGGGACCAATGTCAATCGCCTTCGTTACGTTTACGTTGTGCTGGGCGGGGCGCTGGTTGGAGTTGCCGGCGGCGCCTATTCACTGCATTTCAAACCAGGTCTGTCGAATCCACCGGCGATGCAGGGAGACGGCTGGATCGCGCTGGCCATCGTCATATTCGGTGGCTGGCATCCCTTTCGCGTGGTAGTTGGTGCCTGGCTATTCGCCGCCTTGCGTGCGGTCTCCTCTGACATCCAGAAGAACGGACTGGCAGTTCTCGGGCAGACTATCGAATTTAATTTCGTGCTACTGAATGGCCTGCCCTGGCTGATGTTGATCGTGACCCTGCTGCTGGTAAGCAGCGGGGCAATAGAACGACTGTTGCTGCTCCTGCCCGGCCCGGTGCAACGGCGCATGCGCTCGGTGCTACGCTCGGACCCGCCGCGCGCCATCGGCACCACCTTCGAGGTTGACTGATGCCCCGCAAACCTCACATCGTTATTTTCAATCCTGACCAGTGGCGCGGGGACGTGCTTGGTCACATGGGCGATCCCGCCGCCGTGACGCCCAACCTGGATCGCGCTGTGCGGGAAGACTCCGTGTCTTTCCGCCATGCCTTTTGCCAGAATCCGGTTTGCACGCCCAGCCGCTGCTCCTTCATGACGGGCTGGTACCCCCACACGCGCGGGCACCGCACCATGTTCTACATGCTCAGGCCCGACGAACCCATGCTCCTGCGTTCGCTCAAGGAAGAGGGCTGGTTCGTCTGGTGGGGCGGCAAGAACGACGTCGTGCCGGCGCAACATGGTTACGAAAACTATTGTGACGTCAAGTACGTCCCGCCGAACACGGCGGAGCGCCCCCTGATACCCAACACCCATGCGGCCGACAGCTGGCGCGGCGAACCGGGCAGCGACACCTTCTACTCATTTTTCGCGGGAAGGCAGGAGAAGGACCCGGCCGAACTTCACGTCTACGACACCGACTGGGCCTACGTGGAAGGCGCCATCGAGCTAATTCGCAATCCGCCCGCGGACCAACCGCTCTGCATCTACCTGCCCCTGTCCTACCCGCATCCGCCTTACGCGGTGGAAGACCCCTGGTTCAGCGCGATCGACCGGACCAGCCTGCCGCCCAGAATTGCGGCGCCGGACGATCCAGTCGATGAGCCCTCGTTGCTGACCGGCATTCGCGAGCGGCAAAACATGACCGGCTGGAGCGAAGAGCGCTGGACCGAGTTGCGGGCGACGTATTACGGTATGTGTGCGCGGGTGGACGAGCAATTTGGCATGATTTGTCAGGCGCTGCGCGATGCCGGCATCTACGACGACACGGCCATTTTCCTGTTCTCGGACCATGGCGATTTCACCGGCGACTACGGCCTGGTGGAAAAGACGCAAAACACTTTCGAAGACTGCCTGACGCGGGTGCCTTTCCTGGTCAAGCCGCCGGCTGGCGTGCCGGTAGAACCCGGCATTCGGGATGCCCTCGTGGAGTTGATCGACTTTCCCGCAACCGTTGAAGACCTGACCGGCATCGAAGTGCGTCACACCCACTTTGGCCGTTCCCTCTTGCCCCAGATTGCCGGAACGGCAACCGAACATCGTGACGCAGTCTTTTGTGAAGGAGGCCGACTCCACGGGGAGCGGGCGGCGATGGAACTGGACAGCGACCAGAGTACGCGCCACCACTACTGGCCGCGAACGTCGCTGCAACGCAGTGAGGGCCCGGAACACAGCAAGGGCATCATGTGTCGCACGCAGGAATACAAATACGTCTATCGACTCTACGAACGCAATCAGCTCTTTGACTTGCGCGCCGACCCGGGAGAGCGGCACAACCGAATTGACGACCCTTCGCTGGCCACAATGAAACGGGACTTGCAGGAACGCACCTTGCGTTTCCTGGTTGAGACTGCAGACAACGTGCCCTGGGACACAGACCTGCGCCGTTAGGCCGAAATTCTGTGATACACTGGCCCGCGGCCTTTCTGCATCCAAAGACAATCCCATGAAAACCCGTCAACACCCCTTGCTTCGCCTGCTTTCCCGGACGCGGCGTTACCGATCTCGCGTCATTCTGGCCTTCACCTTTTCCGTGTTGAACAAGCTGTTTGACGTCATGCCGCCCATGCTCATCGGCGCGGCAGTCGACATCGTTGTGCGCCGCGATGAGTCCTTCCTGGCGGCGCTGGGAGTCGTTGACATCCTGCATCAGTTGCTGGCCCTCTGCGCCATAACCCTGACCGTCTGGGTGTTCGAATCGCTCTTCGATTATTACCAGACGATCGCCTGGCGAAACCTCTCCCAGGCCATTGAGCACGACCTGCGACTGGAAGCCTATGGCTACGTCCAGCGCCTGGAAGTGGCCTGGTTTGAAGACCGCAGCAGCGGGAGACTGCTCGCCATTCTCAACGACGACATTAACCAGTTGGAACGCTTTCTGGACGTCGGCGCCAACTACATGATTCAGGTAGCGGCAACGGTTGTTCTGGTAGGTGGCCTGTTCATTTCCGTCGCTCCGCAGGTCGCCTGGATGGCTTTCCTGCCGATGCCGGTAGTCTTGTGGGGTTCATTCTGGTTTCAGGGAAAACTGGCCCCGCGCTACGCTGCGGTGCGACGGCAGGTTGGGGCGATAAGCAGTTTGCTGGCAAATAATCTCGGCGGCATCGCCACGATCAAGAGCTTCACGGCAGAAGGCCATGAAGTCGAGCGCGTGCGCCAGGAGAGCGACCTCTATCGCGAATACAATCGCCGAGCCATTCGTCTCAGCGCCGCCTTCGTGCCCCTCATTCGCATGGCAATCGTCACCGGCTTCATCGCCATCATGTATTTTGGCGGCGTGCTGGTGCTGGAAGGCCGGCTGAACATCGCGCTTTACAGTGTGCTGGTCTTTATGACCCAGCGTCTGCTCTGGCCGCTGACGCGCCTGGGCGAGACCTTTGATCTTTTCCAGCGGGCGATGGCTTCGACTGAACGCATTCTCGATCTGCTGGATACACCGGTCCGTATCCTGGATGGCAAGCTCAACCTTTCGCCGCGTTCCATACAGGGCAATATCCGTTTTGAACAGGTGGACTTCGCCTACAGCAACGGCGTGCCCGTCCTGAACAAACTTTCACTGAATGTCGCGGCCGGGCACACCGTCGCTATTGTCGGTGCCACAGGCGCAGGCAAATCTACCGTGATACGTTTGCTGCTGCGCTTTCACGATGTGACCTCGGGGCGCATTTCGCTGGACGGCCACGACCTTCGCGATCTACGCGCGGAAGACCTTCGGCGCAGCATCGGCCTGGTCAGTCAGGACGTTTTTCTGTTTCACGGGACGGTGCGGGAAAACATCGCCTATGGCAGCTTTGACGCCAACCTGGACTCGATTGTGGCGGCGGCCAAAATCGCCGAGGCGCACGACTTCATCACGGCCCTGCCAGACGGTTACGAGACGATCGTGGGTGAACGCGGTCAGAAACTTTCCGGCGGCCAGCGGCAACGGATTTCCATCGCGCGCGCCGTGCTCAAGGACCCGCCCATACTGGTCCTGGACGAGGCCACGTCCTCGGTCGACAACGAGACCGAGGCGGCCATTCAGCGCTCCATGGAACGCATAACCCAGGGCCGTACAACGATCGTCATCGCCCACCGCCTTTCCACCGTACGCAATGCGGACGCCATTTACGTGCTGGAACGGGGCCAGGTGATCGAATCCGGCACGCATGAGGAACTTGCAGCCAGCGACGGCCTGTATGCGGCCTTGTGGCGCGTGCAAATGGGCGAGCGTCCGCTCGTACGGCAGGGCTAGACGGCCTGGCGCACCTGTTGCACGATTTCTGCCAGTTGTATTTCGAAGTCAGGATCCGCAGCACGGAACTCTGTACCGCTGATGACCAGCGGCGCGCCAAATACCACGATCTCCGCGCCCATCGACAGGGTCTGGATGGCCTGTTCGACGCTGAGACCGCCGACGGCCTGAACCGGAATGTCCACGGCGTCCAGTACGGCAGGCAGGTCGTCCAGCGGGCTCAGGCCCGGGATCATGTTACGCTCGTCAAAGCCCGTGTGCACGATGATGTAGTCCACGCCCATGTCCTGCGCCTGGCGGGCCCGGCCCGGCTTGTCCGGGCAAAGCATGACGTCGCACATGACCTGGCCATCGCAGCGGCGCGCCATCTCCACCTGTTCGATGATGCTGGCATCGTGCGCCTGACCCATAACGACCACCATATCGCCGCCTGCCTGAAACATCATCTCCGCTTCCAGACCGGCGCCGTCCATGGTCTTGAGGTCCACGACCAGGGGTACATCCGGGTACGCCCTGTGCAGGGCGCGCACGCCATGGAGGCCTTCAGCCAGAATCAACGGCGTGCCGGCCTCAAGCCAGTCCACCCCGGCGCTGACGGCGGCCTGGGCCAGGGCCAGGGCCTCGTCAATCGTGGTGACGTCCAGCGAAATCTGGATTTTGGCATCCATGGCGCTGCCTTTCAGAGAACCAGTACAGATTTGACGTTTCTTCCCGCTTCCATGTGCTCAAAGGCGCCGTGCCAGTCCGAAAGCGGGTACTCGCCGCCGATAACTGGATCCAGGTTGAGCTGGCCCGAACCCATCAACCCCAGTACGCGTTCCCAGGTGTTGTAGGTATGGCTGAAGCTGCCCTGCAAGGTGACGGCCTTGCCCACCAGCGGGTCGAGGTTGAAACCCAGCGGCTGCGGCCCCCAGCCAATCTTCGTGATCAGCCCGTTGGGCCGCACCATGACCATGGCCTGCTCCAGCGCCGCGCTGACACCACTGCAATCCACCACGAGGTCCGCGCCGAAGCCGTCTCCGCGCGACAAGACGTATTCCACCGGGTCTTCCCGCTGAATGTTGAGCGTTCGGCTGGCGCCCAGCTCGGCTGCGACACCCAGCCGATGGTCGTCGACATCGGTGCCAAGCACGATGATCTCGCTGGCGCCGCGCAGCCGCGTGACCAGCAAGGCCATGATTCCGATGGTCCCCGCCCCCTGGATGACGACGGTATCGCCGGGTTTCATGGTCGCCGTCTTCTCGACCAGGGCGTTGTAGGCCACGCAGACAGGCTCGGTGAGTGCTGCATGGGCGAAGGGCACGCCTTCCGGAATCGGGTGCAGAATCTCCTGGCGCGCCGTCACAAAACGCGTGAAGGCACCGTCCGCCAGAGCTCCGTAGCCCAGTCGTTCGGGGCAGAGGTTGTAGGCGCCGCCCAGACAATAGCTGCACTGGTTGCAGATCTGCGCAGCCGTTTCACAGGCAACGCGATCGCCGCTCTTGACCTTCGTGACGCCCGAACCCACGGCGGCGACCACGCCGCAAAACTCATGGCCAAGGACCAGCGGCAGGTGGATTTCCCAGCTGTGGTTTTCCTGCCACATGTGCAGATCGCTGCCACAAACTCCGGCCGCCTTCACCTCAAGGATGACGTCATTGGGGCCTGGATCGGGCGGTTCGGGAATGTCCCGCAGTTCTACGGCGTTTGGTCGGCTGTCATACTTGACAAGAGCCTGCATCACGCACTGTCTCCAAAATGGATGTCGCAGAGATTCCGTAGGAAAATCAGGGATTCCTGCATTTCGTCCAGGCCGTTCACACCATCCTCAATGCTGATCCAGCCGCGATAGCCGTTGCCCGCCAGGATCTGCATGATCGCCGGATAGTCGTTCATGCCCTTGCCGGTGACGCCGTGGCGCAGATTGGGCGAATAGCCGATGGTGCCGTCACTCTGACGCAATTCTTCCAGAGTCGCGCCATCCGCCAGCCAGCGATCGCTGGCGTGCATGCTGACGACTCGCGGCGCGACCGCCCGCAACAAATCCAGAGGATCGTCGCCGGCGACGATGGCATTCGAAGGATCGTACTGGACGCCAAAATGCGGGTGGTCCGGGATAGCTGACAGCAACTCGAGAAATACATCCATCTTTTGGGCGAATTCCGGATATTCCCAGAACCCGTCCTTGTAGTGGTTCTCAAGTCCCAGCACGATGTCCAGTTCCTCCGCCACGGGCAGCAGGGCCTGAATGCACCCGGCCACCCGTTCGACGCCCTGGCTCAGGTCGACGTCGGGATAGCGCTGCCCGCTCAGTACGCGGCAAACAGAGCCGGGGCCACCCAGGCGGCGCGTGACCCGCATGACTTCGGTGTGCCTTTCGACCGCCCGCGCCCGCCCGTCGGCATCGGGGACCGTGAAATTGGGTGAGCAGCACATCATGGGCATGGCGAAACCGGCCCGCTCAAGGGCGTCGCCAACGCTGTCCAGATAAGCGGAATCGAAGCTCTCCAGAAAGCCGTCGTAGAGTTCCAGCCCGTCGGCGTCCAGCGACCGCGCCATCTCAATCCAGCGAAAGAGGGAAAGGCTACGGTCACCGGCAATCTGCTGCTCGAAGGCCTTGGGGTAGGCGGCCAGTTTCATGGTCCGGGGCTTTCTGCCTTGCAAAGAACAGGCGGCAGCCACTCTACTCAGGCGCTCCTGCAATTGCCAGTGCGACTACAGGGAATAGGGGACCGTGCCGGTCTCATCGACCGTATAGCCCCAGCGACGGATGTATTTGTCCCCATGCAGAAACTCGTCACCCTGTCGGGCGAGCATCTCCCCCAGGCGCGCATCCAGTTGCAGACGCAAGTCCCGGCAGGCAGGGTCATTAATTCTGTTTTGCAGTTGCCAGGGATCGGCCTCGTTGTCGTAGAGTTGCCAGGGGCCCTCCAGGGTCCGGGTGTAGGTATGGCGTCGCGTGCGCAGCCCGCGAAATTCACGTCCGCCTTCGCTGCGCGTCCATTCGCCGAAGGGATGGTAACAGGCCAACAGCGCCGCGCCGCCCGACGGGTCCGGAGTCGAATGGCGGATGTGGTCGCTGAAATCCAGTCCCTCGGCAGAGGCGGGCAGGGGAAGGTCGCACAGGCCCAGCAGGGTGGGCATGAGGTCCGGCGCGTTGATCAGGGCATCCGTTTCCCGCGCTGCGACGCCAGGGCAGCGCAGCAGGAAAGGCACGCGAATCGATTCGTCCCATGGTCTCTGCTTTCGCACCGTGCCCTGGGAACCGAGCATGTCGCCGTGGTCGGAGGTAAAGACGAAGATGGTATTGTCGTCCAGGCCGGTCTCGGCAAGTGTCTCCAGCAGCGTTGCTACGCAGTCGTCAAGCGCGGTGCAGTGAGCATAGTAGCCCGCCAGCCATTCCCGCGCCTCACGGGCGAAGTCCTCGGGCACATTGGGTCGCAGGAGGATGTCTTCAGGTCGGTAGCGCCGGCGATACGCTTCAGGGGCGGTCTCGTAAGGATTGTGTGGCGGGCCCCAGGAAAGGACCAGCAAAAAGGGGCTGTCCCCATCCCTTGCGCGCAGATAGCGTTGCGCGTCGCGCGTCTGGGCGAAGGCGTCGTAGCCTTCCCAGTAGCGCTTCTCCCTGACGTTTCCTGCGTAATAGGCGGAGCGATGGTAGTCATGGGTGCATTCCAGCGTCTTCCAGTAATCGAAGCCGTGACGCCGTTCTGGCGGAATGTATTCGGAACGCCCATGACCATCGATATGCCACTTGCCGATCCAGGCCGTGTCGTAACCGGCCTGGGAGAAGGCTTCCCCGAGGCGCGTCCCACTGTCGGCCAGGGGCACGTCGTTGACGAAAATGCCGTGGGTCAGGGGATACTGGCCGGTGAGCAGACTTCCGCGCCAGGGCGAACACACCGGCCAGCCGGATACGGCGTGGGTGAAATTGACGCTTTCCCGGGCAAGACGGTCCAAATGCGGCGTGTCGACCTGCGTGTTCCCGGCGTAACCCGTATCCTGGGCGCGCCATTGATCGGCGAAGACAAAGACGACGTTGAGTCTGTTCATGGGACTGCCAGCTCCTGTTCCACGCTGGTTTTCAGCCAGGGAATGGTCTGCGGGCCTTCGGGCAAGATGGCGATGCGGGAGTCAGGACCATATCGCCGCAGCAGCCGGTCCAGCAGGGCAGGGATGTCCCGGCAGGGCAGCAACAGGGCGTTTTCGATCTGACTGTCACTGAGGCCGTCGGCATAGACGTATACGTCTGCGCGCGCCTGTATGCGGGCCTGAATCTGTGCCTGCCACTGGTCCTGACGGGTCTCCTGCGCCTCCAGGACATTGTTTGCCAGTTCAGCCGCGTCTGAAGCCTCGCTCAACAGTTGGCCATAGAGTCCATGTCCGGGCACCCCTTCGGCGCACTCGGCGGCAACGATGATACTGCCGCCTGGCCTGACGATTTGCTCGGCAGCGCTCATTCCCTTGACGGCCTGATAGAGGTTCATGTCAAGTGGCCAACCCGAGTTGGTGGTGATGACGATGTCGCAGGGTTGCTCCACAGCCACCATGGAAGACTTGCGCACGAATTCAATGCCGGCGTCATGCGCGGCGATCAGGTCGCCGGCAAATACACCGGTGATTTCCTTGTCGCTGTTCAGGCTGACGTTGAGCAGCAGGTCCGGCCTGGTGAGCAAGGCGGCCTCACGTGCTTCTTCCCAGATCGGGTTGCCGTGCGTGACCCCCCAGGTTGCGCGTTCATCCGCAATCATGCCGGCGTCATGGTTGCCAAAGACCGTGCGCTGACCGGCCATGCCCGGCATGACCGCCTTGCCTCCGCCGGAGAAGCCGGCGAAAAAGTGAGGCTCGATGAACCCTGTAAGAATCTTGACGTCGGCCTGCAGGTAGTCGCGGTTGATCCATAGTTCATGGCCAAAGGAAGAGCGTCCGATACAGACCTGTGTGTCCTCATTGACCGAATCATTCTGGACGATGCGATAACGCGCGACGATGTCCGCGCCCAGCATCTGTTGCAGTTCCACGCGGGAATTGGGTCGGTGCGTTCCAAGAGCGTTGCACAACAGGATGTTGTCGTCGGGCAGGTGAGCCAACTCTTCAAGAATCGCTGGCAGAATCAGATGGTTGGGCGTGGGCCGGGTGATGTCGCTGAAGACTATTGCCACCGTACTGTCCCGCCTGGCCAGTTCACGCAAGGGCCGCGAATCAATCGAGACACGCAGGGCCCTGCGCAACTCGACTTCAGGGTTGGCAAGCGCCGGAACAAAGCGATTCTCGATGACCCTGACGTCAAGGTCATCGGGCAACTCCAGGGGTAAGCCCTCTTTGCCGTAGGCCAGCCTCACTCGCATTCCCACTCCGCTTCCCGCTACCGGTTGCAATTCCCTGGCAATTCCGCGATTATCCGCGGGACATGCGCAAATTGCCAACAGGAGGCGGGCCATGAGTGGAGTCCAGCACCCCAGGGTGGTTGTCATCGGCGCCGGCAGTCTGTTTTTCGGGCGCAAGGCGATTTGGCAAATGGTTCATTCGCCGCATTTGAACCAGGGGACGCTCGCGCTGGTCGACAACAACCCGGGTCGGCTGGAGCGCATGGCCCGGCTGGCAGAAATGGTCATCGACGAAACCGGCGTCCAGCTGCAACTGGAGGCAGCAAGCGACTGGAAGGAAGTCTTGCCCGGCGCTGATTTCGTCGTGCTCAGTTTCGCCGAACGGACCGTGTATTTTCGCGGGATTGACTGCACGATTTCGGAAAAGTATGGAATCCGCATGTGTTCCGGTGACACGATCGGCCCGGGCGGCATTTTCCGTGCGATGCGTGAGCTGCCGGTCATCATGGACTGCGCGAGCGACATCGAGCGCCTGTGCCCGGACGCCTGGGTCATCAACTACATCAATCCGTCCACCGTCAATGGCATGGCCCTGGAGCGCTACGCGCCGCAACTACGCAGTTTCGCGCTCTGCGACAGCCTTCACATGCCGCATATCAAGAACCGGCACGCGCGTCATGCCGGGATCGTCGCTGAAGACGAAACGCTGAGCGATTTGCAGGACGAGGCATTCGACCTGCGCATAGCCGGGGTCAACCACTTCACCTGGATGCTCAGGGCCGAGTACGAGGGCAGGAATGTCATGCCCGACATCGCCGCAGCCCTGCGTGAGCTATCCCGACAGGAAAACAATGAGGCCGGCGCCAAGCGTCGGCACAACCATGCAATCGCCTGCGCCCTGCACGACGCATTCGGCATCGTGCCGGTCTGCGTCAGTCACACCAAGGAATATGTTCGCTATTGGCAGGGACGAGGCGAGCTGCCTGACGAGATTCCACCGCTTGCCATCTGGGAAACCGAGGACCGCTATGAACTTCACGCCGCCATGTGGCAGCAGGTCGACGCTTTCGTCAGCGGCGCCATACCCACGAGCGAATTCATGACCATGTTTGGCCCTGACCACGCCACCGATATCATCGAAAACATGGTCGGCGACCTGGGCAAGCCCTACTACGTCAACACGCCCAACCGGGGCGCCGTGAGCAACATGAGCGACGACGCTTTCCTTGAGTTGCTTTGTGACGTGGATATGGAAGGGCCGGTGCCGCGCCGGGTCGGAGAGATGCCGCGAGGCATTCGTGGCATGCAGGAAGTAGTGCTGGATACGCACGAATTGACGGCCGAGGCCGTGGTCAAATGTGACCATGGACTCTTGCGGCGGGCCATGCTCAGCGATCCCCTGGTGTCGTCAATCGCGGACGCTGACGCCATTCTGGGTGAATTGATGAAGGCGGAGCAGGACGTGCTGCCCGGGGCCTGGTTCGCCTAACCGTCCCCGCCGGCCTGCGCAGCGCTTTCGTCCTCTGCTGCGCCCTCGTTCAGACGCTCCAACGCCGCCAGGGTTGCCTCATCGAAGGCCAGCGTCAGGGTCGCCCGCAGTGAATTCAGCGTAGCTGGTCTGACGTCCACATAGCCTGCGGCCTGCCAGTTGCGCAGGTTCTCGTCGCTGGCCAGATACCAAAGGAAAGCCTGCAGTTGCGGCAGGGTGAGACGGCTGCGGTTGGCGGCGAGCCAGGTGGTCCGGGAAAGCGGCCAGCTGCCGTCACGAATGCTCTCGGGTGAGGGAGCCACACAGCCTTCGCCGACATCCAGGGGCAGCAACCGTACGCGTTCCTGGCCACTTTCCAGCACCCGTTCGTATTCCAGCCAGTTCATGAATGTCAGGGCACCGGGCACATTGGCGGTAGCCGCTGCCCGATACAGGGGATCGTCGTCGAATTCAATGTCCGCTCGACCCACGAGCCCGGCTTCTGCGAGAGCCAGCAGCTGGTCCATCGCCGGGCTGCCGGGACGCGGCGCGAAAAGAATCAGCGTTTCGTCCGCATATTCGCTGTCCAGGTCCCGCCAGTTCAGAATCGAGCCCGACGATTCAGCCCGCCAAACGGTCCCCAGCTCTGCGGCGCGCATACAGGCTGGCGTCGCGCCATTGGCATTGGCCAGCAACGCCAGGGCACTGCTGCCCAGCGACAAGGTTATGGTGTCGATGTTGCTTTCGCTGCAGGCGGCCATTTCTTCTTCCAGGGGGAGGCGGTCAACGAACACCAGGTCCAGCGCGCCTGCACAGAGATCGCGCAGACCGGCTGCAGCGCCCTGATGAAGGGCGGTGGTCGACAGTCCCTGATTTTGGGCCTGAAACGCTTCCAGTGTGGAATTCACGAAACTGTAGGCCGTGCCACTGCCACCAATTCGCAGTGCGCCGGCAATCGTATCCGGCATGACGAAATCGCCGGTTACCAGAGGGGCCGCATCGCCCTTTTGCGCCGCGCTCAAACGTTCGCGGTTATCCCTGACAACCGCTTCCGTCGGTGGGGTGAACCCGGCCGAGCGAACAATCGACGCTGATTCGTCGCCCGCCACCAGCTCCAGAAGTTCACTGACGCCCGCATCCGCAAGGCGAGCGACATTGGCATAGAGCAACAACTGGCTGGCTGCCAGATAGAGACCATCCTCAACGGATTCGGCTGAAGGCGCCCGGCATCCCTCGCTGTCCGCCGTGTCAAGGGAAAGTACCGTGGCGTCCCCGACCCTTTCCAGCAGGGATACGCCGATGGACCCGGGGGTTGAACTGACCTCTGTCACGGAATCCGTCGTGACCAGGGCGTCGCTGCGCAGCCCGTCACCGCTGACAATTGCATCGAGCAGGCTATGGCTTGCTGTCAACTCGGAAGGGACATGGACCGAAAGTGCCAGCTCTTCCGGCGCGCCATCCAGCAACTGACTCCAGGTCGTCGCTGCTCCGGAGGCACTGGGCGCAAAGATATCCCTCAATTGCCCTTCATCCAGGCAAGGTGCCAGGTCCGCGACCGCGGGGTGGGCGATCAGGGCCAGGATATTGTGGCCAAGGGTAAATTCGACAAGTGAAACATCATTTTCGTTGCAAACCTTAAGCAGGTCCTGGTCGATGGCCTGCGTGGAAGTGCTGAGCGCAGATGCGCCCTCACACAGCATGGTCAGACCTGTGCGGGATCCCGTGGTCTCACTGACCAAATCGCCTTTGATTTCTGCTGCTGCTATCATGGCTTGCAGCAGGGGCTCGACGATCGCCGAGCCCGTGACCCGCGTGGCGCTGTCCTGCGCCAGTAGCGCCGGACCGGAGAGCAGAATTGCGAACAGCAGGACCACAGGGGCCAACGGCCGAAGACTTGGGGCCATTCCGGACTCTCCGGGGATTTATACGCAGGGTGCAGGCATTGTACTGGCAAGGTCTTCATTTACCAGTCGCACTTGGGGGCAGCCCGATGTAGCCTGCAGGTGGAGGTGACCGTGAACGACGAATTCACGCTATACAAACTGGTCGGTGGCGATGAGACCTTTCAACTGCTTGTGGATATCTTTTATGATCGCATTGAGCGGGACCCGCTGTTGCGCCCCATGTTTCCCACCAATCTCGAGCCCGGCAAGCGCAGGCAGTACCTGTTTTTGACGCAATTCTTTGGCGGACCGGCCCGTTACAACGAGCAGCGGGGCCATCCGCGACTTCGATTAAGACACAGTCCCTTTCCGATTGACGAGGCCGCGCGCAGCCGTTGGCTTGAGCACATGCTGGCCGCCATTGACGAGACCGGCATCGATGAGCCCATGCGCAGCGTCATGCGCAACTACTTTGACCGCGCCTCGGCCATGCTGGTCAACCGGGCCGGTCCTGCCGGGACCGAGGAACTACGGCAGCGCTAGCTGGTGTTGTTCAACACCATTGTTTCAAACGCTTCGGCCGTCCAGGGCAGGGCAGGGCGGAAAAAGTGTTCAAGGATGGCCCTGGCGTAAACGCGGATTTCATGCTGGGCATCTTCTGCCATTCGCAATTTAATGAAGTGCATCAGATTGTGCGCGTTCACCTTCATCACCCAGGTGTAGTAGACGCTGAATCCTGGCAGAAAGACCCGCGCCAGCTCTCTTGAAACACCAGCGTCCAGCGCTTGCCGATAAAGCCTGAACGAATTCTCGTAGTGCGCAATCAGGTCCCTTGTCAATCCTGTTGCGCTGGCGTCGTCCAGTTCGCCTTCGCTGGCCTGACGGTTGCTGCGAGCCTGCAAGCGCCACACGTCCGGCACGTAAAAGTCATCTTCCTCGAAAGGCGTGTAGCGCCCGGACTGGGCGTTGGCACTCCAGGTGCGATGCCGCACCCATTGCCACCATGTCAGCAGGGGAGCGCGACAACGAAACTTGAATTCCACCATTTCAAAGGGCGAGGTGTGTCGGTGGCGCATCAGAAAAAACAGCAGCTTCCTGTCTCGCTCCGTGCCCTTGCTCTCACCCAGATAGGAAACTCGGGCCGCATTGACAATCGCCAGGTCTCCGCTAACTCCCGCATCGGGATGTGGCATCAGGTCCAGCAATTCAATGTAGCCCTTGTCAAGGACTTTGATTCTCTTTCCAATCAGCGCATCGCCGGGCATTTCCGCTCCATTGCTGATCAGGAAAAGAACTGCAGGGCCAGCCGCAACCGGACTTCAACGTCATCGGGAGAATCAGGAGGCAAGGCCTGCAAGGCTGCCTGGGCTTCCGCGAGACTGTAACCGAGTGCGGTCAACGCGTCCATGACTTCCACGTCGCTTGCGGACAATGAAGTTGACGGGAGTGTCGCCAGGTCATCGCCCAGCTTGTCCCTCAGCTCCAGGACAATCTTTTCGGCCGACTTTCGGCCAACGCCGGGTACCCGCCTTATGAGTTCCGGCCTTTCGCCCAAGACCGCCTGCCGCAAACTGTCCGGGCTCATGGTGGACAGAATGGACAATGCCAGGCGGGGCCCAATTCCGCTTACCTTCATCAGGTTGCGAAACAACCCGCACCAGGCATTTTCGGAGAAACCGTAAAGGGTGAAACTATCATCGCGCACGACCATGACGGTGTGCAGAAATAGCTCGGTGTTCAGCGCCTGGTGCTGTGGTTCCGGTGTGAATACCTGATAACCGACGCCATTGACGTCAATGACAACATAGTCCTCGCCCAAAGAAGAGACCACCCCCCTCAGGCTGACGATCACGTCCGGGCATCCTGCAATTTGCGAAACCCTGCGCTGTGGAGGTCGGTTATGGCCACTGCCAGCGCATCGGCTGCATCGTCCGGTCGAGGTCTGTCCTCCATCCCAAGCAGGATGCGGACCATTTCCTGCATCTGTGTTTTTCCGGCAGCGCCGTAACCGGCAATGGCCTGTTTGACCATGTTGGGCTTGTATTCGTAAACTGGCAGACCGGCAGTGGCGAGCGTGAGCAAGATGACTCCGCGACCCTGTGCGACCGTGATGGCAGTCGTCACATTGCGCGCAAAGAACATTTCTTCGACGCCGGCCCGCTCCGGGCGCCAAGCCCCAATGATTTCTTCCAGTTCTTCATGAATGCGCTGCAGACGCAAATGCATCGGCTGGCCTGCTTCGGTGGAAATCACGCCATGACCCGGCGAGACAAGCGACCCGTCCGGCCTTTCCTGTACCAGCCCCCAGCCCACACTGGCCGTGCCGGGATCAATGCCGATAGAAAGCATTAGCTGTTTTCGTACGCCGCAGCCAGCTCATCGCTGATTTGCAGATTCGAAAACACCGACTGCACGTCATCCAGTTCTTCCAGCCTCTCATGCAGGCGCATGTTTTGCAGCGCTCTGGCCTGCGGCAGGCCGGTTTCGCTGGCGGGCTCCCAACGCAGGCCGGATTCGGCTACTGTGAATCCGGCGTCAGCCAGCGTCTGTTCCACGTGGGCCAGCATTTCATAGGGCGTCCAGACCTCGACCAACCCTGCTTCTTCCAAGACGTCGTCTGCACCGGCCTCGGCAGCAAGTAGGAACACTTCCTCAAAGTCAGACGAACCCTCCAGGGAGATAAAACCCTTGCGCTGGAATTGCCAGGTGACTGCGCCAGCTGAAGCCAGACTGCCGCCTGACTTGTTTAGCGCGTGCTTGATTTCCGCCAGAGTGCGGTTGCGGTTGTCCGTAAGGGTATCAATAAGATAGGCGACGCCATCCGGCCCGTAACCTTCGTAAGTGATCTCGACCAGGTCCTCACCCTCCAGTTGGCCGGACCCGCGCAGGATTGCGCGTTCGATGTTTTCCCGGGGCATGTTTCCCGACTTGGCCTTGGCAACAGCCAGCTTCAAACGCGGGTTACTGGATTCATCGGCGCCTCCCTCCCGGGCAGCTACCGTGATTTCCCGGGCCAGACGCGTGAAGATCTTTCCTCTTCTCGCGTCTTCTGCCCCCTTCTTGCGCTTGATGGTTGACCACTTGCTGTGTCCGGACATGAGTACCTCCAGGCAACACCTGAAGAATTGTAGCCCAGGCCCAGGTCAGTGTCGAGACGGGCTGTGCTATACTTGCCGCCCGGCAAACGAAAATTTTCCTCCCTGCTGCAGGAGCAATTCATCAGAATGACAACGGCTTCGTCAGGGGTCAGGGAAGAATCGCAACAGGCCAATCCCCAAATTCTTACCTGGTCCATTCTGTTGCTGTCCTTCGCGTTGTTTTGCTTGCTGTTTGCCTCGCTACTGGTCACTGCGGAGAACTTTCTGTTTCAGTCTTCCCTTCCGATGGAAGTGATACTGAATGTTGGCCGCGGCACGGTGAGTGTTTCCGACCTTGCCAATCCCGCTGAACAGGTTGGAATCAATGGTTCAGCGATTCCGGACGGCGTCATCGTCCGCACGGACCCTCAGTCGCAGGGGACCATCAATTTTATCGATGGCGACGAGGGCGAAGAACGATTGCTGGCAACGCTTACCCTGCAACGCGATTCCCGGGTCACCCTGCTTGGCGCACAGAGTCCGCGTTTCCCCTGGAGCCGGCGTGGACATGAAATCGCCCTTCAGGATGTAATCGGTGAAATGAATCTCACGATTTCGGACTTTGCCGGCCAGGACATGCGCGTGTATGGCAGGACGCCGGGACGCGCCTGGCTGCAAATGTCCGGGCCCGGCACCTACACCATTGAGGGTGCGTCAGAAGAACTGCGTCTTTTCAACCATGACGGTCAGGTGCGCCTGGAATCGGCGGATGGCCTGCAGAGTCGAGTCGTTCTGCCCGGCGCACAGGGTGCCGTGCTTTACGAGAGCCCGCGGGTAGAAATCCGACCTGGATACGTGAACTTGCTTAAGGATGAGGATTTCGCCCAACTGCATCCTGGCACGTCAACATCGGAAAGCGCCGCCTGGGCATGTGACCACGGGCCATCGGACATTCCACCGGGCGCCCATGAGATTCTGAATGCCTTCGGGCTCGAATCGCTGCGCTTTTTGCGTGATGGTGGCGTGACCACACACGGAGAAAACTTTTGTGTGCAACAGTTCGGCCAAAGGGGGCTGGACCTGAAGCAATTTGACCTCGATTATCTCTCCATTCGAGCATCTTTCTTCGTTGAGCGCGCGTCCCTTGGTTCCTGTGGCACCCATGGAAGTGAATGTCCCCTGATGCTCAGGATGGACTACCTCAGCCAGGAATACCTTGAATCACGACAGGGCCGGCAACCGGGCGAAACCGGTGTTAGGGCCGTTCCACCCGGTGGTGACGCGATACAGTGGCGCCACGGCTTTTTCACCCATACCCGGGAAGAATGGCCGATGCGCTGCGATACTTGCATACAGGACCACGAACTCATCCACGAAAACAGCTGGTACGTCTACGAGAGCCCCAATTTACTGACCCTGTTCTCCCCGGATCCGCCTCCTGAAATCATCGTCGGCATCTGGGTCTATGCCTCCGGGCACGAGTATGACGTTCGCGTTCGGGACGTAGCCTTGCTGGCCAAACAAAGGTCTTGACAGAGCGCCGCCCTGACGGGTGAATTGCGCAGATCGCCAGCGACTGTTACAGTGCTGCAGTCGCGAATCTGGTCTCGTGTTCTGTAACAGGGGGCGTATGTGGGCGACCTGAGTTCCGAAAACCTGTTGACAGGTCTGGCCCTGTATGCCGCCCTGACAGCCGTTGCGGTCTGGGCCACGCTGGTCATTTGGAGTTGGCAGGATGCGGGCCTGCGATCCCGCAGCACTGCCCTCCGATTTCTGGTGGCGATTTTGGTTGCCGTGCTGAATGTGCCGGGCCTGTTCATTTACCTTTTACTGCGGCCACGGCAGACGCTCGGTGAAAGCTATGAACGGTCGCTGGAAGAGGAAGTATTGCTCCAGGGAATCGTGGAGCGAATGGCCTGCCCTTCCTGCAAGGCCCACACACGTTCGGAATGGCAACTGTGTCCGGCCTGCAACACACGACTCCGCAGGCCCTGCACACGCTGCGGCAATCTCCTCGAATTCGATTGGGAGCGCTGTCCCTGGTGCGCCTCCCGCCAGCCACTCACCAGTGATGAAGACTGGTCGATTACACCGCAACGCGTTCGTCCGGCTTCAGCGGGCGGAACCGGCAGGGCCGGCGCAGTGGGAGATGTCGGGGCACAGGGCGCGAAAAACTAAAGTTCGTCAGCTTCCCCGACGACGTGGACCTTCAAAAAGTTGGTTTGGCCACCGATTCCAAAGGGGACTCCGGCGATGATTACCAGTCGGTGCCCGCGTTCTACCATGCCCGCCCGGTTGGCCGCGCGGACCACCGTGCCAATCATCTCGTCAGTTGTGCTGAAGTGCGGCACGAGCATGGGAATGACACCCCAGACAAGCGCCATTCTGCGAAAAATGTGGTCGCTGGGCGTCACGCACAAAATCGGCGTGCGGGATCGTTCGCGGGCAATCTGGCGGGTCGTATAGCCGCTGTGCGTTGAGGTCACAATAGCCCGGCAATCCAGCACTGCGGCAATGCGGCTGGTGGCTTCACTGATGGCATCGGACATCCGCTCGCGTTCCTCATGGTCCGGATGCGCCTGAATTCGCCCGGGCGTCCAGCCGGAAAGCAGCGCGCGTTCCGCAATGACGGCGATGCTGGCCATGGTTTCGACTGAAATGACCGGGTAGCTGCCGACGGCCGTCTCGTTGCTAAGCATGACAGCGTCACTGCCATCCATGATCGCATTGTAAACGTCGCTGGCCTCGGCTCGCGTAGGCCTTGGGCTCTCCACCATGGAATTGAGCATTTGCGTCGCCGTTATGACGGGTTTGCCCGCCTGGTTGCAGAGGCGAATGATGTGTTTCTGATGGCCGGGAACCTCTTCCGCAGGAGTTTCAACGCCCAGGTCACCCCGTGCGACCATAATGCCGTCCGATTCCGCGACGATTTCCTCAATGTTTTGCAGGGCTTCCCGTTTTTCGATTTTCGCAATCAACCAGGGGTCAACCTCGCAACCGGACTCATCAATCAGGGAGCGCAGGTCCTGCAGGTCACGTCCACTGCGCACGAAGGACAACGCTACGAAGTCGGTCTGTTTCTGTAGTGCAAACTTCAGGTCTTCACGGTCCTTGTCGGTGATGGCTGATAGCGTGAGGTGGGCGGTTGGTGCCGTGACGCCCTTGCGCGAATACAGGACGCCCCCGGTAATGACGCGGCAAGTCAGGGTCTCCTCATCCCTGGCCGTGACCAGAAACTCCAGGTCACCGTCATCCAGCAGCAAAGGCATGCCCTGATGGACGTCGCGCATAAACTCCGGATGGGGCAGGAGCAGGGTGTGGCGGTCACTGTTCGCCAGCGATGCATTGAGGGTCAGCCGAACGCTGTCACCCTGGTCAAGCTCCAGAGGTTCCTGTCGTATCTGTCCTATGCGTATTTTCGGCCCCTGCAGGTCGCACATTATGGCGACCACTTCGTTTTCTTCGCGGGCAACGTGACGAATGCGATCGATGGTCTCGCCATGGATGACGAGTTCGCCATGCGAAAAATTGATGCGCGCCACGTTCATGCCACCACGAATAATGGCCCGCAGGGTCTGCTCGTCGCTGGAGGCCGGGCCAATGGTTGCCACAATCTTGGTGCGTTTCTGGTCAAGCCGGCTGCCGGACAAGTGGTTCCTCCAGATTACTGGCGAAATCGGGAAAGGTTACTGAATGCCTGCAGGCCCGGGTAAGCCGCTGCAGGGCCCAGCCTTTCTTCAATTCGCAGCAGTTGATTGTACTTGGCCACCCGGTCCGAGCGGGCCGGCGCGCCCGTCTTTATCTGGCCGGAATTCATGGCAACCGCCAGATCGGCAATCGTGCTGTCTTCTGTTTCACCACTGCGGTGACTGGTGACCACAGTCCAGCCGTGCCGCTGGCTCAATTGGCTGGCCGCCATCGCTTCTGTCAAACTGCCAATCTGGTTGACCTTGCAAAGCAAAGAATTGGCCGCGCCCTCGCGAATGGCACGGCGCACCCGGTCCACGTTGGTGACGAGCAGGTCATCGCCCACGATCTGGACCCGGTCGCCGACCCGGTCAACCAGCTGGCACCAGTGTTCCCAGTCGTCTTCAGCCAGTCCGTCCTCAAGCGAAATGATGGGGTAGCGCCGGGTCCAGTCCTCCCAGAAGTTGACCATTTCCGCGCCACTTAGCGTCCGACCCTCGATTTCAAGGTGATACTCGCCTTCTCGGTAGAGTTCGCTGGCAGCCGGATCCAGCGCAATATAGACGTCATCACCTGGCCGCAATCCGGCAGCCTCAATGGCCTGCATGATGACATCCAGCGCCGCCTCGTTGGAACCCAGCGAGGGCGCGTAGCCCCCTTCGTCGCCAACGCTGGTGCCATGGCCCCTGTCATGCAGGATGCTTCCCAGGCGCTGATAAATTGCCACGCCCATCTGCAGGGCTTCCCGGAAACTTGTGGCGCCCGTCGGCATCACCATGAATTCCTGAAAATCGGTGCTGTTGCTGGCATGCTTGCCCCCGTTCATGATGTTCATCATGGGCACGGGCAACAGGTGTGCGTGCACACCTCCCAGAAATGCGTAAAGCGGAAGGCCACTCGAATCTGCGGCGGCGTGGGCCATTGCCAGCGAAACACCCAAAATCGCGTTTGCGCCCAGGCGCGATTTGTCCGACGTTCCGTCCAGTGTCAACATGGCCTGGTCAATAGCCTTGTGCTCCCGGGCGTCCATGCCGCGGACCAGCGATGCCAGGGGGCCATTGACGGCATCAACGGCCTGCAACACACCCTTGCCGCCATAGCGCGATTTGTCACTGTCACGGAGTTCGAGGGCTTCGTGCTCCCCGGTGGAAGCGCCACTCGGGACAATGGCGCGGCCAAAAGCACCATCGCTCAGTTCGACGTCGACTTCCACCGTCGGGTTGCCGCGTGAATCCAGCACTTCACGCGCATGGACCCTCTCGACCTGCATCCCTTTGCCTCCAACCTGCCGTACCGGGCGGCGACCAGTATACACGTATTCCGCTCAATTGCGCATCCAGCCAAATGTGATAAGGTGGCCTCCAAAGAACAACTTGCGGGTTCAGGCGGCGGTTGGCCAACATTCAGAGAAATCTACGGCGTCAGGTCTATCTGGACCATTCGGCCTCAACGCCTGTCGACGACAGGGTGCTGGACGCCATGTTGCCCTGGTTTACGCAGGACTTTGGCAACGCCTCGTCTCTGCACGGGCCAGGACGCAAGGCAGAGCAGGCGATCGAGGACGCGCGCGAAACCGTGGCGCGAATCCTCAACTGTCAACCCCGTGAAATTGTGTTCAACGGCGGGGGCACGGAAGGCGACAATCATGCCATTCGTGGCGGCGCATGGCACATGCGCCAGGCAGGCCATGGTGCGCACCTCGTCAGCAGCCCCGTAGAGCACAGCGCAGTCGGGGAAACACTGGCCCGGCTGTCCGGGGTCCAAGGCTTTACGTACAGCCTGACGCCTGTCGATCGCTACGGCCGCTGTACGCCGGACGCATTTCTTGCAACCTGCCGCTCCGATACAGTGTTGGCAAGCCTCATGCTGGCCAACAACGAGGTCGGTAGCCTGCAGCCCGTGTCGGAACTGGCCGGGCTGGCGCGTGAGCGGGGGATCCTGTTTCATAGCGATGCCGTCCAGGCCGCCGGGCAACTGCCGCTCGACGTTGCCGAACTCGGTGTTGACCTGCTCAGCATTTCCGGTCACAAGTTTTACGGTCCGAAGGGGGTTGGAGCGCTTTACCTGCGCAGCGGAATCCCCCTTGAATCAATTCAGACGGGCGGCAGTCACGAAGACGGGCGCCGGGCGGGAACGCATAATACTCCACTCATCGTCGGCCTCGCACGGGCACTGGAACTTGCGGAACAGGAAAGGGAGGAGCACGTCGCCCGCTTCCGACGCATGCGCGATCTCTTGATCGACCAGGTCCTGCTGCGAGTGCCTGGCTCGGAACTTAGCGGACATCCGGTCGAGCGCCTCCCCGGGCATGCCAGCCTTGTGCTGGATGGCATGGACAGCGGAACCTTACTCATGCATCTGGACGTCAACGGCGTGGCGGCCAGCAGCGGCTCGGCCTGTAAGACGGGAAACCCGGAGCCCTCCGCCGTTTTGCTGGCGATGGGCTACAACGAGCGCCAGGCGACCGGCGGCTTGCGCCTCACAGTGGGCCGCAGCACCAATGAAGAAGACATTGACTATGCCGTGACCGTGTTGGCAAACTCGGTGGAGAAACTGCGGAGCCTGGTGGCAGCGACATGAACAAACGGGTCGTCGTCGCGATGAGCGGCGGTGTGGACAGTTCGGTGGCCGCAGCCCTGCTTAAGCAGCGGGGTTACGAAGTCATCGGCATGATGATGCGCTTGTGGGCCGAACCTTCAGAGAACGGGCCGGCCCACAACCGCTGTTGCACACCTGGCCAAATGGCGGATGCGCGCAGAATCGCGAACCTGCTTGACATACCCTTTTACGTACTGGACACGAGAGAAGTCTTTCGCCGGCAAATCGTGGACTTCTTCGTGGAAGGGCATCGCCGCGGTGTCACACCCAATCCCTGTCTCGAATGCAACCGGCATATTCGCTTTGACTGGCTGCAGGGTCATGCGCTGGCCCTCGATGCCGACTATCTGGCGACCGGCCACCACGCGCGCATCCGTCACGGCCCGGACGGCAGGCATCAGTTGCTGCGCGCGGTTGACCGGCAAAAAGACCAAAGTTACGTGCTCAGCGTACTGGGGCAGAAGCAACTGGCGCACACCCTGTTTCCGATCGGCGACTATTGCAAGTCTGACGTGCGGGAACTGGCACGGGAATTCGGCCTTCCCACCGCCGCCAAACAGGACAGTCAGGACCTTTGCTTTCTCGGCGACGGCGACTATCGGCGTTTCCTGCGTGATCACAACCCGGAGCTGTTAAGGGCCGGACCGGTGCTGCGGCGCGATGGCACGCAACTGGGTGAACACAGCGGGCTGGCCAATTACACCATCGGCCAGCGCCGGGGGCTCGGAATCAACTCGCCCGTGCCCATGTACGTCGTGGACAAACAGGCGCGCGACAATGCCCTGATCGTGGCTGAACGTGAAGAGCAGGGCGCGCGGCGATTGCAGGCGGAGCGTTTCAACTGGGTTGCCGGACGCCCGCCGGACGAAAAGTTCCTCGCCGCCGTCAGCATCCGCTATGGCGCCAGGCCGCAGTTCGCGACGGTGACTCCTCTCGACCATTCCATGGTTGACGTCGTATTTGAACAACCGCAGGTCGGCGTGGCGCCGGGCCAGGCTGCCGTGGTTTACGCCGACGAAATCTGCCTGGGTGGCGGCGTTATTCGCTCAGCCGAATAATCCAGCAGGCAACATGACTGCCTCCGATGTTCGGCTCGCCAGCAAGGCGCCAGCCAGCAGGAAGGGCGCGAGGGGCAGGGCAGATTGCTGCGTCACTCGCCCGGCCAGCAGCAGGGCTGCAGCCGCGGCGCCGGCGCCCATGATGCCCAGCAGAAGCGCCAACACAATGGATGGCCAGCCGGCGTAAAGCCCGCATACGCCCGCGAGGAGGGCATCAGCCGCGCCAAAGGGATCGATACCTGGCAGCTCACGCCGGAAACGAAGCATAAGCCGACGATAAAGCCTGCCGCCGGCGTACAGGATCGAACCAGCCAGTGTACCGGCAACGCCACCCGTTAGCACAGTCCTCAGGGCGTCAGTTTGCGCGGCCAGAGCAAGAGTCAGTGTTGCAACGAGAGCCAGCGACAGGGGAACAATTCGTCGATGTTCAATGTCGATGCCAGCAATCAGGACGAACAGTCCCAACTGCGTGATTTCCAAAAGGCTGGCAGGCGACAAATCTTCCCTGCACCGAAACTGCAGGGCGACGACCAGAAACAATATTAACGCAGCGTATAGCAAACTTCTAGGCAGGATACGACGACAGTGGAGAGTTGTCGCGAGTGAATGCCTGCTTTTGTCCCCTTCTCTCATGTTGCCTGCAGCAGGCACTATAACCGAAAGCGCTGCCACGAGAAGGCCGAGGGCAATTGCTGCCAGGAGGCAGGAACCTGACATGCTTTCAGGGGAATTTCGGTGCAGGCGGCAAGAGAGTCAACGCCAGCCACAGGGCCAGTATGACCGCCACTGCGGCACTGGCCCAAATGGCCAGACGTTGCTGTCCGGTTTCCTCTTCTGGCAAAAGGTCCGGTGCGGAGCTGCCAATTTGCAGGGGCACGCGGTTCGCTTCGCCCGATGCGATGCGCCAGGCGCCCAGTTCAGCCTTGCCGTTGGCGAAACCAACGATCAACTGACAAACGTCGGGCCATGCGGCTGTCCGTATGTCCTCCGCAGAGGGCAGGGGCTTCCCCTCCGGATGCGAATGCCAGATGGCGCACAACTCCAGCCCTTCGCGTTCAAATTCGAACAGGGCCCGCACGAGTTGCGGGGCATCCATCTCATAGCGCTGTGAAGGCTTTGCAGCGACGTTGTCTATCGAAACAATGCGACGCGCCTTTCCGCCCTTGCCTCCCAGCAGACCGCATGCCTCCTGCGGCGCCATTGACGCCGTGTGCCGCAGCAATTGCGCAACCTGATGGTGCTCAAGTCGCAAATGCATCAAACCTCTTCCCCTGATTCGGCCGCCGGGACAAAGAAAGTCTCGATAACCTGGTGCTGCGGCGGATTGCGCGATTCATAAAAGAGAGCGACGGTCAACGTGTACAGGCCTGCCGGGTCGTCCACGTCGCGCAGGTGCAACGTGAACTCCATGTCGTTGCTCATGGTTTCAATGACGTCGAGTTCACTGACAATTCGATCGTCCTCATCGTGCGCCACCAGAATGAGATTTGGCCGCTCATGGAAGGCTGTCAATCGCACGTGAACGCGCACGCGAATTCTGTCCGGCCAGGGCGTCGCCGAGACTTCAGTTATTCTGACTTCGTCTTTGGGGAGCGGGACCGCATCCTGCGGCAGAATCGGAATGTCCAGAGGATATCTCCTGTCAGCCCTGGCGCTGCAGGCCACGCAGTACGGCCAGCGCCTCATCCGCATGTTCGGCCATGACCAACAAGTGGTCGCGACTGAAGGAAGCAAAGGGAAGCAGGGGAATGCCGGCGTCAGCAAGCGCCGCGCTGACAGCGGCAACCAGCCCTGTCAGCTCCGGTTCCATGACCACGTTGATGGTGATGAGTTTGCAGATCTCGTCGGCAACGTCGACATCCGGCAGTCTCGCGCGGAAATTTTCCACAGCGGCAGCGGGAAGAATCAGGGACACCTCCCTGCTGTCAACGACCATGGCGCAAAAAGGTTCGCCGATTTCGGCGACCACCCCGGCCGCTGCTGTAATCGCGTTGGACGGAAGGCGAAGCAGCCGGTATGTCACCCCGTCGCTCTTAAAGGTGGCCGCAGCCAGCGCCTGGCTTGCTGTTTGCGTCATTGATGTTCCTATTCGTCAAACTGGTAGGTCGATTCGGCGTAAAAACGCACTTCCCTGCGCGCCAGTTTTCGGCGCAGCCACTTCTGCATGTCTTCATTTTTTTGCCCGGAACTGCGACCGTCTTCCACAAGGTGACGCACCGGATAGTTGATTTTCAGGGCACGTCCGCTGATGATATGGCGACTAACACCCGGAGGAATCCAGGCCTTTTCCCGCGCGGCAGTGACAATGTCCCTGAAAGTGACCCTGGGAAAGCGCAGCAGGGCCACCATCTCCGGGAAGTGCTCGCGCGCCTGGGACAGTTTCTCAAGTACGCTGCGATACAGCACGGCGTTGCGCTGGTATACCGCAACGATCTGACAAAGCAGGGCGTTGCGCGAGTGGGGGTCCTGGTCACCGGCCATCAGATTCATTCGGGTCCCGTCGGTCAAAAACAGGCTGGCAACCGGCTGGCCATCACTGTTTTCCTCCATAGTCAGGTCCGGCAATTCTGCCAGGCCATCAAGCAAGTCAGTTTCGGTCCAGTTGCTGACGATGTGATTCCAGGTATCCAGCTGGATCTGCCCGCTGTCCCAGTCCACAACCTGAACCGGCAGATGCGGAAATCCCAGAGCACGCAGCGCATGGCATCGGTTGGCGCCATCAAGAATGACGAAGCTCTGCTCGTCGATCGGGGCAACGACCGGCGGGTTGATGATATACTCGTCCCTTCGCAGCCGTTCCATCAACGGCAGGGAACGCTGGGAATCGTGCGATTCATGCGCATGAAGACTCTCGGCCGGCACAATCCGCAGGTCCGGCACGGGTGTGCGCAGGTTGTCTGTCACGCTCAAGAACTCCAGACTAACCGAATTGAGCGTAGCACAAGACTCGGGCAGAGTGCAAAGGGGAGCGATGGGCGCAGCCCTGCAAGGCGCGGACGATCACCGGGGACGTTGGTTGACGGTTCCGCGTACCGTCGCCTTTGTATGCCATGGAGAGTCGGTGTTGATGATCAAACGGCGGAAGGACAGCCGCATCTACCCTGGCTGCTATAACGGAGTGGGCGGCCACCTGGAACGGGACGAAGATCCAGCCTCTGGCGTTCTTAGAGAAATTTCCGAAGAGACCGGACTGGAAGTCTCGCAATTGCGACTGCGCGCTATCTACAACATTGATCCCGGGGGACAACCTGGCGTCCTGTTGTTTGTCTTCACCTGCGCCTGCGATAGTCCAGTTACCCCAGGCCCCACGCAAGAGGGTGAATTGCAGTGGGTATCACGAGAGGACCTTCAGTCCCTGCCACTGGTCGAGGACTTGCCACAAATGTTGCCATTGATTCTTGATATGGCAGACGATGCTGCTCCGCTCTTCGTGCACTCCAGTTACGATCGCAACGACAAACTGCAACTGCGCATTTCACAGGTGGGTACTGACGTCGGCCAGTTCCAGTGAAGGGCCGGCGCACCATGAGATCGGCCGCACGGCGTTTGTTTCGCCTGTTCTTTGTGGTGTTTTGGCTGATATTGATTTCCACTCCCTGTCTGGCGCTTGCGCTGGCATCCCAGGGGGAAATCCGTCTGCGCAGCGGTCCCGCACCGGAAGAAGAGTTGCGATTGTGGCTCGTGCAGGACGCTCAACGCGCGGGACTCGCCATTTCCCACGTTTCGCGGCACGATTATGAACTCAGGAAGTGCTTTCAGACAGAGGCGCGTTTCCTGCTGTGGCGTGGCCAGCAACTGGATGAAGAGACGGCCACCACGTTCTGCAGTTGCTACAACAAACAGGACGAGACATTTCAGCAGCAGGAGATCATCACTGGCTCCTGCCCCGCGCCTGGCGAAGAAGCCGATGACTGAGCTGATTCAGTCTCTGGACCCCAACAATCCGCTGGTTCTGGCCGGGGCCTGCGCCCTGCTGTGCGTGGCCGGACTCGCCCTGTCTCTGGGCATGCAGGCGCTTGGTGGCGTTCTCGAACTCATCAGCGGACTGGCTGCCTTATTAATGGAATTGTTGTCGGGCGGGCCAGTCGCCTGGTGCGGCTGCCTGGCGCTTGTCGTGCTCCTGGTGGGTGGCGGCGTCGTGGCAGTGATGCTTATTCAGGGCCTGGCCGCCTGTGGCACACCCGAGGCGATCAATTTTTGCGCCCTGATCGGTCGCTGAAAGTTCGTCAGCACAACAACTCCGGAATTTGCTCCGGGTTTTCCGCAACACGGGCGCCGGCATTGCGCAGCGCATCGATCTTGCTGGCTGCCGTGCCTTCACTGCCCTCAATGATGGCGCCGGCATGACCCATGCGCGTGCCCTCCGGTGCGCTGGCCCCGGCAATGAAAGCGGCTACCGGCTTTGTCATGTGCTCCCGAATGAATTCGGCAGCGTCGATTTCCGCGCGCCCGCCGATTTCACCGAGGATGGCAACCTTTTCCGTTTGCGGGTCTTCTTCAAACAGGCGCAGGACATCGACAAAACTCGTGCCGATGATGGGGTCGCCACCGATTCCGATGCAGGTCGTCTGGCCCATGCCGGCCTGGGAAAGCGCGTAGACGACCTCATAGGTCAGGGTGCCGCTGCGCGAGACGACGCCGACGTTTCCAGGCGTCGCGATGAAACCCGGCATGATGCCGATTTTGGCCAACCCCGGGGAAAGCAACCCCGGGCAATTGGGACCGACAAGGCGGCAGCCCGTCTGGTTCAAATGGTGCATAACCTTCATCATCTCCCGCACAGGGATGAATTCGGTAAGGCACACGACAAGTCGAATGCCGGCAAAGGCGGCTTCACAAATGGCATCCGGTGCAAATGCCGCCGGCACAGCGACCAGGCTGACGTCCGCGCCCGTGACCCTGACGGCGCTTTCGACCGTATCAAAGACGGGTTTGCCCTCAAACCATTCGCCACCCTTGCCCGGTGTCACACCACCAGCAACGGCAGTGCCGTATTCGATCATCTTGCGCGTGTGAAAGCCACCTTCACGTCCTGTGATACCCTGGACGATGACGCTGCTGTTTTCGTCAACAAGAATGCTCATGTCAAAGATCGTTTTCCGCAGCGTCCACTGCCATGCGAGCCGCTTCGGTCAGGGTGCCTGCCGCATGGATGCCGGACAGCCCGGCATCGTTGATGATACGCCTGCCTTCATCTGCGTTGGTCCCCTGCAGCCGAATTATCATGGGCACCTTCAACTGAACTTCCTCACAGGCTGTGAGAATGCCGCGGGCGACTTCGTCACCGCGGGTGATGCCGCCAAAAATGTTGCAAAGCACAACTTTCACATTCTCGTCGGAAAGGATTATTCGCAGGGCGGTCGCGACGGTATCGGCCCTGGCACCGCCGCCAATGTCCAAAAAGTTGGCGGGGCCGATGCCGCGGGCCTCCCCGTAGAGCAGGGTCATGTCCATGGTGGTCATGGCCAGACCGGCGCCATTCACCATGCACCCGATTTGACCGTCGAGGCGGACATAACTGATCCCGGCTTCCCGGGCCATGGTCTCCGCCCCGGACAGTTCGGAGGAATCATGCAGGGCTGCCAGTTGTGGCTGTCGGGGCAGGGCGTTGTCATCGATCACCATTTTGCCATCCAGCGCCAGCAGGGAGTCGTCTTCGGTAATGACAAGCGGGTTGATTTCGGCCAGCTCGGCGTCGCTTTCTTCAAAACACCGCACGAGTGCTGCCACGATCTGGCCGAACGCACGCCAGTGCTTTCGCGGCAAATCCATGGCGCTGGCCAGCCTGACCGCCTGAAACGTGAACAGGCCGGCGACGGGGTCCACATGTTCCCGAACAATCGCTTCGGGCCTGAGACGGTTGATTTCTTCAATCTCAACGCCGCCTTCAGCCGAAGCCATCAGGACGGGTCTCGCTTCCGCCCGGTCGTTGGCGATTCCCAGATAGATTTCCTGGGCGATGCTGGCTGCCGGATCAATCAGGACAGACCGAACCCTGTGCCCCTTGATTTGCATGCCGAGGATGGCACTGGCGTGATCGCGAGCTTCTTCCGGCGTGTTTGCCAGCCTTATGCCGCCAGCCTTGCCACGCCCGCCTGCCAGCACCTGCGCCTTGACCACGACCGCACAGCAGGCTTGCCGGGCCAGGGCAAAGGTTTCGTCGGGGGTATGGGCCACCTCGCCCATTGGCACGGGAATGCCGAATTCCGCAAAGCGGGCCTTGGACTGATATTCGTGGAGATTCAAAATCCCTCATCTTGAGGCAGGCTGCCAGGCACCTGTGAAGTATAGCGCAAACAGGGGCGGGGACTCAATCGCCTCTTTCCAAATATGGCGCAAATCTTCCTGGAGCTTGGTATAATGTCTTAAGTCTTTCCAATTGGTGACCATTCACTTTCAGTCAGCTGGCCGGATGTGACAATGACCCCAGTCAAGTCGATCAGATTTCTGATGCTGCCCCTGATGCTGCCCCTGTTTTTTGTTATCGGGCTGGCCGGCGTCGCCAGGGCCCAAAACGGTAACGCACTGGACAATCCGGGCTTTGAAGAGGAATTCGGCACAAGGGATGGCGACTCGCTCATTGAGGTCGCCGAGGACTGGACCCCCTGGCACCGTGAACCGGAAGGCAACAATGCCCCGACCTGGGAACTTTTGCAGCCAGAATTCATTTCTGCCCGGGAATCGGATGAATTCTCCTTCGTTCATGAAGGCGAAAATGCCCAGTCACTGCGCAGCTTTTATGCCACATTCGACGCCGGTCTTTATCAGCAGGTTGGGGACGTGGAAACAGGTTCCTGGTTGCGCTTTAGTGCCTTCGCATGGGTCTGGTCATCCGTCACGGATGACGAGGAACAAAGCGAAAGGGATGGAGACGTTTTTGTGCAGGTCGGCATTGACCCCGGCGGTGGGACCAATCCGGCAAGCGAAGATGTCGTCTGGTCAGAGGTTTCCTACGAGATTTATGACAGTTGGCGTGAATATGTGGTGGTGACCCAGGCTACGGACGAGGACGTGACGGTCTTCCTTCGCGCTCTGGTCAACGATCCTGTGCGCAATACGCAGGTCTGGTTTGACCAGGCGAGACTGGTCCTGGATGCATTTGACGAAGACGTCATTTCGGCGATGGCTGTAGCCATTGGCCCCACGCCCTTCCCGACCTCGGTCCCGGTCTACCACGTTGTGGGCGAGAGCGAAACGCTGGATTCCATTGCCCTGCGCTATGCCACCAGCGTGATGGCTATTCTGGAAGCCAACAGTTTGAGCAACGCAAGCCTGGTTCATCCAGGCAACCAGCTTTCCATCCCCTCGGGAGTTGCCCCGGTTGCGACTCCCTTGCCAGAGCTGGACGCCAGTGCGGCCTGGTATGTGGTCAGGGCCGGCGATACCTTTTCGGGAATCGCCGACCTTTACGGCATTGAGGTGAACGAACTTGCTCAACTAAACGTTGGCGTCAATGTGAATTTCCTGGTCGTGGGCCAGGCGCTGGTCGTACCGGCGGTGCCATCGCCTCCGGCCAGCAGCCAGAAGTACACAGTTCGGCGCGGCGATACACTCAATGACATTGCCCTGAGATTCAGCGTTACGATCGAAGATCTCGCACGTGCCAATAACATCACGGTGACCAGTATTCTCGATGTGGGCCAGGTACTGACCATTCCGTGAAATCTCCCGCCCTTATACGAATACTTTGTGTCTTCCTGATCACAGGCCTGCTGGCCCTGTTGCCGTTTCAGGCAGGCGTCGCCCAGGAGGCGGCCGAAGACAGCCTTTACATCGTGCAGCGGGGGGACACCCTCTTCAAGATTGCTGCCACATTCGGCAGTTCCGTTGAGGCATTCACCGAAGTCAACAATCTCAGCAACCCTTCACTCATTTTCGTTGGGCAGCAACTGCAGGTCCCCCTGGCCCCCGCCCCTGCAGTCCCCACGCCCCTGCCCTCATTCATTGAACCGGTGCTGAATCTTGCCCGGGGTTCTGTGCTTGCCCATCGTGTCTCACGAGGTGAATCGCTTTCACAGATCGCTGCAGAATTAGAGCTGGCCCTTGATGACCTGGTCGACCACAACGAAATCGAAAACGCCTCTCTCCTGCACGTCGGCCAGGTCATCGAATTCCCGGGCCTCGAGCCCACGTACATCAATGCCCCCTGGCCCGAACCGGTAACTGCTCTGCAAACCGGTCCTGCCGTACTGCAGGAAGGCCAAAGCGCCCGCCTGTTACTGCAGACCTCAAGGCCATCCTTACTGCAGGGCAGCTTTCTGGGCAATCAACTGATCTTCATTTCTGATGAAAGTGGTTTAACGCACTGGGCCCTTCTGGGCGTTCCCCTGGACACCGAGGCAGGGTATCAAACCCTGGCTATCGACGTGGATGATGGAGAGAGACTGGTCGGCTTTCAGTGGCCACTTGAAATTCATGAAGGGACTTTTGGCAGGGAAGCGATCATTCTCCCCCAGGACGATCTCGACTCCCTCGAACCAGAAACCGAGCGTGTCGAACAGGAGCTGTTGCAGCATCTGGTATCGGGATTTCGGCCGGGGCGCTGGTTTGACGGCCTCATGTTGAGGCCCTCCGCCGGCAGGATTGTTTCGCGCTTTGGAACGCTGCGCAGCTATAACCGCGGCCCTTATGACCGAATTCACCGGGGCGTCGACTACGCGGCGCCAACCGGCACCGAGATTCGCGCGGTGGCGGATGGTCTGGTTGTGTTGGCCGCCGATTTAAACGTGCGTGGCCTCTCCATCATGGTCGACCACGGCCTGGGTGTATTTTCCGGCTACTGGCACCTGTCCGAAATGGATGTAATCACCGGTGATTTCGTTCGAGCCGGTGACAGCATTGGCAAGATGGGCAACACGGGACGTTCGACCGGTTCACACCTTCACTGGCAATTGTGGGTCAACGGTGTGGCCGTCAATCCCTTGCAGTGGCTGCACACGGATTTCACCAGCCTGGGCAACACTCAGGAATAGTGTGCCTCGTCCAGGGCCTCGAAATCCGTGAACAGGAAATGGTCGTGGTAATAGTGAATCCACAGGAATGACAAAATCGCTGTGTAATAGGCGATGTCAAAGTGCCTGTTTGGGTCGATATCCGGAATGATTGTGCCGGCAATCGCGTATACCAGCAGAAAGATGACGAGCGAGCCGCCCAGCATCAGGGTGCTGAGGACGTAGAGCCCGCGCGTGTTTTCACCGCGACTGAAACGGGCGACCAATGGGGCCTGACGGTCGAATCCTGGCTGACTGCGCTGTTTCAGTTTGATGATGTAAAAGGTCAGTGGCAGGTACTGAAAGGAATGCCAGGTGTTGGCGCCCTGAAAGGCGGTGTCCAGATTCTCGAATCCCGCCAGCGGAAAGAAGACCGCCACGGTCAGGGTGATGAAAATGGTTTTGGGCCAGTTGATCTGGCCTGCACGATATTCCATCACAGTCTTGATTGCGTAAAGGCCCAGCGCAACCAGAAACACGGCGGCAGCGGCCGTGAAGAACCAGGTGTCCTGAAACAGACGCGGGATAACCGCCGTGAGATCATTCGTGCCAACGCGGAAGCTGCCTTCGCTGATTTTCAGGGCCGCCATGGGAAACAGGCAGGTAAGGATCAGGGCGTAATCAATCAGCCGGGCAGCAGTGCTGATTTCAGGACGCTTCATCACCTTGTGTTCCCGGTGGTTATAGAGCTCTGTCACGTAAGTCACCTGATGCAGCACGTGCAGCATGGCCCAGAAAAAAAAGATGGTGAGCAGGAGGGTGAGATTGAGAAAGGCCAGCGCAACGACGATCAACGGGATGATGATGGAAGAACGCAACAACATCGGATAGCGCCGGCTGAAATCCCGGTCAAGGCCCGTGCGCAGGAAGGTTGACATCATGTGGGGGCCACCGACGGCAACTGCCACAAAGGCATTGATCGTATTGCGGCTCAGGTCCGGATCCAGTCCCAGTTGATTGACACCGAAGAGATAAAGCAAATAGGGGACCGGGACCAGCAAAACGCTGAGAATGATGAAGCTCATGTCCCAGCGTCGGTCCTTTAGCCAAAGGCCGGGTTGCTGCCGTGGCGCTTCCTGCTCCGCGAATTGAAAGGGGCGGGCCCTGACTGTCATCACTTGCTCCGCTCATTTGGTCAGGGCAAGTGTAGCACAATTTAGTTTGTCATGCAAAGTATTTTCGTGGAGACATTTCAGAGATCCCTGCGAAGTTCATGGTGGGCCCGACAGCGCGCCTCATAGCTCTCGCTGGCGCCCACGAGGATGACCGGATCGTTCACGTGCGCGGGTTTGCCGTTGACCAGGCGCTGCGTACGGCTGGCCGCTTCACCACAAACTGTGCAGATGGCATTGAGTTTGGTCACTTCTTCGGCAACCGCCATCAGCACAGGGATCATGCCAAAGGGCTCCCCGCGGAAATCCGTGTCGAGGCCGGCAACCATGACCCTGAGACCGCGGTTGGCGAGCGTTTCCACGGTTGCAAGCAGGTCGCTGTCGAAGAATTGCGCCTCGTCGATGGCGACAACTGTGGTGTCCGGGTGCAGCAACCCGGGCAGTAGGTCGGTATTGGCGATCTGCACGGCCGTCACGTGACTGTCGTCGTGACTGCTTATGCGTCCGCTGCCGCCAAAGCGGTCATCAAGACTGTGCTTGAAGACCTGCACCCTTTTCCTGGCGATGACCGCGCGCCGTACCCGGCGGATCAACTCTTCAGTCTTGCCAGAGAACATACTGCCGCAAATGACTTCCACGCGACCCGCTGTTGGGCTCACCTTGCCCCGTCCTTTTCAGGCACGAAGACAGACACGCCCACCTGCGTGTCTGCCAGGTCTTGCACGGCCGGATTCTGTCAGTGTGCCTCAGGCACCTTCGGGAAGTTCATAGCCCAGCGTACGCAATTCCCGCTTTACATCGGCCAGCGCCTTGCGACCGATCCCCGGGATTTCGAGGATGGCGCTGTCGCCCTGTTCCAGCCGTTCCATGAACTGACCCACTTCCTCGATTCCCTGGTCGATGAAAATGTTCAAATGACGCTTTGCCAGTCCAAGGTCGGTCATTGGCCGCTGAGGTGACACGCGTGCCTCCTGGCGCGCCTGCTCCTCCTGCAAAATGTCTTCGCGAATCTGCAAACGCTTCAGGAAGCGGTCCACCTGGCCTTCGGTGTCCACGATGCGCTGTTCGCCAGTGTAAAAGGGGTGGCAGCGGGAGCAAATGTCCGTGCGCAGTTCCGGGACGGTCGCGCCGGTTGTCCAGCTGTTGCCACAGGAACAGGTTACCGGGGCTTCAGGATACCACTGCGGATGTATCGCTTCTTTCATTGGCGCGCCACCTCCTGCGGCCGCTCTGCCAGGACGCTGATGCGTTGGCGACCGCGCTTGCCGCGAATACGCTCAAATGTGACGTAGCCGGTCGTGGTGGCAAAGATCGTGAAGTCACGACCCATGCCCACGCCCAAACCGGGATGAAATTTCGTGCCGCGCTGGCGCACGATAATGTTGCCAGGGATGACCTGCTCGCCCCCGTAGCGTTTCACGCCAAGGCGCTTGGAGTTGCTGTCGCGGCCATTGCTGCTGGAGCCACCGCCCTTTTTGTGTGCCATTGCCCACTCCTGACCTCAGTTCTGCAGGGAAATATCCTCGACCAGCAAGCGGGTGAAATACTGACGGTGACCCTGCTTGCGGCGATAGTTCGTTCGTGGATTGTACTTGAAAACGATGATTTTCTTGCCGCGGCCCTGTTCCTGCACCCTCACGCGCACGCTCGCGCCTTCAACAACAGGTTGGCCGATGACAGTGTTGTCGCCGTCTTCAACCAGCAGGACGTCCGTGATATCAAAGCTCTCGTCGACTTCATAGGGGAGGCGCTCGACATCAATCGTCTTGCCGATTTCTGCGCGAAACTGGCGTCCGCCAGTCCGAATTACCGCATACATGGGAGTCTCCAGGCTTCTCTTGCCTCCGCCGGCTGGCCCAAGATCATTCCGGCCCCGACGGGGAAATCTGGCAACATTTGTGCCCTTAAGGGCTGGCGCAGTATAGCGGTCGGCAGGTGCCGGGTCAACAGTCCGTTTGCGGCCCTATGAACATGGCGTCGCCGAAAGAATAGAAGCGATAGCCATTGTCGCGGGCGATTTCATAGGCCTGCAACACTTTTTCCCTGCCTGCCAGCGCGCTGACCATCAGCAACAGGGTCGAGCGGGGCAGGTGAAAGTTGGTGATGAGTCCATCAATCGCACGCCAGCGATATCCTGGAGCAATAAACAGGGACGTGTTGCCGTCAAACGCCGCGACCTTTTCTCCCACGGAGGCGCCGGCAGTGGCACTCTCCAGAGTACGGGCCGAGGTCGTCCCGACCGCAATTATTCGTCCGCCAGCCTTTGCCGCCCGGTTTATGGCTGCCGCGGCAGCGGTGCCCAGCCTTGCTTCTTCGCTGTGAATATGATGATCGGCCACCTTGTCAACCGTGACTGGCTGAAACGTGTCCAAACCGATGTGCAGGGTGCAAAAGGCAAGTTGAACGCCACGCCTTTGCAGACGCGCCAGCAAGCGCCTGGTGAAGTGCAGGCCGGCCGTTGGCGCTGCCGCAGAACCGTCGTGTCGACTGTACACGGTCTGGTAGCGCTCGCGGTCCTTCAGCGGCTGCCTGATGTACGGGGGCAGGGGAGTGCGACCCAGCGACGTTAGTTCGCGGTCGATGTCCTGGCTGAATTGCAGGACTCGCAGGCCCGCTTCGCGTTCTTCGCGCACGGAAACATCAATGTCACTTCCGACCAGCTGCAGGCTGGCACCGGCCCGCAATCCCTTGCCACGCACAAGACCCAGCCAATGACAATCGTCAAGTTGACGCAGAAGCAGGATTTCCGCCTTGCCCCCGGTCGCCCTCTTTGTCGCCATGAGGCGCGCCTGAATCACGCGCGTGTCGTTCAAAACCAGCACGTCACCAGGGCGCAGAAAACGTCCCAGTTCATGAAAATGGTGATGGGCGACCACGCCGCTCTCGCTGTCCAGGAGCATGAGCCGGGCGTGGTCCCGCGGTTCGACGGGTTGTTGTGCGATACGATCCCGGGGAAGTTCGTAATCGAAATCTGCGAAGTTCATGCCGTCGCCCTGCGTTTCAGACGCCAGGCAGGCGTTCCTGAAGGTCTTGACCCTCGTTCCCCTGTTCGACGCCCAGGTGTTTCATGGCGCTGCGGGTGGCGACGCGGCCGCGGGGGGTGCGTTCAAGAAAACCCAACTGGAGCAAAAAGGGCTCGTACACGTCCATGATCGTGCTGCTGTCTTCACTGATCGAGGCCGCAATGGTTTCCAGACCAACAGGGCCGCCATCGTATTTGTCGATGATGGCCTCCAGTATGCGCCGGTCGACGTCGTCCAGTCCCAGAGAATCGACTTCCATCAAGCCTAACGCGTCCGCAGCGACGTCGGCTGTGATGGTGCCGTTGGCCCGAACCTGGGCATAATCCCGCACGCGCCGCAGCAATCGCAGCGCCACGCGCGGTGTGCCGCGGGCCCGACCTGCGATTTCCTCCGTGCCGCCAGCTTCGATGCGTATGTCCTGCATGTGAGCTGCACGAACGATGATTTCCCGTATCGCCTCAAGGTCGTAGAAATCCAGTCGAAAGCTGGCCCCGAACCTGTCGCGCAGCGGGCTTGCCAGCAGGGACAGACGCGTCGTGGCGCCGATCACCGTAAAGCGGGGCAAGTTCAGGCGGACATTTTTTGCCGCCGGCCCCTTTCCAATGACAATGTCGAGTGCATATTCCTCCATGGCCGGGTAGAGCACTTCCTCAATCGCCCGGCCGAGACGGTGCACCTCGTCGATGAAGAGGATGTCGTTTTCGCGCATGTGGGTCAGAATGGCGGCAAGATCGCCGGCGCGTTCCACCGAAGGGCCGGCCGTGATGCGAATGTTGCAATTCATTTCGTTGGCGACGACGTGGGCGAGCGAGGTCTTGCCAAGCCCGGGAGGGCCATAGAAGAGAATGTGATCCACCGGTTCGCTGCGCACCTGGGCCGCTTCCACCAGGATTCGCAGGTTTTCCCGCACCCGTCGTTGGCCGATGACGTCCACCAGGTGTTGCGGGCGCAGGGTGTGATTCTCGCGCTCGCCCTGGCGGCGCTGACCGCCAACCATGCGATCCCCCGGAGCCATCGCAGCCCTCGTCCGCTTACTGAAGAGTCAAGTATACTGGTGCCGGTTTCACCCGCAAGCGCAGGGAAGGGCAGTGCCATGGCCAGGCTGCACATTTCCAGTCATCCGCTCGCCATTCACAAGCTGACGCAGCTTCGCTCCGTGGAGACCGACCATCGGGCCTTCCGTGAGCTCGTGCGCGAACTGGCGTTGCTGATTTCCTATGAAGTCACACAGGACCTGGACCTGACGGAGCAAAATGTAGAAACGCCGCTGGGCATCGCCGAAGGTGGCAGTTGCCGCGAGACCATCGGCCTTGTGCCCGTGTTGCGCGCCGGCCTTGGCCTGGTCGACGGCGTGATGGAGTTGCTGCCCAGTGTTCAGGTCTGGCACATCGGTCTTTATCGGGATGAAGAGACGCTGCGCCCCGTCGAGTATTACAACAAGCTGCCCACGGAACCGACGGTCAACGTCTGCATTGTTCTGGACCCCATGCTGGCCACCGGCGGCTCAGCAGTGGCGACGATCGACATTCTCAAGCGTTGGGGCGTGCGTCGAATCAAGTTCATGGGCCTGATTGCCGCTCCCGAAGGCGTGGCACGACTGTCCACAGCCCATCCCGACGTGCCCATTCACGTCGCTGCGGTGGACCGGCAACTGAACGAAGTGGGGTTCATCATGCCCGGCCTGGGCGACGCCGGCGACCGTCAGTTTGGCACATGACAGGCCTTGCAGGGCTACATTGTTGGGCGGGACCAATTAAGGCGAGGCAACTATGAATTGTTGCCGGCTGTCTTTTCCCGCGCGGCTATGGCAACCAGCGCAGCAAAATCCGAGACGTTTAGCGACGCGCCGCCGACCAGCGCCCCGTCAATTTCCTGCTCAGCCATGTATTGCGACATGTTGTCGGGCTTGACGCTGCCGCCATACAGAATTCGCACTTGCCGGGCAATGCTGGCCCCGTAGAGCTCGGCCAGCGTAGCGCGGACGCAGTCGCCAATGGCGTCGCGGGCGGTCTCCGCGCTCGCATTGCGACCAGTACCTATCGCCCAGACCGGCTCATAGGCCAGGATGACACGACTCATGTCTGCGGTGCCGACGTCCTGCAGCGCCGCCCGGACCTGTCGCCCGACCACGGCAAAGGTCTGACCCGCCTCGTACTGCTGCAGATTTTCGCCAACGGCCACAATGGGAGTCAGGTCGCAGGACAAGGCTGCCCTTACCTTGAGATTGACGCGCTCATCCGTTTCACCCAGCCACGCCCTGCATTCAGAGTGGCCGATAATCGTGTGGGAAGCGATCCCTTTCAGCATGGCCGCCGAGATTTGAGAGGTGAAGGCGCCTTGAGGCTCAAAGTGGGCGTCCTGGGCGCTCAGCCCTACGCCGCTTCCGCGCAGCGCCTCGGCTACGGCCGTCAGGGCGAGAAAGGTTGGCGCGACGATTCGCTCCACGCTTTCGTACGCCGCAATGGACGGTAACAGTTCGCGAGCGAAGCTCGCCGATTCGGCGACCGACTTGTGCATTTTCCAGTTGCCGGCAATGACGGGAACGCGCATCAGGACTCCGTTTCTCGTGATTTCTGCACTTCAATCATCGCTCTGCCGATTATCCAGCGCCTCGACGCCGGGCAAGACCCGACCTTCCAGCATCTCCAGACTGGCGCCGCCGCCAGTGGAAATGTGCGTGACCGAGCCGGCCAGGCCCGCTGCTTCCACGGCGGCCGCTGAATCGCCGCCGCCAATGATGGTGGTGGCGCCGGACGCGGTAGCTGCGGCCAGCAGTGCCGCTACTTCATTGCTCCCGTTTGCGAAGGGAGCCTGTTCGAACACGCCCATTGGCCCGTTCCAGACTATTGTGCGGGCGTCCCGCAACTCCGCGGCGAATCGCTGCAGCGTTACGGGGCCAATGTCGTAAATCGCCCAGCCTGGGGGAACGGCTTCTTTCAGCATAATGCAGCGAACGTCAGCGTCTTGCGAACAAGAGTTGCCAAGGACTGCATCGGTCGGCAGGACGATTCGCCGGGCATGCTCTTTCAGAAGATTCTCGGCAACACTTACGGCGTCTTCCTCCACCAGCGATGCGCCCAGGTCAAGGCCCTGAGCCCGGAAGAAAGTGTTCGCCATGCCGCCGCCAATCAGCAGGCGGTCGACCTTTTGCAGCAAGGCCTCGATGACGCGAATCTTGTCCGAGACCTTGGCGCCGCCCAGGATGGCGACGAAAGGACGGCGCGGGGCCTCAAGGGCGGTTGCCAGGTAATCCAGCTCGCGCTCCATCAACAAGCCGGCCACTGAAGGCAATAACTGAGCGATGCCGACTGTCGAGGCATGGGCGCGATGGGCAGCGCCAAAGGCATCGTTGACAAAAATGTCGGCCATGGAGGCCAGCGAGCGGGCAACGGTCGGGGCGTTCGACGTCTCGCCAGGATCAAAGCGGGTGTTCTCCAGAAGCAATATCCCTCCCTCCGACAAGGTGGCCAGTGCCGACTGCGTGAGAGGGCCGCCGCAATCCGCGACGAAATGCAACTTCCGTCCCAAAAGCTCCTGCAACCGTCCGGCCACCGGCTGCAGCGACCAACGGGGGTCCACCCGACCCTTCGGTCTTCCGAGGTGCGAGAGCAAAACAAGCGCTTTTGGCCCACGCTCCAGCACGTATTGAATCGTCGGAAGCGCAGCCCGGATGCGCGCGTCGTTGCTGACGACGCAGTCTCGAAGCGGGACGTTGAAATCGACGCGCATCAGCACACGTTTGCCCGTCAGCGAGACGTCACGGACGCTTTGCTTGTTCAAGACCTGAAACTCCAGAATCTCTGCGGCGCCAGTATATCAACTGCCGCAGTGTCTTCCAGCCAGTCGCGGTCGGGTTTGTTAGCCAGATCAGGGCAAGGGACTGCAAGACCGTCATTCCTGCCAGAAAGAGCAGGGCATCAATCCAGAAGCGCTCGGGGAACAAACGAATCAGGGTGTCCGAATATGCGAAATACCAGGTGCCGCTGGCGAAAAACAGTCGATGGAATTCGGTGAAGGCCTGGTCCCAGCTGGCCAGGGAAAACACTAGGATCGCCAGCAACAGGGCCAGGGTAAGGCGCGCAGCGCGTTGAAGCGCCAGGCGCAACACGCCCTTCCTGTGACAAATCGTGCTGCTGACTGTAAGCAGCACCAGTGCCAGAATCGCCAGGCGGTATGCGTGCCCTGTCAGCAGCTTGACGTCCTGCAAGTGCCGCAGCTCCCTAGCATTGAACGCATTCTGGCCATCTGGAGTACCAAGATCCGCAAGGGCATTCAGATCCTGGTCATTTCCCAGCCAGTTTGTGACACGGGCCGCGAGTGCGATGCGGTCTGACGTGGAAAACCCGTAACTGTCCCGCGGGAAGCCGGTCCTTGTATAGGCAACGGTCAGCCAGAAGGGAGTCATGACCGGCAAGATGTTGCCCAGGACCAAAAGGACCGGGGTCATCAGCGTCACTGAAAGAATGGCGAGCCTTGTCACGCCGCCGGACCATCCGACGCTCCAAGGTGACGCAGATAGTCCAGCACAAAGGGGTTGCGGCGGCGCTCGGCGCCGATGGTGGTAGGGCCCATGTGGCCGGGCAAGACGCGCGTGTCATCCGGCAGGGCAAAGAGGCGCCCGGTGATGGACCGCATGAGCGTGTTCAGATCTGCGTTGGGGAAGTCCGTCCGCCCGATGCTGCCGGCGAACAGGCAGTCGCCACCAAAAAGAACGGCGCTTTCAGGCTGATAGAAAGCGACGTGGTCCGGGGCATGCCCTGGCGTGTAGATGGACCGCAACTCGATGCCGGGCAGACCGCAGGATTCATCCTCGTCTGTCAGACGACGGTCCGGGACGGGCAGGGCAGGGAAAAGTTGCTGCAGGGCGGGATCATGAATACCCCCGGGCTGCAGACGTGGTGATGCCTGGTGAATGCAAAGGGGCGCCGACGTAAGTCTCACCAGATCTGCCGCGGCCATTACATGGTCCAGATGGCCGTGAGTGATCAGTATCCGGGATATTTTCCAGCCGGCCGAAGCCGCTTCCGCAACCAGGCATTCTGCATCGTCCACAGGATCGATGACGATCGCCTCGCCTGTGACATGACTTCCGATGATGTAGGCGTTGGTTGCAAACGCGCCCAGCGCAAGTGTCAGGACTTCAGGCGCCAAGTGACTCTCCATTCGACTTTCTTCGACCACGCCAAATGTGCCACAGGAGACCAATTTCGGACATCCCCAGCAACAGGGCGCTGAGCAGGAACACCACTGCGCCGATCAGCACCTGCAGCATGACTTGCAGGGCGTCGCCGACGATCCCTCCTGGCAGCGAGAGCAGGGAGAACAGGGGGGTTGACAGCACGATCGCCAGCGCCATCAACAGACTCGCGGCCGTCGTCCTGAGCAGGGTCTGCGCCAGCGCGCTTTCCTGTATGCCGCGCCAGCGCCGACGCAGTATCCAGAGCAACACGGCGACTTCAAAGGCCGTCCCAAGGGAATTCGCCAGGGCAAGACCGGCCACACCCCGGTCCAGGTCCTGAAGAGGAAGCAGGGCAAGGGGACCGGCGAGACTTCCATTGTTCTCAACCAGCAATACCCCGCTGAAGAGAAAAGCGCCGGCAAGATTAATCGTCGCCCCGCCCAAAGCAGCCCACAGCGGCGTCACCGTATCCTTGTCCGCATAATAGCTGCGGGCAACCACCTCAAGCACGGAATGAACGACCAGGCCAAGCGCGAAAAAACGCAAGGTGGACGTGACCAGGGAAGATGCTGAGGCATCGAAGGCGCCGCGCTCCAGCAAGGCGACGATCGATTGCCCCAACAGGATCAGACCGATGGCGGCGGGAATGCTGGCGACCAGAATGAAACGTAACGCACCGGACATAAAGTCCCGTTTGCCATCGTCATCCCCCAGTTCGCTGAGCGCCGCCAGAGTCGGGAAAATTACCGTGCCCATCGCCGTCCCAATGAGCGTTTGCGGGATCTGCATGACACGCCAGCCCCAGTTGAGGGCGCTGACCGAACCCTCTCCCAACCTGGAGGCGATGTTGTTCATCACCAGAAAGTTGAGGCTGAAGACCCCGAGCCCGGCGATGCGGGGCAACATCAGTCGCAGGATTTCGCGCAAGCGCGCATCCGCGGGATCGACCAGGGGCCACCAGCGCGCCCGATAATGCAGCAACCTAGGTACCTGGATTCCCAGGTGCAACAGGGCGCCCAGCACGGCGCCCCAGGCGATGCCATGGATGCCAATGCCCGGAATCAGGAAGATGACGCCAAAGAGGATGCCCACGTCGTAGAGCACCGGCGCCAGGGCCGGCAAAAGAAAGTGGTTGTGGCTTTGCAAAATTCCCATGCAAAGTCCGCTGATGGAGAAAATCAGGGTCGTCAGCAGCAGGATCCGCATCAAGACGACCGTCTGCTCCTGGGCTTCGGCGTCGAAGCCCGGGGCCACCAGATTGGCCGTCAACCAGTGGGCGCCGAGGAAGGTCAGGAGACTTAGCAACAGGGTCACCAGAAAGACCGAGTTGATCACGAGGGACGCTGTTCGCCAGGCGCCGTGCCTGTCGCCCCGGGCCAGCAGGCCACTGAAGACCGGAATGAAGGCATGAGCCATTGCGCCACCGGCAATCAGTGTGTATATCAGTTCCGGCAATCCGTTCGCGGCAACATAGGCGTCGTAGTCGCTGCTGAGGCCGAATACCTGGGCGATGACGACTGTCTGTACGAGACTGATGAGTTTGGCGCCGGCAAAGGCCAGAATCACCAGCAATGTCGAGCGCGCCAGTCTGCGTCGGTGGCGGGCGGGAGATTCCCCTGCCTGTAGTGTGACCAATTTACAGCGCCGCCAGCGCCGCGCGCGCCTCGACGTAGAAGCGGTTTAACTGGATCGCCTGGGTGTAGGCGTTGCGCGCACCCTGCAAGTCACCGCGCTGTTGCATGACGCGACCTTGCCAGTACCAGGTCTCTTCGACAAAACGAGCGCCATTGCCCATATTGACGCTGACCAGCGCCTGTACGTCGTCAAGACGTCCGGCATGGAAATAGGACTCAAAGGGGCCGAACTGGTACCAGGTCATGCGCCAGGGCAGCGTCCCGATGCGACGCGCCTGATCAAAGGCGGTGGCCGCCTCGGCGTGCCGTCCCAGGCGCACCAGCGAGCTGCCCATGTTGAACCAGGCAAAGGCGTCCTGCCGGTCCGCCCGCGCTTCGTCCCGCGCGGTTTCCAGGGCAACTTCTGCAGCGCCGGAAGGTGTTACCAGATCTCCAAGGATCCGGCGCAGGGTCGCTTCCTGTTCCGGCTTGTACAGAACAATGAAGCTACGGTTGAAGGGTTGCCAGTTGCCATCCAGTTCGTCGTAGCTTTCCGTCATCCCGGCAGAATTCTCACCGTCGCCCAGGAAACTGTCATAGAGCCAAAACGTGTCGGAAGCATCGTGGTAGGCGATGAGGGTCTGGTAATGGCCCAGCCAGTCATATCCTTCGGGCGTAAAGCCCGTCTCCACGACGACTGGCATGTCGGCTGCGAGCAGTTGCTTCAGCAGGTTGATGTTTCCGCCCATTCGCGTGACGGCCCGGACGTCCGTTGCCTCGTTGACGAAAGCCACCATCTCTTGCGGGCTGACGTTCTTGTCTTCCCGATGCGGCTTGAGTCGATCGGCAATGACAATTTGCCCGCGATTCCAGCCGAAATAGCTCAGGGCCATGGCCAGATTGGCCGGCCCGCAATTGTTCCACGTTTGCGTGATGTGGGTAAAGCCTGTCAAACGCAGGGACGCAGGGATTTCGCTTTCCGTCACCTGGGTGACAAGCAGGGGCGGAGGAGCCGTCCAGGTCGGTGGAGGCGCAAACGTTGCCGTTGGAACGGGGCTGGGGGTCGCTACGACCATGACCGGCGCCGTGGCTGTGGGCCCGGGGGTACTTGTGGCCGGCTCGTCCGTCACTGTGGCATTGGGGAGCGGCAATTCGGCAAGCAAGTCGGATGCAGCCAGGCCGCCTTCCACCGGTATGGCCGTTGGCAAGGTACCGCCTGGCGGCGTGGGCACCATCAGGACCCGCATGAAGGGCAACTGGTCGATGATGCGTTGTTGTTGACCGGGCAACAGCACGTGGCGAAAACCATACACAGCCCCGACACCCGCTGCGGCCAGGATTGCCACGGCAAGCAGCAACAAAAGCAATGCATACAGTAGACGCCGGCCAGACCGTCCTCCCTGTCGATAGCGCATCAACGATTCCTGACTGCCAGAATTGAGGGCTGCCAAATCGGAAACGTGAGATCAAATCGACCCACGGTATAACATGCGTTGTCTGGCGGCATTGACATCAGGTCAAACTTGCCTTCGAGCGAGGCTGGTGTTCCGGTACAAGGTAATCGCAAGAGGTTGCTGGATGATAAGTATCCTTATCAGGAGTAATGAGTTGCCCTGGAACGCCTGAGAACATCAACCGCGTTGATGAAGCGCCCGTTCAATTTGCCTTTGACTGTCCCGCTTCGCTATGGCCCGTCGCTTGTCATATTGTCGTTTGCCTCGCGCCACGGCGATTTCCATTTTGGCGAGTCCGTGGTCAAGATAGAGCGAAGTCGGGACTGCCGCCATGCCCCGTTCCCGCAACTGTGACGAGATTTGCCGGATTTCACGGCGATGCAACAAAAGTTTGCGGGGCCGCATGGGATCGCTGTGTCCGAAACGGCCGGCTTCCTCATAGACCGCAATGTGGCAGCCCACCAGCCAAAGCTCGCCCTCGCGTTCCTGAACATAGCCTTCCCGCAAGCTAACGCGGCCCGCACGTATCGACTTGATCTCCGAGCCCGTCAGGACCAGGCCGGCCTCGTAGCGGCTTCCCAGAAAGTAATCGTGTGCTGCCTTGCGGTTTCGGGCAATGACTTTTACAGCCATGATCGGTACCGTAGTGACTGAATTGTTGCCGTTTCCCTGCCAGGATTGTACCATAGGGTAGTAACAGCACGAGGCATCGCTGATGACTACATCCCACTCATTGCCCCTGATTCTTTACGCGGACCAGGACCAGTTGCAATCCAGTCAACTGGAACAAATCCTCGAACGGGAAAATTTTATCGTCCACTGTGTGGCAAATGGCGAGGAGGCCCTGTCGAGCGCTCGCCACCTCTTGCCATCCATCGCCATACTAAACGCAGAATTGCCAGGTATTGGCGGTCTGGAAGTGTTGCGCCAAATGCGCAGGGACGCGTCAACTGCCGGTATCCCGGTCATCATCACAAGTTCCCATCCGCGCCGGTCTTCTGCCGGGAAACTGGACCCTGAAATGCATAGCGAGGACTGGCTCTACAAACCCTTCAGCCCAAGAGAGTTGCTGGCGCGAATTCAGAAAAAACTGCAGTCCTCGCAGTTGCACACGGACCTGCAACAACGCACCAGGGAACTGGAGATTCTGTTGCAAGCCATTGGGCAACTCAATCGGGTCAAATCAGTCAATGAGCTTCTGGATCTCATGCCCAGGCTAACGCTTCAATTGTTGCCAGGCTCATTGGTCGCCCTCGGTCGACTGGGCAAGGATGGCCAACTACGGTCAAGGTTGGTGCATCACCAGGACAGCGAGACATCACCTGCGGAGCAGGAATCCCGGTTTCTGTCCATGTTGCAACGCACGCAGGAATCCAACCTCCTTAATGATGCAACCGACCTGCCACCGGGCTGGACGGGCTGCATGGTTTCTGTGACCCGGCATGGCGAAGACATGCAGGCCAACTGCCTGGTGGCCAGCAGCAGTGACAGGTACAGCGAACGCCAACTGAAGTTACTGGAAGGACTGAATCATCAGGCGGTGCTTGCGCTTCATGATGCCCAGTTGCTTGAAGTAATAACAAAACAGAACATGGATCTGGAAGAGACCGTGCGCGAGCGCAGCGCGGACCTGGAAACTGCGCAGAACATGCTCATCCACAGCGAAAAGCTGGTGACCATCGGTCACCTGGCGGCCGGCCTCGCCCACGAGATCAATAATCCGCTGCAGCCGATTCGCATCCTGCTGGATGACATGCTGGAAGACATCCGCGACGGTGTTCTGCCGGAAGCCGGGGACGTGGTTCGCATTCAGGAAAGCATCGACAGGATTACCAGGACCGTTGGCCAGGTGCTTGGATTCACGCGCCGCGACAGTGAAGATACAGTCTTCGCTTCCCTGGACCTTGCAGACTTGCTAAGGGGCGTCGTTCAACTGAACCGAAAGCTCTTTCGGCAGGATGGACTGCGAATGGAAGTCGACCTGCCCCGGCTGCCGCCAGTCCGCGGCAATCGCGACCAGCTTGAGCAGGTCTTCATCAATCTGTTTCTCAATGCCCGTTCGGCCATGTCGTGCGGCAACAGCCTTACCCTTTCCGCGTCGGTTGTTCAGGACATGGTGGAGATCAGGGTTAGCGACAGCGGACAGGGCATTGCCCCGGAACACCTGCAGGAGATCTTCGAACCCTATTTCACGACCCGTGAAGAAGGCCGCGGTCTGGGGTTGTTCATCAGCAACAGCATTATCCAGAAGCACCGCGGGACAATCAGGGTTGAAAGCGTGCCGGGTGAAGGCGCGACCTTCATTGTTCATTTTCCTGTTGAGGCGGGAAAGGGCGACAGGTCGTCTTAACGGACCGCTTCCCAGGTGGCCTGGAACTCCATCAGCGTCAACGTGCCCTGCCCCCACTCAAGGGCACTTTGCAGCGGCGCGGCGACAATTCGAAGCACCGCACCCTCATTCACGCAGTCCAGAACTTGCACTCCGAGTGCAGGGGCACTGTTGAGCAATTGTACCGCGAAGCCGGACATCAACTCCATCGCTTCGTTCACGGTGCTTCGCAAGCCCAATGAGCCGTGCAAACAAACGCTTGCCAGGGCCACACTGCCGAATTGGGAGCTTTCCAGGAGTGGAGAATTGGCTGCCAGTTGCAGACCTGCCTCCGCGTACGCCGCCAGGTAAAGGGAAGTAAACTCCCCGGGATCGGTCTGAACCGGGAAGGGAAAAGTAGGCACAGGGACCGGCGTAACCGTTGGTAAGGGAATGGCAGTCTCCAACCCGGCATCCACGGTCCCTGTATCCGATCCCGCGCCGTCGCCAGAATCAGGGAGCGCAGGAAGCGATGAAACCGGCGCCGGCGTCAAAACGGGGCCCGATTCGCCGTCTCCAGGTGCCGCTGCGATTGTCGCCTCGTCCGGGGCGGAATCCGCCAGGGACGCGGCCGCCTGTGTCCCCGAACCGGAAACCGGGGAGCCTGTGGTCGACTCACCTGCGCCGGCAGCAAGGTTCAGTTCTGTCGTGTCCAGCATGGCAGTGGCAGCCCTTCCGGCCGCCTGGGCCACTTCTGGTTGCGGTGATGCGGTCGTGGGAGTCGTCTGGTTCAGTTCGATGCCGAAATAACGCAACATCAACCAGCCACCGGCGATCAGCAAGATGACCAGCACCAGGTAACTGACCGGAGTCGAATAGTCGTCGAATCCCCCTGGAAGGTGAAACGAAGGCATGCGCGGTCGGGAGAAACTTGGTCGTGACAACTGCCAGTCCCGCCCACCTCCGGAACCCAGGCCCGAGGGAAAGCGGTCGTCCAGGGCGGAAAGCAGGGAACGCGCCTGTTGATCATTGGGGTCGAGGCGCAACACTTCATCAAGCGCCTCCCTGGCGGCAGCGGCATCCCTGACCGAATGCGCGAGAAGCCACCAGGCATCGGTGTTGTCCGGATCCTGCTCCAGCAAGGAACGGATCAGGTTTTCCGCATCTTCAAGGTTTCCGGCTTCAATATAGGCATGAGCCTGGGCGAGAATTTGGACGCTCGATGCACTCATCCCTGCCTCCCGGTGTCCTAAAAGGCGCAGGTTCCTGGTTTCGGGAGATCGCCCGATTGCGCGGCAGTTCGCGGCGCAAGCCAAATCGGGCCTAAATGTGCCCCGGAGAGGATTTGAACCTCCACCCCCGAAAGGACACAGCCCTCAACCGTGCGCGTCTGCCTGTTCCGCCACCGGGGCAATCGGCACAAGTATAGCGTCAGCGCCCTTACTGTCAATGCCACGCTACCAGGGCATGCATTATGTGCTACACTCTGCGGCGACTTGCAGGAGAAGGCATGCGCATAGCTGTTGACGCCATGGGCAGCGACAATTGCCCCGTTCCGGATGTAACCGGCGCTGTAATGGCCGCCAGCGAAAACGATCTTGGCATCGTTCTTGTTGGCGATACCGGGCGCATCCGCAAGGCACTGGACAGGCACAGGGTCAATGGCTTGCCGATCGAGATTTGCCACAGTTCCCAGGCCGTCACCATGACGGACCGACCCGCCGTCGCCAGCAAGGGCAAACCCGACTCTTCCATGCATGTAGGCATGCGCATGGTCAGGGACGGTCAGGCCGATGCCTTTGTCAGTATGGGCAACACCGGTGCCGCGCTGACAATTGCGACGCTGTTTACCTTGCGACGAATATCCGGTGTCAAACGGCCGGCCGTCAGCGGAATCTTCCCCATCGGGCACAAGATCGTGATTTTGCTTGATATCGGCGCCAACACCAATTCAAGACCCGAATGGCTTCTGCAATTCGCCCTGATGGGTCAGATCTATGCACAAAAGGTCCTCAATGTATCAGCTCCCCACGTCGGTCTGATTTCAAACGGCGAGGAGGAAGGCAAGGGCGACGACCTGGTACGACAGACGGACCCGCTGCTGCGCAACAGCGGACTCAATTATGTTGGGAACATCGAGCCGAAGGATGTGTTTGGAGGAAAGGTGGACGTCGTCATCAGCGACGGCTTCCTTGGCAATATGCTGGTAAAGACCTTTGAGTCCACTTCCCGCTACGTAACCCGGCTGATCCATGAGGAAATCCGTTCTGACCCCCTCTCCCTGCTCGCCGGCGCCATCCTTCAGCCGGCCTTCAGGCGCGTCAAGCGCCGGGCGGACACTTTTGAGGTAGGTGGCGCGCCTCTTCTGGGGGTCAATGGTGTGGTTATAATCGGGCATGGTCGATCCAATGCCAGAGCAGTCTGCAATGCGATCAGGCAGGCGGCCCGTGCTGTGGAAGGCAACGTTATCGAGGCCATACGCTCTGGCGTTCAGACCCATCCTGTTGGTTAGCGGGACAGGAGCCAGGTTACCATGGACTTGTTGCGAAACGGACGTCCCAGGGTCGTCGTGACCGGACTGGGCGCAGTGACTGCCCTGGGAAATGCCAGGTCGCTGTGGGAAGGATTAAAGGCGGGCCGTTCCGGAATTCGGCGGCTGGAGACGATCGAAACGGAACACGTGCCGGTCAAGATTGGCGGCGAGGTGCGGGAATTCGACCCAACCGGGTTCATTGAGCGCAAGGAAGCCAGGCGCATGGGTCGCGCCTCCCAGTTTGCTGTGGCTGCCTCAAAAATGGCAATCGACGATGCGGGCCTCAGCATTGATGAGATAGAGGCCCAGGGGGAAAAAGTCGGCGTGGTCATGGGCACGTCGCTGGGCGCCCACGAGATGGCGGAAACCAGCACCTGGCGTTACAAGACCAGCGGCTACCGCAAACCCAATCCATTGTCTCTCATCAATTCCCTGCCCAACATGCCGGCCCACTATGTCAGTCGCTTCCTCCGCGCGCTGGGGCCGCTCAACGCTCCGTCCACGGCCTGCGCCGCCGGTACCCAGGCCGTCGGCGATGCAAGTGATCTCATACGCAACGGACGTTCTGACGTAGCGATTGCCGGTGGTGTTGAGGCCGTATTGCAGGACTACGCGCTGGCGGGCTTTGAGGCCATGCAGGCCCTTGCAGCCGGCTACAATGACAATCCGGAAGAGGCCAGCCAGCCCTTTGACCTCAATCGCTCCGGCTTCGTCTTTAGCGAAGGCTGTGGCGTCCTTATCCTGGAGAGCCTTGCCCACGCGCTGCGTCGCGGGGCGCGCATCTATGCGGAGATTCTGGGGCATGCCTCGTCCTCGGATGCCTATCACATCGCCGCTCTGGACCCCAAAGGGGGCGGCGCCATCCGCTCGATGCAATGGGCGCTGGACGATGCCCACGTCGACCCCTCCGAACTGCAATACGTCAACGCCCACGGCACGTCAACCCAGGCCAACGACAAGATGGAAACTCTGGCGATTCATCGAATTTTTGGCCAACACGCGCCCAATCTGGCGGTGTCCTCTACCAAGAGCATGATGGGACACGCACTGGGCGGTTCGGGCGCCATAGAGGCCATTGCCAGCGCCATGTCCCTGTTCGAACGCGTGCTGCACCCGACTATCAATTACCAGACGCCGGACCCCGAATGCGACCTGGACTACGTTCCCAACGAAGCCCGCGACGTCCCCTGGCTGAACATGCTGATGTCCAACAGCTTTGGCCTGGGCGGTCAAAATGCCTCGATCGTAATGGCGCGCTTCTGATCAGACGGTGGTCGCCTCCTGTGCGGACCGGACTACTTGCTTCGGTGCAACCACAGTTCCATGCCCTGCCGGTTCCTTGATGGCCACGCCCCTTCGTGTTCGCAAGTTGCGGCAAATGCCGGTGGAACCATCTCATGAATGATTCGGCAGTAGTGATAGGCGGTGGCCTGGCCGGAAGCGAGGCGGCCTGGCAACTGGCGCAGCGGGGCGTTGCAGTCACGCTCTATGAGATGCGGCCCAAACTGCGCACGGGCGCACACGTCAGCGACCGACTGGCCGAACTGGTTTGCAGCAATTCACTCGGTTCTCGTCTGGTGGATCGGGCTTCCGGCCTGCTGCAGGCCGAAACGCGACGCATGGGTTCCCTGCTGCTGGATTGCGCGGGCCGTTCAGCCGTCCCGGCCGGCGGTGCGCTGGCCGTTGATCGTGAGGCCTTCGCTGAGGAAGTCACTGCAGCGATCAGCCAGCATCCTGCCATCCGGCTACTGCGCGAGGAGGTCAGGGAGATACCGACGGGCCCCGCCATCGTCGCCACCGGCCCGCTCACGTCCCCTTCCCTGACTCAATCGCTAGCCAGGCTTGCCGGCGAGGAACACCTTTACTTTTATGACGCGATTTCCCCAATCGTTCAGGCAGAAAGCATTGACATGGGGATCGCATTTCGCGCCAGCCGTCGGGAAAGCGACGCCAACGGGCTAGGTGATTACATCAATTGTCCGCTGGATGAAGGTGAGTATCGGCGTTTTGTCAACGCGCTGCTGGAGGCTGACCGCATGGAATTGCGCGACTTCGAGCGCGAGGACCCGCAATTCTTCGAGCGCTGCGTCCCCATCGAACACCTTGCCGAGCGGGGGCCGGAGACGCTTGCCTTCGGGCCGATGCGTCCGGTTGGATTGCGGGACCCCCGAACGGGTTTGCGCCCTCACGCCGTCGTGCAATTGCGGCAGGACAATCTTGCCGGCAGCCTTTACAACATTGTCGGTTTCCAGACAAACATCCGCTGGGGGGCGCAGAAGGAGATTTTCCGAATGATTCCGGGCCTGGCCAACGCAGAGTTTGTACGCATGGGCCAGATGCACCGCAACACCTTTCTCAACGCCCCTGCCCTGCTCAATGCCGGCCTCAGTCTGCGTGCAAGACCGGATCTGTTCATCGCGGGTCAACTGACCGGTGTGGAAGGCTACGTGGGAAACATCGTCACAGGACTGATTGCTGCGATCAATTTGTCGAGACATTTGCGTGGGGGTGAGCCCTGGGCACCTCCCCGTACCACGATGACCGGTTCCCTGCTACACTACGTATCTCATGCGGACCCGCGGGAATTCCAGCCCATGAAAGCGAACTTCGGTATTCTGCCGCCTTTGCGGACCCGCATCCGGCGCAAGCGCGAACGCTATCAGGCCTACGCGGCGCGGGCCATGCGTGATTTGGAGGCTGAATTGCAGACTCTGGGGGACCCAACGCTGTTTTCCGCTCAAACCATGCCGTCAGAATACTGAACTGCCAACAGTGAACGACTATCGCTACGACAACAACCAACAGAGGGAAAGAGCCATCCTGGTGGGCGCGGCAATCAAGGGCAGTAACCCCTTGCTGGGCCTTGATGATTCGCTCGACGAACTGGCCCTGCTGGCGGACACGGCCGGCATGATGGTTTGTGGCAGAGCCAGCCAACAGGTGGAGCGCATTGACCCGGCGACCTGGATTGGCTCCGGCAAGGTGGATGAAGTCTGTTCCCTGATCGATGAATCTGACGCCGGGGTCGTGGTTTTTGACGACGAACTCTCGCCTCGTCATCAGCGCGAACTGGAAAAGCGCTTCGGCGAAGACGTCAAATTGCTGGACCGCTCGGCATTGATTCTGGATATCTTTGCCCAGCACGCCAGCACACGCGAAGGCGCGCTACAGGTTGAGCTCGCCCAGTACGAGTACCGCCTGCCGCGTTTGACCCGGCAGTGGACGCATCTGGCCCGTCAGGCCGGAGGCGGCGCGGCGCGGGGCGGCGCCGGGGGTGTGGGATTGCGCGGACCTGGTGAGACCCAGCTGGAAGTGGACCGCCGTGAAATCGGCCGCAAGATCCGCAAACTGAAACAGGACCTGTCCCAGGTTCGGGCGCACAGGGGCCGTTATCGTTCGCGCCGTACCCGTGGCAACATCCCGGTGGTCGCGCTGGTCGGTTACACCAACGCCGGCAAGTCCACGCTTTTTCGCGCCCTGACTGAATCCAGTGTCTACATCGCCGACCAGCTCTTTGCGACCCTTGATCCCACCACTCGCAAGACACCGCTGCCTTCCGGCCGCGAGGTTTTGCTGACGGACACGGTGGGATTCATCCAGAAGTTGCCCACCACATTGATCGAAGCCTTTCGGGCCACGCTTGAGGAAGTGCTGGATGCGGACATGGCGCTGCACGTCGTGGACGCATCGCATCCCAACGCCCTGCAGCACATTGAGACGGTAGAGGATACGCTGGCCGCCATCGATATGCCCCGCGTGCCCCGTCTTCTGGTCTGGAACAAGCTGGACCTGGTCGACGCTGAACCGAAACAGCCAGGGCATCCGGGTGGCCTCTATGCCGACATCGCCGCGGTGTCGGCACTCAGGGGAACGGGGCTGGACGACTTGCTCCAACGTATTGAGAGTTTGCTGGCCGAGGGTGAACACGAGGTCCGACTGCACTTGCCCTGGGATCGCGGGGACCTGATTTCGGTCCTCTATGATTCTGCGACGGTGGACCAGGTGGAGCACAGACCCGACGGCGTGACACTGACGGCATCCCTGTCCGCCAGCCTGTACGACCGCTACAGAGCGTATCTCGTCCCGACTCCATGAGCGTTGGCCATTGCACGCGCCTTCTGCGCTCTCCGGCAGAGATGCAGGAGACTGTGGCCCTGCAACAGGAGATCTGGCACTCGCCCGGCGTCGAGGTCATGCCCGTGCACGCCCTGCTCGCCACGTCGAAAAATGGCGGGCAGGTGCTGGGCGCTTTCGTCGATGGCGCCCTGGTCGGAATGACCGTCGGGTTGGCCGCATGGCGCGACGGCCAACGTTTCCTGCTTTCCCACATGGCCGGTGTCCATCCGCGCTTCCAGGGCAGTGGCATTGGCACGGCACTCAAATTACGACAAAGAGAAATCGCGCGTGACGCCGGTTACCGCAGCATTCGCTGGACTTTTGATCCCCTGCAACGAGGCAATGCCAATTTCAACTTTCGCCTGCCGGGAGTCAGTTCAGTCTGGTATTACGTGGACTACTACGGCGAAATGGAAGACGGGATCAATGCCGGCCTGCCCAGCGACCGGCTGGAAGCGCACTGGCCTGCCCGTGGCAGACTGCGACGCACTTTAACGGCGGTGCCCTCTTCTGACGAGCTTTTGCTTCGCTCCAATCAGGAAGGGCAGCCCGAATCCAGGGTCTCCGCCGACATTGAGGGCGTCACCGGCATCGAGATTCCTGCGTCACTGACTGCGCTCAAGGAGAAGGATCCCTCGCTGGCGCTGAACTGGCGTCTGGCTGTGCGAGAGGCCTTTGTCGCGGCCTTCGCCCGCGGATTCCGGGCTGCGGATTTCATTTCCATAGAAGAAAGGCCGGTTTATGTGCTCGCTGCGCCGCAACCCTGGTACCTCTACGTGTTGCAATGCAGCGACGGGTCACTGTATACAGGCATAAGCGTGGACGTAATGCGCCGCCTTGGTCAGCATCAGGCCGGCAAGGGGGCCGCCTATACTGCCATGCGTCGTCCCCTGCGCCTGCTGGCCTGCTGGCGTTATGCCGGACAGGGGGCAGCCCGTCGGGCGGAAGTCGGCTTCAAACAGCTGCCCCGAGCCGCCAAAATCGACCAGATAGCGTCAGCGTCAACCTGGCAGGACGGAAAACGTCAGTGCATGTAAGGAAACTCGCCGGGTATGGTAGTATTCTCATCTACCTTCTGGTGTAGAAAAAGGATCATTCCATGAGGAAGAAGTTTGCCCTGTTGCTGGCGTCCCTCATACTGCTCGTTCCGGCCCTTGCGGCTGGCGCGCAGGACCTGCCGGACCTCGGCGGCGCAACCATCACGGTGGCTGTCGAGAACGCCTACAAGCCCTTCAGCTTTATCGACGAGGCCAGCGGCGAAGCCATCGGCTGGGACTACGACACGCTCCACGAACTCTGCGCCCGCCTCAACTGCGTGCCCGAGTTCATCGAAACCGCCTGGGACGGCATGATCCTCGCCGTCTCCAACGGCGAATACGACATGGCCGCCGACGGCATCACCATCAAGCCCGATCGCGCCGAAATCGTCGACTTCTCCGATGGTTACGTCTCCCTCGTGCAGGTCCTGCTCGGGCGCATCGACGAAATGCGCTTCGACGGTGGTGAGGCCCTGGCCGCGGATGCAAGCCTGCTGATCGGCGTCCAGCCCGGCACGACCAACTACTGGGTGGCGCTTGAACTGGTCGGTGAGGAGCGTCTCGTCACCTACGAGACCTTCCCCGTCGCCGTGCAGGCCCTGATCGCCGGAGACGTCGATGCCGTCGTGATGGATGACGTCGCCGGACAGGGTTACGTCGGCGTCAACGCCGACCTGCTGCAGATCGTCGGCGATCCGCTGACCTCCGAAGAAGAACTGGGCTTTATCTTCCCGCTCGGCTCGGAGCTGCGCGATGCCATGAACGCCGGCCTCGATTCCATGCGCGAAGACGGCACCCTGGAGGCCATTAACAACAAGTGGTTCCTTGGGGCTGAACCTGTCGCGGCGCTGCCGGACCTCGGAGGCGCGACCATCACGGTGGCTGTCGAGAACGCCTACAAGCCCTTCAGCTTTATCGACGAGGCCAGCGGCGAAGCCATCGGCTGGGACTACGACACGCTCCACGAACTCTGCGCCCGCCTCAACTGCGTGCCCGAGTTCATCGAAACCGCCTGGGACGGCATGATCCTCGCCGTCTCCAACGGCGAATACGACATGGCCGCCGACGGCATCACCATCAAGCCCGATCGCGCCGAAATCGTCGACTTCTCCGATGGTTACGTCTCCCTCGTGCAGGTCCTGCTCGGGCGCATCGACGAAATGCGCTTCGACGGTGGTGAGGCCCTGGCCGCGGATGCAAGCCTGCTGATCGGCGTCCAGCCCGGCACGACCAACTACTGGGTGGCGCTTGAACTGGTCGGTGAGGAGCGTCTCGTCACCTACGAGACCTTCCCCGTCGCCGTGCAGGCCCTGATCGCCGGAGACGTCGATGCCGTCGTGATGGATGACGTCGCCGGACAGGGTTACGTCGGCGTCAACGCCGACCTGCTGCAGATCGTCGGCGATCCGCTGACCTCCGAAGAAGAACTGGGCTTTATCTTCCCGCTCGGCTCGGAGCTGCGCGATGCCATGAACGCCGGCCTCGATTCCATGCGCGAAGACGGCACCCTGGAGGCCATTAACAACAAGTGGTTCCTCGGAGCCTGATCAGGCGTCGGGGCGGGCCCAACCCGGGCGAGAATTCACAGACCCATGGAACCGCGCCACGGGTCGGGTTCCGGGGGCGCGACGCTGGATATCGCCGCGCGAGAAGCGCGTTCCCGGGTCGGGCCCGTCGACTGGCTCTACAGTTTCCCGTGGTGGGCGCTGACGATGATCGTCGTCGGCGTCCTCATCGGCATCAGCATCGCCGCGGATGCCATATACTCCGATATCTTCAGCAAACTGCAGGTCGGCATCGCCATGTCCCTGCGCGTTGCCGGCCTTGCCTACATCAGCGCTATTCTGATTGGTCTGGTCGTAGGCATGATTCGCTCCAGCGCCCCTCGTCCCGGCAAGGGAATCGCGGGTCGTCTGGGGAGTCTGCTGCACCTTGTTCTCTACAATTTGGCATCGCTCTACGTGGCGATCATGCGCGGCCTGCCGATTTTGATCGTATTGCTCATCTTCGCCTTCGTCATCGTTCCCGCGGTGAGGCGCTGGATCACGGAAGTGACCGGCGTGGCATTCACATTTCGCGGCAGCTCCTGGGAGTCGGCGGTGATCGCACTGGCCTTCACTTACGGCGCTTTTCTCTCGGAGACTTTTCGCGCGGGTATCCAGTCCATTGAGACCGGTCAAAGCGAGGCTGCCCGATCCCTTGGAATGACCTGGTTCCAGTCGATGCGTTTCATCATCCTGCCGCAGGCCATTCGTCGCATTCTGCCGCCATTGGGAAACGACCTGGTCGCCATGATCAAGGACTCGGCGCTGGTCTCCATCCTCGGCGTGCGCGACATCACGCAAATCGCCAAGGTGTCTTCCGGCGCATCCTTCCGCTACCTGGAGACCTATTCGGTCGCTGCAATGATTTATCTGCTACTGACCTTTCTCGGCATGCTGGGCGTTGGCCTTGTTGAACGGCGCAATCGAAACTACCCCGGTGAGGACTCCTGAGCCTCGACCGCTGCCGGCAGTCGGGCCCAATAGATATCCGGGCTGAACATGCTGTGCACAAATACCCGCATGTCCGGCGATATCGTGAGCCCTGCCAGCGGCGCTTCCAGATCCGTAAACAGGACTTGTTCCACATCCTCGTTGCTGCAGCCTTCAGGGGTGCTGCAGAGTTCCGGCTGAACCCTGCTGACCACACCACGAGTGCCCAGGGAATGGGAGAAATAAAGCCAGCCGTCCTCGGCCAGCACCAGGCTGGTGGCATTCTGCAGACCGGACACCAGAGGGCGCGTATCTGCCGGTACCCCACTGTCAGACAAGACCTCGTCGCGCGGCGCCCATTCGATGGCTCTGCGCGCGCTGCCGTTGTTGGCAACGTAGACGCGCTCCTCGTCCAGGGCGATCCCCGTCGGTGAACGCAAACCCTGTATCACTTCGCGCGCAGCGCCGCCGCGGTATACCAGCATGGTCCGGTTTTGTTTCAGACTGGTGACCAGGAAATCCTGTTCGCCCAGCGCTGCGATTCCCCAGGGTCCGTCCAGGTCACCCCGGACCTCACGCACGCCGTTTCGGGTTACGCGCAACAGGGCATCGCGCTCATAGTCCGGCGCCCAGATGGTCAGGATGCCGGAGTTATCCTGATCAACGTGAAGTGAATGGGCATTCAAAACGCCATATATGTAGGGCCGGGTGCTGGCATCACGCGAATTGATTTCGTACAGGGTCGAATCACCCGTGCAAGCGGCATAGAGATAGTCTGCGAACCAGTACAAGGCATTGGGCCGCTGGACGTCTCCGGTCAGCAGGAAAAGCTGTTCCTGTCGCAGGGGCAATGCCACGGTTGTGGCCGGGGCAGGTTCAGCCTGCCGAGTTTCCTGTTCCTCGACTTGGGCGCGCAGCGCCAGGGCCGCCAGCATCAATGCCGTCATGGTAAGTAGAGTGGCCAGACCTCGCATAAGCCCTCGAGTCCGCGATTGCCATTTCATTATCCGCTTGATTCTCCAGAAACGCCAGCGGCTGCTATACTAAAAATCCTCAGCTTGTAACGAACGTGGGTCCAGAATTGTTTTGCTTTAGTCAAGGCCTTCGTTCCCACTTCGAGAAATCCAGGGGTCAGCAAATCGCCCAGGTTTCGAGGAATGCAGAAGTTGACATTTCTGAAGCCGGTCAGTGACCGGCAACCGGGAAGCCTGCCGGCGACGAAACTCACGCAGGTACGATGCCACCAGGAATCTGCAGCGCGCGCATCCCTAGTCTGATACCGCCGGCGTTGCTGTTTGGTCTTGCGCTGCTGGCAGTATCCTGTAGCCCGGCGCGGCAAGGTGGAGACCTGCTGGTCACGCTGCTGGCCGACGGTTCGGAGCGCTCCATCCTGGTGCCGGCATCCACTTCCGTATCGTCCCTGCTTGACCAGGCGGAAGTCGTGTTGGGCCCCCTCGATCGGATCGAGCCCCCACTACCCACCGTGCTGCATGACGACACGCGCATTACGATCGTCCGGGTGCTTGAGGAGGACCGTTGCCAACGTCACCCCATTCCCTTTCAGGTAGTTGGACCTGGCGAAACTGCCAGCGCCGCCGCCCAACGCGTTCAGACGGGCCTTCCGGGAGAGGAAGAACGCTGCCATCGAATTCGATTTGAGGACGGAATCGAGCAGGACCGCGTAGAAATCAATCGTGTCATCATTCGCGAAGCGGTTGATGAAGTCTGGCAAGAGGACACCCTGACTGAAGTCGAGCCGCTTTCCTTTCCCGGCACCCTGGTCTGGTTGAGCGATGGCAACGCCTGGCTGGCGCACGGGGACAGCAGTCACTTGCGCCAGCTGACCCGGGACGGGAACCTGGATGGCAACGTTCTCTCGCTCTCTACTGACGGAAACCGCCTGCTTTACACGCAAAGACTGGTAGAAGGCCAGAAGGTACCGGACAACAATGCCTTGTGGCTGATGCCCGACCCAGGCGTGCCTTCCAAAGTTGTCAGGCTGCTGCCGGAGAACGTTCTACATGCCGGCTGGAGACCAGGCAGCGCCGTCGAATTTGCCTATGCGGACAGCACAGCGAAGAACAGCGTCTCGATCTTGCGCATTGATCCCGATACCGGTGAGATTCTGTCCTTCCGCGAACTGTTGATTCCGATATCGGAGGACGGAACGCAGCCTGGTATCGCAGGGTTCAATTGGTCAGGTGATGGCAGGCAGCTCTCATGGGTGCAGGGGGACTCCACTGGAATAATGGACATGGACGGCAACAACGTCTCCTTGTCATCTGGCGCAACTGGCTTTGGGAACGCGTCGGCCCCTTGCGCCAGCCATGCACCGGTCTGGTCCCTAGACAGCCGCTTCGTCGCGACCGCTTCGCCGGCGGGGTTGGATGCGCCTTCAACGCTTAACGTCATCGACTGGAAGGGTGAATTGCAGGTTCCGCTGGCGACAAACGTTGGGCCCTGCCCCGCACCGTCATGGGCGCCGGTTCGGGTGTCCGGGTTGCTGGCCCACCTGCAGGCCAGAGACCCTGATCGCCCCACCTCGCGCGCCGGTCATGACCTGATGATTCTTGATCGCGACGGTAGCAATCAGAAACTGCTGTTCCCGGATGCCGGGCAGCCCGGTCTTGAGCCTCAGCAAGTGGTATGGAGCGCGGACGCCCGGCTGCTCGCCTTGACCTGGCAGAAACAACTTTGGCTTATCGACGTCGTCAGCGGCGAGGCACGTCCATTTCCCTTTTCCGGCAACATAACCCGCATTGAGTGGTCAGGCTGATGCGTCAGTCGGTTCTGGTCCTTGTCTCGCTGGCCGCTGTTGCCGGCAGCCTGATGGCAACGCTGGTCACCGTTGCCGAACGCGATCGCCTGTTGCGCGGGCATGTCAATGCCACTCAGACGATAGACCTCCCCCCTGTGCAGCCGCAACTCGGCGTCAATGTCGAATTGACGCAATACGCGGTGGAAGAGCTTGACGAACATCTCTCCCGCATGGACAGTGCGGGCATCACCTGGGTGCGACAGCAATTTCGCTGGAACGAAATCGAAACGCAGCCGGGAGCATTTGACTGGGACAAACCGGACAGCATCGTCGCCGCCCTTGCTGACTATCCGCAAATGCGACTGGTCGCAGTTTTGCTGAACACCCCAGTCTTTGCCCGCAGCGTTGACCACGTTACGGCCCCACCGCGAGACCCGGCCGCATTCGCCGCCTTCGCGCAGGTCTTTGCAGGTCGTTACGGTGATGTTGTCGACTACTACCAGGTTTGGGACGAACCCAACCTGACAGACGCATGGGGGCACCTGGACCCGTCGCCGACGCATTACCTGAAAATTTTGCAGGCCGCCTGGCGGGCCATTCACGACGTGGATGCAAAGGCTACAGTCATTGCTGCCGCTCTGGCGCCTACCACCGAACAGGGGCCACGCAACATCAGCGACATCGACTATCTGGCGTCACTGTATGCGCTCGGCGCCGCCGACTGGATGGACGCCGTCGCTGCCAAACCCTATGGCTTCGATACTTCACCGGACGATCGCCGGGTGTCCCGGGACCACCTGAACTTTTCGCGCATTATCGCGCTGCGCGAACTCATGACCCGCCATGGCGATGGTGACAAGCCCCTGCATGCCAGCGCCTGGGGCTGGAACAGCCTGCCGGAGGACTGGAAAGCCGCGCCTTCGATATGGGGTGCGGTGACGAGCGAACAACGCAGCAAATGGACTCTGGCGGCGCTGGAACGGGCGCAACGGGAATGGCCCTGGCTGGGCGCCATGATTCTGCAGCATTGGCAACCGCCGCACCCGCTTGACAACCCGCAACAGGGTTTCGCGCTGCTGGATGCCAACAATCAGGAGACATCCACCCTGCTGGCGCTTGAAGCGCGCGCACCCGCCAGAGGCGCAGGGGTCGGCTTTCACCCGGTGGACAGCCCATGGGCCCGGTTCAACGGCCAGTGGTCCTTTGGCACCCAGGGCGCAGACTTCAGCTGGTCCAACGACAGTGAAGTGTTGTTTGACTTCATCGGTGAGGAAATAGCCCTGCGAGTGCGGGAAGGGGACTACGTCGCCTGGTTTTATGCCAGCGTCGACGGGGAACCGGCCAACGCCCTGCCCCGTGATCCGAAGGGAAATGCCTACCTCACACTGACCAGTGCGACCCGTCAGCCCACGGAACAGCTCGTGACCCTGGCCCGCAATCTGGGTCCAGGTCCGCATCGCCTGACGCTTTCGGCAGTTGAACTGGTGGCGCAGGAACGCCAGCCACGTTGGGCGCTGGGCGGTTTCGCCGTCGGCGAGGGCGATCCCGCATTCGGCTGGCAGCGGCAAATCGGCGCCGGCCTGCTGGCAACCGTGGTGTCGACTCTTGCCCTGCTCCAGTCACTCAGGGTCCTGGCGTGGCAGAGGCTGCTGGATCGCCTGGCAAGCAAATGGTCTTTGCCTTCCTTTGGACCCGAACCCCTTGTCGGGGTTCTTGCTTCGCTCATCCTGATGGTCGGCATGTTGTTTACCTGGGGAGACGCGCTACCGGCACTGGTCCGGCGTGAAGCACTGCACCCTCTGCTGGCCGTCTTCACTGCCGGGCTTGTCCTCCTGCAGCCGGGACCATTGATCACCCTCGCTGCACTGGTGTTGCTCTTTGTATTGTTCTTCAATCGTCCGGCACTGGGACTGATGCTCACCCTCTTTTGGGCGCCCTTCTACCTGTTCCCGCTCCAGCTCTTCCGCTACGCCATTCCACTGGCTGAGATGATTATCCTGCTCACCACCCTGGCCTGGTGCAGCAGGCAGCTGCTGCGTTGGGCGCAACAGCAAAAGGGACAGATCGAAAGACCACAGTCTGGTGCTCGAGCTCCTGCAGTAAGTTCACTGGATTTGCTGTTGGTTCTGTGGCTGCTGTTTGGGCTGATTGCCTTTACCTGGTCAAGGGAAAGCGGGCCGGCCCTGACCGAACTGCGTGTTCTCTTTGTCGAACCCGCTCTCTTCTATCTGATTTTCCGGCGCGAGGCGCGGGACCTGAAGACCCGAATTCTGCTGACAGACGCCCTGCTCGCGGCCGGGTTGCTGGTCGCCCTGATTGGCCTGTGGCTCTTCTTCAGGGGTGAAGGGGTCATCACTGCTGAAGGTGGGGCTCGCCGACTGGTCAGCGTTTACGGTTCCCCCAACAATGCCGCCCTTTTCCTCGGGCGTTGTTTGCCATTTGCGCTGGCCTGGACGCTCTCCGGGCCCTGGAAGCTGCGTCGCTGGTTGGCGCTGGCGACTGGCGCCGTTTGCCTGCTGGCCTTCCTGCTTACACAAAGTGCCGGTGGATTGCTGCTGGGCCTGCCCCTTTCGCTGGCGACCCTCGCGCTGATCCATTGGCGACGCCGAGCGCTTCTGCCACTTGTTGGTCTGACTGCGGTCGGCACGGCCACTTTCGCCCTTCTCGCGGCCAACAGCCCGCGCTTTGCCCGCCTGCTCGATTTCACCAGCGGCACGGTGCGCATCCGTTTGCAACTGTGGCAGAGTACCCTGGCCATGTTGCGCGACGACCCCCTGCGTGGCCTGGGGCTGGACCAGTTTCTGTACGCCTATCGTGATATCTGGATTCTGCCGGACGCCTGGCGCGAGCCCAATTTGTCCCATCCGCACAATATTCTGTTTGACTTCTGGGTCCGCCTGGGCCTGGCGGGCCCGCTGCTCTTGATCGCCCTGCTGGTCGCTTTCTGGCACGGTGCGCTCCAGGTCCTGCGCCGCGTATCCCGTCGTGAAGAAAGAGTCCTGATGGCCGGCGCTGCAGGCTCCATGGTCAGCCTTGTTGCACATGGTCTGGTGGACAACAGTGTTTTCGTCCACGACCTGGTGTATGTCTTTGTCCTGCTCCCCGGTCTGGTGTGCAACGCAGGGATGGACGAAAAACGGGCCGACTGAACAACGCTCATGTGGTAAACTGCGCGCGCTGCTCCAGTTCCGGAGGACGTGTTGCGACTGCTGATTACCGGTGGCGCCGGATTCATTGGGTCCCATCTCTGTGACCGGGCCCTGGCCGAAGGCCACGACGTCGTTGCCATGGACAGTCTAATCACCGGCAATCGCGCCAACATCGCGCACCTCGAAAACAACCCGGGCTTTCGCTTCATCAAGCACGACGTAACAAGGTACATAGACTTCGAAGGGCCACTGGACGTCGTGCTGCATTTTGCTTCGCCTGCCAGCCCGGTCGACTACGTTAAACTCCCAATCCAGACCCTCAAGGCCAGTTCGCTGGGAACGCATAATGCCCTTGGTCTGGCGCGCGCCCGCGGCGCCCGCTTCTTGCTGGCCTCAACCTCCGAGGTCTATGGTGATCCGAAAGTGCATCCCCAGCATGAAAGCTACGTCGGTCACGTCGATACCCTGGGGCCGCGCGGTGTCTATGACAACGCCAAACGTTATGCAGAAGCGCTTACCATGGCCTTCCACCGTGTTCATGGCATCGATACCCGTATCGTTCGCATATTCAATACCTACGGGCCTCGCATGCGCCTGGAAGATGGCCGCGTTGTGCCCAATTTCATTGCACAGTCCCTTCGTGGCGAGCCACTGACTGTTTACGGCGATGGCTCCCAGACCCGCAGTTTCCAGTACGTCAATGACCTGATTGAGGGCGTCTGGCGCCTCCTCGAAACGCCCTGTCACGAACCGGTGAACATTGGCAATCCGCGAGAAATGACGATCATGAACTTTGCCATGGTAGTCAATGAATTGACGAACAACCCGGCGGGGATCATTTTCCAGACAGATTCACGCATGACTGGCGACCCCCAGACCCGTCAGCCGGACATTTCCCGCGCGCGCAAGGTGCTTGGCTGGGAGCCGCAAGTGGGCTTGCGCGAAGGACTTGCCAGCACCATAGATTTCTTTCGGAACGTGATGTGATCGCAACGCACGGAAGAATGCATGGGCCGGGCCGGTTTGTTCCTGCCCTGCTGACTTTGGCAGTTCTGACAGGTCTGGCGCTGGTTTCCCTTCCGGAGTCCCTTCTGCTCACAGCGACCGTGCTGGCCCTGCTTTTGCTGCCATGTCTGGTTTCGTCCCGGGCCGCGTTGTTGCCGCTATTGATTCTGGCTCCCATGCATGTCCTCATTCAAACCGAGGTCGGTCCGGTCCTCCCCCTGGATATCGGCCAGGTCCTGTTCTTTGTCTGGTTATTTGCCTGGAGCCTGCACCATGTTGCTCTGCGCCAGCGCCTGCCCATTCTTACGTTGCCGACGGTGGTGATTCTCGTCCTGATTTTCCTGCTGGTCGCCGGCATTTCGCTGTTCAACGCAGTTTCTGTCGCTGCCTGGCTGCGGGAGTGGCTCAAGTGGCTGTCAATCGCCCTAGTCATATTCATCGTTGGCAACAGCATGCAGGTCCGTGCCTGGCGCTGGCCCGTTCGAGCCCTGCTATTGGCTGGCGCCGTCAACGCGACCGTGGGCCTGTACCAGTTTTTTGGAGGCAGCGGCGCCCTGCACTTTCTGGTCGGCGGGCGCTTCTTTCGCGCCTTTGGCACCTTCGGCCAACCCAATCCCCTGGGTGGGTTCATGGCCCTGTTGCTTCCCCTTGCCCTGTGTCTCCTGCTGGCCGAACTCAAGCGCTGGCTCCGGACCCGTCGCAAGGCGAGTCTGCTCTCCCTGTGTGCCTGGGCTCTGCCGACCGCCCTGTTGCTCGCCGGCCTGGTGGCTTCATGGAGCCGCGGCGCGTGGCTGGCTTTCCTTGTCGCCATGCTGGTGACGCTGCTGGCCCTTCCCCGGCGATTTGTACATGGTCTGCAGCTTGCGGGCGGTGTGTTGATTTTGACGGCGCTGCTGTGGTCGACAGGTGTGTTGCCCGCTTCCCTCGGCGAACGACTTGCCAGCTCGACCGAAGGTTACCTTGGCTTCGAGGACATGCGCGGGGCCAACATCAACCCGGGGAATTACGCAGTCGTCGAGCGCCTGGCGCACTGGCAGGCCGCATTGAACATGGCATCGGCACATCCCTGGACAGGCGTTGGATTGGGGAACTATGAACATACATATGCGCAGCATCGACTGATCGACTGGCCTGAAGCACTTGGCCACGCCCACAATTACTGGCTCAACCAGTTGGCAGAAACCGGCCTGACAGGACTTGCGGCATGGTGTTTCATGTGGCTGGCCATAGTCCTGTTTACCTTGCGCGCCCGTCAACATCCTGACGATGAAGCCCGTTTGGTTGTCGTCGGCCTGCTCGGCGCGTGGACCAGCCTTGCCGTCCACAGCCTCTTCGACAACCTGTTTGTAAACAACCTGTTCCTGCACGTCGGCTTCCTGCTGGGCGTCCTCGCCGTGCTGCACCGCCAGGCATGTGAATTCAAATCCATGCCCGTAACTCTCGTCAGGCAATGACCAGACTGGTGCACAACAACCCCCTGGACCGCGCCATTGTGGCTTTGGCCAGCCGTTCCGGCGCACGGGCCCGCGAAGTTGAACGCTTCCTTCGCTTCTCGGTCGTCGGCGTTATTGGCGCCGTGGTTGACCTCGGCACGCTCACACTGTTGCAGGCCACCCTGCTGCCACCCACGTCGGATTTCAGGGTTCAACTGGCGACTGGCACGGGCTTCATCGTTGCAGTCTTCAACAATTTTCTCTGGAACCGCTACTGGACCTATCCCGATTCCCGTTCTCGCAGTGTTCGCCGCCAACTGGCCCAGTTCACACTGGTCAACGCGGTCGGGCTGGCTGTGCGGACCACCCTGATTTCCGTGACCTATGCCTCTTTGGGCAAATTGCTGCTGCCCGCCGCCCTGCCATTGATTCGATTTTGGCGCCCTGGGCACGAGCCTTCATACACTGCCGAGGCCAAGGTCGGTACGATTGCGGCCTGGGTGATCGCCGTCATAGTCGTCATGCTTTGGAACTTCTTCGTCAACCGGTACTGGACCTACAGCGACGTCGATCATGGTGCCAGGCATCGGGATTGACTACACGCCAGCCTGGGAACAGGGAGCCGGTATCGGACGCTATGTTCGCGAACTTGTCGCCGCCCTGGCCAGGGAAGACAGGGACAGAGTCTGGCGCCTGTTTGTTGCTGGCTCGCGCAAGAGTCGCTTGCCGAAGCCGCCAGGAGAAAACTTCCACTGGCGACCCGCGCCGCTTTCGGCACGGTCACTGCAGAGACTCTGGTTCCGCGCCCGCCTTCCCCTCCCGGTCGAAACGTTCACCGGTCCATTGACCCTGTTTCATGCCACCGATTTCGTGCTGCCCCCGGTGAGACGCGGGACCAGGACCCTTGTTCAGGTCCATGACCTGTCTTTCCTGCGGGTGCCGGACACGTCGCCGCCCGCCCTTCGATCCTGGCTGGAAAACGTCGTTCCGGCCTCGGTGAGACGCGCCGATCACGTGTTGGCCGACTCATCCGCGACGCGCGACGATCTCCTTGAGCATTACAAGGAAACACCAGGCAACAGAATCACTGTCCTCCATGGCGGCGTGGACGCGCGCTTCCTGCCTCGGTCCGCTCAGGAGCAACAAGCCGTCCGCAGGAAGTATCGGCTTGACCAGTGGCCCTTCGTTCTCTCTCTTGGCACACTTCAACCGCGCAAGAACCATGGCCGCCTGGTGCAGGCCCTTTCCCGCCTGGTGGAGGGTGGTCTGGACCTGCACCTGGTCATTGCCGGTGGCGTCGGGTGGCTGTCAGAGCCCTTCCATCAGCAACTCCAGGAGAGTGGAATCGCAGAGCGCGTACATATGACCGGTTTCGTGGAAGATGCCGACCTGCCGGCACTTTACAGCGCCGCGGAGGTCTTCGCTTTCCCTTCCCTCTACGAGGGCTTTGGCCTGCCGGTGCTGGAAGCCATGGCTTGTGGAACTCCGGTCGTCACTTCTGATCTTTCGTCACTGCCGGAAGTAGCAGGAGATGCAGCCCTGCTGATCGACCCCCTGGATGTTGAAGCCCTTGCAGATGCCCTGCTGCGGTTGACCAGTGAAAGCCAGTTGCGCCAGCAATTGATTCAGGCCGGTCGGACCAGAGCCGGGCAATTTACCTGGAGAAAGGCGGCATTGCAATTGCTTGATGTTTATCGCAGGGTCGGCGACGAACCTGCGCCATGAAGCGCGCAATTCACCCCGTGTGGCCGCTTGTGTTAGGCTTGCTGGCCTGTTTCTTGCCCTGGATGGAAAGCGTCGGAAATACATTGACGCTGAATCTTTGGGACCTGGCCGAATGGTGCAGTATCAATCCGCTTTCCCGCCATGCCAACATTCCCCTAGGAGCCAGCCTGGGATTGCGCAGTTTGCCGCTATTCCTGCTGGCCCTCGCCATCTGGCGCGACGAAATGTCCACGCGTCTGCAGATGACTCTGGCCCTGTTGACGGCCATCGCCGTTCTTCCCCCACCGGAATTTTTGTTGGGAAATGCGGGTGACCCCAATCACCGGCAACAACTTGCCCTTGGAATCGTGGCGCTGCTCTGCGGATTTGCCTGCAGGTTTCCCTTCGTCCGACGACCGTTGATTCATTGGGGAATGGGCGGGATTGCGATGGCAGTTGCGTGGTTATCCCTTTCAGCAGCGCTTTACCTGCAAAGCGCGTTGGCGCTGGAGACGCAACCGGGCCCTGGATTGTTTCTATTGTTGTTCGCCATGCTGTGGCTGGAAGTGTTTGGCTTGCAAAACATCAGGGCGACCCCCTGCGAGTCGCCCCGGAAACTCCCTTTGGGTAGCTGAGTTAGCCTTCCTCGCCCATTTTCTCAATATAGCTGACGGCCTCACCTACGGTTGTAATCGTTTGCGCGTCTTCGTCAGTGATTTCGCCGCCGAATTCTTCTTCAAAGGCCATGATGAGTTCCACCAGGTCCAGCGAATCTGCTTCGAGGTCTTCGCGGAAACGGGCCTCAGGCACGACCCGGTCTTCATCCACACCCAGCAATTCAATCACAATCTTTTTAACACGCTCGTCAGTCGATTCCATCGTTTCCTCCTGGTCAGTCGAGCGCCTGGCTCATGGACCGCAAGTGGCAGAAGTATACCGCTTCCCGCAACGCTTGCCAATGTTGACAGTCCATTTTGCCCCAGGTTAGGATCGTTCCGGCCATTACCGGAACCGGAACGCATGAATGATTTGCGGGGCTCACCGGAAATCGAAGCTCGCAAGGCGGACCATATACGCATCAATCTCGAGGAAAACGTGCAGTTTCCCGTGCTTGCGACGGGTCTGGAACAGTTTCGCCTTGAGCACAGGGCCCTGCCGGAACTCAATCTCTCGGAAGTTAGCACAACAACTGAATTCCTTGGGGCCTGCCTCGCCGCGCCCCTTCTCGTTTCCTCCATGACCGGTGGTACGGAGCTGGCGCGCCGCATCAATCTGAATTTGGCCGCCGCGTGCCAGGAACACAACATCGCCATGGGCGTAGGCTCGCAACGGGCGGCTATCGAGGACCCTTCCCTTGCCGGCAGCCTGCAGGTGCGCCCGGTTGCGCCCGACATCCTGCTGCTGGCCAATGTCGGTGCCGTGCAACTGAATTACGGCTACGGGCCCGACCAATGCCGGCGGGCGGTGGACATGATTGAGGCCAACGCCCTTATTTTGCACTTCAACGCCTTGCAGGAAGCGGTGCAACCCGAAGGCGACGTGAATTTTGCGGGCCTGTTGCACAAGGTCGAAAAAGTCTGCCTGACACTTGGCGTACCGGTAATCGCCAAGGAAGTTGGCTGGGGCTTCTCCATTCAGGACGCGCGGGATCTGGCGAACGCCGGAGTCGCAGCGATCGATGTGGCGGGCTCCGGCGGGACCTCCTGGAGCGAAGTGGAATACCATCGCGCTCCGGACCGATTCCACGCCCGGGTCGCCGCCGCCTTCGCCAACTGGGGTATTCCCACCACGCAGGCGATCTCCAACGCCCGCGAGGGCGCGCCCGACCTTCCCGTGATTGCCAGCGGTGGCCTGCGGGACGGCATCGACGTCGCCAGGTGTATTGCCCTCGGCGCCAGCCTGGCCGGGCTGGCCAGTCCCTTCCTCAAGGCGGCCAATGAGTCGCAGGAAGCCGTCGACGAACTCATCCGCATACTGATTAAACAGCTCGAAATCAGCATGTTTTGCACGGGCGCCCGTGATATCGACGTCCTGCACAACACGCCCCTGTTGAGAGTGCAGCGGGAAACGTGACATGTTTGTCGCCCTGCAGGAGCGTTATGGCACGGCGCTGGACGAATACATCAATGAAATATTGACCCTGTTGCCATCCGATACACCACAGCTGGCAACCATGGTGCGCTATCCGCTGGGTCTCGTAGATGAAACCGGCAATCCCGAAAATGCGTCACGCGGCAAACGTATCCGCCCTGTCCTGCTACTGCTTGCCAACGAAGCGGCCGGCGGCAACTGGCGCACGGCGGTACCGGCGGCGGCGGCGGTTGAATTCCTGCATAACTTTTCCCTGGTGCATGACGACATCCAGGACAACAGTTCCACGCGCCGGGGACGCCCGGCAGTCTGGAAACTGTGGGGACGGTCCCAGGGGATAAATGTTGGCGATTTGCTGTTTGTCCTGTCCTTCTCCGCCCTGCAGGGACTGGGAGGTCGGGGCGTCAAGGCGAAGACCCGTCTCGCGGTAGAAGATGCCCTGACGGAAAGTTGCCTGGAGCTGACGCGCGGGCAATACCTGGACCTGCATTTCGAGGACTGCACATCCGTTACCCTGGGTCGCTACCTGTCGATGATCATGGGCAAATCAGCGGCGCTGCTGTCATCCTGCGCCCGAATTGGGGCCACTCTGGCCGGCGCCAGTTCAGATCGTGTCGAACACTACGCCAGCTTTGGCCTGAATCTGGGCATGGCCTTTCAGATTCGTGACGATTACCTGGGCCTCTGGGGCGACCCCCGGCTGACGGGAAAGTCCTCTGCAACGGACATTCGCTCCCGCAAAATGACCCTGCCCGTCCTGTTCGGACTTGAGCACAGCAGGCAATTTGCCGACTTGCACCGAGAGCCGGCGGAGGCTGATGAAGACGTGACGGAGTTTCTTTCCCTGCTGGAAGAATCCGGAACGCGGGAATTTACGCAACGGCAGGTGGAACGCTGGTCCCGGGCCGCGCGACAGTCCCTCAATGCCGCTGCCCCTGCGGAAAACGCCGGGGCACAATTGCACAATCTCCTGGACGAGTTGCTTCTTCGCGACCTCTAAACCAGGTCCCTGAATACCTGATTGGCAAGCAATCGACCCTCCGGTCGCAAGCGGATCCTGTCGCGCATGATTTCCAGCAGCCCTCCTTTTTCATGGGCCCGCAACTCATCCCCAAAAATGTCTGTAACATCCTCACCAAAGCGTCGGCTGAATCCGGCCCGGCCGATGCCCTCCTCCGTCAAACGCAATCCCATGATCAGCGTTTCGCTGATTTCCTCCTTGCGGGTCAAATGAACGACTTCCTCAGTTGCCGGCGTCGCAGGGTAGTTCGCGCGTTCCCTGCCCCCGCTGAAGGCTTCGATGTACTTCCGGGGTGAGAGGCAGGTTCGGGTCCGTGTGCCCGCAACGTGGCCGTGAGCTCCAGGCCCCAGTCCCAGCCAGTCCAGATTGCGCCAATATTGCAGGTTATGCCTGCATTCCTGGCCCGGAAACGCCCAATTGCTGATTTCGTACTGCTGATACCCCGCGGCCGCCAGGACTTCACTGGCAAGTTCATACTGCTCGGCCGCCAGGTCATCATCCGGAGCAGCGACCTCACCCCGCGCCACCCATTCCTGCAGGGGAGTCCCGGCTTCCAGGCTCAGGGCATATAGCGAAAAGTGACCTGGTTTCAGCAAAAGGACTTCCGCAAGGGTCTGTTCCCAGTCCCGCAGGCCTTGCTCCGGAACGCCATAAATCAGGTCCAGGTTGACCAGGTCAAAACCGGCCTGTCGCGCATCGAGGACGGCCTGCACCACCTGATCGTTGTCGTGCCTGCGCGCAAAAAGTCGCAAATCGCGCGCCTGAGTCGATTGCACGCCTATACTCAGTCTATTGATCCCGGCATCGAACGCTGCTGCAAGCCGTTCCTGGTTCAGATCATTGGGGTTGGCTTCCAGAGTGACCTCGACGTCTGTACAAACGTCGAAACACAGGTTAATGGTGCGCAGGATATCGGCCAGATGTTCCGTCTGCAGCAGGCTCGGCGTGCCACCGCCAAGAAAAATTGTGTGGACTGTGCGGCCCCCGGCGCCAGCAGCACAGCAGTGCAACTCGGTCTGCAGGGCCTCAACAAATGGCGGAATCAGGTGTTCCAGCCGGATGTAGGTGTTGAAGGCGCAGTAAGTGCATTTCGAAATGCAGAAAGGGATGTGGAGGTAGAGCGAAAGAGGATGTGACATTGGCCCTGTCAGGATCGCGAGTTTCTCCAGTTTCATAATTGCTTGACTGCGTCCTGAGCGTGGCTATGATAGCGCAAAATGGCTCGGGAACCGGGATGAACAGCGTGCCAGGCGACGACTCCCAACGCAAGCGTGCCCGCATTCTGGTGGTTGACGATGAACTGCGAATGATCGGATTCATTCGCATGAATCTGGAACTTGAAGGGCACCTTGTGCTGGAAGCCCACAACGGCTACGAAGCGCTTGAATCCCTGCGCAAGGACTTGCCGGACATCATTTTGCTGGATGTCATGATGCCCGAACTGGACGGCTTCGAGACCTTGCGCCTTGTGCGTGAGATTTCGGACGTGCCGGTCATTATGCTGACGGCGCGGGGCGAGGAAGAAGACCGGGTCCACGGCCTGGAGCTCGGCGCGGATGACTACATTAGCAAGCCCTTTGGCCCCCGGGAATTGTCCAGCAGGGTTCGCGCCGTTCTTCGCCGTTACGCAAGTTCGGCCAGCACGCCGCAGGAAGCCATACTTCAGGTGGATGATCGCCTCAGCGTGGACTTTAACCGGCGAGAGGTCATCGTCAGGGGTGAACACATCAAGCTGCGTCCCACCGAATATCGCTTGCTGTACCACCTGATCCAGAACGCGGGCTGGACGGTACCCCATGAACAGTTGCTGGCGCGCGTTTGGGGTTATGAATACCGCGAGGAGGCGCATTACGTGCGCCTTTACGTCAATTATTTGCGAGAAAAAATTGAGGAAGACCCTTCCAAACCAGTCTATATCCTGACGGAACGCGGCGTTGGCTATCGCTTTATGGACTTCCGCTCGGCCAACGCGGAAAAGGGCTAGACCTCCTCCTCGGGGTGGGCAGTAAGGACGGACTGCGTTCGCTCACGAACCCCGTTTTCCAGATCCGCCTTTTCGCCTTCGGGCAGCCAGCTGGCCGCAACGGCGTTCAGGGTCAATTGCTGCAATTCGTCCAGACCCAGACCACAGCGTTGCACCACCGCGAGTTGTTCATCGACCAACGTTGCGCCAAGGACAGAGGGCATTCCACAGGCAGGGACCAGTTTGAGACCCGCATCGACCAGTTGTTTCAGGGGATAGTCCTCAAAGGAATTGACCAGACCGAGCGCCAGCGCTTCGCTCATGGAAAAGATCAGCGGCAATTCATCCTGCGCCATGAAGTCCATCAGTTGCGGATCGCGGTCAATCCCGAAACCGCCGTTCAAACGTTGTGGCTGCAATTGCTCCAGCGCTTCGCGCAGATTGCCCGGTAAAGCGGCATCGGCGTTGCTGTGGACGGCGGCCGGTATGCCCTTGCGCGCCGCCGTGCGGAATGCACGTTCGAATTGACCGGGAGGCTGGGCCCCTTCCGGACCTCCCAGGCAGATGCCGACGATTCCGGCAGCCTGGCCATCCTTGCTGCTGGCGATCCGGACTGCCTCGTCGGCGTGGCGCGGTTGATCGCGAAAAATACTCAGGACCCAGCGGATATCGATTTTCCAGGCGACTTCAGCGCGGCGGCGCCCATCGTTCAGGGACTGAAGTAACCGCTCGAAGTGCCAGCGATGTTCCGTAAAGTGCAAGGTGTTGACGTGAATCTCGGCATACAGAACGTTTTGTCGTGCCAGCGCCAGGCCCGCCTCATAGACCATCAGCGCCACGTCATCTTCATAATCCAGCCAGCGACTGGTCTCTGCCATCAGTTCATAACGGCTGGCCGGGTCCGGACTATCCAGTTTCTCTTGCCAGACCGCCAGCGAGTCCGGGTCTTCCAGGAAACCATTTTGTCCGGCAATGACAAGCAGGCGCTGTGCAGAATACGCGCCTTCCAGCTGAAGAAAAAGTTCCACCCTGGGCAGGGCCCTGATGATGTCTTCTACACTCATGGTCACGCTTTCTTGCCCGCTTCCCGGAACATCGCTTCATTGCGCGAATGGCCGTTTGCCGTAGTCAGGTTGCGGCGTTCCTCGTGCGTTATTGCAGCGCGCACAAAACTCAGGAACAGGGGGTGGGGCCGGTTGGGTCTGCTGAGAAACTCGGGATGAAACTGGCTGCCCAGCATAAAGGGATGGTCCATTATCTCCGCAATTTCGATCAGGTTGCCGTCAGGACTGACCCCGCTAAATTGCATGCCATGGGCGGCGAAGCGATCGCGATAGCGGTTGTTGAATTCGAAGCGGTGGCGATGCCGTTCCATGATTTGACCCGTTGGCGCCCAGGCGCGTCCGCCAGTACTCTCCGGCTGCAGGTCGCAGGGGTACAAACCCAGGCGCATGGTGCCGCCCTTCGCTTCGACACCCTTCTGCTCCGGCATCAGGTCAATGACGGGGTGGGCCGGATTGTGAGCGAATTCGGTGCTGTTGGCATCTTCAAGACCCATGACGTTGCGGGCGAATTCGATGCACATCACCTGCATACCCAGACAAAGGCCCAGATAAGGAACCTTGTTTATCCTGGCGTGCGTTGCGGCCAGAATCTTGCCCTCAATGCCTCTTTCCCCGAAGCCACCCGGGACGATGATGCCGTCGACGTCCTGCAGCAATTCCATTCCCTTGCCGCGTTCAAGATCACCGGAGTAGATCCAGCGGACTTCGGGTCGACGACGACCGGCCGTGCAGGCGTGCAAGAGGGCCTCGCGCACACTCATGTAGGCATCGTGCAGCTCCACGTACTTCCCCACGACTGCGATTCGCAAGGGCTTTCTGGCGGATTTCATGGCGGCCAACATGAGTTGCCATTCATCCAGCGCCGGCGGCCCGGTGTCAAGGTCAAGTTGCTCCACGAGATAGTCTCCAAGACCCTCCCTTTCAAGGATCAGGGGAATCTCGTAGAGCCAGTCCAGCGTTTGCAGCGGGTAGACGGCGCGTTCCGGAACATCGCAAAAGAGGGAAATCTTTTCCACCACGTCAACATCAACCGGGTGATCCGCCCTGGCAATGATGACCTGTGGCTGAATGCCAATGCCACGCATTTCCCTTACGCTGCGTTGGGTCGGCTTGGTCTTTAGTTCGTTCGTGGCTGCAATCCAGGGCAACCAGGTGACATGTATCGACAGGGTCTGTTCACGCGGCAGGCTGAGGCGCATTTGCCGAATGGCTTCCAGAAAGGGCAGGCCCTCGATGTCGCCGACCGTGCCACCGACTTCCACCAGCACGACGTCTGCCTTGTGTCGCTCTCCCACTTCGACAATGCGGCGCCTGATCTCACCGGTAATGTGTGGCACGACCTGAATGGTGCCCCCGAGGTAGTCGCCCCGACGTTCCTTGTCTATCACACTGGTATAGACCTGGCCGGCCGTCACGTTGGAATGCCTGCTCAATTCTACGTCGATAAAGCGCTCGTAATGCCCCAGATCAAGGTCGGTCTCCGCGCCATCGGCGGTGACGAACACCTCCCCGTGCTGATAGGGGCTCATGGTGCCAGGATCCACATTGAGATAGGGGTCCAGTTTTTGCACTGCGACGTTTAGTCCGCGAGCCTTGAAAATCCGACCAACGGCTGCTGCGGTCACGCCCTTGCCCACCGAACTCACTACTCCACCTGTACAAAAGATGTACCGTGGTTTCGTCATGGCGACCTCTTCACAAGAATGGCGGAGCTGCCTCCGCCATCCGATTCTCAGGGGTATGTCCTCCTCCGGCCATGATACCCCCTGGGCATCCCCTCTTCAACATTGCGATTCGATTGGCCTGTTCAGTCCACCGGCCAGCGCGTATACTTGATGCATTCTGAAGACTACGAGGGCGCCATGGTTGCCGGAGCGCGAGGTGTTGATGCACAGGAAATCCAGGGTGCGCAACGCAACGTCGTGCAGTACGTCGCGCAACAAATCGCCCGCAACGTCAGTCAGATCATCATCGGCAAACGCAACGAAATCAGCCTGACGGTTCTGGGGCTGTTGAGCCAGGGTCACATTCTCATTGAAGACATTCCGGGCGTGGGGAAAACGATGCTGGCGCGCGCCCTGGCCTGCTCAATTGGCTGCAGCTTCAGTCGACTTCAGTTCACGCCAGACATGTTGCCTTCGGACGTGACCGGCGTGTCCATTTTCAATCAGAAAACACGGGAATTCGAATTTCGCCCCGGCCCCGTCATGGCGCAAATCGTACTTGCCGACGAAATCAACCGGGCCACGCCCAAAACTCAGGCCGCCCTGCTGGAGGCGATGGAAGAACGGCAGATCACGGTGGACGGCGTATCCTGGCAAATGGAAGAGCCCTTTCTCATTCTGGCCACACAAAACCCGATCGAATACGAAGGAACCTTCCCCTTGCCGGAAGCCCAGGTCGACCGGTTCCTGATCCGTATACGACTTGGATATCCGGCGCCCAATGAAGAATTCGCGGTGCTCGGTGCCCAGCAATACCGTCATCCCATCGAAAACATGAGCCAGGTGGTGACGGTTGAGGAGTTGGGCGCCGCGCAACGTGCTGTGCGTGAAGTGTACGTCGCCGAAGAAATCAGACACTACATCATCGAGTTGGTCAACGCCTCGCGCCAACACCCGGATGTTTACCTTGGCAGCAGTCCCCGCGGTTCCCTGGCCCTGTTTCGCTGTGCCCAGGCGCGCGCCGCCATGGCTGACCGGGAATTCGTGATTCCCGATGACGTGAAGGCCCTGGCAGAAGTCACCCTGGCCCACCGCATCATTGTCGGCCCCTCGTCACGCATCCGTGATGTGTCGTCCCGTCGCATCGTTCAGGAAATCGTCAACAATACCCCCGTACCGGGGGCGTCCGTCCAGTAAGTTTTCATGCAGAACCGGCGCCACGGGCTTTGGCTGCTACTCCTGCTAAGCCTTGCACTGGGGGCCTGGACGGGCAGGGACTTCTTCTTTCGCATGGCCTGGCTGTTTGCCGGCCTGCTGGTCGCTTCCGTCCTGTGGTGCTGGTTCACCCTGCGCCATATCAGCCTCATCCGGCAAACCCTGGCGCGGCGGGCGCAGGTCGGCAGCAACCTGGGTGAACACCTGGAAATCCGCAACCGCTCATGGCTGCCGGGCCTCTGGCTGGAATTGCGAGACTATTCCAGCCTGCCCGGTCACAGGGTCAGCCAGGTTGTGCCGGCCCTGGGTCGTCGCAAGGCCTGGGAATGGGACGTCGGCACAAGATGCGTGGCCCGCGGCGAATTCCGTCTTGGGCCCATGACTCTGGCAAGTGGTGATCCATTTGGCTTTCATTACGCAATCCGCAAGCTGGACGAAATTTCCAGAATAGTCATTTATCCGGCGACGGTAGGCCTGGAGTCATTTGAGTTGCCCTTTGGCGAAATCACGGGTGGCAACATTTTGCGCCGCCGGACCCACTACGTAACGATCAACGCTGCAGGCGTTCGCGATTATGCTCCGGGGGACAGCTTCAACCGCATTCACTGGCGCAGCAGCGCCCGCCGCAACAGTCTCATGGTTAAGGAATTCGAACTGGATCCGCAGCTCGACATCTGGATTCTGATGGACTTCTCCGCGGAATCGCTCGTCGAGCATGAGTCCCTGCAGCGCGTTAACGGCAACGGGCCGGCCATCACTACGGATACACTGCCCCGTTCCACCGAGGAATACGGCGTCGTGGCGGCAGCCTCCCTCGCCCGACACTTCATCGAGGAGGCCGATCGGGCCGTTGGCTTTGTCGCCTGGGGACCCAAACGGGAGATGCTCCAGCCCGAAAGTGGAGAACGGCAACTCAACCAGATCCTACAAATTCTTGCCGTCGGCCGCTGTGTATCCGAGCATTCCCTCGAACAAATGCTTGCCGTCGAAATGCCTCACATGACGCGCGGGACTTCCCTGATCATTGTCACGTCATCGCTGGACGTCCGTTGGGTTCGGGAAGTGAGGGTCCTGAAGCGTCGCGGGATCCGTCCGCTCTGCATTCTGGTGGACCCTTTCTCATTTGGCGGTGAGCAACCCGCCGACGATTTGCTGGCAAACCTTCATCTCGAGCGCATTCCGGTCGTCCCCATCCAGATGGATGACGACATTGCCTTCGCCCTTTCCCGCCGCTCGGCCGCGCGCCTGTCTGCTTTCTGATGCATCCGGGGCTGCTCTACCTGACGATATTCGTCTGCGGTATGAGCACGTTGGCCATCGAACTCACGGCCTCGCGCCTGCTGGGAAATGTGTTTGGCACCAGCAACCTGGTCTGGGCCAACGTCATCGGCCTGATGTTGCTTTACCTCAGCGTCGGGTATTTCCTCGGCGGTCGACTTGCAGACCGACATCCAGGTCCGCGAAACCTTTTTCGCCTTGTCCTGTGGGCCGCCTTTTTCAGTGCGCTCATTCCCCTGCTTTCGCGTCCCATCCTGCAGGGAGCGGCGAACGCGGTGATCAACGTGGACGCCGTCGTCGTCGTGGGCGCTTTCCTGTCGGTGCTGGTGTTGTTTGCGGGGCCGGTTACCCTGCTGGGTTGTGTGCCGCCTTTCGCCATGCGACTGGCAATTGACGACCTGAGCATAACAGGCCAGGTCTCCGGCAAGATCTATGCGATCAGTACCCTGGGAAGTTTGCTCGGCACCTTCCTGCCGGTGCTGGTCTTCATTCCAGAAATCGGAACGCGCAATACTTTTCTCCTCTTCGCCGCCCTGCTTTACCTGTTGGCCATTGCCGGGCTTTGGCTCTGCGACGGACGATTCCCCCTTCGCAACTTGTGGATGCCGCTTGTCATCGTCCTGATAGTCCAGCTGGTCAGCGGCGGTCCCTTGCGGGCCGCGCCCCCGGGGCGCAGCCTGTTGCTGGAGCAGGAGAGCGCCTACAACTACATTCAGGTGCAGGAAGACAGCCAAGGATATCGGTATTTGTATCTGAACGAAGGTCAGGGAATCCACAGCCAGTGGCATCCGGAGCGCATAAATTTCGGCCGCACCTGGAGTTTTTTTCTCACCGCTCCCTGGTTCAATGAGTTTCAGGAAAATGAGCAACCTGTGGAATCTCTGGCCATTGTTGGTCTGGCCGGCGGCACGGTCGCGCGTCAGTACTACAGTGTTTATGGCGAGATACCCATCGACGGCATCGAAATTGATCCGACCCTGATCGACGTCGCCAGGGGTTGGTTTGGCATGGACGCCATTCCTGGCCTGCGCACCTGGGCCGCCGATGGCCGCGTTGCCCTGCGCCAGTTGCCGCGTCAGTACAGCGTAATCGCCCTGGATGCCTATCGCCCGCCCTACATCCCCTGGCACCTGACCACAGTGGAATTCCTTCAGGAAGCGCGGGGCCGTCTGCTGCCGAATGGCGCGCTCGCCGTTAACGTTGGCCGTACCCACAGCGACCGACGACTGGTGGATGCCATGACGGCAACCCTGTTGCAGGTCTTTCCGGACGTACATGTCATGGACGTGCCAAACGCATTCAATTCGATTCTGGTGGCGACCAGCCAGCGGACCCAGATGGGCACCCTTGCAAGAAACCTCGCCAGTTTGCCCCAAAATGCCAGTCCGGTACTGCGCGAGGCCCTTGCTTTGGGTGTCGAAAGTCTGGTGCCAACTGTCTCAGGCGACCTGATTTTCAGAGACGATCACGCGCCGGTTGAACGTCTCGTCGATTCCCTCGTGCAGGACTTCCTGTTGTCGGGAGACGCGGCCCGTTTCATACCGGCCCCCTCCTCTCAAGACACTTGACCCTGTTTTCTGGCGGGGGGTATACTCCCCGCCGTTCCGGCACGACTACCCCGACTCTCCCTGCAGGGCAGGATATGGAAACCGTCATCACCGGCTCAATCGCCTACGATTACCTGATGCGTTTCCCCGGTCGCTTCATCGACCACTTGCTGGATGGCCAGTTGCATCACCTCAGCGTCAGTTTCCTGGTGGAGGACATGACACGCCACTGGGGAGGCACGGCTGCCAACATCGCTTACACGGCGGCCCTGCTGGGGCTCCGGCCCAGGCTGATGGGCACGGTGGGCAGCGATTTCGGCGACTATCGAGCATGGCTGGAATCTTCCGGCGTGGACACCAGCGCCGTGCGCCAGATCGATACGCTGTTCACCGCCAGTTTCTTTGCCAACACCGACCTTGACAACAACCAGATCGCCTCATTTTACGCCGGCGCCATGACCTGCGCCCGCGACTATCGCCTGGCTGAACTTGAAGGGGCAGCGGCGGAACTGATCTTCATTTCCCCCAACGACCCGGTCGCCATGTTGCAACTTGCCAAAGAGTGCCGTGAAGCGGGCGTCCCCTTCGTGTGTGATCCCAGCCAACAGGTGGCCCGCTTTGACGGGGTTCAGTTGCGTGAGCTGATGAGGGGCGCATGGGTGCTGGTCATGAACGTTTACGAGGCCGGCATGATTTGCCAAAAGACTGGTCTGGACCAGGAGAGTCTGGTCAACAGCTTTCCGATTGTGCTGATCACTCGCGGCGCCGACGGCGTGGAGGTCCATGAGGACGGAGAGCGCAAGCACGTCGCGCCCTTTCCGGTCTCCCGCATTGCAGATCCCACCGGGGCAGGCGACGCCTTCCGCGGTGGCGTTCTTTGCGGACTGGTTGCCGGCTGGCCCCTGGTGTTGAGCGCAAGGGTTGGGGCCCTGTGCGCCAGCTACGCCCTGGAAAAGACCGGTACGCAATCCCACTGCTTTGCAATCGGTGAATTCATCGAACGCTTTCGTCAGTCCGCGGATGATGGCGGATACCTTGAGCAATTGCAGGGCGTTGAAGAGGACGCTGGAAATGTGTCGACTCTGCGACAATTCGGGAGCGGGGACAGGGAATGACGGTTGATCACGATATTGCAGACCTGGATCAGGCCACCGGTGGACGTTTCCGCATCAACTGGGCGGAAAACGAAATGCCGGTACTGCGCTCCATTCGGGAGCGCTTCGACCGCGAAAAACCATTGGCGGGCATGCGCGTGACGGCCTGCATGCATGTCACTACAGAGACCGCCAATCTGGTCCAGACCCTGCAAAGCGGGGGCGCGGACATTGTTCTCTGTGCTTCCAACCCGCTTTCAACCCAGGATGACGTGGCCGCTGCCCTGGTGACCCAAAATGAGATTCCGGTTTTCGCCATCAAGGGGGAGGACCAGGCCACTTATCATCGTCACGTGAACGCCGCCCTGGACCGGCAGCCCCACGTCATCATGGACGACGGGGCCGATCTGGTCAGCGCCCTGCATCGTAGCCGGCGGGAATTGTTGCAAGGCGTGTTGGGTGGCACGGAGGAGACGACGACTGGCGTCATTCGTCTCCGCGCCATGGCGGCGGACGGGGCCCTGGAGTTCCCGATGATCGCCGTCAATGACAGCGACACCAAGCACCTGTTTGACAACCGCTACGGCACGGGCCAAAGCACAATCGATGGCGTGATTCGCGCCACCAACATCCTGCTCGCCGGTCGAACGGTTGTCGTCGCCGGCTACGGCTGGTGCAGCCGCGGGATTGCCAGCCGGGCTCGTGGCCTGGGCGCCAACGTCATCGTGACTGAAGTGGACGCCCTGAAGGCGCTGGAGGCTGTCATGGACGGGCTGAGGGTTATGCCGATGCTGGAGGCAGCAGCCCTGGGCGACGTCTTCATCACCGCAACCGGAGACATCAACGTCATTGATTGCGCGCACTTCGAGCGAATGAAACCCGGCGCGCTACTGGCCAACAGCGGCCACTTCGACGTCGAGATCAACCTGCCTGGTCTGGCCGCCATGGCCGATTCCGGCCCTGAACTCGTGCGGCCCTTTGTCGAGGAATACCGGATAAACAGCCGGCCGGTTTACGTGCTTGGCGAGGGACGCCTGATCAACCTGGCTTCGGCCGAGGGACACCCCGCCAGTGTGATGGACATGAGCTTTGCCAATCAGGCGCTGGCGGCGGAATATCTGGTGAGCCACGTGCATGAACTGGACGCCGGCGTTCATATGGTGCCGCGGGAGGTGGACATGACTATCGCGCGACTGAAACTGGAGAGCCTGGGCGTGTCCATTGACGAACTGACGCCCGAGCAGGACCGCTACCTCAACCAGTGGGAAGAAGGCACCTGACCATCACTTCGTCAGAAAATCTGGTCCCTGAAACCCGAATGTCCAGGTCTAAATCGCGCTTTCTGATTACCGGCGCCACCGGCTTTGCCGGTCGCCACCTTCTGCGACTTTTGCGTCAGCAGCATCCTGGCGCCAGCCTGCATGGCACAACCTTGACCTCAGGCGGGACTGTGGAAGGGGTAACGCTGCACGAACTGGACCTCTGCGATGGTGACAAAACGGCGCAATTGCTGCAGGAGTCACGACCACAATTTGTCGCGCATCTGGCCGCCATGTCCTCACCGCGCCAGTCCTTTGCGCAGCCCTGGGCGACAATAAGAAACAATTTGCTGGCCCAGATACACCTGCTGGAGGCCTGCGCGTCGCTGGCCACGCAGCCCCGTGTCCTGGTCGTCACGACATCTGACATCTACGACCCCGAGGACGACCCCGTCAGCGAAGACAGCCCTTTCCTGCCGACCAGTCCCTATGCAGTCAGCAAGATTGCCCAGGACATGCACGCCCTGCAATTTGGCCTGGAACGGGGACTGCAAATTGTTCGGGCCCGCCCCTTCAATTTCATGGGTCCGGGTCAGGAAGAGGGTTTCGTGGCTGCCGACTTCGCCTGGCAGGTGGCCCGAATCGAGGCAGGTCAGCAAAGCCCTGTGATGAACGTGGGCAACCTGGCAGCCCGTCGGGACTTCTGCGACGTAAGGGATGTCGTGCGGGCTTTCTCACTGCTTTTGGCCAGGGGGACGGCGGGGCGGGCCTACAACGTGGCTTCCGGCAAGGCTTGCAACATCCGGTCCCTGCTGGACCGGTTGCTCGCTATCAGCTCCGTGGCCATTGACGTGCGTGTGGATGAGTCCCGCCTGGTTCCGCTGGATGTTCCCCTTAAGCGGGGCGACAATCGCCGCTTGCGAGAGGCAACCGGCTGGCAACCGAAGTTCTCGCTTCAGCAATCCCTGCGTGATCTGCTGCAGCACTGTCGCGATGCCTTGCGCGCATGATTGACACGCATTGCCACCTTGACTTTGACAGTTTCAATGAAGACCGCGAGCAGGTCTTTGAACGCGCGCGGCTGGCCGGCGTCAAGTCCATCATCATCCCTGCAGTGGACCTTAAGTCCTGCGAGGCGGCCCTGTCCATGCACCTGCGTTGGCCGCAGGTTAACGTCGCTGTCGGCATCCATCCCAACAGCTGCCAGGATTTCGACGACGCCTGTGTTGAGGCCCTGCGTGAACTGGCCGGCCAGCCTGGCGTCGTGGCGGTTGGAGAAATCGGTCTTGACTACTACAGAGACAGGTGTCCGCCGGACGTGCAACGCCCTGCGCTTCGCTCCCAGTTGCGCCTGGCGGCAGAATGCAATTTGCCGGTCATCATTCACAACCGTGAGGCGGCGGCGGACCTGCTGCCATTGCTGACGCATCACGCCAGGTCCCTGTCCCCGACGATGCGTGATCGGGTGGGAGTGCTACACTCATTTTCCGCGCCCTGTGACGTGGCCCGGCAAGCGCTGGACCATGGTTACTACCTGGGGTTCACGGGCCCGGTTACATTTCCCAGGGCGGAAGAACTTCGCAGCATAGCCCGTCAGGTGCCGCTGGAGCGACTGCTGGTGGAAACCGACGCTCCCTTTCTGGCCCCTGCCCCAAAACGTGGCAAGCGCAACGAACCGTCCTGGCTGCCATATATTGTGAACCGCCTGGCGGACCTTCACGACCTGTCAAGCGAAAAAATGGCGCAGATTACGGAGGAAAACGCCCGCAGGCTGTTCAACCTGCCCGACTGACCCTTGCGGGCGCTTTGAAGTACACTTCGGCAATGGTTGACCTGTCAATAATCATCGTCAGCTGGAACGTTGCCGATCTGCTGGCAGCATGTCTGGATTCAGTCTTCAACAACCTGCACCGGTCAACTCTGGACACGGAAGTCATCGTCGTGGACTCGGCCAGCAGCGATCACAGCGTCGCCATGGTGGAAAACCGTTTTCCGTCGGTCCAGCTTCTGGCATGCGACGAAAACATCGGATTCGCAAGGGCCAACAACCTTGGCCTGCAACACGCGCGCGGTCGATACATCCTGCTGCTGAACCCGGACACCGAGGTCACGGCCGGAGCACTGGAGCGCATGGTACAGGAACTGGAGACGGGCCCCCAAGTGGGAGCCGTGGGACCGCACACCCTGAACAGTGACGGGACAACCCAGTCCACCCGTCGGCGCTTTCCGACCCTGTTGACGGCCTGCTTCGAGAGCACCTGGTTGCAGCCATGGGCACCGGGAAAACTGTTGCGCGACTACCGTGTCGAAGACCGCGACGACGATGACAGCTTTGACGTGGACTGGGTGCAGGGGTCGGCGTTGATGCTGCGACGCGAGGTCTATGAGGAAATCGGTGGCCTGGATCCTGATTACGTGATGTATTCGGAGGAACTGGACTGGTGCCGACGGGCGAAGGCGGCAGGCTGGCGAGTGCGCTACGCAGGCGACGCCGTAATTGTGCATCATGGCGGACGCAGCAGTGAGCAGGCGCAGGCCCGCAGCCAGATTCACTTCCAGCAGAGCAAACTTCGCTACGTGCGCATCTGGCACGGGGAGCGCAGCGCCCGATTGTTGCGCCTTTTCCTTTTGCTCATGTTCCTGCATCAACTCCTGCTGGAAGCTGCCAAGGGTCTCCTGGGGCACAAACGGCCCCTGCGACAACAGAGAGTTCGGGCCTACTGGCAGGTATTGCGCTCCGGATTGAGGGTCACTTGATGCGAATCGGCATCGTCAGCGGTGAATTTCCGCCGATGGCCGGAGGGGTCGGCGCATTCAGCCAGATTCTGGCACGCAGAATGCAGGGAGCGGGACACACAATCGAAATCTTTTCGGACAGGCGGGCGCGCAGCGATGATCTTTCTCTGACCGGCGCCGCGGACTCCTGGCGTGCCCCCGCCCTGGCCACCATTCGACGCTGGTCCGGACGCCTGTGCCTGGACGTCGTAAATCTGCAATTCCAGACAGCGGCCTTCGGCATGTCACCCTGGGTGCACCTCTTGCCGCAAGCCCTGCATCCCACGCCGGTCGTCACTACCTTTCACGACCTGCGTGCTCCCTGGCTGTTTCCAAAGGCCGGCCGACTGCGTCAGGCGTCCGTCACCTGGCTGGCCCGCCACTCGGCCGCGGCGATCTTCACCAATCAGGAAGACTACGATCGCCTGCGCGGCAAGGCACAACCTTGCGAACTCATCCCGATCGGCAGCAACATTCTGGCCCGCCGGCCGGCGGATTTCAGCGCAATGGACTGGCGCCGGCGAGAGGGCGTCAATGACGGTGAGACCCTGCTGTCATGGTTCGGCCTTGCAAATCACAGCAAGGGACTGGATTCGCTGCTGCGCACGGTCGCCCGTCTGCGTGACAGTGGCCTGCCATTGCGTCTGGTCATTGTCGGTGGCGGGGCCGGCGACAGCGACCCCGGAAACGTCACGTTTGGCAATAGACTGGATGACCTGGTGAGCCGGTTGCGCCTGGATGAGGTACTGATTCGCACAGGGTTTTTGTCCAGCGAGGAAGTCGCTGCCTGGTTGTGGGCAAGCGACCTGGCAGTGCTGCCCTTCGTCGACGGCGCTTCTTTCCGTCGTGGCAGCCTGATGGCCGCCATTCACCATGGTTGTGCAATTTTGACGACCCAACCTGAGGTGGAAATTCCGGCCTTCGTGCACAGTCAGAACATGTGGCTGGTCCCGGCAGGTGACGACCCGGCCCTGGAAAGGGCGCTGGCAATGCTGGCAGATTCACCCGTGCTCCGCAACACTTTGCGCTGCGGCGCCAAGCGTCTCGCGGCAACCTTCGACTGGGGTGTCATTGCTGGCGCCACGCTCAGCCTGTTCAGGAATGTTGTGGAGCAGCGAACTTGACCGGCCGCATTGAGCGCAAGGACCTTTTGGCCATTGGCACGCTGCTGCTGCTGTGGCTGGTGTTTTTCTGGCGGCTCTTTACTCCAGTCGATGCGGACAGGGCCTCACTGCGCAAGGGGGACTTTTCCGGCCAGTTCGTCGCCTTTGGGGCTTACCAATACCAACGCATGAGCCAGGGCGAAATCCCCCTGTGGAACCCCTGGAACAACGGTGGAATGCCCTTCATCGCCGATCCGCAAACCGCCGCCCTTTACCCTCCCCGCCTGTTGACCATCGCCCTGGGCAGTCTGACCGACGGCTGGAGTTTCTTCCTGCTGGAACTGGAGATGGCGGCCCACGTGCTGGCCTTTTCCCTGTTGATGTACCTTCTGCTCAGGAGAATGACCCTCCGGCAGTCCGGCAGCGTACCTGGCGCACTCCTGGCGGCCATCATCAGCGGTTACTGTGGCTGGACCACGGGCTATCCTCCTCTGCAGCTGGCAATTCTGGAATCCGCCATCTGGTTGCCAGCGGTCGTACTTGGCGTGTTTGAAGCGACTGAAGCCAGACCCCTGCGCTGGCGCTGGTTGCTGGTCAGCGGCCTTGCCACGGGCTTGTCCTGGCTCGCCGGTCACTCCCAGACGAGCTGGCAACTCAGCCTGTTGCTGGTCGCGTGGATCGCCTGGCGAACCTGGGACAAGCGTCTGCGTTGGCATCTATTCCTGAGCATGCTGGCCTTCACCGCGCTGTTGGCGCTGGGACTGGCTGCGGTCCAGCTCCTCCCAGGAATCGAATACCTGTTGCGTACCGGGCGCGCCCAACTCGGAATCGATGCCAAGGGCAATGGCTTTCCCCTGCGGGACCTGCTGCAGTTCCTCTTCCCGGCGCAATTCAGCCTGTTTTCACCGCTCTATATCGGCATCGCAGGCCTACTTATGGTGCTGATCGCTGTGCAGCAGCGCGTGCGGGCAGTGCGATTCTGGCTGTTTGCCGCCCTGTTCGCGCTGGTGTTGAGCATGGGCAACAACCTTGCCCTGTTTTCCATGCTCTACAATGTGCTGCCCGGTTTGCGCTGGTTCCGCGGCCAGGAACGCGCCGCCTTCCTGGTTAGCCACAGCCTGGCGATCGTCGCCGGTCTGACCTTTGCCAGACTGGTCGACAGGGACGCCTCCTTCCCGCAATGGCCCGTCGTTCGTCGCACACTCGTCGGAATGCTGGCCATCGGCATACTGGTCATGGCGCTGGCCCCTCTGGGCTGGCCCGGCTTCGAAACGCCCGACATTCTCAGCGCCGCGCTTCTGGCGGTGATTCTTGCGGCCGCCTGCTGGTTTCTGCTGCGCAGAATCCACGACAGACCGATTTCGCACCAATGGGTCTGGCTGTTTGTCCTGCTGCTCGTGTTTGATCTGTTTTCTGTCAATATGTACGCTGATGGCACCTGGGAGGGTGTCCCCGCCCATCAGCAATTGTCGATGTCTCCACCGGAACTCCTCATCCCTGTTCTGGCCGACCAGGACAGGCCATTTCGTATCGACGGCCTGCGGGTCGTTCATGAAAACTATGGCAGTCTCTACCAGGTTGCGGACATTCGCGGCATCAGCCCCCTGTTTCTGACCGGCCCCAGGCTCCTGATCGGTTGGGAGGGCACCAACCCTCTGGCCTGGGAGCTGTTCGCCGTGCGCTATGTTTTCAGCGACCAGGAACCCTTGCCGGTTCCCGTCCGTACCCTTGCTGAAGGGCATGATCATTATGGCCCGGTCCGCCTTCACCGTCTTGAAGACCCGCGTCCCTGGGCGCATCTGGTGCAACGGTTCGAGGTCCTCGACGGCGACGAATGGGCGCGGGAGTTGCTGGACCATCCGGACTTTGACGAACGGCAGGTTATCATCCTGGATCGCGCGCCCGTTCCGGAGCCCGCTGCCGCGGCCAGTCCCGGCTCCGCCAGCGTGACCAGCTTTTCGCCTGAATATGTCGAGGTGCGGACAAGCGCGCCCGCAAACGCAGTACTCAGCCTGGCGCAGCCCCATTACCCTGGCTGGCGGGTCTTCGTTGACGGCGAGGAAAGTGAATTGCTGCGGGCCTATGGCGCGCTGAGCGCAGTTGCCCTGCCCGCGGGAGACCACGTCGTAGAATTGAAATACGATCCGCTGAGCTGGAGACTGGGCGCCCTGCTGAGCGGCCTGACCCTCCTGTTCAGTCTCGCATTTTCGCTGCTCCCGCGCCTCCACAAGTCATGAACCTGTCGTGGAAATCCCCGGCGTCGCCCCAGGTGTCACGCAGAGACCTGGCCATCGGCCTCGCCATTGGGATCACGGGAGCCCTGATTGGCCTCCTGCTGACTCTGGCAGGACCGACTGTCGCCATCGGCGCCCTGCTCGGTGTGCTGGCCGGCCTTTACGTGCTGACCAACCTGCAGGCTGCGCTACAGGTATTGCTTGCCGTTGTGATGTTACTGCCCTTTGGCACGCTGCCTTTCAAGCTGATCGTTACGCCTACCTTGCTGGACGTCGCGCTTGGAGCCTTCATTCTGGTTTGGCTCATGCAATGGATGACCGGCCGACGCAGCCGCTTGCACCTGACCCCCGTGCATTTGCTTGTCGTCCTATATGTTCTGTGGCTGCTGCTCAGTTTTGCCCTCGGCCTGCGTTTTGCAGCGCCAACGCCGAATCGACTGCGTCAATTTGCGGAAACCCTGCTTGCGATCAGCATGGCATTCGTGATCGTCGACATGCTGCGGCGGCCAGAGATGTTAAGACGCCTGGTCACATTGCTGGTTTTGCTGGTCGGTCTGCAGGCCCTAGTGGCCGTCACCCTCTACGTGTTGCCCGATGATTTCAGTGAGCGGGCGCTGGTCAGACTGGCGCGCATCGGATATCCGAATGGCGGCGTCATCCGCTATATCGAAAGCAATCCCGCACTGGCGGAGCGGGCCATTGGCACCTGGGTAGATCCCAACCTGCTGGGCGGGACCCTGGCGGTGACTTCCACCCTGGTCGCTGGTCAACTGTTCGCAACCCGGCCGGTCCTGCGTTGGCGCTGGTTTACCCTGGCCATATTGGTCGTGTCGGTCGTCGCTCTCTTTCTCACCTATTCCCGCGCCTCCCTGCTGGCACTTTGCGCGGGATTGCTGTTTATCGGAGTGGTTCGTTACCGACGCTTCCTGGCCGCACTGCCACTCGTCGCCGCAGGCGTACTGGCCCTGCCCTGGTCACGAACCTGGCTGGAACGCCTGGTGCAGGCCTTTACCGGTGCTGACCTGGCGACGCAAATGCGCCTTGGAGAATACAGCGACGCCCTGCGGTTGATCAATCGCTATCCTCTGACCGGCGTCGGCTTCACCGGCTCGCCTTCAATCGACCTTTACACCGACGTAGCCAGCATGTACCTCATTATGGCCAATCAAATCGGTCTGATCGGCGTCGGGTTGTTCCTGACCATGATGGCGGGCCTGTTCCTGCTGGGTCTACGAGCCTGGCGCCGGCTACGAACTTGTGAAGAACTGGACGCAATTCATTTGGGAGTGCATGCTGCCCTTTTCACCCTGCTGGTCAATTCGGTGGCAGACATGTACTTCTTTCGCCTCGATTTCCAGGGCTCGATTTCCCTGTTCTGGCTACTCATCGGCCTCGCACTGGCCAGTTCAAATCTCGGCAGCAAGCGACCATTGACAGCTCACGAAGATACTGGCACCATCGAAGCGCAAGCGAATACTAAGACTTTCCGCCTCACGCACAGGCCCCTGTGACAGTGAGGCAGGCCCGAGGGAAGGAGACAATCGCCACAAGATGAAACGCGCATACGAACTTGCCCTGGTGCTCCGCATGGAATCCGGCGGAGACGAGGGCATCAACGAGCAGATCAGCACAGTGCAGACCTGGGTCGAGGCGGAAGAATTGGGTCAGGTCACCCGAATCGACCGTTGGGGCCGCCGCCGACTGGCCTATGAAATCGACAACCAGAAAGACGGTTATTACGTCATCATGGAAGCCAGCATCAACCCTTCCGGTCTGCCGGAAATCGAAAGAAGCCTCAAACTGTCTGGCGCTATTCTTCGCTACCTCATCGTGCGCTCTGACGAAAACTGATCCTCACTTGCAGGGAAAACCGCAAGCAGACCGGAGGCTTCAAGCCACGGTACAAGGAGATTTGTATGGCCGACACAACCGCAGGCACGACCAGCGAAAGAAGGGCGCCAGCCGTTCACGAACGGCCCCGGCGCAGGCGCCACCGCCCGATCCAGCGCCGGCGTGGCCGACGGGTTATGCGCTATTGCCCGGAAGGCAAGTGCTTTGATTACAAGGACGTCGATATCTTGCAGCGCTACATCACCGAGTCGGGCAAGATACGACCGCGACGACAGACTGGCAACTGCGCCCGTTGTCAGCGCCAGCTGGCCCGGGAAATCAAGCGTGCCCGTCACCTCGCCTTGCTGCCCTTCGTGGAGAGTTCGGACAACGTTCGCTGATGCCGGACGCCAAAAGGGTGGCACCGGGCCAACCTGAGAATCAGGAGCGGGGTTGATGGCCAAACGGCGACGGCAGACCCAAGGGCGCAGAAACCCCTCTGCCAGACAGGGAACGCAGACAGAACGCGACCACGAATCGCGCGCAGTGCGGGAAGCCCGGCTTCAGCGTCGGGTACTCACCGGCACGGGCATTACCATTGGCCTGGTTGTGCTGGTCCTGGTGGCAGCCGTCGTCATCGAACTGGTCGTCACGCCTAACAGCGTGGCCGCTTCCGTTGGTGGCGATTCCATCACCATCTCCGAATTCCAGGAGCGCGTCCGGCTTGAGCGCGCCATCCTGAATACACGCATTACGAACTACGTGGCCCTGCTCAACGCCAGCGGACTGGACCCCAACCAGTATGCCGGCCAGGAACCCTTGCGCGGCTGGCTTTCGCAGATCAACGATCCTGACTTGCTGGGCTCAAATATTCTGGACGTCCTGATCGAAAACACCTTGATCCGGCATGAGGCTGAAGCAAGAGGCCTGCAAGTGTCACAGGATGACATTGACCGGCAAATTGACGAATTCCTGGGTCTGGATCCTCCGACTCCCGCTGCGGACCCGACGCCCGAACTCCAGGCGACGCTGATCCCCTCCCCAACCCGGACGCCCTTTGTTTCGCCCACACCCCGGCAGGTCCCGTCGGCCACGGCGACCCCGCTGGTCGAGGAAGCGGCTCCGGCAGCGACGGAGGTTGCGGCTACGACTCCCACCTTCACGCCAGTCCCGCCAACGGCTACACAGACGACTGAAGAACTGGAGAGGCAACAGGGCGAACTGCGTGAAAGTATCCTCAACGATCTTGCCGGCAGCGCCAGAGTCGACCAGGGTCGTTTGCGCGCTCACTTTGAGGCTCTGGCCCTGCGGGAAGCGCTGGCGGCCGACTTGCTGGACATTGGCGACAGCATCGTGCAGGTCAACGCGCGTCACATCCTGGTTGCCGAACGCTCCGAGGCAGACGATCTGCTGGTCGCCCTGGCGGAGGGTGATTCCTTTGCAGCCCTGGCCATGGCCAATTCTGTCGATGCAGGGTCGGGCCGGGCCGGAGGAGAGTTGGGCTGGACCCCCCTTCACAACTTCGTGAGACCTTTTGCTGAAGCCGTCTTGGCCGCAGAACCAGGCGCCACCATCGGCCCTGTGGAGACGGAGTTTGGCTGGCATGTCATCCAGTTGAGGGCAAAGGAAAATCGCGACGCCAGCGACCTGGAAACAGACAACGCGCGAAACTTCGCGTTCCGCAACTGGCTGGATGACCGCCGCGTCGAGATGGACGACTCTATCGAAATATTCGACGTCTGGGCCGATAACGTACCCGACGACCCGGTGCTGTTGCTGACCGGTTGATGCAGGTGGCCAACGGGTCAGCCACGCCCCTGCTGCATTTGCTGTCCCTGGTTCTGCTTGGGGCCATACTGTTGCTGCTTTCGCGATTCTTGTGGCAAGAGGTCTCAACCGTCCTGACCGGTTACTCCCGACGGGAGGAAGGCGATGATGTCGGACAAGGTTGAAATCGCCGTCATTGGTGGCACAGGGCTCTACACCATGCCCGGCATCAGCGATCGGCAAGTCCTGAAGTTGGAGACGCCCTGGGGCGATCCATCCGGCGAAATCGTCGTCGGGGCGCTTCAGGGCAAACGGGTCGCATTTCTGGCAAGGCATGGCCACGGTCATCGCCTCAGCCCCTCCGAGGTCCCCTACCGCGCCAACATATACGCGCTCAAGTCCCTTGGCGTGCGTTTCATCATTTCTGTCAACGCTTGCGGATCACTGCGGAAAGACTTTCTGCCTGGGGACATCGTTATCCCGGACCAACTGGTCGACCATACCCGGCGAAGGCCGGCAGGGTCTTTTTTTGGGCGCGACCTGGTGGCGCACATTTCGGTGGCTGATCCCTTCTGCGAGACCCTGCGCAGGATTTTGACCCATGCAATCAACAGTTGTGGCGCCAGGGTGCATTCAGGCGGCACGTTTATCATTATCGAGGGGCCGCGCTTTAGCACTCGGGGTGAAAGCCGGATCTACCGTCAATGGGGCTGCAGCATCATCGGCATGACTGCCTGCCCCGAAGCCTTTTTGGCCCGTGAGGCTGAAATCGCTTACGCCTCGCTGGCACATGTCACCGACTTCGACGTATGGAAAGACGAAGTGGTCACGGTCGAAAAGGTGATGGCCGTCATGCAGGAAAACCTGCGCGTGATTCAGTCCGGCATCGTTGCGGCGGTTGAGCAAATCGGGCCGGACACGCCAAGCCACGCCCACACAGCGCTGGACGACGCGATCCTGGTCGAGCGGGACCAGGTACCCGCTGACCTGCTTGCCAAACTTGGACCCGTTGTAGCGCGCCGCTTCTCCTGATGCCCGTGCCCAGGGGCCTTGACTCAACCCTGCTGCTGCTGACAGCCGCCTTCCTGGCAACAAACTTTCTTTCACTGGGTATCCTGCGTGGAGAGGCCTTCCAACCTGCACACTGGCTTCATTTGCTCGTCTGGGCCTGCTGTGCGGCGCTGGGCCAAATGTGGCTCGTACGCCACATGCCAGAGCGCGACAGGCTCATCTTTCCGCTCATCATGGTGCCGGCGGGCTGGGGGTTGCTGCTCATCGATCGCCTGTTGCCGGCGTTCGCGGACCGGCAGACCCTCTGGTTGCCGGCGGGCCTGTCTTTTGCACTGGCGCTGGCCACCTGGCGACCGCTCCTGCAAGTGCCGGCAAAATACAGTCGCCTGATCCTGGCCCTCATTATCGCCCTGCTTATTGCAGCCAGCGTCCTGGAGGGCGAGAGCGCAGGTCTGCCCGGAGAATTGCTCAAACTCATTCTGGTCATTCACTTTTGTGCCTGGTTGGCCAGTTGCCCGGTGGACCTTGAAATCCGTCCATGGCTCGCCCGACAGGGCTGGCGGATACTCTTGTGGCTCATTCCCCTGCTCATCCTGGTCTGGCAGCGAGACCCGGGGACGGCGCTGGTGACCGGGATCGTCCTGCTGCTTTTGCTGAACCTTGCCGCCGCTTCCCGACGCCTGGTGCTTGCCAGCCTGTTATTGCTGCTGACCGGTTTCATCCTCGCCTGGTTTCTTCTGGATGTTGTGCAGCAACGCGTAACCATATGGATTGACCCCTGGTCGTTTGCAGACGGCAACGGGTACCAGGTTGTGCAGGGCCTGATCGCCATAGCCGAGGGAGGCGTCTTGGGCGCTGGCGTCGGGCAGGGCCAGCCCGGTTTGGTTCCCGTCGTACACAGTGACTTTATTGCGGTTGCCCTGGCGGAGGAGTGGGGCCTGACCGGCGTGCTGGTACTGGTGACATCCATGGCGCTCTACACCCTGCGCGGATTGCGCATCGCCTGGCAGCTGCGAGACAACAGGTTCGGCAGTCTATTGGCAGCGGGAATGTCCTTGCTGCCCGGCATTCAGGGGCTTTTGATTTGTGCCGGCGTCCTAAGGCTGTTGCCACTGACCGGCATCACCCTGCCATTCCTTGGATACGGGGGTAGCGCCCTGCTGACCAGTTTGCTGTCCGCTTCGCTGCTTGTTCGCCTGTCCTCTGAATCAAAAAATGGCCCGCCATGAAATCAGCGTTGGGCTTGCGGCAACTGGCGTTGCTCCTCCTGCTTTGCTATCTGGCCATCGCGCTGGCGGCGGCCTGGTGGGCGACGGGGGCAAGGGGTGGATTGATCGAGCGGGAAGACAATCCCCGTCAAGCGATGAGGACTGCGACCAGCGAAGAGGCCCCCGGTGGGTCATGACTGACGCGGCTGGCGGAAACCGGCGCGTTTCATCCATTTGGCGACTGTGCTGCTCAAATGCACCAGGTGTGAACTACTCTTGCAGAGCGCGTCGGCCGAGCGCAGGGCATCCAGGAAATCCTGCGGGTCATCGTCGAAGGGGCGCATCAGTTGAAGCGTCTGGCCATACTCCGGGCCATAGTGCGCATCGGAACCGACGCTTCCGGGAATTCCATGCTTGCGCGCAAAGGCCAGCGCGCGTTCGTTGTCGGCGGAACAGACACAGCGGGCATTGAACACTTCGATCGCATCGACGTCGTCGATGATGCGTTCCAGGTGGTCCTGCCGCCAGGCGCCCCGTCGCAGACGATCAAAGGGATGGGACACGCTGATGACCGCCCCCTGATTGCGTAAAATTCGGATCGTCCGGGCTGGCGACATACCGGGTGCCACGCTTTCACGCACAAACCAGGCCAGCAACTCACCCTCGCTGGTCATGATTTCTTCACCGACGATGACGAGCCCGGGAGCCATGCGTTTCATGAACAATGCTCCCTCGGCCGTATTGTGGTCCGTGATGGCAATACGTGTGATTTGCCGCTCCCGACAAAGGCGCATTATGGCTTCCGGTCGAGTGAGAGAGTCCTTCGACCACAGCGTATGGGCGTGGGTTTCAACTCTCCAGGTCATACATCTGTCCCTGTCCCGCTGTCGCCGTCGCCGTCGCTGAATTCCCCACAGCTTCAGCAGGCAATTCCGTAGAAAACAGGCGCTTGCGGAAGACCAGGGCAACCAAAAGCCCGACCAACACACGCAGCCATTTGTGAAAGAAGCCCTCAATCAGAGCGACCGCCGCAGCACTTGAAGGAGTGACTGCGGATTGCGAAGGCGCCACCAGGGTCAACAACATGGTGGCGACAGACAGTTCGGTGATTCCGGCGCCATTGGGCAAGCCACTTAGCGCGCCTATCAGGGGGGTGAGGGACACGATCAACAGCGCCTGGAACAGCAACTCCGTATTCAACGCCAACCCGAATCCATCCAGAATGACCAACAGCACCAGGGCATCCCCCGTCGTGGCCAGCATGGCGGGAACCAATGCCCGAAGCAAATTGCGTACCTGCAACATTTGACTGCTGCCCGCGATGAATCCGCGAAGCCAGACTATTGCATGCCTGAGTAAAGGCACGTTTGCCACAACTGCCAACATGCGGCGTTGGGCTGACGGACTGTGAAGAAACAACAGCCCGGTCAGAACCACTGCAGTGGCCAGGATCAAGAGATGGCGCGCGAGGACGGGCGCGAGGTCCGCGGCTCCGGCTGCCAACACCAGCGCCGACAGAATCAACACTGACAGGGTTTCGACGACGCGCTCGGCCATGACCACGGGCAGGCCAATGCTTAGTGGCAGCCCGGCCCAGCGCCTCAGGACCAGCGCCTTCAGCGCCTCGGCAGATTTGCCCGGACTCACCGACAGGGACAGGCCGGCCAAATAGAGGATTGCGCTGTTGCGCGCGTTGACCCGGTCACGGATGCCGGCGACATCAAGAAAATGTTGCCACACCACAAAGCGGCAAAGCCAGGTCAGGACTTTTAGCATGGCAAGGGGCAGGAGCAGCAGAACAGGGAACTGCCCAAGTTGCTGCAGCAATTCCAGGGAGTTGACGGCCAGCAACATGGCGAGATAGATGGCCAGGGCGATACCCGGTCCAGCCAAAAGGCGCTTCACCGGCAGTCGTAACGGCGGGTTTTCCGCTGAACTGTCGCTATCCATCTTCAACATGGTAAGTTATCAGACTCTGTTGTTTTACCGGGTTTGTTCCGGAAACATGGAATCACGCGAAAGCGCCGGCGGATACCTCGTGCCGCGAGAATCGCAGAGGCACACCCTGACCGTCGTCAACTCCCGTTTTGTAACCAGCATTTGCCATATTGACACGGTGAAAGCGGCCCGTGACAGCCTGGCGACGATTCGGGCGGAAATGCCGGATGCCTCGCACCACGTCTATGCCTTTCGCGTTGGCCACGGGAAAAGCGTGACGGAAGGCATGAGCGATGACGGTGAGCCCTCGGGCACCGCCGGCCCACCCGTTCTGGCTGTGCTGCGGGGCTCGGATATTGGCGACATCCTTGTCGTGGTGACGCGATACTTTGGCGGCACGAAACTGGGCACCGGTGGCCTGGTCCGGGCCTACAGCAAGGCCGCCCGGCAGGGACTCTCCCGGCTGAACACAGAGTACAAAATTGATCGCCAGATGCTTGGCTTCGAAGTGTCCTACGCGCTCTTTGAGCAGGTCCGGCAACTGGTGAATCGCTTCGATGGCGAAATCAGGGACACAGAGTTCGGCGCCAGGGTGACGATCTTTGCGCGTTTTCCCGTTGCGACGAGTCCTGCGTTTGCCCAGGCCCTGCGCGAACTGAGCGCGGGCCGCAGCGAAACCGTCGTGCTTGAGTGACTCCACCGGTCAACCGGCCAATGTGGCCGCGATGTGGACGCGGGCCTGCTGCAACGCCGGATGGCGGGACGCCAACGCTTCCGCCCGCGCCAGACAGCCGCGTGCCGCCTCGTCCTGACCATCTTCAAATAGGAAGCGGCCGGTCAGCGCCAGCAAGGGGACGTCGTTTGGGTTCTCCCCCAGGCCCTTGCCGAGATACTCGAAGGCCAGTTCCGCCTCACCGGCCTGCCACAGCTGCTCTCCCAGCAGGGCCGCCAACTCGGCGTCAGCGGGGTAGCGCCTGTAGCCATCCAGCAGGATTTCCAGCGCCGTGGCGTCTTCGCCCCAACCCAGGTAGGCCCGTCCCAGCAGGGCATGCAACCCGCCCAGACCGGGTGCGTCCTCCAGGATGCCCTCCAGCCATTCCGTGTCCTCGCTGCGGATGGTATTTCCTGCGTCGAGCACTCCCTCGATTTCTCCCAGCCGCCACTCCAGGTCGGGTTCTTCCAGCATGAGACGCAGCCGGGCCAGTTCGGCCTGCGCAGTCTCATCGGCCGCTAACGTATTCAGTTTTCCCAGCAGACGCAGCAGTGCGTCTTCCTCCTGCTCCACCAGCAATACCTCGGCCAGATTCAGGCCCAGTTCGACATTCCCTGGATCCTTGTCGCAAGCCTGTTGAAGAATATCCTGGGCTGGCTTCAACGATTCCAGGTTGTAACAGGCATCAATGACCTGTCGCAGCGCTTCGCAGGCTTCATCCAGCGCCACCAGTCGCCCGAAAAGGGACCAGAATTCGTCGTCCACCAGCCCCATTTCGGCCCGTGCGATCAGAATTCGTTGCAAGACCTGTGTATCCCTCGGCTCCATGTTGGCTGCAGCCTCCCACGCGTGCAACGCTTCCTGCAATTGCGCTTCTTCAGGGTCTTCGTCCGGGTCAAGGTATACGTAGCCGTCGCAAGGCAGACCGGCCAAATTCATGGCCTGCAGCAGGTCGCCGTAATAGACCAGAAGCTCGTCGTTGGTCCGTTCACTTTCGATGGCGGCTTGCAGCCGGTCGAGCGCATCCGTCACCCGTCCGCCCTGACGGTAGAGGTCGGCGAGAGTCAACACCATGGACGGGCCGGGGCTTTCCTGCGCTTCCAGCAGGTCGTAAGCCGCATTCACCTGTCCTTCGGCGAACAGACCTGATCCATAAATGATGGCCGCCGCTTCATGCGCCCGCAGCAACGCTATATTTAGGTCCGCAACGGCCTGGATGCCGCTTGAGTCCCCGGAATGACGCAACCAGCGGGCAAGGCTGCTGGCATACAACCAGGGCACGAAATCGCCCGACCCGGTGGCCATCCCTGCAATTTTCTGAAAAATCTCGCCAGGCCCGGTATCCGGCCAGACTTGCCCCCACAGCTGCAAAAAGAGTCGCAACTCAAGTTGAAAGGCCAGTTCGAGCGCATCCTGCAGTGCCGTTTCATTTTCTGGACCTGCATACAAGGGAGCATGCCGTCGCAGGTCCTGAAATCCCAGGGAGTGAACAATGCGTTCGCTGAACCCGTGCAAAGCGTTGACCAGAGCCATCAGGTCGGTCGCTTCCTGGCGAAATACGGCCGGTGGGGCATCTTCGGGCTGGCGGTCGTCCTCCACGTTCAGGACGAGCCGCAAGCCATCCGGCGGAGTCTCCAGTTCGCCCCAGATGCCCACGTTGTCGTCCAGATCATCCAGTTGCCAGTCGTCCACGCCAAACTGCGACGCAGGCATCGACCAGCGCCAGGAGTCCGGGTCTCCTTCAACCCTGGCCGCCAGACGGTAGACACGTACGCCCTGCCAACGCTCCAGCAGCAAGCCCAACAGGGTGAACAGCCCCATCGCCGTCCCGGGTTCTTCGCCAGACTGAATGGGCCACAGCCCGATCCGCAGGGCTGGCTGCCCCAGGTAAATCGCCTGCCCTTCGCTGCCGGCCGTCCCGAATATCGCCGTCGCCACATTTGGCGCCGCCAACTGGCCCTGCATCATCAGTCGCTGTGCAAATTCGCGCATTGGCACCCCCTTGTCCTGGCGCAAGTATAGGATTCCCGGTAGCGAGCGACAATTGCGAGTGTGTCGCTCTTGCATGCGCAAGCGTTGCCGATATGATGTTTGCATTCCGCTCAAGGATAATTCCATGACCGCTCAATTCCTTGACAGGGACCGGCCTGTGACCCTCTTGCGAGACCACATGGCGGGCTACGGGTATCAACTACTGGAGACTCCCGTCGTTGGTGACGCCAGTCTGTTCCTGACGCGAGCCGGAGACCGCATGATTTCGCGCCTTTTCACTTTTGTGCGCGGCGGTCGCGAACTTGCCCTGCGGCCGGAATTCACCTCCCAGGCAGCCCGTCATTACGTGCATGGCAACTTCAGCGGGGTGAAGCGCTGGCAATTCGTTGGGCAGGTCTTTGAGGAAAGCCGGCAAGGAACATCCAGGGCCTGTCAGAGATTTAGTTATGGCGCGGAACTGTTCGGACTGAACGGTCCGGCTGCCGATGCTGAAATCATGGCGCTGGCCCTGACCAGCCTGCAGGAACTGGACGTCTCCAACTGGCGTCTGGTGGTTGGCCACGTCGGGCTCATGCGACAGATGCTGGCGCAGTTCTCCCTGGACGAACGCACGGAACGCTTTCTGATCAACAATCTGCGCAATCTCCGCCAGCACGGCAGGGACCATGTGCTGGAGTTGTTTGAAGTCCAGTTGGCCGGCGCATCTGAAAAGTCATCGTTCGCGCCATTGCCTGCCGCTGAAACAGTGGACGAAACAGCCCTCGCCCAACTCCTGCGCACTTCCCTGCATGGAACAGCGATGGGCGGGCGCGACCACCGGGACATCGCCAGGCGAATGCTGAGGAAGCGTCAGCGAATGAGTGAACGGGACCAGGTGGTCAGGGCATTGGACCTGCTGCATCGCCTGTGCCAGCTCAGCCTGCCCTCAGACCAAGCCTTCACGGCGTTGAATGAAATCACTCCGGAGGAAGCCCGCCCAATCTTGCACAGCTGGCAAGAGAGCCTGGCCTTGCTGGGCAGCTACGGGCTGTCGCTGGAGAAGATTTTCATTCAACCCGACCTCGCGCGCGACCGGGACTATTACAGCGGCATGGTCTTCGAGATACACGGCGCAGATGGCCAACACCTGGGAGGCGGCGGGCGTTATGATGAGTTGCTCGTATTCATGGGCGCGCCAGACCCGGTGCCGGCTGTTGGCTTCGCCTGCTGGCTGGAAGGCCTGGAAGCTGCCCGGTCTGCGATGCCAGCGGTCGACTCCTGTTCGATCCTGCTGGACGGCGAAAACAGTTTCGCTGCGACCCGTCTGGCCCGCCTGTTGCGGTCAGAGGGTCTCCCCGCTGAACTGGGAAACGTGTTGCAGGCGGACTCTCTGGTGACGGATGCAGATGGCCGTATTCGCTGGCGCGACAGGATGTTCAGCCTGGATGAACCGACTGCATTGCTGGAGGCGCTACGCGGTGCCTGAGAGAATCACGCTGGCGCTGCCCAGCAGGGGCGTGCTGGCCGAGCCTACACTTGACTTTCTGCGCGATTGCGGTCTGGCCGTACACAAGCCCAACCCGCGCCAGTACACGGGCAGCGTCCGCACCCTGCCTGGCGTAGACGTCCTGTTTCAGCGTGTAAAGGACGTGGTGGCCAAGGTGGAAGCGGGTACTGTCGAACTGGGTATCGCCGGTTACGACCTGGTGCGTGAACTGGAAAGCGATGACCTGCTAACGATCAACGACCAACTGGGCTACGGACATTGCCAGCTTCAACTGGCCGTCCCGACGACCTGGGTCGACGTTCAGGGCATGGCGGACCTGGTCGACGTCGCCCAGGACTTCCGTCAGTACCATCACCGCAACCTGCGGATTGCCACCAATTTCAATCATCTGGCCCGGCAATTTCTGCATGCGCATGGTCTGCATCACTACAGCCTGGTCCGGGCCGAGGGCGCCATTGAGGCAGCGCCCACTCTGGGCTATGCCGACTGCGTCATCGACCTGAGCCAGACGGGCACAACCTTGCGCGAAAACCACCTCAGGCCCCTGCGCGGTGGCACACTTTTGAAATCCCAGGCGACCTTGATCGGCAACCGTGGTCGCCTGCAGGCCCTGGGCCAGGGACCGCGAAAACTTCTGCGGACCTTGCTGGAGTTGACGGACGCCGCCCTGCAGGGACGGGAACGTTACCTGCTCAGCGCCAATCTGGCAGGAGAGGACCCCGGGCGCCTGGCCCGGAAGATCATGGACAATCCGGTGACCCGCGGTCTGGAAGGCCCGACGCTCGCCCCAACCTGGAATGATGCCGGCCAGCGCGGTTACGCTGTGACCCTGGTGATTTCCGCAGACCAGTTGTTGCCAGCCGTCGAGTATCTGCGCTCAATTGGCGGAAGACAGGCCAGCGCCCGCCCCTTGCGTCACGTCTTTCTTGAGGAATCGCCGTCCTGGTTGCGCCTGCAACGGCTCCTCGACGACTCGCCTCAGAGCTGAGCCTCAATCTCGTCCAGCGCCTGGTCCAGTCGACTTCTACGCCCCCGACTCTCCGCGCCGGCTTCAATCGCCTGGCCCAAACCCAGCAGGCTGATGGCGGGAGGAAAGCGGGAACTGTCCGCCAGATTCATGGTCAGCAGCGGGCAACAAAACAGCGCCAGCTTGAGATAGCGTCGCCAGTCCGGTTCCAGCCAGCCTCGAGAAGACAACTCGCGCAACAGGGGCAGCAGGACCCGTTCCAGCTTGCTGCGGAAAAACATCTCTCGCAGCGGCGGCAAAGTGTAGTCGTGCTCAACCTGCCAGCGACCGTCCGCGGCTACCTGAACGCGGACATCGGTCACAGCTGCCTTTTCCCGGGGGAAATACATCCACATGGCAAACACGTTGTGAAACAGGGGCTTGGCCAGGTCCAGGAGCGGGTGATGGCGGCCCGCAAAGGCCGGGTCAAAGTAGACCATCCCTTGCAACACCCTTCGCAGGAAAACGTTGCCGTTGTGCGCATCGCCATGGCCCACGATGGACGGCCCGGGCCTGGCAGGCCTGATTCTTTCGCCGGCGAGGTTGACCAGTGACGCCATGGTTTCTTCGTATCGCTGGCCATTGATCGTCCAACGGGCCTGCCAGACTTCATCTCTTGAGAATCGTCCCTGCGGCAAGGCAAAGGCGGCGCTCTCGCCATAGAAAGTCGCCATCCTGCCGCCGGTCAGACGGTGCCAGAACAACTGGTGCACTGCCGCTGCGCCCGCCTCCTCCGCCGATTGCCACGCAAGGGAAGGCAGATACAGGGCCAGCAATTCGTCGTCGCTCCTGTGTTGGGCGCGCCACAGGGACTCACAGTGTGTGCGGTCGCCAGTCTCGATTTGCCAGGCCAGATCGAAAACGGTGGGGTCGTCGACGAGTTCGTAAATCAGCAATTGCCTGCCCCAGGCCGTGGAACTGTGGAGGGGGCGAACAACCGGCCATCCAGCCTGCGACAGGGCTTCCGCCTGATAGTACTCGCTGATGGTGCTGTCCGGTTCGACGTGCGTCTTGAAAAACAGGCGTTGCCCGTCGGCCAGGGTCAGCGTTCCATTGATCGAATTGAGCGAAACGGCCAAAGGGCGGATTTGAATGTCCGCGATGTCCAACTGGACAAAATCGCGCAAAAGGGGCAGCAGGCGGGACGCGGCTTCCTCCGGATCGCTGAATTGCAGTTGCTGGATGCGCTGCAACACAGCGTCACTCATGCGAAAAAATCTCGTTGCGCCGTCGCAATGCCAGGGCATGGGCCGGAAAATCTTCGTAGTCTGCCAGCGTTATGGCCACGCCCTGCAGGCGTTCATAGCCTTCCCGCGACAAGTAAGCGACCCCACTGCGCTTGAGAAAGTCATGGACGCTGACCGACGAAAAACTGCGCGCAAAGCCCCCCGTTGGCAGGATCGCATTAAGGCCGAGGCAGTAATTGGCAAGGGGAATTGGCGTCAGCGGCCCAAGCAGGATTTCACCGGCGTTTTGAATTCTGTTCAAAGTGACAAAGGGCTCGTCAGTCAGCAATTCCAGATGCTCCGGCGCATAGTCGTTGACGAAGGCGATTGAGTCGTCCAGACTCTGCGTTAGCAGAATGCCGCCGTAGCCTGACAACACCCTGGCAACGAATTCGCGTCGCCAGGCCGGAAGCTCGTCGATCAGGCCAGGCAAGACTTCCAGGACGCCATCGGCCACGCTGCGGCTGTGCGTGACCAGTAGCGCCGCCGAATCCGGTCCATGTTCGGCCTCCACCAGCAAGTCAAGCGCCGCCAGTCGGGGATCCGCCCCCTCGTCACAGAGAATGACGGCTTCGCTGGGTCCGGCCGGTAAACCGACGTCGATGTCGCCGTAGAGCAGGCGTTTGGCGGCCGACACATACTGGTTGCCCGGCCCAACGACCTTGTCCACCCGTGGAACCATCTCCGTCCCGAAGGCCAGGGCGGCGATGGCCTGACTTCCACCGACAACAAAGACCTCATCAATGCCACAGATTTGGGCCGCCACCAGAGTACCGGGGTCGGCCCGTCCATCCGGAGCCGGTGGTGTCACCACGACAACCCGAGGCACCGCCGCAACCCGGGCAGGTGTGGCCAGCATCAGCATCACAGAGGGAAAGGCTCCCTTGCCACGAGGCACATAGAGGCCGACGCTGGCAATTGGCGTGACCATTTCCCCGGCCATGACTCCGGGCTGCAGCTCGCTGAACCACATTTCTTCCGGCACCTGCTTTCGATGGAACTTGCGAATGTTGTCGTGGGCAGCTTCGATGGCCGCAATCACCTCGTCGCTGACCGCCTCTCTCGCGGCAACGAAATCTTCATCGGAGGCGCGTAGAAGGCTGGCGTCAAATTCAGCGCAATCCCAACGACGGGCAAAAGAGACCAGGGCCTCATCGCCACACGCTCGCACCTGGTCAACGACTTCCTGCACAACCGGCAAGAGGCTGCGGATATCCGTCTCCGCGCGTCGCATAAGCAGGCGTCGTTCATCATTGGAGAGCTGCGCCAGTTCGCGGTACGTAATCATCCGGCAGCCTCCCTGCCCAGAGCCCTCAACCGTCGATGCTGTCCGTCCCAGCGGATGTCAGGCAGTAGCAATTTTGCCCGCGCTTCGATTCGTTCGCGGTAGGGCGAAAGGTCTTCCAGCATCAACCTGATTTCCCGTCGGGGCGACCCAGAAGGCCGGTATCCCAGCGCCGACAATTTCTCCCGGTCCGGCTGGTACTCATGGTACGTGGATTCGAGACGGGGATTCTCAAGCGGCAGGATGTCCACTTCCATGCCCTCCCCCGCAGCGACCTGCCTCACCATTGACGCGATCTCGTTGACTGTGTAGCAGGCGTCGAACTGGTTGATGACGCGATAGTCGCCCGCTTCCGGCGGACTGTCAATGACGAGGCTCAGACATTGCATGACGTCACGCAGCGGCAAAAAGCCTCGCTTCTGCCCGCCCTCACCGTAGGGCGTAAGGGGATGCCCAATGACCGCCTGACAACAAAAGCGGTTGACGACCGTGCCGAAACACTGGTCGAAGTCCAGCCGGGTCTTGAGCCGCGGGTCTTCCGCCTGACCGTCGATTCCCGTGCCGAAAACCACCCCTTGCATGATGTCGGTCGAGCGCAGGCCCCAGAGCCGGCAGGCGAACATGGTGTTGTTGGAATCGTGCACCTTGCTCCAGTGATAGAAACTGCCCGCCTGGCGAGGAAAGGGCAGACGATCGCGCCGCCCGCGGAACTCGGGCTCAAAGAACCCCTCAGGAATGGGCATGGCCGGCGTACCATATTCGCCCATCGTGCCCAGCTTGACCAGATGCGCTTCCGGACAGACTTCATGCATGGCCCAGAGCAAGTTCAGCGTGCCGATGACGTTGTTGTGCTGTGTGAAACTGCTGTGCGCCTGATCGATCATGGACCAGGCAGCGGACGGTATTTCCGCCAGATGCACGACGGTGTCCGGCTGGAACTCTTCCAGAAAGGCGCGCAGGGTAGCGAAGTCCAGCATGTTTCCGGTTCGCAAGTCCGTTGCCTGGTGAAAGTGTTCGCCCAGCGCCGCCATTCGCTCCTGCGGCGAGGCAATCGGGATGGCGCTGCAGGCTCCAAGTTCTGCAACCTGATCGCGGCGCAGCATGGCATCCAGACCGGCAACGACGTGGCCGCATTGAAGCAAGTGTTGTGTGAGCGGCCAACCAAGATAGCCATCAAAGCCGGCGATGAAAATACTGCGCTCAGGCATGTACCATGGCAGGTTCTGGCCGGAAGCTGCCCAGGTAACCCTGCACAGCCAGCAATTCGGCATTGAGGATGCTGCAACCGGCAGCGCCACGAATCGTATTGTGGGTCAGGGCCGCGAATCGGTAGCCAAGAACGGGGCATTCGCGCAATCGGCCCACCGAGGTGGACATACCCTTACCGGCCATGCGGTCCAGGCGAATTTGCGGGCGATCGACCTCGGTGAAGACCTGCAGCGGCCTTTCCGGCGCGGAAGGCAGACAGGGCACTGGCTGCGGTCCGCGAAAGTTTCGCCAGGCCGCATGGATGTCATCCAGTGCGGGCGCCTCGGCCAGTTCCAGCGACAGGTTAACCAGATGCCCGTCGATCACCGGCACGCGGGTGCAGGTGGCGGCAGCTATGGCCGGCAGCCATTCCACATCGCCGTCGCTGAGTTCGCCCAGCATCTTGAGCGGCTCACTTTCCATTTTGCCCTCGTCACCGCTGACCCAGGGGATGACGTTGTCAATGATGTCCATGGAAGCCACGCCCGGGTATCCTGCGCCGCTGATGGCCTGTTCACTGACCATGTGGACCCTGCGGATGCCGAAGCGACGCAGTGGCGCGAGAGACATCACCACCGGCATGCTGGTGCAATTGGAATTGGCGATGATCGCACCGCCGCGAAAGCCGCGCCTTTCCCGCTGCACGTCGACGAGGCGAATGTGGTCTGCGTTGGCTTCCGGCAGCAGCAGGGGGACGTCGACCTTCATGCGGTTGGCCGATGCATTCGTGCAGACGACATGACCGGCCGCCGCCAGATCGAATTCGAGTTCCCGGGCGGCCGCCGAGGGAAGTGCAGAAAAGACCAGCGCTGACTGCAAGGACGAGTCACTGGATTTCACATGCAGGTCGGAGACTGATTTGGGTGGTCTGCCTGCCAGATGCCAGCGCACGACGTCGCCATACAGATGGCCGGCACTGGTAGAGCCGGTCAACTCGGCAACCTCAAACCAGGGATGGTTTTCGAGCAGCTGCACGAAACGTTGCCCGACCGCGCCCGTGGCGCCGAGAATGGCGACAGGAAGTTTCTCCATGCCAGTGTCCTTAAATGCCGACCAGTTGCATGCCGGTACGAACCGCCGGATAGGAACCCAGTGACTTCACAAAGGAGGCCCGTTGCAGGAGACCCGCCATCATCTCCTGCACGTGGGGTTCCTGCCAATGGCCCTCGAAATCCAGGTAAAAGACCGGTTCCCAGGGTCGATTCGGGCGCGGGCGCGATTCGATTTTCGTCAGATTGATGTCGCGCCTGGCAAATTCTCCAAGACAGTCGTAAAGCGCGGCGGGCCGCTGCCTCGTTGCAAAGACGATCGACGTCTTGTTGTACTCCGCCATGGGGGGATCATCGTGGCCCAACAGGAAAAAACGGGTGTAATTGAATTCAATATCCTCAATATTGCTTTCCAGCACTTCCAGGCCATAAAGCTCACCGGCCAGCCCGGAAGCAATTGCCGCAGTGCCCTTTTCCGGCTCTTCGGCCAGGTCCTTCGCCGAACCTGCGGTGTCATACCAGGGGACAGGGACCAGACTGTTACGCCGCAAAAAACGATCGCACTGGGCCAGGGCGTGCGGGTGCGAGCGCACGCGCTTCAGATCAGCCACCTTGCTGCCGGGCGCCGCCAACAAGGCGTGACGCACATGCAACACAACGTCCGCCTGAATGCGGAAATCGGAGTCCATCAGCAATTCGTAGGCCTGGGTTACGGCGCCAGCCTGTACGTTTTCGACCGGCAGCAGGCCATAAACCACGTCGTGATTGCGACGAATGGCGGAAAACACGTCCTCCAGATTGCGGCAAGGGAAAACTTCAACCTTGTCGCCGAAATGCTGGCGGATGGCCAGGTCCGAATTGGCACCCTCAATGCCCTGAAACGCAACAACTGTCTTCATCGTTCATTTGCCCCTGACGGCGCGACATCCTAGCATAGCCTTGCCTGACGGTCAACCTGGGCCGGCCCGCTGGATGAATCGCGCTAGGCTATACTGTGCAGATCGTGTTTCACTTGAAGGGGTAGCTCATGAGCGACACGGTCCTTTCGGCCGCGCCGATTCTGGATCGCTTTCGCCTGGAGGGCCGCGTGGCGCTGGTTACGGGCGCAGGTCAGGGAATCGGACGGGGTTATGCCCACGCCCTGGGGGAAGCCGGCGCCGCCGTCGCCGTCGTTGATCTGGACGGGGAACTGGCCTCGCAGGTCGTTGACGAACTGGCAGACAAAAACATTGACGCCCTGGCCATCAGCGCCGACGTCACTGTCGAAGAGGACATTCAGCGAATGGTCGACTCGGTCCTTGGGCGTTGGGGCCGACTCACGATAGCCGTCAACAATGCGGGCATGGCGGACTGGACCGCCGCCGAGGACGTGAGCGAGGAAAACTGGGACAAGATCAACGACCTGAACCTCAAGGGGGTCTTTCGTTGCGCCCAGGCCGAGGCCCGCATCATGTTGAAGGCCGGCTATGGCAAGATCATCAACACGGCCTCAATGTCCGCCAGCGTCGTCAACACGCCGCAGAAGCAGGCAGTCTACAACACCACCAAGGCCGGCGTGTTGCACCTGACCCGCTCTCTGGCTGCCGAATGGGCGCCTCGCGGCATTCGCGTCAACAGCATAAGCCCGGGCTACACACACACAAAACTGGTCGAAGACCTGCTCTACACGCCTCTCGGGCAGGAGTATGCACCCACGTGGATGGCGTTGACCCCGATGGGCCGCATGTGTGAAGTACCGGACCTGCAGGGCGCAGTCGTCTATCTTGCTGCGCCTGCCTCAGACTTCATGACCGGCCATGATATGGTCGTCGACGGCGGCTATTGTTGCTGGTAAGCGTTTGCGAAAGGAACAGCGATGGGTCTGCCTCTTGTACTGAGCACCAATCTGGTCCCGGAAGACGTCATTAAACCTGTCCAGGGCCTGGCTAACGTCCTGCAGGGTCCGGGTGGCGGCCTGACGATGCCACGCGCGGAAGTCCTGGAACTGGCCCCGCAACTGAGCGCCATTGTCAACCAGGGCGAGCTGCTGATTGATGATGAATTGCTCGACGCCGGCCCTGGAATCCGGGTCATCGCCAACGTCGCCGCCGGTTACAACAACATGGACCCGGACCATTTGAGTGAACGCGGCGTATGGGGCTGCAACACGCCCGACGCCTTTTACGAATCGACCGCGGATTTCACGCTGGCGATGATCCTCGCCGCCCTTCGCATGCTGGCCCTGGGCGATCGCTATGTCCGTGCCGGCCAGTGGAAACGCTTTGAGCCGGGAGTCTGGGACGGACTCCTGCTGCGCGACAGGGTCCTTGGCATCGTCGGCTACGGACGCACCGGAGTGGCGGTCGCAGAGCGCGCGCGGGCCTTTGGCATGCGCATCCTGTATACGCGCCGCAGCGTTTGCAACGACGCCGAATCCCGCAGCCTTGAAGACCTGTTGGGCGAAGCGGACATCGTCTCGCTGCACACGCCACTAACAGGGGAAACGCAACACTTGCTGAATGCGGAACGCCTGCGCTCCATGAAACGCGGCGCCTGGCTGATCAACATGGCGCGCGGCCCGGTCGTGGACGAAGGGGCGCTGGTCCAGGCGTTGCAGTCCGGTCACCTGGCGGGCGCGGCGCTGGATGTCTTCGAGCGGGAGCCGCTCGTTCACCCCGCCCTGCTCTCGATGGACAACGTCGTGCTGGCACCCCACGTCGGGGGCGGCACGCAGGAGGCCCGCTATCTCTCGCGCCGCCAAAGCTTTGAAAACGTCGCGCAGGTGCTGCGGGGTGAGCGGCCGATCACGCCAATAAACGAAGTTCCGCTATCTTGAATCGTAACGCCTGAATCCCGGTTCCTCACCGGGGACCGGCGAATTGGCGAAGGTTCCGCGGGCGCGCACGGTGGCTTCGCCACCGAAGGCTTCCACCCTGGCGCGCTGGTCCGCCCGCGCCTGGGCATCGACCGCCTCGGGATCCAGCATGGACCTCAGGCGCGATTCACGTTTCTCGAGCACCGGGCCGAACTCTGGCAGGCCCGCCAGATCCCTGACTTCCCGGGGGTCGTCGATCAGATCGAAGAGTTGCGGCGGCCCATTGACATAGTGCACGTACTTGTAGCGCAGGTCGCGAAGCATGAAGTAACCATGCCGCGTGCCGACCGTATGGTACTCGGAAAGTACGCTGCGGTCCTGGTCAGGTTCCTGCATCAACGACCACAGGGACTGTCCGGGCAACTGCTCCGACCAGTCGTCAGGTCTGGCATCGACGGCTTCCAGAATCGTAGGCGCCATATCGAGCAGCGAGACCGGCGTTTGCACGATATTTCCCGCAGGCACGTCCGACCCGGCCATGATGAGCGGGACTGCGGCGGCCTCTTCATACATGGTGAACTTGCCGAAAAGGCCGCGCGCACCCAGGCTTTCGCCGTGGTCCGTGCTGTAAACGACGCGGGTGCATTCGTTCAAACCAAACTCATCCAGGGCAGCGATCACCGCACCGACGTTGGCGTCCACGTACTCGCAAACGGCGTAATACGTCGCCAGCAACTTCCGCAGCGTCTCCTCGTCGAAGGCAGGTTCAAGATTGAAGAAGCGTCGCATGTTGTCCAGTACCGGATGCCGCGGCCAGTCAGCCTCTTGCCACTGTGGCGGCATGGGCAGCGACCGAGGGTCCTGCCTGGCGTAGAAATCCGGCGGCGCGATAAAGGGCGGATGGGGGCACACCAGGGACAGAAAAAGCACCCAGGGCTTGTCATCACTGGCGTGTTGCTTCAGCCAGTGCAGCGCGTGAGCGGTGTTGCTCGCGTCGTACTGCAGATAGGTCGAGTCGCCGGGGCCGGCTTCGCTAATGCAACTGCGACTGTCCCGCCTGGGCGGGTCGTCGCGGATGCAGGAAAGCAGGTCGCCCTGCCCCTCCACGATGTGGAGGGGGTCAATTTCCTCGGTAAAGCCGTTGTCGTCATCGGCGCTGCGGAAATGCAGCTTGCCAATCGACGTGACGTTGTATCCCTGCTCCCGCAACCGGTGTCCCCATCCCCGGGGCGTCCCGTTCCAGGGAAAGGCGTTGTCCCAGTGGCGAATCCTGTGCACATACTGCCCTGTCGCCAGGGAGGCGCGCGCCGGCACGCATATCGGGCAATTGGTGTAGGCGTTGGCAAAGCGCGTCCCGCGGGCCGCCAATCCGTCCAGGTTGGGCGTGCGCGCTGCGCTGTTGCCGCTACTGCCAAGTACGTTGACGTTGTGCTGGTCCGAAAGGATGAAGAGCAGGTTTGCGGGCTTCACGGCTGGCTTGCCTCCAGGCGCTTTGCGACTTTCGGCCAGACATCCGGGTTCAACAGAAACGGCGGCCGTTCGCCCGCAAATACCTGTCTCACCTGCGCCATCGCCATGTCCAGCATCTTGTAATTGGCGCGCGGCGTGGAGCCCGCAATGTGGGGCGTCAAAATGACGCGTTCATGGGTAAGAAGCGGGTTGTCCGGCATGGGAGGCTCCGGATCGCAGACGTCGAGGCCGACGCCAAACAGTCTGCCACTGTCCAGGGCAACCATCAGGGCCGGTTCATCGACGTGACCGCCGCGGGAGACGTTGATGAAAATGGCATCATCTTTCATCTGCGAAAAGCGCTCCGCATTCATGACGTGACGCGTGTCTTCGTTGAGCGGCAAATGCAGCGAAACGACGTCAGAAGTGGCCAGCAAGGTTTCCAGGGAATCGACCGGAGTTACGCCCAGCCCCTGCATGTGTTCGGACGAAAGAAAGGGGTCATGGGCCTGCACCTCCATGCCCATGGCCAGCGCGACTCTGGCGACGTGGCTGCCGATGCGCCCCAACCCGACCAGGCCCAGCTGCCTGCCTGCCAGTTCGATGGCGCGGTAGGTTGGCCGCGGTACCTCGTCGATCAGATTCCTGCGCATGTCCTCCCGAATGGTCGGCAAATTTTTGGCCACGCCCATGAGCAGGCTGAGGGCCAGTTCCGCCGTTGACATGGTGGGTCCGTCCGGCGTGTTGACTACGGCGATGCCGTGACGGGTCGCCTGTTCCAGGTCTACCTTGTCAAAGCCGATGCCCGTGCGCGCGATGACCAGCAACTCCGGCGCGCGCCGCATCATCACCTCGTCATAAGGCAACCCCCCGGCGATGACCGCTTGTGCACTTTCAATGTTCTGAAAGCCGTCGGCACTTCCCTGGTCAGCTGCCAGTCGCTCCACGTCCTCGCCGATCAGGCCATCGTATTCCGGCCCGTACGCCCACTCAAACCAGATTCTGTGCATTCCCGGACCCTGTATCGTGAATATGCGCGTGCCAGGCGAGTGTAGTACATTCGGCGCTTGTGCGCATCAACATGACAGGGTGACACCGTGAAGATTATCGACGTGCAGGCTTGTGTGATTGGTCGTCGGGAACCGCACAGCGGCGGCAGCGTGTGGACTTTCGTGCGCATCTACACGGACGAAGGCATCTACGGCACCGGTGAATGCAATTCAGCTGCCGCCATGGCCTCCGGCTTCGCGGTCAAGGAAGCGATTTTGCACCTTAAACCCCGCCTGCTGGGCAAGGACCCGCTCAATATCGCCCCGATCTACGAAGGCCTGCGGCGCAGCGGACGCTACGGCGGTACGTCGGCACCGCCCATCATCTTCGCCATAACGGGCATCGAAAACGCGCTCTTCGATCTCGCCGGCAAGGCGCTGGGGCTTCCGGTTTGGCAACTGCTGGGCGGCCGCTTCAGGGACAGCATTTGTCTTTATGCGGATTGCCATTTCGGTGAAAGCAACGACCCCCGAACCTGGGCCGACAAGGCCCTGGAAGTCCTCGACGAGGGCTACAACGCCATCAAGTTCGACGTTGACGGCACCGGCGTTGGCCGTCGCGACTCGTGGAACTGGAGCGTCAGTGCGCAGGAGATGTCACATATCGTCGGCCTGGTGGAGGGCGTGCGCGGGGCCATCGGGCCAGAAATCGACCTGGCGATCGATTGCCATGGTCAATTCGATCTGCCTTCGGCCATCATCCTTGCCCACGCGCTTGAGGACCTGCGCCTGCTCTGGCTGGAGGAGCCCGTTCCGGCCGAAAACGTCGCCGCGATGGCGCAGGTGCGCGCCAGCAGCAGCACGGCCATCTGCACCGGCGAAAACCAGTACACACGTTACGATTTCCTCGACCTGCTGCAGCAGGAGGCGACCGACATCATCATGCCGGACCTTGCCAAGGCCGGCGGCCTGCTGGAAGGCAAACGCATCGGCGAACTGGCCGAGACCTTTTTCGTCCCGGTGGCGCCGCACAATGTCTCTTCCCCGCTGGGGATGATGTCCGCCTGCCACTGCATGGCGGCCATCCCCAATTTCCTGCTACTGGAGTTTCATGGACGGGAAATCTCCTGGTGGGAAGAGCTGTGCGATGGTGAAAAGCCCTTCGTCCAGAATGGCAGCATGCAGGTATCGGACAAACCCGGCAACGGCGTCGAACTGAACGACGACGCGGCGCGCAAACTGATGTGGCGAGACGATCGTTACTTCGAGACGCCCTGACTTCAACCCATGGCGAAGCTGGAACGCTCCAGCACCGTCTGGTTTTCATAGATTGAGCCCGGTCGTTCGGCCGGCGGCAGGGGCATCCTGACCGGCACGTCCGCCAGGCGCGGCACTATGGATGAGTCGCCAGCCACCATATTGGAATCGAAGGTCGCCAGGTCTCCCGGACCCAGCAGGGGCCAGGCATCCGCCGCGCAATACTGGAAAAGCAGGAAACGACGCGGCTGGGTCGAGGTGTTGGGCGCCGAGGCGTGCAGGGCGCGCGCATGATGGATGGAGATACCTCCTGCCCGCACCTCAATGGAGTCAGTCTCGCCCGGCTCGAAGTTCGGGTCAGTCACAGCGCCGGCGAATGCGCCCTGATGGTGGTGGTCATAAATCGGTCCCTTTTGCGAACCCGGGACCATGAGCAGACAGCCGTTGGCGAGGGTCATGTCATCGATGCAGACGCCCACCGCCAGCAAGTCGTCATTGGTGTGCGGGTAGAAGGCCCAGTCCTGATGCCACTCGACCGGGCTGCCAAACGCCGGCGACTTCATGTTCAGTTTCGTGCCGTTCTGGCGGATGTTGGGCCCGATCAGCTGCGACACGATGGCGACAATGTTTTTGTGACGCATGATGCGATCATAAACGGGATGGTGGGCGATGGGGTCCTTAAGGCGTCGCAGACGAGGTTCCTCGAAGCTGTGGCCTGGCTCCAGGTCAAAGACGGCATCATTCGCGCTGACGTGACGGGACTTGTCGACGAATTCTTCGGTGACACGTCGCAAGTCCTCTACGTCCTGCGGCGAAAGGACGTCTTCCACGCCCAGCCAGCCACGCTCATGGTAAAAGTCGATCTGCTCCCGTCCCAACATCATCGCAACTCCTCTTTCCTCGACCCGACCCATTCTATCCCCTGCGCCTGGAGAGGCAAGCGCCTTGCGTTGGCCGACCCTGGTGCAGACGCTATGCTCGACAAATGCCCGTTCACCGCCTGACCCACAAATGCCTGCCACTGGCTCTTGCCCTTTCGATGTTGGGGACGGCCAGGTCGTGGGACTCATTGGCCCCGACGGCAGTGGCAAAAGCACGCTGCCCAGATCAATTTTTGGCCTGGCGGATGTCTTCAGTGGATCGATCACAGTGGACGGCAAGCCGCTCACAGGCCTGACCGGCGCAAAAATCGTCAGGCCGGGGGCGGCCTGTGTGCCACATCGAAACATCGTGTTTGACGAATTGAACCTCGGCGAAAACCTGCAACTGGCAACCTGTCAACTGGACCGCCGGTAGACGGCCCATGCCCTTGAAGCCGCCGGCGACCTGTTCCCTCTGGTTGCGAAACGGCACGATCAGCCTGCCAGTCTACTGAGTGGTGGCGAACGCCAGATGCTTGCCATAGCAATGGGCTGGCTGTCCCGGCCCACGCTGAAGCTGCTTGATGAGCCCGCGCCGGTCTGGCCCCCAACCTGGTCAACGACGTGTTCCATACCTTGTTGCAGCTGAAGGGCCAGGGGATGACGCTGGTGGTCGTTGAGCAATATGCCCGTAGCATATTGCGTCATTGCGATGAGGTCTTCATTCTGCGCGAAGGCTGCTGGCCTTCGCCGGCAGAGCAGAAGCCTGCCTGCGGGACGAGGAAACCATCAAGTCCTTGCTGGGCGCCGGGAACACTGGCCAGACCTGGCCGGCATGATATAGTATCGTCGCCCCAGGTGAGAATGGGAAGCACGCCATGACGTCAGCCATAAGCGGAATCTTCAACATTCTGGCAACGCCCTTCAATCCGGATGACTCCCTCGATCTCCCCGGACTTCGTCGCCTCATTGATTTCCAGCTGGCCCTTGGCGCCCACGGCCTGACGATCCTTGGCGTATTGGGGGAAGCGGCCAAACTCAGCGTCGAAGAGCGACGCGAGGTCATGGATACAGTCATGGACACTGTGAACGGACGCGTTCCGGTCGTGGTGGGCGCCAGTCATCAGGATAATGCGACGCGACTGGCGCTGTGCCGCGCTGCGGAAGACGCCGGGGCCGCCGGTGTCATGGTTGCGCCGCCCAGGATGGAGTCGCCAACGGACGAAGCAGTCTTCGCCATTTACAGCGACCTGGCGCTGGGCTGTGATTTGGCCATCGTCGTGCAAGACTTTCCGCCCGTCAACGACATATTCATGTCCGCGCAACTCATCGCCAATATCGCGCGGGAAATCCCTGCTGCGCGTTACCTCAAGCTCGAAGATCCGCCCCTGATGCAAAAAATCAGCGAGATTCGCGCCGAAGTCGATGGGCTGGAAATCTTCGGCGGGCTCGGCGGCATGTTTCTGCTGGAAGAGTTGGGGCGCGGCGCGTCCGGCACCATGACGGGCTTCGCCTTCACGGAAATCCTGATCGCCGTCTTTGACGCCTGGAGCAGCGGTCAGGAGGAACGCGCACAATGCATCTTTGACCGGTATCTGCCGCTGATTCGTTTCGAAAATCAGCCGGTCATCAACCTGAGCATTCGCAAGGAGTTATTGCGTCGCCGCGGTGCATTCGATTGCAACAAGCCAAGACCCCCCTACGCAGCGATCGACGATGGCACCCTGCAGGAAATCGACTGGGTCTTTGAGCGCGTCGGGATCGGCGATCCGACCCGCAAGATTGAATTTCACACAACAGGAGTACCCGCATGAATCTGGGACTGGAAAACAGGGTTGCGCTGGTTGCCGCTGCAAGCAAGGGACTGGGTTTCGGCGTGGCACGCGCCCTGGCCGCTGATGGTGCAAGGGTATCCATCTGTAGCCGTACGGCAGAGGACGTGGAAGCCGCGGGCCAGGCACTGAGAGACGAGACGGGCGCTGAGGTCATGGCCATGAGCTGTGACGTGACGGACCCTGAATCCATCAACAACTGGGTCGCTGCGACAGTGGAGCGCTGGGGCCATATCGACGCGTTGCTGGTGAATGCCGGCGGCCCGCCTGCGGGCTTCATCCGCGAGATCAGTGAAGCGCAGTGGGAAGCAGCCTTTCAGTTGACCCTGATGAGTTCCATCCGCATGATCAATGCCGCCCTGCCCCATATGGGTCGCGGCAGCGCCATTTTGACGGTTACCTCTTCCTCGATCCGGGAACCCATCGAACGTCTGGCGCTTTCGACAGTCATGCGTTCCGGTGTCATGGGCCTGGTGAAGACTCTGGCCGACGAACTCGCCGGAGACGGCATTCGGGTGAACAATCTGATCCCTGGCCGCATTGACACGGACCGCGTGAGGCAACTGGACGGCATTACAGCCAGCAGGCTCGGCATCTCGCCGGAAGAGGCGCGCGATCGCGCCATGGCCAACATCCCGCTGGGCAGGCTGGGCAGCATTGACGATTTTGGCGCGGCGGGGGCCTTCCTGCTCTCACCGGCCGCTGCCTACATCACCGGCGCTTCGCTGCGAGTCGACGGTGGCCAGATGCGCTCAGTCTAGACTGGCGGACGCCACCCCTACAAATTGACGCTCTGTTCGCGCACCCGTTCGGCGTCCGCGCCAACGGCGGCGCGGATTTCCTGAAATTCACTGGTCAGCATGCGCACAAATGAGGAAACGTCCGAACTGTGCATGACGAGGTTCGCGCCGGACTTCACCCAGCGAATCTGCTGCCGCAAGAAGTTGTGGTGGATGCCAACCCCGACGCCTGCCGCCCTCGACTTTGAAATGATCGTCCGAATGGCTTCCTCAAAGTCAGGATGCTCGTAGTGTTCCGGGATTCCCATGCTGCAGGACAGGTCGTGAGGTCCCACCAGCACGGCGTCGATGAACGGGACAGCCAGAATGTCGTCCAGGGCTTCCATCGCCGGCACGCTTTCAATGTTGATGAACAGGTTGTTGCGCGCATTGCGCTGCGCCAGATAGTCCTCCAGTTCGGCCTCCGCGGCCTGCCCATCGATCATCCCCTGCAATTTGGCGCCCTTGACTGGCCCGAAATGCACAGCGCCACCCAGGATCCTGACCTGTTCCGGTGACTCGACGTAGGGTGCGATGATCCCGTGGGCGCCACCATCCAGCATCATCTGCGCCAGGTAGGGATCGGGCTCGGGAATGCGCACCACCGGGGCCATGTCCAGCGCCGCATAAGTCTGGCACATCCAGGAAACCATGCCGCGATCGCGCGGCGTGTGCTCGGTATCTATGAAAACCATGTCGATGCCCAGCTGACTGACCCGCCCGGCCCACTCGGGAGAGGGCGCGTAAATCGCCGTGCCAAAGACCAGATCACCGTCGTGCAAGGCCTGCTTTAGCTGCTTTCCGTCCACTGGCACTCTTGTCCTTCCTGTTCAACCAACAGCCATGCAGCATAACCCTGGCCTGCGGCAGCGTCAATCAGGCCCCCGGGAATTGTCACTCCAGCCGCAATATCCAGTCTCGCTCGATGCGCAGCCATACCTTCGTGCCTGGCTCCGGGACGGGGCAAGCATCCAGAGGGTGACGAAAGCGAAAGGCCTCGCCCGCTACGCGTACGGTCAGGCGCCAGTTTTCGCCTTCGTAGCTGCGTTGTACGAGCGTTCCGTCCAGCACGAGAGCGGAGTCTTCTGCTGCATTGGCCAGGCGCATACCGGCAGGATGCAGCAGCAAGTGTTCCCCATAGAAGGTTACCGCAGCCTGGGCCGCCAGCCACTCACCGCGGACAGGACTTCCCAGGCCCAGAAACTCAGCCACGAAGGCATTGCGTGGCCGCGCATACAGGGCTTGCGGCGTGTCGTATTGTTCGATGCGCCCGGCGTTCATGATGGCGATGCGGTCGGCAATGGCGCTGGCTTCCTGCTGGTCGTGCGTGACGGTGATTACCGTTTGCCCCGTTTCAACAAAAATCTGCCGCAATTCGGGCAAAAGGCGGTCCCGCAGACCGGCGTCCAGAGAGGCCAGCGGTTCGTCCAGCATCAGCAGCGACGGGCGGGGCGCCAGACTGCGCGCCAGCGCCACCCGTTGCTGTTCGCCGCCGGACAGTGAGTTGACGTCCCGCTGCCCCATGTCCTTCATGCCGACCAGGGACAATGTGTCGCTGGTGAGTTGCGCAACGCTGTCTTGCCGACGCATGCGCAGCCCGAAGGCGACGTTTTGCGCGACCGTCATGTGAGGAAACAGGGCATAGTCCTGAAACATCAGGCCAAAATTGCGTTCGTGCACCGCGACGTCCTCGAAGTCCACGCCCTGAAGGCGAATTTCTCCATGGTCCGGCGCCTCCAGACCGGCGATAATTCGCAGCAGCGTGGTCTTGCCACAGCCACTGGGCCCCAGCAAACAGACGATTTCGCCAGCCTGCACCTCCAGGGAAACGTCGTCCAGCACCTGTGAGTTGCCAAAGCGTTTGCAGACATGGCGCAATTGCAACATCAGAACGCTCCGCTGCCGGCGCGCTGAACGCGTTCAATCACAATGAATCCCAGGCTGCAGGTCAGCAACAGAATGACGCTCATGGCCATCGCCTGGCCCATGTTCATCGTGCCGGGCTGGCCCAGCAAACGGTAAATCACAACCGGAATGGTCGCGTTTGCCGGACGTGCGATGAACAGCGAGGCGCCAAATTCGCCCATGCTGATGGTGAAGGCGAAGATCGCGCCGACCAGCAGGCCGCGACTGACAAGCGGAAGGTCAATCTGACGCCAGACTTGCCAGGGAGTCGCGCCGAGCACGCTGGCGGATTCGCGCAGGGAGGGTGAAATGGCATCCAGCGAGGGCTGGATGCTGCGCACCACGAAGGGCAGCGCCACCAGGGTGTGGGCGATCGGGATGAGCACCGGCGAGGCGCGCAAGTCCAGCGGCGGCTCGTCAAGCGCGACGATGAAGCCGAAGCCAAGGGTGACCGCGCTGGTGGCCAGGGGCAGCATGAACAGCGGGTCCAGCCAGCGTCGACTGCGCCGCTGAATCAGCGATGCCGCCAGCAGGCCAAGAACAAGCGCCATAGCTGTGGTGCAGAAGGCGTAGAACAGTGAATTGCCGACCGCCTGGACGGGCGGAACGAAAAGGACCGAACCACGAACATCGCGGGACAGGGCCGCATACCAGGCGCCGGTCAGTCCCTCCGCTCCACTTAGCGACCGCAGGGCCAGCGCCAGCAGGGGAGCGGCCAGCAGCACCAGCATGAAGCCGCTTACCGCGCTGACTGCCAGGCACTGCCGCCACCCCCGGGGGCGGGGCGCTTGCGCCGCCCTGAGTGCCAGGGGCAGACGTTGACGCAAGCGCGTGTAGAAGAGCATCAGGACCAGCATGAAAGAGATCTGCAGCAGGGAAAGCCCGGCGGCCACCGGCAAATTGAAAAGATTGACAGCCTGCAAATAGATCTCCACTTCCAGCGTGGAGAAGCGCAATTCACCCAGGATGATGATGACGCCGAAGCTGGTGAAGGTGAAAATGAAGATGAGCGCCGCTGCCGCCAGCAGGGCCGGCCGCAACAGGGGCAGTCGGATTTCCCACCAGAGGCGCCAACCCTGCGCGCCAAGGACGCGCGCCGCATCCTCCTGCAGGGTACTGCGATTGGCCCAAAAGCCGGTGATAATGCGCAGGGCCACGGCAAAATTGTAAAAGACGTGCGCGATGAGGATGATCGCCAGCGTGCCCTCCAGCCGCAACGGCGCGGCATTCGGCCCCAGCGTTTGCCGCAGCAGGTCATTGACCAGCCCCCCCGACCCGATCAGGGCGGAAAAGGCGGCCGCGACGACGACCGTTGGCAACACAAAGGCCAGCGTCGAAAGCGACAGCAGCAGGGACCGCCCTGGAAAGGACCAACGAACACATACCCAGGCCGCCGGCAGCACCAGCGCGATTGTCAACACCGTGGAAAGCAGCGCCTGAAAAACGGTGAATACAAGGGTGTTCAGGTGCCAGGGAGAAAGCAGTTGCCGCAGCTGCCCTGTTTCCAGTGTTCCGTCCGGCGCCAGCCCCAGCGCAAGGATGGAGAGCAGCGGCCAGACGTAGAACAGCCCCAGAAAAAGCAGCGGCAGCAGCAGCAGTGGACGCGCCAGCCGGGCCATCAGCCCCCGCGCAACACAGTTTCCGTCCAGGCCTGGATCCACGTTTCGCGCATGGCGTCGATGTCCTCCGGCGAGACTGACGCCGGCGCTTCCGCTACCTGCGCGTACTCGACAAACACGTCGGGAAGTACCGCCTCCTGATTGACCGGAAAGACAAACATCTGAAGAGGTATGTCCTCCTGGAAACGCGTGTCCAGCATGAAATCAATCAGTTGCTGCGCCGCTTCCACTTGCTCGCTGCCATCCAGAATCCCGGCGAATTCAATCTGACGAAAGCAGGTCTGGTCCGCGACAATGGCGCCGGTCGGCGCCCGTTCGGGAGTTTCCTCCATGAAAAACACCTCGGCCGGCGGACTGCTGGCGTAACTGACCACCAGCGGATACTCACCGCCGCTGTGGCTGAATTCGCCCCAGTAGGCCAGTTCCCAGCCGCTGACCACGCGCACCTCGTTTTCGACCAGTTGGCTCCAGAAGTCCAGCCAGGTCTCTTGCCCTTCCGTGCCAAAGACACCGACCGTCGCCAGCATGAAAGACAGACCCGGGGACGAGGTCGCCGGGTTTTCGACCACCAGCAGCCCTCGATACTCCGGCTCGGTCAGGTCCGCCAGACTTTCCGGCAAGGGCAAACCCTGTTGTTCAAACCAGGCGACATCGTAGTTCAGGCAAACGTCCCCGAAGTCAATCGGCGTAACCCTGAATTGATCATCCATTTGAAACTGTTGCGGAACCTGCTCCAGCAAGGGGGATTCGTAAGGCAGGAAAATGTCGTTCGACAAGGCCCGGCTGAGAAAACTGTTGTCCACGCCGAAAAGCACGTCGCCCAAGGGGTTGCCGCGCGACAAAATGGCCTTGTTAAGCATTTCGCCGGCGTCGCCGCTCTGCAGAATCTCGACCTGAATTCCCGTGCTCTCCGTGAATTCAGCCAGTACGTCTTCCCCGATGGCAAAGCTGTCATGGGTGACCAGCGTCACCACGGTCTCCTGGGCGCTGACGGACGTCAGCAGCGCCAGCAGCAGCGTCAAGGTCATTGCAATTCGCATGTCCGCTCCTTCCAACAAAAAAACCACCCCGCCTCCAGGGTGGTTGATTTCGCCTCGCTACACTTCCTGCGCCGGCATGATCCGGATCAGGTTCGAGGGTCGATGCGACCTTACGCATCCTCTCAGCCCGCTCGCGCGGACTCCCCTGTTGGCTCTGTTGTCAAATCAGGTTAACACTTTTACGCGCATTCGTCAAACAAAACTAACAGGCTTGCTTCAAAAACTGTTGCAGCCACGCGTCAAAGCGACCGGCATTGCACTGTTCGGTGTAGTCCAGCAAGGCGCCGCCGTCCATGGGATAAAGGGGATAGCAACTGGTCGGCCATGCCCCGTTCGGGGCTTCCACGATGTAGTCCGCGCCAGGCGAAGGCAGGACATGACCGCCACTTTCCTCGCGAACATCGTCTACCATTCGTTCCACGGTAACAATCACCGTCTTTGCGATGTACACCAGTTCCATATCGATGCCAAGATTGCGGTTAAGCAAGACATTGCCCTGGCCATCCGCTGCCAGGCCATGCAACACCGCCAGGTCCAGCGAAATGGCCGGAAAGGCCACAAGCTCATCACGGCCGTAGGCATCCGGCGCCGCCTGCACGTCAGGACGCAGACGAGGCAGGTCCGTGCCCCGCCAGGCGCGGGAAGGCATGTAACTCGTACCCGCCATGGTCGCCCGCATGCCGGACACGATGCTCAATTCGGTCTCTTCCTGGATATGAATGCTGCCCTTCTGCGCAGCAGCGCTGTACACGGGCGCCAAGCCGAAGGACTCCAGTCCAAAATAAACGCTGCGGACTGTCTCTACGCAGCCCGCTCCAACCAGCAAATCGGATTCCAGCCCGGCGGTGAAGCAAAGCAGGGTCAGGTCTCGGGGCCGTGGTTCCCGTAGCAGCATACCCCGCACAAAGGCCAGAGGTCGCCGATAGAGAGTCATGCCGCCCAGGGCGAGCGTTTGGCCGTCGCGCAGTGTGTCGGCGGCCTCTGCCATTGAACACAGTCGAAAAATTACAGCCGCCCTTCTGAACACACCCGCCTGACACAGAACCTGCTGGCCAGTCAACCGCACGTTACGGTGAGCAGCAGTCTGCGGACAGCGCTCATTCTACCCGCTCAAGAAACCGTATCAAGCATGTTAAGCGGGGGCTCAGGATGCACCGTTATACTCGGCCAAAAGAACCCGGAGCCGACAATGAACCCAGTTCGAACCAGGTCTTTGCAACCCATTCTGTTGTTGCTGGCAGTGCTGCTGCTCGGCTTTTTCCTGGGTTCAGCGCACGGGGCGCTGGATGCACAAGTGAGTCCGGCCCTTTCTGCCGACGAGCAACAACTGTTTGATGCCTTTTGGCAAGTCTGGAACCACATTCGCGATGATTTCGTGAGCCCGGACGGAAATCTCCCTGACGCTTCCATGCTCGTGGACGGGGCCATTCGGGGAATGACAAACGCCCTTGGGGACGAACACAGCGGGTACCTTGATCCCCAACAGTATCCGGTCATGCAGGAGGACTGGGCCGGCACCGTCGACGGCATCGGCGCAGTGGTCGAACGGGACGACGACAGCGGTCAACAACGTATTGCCTGGGTGTTGCCCGGCACGCCGGCCGAGGCCGCGGGTCTGGCCGCAGGAGATGTGTTCCTGCAGGTAGATGGCGTTGACGTGCGCGAGGCCAGCCAACTTGAGCTGGCCGCTCTGGTCCGTGGGCCCGTGGGCACTGACGTACACCTTGTGATGGGGCGTGGCGACGACAGACTGGGATTCACGATCACCCGCGCGCGCATCGAGATTCCCAACGTCGAGTCCCGCAGGCTGGAAGGGACCGGGATCGGCTACATCCAGTTACAACACTTCAACGCCAACGCACGTCAGCAACTGGAAGAGGGCCTGGAGACTTTGAACGCAGACAGCTTGTCCGGACTGGTGCTGGACCTGCGAAACAACCCCGGCGGATTGCTGGACAGCGCCATTGCCATTGCAAGCGCTTTCATTGAGGACGGGCCCCTGCTCATTGAGCAATCAGGCGAGGATGAGCGGGTCCATGGCGCCAATGGCAGTTTCCTGGGCCTGACGCTTCCGATGGCCGTCCTGGTGAATGAACAAAGCGCCAGCGCATCGGAACTGGTTGCCGGCGCCTTGCAGGATCGCGGCCGGGCCATCATCATAGGCGAGCCAACCTTTGGCAAGGGGACCATGCAAAACCTCTTTGCGCTGGACAACGGCGGCGGGTTGCAACTCACCATTGCGCGCTGGCTGACTCCCGAAGGACACTGGATCCATGACAGCGGAATCGTGCCCGACATTCACGTGGACCAACCTGGTCAGGATGAAGACTTGCCCTTGCAGGCGGCCATCAAACATCTGCAGGCGCTGGTTGTCGATCAGGCGGCCTGACCCCTGCGCGACACCCTTGCCGGAAATGGCGTCGCCAGCGCCTCCCCAAGTCTGCATTCCATGACGCAGCAGGCGGAACGCCAGGTCAAGCGTCAGCCCGGAGGAAATCCGACAGAACTGACGAAAGCAGAAACTGGCGCGCGCCGGTCTTCCCGGCGACTGCGTATTGCGCTGGCCTGGCTTTCCTTCGTCTTTCTGGGAATTCCAGGCGGAGCCATCGGCGTCGCCTGGCCAGCGATCCGCGACACCTGGAGCCTGCCGACCGCATGGCTGGGAATTCTGCTGGTGGCGTTCACCGGTGGCTACCTTTGTGGCGCTTTCGTCAGCGGACGAGTGATCACGCGCCTGGGGCTGGGCAATGCGCTACTGCTGTCCAGCGTCATTATCGCGCTGGGACTTGCCAGCTTCGGCCTTTCGCCGACCTGGGGCCTGCTGATAGTCACAGCTTACCTGCTTGGCACGGGCCAGGGGATTCTGGATGCCGGCATCAATCTGTACTTCGCCAACCACTTCAGCGCCCGTATGATGAACTGGCTGCACGCTTTCTTCAGCATTGGCGCGGCCATGGGCCCCTTCACCGTCCAGCTGGTGGGCACGACGGGCGAGGGCTGGCGTCTGCTGTGGCTGTCGCTCGCTCTGGGTCAAACCCTATTAACAGTGGGTTTCCTCCAGTCGCGTGGCCAATGGCTTCATTCCCCCGAAACAACGGCATCCCGTCCTGAAGAGACGCCCTCCACGCTTGCCACGCTGCGCCGTCCCCTGGTGTTGCTGGGCATGGCCCTGTTTTTCGTATTCGTCGGCATCGAGTCCACCGCCGGCAGCTGGAGTTTCGTGCTGTTTAGCGAGACCCGTGGTTTCAACGACCGGATGTCAGCCACCTGGGCGGGACTCTACTGGATTGCCTTCGCCCTCGGTCGCATTGCCTATGGATTCATTGCGGATCGCTTCGTGTCAGAAAAGGCCGTACGCCTACTCTTCCTGGCGATCTTGCTGGGCGCGCTGATGTTCAGCGTGCGGGACTTTGTGGAAGTCAGCGTGGCCGGTCTGCTCCTCATTGGCATGGCGCAGGCGCCGATCTTTCCCCTTCTCATTACGGCGACGCCGGGACGCCTCGGCACAGGGCATGCAACCAATGCCGTCGGTTTCCAGATCAGCGCGGCCGGACTCGGCATCGCATGTTTGCCTGCGCTGGTTGGCTACCTCGCCACCCTGGCCAGCCTTGAAATACTTGGTCCCTTCCTCGCAATTTCCGCCCTTCTCTGCCTGATCCTGTTTCATTTCATCACGCGACAGGGGCAAGGCCGCCATACCTGAGACAGGTCCTCCGGGCCCTGCACCTGTTTGTCTGCTGGCGCCTGCGTACTTCGGCGTCATGTACGCCCTTGCACTCCTGCTTGCTTCAGACGGGGAATCACGTCAATCTTGCGCCAGGGAAACCGCTCCTGTCAGTCATGCCGGACTGACATCTCGCGGCGATCCAGTCAGTTTCAGGACATGGCGATGTCGGTCTCAACGGTCGCTGGCAAGCGCTCAAACACGGCGCGCCGGATCAGAATCGTACTGGCCTTTTTCTCATTTGCCGCGGGAGGGATCACCGGGGGCGCCATCGGCGTCGCCTGGCTTGCCATCCGCGACACCTGGAATCTGCCGACGGCCTACCTTGGCATTCTGCTGCTGGCCATGACAAGCGGCTTTCTGTCCGGGTCCTTCGTCAGCGGATTCTTCGTCACCCGGCTTGGCATGGGCAATACTCTCTTTGCCACCAGCTCGGCGACGACGCTGGGTTTGCTTGGCTTCGCGCTGGCGCCCGGCTGGGTGCCTCTGATCGTCATTGTGGCCCTTTCCGGCACGGGCAAGGGGATCTTTGGCGCCAGCATGAATCTCTACTTTGCCAACCATTTCAACGCGCGCCTGATGAACTGGTTGCACGCCTGCTTCGCCCTTGGCGCCACGCTGGGCCCCTTCGCCGTTCAGCTAACCTCGTCGGCAGGATACGACTGGCGCAGCACCTGGTTTGTGCTGGCGTTAATCCAGGTGGTTGTGAGCGGGGCATTCTATGCGACCCGAAGCGGCTGGCACACGAACGCCAGGACGGACGCCTACACTGAGCCGGGTTCGCCAACCATGCTGGAGACCCTGCGCAACCCGACGGTGTTGCTTGCGATGCTGCTGCTGTTCATATTCACGGGCATTGAATCTTCCGCCGGGAACTGGAGTTTCACACTTTTCAGTGAATTTCGCGCCATCGAAAAGAGCACTGCCGCGACCTGGCTGGGCCTCTACTGGGCCAGCTTTGCACTTGGGCGCATTCTGTATGGCTTCGTGGCGAACAGGTTGCGGGTCGAATCCAGCGTTCGCTTTCTTTTCCTGCTCGTCCTGCTGGGCGGGCTCATGTTCACCGTGCGCGACTCCGGAATAATCAGTGTGGCCGGCCTGATGCTGGTCGGCCTGGCCCAGGCTCCCGTGACGCCCCTGTTCTACTCCATGACTCCCGTGCGCCTGGGAGAAAAGCACGCCACCAACGCCATCGGCTTTCAGATGAGCGCGACCGGCCTGGGATTCTCCGCTTTGCCCGCCTTGCTGGGCGCCGTCGCCGACGTCAGCAGTTACGAGATTCTGGGCCCCTTTCTCGCCCTTTCCGCGTTGGTGAGCCTGTTGCTATTCAATCGCATTTCCCGCGGCGAACGACGACAACCTGCCTGACAGCGACGCTGTTATACTTCCCGCAGTTTCGACGACATTCAGGATCGGGCATGGACGTTCTTGGAATCGATATCGGCGGATCGGGCATCAAGGGCGCGCCCGTTGATACCGACAATGGAAGGCTGCTCTGCGAACGATTGCGCATCGACACGCCGCAACCATCAACACCGGACGCCGTCATCGAAACAGTGCGCGAACTGCTGGCGCACTTTGCCTGGAGGGGGCCGGTCGGCTGCACGATGCCCGCCATTGTGAAGGCCGGCGTGACCCGCAGTGCGGCCAACATCGATGATGGCTGGGTCGACTTCCCGGTGGAACAGTCGCTGCGCGCCCGAACGGGCTGCCCCTTGCTGGTCTCCAACGACGCCGATGCCGCCGGTATCGCCGAAATGACCTTTGGCGCGGGCAAGGATCACCAGGGGCTGGTCTTGATCCTCACACTGGGAACCGGCATTGGCAGTTCGCTGTTTTATCGCGGTGTACTGGTCCCTAACAGCGAACTTGGACACGTGGAAATCAGGGGCCGCGAGGCGGAAAAATGGACGGCCAATGTGGTTCGCAAGCGCAAGAAACTCAAATGGAAGGAGTGGGGTTCCAGGCTGGACTACTATCTTGCCCACCTTGAGTTTCTGTTTTCGCCAGATCTGATTATTCTGGGTGGTGGCGTAAGCCGCCGCTTCGCCCGCTTCAGTCCTTACCTGACTTTGGAGACCCAAGTGGTCCCGGCCGCCCTGCGCAACGACGCCGGCATGATTGGCGCGGCGCTGGCCGCGCGCTCCCTGGTTGACGACTAGTCCAACGCGGCCACCGCTGCCTTCAGACGGGAACGCACGAATGAAGGTTCCAGTGCCGCGAGAAATTCTCCGGCGCGCGGTCCGCTGCTGCGCCCCAGAAAGATGCGGTACAGCGCCCTGAACGCGAAACCGGCGCCACCCTGCTCCCGCCTGGCCAGGTCCATGATCGCGGCATGGATGCTTTCGCCATCCGCCGGCCGCGCCTGCTCGTACCAGCGCGCAAATGAAATCAGGAATCGACGCTGTGCGGCGTCCAGCGACTTGACTTCCGGTGGCAGACTTTCCTGGACTTCAAAGCGCGCCTTTGCCGGAGCAAATCGTTCCAGCCAGACAGGGGCGTAGGCCAATCGTTCCCTGAGTTCGTCGCTTTCTGCAGGAAGCAAGGGAGCACCCTTGTGTTGCGCGAAATACGTTTCCGTGTCGGCGCCGGGAATTTGCGAAATCGTCACCACGTGGGCAAAACGCGGTCGATAGCCTGCCATCACGTCAGGGTCTCTTCGGACCTGGGCCAGTTCAAACTGACGTCGCTGCCAACCTTCTGCGCTGCCGTCGCGATAACGTTCCGCTGCGACGTCAAAGTCATCGAAGAGGCGCGGTATGGCATTTTCGCCCAGATTGAAGTTGATCGCTGTCCGTGGACGCGTGCGCACCTGCAGCCAGCGCAATTGTTGCGCCGGCAAGGCTTCGGTGGCCTCGTGCGCGCTGAGCCCAATCCCTTTGGACGAGCTCATCTTGCCGCCTTCCAGCAGAAGAAACTCATAGGGCAGGTTGGCTGGCGGTTCTGCGCCGAAAACCCGGCGGGTAATCGCATCAGCGACGTCGCGCGAGCCGCCGGCAATGGAATGATCGCTGCCTGCACCTTCAAAGTTGACGCCAAGGACCTGCCAGCGGGCCGCCCACTCCAGCTTCCAGGGCAGTTTGCCCGCGCCATCCCAGGGTGCCACTGCTCCTTCATGGCCACAACCAGGGGCATAGTGCATCGCATTCGGCTGGCAGCGATAGTGCACCCGTTCGCCATCAAAGTGGTGTACGCGCGTCATCGCAATGCGTCCGCATTTTTCGCACACCGGACTGAAGGGAATCCAGTCTTCCTCGCGCCCGGACTGACTGACCTCCAGGTAAATTGCGCGCAATTCATCCGCCGCCTCAATCAGCGTGCGAATGACGCCATTCATACGTCCCGAACGATACAGGTCGCTCATGTGATAGGGCTCGGGCGAAATCCCAAGTTTGTGCTGGGCAGCCATGAATTCATCGTAGAAATAGCGCGCATAGCTGCGCGGGCTTCCGTCCGGTGAAGGAACCTCGCAGAGTGGCTTGCCCAGCCAGGGTCGATACGTCTCCTGCGACAGGCCGGGCGGCACGGCATCCAGGGCGTCCATGTCGTCACTCCCGTAGAGAAATCGGGCCCTTCGTCCAGCGTCCAGGGCGCTGCGGTACAGCACGTCGTGGATGACGGGGCCGCGCAGCGAACCGACGTGCGCGCTTCCCGAGTAAGTCTTGGAATCGTTGAAGACAAACTCTTCCTGCGGGAGTCCGGCAATCATTTCGTCTGCCCAGTATTGCAAGCGCGCCTCCAGGATTACCCTGCAAAACGCCGGCGCTTCGGCCCCTACTTCATCCCGGTAGTGGCGATGCCGGTTGTGATAAAACGTTGCAGGAAAGCAAACACAACCGTTATAGGCAACAGGGTCAGGACGGTCATGGCCAACACGTAGTGCCACTGGATTTTGAGCTCACCGGCAAAGGAATGCAGACCCACCTGCAGGGTGAAGACATCGCTGCGACTGAGCACAATCAGAGGCCAGAGAAAATCATTCCAGCGCCACATCACCGAAAATATCGCCAGTACGGCAAGGGCCGGTCGCGCCAGCGGCAACACGATTTGCCAGTAAAGTCGCCATTCGCTGGCGCCGTCGATGCGAGCGGAATCGAGCAACTCGTCCGGGATGGTCAACATGTACTGACGCAGCAAAAAGACGCCAGTCGGCGTGGCGGCTCCGGGAATGATGACTCCCCACAGGTTGTTGTAGAGATTCAGCGACGTGATGACGAGAAACACCGGTACCAGAATGACCGAAATCGGGATCATCAGGGTGGCGATGAAGAGCACGAAAATGCCGTCCCGCCCTCGGAATTCGTACTTGCTGAGGGCGAATCCGGCCATGCTGTTGATCAACAGGGTGATCAGGGTTGCCATCACCGTCACGGTCACGCTGTTGCGCAAGTAGGTGAGAAAGTTGAAGCGGCCGAGCGGGTCGATGTAGTTCTCCAAAGCGAGGCGCAGGGAGCGCACGGGCTCCCGTTGCCTGATGTTCACCCTGACGATCTCTTCCGGCGAGACGGGGTCCACCATCTGTGCCTCAATCCCCACCCGACGCACCTGGGCCAACTGCCGAACGCTGCCGTCTTCCAGCGTGACGTTGTAGAGCGGCAAGGGTTCGTCATGGCCTTTCACCTGGACGCTGTCCTGCTGATAGGGCAAGAACTGCGGCGGGAATTCGATCAGGGCCGCCTGGGTTTTGAAGGAGGACATCAGCACCCAGATCACCGGGCCAAACATGACGACCGTACCGAAGAGCAACCAGAGGTAGGACAGCAGGTCCGTGGGGTGCAGACTGCTGCGTCCGCGGGTTCGGGTGAAGATGTTGCCGGATGCCTGAACTGTCTCTGCGCTCATCGTTCGCTCAACCCGACTCATTGCTGCGCGCGGCCCGCAACTGCATCAGCGTCAGCACCAGCAAAGTCGCGCCCAGAAGCACGGACGCCGCCGCCGCCAGGCCATAACGCGGGATTACGTTGGCAAAGCCCACTGTAAAGATATATTGCACGATGAAGTGGGTCGTGGTCCCGGGCCCACCGCCAGTCAGGGCATACACCTGGTCGAAGACCTGGACGGCCCGAATCAGCGAGAGCACCAGCACAACAAACATGGTCGGCATGAGCAGAGGCATCGTGATGAAGCGGAAGCTTTGCCAGCGCCCGGTGCCATCGATCTGGCCAGCCTCGTAAAGTTCGGCGGGTATGGCCTGCAGACCGGCCAGCAGGATCAGGGTATAGAAGCCCATCAACGCCCAGATACTGATGACGATCACCCACAGCGTCGCCCAGTCCGCATTGACCAGGAACTGCACGCGCTCGCCGCCGAGGGCGATGAGCAGCGAATTCAAGACTCCGTCGCGCTGCAGGATCCACTTCCAGATCAGCGCCACGACGACCGGCGACAGCAGCACCGGGTAGAAGAATACGCTGCGGAAAAAACCCCTGGCGGGTATCTTGCCGTTCAGCACCAGGGCGGTCAGCAGCGAGACCAGCACCATGCCGCTGACCTGCACGACGACGAAAAAGACGGTGTTGAACACACCGCGCCAAAACAGGTCCTCATTGCAACTGTTGGGCTCAAACACATTCTCGCAGTCGAACAGGAATTCGTAATTGGCGACACCGACGAAACTGCGGTCCTGGGGATAAATCTCCGTACCGGACGTAAAGGAAATGTAGAAATTCAGCAACATCGGAAATAACACAAAGATGCCGAAGATCAGCAGGTTGGGCAGGACGAAAAAATAGCCGATGCGCTCCATGCCCAGCCTGCGTTCGACGGGCCGGACGAGGATTTCAAGGGCATTCATGAACCCGGCAAACAGGGCAGCCAGGCCCGTTTCCAGCGCTGCTGACAGTCTCGCAAGCAGTCCCTGTGGTTCGTTTTGCAAATTGCCGTCAATTGTCGTCATTTGAAAGGCAGGTATGTGCAGCCATTACGAAAGATACCGCTTCCGCCCTCCGCGGAGCGAAAGCGGTATCGGTTGGCCAGATGGCCTTTGTGAGGCGAAGACTAGCCGCCCATTCTTTCTGCCAGCTGTTCGTCCACGTCTTCCTGGATGCGTTCGATGGCTTCATCCAGCGTCAATTCGCCCACGATCGCCTGGGTAAGGCGGTCCCGGGAGGCATTGAAGACGATGAAATTGAAAGCGTAGCCCTGAATGTCGTAGGCCGTCTGCTCCAGCGCGTTGGCGCTGGCGAAGAATGCATCCAGCGCTCCCAGTGCCTGACCCAGGTCGGTTTCAAATTCCATACCCTTGCTCAACAGTCCCTGATGGCCAGGAATGAAGAGCGTGCGGGCGTAGAACTCCTCCTGGATTTCCTCACTGGCAAGATACTCCATCACCCGTGCAACCTCTTCCGGATGCTCGGTATCTCCAATGGCGACAACCCAGGCTCCGCCGGGCAAACCGGTGCAGCCACCCGGCCCGCAAGGATTGGGCACGGCTGCCCAGTCGAAGGCGTCACCGATCTGGTCTGAAAACTGGCCAATCTGCCAACTGCCGGACATGTAAAAGACCACCTGGCTGTTTCCGAATTCCTCGTTGGCGCCGGCGTAGCCCGTGTTGGCCGCCCAGATCTCCAGTGGCATGGTGCCATCCAGATGCCAGTTGACGAAGAGTTCGGCCATGGCGCGGAAGCCCTCGTCGCCGGCAATTAGCGGATGGCCTTCGTCGTCAAAGTACTGCGCGCCCATGCTGATAGCCGGGCCGGCGAAACGATGACCGCTGCGGTCCATGGCCATGGGGAAGGGAATGTCCAGAATCTCGGCGACTTCGTTGGCAGCAGCCGCCCATTCTTCCCAGGTGACCTGGTCGCTGGAATCGCTGGGCACGGCCACACCTGCCTGCTCAAAGAGCGTGCGGTTGATGAAGGGGCCGGTGACGGTCAGTTGCGTGGGCAGACCAGAAATGTTGGAATCGCCGGGCAGTTGCAGCCAGCCCAGTCCAACGCCAAAGCTTTCTACCCAGTAATCCGGGTCGTCAAGGTAGGGAGTAAGGTCCAAATAATACTCCGCCAGACCACCCAGATTGGTGACGCGGGCCATGTCGGGGCCTTCACCCGCAGCCAGCTGCACAGGCAACGCGCCAAGGATCCCTTCCTGATAGGAGACATTGTCCATCACCACGCGGATGTCGCTGTGTTCCATTTCGAAACGGTCCAGCAGGTCGCGCATGACTTCGTCTTCGTTGCCATCCGTGTACCAGGTCATGCGCAACTCCACGACGTCCTGTGCCACGCCCGGCAGGGCCAGCACGAGTACGAGGGTTGCCAGCAGTGCAACCATTGCAAAATGTCGCATTCTCACTTCTCCATCTACTTTCCGGAACTGCCCCGGTTGTTGACCGGGTGGGCGCAATGTAGCACAGGCCATATGGCGATTCCATGCCCTTTTGCCGGCCAGGTCCACCAGGACCACGCGTCAAAAGGCTGGCAAAGGAGGGGTCAACCCGGCCCTGCCTCAGTAAGCCGCCACCAGGCCATCGGCACGGGGTTCGCTTCCCCCCTGCAGCACGCCGCTGTCCGCTTCACGCAGGATAATTTGGCCGCGACCGAACATGCCCCTGCCCGTCATCGGTCGCACGCGGTGGCCTTTCTCCGCCAGAGCCGCCATCGTGCGAAACGGCACGCCTTCCTCCAGCAGGAGCTCGCCGTTCGGCTGACCGTCGGCGACCATCCAGCGCGGCCGGTTGAGCGCTTCCTGCGGGTCCAGCCCGTCATCCAGCATGGCGCTGACGACCTGAAAATGCCCCTGGGGCTGCATGAATCCGCCCATGACGCCAAAGCAACCCCGAAATTGACCCTCCCGCAGCAGCATGCCGGGAATGATGGTGTGGTAAGGGCGTTTGCCGGGCGCCAGCTCATTGGGGTGGCCAGGTTCCAGGCTGAAACCGGAGCCACGGTTGTGCAGCCAGACCCCCGTGCCGCGCGCCACGATTCCCGAACCGAAACCCATGTACAAACTCTTGATGAAGGAACAGGCATTGCCCTCGCCATCCACCGCGCAGAGGTAAATGGTGTCGGACGCGCCGGGCGGCTGCCCCGGCGGCTGCGGCGGCAAGGTGCGTTGCGGATTGATCAGGCTGGCGCGACCCGCTGCGTAGTCCCGGCTCAGCAGGAAGTTCGTCGGGACCGGGCTGAAAGCCGGATCCGCGATGTGCCGGCGCGCGTCGGCCCAGGCAAGGCGCATGCACTCGACCATCCAGTGCATACGTTCCGGGTCGTCCCATGACAGGCTTCCCAGGTCGAAGTGGGAGGCGATGTTTAACGCCAGCAGCGCCGTCAGGCCCTGTCCGTTGGGCGGGCACTCCACGACCGTCGTGCCGCGATAGTCACTGGAAATCGGCGCGTCGAAGGTCGTGCGACGGGCCTTCAGGTCCTCGACGGTCAGCACCCCGCCCTGCTCCTGCACGGTGTCGGCAATCGCCTCGGCCACGGGCCCCTCATAGAAGGCCTGCGGCCCGCCTTCGGCAATGCCGCGCAGGGTTCGCGCCAGTTCCTCGAGCACGATGACCTGTCCTGGTGTGGGCGCCATGCCACCCGGCAGATACTCCGCCGCATGGGGAGCCTGGCGCAGCAGGTCGGCCTGGCCCGCCCAACCCACGCCAAACACCGGCGCCAGGGGAAAGCCCTTCGCGGCATAATGAATGGCGTCGACCAGCACCTCCGCCAGAGACATACTGCCATGGCGCTCAAGCAGGTCCGCCCAGCCCTGCACCGCGCCGGGCACAGTGATCGCATGGGCATGTCGCGCCGGCATCGTCCGCCATCCCCGCTGACGAAGATCGTCGGCGTGAAGCGCGGACGGCGCCCTGCCACTGCCGTTGAGCGCTGTCACGTCGCCGCTGCGCGCGTCGTAATGCAGGGCAAAACAGTCGCCGCCGATGCCGCAGGCGGCGGGTTCGGTCACGTTCATGACGGCCGACATGGCGACGGCGGCGTCCGCCGCGCGTCCGCCCTGGCGCAGAATGTTCAGGCCGGCCTGGGCAGCGAGCGGATTGCTGGCGGCGGCCATGCCCCGCCGCGCCATCACCGTGGACCGGCGGGAATCAAATGGCATGTTCATGGCAGGCCTCCCGTCACAACGGAATCGTGAGGCTGGTCAGGTCCCGAGGATAATAGGTCATGACCTCCACGCCTTCTTCGGTCACAGCCACCGTGTCCGAGTGTCGGAAGCCGCCCAGCGCCGCATCATAGAGACCCGGTTCCACCGTGAACACCATACCCGGCAGCATGGGCGTGTCGTCACCGAAATCCAGGAAGGGGCCTTCATGGTAGCGCAGGCCGATGGTGTGGCCGCTGTGGTGCCTCCAGTGAGACATCAGGTCGTGCTGCCGAAAGTACTCGAGAACGACGGCGTCCACCTTTGAACAGGGCGCGCCGGGTTCCATCGCGCCGATGGCCGCATCCTGCAGGGCGACCATGTGATCAAACAGGCGTTTGCCACTGTCGCTGGCCTCGCCGAGAAACATGGTTCGCTCGAGCTCGGAATGGTAGCCCCAGACCGTCGCGCTCGCGCCCGTCACCAGGACGTCGCCGGCCTGGAAACGAATATTGTTGGCGATGGCATGCGGAATGGCGGCGTTCCGCCCGATCTGACCGCGATAACCGGCGTGGGCGCCGGATCCGGAAAAGCCGCCCTGGGCGCGATAAACGGGGCCTATCGCTGCGTACATTGCGAGCGTCGCCTCGTTGCTGGCTCGCATGCCCACCTCTGTTTCCGACGCACCGACCCTTGTGTAGTCCTGCAACAACTGGTGCGCCAGGTTGCCCCAGCGGCAACTCTCCCGAATGCAATTCATTTCCGCGGGACTCTTGACCGCCATCGAATCCTCGATGAAGGGACGCAGGTCACGCAGGACGACGTCGGCCACGTCGGAGAGCGCCGGCCCCCGATAGCCGAAGATCCAGGGATAGCCATCGCCGTCGCCGCCCGTTTCCCCCTGGACGCCCATGTCTGCCAGCAGGGCCGCCATCTGTTGCAGCGGATGCACCTTGTCCGGGTATTCGTCGTAATGGGCGACGCGCTCCACGTCCGCCTCGCCACGGGCGTGTTCCAGTTCCAGGCGCGGTACGAAGAGCGCGCGCTCGCCGGCGCCGTTCATGACGAAAGCAATGGGTCGCTCCGTCGGTATGAAATCAAATCCGGCGTAGTACAGGATGTAATCGCGTCCAAAAAGGGTGACTCCGGCGAGGCCGCGTTCCTGCAGGTGTTCCAGCAGTCGATCACAGCGTTCCTGCCGTTCGGCCACCGTGATTTCCAGTTTCACCCGGTTCTCCTCAACTTCAGCACAGGGTGCATTGTAGCGGAGGCGGAAGATGCGGGCGACTGGCCGAATTGCCGCGAATTTTGACGCAGGATACACTGGAAAGTGCAAGTGTCCGATTCAGGTCACACGGGAGAGGCGGTGCGCACAGTAGCCTGGCATGGTGGAAAAGTCCGCCTCATTGACCAGCGAATCCTCCCCTGGAAACTGGCATACGTTGACCTTGACTCGCACGAAGCGGTTGCGGAGGCCATCTCGGATATGGTGGTGCGCGGCGCGCCGGCCATCGGGGCGACGGCTGCCTTCGGCATGGCTTTGGCAGCCCGGGAATGCGATGCCACATCAAATTCTGACCTGATTTCCTGGCTGGAAGCGGCGGCCCGGCGGCTCAAGGCGGCACGGCCGACGGCGGTCAATCTGGCCTGGGCCGTTGACAATCTCATGGCGCTGGCCCACAACGATCAGAACCGAAACGCGAATGACCTGCGCATCGCTCTGCTCGAACGGGCGCAGCAAATTGCAGACGAAGACGTCCGCACCAACCAACGCATGGGCGCGCACGGCGCAACGCTGCTGACGGACGGCGCAACGGTTCTTCATCACTGCAACACCGGCGCGCTGGCCACCGTGGACCATGGCACGGCGCTGGGCGTGATTCGCAGCGCGCACGAACAGGGCATTCATCTGCACGTGCTGCTTGATGAGACGCGCCCGCGCCTGCAGGGCTCGCGCCTGAGCGCCTGGGAACTGGAACGGCTGGGGGTCAGCTACGATATCATCGCCGACACGGCGGCCGGCTATTTCATGCAACACGATGAAATCGACCTGGTCCTGGTGGGCGCCGACCGCATCGCAGCCAACGGCGACGTCGCCAACAAGATCGGCACTTACCAGGTCGCCGTGCTGGCCAGGGAAAACGACATCCCCTTCTATTGCGTCGCACCGACCTCGACCATTGACCCCGAACTGGCCAGCGGCGCGGACATTCCCATTGAGCAACGCGATCGCAGTGAAGTGCTGGCGCCCTACGGTCAGGAACTCGCGCCGGCGCACTATCGCGCCCGCAATCCTGCCTTTGACGTGACCCCTCATTGTTACCTGAGCGGCATCATCACCGAACAGGGCATCGCCAGGGCGCCTTTCACCACCAGCTTGCGTCGGGCGCTCGCAGGCGAATCGCTGCAGGGCTGACTGCGCTTCCGGCATGCGCGCCCTGATGATCTTTCTGGACGGCATCGGGCTTGGGCCGAATGATCCGGAAACCAATCCTTTCGCAGTCGCCAATACCCCGACGCTCAACAGCCTGGCAAACGGCTATCGCTGGCTGGCAAACACCGGACGGCAGGTGAGCGAGCGCGCCGTCTTTCTTCCCGCGGACCCCTGCATGGGCGTCCCGGGCCGGCCGCAAAGCGGGACCGGTCAGGCCAGCATTTTCACCGGCCGCAACGTGCCGCAATTGCTGGGCAAACATTACGGGCCGAAGCCGGACAGTGCGACGCGGGCCCTGCTTGCCAGGGACAATCTCTTCAAACAGGTCGTTTCACGGGGGGAATCTGCGGCCTTGCTGGAAGCCTATCCGGCTTCCTGGCACCGGGCGATCGACAGCGGCCGTCGCCTGCGCTCCAGCTACCAGCTCGCTGCACACGTGGCCGGCATTCGCATCCTGAATCAGGAGGACCTGCTGCGAGGCGATGCCCTTCCGGTGGACTGGACGGGCGAGCACTGGCCGCGAAACCAGGGGCGGGAGACCTTACCCCGTCGCCATCCACACGACGCTGGAGTGCACCTGGTCCGCCTGGCGCAGCGCCACACTTTCTCCCTCTTCGCCCACTGGCCCAGCGACGTCATCGGCCACCGGGGAACGCTGGACGAGGCCATTGCCCTGCTGGAGCGCTTCGACGAGGTGATGGCCGGCGTCCTGCAGGCCTGGGAATACAGCGAGGGCATGATCATCATCTGCAGCGACCACGGCAACATGGAACACATCGGCGACCGACGTCACACACTCAATGACGTGCCCGTGGTGGTCATCGGCAAGGGCAGGGAGTGTTTTGACGAGGACTTTCACAGCCTGGCGGACATCGCGCCGCGCATTCAAGACGTCTTGTTTGCCCCGGCAACGACGCAGAGACGCGCCTCAGCGAAAGAAGCGGACCGGCGCTAGTCAGGACCTGGATTTTCAAGCAGCAAAACGAACATTTTGCCGCCCAGTGCGTTGCCTGGCGTTGCCACCCAGGGTTTGGCGATGATATCCGGCAAGCCGTTGTCGCTAACATCGCCAACCACGGCTTCATGCCCGCCCGGACCGGCATCGAGAATGACGTGTTCCTGCCAGGCCCCGCCCACACCGTCCAGATTCTCCTGGATGTACCAGCGTGGCCGGCCATCACCGGCCACGTGCTCCATCTCACAGGTGAAGATGTCGCAATCGCCGTCGCCATCCACGTCCAGAACGCAGGCGCCGACGTCGGAGGGTGAGTCTTCCCCCAGGACGAACCGTGTCCAGCTCCCATCCGCCCGTCGCCGATAGCGAAAAATCGTCCGAACTGTTGACCGGTGACGAACTCGGGGATGCCGTCGCGATCGAAATCAGCGAGTGCCGTTTGCGCGTAACAGCGCCCTGGCAGGGAGTCGTCGATTAACTGCTGGCGAAAGCGGAAACGGGTCATCCTGGCCCTCTGCATCACTCAAATTCGGGCAGCCACAAATGAATCGCATCGATGTCCGTCGGGCGGGGCGCATCGCTGCGCAGAGTGCGAAAGGGCTTGCAAACAATCCCGGTGACGCCGTCCAGCCGAAACGCCTTCGACTCGTGTGTGCCCAGGCCCGCGTCGATGATCTCTTCCTGCAACGCCCCTGCCGGTTGTACCAGATGCGCCGGGCCGGCGGATGTTCGTCCTTCCCGGCGACCCCCCCCAGTTCGCCCACGAACAGGTCCGGCGACCCGTCGCCATCGAAGTCTGCGACGACCAGGGAGTGCGGATCAAGCAGGTCATCGCGCAGAATCTCCACCTGCCATAGCGCGGCAATGTCGTCGCCGGCAGCGACGCCGCGGGAGACCGCATCTTCTGGTTTGAAAACCCCGGCGAGGTCGGCGCCCCCTGGCCCTTGCATGAAATTGTGCAGATGGCTGCCAACCAGTCGCACGACCAGTTCGTCGCCGACCTGGATGAAGACGGACGCCTGGAAGTGTACTTTTGGAACCAGCGTACGCAGTCCCTCTTTGTCGTGCCCGTGCCGGATGACCCGACCGTGTCCCCCTGGCCCGACGTTCACACGATTGTGTCCGGCGTGCGCCAGGAAGGCTTCGCGCTGGCGGACATCGATGGCGATGGCCGCCAGGAACTCATCGCGGGCCAGTCCTGGTTTCGGCCTCCGCCCCACGTTTCCGGCAACTGGGAGCGTCACGTCATCGCGGAAGACTTCGTGTCGCCGAGGGTGGCGGCGGCCGATTTCAGCGGCGACGGCAAGATCGAGGTCATTCTGGCCGAGGGCGATGCCAGCTATCTGACGGACCGCTACTACGGTCGCGTGGCACGTTGCTGGTTTGATGAGGACCCGACCGCTCCTTGGAATGTCGAAATTCTGCAGGAAAAACTGGCAGATCCTCATTCCCTGGTCATCGCCGACTTTAACGGCAACGGCCGCCCGGACCTCTTTGTCGGCGAACTGGGCGATCCCAACGCGCGCGACAGACACACACCGGCCCAGCGCGTTTATCGCAACGAGGGGGGCGTGCTGGTCGAGCAGGTGATCGACAGCGGCATCGGCACGCATGAGTCCAAGGGCATTGTGCTGGATGGACGCAGCGGTGTGGTCTGCAAGTCCTATCGCAACGTACGAGGGGAAATACCGCGGACACCCGATGTCGACAGCATTCACATCTGGTTCCCTGAAGAATGACGAATACCTCCCCGACGCGGGGAGGGCAGTCAGAAGACTCTGGTGAAGGCGAGACAGTAACAGACAAGTCCCGAAAAGGATGCCACGGGCATGAACGGTTCTGCTGCCGGGACTAACCTGCGCTATAGTCCCGTCTTGTAGCATTCAGGGTGAGTTGACTGCCAATCAACATGACTGGTACAGCCCCTTCCCGTCCTCTTGAATTCGAATCGCTGGAACCTGAAGAGCAATTGCGACGTTCGCGCGAATTCCTGCAGCGCATGCGAAGGCGTCGCACGGTCAGGGATTTCTCTTCCCGTCCTGTCCCATACGAACTGATCGAAAACGCGATTCGCGTGGCGGGAAGCGCACCTTCAGGGGCCAACCAGCAGCCCTGGACCTTTGTCGCCATCAGCGATCCCGGGACCAAACGACGCATCCGCATCGCCGCCGAGGCAGAGGAGCGCGTCAGCTACGAAAGCCGCATGAGTGACGAATGGCTGGCCGCGCTGGAACCGCTGGGCACGACCTGGCGCAAGCCCTTCCTGGAAGTCGTCCCCTGGATCATCGTAGTGTTCCGACAGGCTTACGGCCTGAGTATCGATCCCGAAAGTGGTGAAGAGCGACGCTTCAAACACTATTACAGCGAGGAATCGGTCGGAATCGCCGTCGGCCTGCTGCTGGCAAGCCTGCATCTGGCGGGCCTGGCGACGGTCACCCACACACCCGGCCCGATGAAGTTTCTGGCAGAATTGCTGGGTCGACCGGCTAACGAGCGCGCCTTCGTCATGATCCCGGTCGGTTACCCGGCGCCGTACGCGCGCGTCCCACGCATATCGAAGAAGGAACTGGGCGACATTCTGCTGCGCATCACGCCGGAGGAGAGCCAGGAGTCGCAGAACTCAGGGTTTGCAGACGCCGGGCATCCGCATTGAGTTGGGCTGCCGCCGCCCTGTAATCCAGCGTCTTCAACTGCCTTTCCCTCATCAACCAGCGTCCGTCGACCATAACGTCTCGCACCTGCGAACCGTTCACGCTGTAGACGAGGGCTGTGAAGGGGTCAAGGCCGGTTTCGGGCGCCCAGCCCGGCCCGTTTCGGTCAATGACGATCAGGTCCGACCTGCGCCCCGGGGCCAGTTCCCCGATTTCATCACCGAGCCCCAGAGCCACCGCCCCGCCGCGGGTCGCCATGTCCAGCAGCTCGCGCGCGCCAAGGGCGCCAGGCCGGCGCTCACGATAACTCGTGAGTTTCGCCAGAGTGCGCATTTCGCTGAAGAGATCGTAATCGTTGTTGTTGCAGACGTTGTCCGTGCCCAGCGCCGTGTTGATTCCAGCCGCGCGCATGGACACAAGGGGCGCAGCCTCCGCGCCGGCGCGCATGCAGGCGCTGGCGGCGATGACCGCCGTGAAGGGTCGTCTGGCCAACAGCGGCCAGTCCTCTGGCGGGATGCAGATGCTGTGCGCTGCCAGCAAGGGCCGGTCCAGCATGCCCATCGCGTCCAGTTGTTGCACCGCCGTTCTACCGAATTCTTCCCTGCAATAGCGGTCTTCCTCGCCACTTGTCGAGAGGTGTACGTGCAGGCCCGTGTCGTACTTGCGCGCCAGGCCCTGTTCGGCCTTCATCAATTCGGGAGAGTTGTCGACGAAAAAGGCGTGCGGTCCGACCCATCCACTCAGTCGACCGCTGCTGTCCTTTCCAATGCTTTCCAGAAACGCTTCCAGTTGCGCCAGTTCCTGTTCACGGGCGGCCGCGTCCCCCAGTTCGACGACGCCGTAGGCCAGGGCGGCGCGCATGCCACTGCGGCGTACAACCGGCACAATCTGGCCCATGTGGAAGTATTGGTCGGCGAAGGTCGTCGTGCCCGACATGATCATTTCAGCGCAAGCGACCTCGACCGCGGCCGGCACCATGTCGGGCGTCATCACCAGTTCCAGCTTGCGGATCGTTTCGTACCAGCCTTCCATGGTAAACAGGGACACACCTTCCGCCATGCCGCGAAACATGGTCATGGGCGTGTGGGTGTGCGCGTTGACCTGACCTGGCATGACCAGGGCCCCACCGCAGTCGACGCGCTCGTCGAAACTGCCAGTCGGCATGCGGGATCCGGGACCCACCGCAGCAATTCGGCCATCCTCGGCCAGTACGAATCCCGGGTCATACACCCGGTCCGCAAGACCGAGTGCCAGAATCGTCGCGTTCTCAAGCAGGATGGTGTTCATGTATGGCTCGCCTGGATTCGTTGCCGGAGAAATCGTTGCGCGTTACACTGCGGTCAGAAGAGTGCGGTCGCTTTCCGCCACTCATTTGGCAACCGACATGAGGAAAGTACCATGAAACTTCGTTTGCTGGTGATAGTGTGCCTTTTGTTCGGGATGTTTGGCCCGGTCGTCCACGCCCAGGACGACATGATGGAAGACCCTTGTCTGGCCCCCATGGAAGAAAATGGCGAAATGATGGAGGCGCCGGACAACAGTCACATCAGTTTCGAAATCATCCTGCCCAACCCCCGTGGCGACCGCTCCTTCATTGACTCGGCCGCGGCCGGCGCTGAACGCGCCATCGCCGAACTGGGCGTGGAGGGCGTGATCATTGAGACCCAGGGCGTCCAGGAACATGACGCTGCCGTGCGCCGCGCCATTCAGGACGAGCCCAACATCGTGATCACCATCGCCGTTGACGCCGTCATCATTGAAGAAGTGGCGGTCGAGTTCCCGGACCAGAAATTTGGCGCGCAGGAGACCTTCTTCTTCCCCGCGCCGCCGGACCTGGAAAACCTGGCGCTCTTCAACATTCTTACGCACGAGAACAGCTATCTGGCAGGTATGGCGGCCGGAATGCTGACCCGCACGGGCACGGTGGGCGCCGTCGGTGGCATTGACGCCCCCGGCATCAACCTCTTCATCGTCGGCTTCGAGGAGGGCGTGAAGTCCGTCTGCGAAGACTGCCAGACGGTGCGCAGCTACGTCGGTGACTTCTCGGACCCGGTGACCGCCAAGGAGCAGGCGCTGGCCCTGTTCGAGCAGGGCGCGGACATCCTTTACCAGGTGGCCGGGCGCAGCGGTGAAGGCGTGCTGCAGGCGGCATCCGAGACAGGCAACTTCGCCATCGGCGTCGACAGCAACCAGGACCATCTCTTCCCGGGCACCATCCTCGTTTCCGCCATGAAACGCGTGGACAACGCCGTCTTCAGTTTCGTGGAGAGCGTGGTCAACGACACCTACGAATCGGGCACGACGACCGTGGGCCTTGCCGAAGGTTTTGCCGGTCTGAGTTGGGACGAAGGCATCTGCTCGCGCACCTTTGACGAGTATGGACCGGAAGACCTGGTGGCACAGTTGCCGGACGTGCGGGCGGCCATCGCCGAGGCCCGTGAGGCCATCCTGGCCGGAGAGCTCGAAGTCACCAATGCCCTGGAGATGGCCGGCTAGGGCAACACACAATTGCAGCCTGGGGGAGGCGGCGCCAAATGCCTCCCCCACACCCTCAGGTTTCCTGTGACTCCTGATATTGCCATCAACATGCGTGAGGTGCGCAAGTACTTCCCGTCCTCGGACGTGCTTGCCGCCGATGACGTGGACTTCCAGGTCCGTAAGGGAGAAATCCACGCGCTGGTAGGCGAAAACGGCGCCGGCAAGACGACCCTGATGAATATCCTCTACGGCCTGGTCAGGGCCGACCATGGTGACGTACAGGTCAACGGCGAAACCGTCCACATCCATCATCCCAACGATGCCATTCGGGCCGGCATCGGAATGGTGCATCAGCACTTCAAACTTATTCCCTCCTTCACCATTGCCGAAAATGTGATGCTGGGCATCGAACCGGGGCAAATGGGTTTCATCAACGCGGGTGAGGAAGCGCAGGCTGTCGAAGATCTGGGGGAGAACTTTGGCTTGCCAGTGGACCCGAACGCGGTTGTCGCCGACATATCCGTCGGCATGCAGCAACGTGTCGAAATCCTCAAGACCTTGCAGCGGGACGCCCGTATCCTGGTGCTGGACGAACCCACCGCCGTTCTCACGCCCCAGGAAGTTCGCGAACTTTACAACGTCATTCGCCAGCTGGCGGCCGACGGCCGAACCATCGTCCTGATCACGCACAAGCTGGTCGAGGTCAAGGCAGTGGCGGACCGCGTCAGCGTGATGCGTAACGGGCGCATGATCGCCACGCATGACGTCGCCGACGTCAGTATTCGTGACATGGCCAACCTGATGGTCGGTCGCGAGGTCGTTCTGCGCGTTGACAAGGAAAAGGCGAGCCCCAAAGACCCCGTGCTTGAGATCAAAAACCTGCTGGTCGCCAGCGCCGGCGGCATCCCGGCGGTCTTTGGCGTCAGCCTGGATCTGCGCGCCGGCGAGATTCTGGGGATCGCCGGAGTCAGTGGCAACGGTCAGACGGAGCTGGTGGAAGCCCTGTGCGGCCTGCGCGCCGTCGAGGGCGGCAGCGTCCTGCTGGGGGGTGAAGACGTCACCCTGAGCACGGTGCGCGCCAGGCGGCAGCGCGGCATGGCGCATATCCCGGAAGACCGCATGCACATGGGCCTCAATCTGCGCACCTCACTTGACGAAAATCTGATCGTCACGGTGTATCAACGCAGCCCCTGGTCCGAACGGGGCATCTTTCGTTTTCGCGCCATTCGTGAATTCGCGCAACGCATCGTGCGCAGCTTCAACGTCCGCTCGGCGCGGCTCGGCGAGGAAATCCACACCCTGTCCGGCGGCAACCTGCAAAAGCTCGTGCTGGGCCGTGAACTGGACGGCCATCCAGGTTTGATCGTTGCCAACCAGCCGACGCGGGGTCTGGACATCGGCAGCATTGAGTTTGTTCACAAAACACTTGTTGAGGCCCGCGACGCCGGCGCGGCAATTCTGTTGGTCTCGGTAGAACTGGATGAGATTTTTTCGCTGAGCGATCGCGTCGCCATCATGTTTGAAGGGCGCATCATGGCCGTTCACGACATCGAAGACCTTGATGAGGAAAGCATCGGCCTGCTAATGGCCGGCCATCAGGAGCCCGAGCCATGATCTCACGCCTGCGGCACGTCCTGGAAGGCGCTTCAATCCCGGTTGCGGCCGTATTGCTGGGCCTTGTGGTCAGCAGCGCTTTTGTCGCCATCGCCGGCAAGCAACCCCTGCCCACCTACGCCTTCATGTTCTGCGAAGGCTTTGGCGCCCGCGGCTGTGAAAGCTTCGGTCACCTTTTGTTCGTCCCGGTCGAGGAGGAGGACGGCTCCGTCAACACGCACTTTGCCCCCACCCTCGGGACGCGCGGGCACAAGCTGGCCATCGTGCTGGAACGCGCCACGCCCTTAATCCTGACTGCGCTTTCCGCCACGGTCGCCTTTCGCGCCGGCATGTTCAGCATCGGCCAGGATGGCCAACTCGTGCTGGGCGCAGTGGCCGCGGTCTTCCTCGGTTACTGGCTGCCGGACCAGATTTACCTGCTCACCGGCACCAGCCCGGACAGTGCACCACCCCTGCAACTGGCCCTGATGCGCCTGACCATACCACCCGTCGCGATGGCGGCTGCCATGCTGGTCGGCGCTTTCTACTCCTGGATCGCCGGCATTCTCAAGGTCCGCCTGAACGTCAACGAGCTCATCAGCACCATCATTCTCAATGCCATCGCCGTCCAGTTCGTCACCTTCATGGTGAATTTCCCCTTGCGCGCCGACTTCAACAACATCGCGCGGACGCGCACCATTGACGACACGGCCTGGCTGACGCCCTTCACCCGGGCGCTATTGAATGAGGTGGACTGGTTCCGCGGTTCGCGCCTGGGCATCGGGCTGCTGCTTGTGCTGGTGGCGGCGCTGATCATCTGGTTTTTCCTGCATCGAACGACGGCCGGCTACGAACAGCGCATGACGGAAGGTTCGCGCCTTTTTGCGCGCTATGGCGGCATCCCCTCCGCGCGCGCCACGCTGCGCGCCATGCTCATCAGCGGCGCCCTCAGCGGGTTGGCCGGCGCCCTGATGATCCTCGGCGTGGAACGCCGCATTGTGGATGGTTTTACGCTGGGCGGCGTCGGTTTCGACGGCGTACTGGTCGCCATCCTGGCGCGCGAGTCAGTGGTCGGTATCCTGCTGGTTGCCAGTTTCTTTGCGGGGTTGGAACAGGGCGCGATCAATCTGCAGTTCGAGAATCTGCCACGCCAGCTGGGCGGCATGATCATCGCCTTCATGATCCTTTTCGCTTCCATGGAAGACTTCTTCCGCGACAACATCACAAGGCTGCGCGTTCGTCTGTTCCCCCGTTCCGTCGCTCCTTCGCAATCCGCGAGCGAGGCCTGAGTCATGCTTGACCTGCTCAACAACCGACAACGCGAAATCCGTATTGTTATGCAGGTCTGCGCCGTCCTTGTGACGATCATTTTCCTCTTTGGCCTGCCGGACTCCCTGGTGCAAAGCAGCATTCGTCTGGCCACGCCCTTCGTGCTGGGTTCCCTCGGGGCCCTGTTGGCCAGCAGGGCCGGTGTCCTGAATTTGGCGATCGAAGGCAAGATGCTGCTGGGCGCCTTTGTCGGCGTGGCCGTCCTTTTCCAGAGCGGCCTCGATCCGCTGGTGGGTGTAATCGCCGCGACGGTCTCGGGTGGGATCCTCGGCCTGGTTTTCGCCGTTCTCTATCTGCGCATTCGCATCAATCTGATCATCCTCGCCCTTGCCGTAAACCTGCTGGTCGCCAACGGCACCGTGTTCTTCATGCGCGCCAGCTTTGGGGTTTATGGCACCCTGGCAGACCCCAGCATTCGTTCCCTGCCAACCCTGCAGGTCCCCTTGATTGAAGACTTGCCAGTGTTGGGCCCCCTGTTGAGTGGCTATAACGCCATCGTTTACGTCGGCTGGGTCATGGTCGTCGTCGTCTGGGTGATGCTTTTTCGCACGCGTTTCGGTAGACACATCCGCGCCGTGGGCGAGAATCAGGAAGCCGCCGAATCCGTGGGCATCAATGTGACCCGCGTACAGATCTTTGCGCTGACCCTCAGCGGCATGCTGGCCGGACTGGCGGGCGCTTTTCTTTCCCTTGGCGTTCTCAGTCAATTCCTCGAGAACATGACGGCCGCCCGCGGCTGGATCGCACTAACGGTATCCCTGTTCGCCCTGCAACGCCCGGTGGCGGCCTTCTTCACCTCCCTGTTCTTTGGTTTCGCCGAAGCGCTTTCGTTCTTCATTCAGGCCCAGCCCCACCTGAACATCCCGGCGGACCTGGTGCTGGCCCTGCCCCAGCTGGCCACCATCGCCGCCCTTGTGATGGTCGCCCTGCGCATTCGCGCCTCTGAATTGATCAAACGCCGGGATTTTGCGGCCCGCTTCGGACAGGAAATTAGCGACCTCAAGGACATCGTGCGCCCTGGCAAGGCGGAGGCGACATGAGCGTGCCCCCATGGCAACAGGACCCCTGGACCCGCGTTCGCACCATTCACGATTTCGCCGCGGACGAAGTCATTTCCGCCTTGCAGAAGGAGATTCGACGAGGCAATCTGGAGAACGCCGCCCTGCTCGCCTGGGAAATGCTAAACACCAGCGAGGAACTGGAGGAAGTCCTGTGGAGTCGCCTGCAGGTCATTTCGGTTGAGGATGTCGGCTTTGGCGACGTGCAGGCCCCCACCCTTGTGGAGACGCTTTACCAGATGCATCTGCGCCTGCCGCGGCCGCGCGGTGACCGCTATCTCTTCGCCATCCACGCCCTGCGCTTCCTCTGTCAGAGCCGAAAGGACCGCTCCAGCGACGAATTGCTCAACTGGTTGACCCGGGCGGTGGAGAGCGGCCTGCGGCCGGAAATCCCCGACTACGCCCTGGACGTTCACACAAAACGCGGCCAGCAACTGGGTCGCGGCCTGCAACACTTTCTTCAGGAAGGCGCACAGGTTGCACCACGCCTGACAGAGGACGACAGTCCATGGTGCCGGCGACTGATCGACCTGATTGAAGGAGAAGACGGGCATTGAAACTGATCATTGACACGGACGCCGGCGTAGACGATGCCCATGCCCTGATGATGGCGCTGGCCTGTCCTGACGCCCAGGTCGAATGCATCACCACTGTCGTTGGCAACATCGACCTGGAAAACGTCGTGCGCAACGTGGGTACAGTGCTGGATGTGATGGACGTGGATGTGCCCTTTTATCGGGGTGCGCATTTGCCACTGGTGGCGCCCTGGCGATTCGAGACGGAATTCGTGCATGGCTCGGATGGCCTGGGTGACCTCAGGCAGCGGCCACCGGCCCGGCACTTCCCCGCAGATGGCCATGCCGTTACGCAAATCATCGAACGGAGCGCCGCCGCGCCTGGGGAAATCACACTCGTTGCAATCGGCCCACTGACCAACGTCGCGCTGGCACTGCGGCTGGACCCCGACTTGCCAAAGCGTTTGAAGCGACTGGTTGTCATGGGCGGTTCCCTGCACGCCGTCGGCAACACGGATATCTTTCCGGCGGAGTTCAATATCTACTGCGACCCGGAAGCGGCCCACATGGTGTTTGAAGCATTCACAGACATTCTGCTGGTCACCTGGGACGCCACCCTGGCCAATCCCTTGCCGACCCCTGTCTTTGAGGAACTCACGAGCCAGCCCGGGCCGCGCGCTGCCCTGTATCGTGACAGTTGCGAAGGGATGTTGAAACGACTGGAAGAAGCCGGTTATGAGGCTGAGGTGCTGATCCCGGACACCCTGACCATGGCCGTCACGCTTCGCCCCGGCCTGATTGTGGCCAGTGAACGCCATCATGTCGCGGTCGAACTCAGGGGTTCGATGTCACGTGGCCAGACGATTACGGACCATCGCAGCTGGGTAAGGCAAACTCCCAACGTGGAATGCGTCACGGAAGTGGAAATCGGAGGCGTGGCCGATCTCTTTCGGCAGTTCGTGGCGCCCGTTTAGCCCGGCCTGGCCAGACTCAGGCTGGATCACTCCCGGACAAGAGGCGCGCCCCGGGACCGGGCCGGCAGGCGATCGTGCGCCAGCCCTGACTGCCCTCCAGCGAATGCACGGCATCCAGGACGTCAGCAAACTGGTCCTCCAGACAAACAAGGTGTACGGTCGGCCCGGCATCGAGGGTGAAGTAGACCTCCATACCGGCCCGTCGCCAGCGCTGGACGGCATTGATCAGGCGCAGGGTATCCGGCGCCATGTAATAAATGCCTGACTGCCAGCCTCCCCCCCGCTCGTGAGCGGAGGTTTGCATGATGGCATGCATCTCAAGCGCTTCGGCCTCCACCTCCCTGCCGAAACGATGGAAATCGCGCTTTAACAGCGCCTGGCGGACTTCGGCCAGGCGCGATGCAATTGACAGGGTTCGCGAATGCCAGAAGGGACTGTTGCCCGCCAGTCGATGACCGTCGCTGGACCGGACAGATTTCTCCCTCTCCGTCACCAGCACCGCCAGGTCGACCAGATTCCAGTGTTGCGCATCGGCCAGTTGTGTGGCGAAGGAACTGTCGCTGTCCTGTCCGGCGTGCCATTCGACGAAACCGGCGTGGATGGACCTGCAGGATGAGCCGGAACCCTTTCGCGCCAGAATCGACAGATCGCGGCGCGACAATCGCAGGCCAAATGCAGCGCTGGCCGCGCAGGTCAGGGCAGCAAATCCCGATGCTGAAGAAGCGAAGCCGGTGCCGGCCGGAAAATTGTTACTGGTTTGGACGCGGGCCGGCGTTGCACTCCCGGCCAGTGAACGGATGCGCTCCAGGTGAGTGATGACACGAGACGCGAAGGCCCGGGGCGCCGGTTCTCCGGACGACCACACCTCGTCCACGTCCAGACCGGGATCGATTTCAACGCGGGTCGTGGTGTGCGCCGAGTCCAGTGACATGGAGATGGAACCGTTTATCGGGAGATTGAGCGCTGCGTCGCGCTTGCCCCAGTATTTGACGAAGGCCAGATTGGCGCAGGCCCGGGCGCTTGCACGCGACATGTTGGGACACCTGTCATGCACTGTTAGCACAGCGTAGAATACCATAGGCTAGGATGGAGCACGGAAAGGGATTGATGCAGGTTTCGGCCAGCGCACCGGGCAAACTGGTCCTGTTCGGCGATCACGCCGTGGTACATGGCTACCCGGGCATCGTGACCGCGGTGGACCGTCGTTACCAGGTCAGGGCACGGCACATCGACGCTGCAGCGCTGCAGGTCAGGACCTCTGCGGACCGGCTGCACGAAGTGCCTTTTACTGCGCTGGGCAAGACGCAACATCCGGACATCGCCTACGTCGCGGCGGCCATCAATCAACTCAACGCCAGGGAACCGCTGAAGCATGGATTGAAACTGGTCACCAGTGGGCCGACCAGAAGCCTCGGACTGGGGAGTTCGTCAGCGATTTCTGTCGCCACGCTTGCCGCGGCTTCGCGCATTCACGATGTTGATCTCTCGCTGGATGAACTCTACAGCATGGCGCGAACTGCGATTCTGGACGTGCAGGGCCTGGGGTCCGGTCTGGATGTGGCAGCGGCCGTCTATGGCGGGACCTGCTTTCTGGAACGGGCCGGTGAGATTCCCGAGGCACTGTCCGTAGAGCGCTTGCCACTCATCATCGGCTACAGCGGCAGCAAGGCAGGCACCGTAAATCTCGTGAAGCGAGTGGCCGGACTGCGGTCCCGGCACCCGGACCTGGTCGAGGCGGTTCTTGGCGCCATGGGTAGAATCAGCATTCGCTCACGATCCTGTATGGAGGAAGGGCGCTGGCGAGATTTGGGCGCATTGACCGACATCAACCAGGGACTGCTGGAGGCGCTGGGAGTCGGCACGGGCCAGCTGGCTCAACTCGTGTACGCCGCTCGGTCGGCGCGCGCCTGGGGAGCCAAACTCTCGGGCGCAGGTGGCGGCGATTGCGCTTTCGCATGGGCAGATGATTCAATTCGCGCTGACGTGGTGGCCGGGCTTGAGGCTGCGGGAGGGCAGGTGGCCGACATTGCCTGCAATGTTCCCGGCGTAAAGGTGATTGATGAGACTTGGCGATAATTTCGCTATATTTCCTGCTAGGCCCCGTTTTGCAGGAGAAAAAGGGTGAACGAGGACATTCGGATTCGCGCGGTCGCATTCAGCATCACATCGCGATTTGAAGGCGGAAGCTATCAGACCTGCCAGACGGACGATGCCGGGATTCTCAGTTACGGTCGTTTCCAGTTCACGCTGGCTTCCGGCGTATTGGCGCGCGTTGTAGATCAGTATCTCGACAATTCACCCAGCCAAATCGCAGCGTCACTAAAAGCCTACCGCTCTCGCATTGCCAGTCGCGATGCGCGACTGCGACATGAATCGCGCCTGCATGACCTTCTGGTCGCAGCCGGGCGTGAACCGGAAATGCGCCAGATCCAGGACGACGAAGCGCGCAAAAACTTCTGGGACCCTACGCTGCGCGTGGCCACTCAGCCCCGGAATCTCAAGACTCCGCTGGCCCATGCCTTGCTCTTCGACATCAGCATTAATTTCGGCATGGGCGATGGATTTCTACGTATGGCGGAACGGGAGTTTGATGTTCCGGAACGTTCCCGGATCGACCAAAACGGTTTGGGTGAATCAAGATTGATCACCCGCGTCGCCGAATTGCGCAAGTTGTCTCATGACCGCCAGGCGGCCCGCGACAATCTGCCCGGTCTGAGGCACAGGGGGGATTTTTGGCTCAACCTTGTGCATGCCGGTGACTGGCAGCTTCACGGAGACGAAAAGGGTGAAATCCTGGTCAGGAGCAAGTCCCTGCAGGTGAGGGCGCCTGACCTCAGCGCCGGGGACTCGGCGCCAGGGCTTGAACCGGACAGATTCTATGTGGCCCCGACCGAGTATCGCGTGCGCATCCGTGAACAGCCTGAAACCGGCATCACTCTCACCATGACGGGCCTTGGTGATGTCCTTGAATCGCTGGAGCCTCACGACGCCACCCGCGACAAGGTGGGCAACGACCACGCCTGGCTTCACATTCGCAGTCTGGATGGCGTGGAGGGTTACGTGTCCTGTATGTTTCTGAACGTTCATCAGGACCCGGATCCGCGGCATTTTCTGCCGCCCGCCCCACGCCAAAATACCGGACCAAATATCATGACTCCCTACGCCGCCCCGGTGTCCGCCCCCCTGCTGGTCACACCGGTGGAAGACCGAATTCGAGTCCGGGCACAGCCTGTGGATGGCGAAATGCTCGACAGCATTTCCCGGGGTGACGTGGCTGAAGTGCTGGAATCCCGTGATTCTGCCCTTGGGAAACTGGGCGTACAGGATGAGTGGCTGCGGGTGCGTACTACCGGCGGCACCGAAGGGTATTCGGCTGCCTGGTATCTGGCGCTGCATGAAGCGGACAAGACCGCGTCGACCAGTTCCCCGGGAGGCAATTCAACGACCGGCCCGAAGCTGGCACGAGCCTCCGCGTCCGACAAAATTCCGGCAGCAACGCATCTCCGTGCAGCCATGCCGGAAGCACAGTTGTTCGTCAGTCCTGCCATTCACCAGCTACAGGTCTGGTCCCGGCCCCTTGAGGGCGAGCAGATCGCAGTGCTGGAACAAAACGAGGTGGCTGTCGCGCTTGAAGACCTCGATGCCGCACTCGGGAAAGTCGGACGTGGCGGAGAGTGGCTATTCGTAAGGACACCCGGGGGCGTGGAAGGTTACTGCGATGCCGGATTTCTCGGGGTCTTTGACGGGTCCAGCCCGGCCCCGGCATTGGCCAAAAGCCAGGGCAGTGAATTCCCCTTCGACGCGCCAGTTTACGTGACCCCCACGGAGGACCGGATACGCGTTCGCCTGCAGCCGGTCGACGGCGAACCCATTGGTACGCTGTCGAAGGGAGACGTGGTCGAGGTCATGGATTCTCCTCCCCTGGCCCTTGAGAAAATCGGTGTGCAGGATGAGTGGTTGCACATCCGTACGCCTTCAGGCACGGAAGGCTTCACAGCCGCCTGGTTCTATGCCCTGGCCGAATCGCCGGAACCTCCCCGCCTGTTCGTCACTCCGGAGAGCGAGCGCATCCGCATTCGTTCCGCGCCGGTTGATGGCGATCCCCTGGCCATCGTTCGCCCCGGAGACGTGCTAATGGTGCTCGACCCCTATGAGGAAGCCTTGTCGCGTATCGGCCGGGAGGGGGAGTGGCTCTACGTTCAGTCGCGCGATGAGGTAGAGGGCTACACCCAGGCGGAGCACTACATCGTGGTGGACAAACCGCAACCCATCGTTGGCGACAACATCACCGGCGTGAACCTGGACCGCTATCATCGTCTGGGTACCCCAAACCCGGACCGCCTCGGAAACATGGGCTGGGTGCGATTTAATTACAACGTGTCACTGAATCCCGAGCTGCCTTATGGCAATCCGGAACGCTATGGAAACCGGGACATCGTCAAGGCCTATGAGCGCTTTGGTCCGGTGATCAACGCCTATATTGACGCCGGCTTCAAGGTCATTGTCGTCCTGGCTCACCAGACCTACGGTGAAGGGACCAGCGACGTCTGGCATCGAATGGATACGCGACGCTGGAATCTTCTGAGCGACCGCCTGGCCGAAATGGCCGCGAAAATCGCCGTCCAGTACAAGGGGCGCGGCATCGTTTGGCAAATCTGGAACGAAATGGACGCGCATACCGGCCACCGGGCCTCCGTACCCTTGCCCCCGGCCGATTACGGTCGGATGCTGACAAAGTGCATAACGGCAATCCGCGAGGCGGACCCGGAAGCCATGGTCATCACCGGCGGCCACTGCAGCGGCCCGCATTCCGGCCCGGATTACGCCCGCCAGACCCTGGAAGCCATGCCAAGAGACCTGCGACCGGAGGGCATCGCCTTTCACCCTTATGGCCGAGGCCCGGCCTTCGCCGCCGGTAAGTATCGGCACTTCGGGCTGATTGACGAGTCTCTCGACGCCTGGGCCCGAGTCATGCCCGGCAAACCGGTCTGGATCACCGAGTTTGGCGTTCTGAATGCAGACGAAGAACCGGTGGAAGACATCAGCAAGTACGCCAGCGATTTCGTCATGTACCTGAAGCAGCGCTACGAGGGTCGCGTGGTCACGGCGATCTGGTACGCCTGGGGCCATGGCATGGACAACGGCTTTGGCCTTGTCGACCGCGATGATTTGGCCCGCGAAGGCTTCACCGACGTCTTCATCAACCTTTAGCAGAACGTGTCAGGATGCAGGCGCCCAGGTCAGCTTCCCTTCAGTCGCCACCGCGGCCAGCCGCCACATGTTGCCAGGGGTTAGCAGGAACAGCCCTTCTGCAGCCAGAATTCCCAAGAGGTCGGACCCGTCGGGCGACCACGCCAGCGCCGGTCCATCCAGAACAGACGCGGTCAGGCGGGACAAATCGCCCGTGACAAGATCGACCTGCCAGACGTTCCAGGGGTCGCCATGCGCCGTCACAGCGCCGGCAGATTTTCTGACCAATTGTGCCCTGCCCTGGCGTTCGCCGGAAGCGCTGAAAACGATCGCCTGGTCGCCAGGAGCGAATCGTGGCGAGGCAAGCGCCCGGAAGGTCGCACTGTTTACCAGTTCACGCGCCTGGCCGCCATCCGACCGGGTCAGCACCAGCCCCTGGGACCCGTTTTCCGGGTCCGGGCGCAAATAGACCATTTGCGCGCCGTCAGAAGACATTGCCGCCTGTTCAGCGTTTGTCAACAGCAGGTGGCGGGCCCCGTCCAATTGCAGCCGCTCCACGTCCAGACGAATGGCCTGAGGCTCGCCTCCCTGCTCCCGTTGAACCCGCTGATGCGTGACCAGCAACCAGTCACCATCGGGCGACCACCAGGGGTCGCGCCAGGACTCCAGAATGTCGGAACGGGTTACCAGGGGTCGCCGCTCTCTGAGAGGCAGGGTCATGAGCCACAGGTCAGTGCTGCCGGACTGGAAACCGGCCTCGGCAGGCGGCGCCCAGGCCAGCGCCAGCTGACTCCCATCCGGTGACGCGGCGACGTCGCTGACCAGGCTGCCTTCCGCCGGCAGCCACCATTGTTCGCTCAGGCCCGAGCGCAAGTCATGGCGCCACAAGCCGTCGAAACCCTGTGTGTAAAAAAGTTGCCCGCCGGCGTTCAGTTCCGCCGGAACCCGGTCGAGTTTCAGCAGGGCCATGCCCAGGCGCTCGACGACGCTGTTGCCGGCCATCAGCCACAGCAGCAACAGAGCGCCTGTCGCCAGGGGCCAGCGCCAGCGCCAGCGCCACCCGCGCATGGCTTCGCCTACAGGTAGTAGCGTTCCTTCTTGCGGTCCTCTTCGTAAGCCGAGCGCGCCGCCTTCACGGCCTCGCTGTCCGAGACTTCGGCAACGGCCACGTCCCACCAGGACTCGTAGTTGCCAACCCGCTGATGACGGTCAACCTCAATCACGATGCATACGGGCCGGTTCCTTATCGTTTGCGCCTCGCGGACGGCATCCGCCAGTTCGTCACGGTTGGCGGCTTCAATCACGTGCGCGCCCAGACTTGCGCAGTTGGCAGCAAAGTCGATGGGAAGAGTCTCACCGTCAAGATGTCCGGAACCCGTGCGATAGCGGTATTTGGTGCCGAAGCCGTCGCTGCCGACTGCGTTCGATAGCCCGCCAATACTGGCGAAGCCGTGGTTGTCCATCACGATGAAAGTGACCTTGATGCCTTCCTGCACCATGGTCACCAATTCGCTGTTCATCATGAGGTAGGAGCCATCACCGACGAAGACGTAGACCTCCCGCTCCGGATCGGCCATGCGTTGCCCCATCCCGCCTGCAATTTCATATCCCATGCAGGAGAAACCATATTCGGTATGGAATCCCCCGGGTTGGCTGGTGCGCCACAGCTTGTGCAGGTCGCCGGGGACGCTGCCGGCGGCACACATAACCACGTCCTCCGGTCGCGATAGCGTGTTGACCACGCCGATGACTTCGCCCTGGCTGATAACCGGGCCGTGCTCGAGATTGTAAATGCGCTCCACCTCGGCGTCCCAGCCTGCATTCAATTGCGCGGCCCTCGCGCGATAGTCGCCATCCACCTGCCAGCCGGCCAGGGTGGGCGCGAGCTCCTCCAGCGTGACTTTGGCATCGCCGATCAATGGCAGCGCCAGATGCTTGTGCGCGTCGAATTCGCACACATTGACGTTGATGAAGCGCACATTTTCGTTTTGAAAGGCAGTCTTGGAAGCAGACGTAAAATCACTGAAACGCGTGCCCACGCCAATGACCAGATCGGCCTCGCGGGCGATGAGGTTGGCGCCCTCCGTACCAGTCACGCCAACGGCCCCCAGATTGAGGGGATGATCGTAAGGCAGCGCGCCCTTGCCCGCAAAAGTCTCCGTCGACGGGATGCCGGTCATTTCGACGAATTCGCGCAAGGCGCCGGCCGCCTCGCTGTAGAGTGTGCCACCGCCGGAAACGATCAACGGACGACGACTCTCGCGGATCCATTCAGCCGCCTTGCGCAGGGCCGACGCATCCGGCCGGTTGCGCGGGACCTGCCACACGCGTTTTTCAAACATCCCGGTCGGGAAATCAAAGGCCTCCGACTGCACGTCCTGCGGCAAACTCAAGGTGACGGCGCCGGTATCGGCGGGGGACAACAGGGTGCGCATCGCCTCCGGCAAGGCCGTGATGAGTTGCTCTGGCCGGTTGATGCGGTCCCAGTAACGCGAGAGCGGCCGAAAGGCATCGTTGACCGAAAAGTCCTGGGAGTGCGGCGATTCCACCTGCTGCAGCACCGGCGCCTGAATGCGCTCGGCAAAAATGTCGCCGGGCAGGAGCAGGACGGGCAAGCGGTTTACCGTCGCCACTGCCGCGCCGGTGAGCATGTTGGTCGCGCCTGGCCCAATGGACGAAGTACAGGCGAAGGTTTGCAGGCGATTTTTCGCCTTCGCATAGGCGATGCCTGCCAGCACCTGGGCCTGTTCATTGCGGGACTGATAGAATCGCAGCAAGCGCGAGTGTTGCTGCAGGGCCTGACCCAGCCCGGCCACGTTGCCGTGGCCAAAGATGCCCCAGGCACCGGCGAAAAAGCGTTGTTCCTGTCCGTCGCGACCGCTGTACTGGTTGGCCAGATACAATACCAGCGCCTGTGACGTTGTGAGTCGTGTCGTTTTCATCAGCGCACTCCCGGGATTAAAGCTGCCGTCGGCCTGGCTCCATTCCCATGTCGACAATTGGCAGTCGCGGATCTGTCCAGGTCCAGCTGTCCTTCACCCAGGCATGTTCCGGGTCATCGCTGTTGGCCAGCGACTGGGCGGAACCCGCCAGGAAGTTCAGATAATAGCTTGTGTAACCATGGGCGCTGACGACCGGATGGTATCCCTCGGGCACCAGCACGACGTCGTGTTCCTGCGCCATCATGACGGCATCAATGCTGCGGTCGTCATTGTAAACGCGCTGGTAGGCATAGCCGCCGGGGCGATCGAACTTGTAGAAGTAAATCTCCTCCAGGTCCGCTTCCAGCAGGTTACCCTCCTCGTCCACGCGGTGCACGTCGTGCTTGTGACCGGGATAGCTTGACCAGTTGCCGGGAGGTGTATAGACCTCCACGGCGACGATGCGCTGGCAGTTGAAGCCAGGGGGAAGGATGCCGTTGATCTGGCGGGTGGCGTTGGCGCCGCCACGAATCTCGATCTCGCTGTCCAGCGGCGTCACCAGTTGCGCCGGATAGTCCTCGCCGGCCGGCACTTCGCAAATCGCCACTTCCAGTCCATCCGTCAGAGCTTCCAGTTCCCAGTCCGTACCCCGCGGCAGGTACACGGCCCAGGGCATGCCACTGAACACATTGGGACGTCGCCCGATATGCTCAAAGGTGGCGCGGCTGCTGCGCACACTGCATTTGCCGCCCAAAATCACAATCGCCACTTCCTTCTCACCGGTCGTGGCCGGGTGACGCTGGCCCCGGTTGAGGCGCAAGGCGTACATGCCAAGGTATTCCCAGCCTGCCCGGGCAGGGGTCACCCGCGCGAATTCGCCCGATTCACCCCGGTCACCGGACCGCACCAGCATGGTCTCTGCCGTGTAATGCACGCCTCCAGGTCCTCCCTCAGTCAAGCCCGCCATAGCCCGCAACGAAATCGTCGACTTCAGACATGGTGGGCATGAAGTCTGCGCAGCCGTGTTTCGTAACCACGATGGCGCCACAGGCATTTCCCAGGCGCGCCGAGCGGTACCAGCCCCAGTCGCGCACCAGGCCGTAAAGGAATCCCGCGCCAAAAGCGTCCCCCGCGCCAAGTATGTTATAGATCTCCACTGGGAAACCCGGCGCTTCGACAATCTCACCGTCGCGCAAATGGATGCGGGCGCCCTGGGCGCCGACCTTTTCCACGACTGCCTCCGGTCCGCTGTCGAGGATGCTGCCGATGGCAGCCAGGGTATCGCCCGTCACCCTGGCGTCGGAAACCTGCGAGTGGGTCAACTCCATTTGTTCCACACTGGACAAGGTGGCGGCGTTGATCTCGTCCTCTGTACCAATCACCACGTCGACCAGCGGCAGCGCCGAACGCGCCACAACGCCAAAGGCGCGAATATCAGACCACTGGTCGGGCCGAAAATCGATGTCGAAGACCACCCGGGCCCCGGATTGGCGCGCCAACTCGGCGGCAAACATGGTGGCGCTGCGGCTGGGCTCCAGGCTGAGGTTGGTGCCGGCAAACTGGAAGACCTCGCAGTCGGTGACGGGCGCGGCCAGCACGTCATCAATGGTCAGGTTAATGTCCGCGCAATTGTCGCGATAGTACTGCAGGGGAAAGCGATCCGGCGGTTCGATGCCCAGCAGGACACAACTGCTGCGCATGCCGGCCTTGCGCGGTATGTACTCCGTGGGCACGCCCTCCTTGCGCAGAAAGTTCAGCAGAAAATCACCGACCGGGTCTTCACCGACTGCCGTGAGCAGAGCCGCCCTCGCGCCAAGCCGCGTGGCGCCGACACTGATATTGGTAGGTGACCCACCGACATAGGCTGCGAAGCTGTTGATATCGACAAACGGACTGCCCACGTCGTTGGAATACAGGTCGATCGAACTGCGACCCATGTGCAGGCTTTGCCAACTCCTGGTCATGTCTGCTCCACAGTTCTGCACCTACGCCAGGGGATTATAGAACGCGTTCTCAATCTCTTCCATGCGAACCGGTCGGCCACGCTCATGGGACAGGAAGGCGGCCGCGCCCATCACCACCGGCATGCGGCCATCAAATCCATCCACCTCTATGGGTGTGCCCTCGGTCAGGGCCCGCACAAAAGACTCCATTTCCCGCGCAAAGCTCTCCGTATAGCGTTCCATGAAGAATTCATGGGGCGGGTCGCGGCGGATACTCGCGCCGTCGCTGATCGTCACAGCGTTGTCGTAGCGATTGTCGGTCTTCGCGGACCCGCCGCTGCCAAAGACCTCCACTCGCTGGTCGTAACCGAACACCGCCTTGCGACTGTTGTCAATCATCCCCAGCACGCCGCTTTGAAAGCGCATGATGAGCAGCGTGGTGTCAAGGTCACCCAGGTCGGCAAGCTCCGGCACAATGTTGATGGTACCGGTGGCGTAAATCTCCTCGATTTCGGAGCCGATCAGGTAGCGCGCCAGATCAAAGTCGTGCACAGTCATGTCCACGAAAATGCCGCCGGAGTTGCGCGTGTAGGACATGGGCGCCGGGTAGGGATCCCGACTGATGATGTGAAGGATATGGGGATCACCGATTTCTCCACTCTCAATCGCCTGACGAACACGCCTGTGGTTGGGGTCAAAGCGGCGGTTGAAACCTACCTGCAACCTGACGCCGGCGTCCTTCACTGCCGCCAGCGCCTGGTCAATGCGCGCCACGTCCAGGTCAATGGGCTTTTCGCAGAATATGTGTTTGCCGGCGCGCGCGGCTTCCTCCATCAGGGGGGCATGGGTGTTGGTCGTCGTGCAAATGATGACCGCATCGATCGACTCATTTTCCAGTACTTCCCGGTGATCTTTTGTGTGTCGCGGGATGCCAAATTCCTGCGAAGTTTCCGCGGCCACGTTGCCAAAGGGATCGGCGATGATCTCGATTTCTGCGTCGGGAATCCGCGCTGCAAGCGTTTTCAAATGCGTTTGGGCGATGCGCCCTGCCCCCAGCAATCCCAGCTTTACGCTCATGGCGACACCTTCTCCACCAGAACAGCCACGTCTATTTTCAGGCCCCCTGCGTCAGGAGCACGCTGCCGGCGATTGACAATGCGCCCATCACGGTGCAACCGATCGCATAGCGCAGGGCGACGCGGTCCCAGTCTGCCGGCTGTTCGGGATTGCGCCGACGCCAGGCGCGCTCAAGCCTGAGCAGGCGCCACAGGCGCTGCGGATCGAAGCGACCCAGGTAAGCGATACCCAGGAACAGGCAACCGCCAATGAACAGTATCGGGTCAGGGTTAATGTTCATCCCGGCAACAGGATGATCTTGGCATCCTCACGGCTCTCCAGACGCCGAAAGGCGGCTACAGCGTCATCCAGCGGCAGCCGCTCGCTGACCATCACCCGCATGTCGATGCGCCCGGCGGTCATAAGGCGTATCACGTTCTGGAAGACTCCCTTGCCGGCATGACCCAGCGAACCGGCCAACTGAACGCCGCGCTGTTTGTAGGTGACGATGGGCAACAGGGGTCGTTCTCCGCCCATGCCAATGTCGATAATTGTCGCATTGACCGCCAGGCAAGAGTCAAGGGGTTGCAGCGTCCTGTCCGCATACCCGGCGCACTCAACTACATAATCGATACCCCTGCCGCGAGTCAATTCCAGCAAAGACGCATTCAGGTCTACGTCCGCAGGGTCCAGCACCTGGGACGCGCCCATGCGCATGGCGATCGCCCGGCGACTGCCGGAAGGATCAACGACGATCACCTGGCAGGCGCCGGCGGCGATGGCCAGCGCTTCCGCAGCGAGGCCGATGGGTCCGGCCCCAAAGATGACCACGTGATGCCCTGGCAACCAGGTGCCGCTGCGATTGAACAGGCCCTGGTAGGAGACGCCCGTGGGTTCCACCATGGCGCCCATGACCAGCGCTTCCTCTTCGCTTCCGAGCGCATCGGCGAGTTCATCCAGCTTCCAGCAGTAGCGTTCCCGCACGGCGATGAACTCCGCCATGGCGCCTGGAATGGTGAAGCCAATCTCTCCCATGTATTCGCAGTGGTTGACGAAGCCCTTGCGACAGGAGATGCACTCGCCACACCACTGAATCTCTTCCACGGCCACCAGATCGCCGACGCGAAGATCGCGCACGTCCTCGCCAGTCTCCACCACCCGTCCGGCAAACTCGTGACCCAAAATGTTGGGGGCCGTGGCATAGCCCGGGTAAATCATATAGTCATCGCAGTCAGCTTCGTACATGTGCATGTCCGAGCCGCAGATGCCGACCGCAGCCACCTGAACGCGCACCTGGTCCGTCTCCAGCGCGGGCTCGGGAACCTGACCCAGTACGATTCGCGGGTTGCGCCACACCATGTGGGCGTTGCGGATGTTGCGCGTCTCGAGTTCACGCTCGTCGGGCCTGTATTCCGGGCGCGGCGCCCATTCCGCGTGGAGTGTCAGGGCCTGCATAATTCTTTCCCCTGTCCGTCATGAAAGGCGTCCCATTCCTGGCGGAAGGCCGCCGTCCCTTCAGCGACGTTCATCGCCCTGCGGCCCAGAACGGCGCTGGTATGCTCGACACTGGCGCAACTGCGGTAGGGAATTCGTATGCCGGTATGGATCTCAAGCGTCTTCGGGTCCGTCGGGACAGCGGCGATCAGGCCGCTATCGGCAGCAAAGGCACTGGCGACTGCGCGGGCGAAATCCAGGCGGCCTGCAGACTCACTGCCGAAACAGTGGAAGATACCCCTTGCGTCGCTACGCCCCAGTCGCAGCAACATGTCGGCGCAGTCAGAAGCCAGGGTCGGATGCGCCTGCATGTTGGTGTTGGGCCCGGTCCAGATCTCGGCCACGCGCCCACGCGTGACCTGGTCGGCGACGAAAACACCCATTTCGAAACCGAGCGACTGTTCCCTGCGCAACATGGCGGGAACGGCATAGTTCAACCCGTAGACTCCCGCAAGACGCCCAACGCCATAGTTGAGATCGTCCATCGCGCCCAGCGCCTGTTCGCAGACGGCCTTCATAATGCCGTAGTAATTCACCGGCAGTGGCGGCGAGAACTCCGTCACCAGCGGTACCATGCCATCAAAGACCCAGTCGGTGGAGACAAAAACAAATCGCGAATCAATCCCCCGACAGGCCCTGGCGAAGGCCAGTGTCGAGTCGACCATGACGGCCCAGGCCAGTTCGCGATTGTTGCGCATCCACACCTGGTCGACCGAGGCAGCGGTGTGGATGACGACGTCCGGCCGATACTTCCTTATGGAACGACGTATGGCCTCTGCGTCGCTGATATCCAGCGGGTCCAGTTCATAGTCCACCTTCCATTCAGGCTCCGGGCCGAATTGCGAGGCGATGATTTCAACGTTATCCTGCGCCCTGGCGAGACGGATCAGGTTGCTGCCCACCAGTCCGGTACCGCCGGTTACGTACAACTTCATTCGATGTTCCTGCCGACACGAGCAGTCGCGGAGTATACCATGCTGGAAGGCATCATCCCCATCGTGTTTGTACCCTTTGATGAACAGGGCGACATTGACGAAAATGGGCTGCAGCGCGTCGTTCGCTTCGAACTGGACGGCGGCGTGGACGGCATAGGTATCAACGGTTTTGCCAGCGAGGCCTACAAGCTGACCGACGAAGAACGGCGCCGGACTGTCGAGATTGTCGCTTCCGAAGTGGCCGGCAGCGTGCCGCTGGTGATCGGCATTGCGCCCGGCAGTACGGAAGCCGCCATTCGTCAGGCGCGAGAGTTCGCGCGCTGGCATCCCTCAGCCCTCATGACGCTGCCGCCGGCGACCATGAAGGTTTCCCCGGCCGCGCTGGTGGATCACTATGTCGATCTGGGCCATGCGGCGGACTCGCCTCTGATGGTGCAGCAATCACCGCACATCCAGGGCTATGCCGGAACGGGCCTCGAAGCGTCTGCGCTGGCAGAAATCGCAGGGCGCGCGACAAACGTGCGTTACTTCAAGATCGAGGGGCCCGGCGCAGCGGATCGCATCGCCGACCTCAGGGCGCACGTCAACGGCGACATGGTCCGCATGTTTGGTGGCGGTGGCGGCATTACCCTGCCGGACGAACTTCGCGCGGGATCCTCGGGCCTCATCCCGGGAGTCGGCTTTAACGAATTCTTTTGCCGCGCCTGGCCGCTCTGGCGCTCGGGCCGCCAGGACGAAGCGCTTGCCGTCCTTGACGGCATCCAGCCCCTGGTCGCTGCCGTGTCCGGCCCCGGCCATGAATTCTCCCTGCACGCCAGAAAACATCTGATGCAACGCGCCGGCTACATTCGGCACGCCGTCGTACGTCGGCCGAGCGTGGCTGTCAATCCGCGACTGCTGACGGACCTAAACGAAATTGTGGATGAACTGGATCTGCGTATCTCCTCCCGGGGCAGTTGACAGGCGGTTGAAGACCAGGCAGGATGACGCGCAGCTTGCCTGACCAGGAGGACAGCATGGCCGAACCCCTGCGAGTTGGCCTGATTGGCTGTGGCAACGTGGTCGAATATGGCCATCGCCCGGCGCTGATCGCCCTCAGGGCCAGCGGCGAAGTTGATCTGGTCGCCGTGGCCGATGTCACCCCTGCGCGGCTTGAAATTGCCCGCCGATGGTTCAGCGAGCATCGTCCTGTGCTCTACAACGACTACCGCGACGTTCTGGCGCGTGACGACGTCGAGGCAATTGTCACCACGGTGCCGCAGCAGTTCCGGCGACAAATCGTGCTGGATGCCTTCGCCAGGGGCATGCACGTCCTCAGCGAAAAACCTCTTGCCACCGTTCCGGCCGTGGCGCACGAACTGGTGTCGGCCGCCGACTCGGCCGGATGTGTCCTGGGGATGGTCCACAACTACCACTTTCTGCCGGAATACAGCAAGTTGCATGAACTGGTGACGGAGGGACTTGTCGGCGATCTGCGCGTGCTGACCATGCACTACCTCGGCGTCATTGACAAGCCGGGCGCCGCCGAATATCAGGGCGACTGGCGTCATACCCTGGCTGCGGGTGGCGGCATTTTGATGGACATGATCCACGCCGTCTATCTGGCGGAGTGGTTTTACGGCTCGCCCGCGGAGCAGGTCATGGCCTTCGTGGACGCACCCACCTATGCCAGTCGCATGCCAGAGGTCGAAGACCTGGCTCTGGCCCAGGTGGCCTACCCCGGCGGCTATGCGGCGCTCCATCATGGCTGGGGCGTCGGCGTCGGCGGAGTCGACCTGAGTGGTAGTGACGGCTACCTGCGGATGCGTTACCGGGATGGCCAGACCAGCGGCTTTAACCAGGCATCCGAGATCTTTGGCGTGCGCGACTGGGCGCGCAGCGATTACCAGGCCAATGACCTGGAGACGCACACCGACAACATCGCCAGATCCTTCACCCGACTTTGGTCGGCGTTTGTCAGCGCTGTGCGCAGGGGAACGCCCCTGGTCGCCAATGGAAGAGTCGGCGCCCGCGCGCTTGAGGTCGCTCTCGCTGCCTATCTGTCCGGCGTTACGGGACGCGTGGTGGAGTTGCCACTGGAGGAAGACCACCCTGTCTTCCTCCAGGGAATCGCCGGCCTGCCTCACAGCGAGGTCTGGCCTCAGGGCCGCACAGCCCGCAGCGGTATCTTCGGGCTGCGGGGTCGGGACTAGACAGAAGCGAGCGCGTTCAGCGTCTCCGCCAGAATGCGGGCAACCTCCAGGCCACCGGCCGGGCTGTCGCAGACCAGCGCAACGTACTGCTCGCCAATTGACAGGGTGACCGAACCAGGAATCTTCCCGTCGTCCGCCTCGACCGGGTTGTAGGCCAGCGCTGCGTTCTGCGCATCAAACAGCGCCATGTACAACGTTACCCTCAGGTCACCGGCTCGCCAGGGCATGCTGACGGCCTGACCATCGGCGACGTTCAACAGCGAACGCGCCCCCCGCTCCCAGGCGACGTCACCTGCCATGACCTGTTCCGGCAGGGAATCCAGCAAGAGCGACAAGGTCAGAATAACGGTTTCTCCGGCTTCAGCGGCGGCCGCCCTGCTCGTCAGCGTTTCCTCGACGATGCGAATCGCCTGTCGCGACAGGGATGGCAGAGGGTTACCGGCCGTCCCCGAGAACTGTTCAATCCCGACTTCGATGAAATAGCTGTCAATCGAAAAGATTGCGTTTGAGCCGTACAGGCCCGTACCGAAGAGGTTTGGCATCGGGAAATCCTCGTTGGCTTCCCCGTTTTCGAGGACGGTGCGCAAGTCCTTGACAAAGTCATAGTAGACCAGCGCATCTTCCTGGCTGTCGAAAACGCCGAAGGTGAAACTGGCCTTTCCGCCCTGCCTTTCTATCAGGTACAGACGTTTGGCGATTCCGTTTTGGACGTTTCGCACCTTGCTCACGTCGCGTTCCGGGTCGCGCCGCCACTGAATACCGCCTGCAGCAACCGGCTCGGGCACGTTTTCGAGGAATACGTCTACCAGCGGTGTTTCCACAACTTCGGTGGGAGCCGCTGTGGGCATTGACGTTGGCGTCGAATCGGGCGTCGGCGTGGCGGTTGGAACAGGCGTAGACGTCGCCGTCGGCGTTACGTCCAGGTCCGCCGGCGCGCAGGCCGCCAGCGCGGTGGCCAGCAATACAACGAGAGTCAGGGGACGCTGAAAGGTTTGCATGACTAGTCATCCACCGCTTCAGGGTCGAAGAGGCGCAGGCGCTCCGGCACGACACCGGACATGACCATCGTCGCCACTTCTTCCTCGCTGACTTCTGACTTGGTGAAGTCGCCCAGTTTGCGACCTCGACTAATGATCGTGAAGCGATCGGCGACTGCATGCACCTGGCTGATGTTGTGGGTGATGAAAATCACGCTCATACCGCGCTCCTTGGCGGCGTAGGTGTATTCCAGCACCTTGCGCGTCTCTCCCACCGACAGAGCCGAGGTCGGCTCATCAAGAATAAGGAGCTTCTTGCCAAAGTAGACCGCGCGCCCGATGGCGATCGACTGGCGCTCGCCGCCCGACATGCTGCCCACGACCTCGTTGGCGTCACGAATGTGGATGCCAACGTCTTCAAGGGCGGCGGCGGCCTCGACGGCCATTTGTTCCTGGTCCATCAGCTTTACCGGTCCGAAATTGCGCGTCGGTTCCTGACCCAGCCAGAAATTGCGCGCGATGCTCATCAGCGGCACCAGCGCCAGGTCCTGATACACCGTTTCGATACCCAGTTCACGGGCGCGATGCGGCGAGTCGATGTACACCGATTCGCCCTCAAATACGATTTCTCCACTGGTCGGCGTGTGGAAGCCGGTCAGCACCTTGATCAGCGTGGACTTGCCGGCGCCATTGTCGCCCAACAACCCGACAATCTCCTGGCGATCGACGTGGAAATCGATGCCTCGCAGGGCGCGAACACTGCCGAAGTACTTGTGGATGTCCCGCATCTCCAGCAGGTTGTCCCCGTTGTTCTGCATGCTGTTCATGTCATTACCCTCAGGTGGATTGTCGTCGCACAAGCGTGTTGAGCACCACGGCAAGGATGGTGATGGCGCCCACAACGCCACGGAAAAGACGGGCGTTCATGCCAATGATGACCAGGCCAGTCGCCAGCATGCCGACGATCAGCGCCCCCAACAGGGTTCCGATGACACTGCCATAGCCGCCGCTTAGCAACGCGCCGCCGATCACCGTCATGGCGATGACTTCCAGTTCCCAGCCATCGCCCTTGAGGGGGTCCACGCCCGGGTTGCGGGTAACTTCAAGGATGCTCGTCACCCCTACGAGCAGGGCGACAAGCATAAAGTTCATCACCTTCACGCGGTTGACGTTGATGCCTTGCGCGCGCGCTGCGCCCGGGTTGCCGCCGACGGCGAAGACCGAGTTACCGTAGCGGGACTGTGTCAGCACGACCTGGAACAGCAGTACCAGCAACAGCCACCAGATAATGGAATTGCGGAAATTGGCTCCTGGAGGAATGAAAATGCTGAAGAGTCCACCAGTGACCTGCTCAAAGCTGAAGCCCCAGCGACCGTTGATCAGGTCGAAGAAGCCGACCTGTACCAGTTCACCGCCTCTCCCCAGATGGAAGGAGATGACCATCAGCAACCAGACGGCGATGATCAGCAAGGCCAGGGCCGTAACCAGCAGAATTACACCCGAAATCAGAGTCTGGGTCGTCTTGAAGTGCCCGTCATTGGCTGCATTGTGGATTTCGCCATAGCGGAATTGCTGGCCGCGCCACAAACCAGGTAACGTGCGCCAGGCCACATACGCAATCGCCACCAGGCCGGCCAGTGCCAGCAAGGTCAGCACCCAGGGGCTGATCCAGAGTTGCGGGAATTCATCGTAGTAATCGCGATAGCGCAAGATGCGACCGCCAGGGATGGCGACCAGCGGGATCGTGCGGTAGATCAGCAGCGTCCCCAGGGTCACGATAAAGGACGGAATGCCGGTTCTCACGAGGATGATGCCGTTAATGAAACCCAATAGCATGGCGACCACCAGGGCTGCCGGCATGGCCAGCAACATGGGCATGGGGCCCAGCCCGATCTGGGGAATGCCTTCCGTCAGGAAAAACATGTAAAAGACCGACACCGCGCCCAACATCGAGCCGACGGACAGGTCAAATTCGCCCGAAATCATCAGTATGGTGACGCCAATGGCCACGATGCCCTTGGTCGAGACGTTGGTCAGCACCGAACCGACCGAAGTCGGCTGCAAAAACAGGTCCGTCACGAAACTGAAGACGAGAAAGATGAAGACGAAACCGATAATGGCTCCTGCGCTCGGAGACTGGGCCAGTTGCAGACTGATGAATTGACCGGGCGTCATGTCACTGGCGGCCGTGCTCAAGGCCCCCTGGGCCTTGTCAACCTTTTCGTCGAATACCTGGACACCACGCGTGACGAAGCGATAGCACAGCAGGCCACTGACAAACAAAAGAGCCCCGATCGCAAATATCAGGGTGTCCAGTGGCGGCGCCACCAGATTGCTGATCTGGGCGATTCCTCCGGGAAGCAGGGCCTTCATCAGGAAGACGGCGCCGATAATCGTGGAGAAGAACGATACCCACTGGGACCAGGGCCAGCCGGCACGGTCCCTGCGCCACAGGCTCCAGGCGGCGCGCAAGGCCGCTGCTGCCAGCAGCAGGAAAGCCAGGCTGACCACCCATTCGATGAAGTTGATGTCGCTGCGCAGGACGTTGATGCGCTCGCCCAGCGCTATCCAGCCGGCAAGTACCTGCTCGGCAACCAACAGCGCGCCCAGACCCAGCAGCACCATGTAGATTCTGGCCAACTGTACTCCCGTTGAAGCTTCGGCGTTTTCTTCAAAAAAGGCGAGCATGATTGTACTTTCTCATGTCACTGACAAAAAAACGGGACAGGAAGGGTGTCCCCTTGCCTGCCCCGAATTCATGAACGGACGCCCGTCTAGCGATAGCCAGCCGCGGTCAGTTCAATAATGGCATCGACGTTGCTGCCGTCGATGATGCCAGGGCCGGTGAAGATATCGTTACCGGGCGCCAGCTCGTAACGGCTGTTCAGGTACAGCCACATGATGGTCTCGAAACCCTGCAGATAGGGCTGCTGATCGATCGCCTGCAGCAGATAGCCGTCCTTGATCATCTGGTAGATCTCGGCGCTGGTATCGTGCGTGGTGGCGTAGATCTCGCCCGGCATGCGACCGGCTTCCTGCAGATACAGGTTGAAACTGGTGGAGGGGTTCGGGCCAAGGAAGAACGCCGCGTTGGTGTCCGGGTTGGCCGTGAAGTAGTCCGCCAGCGTACCGGCAGAAGCGGTCGTGTCGTTGTTGATGGTCAGCTCGTCCAGCGGAATGCCGGCTTCCTCAAAGACGCTGCGAACACCGGCGCAACGCGCCTCAAGACCACTGTGACCGACTTCCTGAATCGGGCAAACGCCGCGAACGATAGCCACACCGGCGGCATCTGCAGCATCAAGCACGCGGTTGGCGTTGCTGACGCCACCGGTGAACTCGCTGGCGCCGATGTAGAAGAGCGTATCCAGCGCATCCGGCGTGCCGGAGTTCGGGTCCGCCGTGTTCAGGACGATGACCGGTATGCCGGCCTCGCTGGCGCGACCAACGGCATCACGAATGACCTCGGGGTTCGGGACGGTGGTGCCGATTCCATCGGGATCGGCGGCCAGGGCATCATCCCAGTAGCCAGCCATGTCGTCCACGCTGTCAACCGGGTGGGCCAGCCAGGCGCAGTCCGCGTTCAGGAGCGCACAGGCATCTTCCATTCCCTTGATGACGACGATCCAGAAGGGATTGCCGGCGCCACCATGGGAGACGATGCGGAAGACCGGCTGATCATCCTGGGCTCCGACCGCGCCAATGGCGAACACGGCAAGGCCCAGCACCATCAGCAGCACCGGGGCAACAGTAAACAGTTTTCTCATGATTCTTCTCCTTTGACGTGTACGAGCTGCGCAGAACTCCCTGCCTGCGCATCGCGGGCAATTCTAGCCAGAAGAAAACGATTTCGCAACCTTGGGATTGTTCACTGGCCAATCTCTTCCAGTTTCACTCTTCTGCCCTCCCGCGCCGCCATTTCGGCGGCGGCCAGAACCCGTTGTACGAGCAAGCCATCGGCAAAGTCCGGGCTGGTCGGTCGCCCCTCCAGAATCGCCGTGATGAATCCACGGGCCATGTGGTCCTGCTGACGAAAGACGTCGCGATAGGTATTGTGCGCGGTGTCGCGCCTTGCCCCCTGCCAAATGCGTTCGGGGATTTCCAGCGAGCGGACCGGCCCCTCCCCCACCCGCGCGCCGGAGACTTGCTGAACGCGGTCCCAGTCCGTGTGGCTGTACAGCGTCCCCTCCGAGCCGTGAAACTCCATGTGATGCGTCTGGCCGAAAGGCGTGTCCTCATAACACACCTTGGAAACGTGGACGTGACCCTGCGCCCCGTTGGCAAACTCCACGGAAATCGCAGCAGCTTCATCGACGCGTTCGTAGGGCTTGCCATCAGGTCGCGGATCACGTTCGCCGTACTGCGAAAGCATGCATTGCACCGAAACGACCTCGCCAAAAAGTTGCATCGCAATGAAGAGGAAGTGCGACCCCAGATCACCAAGTGTGCCGCTGCCGGCTTCCCCGCGATCATAGCGCCAGCGATAGTCGCGGTTCCGGGCGCCGCCCGCGTAGTAGCGCATGTTCAGGTGCCTGGGCTCGCCCAGGTAACCCTGCCCGATCAGTTCACGAATGAAACGGGCCGTTGGCATGAAGCTGTAGGTAAAGGGCACCATGTGGCGGACGCCCGCAGCCTTTGCCGCTTCAACCATTTCCTGCGCCTGCCGCACGTTGAGGGCCAGCGGCTTTTCGCAGAGGACGTGCAGGCCGCGCTCAAGCGCCGCCATGGTCAGGGGATGATGCAAACGGTTGGGCGTCAGAATCAGAACGGCGTCCAGGCCCGGATGGTCCAGCAGGGTGTCGGTGTCGGTGTACGCTGCAGGAACGGACCAGCGCTTCGCAAGCGCCCGGGCACGGCCTGCGTGTCTGCCGCACACCGCCACCACCTCGGCTGCGGGATGCGCCGCCAACGCAGGAAGAAACATCGCGTCCGCCCACCAGCTTGTCCCGATTACGCCCACTTTCACACTGCTTGTCATGTTGACTGCTCTCTTCTACAATTGCTTGATGCTTTCAGTGTAGCGGTCGACGGTATCCGCTTCAATCGACCTGCCGGGCGGGTCACTGCGATGCGTTATGGGGCAGCTGGCAAATGCAGACTGGCTTCGCGGGCTGTTCACCGCCCTGGTGCTGGTTGGGTTGTCGCTGGCCGGATACTCGGCCTGGCGCTACCTCGACACAGACCGTGAACTGAAGGGCAATGTCGCTCAAGTCATCCTGAGCAGGCAAGGGGCCGTAAGCCCGGCAGCAGCGGCGAGGTGCAGGGCCTGGTCGGCGCCGACGTCGCCAGACGCGAACTGCTGTCAAAGCAGTATGATGTGTTGATGCCGGGTGGTGGCGGGCTGGTCATTTTGTCTCTGGGCTGGCTGGGCCTGAATCTGACCCGGTACCTGCGCAGTCGCAGGGCAGCGCACAGCGGCCACAGGGAGACGCAATCATGAGCAAGGGCGAAGCACAGGATTTTTCGCTGGGCGAACCGCAGCCCATCGGCATCAACACCCGTTACGCCTGTTGGCTGACCTGCAGTGAAGAACGCTATCTGCGCGCCATTCTCAGGGTCGGCTGCGTGGCGTCGGTATCGAAGGCCCAGGACAACCGGGCCCTGGTCGAAATCCGCAACGATCATGACCCGGACGAAGCCTGGCACTGGGTTCGTACCGAACTGGAGGAGACCAGCCGCAGGGTCGTCCTCGACCCGATATGGGAAGAGGCCCTCTGGTTACTCTAAATCTATCGTAGTTCCGAAGCGACAGCCCCCGCTTTCACCAGTTCGTCAGGGAACCATCGGCCCGTTGCAGGATCATGCGTTGACTCTCGCGCATGGGATTGGCGCGCGCTCCCTCCCTGTCAAATGTCACGCCCAAGCCCGGACCTTCGGGCGGCAATAACCAGCCATCTTTCCACTCGACCTGTTCCGGAAAAACGTCCAGCATTTGTGTGCCGGGAATGACGTGCTGCTCCTGCACACCGACCAGCGGCGACGCCAGATTAAGGTGCAGGCAGGCGGCAGTGGAGACTGGCCCCAGCGGGTTGTGCGTGGCCAGCTTGATGTAGTGAGTCTCGCACCATCCGGCGATTTTGCGGGCTTCCGTCAACCCGCCGGCGATGCAGACATCGATGCGCGCGTAATCGATCAGGTCTTCCTCGATCAACTGACGGAATTCCCACTTGGAGCTGAACTGTTCACCGGCAGCCAGCGGCACCGTGGTTCGTTGCCTGAGGGAACGGTATGACTGCGTGTTTTCGCAGCGCAAGGGATCTTCGACGAAGAAGAGGCGATAGGGTTCCAGCTCCTTGCACAGCCACAGGGTATCGGGGAGGTCAAGCCGCGTGTGGACGTCAAACGCGATCTCTATGTCATCGCCCACTGCCTCTCGTACCGCCTGGACCTGCCGAATGGCCGCCAGAATGGATTGCCTCGGCTCAAGCTGGTTGCCCTCGTGTGGCAGACCCCAACGCAGGAATTTCCAGCCCGCCTCCTTCGTCGCCAGGCAAGATTCAACAAGTGTCTCCTCGTCCATCGAGTGGCCGACATTGTGCGGATAGCAGACGACCCGATCGCGCGCCAGTCCTCCCAACAGGTCGTAGACCGGCACATTCAGCGCCTTGCCCTTGATGTCCCACAGGGCGATGTCGATAGCCGCGATGGCCGCCGTCTGAATGCGTTGCGCAGGAAAGAAGCCGCCCCGAAACAACAGTTGCCAAATGTATTCCGTGCGAAAGGGGTCCATGCCCAGCAGCATCGGTCGAAAATGGTCGATCGCGGCGCAGACCGCATGTTCCCGGCCGCTTAGTCCGGACTCGCCAACACCATAAATGCCTTCATCGGTATCAACTGTGACAAAAAGGCTGTTGCGACTGCCGTTCCAGACCGGCCATGCATCAATTGCGGTGATTTTCATGTTTTCCTCCAGTTCGAGACACCCACTTGTGCCGCCTCGCGATACGACCGGAAAACCCGGTGATGCCGACACTGATAACTCCGCATGGGGGCCGGCGCGGGCAGCAACTCCCCGGTCCGTCGGGATTCTACAGGCATTGCCTGTCCAGCCCCCGGTACACCTTGCAACAAACCGGCTAGTGGTTTGCAACGGAACCGTCCGGCTTCTGCAGTTGCCGGTGCCGATGCTCGCGCATCGGATGGGCGCGGGCTGCTTCCCGGTCAAAGGTCACCCCCAGACCCGGACGTTCCGGCGGCAACAGCCAGCCGTCCTTCCACTCGACCTGCTCGGGGAAGACCTCCGGCAATTGGGTTCCTGGTTTCCTGGCCTGCTCCTGCACGCCAACCAACGGAGATGCCAGATTCAGGTGCAGGCAGGCCGCGGTGGAGACCGGACCAAGCGGGTTGTGGGTGGCCAGCTTGATGTAATGCGTTTCACACCAGCCGGCAACCTTGCGGGCCTCGGTCAATCCGCCCACAATACAAACATCGATGCGAGCGTAGTCGATCAGGTCCTCCTCGATCAATTGACGAAACTCCCATTTCGAACTGAATTGCTCGCCGGCTGCCAGCGGGGCTGAAGTCCGCTGGCGCAGCATCCGGAAGGATTGCGTATTTTCGCAGCGCAAGGGGCCCTCAACAAAGAAGAGGCGATAAGGTTCCAGCTCATTGCAAAGCCAAAGGGTATCGGGCAGGTCAAGCCGCGTGTGCACGTCAAACGCAATTTCCATGTCCTCGCCCACAGCTTCGCGCACGGCATGGACCTGTCGAATGGCGGCCAGAATCGACTGGCGTGGCTCCAGCACGGTGCCTTCATGGGGCAGTCCCCAACGGACGAATTTCCAACCCTCTTCCTTCGACTTCAGGCAGGACTCAACCAGCGGTTAAACGTTCAGCGAGCGATCACCGTTGTGCGGATAGCACACGACCCGGTCCCGGGCCAGCCCGCCCAACAGGTCGTATACCGGAACATTCAGGGCCTTGCCCTTGATGTCCCACAGGGCGATGTCTATGGCAGAGATGGCGGTGGTCTGAATCCTCTGCGCCGGAAAGAAACCTCCGCGAAACAACAAATGCCAGATGTGTTCATTCCTGAACGGGTCCATGCCCAGGAGCACGGGACGAAAATGGTCGATTACGCCACTGATCGCGTGTTCCCTGTTACTGATTCCGCATTCACCGACGCCCGAAACGCCCTCATCGGTGTCCACAGTCACGAAAACGCTGTTTTTTGTGCCGTTCCACACCGGCCACACATCAAGTGCAGTAATCTTCATGGCTGCTCCCTTCCAGAAGGTTGCCGGACAGTGTAACAAGTTGCGCAGCAATCTGACGGGGCTATCATTGCCGCCATCAAAGTGAAGGAACCCTGATGATCACCAACCTGACCAAGGCGAAACTGAATGCTGGAGAAAGCGTGTACGGTTGCTTCTTTCGCACGCCGGACCCGACGCTGGCGGAATTCATGGGCTATCTGGGCTGGGACTTTTTGATTCTGGACGCAGAACACGGGTCTCTCGAACCCAATCGCGCCGAAGATATGGTGCGGGCGCTGGAATTGCGCCGTGTCACGCCGCTGGTGCGCGTCACCACAAACCAGCCTCATGTCCTCTTGCGCTTTCTCGACGCCGGCGCCCAGGGCGTCCACGTCCCCTGGGTCAATACACCAGACGATGCCGAACGGGCGTTACAGGCAATCAAGTATCAGCCGCGCGGTATGCGCGGGCTGGCCGGCGTACGCCCCGCTACCTTCGCCCGGCAACTGAGCCTCAAGGAATATGTCGCCCGCGCCAATGAGGAGACTCTCACCGTTCTGCAGCTGGAAAGCGGCGAGGCGATTGACAATCTGAACGACATTCTTGCGGTGTCAGACATCGACGTACTCTTTCTTGGTCGTACCGACCTGTCGCATTCCCTCGGTTATGCAGGCGACACGTCACATCCGGAAGTGGAAGCCGTGGTCGCGCGAGCCGTTGAACAAATCACCGCATCAGACGTGGCGCTCGGTGTGGTCGTGCCCACGGTTGAAGAAGCACAACTGTGGCGCAGGCGTGGCGCGCGCTACATCGCCACGACTCTGGAGGCCGTCGTCGGCGCTTCCAGCGAAGCCTGGCTCGCCGGCGCACGCGCCTGAGCGCCACGTTGACGCGCCCCCTTCTGCTATACTTCCGCCATTCTGCAGCGCAGACGCGAAGGAGTTTCCTGTGAAAGCGACACTAACGCCGGGCAGATGGCGCGGTCTGAAAACCACCAGCACCAGCGAAAACGTCTTCACGATCATGGCTTTTGACCAGCGCGGCAGTTTCGTCGGCATGTTGCCGGAGGGCAGCAGTTACGATGACGCCGTGGCCATCAAGTCGGAAGTCGTGGGCCAGCTGTCGCCATACACCAGCGCCGTCCTTTTGGACCCTGCCTATGGCCTGCGACCCGCCATGCAGATGCACCGTAACAGCGGCCTGCTGATGGCGCTCGAAAAGTCCGGTTACACCGGCGACAGCACCATGCGCCGCGCGGACTTCGATCCCGACTGGACGGTCGCGAAGATGCGCAGGGCCGGCGCGGCCGCCGTCAAGCTCCTCATTTACTACCATCCGGCCTCCGGCGCCCTTGCCGACGAGATTGAGGAGACCATAAGCGGCATTGTGGCGGATTGCCACGAACAGGACCTGCCGCTCTTCGTCGAGCCAATGTCCTACAGTCTGGACCCGGACGTTCCCACGGATTCCGTGGAATTTGCCGAGAGCAAGCCCGGGGTGGTCATCGAAACTGCACGTCGCATCGGCGCGCTGGGCGTCGATGTGCTCAAGATGGAATTCCCGATGAACGCCAAATACCACAGCGAGGAAAAGGAATGGTTGCAGGCCTGCGAAGCGCTCAGCGCCGCCAGTGCGGTGCCCTGGGTGCTGCTCAGCGCCGGCGTGGACTTCGAGATCTTCGAGCGGCAGGTGCGGGTGGCCTGCGAGGGTGGCGCCAGCGGCTATCTCGGCGGACGCGCCATCTGGAAGGAATGCGCCGCCATGTCCCCTGGTGAACGCCATGAATTCCTGCTGGGCACCGCCATGGAACGGATTGAGGCCCTGAACAATCACACCACCCGGCAGGGCCGTCCCTGGACCGATTTCTACGACCTGCCGGAGGGCGGTTCGGACTGGTACCGGAGTTACGGCTAAAGGCCTTGCTCAGGCATCCAGTTGCGCCAGTTTGTGGAATAGCGGCTCCAACGAGGGATACAGTCTGCGATAAACCGGATAGATGTCACGATAGCGGGCCACAAGCTCTGGCTGTGGCAGCGATTCGTCCAGACGCTGCACCATCGCCCCGCAGGCTGCGGATATGTCCGGGTAAGCGCCGGCGCCAACCGCTGCCAATATCGCTGCGCCAAAGGCGGCGCCCTCACTGGTGTTGACGCGGTAAAGGGGCAGGTCCATGATGTCGGTCGTCAACTGCCGCCAGAGCGGGCTGTTGGCCGCCCCACCCTGAATCACTGCGTCCGAAGGGTCCAGCCCTTGCGCCTGCAGGAGCTCGAGGCTTTCCCGAATCCCGAACGCGACACCTTCCATCACGGCCCGCACCATGTGGCCCAGGTCATGGCGCAGGGTCAGGCCGACAAAAGCCCCGCGTGCCAGGGGATCGGGATGCGGGTGTCTTTCGCCGCTCAACCATGGCGCGAACAACAGACCTTCGGCGCCTGGCGGCACGGCTTCCGCCAGGGCGCCAAGCTCGTCGAATTCCCGATCAGGCGCCAGGGCATCGCGCAGCCAGCGCAAACCGCCGGCGGCGCTCAACATGACGCCCATACTGAACCAGGTACCGGGAATGGGCCCGCAAAAGGTGTGCAGGCGACCCTGTGGCTCCGGTTCGTAACGGTCGTTGATGGCGTAGGCCACTCCCGACGTACCCATCGCAAGGCTGAGTTGACCCGCGCTCACCACGCCGCTGCCAACTCCGCCGGCGGGCTGGTCGCCGGCCCCGCCCACGATTCTGGTTCCCACCGGTAGTCCGGTGGCAGCTGCGCCGCCAGGGCTGACTTCAGCGCAGACTTCCTGCGATTCCGCCAGGGCGGGCAACCAGTCGCGCGGTATCGCCAGGGCATCCAGCATTTCGGCCGACCAATCCCGCGCTCCGATGTCCATCAGGGCCATGCCCGAACCGTCGGCGACGTCCGTGACGCGTTCCCCGCTGAGCAGGAAACGAACGTAGTCCTTCGGCAGCAACACCTGCGCAATGCGCTGATAAATCTCAGGCTCGTGCTCGCGCAGCCAGGCGACCTTGGGCGCCGTAAATCCCGGAAAGATCCTGCTGCCGATGAGACGGTAAAGCCGTTCCGCGCCGATGGCCTCCGTAATGGCCTCGCACTCCGCCGCGCTGCGCTGGTCGTTCCACAGGATGGCCGGGCGCAAGGGCTCATCGCGGGTATCAAGCGCCGTCAGACCGTGCATCTGGCCGGTAAGGCCCAACGCAGCGATGGAACCCTGCGGCACCTCCCGGGCGACCTGACGCAGCGAAGCGCAACTGGCCCGCCACCACTCGGCCGGGTCCTGCTCGGACCACAGGGGGCGCGGCGTATCAAGCTGGTGATCATGACTGGCCGTCGCAACCACCGCGCCGCTGGCATCAATCGCCACGGCTTTCGAAGCTGTGGTGCTGACGTCCAGACCGATAAAGTGCTCGCTCATGTCAGCTCCACGTCCTCCACGTCAATTTTCGGGAATCAGGCAGGGTTCTCGCGGTCGTCCAGCAGCCCGCGCAAGGCGTCTTCCCACACGTCGTCGAGAGGATTGAAGACCGGCTCCTCAAATTCATCTGACAGACGTTTCAGATAGTCGCGCACGCCGGCTTCCGGCGCCATTTTTTCCAGTTCATCGACCTTGGAATTGACGACTTCCACGAGGCGCTTGCTCTTTTCTTCGAGGTCCTCCAGCGCAAAGTTCGTGCGCAGCATGAAATTAACCCGGCGCATGACGCCAAGCCAGGCTGTGAAGTCGTTTTCGATGCGGATGGTGTTGGTCAGTTTCTCCATATTGGAGAAATCGTAGGTAGGCACCAGGGCGTGCATTCCCGCGTATTCCAGGTCCCGCTCGCTGGCCTGGCTGCAGAGATAGGAACCAATGCTGGCGCCGCCATGATAATCGGAAAGATTCACCGCCAGTCTGGCGAATTCGCCCGCCATACGCTTCAGGCTGAAGTTGCAGGAAACAATACGTTCTCGATCGAATGGCAACTCGCCGTAGACGCCGCCCAGGCCGACTATGCGCTCGACCTTCAGGTCCACGGCAAGGTCAAACAGGGCGTTGCAGTAGCGATCGATGTCCAGATGCGGCTCATCTCCCAGGAAGATCAGTACGCCGCATTCGCCACTGCGCGTGAAAAACAATTCATTGCGCCGGGTTTCCATCGAACGCGGATAACCATTTTCGAAGCGCACCACCGGCCGCACCAGATCGTGCGTACCGGGGATCTGAAACATGTAAAAACCCTGGTTGTTGAAGCGGCCGATCCGCCTGGCGCTGTTGCGCTGGACCAGGTATTTGGGCAACCCGGAAGACAGCGAGCCGGCATCCGCCCACTGGCGCCAACCGGCGAGCATCACCATGCGCTCCGCCTGCGGTTTGTCCCACAGTTCCACTATGTCGGGCATGGTTTTGCTCCCCTCGTCGTCGGAGCGAGCAGGCAGCGCCGTCCTTTACAAGACGGGCGCACCAGGCCGACGCGCGACGAAGCGTCCGTCGCCGTTACGGCCCAGCCAGGTTTCCCCGTCCACAATTTTGCGCCCGCGCAGCCAGACCTGCCTGGGTCGACCGCGGATCGGCATCCCCTCGTACACGATGTAGTCCGTGCGCATATGCGTCGTTTCCACACTCAGCACGTGCTCTTCATTCGGGTCCCAGATGGCGATGTCGGCATCGGAACCGACGGCGATGGTGCCCTTCTTCGGGTACATGCCAAAGATCCTGGCCGGGTTGCTGCACATCAACTCCACGAAGCGCGTGGGCGAAATGCGACCGCTGTTGACGCCATGTTCCCACATCACCATCATGCGCTCTTCCAGACCCGGCATGCCGTTCGGGATTTTCGCAAAATTGCCGAGTCCCAGTTCCTTGCCCGGACGGCGGTAGGCGGGGCCCTGGGCTTCGTAATCGACCCACTCGCCGTTGTCATGCGCCGCCGCCCATTCCTGCCATGGCCCCACCCCGCCCTCATACCAGAAGTTGCAGTGGTCTGTACTGACGTGCTGCAGGGAACCATCCCGGATGGCCTGCCACAACACGCGGTGGTCGGCGTCGCTGCGAATCGGCGGCGAGCAAATGAATTTGGCGCCTGCGAAACCGGGCATGGCCAGGTGGTCGTCCACGGTCAGGAAAAAGTATTGTGTGCAACTCTCCCCCATCACGGGGTAGCCCAGGGCCCTGCCGCGCTGTATCGCCTCGACGGCCGCGCGCGTGGTGACGTGGACCACGTACAACGGGCAACCGGCCAGCCCGGCCATGACCACGGCGCGGTTGGTCGCCTCGCCCTCAATCTCCGGCGGTCTCGAACTGGCATGATATTTCGGCTCCACCTTGCCTTCCGCCAGCAGACGCGGCGTTAACTCGGCCTCCACATCGCCGTTCTCGGCATGCACCATAACGATCATGCCGTTCTGCGCGGCCACCTGCATGGCGCGGAACAGGGTCGTATCGTCGATCTGGAACACGTTCTTGTAGGCCATGAAGAGCTTCAGGCTGGTGATGCCCTCGTCCAGCAGTGAGGGGATCTCTTCCATCACCTCATCGCGCAGGTCAGTGATCGCCATGTGAAAGCCGTAGTCGACCTGCGCCAGATGCGCGGACTTGGCGCGCCAGGTCTCCAGGCCGTCATGCAGGCTGCCGCCGATGGGCTGGACCACAAAATCGATATGTGAGGTGGAGCCGCCGAAAGCCAGGGCCCGATGTCCCGTGTCAAAGTCGTCGTTGCTGACCGTGCCGCCAAAGGGCAACTCGAGATGGGTGTGCACGTCGATGCCGCCCGGCATCAGGTACATGCCCTCGCAGTCGACCACCTCGTGACCCGCGGCATCCAGTTCCAGGCCGATCAGGGAAACGACTTCACCCTCGACCAGCACGTCCGCCTTCAGCATGTCGCTGGCGGTGATGACCGTCCCCTTGCGGAACAGGGTCCCCATGGCGTCCTCCTTACCTGAATTGCGGGATGACGTGCTCGCCGTATTCGGCGACGATGCGCTCCTCCTCGCCGCACATGAGATAGATGTTGAACTGGGTGACGCCCGCGCCCTGCAGGGCCTGCAGTTTTCCGACGTGCTCCTCCGCAGGGCCGAGAATGCTGAAACTCTCGATCACCTCGTCAGTGATGAAGCCAAGGTGACCCGCATCCTTGCTGGCATGTTCCTGGTAATCGTAACCGCGGCGCCCCTCAATATAGCGGGTGAAGCTGTCCGGCACCTCGGTGGTCGCGCTGCCATATTTCTCGACGATGTCCGCCACGTGGTTGCCGACCATCGCCGGGAACCAGCGCGTCTGTTCCCGACCCCTCGCCACATCACCTACCCAAACCGGCGCTGCCGCCATCACGCGGTATCCCGACATGTCACGCCCGGCCGCTTCCCCCGCTTCCAGCGCCTGGCTCAGGAACCAGCGACACAGCAACGGTTCGGCCAGCTGGATCACCAGGCCGTCGCCATGTTCGCCGGCTGCCCGGAGCGCGCGCGGGCCGTAGGCCGCGATCCAGACCGGCAACTCATAGCCTTCCGCCCAGGGGAATTGCACGGCCTCCGGCGCTTCCGCGTAACGCACCAGGTCGCCGCGAACCATCCCCTTGACCGCATGAACAAACTCGCACATGCGGGCGATGGTCTTCGGCGTCTTGCCCATGACGCGCATCGAGCTGTCGCCCCGCCCCAGGCCGATATCCAGCCTTCCGCCACTCAGCATCGCCAGCGTGGCGTACATGCTGGCCGCTACGGACCAGTCGCGCACGCCCGGGTTGGTCACGCAGGGGCCGAAGCGGATGCTGTCGGTGTGTTCCATGCACATCGCCATCGTCACCCAGGGGTCGCGCCACAGGATGTGCGAGTCGTAAAACCAGGCGTAGCTGAACCCGGCCAGTTCAGCCTGGCGGCAAAGCGCGACGGTCCGCTGTGGACTGATGTCCCCCTTGAAGGTGATCGCGAATTCCATCTCGCCCTCCTGCTCAGGGGCTGACCAGGTTCTCGTAGGCGTCCGGGCGACGATCGCGATAAAACTGCCAGACCTGCCGCACTTCCTCCACCTGGCTCATGTCCAGATCCCGCACCATGAGTTCTTCCTCGTGGGGGTCGCCGACGTCGCCGACGAACTCGCCGCGGGGCGTGCAGAAGTAACTCTGGCCATAGAAATCGTTGTCGCCAAGGGGTTCAACGCCGACGCGATTGATCGTCCCGACAAAGTAGCCGTTGGCGATGGCGTGGCTGGTCTGCTCGATGCGCCACAAATGCTGCGACAGGCCGCGACTGGTGGCCGAGGGGATGAAGACTATTTCCGCGCCATTGAGGCCCAGCGCCCGTGCGCCTTCCGGGAAGTGACGATCGTAGCAAATGTATACGCCAATCGTCCCGACCGCCGTTTCAAAGACCGGGTACCCCAGGTTACCGGGACGGAAATAAAACTTCTCCCAGAAGCCGGCCACCTGCGGTATGTGAGTCTTGCGGTACTTGCCCAGATAACGACCGTCGGCATCGATGACGGCGGCGGTGTTGTAGTAGACGCCGGTCTGTTCTTCCTCATACATCGGCACGATGAGCACCATGCCGGTCTCTTTCGCCAGGTCCTGCATCAGGCGCGTGGTCGGCCCATCCGGGATACCCTCGGTATAGCCATAGTATTTCGTGTCCTGCACCTGACAGAAGTAGGGGCCGTAAAACAACTCCTGGAAGCACATGACCTCCGCGCCCTGGCTGGCAGCCTCATGGGCGTACTTCACATGCTTTTCGATCATCGTGTCCTTGTCACCGGTCCAGGAGGCCTGCAACAGGGCGCCACGTACCGTGCGAGACATCGTTCTTCTCCCCGAACTACTGGCCGGCGTGCTCACGGGCCGCGCGCTCCAGGGCGCGTCGTGCCTGACGCACGTTCATGCCCGGCGCCACTTCCCGATAAAACCGTGCGGCCGTGCTGGCAGCCAGCGCCTGGCCGCTTTCACTCACGTCCTCAAGGTCCAGCGCATAATCATCAGAATCGAGGCCATCGATTGCTTCCAGCGTGATTTCCAGCACAGCTTCGCGGCGAATGCGCATCATTTTCTGGCGTCGCCTTGCACAGGCGCTGGCCTGATCGCTGTTGCCGGCGCGTTCATAATAGTCCGCCAGCCCCTCTTCCAAACCGATGGCCTGGGTCATGATCGCGCCAAAGGTGTTGAGGGGCGTCATCCCTCAAACCACCGCTCGATGACCACCTTGCGGTCGGTGAAGAAGTCGATGGAGTCCAGTCCCTGACCGTGCAGGTCACCGAAGAAAGAGTCTTTCTGGCCGCCGAAAGGGAAGGACGCCGAGGGCGCCGCAACGCCGATGTTGACGCCTATGTTTCCTGCGTTGACCCGGTACTTGAAATCGCGGGCGTGCGCGCCGCTGCTGGTGAAGATGCTGGCGGCGTTGCCGTAATTCGAGTGATTGATCAACTCGACGGCCTCGTCATAACTGTCGGCGCGCATCAGGGACAGCACCGGGCCAAAAATCTCCTCGCGCGCCACGCTCATGTCCGGCGTGACGTCCTCGAGGATGGTCGGCCCCACGAACATGCCGTCCTCGTATCCCTCGACCTGCAGGTCGCGACCATCCAGTGAGATCGTTGCGCCTTCGCGCTCACCTTCCGTAATCATGTTGACGATGCGCTCGCGCGCCTGGGCGCTGACGACCGTGCCCATCTGCGAGGTCTCGTCCAGTCCATACCCCACCCGCAGACCGGCCACCTGGTTCACCAGTTCATCCCGCAGGCGGTCGTAGGCATCGCCGACGCCAACCGCCACGGCAGCCGCCAGGCAACGCTGACCCGCGCAGCCGTAAGCCGCGCCCAGCACGTTTTTGACACTGGATTCCATGTCCGCGTCGGGCAGCACGGCGATGTAGTTCTTGGCGCCGCCCTGGGCCTGCACCCGCTTGCCATTGCGCGTGCAGGTCTCGTAAATGATTTTCGCGACCGGGCTGGAACCCACGAAGGAAACGCCGGCGATGCCCGGGTGCTCCATGATCGCCTGGGCCGAGGTCACGCCGCCATGTACCAGATTGACCACGCCCTCGGGCAGATCAAGCTCGTCAATCAGTTCGCAGGTCAACTGCATGCTCAGCGGTGTCTGCGGCGAGGGTTTGAGAATGAAGGTGTTGCCGCAGGTGATGGCCGTCGGCAGAAACCAGATCGGCACCATGAACGGGAAGTTGAAGGGAGTAATCGCGGCAAACACGCCCACCGGCTGACGAACCGTGGTCTCGTCAATGCCGCTGCTGATGTCCTCCACGCCGTCATTGCGCATCATGAAGGGCACGCCGATGCCAAAGTCGATGCTTTCGATGCCGCGCCGCACTTCACCGCGCGCCTCGTCGAGGGTCTTGCCGTTTTCGCGCACGACCACTTCGGCGAGGTCGTCAAAGCGGTCTTCGACGAGGTTCTTGAAATGGTGCATGAACTGGGCGCGCTCCAGCACCGGTGTTCTGCGCCATTCCCCGAATGCCTCCTGGGCTGACTGCACGGCCAGATCGACGTCGCCGGCGCCGGATTCCGGACATTCGGCCAGCAGTTCGCATGTCGCCGGATTGTGGACCGGGGACCAGTCCCTGCCGCCGGCTTCTACCCATTCTCCGCCAATGTAATTCCTGAGTCTCTCGACCATGACTCTCCTGTCCCGCCGGTCGGACAAAACGTGGCCCGACCGACCCGTTTCAAACTGTGAAGCGCGGAGTCTACCACAGAAAGAAACCTTGCGTGTGGCGACCCTGCGTTTGACCTGATATTCTGTGCGCTTGCCGCCTCAAATTGCGGCCGGCGGACACCAAATACGGGGGTACCCTGGATGGCACAACAGAATTCAGCGGGCGCCGCGCTGATGGAGCGTTACGAACGCGTCATTTTCCCCGCAGTGGCGCCCTATTATCCGGACCAGCCCCTGGTGGTGGACAGGGCAAGGGACCAGGAACTGTGGGACCGGGATGGCAAACGCTACCTCGATTTCTTTGGCGGCGTGCTGACGATTTCAGTCGGCCACTGCAACGAGGAAATCACGGCGCGCACCATGGAACAACTGCAACGAGTGCAGCACACCTCCACCCTGTTCGTCAACGAAATCATGGTGGAAGTCGCCGAGAAGCTGTCGGCGCTGACTCCCGGCGCGCTGCAGAAGTCCTTTTTCACCAACAGCGGCAGCGAGGCCGACGAAACCGCCATTCTGGCCGCCCGTTGCTACACGGGCAACAACGATGTCATCGCCCTGCGGCACGCCTATTCCGGCCGCACGCTGCAGGCGATGAGCCTGACAGCCCACGGCAACTGGCGCCTGGGCAACGTCATAGATCCCCACGTCAGGCACGTCCGTTCGCCCTACACCTACCGCGCGCCGCTGGACCTCACGCCGGAAGAAGTGGTGGACCTTTGCATTGACGACCTGGAAGAACTGATCGCCACCTGCACCAATGGCCGCATCGCCGCCTTCATTGCCGAACCGATTCAGGGCGTTGGCGGTTACATCGTGCCACCGCAGGACTATTTCGGACGCGTGGCCCCGATCATTCGCGCGGCCGGCGGCGTCTTCATCAGCGATGAAGTGCAGACCGGCTGGGGCCGCACCGGAGAACGCTGGTGGGGCATCGAACACTGGGGCGTGGAACCCGACATCATGACCTTTGCCAAGGGTATGGCTAACGGCTACCCGGTTGGCTGCACCATAGCGACCGCGGAAATCGCCGACGCCCTGCCTGGTATGACCTTCTCCACCTTTGGCGGCAATCCGGTCTCCATGGCCACCGCGCTGGCGACCATCGAATACATGGAACGCAATCAGGTGCAGGCCAACGCCGCCATTCAGGGGCAGATCCTGAGAGAAAAGCTGGAAGAGCTTGAGGCCGAGTTCGATTTTATCGGCGAAGTGCGCGGCATGGGACTGATGCAGGCTTTGGAGATCGTCAAGCCAGGCCCAACGCGAGAGCCGGATGCCGACCGGGCTGCCGGCATAATGGCCAGGGCAAGGGACCACGGCATTTTAATTGGCAAGGGTGGTTTGCACGGCAATGTCGTTCGAATTGCGCCCATGCTCAATGTAGACTGCGACAGCATGCAGGAAGGCTGCGAGTTGCTGGCGCGGGCGGTCACCTCCGCCGCCGGCTGAGCCGGTATGAAGTGACCCCAACTTCCCTGGTGCAAGCGGAGAAGGCGGCAGCGATGCACCCCGTCCGCCGCCTGTTCCCCCTGCTTTTGACCCTCGCCGCCGCCCTGTTGGCGGCGGCGCTGTTTCAGCGGCTGAACGGCGGAAGCGGCGCTGAATCCCTGATTTTGGACAGCACCCCCGGTGAGTTGGGGCAATGGGTCGCCGCCCAGTCAGAAGAGGAAGAACCACGCTCCCTCCTGGGACAGCTGGCGCGGTCCCAGGCCCTGAATGAAGGCCTTGAGGGTCTGCCCGAGGAACGCCTGGTTGCCTGGGCGCGGGATTTGCTGCTGCTCTTCTCAGTCCTGCACGTGGCCGCCATTCTGGTCGCCGTTGCAGGTCTGATTCTTCACAGAAACTGGCACAGACCGGCCCTGGTGGCCGCCCTGTTGTTGACCATGGCCTGGCTGTTTGTTTTGCCACCTGGCGAGAATAACGAGAACCTCGCGCTCATTTTGCCCTGCGGCCTGGCACTGCTGCTGTCCCTCATCCTGCTGCAACAGACCGCGACGAAGACGCTCGGCATTGTTTTGATCGTTTCCTTGCTGCTGCTGGGGGTGCAATCGGCAAAGCTCTTCGCGGCGTCGCGCAATTACCGCATAACCACGGCGCTTCCGCCCTGGCGTTACACAGTGCAGGCCGACCTGGATGCCGCCCTGAATGCGCTTGCCAGCGGCGAAATCAACGCCGTCCTGGCGGACCGCCGCGACCTGCGCGACATTCTTGCTCCCGTACCCGCCGATCAAGACGTCGACCCCCGTGAAACGAATTGGCCCACCTTGCGCTACCACACCCGCCTTGACAGCGATGAGTCGCTGTTGGGCATTTTCCCGGTGACTCCCCGCTTTCCCGGCCGACTGGCGCTGGCAATACCAGTCGAAAGCGGCCTCGCTGCCGTGCAGGACCTGCATTCGCTGCGCCTGGGAGCCGTGGCCGGCGACTACGCCGTCGACCGCTACCTGGCGCAGGACCGTCACCTGGTCCTGCTGGACATGAAGATCTTCAATGACATCAACCTGCCCCACTTGCAGCAAATCACCGAGGCGCTATTGCAACCCGCACGGCGCAACGGCCCGCTCCTGCTGTCGCGCATCCTTGTGGAAGCTGCCGGCCACACCTGGAGTGAAGCGATTCTGGGATTTGCATTTGGCGCCAGCCTGGGCTTCGTGCTGGGCACGATCTTCGCACATTTCAGGGCTTTGGAAAGAGGGCTGCTGCCTTACGTTGTGGCTTCCCAGACCGTACCCATCCTTGCCATCGCGCCCATGGTCGTCATCTGGCTTGGCGCCGGACCTCTCTCCGTCGCGGTCATCTCCTCCTACCTGACCTTCTTTCCAGTCACGATCAACACCCTGCGCGGCCTGCGTTCCCCCCACCCCAACGCCTTTGAGTTGATGGATTCCTGGGCCGCCAGCCGTTGGCAGATCATGTGGAAGCTGCGTTTCCGCGCGGCTCTTCCCTACCTCTTTACGGCGCTGAAGATCTCGGCGACGGCCAGTGTGGTCGGCGCCATCATCGGCGAATTGCCATCCAGCATTCGCAGCGGCCTGGGCCGCGCCATTCTGGACTTTAGTTCGGATTACAGCGCGGTCTCCACTCCCAAACTCTGGGGCGCCATTCTCGTTGCGGCGTCGGTGGGGATGCTTTCCTTCCTGATCGTCAGCCTGGCGGAGTGGCTGGTCCTGCGCAACAGCGGCGGGAGGGCGTAATGACTACGAAGGTCATTGAGGCCCGCGAGATCAACAAGGTCTTCAACCCTGGCCGTGAGGAGCAGGTTATCGCGCTGCAGGACATTGACCTCTCGGTTACATCCGGCGAATTCGTGTCGCTCATCGGCCCTTCCGGCTGCGGCAAGTCTACCCTGCTGCGCCTCATTGCCGACCTCATCGAGCCCAGTACGGGGGAACTACAGGTCAATGGCAAGTCGCCGCATCAGGCCCGCATCGACCGGGATTACGGCATGGTGTTTCAGGCAGCGACCCTGCTCGAATGGCGCAACGTTCGCAAGAACATAGAGTTGCCGCTGGAAATCCACGGCTTCGCCAGGCAGGAGCGGCAGGAAAAAGCCCAGGCCGCGCTGGAACTGGTGGAACTGGGCAGCTTTGGCGACCACTGGCCCTGGCAACTCTCGGGTGGCATGCAGCAGCGCGTCGCCATCGCCCGCGCCCTGGTGTTCCAGCCCTCCCTGCTCCTGATGGACGAACCCTTCGGCGCGCTTGATGAGTTTACGCGTGAACGCATGAACATGGAATTGTTGCGCATCTGGCGCGAAACCGATACGACGATTCTCTTCGTCACCCACAGCATCGCCGAGGCCATATTTCTCTCAAGTCGCGTCATCGTCATGTCGCCCCGCCCCGGGCGAATTACCTCGGTCGTCGACATCGATTTGCCCCGACCGCGGGCCTTCGAGACCCGGGCCCGGCCCCGCTTTCATGCACTCGTGGCCGAGGTGCGGGAAGTGCTGCGCGATGCCCACGTCCTGGAGTAGGCGGTGAAGCGCAAAAGCTTTCGGTCACGCCTGCAGAGACTGGTGCCGACACTGCTGGTCGCCATCATATTCCTTGGCGCATGGGAACTGGGCGTTCACCTGCTTGGCATCCGCGAATTCATCTTGCCGCCACCCAGCAGCATCCTTTCGGAGTTTTCCGAGGAGCTGCAGATCTTCATTGGCGCCAGCGGCGAGTCCATCCTTTTCAGCGCGGCCCGGGCGACCCTCTGGTCGGCGGTCGGGGGCTTCGTCATCGGTTGCGGCGCCGGCATTCTGACCGCCCTCGTCACGTCCCGCTGGACGATCATCAGCGAAGCGACCATGCCCTTCGCCATCGCCGCCAACTCCGTCCCCATAATCGCCTTCGCGCCGATCATGAACAACTGGTTCGGCATCACGAACCCGGCCTCCAAGATGGCCATCGTCGCCATCATCGTGTTTTTCCCCGCCATGATCAATACGGTGCGCGGCCTGACCCTGGTGGATCCCGGTCAGCTGGAACTGATGGAATCCTGGGCCGCCAGCCCGGCGCGCGTGCTGCGCACCCTGCGCATTCCCAACGCACTGCCCTTCATCTTCAGCGCACTGCGGGTGGCCAGTTCACTCAGCGTTATCGGCGCTGTCGTCTCGGAATTCTTCGGCGGGCCCCGCGCCACGCTGGGCGTTTACATCACCCAGGAAGCGTCGGGCTTCAACTTTGCCAGCGCCTGGTCGGCCATCCTGATGGCCTCGCTGATCGGAATCACCTTTTACCTCGTGGTGCTCCTGCTTGAGCGTTGGCTGATGCCCTGGCACCATTCCATGAGCGATTCGGGTTGAGCCTCGCGACTCGAGGGCCAGGTTCCTGATTGTCTCCACAGGGACTTGTCGGCCGCTCATCTCGAAAGCCGCCATACTCTCGCAGTATCGATCGATTTGAATCGTGCAAAAGGATAACAAAATGAAAGTCATGGTCTTTGCCGATATGGAAGGGGTCAGCGGCATCGTGACCTGGGGCCGGGTCGGCAGTGGCAAGCCGATGTACGACGAGGGCCGCAGGCTGTTCACGGCGGAGGTCAATGCAGCGGTGCGTGGCGCCAGTCGGTCGGGTGCGGTGGAAATCGTCGTGGTGGACGTGCATGGCGCCGGCGGGGACAACAAGGGCAATTCCCTCATTCCGGAGATGCTCGACCCCGCCTGCGAGTGGGTCGCGCATCATCCGGGAACGCGCTATACGGAGTTGCTTGAACAGGGCGCCGACGCCTGCCTGATGGTAGGCTACCACGCCCGCGCCCACACGCCGGATGGCGTCCTGAGCCACACGGTCACCAGCGTTAAATGGCGAAATTTCTGGTTCAATGGCGTGTTGGTCGGCGAGATCGGCATCAACGCGGCGCTCTGCGGGCACTACGGCTGCCCGGTGTTGCTGGTGACGGGCGACGTCGCCGCCTGCCGCGAAGCGACGGCGCTGCTCGGCGACGGGCTGACGACTGTCGCCGTCAAGCGCGGACTCACGCGCTATTCGGCCCGGCAGATCCCGCCCGTCCGCGCCCGCAAAATGATCGAAGAGGGAGCATTCCGGGCGCTGCAGGACCTCAAGGCCGTTTCGCCATTTGTGCCTTCCCCGCCCGTGACCATATCGGCCGAGATCACCATGGCTGAGATGATGGAAGATTTCCGCGGCAGGCCGGGGCTGGAACTGGATTATGACTCGCTAAAGGTCACCAGCCGCGCCGACACCTGGATGAAAGCCTGGGACCAGTTCTGGCCATGGTCCGTCTGATCGAGGGGCCAGGACAGTGTTGACGACCCTGTCGCGCAAGCTGCGTTGGTGATGAGCCTGGGTTCCCTGGCCGCGTACAAGGCGCATGTTCCTGGCCATCTGCCAAATGCCTTGCCCGCTGACGACCACGGCGGTTACCATCCCTGCGTGGGTGATCCTCTTTGTGCCGAAGTGACAAAAGGGACTGCATCATGAAAATCCTGATCATGACGGACATGGAAGGCGTCAGCGGCATCGTGACCTGGGGGCGCGTGGGCAGTGGCAAGCCGATGTATGACGAAGGCCGCCGGCTGTATACGGAAGAGGTCAATGCAGCGGTCAGGGGCGCCGCGCGCGCAGGCGCGACGGAGATTGTCGTGGTGGACAATCACAACGCCGGGGGAGACAACAAGGGCAATTCCCTGTTGCCGGAACTGATCGACCCCGCCTGTGAGTGGGTGGCGCATCACCCCTGGACGCGCTACACGGAGTTGCTTGAGCAGGGCGCTGACGCCTGTCTGATGGTCGGCTACCACGCGCGCGCCCACACGCCGGATGGCGTTCTGAGCCACACCATCACCAGCGTCAAGTGGCGCCATCTGTGGATCAACGGGGAGCTGGTCGGTGAGATTGGAGTAAACGCTGCGCTCTGTGGGTACTTCGGCTGCCCCGTGCTGCTTGTCACCGGCGACGAGGCCGCCTGCCGCGAAGCGAGGGAACTGGTCGGCGACGGCTTGACGACCGTCGCGGTCAAACGCGGGCTGACACGCTATTCTGCCCGCCAGATCCCGCCCGTCCGCGCCCGCGGCATGATTGAAGAAGGGGCCTGGCGTGCGCTGCAGGACCTCAAGGCTGTCCCACCCTGGATCCCTTCGTCGCCGGTCACCATCACTGCCCAGATCACCATGGCGGAAATGATGGAAGATTTCCGCGGCAGGCCGGGGCTGGAGCTGGATTATGGTTCATTGAAGGTCAACAGCCGCGCCGACACCTGGCTGGAAGCCTGGGACCAACTTTGGGACTGGTCCGTCTGATTGAGGGCTGTGCAGTGCCGGCGACTCTTACAGAATCTGAAGCGGGCAGCACGGCCGCTGGCCGCCCTGCTGCCCTTCTCAATCTCGTGCCAATTCACGCCAATTCACGCTATACTCGTCGGCACCCCGGTGTCCCGTTTATTTCTTCAATGGGAGGATAACCCAATGCGGAAACTGACAGCTCTTCTCGTTCTGATCGTTATGTTAACGGGAGTGGCCTATGTCTCGGCCGATGGCCACCTGACTCCGATCAAATTACAGTTGCAATGGGTGGCGCAGTCCCAGTTTGCCGGCTATTTCGCCGCCGTCGACCAGGGCTTCTACGCTGATGAAGGCCTTGACGTGACCATTCTTGAGGGCGCTGTTGAAATCGTGCCCCAGCAGGTCGTGACCTCCGGCGGCGCTGAATTCGGTCTCGCCTGGGTGCCCAAGGTGCTGGAATCGCGTGAGGCCGGCGCCGACCTCGTCAACATCGCGCAGGTCTTTCAGCGCAGCGGTACCCTGGAAGTCTCCTTCGTCGATACCGGCATCGAATCGGTTGAGGACTTCCGCGGCATGCGCATCGGCACCTGGGGCTTCGGCAACGAGCATGAGCTCTTCGCCGCCATGCGCGCTGCGGGTATCGACCCCAATAACCCCGAGGACGTCACCGTCGTGCAGCAGCCCTTTGACATGTCGCTGCTGCTCAACGGGGAACTGGATGCTGCCGAGGCGATGACCTACAACGAGTACGCCCAGGTGCTTGAAGCCGTCAACCCCGACACCGGCGAGCTTTACCAGCCGGAAGACCTGAACGTCATCGACTTCAATGACGTGGGCACGGCGATGCTGCAGGACCACGTCTTCGTCAACGCCGACTGGCTGGCGGAAGAGGGCAACGAGGACATCGCGGTCTCCTTCCTCAAGGCCAGCTTCCGCGGCTGGATCTATTGCCGCGACAACCCGGACGCCTGCGTCGAGATCGTGCTGGAAAATGGCTCCACGCTCGGTGAGAGTCACCAGACCTGGCAGCTAAACGAAATCAGCAAGCTGATCTGGCCTTCGCCGGACGGCATCGGCATCATGGACGAGGACCTCTGGGCCCAGACCGTGGCGGTCTCGATTGAAGGTGAAGTCATCAGCGAAGCGCCGTCAGAAGGCGCTTACCGCACGGACCTGGCGATGGCCGCGCTGGAGTCGCTGGGCATGAGCATGCCCGACACCGACGTGACCGGCGACATGTGGGAACCGGTTGAGGTCATGTTGCGTCCCGGCGGCGAGTAGTCGACGAAACTGGTGCCCTTAGCCAGAGTGGGGGCGAGACCAAGGCCGGCCCGCCCCTGCTAATCCAAGATTGAAGACCTGTGCGGGCGACTCTGTGAGTCGCCCGCATGATGTGATGCTGTCGCGCTTCTACTGGTTTCGACAGACGGAGAAACATGACTAACCCGCCCGCGCCGCTATTTCGAGATCCAGTCTACGATGGCGCCACTGATCCGACCGTGATTTGGAATCGACAAGAAGGCGCCTGGTGGCTGCTCTACACCAGTCGGCGAGCCAATGTGTCCTGTCGCGGCGTCGCCTGGGTGCACGGGACGGACATCGGCATCGCCAGTTCCGCCGACCGCGGGCGCGCCTGGCGCTACCGCGGCACGTTGGACGGGCTTGAGTTTGAGCCGGGTAGAAACACCTTTTGGGCGCCCGAGGTCATTTGGCACAATGATCTGTACCACATGTATGTGAGTTATGTGCGCGGCGTGCCCCACGATTGGACCGGGGCGCGCGCAATCGTGCATCTGACCAGTGAAAACTCGTGGCGGTGGCGGCACGAAAGCATCCTCGCCTTGTCATCCGAGCGCGTGATTGATGCGGCGGTGCATCGTATGCCTGGTGGCCATTGGCGCATGTGGTACAAGGATGAAGTCAATGGCTCGCACACCTGGGCGGCCGACAGCGATGATCTGTATCACTGGACGGTACACGGTCCGGTCATCACCGATTGCGCGCACGAAGGAGCGAATGTCTTTCGCTGGCGCGGCAGCTACTGGCTGATCATCGATCATTGGGACGGGCTGGGCGTGTATCGGTCGGCGGACGCCGAAAATTGGCGCCGCTGCGCTAACATCCTCGACACGCCGGGCTTGCGCAGAGACGATGGCGCGATTGGCGGACATGCCGATGTATTGGTGAATGGCGAGCGCGCCTTCATCTTTTACTTTACGCATCCGGAGTGGGATCGGAAAGCGCTTTACGGCATGGACGAGATTCATCCGACACATGTCAAGCGAACGGCGCTGCAAGTGGCCGAACTTGAGTGGCGAGATGGCATGCTGATTTGTGATCGCGACAGGGACTTCGACTTTAGGCTGCTGCCCGGATGATGCACCGCAGCCGCTCGGCGGAAGCAAAAGGGGCGAGCCAAGGCTCGCCCCTAAAATTACGTAGTTGGGGTGTCCCGCGTTAACTCGCGTGCATGGCGCGCTTTCGGGCCAGCATGCGCTCGCAGGCTTCCGGGCTGCCGTCATGGACGATGTGGATGTGACCGGAGAGACGTGGGAGCCGGTCGAAGTAGAGCTGCGTCCTGGCGGCGAGTAGTCGCCGACGGAAACACCATCAACACAACACGCCCGCCTTCCGGTGGGCGTGTTTCGCTTTCTCCGATTTCGGAGGATGAGAATCATACATAATCCGCCGGCGCCATTGTTGCCCATTTCAATGACGTCTGGCCAGGATTTGCGCCCCCCCCCGAACGTTACAATAGTTCCTGTCACGCACGATACTCTGACCGTTTCTTCAGTTGAATTGTGGAGGCACCAATGAAATCCTCAAGAATCCTTATTTTGGTCGCCGTACTGGTTCTGTCGCTGACGCCTAGCATCACCAAAGCCCAGGACGTCTCCGGGATCTTGAGCTTCCTGAGCTGGTATACGCAAGATTGGTACCAGCCGCTGCTGGACGCCTTCCTGGAACGCTATCCCGATGTGGAGATCGACTATCAGAATGTGCCGCCGGCGGGAGGGCAGTACGGCCAGCGCCTGCAGTTGTTGGCGAGTTCTGGCGAGCTACCCGATTTGTTTTATGTTCAGCCGCCCACCACGCTGCTCGCGCAAAACGGTCACCTGGCCGATCTCAGCCACCTGGATGTTGTCCAGGCCTTGCCCGAGGGATTCACAGCCCTGTACACCCATGACGGCAGCACCTATGCCTACGCGCCCGACGCCTGGATTGGCGGCGTGTTCTACAACAAGGCCCTGTTCGCCGAGAACGATATCGTCGTGCCCGAGACCCTTGCTGATCTCCTGGCGGCCGCCGCGGTGTTTCATGAGATGGGCATCAAGCCGATAAGCTTCAGCGCTGACAATCTGGCGGACATGGTCTTCTACGGACATAACACAGAAGTCCTGTCGCAAGACCCCGGCTTCAATTCCAGGATCGATACCGGCGAGGTCACCTTTACCGAGGGCTATCTGGATGCCTTCAACACCTGGAAGACGGAATGGGTCGATACGGGCTACGTCAGCCAGGATATGGCCGCGATTACTGATCCCCAGCGCTTTGAGGAATTCGCTGTCGGGGAAGCCGCGATGACGATCTCGGGTCCCTGGGCTATCGGGGGCATGCTTGAAACCAATCCGGAGCTTGATCTGGGCATCTTCTCCTACGTCGGGACGACCGCGGACCGAGAATACACAATCGGCGCCGTGAACGTCGGTTTGGCAATATCTTCACAAGCGCAGAATCCGGCGGCGGCGGAAGCCTTCCTCAACTTCCTCGGTTCGGAAGAAGGCCTGGGCATTTACCAGTCCATCACCGGCAATTTCCTTGGCGTCGAGGGCATCGACTATGACGTCCATCCCGTCATGGAGCCGATGAGAGCAGTCGGGGCGAGCGGCAATTTTGCCTTTCCGCCCGTCTTCTGGACCAATCTCGGCACACTGTTTCCGATGTTTGTCAAAGGCTCCCAGGAGATCCTGCTGGGCGTGCTGACCCCGGAAGAACTCGTCGCTGAACTCGATGCCAAACAGGCGGAGTTGATGGAAGGCGGGGGCTGAGGCAAGGGTCACCGCAACAACGTCATGATCACGGCAGGTCTGTCATGTGCAGGCCTGCCATCTTTCCAATACCCTGCAATTCAGCATTTGTCATGTCGTTTGCACGCCAGGCGCCGTCGCTGACAGAAGCATGCCCGGCTTTAATGGCGACCATCCGGTAGCCGGATGATACGGGAAATGTCGAAAAAGACGCTTGTTCAGTCGTTCGGAAACGAGCTTCCCTGGCTGCTGCTGGTTGCACCGGCCTTCCTCATCTATACGGTCCTGACCATCATTCCGCTGTTTCACACCTTTTTCTATTCTTTCACCAACTTCAATGGTCTGGCGCCCAACCCGGATTTCGTGGGCCTGGACAACTACCTCCGGGTTTTTTCTACCAGAGCAGTCTCCACTTCCTTTTCGAACAGCATCGTATACGCGGTCGCCGTTCCTCTCATCATCACGCTGCTGGCGATTCCACTGGCATTGCTGCTGGATTCGCAGATGCGCACGCGCCACCTGCAGCGCGCCATATTCTTCTTCCCCTCGGTCATCAGCGCCCTGTTTCTGGGCTATATCTGGAACTTCGTCCTGTCACCATCATCCCAGGGGTTGATCAACAGCCTGCTACTGTCTTCCGGCCAAAGGAAAATGCTTCTGCTGGCGGACCCGAAGGCAGCGATGGCCCTGCTGATTCTTGTGACCGTCTGGACGAGCACCGGCTGGCACTCGTGTTTCTACCTCGCCAACCTGCAGGTGATTGACCAGGCGCTCTACGAGGCAGCCAGTATCGACGGCGCCGGTGCCATGCAGAGATTCCGCTTCATCACCTTCCCCAACCTGGCGCCCGCCATGACGATCAGCGTGCTCTTTCTGCTGCTGAACAGCCTGAAAGTCTTTGACCTGCCCTTTTCCCTGACCGAAGGCGGGCCCGGTTATGCGACAACCATGGTCACCCAGTCGATCATTACCGAAGGAATTAACTCCAACCGTATCGGCTTCGCATCGGCCATGTCGATCATGTTTCTGGCCCTGATCGCTCTGGTGACCTTTTTCCAGGTCGGCGTCATGAGCAGACGCGAAGAGAAGCTGGCATGAGAAAGAAATACACGCCGACCACACTTTTCACCGAGTTCATCTTGCTCGCCGTCTGCATCGTATTCATGGTCCCGATTTATTACCTCTTCGTCAGCACGTTCAAGACGCAGCGGGAAATCGTCGAGGCGCCGCTGGCCTTGCCGAGCAGCCTCAACCTTGTGAACTACATGCGCGCGCTGGAGACCATGGACTTCTTCCGGCACTTCTTTAACTCGCTGCTCATCACGTCGCTGTCTGTAATTCTGATCGTCGTTTTGGGTTCGATGGCAGCCTATGCCATCGCGCGGCGCCCCAACCGACTCACGAAATTTCTGCGCTCCTACTTTCTGATTGGATTCATGGTCCCGCTGCAAACCACCATGCTGCCCCTGTTTCTGATCATGAAGCACCTTGGCCTGATCAATACCTATCAGGGATTGATCTTTCTCCATAGCAACGGCGCTGTATTCGCGCTCTTCCTGTACACAGATTTTATCCGGGCCATGCCACGGGACCTGGAAGAGGCGTCTTTCGTCGACGGCGCCGGCGTGTTTCGCACCTTCTGGCAAATCGTATTTCCCCTGCTGCGACCGGTCACGGCCACGCTGGTCATTTTCAACACGATCTGGATCTGGAACGACTTTCTCCTCAGCTACCTGTTCCTGAGTTCGAATGACAAGTCAACCCTGATCATGCAGGTTTACAACGGCGTCGGCCTGTACTTCACCGACTGGTCCATCATGATGCCTGTGCTGGTTCTGGCGGTGACGCCCATGATCATCTTCTATATCGTTATGCAGCGGCATATCGTCGCTGGTTTGACCGCGGGCTCCTTGCGAGGATAGCGCAAGGTCACGCTCCGGATATCGGAGCGATCCGCGAAAAAAACACGCCCGCGTTGTGCGGGCGTGTTTCTCTTGTCGCTTACAGCCTTAACTGCCATGCATGGCGCGTGTTCGTGCCAGCATTTTTTCCCGCATTTCCGGCGAGCCGTCGTGGCTGGTGCCGAACCAGTGGTCGAAGGGAAACTCTGGCTCGCCGTAGTTGCACTCGAAGTAACGGTGATGCAACTGATGGAAGTAGGAGGCGACCGGCACCTTCACGTCGTCCTTGACAACCGCTTCCTCGAAGCCGACGTGACCCTGGGCGGCGGAGAGCGCGGCGTGATGCCCGATCAGGATCGCGTGGATGGGATGCGAGGGCACGATGAAGAAAATCAGCGGGCCGGTGAAGTACAGCAGGTGCTCGATCGGGTGCATCGACAGGCCGGACCAGGGCCCGATGTTGATGTTCTTGTGATGCAGGTAGTGCGCGGCCTTGTAGAGCGGCTTCACGTGCAGCAGACGATGCGTCCAGTAGAAGTGAAACACGCGCCACATCGGGATCAGGGCGAGAATGACCAGGAAATAGAGCGGCTGCTCGCGCGGGTCGATCCTGGGGAAGAGATTGTTGGCGTAACCCCGGAGCATGAAGGCCTCAAACAGCGTCCAGATGGTCACGCCGCTGGCCAGGCTCCAGAAGACGTTGTCGCGTACCTGGTCGTTCCACAGGAACTGCCGCTTGCCCTTCCCCATCCAGTCCGGTGTGTACTTGTACTGGAATCCCTGCACCTTGCGCGACCAGAACCAGATGTGCAGGGCGCTGGCGAAGACCGTCATCATGACCAGGTTGCGGGCGAAAATCTCCAGCATCCAGTCAACGCGGAACTCGACTGTCCGCGACAGTTCCGGCGTCAGGTACAGCCAGGTCAGAGTTGCGACCACCATGTAGAAGATGTTCCAGGGCCAGAGATGATGGTACATCCACTTCAGCACGCTAACGGGTCGGGGCGGCCAGGCGAACATCGGATTGGGCGCGCCAATCTCCTTGTCCGGTTGCCAGTAGCCGCGCTCATCCCGCGGCATGCCGTCGGCCAGGCCTTCTCTTTCTGCGCTCTTCTGGACCACTGGAAATCACCTCTAAACTTTTTTCAGGTGTTTGCTACATGAGCATCCTGGGGTCAAGGCTGGTGCGACCATGCGACGCTCGCATGACTCAACCGCCGTGCATCGCGCGCATCCGCGCCAGCATCTTTTCGCGCGCCTCCGGCGAACCATCGCAGTTCGTGCCAAAGAGATGATCAAATGGCACAGTCGTTTCGCCGTAATTGCACTCGAAAAAGCGATGATGCAGGGAGTGCCAGTAGTTGCCGTAGGAGATCTTCATGTCGTCGTTGACGACGATTTCCTCGAAGCCTCCATGACCCAAAATGGAGTAGAAGGACACCAGCTGCCCCTGAAAAATCATGTTGGCGGGATGCGCGCCGATGACGAAGTGGATCAGCATGCTCCCGTACATGGCGACGTGTTCAATCGGGTGCTGGGCCAGGCCGGACCAGGGGCCGACCTCGATATTTCGGTGATGCACATGATGCACGTGTTTGTACAGGAATTTGACGTGCAGCAGGCGATGTCCCCAATAGAAATAGAAGTTGTACCAAAGCTGGGTGAGGAAGAGGATCAGCACGAATGTGACCGGATGCTCGCGCGGGTTGAAATATGAGATGTAGCCATTGGCGTACACCCAGTGCATCACCACTTCAAACGCCGTCCAGATCGTGCCGGCGCTGGCGATACTCCAGAACATGTTGTCGCGCACCTGATCGTTCCACAGGAATTTCCGATTCTTCCCCATCCAGTTCAGCGACAGCTTGTACCGAAATCCCTGTGTCTTCATGGTCCACATGGTCACATGCAGTATTGACGCCCAGAAGATCATCATGATCTGGTTGCGGGCGTAGATTTCCAGAATCCAGTCGGCGCGGAATTCGGTCATCCGCGACTGCTCCGGGGTGAGGTACGCCCAGGTCAATAGCGCCACAATCATGAACAGGAGATTGTAGGGCCACATGTACTCCTTCACCCATTGCGCGACCGCGAGAGGCCTGGGTGGCCAGGAGAATATCGGGTTGGGATCGAAGTTCCTGTCCGGCCGCCAGTAACCACGCTCGTCGCGCGGCATGCCGTCGACAAGACCGTCTCGTTCTGCGCTGATTTGCACCATGGTCGTCCAACCTCAAAACTCAATTGTCTCTGGTCAAATCATGCTAATGGAGCCGGGCGCAAATCGCCGGGACGCATGGCTCACCCGCCGTGCATCGCGCGCATCCTGGCCAACATTTTCTCGCGCGCTTCCGGTGAACCATCGCAGTTGGTGCCGAACAGGTGATCAAGCGGCATGGTGGGTTCGCCGTAGTTGCACTCGAAGAAACGATGATGCAACGAGTGCCAGTAGTTGCCGTATGAGATTTTCAAATCGTCCCTGACGACAATTTCCTCAAAGCCTCCATGACCCGTGATCGAGCCGAGAGTCACCTGCAGCCCCTGAAACATCATGTTGACAGGGTGCGCGCCGATGACCCAGTGGATCAGCATGCTCGCGTACATCACGACATGTTCAATCGGGTGTTGTGACACGCCGGACCAGGGGCCAACCTCGATATTTCTGTGATGCACATGATGCACGTGTTTGTACAGGAACTTTACGTGCAACAGGCGGTGGCCCCAATAGAAGTAAAAATTGTACCAAAGTGGCGACAGAAAGAGGATCAGGGCGAAGGTTATCGGATGTTCGCGTGGGTCAATATACGGGATGTAACCGTTGGCATAAGCCCAGTGCATCAGCACCTCAAACGCCGTCCAGATCGTGCCGGCGCTGGTGATGCTCCAGAACATGTTGTCGCGCACCTGATCGTTCCACAGGAATTTCCGACTTTTGCCCATCCAGTTCAACGACAGCTTGTACTGAAATCCCTGCGTCTTCATCGTCCACATGCTCACATGCAGCAATGACGCCCAAAAGATCAACATGACCTGGTTGCGGGCGTAGATTTCCAGAATCCAGTCGGCGCGAAATTCGGTCATCCGCGACTGCTCCGGTGTGAGATACGTCCAGGTCAATAGCGCCACAATCATGAACAGAAGATTGTAGGGCCACAGGTACTCTTTCACCCATTGCGCGACCGCGCGAGGCCTGGGCGGCCAGGAGAATATCGGGTTGGGCTCGATGTCCTTGTCCGGCCGCCAGTATCCGCGCTCGTCGCGCGGCATGCCGTCGACCAGACCGTCTCTTTCTACGCTGACTTGTGCCACCTTCAAACTCCCCTGACATACCTCAGCATGGTATTGCGTTCGTTGGCCATTCCTATTTGCGTAACTGCGGGTCCAGGGCGTCGCGCAGGCCGTCACCGATGAAGTTGATGCAGAGCACCGTGAGTGAAATCATCAGGCCCGGCCAGAAGACCAGCGCCGGCGTAAGCGTCAGATAGTCCTTGCCATCGAAGAGCAGACGGCCCCAGGTCGGAAAGTCGGGCGGGAAGCCCAGGCCCAGAAAGGACAGCGCCGATTCGGTGATAATGGCCCCGGCCATGCTGAATGAAGCCGCCACGATGACCGGACTGAGCACGTTGGGCAGGATGTGGCTGCGCAGGATGACCCTGTCGTCCGACCCGATGCTCAGCGCCGCGGAAACGAATTCCCGCTCCTTGATGGTCAGCACCTCGCCGCGCACCAGGCGCGCGGTTGGCATCCAGCCCAGCATCCCGATAACCACCACGATCAGCACGAAAATGCCGACTTCCGGCCCGAAGGCCTTACGCAGCGGTTCCCTGAACAACAGGGTGATGACCAGCAGCAGCGGCAGGGTTGGCAGGGAGAGGAACATGTCCGTGATGCGCATGAGCAGTCCGTCCAGGCGGCGGAAGTAGCCCGCCACGCAACCGACCAGCGTGCCCACGCTCATGGCGATGATCATCGCGGTCAGCCCGATGGCCAGCGAGACCCTCCCGCCCCAGATGGTCCGGGCCAGGGTGTCACGACCCAGATTATCGGTGCCAAAGGGATGCTCTGCAGTCATGCCGGAGTAGGCAGCGATGATGTCAATGTATTCCGGGTCGGTGTGCCAGATCAGCGGCCCCGCCAACACCAACAGTACCACAAGCAAAAGAACACCCATGGAACCCATAGCCAGCTTGTGCTTGCGAAACTGCCGCCAGGCGTCGCCGCTCAACGTGCGTGGCGACGCGCTGAACTCGCCGCTCTCTTCCGGCCTTGTCAGCGATCGGCTTGTTCTGAACAGTGGTTTCATCCCTGGTCGTCCGGAATATGTCTATGTATAGCGAATGCGGGGGTCCAGCACCGCATAAAGCACGTCAGCGACAATGTTGAAGAAGACGTTCAGCACTGCAAAGATAAAGGTCAGGGTCTGCACGGTTGGCAAGTCGCCACCCTGAATGGCGATGATCAACAACTGGCCCAGGCCGTTGACGCGGAAAATCTGCTCCGTGATGATCGCGCCCTGAAAGACGCCCGGGATGCCCAGCGCGATAAGCGTCACAACCGGAATCAGGCTGTTGCGCAAGGCGTGATGGCCTACGACGCGCCGTTCCGCGATGCCCTTGGAACGCGCCGTGCGCACGTAATCCAGCTTGAGGTTTTCCAGCATGGAGGAACGGGTATGTCGGCTAAGCAGGGCCATGTAAAACAGGGCCAGCACCGTCACAGGCATGATCGACTGGCGCAACTGGAACAGGAAGCTGTCCAGGTCGGTCACGACGTGTGTCGTGTCATAGATCGAGGGGAACCACCCAAGCTGAACACTGAAGATATAGATGAAAAGCAGACCAATGAAGAAGGTGGGGACCGAAAAACCAATGGTCGCAAAGACCGTGCTGAAGCGGTCGAAATTCGAATATTGCCGATACGCCTGAATGACGCCGATGGGCACGGCGACGAAGATGGCGGCCAGATAGGACAGCCCGACGACCCACAGCGTTTGCGGCGTACGCTCGATGACCAGATCGATGATCGGACTGCGTGTCTGCCAGGAGAGGTAACGCAGGCGCGACTCGTGCAGCGGCAAGAGCTCGCCTTCCGGCACGTCTACGTTGTCATTGCTGAGTTCCCGCCCCACCGTCCCGTTCGCCGTTTCGTTCAGAAACAGGGGAGCGCTGTTGTCATCCAGCAGGAAGAATTGACGCTCACTCCTGAACAGTTCCCGGGCCTGGCCATCAACAAGGACGCTGTGGGCAGCGCTTTCGACCTCCTCGACAAGCTCAAACGCGAGGGAGTCGAAGCCTTCCTCACCCCTGGCGATCAGGTCGTCGGGAGCAAGGGACAGGCGTGGCGCAAAATTCAGGCCGGTGGTCTCTTCAATGATATTGAGGGGTTCGTTAATCATGAACTGGCGCAGCCACTTGGCAAACTTCACCAGGAAGGGGTCGTTGACGCCCATCGCATCGCGGATCTGTTCGCGCACTGCCGGAGGAATCGTAAGCGGCAAATTGCCGACCGGGTCCGCCGGCGACAACTCAAGAATGGTGAAGACTACAAGGCTGATGACCAGCAACGTGGGTATGGAAACGAGAAGTCTGCGGATCAGGTACTGGCCCACCACGGTCTCCAGAATCCGCCGGCATGCAGGCAGGGCGAGTCAGGCGACTCGCCCTGCTCCTAACGTGAACTGGCAGCGGTCAGCTCGCCCGGGTCCAGTCCGCGATGTTCCAAAGCTCAGTGTCCCAGGCGTTTATCAGGAATCCTTCGAGAGAGTTGGCGTGTGCGGACACCTTGGCGCGGTCCACCAACGGGATGAAGATGCCGGAATTGACGAGCATGTCGTTCATGTGCATCGCCAGGTCTATCCGCTCTTCTGTATCGGATGTTTGTGCCATCTGCTCCACCAGCGCCTCGTAGTCGGCATTGCACCAGCGCGGGACGTTGTTGCCCAGCCAGTTGTTGTCGGGGCCGTTGATTTCACTGCAGACCCAACTGCCCAGATAGGACTCGGGGTCCGTACCCGAGAACCCGTTGGTGTACATCTCAATGTCGGCATAAAACTTGCCGTAGGTATCCGGGCTGGCCGGGTCACCGCCGAAAAAGACGCCTGCGCTAATGTTGCGCAACTCGGTCTCCACGCCAATCCTGGACCACCAATGCTTGATGAGCGCCTGGGTGCTTTGGCGCACTGCATTGGTCGAGGTCTGGTAGAGAATACGCAATGGAACGCCATCCAGTTCGCGAACGCCGTCGCCATCGCTGTCAACGATGCCGGCCTCGTCCAGCAGGGCGTTGGCGCCGGGGATGTCCTGCGGCAGGCAAGCATCATTGGCCGTGGAGGCGTAAATTATCGGCCTCGCCAGAATGTTGCAGGTGGGCACACCACCCGACCCGTAAAGAACCAGGGCAATGAGTTGACGGTCAATGGCCTTTGACAGCGCCATCCACACTGCATCGTGGGTCAGGAAGGGATGCGCGTTATCGCCGCCCATGTAAACCGAGCGATTCTCGCCCAGATCCGGGTCAGGGTTGGTCTGATTGAGAATCAACCTTTCCACACCAGGGTCAAAGGCGGAAACAACCTTGCCAAAGCCCGCGGCTTCCATGTTGCCCTGAACCGCCGGCTCAATCTGCAGGTTCCAGGCGTAATCGGCCTCACCCGTCTCCAGCACGGCTCGCGCGGCGGACTCAGCGTCCCCGCCGCCCTTCAACACGACCCGCTGGAAGTACGGTTTGCCCGCCTCGCGATAATTGGGGTTGGCGGAGTAGACCACCACGTCGTTGGCGCGAAATTCTTCAACGACATATGGCCCTGTGCCAATCGGGCCAAAGTTCTGCTCCGTGCAGATGGGAGCGTTGGCGCCAAGACAATCAGCAAATTGCGCCGCCTGGATGATTGGCGACACCTGGGCGACGAAGGGGCCGTAGGGGAAAGGTTTGGCCACACTGAAATGCACTGTGACCGTGCGCTCGTCCAGGGCCTCCACACTCTCCACGTCCGCAAAATGGGACAGGCCGCTGCATCCCATCTCCGGGTGTGTGCAGTATTCCCAGGTGAAAACAACGTCCGCCGAGGTCAGCGGTGACCCGTCCGACCAGACGATTCCCTCACCCAAAGTCCAGGTGATGCTGGTCAGATCCTCAGAAATGCCGCCATTGGCAACTGTCGGTATTCCTTCCGCCAGATAGGGCACCAGGGCACCGTTTTCGTTATATCGCGCCAAGGGCTCCAGGATGACGGAGGCGGCGTGCAGGTCCTTCGTGCCACCAGAAAGATAGGGGTTCAGGATTGATGCAGATTGCCAGTAGAGCAGCGTGAGTTCGTCATCCATCTGGGCGCTGACCGGCGCCAGGACGCCGGTCAGCAATAAAAACAGCAGGGCTGCCACTCCAATTCGTGATTTAAGCATTGCACAGTCTCCTGTTTTTTGCGGATTGTTGCGGGCGAATTGCTCCCGCCCGGATTATAGCCGCTGTCAACAGAGCCACAACCTGGGGCCTGCCTGCGCCGCTATTCCGGAGTCCAGGCCATCAGAGCCGCCGCCACCCAGGTGGGCGCCGGTTGATGGTAAAGTTCACTCGAGTCACTGAATGCAAGATCCAGCACACGCCCGCGCATCGGCCCGCGCAGCCAGCGAAAGACCTGACCGGCGTCGCGCGCGTCGCTTTTGGCAGCCACGCAGTGCTGGTCGTAGCCCCAATAGTCGCCGCGTCCCAGGAGAGCCATGCCTTCTTCCAGCACATCTCGCGCGCGCGCAAGCCCCCTTTCGTCAGGCCACAAGGCCAGCTCCGGCGGATCGCCATAGCCGATGCCGTGGTGAAAGGCGTCCGCCGTTGAGACAATCACGGCATCCTCTGCGACTCTTGCCAGTTCCTCCATGCCGGGCAGGGCGCCCGGTCTGCCTCCCGCGAGGTAGGGATAACGCTCAATGACCTGCGGCGCCCGCGACTCGTCGATCCCCCGTCGCCGGATCTCGGCGCGCCAGAAATGTCGCCAGCTGTAGAGCGCGTGGTCGCCGCGCCACTCCTGGCGACCCTCAAGCCCCGGCCCCTGAATCCCCCACAACTCCTCCTGGCGCGGGTCGCTGCCTCCGGAAACGCGCTGCCGGGCGTCCTCCATGGCGTCGCTGAAGGCGTGCAACACGCTGACGACCACTACCCGGTCCGCGCCACTGTCGAGGCAGGCGCGCACACAAGCCGCGATCTGGTAGCCGCAGTCCTTCACCCCTGCGTGGGGAAAGACGAGCACACCGCCTGCATTCAGGGTACCCGACAGTGGGAAATCCGCGGCGCGTTCCAGCATGGCCAGGGTGCCGGTCTCGCCCAACTCTTCATGATCACGGCGATAGAGTTTGTGGATTTCTTGCTGCAGTCTTTCGCGGTCCAGCTTCATCCCTGCTCCCTCCGATCAAGCACATTCCGTCCCGGAGGCTGGCTGCCCCCAGGCGCCCGATCATGACTAACACGACGACTCCCGCTGCCAGCAAAGTTGCCAACAGCCACAGCAGCGACTCGAAACCGATGCCGCCAATCAACAGGCCTGCGGCCAACGGACCCAGCACCTTGCCCAGGTTCTGCAACATGCCGACCAAACCCATGGCCGCCCCCAAACTCCCGGCCGGGATCTGCCGCGTGACGAGACTGAGCGTCGCCGGGAAAACCAGCGCCTGGGCGATGCCGGTCACCACGGCCGGAACCAGCAGCGCCGATCCTTCCGCCAGCGGCAATGCAGCCAGACCGGCAGCCAGCAGCAACAAACCGGCCGCGATGGCTGGACCATTGCCCATTCGGTCAGCCAGACGACCGCCTGGAGGGCGGGCCAGCAGGTGTGCAGCCTCCTGGACGGAGAAAAACAGTCCGACCAGCGCCACATTGGTCCCGGCGGCCAGCGCATACACTGGCAAAAAGGTCTTCAGGGCATAAAGCGCGACGAATACGGCCAGTTCCAGCGCGCCAGCCAGCCAGATGCCCGAAGTTCGACCTGCGGACCACAGGGATTCCCGCCATTGCCGCAGCAGCGGAACCTGCGTCGCTGGCGAGGGCATGCGCCCATTCTGCACCTGCAACACCGGCACAAGAGCCAGGGCGCTGCAGAGGCCGATGATCGTGTATACGGCGACGGGGTCATGCCGAAGCAGCAACCAGCCCGCAAGCGCCGGGCCCACGATGTAACCGCCGCTGCGCGCCAGTCCGAACCAGCCGAGCCGTTCCGCCACGCCGCTGCTGTGCAACTCCGCGATGCTGGCCAGGGTCACCGGCCCGTAGATGGCAGTTGCCAGACCGTGAACCACACGGACCAACAGCAATTGCTCCGGGCTGATAACGAAGCGATAGAAAAGGGGCATGAGCACGAAAAAGGCGGTGCCGGCCAGCAACCAGTGTCGTCGTCCCTGGCGATCGGACAACAAGCCGACCAAAGGCTTGTGCAGCAGGCCAGTGAGGGTGGATACAGAAACCACCAGACCAAGAAACAGGTCTGTGGCGCCCAGAGATGCGGCAAGGATGGGCAGGGTTGGCGTCTTGCCCATCTGGTAACCGCTGCGAACAATGAAATCCGCCACGGTCAGGCGCAAAAAGTCGCGCGGGACTTTCATGCCCCCACGGGCGGCACCTGCGCCTGCTGTAATTGTCGATTGAAGTCAGCCAGGGCGTCTCCCTCAAGTTCAAGGAAACTCGCCAGCACAGTCCGGATTTGCCCGTCGTACATCGCGTAAACTTCGTGCGCCTGGTCCGTCGGCCGATAGTCACCAGACGCCACGACCGGGGTCAGGGCCGCCAGTTTGCCCGCCAGTTGCATGCCATGGTTGAGGAAGTCCGGCCAGCCTGGCTTAAGGTCCGGCAACATCAGTTCCTTCTCAATGTCCAGCACCTGGTCATGCAACTCCCTCGCCTTGTCGGATACATCCTCGCCCAGGTCCTCGCGTCCGGCCAGCGCGACAAGGTTGCTCCGCAAGCGGCGCATGCGATTCACGGCCCCGTGGGTCTCACTGAGCAAGTCGCGAATCTGCAGCAGCAGGTCAAACTGGGCGCGCAAATCCTCCGGCGGCGTGTCAGACAGCGGATCCAGGCGGATCTCAAGACCGGTTTCCAGAACCCGGTCCCCGGCCCTCAATCGAATGGAATAGCTGCCTGGCAGGGCCATGGGTCCGGCCACGTCTCCGGAATGAACGTCATGCGCCGCCAGCCGGGTCGCGTCTTCATAACGCAGGTCCCACACAAAGCGGTTCCAGCCGGCCCTGGCCGTCAGGAATACCTCTCTCGGCGCTTCCGGCGGCAATTCCTTTTGCGCCGCGCGCGTCTCATCGTCCATACTGCGAAAACTGCGGACGATGTGACCGGACTCATCCAGCACCTCAATCCGTATGGGCTGCTCCAGGACCTCATTCAGCCACCAGGTGACGACCGCCCCTTTCGGCGGGTTGCAGCCGGAATCCAGGTAACTGCGCATGACCTGGTTTTCTTCCGACTTGTCTTCGGTGTAGGCCGCGACCACTCCCAGCGTGCCCATGTAAGTCTTGCCCGGCACGCCACCAAAGGCGCGCTCAAAGACCTTGGGCATCAGCCGAATGGCGGGACGTGGACTGAGCAGCGTCGTTTCGCCGGGCGGGGATTCCAGTTGGCGCAGGGCCGTCAGGTCATCGAGGATCCAGAAAGAGCGACCGTGCGTCGCAGCGATGAGGTCGCTGCCCTTGACGAGCAGATCGTAGACCGGCGCGACCGGCAGATTGAGCTGCAAGGCCTGCCACTCGTCGCCGCTGTTGAAGGAAATGTACACGCCGGTCTCACTGCCGGCATAGAGCAGCCCCGGCCGGCCCGGGTCTTCCCGAATGACACGTGTGAAATCGCCGGCACGAATGCCATTGTTGATTTGTTCCCAACTGACGCCATAGTCACTCGTGCGCCACAACATGGGGCGGGTGTCGTCCAGTTTGTAGCGCGTACAGGCCATCCACACCGTCGCTGCATCATGCGGCGAGGCCTCAATGGTTGAGACCAGCGTCTTCTCCGGCAGCTCCGGCGGTGTGATGTCCGCCCAGTTTTCCCCGCCGTCACGAGAGATGTGCACCAGTCCGTCGTCCGAGCCAGCCCACAGCAACCCCTTTTGCAGCGGAGATTCAGCCAGAGCGAATACCGTGGCGTAGGTCTCGGCGCCCACTGCCTCGCGGTTGACCGGACCGCCGCTGGCGATCAGGGTCTCCGGGTCCGCACAGGTGAGGTCCGGACTAATCTCCTCCCAACTCTGGCCCTCATTGGTGGAACGCATCACCTGGTTGCCGCCGATGAAAATCGTGTCCGGATCATGTGGCGATATGACGATGGGATAAGTCCAGGCGAAGCGGTATCGGTCCTTCGACGTGGGTTCGCCGCGCAGCGATTCGGGCCAGGTCGTGATCATGCGTATTTGCTGCGCGCCATGGTCGAAGCGCTGCAGGGAGTTGCCGCCCCCCGGGGAACTGCCGATAGCGCCCACGTAGAGAACGTCGGGGTTGTCCGGTCGAACGGCGATGTAACCGCTCTCACCGGTGCCGGCCGGCCAGCAGTCCCCCCAGGTGATGGAGGTGCGCGGGCTGCGCGAGGGCACGGCGACGCTGCTGTTGTCCTGCTGGGTGCCATATACGACGTAGGGATCGCGCGAATCGGCCGCCATTCGATAGAATTGGGCGGTGGGCTGGTTGAACTGCGTCGACCAGGTGGAGCCGCCGTTCAGCGAGACGCAGGCCCCACCGTCATTGCCCTGGACCATGCGCCGCGGATTGTTGGGGTCGATCCACAGATCGTGATTGTCGCCATGGGGCGTGGAAATCTGCTCGTAGTGGCGACCGCCGTCGATGGACTTCCACAGATTGAGGTTGTTGACGTAGACCGTATCGCCATCCAGAGGGTCGGCCGTCAAATGCATGTAATACCAACCACGGGAGATCAGTTCATCATTGACGGCCACCTGCTCCCATGTGGCGCCGTAATCGTCGGAGCGAAACATGCCGCCTCCGCCCGTGGCTTCCATCAGGGCCCAGACGCGTCCGGAGCGCGCCGGCGAGGCGGCGACGCCGATCTTGCCGCGGATGCCGTCCGGCAGGCCGGGGTTGCGCGAGATGTCCTGCCAACTGTCGCCGCCATCTTCGGACATCCACAGGCCGCTGTCGGGGCCGCCGCTCGAGATATCCCAGAAGTTGCGGTAGGCCTCCCAGAAGGCTGCGTAGATAATCCGGGGGTTGCCGACGTCGACGGACAGGTCAACCGCGCCGGCTTTCTCGCTCTTGAAGAGTACCTGGCGCCAGTTCTGTCCGCCGTCGACCGTCTTGTAGACGCCGCGTTCGCGGTTGGGCCCGAAGGCGTGTCCGAGGGCGGCCACCCAGGCGATATCCGGGTCATCAGGATGAATGCGCACCTTTGCGATGTGACGAGTGTCTTCCAGACCCAGATGCGTCCAGCTGCGACCAGCGTCGGTCGAGCGGTATACGCCATCGCCATGGGTCACGTCAAGTCGAATCGTCGTCTCGCCCGTGCCTGCATAGATGACGTTGGGGTCGGCCTCTGATACGGCCAGCGCCCCGACAGAAGCCGTGTTGAACCATCCGTCACTGATGTTCTGCCAGTAGGTGCCGGCGTCATCGCTCTTCCAAACGCCACCGGCGCAGGCGCCAAAGTAAAATACATTTTGTTGTCGCGGGTCTCCGGCCACCGCGACCACGCGACCGCCACGAAAGGGGCCAATACAACGCCATTCCAGCAACCCGTCCAGATTCATTTTGCCTCCACCTGCGATGACGACGATATGCCTGACCGGCCGGCCCTGCGCCTGTCCACGACCCTCAGGTGCCCCGCGACATTTGCCACGCCTGCCGGCAGCCGGACATGGACGTCAGCCCGCACGCCAGGTCTGCCTACCTTCTGACCGAACAGACGTGGCGCAGGCCTGCGTCCGCCCGCATCATGCGCGTGCATGATTACAGACGCCCGCCATCAATGGGCAGGACCTGGCCGGTGACCCAGCCTGCGTGTTCAGATGCAAGGAACACGACGCCGTGAGCGATGTCAGCCGGACTGCCGAGACGCCTGAGGGCCAGGCTATCGATCAGCGCGCGCTGTCCCTTCGCCCCCATGTCATGCCACTGCTTTTCGGAAGTCGGGTTTGATCTCACAAAGCCGGGGGCAATGTTGTTGACCGTAATTCCCCAGGGGCCCAGTTCCCAGGCCAGTTGTCGCGTCAAATGTATCTGTGCCGCCTTGGCGGCGGCATAGGCCTGTACCCCTGTCATGCTGGGACGTAACCCCGCGCCGCTGGAGATGTTCACGATGCGGCCATATCCTGCCCGTTTCATGCCTGGCGTCACCGCCTGGCTCATCCAGAAGACCGCGCGCAGATTGACTTCAAGAACGCTGTCCCAGTCCTTCCCGTCGATTTCCTCAAGAGGACGGCCCACCTGCCCCAACACACCGCCGGCGTTGTTGACCAGCACCTGCACCGGCTTCCCGTCGCTGCTGACTTCGCTCACGAAATCCTGCACTTCGGCCCGTTTCCTCACATTGACTGTGCGGGCCTCGCAGAGGCCGCCCGCCCCCTTTACCAACGAGCAAGTTTCCCTGACCTCGTCGTTCAGAATATCGCAGGCCCAGACTGCAGCGCCCAGGCCCGCAAATGCCTGGGCGATGGCTCTGCCAAAGCCGTGTGCGGCTCCGGTGACAATCACCCTTTGTCCGGAAAAGTCGTACTGCATGGGTCAGGATAGCGTTCCGGCCAGTTCATCGACGTTTGAGCGCGCCAGCGAACGCTGGCCACTCTCAATTTCGTGGATCATCGCCTTCATGCGACGTGTCAGGGGCATGGCATGGCCCCGGGCCGCTCCGGCGGCCAGGACCTGCTCATACATGACGACTTCCGTCGGGCGCTTGCGCAGGACCAGGTCACGCCAGATGCCGCTGTGTGTCTTGGCTGAACGCCGGTTGAAGGCCACCATGTCCTCCAGCGAGCGTTCGGCGTCCTGTTCGCAGCTGCCTAGCAGGATGGCCCGCGGGTCAAAGCCGTTGAATGCTTCGGGCCGAATCCCCCCGGCGCAGGCGACCGCCAGCACTTCACGGGCGATGGCCGCATAGATGTCCCGGTGCTGCCTGTTGGCCAATGCGTCCGCAATGGAGTCATTGGTCAGCGCGGTCACAAAGAGCATCGCGCCGTAGGCTTCCTTGCTCCACAGATAGCCAAAGATGTTATCCGAGATGCGGGCGTCCTCTTCAAAGGCGAGCAGTGCCGAACGCAAGGCCTGTACGCGTTGGGACATGCCACCGTCGAGTTCACCGACCACCACGGCGCCGCGACCTCCGTAGTGGATGACGCCTGGTTCCAGATAGTCCGCCCCAAAATTGACGAATGCGCCCATCGCCCGTTCCTCACCAAGGGCTTCGGCGATCAAAACTTCGTTCAGTCCGTTTTGCATCGAGACGACGAAACCCTCTGAAGCAACAAAAGGCGAAAGGTCTTTCAGCGCCTTTACCGTGTCCTGCGACTTCACACAGAGCAACACCACCGGATAATTGCCGGTGAGTTGTTCAGGGAGGCACGCACGCACGCGCGTGCGAAAAGACGCCACTGGCCCACAGATTTCCAGCCCCCTGTCCTGCATGGCGGCGACGTGCGCCGTTTCGCGGTCGACCAGGGTGACGTCATGACCGGCTGCGGCAAGTTGTGCGCCAATGCAACCACCGATGGCCCCTGCGCCGATGACCAGCAGTTTCATTTGCCCGACCCGATGACCACATTCAACGCCTCAATACAGGAACGCCCGAAGCGCATGCAACCGTCCGCCAGCAGGGAATCACTGAAACCCGGCACTTCCGGGAAGGGCAGCTCCAGCGTCCACGCAGGGCAGCCGAAGGTGGTCGCAATAAAGTTGACGGACATGCCGGCTTTGGCGGCGTCCTCCCCTTCGATACCTACGGGCGGTGGTTGCAATTCCGGTTGCAGGCGCGCCAGTTCCAGCACAAAGTGCAGGGCCTTGCGCGCAGCCACAGGGTCCAGATGTACGGCCGAAGGAACGACCCAGATGTAGGGACGCGTCTCGTCGCCGTGAAGGTCAATGAAGTAGTCGACCCCATCATGCTCAACCGCCCGCTTGATGGCCGCCACTTCCGGGCTGGCGCTGGCCGCCTCCTTCCAGTCTCGGTTCAGGTCAACGCCGTCGGCATTGGCGCGCAGATTCCCCAGCGCGCTGCCGTCCGGATTGGCATTGGGAATCACCGAAATGGTTGTCCTGGCCTTCAGCTCCGTGGCTACTTCGTCATCCTGATCCAGCAGGCGACGGACCAGGCCCTCGGCTGCCCATTCGGCCATGGGCTCACCGGCATGCTGTCTGGCGATGACCCAAATGCGCTCACCTCCGGTCTCTTCGCCAAACACCAGCATGTCCAGCGACCGGTCCTGTACGGAACGACCGATCGAACGCCGTTCCACACCCTGTGTCCCCGTCGCAACCGTAAGCAGGGCCCGCCGGCGCGTTTCAGGATAGGGAACAAAAAAGGCGTAGCTGGCCGTTTCCGGGGCCCTTTCGTGGGTGAAGGTCAGTACGCCATTCACATAGTTCGTGGGCAATCGCTGCCAGTTTATGTGGTCCGCTGAAGCCAGCACACGGTAACGGGGCCACGCGCCCGGATAACTGGCGTGGGCGGCATTGCCGATTGCAAACTGGCGCTTCTCACCAGCAACGCCCTCCGCCCGAAAATAGAACCACTGGAAAAAGGGCGCGTTGCTGTCCGGTCGGATTCTTAGTGACGCCGAAGGTCCCTTCACATTGTCAACGATGACGTTGCCACCGTCGAAATCTGCCGTTATTTCCATGGCCCGAGCTCCACATGTACTGGCGCAAAGCGTAGACCATGCGCACGGGTCGCGCAAACCTCCCGCATCTGGCGCTTTCCCGGTCGGCAAGTATACTTCCTGGCGGGAACCGGCCCTGGCGCAGACCTGCCTGGGCTTTGGTTCCGCCCATTGCATTAACGGAGGAAATTTATGAGACCTGTGGTACGAGTCGCGATTCTGTTGCTGGTGTCACTGATGTCCCTGACGCCGGCGGTCGCCGACGGTCATCTGATGACCTTTGCAGCGCCCGACTGCGACTATGGTGGAAATCTCGCCTCAATTGAGGCGGTCGATGCCCACACCGTTCGCGTTACGCTCTGCAATCCGGACGCCATCTTCGATCAGGAAATGGCCAGCCTCGGCCTGTCCATCCACCCCGGTGAGTATCTGGAGACGACCGGCGGCACCGGTGACCTGCTGACCAACCCGATCGGCACCGGCCCGCTCAAAATGGTCAACTGGGACCAGGGCAACGAGATCGTCTATGAACGCTTCGACGATTACTGGGGCGAACCCTCGATCGAGGATACGGTCATTCTGCGCTGGAGCGCGGAAGCGGCTGCCCGCGCCACCGAGTTGCGTGCCGGCACCATCGACGGCATGAAGTTCGCCAACCCTGGCGATTTCCAGGTCTTCCGCGAAGACCCCAACTACACCCTGATCGACATCCCGCCCCTGACCGGCGTCTATATCGGCATTAGCAACTACTTTTCGCCGCTGGACGACGTGCGCGTGCGCAGGGCCATCTCCATGTCGATCAATCGCAATCGCATCGTCGACAATTTCTTCCCGGAGGGCTCGCCGCTGACGCCCGATTTTGTGCCGCCGGCGGTCTTTGGCCACGTCCCGGATATCGGCGCACCGGACTATGACCCGGACATGGCGCAGGCCCTGCTGCAGGAGGCCGCCGATGAGCTTGGTTTCTCCCTGCCGCTGAACAGCGTCACCGACCGCCGCAGCGGCGAGGAACGGCCGCTGACGCTGACCTGGCGCGACGTGGTGCGCGCCTATCTGCCCACGCCCGGCATCATCGCCAATGATTTGCAGGCCCAACTGGCCATGACCGGCATCGAGGCCGACGTCCAGGTGATGGAATCGGGCGCCTTCATCGGCTCCTCGCTCTCCGGCAATGAGCCGCTGCACCTGCTGGGCTGGCATGCGGACTTCCCGGATGCCTCCAACTTCCTGACCTGCTGCCTGGGCGAAAACCTGCACCAGTTCGGCGACCCCTATCCCGACATCTACGAACCGCTGGTCGCCGCCGGCCAGGAACTCGAACCGGCCATTCGCCAGGAACTCTTCCGTGAAGTCGCGGCCGGCATCGAGGCGAACGTGCCCTGGGTGCCCTTCGGCCACGCTGGCGCCGCCGACGTCTGGCAGGCGCGCATCATGGGCGTCCACCCTGGCGTGCTGGACGGCACCGAGCAGTTTGCTCGCGTCGAGGACCCGGACGACAACAACATCATCTATATGCAGGACGCCGAGCCGATTTCGCTCTACTGCAACGACACCTTCGACGGCGAGTCCTTCCGCGCCTGCCATCAGGTGCAAGAGTCGCTACTGGACTTCTCCCTGGGCGGTGTGGACGTGGTGCCGGGCCTGGCCGAAAGCTGGGAAGTTTCTGACGATGGCCTCGTCTGGACCTTCTACCTGCGCCAGGGCGTGAAATTCCATGACGGCTCGGACTTCGACGCCAACGACGTGGTGACCACATGGCAGGCCGCCGGCGATGCCTGCAGCCCGCTGCATACCGGTACCGGCGAGGGTTTCGCCATTTACCTCACCATTTTCCAGCAATTCGTCAACGCCGACATGGACTGCGGCTAGTTCTGTCACGCTGATTTTTGCGCCGGGTCGCCTGTCGGCCCGGCGCTGTCGCGTAGGGGAGGGCACATGATCAAATTCGGCGTCTGTCAATGGATTATGGACCGCAGGGGCGTTGGCGCCTTGCCACGCGCCGCAGAGCTCGGCTTTGCAGGCATTCAGCTGGGCATCGCCGAAGATGACCTGGAAATACGGCAGCCAGCCCTGCAAGGAGCTTACCTGCAGGCTGCGGAAGAGACCGGCGTTGAGATCGTTGGCTTCGGCATCAATACCATGAACATCCTGCCGCTATACAGCCCGCCGGACAGCGAAAAGGGCCGACGTTGCCGGGACCTGTTGCGCAGCGCGCTTGATACGGCGCTGGCCATGGGCGTTGGCCTGGTGTATTGCCCCAGCTTCTTTGAAGCCGAGATTCGCAACGACGATCAGCTGGAGCGGGCCGCCGCCATGCTTCGCCAGGGCTGCGAGTACATTGAAAACCAACCGGTGCTGCTGGCCAGCGAAAACACGCTTGACGTCGCCAGCACCCGGCGCCTTGTTGATCTGGTGGACCACCCTTCCCTGCGCGTCCTCGTCGACAGTTACAACCCGGTACTGTACGGTCACCTCGCCGCTGACCTGGTGCGCGAGTTGCCCACTCCCCTGCTGGGCAACCAGGCGCATGCCAAGGACGGCCAGGACCAGGTGATGGGCAACGCCCCTCTCGGGAGTGGCGAGGGCCATTTCCGGGAGTTTGTGCAAGCATTGAAAGAGGTCGCCTTCGAGGGCTGGCTGATCTCCGAGACGGATTACCGCAACAACGCCGATACCCTCGCGGCCGCGGACCTCGCCACCTTGCGCGCCCTGACGACCTGAGCCGCGCCGTTCCGGGCTCCTGGACTGGCTAGTTGCGATTCAGGCGCGGGTCCAGCGCGTCACGCATGCCATCGCCCAGCAGGTTAAATCCCAGCACCGTGATCATGATGGCGATGCCCGGGAAGAACACCAGATGTGGCGACGTAAACACGTAATTCCGCGATTCGCTCAGAATCTGGCCCCACTCCGGCGTCGGTGGCTGGGCGCCCAGCCCCAAAAAGGACAGCGCCGCCGCGTCCAGAATGGCCGTGCCGATCCCCAGTGTGCCCTGCACGATGATGGGTGTGACGGCGTTTGGCAGGATGTGCGCGAAGATGATGCGCAGCGGGCCGGCGCCCACCGCCTGCTCCGCCGTGACGAATTCCTGCTCCTTGAGCGACAGCACGCTGGCGCGCATCAAACGCGCGTACTGGGGGATGAAGGTGATCGTGATGCCCAGCAGCGCGTTGGTCAGGCCCGGCCCCAGAATCGTAACAATCGAGATAGCCAGCAGAAGCGCAGGAAAAGCCATGACCACGTCCATCAGGCGCATGATGACGTCTTCCGTCCGGCCTCCGGCGTAACCAGCCACCAGACCCAGCAGCGTACCGGTCACGATAGACAGGGAAATCGTGATAACGCCGACCGAAAGCGACGTGCGCGTCCCGAATATCACCCGGCTGTAGAGATCGCGGGCGTTGAGATCGAGCCCCATGTAGTGCAGGGTGCCTTCGCAGCCCAGCAGCGGGATGCAGGGGGCCTTCGCCTGCAGGCGACCGGTTTCGCCGGGTTGGCCGATCATCGACAGGATGGGATCGTGCGTGGCGACCAGGGGCGCGGCCAGCGCGACAAGAATGAGCAGGCCGATGACGAGCATGCCGGCGATGGCCGAGGGGTTGCGGCGGAGGTTGCCGAGCGCCTCCAGCCACAGGCTCTGCGAGCCGGCGCGACGCCCCCTGGTCCGCAGCGATGCTGTGCCCGGCGCCATCAGCCGCCCTGCCCCAGTCGAATCCGCGGGTCAAGCCAGCCGTAGAGGGTGTCCACGGCAAGGTTGAGCAAAACAAAGCCGAAGGCGATGATCACGGTAAAGCCCTGCACCAGGGAGTAATCGCGCGAGGTGATGCTGTCCACCAGGGTGCGGCCTACGCCGGTCAGGCCGAAGATGGTCTCCGTAAGCACGGCGCCACTGATGACGAGGCCGAAATTCAGCCCGATAACGGTGACGACCGGCAGCAGGGCGTTGTTGAGCGCGTGTCGCAAAACGACAAGACGCTCGCCCAGTCCCTTGGCGCGCGCCGTGCGCACGTAGTCCTGGTTCAGCACTTCCAGCAGACTGGAGCGCGTCATGCGGGCGATGATGGCCAGCGGGATCGTACCGACGGCGACGGCCGGCAGGATCAGGTGGCGCAGGGCGTCGATCAGCAGGCCGCCATTGAGGGTCAAAACGGCGTTGAGTAGATAAAAGCGGGACAAAAAAACCTGGAATGCATTGCCGTCCGCGCCTTCCGCCACCAGCCCCCAGACCTCGTACCATGGGGCAGGACTTGCTCCCGGCGTGAGACGACCGGATGGCGGCAGCGCCAGCGGCGTATCGCGGAAGATGACACCAAAAATGTAGGCCAGCATCAACCCCAGCCAGAAAACCGGCATGGAAACGCCCATGTTGGCGCCGACCATCGTGCCCACGTCCAACGCCGACTTGTGGCGCCGAGCGCTGAACACGCCGAGTGGTACACCAACCACAATGGCAAACAACATGGCGCTGAATCCCAGCTCCATGGTTGTCGGCATGCGTTCCACCAGTAATTCGCTTACCGGGCGCCGAAAACGGAAGGAATCACCCAGATCGCCCTGGGCTACATTGCGCAGGTAAACCAGAAACTGGACCGGAAGGGGCTGGTCCAGGCCGTTGCGACGCTCGAATTCCTCACAGATCTGGTCGGTGGCGCGCTCGCCCAGAATCGCGCGACAGGGGTCACCCGGGATGGCGCGCGCCAGACCGAAGGTCAACACGAGGATGCCGAAAAGGACCGGGATCGAAAAGAGCAGACGTCGCAGGATGAACTGGATCACTGGGCTGCCCCTTCAGCGAGCGGTGGACCCCGAGTTTAGGCCGGGCGTCGGGTTCCTGCCAGCGAGAACGCTGGCAAGCCACAATTCGCCGCGCTACCCTTTGCGAGCCATTCAGGGAGGAAGCAATGCGCGTCCGTTTCGGCCCGCGGGACCTGGACTTTCCAGGCGACAACCTGGGGCTCATGCGCGCCAGTCGTCCGGATGAACACCCTGAACTGCTGCGGGGCCGGATGTCAGGCGACGGATACCTGTGGCTAAGGGACACACTGCCCCGTGCCGACGTACTGGCCGCGCGGCAGGTTATTCTGGAGCACATGGCCGCGCGCAAGGTGCTGTCTCCCGGAAAGCCGATCATGGAGGGCGTGATGCCCCGCGGCGGTCGCGGGATGCCCATGAACGGCAGGCGCGGCATCGCGCATCACCCGCAGGTGCTGAAGGTCATGGAGCACGAAGCCCTGTACAGCTTCTTGGAGACGTGGTATGGCGATGCGGCCCTGACCCTCCACTTCAAGTGGCTGCGCGCGGTTGGCAACGAAGCCTACACCGGCGCGCACATGGACTATGTGTACATGGGTCGCGGTTCCTCCCGCCTGCAAACCGTGTGGATTCCCCTGGGGGACATCCCTGTCGGGCAGGGAACCCTGGCCGTCTGCGCCGGGTCGCACAGGACGGAGGGTTTTGCCCGCATCCGTGACACCTACGGACGAATGGACGTCGACCGTGACGGCGTCGAAGGCTGGTTCTCGCGCGACCCGCTGGAACTATCCTCGCGCCATGGCGGTAGTTGGCGCAGCACGGACTTCAGGGCCGGCGACATGGTCATCTTTGGCATGCACCTGATGCATGCCTCAACCACCAACCTCACGCAACGCTTTCGTCTGAGTTGCGACGTCCGCTTCCAGCCGGCCAGCGATCCTGTCGATCCCCGCTGGGTGCGTGACGGAGTGGGCCACGTGGATGGCCCGCCGCGCAAGACCATGGCACAGGCTCGCAGCGAATGGCGGGTCTGAGCACCGGGTGGGAGAGTTCCGCATGAAGTGTGCCCTGAGCATGTACAGCCTGCTGGCGCCGGTCCGCAAGGGCCAACTGGACCTCTACGGCTTTCTGGACTACGCCGCCCGCAGGGGATTCGATGGCGTGGAACTGCTGGACATGTTCTGGACGGATGAAGCTGCAGAGGTCGCCGGGGCGAAGCGCCGCTGCGAGGCGTTGGGTCTTGAACTGCCCGTTTATTCGATCAGCACGAATTTTCTCCAGCCGGACGAGAGCGAAAGAGAAGCGGAACTCGCGTCATTGAAACATGGCGTCGATCTGGCCACGCAACTGGGCGCGCCGCTGCTGCGCGTCTTCAGCGGCGACTTGTTGCCCGGCCACACTTTTGAACAGGGATTCAGCCGGGTTGTGGATAGCCTGGCCACCGGCGCGGAGTATGCGGCAGGGCGGCAGATTACACTCGTTCTGGAGAATCATGGCAAGGTCGCGGGCCGCAGCGAACAGGTACGCGCCATCATCGAAGCCGTCGATTCGGCGGCCCTGCGCTGTAACCTGGATACCGGCAACTTTCTGCTGGTCGGAGAAAATCCGGTCGAGGCCTCGGCTGCTCTCGCTGATTTCGTTGCGCTGGTCCATCTCAAGGACCTGGACCTGGCGTCCCGGGAGCAGACGGACCATGTCCATGCTGGCCTGGACGGGCAGCGTTACACGGGCGTCATCGTCGGCGAGGGCCTGGTGGACTTCAGCGCGATCGTCGAAATCCTGGTTCAGCAGGGCTATGGTGGCTGGCTTTCGCTGGAATACGAGGGTGACGCGGATGCCATGGGAGTCGCCGTGCCCCGCAGTCTGGCGGCGATGCGCGCCCTGTTGCAGCGAGCGCATGGACCCGCCTCAGAGTAGCGGCGCGTCCATATCCACGTCCTGACCGAAATAGTCACGCGCCACCACGCGGCTGATCCACTCGGCTACGACGTCATAGCCGCGTTCGCCGGTGCTGGCCGACGCCAGCGCCGGGTCCCCGATGTGGCCGTAGGGCGTGTGTTCGCGGTACCTGCGCGTAGCGTAGAAAATCCCGCCGCCGGTCTTGACGTGTTCCGGGCCCTGCACCTTGCGCATCTTTTCCGGGTCTACGTGATGTCGTACGGAGCGCTCCAGTTTCACCAGGCCTGGATGCGTGACCAGTATTCTCGAAGTCTCGCCTTCGCCGCCGTGCCCTTCCATCCGCTTCGATGTCTGAATGTGGTGATAGACCGCGCTAAGCGGCGCCAGCCAGTTCAGCACCATGACCTCGGCATCGTCGGTGGCGTCGACCACTTCCTGGGCCGCCACCATCATGCCAGGCAGGTTACCGTCATGCCCGTGGACGAAAGCGAAATGCCGGAAACCGCTGGCGTAGAGGCTCAGACAGATCTCCTTCGTCAGCGCGATGAAGGTCGTGGCGCTGAGCGAGATGGTCCCGACGAAACCCATGTGGAAACTGGAAGTGCCGAAGGGGATTTCCGGCCCGATCACCACAGGGCAGCCGCGCTCGTCAAGGCGCAGCGCGGCGCGACGACAGTTTTCGCGCGCCTCGTAGGTGTCGGTGCCCAGCGGCAAATGCGCCCCGTGGGCCTCCGTCGCACCGAAGGGCAACAACAGCACCCGGGACTCTTTCAGACGTTCCTCCAGCTCCGGTCCGGTCATTTCCGGCAACGCCGGCGGTCCCTTCTGCGAATAGACGATGTCCTCAGACATGGGGCACTGGCCTGTCTCCTTTCGATGTATCGGCCATTGTAGCGGCAGGGACGGACCATCGGTAGAATCCCGCAGGCAGGCACAGTAAAACCGGATTGCGGATGGGAACGGCACTTTCGCTCAGCACCAGCCAATCAGAACCAGCCTTGGTCATTTCCTGATGGACGCCGATTCACTGCTGGCTCGCTTGCAACCCGACGAACCCGTGAATCTGGCGCAGCAACTGATCCGCATTCCTTCCTTCCTTTGGCAGGAGTCGGAACTCGCCCATTGGCTGGCGGCCTGGCTCCGCGAAAGAGGATTCGAAGTGGAAGTGCAGGAAGTCCCGCTCGCCGGGGGTGGCTGCACGCATCAGACCATCGGCACCCTGCGCGGTGACGGCGGCGGACCGTCCCTGATGCTCTGCGGGCATACGGACACCAGCGACTGGCAAGGTGACGTGTTCCGGCGCGCCGACTGGCGGCATGACCCCTTTGCCGGGGACATCGAAGATGGCATGCTCTACGGCCTTGGCGCCATCAACATGAAGGGTGGCCTGGCGGCGATTCTGATGGCCGCCGAGACCTTGCGCCGCTCCGCCCTGCCGCTGCGCGGCGACCTGATCGTCGCCTGTGTGGTGGCGGAGACCGGCGGCGGCGCGGGCGCGCAACACCTGCTCGCCAGCGGTTTGAGACCGGACAATTGCATTGTGACCGAGGCGGGCAACCTGGACATCGGGCTCATCTCCGTCGGCTATGTCCAGGGACTGGTCCGGGTCCTCGGCGAATTCAAACACCGCGTGCCCTACGTCAACCCGATTGAGAAAATCACCAGGGTCATTCAGGCTTTTGGCCCGTCCTACCGTCCGCTGCCATCCGTCCTGGACGGCGGCTGGCTGCGCTTCGAGCCCCATCCCCTGTTGCCCGGCTTTCCCGCCATGGCCGTCCGCGACATCTCGCATCATCAGGACGTCACGACGCTGGCCTTTGACCTGCGAATCTTGCCTGGAATGAGCGAGGACAGCGTGCGCAGTGACATGACCGGGCTCCTTGAGGACATCCGGCGGGAGGACCCGGATTTCAGTTATGAACTGGTCATTCCCCAAAGCGATCGTCACCAGAGCATGCCGGCGCGCGAGGCCACCGACCCGGACGCGCCCCTGGTGCAGGCCCTGATCGCCGCGCATTCACAGGTCAACAAACAGGCGCCGCGGGTCGGCGCCGGCCATCGCATTGGCGCGACGGCCGACACTTGCCATTTCAAGGGTGCCGGCATCACTTGCGTGGAGTATGGGCCGGGGTATATTCCGGTCTGGCCCATGGTCGACGAATGCATCGAAATCGACCAGATCGTGTCCGCCACGCGCACCCTGGCGCTGACGGCAGCCGCGCTCTGCACCGGGAGGTCGCAGAATGAGTGACGTAAATCCGGATGTGGCGCTGGACATTTACCGGCGCGTCCTGAACATTCGACGCTTCGAAGAAGAAGTGGGGCGCCTCTTCACCGAGGGTGAGTTGCCCGGCGTCGTCCATCTCTACATCGGCGAGGAGGCCGTCGCCGCGGGCGTTTGCGCCGCCCTGCGTACGGATGATTACGTGACGAGCACACACCGCGGTCACGGACACGTCATGGCCAAGGGCGGTGACCCGAAGCGCATGATGGCCGAGATCTTTGGCAAGGAGACCGGCTATTGTCGGGGCAAGGGTGGCAGCCAGCACATCGCCGATTTTAGCATCGGCATGCTGGGAGCCTGCGGCATCGTCGGCGGCGGCATCCCGATAGCCACCGGCGCCGGCCTGAGCATCAAGCTGCGCAAGACCGACCAGGTCTCCGTGTGTTTCTTTGGCGATGGCGCCGCCAATGAAGGCAGCTTTCACGAGTCGCTAAACCTGGCGTCAACCATGGCCCTGCCGGTTATCTTCGTCTGCGAACACAATCAGTACGGAGAATTTACGCCGGCGCAGGACACCATGAACATTGAGGACATCGCGCTGCGGGCGGACGGATACGGTATGCCCGGGCACAAGGTGGATGGCAACGACGCGCTGGAGGTGTACACCGTCGCCAGCCAGGCTGTGGCGCGCGCGCGGGATGGCGAGGGGCCGACCCTGATTGAGGCCAAAACGCACCGGCGCGGCGGCCATGCCGAAGGAGAGGAAGCCTTTCTCGCCGGTCAGAGATACCGCCTGCCGGAAGAAGAGCAACTGGCCAGGGAACGCGATCCCCTCCGCATTTTGCACGAACGTATTTTGCTTGAAGGTTTGGCCGACGGGCATGCGCTGGAGAGCATTGATCAGGACTCCACACTGCAAATGGCCGAGGCCGTGACCTTCGCCCGCGAGAGTCCCTGGCCAGACCCCGAAACCGTCCTTGAAGACACCTGGGCCTGACACAGCAACCGAAGGGAGTGGCCGGGAGCATGCCTCGTAAAACCAGCGTCGATGCCATGCGCGAAGCCCTTCGCGCAGAATTGCAGCGTGACGAACGCGTCGTCGTGATCGGCGAGGACGTCAAGGTGGGTGTGTTCGGCGGTACGCGCTGGCTGCACCGGGAATTCGGCGATGAACGCGTGATCAACACGCCCATTTCGGAACTGGCCGTGGCCGGCGCCGGCGTTGGCGCAGCGGCGACCGGCATTCGTCCAGTCATTGACCTGATGTTTGGCACTTTCCTTTACCTGGCCTTCGACCAAATTGCCAACCAGGCCGGCGCCATGCGCTACATGTTCGGCGGACAGACTAAACTGCCGCTGGTGCTCATGACAGTGAGCGGCTCCGGCATCAGCGCAGGTCATCACCACAGTCAACCTGTGCATCCCATGTTCATGAACATGCCCCTCATCAAGGTGGTGTTGCCCTCCACGCCTTATGACGTGAAGGGATTGCTCATCTCGGCAATCCGCGATGACAACCCTGTACTCTTCCTCAGTCCGATTACGCTGGGCAGCCAACGTGGCGAGGTCCCCGACGAAGCCTATACCATACCGCTCGCGGAAGCCGCCATTCGCCGGGAAGGTGGAGACGTCACGATTTGCACAGCGGGCGCCATGACGCTGCGTTGCCTGGAAGTCGCCCGCACCATGGCGCGGGAAGGGATCGAGTGTGAGGTCATCGATCTGCGCACGCTCAAACCATGGGACGAGGCCTGCGTCTTGCGCAGCGTACGCAAGACCGGGCGATTCGTCGCCGTGGACGAGAGTTTTCCGGTCTGCGGAGCGGCCAGCGAATGGGCGGCCACCGTGGCGGAAAAGGCCTTTCCCCATTTGCGCGCGCCGGTGCAACGGGTCAGCAACCTGGACGTGCCCCTGCCCTACAGTCCCGTGCTGGAGAAGGCGGCAGTCCCCACGACGGAACGCATCCTGGACGCTCTGCGTCGCTGCATGCAGGCGGAGTCAGCCTGAGGTGGCGCGCGTAGCCGTACGCATGCCCAGGTTCGGCATGACGATGGAAGCGGGCATCATCGTGGAATGGCTGGCTCAACCAGGAGACACCCTTTCCGCGGGAGATGGCTTCGCCGTGATTACGACCGAAAAGGTCGAGGTTGAGCTGGAAGCGCCCGCCGACGGGACCCTCGTCGAACTCTGCTGCGACCTGGATGAAGAGGTCCCGGTTGGCGAGGTCGTCGCCTTGATCGAGGAGGAGTAAGGGCCATGGGACGATTGTCTGGCAAATTCGCCATCATTACGGGCGCGGCCCGCGGCATCGGCGCGGGCATCGCACGGCGCTACGCGGCGGAGGGCTGCGCGCTGGCGCTCTGTGACCTGAATGCAGCGGGTGTAGAAGCCTTTGCTGCTGAACTGCGGGCGCAGGACGTCGAGGTGCTGGCACTTGGGGCAGACGTCACTCAGCGGGACTCTGTGCAGAAATTCCTTGATGCGGCAGTTGCGCAATTCGGCCAGGTTGACGTGCTTGTCAACAACGCAGGCATCTTCTTCAACGCCGTGTTTGAGGACATGAGCGACGAGCAGTGGGAGAGCATGCTGAAGGTGAACGTGACCGGCGTCTTTCTGCCGTCGCAGATCGTTATCCGTCACTGGCTGGCCAACGATATACGCGGCGCGATCGTCAACCTCGCCTCCATCAGTTCCCTTATTGCTTTCACCCATTCGGCGGCCTACGGCACGTCCAAGGCGGCAGTCGCCGGATTGACGCGGCACATCGCCCTGCAATACGGGCCGCAGGGGATTCGCGCCAACGCCATGGCGCCCGGCATCATCGATACCAGCATGCTGCCCAGTCAGGAAGACATGCAGCGCTGGGCGCAGGAACGCATTCCCCTGCGCCGTCCCGGGACGCCGGAGGACGTCGCCGAGCTGGCGCTCTTTCTCGCCTGCGATGAGTCCCGTTACCTCACCGGGACCATAGTGCCCGTCGATGGCGGCTGGTTGCTCGACTGACGACCATGTCCATGCAGGGCAAGGCCGTTATCGTGACCGGCGCCGGCTCCGGAATCGGGGCGGCCAGCGCCATCGCTTTTGCCGCTGCCGGGGCCAGCGTGGTTTGCGCCGGCAGGACTTTCGACACCGTCCGGCGGACGGCCGGCACGATTGTTCAGGATGGCGGCGTGGCGCAGGCCGTGCAGTCCGACGTGAGCGACAACGCCAGCGTCAGCAGTCTGGCGGACGCGGCCATCAGCCACTTCGGCCGTATAGACGTCCTGTTCAACAATGCCGGAATCAGCCCCTCCGGTCGCATTACCGACATTGATGAAGCGCAGTGGGACGAATGTCTGAACATCAACCTTAAGGGGGTTTTCCTGGCGTCGAGGTACGTCATTCCGCACATGCGTGACCGCGGCGGAGTGATTCTGAACACTGCCGGCACTTTCGGTCTGCGACCCTCGTCGGGCAAGGCGGCCTATGCCGCGGCCAAGGCCGGCGTGATCAACCTGACCCGCAGCATCGCCCTCGATTACGCGCGGGAAAACATACGCTGCAATGCGATCTGTCCCGGTTTCGTGGATACGCCCCTGACCGAGTCTGTCAGCGGCCCGGAACGCGATGCATTCCTTGGGCGAAGCCAGCCCCTTCCCGGCGTGATCCAGCCGGAGGACGTCGCAGAGCTGGCGCTGTGGCTGGCATCGGACGCCGCGCGCATGATCACCGGCCAGGCGTTTATCATCGACGGCGGGCAACAGGCGGGACTGTTTTCGCCATGACTGAAAGCCGTCAGATCGTGCACGCCGGTCTGGGACTTGTGGACGACGAGTTTCAGCGCGACGTCGCCCTGCTAATTGAAGGGGCGACCATCGTTGAAGTCAGCGGGCGGGGGGCACTGGTCAGCCAACATCCCGATGTACCGGTGCTGGGCAGCGACGATCTGCTCCTCATGCCTGGCTTCGTCAACAGCCACGACCACGGTCGGGCTCTGGGCACGGTAACACTGGGTCTGCCTGACGACCTGCTCGAGGTCTGGCTCGCCGGCCTTGGCAGCCTGCCGCGCATCCCGCCCCGCCTGGCAGCAGAATACGAAGGCTGGCAACTCATTCGCTCCGGCGTTACCTCGGTCGCCCACAGCCATAACCCGGCCAGCCTCGCCACCATGTTTGAGGAGGTCCCGCAGGCCCTGGCGGGTTACCGGCGGGCCGGTCTGCGCGTGGCCATGTTCCCGCCACTGCTGGACCAGAACACGCTGGTGTATCGCGACTCGGAAAGTTTCATCGCGTCGCTTCCGGCCGACTTGCGGGACTCAGCCCGTGCCCGGGCGCAGAGGCCAGGCATGGGAATTCAGGAGTGGCTCGACAGTCTGCAGAGCCTGCATGACCGTTACCACGATGCCCGCAATCACCGGATTCACATACAGGCCAGCCCGGTTGGCGGCCAATGGGCCAGCGATTCGCTGATCCTCGGCGCTACGGACTGGGCCCGCGCCAACAACACCCGCGTTCAGATGCACATGCTGGAGTCGCCGTTTCAGCGTGACTACGCCTGGCGGACCTGGGACCACGGCTTCATCGAACAGCTGGACCGCATGAGCGCGCTCGGAGACTGGCTGACCCTTGCGCACATGATATGGAGCGAGGCGGGCGACCCCGCCCTGTTGGCTGCCCGCGATGTCAGCGTGGCGCACAACCCTTCCAGCAACCTGCGCCTGCGCAGCGGCATCGCCCCAACCGCCCGTTATTGCCAGGCCGGCGTCAACGTCGGCATCGGCATGGACGGGCATACCCTTGACGACGACCAGGACTATCTGCGTGAAATGCGTCTGGCCTTCACCCTGGGTAGCAGACCCGGTGCAGGGTCTGGAGGCCTCACACCGCAGGACGTGTTGCAGATGGCAACGCGCCGCGGCGCTATCGCGACTTTTGGCCGGGATGTGCCGCTCGGGGCATTGAAGCCTGGCTGGCTGGCGGACCTGGTTCTGCTGGACTGGCGCGCCATACGCGGCGAAGCGCTGCCGGCGCATTTTCCGGCAGAAAACCATATGCCGGAATTCCTGCTGCGTCGCGCCACGCGCCGCCACGTGCGACACGTGATGGTCCATGGAGAATGGACGCTGCGCGACGGCCACCATACACGCCTTGAGGAAAGTGGTCTTCACGCTGCCATACGTGAAGCGCTGGAGTGTATCGTGCCGTCAACGCCTCATCTTCTGGGTCAACACCTGAGGCGATTCTACGCAGCATGGGATAAAGACAGGCCCAACGCCGGCTAGAGCCCGAGCGACTGGCGTATCGGCGCAGCAATTGCCATAATGGCTCAGCAAGTTACACAAGTGACAGGAGACTTCACGGAGGAAACATGTTGCGCAAAATGCTTTCATTGACGTTGGTGCTTTTGCTGATTCTCGTTTCAGGTAGCGTCAGCGCCCAGGAACCGCGCCAGGGAGGCACCCTGGTCGTGGCGGCCGAAATCATGGGCGATTCGCTGGACATCGGATTCTGGCATGGCTTCGGCGGGCTGCACGTCATCGACTCCATCGGCGAGGGTCTGGTCCAGGCGGACTTTGAAACAGGCGCCGCCAAACCCGGGCTGGCCGAAAGCTGGACGATTTCGGACGACGGTCTTGTCTACACCTTCAACATTCGTCCGGACATGGTCTTTCATGACGGCGAACCGGTGACGGCCCAGGCCGTCGTTCGCAGCATGTTGCGCCCCGTTTCCACGGATGACCCAAGTTACATCGAGGGCATGTACATGTATTTCAACCAGGGCTTCGACAACTGGGAGTCCCTGGAAGCGCTTGACGACCTCACCGTGCAACTGACCCTGAAACAGCCCAACGCCACCCAGTTGCTGGTCTTCACACGTCCTGACGGCTACATCATCAGCCCGAAGGCCATGGATGAGTACGGCCAGGAAGTGGGTCTGAACATGTCCATGGCCGGCCCCTACCGCGTCGAGCGCTTCGTACCTGGCCAGGAAGCGGTGCTGGCGGCCAACGAAGACTATTGGGCCGGCCGCCCCTGGCTGGACCAGATCATCATTCGCGCCTGGCCGGATGAAGCCTCGATTCTGGCGGCGCTGGAGGCCGGAGAAGTTGATCTGACGCTTTACGCACCCTTCACCTCGGTGGACCGCATCACCGCCGACGAAGGCGATGACCTTCGCATTGAGGTGGGCGCGCCGCTGGTCAATCTCTTCATGCCTCTCAACGTGACCCAGGCGCCACTGGACAACGTGCTGGTGCGCCGCGCCGTCAACCACGCCATCGACCGCGACGCCATCATCGAGGGCGGCCTTAGCGGGCTTGCCCAGCACCCGGCCAGCATTCTGGGCCCCAACGACCTGGGCTTCGATCCTGCCGGCATGGAGACCAGCCGCTATGATCCCGACCTGGCCCGTGAACTTCTGGCGGAATCGGGTCTGGAGACGCCGATCCCGGTCACCGTGACCTTCGAGAACAATCGTTTTTGGCCGCTTCTGGCCGAGCTCGTCGCGGTGGACCTCGAAGCCGTCGGCTTTGACGTAACGCTCGACCGGCTTGACACCGGTTCCTTCCTGGGCAAGGTCAACGAAGGTCTGGCACAGATTTCCATGACCCAGCGCTCAACCTTCCTGCCCGATCCCCACGACAAGGCCATCATCCTGAATACGGTCTATGGCGGCGGGCAGACTCACCATGCCGGTCTCGAATCCGCAGCGTATCTCAACGAGCTGGTAGACAACGGCATCGCCGTGGTGGACCCCGCTGCCAGAGCCGAGGTCTACCAGGAAATCCAGGCGCTGGCCCTGGACATGATGATTATGGCCTATCTGGGTTACCTGCAACCGCCGATCTTCGTGCGCGAGCACGTTCAGGGCGTGGACACCCAGGGTACGGCTGCCGGTCGCGCGAATTTCCGCAACGTCTGGCTGGACCAGTAGGACTGCCGGAGTCGCCAGTGGCGACAACAACAGGCGGGGACGGGAGTGAAGTCCTGTCCCCGCATATTCAAACCAGACCGCATTTGCTTCTACGCCTGTGGCAAACCTGGGATATCGCCCTGCCCGGCGCCATTTTTTTTGCCTTTATTTTGCTCGCCAGTTTGCTGGCCTCGACCATCGCCCCGCGAGACCCTGGTCAACGGGACATCAAGAACCGCCTGAAAGCGCCTTCCATTGAGTATCCCTTTGGCACGGACGAAATCGGAAGGGATGTCTTCAGTCGTGTGCTTCACGGGGGTCGCAGCGTCCTCGGCACCGGTTTCCTGGCCCTGGCGCTGTCCTTCGTCTTCGGGCTGGCCATCGGTATTCCGGGGGGCTATTGGGGGGGGCGGCTGGATGTGGTGTTGATGCGCTGCATGGACATCATGCTCAGCTTTCCATCCATTCTCCTGGCGATTCTCGTCGTTACCACCCTGGGAACCGGGCCCGGCAACGTGATCATCGCCGTAGGCGTGGCCCAGGTGCCGGTCTTTGCACGACTCGCGCGCTCCGTCGTCCTGCTCCTGATGAGCCAAGAATACGTGGTCGCCGCCCGGGCCCTCGGCGCCAAAGACCCCGCCATCGTGCAACGACACATCCTGCCGAACATGTTGCCGCCGGTCCTGGTGCACGCCAGCGCCATGTTGGCGGTGACCATCTCTTCCGCGACGGCGCTTAATTTTCTCGGCCTGGGCGTCGAGACGGGCACGCCGGACTGGGGCATGATGATCGCCGACGGCCAGTCCCTGCTGTTTGACGCCGCCCACGTGCCCTTTTTCCCGGGCCTCTGTCTTACCCTGACCGTGCTCAGCGTGAACTTCATCGGCGATGGCCTGCGGGACCGCCTCGATCCCTACATGCGCAACCAGTCCGGGTGACCCGTGCTCGCCTGGTTAATTCGTCGTCTGATCTGGCTGCCTTTCGTCCTCTGGACTGTCACGACGCTGACTTTTTTCGCCCTGCGCCTCGTGCCTGGCAACCCGATCCAGTCCATCAGCAACCAGATGGTGGACCCGGTCGCCATTGCGCGGATTGAGGCCGAGTGGGACCTGGACAAGCCCCTGCACCTGCAATACCTGTATTTCATGCGCGCGATGCTTTCCGGTGACACCGGCATTTCCATGAGTTCCGGCACGCCCATCAATCGCCTGATGTTCGAACGCGTGCCGCCAACAATCGAGTTGGCGCTGGTTGCCATGGTTTTCAGCACGGTCGCCGGCATCGTCATCGGAGTCATGGCGGCCGTGACGCGCCGGCGTCTGATCGACAACGCCTTGCGTCTGTTGGCCATCACCGGCATGTCCATGCCCTGGTTCTGGGTGGCCATCATGCTGGTGATCGTGTTCGCCGTGCGCCTGCGCCTCGCGCCAACCAGCGGGCGCATCGACCCCCGCCTGAGTTATGAGGTCATCACCAACTTCATGTTGATTGACCATTTGCTCACCGGCAACCGGCAAGCGCTCCTGAGCTTTCTGCATCATCTCATCCTGCCCTCCCTTGCCATCGGCATTACGTCCACCGGCTTCGTCACGCGCCTGACGCGCGCGGCCATGCTGGAGGAACTCCACAGCCCTTACGTGCGTACGGCCCGCGGCAAGGGTCTGACGGAACGACGCGTCGCCCTGCGGCATGCCCTGCGCAACGCCATTTTGCCAGTCATTACCTTGCAGGGCCTGCAGTTCGGCGCCTTGCTGGGCGGCGCCGTGATCACCGAAGCGGTCTTCGCCTGGCCTGGCCTGGGCCGGTTGCTGCTGGAGGGGATTCTGTCCCGCGATTACTCGGTCGTGCAGGCCGCTGTCATCGTCGTGGCCCTGGCCTACGTGCTCATGAATACCCTGGTCGACCTGCTGTACTTCGTGGTGGATCCACGCCTCAATCAATCCTGAGCCCGCAGCAGCAGACAACTCAGGCTGCCGCCAGGAACGCGCAGGGTAAGCCCTGCCCCTGATTCTTGCACCACCGAGTCTCCTGTCAGGTCGGCGTATAGCGTCAACCCTTCCAGATCTACCAACTCTTCGCAGTTCCCTGCAGCGGGATTGACCAGGAACCAGGCCTGCTCGTGACCCAGCTGCCGACGCCGTCGCAACAGGCGGCCGCAGCGGTCCGGAATTACGCCGGCGTCCGCCAGCAGGGACAAGACAAAATCGTCCGTGCCGCGATCGACCGCGCGATGTGCCATGGCGCTCATTCCGGGGAAGCTGCCCAGCAGGATCGCCTGACCCTGACCGAAACTGTTTCTGGTCGCTGCGACCTGCTTCCCGGCCAGCAAAATCGCCTCGGCCTTCTCCGGCCGCAAGGTCTGCAGCCAAAAGTTTGCCAGCACCTGGTGTCCGCTGAAGTCACCAACACCCTGCAACAGGGTCGCGGCCTCAAATTCACCGTAACGTCTCTCCTGCGGCATCCAGCGGCCGGGTCGCGTCGGTTCATGCACAAGCGTCACACTTTCATGGGAGGCGCCGAACAAGGATTCGGCCCCGTCAACCAGTTGCGCCCGTGTCGTCCAGCCCAGTCGATCGAAGCGGCCCGGGCAGGCTTCGCTGATTAGCGTTCCGCCCTGGTCAACGTACTCGACCAGATGGGCGAACCAGTCCGCCTCCAGCGCGAGAGGCATGCACAGCAGGGCCGCCCGGTAAGGTTCCAGTGCTCCCGCGCCGACGTCGGTAGCATCGACAAAGTCGACGGGGATACCGAGGCGCCACAGGCGGGCATACCAGCCGCGCATGTTGTACATGTAGTGATAGTGCACGTCCCCGTTGCAGGCCTGAAAAAAGTGATACAGGTCTTCGTTAACCAGTAGCGCCACTTGCGACCGGGGCGGCTGACTCTGCGAAAAGAAGTGTGCGTGCTCCTGTACCTTGCGGCCTGTGTCGCTGGCGGCGTTCATCCGCTCCGTCGACTCTCCATGGTGGTCCAGCAGGCTGAATCCGTTGCCCTCCTTCCAGAAACGCTCGGGGCGGTGGTTCCAGAAACTGATGCCAGTCATGCCGCAGGCGAGACCCGCCAGCATCCAGCGGCGCAGGTCGGCAGCTGTCGGCGTGCGACTGATGTGCAGTGATGTGACGATCGGTCCGCCCTGGAATTCCGCGCCCCAAAGCGCCCGGTCGCGGCCATTGTTGGCGCGCGCCAGGTCGGTACACATCATCATCTCTTCCCATATTTCGTTGCGCCGGGCCCCTGCCTCGTCCTTGACGGGGTCGTCCCATACCTGGCCGTTGTTCCACATGGGATAGTTGCTGGTGCCGAAGAAATCGGCGGCGCGCGCCCAGCGCCATTCCGCCCCCGAAGCGATGCGGGGCGTGTCGGCGTGGCTGAAGACCGGACGCCGCTGCGGGTCATTGGCGCGCAAAACGGCAGTCTTGAACTCAAGATTGCGTGTCAGGGTGACGTCGTCCATGAAAAAACGCCAGTCAATGAAGGGCGCCACCGGCTCCTTGCGTCGCGGCGGCTCGACGTCCTGCCAGTGCGCATGGGTGAGCTGCCAGGCGGCATTAAGCGCCTCCAGGGAACCATAGCGTTCGCGCAGCCAGTCTCGAAAGCGTTCCAGAGTGTGCGGACAGTAGCAAAAGCCGGTCTTGCCGGCCTCGTTTGGCCAGAAGCCAATCTCCTGAAAAGTGTTCCAGGCCCAGATGTTTTCGTGCCGGCCGAGCTGCCGTGCCAGTTCGGCGATGAAGCGTTCTGCAGCGCTGCGCGCCCCGGGATGATCCCAACAGGGCCCCGGCTTGCCGTCCATGGGAATCGTATATTGCGTGGGAGTCATGTGGCTGCGTCCGTCGGCGCCGACCAGGTGGCAGTCCGGGAACTTGCGCCAGAGCCACATGGGCGCCTGTTCCATCGTCAATCCCAGATAAATGCCAAGGTCGAGTTCCCCGGCGCGCGCGATCACGCGGTCCACGCGGCCAAATTCGTAAAGGCCTTCTTCCGGTTCGTCCGTGCCCCAGTGCTCCTGAATTTTGATCATGTTGAATCCGAGGCGCTTCAGCAGCGGCAGGTCCGCCAGCACGGCCTCCAGGTCCAGACTTGGTTCGCGATAGACGTGCGTCCCGAAGGGAAAGCGCCCGCCAAAGTCCGGTTTAACGGTCATGAAGTCCCCCAATTGCGAAAGTCGGCAGCAGCTATTCCTTCACGGCGCCCAGGCGGATGCCGGAGATGAAGTAGCGTTGCAGAAAGGGATAAACGACCAGAATCGGTACGGTGGCGACGATGATCTGCGCGCCACGAATCGCGCGGTCGGACAGACGCAGCAACTCCTGGGGTGTCACGCCCACCCGGGTGAGGTCCAGTTCAACGACGACGGTGCGCAAATACGTCTGCATCGGGTAGTTGTTTGAATCAGTCATGTAAATCAGACCGTCGAACCAGTTGTTCCAGTGGCCGACAGCCGCGAACAGCGTAAGGGTGGCGATCGCCGGCAATGACAGCGGCAAATAAATATGCCACAGAACCTTCCAGTGAGAAGCGCCGTCGATCAGGGCCGATTCTTCAAGTTCACGCGGGATCTCCCGGAAAAAGTTCATCATCAGGATGACGCTGAATATAGGCACAGCGCCAGGCAGGATCAGGGCGCCCAGCTTGTTGAGCAGGCCCAGACTTCGCACGACCAGGAAGGTGGGAATCAGACCACCATCAAACAACATGGCGAAGACGAAGACCCAGATCAGTACGCTTCGGCCGCGGAAGACCAGCGGCGATTTCGACAAGGGGTAGGCGCACAAGACGATCAAGGTCATATTCAGGCTGACGCCCAGAACGACGCGTTGAAAAGATATGAAGAGGGAGCGCAAAAAGACCGACGATCCAATGACCTGGTCGTAATTTTCAAGAGTGAAGTCCAGCGGCCAGAAGGAAACGAAGCCACCATTGGCAGGGCCGCGCCCGCTGAGCGAAACGGCGAATATGTGAATCAGCGGCAGCAGGCAGAGAAGCGCGAAACCAGCCAGAAACAGATGGTTGCTGACGTCAAAGAGCCGGCTGGACAGACTGTTTTCGCGAATCAAGGCAATGCCTACAGGATGCGATAGCCCGCATAACGGTCTGCGAGCCAGTAAGAAGCGACGATGAGAAAGAAACCGATGACGGACTTGAAGAGGCCGACGGCGCCGGCCAGGCTGTACTGCGCGGAGACCAGGCCCACCCTGTAAACATAGGTATCGATGATATCGCCGGTGCGATAGACGGCCGGGCTGTAGAGCGTCAGGATCTGCTCGAAGCCTGCCTGAAGGACGTCGCCTAGGCTGAGCGCGGCAAGCAGCACGACGGTGGGGCGAATTCCCGGCAGGGTGATGTGCCAGATGCGTCGGAAGCGACCGGCGCCATCAATCGCCGCCGCTTCCTGCAGGGTCGGGCTTATGGCGGTCAGGGCCGCCAGATAGACGATGGTCGAAAAGCCCACACCCTTCCAGAGACTGGAGCCAATGACAGTGATGCGAAACCAGTCGTTGCTACCCAGAAAGAGCTGCGGTTCATGCCCCAGCGCCCGCACAAGGTTGTTGACGATGCCGAAAGGCGACAGGATGTCAAGCAGAATGCCGCCCAGCACAATCCATGACAGAAAATGAGGCAGATAGATCAGGGTCTGGATTGACCGGCGGAAAACCAGATTGCGCGCCTCGTTGATCAGCAGGGCCAGCGCGATGGCTCCCAACTGGTCGAGGGCCAGTTTGAGCACGGCAATGATCAGGGTATTGCCGAGAATCCTGTTGAATTCCGGCAAGGAAAACAGGAAGTCAAAATTGTCCAAACCGACCCAACGTGAGGCGGCGAATCCTCTCGCCGGACTGAAATCCTGGAAGGCAATGACGACGCCATACATCGGCAGGTAACGAAAAAGCAGGATGAACAACAGGCCCGGCAGAATCATGGCATAGAGCGGCCAACTGCGCCTCAGATAGGCGCGCAGCGGCTCTTGCCCCTTCACCAGGCCCGCCCTGTACAGCATGCGTCCCTGCCCGCTTTATCAATGGCCGGGGCATGCGTGAGATGCCCCGGCCTGTCGAATCAGCTGCCGTGATACCATTCGTTGACTTCGCCGGTGATGCGGTCTCCGCCACCGGAGCGCCACTCCTCCACGAAGGAGTCGAAACGGTCCAGCGGCTCCTCCCCGATGATGATATTGAACAGCGATTCCTGTTCCAGACCATCCAGAGAAGTGCCGGCTCGCTTCATGGTCTCGGTCGGCACTGTTGTGAATTCGTTGCGGATGCCATCGTGCGCCCAGCGGTCGACGGCAAACACATTGGCGCGGTCCCACAGTTGGGACAGCTCGTCTCCACCGAGGAAGGCCTCCATCATGGCGTCGCGCTGGTCTTCGGGCGTGTTGGCCCAGACTTCGCGCCGGTGCCGTATCCAGGTAGCTTCGAAGTAGGGGTCCGTGCGGCTGCCGCCATTGGTTCCTGGCGGACCAAAGAAGTGTTTGCTGCTGTCGTAGCCATTGAGGTCCAGTTCGTCGCCCACCCAGAAGTAGTCGGTGCCTTCCCAACCGTGGTAGCGATTGACCGGGTTTTGCATGAGTTCTGCCCACCAGCCGATCTGCTTGAGCACCAGATCGACGTGCGCGAAACCCTTGCGGAAACAGTAAACGGTGTCGGGAACAGGGTTGCTCCAGGATTTCTTCTTGATTCCGGTGGGTCCGGCCGGGATGTCGGCAAAGGTCCAGCGGGCATCGGGTTCATTGGCGACGCTGTCGGGCAGCCCGAATACAGCGGCAAAGGCGGGCGAGAAATGGAGGCCGGCAATGTTGGCGCCTACGTGGGCGAAGGCCGTCTGGCCGGGGCGCAGCGTGAAGAAATTCTGCGCAAACAGGCCCTCGGCGTACCAGCCCCGCAGCACGGACAGCACCTCCTTGATTTCCGGACGCACACTGTTGTATTCCAGGTCACCATTGGCATCAGGCGTCCAGGAGCCGGGCATGACACCCCATGCGCCGAAGACGGGATCCAGCGAGCCGTACCAGGCATCCAGGGTATTGCAGGCCACCAGCCCGAGCGTCGTACCGTCACCACCCTGCCCCAGGTCCGCAGCCTTGAAGGCGCTGGCCACAGCATGCAGTTCGTCGATGGTGGTTGGCGCGCTCATGCCCACCGCTTCCAGCCAGTCTTCGCGCAGCCACATGAGCTTGTCGTTTTGCGCGGCCTGTTCGACATACGGAAAGCCCATCTTGCGGCCGTTGACTTCGGCCAAACGCCAGGCAACCCCGTCCCCGAAGGAAAGCGGGTCCTTGATCCACTCCTGGCTGGCAACCTCTTCATAGACGTCTGTGATGTCTTCCAGCAAGTCGTTGTCCAGCAGGTCCGAGTAAACCTGAAGCGGCACCGTTTCCATAAAGTCAGGCAATTCGCCGCTGGCGATCGCAAGATTGTATTTCTGCAGGCCCTCATCCGGATCGACCCAACTGAAGGCCAGCTTCCAGTTGATGCCCAGCGCCGCGGACGTCAGGCGAGTAAAGGGGGAGTTTTCGATGTCATCGCCTTCGGCAAACTCCCAGGGAGCGCGTCGACTGCCGGATATGGTCACCGGTGGTGATGCAGGCATCCCTTCGGGAATTGGCGGCAAGGTCGTCGTCCAGCCCCTGGGATGACCGGGGCTGCCAGGAATCAACTCCTGCGGGATGCCGACCGCATCCTGAGCCACCGACAGCCCATAACGACTGGCCATCGCGGCGGCAAGTCCTACGCTGCTGCCCTGCAGAAAGTCCCTGCGGGAAAACGCTCCACGCAACATCGGTAATTTCCTGTTCATTTCACTTCTCCCTTCTTAAAGTTCATCCTTGATTGCCTGAACTTTCCGTTCAGCCATTCTCCCTCCTTCCCTGCCTACTCCTCGCCAGCGGTAAGGGAAATCATGGTCTGCCAGACTTCTGTGGTGAACTGAATGTGTCGGCGCATCGCCTTGGCCGCCGCCTGACTCTCGCCGGCAGCGATGGCCAGGTAAATGTCCTGATGCGACGCCCCTCCCTCCGCCTGGGCTGGCATCTCGTCGAATTTCGCCTCTTGCAGCACTTCCTCCAGCAGATCCGTCAGGTTGCTGACAAACTGCCAGACGATGGCGTTCTGGCTCGCCTGGGCAACCCGGCGGTGGAATTCCATGTCACCGCCAAGGTATTGGGGAATGTCACGCTGCTGCACAGCCCGCTGCATGCGCTCCAGTTCCTGCCGCATCAGGCCCAGGTCCTCGTCCCTGGCGCGTTCTGCGGCGGCGCGGGCCGCTTCCACTTCAACAATTCCACGCGCGTCAAGAATCTCGATGATGGCCCCACCCCATGCAGCCAGTCCCATCCCGAGAATCCGGCCGAACTGTTCTCCGGTTCGCCGGGCCAGAAACGTGCCGTCCCCTGGACGCGACTCGAGCAGGCCAACGGCTTCAAGAATCTTGATCGCTTCCCGGACGCTGTAGCGTCCGACACCCAGCGCCTCGGACAAGGCGCGTTCGGAAGGCAGTCGACCGCCTGGGCCCAATTCGCCGGAGACGATGAAATTCTTTAGCTGTTCAAGAGTTTGTTCGCGGACACTGGTTCTGTTTATTCTCTCAAGTCCGTCAATATTGCCCCGAGTGTCGCTTACACTTCGCACAACGGCACCTTAAATTGGTCAGTGGTGCTACCAATGTTCTCTTGCCATTGATGATATGTCAAATTTCAATTGTGGCAGGGTCTATAAAATCAAGGTAAGGCCGCTGCCTGTTCCCTGAAAATGGAGCGGACACACCGGCGCCGGGCGGAATCTCCGGATATGACTTCCGTCTCCGGAGACCTTGCGCAAATGAATGTCACAGGGCGTCGTTCAGCTGGCAGGGGCGGCGAAGAATGTCAAATCAGCGCCATGGTTCTCCATCGAAACGACCGAGTCCCCGGTGAGAATGGCCCTGATATCGCGCGTTTTATGTCGCAACACAATGCTCTGTGGTTCCAGGGTCAATGGCAACTCCAGCAATTGTGGCACTACAGTCGACTCAAAATGCCAGTAGCCGTCGGCATACATCAGATTGTTGCGATCGGCGTACGCCGCCGGGTCTCCCGCAAACCAGTTTGGCACGCGTATCGCCAGGGCCCCCTGCTCTTTCAGGAGAATCGAGAGGGAGTCCTGCGTGTAAGGCGTACGGACCCGAATCGCCTCGTCGTCAAGGTCGGTCAAACAATTCAGCCATACGCGGTTTTCCCCGTCCCGACTGCTTGACCGCCGGGAAAATTCGCAGAGTGAAGCCACAGTGCCACCGACGATATCGAGGTTGAACTGGACGGATTGCAAACCGACCGGTTCATGGCCATAGGGGGCCGGGAAGCCCCAGGCGCCCTGCAGGCGAGCAAACACCGAGCCGGAGGGCAGGCTGCCGTCTTCGCGCGCTACAGACCAGGAAATGTCCCGCAATTGGGAAGGCAGGATGTGGCAACGCAGGATCCGCTCCGCATCACCGTAGTACGCGGAATCGTGCTGCGCTCCCAGAATCAGCGCTGTTTCCAGAATGTCACCGCTGGTGTTGACCTCGCCCCGGTCCGGGTTGGCGCCCGGCCTGGTGGACTCGATCGCCCAGCCGACTTCGTCTCTGATCTCCCACAAACCATGATCATGGAATGCCGCCACTCGATGCATTAGCCCGGAATCGCCGGTCATTTCGGCCAGTTGGGCCAACGAAGACAGGGTCGAGGTTATCGAATGGACATGGCTGCCGAGCCTGTTGCCGAGATAGCGACCGTCTTCAGGGAAGAACTCCAGTGCGGCCGCGGCGATGTCCTGGGCCAACGCAAGCGCGGGGCCGTGCCCGGAGTTTGCATAAATCTTGACCAGAGGTCCGATCGCCCTTCCAATCCCGCTGACGACATGATTGGGGATGAAACCTGAGGGCGTTTCCTGGAAGGACCAGCCGGAGCGCGGATTCCAGTTCTTCTGTATGAAATCGACAGAACGTCTGGCCAGATCGAATGCCTGGTTGTCTTCATAGCCCAGGATGAGAGCATTCAACCCGTGAAAGCCCTCCCTCAGGTTGTGCGCCAGGAATACGTCCGGTTTGCCTGCCTTGATCGAGGCCCGGTTCAGGGGAAGAGGGATCTCTCCGCCATAGGAAAAGACCAGGGCATCGGCATGTTTGCGCACAGTCTCGTCATCGATCTCAAGACCGAGATACGTCTTGGCGGCTGCGAGGGCGTTCAGATGACGACCTGGCACGTGGGCATCCGTATATTGGCTGCTCCAGCCAAGGCGGGCTGCCGGTCGAACGAACGCGCTGAAGAAGGGCCTGTCCGCATCATGACGATTGAAGGCCCTGGTCATCGTCTGACAACCAAGTTGAACGGCATCGCGAATGTCAACCGTGTTCACCCGCAATTGACAAGACATCGCGGCCTTTCCTTGAGAACCTGCGCGAAAATTGGATTCAGGGCCGGTCGCCCCCAAGGTTACGGAACAGGACAGGGATTGCCAACAAAGCCGCCCCTGGTCCCGGGCAGCGCCAGGCTCATGGACGCGCCACAACTCCCGGTATCTGTTTGCGGCCAGCAGAAAGCAAACAGGTGCAAGCCTGGAGCCTGCACCCGCTACGGGAGCGACGGGATTCGAACCCGCGATCTCCACCTTGACAGGGTGGCATGTTAACCGCTACACTACGCCCCCTAACGACTGCCCATCATGACTCGGCATGGCCTGCGTGTCAACCCCCGCCTGCAACTGACATTGCGAATCGTTCCCGCCCAACCGGGGCCTGGTGCGCGTCTGGCGCGCCGGCTCACCATGCTCGCGATTTTGTCACTTGTCCTGGCCCTCCCTTCCAGCCGGACTCTGGCCCAGTCCCCGTTGCTGGTTTATGCAGCAGCCTCCCTTTCCGACGTGTTCCTGGTCCTTGAGGCGGAGTTTGAACGGCAGCACCCGCAAATCGACCTGGTCCTTAACCTCGCCTCTTCCTCAACGCTGGCCAATCAGTTGCTGCTGGGAGCCCGGGCTGACGTGGTTGCCAGTGCGGACGAGGCGCAAATTACCCGCCTGCGGGACGCCGGTCTGGTTGGCGACGCGCAGATATTTGCCCGCAATCGCCTGGCACTCGTCGTGCCTTCCGACAATCCGGCCGGCCTCCGGGCGCCTGCAGACCTTGCCAGACCGGGCTTGCGACTGGTGTTGGCCTCTCCCGGAGTCCCGATTCGCGGCTATTCGGACCAGGTGCTTGAACAGCTGGAGAGGCAACAGCACGTTGAAGTGGAAGACATCCTCGCCAACGTTGTGTCGGAAGAGAGCAATGTACGCCAGGTGTTATTCCGTATTGCTTACGGCAGTGCCGACGCAGGGTTTGTTTATCGCAGCGACGTCACACCCGAGCTGTCAGACAGGGTCGCCGTCATCCCGCTCGCCAATGAAGTCAACGTATACGCCACCTATCCGGTAGCTGTTACGGCCAACAGCGACAATGAGCAGTTGGCCCGCGCGTTCATCGCCCTGCTGCTTTCACCCACCGGCCAGCAAAGCTTGCAGGACCACAGTTTCATCCCCGCGATCCTGGAGGCACCGCCCTGGCCCGGGTCTCCCTGCTGGCTGGCGGCTCCCGCATGAAGCGTATGCCGGCGGCCATCCTTGTGCTGGTCGCAACGGCGGGGGCCGGCTTCTTGCTGCTGCCCGTACTGGTGCTGCTGGTCCAGGGCCTGGGTACTCCCCTGCCTGGCGGCCCGGGGGACCCGGCCCTGCCCCAGGCACTGGCGCTCAGTCTTGTCACCACCTGCATAAGCATGCTGCTGGTGCTGGCATTTGGCACGCCCCTCGCCTGGGTCCTGGCGCGCTGGCGATTTCCCTTTCGTCGCCTCCTTGCCGTTTTGCTGCAATTGCCGCTTGTCTTGCCCCCCGCCGTTGCAGGTCTGGCCCTGCTGCTTGCGCTGGGACGACGAGGAGCCCTCGGGGGCGTGCTGTCCTCGCTAAACGTTGAAATCGCCTTCACGGCGAGCGCAGTCGTGCTGACCCAGTTATTCGTCGCAGCCCCCTTCTATTTGCGCGCCGCCCAGGCAGGTTTCGCCAATGTGCCTGCCGACATCGAGGCGGCAGCCCGCGTGGATGGCGCAACCGGGCTGGCCCTTTTTCTCAGGGTCTCCCTGCCCCTGTCCCTGCGGGCGCTTGGCGCCGGATTGACGCTGGCGTGGGCCCGCGCGTTGGGTGAATTCGGGGCAACCATCCTCTTCGCCGGCAATTTGCAGGGCCGCACCCAGACCATGCCCCTGCTGGTCTACAATGCGCTGGAGCGCAATCTCGATACGGCCATCCAGACCGGCCTGATTCTGGTGTTTCTGGCACTGGGCGTCCTGTTGCTGGCCAATCGTCTGCGCGCGCCCGATGCTACCGGATATCTTTAATTGCGGGGGGGGGGGCATTCACCTTGATTACGTTACCCGGACTGGCGAAACCGGAACAATCGCATGCACGTTGAACTCGTGGCCCTGGACCTGGAGACGACCGGACTTGATCCAGAGCGCGACTCCATCATTGAGATTGGCGCCGTGCGCATGTGTGACGGTCAGGTGATTGACGAGTATTCGCAACTCGTGAACCCTGGTGTGCCTCTGCCCCGGGAGATTACGGACATCACCGGTATCCGGCCGGAGCAGCTGGTCAGGCAACCCCCCATTGGGGAGATTTTGCCGGAAGTCCTTCGCTTCGTCGCCAATGCACCGGTTATAGGCCACAACGTCAACTTCGACATGGACTTCCTCGCCAGGCAGGGTGTTCTGCGGGGCAACCTGCGCCTGGATACCGCAGAACTGGCGGCAGTGCTCTTGCCCAGGGCCTCGCGCTATTCCCTCGGCAACCTGGCTGCCGAAACCGGCATAGAGTTGCGACAGGCCCATCGCGCCCTTGATGACGCGCGGGCGACCGCCGGCCTGTACTGGAATCTCTGGCAGAAAGCGCTGCAACTGCCGGTCGTCACACTCAATGAAATTGTCAGCGCGGCCAGCGGTCTGGGCTGGAGTGCGGAACCCGTTTTCCGGGCGGCTCTGGACGCCCGGGACCTGCTGTCATCGCCCCAGGCAACCCGGCCGGCGCATGGCAGCACGCTTTTCCCTCCTCTTCAGGTCAGCACGCCCCTGCCGCCCCCGGAAGATGCGCCAGTGCCCCTGGACAACGAAGAAATCCGGCAGGAATTGAGCGCAGGCGGAGCGCTTGCCAGGCGGCTAAACGGTTTTCGCGAGCGCCCCCAGCAAATCGAGATGGCGCAGGAAATCACCCAGGCCTTCAACCGGGGGGAGCACCTGATGATTGAGGCCGGCACGGGCGTCGGCAAGTCACTTGCCTATCTCTTGCCCGCCGCCCGTTGGTCCCAGGTGAACTCGCGGCGCGTCATCATTTCGACCAACACCATCAACCTGCAGGAGCAATTGTTGAACAAGGACCTGCCGCTCATGCAGGAGGCCTTGTCGGAGCCGCTGCGTTCGGCGCTGCTTAAGGGACGCAGCAACTATCTTTGTCCGCGCCGCTTCACTGCGCTGCGTCGTCGCAAGCCGGTGAACGAGGACGAGTTACGGGTACTGTGCAAGTTGCTCGTTTGGCTGCTGGAAAATGACAGTGGTGACAGGAGCGAGATTTCACTGCGCGGCCCGGGAGAGCGCCATGTCTGGTCGCGACTTGGTGCCGAAGACCTCCTGTGCAGCCTTGACCGTTGCCGCAGTGAAATGAAGGGGAGTTGCCCGTTTTTCAAGGCGCGCAGGGCCGCCGAAAGCGCCCACCTTGTGGTCGTCAACCATGCCCTGTTGCTGGCAGATGCCGCCAGCGATCATCACATTCTGCCACACTACACCTCCCTGATTCTGGACGAGGCCCAACATCTGGAGGAGGCAGTTTCGGAGGCCTTTGCCTTTCAACTCGATGAACGCTCGCTGCGCCTTCAGCTGGCGGAACTGGGCTCGGCCAACAGTGGCGCATTGGGGGAATTGTTGCGCGCCTCGCAGGGAGAGGTCACTCCAACTGTAGGACGGCGCCTGAGGGAGGTCATTGATACCATTGGCGAGGCCGCCTCGCTGTTGCAACACCATGCCGACAGGCTGTTCTCTGCCTGCCGAACATTCGCGGACGACATCGGCCCTGCCCGCAGCAGCTACACAACCCGCCTGCGCATTGTGCCGCAATTGCGCGAGCACAACAGTTTTGATCCGGTCGTCGAACAGTACGAGACCCTGTCCGGCTTTTTCTTCGGCATTGGCGACGCACTGCGTCGATTGATCGGGCAACTGGGACCTGTGGCAACGGGCATCGATGGAGACCTGCTCGACAGCCTGAATACGATTGAAAACATCGGCAGCTGGTTCGTGATGACGCGTCAGCAACTGGAAGCCTTTGTGGAGAGACCGGAGGAAAACAGGGTCTACTGGCTGGAAATCGCGGCAGATCGTGGCAGGTCGGTCACCATGCACGCAACGCCTCTGCATGTGGGGCCGCTGGTGGAAGAACATCTCTGGGATTCGTTGGAAACCATCGTGTTGACCAGCGCCACCCTGCGCAGCGCCGGCAATTTCGATTTCCTGCGTGAAAGACTCAGTGGCAACAACCTCAGGGCCGTCGAGGTCGGCTCTCCCTTTGACTACCGCGCCTCCACCCTGCTCTTTGTCCCCTCGGACATTCCGGAACCGGCACAAAGGGAGCGCTATCAGGCGGCGGTTGAGCGGGGCCTTGTGGAACTGGCAGCGGCGCTCGACGGGGGCCTGCTGGCGCTCTTCACCAGTTACAGCCAGCTCCGTCAAACCGCGCAAGAGATTACGCCGCGCCTGGCTCTGGGCGGAATCGAGGTGCTGTCCCAGGGCGGAGGCAGCAGCCGCAGCGCCTTGCTTCAGGCCTTTCGCAATAGAGACAAGGCGGTGCTGCTGGGCACGCGCAGCTTTTGGGAAGGCGTAGACATTCCTGGCGACGACCTGCGGGCCCTGGTCATCCTGCGACTGCCCTTCTCCGTGCCCTCGGACCCAATCTTTGCGGCCCGCTCGGAGACCTTCGTCGATCCCTTCAACGACTATGCCGTCCCGGACGCCATCCTGCGCTTCCGGCAAGGTTTCGGCCGCCTGATTCGAAGTCATGAAGACAGGGGCATCGTCGCCGTCTTCGATCGTCGCGTTCTCAGCAAACGCTACGGCCAGCACTTTCTCAACGATCTGCCGGATTGCACCAGGGTTACGGCGCCGCTCGCCACCCTGCCGCAGGAAGCCCGCCGCTGGCTGTCAGTCGGGAAATGACTGGCGCGTACCCCAAAATCAGGTCATACTGTTGGCAAACAGGCGGAGACACGCATGCGCACACCGGCCGGCAAGGAATGCCGCCACTATTTCCAGGACTTTCACCGGGGACGAAATGTTCAGCAGTGTCGCCTGGCCCTCAACAATCCGGCCTCCCAGGCCTGGAAGGCGGCGGATTGTGAGCGCTGTGAAGTGCCGGACATTCTGAACGCCAACGCCAACCCGGACCTGCGCCTTGAGTTGGCCATCAACAGTTCCCTGCTGGGTTTGCGGCGAGAGCTGAAGTTGCGTGTCTGGTGTCGCGAAGAAGAGATCCCCGTCGCCGAGGCCTACACCGGTTGTGTTTCCAGTGAGGTTGATCGCAGGCTGGACGTGTTTCGCGAAGCGTTGGATGCGCCTCCTGGCGATGAAACGGAGACCTGACTCGGCATCGGAGCGAAATCCTTTATTTGCTGCTGCAAGGTGCAATAGTGGGCACTGGCCTGTGACATCGAACGAACAGAACATGAGGATCAACACAGCGCAGGGCCTGGAAGCTGTCGAACAGGCGATGTTTCAGGCGATCAACAGTGATGTCAGCGTCCTGCGCGATGCGAGCAGCCACATTCTGCAGGCCGGCGGCAAACGCATTCGACCCCGTTTGTTGCTGCTCTCCTGGGAAGCGACAGGTGGCGGCGATCTGGCGCGTGTGATTCCGGTGGCGGCAGCAGTGGAGCTCGTCCACACCGCCAGCGTCGTTCATGACGATATCAATGATCATGGCGTCATGCGACGCGGCCGCCCTTCGGTCAATTCCATTTGGGGACGGACCTTTGCCCTGCTCACCGGAGACTTTCTCTTTACCTGCGTCTACTCCCTGATGGCGCCCTATGAGGATTTGAACATCATTTTGTCGGACGCAACCACGGCTTTGGTCGAGGGAGAAACGCTGCAGGCCACGGCTGTGCGCAACGGAGATTTCTCGCGCAAATCCTATATGAAGATTATCGGGCGCAAGACCGCCGCGCTGTTCGGCGCAAGCGCCCGCCTGGGCGCCGAAATGGCGGAGGCACGGGGCGAGCAGGTCGAAGCTCTGGCACGCTTTGGCTTCAACGTCGGCCTTGCCTTTCAGATCACCGATGACATTCTCGATCTCACCGCCGACGAGGACCAGCTGGGCAAGACGGCAGGTCTGGACCTCGCCCAGGGCAAGGGAGTCGCGGCGGTGGAGGCCAACGCCACGAACAACCGGTCAGGACTTCATGCATCGGACCAGGACCCGCTTGCCGAGCTTCGCCAGCGCCTGCTGGAAGGCGATACGCTGGAGGAGGCCCGTTCGCAGGCGAAGTCGCTGGTTGACATGGCCATCCGGGAACTTGACGTTTTGCCGTCTTCGACCGCACGCGACGAACTGGCTGACCTTGCGCTCGCCACCATTGATCGACAGTCCTGAGCAGCGCCTTCATCCGGCCCTTACTTCGGCCCTTACGTTGATGGCTGTCGCAAGCAGACCATGATACGAATCGCAGGCGTCGCCCAAATGCGACGCATTGAGGCTGCAGCCGATGCGGCCGGCCTGAGTTACGCGCAAATGATGGAAAATGCCGGGCAGGCGCTCGCCGCGCGCGCCAGGGCGCTCCTGTCCGATACACAGGGCGCCCATGTCCTGCTGCTGATCGGCAGCGGCAACAACGGCGGGGACGGGCTCGTGGCGGCGCGAAGTCTGGCCGAAAACAGCGCTATGCGCGTAAGTTGTTATTTGCTGCAGGGACGCGACGGTGACCCCCTGCTTTCCTCCGCCCGAAATGCAGGCGCGTCCATTCTGCTCGCCACAGAGGACCCGCAACAGGACAGACTGCGGGCGCTTTGCGGGGATGCCGACCTCGTCGTCGATGCCCTGCTGGGAATCGGCCTGCGCCTGCCCCTGCGAAATGAAGTGGCCAGCCTGCTGGATGCTGCGCGCGAGGTCATTGCGTCGCGCCGACGTCGGCAGCCGGATTCTCCACGCTTTCCGGCGATGCCACCGCCACGCGAACCGCATGCTGCGCCGCTGGTGCTGGCCGTGGACTGCCCTTCCGGACTGGATTGCGACAGCGGGGAAATCGCAGGGCAGTCGCTGCCGGCGGATGAGACCCTGACTTTCATTGCCGCCAAACCAGGGTTGCTTCGCCCGCCGGGTGCGCTTTTCTGCGGCCGCCTGTCCTACGACAACGCCGGTGTTGCCGAAGGCTTTCCCGCCACGCTTCAGGACACAGGGATACTGGCGGACCCGCTGCTGGTGCGATCCCTGTTGCCCGCACGCCCGCGCGATGCGCACAAGGGCAGTTTCGGCAAATTGCTCATCATCGGCGGCAGCGCAAACTACCGCGGCGCGCCCGGCCTCAGCGCCCTGGCCGCCCAACGCGTGGGTGCGGGCCTGGTCACCGTCAGCGCGCCAGAGGAAGTGATCGAAGCGCTGGCCGCGCAACAACCGGGCGTCACCTGGCTGCCGGATTCATTCGCCGCCCTGCGCGACGCCCTGCCGGGATACAGCGCGCTGGTGCTTGGGCCGGGCTGGGGCGTTTCCGACCGAACACGGGAATTGCTGGAGCAGCTGCTGGCACAGGAGTTGCCGCCGCTGCTGGTCGATGCCGACGCCCTGAACCTGCTCGCCCCCCGGCAGGACTGGCCCCGTACCCTGCCGCCCGGCTCCATCGTGACGCCCCATCCAGGTGAGTTTGCGCGGCTGGCGCAACTGCCCCTTGACCAGGTGCAGCAGGAGCGCTGGCGCCTGGGCCCCGAGCTGGCGGAACGCTGGAACGTCACGTTGGTGTTTAAGGGAGCCTACACGCTCATTGCCTCGCCTGATGGGCCCGTTACCGTAATGCCCTTTTGCAGTGACGCCCTTGCCCGTGCAGGTAGCGGCGACGTGCTGGCGGGCGCCATTGGCGGTCTGCTGGCCCAAGGTAGCCCGCCCCGGTCGGCGGCGATCGCCGGAAGCTACCTGCAGGGTCTCGCCGGGACGCTTGCTGCGGAACGGGCAGGCACAAGCCGCAGCCTTCTTGCCACGGACATCGCGGACGGCCTTGCGGCTGCGCTGGAACGCACGGAGCCCGAAGGGTCAGCGTGGGCGACCCTGGGAACCGGTTAGCAGGTGGGCCAGCACCAGGGCTATGAGGGCGCACAGGCTGGCCGGTCCAAGGTGAATTTCACCGATCAGCAAGACATTCAGATCCAGCGAGATCGCCATCATATGGCCCAGGGCAAACCCTGACCAGGCCGCCAGCATGAACAGGGCCAGACGCCGCACGTCACCGCCGACGATGATGTGAAAGACTGCGCCGAGCAGGGTCGCCAGAATGAATCCAAATGTCAGGACGGGCCCAGGCACGCGCCTGCTCCCAGAACTCCTTGTCGGGAGCGGGCAGTGTAGCACAGACCATCGCATTGAACCGGCGACGGGAGACGCTATACTGGTTGCATGAACCAACTTGATCGAAGCGTACTCATTGCCGCCGCCCCTGAGGCAGTCTGGTCATTCCTCAGCGACCTGAACCAGAATCCGTCCTGGCAAAGCGATTGCCAAAGCGTGGTTTTCCTCTCAAAGCAGCGCAGCGGCAAGGGCGCCCGCTGGCGTTACCGCGATCTGTCAGGAAGGGAATCCGAACTGGAAATCACCGCCTGGTACGACGGCCTGGGTTACGAATATCGCTTCCTCGATGGCAGCGCACATGGTCGCCTTCGCCTGCAGGAAATCGCAGAAGGCACGACGGTGCAATGGACCTTCAGTTATGAACCCAGGGGCCGTCTGGGCGGCATGCGCAACGCCCTTGGCATGAAGCGCAAACTTCGAAAATACATGGAAGAAAGTTTGCTGGCCTTGCAGACCACTGTCCAGCGCACGGTGGGCGCTGGCGCATTCTACGAAGCGCGCTCATTGATGCGCGACGTCATTTCCTATGATGCACGTCTCAATTACCGGCCGCGACACCCCTCCAGGGCGCGTACAGAGCCCGAACCCCTTTCCATCCTGCCTGTTGAGGAGCCGCCCCTGCGGGAAGAAGATACCCGGCCCAATCCGGCCTACGTCGCGGCCAGCGAAAACAGTCCCTTGCCTCGTCAACCTGTTGAAGCTGAACCGGCGACGTTTCTGGAGGACCTTGAAACGCCGCGCCCCCGGCCGCCGCGACCGGGACAAATGGAGCTCAGCATTTGGGAGGTCTTCGGTCTGGAGCGGCCGGAACCGGTCATCTATCAGCCGGAAACGAAGCCCCCCACCCGTCCGGCGCCGCCTCGCGAAATTCCAACTCCGGCAGCGCGGACGATTCCCGAGCCGAGGAACAATACGGACAGCCTGATTCCCGGTCATCCCGGGTGGCGTCGGCTGCAACGGCGGCAACGATCAGGGGTGCAGGCTTCGCGAGCGCGGTAGACGGAGTCGCAGAAAAAGGTCTGGGTGGGTGATGGGGCTCGAACCCACAACACTCGGAACCACAATCCGATGCTCTACCTTTGAGCTACACCCACCGTGCGCGCGCAGTTTACCACGCCAGTCGGCGAATTCCAGCCGCAGTCAGGCGCAGTCACTGGCCCAGACAGGCCAGCATCCGGTCCGGATAATCGCTGACGATGCCATCGACGCCCAGTGACTCCAGCTTCAGCGCCCGCGCCACATCGTTGACGGTCCAGGTATTGACCAGGTAGCCGCCGGCCCTTGCAGAATGCATAAAGGCCTTATCGATTTCGTCATGGCCGGGGTGCAACACCTCACAGGGGACGGACTGCCACATCTCTGACAGTTCGGCCGGCATTCCGCTAAAGGTCAGGCGGGCGAGCGGGACCTGCGGCACAATGGCGCGAAAGCGCTGCAGGGCCAGGGGGTTGAAGGACGAAACCAGGGCACGACGCTCCATCCCTGCCCTGCCAATCTCGTCCGCGACGACCTGTTCAATGCCATCGTCCTGGTGCGGCAGGGTCTTGATTTCCACATTGACCAGCAAGCGCCGTCCCACTGCCTCAAACACTTCCGCCAGCGTGGGAATTTGCGTGCCGCGCCAGGCCGCATCGAACCAGGAGCCGGCGTCCAGCGCCTTCAGTTGCGACAAGCTCATTTCGGAGACTTTGCCGCTGCCGTTCGTGGTGGCATCGACCGTAAAATCATGGATGACGACGGCATGACCGTCACCTGAAAGCTGTACGTCCAGTTCAACGCCATCCGCGCCCAGGTCGGCAGCCATTTCGAAGGCGGCCAGCGTATTCATGGGCGCGGCGGCGCTGAATCCGCGGTGCCCGTACACCATGGGGCGCTCACGCAGCCAGGCCGCCAGGTTAGTTGACATCGTCCAGGCCAATCTGCACGTTTCCGTTTTCGATGCGGACGGGATAGATCTTGAGTGGCCGCACTGCAGGGGGCATGGTGACCGAGCCGTCGCGCAGGTCAAAGCGGGCGTAGTGCCGCGGACATTCGATTTCACAGCCCAGCAAACGGCCGTCCGCCAGTGGCCCGTCGTCGTGGGTGCAGACGTCGGCTACGGCGTAATGTTCACCATCCACATTGAAAAGTGCGATGACGTGATGAGCCACCTCAAACACGATGCGCTCGCCCGGCGCCAGTTCGTCGCTGGCAGCGATGTCCACCCAGAGCATCACGCCAGCCCTTCGGACCCGACCGACAGGGCCTTCAGCGGCAAAAGGCCGCACTTGACCCGGTTAAGGGCCAGCGGGATGCCGATCATGTCCAGCATTTCCTCACGGGTGATTTGACGTGCCTCGGCCAGCGACTGCCCCAGAATGCGTTCTGCCAGCATGGAGGCGCTCGCCTGGCAGATGGCGCAGCCTTCCGCGTCCCAGGCGACAGCGCATATTCGTCCCCCTGTATCCAGACGCAAGGTCAGGCGCAGGCGGTCGCCACAAAGCGGATTGTCTTCCTCATGATCGATGTCTGCGGGATCCAGAATGCCAGGGTAGCGCGGGTTGCGGGCATGATCCAGGATGATCTCACGTTGCAGATCGTCCATCGCGCCCTCCTTCAGCCCCCGTTGTTCCAGATGCTTGCCAGACGAACGCCTTCAGGCATTTTGGCCAGGCGCAATTCACACGGCAGGGTCATGACCCCGCGCCAGGTGGCAGTCGGGACGTCAGCCGCGCAGCCCATTGCTGCCGACGATCTTGCTCTCGACCCTGGCCTGCAGCCGCTCCCGCACGCGCTCAAAGGGCACTCTCTCCAGCAACTCGTCAAAAAAGCCCTTGATGACCATCAACTCCGCCTCGGGCCGGGAAATGCCTCGGCTCATCAGGTAGAAGATCGGCTCTTCCTCAAGCGTACCGAAGGTCGCCGCGTGGGAACACTTGACGTCGTCGGCCTCGATTTCCAGACCTGGGATGGCGTCCATGCGCGCCTCGTCGCCCAGCAGCATATTGCGGCAGGCCTGAAAGCCATCGATGCGCTGCATGCCAGGCAGCGACTTGATCATGCCCTGCCACAGCGTACGCGCGTGGTCCCGGGCAGCGCCCTTGAAGAGCAGGTCGGAACGCGTCAGTGGCGCGTTGTGGTTTTGCTGCGTGTCGAGATCCAGCATCTGCCGGCCGTCGGCGAAAAAGAAGCCGGACATTCGTCCATTCGCGCCCTGACCGTCGATATCGAGCTCGAGAAAGGCCTTGGTCAAATGACTGCCCGTTACGCCAAGCACCCAGTCCAGGTTGGCATCGCGGCCGACGCGCGCGCGTTGGTGACTGAATTCCCAGGTGTTGCGATTCCAGTCCTGCAGGGACACGCAAGTCAGATTGGCGTTGGCCCCCAGCAACAGTTCCGTCGCACCGATCCAGGCCGCCTGCTCTTCAGTCTCCGCCGAGGCATATTCGACCTGCAGCGTGGCCTGGGCGCTTTCCTCCAGCACCACCAGCACGTGGCCGAGGCTGACCCCGGGCTGTGTGTTGTACATCACCACGTGGAAGGGCAATTCCGCCACCACGTTGCGCGGTACGTAGAGTAGCACGCCGTGAGTCCACAGGGCGGCGTGCAGGGCGGCGAACTTGCCGTCACCGGGGCGCACGACCCGGGTCAGCAGGTGCTGCCGCAGCAGGCCACCGTGTTCGCGGGCCGCACTGCCCAAATCCTGAAACAGCACACCTCTCTCAGCCAGTGAGGAGGCGAATTTACTGCGTTGCAGGCGACCGTCCACGAAAACCAGCGAGCCTCCCTCGCCGGCGCCCACCAGGGGTTCCAGATTGACGGCCGGCACGGCTTCCAGGCCGGCATCGGAAACGGGAAATCGTCCTGCCTCGCCCCAGCGAAGACCGCGAATGTCCGTTCGCCGCCACTCCTCGTCATTGAGCGTGGGCATTGGCGTTGCAGCGGCGATATCCCAGGCCGCGAGACGCGATTCCAGCAACCAACGCGGCTCATCGCGCGCCGCAGACAGCTCTTCAACGTCCGCTCGCGTCCATGCCGGTTCCGTACGCGCGACGCCACGCCTTCTGGCGACTACAACCATTTATGCTCCCGAAATGTTAATTCGATTGTGCAGGTCTTTTGCTCGAGTGAAGCGCTCACCGGTTAGCGCTCGTTCCGGATCAACCGATGGAACCTTCCAGCTGGATCTGTACCAGCCGGTTGAGTTCGAGCGCGTACTCCATGGGCAATTCCTTGACCAGTGGCTCGATGAAGCCGTTGACGATCATCGCATTGGCCTCGTCTTCACTGAGTCCCCGACTCATCGCGTAGAACAGCTGGTCCTCACCCACCTTGCTGACCGACGCCTCGTGCCCCATGGTGACCTTGCGCGAGTCGATTTCAATATAGGGCCAGGTGTCGGAGCGGCTGGAATCGTCCAGCAAGAGGGCGTCACAGACCACGTTGCTCTTGATGTTGTCGGCATCCTCGACGACTTTCAGCAGGCCGCGATAACTGGCGCGCCCGCCATCCTTGCTTATCGACTTGCTGATGATCTGGCTGGTCGTGTTGGGCGCAAGGTGCGTAATCTTCGCGCCCGCGTCCTGATGTTGCCCGGCGCCGGCAAAGGCGATCGACAGGACCTCCCCGTGGGCCCCTTCTTCCATCAGCAGCACGGCGGGGTACTTCATGGTCAGTTTGCTGCCCAGATTGGCATCGACCCATTCCATCGTCGCGTTGCGATGGGCCTGGGCGCGCTTGGTCACCAGGTTGTAAACGTTGTTGGACCAGTTCTGGATGGTAGTGTAGCGGCAGCGGCCGCCTTCCTTGACGATGATCTCGACCACCGCGCTGTGCAGGCTGTCGGAACTGTAGGTGGGGGCGGTGCAGCCCTCGACATAGTGCACCCAGGCGCCCTCGTCGACGATGATCAGGGTGCGTTCAAACTGGCCCATGTTGCGGGTGTTGATGCGGAAATAGGCCTGCAAGGGCATTTCCACGTGCACGCCCGGAGGCACGTAAATGAACGAGCCGCCCGACCACACGGCGGAATTCAGCGCCGCAAACTTGTTGTCATTCAAGGGGATAACGGTCCCGAAGTACTCCCGCACCAGGTCGGGATATTCGCACAACCCGCTGTCCATATCGAGGAAGATGACGCCCTTGCTCTCAAGGTCTTCGCGAATGTTGTGGTAGACCGACTCGGAATCGTATTGCGCGCTGACGCCCTGCAGGTACTTCTGCTCGGCTTCCGGGATTCCGAGGCGATCAAAGGTGTCCTTGATTTCCGCCGGCACGTCCTCCCAGTCGCGTTCAGTCTGGTCCGTTGCGCGCACGTAGTAATAGATGTCGTCGAATTTGATGTCGTTCAGCAAGGTCGTGTTGCCCCAGTCCGGCATTGGACGTTCGCAGAAATGCTCGTAGGCCTTGAGGCGGAATTCGGTCATCCAGGCCGGTTCGCCCTTCATTTCGCTGATCTGCCGGACCCGCTCGGCATCCAGTCCCTTCTCGCTGACGTAGCTGTAATCTACGTCGTCGTCATAGAAGCCGTAGGTGCTGTCGTAATCGCCGCGCACCTCGCGCAGCGCGCTTTCCTCGGCAGTGAGTTGCTTTTCGCTCTTTACCAGTCCGTTCATGTCGCTTCTCCCGCCACAAGCTCTGTTTCGCCGTATTTGGCCCGCAGCCACTCATAGCCACTTTCCTCAAGCTTGAGTGCCAGTTGCGAGTCGCCACTCTCGACGACCTGGCCATTCATCATGATATGCACGTAGTCCGGCTTGATGTAATTCAGGATGCGCTGGTAATGGGTGATGACCAGCACGCCCAGTTCCGGCCCGCGCAGGCGATTGACGCCCTCGGCAACAATGCGCAATGCATCGATGTCCAGGCCGGAATCTGTCTCATCCAGAACTGCCACTCGTGGCTCCAGCGTCGCCAGCTGCAGAATCTCGGCGCGCTTTTTCTCACCGCCGCTGAAGCCTTCGTTCAGATAGCGACCGGCGAAGCCCTGGTCCATGTTCAGTTCCGCCATCTTGCCTCGCAGCAAGCGAATGAACTGTGGCACCGGCATACCCTTGCTGTCCGGGTCCTCGGCCTTCATGCGCGAACTCAGGGCGTGGCGCAAAAAGTTCGCAACTGTTACGCCCGGTATGGAGACCGGGTACTGAAAGGCCAGAAAGAGACCTGCCCGACTGCGTTCGTCGGGCTCCATTTCCAGCAGATCGTCGCCGTCGAAATGGATGCTGCCAGAAACCACCTCGTAAGCCGGGTTGCCCATCAGCACGTTGGCCAGGGTGCTTTTGCCGGAGCCATTGGGGCCCATCAGGGCATGCACCTCACCCTGCCTGATCGTCAGGGAAACGCCGCGCAGGATGACTTCTTCAGTCTCCTCCACAGCGACGTGCAAATCGCGGATTTCAAGCGCCATGCAGTGGCCACTCCCTCAAAATATACGCCAGTTAACCATGTTTGATAACCAATGGTGAACAATCGCAGTATAGCAGTCCGGCCGGACAAATGTCAACCGGCAGCGCCTCTCATCTTCTGGCCGACGAAGCCCGCCATGTGGTAGGATCACCGGTCAGAGATGCCTATCGTTTGCCCGTACAGGGAATGGCCATGACGGAACAGCAGGACGTACAAACCCGGGAAGAGGGCCTGATGCAGGCACTTCGTCAGGTGATCGACCCCGAAATCGGCATGAACATCATCGAGCTGGGCCTGGTTCGGGGCGCAGACATCCATGACGATCGCGCGCACGTCACCATGATCATGACGACGCCCTTCTGTCCCTATGCACCCCAGTTGCTGGAGCAGACGCGCCGCACCGCCCAGGAGTTCCTTGACGTGCCGACCACGATCGAAATGGGTCTCGAAATGTGGGACCCCTCGATGATGGAAGAGGGGCTGGCGGACGACTGGGGACTGCTCTAGCCAGACAGTCCCGACTCTACCGGCCGGTGACCGGCGATGAAGTCAAGCGGGTCGATGTAATTTCGAATCAGGGACATGAAGTTGCGGCCCGGCCAATGACCGGGATTGCGTTCCAGAGCCGACGTTGCGCAGAGATCAAAGTGCAATCGAAAGTCCTGGCCGCCAGTGGCGACGGCTGTGCTGGCGATTTGTTCTCCACGTCGGACGCGATCGCCGATCTGCACCTGTATGCCCTCTATGTGCGTGTAACGGCTGGAAAGCACCCTGCCGCTACCCCGTAGCGGATCGTGGCGAATGATCAGCGTCGGGCCCTTCCCGGGCAAGGTTCCTGCGAATGTCGCGACACCGCTGGCGCAGGAAAACACGGCGCCCTGAATCGCCGTTTCGCCCTGGCTGAGATTGACGCCTGGCAAATAACCTTCATCACAACCAGGGCGCTGCGCGAGCTGGCCAAATGAGTCCCTGGCACGCCAGTCGCCCGGCCACAATCGGGTCCCTCGTCGTTCTCCAACCGTCCCCGTTGGCGCATCGTAACCATCAGCGAGACTGTCGGCATTGTTGCCAGCTGCCGGGTTCAGGCTGCCGCCGGGCATCTCGCGCCAGCGAACGGCGTCAAAGGCCAGTTCACGGTCGCTTTCGCCGGTGTGGTCGGTGAGGAATACGCTGCCGGCGTCGCTTTCCGTCGAATCGAGCGCGAAGACCCCCAGGGTGACCCATTGATTGTTGTAGCGTGATTGATCGACGTCGACCGTCACCGCTGATGACGCTCCCTGCACACCCAGCAACTGATAGCTGGCCCTTTGTGTGGAAGCGTGGTCCTCGGGCACAAACACCGCGACTTCACAGGTGATCGAGCGGTCCAGGGTCGGCGTCCAGTGGGCCCAAGTCAGGCTCTGGCTCGATTGTGTCGGCCGATACCATACCGGCCAACCCAGGGGCCCAGCGAATTTCCCGAAGAACTCTCCACCCAGATAGCTTCCCCTGGAGAACCCGGCATCGTCCGGTCGCACCAACACGACGGCGCCGTTTCGCCCTGGAGGGTTTGCCGGGGTGTCGTCCGTCGTGTTGTCCGGTTGGTTAACTTCCCTGAACTGTGCCTCACCGATAACCCCAAGGCGCCACAGGGCAATGGCGGGCGCGCGAAATCGCCGTTTGGCAAGTGTGCGGGCCACGCGGATTTCCGCCGGGTCCGCGTCGCCCTGCAGCACCGGCACGATGGGCAGGCCGTAGTCTTTCCAGACGTCCCAGGCCTCCCTCAGGGCGACTTCCGGCAAGACGCCAAAGGTCACCCAGTAAACTTGCGGGTGAACGCTGTCGACAAAGGGGCGCCATTCCTGAGGCCAGATGTGCCGAAAGTGATGGCGGCGCGGGTCCACCGAAATGCCGATGTGGAAATTTCCAGGAATCTGACGACGGATGCGTAACATGTAGGGCCGAATGCCGTCACGCCCGCCCGACCAGAAGCCCGCATAGGGTTCAACATCCAGAATCAGGGATCGAACGCCAGGCCGCTGGCAGGCCTGAATGATCAGGTCGGTCTCGGCTTCGCTGTCCAGTCCGCGCGCCACACACCAGGCGTGAAAATTCATGCCGTAGCGTCCCAGCGCGCTCACCCAGCGATCGATGCTCTCCGGACCGGTCACCGCCAGTTCCGCCTTGCTGTCCCAACGCCCCTGCCAGTTTGCGCCCGACTGTTCCGTGCTGTCACAGACCTTGACGAAAACCTCGGTGACCTGGGCCGCAACGCGGTTCATGCGCTGCGCCAGTCCGTCGATGCTGTTGTCCTGCAGGACTTCGCCCTTCCAGTGCCAGACCGCAACCTTGCCATCGTAAGGCGTGGGCATTTGGTCCGGCTGCCCTGGCCAGTCATCTATCGGTTCGAAATCCACGACAAACGCGGCCAGCCAACCGGCGCGCCAGGACTGCTCCACCCAGACCCAGTCGTTTTCCGTTCGGCTGTGGGGGAAGTATCGAAGAACGCTCTTGTCTTCAACGTCACCGATGACGCGATACTGGTCGCCTGGGCCGGCCCGCAGGTAGGCCCAGGCCCCATTGACGTTGACGAGGGCCGGCTGTGGCGCGCCAGGCACCTGCGGCCTGACTACTGCAGCAGGACCGGGGCTCACCTGGCCTCCGGGTTCGGTGGAAGTGTTACTCGCACGTCAGGCAGGCATGTCCACGGCAGGTTGGTCAGAGGAAATGCGCACACGACCGCTGCCCGGCACCACGCTGCCAATCAGACGGGCAGCCTCACCGGCTTCCAGCAGGGCGTGCAGGAGTCCCTGGGCCCGTTCCTGTGGCACGGCCATCAAAAGGCCGCCCGAGGTCTGCGGGTCGTGGATCATGGTTTCTTCGGTTTCGCCCAGGTCGGGGGACAGTGAGGTCCATTCGCCAAAGTATTCGCGATTGCGCGCCGTCCCTCCCGGCGACAGGCCCGCTTCGGCGCAGGCGCGCGCGCCGGGCAGCCAGGCCAGAGCAGCGAATTCTATGGCGAAATCCAGATCATCGGCGCGCAACATTTCGCGGGCATGTCCCGCCAGGCCAAAGCCGGTGATGTCCGTCATGGCGCGAACACTGTGCAAATGCGCGAGGCGGGCGGTCTGGCGGTTCAGTCGGCTCATACTGGCGACAGCGACCTGCAGGTTTCCCGAATCGGCCTGCCCCCGCTTCAGGGCCGTGGTAATCAGCCCGGTGCCCAGCGCCTTGCTCAGCAGGAGCCGATCACCGGCGCGGGCTCCACCCTTGGTCAGCAACTGCTGCGGCGCCACCAGCCCCGTTACGGCCAGCCCGTATTTTGGCTCGTCGTCTGTGACCGTATGTCCGCCGGCGATAACCGCGCCTGCTTCGCGCACCTTTTCCGCCCCACCCCGCAGAATCTCCGCCTGCACGCCCGCATCCAGCGATTCAGGAAAGGCCACCAGGTTGAGCGCCAGGATCGGCTCGCCACCGACGGCATAGACGTCGCTGAGCGCGTTGGCCGCCGCGATCGCACCGAAATCGTAGGGATCATCGACAACCGGAGGGAAGAAATCCACCGTTGTGACCAGAGCCCTGTCGTCGTCCAGTCGCCACACGGCGGCATCATCCGGCTCACCCAGGCCGGCGAGCAAGTCCGGGTAACTGCCTGAAGCGAAGAGTTGTTTTAGCGGCTGCAACACGTGCGCCAGGTCACCGGGACCGCATTTGGACGCTCAACCGGCGCTGCCTGCCAGACTGGTCAGCCGCACTTCCTTACGGGTCATGGAGGCCCTCCTGCAATGAAGAAAGTATAGGAAAAACCATGCTTTCTGACAAGCAGAACATTCGTTGGAAACGATCCAGCTGTACGTTTTACGAATGCTTGCATGGCGTGGCCGTTGGGGGTATGCTGGCGACATTCGGGGCGTGGCGCAGCCCGGTAGCGCGCTTGCATGGGGTGCAAGAGGCCCCCGGTTCGAATCCGGGCGCCCCGACAGGCCTGGACAATCACCATCCGCCGATGGGGTCTTCAGTCCAGGCGGCAGGAGACTTCGTCCGGTTAACCCGAAAGCGACCTTCAGGAGAATAGCGATGAAAACTGCATTGAGACTGACCCTTGTACTATTCGTCTTGTGTTTGTCTTCACTCTCTGCCATGGCCCAGGAAGGCGGCATCGTCGTCCGCGGCAACGCCGGCGCCGACCCGACCGCCTTCGACCCGCTGCTCACCAACGAGACGGTTACGTCCGACATTCAGGCGCTCATCTTCCCGGACCTGCTCAGCGTCGATCCTGCCACGGCCAGCATTGTCAACGGCCCCGGCCCCAACGCTCTCGCGAGCGGTTGGGAGCTGTCCGAAGATGGCCTGACCTATACCTTCAGCCTGCGCGATGACCTCTACTGGACGGACGGCGAGCAAATTGATGCCGACGACGTCATGTTCGTCTGGGACTTCATCCAGAGTGGGGCCGTGCCAACCCATCTGAGTTTCGTCGCCGACGAGATTGCGAACGTCGAGAAGATCGACAACTTCACGATTGCCGTATCCTTCGACGAGGTCGATTGCGACGCCATTCTCAGTATCGGTGCGCTTGAGCCCTACCCCTCCCACATCGCGCCGGAAGACCTGACCACCATGCCGGACCAGGAATTCAACCAGAACCTCTACGTCAGTTCCGGTCCCTACACCTTCGGAGAAGTGCGTCCGGCCGAATCGATTTCCCTGCTGGCCAATCCGGACTACGTCGACGCCGAACTGGGCTACGTCAACAACGATGCTTTCGTGTTGCTCAACGTTCCGGACCTGACGGTCATGGTCGAGCGCTTCCTCGCCGGTGAACTCAGCATCATTTCCGGCCCGCAAGAGGCGCGCCGCGCCGAGATTTACGCCGCCGAGGACGAAGGCAGGGTGCAAATCTACACCTATCCGGGCAATTCCTGGGACTACCTGGCCTTCAATCTGGCCGACCCGTCCAACCCGCAGAACGCCGTGGATGAAGACGGCAATGCCATCGACCAGGGGATGCACCCCGTGTTCGGTAGCACCGAGGTCGGTCGCGACGTACGCCGCGCGCTGAACATGGCGCTGGACGTCGACGACATCATCGAGCGCGCCACCTTTGGCGAGGGCACCCGCATGGCCTCCCACCTGGTGCCCGCCAGCTGGGCCTTTGACCCCACCATCGAGCCGGTCCCCAGCGATCCTGCGGCCGCCGCCCAGATGCTGACGGACGCCGGCTGGGTCAACTCGGACCCCGACGATCCCTCCAGCGTTCGCGTCTGCCAGGGCTGCGCCACTGCTGAAGATGGCACCGAAATGCGTTTTGTGCTCAACACCAACGAAGAGAATGCGCGTCGGACCGCCATCATCACCATCGCCCAGGAATCCTGGGACAAGATCGGCGTCAAGGCCGAAATCCAGACGCTTGAATGGGGCAGTTACCTTGAGAAACTGTTCACCCAGACCCTGGACGCCTACGTGATCGGCTGGCGCAATGGTTATCCGGACCGGCCGGACGCGACGCAGCTCTTCACGCCGGCCAGTGACGTGGTTGGCGGCTGCAGCAATTGCATGTCCTACAACAACCCGGAATTCACGGCCATCAACGAGCAAGCCCGCACGCTGCCCGGTTGCAGCATTGACGAGCGCAAGGCGCTTTACGCCGAGGCGCAGCGAATCATCCAGGCGGACACGCCCTACATCTTCATGTTCGTCCGCAACGGTTTCTATGCCGCGGGCAGTGAAGTCAACGGCTTCGATCCCTTCCCGTCCCAGTTACTCTGGAATGTCGACACCTGGTCGATTTCTCAGTAATCTGAGTCGGAACCTTTGGTCACATCCCCTCCATCCGGAGGGGATGTGCGGGTTCAGTAAAGGGGTGTAGCGCCTGTGACGACCTTCGTCATTCGACGTATTCTTCAGGCCATTCCCACGCTTTTTGGCATTAGCATACTGGTCTACGCCATCATGCTGGCCACCCCTGGCGGGCCGGTGGCAGCCCTCACCTTCAGCCCCACCGTCACGCCGCAGGAGCGGGCCGCCCTTGCCGCGCAACTGGGTGTCAACGATCCCTTCCACATCCAGTACCTGCGCTGGCTTCTCGGCGACGACTGGATGCGTTTCGACAGCGACGGCGATGGCGTCGCCGATACCGCCTACCTGATCCCGCTCGATGCCGATGGCGACGGAGAGCCGGAACCGCCTGGCACCCGAAGGGGCATACTTCGCGGCGACTTCGGCAGTTCCTTCTTCCACGGCAAGCGCCACGTCATCGACGTCATTTTCGAGCGACTTGGCGCTACGCTTGAACTGGGCGTGGCCTCGCTGGTGGTCGGCCTGACGATCGGCATTCCGGTCGGTGTGTTGGCGGCGGTGAATCGCGGCGGTCCCTTTGACAATTTCACCCGCATCGTGTCAGTAATTTTCAATGCTTTTCCGGTGTTCTGGTTGGGGTTGATCCTGCTGCTGATTTTCGGGGGGACGGGTCTTGGGCTGCTGCCCATGGGCAACCGCTGCGGACTGGTTCTCGTGGGTGGCTGTCCGCCCTTGTACGAACGTCTCGAATACCTTGTGTTGCCCACCTTCGTCATCGCGGCCGGCTTTCTGGCCGTCTATTCGCGCTTTATGCGTGCCTCCGTGCTGGACGTCGGCACCCAGGACTACATCCGAACAGCACGCGCCAAAGGGCTCTCCGGCCGCATGGTCTGGTTTCGCCATGGCCTGCGCAACGCATTGATTCCCATTGCCACGCTGCTTGGGCCCAGCGTGACGGGGGTCCTCAGCGGCGCCGTCGTCACTGAAAACATTTTTTCCTGGCCAGGCGTTGGACGACTGGCCGTTAGTTCCCTGCAACAACGCGATTATCCAACCGTCATGGCCATCGTCATGCTTGCTTCCATTACAACAATCATTGGCTATTTGCTTTCCGATATACTCTATGCGCTGATTGATCCGCGCATTCGCCTCCGTTAGCATGTCTTCCCCTGTCGGCACCAGACTGGAAACGAACAATGTCGCTGGCGAGGCGCAGGTCAGCCCCTCTTTGCTGCAACTCGCCCTGCGACGCCTGTGGCGCGATCGTTTGTCAATGGCGGCCATTGGAATGCTGCTCTTCCTGACCCTGCTCTGCTTTGGTGCGCCTGTAATCAACTTTCTGACCGGCACCAACAGCCGCAACATCGTCGCGGACTCCTTCCTGCCGCCGCTCACGCCCGGTCACATTTTGGGCACTGACGATATTGGCCGTGACCATCTGGCGCGTCTGTTAGAGGCCGGCCAGGTGTCGCTGTCGATTGGATTTCTGGCGGCCCTGATGGCGCTGGCCATAGGCGTGACGGTCGGTTTGCTCTCCGGCTTCATCGGCGGCCACCTCGACGATGGCGTCATCTGGTTCATCACAACCCTCAATTCGATTCCGCTACTCTTCATCATTCTCTTGATCGCGGCCTTTCTCAGTCCCAACGCCACCACCCTGATTCTTGCTCTCGGCCTCTTTGGCTGGACGGGCACGGCGCGCCTTGTGCGCGGAGAAGCCATTGCCCTGCGAGAGCGCGAGTTCATCATTAGCGCGCGAGCCAGCGGGGCCGGCAACCTGCGGCTCATGTTTGCGCACGTGCTCCCCAACCAGCTTTCCATCATCCTCATCAATCTTGCCATTGACATTGGCATCATTATCCTGGTTGAGGCCACCCTGAGTTTTCTCGGCTTCGGCGTGCAGCCGCCGCAGCCCACATGGGGCAACATGCTCACCGAATCCCGCAGTTTCATGTATTACGGGCCGCATCTTGTCTTCTGGCCCGGCTTCCTGATTTTCGTCACAGTGCTGTGTCTCTACGTGCTCGGCGATGGCCTGCGCGACGCCTTCGACCCGACCACCATCGACTGACCAACCGGTTGTTTCCCTACAGGTTCCTTTGCACATTGGGTTGCTTGCAGGGCTGATAGTCTTCCCCAATGACGACCTCATAGTCGACCTCGCGCCCGGGGTTGGGCCTCACGTAGATGCGCTCCTCTTCAATGCCAATCAGTTCAGCAATTCGTTGATTCAGGCTGCCCTTGGTCGCCCCGCTGTAGTCGAACAGGTTGGAGTGCGCGTGAATGCCCGCCTGCGAGAGGCCATTCGCGCCGGCATTGAGACCGTCGCGCACCAGCTGGCTGGCTGCAATCCGGTCGCTTTCGGGGCGAGAGCTGCCGTTCAACACGCGAATGGACGGCCCTTCCAGACGCAGCCGGTTGTCCGTCGGAGGGAAATAGAGCTCCTTCAAGACTGGAAAAAGCCCTCGATAAACGGGTAGCAGGACCTCGGCGCCCGACGGGGACTTCCAGGGAATCGTGTGCCTGTTCAATTGCAGTGTGCGATAGTGTACGTCGTCCGGGCCAAGGCCCGGAACCAGCGGCAGCAGGCTGACCAAAACGTCCACGCCGAGGTCGGTATGAACCATCTCCTGCGCCAGTCGCCACAACTGAAACAGTTCGGCAGGGTTTCCGACCCGACCGCTTTCCCGCAGCCGGCTCCACACACCGCGCAGAATCTGTTGTTGCCGCCGGCTGCGTTCCAGGTCCGTGACGCCGCGCCGTGAACGCGCGTACCACAGGGCCTCCAGCCCGTCGAATTCGTACACGCCCGCATCCAGCAGCCAGTACTCGCCCTCCGCCTTGCGCGCCTCATCAGGGATGCGGGTGTCGTCGTGCTCCTTGTCCTTGATGGCGCATTCCACGACGATGTCAACCCCGTCCACAAAGTTGACAATCTGCTGCAAGCCCCTGTAATCGACCAGCACGTGATAATGCGCGTTGATGCCAAGGTTGTAGAGAATCGTTTGCCGCAAGAGATCAAAGCCGCCGAGCTTCCAGCCCCCCAGTTCGCCATGACCATAGATCCGGTTGATCCGGCCCATCCGCCACGCAGGCACCCAGACCAGCAGATCCCGCGGCAGGCTCAACATGGACGCCGTACCGGTATCGCGATTGACGGAAAGGACGATAATGGTATCCGTGCGCTGGTTGGCCTCACCCAGTTCCGAGTCGCTGCCCAGCAGCAAAATGTTCACCAGGTCCTGGCCCTGACGATCGATCGGCTCGACGCGCGCCGGAACGGCCGTGACGTCAACATGGTCTGGCGCCGGGTCTCCGAGGAAACGTAACGTGGGCAGGGGTGGCGCGTGGGGAGCCGGTGTGGGCCCGGCCGCGCCCTGCAGGCGTGGACCCCTCGCCGCCAGCAAGTGGTTTGAGGACGACACGGCCTGACGGGTCAGGGCGATTTCCGTCGCAATGGCGGCGAAGTGATCGGCCTGGCCCTCAAACCAGGCCCGCTCCTTCATCCAGCGACGAACTTCGACAATCATGAAAAAAAGGGTGAGTACAAGGTAAGCGAGCAGCAGCAGGGTCAGTGCCCACCTGAACAGCTTGCCGATGCTGATGCGCCGGGGACCTTGGGGAACGTGGCGGGCCTGCATCCATACAGTATAGCGGTCGTCCGACCGCAAGTCAGTGAGGTTCCCGTGCTTACACGCCGGCGTTGACGAGCGGACAATGCGTCGCTAGACTTGCCGCCCGCCACCTCGACAGGGAATTGCATGGCGAGCGCTTCCAGCGTACCGGACCGGCGCCGTGGCAACCGTCTGCCCCTGCTGCCTGTCATTTCCATTTTGATGCTGCTGGGCGCCATCGCCCTGTTCATCTTCGAATTGCTCGATTTCAGCCGTCAACAGGATCGACTTGGCGCCAGTGTCAGTATTGCCGGCGTGGAAGTAGGGGGTCTGCTGCCAGGGGAGGCGGTGGCTGCCTGGGAATCCACCTTCTCCCGTCCCCTGACTCTCTGGTACGAAGGCAGTCCGATTTTGCTTGAGCCCGCGAGCATAGGTTTCCGCGCAAACAATGCGGCCATGCTGGCAGAGGCGCGCACGGCCAGTTCCGGCGGAACGGCAAACTGGATGCGCTTCTTTTACGGGCTCATCGGGGAGGAATTGCGCAACACCGTCAACATTGAACTGAGCGCCACCTGGCAGAATTCCCTGCTGGAGCAGTTGCTCCGGGAAATCGCCCTGCGCTACGACCGGCCGCCGGAAGATGGTTCCGGGGACCTTGAAGCGCTCACAATAATGCCCGGAGCAGGCGGTCGCACCCTGGATATAACCCAGGCCCTGCCCCTGGTCGGAGAAGCCTTGCTCAGCGCGGACCGGCGAGACGTGGTCTTGCCACTCGTGGATACGCAACCGGGCCCGGTCCACCTGGGAATACTGGAGGGCCTGATCCGTTCCTGGCTGGATTCACAGGGTTTCATCTACGACGGGCAAACGACCCTGGCCTCCGTGTATATCGCGGACCTGCAGAACGGACAGGAAATCAGTTTGAATGCCGACGTCGCCGTGTCCGCCGCCAGTACCGTCAAGTTGCCCATCATGCTGGACTACTACCGCACGCTCAATCTGGCGCCCACGGACGATGAAGCCTGGCTGATGGCCAATTCGCTCCTGTGCAGCAACAACGCCTCGTCAAACCTGATCATGCAAATCATTGGGGGTGGCGAAAACATCTTCCGTGGCTTGCTCAGCGTCACCGACAACGCACAGCACCTGGGCGCGCGCAATACCTTCATTACGGCGCCCTTTGATCTCGGCGTTGAAGGCCAGCTACTGGGCTCCAATGTGCCACCGCCCACGTCACCCAATGCCCGCTTCAATACCGGTCCGGACCCCTACAATCAAACGACGGCTGAAGATCTGGGCGCCCTGCTGGGCATGGTATACGACTGCGCCTACCTCGGGTCCGGACTGCTGGCAGCCAGGCCGGATGGCGAATACACGCGCAACGAATGCCGCCAGATGATTGAATTGATGAGCGGCAACGATCTGCTGCGCCTGTTGCAGGGCGGCCTGCCGCCGGGCACACGCATCGCCCACAAGAACGGCTGGCTTGAAAACCTGCACGGAGACGCCGGCATCGTCTTCCCGCCCAACGGCCGCAATTACATCATCGCCGTCTTCGTCTGGGAAGAAAGCGATTTCTTCAGCTATGAACGCGCGTGGCCTCTGATAGAGGGAATCTCGCGCGCGGCCTGGAACTACTTCAGCCCGGAACAGGCCATGATGACGCCCCGTCAGGACCTGCCGGCGACGGGCGCAGCCGAGTGCGAGGGGCCAGACGGCTTTCTGCCCCCCTACGGCCAGGTGAATCTGAACGACATCGACGCCTGGCGAGGTTGAGCCCGTCGCAGTTCCTTCAATCTGTCGCTACAATCCCGGGCCAGAAACGAAGTGGAGCGCTCTCATGAACGCGGGCGTGATCTTGCTGCTAACCCTTGCACTGGGCATCATGCTGTTTCTGATTCAGCGAGCGGAGAAGCGACGGCGGCGGCTGGTAGCCCTGGTGATGGCGGGGCTGGCCTTTCTGCTTTGGTACTTTGCCAACTTCCGCCAACTGGGCAGTGAATTCTCTGCCTCACTGCTGCTGGCGTTGCTCCTGAATCTCTTGTTCTGGTTGTTGATCGGTCGCTACAACCCGGTGGGCGACAGCGACTCCGGCATCCGCGTGCTCGGGATGGACGATTGAGCCCTGCTAGCCAATCACGTCCAGGGGAATGACGTCATTGCCCTGCAACATCATTACGCTGGCGCGCGCCGCAACCGCCTGGGCAACGGAGACGAGGGCTTCGCCCGCGGCGCTCTCCGCCGCGGTGATCACCAGCGGCCTGCCATAATCGCCGCTTTCGCGCAACTCCGCCGCCAGCGGAACGCGTCCCAAAAAAGCCAGGTCGAGTTGGCCCGCCAATTGTTCTCCACCGCCACTGCCAAAGAAATCGCCGCTCATGTTTTCGACCACACCCAGCAGCGGCACTTCCAGTGTCTCGAACATGGCGGCGCAACGCAGGGCGTCGGCAAGCGCCACGTCCTGGGGCTGGGTGACGACAACGGCGCCCGTCAGCGGGAATGACTGCGCCAGTGACAGCGGCGCGTCACCGGTCCCCGGTGGCAGGTCCACAATCATGTAGTCCAGTCGGCCCCAGTTGACGTCAGTGAAAAACTGGCGAATGGCGCTGTGCAACATGGGGCCCCGCATGATCATCGGCTTGTCCGGCGGAGTGAGGAAGCCGGTGCTGATGATCTTCACTCCCCAGGCTTCCAGCGGCTGCATTTTGCCGTCGATCACTTTGGGCCGGCCATAACCGAGCCCGGTCATGACCGGTACGTTGGGGTTGAGAATGTCCGCGTCCATCAGACCGACCGCGGCGCCGGCCTCCGCCAGGGCCGCGGCGATGTTCGTGGCGACGGTCGTTTTGCCCACACCGCCCTTGCCGCTTGCTACTGCGATGATGCTGTGCATCGGCACGTCGAGGCGGCCATGAATGCGCCGGTCGGTGGGCACCTGCGCGTCCCAGCGAATGTCCAGCCTTTCAACACCTGGCACCGCTCCAAGAACGGCATCGTTGCAACGCTCGACGAAAACGTCCTTGAGGGGACAGGCCGGCGTCGTCAGAACAATGGTGAAACGCGCGACCGGGCCTTCGATCTCCAGGTCCCTGACCATGTCCAGCGAGACAATGTCCCGGTTTAGTTCCGGCTCGATGACCGTGGCGAGTGCCTGACGCAGGTCCTCCAGTCGACTGCTCATACGCGCGCCGGCATCAGGACGACTGTTTCGGGGCGGACTTGCGCGCGCGGGCCGCGGCTCGTTCAGCCTTGGCCTTCTCTCTAATAATGTCCATGTGCTCCCAGCCGCCCCGGGCCTGCATTTCCTCGAGCGCGGTTGTCGGCGCAATGCGTTTCCAGTGGCTCATTTCTTTCGAGAGCTTCTGCTTGTCAAAGATGTGGGCGCTGGTCCGGTCGTAGCTGGCCAGCTCGTAGTCGTGGTCCATTTTGATGGCGTCAAAGGGGCAGAACTCGGAGCAATAGCCGCAATTCATACAAATGTCGATGTCGATGTAGAAAGCATCCGGCTCCGGTACAGGTCGGCCAGTCTGCGGATTCCTGCCGCGCACGATCCAGATGCATTGCGGCGGACATACCTTGGCGCAAATGCCGCAACTGGTACACCAGTCATGCCCCGGCCGCTCCGGATGATCGTGGTCCTCGACGATCAGGAAAGGAATGAAGCGGAAGCGCTCCGGCACCGCGACCTTTTCGTCCGGATACTGCACCGTATAGGACCCGGTCGCCTGCATGCCCTGACGAGTACCGAAGTTGCCCTCGCCGCTGTACTTGCGGCCGGCATAGCGAATGTCATCCATGTAAGAGCGGGCGATGTGCTTCATGGTGACCAGTAGCCCGCGTGCAATTCCCTGACCGTACATTCGTCCTCCCCCGCCCTCTTGCGCCCTTCGCCTGGCGCTCCGTTTAGCGATCAGTTTCACCCAGCACGATGTCAATGCTGCCCAGGATGGTCACCACGTCGGCCACCTTGTGACCCACGCACATGGGGCCAAGCGCCGTCAGATTGATGAAGCTCGGCGCGCGCACGTGATAGCGCCATGGATTCTGGGGCCCCTTGGGGTCTCCTTCGGAGACGACGTAATAGCCCAGTTCTCCCTTGGGATTTTCCACGCGTCCGTAGGCCTCGCCGACCGGGACGCGCGGTGTGTGTCCGATCTTCGTCACCACGGCCTCACCCTGGCTTTGCTCAAGCCGCGGCAGAATCTGCTTCAAGATGCGCACGCTCTCGCGCATCTCCTGAAAACGCACCAGAAAGCGGTCGTAGATGTCGCCGTTTTTGCCGGCAGGAATGTTGAAGTCCAGTTCCGGATAAATGCTGTAGGGATCCGCCCGCCGGACGTCGTAGGGTACACCGCTGGCGCGCAGCAGCGGCCCGCAGGTACTCAGGGCGATGGCATCCTCCGCCAGCAACACACCCACGCCCACCGTCCGTTCACGCAGAATCTCGTTGCGGGTCAGCAAGGTGTCGTATTCGTCGAGAAAGCGCGGCAGACGTTCGTTGACCATCTCGGTGAGGTAGTCCATGGTGTTGTAGTCGCGCACCTTGTCATTGACCAGGTTGGCCACGCTGCGAATACGCTCCGGAATGTCGCGATAGACACCGGCAAAGCGCATGTAATTGCACATCAGCCGGCTACCGGACGTCGCCTCAAAGAAATCGAGGATTTTTTCCCGCTCGTTGTTGGCGTAGAGCATGGGAGTGAAAAAGGCCCCCAGATCGTTGAGCAAAAAGCCCAGAGACCAGAGGTGATTGACGATGCGGGTCAACTCCACCATCAGAACACGCAGACACTCGGCGCGATAGGTCGGCGGCGAGTAACGCGCTCCCTGGGAAAGCAACTGCTCAACGGCCAGGGCATAACCCAGGTTGTTGCTCATGCTGGAGATGTAGTCCAGGCGGTCCGTGAAGGGCATGTTGTGCAGGAAAGAGTTGCGTTCACCGATTTTTTCGTGATTTCGGTGCAGGTAACCCATCACCGGGTCCAGCGAGGCGATGGTTTCGCCGTCCAGAGTCACCACCATACGAAAGACGCCGTGCGTGCTGGGGTGATGCGGCCCCAGGTTGACGACCAGGCGGTCGGTGCGCAGGCCGTCGCTGTCCAGCGCCTGGACGTCCACACCGAGTCCCAGGCCCTGGTAGAGGTCCGACTCCGACACGTCGTTCAGCCGGCCAAGGTCGAGGTCATCCGGATACCTGACGTTCTTGCCGAAGACGTTCTTTTCTTCCGCGCGATACACCTGCCCGCCAGGCCAGCGGCTGTCGAAGGGCTTGTGTTCTTCCTCGAAATAGGCTTCCTGCCAGTCCTTGCGCAGCGGATGCCCGTCAAAACCGTCCCACAGGAGGATGCGGCGTAAATCGGGATGGCCGTCAAAGTGAATGCCGTACAGATCGTAGGCCTCGCGTTCCTGAAAGTCGGCGCCCGGCCAAACGGAAACCAGTGAGGGCACCCGCGGGTCGTCCCGACCCGTCTGCGCCTTGAACACCAGCGCGGGCCCGCCACTTGTGCGGCAGGCGTGATAGACCACCTCCATGTGGTCCGCAATGCCGAGATAGTCGACTCCGGTCACGCTGGACAGATAGTCAAAGCCCAGCTCGTCCCTTATGGCGAGCGCGACGTCATCCAGTTGCGCGGGATCGACGATGATGCCACTGAAGCCGTCCCGATTGTCATGGCTGATGGCGTCGGGCCAGCGTTCCCGGAGCAGTTCAATGGAAGCGCTGATATCCAGTTGCGTCTTGTCGGCCACGACGTCCATCATTGTCCGCCCTTCGCAGCACGCCGCGCCGCCAGGCGCGCCATGGCTTCTTCCCGCTTGCGGATTCGGGCGGCCGTGGCGGGATCAATGCCATCCTCCGCCCCGTCCTGTGTTTCCTCGACCACTGTGGTCTCCTGCGCCACCTCGGCGGGGTTCACCCAGGCGGGCAACTCGCGCGCGCCAAAGGGCGCTTCCAGCGCAGCCTGTTGCGCCTGCTCGCGGATGAGTTCCATCTGGCGCGGATCGATGATGTCCGGGCCGAGCACGGGCACGGGCGTGGGCTCCGATGGGCCGACGCCGTACCAGGGCACGTCGTCCAGGTTCGCCAGTGACTGGCCGTCGATCTTCTTCTGCAGGGTGATCATGCCGTAAAGCAGGGCCTGCGGCGTGGGCGGGCAACCCGGCACATAAACGTCCACCGGCAAATACTTGTCCACGCCCGAGACGACGTTGTAGCCCTCCTTGAAGGGGCCACCGCCGCTGGCGCAGGCGCCCATGGCCAACACGTATTTGGGCTCCGGCATCTGGTTGTAAAGCCGGACAATCGGCACGATCATCTTCTTGGTCACCGTGCCGGAGACGATCATCAGGTCAGACTGCCGCGGGCTGCCGCGCATCACCTCGAAGCCGAAGCGCGAGAAATCGAAGCGGGAGGCGGCCGTGCCGATCATCTCGATGGCGCAGCAAGCCAGGCCGAACAACAACGGCCACATTGACGAGCGACGGCTCCAGTTGTAAATCTTGTCCAGGCTGGTGATTGCGATGTTGGCCTGTAACTCTTCCGGCACCGGGAACTCGGTGTCCTGCAGTGCCCGCAGGTCAGTTTGCGCCATCCAGCGTGACCTCCTCATACCAGTCGCGCAATACGTCGGTCAAGATGTCATCATTGACCAGGTGTGGGTCGTCACCAAAGTCCGGCAATTCCAGAATCCAGGCGTTCAACTGCTCCAGACCCAGCGTGTCAAGATCCGCGTCAGGATGCGCGTCCATCAAGACCCTCGCCAACGCGTGGCTGGACTCCCAGTCCAGCATAATCTACCGCAATCCCCCTGGCATCACGAATCGTCTCCTTCGCCCGTCGCACCCTGCAGCAGGGCTTCGGTGTCAATTTGCGCCCGTTGCAGACGACCGCTGTAGTCCACGTAGACCGTCTTCCATTCGGTAAAAGTGTCCAGTCCTGCCTGACCGGCCTCGCGCATGCCATTGCCCGTCTCGCGAATTCCGCCGAAGGGAAACTGGATTTCAGCCCCGCTGGTGCCGTGATTGATGTACACAATCCCGCTGGAGAGGTCCCGCATTGCGTGAAAGGCGCGGTTGACATCGCGGGTGAAAATGCTGCTGGACAGACCGTAGCGCACCTCGTTGTTGAGCTCGACCGCCTCGCCCATGCTGTCCACAGTGATGAGCGCCAGCACGGGGCCAAAGATTTCTTCCCGGGCCACACGCATGTCACGGGTTACGCCATCCAGCAAGGTCGGCTGAAAGAACCAGCCCTGCCCCAGGTCCGCGCGTACGCCACCGGTCAACACTCGCGCGCCCTCTTCCCGCGCAATGCCCATGTAGCGCTCGACTTTCTGCAGGGCAGCCTCGTTAATCAAAGGGCCAACGTCGACGCTTTCGTCCAGGCCGTCACCCAATACCAGGTTGCGCGCCTTTTCCGTCAAGGCCTCCGCCAGTTGACCGTGCACCTCGCGCTGAACGATCAATCGACTGGCTGCCGTGCAGCGTTGACCGGTGGTGCCAAAGGCGCTCCAGGTGACGGCCTGCGCCGCCAGGTCCAGGTCGGCATCCTCCAGCACAATGATGGCGTTCTTGCCGCCCATCTCCAGCGACACCTTCTTGCCCAAACGCGCCGCGCGTTGGTAGACCTGAAGGCCCGTGTTCGTCGACCCCGTGAAGGAAATGACGCGCACGTCCGGATGCGCCACCAACGCTGCCCCGGTCTCGCCCGCGCCGCAGACCATGTTCAACACACCGGGCGGCAGACCCGCCTCGGCGCAGATCTGCACGAACAGGGCCGCCGTCGCCGGCGCGTCCTCGGCCGGTTTGAGGATGACCGAATTGCCGGCCACCAGCACCGGAAAGAGCTTCCAGGAGGGGACGGCCACCGGGAAGTTCCAGGGGGTGATCAGCCCGACCACGCCCACCGCTTCGCGCAGCGCCATGCCAAACTTGTCCGGCATTTCCACCGGCGCCGTATGCCCGAAGAGGCGGCGACCTTCGCCGCCCATGTACCAGGCCATGTCGATGGCCTCCTGCACGTCGCCACGGGCTTCACTGATGACCTTGCCCATCTCACGAGTCAGCAGTCGGGACAGTTCTTCCTTGCGCTCCGACAGCAATTGGGCCGCGCGGTACAGGATTTCGCCGCGCGCCGGAGCAGGGGTCTTGCGCCAGGCAGAAAAGGCGGCCATCGCTGCTGCTGCTGCTGCGTTGACGTCGGCAGCGGTACCTGCGGCCACCTGGGCCAGGCAGCTTTCATCAGCCGGGTTAATGCTGGTGAAGGTCCCGCCATCGCTGGCCGGACGCCACGACCCGTTGATGAAATGGTTGACCCGAGCGACCATGCGCTCCCGCACCTGATAAACTACCTAGGTTAACTACCCGCAGTATAGCCTGTTGCTACGAATTTCACAATGTCGCTTACAGGAGGCGCGCACCTGCAGGGTCTACCTGGGTCGCCCGGGCCTGACAAGGGATTCCTGCCTCTTGATACACGGCCCCCAGCGCTGCCTCAACATCTCTCGCAAGCGCTTCAGACTCGCAAACCGCGCAGAGCGTTGGGCCGGCGCCACTGATAAACAGCCCTAGGCCGCCGGCGCCGCGCGTGGCCAGACGCGCCTCCGGCAACTTTGGCATCAGGCTGGAGCGGGCGGGTTCCACCACGCCGTCCGCCTCCATCGCCTGAGCCAGCGTCGCCAGGTCTCCCGTGTACAGGGCCGCCACCAGACGCGCGGCCGCAGACGTTTGAGCGACCATTTGCGCCAGGGTGACGTGGGTCGGCAGCACTTCACGCGCAAGCCTGGTTGGTACATCGACTTCGGGCGTGACCAGCGCCAGATGCAGTTGGTCCGGTGCCGGCAGTTCGTGAATCTGATCCGCTTCCGTACCGGCGATCAAGCGAATGCCGCCCAGCAGGGACGGGGCAATATTGTCCGCGTGCCAGCCACTGACGATGGCCTCTGCTTCGAGGCAGGCCGGCAGCAATTCCTCGCGTTGCAGAGGTTCCCCAAGGCAGGCGTTTGTCGCGATCGCCGCCGCAACGGCGCTGGCGGCGCTGCTGCCCAGACCGCTGTTCAGGGGCAGGCCCTTGAGGAGATGCACGTCCAGCCCCATGTCCGCCCCCGCCAGACGGAGCACGGCCGCGGCCGCCACAGTCGCGGTATTGCGCTCGGTCTCGCGCGGCAGGCGGCCGTCATCGCCGCTGACAGACAGCAGGTTCACGCCAGGGTCGGGCCGCAGCGCCACGTCGACGACGTCGCCCGCTCCGCGAATCGCCATGCCAAGAATGTCGAAGCCGACGCCCAGATTGGCGATTGTGGCCGGCGCGTATGCCCTGACAAACGACATGTAAACTGTTATCCTGTGCCCGCAATGCCCGTCAACGGTACCGCTGATGCAGAGTATCCTGCAATGCATGGACTGCGACCGTCAATACCCGGTTGATCAGGTCGCCTACACCTGCATCACCTGTGGTGGCCTGCTGGACGTTCAGCATGATCTGCACAGTCTACGCCAGACCGTCTCTCACGAACTCTTTGACCGGCGCCTGGCTTCGCTGGGGCCACCCCACAACAGCGGCGTCTGGCGTTATCGCGAATTGATCTATCCTGATCTGGCCGACGACCAGATTTTCACGCGGCCGGAAGGCAACACCAACCTCTACCCAAGCCCGAAACTGGCTGCCTGGGCCGGCCTGGGCCGGTTGTGGCTGAAACATGAAGGCGAGAACCCTACGGGCTCCTTTAAGGACCGCGGCATGACCGGAGGAGTCACCCAGGCGCGCCTGCTGGGCATGCAGCGGGTCGCCTGCGCCTCCACGGGCAACACTTCTGCCTCCCTGGCCTCCTATGCGGCCCTGGCGGGTCTGGAGGGCATCGTCTTCTTCGAGAATCGGGAAATCGCCCTGGGCAAACTGGCCCAGGCCATCGCCTACGGCGCCACCTGTATACAGGTCTCCGCGGATTTTGATCGTAACCTGGAACTGGTGCGCAGCATCAGTGAAGAACTGGGTATCTACGTCCTCAATTCGGTCAATCCCTTCCGGCTGGAAGGGCAAAAAAGCATTTTGTTCGAGGCGATTCAGCAACTGGGCTGGCAGGTCCCGGACTGGATCGTTTGTCCGGGTGGCAACCTCGGCAACAGCGCCGCCTTTGGCAAGGCCCTTCACGAGCTGCTGGAACTGGGTCTGATCGACCGCGTGCCCCGGGTCGCCATCATTCAGGCTGAAGGCGCCAACCCGTTGTATCGCGCCTGGCGCAAGGGCTTTGACGACTTTGAAGCCTTGCAGGCCAACACCATCGCCACCGCCATCAAGATTGGCAACCCGGTCAACTGGAAAAAGGCCGCGCGCACGCTTCACTGGACGGAAGGCGTGGTCGAGGTGGTCAGCGATCAGGAAATCATGGATGCCAAGGCGCGCATCGACGCCCAGGGAATTGGCTGCGAACCGGCCTCGGCCTGTTCACTGGCCGGGGCGCGCAAACTGGCCAAGGCCGGCGTTATCGGCCCAGATGAAAGCGTGGTCGGCATTCTCACGGGGAACGTACTCAAGGACCCCGACGCGACGATCAATTACCATCGCAACACCTTGCCGGGGCTGCGCGCCAGCTGGCCCAATCACCTGCACCAGGCCGAACCATCCATCGCGGAAATTTCGCGTATTCTGCAGCCGGACGAACCCGTCCCCGTCTGAGAGAGGAGTGTGCGGCATGCCACCCAAAATTCCGGATGAAGGTCAGGGCCTGGTCGAATACGCGCTGATTCTGGTGCTGGTTGCCGTCGTCGTGATCGTGATTCTGGCCTTGCTGGGCCCGGCAATCGGAGACCTCTTCGCGGACCTGGTGGACGGCCTGCAAAGCGCCCAGACCTCTTAAAGGCGCGCCAGCGCCTGCTCAAGGTCTCGAATCAGGTCGTCGACGTCCTCGATCCCGACCGAAAAGCGCACAAGGTTGTCCCTGATGCCGAGCGCCAGACGTTCCTCCGACGTCTGTTCGTAGTAACTCATCAGGGCCGGCTGCTCGATCAGGCTTTCAACGCCGCCAAGGCTGGGCGCGATGAAGGGAATTTGCAGGTTGTCGATGAAGCGTCCCGTGCCCTCCAGGCCCGCCCTTACCTCAAAACTGACCACACCCCCGCAGCCGGTCATCTGGCGCTGTGCTGTTTCGTGGTCGGGATGGGAGGCAAGACCCGGATACCAGACGCGTTCAATGCGGGGATGGGTTTCGAGGTACGCCGCCACTTCCAGCGCCGAGCGATTCTGACGCTCCACCCGCATTCCAAGGGTGCGCAGGCCGCGCTCCAGCAGGAAGGCATTTTGCGGGTCCACCACGCCACCCATGACGCCGCGCGCCTCGCGAAAGGCCGCGATGCGCTCGCGACTGCCGCAGACCACGCCCGCCAGCAGGTCGTTGTGGCCGGAGAGATACTTGGTCGCGCTGTGAATGACCAGATCGATTCCCCATTCCAGCGGCCGCTGGTTGATCGGCGTGGCAAAGGTGCTGTCGATCAGGGTGCGGACGCGATGCCGGCGCGCGATGTCGGCAATGCGCTCCAGGTCGGCCACCCGCAGGTAAGGGTTGGTAGGACTCTCGGAGATGATGTAGCGCGTTTTGTGGTGGCTGCGTACCGCCGCTTCCAGCGCTTCATAATCGCCCATGGGGACGACGCTGGTCTCGATGCCCAGGCGACGCAGGAATGTGCCGCAGAACTGACGCGTGCGCCGGTAACAGTCATCGGTCATGACCACGTGCGTGCCTGTGGATAGCGAAGCGAGCAGCACGGTGGTCACCGCGTTCATTCCCGACGCAAAAAGGGCGGCGTCCCCGCCGCTGTCCAGGGAGGCCAGGCGACGCTCGACGGCCGCGACCGTCGGGTTGCCGTAGCGTCCGTATTCTTCGTTGTCGACTCCATCGCCCCAGGTCTTGGCCCGCATGAAATCGACCAGCGCCTGCGTATCCGCAAAGGTGTAGGTCGCCGTTTGCACGACGGGAGTGGTCAGGGAGTTGTAGGCCTTGCGACGCGGCGCGCCGCTATGGATCGCGCGTGTGCTGTTGCCATGTGCCACCCCGGCCATCTCCCGCTCCTGTATGGTCTCTGTCATGCCTCACCTTTCCCGGGTCAGGAGAAAAGAAAAACCCGGACGGATCCGGGCCACCTGACGACTTCCGTACGAAGTCCCTGTTTTCGGTTACTGGCGGAAAAACCTCACGTCCGCACTCATCTCCCGGCTCTCTGCAAACCGACGGAGTTGGCACCTTCCCGAACTACAGGGGTTGCCGTGGCTTCGCAGGGCCGTTCCCTCCACCACTCTTGATGATTCTGTGAGGTTTTCAAGCTGCGCCAACAGCCTGACACAGCCGGACGCGGCTGTCAAGCCGCAGGTCCTAGAGCTGGTCGAAAATGGCCTGCGCCATCTCCTCCGTCCTCATGGCAGCCATCCCGGGCGGGGCGATGTCCGCGGTGCGCGCGCCGCCATCCAGCGCCCTGGTGACCGCCTCTTCCAACGCCTGGGCTTCCGCCTCCAGTTGCAGGCTGTATCTCAGCAAGAGGGCGGCGCTGAGAATCATGCCGATCGGGTTGGCGATGCCCTTGCCCGCGATATCGGGCGCCGAGCCATGAATCGGCTCGTAGATGCCGAAGGTTCCCGTGCCGAGCGAGGCGGAGGGCAGCATGCCCAGCGAGCCCGCCAGAACCGATGCCTCGTCACTGAGAATGTCGGCGAACATGTTGCCGGCCACGATGACGTCGAAGTCAGCCGGGCGCGTCAGGAGATGCATGGCGGCGGCATCCACCAGCAGATGCTCCACCTCCACGTCGCCGTAGCCCTCGGCGAGCGTCATCACGGTGCGCCGCCACAGTCGCATGGAAGCCAGAACGTTGGCCTTGTCGATCGAGGCCAGCTTGCCACGTCGACCCTGCGCCGCGCGAAAGGCCACGTCCGTCACGCGTTTGACTTCGTCGGCGCTGTAAAACATGGTATCGTAGGCGCTGTCGCCACTGCCGGCTTCCTGACGCTCACCGAAATAGATGCCACCTGTCAGTTCGCGCACAAAGAGCATGTCCACGCCTTCCAGCAGGTCCGGCCGCAAGGGCGCGTGCTGGACCAGCGCGGGCCAGGCCTTCACCGGCCGCAGGTTGGCGAAAAGGCCGAAGTGCTGGCGAATCTGCAAGAGGCCCTGCTCGGGGCGCACGCTGGCGTTGGGGTCCGACCATTTCGGGCCGCCGACGGCGCCCATCAGGATGGCATCGGCCTGTTCTCCCCGGCGCAGGGTATCTGCCGGCAGGGGCTCCCCTGTGCGGTCAATGGCGACGCCGCCCATCAGGGCTTCCTCGAAGCGAAAGTCGTGACCGAAGCGCTGAGCCACGCGGCGCAAGGCTTCGCTCGCCTGAGTCGTCACTTCCGGGCCAATGCCATCTCCCGGCAGAACCAGAATCTTTGCCGTTGCCATCGTCACTCCCTGATTGCAAATGCCGTCTCTGACACGTCCCGCGACGCAACAGGAGATTCAGTCCCGGCGATGCGCAGGCCGTACTCAACGCTGTCCACCAGCGCCAGCCAGCTGGCCTGAATGATGTTCGTCCCGGCGCCCACCGTACTCCAGCGCTGCGATCCGCACTGGGTGTCAATCAGAACGCGCGTCGTGGCTGCAGTGCCGCTGGCACCATCGAGAATGCGCACCTTGTAGTCCACCAGATGGAAATCGTCCAGTTCAGGATAGCGGGAGCGCATGGCCTTGCGCAGCGCTTCATCCAGGGCGTTGACCGGCCCGTTGCCTTCGGCCGCCGTATGGGCGATCTCGCCCTCAATCTCGATCTTGACCATCGCTTCGGCAACCGTGCCCCTGCCCTGGCGCTGCTCTACAATAGTCGTGTAATCGATCAGTTCGAACAGGGGCGTGTAGTCCGGGCGCGCCCGATGCAGGCGAATGGCGACAGAGGCCTCGGCGCCCTCAAAGACAAAGCCCTGGTTTTCCAGTTCCTTGACTTCCTGCAGAACCTGGACCGCCTCGTCGCGCGTCGTGTCCAGACCCAGCTCTTCCGCCTTGCTCAGCAGGTTTCCGCGGCCGGACAAGTCGGAGACCAGCACCCGGGATTCATTGCCAACCAGGGTCGGTTCGATGTGCTGGTAGCTGTCCGCATTGCGTCGCACCGCCGCGACGTGGATGCCCCCCTTGTGGGCAAAGGCGCTGCGACCCACGAAGGCCAGATGCGTATCCGGCGCCAGGTTGGCGATTTCGGCGACCGTGCGCGCCAGCCTGGTCAGGGTCGTCAGGTTGGCGGCCGGTACGCATTCGTAGCCCATCTTCAGTTGCAGGTCCGGAATGATGCTGCACAGGTTGGCGTTGCCGCAGCGTTCGCCGTAGCCGTTAATGGTCCCCTGAACGTGGGTCGCGCCTTCCTTCACGGCCGCGATGGTGTTGGCCACGGCCAGTTCACTATCATTGTGCGTGTGAATGCCCAGTGAGACCTCTGGGAAGGCTTGCTGCATCATGCGAAAGTAACGCGCGATTTCCCAGGGAAGCGAGCCGCCGTTGGTATCGCAGAGCACGACACAGTCGGCGCCGCCCCGCACCGCTGCGGCCACCGTATCCATGCCATATTCAAGGTCCAGCTTGATGCCATCGAAAAAGTGTTCGGCGTCGTAGACGACCTCGCGCCCCAGCGACTTCAAATGGCTGACACTGGCCTCGATCATGCGCAGGTTTTCTTGCGGCGTCGTCTGCAACACGTCGTTGACGTGCAACATGGAGGTCTTGCCCACGAGAGTCACCACCGGCGTGGCTGCATCCACGAGGGCCCGAATGTTGGCATCCGCCGCCGGTTCCACGCCCTTGCGGCAGGTGGAGCCAAAGGCCGCGATGCGGGCGTGCTTCAGGTCCAGATCCTGCACCTGGTCGAAATAGGCGACGTCACGGGGATTGGAGCCCGGCCAGCCACCCTCAACGTAGGCGACGCCCAGGTCGTCCAGCAGTTGCGTGATGCGCAGCTTGTCCGCCACTGACAGCGAGATTCCCTCGCGTTGCGTACCATCCCGCAGCGTCGTGTCGTAGATGGCGATGGCCATGTCAGATACTCCGTTTCACAGCGAGCAACTCAGGCGGACGCCAGGGTGTTGACCCGCGCCGGATGGCTCTCTTCCCAGGCGAAGATGTCATCCTCAAGGCTTTGCAAAAAGCCCAGCTGGTCGATGCCGTTTAGCAGGCAGTGGCGCGCAAAACCGTCGATCGGGAATCCCACGTCGCGACCATCCGGCAAGGTGAGGGTCTGTGTTTCCAGGTCAACAGCCACAGTCGTGCCGGCGTCTTCCTGAGCCAGACTGATGAGCTGCTGCTGCGTCTCTTCATCAACCTGCAGCGGCAAGAGCCCGTTTTGCAACGCATTGTTGCGAAAGATATCGGCGAAGCTGGTGCTGACCACAGCGCGAAAGCCGGCGCCCCGAAGCGCCCAAGGCGCGTGTTCGCGCGAACTGCCGCAGCCGAAGTTGTCGCCGGCCACCAGCACAGTTGCGTGGGCGTGCCGCGGCTGATTCAACACAAAGTCCGCCCTGGGCGTGCCGTCAACTTCGTAACGCCAGTCGGCGAAGAGGTTCTTGCCCAGGCCCGCGCTGTCGGTCGTCTTGAGAAAACGCGCCGGGATGATCTGGTCGGTGTCGATGTCGTTGATCGGCATCGCCACGATCTGACCCGAAAAGGCGGTGACTGGCTCCATCAGGCGTGCTCCCCTTGCAGGCTGCGGACGTCTGTGATCGCGCCCTTGATGGCGCTGGCGGCTGCCGTCAGGGGGCTGGCCAGAAAACTGCGCCCGCCCTTGCCCTGGCGGCCCTCAAAGTTTCGGTTGCTGGTGCTGACGGCGTATTGTCCTGGCTGCAGCTGGTCACCATTCATAGCGATGCACATAGAACAACCGGCCTCGCGCCACTCTGCGCCCGCCGCCCGAAATACTTCGTCCAGCCCCTCGGCCTCGGCCTGGCGTTTGACCTGTTGTGAGCCCGGCACCACCATCATGCGCACGCTGTCAGCCACCTTGCGACCGCGCATGATCCGCGCCGCCTCACGCAGATCGGAGATGCGCGAATTGGTGCAACTGCCCACAAAGACCACGTCCACCGCCTTGCCGAGGAGACTCTGTCCCGGTTGCAGGCCCATGTAATTCAACGCCTTGTCCAGCGCAAGCTTCGCCGTCAGGTCGCCCAGGCGGTCGGGGTCCGGCACCCGCTCCGTGATGCGCATGCCCATGCCCGGATTCGTACCGTAGGTGATCATCGGCGTCAGGTCAGCCGCATCCAGCACAACCTCACGGTCATATGTCGCGCCTTCATCGCCAGGCAGTTGTCGCCAGGCGGCGACGGCTGCGTCCCAGGTCTCCCCACGGGGGGCATAGGGGCGACCGTTGATGTAATCGATGGTCGTGTCATCCGGCGCGACCATGCCGGCGCGCGCCCCTCCCTCGATCGACATGTTGCAAACGGTCATGCGCCCTTCCATGCCGAGACTGCGAATGGCCTCGCCCATGTACTCAATGACGTGACCGGTGCCGCCGCCGATTCCGATCTCCGCGATCACGGCCAGGATGATGTCCTTGGCCGTGACGCCCGCTTGCAGCCGGCCATCGACGCGGACGGCCATCGAACCCGGCCTCTCCTGCAGCAGAGACTGCGTCGCCAGCACATGCCCGACTTCGCTGGTGCCGATGCCAAAGGCCAGGGCGCCGAATGCACCGTGGGTGCTGGTGTGGCTGTCACCGCAGACGATGGTCATGCCCGGCTGCGTGAGTCCCTGCTCCGGACCGATGACGTGGACGATGCCCTGGTTTTCGCTGCCCAGTTCGTAGAGCGGAATGTCAAAGTCTTCACAATTACGGCGCATGACCTCCAGCTGGGCCGCCGCCATGGCATCCGGCACCAGAATGATGCCCAGTTCGTTGCGTGGCGTCGTGGGCGTACTGTGGTCCATCGTCGCCAGCGTGCGGTCCGGCCGACGCACCTTGAGGCCACGCTCGCGCAGGGTGGTGAAGGCCTGCGGCGAGGTCACTTCATGGACGAGGTGCAGATCGATGTACAGCACAGTCGGAGCGCCGTTGGCCGGCGGCCGCACGACGTGACTGTCCCACACCTTGTCAAACAGGGTCCTGGGTCGCTGGCCGTTTTCGCTCATCGTTCATCCCTTTCCGACACTTTGTGGTGCTGGATCCCGTCCCTGTTCACTGCAGACTCACCGTTGCGACCCTGCCTTCGGGCGTGCGGCCGCCGGCGCCGGTCACCGCCAGCATGCGGTTGAGCGCCGCCAGATAGGCCCGGACGCTTGCCACGATGATGTCGTCGTCCGCGCCATAGCCGCCGAAGGAACGGTCCTCGCCCTCCGGGTTGATGCGCACGGTCACTTCACCCACGGCGTCAATCCCTTCGGTGACGCTGTGCACGCTGTATTCCAGCAGCGTGTTGGGCGCCTTCACGACGGCATCGATGGCCTTGTAGCAGGCGTCCACCGGGCCGGTCCCCACGGCAGGCTGCACGACCACGCTGCCGTCCTCGCAGGCCAGCTTGACCGTGGCCGTCGGCAGACCCATCGTGCCGCAGGAGACCTGAATGTCAACCAGATGAAAGAACTCCTGGAGGCCCTGGACTTCATCATGCACCAGCGCCTCAAGATCGGCATCGGTTACGGTCTTCTTGGCGTCCGCCAGGTCCTTGAAGCGCGCAAAGACCTGTCGCAGTTCATCGCCATCAATCTCGTATCCCAGTTCCCGCAAACGCGCGCGCAGGGCATGGCGGCCGCTGTGTTTGCCCAATACCAGTTCGCTGGACGCCAGACCCACGTCCTCCGGCACCATGATCTCGTAGGTGCTGGCCTCCTTCAGGACGCCGTCCTGATGGATACCGGCCTCGTGGGCGAAGGCGTTGCGCCCCACAATGGCCTTGTTGGCCTGCACGGCAAGCCCCGTATAGTTGCTGACCATGCGGCTGGTCTTGATGAGTTCGCGCGACTCGATATTGGTCGTCACGTGATAGAACTGCGGCCTCGTGCGAATCGCCATCACCACTTCTTCAAGGCTGGTGTTGCCGGCGCGTTCGCCGATGCCGTTCAGGGTCACCTCGACCTGTCGCGCACCGCCCAGCACACCGGCCAAGGTGTTGGCCGTGGCCAGACCGAGGTCATTGTGGCAATGCACGGACCAAATGACGCCGCTTCCCGGGCCGCCGCCCGGAGTCTCCGCAATCAGCGAAGAGATCGTCTCCTGCCACTCTTCCGGCGTCACATAGCCAACCGTGTCCGGAATGTTGAGCGTGGTGGCGCCACAATGGATCGCCAGGGCACAGACTTCCACCAGATAGGCCTTGTCCGTGCGGCCGGCATCCATCGGGCTGAATTCGACGTCCTCGCAGAGGCTGCGCGCCAGGCTGACGCCCTTGCGTACGGCCTCCAGCCCTTCCGTGCGCGTCAGGCCGGTCTGGTACTGCAGGTGGATATCCGAAGTGCCGAGGAAGGTGTGGATGCGCGGTTTGGCGGCCTCCCGCACGCCTTCCCAGCTCGCCCGAATGTCCGATTCCACCACCCGCGCCAGCCCGCAGATGACCGGCCCATCCGCTGTGCCGACCTCTCGCGCGATGCGCTGCACGGCGGCCATGTCATCCGGCGAGGCCGCAGGGAAGCCGGCCTCGATGATGTCCACGCCAAGCCGCGCCAGCTGACGGGCAATCTCAAGCTTTTCAGCGCTGCTGAGGGTGGCGCCGGGGCTCTGCTCCCCGTCACGCAGCGTGGTGTCAAAGATCCTTACGACATTGTCATTGTCCATTTGGCGCGTTCCTTTCCTCAGGCCAGGCGGGCGAATGCATTGGCGACATAAGGTCAACAAGACCGTCTTCAGACATCGCATTCACCTCCTTTCCCTGCAGCGCCGGCCAGTGTTCCCGTCAGTTGCCGGACGCCTGGCGCACCTTCTTTGAGGCGAGGAAGGTCATCATGTCGCGCAGTTCCTCACCAACCTGCTCGATCAGCAGGTCGTGTTCACGCTGACGGCGCTGCGTGAAGCGAGGCAAGCCCTCGCGATTCTCCTGCACCCATTCCCTGGCAAACTTGCCGGACTGGATGTCCTGCAAAATGCCGTCCAGGTCCTCGCTGACCATACCCTCGATGCGATCGCCGATTTCGTAGCCACCGTATTCGGCCGTATTGCTGACGCTGTACCACATGTAACTCAGGCCGCCTTCGTATAGCAGGTCAACGATCAGCTTCAACTCGTGTAGACACTCGAAGTAGGCCACTTCCGGCTGATAGCCGGCCTTGACCAAAGTCTCGAAGGCCGCCCGGATCAGCGCCGTAACGCCGCCGCAGAGAATCACCTGCTCGCCGAAAAGATCGGTCTCGGTCTCCTCACGGAAGGTCGTTTCGATCACACCGGCGCGGGTGCAGCCGATGGCGCGCCCATAGGCCAGGGCCATCGCCTTCGCGTTGCCTGTGGCATCCTGGGCGACGGCCAGCAGACCGGGCGTGCCGGCGCCCTCGGTGAAGATTTCACGCACGCGATGTCCGGGCGCCTTGGGCGCAATCATTGTGACGTCGATTTCCGGGGGCGGCTTGATCTGGTCGAAGTGTATGTTAAAGCCATGGGCAAACATCAGCATGTTGCCCGGGGCGAGGTTCGGCTCAATCGACTCTTCGTAGACCTGGGCCTGCAGGGTATCGGGGATCAGGACCATGATGATGTCGGCAGCGGCAGCGGCCTCTGCGACGGACATGACCTCCAGACCCTCGGCGGCGGCTTTCGCGCGACTGCTGCTGCCTTCGTGCAGGCCAACGATTACACACTGCCCGTTGTCGCGCGCGTTCAACGCGTGGGCATGCCCCTGGCTGCCATAGCCAATCATGGCGATTGTCTTGCCTTCCAGCAGGCCCAAATCCGCATCCTTGTCATAGTAAAGTGTCGCCATCCGTTTCCTCTCCGACCCCGGCGCAGTCGCCGCGGTTCACGCCCGCCGACGGAACGATTCCGCCGGTCTACAGAATGTTCTTCTGAACGCCGTTGTCACGGGTCCCCGCGCGCATCTGCGGGGGCTCGTATTGCGTGTCCTGAATGCGAATGCCGCGACCCATGGCCACGACGCCCGTGCGCACCATTTCCACGATGCCGATGGGCCGAAACTCCTCGATCATCGCCTCGACCTGTTCTTCATGAGCCGTCACTTCGACGATAGCGACCTTCACGCCCATGTCGACAATTCGGCCCGGATAGCGCTCGCAGATTTCGGTCACCATGTTGCGCGACTCAGGGTCATCGGTGCGCACCTTGATGAGCGCCAGATCCCGGCTGACGTGCGGTTCGTCAGATACGACCCGCACCTCAATGACGTTGACCAGTTTGCGCAAATTGGCGGCAATGATGTTGACGTTGGCCAGGCGCGCATCGACGACGATCGTCATACGGGACACGTGCGGTCGGTGGGTCCGCCCGACCGTCAGGCTGTCGATGTTGAAATTTCGCCGTCGGAACAGGCTGGCAATGCGGTTCAGGACTCCCGGCCGGTTGTCGACCAGGGTGACCAGGGTGACCTTTTGTTCCATTGGGGTTTCATCGCTCATGCGCTTTCCCGTTCCCCGGGTTTCGGCCGCCGGATCATCGCATGCAGGTCAGCGCCGGCCGGAACCATCGGATACACAATGTCTTCTTTCTCGATGACGTATTCGATCAGCACCGGCCCTTGAACGCTGCGCGCAAAAGCCACTGACTCCTCGACTTGTTCCCGTCTGGTCACCCGCATGTTGGGCACGCCATAGGCATCGGCGAAGAGGCAAAAGTCCGGGTTGAACATTGGCGTCGCGTGGTAGCGCTCCTCATAGAAGAACTCCTGCCACTGGCGCACCATTCCCAGAAAGGCATTGTTCAAAATGGCGATGTTGACGTTGGTTTTTTCCTGAACCGCGGTTGCCAGTTCGCACATCGTCATCTGAAAGCCACCATCTCCGACAATTGCCCAGACTTCCTCGTCGGGCAAAGCAAATTTCGCGCCGATGGCCGCCGGAAAACCGAACCCCATCGTCCCCAGGCCACCGCTGGTGATCAACGTTGAAGGACGCTGGTGCGGATAGTACTGGGCCTCCAGCATCTGGTGTTGGCCCACGTCGGTGACGGTGACGGCATCACCGCCCGTGTGCAACCACAAATCATTGATCACCTGGGCGCCGAGCAGTCGATCGCCCGTGTCCTGGTGCAAGATGTCTCGCTCGTCGTCGTCTTCCTGCCAGTCGCGTATGCGCGCCAGCCAGTCGACGCGCTGTTGCCTTTCAATGCGCGGCAACAACTGCGTAATGACAGTGCGCAGGTCGCCCGCGATGCCCACGTCTACCGGGACGTTTTTGTTGATTTCCGAGGGATCAATGTCGACGTGGATCTTGCGGGAATGTTGCGAGTAGGTCGCCAGGTTGCCCGTAACCCGGTCGTCAAAGCGCATCCCCAGGGCGATCAGCAGGTCTGCTTCCTGGATGGAATGGTTGCTGGTGGCAGTACCATGCATGCCCATCATGCCCAGCGAAAGCGGATGATTCTCCGGCAAGGCCCCCTTCCCCAGCAAGGTCAGCGCGACCGGAACGCCGGAACGTTCGACCAGGTGCAGCAGTTCGTCCGTTGCGCCGGACATCAGAATGCCGTGTCCGGCCAGAATGATCGGGCGCTGCGCTTCGTTGATCAGGCGCCCGGCGGCGTCCAGTTCATCCTCGTTGGCGGTCGTTCGCGGCTGGTAGCCAGGCAGCACAATCTCACCTTCCGGATACACGAATTCCGTGCCGGCAATCTGCACGTCCTTGGGGATGTCGATGAGCACCGGCCCGGGACGACCGCTGCGCGCGATGTGAAAGGCTTCGCGCACGGTCCATGCCAGTTCCTCCACGTCCATGACCAGAAAGTTGTGTTTGGTCACCGGCAGGCTGACACCGGTCACATCGGTTTCCTGGAAGGCATCCGAACCGATGGCCGCGCGCGGGACCTGGCCGGTGATGCATACAATCGGGGACGAGTCCATCATTGCCGTGGCCATGCCGGTGACGAGATTGGTCGCCCCTGGCCCGCTGGTGGCAATGGCCACGCCCACCTTGCCCGTCGCGCGGGCGTAGCCATCTGCCATGTGCGATGCGCCCTGCTCGTGCCGCACCAGGACGTGATGGATTTGCGGGTATTTCGTCATGGCGTCGTAGGTCGGCAATATGGCGCCACCGGGGTAGCCAAACATGACGTCGACCCCTTCGCGCAGCAAACACTCCATCAAGATTTCCGAGCCTGTGAGCTCCATGTCGCTCCTCCGCCTCTACCCGCGTTGGTGGACTGCCGCCGGCACCGGCGTCAGCCAGCCGTGACGGTCCGCCACTTCACCCGACGTGATTGCAAAAAACTGGTCCTGCGCCTCTTTCGTGACGGGGCCGCGCTTTCCTTCCCCGACCTGCAGGCGATCGATAGATCGCACCGGCGTAATCTCCGCCGCCGTACCGGTGAAAAACACTTCATCGGCCAGGTACAACATGTCACGGGCTATGGTCTCGAAGCGCACTTCCACGCCCATGTCCTGCAGGATGGTCAGCACGCTGTCCCGGGTGATTCCGGGCAAAATGCTCGCCCAGCCGCCCGGCGTATACACCACGCCGTCAACGATGACGAAAATGTTTTCACCGGCGCCTTCACTGACATTGCCGGAGGAGTCCAGCGCCAGGCCTTCGTCGAAGCCGTTGTCGTGCGCTTCCATGCTGATCAACTGGCTGTTGACGTATTGCCCGCCGATCTTGGCCATGGAGACCGCCGTGCCCGGCGCAAGGCGGCGCCACGAACTGACTTGCACGTCCACGCCCTTTTCAAGGCCTTCCACACCCAGATAGGCGCCCCACTCCATGGTGAAAATCGTCACGTCAACCGGGTTCTTGCGCCCTTCGAGGCCCAGTGGCCCCGCGCCGCGAAACACCAGGGGCCGCACGTAGCAGGCCTGATGGCCGTTGCGGGCAATCGTTTCGAGTATGGCCTCGTTGATTTCGTCTTCGGTGAAGGGGACGTCCAGACGCGCAACCCTGCTGGAGTAGAAAAGGCGTCTGGTGTGCTCGGGGAGGCGAAACACGGCCGGCCCGTGCGGAGTGGTGTAGGCGCGAATACCCTCGAAAACGCTGGAGCCGTAGTGCAGCGCATGGGTCGAGACGTGCACGTTCACATCTTCCCAGCGCATAAATTCGCCGTTATGCCAGATCCACTCAGCATTCATTGACCGCCCCCGTCTCTGTTGGTTTCAAGGCACCCGCATCACTAAAAAAACCCCTCTGCGGGGGTTTGCGTTCATTCTGCCGGTTACCGGCCGGAGCAACCACCCGCCACGCTATGCGACGCCAATAATGACAAGAAGGAGAAGAACGACGGGTAGCAAATTGTTGGCAGCGGCGATGTTTCGATTCATCAGCCTGCTCCGCACAGATCTGCCGAACGGGCCTATTGTAGCGTGGCAATTGAGACTGTCAAGCATTGGGCCAGGGTTCGATGGCAATAGACCTGTTTCAGTCAAATTGCCGGTAATTTCCGGCAAATGCGCCAGATCAACCCTCCAGCGCCGATCGCGCTGCCTCCAGTTGCTTCGCTACGGCAGCGGGCGCCGTGCCGCCGGCGGAATCACGGCTGCGGACCGACTTGTCAAAGTCAAACGCCTCGCGCGCGTCCGCGGCAAACAGGGCATGACACCCCTGCAGGGTCGGCAATGGCAACTGCGACAGCGGCAGGCCGGCGTCGGCGGCGGCCCGCACCGCGGCGCCAACCGCATGGTGCGCCTCCCGAAATGGCAGGCCCTGCGCCACCAGATAGTCGGCCAAATCGGTCGCCAGCATTTCTTCGTCCAGCGCCGCGCGCATCCTGTCCGGGTTGATCCCCAGGGTGTGGATGACGGCCGTCAACACCGGCAAGAGGGCATTGAGCGCATCTATGGAATCGAAGAGAGCTTCCTTGTCCTCCTGCAAATCCTTGTTGTAGGCTGTCGGAAGTCCTTTCATCGTCGCCAGCAAGCCGGACAGGTTGCCGATGAGCCGGCCGGACTTGCCCCGCGCCAACTCCAGGGGGTCGGCGTTGCGTTTCTGCGGCATGAGGCTGGAACCGGTGCTGTAACGATCGTCGAGCGCGAAAAAGCCGAAGAGCGGATTGCTGTAGAGAATGACGTCCTCGCCCAGCCTGCTCAAATGGACCCCTGCCAATGCAAGGGCGAACAGGGTTTCGGCCACAAAGTCCCGGTCGCTCACGCTGTCCAGGCTGTTCTGGCTGATCGAGGTGAACCCCAGTTCCTGCGCCATGGCATGGCGGTCGACTGCCAGTGGCGTTCCGGCCAACGCTCCCGAACCCAGGGGCAGCACGGCGGCGTTGTTGCGCGCCACGACCAGTCGGTCCCGGTCGCGCTGCAGCATCCAGAAAAAACTTAGCAGCCAGTGCGCCAGCACGACCGGCTGCGCCGGTTGCAGATGCGTATAGCCGGGCATCAGCGTAACCTGGTGATCCGTCGCCCGTTGCACCAACGCCTCCTGCAGATCACGCAGGCGGGCGCCAATCGTCTCGCAAGCGCCCATGCACCACAGCCGGAAGTCTGTCGCCACCTGATCATTGCGGCTGCGGCCGGTGTGCAGCTTGCCGCCAACGGGCCCGACCAGTTCCGTCAGACGCCGTTCCACGGCCGTGTGGATGTCTTCGTCGCCAGGCTGCAGTTCGAAAGTGGCCTGGTCAAATTCCTTCAGGACCTGCTGCAGACCGGACACGATTTGATCCGCTTCGTCCTGGGACAGTATCCCGGCGCCGACCAGCGCTCTCGCCCAGGCCTGGCTGCCGGCGATGTCCTCCCGGTACAGGCGGCGGTCAAAACCTATGCTGTCGTTCAGCGTCCTCAGGTCTTCATCCGTTGGCTCGGCGAAGCGGCCGCCCCACAAGGCCATGGCAACCTCCTGATTGCGCAGCGCAGTCTTCTATTGACGGTAGTGGCTGCGTCCTGTGCGTTCGATGTCCTGCTGTGCTTCCACCTTAAGCGGCAGGCCGAAAAGACGAATGAAGCCTTCCGCGTCCTTCTGGTCGTAAACGTCTTCCTCGCCAAAGGACGCGTAGTCCTCACGATACAAACCGGTCGGGCTCTTGCGCCCCGCCAGAATCAGGTTTCCCTTGTAAAGTCTGAGGCGCACCGAGCCGTTCACCTGCTGCTGGGTCACGTCGACGAAGGCATCCAGCGCCTCTCGCAGCCGCGTGTACCACTGACCGTTGTAGACCAGCTCCGCATACTTCGAGGCAAGCAGGTCCTTGTATTGCATCGTCTGCTTGTCCAGCGTGATGCTCTCCAGCGCCCGGTGGGCGCGCAGCAGAACCGTGCCGGCCGGCGTTTCGTACACGCCATGACTCTTCATGCCAACCAGCCGGTTTTCGACGATGTCGCTCCGGCCGATGCCGTGTTCGCCAGCGATGCGATTCAACCGCTGGAACAGTTCAACCGGGCCGATTGCGTCGCCATCCAGCGAGACCGGGTGACCCTGTTCGAATCCCAGCTCAATCAGACGGGCCTCATCAGGCGCGTCCTGCGGGCTGCGGGACAGCTTGTACATCGATTCTTCCGGCTCGTTCCAGGGGTCTTCCAGCAGGCCGCCTTCGTGGCTGAGATGAAAGATATTGCGGTCCCGACTGTAGATATCGCGTTCGGTTTGCGTCACCGGGACGTTGAACTCTTCGGCATAGGCCAGCGCGTCCTCGCGGCTGCGGATATCCCACTCGCGCCAGGGCGCGATGACCCGTAGCCTGGGATTCAGGGCCATGACAGTCAACTCAAAACGCACCTGGTCGTTGCCCTTGCCGGTACAGCCGTGGGCAACGGCATCAGCGTCCTCGATTTCGGCAACGTCAACCAGATGCCGGGCAATGAGGGGCCGGGCAAAGGAGGTGCCCAGCAGATACTCCCGCTCGTAAATGGCGCCGGCGCGCAGGGTTGGCAGCGCGAAGCCCGACAGAAACTCCTCGCGCAAGTCCCGCACGTAAAGTTTGCTGGCGCCCGACGCACGGGCCTTTTCGTCCAGACCTTCCAGCTCTTCTTCCTGACCCAGGTCCGCGCAAAAGCAAATGACTTCGCAGTCGCTGAAATTGTTTTTCAGCCAGGGGACGATAACCGACGTGTCAAGGCCACCACTGTAGGCCAGCACAACCTTGTTGACTTTCGCTCCGTTCGTCATCTCATCCTCTTTGTGTTTTGCCGTCACTACCGGTGTTCCAGCGACTGGCGCCCGTGGTGCTGATATACTAACCGGGTTGCGGCGCCATCGCCCGGTGTCGCTCGACCAGGGTCCGCAGATGGTAAACCAGACGCTCCACGTGCGCCGCGGTGTTGTGTTTGCCCAACACGAATCGCATCTGGCCCATCAGGCGGTCGCTATCCACGCCGCAGGCCAGCAGCACGTGGCTCGGTTCCTGTTGCCCGGAGGTGCAGGCGCTGCCGCCGCTGGCGCAGATTCCCAGTTCCGACAGATCAAGCAGGATCGAGTCGCCATTGAGCCAGCGCAATACAAAGCTGCTGTGGCCCGCCAGCCGTTCCTGCGGATGCCCGGTCAACGTGGCTTCCGGAACGTTGGCCAGCACCTGCCGGACCAGTTCGTCACGCAGGTCGACCAGCCGGGCGCAGGTCGCCGTCCGTTCGGCTTCCGCCAGTTCCAGCGCCCGCGCCAGGCCCACAATGAGCGGCAGCGGCTCCGTGCCGCTGCGTCGATGGGCCTGCTGGCCGCCACCCACAATTTGCGCCTTGAGGCCAATCGCGCGTCGCACCACCAGGACGCCAATGCCTTTTGGCCCGTAGCATTTGTGCCCGGCAAGACTCATGAGGTCCACGTTTAGCGCCTGCACGTCCAGCGGCAGGAGACCGGGCGCCTGGACGGCATCGGTGTGAAAGGGCACGCGCCGGTTTTTTTCCTTGATCGCCGCGCCGATGTCGGCAATCGGGTTGATGCTGCCGATCTCGTTGCTGGCATACAGGATGCTCACCAGCACCGTGTCCGGCCGCATGGCCTCAACGACCTGGGCCGGGGTTACACGACCGGTTGAATCGACCGGCAGGAAAGTGACGTCGAAGCCTTCACCCGCCAGCTCCTGCGCCACGTCCAGCACGGCATGATGCTCGGCGGCCGTCGTGATGACGTGGTTGCCGCGGCCGCGCGCGCGCATGGCATGAGCCACGCCCTTGAGCGCAAGATTGTCGGCTTCCGTGCCGCCGCTGGTAAACACCAGTTCCGGTGGACCTCCGTCGCGGCAGTTGACTACCCTGGCGATGGTCTCTATGGAGCGTTGAATGGCCGCATCGGCTGCCTTGCCGGCAGCGTGCAAACTGGAAGCATTGCCGAAGACCTCGCTCCAGTAAGGTTGCATGGCCGCGACCACACGCGGATCCGTCGGCGTGGTTGCGCTGTTATCCAGGTAAATCATGTTGCTCACAGGTACCCCCCGGCCTGCAGGGCCGGGTCATCCGCACGGAAATGCGTGCCGCGACTGCGCCGGTTACGCAGGGCCGCCCAGGTCACCATGCGCGCCACCTGAACGGCGTTGCGCAATCCGACCAGTTCATCGTTGAGGTGTGTGGTCCGGTAAAACTCTTCAATCTCATGCCACAAATGCCGCAGTTCGCGCTGGGCGCGCTGCAGGCGATCACCGTTGCGCACCAGACCCACATAATGCCACATAAGGTTGCGTATGGTCGTCATGTCCCCTTCCAGCAAGCCGGGGTCCGGCAGGCGGGTGCTGCGCGCCATCCAGCCGGGCACGCGCGCATCGTCGATCGGGTCTCCGGCATGGCAGGCAATGTGCCGCGCCGCGCGGTCGCCCCAAACCAGGCCCTCGAGCAGGCTGGTGCTGGCGAGTCGGTTGGCGCCGTGCAGACCGGTGCAACTGACTTCTCCCACCGCATAAAGCCCGGCAATGCTGCTGCGTCCCCGGTCATCCACCAAGACGCCCCCACAGGCGTAGTGGGCGGCGGGCACGACCGGGATCGGCTCGCGGGTGGGGTCCACGCCGTAACGTGTGCAGTTTTCCACAATTTGCGGAAAGCGGTCACGAATAAAGTCGGCGGAGTGCCTTTGCGAGATATCGAGCCAGACATGCTCCAGACCCCGCTCAAGCATTTCGCGGTGGATGGCGCGGGCAACCACGTCGCGTGGCGCCAGATCTCCCCAGCGGGAGTCGTGGCGCTGCATGATGGGCTGGCCGTCCGGCGTCAGCAGCACGGCGCCTTCGCCACGCAAGGCTTCGCTGATGAGCAGATTCGGCGCGCCGCGAATACTGAGCGTGGTGGGATGAAACTGAATGTATTCCATATTGATGATGCGGGCGCCGGCGCGGCCGGCCATGGCCAGGCCGTCTCCCCGCGCCCCGGGCGGGTTGCTGGTGTTGCGGTAAATCTGTCCGATGCCGCCGGTGGCCAAAACAGTCTCGCCCGCCAGCACACGAAGGATTTCGCCGGTTTCCCGCTGCAAAACGTAAGCGCCATGGCAGGCAGGCGCTTCATAGATGGCCAGCGGGTCCAGCGCATGGTGCGGAAATACAATCAGGTCAACCGCGGTGTGGGCGTCAAGGAGACGGATGTTTGGCCGTTCGGCGAGGGCCCGCAACATGGCGTCGGTGATGGCGGCGCCTGTGCGGTCCCCGACGTGAACGACCCGACGCGTGCTGTGCGCTCCTTCCAGCGCGAATTCAGGCTCGCCCGGAGCGATCGTATCAAAGCGAACACCAACCTGCTCCACAAGTACCGAGTTCACGAGGTCCGGGCCTTCCCTGGCCAACAGACGGGCTGCCCGCGGTGAACTGAGGCCGGCCCCGGCCCGCAAAATGTCATCCACCAGCATTTCCGGCGAATCGTCCAGTCCACGCGTGACGATTCCACCCTGGGCCCGGCCGCTGTTGCTGTCGGCGGCGTCATGGGCGCGGGTGATGATGGTAATCTCGTGATTGCGATTTTCGCTCAGACGCAGGGCGGCGGCCGCGCCGGCGATGCCGCAACCAATGATGAGGGTATGCGTCTGAATCGCATCCACGGCGATTACCTGGGTATGGACAACATGCGGTCCAGTGCCAGGCGGGCGTTGCGCTGGACGTCGTCTGGGACCGTGATCCGGTTGATGACACGGCCCTCCACGAGATTTTCCAGCACTTCCGCCAGGTCCAGCGGGCTGATGCGGTACATCGTGCTGCACAGGCAGGAAAAGGGCGAAAGCAATTGCACCATGCGATCAGGGTGGTCTTCCTTGAGGCGGTTGACCATGTGCATTTCGGTGCCTACCGCCCACTTGCTGCCGGGTTCCGCCGCCTCGACCGTTCGAATGATGGACGCGGTCGACCCCACGAAATCCGCCTTTTCGACCACCTCCATCATGCACTCCGGGTGCACGATGATGTTGATGTCCGGGTGATGGCGGCGCCAGAGGTCCACATGCTCCGGGCGGAACTGCTGGTGCACACTGCAGTGTCCCTGCCAAAGCAACACCCTGGCATTCAGGATTTGCTCGTCGCTGAGACCACCGTAGGGCTCGAAAGGGTTCCAGAGCGCCATGTCTTCCAGCGGGACGCCCATGTCCCGGCCGGTGTTGCGCCCCAGATGCTGATCCGGGAAAAAGAACACCTTGTCGCGTTCGGCAAGCGCCATTTCCATCGCGCCGCGCGCGTTGGAAGACGTGCAAACCGTGCCGCCGTGTTCACCCACGAAAGCTTTCAGGTTGGCCGCGCTGTTGATGTAGGTCACAGGCATGATACGGCTGGCGGGGTCGTCCATCAGCACGTCGCCCAGTTCCTCCCACGCGCCGAGCACCTGCTCTAGATTGGCCATGTCCGCCATGCTGCAGCCGGCTTTCATGTTGGGCAGGATGACGACCTGGTCCTCACGACCCAGGATCACGGCGCTTTCGGCCATGAAGTGCACGCCTGCGAAGACGATGACCCTCGCGCTGACGCGGGCCCCTTCCACGCTCAACTGGTAGCTGTCGCCGACAAAGTCCGCAAATTGCACGACCTCGTCACGCTGGTAGTGGTGGCCCAGAATGACCACCTCGTCACCCAGAATGGCGCGCGCGCGCCGGATGCGTTCCTGCGCGACGGCTTCCTGCTCTATGAGCGTTTCCTCTGCGGTCGGATCCGCAATCATTAATTGGTCCATAGCGTCTCTCCGTTCGTGAGAATCCTCATCGAACAGTCCAGCACCGGCGCCGAATGCGTCAGCGCGCCGACACTGATAAAGTCCACTCCCGTAGCCGCGACCGCCGGAACTCTCTCCAGAGTCATGTTTCCTGACGCTTCCAGCGGCACGCGCCCGTCGCTCCGCACGACTGCTTCGCGCAGGTCGCCCAGGGACATATTGTCCAGCAAAATGCGCTGCGGTGCCAGCCCCAACGCTTCATCAAGTTGGGGCAAACGCTCCACCTCAATGATGACCGGCAGACCCTCCGCCGCCGAGCAGGCCCGTACGCGTAGCAGGGCAGCCGTAATCCCGCCAGCGGCGGCGATGTGATTCTCCTTGATCAACAGCGCGTCATGCAAGCCAAGGCGATGGTTGCTGCCCCCACCCATCCGCACCGCATACTTTTCAAGCCGTCGCCAACCAGGGGTGGTCTTGCGGGTATCGAGAATGGTGGCGCCCGTGCCGGCCACCGCATCGACGTAGCGTCGCGTGAGGGTGGCAATCCCGCTCAGGTGCTGCAAAAAATTTAGCGCTGTCCGTTCAGCGCCCAGCAGCGTTACGGCCCGACCCTCAATCTCACACAGCATCTCCCCGGCTGCCACCTGCTCGCCATCACTCCTGGTCAGACGGACGCGGACCTCCGCATCCAGCTCCCTGAATACCCGGGCAACCAGAGGCAGGCCCGCCAGCACGCCTTCGGTCCTGGCGTGGATCCGGGCCATTGCCCTTTTGCCGGAGGTGAGTGTGGCCAGCGAGGTGACGTCCCCGCGCTCACCGAGGTCTTCGGCAAGCGCCAGGCGAATCAGGTCGCCAGAGCAGTCCACGATGGTCGTGCATGCGTCCAGCATGGAAATAAAGGGTTTCGCTCTGCGTTGTGGCCGGTCATTGCCTGACCCAATCCTATTCCCTGGGCCTGACCCTGTCAAGCAGGCGGGCTGCCTCACAGCGCCAGTTGACGCAGCACGTCCCGCGTCACACGCATCGCGCCAGAAACAACGCCTGCCGTCGACTGCCCGGGAAAGACGGAGTCCCCCACCAGGCGCAGGTTGCGCAGGCCGCAACGCGGTCCGCGCGCATCGAGGAGCGACGTGACCGGGAAACCACCCACCAGTCCCATTTGCCTGCCAGTGAAATACTGCCAGGTCCGCGGCGTACCGGCCAACTGCACCCGTATCCCCTCGCGGAAGCCCGGCAGGGCGCGCTCCATGTGCCGCAACATCCGCGAGGCGTATTCTGACTTGCGCGCCTCGTATGCCACCGGGTCGACCTGAAACAGATCGTGCCAGTCCGTCGCCCGCGTGTGCGTGGAAACGGTCACCGCGCGGCAGCCCTCCGGCGCGCGGGATCCATCCCAGGGTGGTGAAATCGAAATGAAGAGGCTGTTCCCCTCGCCCAGGGGCTCATCCACGCTGGTCACCACCTGATGATGGTCCGCCGCGCCCTCCGGCAGAAAGCGTTGGTCCAGCCCCAGATGCAGCACGAACGCGCCCCAACCCGGTTTGCGCGATTGGGATTCTCGCCTGAGCCGCTGTGGAGCCGAATCTCCCAGTAGTCTGGCGAGATTCCACGGGGTGACGTTGGCGACGATGAAATCCGCTGAAAGGCGTTGTCCGTAGCGACGGCGACGGCCGCTTCGCACGACAACGCCGGTCGCCAGTCCCTCCTCGGCAAGGATACGCGTCACCTGCTGCCGCAACAGTACTCTGCCACCAAGCTGCTGCAATCGACAGGACAGGGTCTGCGCCAGCGCGCCCATGCCTCCCGCCACCTGCATGGTGCCCTGCCGCGCAAGGTCCAGCGCTGTCGCCCCCCACAGGGCGTTCACCTGTTCGCTGGTGCTCTGGGCCGAAATGAGCAATTGCGCATCCAGCAATCGACGAAACTCCCTGTCTTCATGCGGCAGGTCCCGCGCCATCCAGTCCGCAACGCTGCGAAAAGCGAATGGCCAGTGGCGCAGGCTCTCTGGCGCATGTCGCCAGAGTGTGCGGGCAAGCCGCGTCCACTCATGCCTGTCCGCCGGGGGCCACGGCAGACCGCCCGCGCCAAGTTTCCAGCCAAGGGAGGCCAGTTTGCGTTGCCGATTCCAGAACACCGCGCTGTGCGGAAATGACTTCAGCAGATCTGCACGGTCGCGGTCAAAAACGACCCTGCGCCCGGGCAGATGCACAACCCAGGCCGGTTCCTGCGGACGCAATGGCCACTCGATGTCCAGCCTTTGGGTGAGCTGCTCAAGCGGGCCGCCTGGATGTAAACCCGCCGCGATCGTGGCGCCGGCATCGAATCGGTAGCCCTTGTGGTAGAAGGTGCCGGCGCAGCCACCGGGGTACACGTGGGCTTCGAGCACCGTCACGTCGCAGCCGGCGCGCGCCAGCAGGGCGGCCGTCGTCAGGCCGCCGATGCCCGCGCCGATGACCAGGACCCGGGCTGCGCTCAGGACGGGCCTTCCAGCGCCTTGCGCGTGCGCCAGTGGCGAAAGCGAAAGAGGAGCGACAGCGTCGGCCCGTCAAAGAGGAGCCGCGTCAATAGTCCGCGCCAGCCCGGTCGGTGCTCCAGCGAAATGCGGTCGGTCAGGGCGACACCCTCTTCCAGGGGCTCGAAAATGTGCTGATGTTCCCAGTGTGCCAGTGGCCCGTCGATCAATCGGTCTGAGAACGAAAAGGCCGTCGGGCCAGGTCCGTGCCGCGCCAGCCAACGCAGGGAAAAGGGGCCGGGGCCCATTCGTAAAAGGACATCGCCTTCGGTTATGGAGTTGCGCCCGTCCTGGACGATCTTCATGGGCAACCCGGGGGGCGTCAGCCGCTGCAGCGCACCCGGGCCCTCGTGAAACGCCCGCAGCGACCGCAGGTCACTGCGAATAACACTGCGCTGTACGAACTCTTTGCGTCCCCGTGCGAACAGCTTCATGATAGACTCGCATGCACAAGTGTGAACCTTTCGACCATTTTAAGCGTAGTTCGGCATGATGGGAATTTGCCGAAGGAGCGTGCTCATGATTTTCACATTTCGAAATGCATTGTTGCTGGTGATCCTGCTGGCGTTGGCCGGGGCTGCACAGGCCGACTATCATGACGTCGTCTTCTGCGGAGAGTTGGCGGAATCGGACTGTGACCTTCTGAAGGCTTCACACGAAAACGCTGCGCAGAAAACATCTGGCACAGCCGTCCTCAACCTTGATCTTTTTTGGAGTGTTCCGGAACTTGACCCCTTTAAACCTGGCTTTGCACTGGAAGTACAGGTGATCTGGAACAGCGACTTGCGTGATGTCGAGATGTTGGATTTGACAACAATCCATACTCGGGAAGATGAGGAAGAGCTGCTGACCATGATCGCGGATGTGCTTTCGCGAACCAGCACATGGATCACTGTTTCGCTGAACTTGCCGCCGGAAATGCAGGGGTTCCTTGAAGAGGAAATCCCGGAAGCCTTCTTTTCCGGAGCTGACTTGCTGGAAGTACGTCTGCTGGAAGGCGATGTCTACCTGGATCTCTCCGGCCTTGCTTCACTGGCCCCCAACGAAATCCCGCGCGGCTGGTTCGGTTTCAATGTTATGGATGTCCTTGAAGCTGCGCGCGCCCGGAATCCGTTGCCGGGAGAAAATGAAAACGATCCCGGGACAGTCGCAGCACGCGAAGAGAGCCTGGCAAACCTTGAAGAGACGATTGCGTTCTGGGCAGACCCGGCTTTCCTTGAAACGTTTGTGGCCATCGAGCGCCTGCCGGACGAAATGATGACTGGGCGGACTGCAGCTGTGTTCAAGACAAGGCTGGACCTGTCGTCAATGTTCCTGAGTGACAGGCTGCGCGAGGCGGTAATGGCGTCTGCCGATGCCGCCGAAGGAATCGACATTGGAGGCAACGATGTGTCAGGGGCAGTGACCATTATGGCTGGCATGCTGGAGTGGGCTGCCATCCTTGGTGCCGGCATCGACATTGATGCGCTGCACATTCTCGACGTCGAAGAGGAAGTCCCCCTGCGTCAGGAAATCCACCTGGCATGGGACCTGAGTGCCCTTGAGGCGATGCTCGGCTCCCTTACGGGGGCTCAGGAAACTGATTCAGAAGCCGGGCCCGAGTCTGACAGCCAACCAGATGTTTCCCTGGACACGGTCACTGTCTACAGCTATCCCGACGAGGAAGTACCGATACCGGTTCCCGAAAACGCTTTCTTTCTGCCACCCGGCTTGATTCAGGTAGCCCAGGACGCACTTGGCCGGCAAGACTTTGCGGACCCGGATGCAGCGTGACCCGGTCCGGGTTAACATGCCCTGGAATTGCTGCTGCAGTTAGAGGTGTCAGGGAGGCACCATGTTGCAGGCCAACGCGGTCGCGGCCAACGACGACCTGCTCTCTGAAGACGACATCCGCAATACCCTGCACGAAGGTCTGGCGGGCCGCTTCAGTGGCGCGCGCGTTCTGGCGCTGATCCCGGACCGCACCCGCACCCTGCCGCTGCCCCTGCTCTTCCCCATGCTGGTGGAGAGTCTGTCTGACACGCGTCAACTGGACTTCATGGTCGCCCTCGGCACGCATCCTCCCTTGAGCCAGGCCGAACTCTGCGCTCTGGTGGGCCTGACGCCCGACCAGTACCAGGAACGATACTCCCACGTAAAACTGCTCAATCACGAATGGGACAACCCCGGCGCCCTGACGGAACTGGGCGTCATCAGCGATGACCAGTTGCGCGAACTTTGCGGGCCCGCCTGGCATCACTCCCTGGGCGGGGACGTGCCGGTCAACCTCAATCGCGCGGTACTGGACTATGACCACGTTCTCATCGTCGGCCCCTGCTTCCCGCACGAAGTGGTCGGTATATCCGGCGGCGCCAAGTATCTCTTTCCCGGGATATCCGGGCCGGAGCTGATCAACCGCTTTCACTGGCTGGGCGCGCTCATAACCACCATGAAGATCATCGGCAAAAAAGACACGCCAGTGCGCGACATCATTCACCAGGCTGCGGAACTCGTGCCAACTCCCCTGAGCCTGCTGGCGCTGGTCGTCGTGGGGGACGGGCTGGCCGGCATGTTCATCGGGGACCATATCCGCGCCTGGGACGCGGCAGCCCGTCTGTCGCAGACAAAACACATACGACTCCTCGACCATCCCTACCCGCGCGTACTCTCATGGTGCCCGCCCATGTATGACGAACTGTGGACAGGCGCCAAGGCCATGTACAAACTCGAACCCGCCGTGGCCGATGGCGGCGAGCTTGTAATTTACGCCCCTCATCTTGACACGGTCAGTGTGACCCACGGTCGTTATATCTATGAAGTCGGTTACCACGTATTGCCATGGTTCCTGCGCGACTGGTCGCGCTACAGCGACTACCCCACAAGCGTCATCGCCCACAGCACGCACGTAAAGGGCATCGGCAGGGTGCGCGAAGGCGTGGAAGAACCGCGCATCCAGGTCACCCTGTCGTCGCGTATCTCGCGCGAGGACTGCGAAACACTCAATCTGGGCTATCGGGACCCCGCCACCCTCGACCTGCAGCAGTGGCGCGAGCGGGATGACACCCTCTTTGTGCCGAAGGCCGGCGAAATCCTCTATCGCGCAAGAAATGACGCCAACGCGCGCGCAGGGTAAACCTCAACCGACGCCGGAATACAGCGTCGACGAACTGATCTCGGTCTGCATCTCGCGTCAGGTCGAGGATGGCGAAATACTGGCCCAGGGAATCAACACGCCGCTGGTGCTGGCCGGTTTCATTCTGGCGAAGCGCACGCACGCACCCAACGTCCACTTCGCCTGCGCCATCGGTCAGTCGCTTTGCCAGGACTGGTCGCCCCTGTCCGTGTCCCGCGTTGAGGAGCTGTGGCTGGACAAGTCCCTGCTGAACGTAGGCTTTGCCACAGCCGCCGCAGACCTGCTACCGGGATACCATCCCAAGGAATTCTTCCGACCGGCGCAGATCGATTCCGCCGGCAACAGCAACAACCTCGCCATCGGCGCGAATTATCGTCGGCCACGTCTGCGTCTGCCTGGCAGCGGCGGCATTCCTGACGTCAGTCCGTCCGACCGCCCGCTTTATTTCTACGTGCCGCGCCATTCCCGCGTGACCTTCGTCGAACGCTGTGATGTTGTCAGCGGCGTGGGCCACAGGCCCTGGCGCGTGGCGGGAACGGGACCCCGTTACCTGATCAGCGACCTGGGGCAATTCGACTGGCACGCGGGACATATGCGCCTGACCAGCTGGCATCCGGGAGTCTCGCTGGAACGCATTCGTCGTCGGACGGGCTTTGCCCTGCCCATTGCGCCCGACGCCGCAGCAACGCCACCGCCCACGGCGGAAGAGTTGCGCCTGCTGCGCGAGGAAATCGATCCCCTCGGCGTTCGGCGACTGGAGACACTGGGGGGCGGGTCGCGCAAGGACCTGCTTAGGGCCATCCTTCAGGCGGAAAAGACCCTTTAGCCAGACCTTACTGGCCACAGATCCAGACTTTCGAAACGATTCGCAGAGATGCCGGCCCTGTCCAGTTGCATGCCACTGACGCCCGGGGCGGTCGCATAAATCACGACAGGATGGAAAAGCGGAAGGGCGATGACCCGCTCCGCGAAAGTCTCCTGCACTTCGCGGTACAGTGCTGACCGGTTAACACCCCAGGGCTCGCGCCGGGCCCGTTCCAGCAATTCGGAGAGACGCCTGTCATCGACTCCGCCAAAATTCAGGCCGTCCGGATACTGCCCGACGTGCCAGAACGGGTAAATGTCAGGGTCCGTACTGTGCCCCGCCGAATACTCGACCAACGCTGCGTCAAAGTCACCGTTGCGCAGGGCCTGGCGGTATGCAAGATCCGGACGGGAATCAATTGTTACTTCAATGCCAACGCGCGCCCATTGCCCGGCAAATCTCTGCAACATGGCTTCCAGCACCGGGTCATCGAAGGCAAGTACTCTGAGGGCCAACGTGTTGTCGCCCCCGGATTCAACGCCATCTTCCCTGGTGCGCGCCGTTTGCAGCAACCAGCGGGCCGCGTCCAGGTCCTCCCCCGGCCAGGCCAGGTCATTCGTCCAGGCCCAGGCCCCCGGCCAGAGCGGACTGTTGGCAATCACGGCCCGATTGCCCAGCGTCTGAGTGACGACCGCTTCCCGGTCCAAACTGCTGGCCAGCGCCAGGCGAACGCGCTGGTCGCGGAGAAAAGCACTTGCCTCGCGTTGCCAGTTGAAGATTAACATGGCGACACGTTGGTCGGTAGAAAACGCCAGGTGCAACGCGTTCTGGTCGGCCAGCGCAAGAATGGCTTCCTGCTGCTGCAGGGTACGGGCGGCAAGGCCATCGATAGCGCCTCCCGCCAGCGCATGCAGCGCTTCGTCAAAGTCTCCAAACAGTTCCAGTCGCAAACGGCTGCCTGCAGGGATGTTTGTCGCTTCGCCCCGTCCCTGCCAGGTGGGCGCAAGGCGAAAGTCAACCTGGCCCGGCTCTTCATTCTCCTTGTGGCGCAAGGCTTCCAGTTGCCAGCGGCCCGTGCCGATCGGTGACCAGTTGAAGGGATGGTCAGCAAGTCGTGCCGGCGCCGTGCCCTGCAAGGCGTGCCAGGGCAATATCGGAAGCGTCAGACGGTCCAGAAAACTTCCCAGGGGCTGTGACAGGCGAAATCGCAAGACATTTGCTGCCAGCACGTCGACTTCAACGGTCCGCCAAAAGCGGGCGACTTCCGAATCTGCCGGAAAGTCCCGCGCCTGCAACAGGGAGATTGTGAACATAACGTCCGTGGCCGTAAAGGGGACGCCATCCTGCCAGAGCACGTCGTCGCGCAGGGTGACGACATACTCCAGCCCGCTGGTCGTCACCGTCAGGCCGGCCGCCAGTTCCGGCACGGGTTCGCCCTTGCTGTTCAGACCCGTCAGACCTTCGTAAATCAGTCCGCCAACTTGCGCTTCCAGCGAACCTGGAGCGGCCAGCAAGGGGTTAAGGTGCGCCAGGGAACCGACAAGCCCCTCGCGAAATGTAGGGATATCGACCTCGCCATCCATCTCTCCGATGACTGGCGCGTCGACAGGGCCTGTGTCTGGTGTGGCAATGGCCGCTGTCGTGGCCGGCGGCGGGTCGCTGTCCCCCTGTTCAGGGTCGCTACGCAGGAAATCGCGCCAGACAAGTCCTGCGGCCAGCGACAGTGCGGCCAGCAGGAACAGCGTGAACTGCCAGCGGCAGCCGCGCAGCACTGTTACTTCCTGAATGCTTGCCTGGTTTTTTTTACTGGAATACCAGCACCGCGACGATGGAAATCGCGAGAAACAGGACCGCGATGATTATCGTAATCTGAAACAGCGTCTTTTCCAGACCACGTCGCGTTCGCGCGATCCCGCCTCCGGCATCGCCGCCCAGCAGGGAACCAAGGCCGCCACCCTTGACCTGAAGGAGAATCAGCACAATCAACAAAATCGAGATGATAACAGCCGCAATCTGCAGCGCAGCCTGAATGTCCATGCCCTGCTCCCGAAATCTCCGCAGGCAGTGTAGCAAGACCCTGCATGTTCTTCAAGCGTGGACAGCGGAGGACCTCCGGGATATGCTGCTCTTGCCCGCCACAACACAGTTCAGGGACACCCATGCCTGCCCTCGTGATGTTGCTCATACTTGATGGCTGGGGCGTGCGCGCCATGCGCGAGGGCAACGCCGTCGCCCAGGCCCGCACACCGCGGCATGATGCCTGGCTGCAGGGGTACGAACGTTCGATTCTGCAAAGTTCCGGCGAGGCCGTCGGGCTGGTGCCAGGCCAAATGGGAAACTCGGAAGTCGGCCACCTCAACCTGGGTGCGGGCCGCGTTGTTTACCAGGACATCAGCCGCATCGACCGCGCGATCGCCGATGGCAGCCTGGCGCGACACAAGGAGCTGCAGGCATCGCTGAGGCGTGTGCAGACAGAAGGGCGCAACCTGCATTTGATCGGACTGCTGGGCCCCGGCGGCGTACACAGCCATCAACGCCATCTGCATGCCCTGCTGCAAATCGCCGCCGCGGCCGACATCAATCCCGTGTTGCACGTCATCACCGACGGCCGCGATACGCCGGTGGACGGCAGCCAGGGCTATCTGGCCGACCTGGAAGCCGCGATTGAGGCAACGGTCGCAGGGCGTACGGCCACAGTTTCCGGCCGGTACTTCGCCATGGACAGGGACAGGCGTTGGGACCGTACGCGGATGGCCTTCGACGCCATGGTCCATCGACAGGGTTGTGGGGCGATGAACGCGACCGAGGCCCTGCAGGACGCCGGCAGCCGTGGCGAAAGCGATGAATTCATCACGCCAACGGTCACCGGCGATGACAGCCTCGCCATTCAGGACGGCGACTGCCTGCTGTTTTTCAACTTCCGCGCCGATCGCATGCGTCAGCTGCTGCAGGCATTTACAGGCGACCATGCGATTGGCGACGAAACTTTCCACTCTCCGAAAGACCTGGACCTGTTGACCTTCACGCATTATATGAACGGCACACCGGCCAGAGCGCTGTTTCCTGTCGAGCATCTGGATAACACTTTGGCGGAATGGCTCAGCAGGCAGGGACGCAGCCAGTATCACAGCGCGGAGACCGAAAAGTACCCGCACGTCACCTTCTTTTTCAACGGGCGCCGCGAAGAACCCTGGCCGGGCGAAAGCCGCGCCATCATTCCTTCGCCGCAGGTGGCAACCTACGACCTTGCGCCAGAAATGAGTGCCGCTGCCCTGACCAGGGCCACGCTGGACCGGCTTGAGTCCGGCGACGACGATTTCCTGCTCGTCAATTTCGCCAACCCGGACATGGTTGGCCACACTGGTTCCCTGCCCGCAGCCATCGCCGCCGTGGAATGCGTGGACGAGTGCGCCGGTCAACTGGTGGACGCCGTGCTGGCAAGGGGCGGCGTCGCCGTCGTCACGGCTGATCATGGCAATTGCGAGCGAATGATCGACCTGCGCAGCGGGGGTCCGCACACCTGGCACACGCGCGGGCCGGTCGCCCTCTTCGTGATTGACAGCGTCTATCGGGAACTGCGAGATTGCGGCATTCTGGCGGACGTCGCCCCTACCATTCTGGAGTTGATGGGCATTGAGGCTCCGCCGGAAATGAGTGGGCGCAGCCTCTTGCAGTCCTGAGCGACCCTGCTGCAGCGGCATGGTCAACTGGCGTGGCAGGTTTCAGCAGGTTAATCTTGGGCGCACAGCTGTGGGAAATGCGGAGGGAATTATGGTCAGTGCCCTGATCGTGCAAGGTGGCTGGCAAGGTCATGAACCGGAAGGTGTGGCCAACCTGCTGGCCGGTTCACTGGGGGACCAGGGCGTTGATGTACACCTGGAAGACCATCTGGATGCCTTTGTTAATAATGACCTGAGCAGTTTCGACTTGCTTGTGCCCATCTGGACCATGGGTGAAATCAGCAACGAGCAAATGATCCCGGTGCTGCAGGCCGTGCATGACCATGGCGTGGGCATTGGCGGTGTGCATGGCGGCATGTGCGACGCCTTTCGCCAACAGACGGAATGGCAGTACATGTGCGGCGGCCAGTGGGTCGCTCATCCGGGCAACGATGGCGTCAATTACACGGTCGAGATGAACCCGTCCGAACCAGACCCGATTACGGACGGTGTGCCCACCTTGCAGATCTGTTCCGAGCAATACTACATGCACGTTGATCCCTGCAACCGGGTTCTGGCGACCACCACATTTGGCGACGGGACCGTCATGCCTGTGGTATGGACCAAACATTACGGTACTGGTCGGGTGTTCTATTGCTCCCTCGGGCATCACGTCGACGTCATCGAACCGCCGGAAATCCTCGCCATGATCACCCGCGGTCTGCTCTGGGCCGCTGACGGGCACAGCCGGGACTGAAACCAGGGCCGGAATCCGTCACCCTGTTAAGTTTTGCTAAATTCCGCCGTATTGCAGGCGTTGCGTACGAAGCTCCATGCCACAATTGTGTAGATTTCGGCCACAAGGGGATACACTGCGTGTCGAATTGCCGAAAATGGCAAAATGACGGCAATTCTGTTGTGTAGTTCTCACAGTGAAATCCTGCACAAACGGTCGCAATATGGAGTTTGTCCACAAGTAAGAGGGGGAACGATTCATATGCGCAACAGGCGAATCGGATTCAGGCTTTTGATTCTGTTCGTCCTTGCCTGGGTCGTCGCCAGTACCCTGGTGGGTGCTGTCTTCGCCCAGGAGGACGCCGCGGCCGACGATGCAGCCGTGGAAGAGACCATGGAAGTCGCCATGGCCACTGCAGAAGATCTGGGAGGTGTGGTCAGCAATCTGGACACTGTCTGGATGCTGCTGGCCGGCTTCCTCGTGTTCTTCATGCAGGCGGGTTTCGGCCTGCTGGAGGCAGGGCTTGTGCGCGCCCGCAACGTGGTCAACATTCTGATGAAGAATGTCTTTGACCTCTCAATCGGCGCTGTTGGCTACTGGGCTATCGGCTTTGGCCTGATGTTCGGCGCCGGCAACGGCTTTTTCGGCCAGGAGTGGTTCTTCCTGAGTGACGTGCCGGAAATCTATCCGGGGCTGAGCGTGCCAAGCTACGCTTTCTTCTTTTTCCAGTTTGCCTTTGCAGCCACGGCAGCCACCATCGCCAGTGGCGCGATGGCCGGCAGGACGGAATTCAGGGGCTACCTGCTCTATAGCCTGATCGTTACAGTCATCATTTATCCCGTCGTCGGTCACTGGATCTGGGGTGGCGGCTGGATTGCCGATACGGCCTTCCACGACTTCGCCGGCTCCACCGTTGTCCATTCTACCGGCGCCTGGGTAGGCTTGGTCGGCGCCATCTTTCTTGGCCCGCGCCGCTACCGCTTCGGCGCCGACGGCAGTCCAATGCCCGGTCACAGCATGACGCTGGCCGCCCTGGGCACGCTGATCCTGTGGCTCGGCTGGTTCGGCTTTAACCCTGGCAGTCAGCTGGATGCCGACGCCGTCAGCATCGCGCGCATCACCGTCACCACCAATCTGGCAGCTGCGGCCGGCGCGCTGGCCGCCATGTTCGTTGGCTGGTACCACGGCGGCCAACCACAGCTTCCCTGGGGCCTCAACGGCGCACTGGCCGGGCTGGTCTCCATCACGGCGCCCTGTGCAGTCGTCACCCCTTTCGAAGCCATCATCATCGGTGCGATCGGTGGCGTCATCATGTACGTCGGCGTCAATTATCTGGAAAGCCGGGGCATTGACGACGTTGTGGGTGCGGTTTCCGTTCACGGCTTCGGCGGCGTTTGGGGCACCCTGGCAGTCGGACTGTTTATGGAGGACGCCGGGCTGTTCCACGGCGGGGGCATCGATCAACTGCGCGCGCAGCTGGTTGGTGTCGTGGCTGTCGCCGTCTTTGTGATTGTCGCTTCCTGGATCATGTTCAGTATAATTCGCTCTACGGTGGGCTTGCGCGCCTCTGCCGAAGCCGAGGACCTTGGCCTCGACATCTTCGAACATGCCGCAGTGGCCTACCCCGAGTTCACCAATGCACCCAGTGAACCGACGCCGGCCAGCGACTGAAAGCGAGGGGCAACATCATGATCAAGAAAATCGAGGCAATCGTCCGTACCGAAAAACTCAGTTCCACAATTCGGGAACTGTCCGCCATCGGCATCGTCGGCATGACCGTGCAACCCGTCAAGGGACGCGGTCGCGGCGTTGGCATGCAACTGCGCTGGCGTGGCGCTCTCTACAACGTGGACCTGCTGCCCAGGACCATGGTCACCCTGATCGTCAGCGAAACCAACGTGGACGAGACGGTTCAGGCCGTCATGCGCGGCGCCGCCACCGGAGAACACGGAGACGGGGTGATCTTTGTGTCGCCGGTGGAGCACATCATCCGCATCAGCAGCGGTGAAACGGACCGCGAAGCGATCAGCTATCAGGGCGACATCGACGCCCGCAAGCAGCAGCGCGCCTGAAGTTCAGGACAGCGCGCCAAATTCCAGGGGGCCGGGAAAACCGGCCCTCTTCTTGCTTTCAGGGGTGAGGAGCGGACATGCAAATCCAGGTGCATTCAGGGAATCTGAAAAGTCGTCCGACAGGCGTCCACATACTCCTGGTCTTTGAAGGCGAAAGCCCTGTAGATCAGTGCCACCCCTCGCTGGCCGGCCCGCTCACCTCGCTGCTTGCAAGCGGTGACTTCAAGGGCGCGGCGGGTCAGGTCACCACGCTCTACCCGGCACAAGCCGGGCCCCGCCTGGTCCTGGCCGGTCTGGGACCGTCGGAGACTTTGGCTTCCTCCTGCATTCGCAGGGCAACGGCCCAGGCTATTCGAGCCGCCCGCGAGATCGCTGCGGATGAATTGACACTGCAATTGCCTCACTGCCTGCCCGCTGCCCTTACTGCCGAAGCCGCGTGCGAAGGCGCGTTGTTGGGAGGCTATCGCTTTCACCGCTTCGACGTCCCAGGCTACAGCCCGGATGCGCCGCCAAAACTGGATGTCCTTGTCGACAGCGGCCAGGAAATTTGTGCGGCCCGTGAAGGCGCAAGGATCGGATGCGCGATCGCCGCGGCTGCTTGTCTGGCGCGCGACCTGGTGAACACCCCGGCCAACTACTGCACGCCGGCCCACCTGGCCGAGGCTGCTGCCGCCATAGCCGGGCTTCAGACCGTCGTCCTGGAACGCAGCGACATGGAAAGCCTGGGCATGGGCTCCCTGCTGGGCGTAGCCCAGGGAAGCGAAACACCGCCGAAGTTCATCATTATGGAGCACAATGCCGACCGGGCAGACTCACTGGATACCCTGGTGCTGGCCGGCAAGGGCATCACTTTTGACACTGGCGGCTACAGCATGAAAAGCGTCACGGGCATGGTCGGCATGAAGAGTGACATGGGCGGCGGCGCAGCTGTCATCGGCGCCATGCAGGCCATCTCTGCCCTGCAGCCGGAGTTGCACGTGGTGGGGCTTGTGCCAGCCGTTGACAACCTGGTCAGCGCGCAGGCCATCCGCCCGCAGGACGTGCTGGTGGCCAGCAACGGCCTCAGCATAGAGATTATCAGCACGGATGCCGAAGGTCGCCTGATTCTTGCGGACGCCCTGGTGTACGCTGCGCGCTACGAGCCGGCCGCCGTCATCGACATCGCCACGCTCACCGGTTCCTGCGTAACCGCTCTGGGCAGCGCAGCCGCCGGACTGTTCAGCAACCACGATGGCTTGCGCGATAAGCTGCTGGCGGCCGCCAGTCGCAGTGAGGAACGCTTGTGGCCCCTGCCCCTGTTTCCCGAATATGACAAGGCGCTGGAATCCCAGGTAGCGGACCTGCGCAACAGCGCGGCGCCGTCAACCGGAGTCGGGACGTCGGCGGCCTTTCTGCAACGCTTCACGACTTGCCCGGCCTGGGCCCACCTGGACATCGCCGGCGTGGTCGGCATTGAAGGCCTGGGTAGCATCGACCGCAGCGACCCCCTGTTGCCGGAGAAGGGCGCGACCGGTTTCGGCGCGCGCCTCTTCGTTGACCTGGTGCGTCACTGGGGCTCGCCAGTCTGATTGACCCGCCCCTCCGGCCAGTAATCGTATTCCATGTGTCTTGCGGTCCGTGCCGCGTGTTCGCTGCCCAACAGTCGCTCAACGACGTGCAATGACATGTCTATGCCCGCAGAAATGCCGGCAGAGGTGATGAGTCGCCCGTTGTCGACGTAGCGCACATCGTCCAGCACCCGGGTACAAGGCGCCAAAGACGCCAGCAGGTCCAGCGAGCCCCAATGAGTCGTCGCGCGCAGGCCCTCCAACAGACCCGCCTGCGCCAGCAACAGGGAACCCGTACACACCGACAGCGTCAATTCACAGCGCGAATCCTGTTCACGAATCCAGTCAAGCAGGGCCCTGTCCTTAAGCAAGGGCCGTGTGCCCTGGCCGCCCGGGACGATCAACAAGTCCGGTGGCGGACAATTCTCCAGCGAGAAGTCAGGATTCACGCTCAGGCCGTTGCGGGCGATGACCGGGCCCGCCCTGGAGGCAACCGTGTAGACCCGAAAGGGCGGCGGATCGCAGCGGCTTGAGGCGACGGAGAACACTTCAAAAGGTCCGCAGAAATCCAGCACTTCCACGTCGTCAAAGATCAGGATGGCCACGGCACGCGTTTCATTCACCGGGAACCTCCTTCACAGGCGCGCCTTCCAGACGCAACAACCAGCGTTTGCTCTCGATGCCCCTCGCCCCGCTATAACCGGTCAATCGGCCGTCGCTGCCGACGACCCGGTGACAGGGCACGACGATCGGCACCGGATTGCGTCCCAGCGCCTGGCCCACGGCGCGGCTGGCGCGGGGCGACCCCATGTCGCGGGCGATGTCGCCATAGCTGCGCAGTTCGCCGGCCGGGATGGCGCAGGCCTGGCGCAGTACGCCTTGCTGGAAACAGGTCATCTCGCCCAGATCGACGGGCAGGCAAAATCGAACCTGACAGCCGTCAAAATAGGCGAACAGTTGCTCTTGCGCCTCACGAAGGGCGTCGGGGTTGCGACTCGACTTCGCCCTGGCCGGCAGGCGGGCGCGAAAATTGTCTTCCGTCACGCCGATCGCCAGCCGACACAGACCCGCCTCGCTCCGGGCCAGGTAAAGTGGGCCCAGGGGCGAGTCCATTTCGGACCACACCACCAGCGGCGCTGTGCGGGAGAACCAGTCCAGCACACGCTCACGCGATCGATTCACTCCAGGTACACCTGCATTGGCGTTCATGTTACCTCCAGTTCCCTGCGCAGACGACGAACACCCAGCGACACGTTGGCCCTTGCGTTTGCCTCGCTGCATCGCATCACACACGCCAACTCCGAATACCGCAATTCCTGACCGTAACGCAACAGGACCGCCGCGCGCTGCCGGGGTGGCAACGCGCCAACCTTCTCCAGCACCAATGCCAGTTCCTCCCCATGTTCCAGTTGTTCCAGCGGTGTGCGCGCCTCATCCGGCACGTCCTGGTCCTCCTGCAGGGGGATCTCTCGACGGCCGCTGCGCGAGGCACTCAGGGCACAGTTGGTGGCGATACGATAGAGCCAGGCTCGCGCGTTGCTGTTCGGGCGCAGACGGTCAAATGCCCCCCAGGCGCGCAGCCAGGTTTCCTGCGTCAAGTCAGCAGCGTCGCATGTCGAGCCAGCCGTCATCCGCCGCAGGTAATGGTAAAGCTCATCGTGATGTAGTTCGATCAGGGCTTCGAAGCGCACCAGGGCATGTTCCCGCTATTTGACTCTGTAACCCGCTACAGGCAGGTTTGTGAAATTCGGGGCCTCCGTCATGCACCGGAACGCGGCGGCGGCGTTCCACGCCAGTCTGGCAGTTGCGGCAATGTTGTCAGTGAATCGGGTCTTGCGTCATTCGGCCGGAGAGAGCGTCCCGTCAGCCACCAGGCGCACAAAGCGACGCTTGCCCACCTGCAGCACCGCCGGCAACATGTCCGCGGTCACCAGCGCCTGAACGTCACGGACCTGAACGTCATTAAGGCGAACGCCGTTTTGCTTCATCAGGCGGCGCGCCTCGCCGCCACTGTTCACCATGTTCAGGCGACGCAACAGGTCGAGCACACGCTCTTCACCTTGCAGCTCAACCACGTCGATTTCCTGGGGAACGCCACCGCCGCGGAATACGTCATCCCAGCGGGCGCGGGCCGCTTCGGCATCGGCCGGGCTGCAGAAGATGCCGACGATTTCCTGCGCCAGCTGCAGCTTGACCTCGTTGGGATGCAGACTGCCATCTTGCAGTCCGTCTGCCAGCGCATCCAGCTGCGCCCGCGACCAGCCCAGAATTAGCTTGTGATAGGCGGGCATGGCCAGGTCCGGCACGCTCATGACCTTGCCAAACATGTCCCAGGGTTCAGCCAGCAAGGGAATGTGGTTGCCCATGCTCTTGCTCATTTTGGCCTCGCCATCCGTGCCTGGCAACAACTCACCCATGATGAGCGCGATTTGCGGCTTTTGGCCCAGCGCCTGTTGCAGCTTGCGCCCGGCGACCAGGATGTTAAAGAGCTGGTCCTGCCCGCCAACCTGAACGTCGGCCTCCTGGGCCACGGCGTCGTAACCCTGCATCAGGCCGTAAAACAGTTCGTGCAGAAAGATGGGAATGCCCGCATCCAGTCGCTTGCGGAAGTTTTCGCGCACCAGGAATTGCTGCACGGTAAAGTTGCTGGCCAGGCGAATGATGTCCGCGAAGTCCAGCGGTGACAGCCACTCGTCGTTGTAACGTACGCGCGTCAGTTGCGGGTCGAGAATTTTGAAGGCCTGCTCGGCGTAGGTGCGGGCATTTTCCTGCACCTGCTCGCGCGTCAACTGTTCGCGCGCCTCTTCCTTGTCTGAGGGGTCGCCGATCAAACTGGTGAAGGAACCCACCAGAAAGGTGACGTCATGCCCCAGTTCCTGGAACTGGCGCAACTTGCGCATGGTGATGGTATGGCCCAGATGCAGGTCCGAAGTGCGCGGGTCATAGCCGCAGTACACGCGCAGCGGACGGCCTTCCCGTTGCGCCTCCAGCAGGCGCTGGCGCAGTTCCGCACGCATGGTCTCCGTGGTCTCGGCGTCGCCGGATTCCGCGCCGGACATCAGCACGTCGACCTGTTCGTCAATTGTAAAGGTGGCATTGGCTGTTGTCACGCTGCGTCAACCTCTCTTCCTGCGAGCGCGGCGAGTATAGCACAGCGGCATTTTAGTCTTCCGGTGTTCGCTGCAACCAAAGGGCGGACAGCGCCGGCAGGTCCAGCTGCAGGCTGAAGTCCTGACCGTGGGCGGGCCTGGCCTCCGCCCCCAGGCGACCTTCGGCGCCGGTCCCGCTGCCGCCGAATTGCAGGGCATCGCTGTTGAGCAGAACGGTATAACTACCGGCTTGCGCCACGCCAAAACGGTAGTTGCGCAGGGGCTCGTGGGAAAAGTTGCACAGGGCCAGCACGGGCTCAACCTGCTCGCCGCCCAGTCGGCTCCAGGCCAGGCTGCTGTGTCGCGCGTTATGCACGTCGATCCAGCGGAAGCCCGCCTCCTCGAAATCCCTTTGCCACAGCGCCGGCAGCGAGCGGTAGAGATGATTTGCCCGGCGCACCAGCTCAAACAGTCCGCGATGATGCGGCCACTGCAGCAGGTTCCAGTCCAGGCCCCGCGTTTCGCTCCATTCCTGCCATTCCCCCAGCTCCAGACCCATGAAGGCCAGTTTCTTGCCCGGGTGCGCCAGCATGTACAGGTACAGCGCCCGCAGGGTGGCGAACTGCTGCCACCAGTCGCCTGCCATCTTGCCCAGCATCGATCCCTTCAGATGCACGACCTCATCGTGCGAGAACGGCAGCACGAAGTTCTCGCTGAAGGCGTACATCAGGGAAAAGGTGATGCGTTCGTGCAGCAGGTGCCGGTCGGCCGGATGTGCCCGCAGGTAAGCCAGGGTGTCGTTCATCCAGCCCATGTTCCACTTCAGGGTAAATCCCAGACCGCCAACGTCCACGGGCAGCGACACGCCGGGCCAGGCGCTCGATTCCTCGGCGATGGTGATGGCGCCCGGCACCGCTCCGTGCACAGCCACGTTGAAGTCCCGCAGGAAACGAATGGCATCCAGATTTTCGTGGCCGCCCTCTTTGTTGACCAGTAATTCGCTGCCCTCACACCCGAAATTGAGATACAGCATTGATGACACGGCGTCGACCCGGAGGCCGTCGACGTGAAACGTGCGCAACCAGAAAAGCGCGTTGGACAGGAGAAAGTTGCGCACTTCGTTGCGGCCGTAATTGAACACGCGCGTTCCCCACTGCGGCTGTTCGCCCAGACGCGGATCGGCGTGCGAGTAGAGATGCGTGCCATCAAGGCGGGACAGACCGTGCTCATCGCGCGGGAAGTGCGCCGGCACCCAGTCCAGCAGGACCCCGATCCCCGCCTGATGACAGGCATCGACAAAGGCCATGAAGTCCTGCGGTTCCCCGTAACGGCTTGACAAGGCGTGGTAGCCGCTCACCTGATAGCCCCAGGAGGCGTCCAGCGGGTGTTCGGCCAGGGGCAGAAACTCCACGTGCGTGTAACCCATGTCACAGAGCCAGGGAATCAGTTGCTGCGCCAGTTCCCGGAAGTTGAGCAGGCTGCCATCGGGATGACGGCGCCAGGAAGCGGCGTGAACCTCATAGATGAGCACAGGACCCCGCAGCAGGGCGTCGACGGAGCGCCCTGCCATCCAGGCCTCGTCGCCCCAGTCATAGCCACCCAGGTCCGTGACGATGGACGCGGTCTTCGGGCGCAATTCACTGCGGAAGGCGTAGGGGTCGGCCTTTTGCGCGTTGTAGTTGCCGTAGCCGACGACGTCGTACTTGTAGGCCACACCGGGGCCGGCCCCGGGCACAAAGAGCTCGTGAATGCCGCTGTCACCCCGCGGCTGCATGGGGTGCAAACGGGGGTCCCAGTCGTTGAAATCGCCGACCACGCTTACGCGCCAGGCATTCGGCGCCCAGACAGCAAAGTTTACACCGGTCACGCCCTTACAGTTGCGAACATGGGCGCCCAGTTTCTCGTAACTGTCGTGCCACGTCCCCTGGCCGTAGAGATAGCGATCGTAGTCCGTCAGCAGGGCATCGCGAAAGGCGTAGGGGTCGGCGAAAAGGGAATTCCGGCCCGCCCGGTTTAATTCCTCGAAGTAGTACCGCGACCAGTCGCCCTGCACCGTCGCCGTGAAGTATCCGTCGCTCCCTGTTCGGTGCAGCCGGACGCGCTCGCCAGTCCCTTCGTTGCGGGCGAAGAGATCCCGGGCGTGCGGACGAAATGCCCGCAAACGCAGCCGCCCTTCGCCTATCGGCTGCGGCCCCAGGACCTCGAAGGGCTGCCCGCAACTGCCTTCCGCAAGCGCCGCGATCAGGTCACCCTGCCTGTGGTGGTCCATGGTCGGGATTATGACGGCCCGCCCTCCCCTTGTGAAGAGTCGGCGATTTGCCTATACTTTTGGCCTGTCAAATCATCCTCCCCACAAGGTTCCCCCTATGAAGCGCATGAGCAGCAGTGAGGCGCGCGCGGCCTTTCTGGACTACTTCGCCGACAGGCAACATCAGGTTGTCGCGTCATCCTCTCTGGTCCCCGGCAATGACCCCTCCCTGCTCTTCGCCAATTCAGGCATGGTGCAGTTCAAGGACGTCTTTCTCGGGAAAGAACGGCGCGACTATCGACGGGCGACCACGTCGCAAAAGTGTCTTCGTGTGAGTGGCAAGCACAACGATCTGGAAGAGGTGGGCCCCTCCCCCCGCCATCACACCTTCTTTGAAATGCTGGGGAACTTCAGTTTTGGCGATTACTTCAAACTGGAAGCCATGCAAATGGCCTGGGAGTTGCTGACGGTCGTCTACGGGCTGCCAACCGAACGCCTGGCCGTCACCGTCTACGAAAAAGACGATGAAAGTTACGAGCTCTGGCGAGACGCCATTGGCATCGATTCGCGACGTATCGCCCGCCTCGGGCCGGACGACAACTTCTGGCAAATGGCGGAGACCGGCCCCTGCGGCCCCAACAGCGAAATACACTGGGACAAGTTCCCGGAGCGCGGTGAGGCCGGCATCATCGCCTCGCTGGAAGCCGATGACGGTCGCTTCCTCGAGCTCTGGAACCTGGTCTTCATGCAATTCAACCGAACGCAGCCAGACCCCGATCACAGCGGCGCCTGGGACACGCCCCTGCCCAGGCCCGGCGTGGACACCGGCCTCGGTCTGGAGCGAATCACAAGCATTTTGCAGGGTGTGGACGTCAACTATGATACAGACCTCTTTTTGCCTGCGATTCGGGCCCTGCAGTCCCTGACAGGCCACAGCGATGCCGAGCGGGACGCCGACATCGTTCCCTACCGCGTAATCTCCGACCACATGCGGGCCGCCGTCTTTCTCATCGCCGACGCCGTGCTACCCGGCCCCAGGGGACGCGACTCTGTGACCCGCCTTGTCATTCGCCGCGCCGCGCGCTTTGGGCGCAAACTTGGTTTCGACGACCCCTTTCTGGCGCAGATTGCCAACGCCGTCATTGAGGTCATGGGCGGTCACTATGTGGAACTGGTCGAACGCCAGTCGGCGATTTGCGACGTCATCACGCGGGAGGAAGAACGCTTTCATCGTACGCTGGGTCGCGGACTCGGCGAGCTGGACAGCATGCTCGGCGACCTGCAGGACAGCGGGATCGGCACCCTGCCTGGCGAGCGGGCCTTTTACCTCACGGCGACGCTCGGCCTGCCAGTGGAAGTCATTCGCGACGTCGCCTCCGAACGCGAGATGGACGTCGACCTCGCCGGCTTTGAAGCCGAGCAGCAGCGACACGCGCTCGTAAGTGGCGCGGGCCAGGCGATGGGTGCTTTGGAAGGCAACGAAGCCTGGCAAGCGCTGCACAGCGACCTGCAAAAATCAAATGGCCTCGTGTACGACCCCTACGGGCCGCCGGAGCGGAAGACGCGGCTGCTGGCTCTGCTGCAGGGAGCCCGGCCCCTCGCCGAAGTCATCGCCGGCGATCGCGTGGAAGTGGTGTTGGCAGAAACGCCCTTTTACGTCGAGGCGGGCGGCCAGGTCGGCGATCGCGGCGTCATTCGTGGCGATGGCTGGACGATCGACGTAGAGGAGGCGCGCCAGCCAGTTGAGGGCCTCGTCGTACACCTGGGTGAGGTCATTGAGGGCCGTCCCCGGATCGGTGAAGAGGTTGTGGCTGCCGTGGATGCCCAGCGGCGTCGGGACGTTACCCGCAATCACAGCGCAACCCATTTGCTGCATGCCGCCTTGCGGCATCACCTGGGCGAACAGGTCCAGCAGCGGGGATCGCTGGTCGCCGCGGACCGGCTGCGCTTCGACTTCGTCCACGATGGCCCCGTCAGCAATGGCGAATTGCGTCGCGTGGAAGCCGAGGTCAACGATGCCATTCTGTCGGACCTCTCTGTTCAGGTGGCCTTCAGGCCCCTCTCCGAGGCGCGCGCAGATGGCGCGATCGCCCTCTTCGGCGAAAAGTACAGCGACGTTGTGCGCACCATTTGCATCGGCAACGGGGAAAGTCCTTACAGCTACGAGCTTTGCGGCGGCCAGCACGTCGCCGGCACCCAGGCGATCGGGCAATTCCGCATTCTCTCGGAAGGCAGCGTGAGCGCCGGCGTACGACGGGTTGAGGCGGTCACCGGTCGCGCCGCGCAGAGCTACGTCCAGAATGCTCTCGCGCAACTTGAAGACCTTGCCAGGTCGCTGGGTGCCAGCAGGCGGGAGTTGCCGGAGCGTCTGGCCAACCTGCAGGAGGAACTGGGCGACAGTCGTCGCGAACTCGCTGCCCTGCGACGAGAGATGGCCCACCACGAATTCGCCAAACATCTGGACGACATTGAATACGCCGGGGATTTGCCCTTTCTCATTGCCCGGATGGACAGCCAACCCATGGAAGCGCTGCGGGAACTGGCTGATGCCTTTCGTCAGCAGGTGCCGGATGGCGCGTTGATTCTTGGCGGCGTTTACGAAGAACGCCCGTTGTTGCTGGTTGCTGTCTCCCGCGAGCGGGTGAAACAGGGGTTGCATGCCGGCCAGATCATCCGGCCCCTGGCCAAACGCGTTGGCGGTGGCGGTGGCGGTCGGCCCGACATGGCCCAGGCCGGCGGCCGCGATGCCGATGCCCTGCCGCAGGCGCTCGCCGACGCCCGCGGCCTGATCATGGACCACTGGCAACCGGCCTGACATGCCCCGCCCGGAATTGTTGCAACTCGAGCGCAACGAGGACGTGGCTTCCGTTCGCAGTCGCCTGCTGCCCATGGCGAGCAACAAATTGCTGCTGGTCTGGCCTGTCCGCGGCACGACGCTTACGCGGCGGCTCGAACTGGTGCTGGTGCAGCGCGAAGCGCAGCGGCTCGGCATCCAGCTCGCCCTGCTGACCCAGGATCCGGATGTCATTCGCCACGCCCGTGAACTGAACCTCAGCACTTTCGCAACGGTTGGCGCCAGCGAACGCGGCCGCTGGAAAAGGGGGCGGGCCCGGCTTTTGCTGCCGCAACGCTACGCGACCTCTAACGGGTCACAGCCGGAAAATCCGGCAGAATCCGCCATTGCCCGCGTTCAGGCTGCCAGAAAAGAGCCGCCACGCGTGCTGCGGCTGACCGGGGGCATCGTCCTGCTTCTGGTCGTGCTTGCGTTGGTCGCTGCGGCAGCCTTGCTCATCGTGCCGGAGGCGACCGTTACCATTTTGCCAGCCCGTAGTCTGGTTCAGGCCGAAGCCCTGATCACTGCCGACCCCGAAGCCCTTGCTCCGGACCTGGTCGATGCCGTTGTTCCGGCCCTGCCCCTCAGCATCACCGTTGAACAGAACGCCAGCATGCCGCCCGGTGGCCGACAGGTGCTTTCCTCCAGCGTGGCCAGGGGAAGCGTCACCTTTGTAAACCTCGGCAGTGACCCTGTGGCCATCCCCACCGGCACCCTGGTGGGAACCGCCGGCGCCAGACCTGTCTGGTTTCATACGCTCACCGGCGGCACGCTGGAAGCGGGAGCGGGCAGCCAGCTTGAACTGCCGGTCGAGGCAAGAACAGATTTTTCGGGGGCCGTCGGGAACGTCGACAGAGGTCACATCAATACCCTGGGCAGTGAACTTGCGCTTCACGTCAGTGTGCGCAATCTGCAACCCACCAGCGGCGGCAGCAGCCGCTCCGTCGGCATCGTGCTGCCGGAGGACCAGGAGCGTCTGCTGGCCACAGTCCGACAGCAAATCAAGTCACAAGCCTACATCTCCCTGCTTTCGCGCCTGGACGAAAACCAGTATCTCATCCTCGAATCGATCAATCTGGCCACCGAACGCAGCGACTGGACCCACTTTAGCGCCTCGCCTGGCGACGCGGCAGAGTCACTGAGAATTGACATGAAGGCGATCGTTGAAGCCGTAGCCATCGACGAAAGCCATGCGCAACAAATCATGCTGGGGCGATTGCAGTCACTGGTCGAACCCGGCAGCAATTTGCTGATGCACACCATTCATCACGACCGCGGTCCGGTCGTCAGCGATTACGCCGATGGTCTCATTCGTTTCTCTCGCAGCGCTCACGGACTTACGGAGAGTGTCATCGATACCACTGCCCTGAGACAGCAACTCGGCGGTCTCACGCCGGCCGAGGCGCGCAGCCTCATTCACCGGAACTGGCCGCTGCAACCAGGAACGACTGCGCTGGTTGAGATCACGCCGGCGTGGCCCGGGCGTTTGCCTTTCCTCCCCCTGCGAATTCGGGTACTGCTGGCGGAACAGACATGAAACTGCTGGCCATCGACCACGGCGAACGTCGGCTGGGGCTGGCAACCTGCGACAGGGGCGGGCTGGTTGCCCGCGAAGTGACTGTTCTGACCCGTCGCTCACGCGAGGAAGATTTCGCGGCAATCCGGGAGCACGCCGCCAGCGAAGGGGCCGGCGCCCTGCTGGTGGGACTGCCGCTGAACAATCTGTCCGCCAGGCGCGAGAGGGAACGCTGTACCATCGTGCGCCGCTGGGCCGGGCGACTGGCGCTGGCCACAGGCCTGCCCGTGACTCTTTGGGACGAACAACTCTCCAGCGTAGAGGCGCAGGAGCTGGCCCGCGCGCGCAAACGCGGCCCGCGCGAGCCGACCGATGACCTGGCCGCCCGCGTCATCCTGCAAAGCTATCTGGATGCCCTGCGCGACGGACTTGCCGGTGAGCCCGAGCAGATAACGGCGGCTTCACCACCCGATTCACCGGGTGTTTAGGCCGGAAAGGGCTTCCTCCAGTCCACTCGCCTGGTGGAGCAGAAACTCATCCGCGCCATGGCGACTGCTGATCTGCAACCCCAGCGGCAAGCCATTGCTCGCGCGTCCTGCCGGAATGCTCAGGGATGGCAGACCGGCATGCGTCCATGGCAAATTCATGACCGGATCACCGGTGTGTCCAATGCCTGCGGGCGCCGGCCCGGTCGCTGGCGGGCTGAGCCAAAGATCGATGCCGGCAGCATCCATCCGGTTATGCAGTTCCTGGCGCGTCCTGGCCTGGCTGGCGCGTGCACGCTCCACCGTGACTGGATCAACCTTCAGACCCCTGCGAATGAGTTCGGCCGTGCCGGAGCGGTACGTGGCCTCATGGGCTTCAAACCAGAGTTGATGTTCCCGCGACATCTCGCAGGCCATCAGGGACCGGTGCAAATCCTCCATGGAAACGTGGTCTTCAAACAGGGTCACGCGCTGAATCGCGTAGCCGGCGCGCTGCAAGGCCTCCAGTTGCCCTTCGTAACCGGCGCGTCCCTCGTCATCCAGCAGCTCCAGCATGGGCCCGGCAAGCGCTGCAAGCGTGGGCTTCCTGGCAGTGCACACCTCGCGCCAGTTGTGGCACAGCAAAGATGCAGCCAGGCGCATGCCGGCCACGTCCTGGGTAAACAGTCCCACATGGTCAAGCGAGCGGGCGACGTAAACCACGCCCTCCGCATCGATGCGGCCGTAGCCAGGCTTGAAGCCCACCACAGCGCAGAAAGCTGCCGGCCGAATCACCGAGCCAATAGTCTGTGATCCCAAAGCCAGTGCGCACTCACCGGCGGCCACCGCCGCCGCCGAGCCGCTGCTGCTGCCTCCGGGCGTGTGCGCCGGATTATGCGGGTTCCGCGTCGGCCCTGGCTCGAAGCAGGCGAATTCGGTCGTGACGGTCTTGCCCAGCACCAGCGCGCCGGCCCGTTGCAAGCGTGTGACGCAGTCCGCCTGGGCGGACTCAAACAGGGCCGCGGGCAAGGCGCTGCCGACGCTTGTGGGCAGACCGTCCACCCGGTAAATGTCCTTGACGCCCAGCGGGACGCCAAAGAGGGGAGGTCGTACGTCCGGCTCGGGCCAGCGCTCCAGGGTGGCCTGTGCCGCGCGCATGACCCGCTCATGGCGTCCCGGCTCAGGCAAAAAGGCCTGCAGCTGCGGGTCCATGTCGTCCAGACGATTCAGGACCATCTCTGTGAAGGCGAGCAGACCGATGTCGCCGCGACGCAAACACGCGGCGGTCCGCGCCAGTGGCATGGGATGCAGCATGCAAAACCTTTCTGCTGAATTTCAACAATTGTATCGTGACGGGGATTCTTGTCAGAATACGGACTGGTTGCTGGCTACAGGAGTTCTTGTTGGCCAAACGTGGCACATGCCTGCTGTTCACCGTGGCGGCGATACTTTTTCTGTTTCTTGGGCTGTCCCTGCCCGTCCTGTTGTCCGGCAATGGGGGCGGAGTCGGCGGGCTGCTGCGGCGCGGGCTCACGCGCATCGCCCTGCTGACGCGTAGCGATGAATTGTCGCGCGCCATCGGCAGCGATTCCACGCCCGTGCGCTTCGAGCTGCAACATGGCGATACGGCCAGCGCCGTCGCGCAGCAGCTCTACGGCGCCGGGCTGATCCGCGACGACCGGCTCTTCGTCGACTACGCTTTCGCCAACGGTCTGGACGTGCAGTTGCGGGCCGGTGTTTACTTTCTCAACCAGGCCCAGACCATTCCCGCCATCGCGCAGCAGTTGGCCGATGCCTGGGGCGCCGCCCTGCGTCTGCGCATCTTTCCTGGCTGGCGCGTGGAGCAGGTCGCTGCGGCCATCGACGGCCACAATCGTCTGGGCTTCAGCGGCGCGGAGTTCCTGCAACTGGCGGGTCCCAACGCCTGGCTGGACCCGGAGCAGGCTGCCCTGACCGGCCTCCCTCCAGGAGCTTCACTGGAGGGCTACCTCTTCCCGGACGATTACAGTCTGCCGCCCAATCTGACGGCGCTCGGGCTGCGCCAGGCGTTGATCCAGCAATTGCTCGCCCGGGTGACGCCCCGTATGCTTGCCGATGCGGCCGCCCAGGGCTTCTCCCTGCATGAAGTGTTGACCCTGGCGTCGATCGTCGAGCGCGAATCACTGCATGAGGACGAAGACGCGCGCATCGCCGGCGTTTATCGTCGCCGCCTGGCCATCGGTATGAAGCTGGAAGCCGACCCCACCGTGCAATATGGCCTGGCGCCGCAAGCGGGGACCTGGTGGCCGCAGATCACCCAGGCGCACTACCGCTCGGTGGACTCTCCCTGGAACACCTATCTCCATGGCGGGCTGCCGCCGGGGCCCATCGCCAGCCCGGGCCTGTCCGCCATTCACGCCGCGATTTATCCGGCCGAAGGCGACTCGCTCTTCTTCCGGGCCGCCTGCGACGGCAGGGGTTACCACAACTTTGCGCGCAGCTTTGAGGAGCACCTCGCCAACGCCTGCAATTCCTGAAGGCTCAGGACGAACGGGGACCCCGCCTCTGCCGTCGTCCGTGAATTTCATCCAGCACCAGCGGCAGCGGCGCGACGTCTTCCCGCGACAGCGGCAAGAGGCCATCCAGTTCCTCGCGACAGCGCATGAGGCTCTCCTCGCTGTTGGCGTGAATCGTCACGAGGGGGTCGCCGGCGGCCACGCGCTGACCCACCTTGACGTGCACCCACAGGCCCGTGGCGTGGTCCAGTTCGTCGACCTTCGATTCGCGGCCAATGCCGAGGGCGAAGGCGGCGTGGATCACGCCGCGCGCCGGCACGACCTTCACGACGCCAGGTCGGGGGGCGGTCAGCGTCTCGACGAGGCGGGCCGTCGGCAGGCGTTCAGGCTCATCCACCATACGCACGTCACCGTCCTGGGCGATCACCATGTCCCGAAATCGTCGCAAGGCTGCGCCGGAACCCAGGCTTTCGGCCAACGCTTCACGTGCCTCGCCAGGATCGTGCCAGCGCTCCCCCTGCCCTGCCAGACCCAGCATGTGGCCGGCGATGATCAGGCAGTGCTCGCGCAGATCCTCCGGCCCGCCACCGCGCAACGTGTCCAGCGCCTCCCGTACCTCGATGGCGTTGCCCACGGCTCCGCCCAGCGGCTGGTTCATGTTGGAAATTACAGCGGTGACGTCCCGTCCGGCGTCCTCGCCGATGCGCACCATCTGTTGCGCCAGTTCGCGACCCTGGTCCGCTTCGGTCATAAAAGCGCCCTCGCCCACCTTGACGTCCAGCACGGTGCCGTCGGCGCCGGCGGCGATCTTCTTGCTCATGATGCTGCTGGCGATGAGCGGAATGCTGGGCACGGTTGCCGTGACGTCGCGCAGGGCGTAAATGAGTCCGTCCGCCGGCGCCAGTTCCTCGCTTTGCCCGGCGATCACCAGGCCCACTTCACGCGCCTGGCGGGCAAATTGCTCCGTCGCCAGGGTGACGTTGAACCCCGCGATGGACTCCAGTTTGTCCAGCGTTCCGCCCGTATAACCCAACGCGCGACCGCTCATCTTGGCCACCGGCACGCCACACGCGGCCACCATCGGCAACACCACCAGTGAGGTCTTGTCGCCGACCCCGCCTGACGAATGCTTGTCCACCGCATAGCTTCCCAGCATGTCTCGCAAACGCAGTTCCCTGCCGGAGCGGACCATGGCCTGGGTCAACTGTGATATCTCCGCCCGGGTCATGCCACGCAGCAAAATGGCCATCAACAGGGCCGACATCTGGTAATCGGGCAATGTGCCCTTCGTGTAGCCTTCAATGACCCAATCGATTTCGTCTCTGGTCAGTTCGGCGCCATCGCGTTTGCGTTCCAGAATGTCGATCATTCGCATGTTTCTGTCTCCCCGGTTACGCCGACTCTGGCGCAAGCGGCAGCGGCTCGCAAGATTCTGCTATACTGCCGCGAGCGTCGGACGGGGACCTGCCATGCCTGAAAACAAGCGTCCGGTTACCGCCGGAGACCTGTATCGCCTCGTCATCGTTGAAGAGCCGCGAATCAGCCCGGATGGCCGTTACGTGGCCTGGGTGCGGCAGGAGGCACAGGAATTCAGCAACGACTATCGCCGCAATATCTGGCTGTCGTCCCGGGATGGCGCCACCTGCGTCCAGTTGACGCGGGCCGGCAGCGACAGCAGTCCGCGCTGGTCGCCGGACGGCAGGTCGCTCGCCTTCGTATCAACGCGCTGCGGCAGCGCCCAGCTCTATCTTTTGCCGATCGTGGCGCCGGGCGGGGAGGCGCGTCAGCTGACCGACATGCCTCGTGGCGTCAGCCAGCCGGTGTGGTCGCCGGACGGAAGCCGCATCGCCTTTCTGGCACCCTCCAACGAGGAAGAACGCAAACGCGAAGACCATGGAGACAGGGCGCCGGACGAAATGGATGAACTGGCAGCGCGCCACGCGGCGGAGCGTCTCGCAGAGCGCGAAGAGCAGAGCCACGACCCGCGGGTCATCCGCCACATCCCCTGGCGCGAGGGAACGACCTTCCGCGACGGCCGTCACGCACAGATCTACGTCATTGAGATCAGCGATGCAGACGCTGCTCCCTGCAAGGCCCGTCGCCTGACGAATGTTGTCAGCGACCATGAGGCGCACGCCTGGACGCCGGACGGAAAAAGCCTGCTCTGCATTCGTAGCGCGCATCCCGAGCGTCCCGAGCCGCGGCGCTGGACCAGCCTGTATCGCATCAACGTGGATGACGGCGCGGAGCAACGCCTCACGGGCGACGAAGTCAACTGTGCCGATGCAGCGCCCGCGCCTGTGGGCGACCGGGTCGCCTTCCTGCTCAAACCGACCAGTCGCCGGCCGGAGCGCCTGTTTCGTCTGGCCCTCGTGTCGGCCCGGGGCGGTGAAGTTCAGGTGCTTACCGAGGTCTTCGACCGTCAGGTCGATGAAGGCAGCCTGCGCTGGAGTGAAGACGGCAGGTTGATTGTCTTCAGCGCGGCCAGCGACGGATCGCGGGTTCTCTGGCGCTTGCAACCCGGTGACGAGCCGGAGCCCCTCTTCGAAAGCGCGCTCGAGGTCCTCGATTACGATCTGGCATCCGACGGCGCCGTCGCCTGCGCGATCAGTAGTCCGCAGGACCCTTCGGCCCTGCAATGGCTCGATGCAGGCAGCAGATCTTTGCGCAGCTTGTGCCGGCCCAACGCCGACCTGCTCGACGAAATCTACGTGCAGACGGCCCGCGAGCAACGCTACAGCGCTGAGGACGGGACGGCCCTTCAGGGTTGGCTGATCTTCCCTCCTGGCCATGAAGAGGGGACGCAGCACCCGCTGATCGTGCATATTCATGGTGGGCCGCAGATGATGTACAGCCCCGCAAACCCGCCCCTGTGGCTTGAATGGCAACTGCACGCCGCGAACGGATACGCCGTCTTTTTCTGCAACCCGCGCGGCAGCGACGGTTACGGCGAGGCCTTTCGCATGGCGCTGCACAATGCCTGGGGCGAAGTGGCGCAGTCGGACATCCTGGCCGGCGTCGATCACGTGATCGCCGGCGGGCAAATTGACCCGGAGCGTCTTGCGGTTACCGGTGGCTCCTACGGCGGATACATGACCGCCTGGATCGTCGGCCACAGCGACCGCTTCCGCGCCGCCGTCGCCCAGCGCGGCGTCTACAATCTGCTCAGCTTTTTCGGCGTCACGGATATTCCCCTGTTCCTCAGCGACCAGTTCGACGGCACAGCGACGGAGGACCCCGGGCTGTTGTGGCGACACTCGCCCCTGGCCCATGCGGATGACATCAATACTCCCTTGCTGATCATCGCCAGCGAAAACGACTATCGCGTGCCCATCTCCGAAAGCGAGCAACTCTTCGCCTACATTCACTTGCGCGGCGGCACGGTGGAACTCGTGCGCTACCCGCGTGAGGGGCACGAACATACTCGCAGCGGCGAACCACGTCACCGCATCGACGGCCTGCAACGCGCGCTCGCCTGGTTCGATCGCTACTGCAAAAACACCCAATGACCCTGGCGCCCTCGACTTGCGTCGTCACCGGCGGCGCCGGCTTCATCGGCTCGCACATCAGCGAGCGTTTGTTGCGCGATGGTCACAACGTTCGAATTGTTGACAACTATCTGACCGGTTCGCCGAAAAACCTGGCGCATTTTCGCGACAACGGCCGTCTGTCTGTTCACGAGCTGGACATCGCCGACGCAAAAGCGTTGGCAAATGTGTTCGAAGGCGCCGAATTCGTCCTGCACCAGGCCGCGCTGCCCTCGGTGCCCCGCAGCGTGGCCAGTCCGGGGGAGACCTGGCAGCATTGCGCCACGGGGACCCTGAATGTCCTTGAAGCTGCGCGCAAGGTCGGCGTACGACGCCTGGTCAACGCGTCTTCCTCTTCCGTGTACGGCGATGCGCCGGTGGACAGCAAACACGAAGACCTGCCCACGCGACCCCTCTCACCCTATGCCGCCGCCAAACTGGCCGCCGAAGCGCTATGTCAGGTCTGGGGCAGGAGTTACGGTCTGGAGACCGTCAGCCTGCGTTATTTCAACATCTACGGACCGCGACAGGACCCGCTTTCGGACTATGCGGCAGTGATCCCGCTCTTCATTTCGCTCATGCTGGAGGGTCAGCGGCCGCCCATAACCGGTGACGGTGGCGAGACCCGCGGCTTCACCTACGTTGATGACGTTGTCGAAGGCAACCTGCTGGCCTTGACCTCGCCCTGCGCCGCGGGCCAGGCCATTAACATCGGCAGCGGCACGAGCACCAGCATCCGGAAACTGGTCGAGGTCCTCAACGAATTGCTGGGAACGCAGCTGCCGCCGCAGTACGTGCCACCGCGTCCCGGAGACATCCGTCATTCCCGCGCGGATATCAGTCGGGCGCGGGAAATTCTGGGCTTCAACCCAACTGTTGACCTGAAGACCGGGCTAAAGCACACCCTCGCCTGGTTCAGGGGCCAGGCCGGTTGATTCAGCCAGGATAGCCGCCACTGGCCTCAATCGTGCCCCGCTCGCGGGCCACCCGCTCGCTGTAATCGTCCGCTCGCAGGACCGCCAGCGGGTCGGGGTCGCGCCCTGTCTCGATCCGCGCCTGGGCCAGCAGCGGGCGCACGTCGGTCTCAAAGGCTGCAGCCAGAACTGCATGACCGCCAAGGACGTCACCGGACAGTTGACGTTCTTGAAGCGCCTCCTGATCGACGAGCAAGGCTTTGGCAAAGGCCGTCTGGCAGTTGACCACGCTCAGCACCATGGCTTCCAGTTTGGGCTCAATGTTGTGGCTTTGGTCGATCATGTAGGCCACGTCGTCCGCCCCTGAACCCGCGCTGACCAGTTCGCAGAAGATTTCGAAGAGTTCGAAGGGGTTGTTGGTGCCGACGATCAGATCGTCGTCTGCGTAGCGACGGGCGTTGAAGTGGAATCCGCCCAAGCGCCCCTCGTCCAGCAGGAAGGAAACGATGTGGGCGATGTTTGTGCCCTGGGCATGATGGCCGGTATCCACCAGCACCTGCGCCTGTTCCCCCAGCTTCAGCGCCGTGGCGTAGGCCATGCCCCAGTCCGCCAGGTCCGTATGATAGAAACCGGGTTCAAAGAACTTGTACTCGATGAGCATGCGGCCGCTCGCCGGCAGGTGCCGGTAAGTCTCTGCCAGGGCCGCTTCCATGCGACGCTTGCGGTCGCTCATGCTGTCCTGACCGGAATAGTTGCTGCCATCGGCAAACCACAGGCTCAACAGATCGCTGCCGGTCAGCGTCATGATTTCGCAGCACTCAACCATATGCGCCACGGCCTCCTCGCGGACGGTCGCCGAGGGGTTGGTGATGCTGCCCAGACGGTATTGCTCCTCCTGAAACACGTTGGGGTTGATGGCGCCGATGCCCACGCCTTGTTCGGCGGCGAACTGCGCCAGCCCTTCCCAATCGTCCACCTTGTCCCAGGGAATATGCAACGCGACGGTCGGCGCCACGCCGGTTAGTCGCTGGACGTAACCGGCGTCAGCCAGTTTTTCCTGGATATTGCGGGCCGCGCCGGGCCAGGAATAGACCTTGAATCGCGTGCCGCTGTTGCCGTAACCCCAGGAGGGGGTCTCGATATGCTGTGCCTTGAGCCTGTCCTTGACCTCTTCGACGTCGATGCCCTGCGCGTCCAGTCGTTCCGCCAGCCTTTCGTAGTCCGCCGCCTGATGCATGAGTAGGAACCTGCCTGTTCTGGTAAACTGTCATCCGCCAACCGGAGAGAGGCTAGCGTCCGGGCATTTGACTGTCAACCTGCCCGAAAAGAGACCCCTGGGAGAACACAACCGTGCCGAAATCGTGTGATGTTCTGGCCATCGACATCGGCGCCGAATCCGGCCGCGTCATGCGCATCGGATTTGACGGTAACAGCTTCCAGATCGACGAACTGCATCGCTTTCCCAACGTTCCGGTCATGGCCGGAGGTACGCTCTACTGGGACGTGCTGCGATTGTGGCACGACATTCAGACCGGCATTGAGGCCGCCGGCCAGGGTTTGGCCGGGCTGGGCATCGACACCTGGGGCTGTGACTACGCCCTGCTGGACCGCGACGGGGAATTGCTGGGCAACCCGGTGCACTATCGCGACAGACGCAACGAAGGAATGAGCGAACAGGTATTTGAGCGCGTACCCTGGCGCGCGGTATATCAACGCACCGGCATCCAGCTCATGGCCCCCAACACGCTGTTCCAGCTGGCCGGCATGGTCATGTCTGACAGTTGGCAACTCGCCAACGCCGACTGCTTTTTGCCCTTTCCCCAGCTCTTCAATTACTGGATGACAGGAGACCGCAGCGCCGAGTTCACCCACGTGAGCACCATGCAAATTTACAACCCGCACACGAAGGACTGGGACTACGAGACCCTGGGGGCGATCGGCGTGCCGACCCACATTTTTGGCGACATCGTGCCGCCGGGAACTCGACTGGGGGAGTACCAGGGGATTCCGGTCTTTGCGCCGGCCAGTCACGATACCGGCAGCGCCGTCGTGGGCGTTCCCGCCACCCGTAGCGACTTCGCCTATTTGAGCAGCGGCACCTGGAGCCTGCTGGGTCTGGAAATCAAGGAGCCGATCATCAGCGACGCCTCCTTCGCCGCCAACCTGACCAACGAAGGCGGCGTTGAAGGCACGTTTCGCTTTCTGGTCAACGTCATGGGCTTGTGGCTGGTACAGCAATGCCGGGTGACCTGGGCGGCGGACGGCCACGATCTGGACTACGGCCAGCTGACTGACGAGGCCCGCTCGGCACCGCCCTTTGTCAGCCTCATCGACCCGGATGACGACCTTTTCTTTGCGCCCGGAGACATGCCGGCCCGTATCCGCGACTACTGCCGCGCCAGCGGCCAGCCGGCGCCGGAAAGCGTCGGCGCGGTCATGCGCTGTGTCAACGAAAGTCTGGCGCTGAAATATCGTTATGCGTTGGATCGACTGACCGCCGTTTCGAAACAGCCGGTGGCCCAAATGCACATCATCGGCGGCGGCTCACAAAACAACCTGCTCAACCAGATGACGGCGGACGCGACCGGTTTGCCTGTTGTCGCCGGCCCGGTGGAAGCCACAGCTCTTGGCAACGCCATCGTCCAGTTCATCGCGTTGGGAGAGATCGCCAACGTGGCCGAAGCCCGCAGCATTCTCGCCGGCACCGTTGGCGGCGTCACCTTCGAACCCAACCACGATGAACGCTGGCAGGGCGCGTTCCTGCGCTTTTGCGACATGCTGGACCGGCAGGGTACGTCGTCGCCCGCCTGACGTCTTGCGTCACCGGCGCCTCGCCGATCGAATCAGACAGTACATCTCATTGAACATCCAGAAGCAGCGTGCCCGCGGTTCCGGCCGTCCCCAACCGGGCGCCGGCGCAACCCGGCGGGAGACATGATGCGGCGGCCGCCCGCGTGCGGATGGTCTATTCATGCAGGTAGGTGGACCAGCCCAGATACTTGTTGAAGGCCTCGTCGATCGCACCTGAAACGCGTGACTGGTTGACCGTCACGTGGTGCTCATAGCCGTTTTCGCAGATGTAGGCCAGCAGGTCCTGAAAACGCGGTACGCGCGCCACACCGTAACCGCCGAAAGTGTGGACCGGGTCATTGGTGAATTCGCCTTCACCGGCGTAGGCTACGATTCTCCCGCTGAAGTCATCCGTCGAGATGCGAAGATACGTAAAGGGCGAATCGCTGATGCGACCGTATATGGTGCCGTAGGTGTTTTCGACGCCCACCGATCCCGCGATGATTTCCTGATAGTCCATCACCGGAATGTCGTCGGTGAAGACGTCTTTCGGCAAATTGGAGCAGTGAAAGACGACCGCCTTGTCGGGGTCCTCGCCGTAGTTGTTGTTCCAGTCCACCAGGGCGCTGGGCTTGCCGGAGGCCAGTTGCAGCGCCAGCATGGCCAGCGCGCCGACGATGTCGGTCTCGCAGGCGGAGGGATTCAGGCTGTTGCTGCTCATGCTCATCAACGTGCAGGGCACGACGCCGAAATACTCTTCCATCGAGGTCCAGCACTGAATTGCGGTGGCGTCCAACTGGTTGTCCGCCATCCAGCCATCCAGCACCACGCCGAATTTGGCCATGCGCATGAGCGAAAGCTCGGGCACGCCTTCCGTGCGGGCGTAGGCGCGAATGCCATCCAGACGCGCCTCCACCGCGCTGTCGGCGTCCCCCAATCGCTCCACCCGGCCGAAGACTTCGGAGAGGTCCAGCGTCTCCACGCTGATGCCTGCCTGGTCCAGCAACTTCTCGCTGAAACGAACGGTCTTGAAGGCCTCCGGGCGCGCGCCCATCATGCCCAGTCGCGCTGTGCGCATGCCCCGCACCACGCGGCAAATGGCCGCAAACTGCTCCAGGTCCGCGCGAAAGGCCGGGCCGGCCGGGTCCATGGTGTGCAGGCTGGTCAGACTGTAGGAAATGCCGTACTGGCGCAGGTTGTTGCAGGCGCTCATCTTGCCGCAAAAGCTGTCGCGCCGGTCCGTGATGCCCATGCGTGTGGCAGCGTCGGGAAAGGCATGGATGAGCACCGGGACGTCCAGATTCGCCCAGCGCAGGGTGTTGGCGATGGCGCGCTCGTCGCCGAAATTGGGCAAGGTAACCAGCACGCCGTCAATCTGGTCCTGGTGCTGACGAAAGACGTCGGCACATAGTCGCGCCTCGCCCAGGGATTCGATGGCGCCGACGTTGGAGTCGGCGGCCGCCGGAATAATGGCGTGGATGCCTGCAGTCTTCAGGACGTCCAGCACCTGTTCGCGGCCGCTTTGCGCAAGATGAGCGGGAAAAAAGCCGCGATTGCCCACGATCACGCCCAGCGTAACCGGTCGTTCGGTCAGGGTCGCCGCCGCCTGCGACATGGGAAGCGTTGCGTTCATCATTCGCTCCTGTACACCATTATTTCGTCAATACGCCGATCACCAGGTTGGATTGCCCCCGTTTGCCACTGTCGCCTGAGTCGGCGCCCCATGCCCTGACGTCGAGCCCTGCAAGCGGGCCGCGCCACGCCAGTCACGCAAGGCGACCCGCGTACCCTGCTCAACGTAGGACTCCAGCCGTTTCCGCGCCGCCGAAATGCCGTCCGCGTAGTTTGGCAACCACTGCGCCTGGGCCACGAGCATCTCGTCCGTCAGTTGCCAGATTTCCTCCGGATTGCAGACGGCGCCGGCCAGGGGATCATGCAGCATGGCCTGCTTGAGCAGGGTCACGTCGCCATGTACCGCCGCTTCCATCGCCATCTCCTGCACGCGAACGCTGGCCGAGCAGGTCGCCGCGCAGGCCAGGGGAAGGTCGCCCACCACTGGCATATTGATTCCGTTACCGTCCACGTAGCCCGGGATCTCCACAACGCAGCCCTGCGGCAGGTTGCGAATGTGACCCTCGTTGATCACGTTGAAATGTCCGCGGTAGGGTCGACCGGTCTCCAGACCTTCGATGATCCAGGAGCCATGTTCCTCACTGCGGTTCTCCGCGCTGAAGACAGGTGGAGTCTCTTCGAGCCAGGCCGGGAAATCAGTCTCAAACCAGTTGCGCCGCTCGCTGCAAACGCGCAGGTAGCCGCCGGTCTCGCCGTGGATCCAGCGGGACAGGTCGATCCACTCAGGAATTTCCTCCTCGCGCTTGCGATACCAGGGCAGGTACTCGCCCAGATGACCGTTGCTCTCCGTGCTGTAGTACCCAAAGCGACGCAGCACGTCGATGCGCAGTTTCTCTGTCACTGCATAGTCCGGGTGGGAGGCAAAGAGCTCCGGCAGCAAGGGCAGCATGTCCCTGCCCTGCCAGCGCACCTGCAAATACCAGGTCTGGTGATTGATGCCGGCGGCGATGATGTCCACGTCATCCTTGTGCAGCGTTTCATCCGCGGCCAGCAGATTTTCACGCTGCGCCCATCGCTCGATGCAGCGCGTGATCTGCCAGTGTCCGCCCTGCACGCCGTGACACAGGCCGATGGTGTTCACGCCGCCATATTTGTTGCAGGCCCAGGTGTTCATGGCCATCGGGTTGCTGTAGTTGAGAAATAGCGCGTCCGGCCGGGCCATTTCACGAATGTCGCGGCAAATGTCAAGCAGCGCGGGGATGCTGCGCTGGCCGTACATGATGCCGCCGGCGCAGAGCGTGTCGCCCACACACTGATCGATGCCGTAGCGCAAGGGAATCTTAATGTCCTGCGCGAAGGCCTCCAGGCCGCCCTGACGAATGGTGCAAATGACGTAGTCCGCGTCGGCAATGGCTTCCCGCCGGTCCGTGGTGGCGTGGATTTTTGCCGGCAGGCCGTTGGCCGCAATGTCACGTTCCGCCAGTTGCGTGATCATGGACAGGTTGCGGGCGTCGATATCCATAAAGGCAAACTGCGTGTCCCGAAACTCCGGCACGGTCAGCAAGTCACCCATCAATCGACGGGTAAAGCCGATCGAACCGGCGCCAATCATCGCGACTTTCAGGGGCATGGGGTCAATTCCGTCCTTCCGGCTGTCCGTAGACGCTCTGGTAGCGTTCGTAGAGACTGTCGACGTCCGGCCGGGTCAGGGGCAGCGGCGCACCCATCTGCAGCGCCGTCCACACGATGGCGGCGTTGTCCTCGGTCATCACCGCCGCCTTGACCGCCGCCTCAGCCGACTTGCCCAGGGCGAAGACGCCATGGTTGAGCAGCAGACAGGCCGGGCTGCGGCTGCCATCCAGGACCTTGACCACCTCGTGGCCGATGGCTTCGCCGCCGATCAGGGCGAAACCGCCACAGGGGACCTCCCCGCCGAATTCGTCCGCCATGGCCGTCGTCACGCAAGGGATCGAGCGACCCAGAACGGCGAAGGCGGTCGCGTGGCGCGAGTGCGTATGAACAATGCCCTGAACCTGCGGCATCTGGCGGTAAATGGCGCAATGCGAGGCAGTGTCCGTTGAGGGATTGTAGTTCCCTTCCACGACGGCCCCGCTTTCATCCACAACGACCATGCTGGCCGGAGTCAGGGTTTCGTAACGCAGGCCACTGGGCTTGATCACAATCAGGCCACTGGCCGGATCGCGCGCGCTCAGATTGCCGCTGGTCCAAGCGACGAGATTGTTGCGCGGCAATTCCGCATGCAATTCGCAGACTTCCTCGCGCAGCGCCCTGAGCTTCACCCTGAGCTCCGCGCGGCATGCCGCAGGCCACGTAGGCGTTTCATCACGTCATTGGCGCCGCGGCCGAAATAGTCGTGCAGCTGCCGGTAGTCGGCGTAGATCTGGTCGTAGACGGCGCGGTGGGCCGCGATCGGTCGTACGATTTCATCGCGCAGTTTGCCCATGGGGGCCGCCGCCGCCTCAATACTGTCGTAGATGCCGGCCGCCACCGCGGCGTGCATGGCCGAGCCCAGCGCCGGTCCCTGTGAGGAACCCGAGAGCCGAATGGACTTACCGGTGACGTCGGCGTAAATCTGCAACAGCAACGGGTTTTTCTCGGCGAGGCCGCCGGCGGCAACGATGTCGTCCACCGGAATGCCGGACTCCTCGAAAGCGCTGATAATTTCGCGGGTGCCGAAGGCCGTCGCCTCGATCAGGGCCCGGTAGATGTCAGGCGCCCGGGTCCCCAGCGTGGCACCAACCAGCAGACCGCCGAGGTCCGCATCCACCAGCACCGAGCGGTTGCCGTTCCACCAGTCCAGCGCCAGCAATCCATGTTCGCCCGGCTTTTGCAGCGCGGCCTGTTCGCTGAGGTATTCGTGCAGGCCCATTCCGGCTGCCCGCGCGGCGTGGTGGTATTCGGGCGGAACCGCCTCTTCCACAAACCAGGCGAAGATATCGCCGACGCCGCTCTGGCCCGCCTCGTAGCCATAGTAGCCCGGCAAGATGCCGCCGCGCACCACGCCGCACATGCCCGGCACCTCGCGCAACTCCTCGCTGACCAGCATGTGGCAGTTGGAGGTGCCCATAATGATGACCATACTGCCCGGCTGCGTCACCTGCATCGCCGGCACGGCGACGTGCGCGTCGACGTTGGCGACGGCCACGGCCGTGCCCTGCGCAAGTCCCGTCAGCGCGGCGGCCGATTCGCAGAGACCGCCCGCCCGCTCGCCCGGTTGCGCCAGGTCGCGGCTCATCTTTGAGTCTACGACGTCTGCCAGACTCTCGTTCAGCGCCGCGAAATAGTCCCGCTCCGGATAGCCTTCATCCTGCACCAACGCCTTGTAACCGGCCGTGCAGGCGTTGCGCGTCTCCACGCCACAAAGCTGCCAGATCACCCAGTCGGCCGCCTCAATCAGGCGATCGGCCGTGTGGTAGACTTCCGGCGCTTCTTCCAGAATCTGCAGCGCCTTGCTGAAAAACCATTCCGAAGAGATTTTTCCGCCGTAGCGCGGCAGCCAGCTTTCTCCTCGCGCTTCCGCGACCGCATTGATGCGGTCGGCCTGGGGTTGCGCGGCGTGGTGTTTCCACAGCTTGATCCAGGCGTGAGGCTCCCCGCGCCAATCATCCAGAAAACAAAGCGGCGTGCCGTCCGCCATGACCGGCAGCATGGTGCAGGCCGTGAAGTCGATGGCGATGCCCACAACTTCAGCCGCAGAGAGGCCGCTATCGCGCAACACCGCCGGGATGGTGTTTTCCAACACGTCCAGATAGTCCTGCGGGTCCTGCAGGGCCCAGTCGGGCGGCAGGGGCCGGTCACTGCCGGGCAGACAACGGTCGATAACGCCGCTGGCATAGTCATGGACCGCGCTGGCCACCTCACGGCCGTCACGCGTATCGACCAGCAGGGCGCGCCCCGATTCGGTGCCAAAGTCCACGCCGATGGTGTACATCTCATCTCCAGGCGGCGAATCGTCAGGCAAAGTCTAGCAGCTGCAACGGAATCTGCCATTTGCCAACCAACCGCTGTATCATGGCGCTGTCAGGATGGACGTGGAAAGGCATCAGCGTGCCGCTAATTTACCTGCCGGAAGACCGATATCTTGACCCCGACAACCGCGACGTGGCCCTGCGCCTCTACCACCATGTCAGAGACCTGCCGCTGATCTGCCCGCACGGTCATGTGGACCCGCTGCTTTTCGCCGACCCGGACTACCGCTTCGGGTCACCGAGCGAACTGTTCATTACGCCCGACCATTACGTCTTTCGCATGTTGCGCTCGCAAGGGATCGCCCTGGAAGACCTTGGCATTCCGCGCGTGGATGGAGGTCCGGTTGAAACGGACACGCGGGTGATCTGGCAACGCTTCGCCGACCACTATCACCTCTTTCGCGGCACGCCAACCGGCAGCTGGCTGGACTACTCCTTCCACTTCGTTTTTGGCGTCAATGAAAAGTTGACGGGCGCCAGCGCCCAGGCGATCCATGACCAGATTGCGGCCTGCCTGCAAAGGCCGGAATTCCGGCCGCGGGCGCTCTACGAGCAGTTCAACGTGGAGGTGCTCACGACCACCGACGCCGCTACCGATCCGCTGTTACAACACCTGACCATTCGCGAGTCGGGTTGGTCGGGTCGAATTCTGCCGACCTTCCGACCGGACACGGTCGTCAATCTCGACACGCCGGGCTGGCGTAGTCACGTCGAGGAACTGGCGGAACAGAGCGGCATCGACATCACTTCATATGACCGCTACCTGCAGGCGTTGGAGCAGCGACGCCTGTTCTTCCGTGAGACGGGCGCGACGGCCAGCGACCACGCCGCCCTGACGGCGTACACAGAATCGCTGGGCCAGCGCGAGGCGGAGTCGCTGTTCCAGCGCGCCCTGCGCGGCGAGGCCAGCGCGGAGGACGCGCGACGATTCACCGGGCACATGCTCATCGAAATGGCGCGCATGAGCGTTGAGGACGGCCTCGTCATGCAATTGCACGTGGGGTCGCTGCGCAATCATGACCCGGCCCTGCATGCAAACTTCGGCACGGACAAGGGCGCGGACATCCCTGTCGCCAGCGAATGGACGCGTAACCTGCGCCCATTGCTGACAAGGTTTGGCAGCCACCCGCGGTTCTCGCTCATCCTCTTCACCCTGGATGAGAGCGGATATGGACGCGAGATGGCGCCGCTGGCGGGTTACTATCCTGCTGTCAAACTCGGGCCGCCCTGGTGGTTCTTCGACAGCGTCAACGGCATGGCGCGATTCTTTGACCTGGTGATGGAGACCGCCGGCATCTACAACACCGTCGGCTTCAACGACGATACCCGCGCCTTCATGTCTATCCCCGCCCGCCATGACGTTTGGCGCCGGACGGCGGTTAACTGGATCGCCGGCTTGCACAGGCGCGGCTTCATCGACATGCAGGATGCTGAGGACATGGCGCAGGAACTGGCCGTGGGTCTGGCGCGGCGCGCCTATCGCTTTGCCTCTTGAGGCCGCTTCAGGGCTCAATTAGCAGCTTCTGCACACCTTCTTCCCAGGCTGCATAACTGGCGAAGGCTTCCGCGGTCCCGGACAGGGGATAACGACGCGAAATGAGGTCTTCCAGCGCTAGTCCGCCGCCCAGCGCCAGTTGAATCGAACGCGGATAGGTATGCTTCATGCGCCGCGACATGAGAAGAGTCAGCCCCTTGCGCCGCGCCGTGGAATGTTTCATCGTGAGCACGTCCGCCGAGGGGATGCCCACCAGAATCACCTTACCGCCAGGTCGCGCCATTTCGGCGGCCTCCGCGACAGACTCATCCGCCCAGGCCGCCTCGAAGACGACGTCCACGCCGCGACCGCAGGTGAGTTGCTCGACGCGTTCAACCGAATCTCCCCCCGCGCAGCACCACCCCTCGCCGGCGCCCCAAACCCCGCCAGCGTCGGCGCGCCAGGGGAAGCGGTCGCAGGCGTAAATCGGGTCCGCGCCGGCCAGGCGGGCCAGACGGATAATGAGCAGGCCGATGGGCCCGCAGCCAAGCACCGCGACGCTCCGCGCCAGGCGCAGCCGCGCCAGATCCACCGCATGCAGGGCGACGCCCAGGGGTTCCAGCAGGGCGCCCTCGGCATCGCTGAGCGCGTCCGGCAAGGGGAAGCAGCCATGGGCCGGCACCAGCATGCGTTCGCAGAGGGCGCCATCGTCCGGCCACAGCCCGCAAAAGTGCAGCCGCCGGCAGAGATTGGGGTGCCCCTTCAGACACAGGTCGCAGCGCAAACAGGGTTGCGCCGGGTCGACGGCCACGCGCTGACCGGGCTGCAGGGGCTCGTCGTTGCCGTCGCGCGCGTCATTGCCGCAGGCCAACACGTGACCGGCGAATTCGTGGCCCAGAATCAGGGGGTGTTGCACCACCGTGTCGCCAATGCGGCCGTCTTCGTAACTGTGCAGGTCCGAGCCACAGATGCCAACGGCCGTGACCCTGATCAGCACCTGCCCGGGGCCAGGGTCGCCCGGCGCCTCCACCTCCTCCATGCGAATGTCCCGCGCGGCGTGCAGTCTGGCGGCCAGCATGGTCTGGCTCGAGCCGCCTAGCAACTGACGTCCTTGCCACCCTCCCCAAAAAGACGCAGGCGTTCCCTGTCGTCCGGGAGGAAATCCGCGCTCGCTGGTCGGTAGTGGAATTGCAGGGCGCGTCGGCGCTGGGGCGAGTGGCTGGGCGGTGTGCCATGGTGCAACAGGCCGTCGAAGAACAGGCAGTCGCCGGGTTGCATCGGCAGCGCGAGGCAGCGACCGGTCTGCACCTCTGTATCGCAGATCTGCCAGTCGCGACGCTGGAAATGCACCACCGGGCCCTCCACGTGTGTGCCTGGAATGACGTGCATGCAGCCGTTCTCGACCAACGCCTCGTCCAGCGCCAGCCAGATACCGGCCACCGGCGTACCCTCCGGCAGGTCAAAGTAGGCGCAATCCTGGTGCCAGGGCTTCTCACGTCCGATCCGTGGCGGCTTCAGCAGCGCCATGTCCTGAAACATTCGGGGCTCTTCCCCGAGCACTTCGCGCAGGACCCTCTGTATTCCGGCGTGCCGGGAAACGGCCTGAAGGCGCGGCTCAAACGCCACGAAGTCGCTCAGCTTGCGGATGGCGTCCTGACGCCGTTCCGGCTTGATCGGATCAAATCGCCCGCGGGCATCGGCTTCATAGCGAACAACGTAGTCGCCGGATACCTGCCCGGCGCAAAGGGCTTCAATCCCCGCCAGCGAGTCTTGCACTTCCGCCGCAGACAACGCCTGACGCAGCATCAGGAAGCCCTGCTCGCGAAAAAGAGTCAACTCCGCGGCCGAGAGGGCGGCAAGTCCCGTGACACCTCCCTGGAACACCTCGTCGTGGTCATAAAGATGCGCTGGAGGGTCCGCAATCGCCGGTTCGTAGCCCTCGGCGTCCGTCGGCGCCGTGTTGGTGTGGTAGGGCTGCGTCTTCACAATGGCCTCGTCCATCATCACCTCCTCATGCGCCCGAGACGCGCGGCATCCAGAAAGGTTCGGCTGCCATCCGCGCAAACTGCAACGCCAGCATCATGCGTCCCCGCTGCGCGCTGCATTTCGGGTCGCCCCAGCGCTCATCTCCGGGCGAACCGGGATACTGCCCGGTATCAAGCAGTTCATAACGATCGTTTTCCGGGTCCACCGTAATGCGCCAGCGACCGGCATCGAGGGTCTTCGTGTACATGGCCGACGACTTGTTGGGCCAGGCCAGGCGCTCGTCGTCAAGCGCTTCTTCCTGCGCCATCTGGGCCAGTAACATGCGTTCCACCAGCCAGTCCTTCAACCAAGCATGACCGGCGTCGGCCCACAGGTTGTGCGTTTCGCCTGGATCGAGCTCCAGGTCAAAGAGTTCGCCATAGTCGCGATGACAGTAGACCGTCAGCTTGTAGCGCTCCGTCACCAGGGTACGGGCATGCAACGTCGTCGGCTGGTGGTGGTTTTCGACCAGCAGTTCGTTGCGCATCCGTTCAGCCTGCCCGGCCCACACGGCGCTCTGGTCGATGGCGGTCATGTCGGGCGGCACATCCAGGCCGCAGGCGCTGAGGAAGCTCACCGGCAGATCGCTCAGCAACTGCAGCGCGTCGGAGCGCGCGCCGGCTTCGCAGCGGCCCGGCCAGCGCAGGATCATCGGCACGCGAATCATGTCCTCGTAGTGAAAGGGACCCTTGGCGATCAGTCCGTGCTGGCCGAAGAAATGCCCGTGGTCGCTGGTGAAAACTACCAGGGTGTCCTCCGCCAGGCCCAGTTCCTCCAGACGATCGAGGATGAGTCCGATGTACTTGTCCATGCAGCTGACCATGCCATAGTAACAGGCGATGTCTTTGGCCAGTTCCTCGCGATCATGCAGGTGGCAGTGACAGCCGTGCAATCCGTTGCCGTTTTCCTCCAGCCAGGGCGTGAAGTCGGGGTCCGGTTGCTGGGTCAGGCGGAAGTGCGGCGGATTGGCGTCATGTTCGCCGGGCGTGAGCTCCGGCACCGTCAACGTGGCCGGGTCGTACATCGTATCCCAGGGCTCCGGCGCCAGGTATTTTGGGTGCGGATCGAAGAAACTGGCCCAGAGGAAAAAGGGTTCGTCCCTGTCGGCGTATTGATCCAGCAAGGCATTACTGCGCTCGGCAATCCAGGCGTTGTAGTGGTAGCGCTCCGGGATTGTCCACTTTCGCACCTGGTTGTCGTTGTTGCCGGTCGGCGTCTCGTAGTAATCGCGCCAGTTGTCCAGGCCCCTTGCTTCCATCCACAGCGCGTAATGCTGACCGACGTGGGCCTCGGTCGTGTGATTGCGCGCCAGTTCAATATGCTCAAAGCCGTAAAAGGGGCCGTTGAACTCGCGCCAGAAGTCGAGGTCCTGCAAGATCGGCCAGGCTTCCAGCGAAGGGAAGTCTTCCGTCCCCTCCAGCGGCTGAAAGTGCGCCTTGCCGACCAGCGCCGTGCGATAACCGGCCCGCTGAAAAACGTCACCCACGGTCGGCTCGTGTTCCGGCAGTTTCATGCCCAGCGAGACCGCGCCGTGCTGCGCCGGGGCCTTGCCGGTGATCATCGAGGAACGCGTTGGCGTGCAGGTCGGGTTGGGGCAATAGGCGCGCGTATAGAGCGTGCCCTCTTCGGCCAGGCGGTCCAGCGCCGGCGTGCTGATTTCCGGGTTGAGACAACCCAAGGTGTTCCAGTGTTGCTGGTCGCTGGTGATCAGCAGGATGTTGGGTCGCGTCATCTGCTGCGCGCCTTTGCGCTGCGTCGTCCGCAGGTATTATATTGTGCGCCGGACTTGATGACCAAATGAGGTGGCCGTGGAATTCGAAATGGTTGGCAGCGGAAGGGGACGGCGGCTGCGCATTCGCGGCGAGTTACCGCGGGGATTCCACGGCGAACAACAGGGCGACTGCTGGCTCTGCCCGCTGGACGCGATCAATGCCACAGCCCTGCGTCGAGAATTGCCATGGACGGCGCCGCGACCCCTGGGCCTGGGCAAGTCCATCGGCTGCGGCGACCGGCTGGGACTGGCGACGCCCGGCCACGTCCGCGCCGTGCGCAAGGGGGACATGGCGGGCGTCTTCGCCCAACAGTCCATCCGTGAAATGGAACGCTGCAGCCGCAGCGCGCAGGACGTGATCGACGACGCTGCATGGGGCGTATTGCTGATGGATTACCGCGAGGGCTATGGCAGCGACGCGGACCACGTCAAACAGATCGCCGATATCGACGCTTGCATCGAGGCCGGTTTCACCGGCTTCACGCTCGACCCCAACGAACACGTCGACAACGCCGCCCAGGACGACGATGCGACTGTATTGCAGGCGAAATTCGAGTCGCTGGCCCCGGATGACCTGGAAGCGACACCTGACGACTTGCGGCGTCTGTACCTCGCCGGCGCTGCCGCCAGCCCCCTGGACGAGGAGACCCTCCTGCGCGCCAGCGGCAAGTACAGTCGCGCCATCATCCACGTGAAGAATCTGGCGCGCCACATCGAAGGGCGTTTCGGCAGCGACCCCTTTGACCTGGAAGTCTCGGTTGACGAGACCGACACGCCGACCAGCCCGGCCGAGCACTGGTTCATCGCGGCCGAATTGCAGCGCCACAGCGTTCGGGTGGACGGTCTGGCGCCGCGTTTCATCGGCGACTTCGAAAAGGGCGTGGACTACATCGGGGACCTGCAGCGCTTTGAGGATGATTTCGCCGCCCACGCTCGCATCGCGCGCGAGATGGGCCCCTACAAGCTGAGCATCCATACCGGCTCGGACAAATTCCGCATCTATCCGATCATTCATCGCCACGCCGGTGAACTGGTACACCTCAAGACGGCCGGAACCAGCTGGCTGGAGGCCCTGCGCGTCATCGCCATGCGCGACGCGGCCTTTTTCCGCGAGATCCTCGCGCTGGCCCGGGAGCGTTTCGAGACCGACCGCGCCACTTATCACATCTCGGGCCGCCTGGAGCGCGTCCCCGTCGACCCGCCCGACGACGCCTTGCCGGCTCTCTTCGAGCATTTTGACACGCGCCAGGCGCTGCACGTGACTTTTGGCTCGCAGCTGGACAGGTTCCGCGACCGGCTATACGCCTTTCTGCATGCACACGAAGACGATTACCAGGCGGTGCTGGAGACCCATTTCGACCGACACATCGCGCCATTCCCGTGCGCCACTGGAAGAGACTGATGCCCTACACGATTGATTTATCCGACAAGGTGGCCGCCGTGACCGGCGGCAGCGGCGTGCTTGGCAGCGCCATGTGCAAGGCCCTCGCGGCCGCCGGCGCGACCGTCGCCGTCATGGGCACCACCAGGGAACGGGCGGCAAGCACCTCCGATGCCATCCTCGCCGACGGCGGCAAGGCCATGCCGCTGGCCGTCAACGTCCTTGAGCGCGACACGCTGCAGGCGGCCCGTGAAGCAATCCTCTCCGTCAGCGGAAACATTGACATCCTGATAAACTGCGCCGGCGGCAACGACGCGCGCGCCATGACCTCGCCCGACAACGCGCGAAACCTGTTCAACATCGATCAGGATGCGCTGCAGTGGACCTTCGACCTGAATTTCTTCGGCACCCTGCTGGCCTGCCAGGAACTGGCGCAGCCCATGGCGGAGGCCGGCCAGGGCGTCATCGTCAACATTTCCTCAATGGCGGCGCAGCGCCCGCTGACACGCGTCCTGGCCTACGCCGCCGCCAAGGCCGGCATCGACAACTTCACGCGCTGGCTGGCCGTCTACCTGGCGCAGGAGTACAACCCGCAGATCCGAGTCAATGCGATCGCGCCGGGGTTTTTCATCACCGAACAGAACCGTCTCATCGTCAGCAATGAGGACGGCTCGCTGAAGCCGCGCGGCCAGCAGATCGTCGACCACACGCCCATGGGTCGCCTCGGGCAACCGGAGGAACTGGTCGGCACCCTGCTGTGGCTGGTATCGGAGGGCGCGCGCTTCGTCACCGGCACGGTCATCCCGGTGGACGGGGGCTTCAGCGCCTACAGCGGCGTTTAACGACAGGCGCCCGGGTGTGGTAGCCCGGACGCCATCCGCAGGATCGCTGCCTGCTACTCGTTGGCCGCAGCCTCGAAGTTCAGCGCCACCGAGTTGATGCAATAACGCAGACCGGTCTGGTCGCGCGGACCATCCTCAAACACGTGGCCCAGATGCGAATCGCAGCGACTGCAGGTGACTTCCGTGCGACGCATGCCGTAGCTGTTGTCCGGTCGCCAGTCCACCGTGCCTTCCTCGATCATGTCCCAGAAGCTGGGCCAGCCGCAGTGTGAATCGAACTTTGTACCGGAGGCGAAGAGCGCTTGCCCGCAGGCCGCGCAACAGTAGGTGCCGTCCTCCCTGTGGCCCACGAACTCACCGGTGAAGGGGCGCTCGGTCGCCTGGCGCCGCAGCACCGCGTACTGCTGCGGTGTCAACTGCTCGGCCCACTCGGCCTCGCTCTTGCGAACCTTGTTCACGTCGGCCATGACAACCCTCCTGACTTCCCGCCTGTCTGTTGCCAGTATGCGCCGCAAATCTTGCCAGAATCTGAACATGGCATCAGTGTCGCATCAGAATCACAGGGTGCCGCCGAGATTCCAGGGATTGAATTCCGCCTCGCCCACGCCCTGGGCCTCGCTCTTTGAAAGCCTGCCGGAGGCGACCGCAATCATCAATTCCAGCAACTCCTGTGCCGCGTCCTCCATCGAAAGCCCGTTGAGTATGCGACCGGCGTCGAAATCCATGTCTTCTTCCATGTGTGCGTACAGGGTCGAGTTGCTGGCCAGCTTGATGCTGGGGGCAGGCAGGAAACCGAAGGCCGAACCGCGCCCCGTCGTGAACACCACCAGGTTGGAACCGCCGGCCACCTGGCCCGTCACCGCCACCGGATCGTAACCCGGCGAATCCATGATGGTGAAGCCGCGCGCCGTAACCGGCTCGGCGTATTCGTAAACGCCGGTCAAGGGCGTGCTGCCGCCCTTGGCCACCGCGCCCAGCGACTTTTCGTAGATCGTTGTGAGGCCTCCCAGCTTGTTGCCTGGCGAGGGGTTGTTGTCGATTTCCATGCCGTGCTTTTCGCTGTGCCCTTCCCACCAGCGAATGAACTCCAGCAGGCGTTCGCCCACCTCACGATTGACGGCGCGCCGCGTCAACAACTGTTCGGCGCCGTAGATTTCCGGCGTCTCGCCCAGCACGACCGTCCCGCCCTGACGCACCAGCAGGTCCGACGCCGCGCCGAGCACCGGGTTGGCCGTCACGCCGGACCAGCCGTCACTGCCGCCACATTGCAGGGCAACCATCAACTCGGAGACCGGGCGGGGACTGCGCGCGCAGGCGTTGACCTGCGGCAGCATGGCCTCAATGGCCGCCACCCCCGCTTCAATCGTCTTGCGAATGCCGCCTTCCCCCTGGATGGTGATGCCAGGCGCCTGGCGGCCGCTGCCGTTCAGGTCGTAATTGGACACCAGGTCGGCCACCTGGTTGGCCTCGCAACCCAGACCGACGATCAGGTAGCCGCCGATGTTGGCATGTCGCGCCATCCCGGCCAGGGTCCGCTGCAGCAGCACGTAGTCCGCGCCTCCAATCTGAACGGCGCAGCCGGCCAGGTGCGCAAGGGCGATGACGCCGTCGACGTTCGAATAGTCCGCCAGGCGTTCGGGTGTGAAGTGATGCGCGATTTCCCGCGTCGTGTGCGCCGAGCAATTGACGGTCGATATGACGGCGATGAAGTTGCGCGTACCGACCTGCCCGTTTTCACGCAGATAGCCGTCAAAGGTCAGCCGTTGCGCCGGTGGCAGGTAGTCCACGGATTCGACATCCTGGGCAAACTCGTACTCCTGTGCGAGTTCCTGTACGGCCAGATTCTGTGTGTGCACGTGGTCGCCGGCCTGAATGGGCCGCGTGGCGAAGCCGATGGTCTGGCCGTAGCGGAGTACCGCATTGCCAGAGGCAAGGTCTTCCAGGGCAAATTTGTGGCCGTCGGCGACAAAATCGCGCAGCGTCAGGACGCTGCCGTCGCTCTCCAGAGTCGTGCCAGGCTGAAGGGGCCTGCGGGCGATGGCCACGTTGTCGCTGGCATTCAGACGGATGGCGACCTCATCAAAGGGTACGTTTGACTGAAAGACGTCCCCGAAGAAACGAACATTCTTGTCCACCATGACTCCGTCCTCCATCGTCTATACGACCTGCGCGACATTCATCAGTTCGCCTATACCATCGATCCCGATGACGATGACGTCACCGGCCACCAGCGTGAAGTCCGGCGGCGGCACGATAGCGGTCCCTGTCAGCAGCACGGCGCCCTTTGGCATGCTGTAGCTGCGGCCCAGGAAGTCGCCCAGCTCCGGGATTCGGCGCCGAATGCGACTCGTATGAATCGACCCGCGAAAGACTTCACCGCCTTCGCGTTCGATACGCATGCGAATCTGCGCGTCCGGCCAGTACTCTGTGGCGCGCAGGGCAATGCCCGGGCCGAGCGCGCAGGAGGCTGTGAACATCTTGGCCTGTGGCAAATAAAGCGGATTGGCGCCCTCGATGTCGCGGCTGCTCATGTCGTTGCCCACCGTGAAGCCGACCGCCTCCATGGCCGGATTGTAGACCACGCCCAGTTCCGGCTCCGGCACGGACCAGCTGGCGTCGGAGCGGATGCCGACCTCGCCGCCCGGGCCAATGACGCGCCAGGCATGGGCCTTGAAGAAAATCTCCGGGCGCTCCGCGACGTACACGCGGGCGTAGACGTCGCCGCCGTCGACGGCCTCTTCCTGGCGCGCCTTGCGACTGTCTTCGTAGGTCACTCCCGCCGCCCAGACCTCCTGTTCATCCACCGGCGCCAGCAGCGGCAATGCGAATTCCCCGCGCGGCAAACGTGTTTCCGCCGCGGCCGCCTGTTCCCGCAAGCCGTCAATGGCTTCTGCGGCCCGACCCACACTGCCAGTCAGCCAGTCAGAAAGCGAGCCAATGGCATCGTGGACGTCCGAGACGGTCTCGCCATCCTGCAGGACGTAACGCGGCCCCTGCTCCGGATCGAGAACGCGCAGCAGAAGTGGATCGCTCATGTCGGGTCTCCCTCATTCCGGTAGGTAATTTGCCCCGGCAGTGGACTCGTCGCTGACCAGCCACCGTCCACGACCAGGGTCTGGCCGGTGACGTAGGCCGCCTCCGGCGACAGTAGATAAAGCGCTGCGGCGGCGATTTCCACCGCCAGGCCCACGCGTTTTACCGGGATTTCGTTGCCCCAGGTGGTTTCGAATTCCGGATCGTCCGCCAGATTCCGCGGCGTCAGTATGGCGCCGGGCGCGATACTGTTGATGGTGATTCCATGCGGCGACAGGTCATGCACCAGGCTGCGCGCCAACATACGCAACGCAGCCTTGGTCATACCGTAGGCTTCCAGATGGTGTACGGCCTGCAAGCCTGTCACCGACGACATCAGCAGTATGCGGCCGCCCTCTCCCTGGACACGCATTTGACGGGCCGCGGCCTGCGCCAGAAAAAAGGAGCCCCGCAGGTTGAGGTTTAGTACCCTTTCCAGCGCAGCCGGCTCGTAGTCGAAAAAATCGCCATAAAGAGTCAGGCCGGCGTTGGCGACGGCGAAATCAAGGCGGCCCCAGGAATCCACGGCAGTGGCGACCATCTTGCGGATGACGGCCACGTCTCCGGCGTCACCGGCGAATGGCCGGCAGTCGCCATCTGAGGCGCCGATACACGCCGCGGCCACGCTGGCGCGACCGCCGTCGATGTCATTCAGCAGGACCCGTGCGCCTTCAAGGGCGAGCTGTCGGGCGATTTCCAGGCCGATGCCTTCCCCCGCGCCTGTGACCAGGGCGACCCGCCCGTCGAAGCGTCCCATGCATTGCCCCATACCGGATTTCCGCGCTAGTATAGCCAGCCCTTCCCGCGCATCACAACCGGCGGACAGCCATGAACAGACAAGGCGCCATACCAGCCCTGAAGGACATCCTGGCTGACCACGCGCCGGCGACCCGCAGCGTGGGCCAGGGACCTGCGGGCGCCCTGCCTCTCACGGAAGACATGTTACGCAATGCCGGCAGCGGCCACCTCTTCGGGTTGACGCAAAACGCCGGCATGGGCTGGGACCCCGCCGAGGTCGCCCGGCCGCAGTATCTCATTCTCAGCACCCAGGGCGGCCTGCGCGCCGACGATGGCCGACCCCTGGCTCTGGGCTATCACACCGGCCACTGGGAGGTCGGCCTGCTGGTCCGGGCCGCCGCTGAAACCCTTCACGAACGGGACGGACTGCCCTTCGCTGCCCACTGCAGCGACCCCTGCGACGGGCGCAGCCAGGGCACGGAAGGCATGATGGACAGTCTTCCCTACCGCAACGACGCCGCTGTCGTTCTGCGCCGCCTGATCCGTTCCCTGCCGCTGCGCAAGGGCGTGCTGGGAGTGGCAACCTGTGACAAGGGCCTGCCGGCCATGTTGCTGGCCCTCGCCGGCAGTGCATGGCTGCCAGGCGTCATCATTCCGGGCGGCGTCACCCTGCCGGCGGCGGACGCCGAGGATGCCGGCACCGTGCAGACCATCGGGGCGCGTTTCAGCCATGGTCTGATTACCCTTGAACACGCGGCGACCATGGGTTGTCGCGCCTGCGGCTCGCCGGGCGGAGGCTGTCAATTCCTCGGCACGGCAGCCAGCGCGCAGGTAGTCGCCGAGGCGCTTGGCCTGTCGCTGCCTCACAGCGCGCTGGCGCCCTCGGGCGAACCGGTCTGGCTGGAGATGGCGCGGCGCTCGGCGCTGGCGCTTTTGCGCCAGGAATCGCTCGGTCTCACCATGGCCGATGTTTTGACCCCGGCTGCGCTGGAAAACGCGATGCTGGTGCATGCGGCCTTCGGCGGCTCCACCAACCTGCTGTTGCATGTCCCCGCCATCGCCCACGCCGCCGGCCTGCCCCGCCCTACGGTGGCCGACTGGACGCGCGTCAACCGCGCCGCGCCACGCCTGGTGGACGCGCTGCCCAATGGCCCCCGCAACCATCCCACCGTACAGGTCTTCCTTGCCGGTGGCGTGCCGGAAGTGATGCTGCACCTGCGCGCCCGGGGCCTGCTGGATAGTTCGGCCCTGACGGTCACGGGCGCCAGCCTGGGCGAGCACCTGGACTGGTGGGAGGGTAGTGAGCGTCGCGCCAACCTGCGCCGGCAATTGCGCGAGCGAGACGGCGTGAACCCGGATGACGTGATCATGTCGCCCCACAGCGCGCGGCGACGAGGTCTGTCCAGTACGGTCGTCTTTCCCGTTGGCAACCTCGCGCCGGAAGGATCGGTCGTCAAGGCCACCGCCATCGATCAGGAGCTGGTCAGCGACGACGGCGTGTATCATCACAGCGGGCCGGTGCGGGTCTTCACTTCCGAGCGCGAGGCCATCGCCGCTATCAAGGGCCAGTCGGAGCGCCGCGTCCAGGCCGGCGACGTGCTGGTCGTGATCGGCATCGGTCCCGCCGGCACGGGCATGGAAGAGACCTATCAATTAACTTCGGCGCTCAAGTTTCTGCCCTGGGGAAAACATGTGCCCCTGCTGACGGATGCGCGTTTTTCCGGCGTTTCCACGGGTGCCTGCATCGGCCACATCGGCCCCGAAGCGCTGGCCGGAGGCCCGATCGGCAAACTGCGCGACGGTGACATCGTGACCATTCGCATCGACCGACAGACGCTGGAGGGCAGTCTGGACCTCGTTGCCACGGCGGAGGGACCGCTCGAAGCGGCGGAGGCCGGCGCCCTGCTGGCGAGTCGCGGCCCTCATCCGGCGCTGGCGCCACACCCACAATTGCCCGACGACACGCGCCTTTGGGCGGCGTTGCAGGCCGTCAGTGGCGGCACCTGGGCGGGCTGCATCTATGACAGCAAGAAGATTCTGGCCACCCTGGATGCCGGTCAACGCGCACTTGCAGAAGAACAGGGCGCGGCCAGGGAAAAGGAGCAGACCCCGTGACAGCAGGCGAAAACAGCATTGCAGGCGAATGGCAGGCGGCCGGCAGCGAATTCTTCCACAGCGTGGATCCGCGTACGCGCCAGCCGGGTGAGACCCGGTTCTACAGCGCCACCGCGCAGGAAATTGACGCGGCAGTGCGGGCGGCAGCGGACGCCTTTGCGTCGACACGCCTCTTCCCCGCAACCACCCTGGCGGACTTTCTGGATACGGTTACGGAGGAAATCGAGGCCGTTGCTGACGCGCTCGTCGCCACGGCGGATGCGGAGACCGCCCTCGGCGACGTTCGTCTGAATGGCGAACTGGCGCGCACCACCGGTCAACTGCGAGCCTTCTCAACCCTGCTGCGCGAGGGCTCCCACGTGGAGGCCGTTATTGATACGGCGTTGCCGGAGCGGACGCCCCTGCCGCGGCCGGACATCCGGCGCATGCTGCTCCCGCTGGGGCCCGTGGCCGTGTTCTCGGCCAGCAATTTCCCCTTCGCCTTCGCCACCGCCGGAGGGGACAGCGCAGCGGCCTTTGCCGCCGGTTGTCCGGTCATCGTCAAGGGCCATCCCGGTCATCCGGCCACCAGCGAACGCTTCGCCCACGCGATCAATGCAGCGGTCAGCGCCTGCGGCTTTCCTCCAGGCTGCTTTTCGTTGCTGCAGGGCGACGGGCATGACGTGGGCCGTATTTTGGTCGAACACCCCTTTCTGGAAGCCGTGGGCTTCACCGGCTCCCTGAGGGGCGGCCGCGCCCTGCACGTCGTGGCCGCACAACGGCCACGACCGATTCCTGTATTCGCAGAGATGGGCAGCATTAATCCGGTCGTCATCACCGCCGGGGCTCTCGCCGAGCGTGGCGATGAAATCGTCCAGGGGCTTGCCGCTTCCGCGACCCTCGGCGTCGGTCAGTTCTGCACCAATCCAGGCCTGGTCCTGCTTCCTGCCGGCGAGGCTGCCAGCGCGTTCATCACAGCCTGCCGCGCTGCCATCATGGCAATCGAACCGGGCATCCTGCTCAATGCCGCGGTAGAGAGCGGCTTGGCCCAGGGCGTTGCCCGCAGCGCCGCCCTGGACAATGTCCAGACCCTGACCCGAGAGGTCAGGTCTCGGACACAAGGCTTCTCTTATCCGCATACGGTGATGCAAACGGATGCGACGACCCTCATTGAAAACCCCGACCTGCAGGAGGAGCACTTCGGCCCGGTCACGCTCTTCGTCACCTGGGACGGCCAGGACGAACTGGACCGTGTGCTTCGTTCCCTGGGCGGCCAGTTGACCGGCAGCATCCATTGCGGTCGCGATGAAGCGGAATCCCTGCGACCCCTGCTGGACGCCATGCGCGAAAAGGTCGGACGACTGGTCTGGAACGGCTACCCGACCGGCGTGGATGTGACTGCAGCCATGCACCACGGCGGCCCCTGGCCGGCCAGCAACGCGGCGAACACGACGTCGGTGGGCAGCAACGCCATCCGCCGCTTCCTGCGCCCGGTCGCCTGGCAGGACGTACCGGATGAGCTTTTGCCGGAGGCCCTGCAAAACAGTAACCCACTGGGGATTGTTCGTCTCGTGAACGGCGAGCTTACGCAGGGTACATTATCCTGATTCCGGGCTCAGCCGGCGCTGACGCTGCCCTCGGCCAGACGGCCGTTGCCCGGGACGGGAGTCGTCTCGTCTTCATCGCGAAACTGGCTCATGTAGAGCGCATGGTAGGCGCCGCCCTGCGCCAGCAATTCGCGATGCGTGCCCCGTTCGATGATTTGCCCGTCCTGCAACAGCAACACCTGATTCGCATTGCGGATGGTGCTCAGACGGTGGGCGATGACAAAACTGGTGCGCCCTTCCAGCAATCGCTCGAAAGCGCTCTGAATCAGTCTTTCGGTCCGCGTATCCACACTTGAGGTCGCCTCGTCCAGGATCAGGATGCGTGGGCTCATCAGGGCGACGCGCGCAATGGCGAGCAGCTGTCGCTGCCCTTGGCTCAGGCCACTGCCGCGTTCGCCCAGCACCGTCTGGTATCCCTCGGGCAGACGCTCAATGAAGCTGTCAGCCGCCACCAGACGGGCCGCGGCAATCACTTCATCGTCACTGGCGTCGGGACGGCCCAGGCGAATGTTGTTCAGGACTGTATCCGAAAACAGAAAGTTGTCCTGCAGCACGACGCCGATTTGCCGGCGCAAACTGTCGACCTGCACATCGCGCACGTCGTGGCCGTCGATGCGGACCGCACCCGAACTCACGTCGTAGAAGCGCGGCAACAGGTTGATGATGGTGGTCTTGCCCGCGCCGGTGGGCCCGACGACGGCGATTGTCTCACCGGGATTTGCCTCAAAACTAATGTCCTTCAGCACGGGCTCACCGGCCACGTATTCCGCCCCGACCCTTTCGTAGCGCACCTTCCCCTCCACGGCGGGCATGGGAAGCGCATCCGGGCGGTCGGTGATCTCCACGTCCTCGTCCATCAGCCCGAAGATCCGCTCGCCCCCGGCTACGGCGCTCTGCACGTTGGTCCAAAGGACGGCGATCTGCTGAATAGGCTGGCTGAATCGTTGCGAAAAGGCGACGAAAGCGAAGACGGTTCCCAGCGAAATGGCCGATCCGCCCAGCAGTGGTTCGTCGCGCAGCACGGCGATGCCGCCGGCCAGCACGACGATGGCCAGCGCCACGAAACCCAGCGCTTCCAGCACGGGGCTCAGGGCGCTGGTGAAGGCCGCCGCGCGAATGTTGGCCTCGCGATTGGCGGCGTTGGACCGCTCGAAATCCGCGATCGATTCATCCTCGCGGTTGAATGCCTGCGCCTCGCGGGCGCCGGCGATGCTCTCCTGCAGGTCCGCGTTGACCGTGCCCATCTCCAGCCGCGCCTGACGAAAGGCCTTGCGCGCCTGGTTCGAGAAATACAGCGTGGCGACGGCCATGACCGGCACGATCGCCAGGCTGATCAGGGCGTAGGTGACGTTGGTTTCCAGCATGCGCGCCATGATCCACACGATGATCAGGACGCCGGAGATCACCTGCATCAGCGCGAAGCTGAAGGCCTGCTCGATCGTGTCCGAGTCATTGGTGACGCGGCTCATGATGTCACCGGCTTCGTTCTTCGCATAAAAGCCCATGGACAGCCGGTGAATGTGGCGGAACAGGTCCTGGCGCATGTGGCGCAAGACGTGTTGCCCGGTCCAGGACATGGCGTAAAAGGCCAGGCCGGCCAGCGCGGAACCCGCCAGCGTGATCCCCAGCAAGGCGACTACCAGAGAGCCGAGGCCCAGCAGGCGAGCCTCCTCATCCATGTCCGTCGTGATGGACGTAAACCAGCAATTGGCCGGGTCGCGCGGGAAGAGGTAGCAATCCACGGACTGGCCAATCAGCTCCGGCGTGACCACCTGCGTCCAGGCCTGGGCGGAAATCAGGACCAGCGCCAGAACCGCGCCAGGCCAGTGCTGGCGAAAATAGCTGCCGAAACGCGCGAGGGTCTCGCCGAGATCTTTCGGTTTCAGCGTTTCCTGCTCGAAGAGACGGCGGCCGCCGTCCATGCCCATCATGCGCCGTCGGCCTCCACACTCACGTCCTCAACCAGTTGGGACCGGTAAATCTCGGCGTAGAGGGCGCTGTCTTCCATCAGCTCCGCATGCGTGCCCATGGCCGCCACGGCGCCGCGATCCAGCACGAGAATCAGATCAGCCCCCAGGACGGTGCTGATGCGCTGGGCAATCACGAAACTGGTGCGGCCCTCCATCAGGTTGTCCAGGGCCTGCTGGATGCGTCTCTCGGTCGCAAAATCCACGGCGCTGGTCGAATCATCCAGGATGAGCAAATGCGGATCCAGCAGCAAGGCCCGGGCGATGGCGATGCGCTGTTTCTGGCCGCCGGATAGTGTGGCGCCCCGTTCGCCCACAGACGTGGCGTAGCCTTCAGGAAATTCTGTGATGAAGTCATGCGCGGCGGCGGCGCGGGCGGCCGCCTGCACATCTTCCATGGCGGCGTCCGGCCGGCCAAAGGCGATGTTGTCCTGGATGCTGCCGCTGAAAAGGTTGGTCTCCTGCAGCACGATGCCGATCTGCGAACGCAGGCTGTCGAGCGTGGCGTCGCGGATGTCCACGCCGTCAATGCGCACCACGCCCTCGGTAACGTCGTAGAAACGTGGAATCAGGTTGATGATGGTCGTCTTGCCGCTGCCGGTGGCCCCCAGCAGGGCCACAGTCTGACCGGCCCGGACGCGAAAACTGACGTCGTCCAGGACATTTTCGCCAGACTCAAAGTAACGGAAAGTGACGCCCTCAAACTCGACGTCGCCGGCGATGGTGGGCAGCTCACGCGCTCCGGGCCGATTGTGGACTTCGCTTTCGGTATCCAGGATTTCAAAGATGCGCGTGGCCGAGGCAGCGGCCTGGGCCATCAGGGAAATGATGAAGCCCAGCTGACCCAGAGGGAAGAAAATGTAAATCAGGTAAAGAGCGAAGGACTGGTACTCACCCAACCCGATCAGACCCGGAATGATCTGCCGGCCAGCGAAATACAGCACGACGATCTGACCGACGTTGGCCAGCATGAAGATCACCGGGAACAGTACGGAAAAGGTGCGGCTGATGCGCAAACGTTGCGCCATCAGGACGTTGGTGGCCTCATCGAAGCGTTCCTGCTCGCGCCGTTCTCGCACAAAAGACTTGACGACGCGGATGCCGGCCACGTTTTCCTGCAGTACGGTATTCAGCGACGCCAGCAAACGCTGCGATTGTTCAAAAAGGGGCTGGGCGATGCGGCCGAAGATAGCGAACAAAATGATGGTGACCGGCAAAATGGGAAAGATTGACAGGGTCAACTGCCAGTTGGTTGACAGAAGAATGATCAGCGTTGCGATCAACAGCAAAAAAGCCTGCACCGCCAGAATCAGCCCCTGGGCGATGAAGAGACGCACTTTTTCGACGTCGTCGGTGGCGCGAATCATCAGCTGACCGGTCTGGGTCCGGTCGTAATAGCTGAAAGACAGGCGCTGCAGACGCGAAAAAATGTCGTTGCGCATGTCGAAGGCCGCACCTTGCGACGTCGCCTCGGCCATGTAGGTCTGCACGAAGGCGAAAACAGCGCGCAGGACGGCGAAGACAATGATGGCGGCGACGCCATTGATCAACAGGGTTTCGGCCGCTTCCGAGGTTAGTTTCAGTTCCTCGACGCTCGTGCCCATCAGCTGGGCCGACGCGCCCTGCACAAATTCCGGCAGGGAAAGAATCTGGTTGGCGGTCACACCGTCGGTCACGGCGTTGACCATGTTTTGCACCAGGCGCGGCACGGCCAGCTGCGCCAGGGTGGCGATGACCAGGGCGCCGTAGGCCAGCGTGGCCGTGCGCCTTTGCCGCCGCAGATAGCCGATGGCGCGGCGCAGCCCGGTCATGTCGACCTGCGGTCGCCCGCCCCGTCGCCCCTGTCCTTCCCTGTTCGCAACTCTGGCCTGCAAGGTGGCCCTCCCTGACCAGGCGTCGATGGTGTCCCGGCCACTTCGCCTGCCCAGCATAAAATCAGGCTGGCGCTTTGACTAGTGCCACCTGCCCCGCTCATCAGATGTTAAGATTGCCTGGGTGCTGGCAGACTGGACGCCGGCGCAACATAATACGCGCAGGTTACAAGGAATTGGCTGGAACAGGAGCCCAAATGACGGAGTTTCCGCGCCAATCCCTGGCGCAGACCGGACTGGAGGTACCGCGCATCGCCCTGGGCTGCGCGCACATCGGCAAGAACGGCCGCGAAGAGGCCATCGGCATCGTGCACAGCGCGCTGGAACTGGGCATCGACTATCTGGATTCCGCTCCCTTGTACAAGACCGAGGAGTACATCGGCGAGGCCCTGCAGGGCGTCCCGCGGGACAGCTATACCATGGCCACCAAGATTGGCCGCCTGCCGGATGGCCGGGGCGGCTTCATCTTCGATTACAGCCGCGACGGGGTGCTGCGCAGCCTCGAAAACAGCCTGAAGGCGCTGAAAATTGACCGCGTAGATATCCTGCACATTCACGACCCGGACGTCGATGACAAGTACGAGGAAGCCCTGCACCAGGGCTACCCTGCGCTGGACGAATTGCGCAGTCAGGGCGTCGTCCGCGCCATCGGCGCCGGCATGAATGAATGGGAAATGGAGCTCGATTTCTCCCGCGCCGGCAATTTTGACTGTTTCTTGCTGGCAGGTCGTTACACGCTGCTGGAACAGACAGCCATGGGGGCCCTGCAGGAGTGGCGGGAGCGCGGCATCGGCGTGTTTGCCGGCGGCATCTTTAACAGCGGCATCCTGGCCACCGGCGACAGCGAAGTCGCCAGCTACAACTATGAAGTGGCGCCCCCGCACGTTCGCGCGAAGGCCCGTGAACTCGAAAGGGTCTGCAAGAGCCACCAGGTGCCGCTAAACGCCGCGGCCATCCAGTTCGTGTGGGCGCATCCGGCCTATACCACCCTGATTCCTGGCGCCGACCGTGTCCCCCAGGTCGCCGATAACCTCCGGGCGCTCGAATTCGATATCCCGCCTGCATTCTGGCAGGAACTGGTAGAATGCGGCCTCGTGGACGCCGAAGCGCCACTGCCCGGTACACCGGGGGCCTGGGCCTGAAGGGAAGGCCTATTGAACGAACGCAGCACACAGGAGGCAACATGGCATCCGGGAAGCAGCGGCGACAAAAGTTGCTGATTCTTTACCTGAACACCTCGGCCCTCGACAGCGACGTCAAGGGCTGGACGATGTACGATGGCACGGGGCGCGAACATCACACTACCGGTGACAGCGACCGGCGGCCCTATGCCACGGGCATGGATGCCCTGCTGGATGGCTGGCGCGTGATCCAGTTTCCGCAACTGATACCGCCCTACCCTGGTTTGGAATACACCACCTCCTTCAAGAAAAACGAATACATCTTTGAAAAGCTGGAGACCATCGACTCATGAGCGACAAACAACATCTGCTTGACTCGCGCCAGATGGCGGAGTTTGTAGCGCGCGGCTTCCTGCGCTTCGACGGCATCGTGCCGGACGAGATCAACAGGGCCGTGATGGACGCCTTTGAGGCCGGTGGCATCAGCAGTTATCCGGCCGGCACACCCTTTTCGGAGTGCTATCCGGAGCCTTCACCCATCGGCGCCATGTTGCGTCTGCCCCAGGTCAGCGGCATCCTCGAGAGCCTCGTTGGCCCGGACCCGCGCTTCGATCATCACGCCATTCACAAACGCCTGCCGAACGAGGGCAAGGCCCAGGGCATGCATGGCGATTCGATCATCGACACGCGCCTTCACTTCGACCTGCAACTGATGTATTTCCCGCACGACGTACCCCTGGAGATGGGTGGCACGTTGCTGCTGCCGGGCAGCCACTTCCGCCGCATCAACGAAATGGAGGTCGCCCGTTACCAGAATTTCCTGGGGCAGATCCCCATGGTTTGTGAGGCGGGCAGCATCCTGGTGCTGCATCACGGCATCTGGCACTGCGGTCGCCAGAACAGAACGGACCGCATGCGTTACATGTACAAGATTCGCCTCAACCCTTCCGTGCGCCAGTTGCGACTGTGGAACACCGACGACCTGAATGATGAAACCGGCGCCCACCAACCCATCTTCGCCGGCGAGAAACGCGACGACGTGCAGGCCATCCTGGCCAAGATGGAACCCTGGTACGAGGCCGGTGACGGCCGTCTGGAAATCGTCAACCGCACCCTGTTGTGGCGTTTTCTGACCGGTGATGAAAACTTTGACGTCCATTACTGGCTGACGCGGCTGGAAAACATGCCGGAAAACCGTTTGAGCGCCTGAGGCTGCTGCGGAGCGCGCATGAAAATCACGAAGCTGGAGACCTTCTTCGTCCGACCCCGCTGGCTTTTCCTCAAGATGCACACTGACGAAGGAATCGTCGGCCTCGGCGAGCCGGTGGTTGAGGGACGCTCGCAGACCGTGGCCGCGGCTGTCCATGAGATTGGCCGCTACCTCATCGGTCAGGACCCCACGCGCATCGAACATCACTGGCAGGCGATCTTCCGCGGCCAGTTCTATCGCGGCGGCCCCGTGCTCACCAGCGCCCTCTCTGGCATCGAGCACGCCATGTGGGACATCACCGGCAAGTGGCTGGGTCAGCCGGTCTACAAGCTGCTGGGCGGCGCCGTACGCGACCGCATTCGCGTCTACGGCTGGCTGAATGACCAGTCCTATGGCGATTACGTCGAACAGGCGGTGGTCGGCGCGCGGGCTGGCTTCACGGCCTTCAAGCTGGGCGTGCCGGGCGCCGTCAACATCGTCGATACCCGCGCAAAGGTCGACGAAATCGTCGGCCATTTCGCGCGCTTTCGGGAGGCGCTGGGGCCAGAGATCGACATCGGCATCGACTTCCACGGGCGCGTCAGCCCGGCCATGGCAGTTCGCCTTGCCCAGGCGCTGGAACCCCTGCATCCCTTTTTCATTGAAGAGCCGGTGCTGCCGGAAAACGTCGATGCCATGGCCACCGTGGCCCGCAGCACCAGCATCCCCATCGCCACCGGCGAACGTCTCTTCACAAAGTGGGCCTTTCGCGAGCTGCTCGAAAAACAGGCCGCAGCCATTCTCCAGCCGGACCTGGCGCACGCGGGCGGCATTCTTGAAGTGCGCAAGATTGCGGCCATGGCCGAGTGCTGGTACGCCGCGGTCGCGCCGCATTGTCCGCTGGGGCCGATCGCTCTGGCCGCCAGCCTGCAACTCGACGCCTGCACACCGAATTTCCTGGTGCAGGAGCATTTCACAACCGGCGTGGGCTACCTGAAGACGCCGTTCCAGATCATCGACGGTCACATCCCCTTGCCGACCGGGCCGGGCCTGGGTATCGAACTGGACGAGGATGCCATCGCTCCGAAGCTTTACGACGGCAGCTGGGAAACGCCGCAGCTCCGCCACAGCGACGGTTCCGTCGCGGACTGGTAGTGTTCAGCGTCACACTGACTCTTGCAGGCAATCCAGGCAGTTTGCCCTCCTCGTCCCGCCTGACGCTGACTTCTTTGGGACGGCGCTGCTACAATGGCGGCGCCACGTCAGGCTGTCGAAATCGTGTCAACGGGCGGGCACTTTTAGCTGCATGATTCATCCAGGAGCCCCTAATGTCCGGAAAAGTCCCGTCCATCGCCCTGCAACTGTATTCCCTGGGCGCCGAACTCGAAGAGGACTTCGAGGGCGTCGTGCGCGAGGTAGCCGCGGCCGGTTACGCCGGCGTGGAACCCTTTGGCTATCCGCATCGTGACGCCGTCGCCGAAGGTCAACTCTTTCGCGAACTGGGTCTGCAGGTGCCGAGTTTCCACGCCGCCATTTCGGCGGGCGAGGACATGGACAAGGTGCTTGAGGCCGCCCGCGCAGTGGGTACGCATCGCATCATCGTCGCCGGAATTGGCCGGGGCGACGCCTGGGACACGCAGGCCAAAATCGAGGCCAATTGCTCGCTGATCAACGAATCCGCCGCCAGTGCGGCAGCGGCCGGCATCGAGCTTGGCTATCACAACCACTGGTGGGAATTCGACACGCTCGTCGACGGGCAACCGGTCTGGCGCCACATGCTGCATCTGCTTGATGACAAGGTTTTCTTCCAGATCGACACCTACTGGGCGCAGGTCGGCGGCGCGGACGTGGTCAGCGTCCTATCCGAACTCGGGCCGCGCAACCAGGTGTTGCACGTCAAGGACGGCCCGGCCGACGACCCGCTGGCGGACATGGCCGCCGTCGGCAGCGGGGTGATGGACTGGGAGGCCATTTTCGCGGTCAGCGACGTCGACTGGGTCGTCGTTGAACTGGACCGCTGCGCCACTGACATGCTGCAGGCCGTGCGCGACAGTTGCGCCTGGCTGAGCGCGGAGGGATACGCCGGTGGCAAGAGTTAGCGTTGGCATCATCGGTTGCGGCCACATCAGCGACCATTACTGCCAGGGCCTGAAGCACTTTCGCATTCTTGAACTGCGCGCCTGCTCCGACATGGACATGTCCCGCGCGAAGGCGTTGGCGTCCGACCATGGCATTGCGGCCCTGGGCGTCGACCAGTTGCTGGCGGACCCCGACATCGAGATCGTCGTGAACCTGACGCCACCGGCGGCCCATTTCGACGTGGCCATGCAGGTGATTGCCGCCGGCAAACACATCTACAACGAGAAGCCACTAACGCAGACGCGGGACCAGGGTCGCCGGCTGCTGCAGGCGGCGGATGATGCCGGTCTGCGCGTCGGCAGCGCCCCGGATACCTTTCTCGGCGGCGGCCTGCAGACCAGTCGCAAGCTGCTGGACGATGGCTGGATCGGCAACCCGGTGGCAGCCTGCGGCTTTTTCGCCAGCCATGGGCCGGACAGCTACCACCCCGAACCGGACTTCTTCTTCAAGCCCGGCGGTGGCCCGCTCTTCGATATGGCGCCCTATTACCTGACGGCCCTGGTGCATCTGCTCGGTCCGGTCACAAGACTCACCGGTTCGGCCACGAAGGGCTTCGAACAACGCTTCGCCACGCACCCGGAGCTGCCTCCCGAACGCCATGGCTACGCCATCGACGTAGAGGTGCAGACGCACGTGTCGGCGGCGCTGGACTTCGCCGACGGCAGTGTGGGCACACTCATCACCAGCTTCGATATCTGGCATCAAAACCTGCCACGCATCGAGATTTACGGCACGGAAGGCACCCTGTCCGTCCCGGACCCCAATCACTTCAGGGGGGCCGTGCGCGTCCGGCGCGCCGGCGCGGAGGACTGGAGCGAGATTCCCCTGACGCACGACGCGAGCATGCTGCGCGGCGTGGGCGTCGCCGACCTGGCCTGCGCCCTGCGTTCGGGACGGCCGCATCGCGCCAGCGGCGATCTGGCCTGGCACGTGCTGGACCTGATGCACGCGATTCTGGAGTCGGCCGCAAGCGGGCGCCATCAGCACATCAGCAGCGGCGTGGCGCGACCGGACCCCCTGCCCACCGGCCTTGCGCCGGGTTACCTGGATGATTGAGGTCACATTCTTGCCATGAGCAAACACACGATACCTGATCCTGCCCGGGTCGGTCTTGTCGGCTGTGGCAACATCTCCGATCGGTACTTCAGATTCTGCCGGACCTTCGTGGATGTCGAAATCGTCGCTTGTGCCGACCTGCTGCCGGAGCGCGCCAGAGCGAAAGCCGCGCAATACGGCGTCCGGGCCCCGGCTGTGGACGAGTTGTTGGACGACCCCGACATCGATATCGTCCTCAATCTGACCATCCCCCAGGCGCACGCAGAAGTGGACCTGGCTGCGCTCGAGGCCGGCAAGCACGTCTACAGTGAGAAGCCCCTGGCGTTGGATCTGACGGACGGTCAGCGCGTCCTCGCCACAGCCGCAGAACGGGGACTGCGCGTCGGCTGTGCGCCGGACACCTTTCTCGGCGGCGGCCAGCAGACCAGCCGCAAGCTGATCGACGAGGGCTGGATCGGCCGCCCCGTCGCCGCCGTCGCCTTCCTTGCCAGTCACGGACACGAGCACTGGCACCCGGACCCGACTTTTTATTACAAGGCAGGTGGCGGGCCCATGCTCGACATGGGCCCCTACTACATCACGGCCCTGGTTAATCTGCTGGGCCCGGTCGCGCGCGTCAGCGGTTCGACCAGAATCTCGTTTCCCCGACGCAGAATCACCAGCGAACCGAAATACGGGGAAATGATCGACGTCGAGGTGAGCACCCACCAGGCCGCCCTGCTGGAATTCGCCGCCGGGCTGACGGCGACGGTGGTGATGAGTTTCGACGTCTGGTCGCACAACCTGCCGCGCATCGAGGTCTACGGCACAGAGGGTTCGCTGGTCGTGCCGGACCCCAACAACTTTCGCGGGCCGGTGTTGCTGCGCCGCGCCGACGCGGAGGCCTGGAGCGAAACTCCCCTTTCCCACAGCGATCGGGTCGAACGCAGTATTGGCGTCGCGGACATGGCCAGCGCCATCCGCCAGAATCGGCCACAGCGCGTCAGCGGCAAACTGGCCCTGCACGTGCTGGAGGTTATGCTGGCCGTGGAAGAGGCGTCCGCCGGCGAGCGCCACGTGGACATTGCGAGCAGCGTCGCCCGGCCCAAACCTCTGCCTCTCGGTTTGCAGCCCGGCCGTGTGGAATCGTAGCGAGGACCCGCATGACCGGGGAACGCACCTTTGTCACTGGCGCGCTCGGGTGTATAGGCGCCTGGGTGACCCGCAATTTGCTGCGCTCCGGCGCGCCGGTCACCATATTTGACCTCGGAACGGACCGCAAACGACTTGAATTGATTCTGGATCCGGGTGAAATCGCCAGGATCGAATTCATTCAGGGAGACGTCACCGACACCGAAGCAGTCGCGAAGGCCCTGCAAGGTTCCGGCGCGCGGCGCATCATCCATCTGGCGGCGTTGCAGGTGCCCTTCTGCCGCGCCAACCCGCCGCTGGGCGCCAGCGTCAACGTGATCGGCACAATCAACATCTTCGAGGCGGCGAAAGCGCTGGGCATCGACCACGTTGTCTATGCCGGCAGCGCCGCCGTCTATGGCCGCGGCGACGAATACGACCGCGACATCATCGAGAATGACGCGCCCTTCCTGCCGAAGAATCTTTACGGCGTGTTCAAGCTGGCCAACCAGGGCACCGCACAGATATACCGCCAGGACCATGGCATCAACAGCATCGGCCTGCGCCCCTACACCGTCTACGGCCCGGGCCGCGACCAGGGCATGACCTCCACGCCCACCCGCGCCATGCTGGCCGCCGCCGCCGGCCAGCCCTGGCACATTTCCTTCGGCGGCCGCAACGGCTTCCAGTTCACCGATGACGTGGCCAAAATCTTCATCCGGGCGGCCAGCCTGCCGGACTGGGAAGGCGCAGAAAGTTTCAATCTTGGAGGGTCGATCGCCCATATGAGCGCGGTGGTCGCCGCCATCGAAGGGGCCGCGCCAGAAGTTACCGGACAGATAACATTCGAGGATGCGCCCCTGGCCCTGCCCGCCGGCACCAGCGACCGCGCGCTCGTGGAAGCCATCGGCCCCGTGCCTTGCACGCCCCTGGAAGAGGGCGTGGCCTATACCATCGCCCATTTTCGCGACGCCCTGTCAGACGGGAGAATCGCCCTGGATGAGTACGACACCTGAGGCGGCAGAACTGCGCCGGCTATTCCTGCTTGAGCCCGGGGTCGCTTTCTTCAATCACGGCTCCTTTGGCGCTTGTCCGCGTCCGGTCTTTGAGGCTTACCAACGCTGGCAACGGGAACTGGAATTGCAACCCGTAAGCTTCATGTTCGATCGCAGTCCGCAGTTGCTGAACGAGACCCGCGCTCATCTGGCCCGCTGGCTGAAGACTTCCGGCGCCAACCTGGTCTTCACGACCAACGCCACTACCGGCGTCAACACCGTCGCGCGCTCCCTGCAGCTGGAGCCTGGCGACGAAATCCTGACCTGTGACCACGAATATGACGCCATTGACAACACCTGGCGTTTCACCTGCGACAATAGCGGCGCGCGCATGGTTGTGCATTCCGTCCGGCTGCCACTGGAGTCGCCGGGTGCCCTTGTCGACGAATTCTGCGCCGCCATCGGACCACGCACGAAAATCATCAGCCTCAGCCACGTGACGTCTCCAAGTTCGCTGATTCTGCCCATCGCGGAGATCTGCCGCCGCGCCCGTGAAGCGGGCGTGCTGACAGTCATTGACGGCGCCCACGCGCCCGGTCACGTCGACCTGGACATGGAGGCCATTGGCGCGGACTTCTACGCCGGCAACTGCCACAAGTGGCTCAGCGCGCCCAAGGGCTCCGGTTTTCTCTACGTTCGACCGGAACATCATGACCTCGTCAACCCGCTGGTCATCAGCCACGGCCAGTATGCGCACGTCAAGGGCATGTCCATCGACCTGGGCGTTGACGACGATGAACGCAGCGTTCTCAACGAACGACACGACTGGCAGGGAACGCGCGACATGGCCGCCTGGTTCGCCATCGCCAGCGCCATCGACTTTCAGCGTGAGCACAACTGGCCGGCGGTGCGTCAACGCTGTCACCAGCTGGCCCTGGAACTGGCCGGGCGAATCTCTGCGCTGGGCGGCGACCTGCCGCCCTTTGCCCGTGACCAGGGCACCTGGCACGCGCAAATGATTTCGATCCCGGTGCAGGGCGAGAAACTGGCGCAGAGGTTTCGCCAGCTTTACCGGGACAGCAAGGTGGTCGTCGCCGGAGGGGAATTCGCCGGCAAGGGCTTTGTGCGGGTGTCAGTGCAGGGCTACAACACGGAAGAGGATGGCGAACGCCTGATTGCGGCGCTCACTGCAGTCGGTCTGACCTGACCAGGCCCGTCTCTTCCAGTCTGCGTTCCAGGACCTGCTCTTCGGGTGATTTCAGTAACTGCAGATCGCAGCCGGCGGCGGCATCCAGCGCCGCACGGGGAATGAGGCCAACCAGTTCGCTACCGTACAGGCTGATGCCTTCCCGTCCCGCCTCGCGTCGCAGCGCGTCCATGACCGCCGCCAGCCCCGTGCGACGGTAGTCCGTCAGGTTCATGGAGACCTGGGCGCGGCCGGCAACCCGCATCCCCAGGGCCTGCAACGCGGGCAGTCCGCCATCGGAAGCGCGAATCCTGCGCGCGATGCGCCCTGCCACGTCGACATCCGCAGAGTCCAGCCAGACGTTCCAGGCGATGAGCGCCTCCCGCGCGCCGATGGCGACGGCGCCGGCCCTGCCCATTTTTGACGGCCCGCAATCCGGTCTGCGCTGCTCGTCACCGCCTATGGCAATCCGAAGACCTTCATAGCCGCCACGCCGGATGTCTGCCAGCTGCCTGGCTTCAGGACCCCTCGCGGCGGCGCCGTAAAGATAGACGGGCAGTTGCAACTCCCTGCCAACCCGGGCGCAGAGACCGCGCGCAAGGTCTCGACATTGCGCCAGTGTGCTGCCCTGCAAAGGCGTGAAAGGGACGACGTCCGCTGCGCCGATGCGCGGATGCTGGCCTTCGTGGCGTCCCATGTCGATGCGTAGCGCGGCCCCTTGAATCAGGGCGAACAGGGCATCCCCCATGGCCGCAGGCGGGCCGGCGACACTGATCACGCTGCGATTGTGGTCAGGGTCGCTGTGTACGTCCAGCAAGCGAACGGCCGGACAGGCACAGGTCGCCGTGACAATGGCGGCAACCACAGGTTGCCCTCGACCCTCGGATACATTGGCCGCACTCAATACCAGCACGTCGGCCCCTCCATTCAGGCCGGATTGTACTGCACGCCGCTTTCCGTGCTGATTGACAGAGGGCGCCGCCCGTGTCAGGCTTTCGCCGTTAGCGGGGTGTTTTGGAGTGACCATGAAAAAGTTGAGCGCCGTGATGCTGGGCGCCGGCAACCGCGGGCTGTTGACCTATGGCCCCTACGCCCTGGCCCACCCTGAAGAACTGGAATTCGTCGCCGTGGCCGAGCCGCGCCAGGAACGACGCGAACACTTCGCCAGGGAACACGGCATCCCGCCCCAGCGCCAGTACGACTCCTGGGAGTCTCTGCTCGCTGTCGGCAAGCTGGCCGACGTGCTCTTCAACTGCACCCAGGACCAGTTACATACGGCCACGACCCTGGCTGCCCTTGACGTCGGCTACGACATCCTGCTCGAAAAGCCCATGGCGCACAACCTGCTCGACAACATGCGTCTGGTGCAGACAGCCGAGAAGAAGGGCAGGCTGCTGGCGACCTGTCACGTCTTGCGCTACACAGCATTCTTCCAGATCCTGCGCGACATCCTGCGTTCCGGCCGTCTGGGGCGCATCGTCAACGTCGATCATCGCGAGAATCTGATTTTCTGGCACATGGCGCACAGTTACGTGCGCGGCAACTGGCGCGCGGAGGAAAGTTCCGCCCCCATGTTGCTGGCCAAGTGTTGCCATGACCTCGATATCCTTGGCTGGTTGCTGGGCCGGCGCTTCACACGGGTCAGCTCTTTCGGCAGTTTGACCGCCTTCCGTCCCGAACACGCGCCACCGGATGCGCCCCTGCGTTGCACCGACGGCTGCCCTCACGCGGACAGCTGCAAGTTTTACGCGCCCGGATTCTACGCCAGGGACGGCGACTCCTTCATGCTCAACGCCGTCGCCATGAATGCCGGAGCCGACGAACGCCTTGAGTTGCTGGCCAGTTCCAGCCCATACGGGCGATGCGTCTGGCACTGTGACAACACGGTCGTAGACCATCAAACGGTCTTGCTGGAAGCGGAAGACGGCACGACCGTGACCCTGATCATGCAGGGGCACGGCTTCGAGGAATGCCGCACCATGCGCTACGACGGCACCCTGGGCACCTTGCAGGCGAGGATGGGTGGCGCAGGCGGCAACAAGATCACCCTGCGCGATCACCTCAGTGGCAGAAGCGAACAGATCGAGGTTCAGGACGCCGCCAGCGGCCACGGCGGTGGCGACTTCGGCATCGTGGCCGCCTTTCTGCGCGCGGCCCGCGGCGCACCGGACCGGGATCTGCCCACGGCCAGGGAGTCGCTCGAGAGCCATTTGCTGGCCTTCGCCGCCGAGGAAGCCCGCAACAGCCGCAAGGTCATCAAGGTGGACCGTTTCCGTCGCAGGGCGGAAAAAGCGCTGAAACGCGAACGAAAACGCCAAAAAAGCAAAGGGTGATGCCTTCGCCGGTCCGGCAGAGGCGAAGTCAATTCAAACCGGAATTCCCGGAGCCGGCATAGTCAGTTTGCGCCAGCCTTGACCGGGGCCGGAATGAAATCCAGGCGTTCACCGACCTCGCGAAAGGCCTGCAGAGCCTGATCAAGGTGCTCCCTGCGGTGCGTGGCCGTGTAACTGGTGCGCAGCAGACCGGCGCCCGGCGGGGTGGCCGGCGGGACGACCGGGTTGGTATAAACGCCAGCCTCGATCAAGGCGTGCCAGGCCAGCGCCACGCGGAAGTCCTCACCCAGGATGACGGGCACGACAGGCGTGTTGCTGGCGCCGGTGTTGTATCCAAGGACATTCAGTTGGTCCCGCATGTAGTCCGCGTTCCGCCACAGGTTCGTAACGTGTTGCGGCTCACTCTCCATGATGTCAAGCGCCTTGAGCACGGTCGCAACGTTGGGCGCGGGCAACGCTGCCGAGAAAATCAGTGAACGGGCGTGGTGCTGGATGTATTGCACGGCTTCCGCGCTGCCGGCAATGAAACCGCCGATTGAGGCAAAGCTTTTGCTGAAAGTTCCCATGATCAGATCGACCTCGTCAGTGAGGTCGAAGTGCGCCGACGTACCGCGGCCGCCTCCGGTCACGCCCATGCCATGGGCGTCGTCGACCATGATGCGGGCCCCGTAACGCTTGCAAATCTCGACCAGTTCCGGCAGCGGGGCCAGGTCGCCCATCATGCTGTAGACGCCGTCCACCACCACCAGTTTGCCGGCGTCAGCCGGCAGACGCGACAGGACTCTGTCGAGGCTGCTCACGTCGTTGTGAAGGAAACGCTTCATCTCGCCGCGCGCCATAATGCAACCATCGACGATGCTTGCGTGGTCGTCCTTGTCGACGATGACGAAATCGCCCTTGCCCACCATCGCCGAGATCGTGCCGACGTTGGTCTGGTAGCCGGTGGGAAAGACCACCGCGGCTTCCTTGCCTACGAATTCGGCCAGGCGCCGGTCCAGTTCAAGATGCAGTTCCAGCGTGCCATTGAGGAAGCGTGAGCCGGTAACGCTCGTGCCATAGTGCCGCACGGCGTCCAGCATCGCCTCTCGCACGCGCGGGTCGGTCGTAAGGCCCAGATAATTGTTCGAGCCCAGCATGATCACGTCACGGCCTTCGATGGTCGCGGTCACGCCTTCGGACTGGCTCAGCGCGCGGAAATAGGGGTAGATGCCGATGGACTGTGCTTCCCGCACGCGTAACATGTGGCTGTCGCTGGCGATCTTGTCATAAAGATCTGCCATGATCGGACTCCTGTTCAGGGCCGAAAGCCCCTGTTCGGGATCAAAACCCGCGTCACCTGGTTACGGCGAGATTATGCTGCAAATACCGGGAATATGCCATAGAAGAACAACGAGGGTCTTTGCGACCTTGTCCTGCCGGTGGTCAGACGCTACAATGTCGTCGTCATGAAATCCTGGCGCAAACAGGGAGTTGCTGCATGTCCTCGTTGACCATCAAGCGCATCATAGTTTGGGTCGTGTCGACGATTCTTGGGCTGCTCAGCGCCCTGCTGATCATCACGGTCGGCTTTGCCATCCTGCCGTCGATCTTTTTGCCGCCAATCATCACGCCTGTCAACTCGGAAGCCATCAGCATCGCGCGTTACGGCACCATTTACTACGCGACCACCGCCCTGCCCCTCGCGCTGCTCTTCATGGTCTGGCTGGACCATTTTCTCGATACCCGCATCTTGCCGGACTAGATATCCTTCAGGCGGCGCCCCTTTCTTCCAGCCAGTCCGCCCGCAGCAGGGCCTCAAAGTTTCGCAGCGTCAGGTCTCTGTTCACGCGTAAACGAGCCAGATCGAAGAGCCCCGTGCTGTCATGCAGGACGCCCGCGCGAGTACTCAGGGCCATTCGATAGCCGGCTTCACGGGCCACCTGCCTTGCCAGCGCATCGTGCTTGCCAAAGGGCCAGGCGATGGCAGTGGGCGCCACACCGGTCCAGGCCTCCAGGCTTTCGCGGCTGCCAAGCAACTCGTACACCAGCAAGTCCCGCTCAAGGCCGCTCAGGTCCCGGTGCGATCGACTGTGCGATTCAATGGACATGCCCTGGGCCGCCATGGCGACCAGCTGTTCGCGGTCGAGATGCAGCGGGTCCCGTGCGTCCACGCGTTCGCTGATGATGAAAAAAGTACCACTGAAACCGGCCTCCAGCAGCAGGGGCATGACGACGCTGAAGTGGTCGACGTGGCCGTCATCAAAGGTCAGGATGACGGGTTTGGGCGGCACCTTTTCACCATGGCCCAGTGCGCGAAACAGTTGACCGGGAGAGATGCTACTGTAGCCGGCGTCGCGCAGCCAGGCCAACTGCTCCCGGAACACCTCCGGGCGCACCGTCAGGCCGATGCGCAGGGTGTCAGCGTCCCTCGGCAAGGGAGAAACGTAGTGGTACATCAAGATGGGCACGCGAATGCGCCGCATGGTGCCGTCCTGCGCCCTGGCCAGGGCGTTCAGCGCCAGCAGGCACACAACAAGCGATACGGCAAGGCGTGGTCGAAGGGAAATCACAAAAGGCTGCACGTTTACCGGCCCGGGGTTCGCACAATAGCGCGAGTGCCAATCTGATAGCAAATGACAGAGCCTGACTGTTACAGTCACCGCAATGAATGAAAACCCTTCGTCACGCCTGCCAGGGCTGCATCGGCTCGCCGCCGTTGAGCGCCTGAAGCTGGTGGCCGAAACTGCCGGGCTCTCTGCAGAGGAATCTGACTTGCTGGCAGCGGGAGGAGGTCTCGACGCGCTGCTGGCCGGGCAAATGATCGAAAATTGCATCGGCGTTTACGGCCTGCCGCTGGGCATCGCCCCGAACTTCATCATCAATGGTCGCGAGTTGCTGGTGCCCCTGGCCATCGAGGAGCCTTCAGTCCTGGCCGCCCTGGGCAATGCCGCCCGCATCTTCCGCGCCGGAGGCGGCTTCAGCGCCGACAGCGACGAGCCGGTGATGACCGGACAGATCCAGTTGCTGGACGTCGCCGACATTGAGGCCGCCAGGTCGGCCATTGAGCGGGCCCGGGCGGAGATACTCGCCCAGGCCAACGCGCTGGCCGGCAGCATCGTGGCGCGTGGCGGCGGCGCGCGGGACCTGCGCCTGCGCGCTTTCCCGCAGAGTCCCGTCGGCCCCATGCTGGTCCTGCATCTTTACATCGACTGCCGCGACGCCATGGGCGCCAATCTGGTCAACAGCGTCTGCGAGGGTCTGGCGCCGCTACTGGAATCGCTCTCTGGCGGTCGCGCCAATTTGCGGATACTCAGCAATTTCAGCGACCGGCGCCGGGCGCGCGCTCATTGCGCCCTGCCCGCCACTGAACTCAAGGGGGGCGGTGAGAATGGCCTGAACGTCGCGAAGCGAATCGTGGAGGCATCCGCACTGGCGGAAATCGACCCCTGGCGGGCGGCGACCCACAACAAGGGTATCATGAACGGCATTGATGGCGTCGCCATCGCCACCGGCAACGACTGGCGCGCCATCGAGGCCGGCGCCCACGCCTGGGCGGCCCGCGATGGCGACTATCGCAGTCTGTCGCGCTGGTGGCTGGGAGAGGACGGAGTCCTGCGGGGCTCGATCGAGTTGCCCCTGGCCGTCGGCACCGTGGGCGGGGCTACAAGGGTGCATCCCCTGGCCGCGCTGTGCCTGAAGACCCTGGGCGCCTCCTCCGCCCGGGAGCTGGCTGAAATCATGGCCGCCATCGGCCTGGCGCAGAATTTCGCTGCCCTGCGCGCCCTGGCGACGGAAGGCATTCAGCGCGGCCACATGAACCTGCACGCGCGTCAGCTGGCGCTGGCCGCCGGTGCTCCACCGGAACACGTGGGCGAAATTGCCGGCACGCTGGTAGCCAGCGGCGACATTCGTCTGAAAAGGGCGAGAGAATTCGTGAAAGCATTGTCAAAGGGGAAACAATGAATCGCAATCTCTATGCGGACGATTGTCTGAATGTCCTGAACAACCCAGAAGTTTTGCCTGATGGCAGTGTTGATCTGATATATCTAGATCCTCCGTTCAATTCCAACAGCAGATACAACCTGCCATTTAAGGGAAAGGACAAGAATCTCAAGCCAGTGGAAGTGTTTACGGATACATGGGAGTGGAGCGACCAAGAAGACGCTACCCTAGCTACGTTTTTGCGAAATCCTCAGCAAAGACACTTGGGCAACCTCATTGAATATGCATTGACAATAACTGGGGGGCGTTCCAGAAAAAACAACCTCGGTGCGTATCTGGTCAACATGGCTACACGACTAATTGCGATGAAGCGAGTGCTTAGCGACAAAGGATCAATCTTTTTGCACTGTGATCCAACCGCAGGACACTACTTGAAGCTGATTTTGGACGGAATTTACGGAAGAAACAGTTTCCGCAACGAGATTGTTTGGTGTTATACAGGACCTGGCTCACCGAAGATGCGACAATTCAACCGCAAACATGACACGGTTTTTTGGTATTCATTTGGGGACTCCTGGACGTTCAACAAGGATGAAGTGCGGCTTCCTCATAAGGATGGAGGACCACACGCAGGTGGATTTAAAGGTGCAAGTATCAAACCTGATGATCCTTCTTACGGAGAAAAAGGGGAAGTTCCTGAAACCTGGTGGATAGATATCGCGATTGCTCCTCGATCAAGTATCGAATACTTGGGCTACCCCACCCAGAAGCCAATAGCTTTGCTCGAAAGAATCATATTGGCGGCTTCCAACAAAGGTGACTTGGTTCTTGACCCATTTTGCGGGTGTGGAACTGCTATGCACGCATCTGAGTTGTTGAAGCGTAGATGGATTGGAATCGACATTTCCAAGTTCTCGACTGGTCTGGTAAGAGAACGGCTCTTGTCAAGGATTCCCACTTTAGAGAAGTCAGCGATAAAGCAATTTGGTACACCCACTAGCGTCGAAGAAGCGAGAGCCTTGGCTGAACTAGATCGCTTCGATTTTGAAAAGTGGGTATGTGGATTTATTGGAGCACATGGAATGTTTCACGATCCCGGCGACAGAGGTCCAGATTCCGGCGTAGACGGCGTGATTGAGTTTTACCCAATAAGAATAGGAGAGCCTGCCAAACCAGAATACGCCATAGTTCAGGTAAAGAGTGGAGAAGTCACTCCGGATGCGGTTGGGAGATTGTATGCCACAGTAAAGAGACTGGACGCGACGGCAGGGATTCTCGTTTGTTTTGCAAGACAAATGAGGACAGTCGAAAACAACAGGAACAGAGATCAATTCGAAGACAGCTTGGATGCCTACCCGGTTATTCAAGGGTTCAGTATAGAGGACATGCTTTCAGGTAAAAACCTGAGACTGCCGCCTTTTGCTCCAAGAAGGAAGGGTGAAGCGCCAGGGAGTTCAGGCCTGTTCTTTCAAAAATAGTCAAGCAAACTCGAATCTGGGAGTGGGGTTGTTAATCGAATGGCCAACACCATAATGTCATTCGGCGATTCTGAGAGCCAGGTGGGTATCGTCGGCTATGGCGCTTACGTGCCGCGTTACCGCCTGCCCGGCAGCGAGATCGCGCGCATCTGGACGGGTGGCAGGGGCGGCAGCCCGGTACGCGAAAAAGCCGTCGCCGGCCTCGACGAGGACGTCATCACCATGTCCATCGAGGCGGCGCGCAACGCCATTGCCCGCGCCCGCATCAAGGCGGAGGAAATCTGCGCCGTCTGGGTGGGCAGCGAAAGCCATCCCTATGCCGTCAAGCCGAGCAGCACCGTCGTCGCCGAGAGCCTTGGCGCGACGCCGGCGGTGTTGGCCGCCGACCTCGAATTCGCCTGCAAGGCCGGCACCGAAGCCGTGCAGGCCTCCATCGGCATCATCGGCAGTGGCATGGGTCGTTACACACTCGCCATCGGCATGGATACGGCCCAGGGCCGACCCGGCGACGAGCTCGAATACACGGCGGCCTCCGGCGGAGCGGCCTTCTTGCTCGGCCCGGCGGAATTGGCCTGTGCCCGCTTCCTGGGCAGCACCAGCTTCGTCACCGATACTCCCGATTTCTGGCGTCGGGAAGGCCAACCCTATCCCAGCCACGGGGACCGCTTCACCGGCGAACCGGCCTATTTCCACCACAGCATCAACGCGGGCCGCATGCTCATGGAGCGTATGGGGACCCAGGCCGGCGACTATGCCTGGGCGGTCTTTCACCAGCCCAACGTCAAGTTTCCGCAGCGCGCCGCCGGCAGCCTCGGTTTCAGTCCGGACCAGGTCAGCGCCGGACTGTTGGCCGGGGACATCGGCAACACCTACTCCGGCTCCTGCATGCTGGGGCTGACCGCCATTCTGGACGTCGCCGAACCCGGTGACCGCATCCTCATGGTCAGCTACGGCAGCGGCGCTGGTTCGGACGCCTTCGACCTGGAGGTCACGGAGCGGTTGCCAGGGATGCGCGCGCGCGCGCCTGCCACTCGCGACTACATCGCCCGCCGCAGCGAGATCGATTACGCAACCTACACGCGTTTCCGCGGCAAGCTGAGGAACTGAAGATGGGCGCCCTGAAACTGGGCATCGTCAGTTTCGCTCACGGGCACGTCCGCGTCTACGCTGACGTCATGCGCGACTTTGAAGACGCGCAGATCGTGGCCGCCTGGGACGACGATGAAGCGCGCGGTCGGCAGTGTTGCCAGGAATTCGGCATCGACTACGTGCCCGATCTGGAAGGTCTGCTGGGGCGGCAGGACCTGGATGCGGTCTTCATCGCCAGCCCCACCAACCGGCATGCAGAGCATTGTCTCGCCGCCGCCCGCGCCGGGAAGCACATCCTGCTGCAAAAGCCGATGGCACTCAGCCTGGGGGACTGCGACGCCATCATTGTGGCCGTGGCGGACGCCGGCGTGAAATTCAGCCTCTGTTACCAGATGCGCGCCGATCCGGTCAACCGGCACATGAAAGCGTTGCTGGACGAGCGCGCCATCGGTGTAGTGGCCGTCCTGCGGCGACGACACGCCATCCCCCTTCTGCTCAACCCGGATTTCACCCGGCCCGACAACTGGCACATCGATCCTGCCCAGAACATGGGCATGTTTATGGACGACGCCTCCCATGCCGCCGATTTTCTCTACTGGATGCTGGGCGCGCCGGTCAGCGTCATGGCCGAGATCGACAATCTCGTCACGGAGGTTGCGCCCGACGACAACGGCGTCGCCATCTACCGCTTTGCCGGGGGCGAAATCGGCATCCTGTTCAACAGCTCCACGACCCTCGCGGCGGAAAACACCACGGAAATCTATGGCAACGCGGGCAGCATCATCCAGAACCACGGCGACGTCCCCTCGGCCAACCTCCCCCAACTGCCTGGCGCAACTTCCCTGAAGGTCTGGCGTCAGGCGACCGGCGCATGGGAGATTCCGGAGTTTCCCCTGCGTCCCCACGGGGAACGAATCCGGGATGTGGCGCGACCGCTCGTCGACTACCTGCGCGGGCGCCGGGGCCCGCTGGCGACGGCCGCTGATGGCCGCGTCTGCATCGAGATGATCCTGGGGGCCTACGAATCGGCGCGGACCGGACGTCGCGTGCGGCTTGGCGCACCCCGGCCATAATCCAGGTCCCGCCATCAACGGTATTTGCCAGTCATTGTCAGCAATTGACAGCGATTCGGCGCTGAACCGCCGAGTCTTGACAGCATTCGACAGCGTTTCAGCCATGCCTGAAAGGTAATGACAGTCAACTTCGTGCAGGATAGGGGCAGGTCAGCGGGAAACGAAACGGGACGAATTCAATGCAAATTGCGGGGAACTGGCGGCTCAGGGAACAGCGTTATCGACTGCTGGGATTTCGCCAGCGCGATGGCAAGACGGGCCTGCAGCGACGCCGGCAGATCGCGAGTCCCCGTCAGAATCCAGTATCGGACCGAATGCCGCAACACCAGCTACTGGCCGTAGAATGATCCCCGGTCCCGCGCCGGATGCGGAGCAGGTCCGCTTTGCCGGCACCGGCGAGATCTACAGTTTCACAACGCTGAACAATCCCCCCGCCGGCTTTGAGGACCAGTCCCCCTACACGCTGGCGCTCGTTCGCCTCGACGAAGGCCCCCTGGTCACCACCCAATTGACAGACCTTGTCGAAGCACCGCGGATCGGTGATCGGGTCGAAATGGTGACGCGGCGCCTTTACAGCGACGGCGACAGCGGCGCGATCACCTACGGCTACAAGTTCCGCCCCCTGCTGCAACACAAGTGACCTGACAAAAAAACGGGCGACCCCCTCAATCAGGGCCGCCCGCCGCTTCCCGTTTTCCTGAATCTCGTCAGGCCACTGGCGCGGAGGTCAGCATGGGTGCAATCACCAGCGACACGATCGCCAGCAACTTGAGCAGAATGTTCAGCGACGGGCCCGAAGTGTCCTTGAAGGGGTCGCCGACGGTGTCGCCGACCACGGCCGCCTTGTGCGCGTCCGAGCCCTTGCCGCCCAGGTGCCCCGCCTCAATGAATTTCTTGGCGTTGTCCCAGGCGCCACCGGCGTTGGCCATCATGACCGCCAGCATGAAGGCCGAGGCCAGCGAACCGACCAAGACCCCCACCAAAGTCTCGCGTCCCACAAACTGCCCCAGCGCGTTGTCCTGCCCCAGCGCCGTGAGCAGGGCGATCAACACCGGCACGGCCACGGCGACGATGCCTGGCAGCAGCATTTGACGAATGGCGTTGTCGGTGCTGATGGCGACGCAACGCTCGTAGTCCGGCTCGCCGCTGCCCTCCATAATGCCGGGGATCTCGCGGAACTGGCGTCGAACTTCCTCGACGATGGACTGCGCCGCATCGCCGACCGCCCGCATGGTCAGGGCGCTGAAGATGTAAGGCAGCATCGCGCCGATGAACACGCCGGTTATGAGCCGCGCATCAAGAATCACGGCGGCCAGCGTGGTTGACGACTCCGAGCCTCCCAGCGCCGTGATGAAGGCCGTGGTCAGCGCCAGGGCGGTCATGGCTGCGCTGCCAATGGCGAAGCCCTTGCCGGTGGCCGCCGTCGTGTTGCCCAGGCTGTCCAGCGCGTCGGTGCGGTCGCGCACGCTGTCGTCGAGCTCGGCCATCTCGGCGATGCCCCCGGCATTGTCCGCCACAGGTCCGTAGGCATCGGTCGCCAGGGTGATGCCCAGGGTACTGAGCATGCCGACCGCCGCCACCGCCACGCCGTACAATCCGGTCGCCGCCGTCGCCACCAGGGTGACGAGGACGACGACGATCACCGGCGCCAGGGTGCTGAGCATACCCAGGGCCAAGCCCCGAATGACGACGATACCGGCGCCACCGCTGGCGCTGTCGGAAAGGCCGCGGGTCGGGCCGTAACTGGTGGCCGTGAAGAATTCAGTGAAGTAGCCGATGAGCACGCCACCGATAAGACCCGCCAGGGTGGCGGCGATCACGCCATTCCCCAGGCCCAGTCCCCCGCCGATGAGGATGATCGCCAGACCCACCAGGGCGCTGGCCGAATAGATGCCGCGGCGCAGGCTGCCCAGCAGCATTTCCTGCGAAGCGCCTTCCTGCGTGCGGACCAAAAAGGTGCAAATCATGCCGATGATCAGACCGGCAGCGGCCACCAGCAGCGGGAAAAGCTGACCGGCCAGTTGCATGTCCTGGGCCAGACCCGCGCCAAGGGTCGCCAGCGAGATGGCGGCGATGATCGAACTGGCGTAACTCTCGAAGAGATCGGAGCCCATGCCGGCCACGTCGCCGACGTTGTCGCCCACGTTGTCGGCGATGGTCGCCGGATTGCGGGGATCATCTTCCGGGATGCCCGCCTCGGTCTTGCCCACCAGGTCGGCGCCGACGTCGGCCGCCTTGGTGTAGATGCCGCCGCCGACGCGGGCGAAAATCGCAATCGAGGTGCCGCCGAAGCCGAAACCGGCCAGGGCGCTGGCCGCCTGGGGTGCGGGCAATTGTCCGCTGAGCAGGACAAAGAGAATACTCACGCCCAGCAGCGCCAGGGAAACAACCACCGTGCCCATCACCGTGCCGCTGGCGAAGGCCACCCGCAGCCCGCGGTTGAGGCTTTCGGACGCGGCCTGCGTCGTACGCACGTTGGCGCGCACGGCGATGTACATCCCGATGTAGCCGGCCAGGCCGGACGCAACTGCCCCGCTCACGAAGGCGACCGCCGTCCAGATGCTCATGCCGCTGCCCTCCAGGCCGGAGAGCAGGACCAGGACCAGCGTGATCACCACAACCAGAATGCTCACAGCGCGGTATTCGCGCGACAGAAAAGCCTGGGCGCCACGCTGGATCGCAGCCGAGATGCGCTGCATCGTCTCGTTGCCGGCATTCTGGGCCATGACGAAATTTCGCTGCCAGAGCGCGAAGCCCAACCCGATCAGGCTGGCGATCACCCCCAGCGTACCTGCATCCTGTATGCTCATGTCCATGCCTCGCCCCCCGCCTGAATCTCCGCCTGGCCACCGTGGATGGTAGCCGAAGCCGGGTCTGTTTACAATCCCGCTGCCCGTGACAGGCAGGAGCAGAATCCCTTCGACGGCATGCAAACGCAACGGACCGGACGCATGGGCGAAACGCTTGCCGCGCGCTATCTGCAGCGGCGCGGCTATGACATTCTCGCCAGCAACTGGCGCTGCCCCCGCGGTGAACTGGACATCGTGGCCCGCATCGGCGGCAAACTGGTCTTTCTGGAAGTGCGCACCCGCCGCCGGTCCGACACCGAAGAGGCCTTCGCCAGCATCACGGCCCGCAAGCGCGAGCGCTTGCTCGCCGCGATTCACGAATGGCTGGAGAGCAACCGGCAGCTGGACACCGACTGGCAGGTGGACGTAATAGGGGTCGCCCTGGGCCAGCGACCAAGAATAGATCATGTCGAAGACGCGCTGGACTGGTAAGGCCCCGCTGCTCGTCATCCTGGGCGCCACGGCGACCGGCAAAACCGGGCTCGCCCTGCAGCTGGCGGAGAGCCTTGATGGAGAGATCGTCGGCGCGGACAGCCGCCAGATTTACCGCGGTATGGACATCGGCACGGCCAAACCTAATGCCGAACAGCGCGCGCGCGTCAGGCATCATCTGGTGGACATCGCCGATCCGGATGAAAATCCGGGCCTGGCGACTATCCAGGGCCTGGCCAACGCGGCCATCGCAGACATTCAGCGCCGGGGGCGCCTGCCCCTGCTGGTCGGGGGGACCGGACAATACCTGAGCGCCATCGTCGAGGGCTGGCGCATACCTGAAGTGCCGCCCAATGAGACCCTGCGCAGTGAGCTGGAGGACTACGCCCGCAGACAGGGAAGCATGGCGCTGCATCGACGGCTCGTCGAGGTCGATCCGGCGACCGCCGCCAGGACTCATCCCAACAATGTGCGACGGGTGGTTCGCTCACTGGAAGTCTGGCATGCTACCGGCAGTGCCATCAGTGAGCAGCAAAAACGGCTTCCGCCACTATGGAAAGTCCTGCAACTCGGCCTGCAACTTGAACGCGGCGCGCTGTACGCGCGCGCCGACCAGCGCTTTGATGCCATGATCGAGGCCGGCTTGGTGGGCGAAGTGCGGGACCTGTTGCGGGCCGGCTATTCACGCGACCTGCCGTCGATGAGCGGTCTGGGCTACCGGCAGTTGGCCGCCCATCTCCTGGATGGTCTGCCGCTGCCGGAGGCCATCGCTGCGGCAAGGACGGCGACGCACGACTTCATCAGGCGTCAACTCACCTGGTTTCGCGGCCATCACGCGGACATTCGCTGGCTTGATGCCGCCTCACTGGATGCACAGGCAATTGCAGGTGACTTGCGGCGCTGGCTCGCGGACGCCTGAAAGCCTCTGTCAAACGCCGTGCATTTCCGGATAGTCTGCCAAAATTGTGTCTTTCGGATCTGCACCAAGGATTTCCAGCATGTCGGCAATCCGCGCCGCCTTGACCTTGGCATCTTCCGCCGACCAGGTGCGGCTCTTCAGTTCCAGATAGGTCTGTTCGCCCGGCGGGTCGGTGAAGCGGTCCACGTTGATATAAAACAGCACGCCCTGGTAGTGAATGTGCCAGCGGCGCCGGTCCTTTTCCAGCGCCCGTTCGGCGGAAGGGCGGAAATATTCGCGGTAGAAGCGCAGGGGGCGGTCCGCCCGTGCGTAAAAGCGCGAATGTGACAATCGAACGGCCGTGCCGTAACTGTCGATCTTGTTGAGCCGCATCAGGGTCAGCCGGCTGCGGGTGGAGACGACCTGCCCGTCCAAATCCAGTTCATCGTCTTCGCGATACCGCAGTCGGCCGTCCGACTCGTCCTCAAAACTGAACCAGGTGTCGTACTGGCGGTAGTGCACCTCTTTCAGCACGTCAACGTCCTCGCAGCCCAGCAATTGCGCCAGCGCGGACCCGTCCTGCAACACCAGCTTGGCCTGCACTTCGAAACTCTCGCCGCGTTCCATACCCTGGGTCACTGTAAGCAGCTTGGACAATACGTCTCCGGTGTTCGCCCGCAGAAAGTCGTCGATGCTGGAAGCCAGGGTCTGCGCCTGTTCAAGCAGTTCCGCCTCAACCAGAGTCAGCAACTCGCGCTCGCGCATCAGCCAGCGACCGTGACATATCACGTGGGCCACGTCCGTGCTCTTGGCGGCATAGACGATTTGCGAATACACGGCGTCCTCGCTGCGGCCGAATTGGGGCATGTTGTGAGACCGGCGCGCATCCATGACGACCACGTCGGCCAGTTTGCCAGGCTCCAGACTGCCGACCTGGTCTCCCAGGAAGAGCGCCTCCGCGCCCTGGCGGGTCGCCATCAGCAGGGCCTGACGGGCCGGCAGCGTGGTCGGGTCATTGGCGGCCGTCTTGGCCAGAATGGCGGCCAGGCGCACTTCCTCCAGCATGTCGAGGTCGTTATTGCTGGCCGGTCCGTCCGTGCCGATGCCCACCGCGATCCCGGCATTCAGCATGGCGCTGACGGGTGCGATGCCGCTGGCCAGCTTCAAATTGCTGGTGGGGCAATGCGCGATGCTGCAGTCATGCGCCTTTAGCGCGCGCATTTCGCCGGGGTCAATGTGGACGCAATGGGCTGCCAAAACCTTCGCCTGCAACAGGCCGGTTTCCGCCACCTGTTCCACGACGCGACGGCCATGTTGTTTCAGACTGTCCTCCAGCTCCTGGCGGGTTTCGGCAATGTGGATGAGCAGCGGCGCATCGAATTCCAGTGCGAGGGCCGTACATTGTTCCAGCAATTCCCGCGTGCTGGAATAGGGCGCGTGCGGCGCCACGGCCGGCGTGATTCGTTCATGCCCCTGCCAGTCTTCGATGAAGCGTCTGGCGCGCGCCAGGCTGATTTCGTAACTCTCCGCATCCGGCGTCGGGAAACGCAGTACGCTCTGACCGAGCACGGCGCGCATGCCGGCTTCAGCCGTGACCTCGGCGATGACCTCCTCGAAATAGTACATGTCGGCAAAGGTTGTGATACCGCTGCGGATTTGCTCGACACAGGCGAGGCGCGTCCCCAGACGGCAAAAGTCCGGGTTGACAAACTCGCGCTCCGTCGGCATCACGTAACCCATCAACCACACGTCGAGTCGCAGGTCATCGGCCAGACCCCGAAGCAGGGTCATGGGCACGTGGGTGTGCGCGTTCACCAGGCCCGGCAAAATGTACTGGTCGCTGCAATCGAGAACCTCGTGCGCCCGGCAACTGTCCAGCAAGACTTCGCGCGGGGCCACGGCCACAATGTGTTTGCCGCGAATGGCGACAGCGCCATCGGGATATATTGAGAAGGTGTCGTCCATGGTAACGACGGTGCCGCCGGACAGAATCAGATCGACTCGCTCCATTGCATCGTCCTCGCAGTCACCGGGATTTGCGTAATTATAGTGCTGCTGTAGACTCCTGCATATCACTTGCGACAGGGGGCAGGGATGTCGCGCAAGGTCCAGGAAAATTTGTTGCACAGCGTTGAACTGGCACTGGTCGGCCTGTTCTTCGTTCAGGCCCTGCGACGGCTCCCCGGCCTGCTGCTCAATCAGGGGGTTCTGACTGGCATTCCCGGCAGCACAGGCCTGACGGGCGTGGAAGCGCTGTTTCTGCTACTCATGCTTCTGCTTCCCCTGCTGGCCCAGGCGCGCAGTCGCTCCCGTCTTGCGCTTCCCGTCTGTGTCGTTTTTGTGGCACTTGCGCGCGCCCTTCCGGCCCTTGTGCCAGAAGTATCGCAAGTTGTCGTCAGTGCCGCCGTTATCGCCGGCGGACTGGCCTGCATTGTGTTGCTCCTCCAGCGCCGGGTCATGCATTTTCCGCCATTGATGCTGCTGGGACTGGCGGCGGACCAGGTCGTGCGGGCTGCGGGCAACACGCTGGACATTTCCTGGACCGCCGCTTGGAGCGGCCCCCAACTGTTGCTTTCGGCGCTGGCAATCGCGGCGACCGTCTTGCTGGCCCGTCGTTTTCAGGAGTCAATTCTGGCGGAAGTCACGGCACAGCAGGGTCTGGTTACGGCTCAGGGCGCTGCCGGAATCGGCGCCCTGCTTTTCTTGCAATTGACGCTTCTGTCCTTGCCAAACGCCATCGCGGCGCGCAGCGCTGCGTCGCTACAGTTGCTCACTCCCGCCCTGGTGGGCGCTACCCTCTTGCCCCTGTTGCCCCCTTTCCGAAACCTGGGCCGCGTTTTGCTGCAAGCCTTTTACGGCGGCCTGCGGGGCTGGCTATGGCTGGCGCTGACGGCGCTGCTGCTGATTATCGGACTGCGTCTGGAAGGGATTGCCGCAGCCACGGCGCTCGTGCTTTTGCAGTTCGCCGTCAGTTTGACCTGGTGGTGGTTGCAGCGCCCGTTGGAAGAAGGCGATCGCGACTTCAACGGCATCGCGCTGGCCGGCGCCCTGCTGGTCACTGTCCTGTTGCTCGCCATTGATTTCTTCACCGTTGCCTCGCCTCTGAACGCCGCTCTTTTCGCCCCGAATGGCGAAACCCTCGACCTGGCGGGTCGCATGCTACTCGGTATCCGCGGCCTGGGTTGGGCCATCCTCCTGCTGGCCCTGATTCTGACGGCCCTGCCTATGACACGCTCCAGTCTCCGCACGGCATGGGCCCGTGAATCCACCGACCTCGGGCTGGTCCCCTTGACCCTGCTGATCGCCGCGATCGTGGCCGGAATTGCCTTCACACGGCCCCAACCCGCGGCGAATGCCCCGGGCGGAACGACCTTCCGCGTCGCCTCCTGGAATCTGGAGGCGGATGCCATTGCGTCGGATGAAGCTTCACTGGAGAGTGTTGCCCAAAGTATCGCGGCCAGCGGCGCCGATTTTGTCCTGTTGCAAAACGTCGACGCCGGGCGCAACGCCAGTTACTGGGTCGACCAGGCCTGGTGGCTGGCCCGACGACTGGGCATGCAACATGGCTGGTTCCCGACGGCGGACGGCGTCAACGGGCTGGCCGTGCTGGCCCGCGCCGGTCTGCTGGAGAACAGTGGCAGGCTGGCCGTCGGCGACGGTCAGCAAGGCGGACTGCAGCGGGCCGTCGTGGATTTCGCTGGCGAACGCCTGACCCTCTATAACTACTGGCCCGGTCAGACGCCGCGCAGCCTGGAAATCCAGCTTGGCGCCATGAATTCCCTGATCGGGTCCCTGCACGCGCAGGAAGAACCGGACTTGCTGGTGCTGGCGGCCTCGCTGGATGGCGTCCCCGATGACGCCCTGCTCCTTCCCCTGCGCGCTGCGAATTTCATGGATCCCTTCGCCATTGTTGGCAGTGAATCCGCCTGGACATTCATGCCGGGCGGGGAAGCGTTGCGCTCGGACTATCTTTGGTTCAGGGCGCCCCTGGTAGACAAGGGGACGGGCCTCCTCGACGCGCCCGGCTACGGCCACCGCCTGGTGATGGTCGAGCTCTCACTCGCTGCCTGATTCTGGCAAACGTCCCTCGCGACTCAACAACTGCAAGGCGTCCCGCGCCGCGGCCTGCGCCGCGGCCTGCTTGCTGTTGCCCCGCCCTGTGCCCAGTTCCTCGTCCAGAATTCGCACGGCGACTGTAAACTGCTTCTGATGATCCGGCCCGCTCTCCGACAGGGTTTCATAAACCGGCGTGGCGAATAACGCAGACTGACTCAGTTCCTGCAATCGGCTGCGGGCATCCAGCAGGTCTGCCTCCAGCAGGTCATCGACAAGCGGGCCAAGCAGGGTCGCGACAAAATCCTCGGCAGCGCCCTGACCTCTGTCGATGAATATCGCGCCCAGCAGGGCTTCAAACGCGTCGCCCAGGATGCTCCGTCGTTGCCGACCGCCGTTTTGCTCTTCGCCCCGGCCCAGTCGCAGCAGCGGGCCGAGCTCCAGTTCTGTGGCCAGGTCCGCAAGGGTCTCGCTGCGCACCAGCGCCGAGCGCAATCGCGTCAACTCGCCTTCCGGCATATCTGGAAAGCGTTCGTACAGCATGCGGGTCACGGCAAAGGCCAACACGGCGTCACCGAGAAACTCCAGACGTTCGTAGTTTCCTGCCAGCGCGCCTGTCCCGCCCTGTTCATGAGGCCAGGACCGGTGCGTCAGGGCCTGGCGCAACAACCCTGCGTCGTTGAAGCGCATCCCGTGCCGGCGCTGGAAACTTGCCAGGTCCATGCCGCCCTAAATCCGGCTGAATATCAGCGACGCGTTGTGCCCGCCAAAGCCGAAGGCATTGCTCATCACCCGGGTCAGAGGCAGTTCACGGGTCTCGTTGGGGACGTAATCCAGGTCGCATTCCGGGTCGGGATCGTTGAGATTGATGGTCGGGGGCGCCAGTTGATCGCGCAGCGCAAGAACGGAGAAAGCCGCCTCAAAGGCCGCGGTCGCGCCCATCGCGTGTCCGGTCATGCTTTTGCTTGAACTCACCGGAATCTCCCAGGCGGTGGCGCCCAGCGCCCGCTTCAGGGCCTTTGTCTCCATCACGTCATTGAGCCGGGTCGCAGTGCCGTGGGCATTGATATAGTCAATGTCATCGGCATTTAGACTGGCGTCCCGCAATGCGTTGACGATCGCCGCCGCCGCGCCCCGCCCTTCCGGGTCCGGCGCCGTGCTGTGAAAAGCGTCCGACGAGGAACCATAGCCCGCCAGTTCCGCCAAAACCGGCGCATCCCGCTTTCGCGCGACGTCGAGCGCTTCCAGCACCAGCACGCCGGCGCCTTCGCCAAAGACCAGTCCTGTGCGATTGCGGTCAAATGGACGGGAAGCGCGGGACGGGTCGCGGTCCTCGCGAGAGCAGGCGCCCACACGATCGAAGGCGCCGACGCCAATTGGAATGATCGGCGCATCGCTGCAACCGGCAAGGGCCTGATCGATCCGTCCGGCGCGTATGAGTTCACAGGCCCGTCCAATGCTGTCAGCTCCAGTGGCGCAGGCGGAGATCAGGGCGCCGCTCGGTCCGGACGCGCCAGTCTCGATACTGATCAGGCCGCTGGCGCCATTGACCATCAGCATGGGGATGCCAAAGGGTGTAATGCGCCGCGGGTCGCCGGTGTCGAAAAGCAGTTCCGCCTGATTGTAGTAACTCTCGACACCGCCAACGGCGGACCCCACTATGACGCCCGTGCGCTCTGCGTTGCGCTCGTCAATCTCAAGTCCGGAGTTGGCCAGGGCTTCCCTTGCGGCGACCAGCGCCAATTGCTGATAGCGGTCGAGCCGCCGCGCCGCGCGCGCGCTCATGTGTTGCGTCGGGTCCCAGTCCGGCACCTCGGCAGCGATCTTGACGCGATAGGACTCAGGATCGAAGCGCGTGATGAAGCCGGCGCCGCTGCGACCTGCGCAAAGTGCCTCCCAACTGGCCTCGACGCCCAGTGCTAGAGGCGTCACGAGACCAAGACCAGTCACGACCACGCGGCGCATTGGCATCCTACCCACTGTTGTCCCGGAGTCCGGGCCGGTACTTGCCTTCGACCCAGACGCTGCCGCCCGGTCCGATTTCCCGCTTCCACACGGGCACGATTTCCTTCAGTCGATCGATACCGTAACGCGCCGCCTCAAAACATCCCTGGTCCCGATGCGCGGAGGAACAGGCGATGAGCACCGTATTCTGCCCGACAGCCAGTTTGCCAATGCGCTGCAACATGGCGATGCCCTGCACCAGGGGCCAGCGCTGGCGTATTTCGGCGCCGACCTGTCGCATGCGGTCCAAAGCCATGGACTCGTAGGCTTCGTATTCCAGCACCGTCGTTCGCGAAGGCGCATCGCCGCGTCGGGTTTCGCCACGCACCATGCCACTAAAGAGACAAACTGCGCCGGTTTCCGGCAGCGTAATGGCTTCGACCACCGCATCGTGGTCGATCGCTTCCTTCGCAAGGCGATAGACCTCGGGATACCCGCTGCCGCCACTGACCGGAGGGAAAAAGGCGACCGTATCGCCGGAACTGAGCTCCTCCGCGTCTGTGGCGTACTCCTCGTTCACTGCGGCGATGGCGGCGGCCAGGGCCTCACGCAATGTTGGTTGGCGGCGACCCAGCGCGTCGCGCAGGTCGGCGACGGTCGCGCGCTCACTTTCCAGACTCAGGGTCAGACGCCGCTGCCCGGCCAGGTCCCCGAGTGACGCAAAGAGCAACACCTTGATCTGCATCAGCGACACACCGGCGCCGTATAGTCCCCTCGCTGGCCGCCCCGTTTCTCCAGCAAACGGATTTCACCGATGCGCATGCTGCGGTCGACGGCCTTGGCCATGTCATAGACCGTCAGGGCCGCGACGGCCACGGCGGTCAGAGCTTCCATTTCCACACCGGTTTTGCCCTTCGTACGCACCTGCGCCTCGATTCGCAATGCGCTTCCTTCTGTGTCCGTTTCCAGATCGACGTCAACATGGGTCAACGCCAGGGGGTGACACAACGGGATGAGGGACGCGGTCTGTTTGGCGGCCATGATGCCGGCCAGACGAGCGGTGGCGAAGACGTCCCCTTTCTTCAGCCCGCCCCTGCGAATGAGCTGCAGAGTGGCGGGCTCCATCTCCACGCTACCGGCGGCGCGCGCCATGCGTTCACTGTCCGGCTTGTGACCCACAGCTACCATACGGGCCCTGCCCTGGTCATCAATGTGCGTAAGTCCGTCGTTCACCGGCTACCCCCTTCCCGCGTCAGTATAGCGCGAGTCTTGTCGGCCGCGGAACGCCCGACTATACTGCGGTCCTGCGACACCCATGCTCCGCACGGAGACAACAGCTTGAGTGTATTTGGCCGTGGCCTGACCCGCACACGGCGATCCGTTTTCGGGCGAATCGTCGACTTGCTGGCCGGCAGCGATATCGATGAAGACACCTGGGATGACATTGAGGCGCTCCTGATCCAGGCGGACCTCGGCCTGGCCGTGACGGGAAAAGTGCTGGATACGCTTCGGGCGGGACGCTGGCGCAACAGCGACGAGTTGCTGGCCGGCTTGCGCTCCACCCTGCTGGCTCTGCTGTCCGCCCCGCCGCCGATGGACCTGAGCGGTCGACCCCTTTCGGTTGTCCTGGTGGTGGGCGTCAACGGGACGGGCAAAACCACCTCAATCGCCAGGCTGGCGCATCGCATGCAGCTGGCGGGCCGCAATGTCATCCTGGCCGCCGGCGACACCTTTCGCGCGGCCGCCATCGAGCAGCTGCAGACCTGGGGCGAACGAATCAATGTGCCGGTTGTGGCCGGCCAGTCCGGCGCGGACCCGGCCTCCGTCGTCTTCGATGCCACAAAGGCTGCCCAGGCGCGGGGGAAGGATGTACTGATCATCGATACTGCCGGCCGCCTGCACACCAACGCCAACCTGATGAACGAGCTGCGTCGCATTCGCTCCGTCTCGGCAAAGGTCGTCCCGGACGCGCCGCATGAGGTCTTGCTGGTGCTGGATGGCACGACAGGCCAGAATGCACTGCAACAGGCGCGCACGTTTCAGGAGATGGTGGACGTCAGCGGCGTCATCGTCACCAAGCTGGACAGTTCGGCGAAAGGCGGCATGATTTTTGCCGTTTACGCTGAACTGGAGCTGCCGGTCCACTACGTCGGGCTCGGTGAGGGCCTCAATCATTTGCTGCCCTTCTCACCGGAAATCTTTGTCAACAGTCTTTTTGACGAGAACTAGCGCATGGACCAGCTTGTCAGCCAGTTGCGGACCCTGAAAGAGACCATTGACGGACTCATTGCGCGCCTGGGCATTGCCAACAAGGAGAGCGCCATAGAAGAAATCGAAGCCGCGGCCGCCTCGACGGCCTTTTGGGACGACCCGGAATCAGCCAGCCGACAGATGCAGTCCCTTTCCACCCTGAAGGCTGAAGTCCGTCGCTGGCGTGACGTCGCCCGGCGCATTGATGACGCGCTGGAACTTGCCGAACTGGAGGACCAGGACCTGCTGGATGACCTGCTGGAGGAGTGTAAATCGCTTCAACCCCTGGTCGAGCGCATGTCCTTTCAGGCCATGCTTTCCGGTCCGCATGATCAGGAGAGCGCCATCCTTGCCATTCACGCCGGTGCGGGCGGCACGGATTCCCAGGACTGGGCCGGCATGCTGGAGCGCATGTATCTGCGCTGGGCCGAACAAAGCGGCTACAGGACGACGATTCTCGACCGCAGCGAAGGCGAGGAGGCCGGCATCAAGAGCGTCACTCTGGAAGTCAACGGGCCCTACGCCTACGGTTATTTGCACAGTGAACTTGGCGTGCACCGCCTCGTGCGACTAAGCCCCTTCGATTCCGCGAGCCGGCGCCACACTTCATTTGCCAAGGTCGAACTCTGGCCGGATATTCAGGGCGCGCTCGACATTGAAATCAACGAGGCTGATTTGCGTGTGGATGCCTACCGCGCCGGAGGCGCCGGTGGCCAGCACGTCCAGAAAAATGACACTGCCATACGTATAACGCACTTGCCGACCGGCATTGTGGTGCAGTGTCAGAATGAACGCAGCCAGAAGCAGAACCGTGAACGCGCCCTGCATATCCTCAAGACGCGTCTGCTGGAAGAGGAACGGCTGAAGCAGGAAGCTGAACTGGCGGATCTCAAGGGCGAAAACGTTGACGCCGGCTGGGGCAACCAGATCCGTTCCTACGTCCTGCACCCTTACCAAATGGTGAAGGACCATCGCACCGGCCATGAGGAAGGCAACAGCGGCGCCGTGCTTGATGGCAGGCTGAACGACTTCATGGAAGCCTGGATGCGGGCCAGGGTAGTCAGCGATTCACCTGCTTGACAGACCGGTTCGAACACGCTAGACTCTGTGCGTTGATTGCACAGACCACATAGACAGCCGCGAGGCCAACGGGACTTGACAGGCAGGCCCTGCCAGGTTATGTTTTGTTGTGTCTTCTATGGCATGACAAATTTGAATTCAATGTGCGCAGTGGCACACAGGGCAGGCCCCGTGTCAAATGCGCTTCTTCGCGTCAATAGCCTGCCCGCTGCCAACGTTTCCATGCTGGCAGACCATGTGCGGCCGGTCGATTTGACCGCCGCGCAAGCATCCTGAAATTCAGAGGAGGTCATCTTGGAAGCGAAGGATTTCAGCGCCCTGCGCATAAGTCTTGCTTCTCCGGACCAGATCGAAAAGTGGTCCTACGGCGAAGTCACCAAGCCGGAGACGATCAACTACCGTCGTTTGCGTCCGGAAAAGGACGGCCTTTTTTGCGAGGCCATCTTTGGCCCGACGCGCGACTGGCAATGCTATTGCGGCAAATACAAAAACCTGCGTTACCGCGGCATCGTCTGTGACAAGTGCGGCGTCGAGGTCACGCGCTCTTCCGTGCGTCGCGAGCGCATGGGCCACATCAAGCTGGCGGCGCCGGTGGCACACGTGTGGTACACGCGCCGCGTGCCCAGCTATCTGGGGTTGCTGCTGGATGTCAGCCGTCGCAACCTGGACCGGGTCCTGTACTTCGCCCAGTACGTCATCACCAGTGTCGACGACGACGCCCGCAAGAAGGCCCTGATGCGCGTCGAGCGCGAGCTTTCCCAGCGCGAGATGTTGATGGGCGGCGACTTGCACGAGCGCATGGAATCCCTCAGCAGTGAACGTGATGCATTCCTCGCATCCGTCGATGGACGCAAGGCGGAAATCCAGAGCAGGCACGACGAGGAACTGGCCCGCCTGAGCGACGAACTGATGCAGGAAGCGCAGCAACTGCACCGGCGCATCGAGGGACTTCAGGGCGACATCGCAGCGACGCCGGTCGTGCTGGAAGCCACCGGAGAGGTGATCGTCGCCGAAGGCGCAGAAGTCAGTGCGGAACACCTCGGCAACATTCAGCAGTCCATCAACGACCAGCTGGGTGACATCCAGGAACGCATTGAGCTCGAAAGGCAACAGGAGCTGGCTGCACTCGATGCGCAGCAGCAGAAGCTTGTTGACGATACGGAACGTGAACTGACGGACCTGCGCGACCAACTGAACGAGAAAATGGCGACTGTGCGACACAGCGCAGACAACGCCCGCAATGAACTGCAGGACCTCGCCGTATTGCAGTTCCTCTCCGAAACGCGCTTCCGCCACCTGAAGAGTCGTTACGGCCGTGTCTTCCAGGCCAACATGGGAGCCGAGGCCTTCTACGAGATCCTGCGCAACATGGATCTCGAGCGTTTGTCGCTTGAGTTATGGAAGGAAGTGCGCGAATCGCGCTCCATGCAGCGCAAGAAAAAGGCGACCAAGCGCCTGGGCGTGGTGGAAAGCCTGCGCAAGAGTCAGAATCGGCCGGAGTGGATGATTTTGACGATGTTGCCGGTCATTCCGCCAGACCTGCGGCCGATGGTCCAGCTGGACGGCGGTCGCTTCGCCACAAGCGACCTGAACGACCTTTACCGGCGCGTCATCAATCGCAACAATCGTCTCAAGCGCCTGCTGGAACTGGGCGCGCCGGACGTCATCGTCCGCAATGAAAAACGCATGTTGCAGGAAGCCGTCGACAGTCTGGTGGACAACAGCCAGCGGGGCAAGGAACTCAGCCGCCGCGGCCACCGTGAACTGAAGTCACTGAGCGACATGCTCAAGGGCAAGAAAGGTCGATTCCGCCGCAATCTGCTGGGCAAACGGGTGGATTACTCCGGCCGTTCGGTGATTGTCATTGGCCCCCGCCTGAAGCTCCACCAGTGCGGCCTGCCCAAGACCATGGCCCTTGAACTTTATCGCCCCTTTGTCATCAGCCGACTGGTCAACCAGAACTACGCCAGCAACGTTCGTGGCGCGCGGCGCATCATCGAACGGGAACGGCCGGAAGTTTGGGAAGCACTGGAAGAAGTCATTCAGGAACGGCCGGTGTTGCTGAACCGCGCCCCTACCCTGCATCGACTGGGCATTCAGGCATTCGAGCCGCTGCTGGTTGAGGGCAAGGCAATTCAGATTCACCCTCTGGTGTGTTCGGCCTTCAATGCCGATTTCGACGGCGACCAGATGGCCGTCCACGTACCGCTCAGCGAAAAGGCCGTGCAGGAAGCCCGTGAGCTCATGCTCAGTTCACGCAACCTGCTCAAGCCCGCCGACGGTTCGCCCATCGTCGGCCCTTCCAAGGACATGGTGCTGGGCTGCTATTACCTCACCATGGACCCCACCGTGGAAATCCTCGCGCTCAGGAAGCGCGCTGAAGAATTCCGTACCATCGATTCCGTTTTGAATACGGAAGCAAGGGTCGGGATCGCCCTGCGCAGCAACGGCTACTACTTCGCGCTGCAACATGGCCTGGACAACATCGAGCTTTACCCGGCGGTCACCGAGGAAGACGATACCGGTCGCGTACGGGTCATCGAATCTGCTATCGATCGCACGGTGCGTGCGGTCCTCGAAGGCGATGTGGACTGCACCCTGGCCAATGCCTACGAAGCGCGCATTTACCTGCGGCAACATGGCCTGGAAGATCAGCTTGAGATCACCAATTTGCACGAACGTCGCCTGGTCGTCGACATGGACGAGGTGCAATTCCTCTATCAACTGGGGATGGTTGGCCTGCACACCCCGGTCCTGCTGGGCAACATCTACGAAGAGCGTCCGCCACAGGACGAACCCGAGGCAACGACCGTAGGTCGGGCCCTGTTTAACCGCATTCTGCCCGATGAAATGCGCTATGTGCAGGAGACCCTCGGCAAGCGTGGCCTCAACGACCTCGTTGCCCTTTGTTATCAGCAGGTAGGTTCCGAGCTCACGACCGATGTCGTCGACCAGATCAAGAATTTCGGCTTTCACTATGCCACGATCTCGGGTACGACCGTCGCGGTTTCGGACCTCACGATCCCGGAGGAACGCGCGAATATCCTCGACAGCGCCGAAGATACAGTCGTGCGCGCCGAACGTGATTTCCGGCGCGGACTTCTCACGGAGGAGGAACGCTACCAGATCACCATCGACGTGTGGACCAGCGCCAAGAACCAGTTGCAGGACACGATTCGCGACACGCTCGACCCCTACGGCCCCATCGCGATCATGGCCCTTTCAGGTTCCACCAAGGGCGGCTTCGGGCCGATTACCCAGTTGGCTGGCATGCGCGGCCTGATGGCCGACCCCTTTGGCCGCATCATTGAAATGCCCATCAAGAGCCACTTCCGGCAGGGTCTGACAGCGCTGGAGTTCTTCATTTCTACGCATGGCGCGCGCAAGGGTCTGGCGGATACGGCGTTGCGTACTGCCGATGCGGGTTACCTGACGCGCCGCCTCGTGGACGTGGCGCAGGACGTCATTGTCAACCGCATGGATTGCGGGACCGACGCCGGCCTGCTCGTCAGCCGCCTGCAGGATATCGCCGGCCAGACCATGCATGAGCGCACGGTCGGCCGGGTCGCTTCCGAAGCGGTCTATCATCCTGAGACGGGCGAGTTGATCGTCGATCGCAATGAATTGATCGACGAGGACATCGCGACCCGCATCCAGGGTAGCGATGTGGAGGAGGTTTACGTCCGCAGCCCGATGACCTGCTCACTGATCCACGGCATCTGCGCCCTGTGCTACGGGCGGGACCTGGGTCGTGGCGAAATGGTCGGGATCGGTGCGGCCGTTGGCATCGTAGCCGCCCAGTCCATCGGCGAGCCTGGCACGCAATTGACCCTGCGCACCTTTCATACCGGCGGTATCGCCCAGGCCAGCGGCGACATCACCAGCGGTCTGCCACGGGTCGAGGAACTCTTCGAAGCGCGCAAGAAACCGCGGGGCGAAGCCGTTATCGTGGACTTCGGCGGCATCGTTCGACTGGGTCGTCGCGGCGGCGTACGCATGGCGACCGTCATTGACGAACAGGTGGACAAGGAAGAACAGCAGCTGCCGGAAGGCTGGGAGTTGATGGTTGCGGATGAGGAGAGCGTCAACCCTGGCGATGTGCTGGCGCGATCGGTCGAGGACGGAGAACAGACGCTGACGACCGGCCTGCAGGGAACGGTCAACATTGAGGGTGACCTCATCACCGTGGTCTGGCGCCGTCGCCAGGAGGAGGAGTATGAAATCCCCTCCAATGCCCGCCTCACGCCCGATGTCTATGACGGCGCCGAGGTGTATCCCGGCCAGCAACTGACCGAGGGAGCCAGCAATCCGCATCGCATCCTGCGCATTTTGGGCGAGGAAGCCACCCGGCTGTATCTGCTCTCGGAGGTGCAAAAGGTCTATCGCAACCAGGGCGTCAACATTGCGGACAAGCACTTTGAAATCATCGTTCGCAAGATGCTGTCAAAGGTCCAGGTCACCCGCAGTGGCGACAGCGAGCTGCTGCCCGATGAACTGATCGATCGCCTGCAACTGCTGGATATCAACGAAAGGTTGCTGGTGGACGGCAAGGAACCGGCGGCCGGCACGCCCGTGTTGCTGGGAATCTCCCGGGCTGCGCTTAGCACGGACAGTTTCCTCTCTGCTTCCAGCTTCCAGCACACGATCAAGGTGCTGGCGGGGGCTGCCATCGAGGGCAAGCAGGACCAGCTCTATGGCCTGAAGGAAAACGTCATCATTGGCAAGCTGATCCCGGCCGGCACCGGCTTCCATACCTATCAGGACCGCGAACTGGTGGCGCCGGAAGTACCCATGGACCCCCAGGGCGCCCTGCTGCTGGAGGTACCTGGAGAAAACCAGGAGGTTGACGAGCTTTACGACGGTGATGCCGGGGGCCTGGCCGAAGTCGTCGAGGAAGTCGAAACCGGGGTTGACGACCAGGATGGGGACCCGCTGGGCAATGGTGCGGACCTGATCGTCTGAGAGAGTTTCCGTCAGGAATCCGGAGGCGGCCATTTCGGCCGCCTCTTCACGTTTCCGGTCGACCCTAGTCGTACTTGTCCAGATCTCTCTCCGGCCGCACGGCGTCGAAGAGCATCCAGAATAGCGGGCGTTCCTGGGGCTGCAGGGGAACCAGCAGGCTGTAGGCCGCTCGCTCGTCGCGGCTGCTGACAAGATGAGGCAGCCAGGCGAAATTCATGTTCCACAGGAACATGGGCCCGACGTAATCCAGTTGCTGCCCGATCTGAAAGGCGCGCAAGGTGTAATCGGCCTGGATCCACTTGTCGTTGTAGGCCACAAAGGGTTCCGGCGGCTCGCCTGGCAAACTGTCCCAGGTGGGCCAGCCAAACTCCGTCACCCAAATGCGGGCGTCTGTGTCGCCATAAGCATCCATGATGGCGCGGTAGTTGCGCAGCGTGTCAAGAAAGAAAAACTGCGGAGCATCGTCCCAGCCGCGGTTCGCCACGTTGTTGCAGCAACTGTGAGCGGGATCATTGCCCCAGCCGAAGGGATGCGCGCCGACCTGCACACCCTCCAGACTGGCCAGTCCGGCATTGTACATCTGCCGCAGGAACTGGCGGTCATCGATAGACCAGGCGCTGTTTCCCGTCGGCGCCAGACCGGCCGTCACAACAACAATTGGCGTATGCCGCGGTTCGTCCACGTCTGATTGCATTCGCTGTGAATAGGCGTTGATGGCGTCCCGGGCGGCCCTGAGGTACCGCAGGTATTCGCCGCCGGAGATGGGTCGGCCGTTCCACTCACGCCGCAAATTGGGCTCGTTCCACACTTCGACGGCATCAATCACATTGCCAAATTCGTTAAGCATCAAGGTCAGATAGTTCGCCAGGACCTGCGGGTCGTCCGGCGGCCCGGCTTCTTCACGGCTCGTTCGGGCCCAGTCTGGCGCACGGGCGACACTGGCCAGCACCCTGTGCCCGCGGCGCTTGAGGTCCTCCAGATACAATTCCTGTCGCCTGAAATCGACACCCGTATCGCCGGGACCGTCCGGCTGCAACAACTTCCAGTCAATCTGCACCTTGACCCAACCGAGACCAAGCGTATCTGTCAGCTGCGTGACCGCGTCGAAATCCTGTTGATCGAGCAAGGTGTGCAGTTGCACACCCATTCTGGCAGGGTCCAGATACGGCAGGGGCGTGGCCGTCGGTGGAGCGGGCGTGGGCGTCTGCACCGGCGTCGCCGTGGCCGTTGGCCCCGGGGTGGGCGTCCTCGACGCCTCCGGCACCCTTGCGTTCACCTGCCGTTCAACGAGCTGACTTTCATCCACCTGTGTAGGTGTGACATACACCGGGATGGGAGTCTGGGGAACACAGGCCACAATCACCAGCAGCGCCACAAGTGGCAGGCAGGTCTTCATGGTTTGGATATTAGCATAGTCTGTTCCCGATTCCTGGTAAGGCCCTGCGCGGCTGTGTATAATCATAAAACTGATGCGAACATATGTTCGTATCCTTGGCCACAAGGATTGTCATGAACGCCACTCACGTTCTCCCCGTCCCCATCGACAAGGAAATGCGCAGCGCCTACCTCGATTACGCCATGAGCGTTATCGTAGCGCGTGCCCTGCCCGATGCCAGGGACGGCCTCAAGCCGGTACACCGCCGCATTCTCTATGCCATGCACGACATGGGCCTGCGCGCGGACACACCCTGGAAAAAGAGTGCCCGCATTGTGGGCGAAGTGCTCGGCAAGTATCACCCGCATGGCGATGCCGCCGTTTACGACTCCATGGTGCGTCTGGCCCAGGCATTCAATACCCGCTACCAGCTGGTGGACGGCCAGGGAAACTTCGGCAGCGTTGATGGCGACGGCGCCGCCGCCATGCGCTACACCGAAGCGCGCATGACCGCCATTGGCCAGACCCTGCTGGTGGATCTCGAACGCGACACGGTCGACTTCCGGGAAAACTTTGACGGCAGCCTGTCGGAACCCGTCGTTCTGCCCTCGGCCTTTCCCAATTTGCTGGTCAATGGCGCTTCCGGCATCGCGGTCGGCATGTCCACCAGTATCCCCCCGCACAACCTGGGCGAAGTCTGCGATGCCCTGATTTTCATGCTGGAACACGATGGCAGTTCCGACGAGATTTCCCTGAAAGACCTGATGCGCTTCATCAAGGGGCCGGACTTCCCCACCGGCGGCATCGTTTTTCGGCACGGCGACGACGATCGTGACGATGAAGATGTCCTGGAGGCAGCCTACGCCAGCGGCCGCGGCAAGATCGTTTTGAGGGCGCGGACCCACGTTGAGCAAATGGGGCAAGGCAGGTCGCGAATCATCGTCAGCGAACTGCCTTACCAGACCAACAAGTCCACCCTCACCGAACGCATCGCCGCCCTGGTGCGAAGTGGCCGTCTGGACGGCCTGGCCGACCTGCGCGATGAATCGGACCGGCAGGGCCTGCGTCTCGTCATCGAGTTGCAACGCAACGTCGATGCCCGTGCCGTTCTCGCCGACCTCTATCGCCTGACGCCCCTGCAGGAGACCTTCAGCATCATCATGCTGGCCCTGGTCGATGACGAGCCGCGGGTGCTTTCCCTGAAACAGGCGCTCACGGTTTACCTGCAACATCGCCAGGAAATCGTGCGTCGCCGCAGCGAGCATGAACTGGCCCGCGCACGACATCGCGCCCACGTGCTGGAAGGCCTGTTGCGCGCCCTCGACTCGCTCGACGAGACTCTCGCAATCATTCGCAGGTCGCGCACGGCAGAGTCAGCGCGCAACAATTTGTGCCGGCAGTTGAAGATCAGCGAAACCCAGGCAAGAGCCATTCTCGACATGCAATTGCGTCAGCTGGCCGCACTGGAGAGGCGCAGGTTGCGCGAGGAACACCGGGAACTGCTGAAGAGAATCGGATGGCTGCAGAACCTGCTGGGCAGCGAGCAAAAGATGCGGGCCCTGATCGCCGACGAACTGCGGGAAGTGCGGGACGCCTTCCAGGACCCGCGCCGAACCCAGATCGCGGCGGGCCAGGCCAATGGCGGCGAAGATGTGGAACTGCCGGGCAACGCGACCTGGCTCACCATGACGGTCGGGAAAGCGCTGGCGCGCAGCCATGAAGACCGACCGCCCAGGGTGAGCGCGAGCGACAGGGACCCACCACGTTTCATGGTCCAGGGCAACACGACGCAGGTGTTGTATGTCTTCAGCGCCAGCGGTCTCTGCGCCTCCCTGCCGGTGCAGCAACTACCGGCCACGAAAGACCCTGCCGCAGGCGCCCCCTTGCGCAGCCTTTGCGCCATGCCCGAAGACGAGGACATCGTCGCCCTCATCGCCCTGACGCCGGCCGATGACGGCGGTTCCCTGTTGCTCGCGACAGCCGCCGGTCTGGTTAAGCGCATCCGCATCGTGGACTTGCCAGGCGTCTCTGCCAACGCCTTTTCCGTCATCAAGCTCAATCCGAAAGATTCCCTGCTGCAAGTCTTGCAAACGGACGGCGCCCGGGAAGTCCTGCTCGTCAGTTCCGGTTCCCGCGCCATTCGCTTTGACGAAAATGGCGTGCGTCACACAGGACTGGCTGCCGGCGCCGTATGGGGCATGCGTCTGCCCGACAGGAAAGAGCGCGTCATCGGCGCCGCCCTGCTTCGCAACGGCCTTTACGTCTGGACCATCACAGAAGACGGGCTGGCCCAATGCGCCCTGGCGGACGAATTCCCCTCCCAGGGACGGGGCGGCCAGGGAGTCCGTCTTACGCCCCTGCCACAGGGTAGCAGGGGCCTGGTGGCCGCGGCTGCCGGCCGGCTGCAGGACAACCTGGTGGTGCTCACCAACCGCAACAAGGCGCGCTACATGCGCCTGGGATTGGCCCCCCGCCTGAGACGCGGGCAAGCGGGCAGCGACTACATTTTGACCCTGCGTTCACGCGAGAGAGTGGTCGCCGTCGTCCCCTATCAGCGAGAGATCATGCCTGCCCGGCCAGGTGCTCAAGCGCCCGGTCCATAAGGGGCGCCTGGATTTCCCAGTCAAATTGCAGGACGTGGGCGCGCAGCCGGTCGCTGTCGACCTCAAACTGACCGTTCAGGTGGCGCAACAACAGGGGAGCCAGCCTGTTACGTCGATAGAGGCATTGCGTGTGCAAATCCGGTGGAACCAGATGGGGATAGTTCAGACGCTGCGGCAGCACTGGCACGCATTTGCAGTACATGGCCTCCACCACCGCCATGCCGAAAAAGTCCTGCCACGCTGCGCTGACGACGTAGTCGGCTGACCACAACAGGCGGGAATAATCCTCTTCATCGTCAACATGGCCATACTGCACAATTCGGTCGCCGAGCGAGGCCCGGGCCGCCTCGAATTCCATGGGCTCCCGCCGCAGGTTGGCCCCAGCCAGCGCGACGCGAAAGGGAACGCCATCCGCGGCCAGGGACTGCAAGGCGTCCAGAAACAGGGGTGGATTCTTGTCTTCGTCCCAGCGATGATTCCAGAGTATCAGCGGGGCCTTCCGGCCTTCCTGCGTGGAGGGACGAAATCGATCATGGCGCCGCAATTCCATGCCCGGGGCCAGCACGCCGGCCTTTTCTCCTATGCTTTCGACGCTGTCTTCCTCGTTGAAGTCTCCAAAGTGACGCAACATCCGCGGCAATTCCTCAAGAAAAACGTCACGGTGCCAGGCGCTGTTGAAAAACACACGGTCCGCGGCCAGCGCGCTGATGTAATTCACGAATCCGTACTGCCAGCCATGACGTTGGCGCGCATTCTGCGGGTAGGCCAACTGGTTTTCGTGCAGGTACAGGGCCAGCGGCGCAGGACAGGAGGCAAGGGCGCGAAATGTCGCGACGTTCATCATGCCTGACGCGAGAACGATGTCCGTTTGCGTACCGCGTTCGCGCACCATTCTGGCCATGCTGACGGCGGCGCCCTGCATGCGCCATTTCCAGAATTGCGCAGGAAGGGTCAGCAACTCGACGCGATGCGCGGAATGTCGGACGTAGCCTTCAGCCCAGGCGCGGTGGCTGCCACCGAACCAGGGTTCCAGCAAAAGGACCTTCATTGCGGGCCAGCGGCCGCCGACTCAATGACCCTTGTGTCGCCGCGCCTCGATGACATTTCGTATCGCTTCCAGTCGGGTCAGAATGCGCATCAATTGACCGGCGCTGCGAATCTCGATCGTCAGTTGCAGGGTGGCGATGTTGCGCGAGGTCACCACGTTGACGGCGGACATGTTGACGCCGGCGTCCGCCACGACGGCGCTGATATCCCGCAGCAGACCTTCGCGGTCCCAGGCCGTCACTTCAATGGGCACGGCATAGCGTTGTTCGTCCGCCTGCTGCCCCCAGCTTACCTCGACGATTCGTTCCCTTTCGGAAACGCTTCGCATGTTGCTGCAGTCCTCGCGGTGTACCGTGACGCCCCGGCCCCGCGTGATGAAACCGAGGACGCCGTCGCCAGGCATCGGGTTGCAGCAGGTCGCAAGGTTGACCAGCAGGCCGCCCGTGCCCATGATGTCAATGGCTCCGGTTGACAGTCCGGCGGCCGGTCGCGCCGGCGCTGCCAGCTCCTCGCTTTCCAGCATTCGCTCAATCAGCGATTCCTTCTCCTGCTGCCGTTCAGTCTCCAGAATTCGACCGGCAATCTGCGCGCTGTTGATGTCTCCGGCGCCGATTCTGGCGAGGAAATCATCGACCCGCGACTTCTCGAACTCAAAGAGGCCGGCCACGAATTCAAAGGACATCGAATCCAGCAGCCCCAGACGACGCAATTCCCGCTCCAGCACGTCGCGGCCGGTCGCCAAATGCCGGTCCCGGTCCTGGCGACGGAACCACAGCTTGATCTTGCTGCGCGCGCGCGAGGTCTGCACATGGCCAAGATTTGGATTCAGCCAGTCCAGACTGGGACCACCGTGGCGGGAGGTCAGGATCTCCACCTGATCGCCCGTCTGCAACACGTAGTCCAGACTGACGAGTCGGCCGTGGACGCGCGCGCCGCGGCAGCGGTGGCCGATGTCGGTATGAATGTGATAGGCGAAATCAATGGGTGTGGCGCCGGCCGGCAAATCGCAAATGTCCCCGTTGGGCGTGAAGGCGTAGACGCGGTCCTTGAGCACGTCGCTCTTCATCGTGGAGACAAAGTGTTCAGGGTCTTCCTCCTCCGGCCCAAATTCCATCAGGCGCCGCAGGAAACTGACGCGCCGTTCGTATTCGCGGTCGTTGGCGCGCACACCCTCCTTGTAGCGCCAGTGCGCGGCGATGCCGTACTCGGCGTGTTCGTGCATGTCCCGCGTACGGATCTGCACTTCAAGCGTCTTGCCTCCTGAATCGAGGACGGCGGTGTGCAGGCTCTGGTAGAAATTGTCCTTGGGGGAAGCGATGTAGTCGTCAAATTCAACCGGGATGGGCCGCCACAGGTTGTGCACGATGCCCAGCACCAGATAGCATTCGGGCGTAGAATCGACGATGACGCGCAGGGCGCGAACGTCGTAAATCTGTTCAAAGGGGAGTTCCTTGCGCAGCATCTTGCTGTAAATGCTGTAGATATGCTTGGGGCGGCCGCTGATTATCGCCTTGTCCAGATTGTACTTCGCCAGCTCTTCGCGCAGGCGCAGCGACACCTCCTGGAGATAAAATTCCCGGTCCACCCGGCGTTCGTTCATACTGGTGGCGATGCGACGGTATTCTTCGGGATGCAGGTAACGGAAGCTCAGGTCTTCCAGTTCCCATTTGAATTGCCAGATGCCCAGCAGGCTGGCCAGGGGCGCGAAGATGTCGAGCGTATCGCGCGCGATGTGCAACTGTCGTTCCGGTGGCATGTATCCCAGGGTGCGCATGTTGTGCAGACGGTCCGCCAGCTTGACCAGGACCACGCGCACGTCGTCACCCATCGCCAGCATCATTTTTCGCAAAAAGTGCTGGTCGCGATCGTTGCGCCGCTGCATCGCATCCGTCAGCGGCAAATTGGACAGGCGCGAAACGCCGTCCACCAAAGAGACTACCTTGCGCCCAAACTCGCGCTCCAGTTCTTCCCGCGTGATGCCGGTGTCCTCAAGGGTGTCGTGTAGAAGGCCCGCCGCAATGGCTTCGGCATCCAAACGGATTTCTGCCAAAATGCGCGCCACGGCGACGCAATGGGTGAAATAGGGTTCACCGGATTTGCGACTCTGGTCCGCATGAAGATGTTCTGCTCGCTGCCAGGCTCGTTCTACGAGCGAATGGTCATGTGGCGACAGGTCCGGCAGCCCTTCGAGCAGGCCTTCCAGATTCATGCGCCCCCGCATTGCTTTGCCCATGAAACACCAGCATAACGAATCTCACGGCTGGATGCATCCATCTCCGCCCGGCCCTTACCTTGCACAGCTTCGAATGGCCTCATATTGCCGGGCCATCCTCAGGTCGCTGAGATTGTAAGGTAAGTTTGCAGGGAGTATACTGCGCCGCGTTCATCCGGAGCCCGACCATGCTGAGCGTCGACGAGGCCATTCAACGCATTTTGCAAGACCTGCGGCCGCTGCCGGCCGAGGCTATCGGCCTGGAAAATGGCCTGGGGCGCATTCTGGCCCGCGACCTCCATGCAAGCATCAATTTGCCGCCCTTCGCCAATTCCAGCATGGATGGTTACGCCCTGAGAGTTGCAGACCTGAAGGGCGCCAGCCCGGAGAATCCGGTCCAGCTGGCGGTCGTCATGGACATCCCGGCAGGCAGATCGCCAGAGAGACCTGTTGGACCGGGAGAAGCCGCCCGCATCATGACCGGCGCACCGCTGCCGGGTGGCGCAGACGCTGTCGTGCCGGTGGAACAGACGGATGCGAACTGGAATCGCGAATCGCCCGCTACCCTTGCGCCCACACTCCGCGTCATGACGACGCTGCAACCCGGCGACTACATTCGGCCGGCAGGCGAAAATGTGCGCGCCGGTCAGCAGGTGCTGGAAGCGGGGACACGACTGCGTCCGCAACACCTGGGCATGCTGGCGGCGCTGGGCCAGGCGCAGGTCAGTGTATACCGCCAACCACGCGTCACCATTGTCAGCAGCGGCGACGAAATCATCGACGTCGGTGAGACGCTGGCGCCCGGCCAGATATACGACGTCAACAGTTACACGATTGAGGGTCTGGTCCGTGAACTGGAGGGCATCCCCCTGCGGCAGCCGGTGGCCGGAGACGAGCTGAAGCAGGTACGTGCCATGTTCGATACGGCGCTTGGGCAGGACCCGGACCTCATCATCAGCACAGCCGGCGTCTCCGTCGGAGCCCATGACCTGGTCCGCGACGTTCTTGAAGAACTCGGCCAACTCAATTTCTGGCGCGTCAACATGCGGCCTGGCAAGCCCCTCGCCTGGGGCCGCGTGCAGGGCCTGCCATTCTTCGGCCTGCCCGGCAACCCCGTTTCGGCCATGGTCACCTTCCAGGTCTTCGTGCGTCCGGCCCTGCTACGTTTGACGGGCCACAAGCATGACTTCCAGGCGGCCCGCGCCACCCTGTGTGAGGACGTCGAGTCCGATGGGCGGCGCAGTTTCCTGCGCGTCACTCTGGAACGCAGTGGTGGGCGTCTGCTGGCGCGCAGCACGGGCACACAGAGTTCGGGAGCCCTGATTTCCATGGTCCTGGCCGACGGCCTGCTGATTGTGCCGGAAGGAGTGACGCGGGTGGGGGCGGGCACTGAGCTCGAAGTCCTTTTGCTGCAATGAATCCCCTGCGCAATCCGACCAGACTGAAGCAATTCAGCTTGCTACTGGTGCTTGCGGGCCTGGCCATCAGTGTGTATTTGAGCTACGTGAAGCTGGCCGACCTGGACGTCGTCTGTGCGGCAAGTGGCGCCATCAACTGCGAAGTGGTGCAAAACAGCGTCTGGTCGCGCCTGGCCGGTGTCGACCTTGCCCTGCTGGGCGCGCTGGCCTGGCTGATCATGGGTGCATTGCTGCTGCTGGAAACGCGTATCGAATTGCTGGCCGGGCACGGCGGTCTGCTGATTTTTGGAATCAGTCTGTTTGGATTCCTGTTCTCGATGTGGCTGATTTATGTTCAGGGCAGCATTTTGCAGGCATGGTGTCTCTGGTGTCTCGCGCACGAACTGGTTATGACCCTGATGTTTCTGGCGTCCGCGGCCCGCTTGCGCCTGCTGCTGGCGACCTGAACTGCGCCTCCCGCCGGTGATGCGTCAGGCCTGATGTTCACGCAGGGTGCGTGAAATGATGTCTTCCTGGTAACGACGCTGCTTCTCGCGCTTCCCCGCGCGTTGTGATGAACCCTCATTGCCCCCGGTCCGGTCCATGGCGCGGCGCAGGGCCAGTTCCATGGCCGTGGGAATATCTTCCTCGTCCTCGTCATCCAGGCCGTCAAAGCTGCCGACTTCATCGCCCGGCTTCATCGACAGTTCAATCTGTCGCTTGCCACGATTGACCTTTAGAACGCGTGCTTCCACTTCGTCGCCGATGCTGACCACATCCGACGGTGAACGCACGAAGCCGTTGGTGAGCTCGGAAACATGGACCATCCCCGGCCGTTCGCCACCAAAGTCGACAAAAACACCGTAATTCTCAATGCGCACAATTTTACCCTGCACCATCGTACCTTCGCGCAGGTCACTCCAGTCAACTTCCACCGGACGAGACATCGACAACGCTATGCGACCGGCGTCGGCGTCGACCTTCAGGATATACACGTCGAGGACTTCGCCAACCTTGAGCACATCCTCTACGTTGCGCACGTTGGGCCGGTTTAACTGGGAAATGTGGAGCAACGCATCGCGTCCGGCACAGATGTCCACGAAAGCCCCAAACAGCTCCAGGCGTTTCACCGTTCCCTGAACCTGGCCCCCAGGTTTCAGACTTTCCATAGAAACCGTGGTTGCGTTTTCTTCACTCATGCATTGCGCTCCTTGTTTTCGCTTGCCTCAGGGTGTCGGGGTCAGGGTCACACTGGGTGTGATTTCCCAGTCCCCTTCCATGTAGGCGCTGTAACTGCCGTACCCTTCCCATCGATGCAATTCAGTCGTTTGCAGGAGGAGGTCCACGGAACCGGCTTCCATGTACAACGCACCGACCACCTCGCTGCCTGCGCTCACTTCGCCCTCCGCAGCACCTGCCACGAACGCGTAAACGATCATCGACAGCTCCGGGTACACCAGACTCACGACCGCCTGGTCTTCCGCCATCTCCTGGCCGGTCAACCAGGTCGGCTCCCCGTGGACCTCGAAAAGTTGACCGAGCGAATGTGTGGGCGCCGTGCGCAGGAAGACCAGGGAAACCGTCTGGCCGTCCTCGGTCACCATCTGGCAGCACACCGGCGCGTCCGCTCCCTGCTGCCAGGAGACCTGAATGACGCTGCTGCCCTCCGCCGGCCCCTGGGTCTGGATATTGTCGAAGTCCGCCTCGTCTTCAATGATAGTCAGGGCATCGGCCCAGTTGGTCTCGCCGGGCGTGATGCCGCGAAAGCAGGGCGCTCCACAGGGTTCGCCCGTCAACAGGCCTTCATCTGTCAGAAGATTCTCGTCCCGCAGCAGGGTCTCCGGCGAACAGGCAACCAGTAGCAGCAGCGAGGCGATCAGGCAAGGCAGGGCTCGTGTCATGGCGACGCCGCACCGCAAGCGGTGCTCTCCTTTTGTCCGAACCAGGGGCAGTGTCAAGCCCTCTGGCAGGCAAACTCGCTGGCCCGGTCGCAACAGGGACCGATGCCCAAACGGGGCTGCGGTATTGTAGCGCAACTCAGCCAGGGTTCAAGCGCGAGTACAACAGGTCATAGGACCCCGTCGTCCCGCCATAACCCATGCCGTAGTGCGTGGCAAGCACGTAATAGCGCCCGTCTTCCAGCAGCACGTGCTCACGAATGAGCGAATCCGTGTTTTCGCCAGCGATGGCGTCGTCGTTGTCCGCCAGACGGAATCCCTGGGGATCGAGCAGGGCCAGTGCTGTGTCCAGCCGACCGGCAGTGGCGACCATGCTCACGGTCACCACATCTCCCGCCGCACCCTCAATGGCATAGAGATCGAAGCTGTTTTCGTTGGTAATGCTCCCGCTGACGCGTTCGCTGCTGGTTAGCAGCGGGGCTGTGTCAAACTCGGGCCGGAAATCCAGAGAGTTGAGGCTCAGCGTCTCCAGGCCCTGGCCACGAATGCCGACAAAGCCGCCATCACCCGCCTGCGCCTGTCCGTCTACGCCAATGATGAAGCTGGTGACGAAGACCTGGTTGGCCACCGGTCGCGCCACGTGGCTGAAAACCGGCGCGCCATTTACGAATGCATTGAGCGCAAAGGTGATGGGCGTGATGTCGTTGCAGGAGTTCTGGTGCCAGACTTCCACTTCATACAGGCCGGCCGTCAACGTGCCTTCCGGCCAGTAGACATAGGACACGGGATTGCCTCCGGTGCCACTGCAGTTTACGTTGCCGGCCGCGGCCAAACGCCCGCCGCTGGGGACCTGGGGAATGTCATCATAGACTGAATTCCCGGCCGGATCTCGCACCAGCAACTGAAGGTCCACGCTGTTGTTCCACGAAAGGATGATTTCCAGGTCGCCCCCTGGCAGACCGAGGCTGAACGCGTCCGCAGCCAATTCCCCTTCGGCGGTGCTCAGCAGGATTTCGTAGTGTCCTTCCGTGCCGCCCAGTTCCTTGCCGTAACGCGTGGCGACGATCCGGTATTCCCCGTCGGCAAAGAGGCGGAAGTTGCGAATGTCGGAATTGGTCGAAGAGCCATCCTCAAGGTCGTCATTGGCGCTGAGCACTGTCCCGCTGCCATCCAGCAATTGCAGCAGGGTATCAAGGCTGCCGCTGGTGGCGGAAAGGCTGACGCTGATCACCTCGTTGGCGCTGCCGGTGAAACTGTACACGTTGGCGGGCTCTGCCGAGGTGATCAGACCCGTCTGGACCTGATTGGGCTGAAGCGGGATCGCTGACTCAAGCCGCTCCTCAAGCCCGGCAGGGGTCAGGGTCTCGTCGGTGGCGACACCGCCGGCTCCCGCCTGAAGCATGCCGGCTGCATCCACCCGAACGCTGCCCAGCCAGGTCTCGCCTGGCGCCAGGCTCCCGACCAGGGCAGGGGCGTTCGTGTCGTCAAGACGCACGTCCACGCGAAAGTCAGCCGCACCGCTCGTCGGGCAGTCGCCCAGAGGCTGATTGTAAACCAGAATCTCGTAACTACCCGTGGGCAGGCCGCCTCCCGACCAGTTCACGACTTCGGTGGGCAGGGCGCCACTGCGAGTTTCACAGACGCTGTTCACGTTTTCGCCAAATACGCCGCCGCTCGGCGCGACCGGGCGGGAGAAATAGACGCTGCCACCGACAGGATCGCGAATCTCAAGGTCAAGATTGGCCAGGGACTCCCACTGCAACTGGAACCGCAAACCGCTGATCGCCACCACTTCGCCCGGAGCAAATACCGGTACCGTGACTTCCTCCGCGGAAACTTGCTCTACAGGAGCCGGCTGCAGGTCAAAGGTCAAACTGAATTCCAGCGTGCCGCTTTCAGGCAGACCACCCGGCGCCAGTACCGTCACGTAATAGCGGCCGGCTTCGGGCAGGGCAAATCCCTCCATGGCGACGCCGCTGGCCTGGGCCAGCATTTCACCATCGGCATCGGTAACCAGCAGGGACAGAACCCCTGCGTCACCGGCCTCCGCTGCAAGGCTGACCAGATCACCCGTTTCGCCGCTGAAGGTGTAGACCTGAGCCCCCATGTCCAGCGAAAGAGCGCCGCTGCGCTGGTCGCCGGGAAGCAGTTCTCGCGACTGCTGGGCCGAAAGGCCGGCGACGCCTGCGTGCAACACGAAGACCATCAGCAACAGAAGTGCCCGCGTTCTCCGTCCCGACATGGGTGTCCTCCTGAACTGGACTGTCCGGGCCAGTGTACAGGAATCGTGCCCCCCGCGCCATTGCCGACCCGCCAGTTCCGCATGTCAGACTTCTGGAATCGCAGCAGAAAATCGTGATCGCCGCCCGTGGCACATGCCAGGCGTCGCGACCGACCGACTGAATGCGTCCGGGTGCCCTGTCGCAGCCACCGCTTTCCTGTACAATGGCATGCAGTATCCATATGCGGGGGAGGAAGTCAGGATGAAGGAACTTTCCCGGCTGCTTGGCAGCGTACCCGGGTCAGCCACCATGGCCGTATCGGAAAAGGCGCGGCAAATGAGGGCCGCCGGCAAGGACGTGATCGGGTTGGGAGGCGGCGATCCGGACTTCGCAACGCCCGACCACATCGTGGCTGCAGCCTTCGCCGCCATTGAGGACGGCGCGACCCATTACCCGCCCGCAAAGGGTGTTCCGGAAGCCTTGACGGCGGTCGCCGCCAAGATGGCCCGTGACAACGGCGTCAAGGTCGACCCCCTGAGCCAGATCATCATCACACCGGGCGCCAAGTGGGCCATTCACCTTGCGCTCAGCGCGGTAACCAACCCTGGAGACGAAATCCTCTATCTTGAGCCCTGCTGGGCATCCTACCCACCCATGATTACGCTCAGCGGCGGCACGCCCGTGCCGGTCGGCCTGACGCCGGCGGATAACTACGCCATCACGGCCGACGCCATTCGGGCCTGCGTGACGGACAGGAGCAAGGCCCTGATGGTCAACTCGCCCAACAACCCCACCGGGCGGGTGATGACTGAAGAAGAAGCCGACGCCGTCGTCGAGGTGGCGCTGGAGCACGATCTCTACGTCCTCGCCGACGAGATCTACGAGCATCTGATTTACGACGGTCGGCGCAATATCTCGCTGTCGGCCCTGCCCGGCATGGCGGAACGCACCCTGACGATCAACGGCGCGTCCAAGGCCTACGCCATGACCGGCTGGCGCATGGGCTGGCTCGTCGCGCCGGCGCCGATCATCGCCCTGGCCAGCAAACTCAGCAGCCAGGCCGTGTCGTCGGCCGCCAGCTTCAGTATGCACGCCACAGCGGCCGCGCTAAACGGGCCGCAGGACTGCGTCGCGGAAATGTGCGCCTCCTATGCCTCGCGTCGGGATTTCATGGTCGAGGCCCTGAACGCCATCGACGGCGTGCACTGTCGCAACATCGAGGGCGCTTTCTACCTCTTCCCGTCTTTCCCCGGCAGCGACAGGGACAGCATTCAAATGGCAGAGTTTCTGATCGAGGAAGCCTTGATCGCCGGAACGCCGGGCGTCGCCTTTGGCAGCACCGGCGAAGGGCACATCCGTTTTTCCATCGCGACGGCGAAGGATGATCTGGAGCGTTCGGTGGAGCGTCTGGCCCAGGTCGCGCCGCGACTCTGATTCAGGCCTGAAGCTGGCGCAAATACGCGAGCAACAACCTGGTCACGTTGCCGAGGGATTCCGCCTTCGTGACTTCGTAACCATGGGAGTTGATGTAGGCGGGCCCGAAGCCCATCGTGCGCGCCGCCAGCCCGATGCGCTGGATTCCGCCTGCATCCGAGCCCGCGAAGGGGTAGACGACTTCCTGGGAACCGATGCCCAGTTCTTCGGCCAGTCGGATCAGGGTGTCGCAATCGGGGCGGCTGTTGCCCGGTTCACCCACCCAAATCACCGGTCGCGTGTCGAATTCCGTCGGCGTGTCCGGCGTCAGGGGTGAGGTGTCAATCGCGATCACGATTTCCGGCTGCAGGAGCTGCGCCACCCGTATTGCGCCCAGATAACCGGTCTCCTCGGCGGTGGGCGCCGAAATATAGATGTCCGCGCCTGGCGGATCATTGACGAGCTGGCGCAAGGCGTCGATGACGATCAACACGCCTACCCGGTTGTCGAAGGCGAAACCGCCCACGTGGTTGTTCGCAAGGCGCAACAGGCCCTTGCGGCTGCGGGCCACCACCGCGCGGCTGCCAACACGAACCCCTGTGCTGCGCAATTCCGCGCGCGACATGCCTGTGAATACGGTGACGTCTTCCCAGGCGGGCGTTCGCGTACCCTTGCGATATTCGCCCACCGGCCCGCTGCGCGTATGGGTAGCGCCGTATGACAGGACACCCTGAACGATGGTTCCGTCGGTGGCGATGATATCCAGTGGCCCTTCGCCGTACTTCCAGGGCCAGGGACCGCCAAGGGGCGCGACCTTCAGGACTCCATCGTCCGCCATGTGCGTGATGATCATCCCAAGTTCGTCCTTGTGGGCGGCGATCAGCACCTTCGGCCCATCACCCGGGACCTGCGCGGTGATGTTGCTCATCCCGTCTTGCCAGACTCTTGCGCCGGTGGCTTCAAACTCGCGCAAAATGACGGCCTCAACCTCGCGTTCGTCTCCGATGGGTCCGTGAGCCCTGATCAACTCATCCAGCAATTCCAGCATTTCTTCCTGATTCATGGACCAGCCTCCTCAATGCAGGGGTAGCGCAGCTGTTGCGCCAATGGTCAACAGCCGCGCAGAATCAACGGTCATGGTACCGCCAGCGGCCTAAAGTTGTCGCAGCCAGGCGAGCAGCAGTTCCGTCCCGTTGACGAGGACCTCCGCCTTCGCGATTTCGTAGCCGTGGGAATTGAGGCGCGGGAAGCCCAGCGCCACTGTGCGCTCCGCCAGGCCGACGCGCCGTACGCCGCCGGCATCCGAACCGGCGCTTTCGTAAACCACCGGCTGGGCGCCGAAGCCCAGTTCATCCGCCACGCGCAGCAGCGCGTTGCAGTCGCCGAGGGTATTGGGAGCGGCCTCGTCGTACCAGACGATCGGCCGTGCGTCGAGGGTCGTCGGCGTATCCGGCGTGACCGGACTGGTGTCCAGAGCCACCACGACGTCCGGCCTCAACACATGGGCCGCGCGCCGGGCGCCCAGGAAGCCGGTCTCCTCGGCGGTGGTGGCCACCAGAAACAGGTCGGCAGCCACCGGGCGCTGCACCAGGTGGCGCAGGGTGAATACCAGGCCCGTCAGTCCCATGCGGTCGTCAAAGGCGAAACCCCCGATGTGATCACCGGGGAGAGTCTTCAGGCGCTTGCGGGAACGGGCGATGACGGCCCGACTGCCGATGTGGACGCCCAGTCGCGACAGCTCCGCCGGGTCCAGGCCGGTGAACAGGATGACGTCATCCCAGGTGGGCGTTCGTTCACCCCGGCGGAACTCACCCATCGGGCCGCTTTGCGTGTGCGTTGACCCGAAGGACAGGATGGCGCTGACGATGTCTCCATTGTCGGCGATGACGTCGATCGGCCCCTCGCCATACTTCCAGGGGAAGGGGCCGCCGAGGCGTTTCACACGCAAACGGCCGTCGTCCAGGACGTGGGAGACGATCAGGCCCAGCTCGTCCTTGTGCGCGGCGACCATCACCCGCGGCCCGTCGCCAGGAACGTGAGCGTAAATGTTGCTCATGCCGTCCTGCCAGGTGCGGGCTCCTGTAGCGCGAAACTCACGCAGCACGACGGCATCGATCTCACGTTCTTCGCCGATCGGGCCGTGACAGGCCAGCATCTCTGCCAGCAGCGTCAGCATGTCACCCCGCTTCAGTTCCATCCTGCCCTGCCCTCAACCATGCAGATCCGTCTACGAATTCGGGTCCGCCGCCAAACTGCGCCTGGTCCGGCATAAGCCATGGTCAGCGTGGGGCACCGCCATGGCCCGAAAGTCCGAAGGAAGCCCGCGTCAACTCACCTGGCGCAGGTAGGCCACCAGCAGTCGGGTCACGTTGCCGATCGCCGCCGCCTTCGTGATTTCAAAGCCGTGCGAATTCAGGATGGCCGGCCCAAAAGCCATCGTGCGGGCGGCCAGACCAATTTTCTGCATGCCGCCGGCATCCGAGGCCAGCCAGGAAAACACGATGCCCTGTGCGCCAACGCCCAGCTCATGGCCCAGGCGCATCAGGGTGTCGCAATCGGCCTTTGTGCTGTAGGCCCCGGCGGCCTCCGTGTACCAGATGACCGGCCGCTCGTCGAATTCGGTCGGCGTGTCCGGCGACAGGGGCGAGATATCCAGGGCGACGATGATTTCCGGCTGGACCACCTGGCCCACCCGTATGGCGCCCAGGTAGCCGGTCTCCTCGGCGCTGGATGCCGCGTAGTAAAGGTCAAGTCCGGTCGGCTCCTGCACGGTCTGCCGTAAAGCGTCGATCAGACTCACCATGCAGACCCGGTCGTCGAGGCCGAAGCCGGCCACGTGGCCGCCCGGCAGGCGCATCAGCGGTTTGCGTTCGTGGGCGATGATCGCGCGACTGCCGATGTGAACGCCCTGCTCCAGCAGGTCGTCGCGGGACTGGCCGGTGAAAAGGGTGACGTCATCCCAGTCCGGCGTCCGGGTGCCAGCCCGAAACTCGCCGACGGAACCGCTGCGCGTATGGGTCGAACCGAAGGACAGGATCGAAGGCACGATCGACCCGTCGTCGGCGATCACGTCGATGGGACCTTCCCCGTATTTCCAGGGCCGCGATCCGCCCAGGGCCTTGACCCGCAGACTTCCGTCGTCGGCGATGTCCGAGACGATCATGCCCAATTCGTCCTTGTGGACGATGACCAGCACGCGCGGCCCGTCACCGGGGATGTGAGCGTAAATGTTGCTCATACCATCCTGCCAGGTTTTCGCGCCGCTGGCGGAAAACTCCCGCAGCAGCACGACGTCAATTTCGCGTTCGTCGCCGATAGGCCCGTGACTGCGCAACATTTCATCCAGCAAAACCAGCATTTCTTCCTGTGTCATCATGGTTCGCCTCCTGACAGGTCGTATGTTTCGCAAGTCATCGCACTGGCCGCCCAGGTAATCCGTGACCGGAACCCTGCAAAGCGCGTCAGAGCTGGCGCAGGTAGGCCACCAGCAGTCGGGTCACGTTGGCGACCGCCGCCACTTTCACGATTTCGAAGCCGTGGGAGTTGAGGATGGCCGGTCCAAAGGCCAGGGTGCGGTCCGCCAGACCGATTCTTTGCATGCCTCCGGCATCCGACGCCAGACTGGTGAACACGATGGGCTGGGCGCCAAAACCCAGTTCATCCCCCAGGCGCAGCAGGGTGTCGCAGTCCGGCTTGCTGCTGTACGAGCCGTCCGATTCCGTGTACCAGATCACCGGGCGCGCATCAAAAGCTGTCGGCGTGTCCGGCGACAGCGGTGAGATGTCCAGCGCGACGACGATTTCCGGTCGCAGCACCTGCCCGGCGCGAGTGGCGCCCAGATAGCCGCTTTCCTCGGCGGTTGACGCCACAAAAAACAGGTCCGGTCCGCCTGGGTTTTCGGCAAACTGACGCAGCGCGTCGATCAGGCTGACCATGCACACCCGGTCGTCAAGGCCGAAACCGCCAACGTGATCCCCGGGCAAATGCATCAGGGCCTTGCGTTCGTGCGAGACGACGCCGCGACTGCCAATGTGGACGCCGCGTTGCAACAAGGTGTCGCGCTCCAGCCCGGTGAACAGGGTGACGTCGCCCCAGTTGGGGGAGCGGCTGCCCCGGCGAAACTCGCCGACCGGACCGCTGCGGGTGTGAGTGGACCCGAAGGACAGCACAGCCGGCACCATCGAGCCGTCGTCGGCGATGATGTCTACCGGCCCCTCGCCGTATTTCCAGGGCTGGGACATGCCCAGGTCCTGCGCCTTCAGACTGCCGTCTTCCAGTACCTGCGACACGATGAAGCCAAGCTCGTCCTTGTGCACGACAACCATCACGCGCGGGCCGTCGCCAGGCAAATGGGCGTAGATGTTGCTCATGCCATCCTGCCAGGTCTTCGCGCCGGTCGCGGCGAATTCGCGCAGCAGGAAGGCGTCGATCTCGCGCTCGTCGCCGACTGGACCGTGGCATTTCAGCATTGCGGCCAGCAGGTCAAGCATTTCTTCCTGGGTCATCATGTTATTTTTTCCCGTGTGTTGTTCCGTCAGCGTTCCAGGCCCAGCGCCCCCGCCACGCCCTGCATCGCGGCCAGCACGATGCCGATGTGTTCGTCCAGCGGCACGCCCAGGTTTTCCGCCGCGTGCTCAATCTCCTGACGATTGACCGGCGCGGCGAATGCCCGGTCTTTCCACTTGCGGCGCACGGAACGCAGCCTGACGTCATGAATGCTTTTGGAGGGGCGCACCAGCGTCACGGCGATAAGGAAGCCGGTCAGCTCATCCACGGCCAGCAGGGACTTCTCCATGTCGCTTTCCGGTGCGACCCCGGTGATCTCTTCTGCGTGGGAAAGAATGGCGCGCACGATGAGTTCGTCGACGCCGCGCTCGCGCAGAATGCGGGAACCCACCACCGGGTGTCCCTCCACCGCCACGTCCGGGTTCTGTTCGTAGTCAAAGTCGTGCAGCAGTCCGACCGTTCCCCACAACTCCGGGTCGCCGCCGAAGCGGGGCGCATAGGCCCGCATGGCCGCCTCGACCGACAGCATGTGACGCCGCAGCGAGGGACTCGCCGTATACGTCGTCACCAGTTCCCAGGCATCATCACGCGTGAGCATCGTCCCCCCTGATCTTGTGGTCGCCAATTCAGTTGCGCAGGCCGCCGCGGGTCATGGCCGCGGCGTCCAGCGCCGCATCCGCCTCTTCCTCGTTCAGATAGCCAAGTTCAACCACGACCTCGCGGATGCCGCGTCCCTCGGCCAGGGCCTTTTTGGCCACCTCCGCGCCCTTCAGGTAACCGATCACCGGGTTGAGCGCCGTGACCAGCACGGGATTGCGCGCCAGCCAACCTTCCGCCGTCTCGCGATTGATGATGAGGCCCGTCACGCATTTCTCCGTAAAGGCGTTGACCGAACCGGTCATTACCTGCATCATCTCGTTCAGATTGTGGGCAATGACCGGCATCATCACGTTCAGTTCCAGCTGGCCCGCCTGCGAGGCCAGGGTCACCGTCAAGTCATTGCCCATGACGTGATACATGGCCATGTTCAGCATTTCGGCCAGCACCGGGTTGACCTTGCCCGGCATGATCGATGAACCCGGCTGCACCGGCGGGCAGGTGATCTCGGCAAGGCCGGTGGTCGGACCGCTGGACAGCAGGCGAATGTCGTTGGCGATGCGCGTCAGGTCCTGCGCCGTCGACCGCAGCGCGCCTGAAAAGAAACAGGCGTCCTGCATCGACTGCATCGACTCAAAGAGGTCGTCCGACTCATAGAGTTTCAGGCCCGTGAATTGCGACAGCGTCGCCACCATGCGCGCGTGATACTCCGGATGGGCGTTGAGCCCGCTGCCGTTGGCCGTGCCACCAATGCCGAGACGACGCAGGCCCTCGGCGGCGAGCAGGATTTTTTCGCCGTTGCGCTCGATGGCGCCGGCATACGCTCCAAACTCCTGACCCAGACGAATGGGCACGGCATCCTGCAGGTGGGTCCGCCCGCTCTTGACGACGTCGTCGGCCGCCGCCGACTGCCGGCGAAAGGCCGCAGCACAGCGCTCCAGGGCCGCCAGCAATTCATCCAGGCGCCACAGCACGCCCAGACGAATGGCCGTCGGTATGGTGTCGTTGGTGCTTTGCGCCATGTTGACGTGGTCGTTCGCGTCGACCGGCGTTGACTCATCGTCCCTGGCGAAGCCGAGCAGGGCGTTGGCGCGGTTGGCGATGACCTCGTTGACGTTCATGTTGTGGCTGGTGCCGGCGCCCGCCTGGAAGGGATCGACGACGAACTCGGCATCCAGCTGGCCCGCGATGACCTCATCGGCTGCCGCGACAATGGCGCCGGCACGTTCCGTATCCAGCAGGCCAAGGTCCCGGTTGACCTCTGCGGCGCTGCGTTTGATGACGGCCATGCTCCAGACAAAGGCCGGCCAGGGTTTCAGGCCGCTGACCGGGAAGTTTTCCACGGCGCGCTGCGTCTGTGCCCCGTACCAGGCGTTGGCCGGCACCTGAACCTCACCCAGGGAATCGCGCTCGACCCGATGCTGCGTCATGCCCGTCTCCGTCCTCACCGCCGTCCCGCAAAAAAAGACGCCACGATTGTAGCGTCTTTTGGAATCCCGAAACGGGTAACCTCTAGCCCGTTGCAGCGGCGTAGCGGCTCGATACCTCGGCCCAGTTGACGATGTTGAAGAAGGCCGCGATGTAATCGGGACGACGGTTCTGGTAATTCAGGTAGTAGGCGTGTTCCCAGACGTCCAGGCCAAGGATCGGCGTCTGGCCATTCATGAGCGGCGTATCCTGGTTCGGCGTCGACGTAACGCTCACGCTGCCGTCGCTGGCGGCCACAAGCCAGGCCCAGCCGGAACCAAAGCGCGTCGCTGCCGCCGTGCTGAATTCGGCCACGAAATTCTCGTAGTTGCCGAAGGCGGCGTCAACGGCGGCCTTCAGGGCATCGCTGGCGTTGCCTTCAGCGTTGCCGCCGGGCGCGATGACGGTCCAGAAGAGGTTATGGTTGGCGTAGCCGCCGCCGTTGTTGCGCACGGCCGTCTGGATGCCGGCGGGCAGGCTGTCCAGGCCGGCCAGCAACTCTTCGATCGACATGCCCTGCAGGTCCGCATGCCCTTCCAGCGCGGCGTTTAGATTTGCGGTATAGGCGCCGTGATGTTTCGAGTGATGGATTTCCATGGTGCGCGCATCAATGTGCGGCTCCAGCGCATCATAGGCGTATCCGAGTTCCGGCAGTTCAAATGCCATTTTCGACTCCTCCAGTCTGAATGCAGCGGCCGCCATGGCTGCGGTCGCCAGCGAGAGCACTTCCCGACGGGAAAGTTCATGACTTCCGTTCATGTCACCTTCCTTGACGGTCACCATCTGCAACCAGAGTTTACCACAATTGCCGGGCGGAATTGACCGGAGTCCGAATGGTCCGGTTTCTCCTCCCGTCGAGCAGTCTACTTATGGCCAACTATAGCCACGCCCGGCGAAAAGACAGGCTTCACGTGCTAGCATGGGCGCCGCAGCCAGGAAGGCCCTTCATGACAACAGGTTTTCGCATTTTGGCATCCGGCAGGCATTCTTCGCTTCCCGCCTGGCTGTCTTTCACGCCGGCACTCCCTGCCAACGCCGGCAGCCAGGCCTCCACTCAACTGCCGGGAGCGTTGTCAGCCAGGAACCCTTGTGCTCCGATGGCTGCCACAGGCCCAAACGGGGAGCGCCTGAAGGCATGACCCTGGCGGCCCGGCCCTTGCCTCGGGTGTCGCGCAAGGCGGTCGCTCTCGCCGTGTTGCTGCTTGGCCTCTTCCTCGCCTCCATCGGTCTCATCGCCATGCGGCATGCCCAGCAGGAAGGTCTGCCCTCACCCGTCATCGTATTTATGCGCCTGGGCATCGCGGCCCTGGTATTTACGCCCCTTACCCTGCCCCGCCAATTGCCGCGCATCCGGCGCATGCCCCGACGGGTCTGGAAACTGTTGCTGCTGGCCGGCGTCTGTTTCTGCGCCGACCTCATGCTGTTTACCGAAGCCATCAAGTACGTCAACATCCTGCTGGCAACCGTCATTGCCAGCCTCATGCCCCTGGTCACCGCGCTGATGGAACGTTTCCTGCTCAAGATCCCCCTGCAGCGATCGATGTACGTGGGCATGGCGCTTGCGATGGCTGGAGGAATAGTCATCGCCCTTGGCAGCGCCAACGGAGTTTCAGGTCTCGGGCCTCAACCCTTGCTGGGCGTGACACTCTCCCTGCTCAGTGTGATTTGCGCCTGCGCCTACCTCATCATCGGCCGAACGCTGCGAACACGGATCCCCTTCCTGCCCTACACCTGGATGCTGTTTACCATATCCGCCCTGGTCGCCCTGGTCGTGGTCCTCCCGGCTATCGGCGACACCGCCGGCTTCAGTCCGCAAGGCATCACCTGGGCGCTTGTCGCCACCGTTTTGAGCCAGCTGGGCGCGCATCCGGCATTCATCTACGCGGTGGCCTCCCTGTCCCCTACCCTGATCAGCATCGCTTCCCAGTCCATCATCCTCTACGGCAGCGTGCTGGCCTTCCTTTTTCTGCATCAGATTCCAGGCGTCCCTGAAATTCTCGGCGGCGCGATCATCCTGGCTGGCGTGATCTTCGCCATTTACGGTCAACGCGAAACATGAGCGCCGCCGTCGCGGCCATGACCGCGCGCATCAACGCGGGCAGATATGCCGCTGCCCTGCCCTTCGTCGTCATCATCATTGGCCAACTCATGGGGTCGACGGGCCCTCTCTTCATTCGCAGCATGCACGTGGAGGGCATGCCGACGCCCGCCATCATTGCCCTGCGACAGTTGATCACCAGCGCGCTGCTGACGCCGGTGATTCTTCTCTTCTACCGCCATGAACTGCGCCGGCTCTCGCGGCGCAATCTGGCCTTCGCCGCTCTGGCCGGCACTGTTTTGGCCATTCGCTTTTACTTCCAGATTGAGGCTTTCAACAACTCCAGCGTGTTGCTGGCCGGCGTGTTTGGCGGGTCCGGCCCCTTGTGGGTGGCGCTGGTGGAAGTGCTGTGGCTGAAGGCCGTGTTTACACGGCGAGTGTGGGCCGGAATCCTGCTGTCGCTGTTTGGCGGCTTGATCATCGCCCTCGCCGGCTTCGACAGCGGGACCTCCCCCGGCGGCAACGCGGCGCTGGGCGCCGTCCTCGGCCTGACCGCCGCGTTCATGTCCGCCTTCTACCTGAACCTCGGTCGTCTGGCGCGCGGCCAGGTCTCGCTCCTGCCTTACCTGTGGCTCATGTTCAGTATCGCAGCCCTGATCTCACTCGCGGTCGCGGCGTTGACCGAAGTCCCCCTGACCGGCTACAGCGACGACGCATGGCTGGGAATGGCCGGGCTGATCATCACCGCCCAGATATTCGGTCATGGCGGCATGAACTTCGCGCTGAAGTATATGCCGGCGACCTACGTAAGCGTCATGAGCCAGATCGTCGTGGTGACCAGCGCCGTCGGCGCCTATCTGTATTTCAACGAGCAGCCAGGGGCCGGCCAGGCCATAGGCAGCCTGGTGATCGTCGCCGGCGTCACTGTTGTGATTTTCGGTCGCGCGTCTCAAAAGCCCGACTGAAGCGCCAGAGACGCGATGTCCTCCCCGGGCACGAGCGGCGCCAGCAATTGCGCCATGCTGCCGTCACGCCACATTCCCGTCAGGGCAGCCTCCAGCCGCTGCCGGAACTCCGGATCATTGGCGGGCAGCGCAAGGCCGAGCCAGTTGCGCGAGTACCAGGGATCACAGGAAGGACAGCGGGCGGCCAGTTTCAGCAGGGATGACTGCGATTGCAGTGGCGCCAGCAGTTTCAGGCTATCCGCGAAAACAGCGTCCAGGTCCCTTTCGATGAGCAAATGCCATCCGATGTCTTCGTCGCGCACAATGGTGAAGACATTGATGTCGACGGCCGCGCTTTCGGCCAGGGCCTGCGCCCTTGCGTCGCGACCGGGCTCGCTCGAGAGCACGCCCATCCACTGGTCGCGCAGACCGCGAAAGTTGTCGATGTCGCTGTCAGCCGGCATCAGCAGGCGCTCTCCGTGCAACAGCAGCGGCGCGCTAAATTCAACCTGACCGGCATGACCCCAGTCCAGTGGCACACCAATGGCCAGGTCCGCCGCTCCGGCAGCGAGCTGCTCCAGCGGGGGGCCCGCCACAGCCTGCAGGACGGACCCCAGACGCAGCTCGAGTTGTTGCGCCAGGGCCAGGCGCCAGGCCGCCAACCGTCTCTCGCTGTCCGGCACCTCCGGGTCGGCGGCAGCCACACCCGCAACTCTCAGCGGCAGTCCCTGCTCCAGCCGCGCCACCACAGATGGCTGCGGCCCGTCCGGAGTCTGCGCGACTGCTTCCGGCTTTGGCGCCTGATCGCCCAGACCCTGCCAGACGGCGATCAGATCGTGCGGCAAGCTGCTGCCAGGAAAGTTCGCGTCGTGAATTTCAGCCATGCGGCCACTGACCGTCAGGAATTGCAGACTGCGATTGACCAGATCGCGCATCGGGCGGTCGCCCCTGCGCACCGCCAGGGCGTGCAATTCGTGCTCCAGCACCTCGTTCAGCATACGCATTTCGCCAGGCACCATGACGCCGCCCAGGGTCAAACGACTGTCCACCAGACCATCGATCTCTCGCCCGCGCAGGGCCCGCAAGGCGTCATCCAGAGTGAAATATCTGCGTACATTGACGCGTACGCCGCTGCCCGCCTGCCAGCGCGTCAGGGCCTCGTCGGCGCGCGCGCCGGCCACCACGCCCAGTGTTCGCCCCTCCATTTGCGCCAGGGTCGTCGTGTCGTCCGCCTCGTGAATGAGCAGGGCCTGGGCGCCTCGGTAATGGCTCTGGCAGAATTCCATTTCCCGCTGGTCGTCAACCTGCTTCACCAACGCTGCGGCCAACACATCCACGGCGCCGGTACGCAGTAATTCCCCGGCGGAGTGGCGGGTCACCTGCACGAATTCCACCTCGACTCCCCACAGGTCGCCCATACTGCGCGCAATATCCGCTTCCATGCCGGCCAGGACGCCGCGGATATTGAGCAGGCCAAAGGGTGGCGCATTGTAGAGGATGCCGACGCGCAATCGGCCGTCCCGGACAATGCGCATGACCGCCGATTCCAGTGGCGCAGGAATCTCCCTGACAGCGGGCCATGGAACAGGCGTGGGCGGCAACAGGGTCGGCACGAAGGGCGACTGCGCCTGGATCGCCACAGCGGGCAGCAGCAGCAACAGTGTCAGGACCGTCTTCTTCACACCCGGTAAAGCCCCCTGGCGGCGATGTAGTCGAGCACGGCCGGTGGCACCAGCCCGCTCACGTCCCCTCCAGCGCGCAGACTCTCCACGATATCGCGCGAGGCATGTGGCAGGGCCGCGCAATCGACCATATCAACCCTGCCCGTCAGACCGGGCAGCGCCGCCTCGTGCATGTCGGGCTGAACGCATACGCCTGGCCGCGGCACAACCGCCAGACGGCACAGCGAGGCCAGTTCCAGGGGGCGATACCAGGCTGGAAAATCGCACAGCGAGTCCGCTCCCATGACAAACCAGAAACTCGCGGCGGGACGATCGCGCCTCAGCAACTTCATGGTGTCAAGGGAATACTGGGGGCCGGGTCTGTCCACGTCCAGACGGGAAAGGCACATGCCGGCATGACCCGCCAGTGCAAGCTCCAGCATTTCCAGGCGCGCCGATGCCGGGGACATGTCCTTTCCCCGCTTGTGGGGCGGGTCGGCGGCTGGCAAAAACAGCAGACGGTCCAGATTCAGGGCGTCCCTGACGGCCCTTGCCAGTGCAAGATGCGCGCAATGCGGCGGGTCGAAGGTACCTCCCAGCACGCCAATGCGTTTCACCGCGTTCATGCAGCGCGGCCCCCTCTTCTCCGCCTCATTCCGACCATTCCAGTTCGTAATCGCCGATGTAGACGGTGTCACCCGCCTGCACGCCCGCGCTCTCCAGCCCCCCGCTGACGCCCAGGGTCTCCAGAATATGCTGGAAGCGCAGCACGGCCTCGTCGTGGTCCCAGTAAGTCATCGCGGCCGCCCTTTCGATCCGCGCGCCGCTGACCACAAAACTGCCGTCCACACTGCGTCGAATCGTGAAACCGGGATCGAAATCGGGCAGTTCCTGCGGGAGGCCGCCTGCATCGACGGCTTCCGGAGGCGTCTCCGGCAGCGTGGCATGCACTTGTAACAGGCGCGAGACGAAGGCCCGCAGTTGCATGCGCGTCAACGCCGAAATGGCCATCGGCTTCACGCCCTCCTCGCGCAGCCTGGCTTCAAGAGAGGGCCAGCGTTGCGCCGCCTCCGGCAGGTCCAGCTTGTTGAAGACCACGATTTGCGGCTTTTCCGCCAGTCTTTCGTCGAACAGCGCCAGTTCGACGTTGATCTGGTTGTAGTCCGCCAGAGGGTCGGGGCTGGCGCCATCCAGCAGGTGCACCAGCATCCGCGTGCGTTGCACGTGCCGCAGGAAGGCATGCCCCAGCCCCACGCCCTGGTGCGCTCCCTCGATCAGACCGGGTATGTCGGCAAGGACTATTTCTGCATCATCGCGTCGCAAGACGCCCAGGTTGGGTTCAAGCGTGGTAAAGGGATAATTGGCAATTCGCGGGCGAGCCTTGCTGAGTACCGACAACAAGGTTGACTTGCCCGCGTTGGGTACGCCCACCAGACCCACGTCGGCGATCAGCCGCAATTCAAGCAGCAGCTGACGCTCCCGGCCAGGTTCGCCCTTCTCGGCGATGCGGGGCGCCTGGCGCGAAGAGGAACGGAAGCGTGTGTTGCCCCGTCCGCCCCGTCCGCCGGTCGCGACTTCCAGGCGGTCCCCCGGACGCAGCAGGTCACCAATGATGGCGCCGCTGTCGGCGTCACGCACGAGCGTACCGGCCGGAACCTCCAGTTCCAGCGCCGCTGCGCTGGCGCCGGTCTGGTTGTTGGGGCCGCCACGCGCGCCGCTCGTCGCCTGGAAGCGTTGGCGATGCTGGAATCCTGAAAGGGTGCTGACTTTGGGCTTCACCACCAACACGACGTCGCCACCGTGGCCGCCGTCGCCGCCGGCCGGCCCACCGCGCGGCACGTATTTCTCGCGGCGGAAGTGAATGAGCCCGTCGCCGCCGTCACCGCTGCGCACCAGAATCCTGGCTACGTCAATCATCGTGTCCGGGCCCTGCACCGGGGGCAGCCAGATTCAGGCAGCGGGAGTCAGTCTGCCGTCCGGCAACCACTCCAGGAGATCCCCGTCAACGCCAAAGAGCGACGGGCGTCCCTCACCATGGACCGCCCTGTCGGTCAGCACAACCCTCCGAATGGCCTCGTTGCCGGGAATCTCGTACATGACGTCCAGCAGGGAACGCTCGATAATGGCGCGCAGGCCGCGCGCTCCCGTGCCCTGGGCCATTGCCATGGACGCCGCAGCCTGCAAGGCGGCCTCTTCGAATTCCAGTTCAACCCCGTCCAGTTCCAGCAAATGGCGGTACTGACGGGTCAGAGCGTTTTTGGGTTCCACCAAAATGCGCACCAGCGCCTGCTCATCCAGCGGCTCCACGTCGACGATCACCGGCAAACGACCGGCGAATTCCGGGATCATGCCATAGGCCACCAGATCTTCCGGACTCAGCCGGCGCAGCAGCGTGGCCTCGTCCAATCCTGCCGCCATCCCGGCCGATTCACCGCTTCCGACGGCGAAACCCACTTTGCCGCGCCGTCCCAGACGCGTCGCGACCACGTCCGCCAGACCGGAAAACAGCCCGGCGCAAATGAACAGGATATTGCCTGTTTCAAGTTGGATGAATTCCTGATGCGGGTGCTTGCGGCCACCCTGGGGCGGCACGCTGGCCGTGGTGCCCTCGATGATTTTCAGCAGGGCCTGCTGAACGCCCTCGCCGGATACGTCGCGGGTGATGGAGGGATTGTCACCGGACTTGCGCGCGACCTTGTCGATTTCGTCCACGTAGATGATGCCGCGTTCGGCATGGGCGATATTGCCATCGGCAGCCTGGATCAAACGCAGCAGGATGTTCTCGACGTCCTCCCCCACGTAGCCGGCCTCGGTCAGGGCCGTCGCATCGACGATGCAAAAGGGCACGTCCAGCATTCTTGCCAGGGTTCGCGCCAGCAGGGTCTTGCCGCTACCGGTGGGCCCGACCATGAGAATGTTGCTCTTTTCCAGCTCCACGCCCTCCGGCGCGGCGTCCGCCTGAATGCGCTTGTAGTGGTTGTAGACGGCCACACTCAGCACGCGTTTGGCGTGGCGCTGACCCACGACGTATTCATCAAGCCGCGCCATGATTTCTTTCGGCGGTCGCAATGGTGCGGACGGGGTTTCCTGCGGCGCGGGGTCGTCGCCCTTGTCCCCGTCCAGCATATGGCGACAGAGTTCGACGCAATGGTTGCAGATGCACACGCCATGCGGGCCGGTGATCAGGCGCTGTACGTCCGTATGGCCCCGCTGACAGAAGGAGCAGCGTTGCGGCGGCTGCCCGTCCTCGCTCATTTGCCCTGCTCCTGCGATCCGTTGGCGGTCAGCACCTTGTCGATGATGCCATATTCAGCCGCCTGTGAAGCGCTCAGGAACAGGTCCCGGTCCTGATCGCGCTCGATCACGTCGCGCTCCTGCCCGGTATGGTGCACGAAGATTTCGATCAGCCGTTCCTTCAGCCGCATGATCTCGTTGGCCTGAATGACGATGTCGGAAGCCTGACCCTGGGAACCGCCCAAAGGCTGGTGCATGTGAATGGTGGCGTTTGGCAGGGCGTAGCGCTGCCCCTTCGCGCCTGCCGTCAGCAGCACGGTGCCGAAACTGGCCGTAAGGCCCAGCGCCACTGTGCTGACCGGCGCGCTGACCTGTTGCATGGCGTCGTAAATGGCCATACCGGCGTATACGATTCCGCCTGGAGAATTGATGTACATGTTGATCTGCCGTTCCGGGTCCTGCCCGTTGAGGTAGAGCAACTGCGCCACGATCAGGTTGGCGATCTGGTCATTGACCGGCGTGCCCATCAGCACGATCCGCTCCTTGAGCAACAGGGAGTAAATGTCGTAGGCGCGCTCGCCCCGACTGCCCTGCTCCACTACCATCGGGATTACGTTGAAGACGTCCATGTCAGGATGTTTCTCCTTCAGCGTCCGCTTCCGGTGAGTCCTCGTCTGCCAGCTCGCCGCGGGCGATGCCGGCAATGCGCTCCATGACGGCGCGAGTCTGCAACTCGTTGCGCAGGTTTTGTCGCATGTCCTCGTTGTCATACATGCTACGAAAGGCCTCGGCCTGATCGCCGAAGCGCGCGATACTGCGGCCAATCTCTTCTTCCAGCATGGCCTCGCTGATTTCGATGCCCTCTGCCCGCGACAACTCGGCCATGGTCAGTGTGTGGCGAATCAAGGCTTCGGCATTGTCCCGCGACTCCTCCTTCAGCGCCTCACGGGTGGTGCCGGACATGCGGATGTAGTCGTCAAGGGTCAGGCCGCGCTGGCGCATGTCATGGTCCATACGCAGCAGCAGGTGTTCCATCTGGTCCTGTACCAGGGCTTCCGGCCAGGAAAAGGTCGCGCCCTCAATGATTGTTTCCAGCACTTCCCGGGCATATGCCGTCATCGCCTGTTCCCCGGCCTCGGCGTTCAGCCGCTCACGAGTCTGGACCCGCAGGGTCAGCAGGCTCGTCGCCTCTGCGTCCCCGTCCCCTTCACCGTCTCCGGCGCCGACGCGGGCGGCGAAGTCGTCGTTGAGTTCGGGAAGCGTGACGAGTTCGATCTTGCGCACGACGACGCTGAACGCCACCCTTTTGCCGGAGAGCGTGCCGTGGCGGTCCTCATCTTCCGGGTACTGCAATTCGAAGTCGCGTTGTTCTTCCCCGGCAGCGCCCAGCAGGGCCTCCGTGAATCCGGGCGCGGGTTCGCGTTGCGGTGTAAGGGAGAGGACCAGCTGTTGCCCGTCCATGAATTGACGACCGGCAGCTGCCTCCCCGTCGCCCTCGCCATCAGCCTCCCCCGCTGCTGCCTCCCCCGCTGCTTCAGACCCTTCCTCTTCGTCCAGCACGGTGGCCGTCACGGTGGCGTGCACGCGGTTGCCGGCAGCGACCGGCCGGGGGCTGTCCTCAACGAGGGCCTCGCGTTCCTGCAGGGCGAGCAGCGCGTCGTCTACGTCGCTGTCACTGACCTCCGGCGGCGCAAACTCCCTGCGGATGGAGCGATAGTCGCCCAGGTCCGTGACCGGCTGCAGCGGCAGGGTGTAGCGGAAAGTCGGGTCCGGCTCCTGTTCAAAGTCCTCCAGGGTGCCGGGTCCGTAAGGATCAAGGCCGGTTTCGCCCAGTGCGTCCGGATAGAGCGCCATGCCCAGATCTTCCACCGCCGTTTCCAGAATCGCCGCCTCTCCAACGTGGCTGGCGAGTACCCGATAGGGCGCCCTGCCCTTGCGGAATCCCGGAATACGGACCTGGCGCGCGATTTTTCTGGCAGCACTTTTGCGCGCTTCGTCCAGACGGTCGCTTTCGACCACGACCGTCATACGCGCCATGCGATTGTCAAGCTGTTCGGTCTCTACGTTCACGTCCTGTTCCCGCTTCCTTTGGGCGTCGCAGAGTCAGTATAGCAGCAGCCCGCCCCGCATGACTATGGCGGGTTACCGGTCAGCATTTTTCCCGGCTCGTGAGCGGGATTGGGGGGCGCCCCGGCACCCACCGGTTTGACCGGCCATCCAATTCGCGTTACAAATTGAGGGTCGGCGCCGATTACTTTGTCCGCGCCCAACACAACAGTTCCCACTGGGGAGGAAGTGACCATGAAACGTTTGTCTTTTTTGCTTGTCCTGCTGTTGCTGGTCGGCGCATTCAGCGCCTCGGCACAGGAAGAAGTCACCCTGCGCCTGTCGTCCTGGCAATGGGAAGACCCGAGCTACGCACCCTTCTGGGAGGGTACGACTGCAGCATTCATGGAGGCCAATCCTGGCGTCACCATCGAACGCTTCTCCTTCCCGCTTGACCAGTTATTTGACCGCGTCGACCTTGAGGTCGCTGCCGGCACGCCGCCGGACATCATCGAGGTGACCGGTTTCAACGTCTTTGAATACATCGACAAGGGCGTTCTGGAACCGCTGAATGCCTGCTTCGAAGGCACCGACATCGTGGAGAAGGTTGCCGGCCAGGACTCCTATGCGGTCGATGACATGGGCAACATCTATGCGCTGAACCTCTCCGCCAGAACACTCGCGCTATGGGTCCACCAGCCCATGTTTGATGAAGCCGGCATTGACGTGCCGACGGACTTCGAAAGCTTCATGGCGGCGGCCCAGGCGCTGACGAATCCGGACGAGGAAGAGTTCGGCCTGGTGTTGACCAACACGGCGCACTCCCGCCTGCACGAGGGTGTGCTGATTATGGTCGTCGGACACGGCGCCCACTGGACTCTGGATGGCCAGCCGGCCTTCTCCCAGCCGGAGGTCATCGCCGGCGTGCAGTTCTTCAAGGACCTTTTCGACGCGGGCGTGATGCCCCGCGGCGTGGACGGCGCCGGAGCGCAGTGGCCCTATTTCAACAGCGGCAAGGTCGGCATGACCATTGACGGCCCCTGGTACTGGGTCAACCTAGGCAACGCCTCGCCGGAAGTCCAGTCCACCGTGACCATTCACCCGCTCCCCACGGACTCGGCGCGCCCGACCGGCGGCCCGAACAACCTGGTGGGCATCGCGGCCGGTGGCCCCAACCAGGATCTCGCTTGTGAATTCATCAAGTCCATCGCCACCACCGAGTGGGGCCAGGTGTGGACCAACAGCAGCGGCACCATCAACCCGATTGAGGGCGCGGTGACCGACAGTTTCCTGATGGACAACCCCTGGTTCCAAACTTTCGCCGATGACGGACCGAAATTCGTGCCGGTGGCGGCGCCGGGGCTTGAGGTCTACCACAGCGACATCGTGCGCATCATCAACAATCGCCTGGTCGAGGTGCTTTATGACGACCGGCCGGTCGAGGAAGCCATGGCCGACCTGCAGGCCGACGTAGAGGAATTCCTCGAAGACCAGTAGTGATTGCGTCCTGCGGGACTTTTCAGCGGGACGGGCGTCGACACGCCCGTCCCGCCCTGACATGACTTTTCCGAAAGCGCCCCTTGCATGACGACCTCGCGGAGTTTCCTGCCCTGGCTTCTGCTGGCGCCGGCTGGCCTGCTGATCGTCGCCATCATTTACGTGCCGCTGGTCTACAGCACCCTGATCAGCCTCACGGACGCCCATTTGCTGCGCTTCAGCAGCGCGGAATTCATCGGTTTTGGCAATTTTGAACGGTTGCTGGCGCGTCAGCGCCTCGCCACTTCTCTCTGGCGCACCCTGACCTACAGCGCCGGCACGGTGGTGCTCAGCTTTCTTACCGGCCTCTTCGTCGCCCTGCTGTTGAACAGGACGACCATGCTGCGGGGCCTGGCTCGCACCCTGCTGATCATCCCCTGGGCCACGCCCTGGCTGGTCGTCACCCTGATCTGGTACGTCATGTTCAACCCGCAGGTCGGGCCCATCAACGAAATCCTCAACCTCCTTGGCGTGCTTGAGGAGGGCCACTCCTGGCTCTACAGCAGCGAGACCGCGATGCTTTCCATCGTCATCGCCACTAGCTGGCGTCTGTTCCCGGCAGTCACCCTGATTCTGCTGGCGGGGCTCCAGGGCATTCCACCGGAGCAGTACGAGGCGGCTGAAGTGGATGGCGCCAGCGCCTGGGCCCGTTTTCGTTACATCACCATGCCTGGTATCCGGGCCGTGAGCATCACCATGCTTACCCTGTTGACGATCTGGTCCTCCAAGCTTTTCACCATGGCCTGGACCCTGACCCGTGGCGGACCGGGTGACGCCACCCGCGTCCTTTCCGTCTACACCTATCAGGAAGCCTTTGGTTCCAACCGCCTGGGACGCGGCTCGGCGCTGGCGGTAATCTCCTTGCTATTCAGCCTGCTGCTGGTCTTCGTTTACCTGATCGTGCTGCGCCGCGAGGAAGAAAGGACCCAGGGATGAGCGCAGCCCGCCCTGGCGGCCCGACGATGCATTCGGGCGAACTGCTGCGCGACGCCGGCCGCCGTCGACGGGCCCTCGGCAGCCTGGGATTCGTCATTGTGCTGGTGACGACGACCATCGCCATCGTCTACCCCTTCTACTGGATGGTCATGGCCTCCTTCACGCCACAGGGATACAGCCTCGGTTTCGAAACGCCCCTGATTCTTCCGAACCAGTTCAGTATCGACGCCTGGCTGGCCATCTTTCAGGAAAAGCCCCTGCTGCTCTGGCTGGGCAATACGACGATTATCAACGTCACCGCCACCTTTGTGGTGATGCCGGTATCGCTCCTCGCCTCCTACAGCCTGAACCGCTACCGTTTCCGTGGACGCATGCCTTTCATCATTTTTGTACTGCTTGGACAGTTGTTGCCTGCGTCAGCGCTGATCGTGCCCCTCTTTCTGATGTTCCGCGACGCCGGTCTGCTGAACACGACGGGCGGGGTCGTGATCGCCTACATCACCTTCATGCTGCCGACGGCCATCTGGGTCCTTTGGGGTTACATGCAGGGCATCCCCCTCTATTTTGAGGAGGCCGCCCTCGTCGACGGCTGTAACCGCTTCCAGGCCTTCCGCCTGGTCACGCTGCCGCTGGCCATGCCCGGCCTGGCGGCGACGTCCCTGTTTGTATTTCTGGATGGCTGGAACCACTACCTGCTGGCCTTCGTGCTGGCCGGCAGCATGGACCAGTGGGTGATCTCGCTCGGCCTGTTTTCCTTCATCGGCGCCTACCACACCGAGATCGAGCAAATGATGGCGACCTCGGTGGTCGCTGCCGCGCCGGCGCTGGCCGTCTTCGCCCTGCTGCAGCGCCATTTGCGCGGCGGCCTGGCCCTGGGCGGGATGAAGGGCTAGCCTAGCCACCTCATAGAGTTGAACTCTGTTCCCAATATTACTCGAATTGACTGGGGTTGATTCGTCACTCATATCTTCTGTACACTTTATCCCAATCTCGCGTTCGGCATGTTACATCTCACCACAGGAGGCAACTTGAAACTCGAGAAGCTCAGGGCCGACATGCGCATTCGCGGCCTCACCGCGAATGAAATCGTTACAATCTTGCATGTCGAAATAAAAGGAAGTGTGGGCGCCAAGGTAACTTATCGAAGGGAAGATGGTCGTCCTCCGATAACGCGAACAGTGTTGCGGAGAGAAGAAAGCATTCTTGAGATTGTGCCAGAGCGTCGATTTGATTTCAGCGCCGAATCCGATGAGTTTCGCCTTGCCTCCGACGCCTGGCGCATAAAATTCGCTCATGTATTTGACCCACTTCAGGCCGTGCACAGTTCACCCATTCAGCCATTGCCACACCAAATCGAAGCAGTTTACAACACAATGTTGGATCAGCAGCCCCTTCGGTTCTTGCTCGCAGATGACCCCGGTGCCGGCAAAACCATCATGGCCGGCCTGCTTGTCCGTGAGCTGGAAATCCGAGGCGCGGTCGACCGTTGCTTGATTTGCGTGCCCGGTAATCTTGCCTATCAATGGCAAGAAGAAATGAGGGAGAAATTCTCTCTAGAATTCAAAATCTTCTCCGAGGATACCAGCAACTCTATTGAGGCTCTGGCAGCAAATGATCTTCTCATTGCTCGGATGGACCAGATCAAACGCAACAAGTACCGGAAAATGTTGGAGCAGACGAACTGGGATTTAGTCCTTATAGATGAAGCACACAAAATGTCTGCACCTTGGTTCGGCAAGACACCCAATTTTACGCAGAGATACCGGCTTGGCGAATTGCTGGGCAGAAAGACTACAAATCTGCTCCTGCTGACAGCAACGCCACACAACGGACGCCAAAATGAATTCCAGCTATTTCTTCGTTTGCTCGATCCTGACCGCTTCTCAGATCGAAAGTCCGATTCACTCGGTCAACGCGGAATTGCAGTGGAACATTCAGGATTTAGTGACTTGATGCGAAGAATGCAAAAGGAGGAACTCAAAAACTTTGATGGAAGCAATCTTTTCCCTGAGCGGTTCGCATATACACGTGATTTTGAATTGGCCGACTTAGGTCAAGACTTGTACGAGAGGGTTACGAATTACGTGCGAAATGAGTTTAACAGGGCGAAGCATCTGGCGGGGGGACGCCGTAACAATGTAGGGTTTGCAATGGTTATCCTACAGCGTCGTTTGGCTTCTTCTCCCGGGGCCATTGCACACACGTTACAGAGACGCCATTCAAAGCTTCGTGATTTATTGGTTGAATGGCAATCTTCTGGTCCGGCAGCGTCTTCCGAGTCAACGTCATACGATGACGAAGAAATCGAAGACATTGACGACGGTCATGTGCAAGACCCTGAGCAAAGTGAAGAGGAATTCGTCAATAATGCCACCAACGCAGCCAACATTGGGGAACTGCAAAAGGAAATTGATGTTCTTGCAGAACTTGAGGCGCAGGCAGTCGAGGTAAGAAACAGCGGAATCGATAGCAAGTGGGAAGGACTTGAAGACTTACTAAATAACGAGCGTTTGCTGTACCTCAAGGACGGCAGCCCACGCAAGCTCATTATATTTACCGAATTCCGCGATACGCTCAGCTACCTAGTAAATCGTCTAGTCGAATTCACCGGCGAGCCGGATACGATTTTACAAATTCACGGCGGGCTACCTTTTGGACAGAGGCGCGAAGTCCAAGATCGCTTCTGGACTGACAAGAGTGTACGATTCCTCGTCGCCACGGACGCCGCCGGCGAGGGCATCAACTTGCACTGTACAAACTTGATGATCAATTACGATCTTCCCTGGAATCCTAATCGACTTGAACAGCGATTCGGACGCATTCACCGAATCGGGCAAAGGAAGACTTGCCATTTGTGGAACATGCTTGCGAGCAATACGCGAGAAGGGCGGGTGTTCAATACATTGATACGCAAAATGGGCAACATTGGCGGCGCGTTGGATGGCAAAATGTTCAATGTGCTTGGAGACGTGTTTCGCGAACAGTCGCTTCAGGAAATCATGATGGAGGCGATAAGTGGGCCCGAAAATGCACTTCCGCTTCCAGACTTGGAGCACAACATTAGAATGGCGAGCGAGACGCTGAGCAACATCGAGAATCGCCTAGTGATCACAACGCTTGAAGTACCCCAAGTTAAGAAATTGGACATGCATCGTACCCGCACCCTCGCCGTCAGCCTGCAGCCTTGGCACATAAAGGCTTTCACTACCCGTGCCCTCAAGCTGTATGGAACCGCGTTACGCGAGAACGACAGGGAAATCGGTGTCTTTGCCCTCGATCGAGTACCTACTGAAATTCGTGAAGGCATCCCGGAGTCCGAGATCAAACCAGAACGTTCCTATAAGTCCCTTTGCTTTGAACCGCATCGATATCACGAACGAATCGCCAAAGGTGTACAACTGATAAGTATTGGCCATCCTCTTTTGAAGGCCATAGTGGCGAAAGTTCTTACCATGAATCAGAGACCGTTGAGGCACGGTGCTGTATTGATCGACGATCAAAACCTTGGGATACATCCGCGACTCCTCATTTACCTTGAGCAGGCAATAATTAGTGGCCACCAGAGTGCTGAAGGACATCCACTGGAACTTGAACGTAGCGCCTGGTGCGTGGAAATTAGCAGGGAACGCGAAATCGTGATTCCTGATGACGCTCCTTGGATTGACTATCGCAAGCCCGCTCCATCTGAAATCGCAGCGGTTGAAAGACATTTGTTGGAAGCGTGGCTGGAGCAACAGGATGAATTCATTGGCTGCGCAGTAGACGCACTAACCGGAGAGAAAATCATTCCCAGGTTGGAAGTAATATCTGAGATCCGGAAAAAGAAGAGCGCTCGGGATCGCAGGGTCGTCCGCGCCCATCTTTTGCAAGAGATCAGCCATCAGGATGAAATCATAGAGAGAACCCACAATAGAGAAAAGGCAGCTATACTCGACGGAAATCAACAAGAGATAAGTCTTGCTCGCGCCAACCGAAGTTCGGCCGAGGAACGCAAGGAGCGTCACAAAGCGCGACTGGAAAGGCGCATGAATACTCTCGACCTTGATTCCGTGATCAATCTTGGAGATGCACACGTCGCAGGTGTCGCCCTTGTGTTACCTGCCGCGTTGCTGAATGATCGGGATCGAGCAGATGCCGTAGCACGTCGCGAAGTCGAGCTTATTGCCATGAAGGCCGTTGTGGACGCAGAGCAAGAACTTGGTAACATTCCGCATGACGTCAGCGCGAGTAAGCGAGGATACGATATTGAGAGTGTGCCAAAGGGACACGGGCCACTGCGACTGATAGAGGTAAAGGGACGCCGCGCAGATGCAGGTAAAGTAACGTTGACACGCAATGAACTGTTAACCTCACTGAATTGCAGAAGAAATGACCGGGAGATTCACATTCTTGCCATCGTAAGAGTCCACGAATGCGGCGAGGCTGATTCGCCCCAATACGTAATCAACCACGCTTTTTCGGAGCCAGATCCGGCTGCCAGCAGTGTAACCTTTAGTCTCAGTCAACTCCTTGAAAATGGTGGGCCTCCACGTTGAACCCGCTTCCTTCTCTGTTATTCATCTGCGCGGCGGCCTGGCCCTGGGCGGGATGAAGGGCTGAGCATCAGGTTGTCGCTGTGGGGAAGGAGGGATTCGAACCCTCACCTCACATGAGACATGATCCTAAGTCATGCGCGTCTGCCAGTTCCGCCACTTCCCCGCTGGCCAGCCAACCCCAGTATAGCCCGCAACTGCCCGCAGCAGAGTGTGGAAGCGCCCTCGCAAACATGGTAGGCTTCCCCGCAGGCATGTGATTCATTTCACTTTTGCAACGCGATGAACGGTGACGCGCCAACCACCAACCCGATACCGGATATCGTCATCGGCAGACTGCCGGTCTACCTGCGCGCGCTCGAACGTCTGGCCCAGGAAAAGCACAAGGTGACCTCCTCGCATGAGCTGGGCCTGCGCCTGGGCATCAGTTCCGCCCAGATCCGCAAGGACCTGTCGCACTTTGGCGGCTTCGGCAAGCAGGGCACCGGCTACCACATCGACTACCTATCCCGGCAACTCAGGAAAGTGCTGAACGTGGACCGGGTCTGGCAGGTCGCGCTGGTCGGCGCCGGCGATCTCGGTCGCGCCGTCGCCAACTACCGCGGCTTCACCGAACGCAGCTTTCACATCGCCTGCGTCTTTGATACCGACCCCGCCAAACTGGGACAGCATGTCGGCCAGTGCCGCGTGCAGGAATTTCACCAGGCGGGCCCAGTGATCCGCCGACTCGACATTCACGTCGCCATGATTGCCGTTCCCGCGGCCAATGCCCAGGAAGTGGCCGACCTGCTGACGGGGCATGGCGTGCGCGCCATCCTGAATTACGCGCCTATCAATCTCAACGTGGCGGCGGGCGTGCGCGTGCAGCACATCGACCCGGTCGTGCATCTGCAGCACATGACTTACTATCTGTCAGATTGACGTCTGTGAAGTTTGCAGCACCCGGCGCAGGATGGCCGGTTCTTCCAGCGCCCGTCCGGCGCCGCTGGCCGTCGCGATCAGGGCGTTGTCGGCGCGATAGACCGGCACGCCGGTGGCCCGGGTGAGATAACGGTCGAGCCCGCGCAACAGGGCGCCGCCCCCGGTCATGACGATGCCGCGGTCGATGATGTCTGAGGACAATTCGGGCGGCGTTTCAGCCAGCACGCTGCGGACGACACCGGCGATCATCGACAGCGCCTCGGCCATGGCTTCCACGACTTCACCGGTCGAGATGTGGATGGTGCGTGGCAGGCCGCTGACGTTGTCGCGGCCCTGCAATTCCATCGTCAACTCTTCCGCCGGCGTTATGGCCGCCCCAATCTGAATCTTGATCGCCTCGGCCGTCGGCTGGCCGATGCCCAGGTTGTACTTGCGCCGGACGTAGCTCACGATCGCCTCGTCAAGGCGCAGCCCGCCCAGACGCCCGCTTTCCGCGCGCACAATCTTGTTCAGACTGATGACGGCCGCCTCGGTGATACCACCGCCGATATTGATGACCATGTCGCCCGCCGGCGTGCCCACCGGCAGTCCCGCCCCGATGGCCGCCGCCAGGGGTTCGTGAATCAGCCAGGCCTCGCGCGCGCCGGCCGCCAGCGCCGCCTCGTGGACCGCGCGCTTTTCGACGCTGGTGACACCCCAGGGCACGGCCACCATCACGGTGGGACGGAAAAGGCGCACACGACCGGATATCTTGCTGAAGAAGTGGCGCAACATGGCCTCGGTGACTTCGTAGTCCGCGATGACTCCGTCGCGCAGGGGACGAATGACCTGAATGTCCTCGTCGTCGGTCTTCCCCAGCATTTCCCGCGCGGGCTGGCCGATTTCCACGATGCGCTCTTCTTCAGTCGTCAGGGCGACGAGCGAGGGCTCCTGCAGCACGATCTCGCCGCGATCGTAGATCAGGACGTTGACCGTCCCGATGTCGAGACCCAGTTTACGGGAGAACAACGCCATTCACGCGGTCCTGTGCCAACTGCAGCCGGTTATACTCGCTGTCGTCAGGGAACGCAACGCCCGGCGACATACCGCCGGGCGCCTTGTGTCACATGGTCGCGGCAGTCTATTCCGCGTCTTCCGCGTCCTGGTCAAGGATGCGCAGCACGCTGCCGCGGCCCTGGATGCGGCGATGGATGCGGGCGCCCAGTTCCGCGCGCCGCAGCGCCAGTTGCGCCTCTCGATTCTGGTCTTCCGGCACGCCTTCCTGCAGCATGCGGGCGGCGCTTTCGCGCGCCTCCTCTATGGCGCGAATGTCCAGGTTGAAGGACGATTCCGCCAGGTCAGCCAGCACGACGACCTTGTCCGGCCGCACGTCGACGACGCCGCCGTAAATCGCGAAGCGTTCCTCGGCCGGGCCCTTGCGCACGATCAGTTCGCCGTAGCCCATGGTCGTCAACAGGGGCGCGTGGCGCGGCAACACACCCATTTCACCTTCGCTGCCCGGCAGCACGACGATGTCGGCTTCCGGCTCCTCGAAGACCTTGCGCTCCTGCGTGACGACCTCGACGTGGATGGTCATCGCTCAGTCTCCGGCTTCCTCAAAGCGCTGCAGCACGTCGTCCATGGCGCCGGCCATGTAAAACATCTGCTCCGGTATATGGTCCAGTTCCCCGTCAAGGATCATGCGGAAACCGCGCACAGTTTCGCGCACGGGCACGTAGCGACCTTCCCGGCCCGTGAACTGCTCCGCCACCACCATGGGCTGCGACAGGAACTGCTCGATCTTGCGGGCGCGCGCCACCAGTTGCCTGTCGTCGTCGGAAAGCTCGTCCACGCCCAGAATGGCGATGATGTCCTGCAGGTCCTTGTAGCGCTGCAATACCTGCTGCACCTCACGCGCCGTACGGTAGTGTTCCTCGCCGATGATTTGCGGGTCCAGAATCTTGCTGGTGCTGGCCAGCGGGTCCACCGCCGGGAACAGACCGCGCGCCGCGATCGAACGCTCCAGCGCAATCGTGCCATCCAGATGCGTGAACACGGCGACTGGCGCAGGATCGGAATAGTCGTCCGCCGGCACGTAGACAGCTTGCATCGAGGTGATGGAACCGCTGCGCGTCGAGGTGATGCGTTCCTGCAACAGGCCCATTTCGTCCGCCAGCGTCGGCTGGTAACCCACGGCCGAGGGCATGCGTCCCAGCAGGGCCGAGACTTCCGCCCCCGCCAGGGAATAGCGGAAAATGTTGTCGATAAAGAGCAGTACGTCGCGCCCCTCGTCGCGGAACTGTTCGGCCATCGCCAGGCCGGAGAGCGCCACGCGCAGGCGAACCCCGGGCGGCTCGTTCATCTGGCCGAAGACCATCGCCAGCTTGTCCAGCACACCGGCCTCTTCCATCTCGCCGTAAAGCTGGGTGCCCTCGCGGGTACGTTCGCCCACGCCGGCGAAGACCGAAAGGCCGTCGTGTTGGGTCGCAATGGAGTTGATCAATTCCTGAATGGTGATGGTCTTGCCCACGCCCGCGCCGCCAAAGATCCCGGTCTTGCCGCCCCGGGTCATGGGCGCCACAAGGTCGATCACCTTCATGCCACTTTCAAACTGCTCGATAGTGGTCGACTGGTCCTCAAAGTCGGGCGCCGGCGTGTGGATGGAACGGCGCGGCGCGCCGTCCGGCACCTCCGGCTGGTTGTCGATGGCGCGCCCCAGAACGTTGAACACGCGACCCAGCGACGCCGTGCCCACCGGCACGGTGATGGGTGAACCCGTGGCGATGACCGGCAGGCCGCGCTGCAGGCCGTCGGTGCTGTCCATGGCCACCGTCTTGACGAGGTTGTCGCCCATGTGCAACTGCACTTCAAGCACGAGGTCGAGCTCCCCTTCCTCGCGCGGGACCCGCAGCGCTTCGTTGATGTCGGGCAACTCGCCGGCGGGGAACTTGACGTCAACCACGTTGCCCAGAATCTGGGCGATGCGGCCCTGCACCTCACTCATATCGGAACTCCTTGCTCGCTCAAACCTGCGTTTTCCTCTATGCGATCGGCCATGTCGTCCATGGCGTCCTGCAGGGCTTCGGTGCCGCCCACGATATCCAGAATTTCGGCTGTGATTGCTGTCTGACGCGCCTTGTTGTATTCCAGCGTAAGGTCGCCCACCAGCTGGGAGGCGTTGTCGGAGGCGTTGCGCATGGCCACCATGCGCGCCGCATGTTCGCTGGCCTGGCTCTCCAGCAGGGCCTGATAGAGCTGCAACTCGGTGAAGCGCGGCACGATTTCCTGCAGGATCGCCTCGGCCCCCGGCTCGTATTCGTAGCTGGACACGCCTTCGCTCACGGCGGGCACGTCCTTGACGAATTCTGCCGCCACCTGGTCCTCGATGGTATGCGGTATCAGCGGCAACCAGCCCAGTACAGCCGGTCGTTGCGTCAGCATGTTGATGAAGTCAGTGTAGGCGATAAAGACGTCATCGACCTCGGCGGCCAGGAAGGCATCGATCGCCAGACGCGTCGCCGGGGAAATGTCGCTGATGCCGGGCTCGGAGGGCAGGTCGCTGAACTCGGCCACCACGTTGGCGCCGGCGCGCACCATGGCGTCGCGCCCCTTGCGGCCGATGGTCACGTATTGCACGGGTTTGTCAAGACGTTCGGCAAAGCGCTGCGCCACGCGGATGATGTTGGCGTTGAAGGCGCCCGCCAGCCCGCGGTCGGAGGTGATCAGCACCACCATGATGCTGCGGATCTCCGGACGTTCCTCCAGCAGGGGGTGCATGGTGGCGCCGCCCCCCGCCCCGGCCTGCACGTTGAGCAATAGTTCCCAGGCCTTTTCGGCGTAGGCGCGGCTGGCCAGTACCCGCGCCTGGGCGCGCCGCACCCGTGACGCCGAGACCGCCTCCAGGGCGCGCGTGATTTGCGAAATGTTTCGTACGCTGCGTATGCGTTTCTGGATGTCTCTGGCAGTGGCCACCGGCTATCTCCTGTGGCCGCCGCTACGAACGGGTCCAGCGGGCGTTGAAGTCGTTGATGGCGCCCTCGACCTGTTGGGCAACCTCGTCATCCCAGTTCTCCGGGTCGGCCTGAATGCTGCCCGACAGCGCCGCCGAGTTCGTTTGCCAGTTGCGCAGGAAGTCCTCCTTCCAGTCGGCGACGCGCTCCACGGGCACGTCGTCCAGCAGGCCGTTGGTGCCGGCATAGATGATCGCCACCTGATCGGCCACGCGCATCGGCTGGTATTGCGGCTGCTTGAGCAGCTCGGTCAGGCGCAGCCCGCGGTCCAGCTGCTGCTGGGTGGAGCGGTCCAGACCGGAGCCAAACTGGGCAAAGGCCGCCAGCGAGGCAAACTGCGCCAGGTCCAGCTTGAGACGCCCGGCCACGCGTGACATGGCCCTCGTTTGCGCGTCACCGCCGACGCGGCTGACGCTGATGCCCACGTCCATGGCCGGCCGCTGACCGGCGTAAAACAGGTCGCTGAGCAGGTAAATCTGGCCGTCGGTGATGGAAATGACGTTGGTGGGCACGTAGGCCGAGACGTCGCCCAGCAGCGTTTCGATGAAGGGCAGGGCCGTCAGGCTGCCGCCACCGCGCGCCTCGCTGAGTTGGGCCGCGCGCTCCAGCAAGCGGCTGTGCAGGTAAAACACGTCGCCCGGGTAGGCCTCTCGTCCTGGCGGGCGCCGCATCAGCAGCGACACCTGGCGGTAGGCCCAGGCGTGCTTGGAAAGGTCATCGTAGACGACCAGCGCATCCTGGCCGTTTTCCATGAACCATTCGCCGATGGCGCAGCCGGCGTAGGGCGAAACGTATTGCATGGCCGCCGGGTCCGAGGCCGAGGCCACGACCACGGTGGTGTAGTCCATCGCGCCGGCTTCCTCCAGCAATGCAACCAGACGGGCGATTTCACCCTTGCGCTTGCCGATGGCGACGTAGATGCACTTCATGTCCTCTTCCTTCTGGTTGAGGATGGTGTCGATGGCCAGCGCCGTTTTGCCGATTTGCCGGTCGCCAATGATCAATTCACGCTGGCCGCGGCCGATGGGCGTCATGGAGTCAATGGCGACGATGCCGGTCTGCATTGGACGGAAGACGTTGCGTCTTTCCATCACGCCTGGCGCGATGCGCTCAACGGCGTAGTACTCGTCCGAGGCCACGGGGCCGCGCCCATCCAGCGGGTTTCCCAGCGCATCCACCACGCGCCCGACCAGCCTCTCGCCCACCGGCACGGAGGCGATACGGTCCAGGGCGCGGACCTCGTCGCCCTCGTTGATTTCGTCGTATTCGCCCATGATGATGACGCCGACATGCTCATCTTCCAGGTTGAAGACGATGCCGGCGGCGCCGTTGGCGAAGGACACCAGTTCACTGAAACGCACATTCTCCAGACCGGAGACGCGCGCGATGCCATCGCCCACTTCCTCAACCAGGCCCACCTGCACGGCATCGTAGTGGCGGTCCCAGGACCGCACCTGCTCCAGCAGTGAGTCAAACATCGTGCCCGTCACATCCGCCATATATCGCTCTCCCGGGATTCTCCGCCCCGCCGCAGGAAAAGATCAACCTGCACAAGGCTGCACCTGGCGCGCATTGTAGCCCGCGGCCTGGCGAATGTCCATAGTTTCACAATCTCGTCGTCCGGCGATCAGCCGTTGCCATTGAGGCCGCGAATCGTCGCCGCGCCCCCCAGCGACGCCGATCGCTGCCAGGCCGCCCAGACCGCCTGGGCGACCACCGTTCGCAGGCCGCCGCGCTCCAGTTGATAGAGGGCCTCGGCCGTCGTGCCACCGGGACTGGTGACCTGGTTGCGCAATTCGGCCGGATGCAGACCGGACCGTTCGGCGTAGGCGACCGAGCCCGACATGGACATGAGCACCAGGCGCTCGGCCTCCCGCCGCGCGAAGCCCATGTGCACGCCGACGTCGATCAGCGCTTCCATGAACAGGAAGATGTAGGCGGGGGCGCTGCCGCTCAAGGCGGTGGCCATGTCCAGCGCGCCTTCATCCTGCTTGTAAAGCTCCTCACCGAAGGCGCGCAGCAATTCCCGCGCCAGCGCCAGGCCGGCCTCGTCGGTGGCCTCGTTGGCCGTCCATACCGTGATGCCCTGCCCTATCTGGGCCGGCGTATTGGGCATGGCCCGCACCACGGCCACGCCACCGGGTCCGGAGTCGATGGTTTCAAGTCGGACGCCGGCCATGATGCTCAGGACGAGTCGGGCATTCCGGGCATTGCCCAGTTGCGGCAGGACCTCGGGCAGGGCCTGCGGTTTGATGGCCAGGACGACTACGGTAGCCTCCCGGATGGCGGCGACGTTGTCCGCGGTGGCGCGCACGCCATAACGCTCGCGCAATTCCTGGAGGCGCGCGGCGCGCGGGTCCGCCGCAATGATCTGCCGTGCCGCCAGGGCGTCCTTTTCCAGCAGGCCGCGAATCATGGCCTCGCCCATCACGCCACAGCCCACGAAGCCCAGCGTCTCTTCAGCGAAGTTCATCCAGTAATCTCCATCAGTTTTTCAGCCCGGTCTCCTGCGCGAGTCCCCGCATCCATTCGATTTCCCGCCGGAGGCCCTCCGTCGGGCTGGTGCGGGGCGCAAAGCCGAGCAATTGCCGCGCCTTGCGGATGTCGGCGCAGGTGCGCAACTGATCGCCATGACGACGTGGCTGCAGGGAGAGGCGCGGCGCGCTGCCCATCAGCGACTCCACCAGGTCGATGAGTTCACCGGTGCGGTATTCCCTGTCGTTGCCGATATTGATTACTTCCCCGTCACAGTCCGACTGGCGCTCGAGAACGCGGTCGATGGCGTCCATCACGTCGTCCACGTAGGTAAAGGAACGGGAGTGCTCGCGGCTGCCTTCGTAGATTGGGCAGGGCGGCCCGCCAAGGGCGCTGCCGATCAGGCGCGGAAAGAGTTTGTCGGGCCGCTCCCGTTCGCCATAGACCGAAAAGAGGCGCAGCGAACAGGCGGGGAAGCCATCTTCCCGCTGTCGTGCCAGCACCAGTTGCTCGGCCGCCAGCTTGGTGACTCCGTAGTGCGAGACCGGTTGCGCGGCGGCGCGCTCCGGCGCCGTGGCTTCATGCCCGTAGATAGACGACGTGGAGATGTTGACGAAGAACTGCAGGCTGGTCGAGCTTCGCAGCGCTTCCAGCAGGCAACAGGTCGCCTGCAGGTTGTTGCGCACGTAGCTGGCAAAGGACGTGGCCGCCGAATTGCCCGGCTGGGCCGCCGCATGAATGACGATTTCGCTGCCGGCCACCTGTTCAGCAAGACCGGCGGCCGTCAGGTCCCTTTCCAGCAATTCACATCCGGCCGCGCGCACCGCCCGCGCGTTGCGCACCTTCAGGGGTCGGGCGTAATAACTGTCGAAGTTGTCGAGCCCCCGCACACGATGACCGGCCGCAACCATCCTTTCGGCCACGTGCGAGCCGATGAAACCGGCAGCGCCAGTCACGAGAACCTTCATGAGGGCGACGCCCCCTGCAGGGCCGGAACGCGGTAGGGATAGCGGTCGCGCCAGCGCTGCATCGCCTCCCGCAGTCGATCGGGCTGCAACTCCACGCCGATGCCCGGTCCCTGCGGCACGCGTATGCTGCTGCCACTCTCCAGCACAAAGGCCGGCTCGGTGATGTCGGGATCGTAGTAACGCGAGGTGGCCGAGATGTCGCTCGGCAGGGTCACTCCCGGAAGCGACGCGAAGGCCAGGTTTGCCGCGCGCCCCACACCGGTCTCCAGCAAGCCGCCGATCCACAAGGGGGCCTCATGCTCCACGCAGAATCGATAGATCGCCAGACTCTCGGTATAGCCGCTGACGCGGGCCGGCTTGAGGTTGATGATGCGACAGGCGCCGAGTTCGATCGCCAGCCGGGCGTCGTTGACGCTGTGGATGCTTTCGTCCAGACAGATATCGCTGCGCAAGCAAGGTTGCAGTTTGCTGTGTTCGTAGATGTCGTCCCAGGCAAGGGGCTGCTCAACCATAAGGAGGTTGAAGTCATCCAGCTGCCGCAGGTGGTCCGCATCCGCGAGGGTGTAGGCGCTGTTGGCATCCAGCATCAGGGTGATGTCCGGCAATGCCGCGCGCACGCCGCGCGCCAGTTCCAGGTCCCAGCCAGGTTTGATCTTCAGTTTGATGCGACCGTAGCCTTCAGCGAGGCGCTTTTCGATGATGCGCAGAGTATCCGCCACCGTCGCCTGGATACCGATGCTGACTCCCACCAGGGCCCGCTCGCGGGGCTCGTGGCCCGCTGGCAGGTAACGCGCGAAGAGTTGCGCCAGGGACAGGTCGTTGTGTCGCGCAAGGGCATCCCAGACCGCGGCCTCCAGCCCGTGTTTGGCCAGGGGATGGCCCCGCACCTGGCCGATCAGCGGCGGAATCTCCGTGGCGCTGCGCAGGCACTGGCCGAGGACCCGCGGCACAAGAAATTCCTGCAACACGTGCAGCGACGTGCCCATCGTTTCGGCGCTGTAGCCCGGGTTGATCTCCGCCGAGGTCTCGCCCCAGCCGGTGACGCCCTCCTCCGTGTCCAGGCGCAGCAGAACGGCCGCCTTGAAGGGTTCATTGCCGAAGCTGGTGCCCAGTCGTTCCACGAGCGGCAGGGCCAGCGGATACACCTCGACCGAGCGGATGGTGATGGCTTTCAGACCGGCTTCCGTCAAGGGTCGCCCTCCCCTGTCACAGGCGCGCTAACATAAAACAGTCGTTCCCTGCCGTCCAGAGTCCCGCGGACGCAGTCCTGCAGCACGTGGCCGGCGGCAAACAGGGACCTCAGGGCTGCGCGCAACTGCAGACGCCACTCCTGGGCGAGGCGGGCATCGCGACGCAGCAGGGCCGGGAAATCGTGGGGCACCTCCAGCAGCGCCGGCCCGTCAGGTGGCAGCGCGTCAAGCCTGCCAGGACGCGGCAGTCCCCTTTCGTCAAGGCAGGCCCGGTTCAGGGTGGGCGCGCCGGAGCTTAACAGGGGCCCGGGATCCGCGTCGGGACTCTCGCCGGCCACCAGCGCGCATACGCGCTCGCTGTCCAGTTGCCAGTCGACCTGCAGGCGGTCCGGGCTGCCCTTGTCGGCCAGTCCGCCCGCGCCCGCAGGTCCAAAATAGTCTTCGCAAAAGCGCGTCGCCCGTGCGCCAAGACGATGCAGGTTCAGCCAGGCGTTGGCCGCCAGCAGCGGGTCAAAGGTCCAGCGCACCAAAGAAATTCCCTGGGACAGCGCTCGCTCCCGTTGCGCCAGCTTGAGACGCAGGGCCAGCCCGCGCTTGCGCCAGTCGACATGCACCACCATACGTTTGGACAGCAGATAGGGGCTGCTCATCCCCGAAGCGACGGGGGACAGCCCGGGCATTCCCACAAGGATGGCGACCAGTTGGCCCCCCTCGCCCTCAAAGGCCCCCAGCACGTGGCCGCCATGTTGTGCGATCGTGAAGAGCATGTGCCCCGGCACGACGGCCCCGGGGCGGGTTCCCCAGTAGCTGCGTTGCAGGTCGACGGCGTCCTCCATTTCCTGCAGTGTGTGCAACAGACGAATGTCCTGCTCCCTCACCCCGGTATCCCCCGCGGATGGGGACGCAGTGAGCTTTGCAGGAGTTGGCGCCAGCCGTGGTCCCGTTGCCAGTGCAACAGGCTGTCTTCCAGACGCCGGGGACGCACGCCAAAGTTCGTCCAGGCGTTCCCCAGCCCGGTCACCCGACTGATGGCAAGAAGGTCCAGCATTTGAGGCGTCAGCATGACGCGCGGCAACACGCGGCTGTAGAACACGGCCATGCGTCGCAACAGCCAGGGCGGCATCGAGACGAGCAATCGTGGCATGTTCCACAGGCGCATCAGGGTGCGCAGCAGGTCGCGCAGGGAAATGTACTCCGGCCCGCCGATCTCCAGCAGGTGGTCCACCAGGGCGATGCGGTCCAGGCAGGCCGTCAGGGCCTGCACCAGATCATCCACGTGGATCGGCTGCAGGACTACCTCGCCCTGCCCCGGCATCGCAAAAAACAGGGGGTTGGCGCGCAGTGACAGCAGCATGGCGTTGATGAAGGAATCGTCCTCCCCAAAGGCCATCGCGCTGCGTACGATGGTCCAGGCCAGACCGCTCTGGCGCAGGGTGTTCTCAACCACACCCTTCACCTGCAACAGGGGCCAGGCGGCCTCGCGCGCGGCGCCGAGGTGACTGAGCGTAATGATGCGCCCCACCCGCGCCGCGCGGGCTGCGCGCACCAGATTGCGCGCGCCGGCGACCTCGTAGCGTTGCAGGTCGCGCGTTCGGCCCCACCACTGGGCGCTGGCCAGATGGAAAACCACGTGAACGCCGGTGACCGCGCGATACAGCGATTCTTCGTCCAGCAGGTGGCCGCCCGCCAGCTCCGGCCGGGGCAATCCGGCATGCAACAGACTGGCCACGTCCCTGCCCGGGGGAACCAGACAACGAACGGCCAGGCCCTGACCAAGCAATTGCGCCACGAGATGACGGCCTACAAAACCCGACGCACCGGTAACCAGAATCATCGGCCTCTCCGCGCCTGAACGGCAGTATAGCACAGGCCCTGCTTGCAGGCAGGCGGGCCTGGCTGTGTTATAATCGGTCTGTCGCCTCGCAATATCGCCGGCAGTTTCCGTGTCGGGCTGGAGGGTAGCGATGGGAGATCGTCGTCGGGTCGTTGTGACCGGGATGGGAATCATTTGTCCGACCGGCAACGACGTCGAGGAAGCCTGGAGCAACGCCCGCAACGGGGTGACGGGCATCGACACCATCACCAGTTTTGATACCAGCGGGCTGGAAAACCATTTTGCCGGTGAGGTGCGCAACTTTGACGCCAGGGCCTTTCTTGGCCGTCGCGAGGTGCGCCGCACGGACCGCGTGACCCATCTGGGTCTCTATGCGGCGCAGCAGGCCATCGATGACTCCGGCCTGGAAGTGACGGAGGAAAACCGTTACGACGTCGGTTGCGTGATGGGCTCCGGCATCGGCGGAATCGGCTCGCTCTTTGAAAGCATTCGTCAGTTCCTTGAGAAAGGCGCCAGCAGCGTCAGTCCCCTCATGGTCCCCATGATGTTGCCGGACAGCCCCTCCGGCAAGGTCTCGATGAAGTGGGGCCTGCGCGGCCCGAACTTCGCCATATCAACCGCCTGCGCCACCGGCAACAACAGTATCGGTGAGGCGGCAGAAATCATCCGGCGCGGGGCCGCCACCGCCATCCTCGCCGGCAGCAGCGAGGCCGCCCTCAGCGCCATTACCATCGCCAGTTTCAACAACATGCGCGCCATCTCGCGCCGCAATGACGAGCCGAAACGCGCCTCAAGGCCCTTCGACATCGATCGCGACGGCTTTGTGGTGGCCGAAGGCGCCGCCATGCTCATGCTGGAAGACCTCAACCACGCGCTGGCGCGCGGCGCTGCAATTCATGCCGAAATTCTGGGCTACGGCCATACCTCGGATGCCTTTCACATCACGGCGCCGCTGGAAACCGGCGAAGGCGCCGCCACCGCCATCATCCAGGCGCTGGACAACGCCGGTCTGGCGGGATCACAGATCGACTACATCAATGCGCACGGCACCAGTACGCCGCTCAACGACGTCAGCGAGACCTGCGCCATCAAGCACGCCTTCGGCGACGACGCCGGGGACATCCCCATCAGTTCGACGAAATCGGTGACGGGTCATCTGATGGGCGCCGCCGGTTCGGTGGAAGCCGTCTTCGCCATCAAGGCCATGCAGGACAATTTCATCCCGCCCACTATCAATCTTGACAACCAGGACCCCGATTGCGACCTGGACTACACGCCCAACCAGGGCCGGAGCAAAACACTGGAGCTCGTGATGAGCAATTCCTTCGGCTTCGGCGGTCACAACGCCGTGCTGATCTTCGGCGACTACAACCCCAATGGCGACGCACGGTAACGGTCGCGACCCGCGCCTGCTGCCCGAACCCCAGGGGGCGTATGCCCACGTCGTCGGCTGGGGCATGGCCGTGCCCTCCCAGGTGCTTACCAATCAGGACCTGTCCGCGATTGTCGAGACCAGCGATGAGTGGATTCGCACCCGCACCGGCGTGAGCGAACGGCGAATCGCCGCCAGTCATGAATCGACGGCCTCCCTGGGCCTGCGCGCTGCGCGCAACGCCCTTGAGGTCGCCAACATCCTGCCACTGGAACTTGACCTGATTGTCGTCGCCACGTCCACACCCGACAACGTCTTTCCCAGCACCGCCAGCCTGATCCAGGACCAGCTGGGGGCGACCCGCGCCGGCGCCTTTGACCTGAGCGCCGCCTGCGCCGGCTTCGTCTACGCTCTCAACATGGCCGCCCAGTCCATCCGCAGTGGCAGCATCGAGAGCGCCATCGTCATCGGCGCCGAGACGATGAGCCGCATCATCGACTGGCGCGACCGCGGCACCTGCGTGCTCTTCGGCGATGGCGCCGGCGCCGTCGTGCTCAAGGCCAGCGAATCCGACGGCGGCATTCGTTCCGCCGTGTTGCGTTCCGACGGTTCCGGCCGGGACCTGTTGATTCTGCCGGCCATGGCCAGCCCGGAGAGCCAGCAGCCGGGAGCGGCGCCGGTTGGCGCCCGTCTCGACAAGCTGCAGATGAACGGCCGCGAGGTCTATCGCTTCGCCACCCGCATTGTGGGCGAAAGTATCAGCCAGGCGCTGGAAAAGGCGCAGCTGGACATCGCCGATCTGGCCCTCGTCGTGCCCCATCAGGCGAACTTTCGCATCATTGAGGCCGCGGCGCGCAACCTCGGCGTCTCGCCCGATATTTTCGTGAGCAACCTGGAACGCTACGGCAACACTTCGGCCGCATCAATTCCCATCGCCCTGTGCGAGGCCATCGACGCCGGTCGCATTGAGGAAGGCGACCACATCGCCTTTTGCGGCTTTGGCGGCGGCCTGGCATGGGCCTCCATGGTGCTCACCTGGACGGGGCGCGAGACCGGGGAACCGCGTCCGCTCGGTCGCCAGCGGCGCCAGTTGACTTACGCCAGGGCCGGCTGGCGACGCCGCGTGCGCGACTGGGAACGTCAGATGGACGACCTCGTCAGCAGCCTGCACCCGCGTCGCGGCCGCCTGCGCCGTTTGCGTCGCCGCTTTGAGCGGCAAAGGTTGGAATAGATTTTCAGCGGCGTCGCTGCGCCATACTGATGTAGTAGAGCAATTGCAGCACGGCCGTCAGCGCCGCGGCCACGTAGGTCAGCGCGGCGGCCCGCAACACAGCGCGCGTGCCCCTTTCATCGCTTGCCGACTGCATAAGCCCCGCCTGCCGCAGCAGAATCATGCCGCGGCGGCTGGCGTCGAATTCCACCGGCAAGGTCAGAATGCTGAAGAGCACCACCAAACCGAAGAACGCGATTCCCAGCCAAATGAGACCCGCCAGGTTGATCAAAAGGCCGGCAAAAATGAGGCCGAAGGCCAGTTGCGGCCCCAGGCTCACCGCCGGCAGCAGGGCGGAGCGCATTTGAATCAGTGGCGACCTGACTTCATGCTGCCAGGCATGACCCAGTTCGTGGGCGACAACGGCCATGGCGGCCACCGACGGGCGGTCCGCCGTTTCGGCGGACAGGCGCACGGTATGGCTGCGCGGATCGTAGTGGTCGCCAAAGGCGCCCGCGCCCCGCTCCACGCGCACGCCGGCTGCCGCAGCGCTGCGCTGCGTTGCGCGCTCGAAACGCACGTCACCGACCTCGGTCCGGCGAATGATTTGCTGCGCGATGGCGCGACCGGTCAGACCGGCGCTGTTGCGCTGCCGCTGCCACTTGCCGAAAGTGGAGCGCACATACCCCTGGGCCAGCAGGGAAATGAGCATCGTGGGTAACAGGACAAACAGCAGGTAGTTGGAATCGAAAAACATGGACCGTCGCTTTCACCCTTGTGGGGCACCCTCACCAGGCAATGTACCCCGTAGCATAGCCTGGCCAACATAAAAACTGCGTAAGCAGGGCGCATCAGATGCCCCGCGGGGTGGGCGTGGGCAGGGGCTCGCTCAGATAGATGTTGACGCTGCAGGAAGGCCCCGGGGCATTGTAGATGTCGAAGACTGAAAGGCGAAACTCGTACACTCCTGACAGGTAAAAGGCCGGAACGAACTGCCCCAGGGCGGAACGCTGGCGCACCGGCTGCGTGTGGTCGCCCAGCGGCGCAAAACTGCCGCCCGTGGAAGGGCCGCGGATCTCGAAGCGGTAAAAGGCGAAGTCATCCATGAAGGCCGTGCCGACGACCGGGATCGGCTCAAACACGCGCATGCCGTTGGCGGGGACCTGCAGCATGGCGCCGGCCTCGTCGCAGCCGACGAATGGCGGCGCATTGGGAACAATGGTGCCGACCGGCGTGGGTGTCAGGGTGGGCGTCGCCAGCACGCGCAACGCCGGGTCGTCGGGCGTCAGGTTGACGCCACTGGCGTCAATCTGCGCCTCGCTGCTGAAACCCGGCACCGGTGTGTTGAACTGACCGTCGGAAACCCTGCGAATCGGGGTGAAGGAGCCAACGTCGCGAATGGCGGGGGCCACCACGACCAGCACGCCCAGGATGATCAGGGACAGTTCCAGTAACAACAGCAAAGCGGCCCAGGCGTCGCCGCGGGCCCGTCGCGCCAGTTCCTGTTCCAGTTCGAAATGCGTCGCGCGCAGGCTGCGTCGCGCGCGCAGCAGGCGTCGCAGGGTCAGCAGCAGGCCCAGCGCGAGCAGTATGAACAGGCCGGGCGCCAGTTGCTCGACAAGAAAAACGACACGGCTCATGCCAGTCCGCGCAGGACTCCACGCAGAACGGTCGTCAGTCGGGGCACCAGTTGCGCGCCGGCCTCGAGCACTTCCTCGTGGCTGGCCTCCTGGTCGCTGTTCACCTCGTCGATGGCCACGTTGGTGATACCGGAACAGGCCAGGACGCGAATGCCGGCGTGGCGGGCGACCACGACTTCGTGGGCCGTGGACATGCCCACGGCGTCGGCGCCCATGGTGCGCAGCATGCGGATCTCGGCCGGCGTCTCAAAATTGGGCCCGGATACGCAGACGTAAACGCCTTCGTGTAGCGTGATGCCCGCTTCATCCGCTACCCGCAGGGCCCGCCTGCGCAGGTCGCGGTCGTAGGCCTGGGACATGCCAGGGAAGCGCGGGCCAAAGCTCTCGTCGTTGGGCCCGGTGAGCGGATTGGCGCCGGACATGCCCGGCAGATTGATATGGTCATTGAGCATCATCAAATCACCGGTCTGCCAGTCCGGTCGCAGGCCGCCGGCGGCGTTGGTGAGCACCAGAATCTCGATACCCAGTCGACTCATGACCCGCACCGGGAAGACGATCTGCTGCGTCGTATAGCCTTCGTAAAAGTGCACGCGCCCCTGCTGCGCGACCACCGTCTGGCCTTCCAGCATGCCCAGCACGAGATTGCCGCTGTGGCCTTCCACCGTGGAACGCGGCCAGCCAGGCAAGTCATGGCTGCTGACGACGTCGCGACTCTCCAGCGCGTCGGCAAGGTTGCCCAGGCCCGAGCCCAGCACAAGCCCGATTCGCGGACGATGCCCGCTGCGCGAGCGAATGATGTCGGCCGCCACGTCGTAAGGGGACTTGTGCTCGTCCATGCTTCCTCTGCTCCCTGGTCTCGCAGCCGGCTCAGGGCAGGCCGGCCAGCCTGCGTTCGCGCCGGTAATCGGCCGGGGTATCCACGTCGCTCAACACGCAGTCGCTGGCAACCTCGACCAACGCAAGGTCCGGTCGATGACGGCGCAGCACCTCTCGCGGCGGCGCCCCTTCGGGCAACTCCAGAACGTCCTGCCAGTAACGTCGCTCAAACAGGATCGGGTGACCCCGCCGCCCGGCATGCACGGGCGCGACGATTCCGCCGCGTCCCTCGGCCCAGGCCATCAGCACCTGATTGATCACCCGCGGCGTGATCCGTGGTTGATCGCCCAGCAGGACAAGCGCCCCGCCGATATGCGCCGGTAGCGAAGCCAGACCTGCCTTGAGCGAGGAAAGCAGTTCCCCGCTGGCGTGCCGCGGGTTGTGGACGGTGTTGACAGCAAATTTGCGCGCCAGGCGCCCGGTTTCCGCCGCGCAATGCCCGGTTACCACGAGGATATGGCTGACGCGCGCCAGCAGCAACTGCATGATAACGTGCTCAAGGATGGTACTGTCCTCGGCCCAGGGCAACAGCATTTTGGGCTGTCCCATACGGCTGGACATTCCCGCCGCCAAAATGATGGCGGCCACCGGACGCTGCACCTCGTGGACGGGGTCGCTGCCGCGCACCGACCCAATGGCCACGCGCTCCACCCGTGGCGATCGCAAAATCAGGCGCGCGATCAGGCGGGCCCGCGCCCGCAGGATGCCCTGGGCGCGCACCTGATTGAGCAGTACGGCCACGCGCGCCCTGTCGGGAACGCGCGCCAGACCCAGGCGCGGGTCGCGCATCACCTGGGCAACCCAGGGGGACTTCACGCGTTGCCCCTCATTGAAGCCGTAGCGCGCCATCATGGCCTGCGGGTTGTAGACGTGGGCATCGTCCAGGGGCTTTCCCAGGGCGTTAACCGAGGCCATCGGCACCACCAGCGAGGTTTCGGGCGGGATGCGGGGTTGACCGGCGCAGGGCGCCTTGAAGGGCAGGCCTTCAGCGTCGTCCGCCTCGACCAGCAAGACGTCCGAATCGACGCTGTCCAGCAGACCTGAGACATATTCCGGTGGCGGCCCGCTGACCCGCCCGCCACGGATGCGATCATAAATGAACACCATGCCGGCCTCATCCAGCGCCAGGGAGAGCATGCCGCGGCCCTCGCCGGGAGTCAGCGCCCAGGGCATGAGTTCCAGTTCTTCAGCCGCGATGCCACTGGTCGTGGTCGCGGCGACGCGCCAGCCCTGCGCGACCAGTTCATGGCCCAGATTGATGAGCGCGCTGGTCTTGCCACCTGCGCCGATGAAGCTGACCACGTCACCGCGGACGATTCCCAGCGCCTGCTGCAGTTTCATGGCCGGCTGGACCGTTGCCGCTTCACGAGCCCCCTTCCCCGCCGTCCTCCAGCGCCTGCAGCACCCGCTCCGGGGTCATGGGCAACTGGTCGACCCGGGCCCCGGTCGCGTCAAGGATGGCGGCCGCGATCGCCGGCGCCAGCGGCAGAAAGGGCATTTCGGCCATCCCCCGCACGCCCCAGGGACCCTGCGGATCAGGCGTCTCCAGCAGAATGGTCCTGACCTCTTCCGGCACGTCCAGCATCGTGGGAATCAGATAGGTGGACAGAAAGGGATTGAGAATGCGGCCATCCTGCACCTGCAGGTTCTCCATCAGGGCATAGCCCTGCGCCTGGACAATGGCCCCTTCCGTCTGGCCGACGATCTGGTCCGGATTGATGGCGCGCCCCACGTCATTGGCGGAGATCACCTGCAGCAACTGCACCAGGCCGGTCTCCAGGTCGACCTCGACTTCCACGGCCTGGGCAACGTAGCCATAGGAGAAATTGGGTCGGCCGCGGCCCGTCTGCGGGTCCAGCGCGGTCGTCTTCGGCGGGCGATAGGTATAGTCGGCCACTGCGGGGCGTTCCTCGTCCTCCCACTTTTGCAGCGCGAACTCTGCTGCGCCGCGGATGGCATTGCCGGCCATATAGGTCAGGCGCGAGGCCGAGGCGCTGCCGGACGTGCCGCTGGTCGTCGTGTCCGCCAGCACCATGCGCACGCGGTCCGCCGGCACGCCGACAGCATCGGCGACCATCTGGCGGAAGGCGGTGTGGGCGCCCTGACCGACCTCGGCGCCGGCGTGGTACAGGACCACCTCCTCGATTTCCGGGCCGCCACGGAGCTCCACGGTCGCGTCGCAACGTTCCGGAAAGCCAAAGCTGAAGCCGATGTTCTTGAAGCCGCCGGCGATGCCCCTGCCCCGGCGCAGCCAGGGGCGCCCGGGGTCCTGCTCCGAAGGCTGGAAGGTCCAGCTGCCGTCGGCGCTCTCGCGCCAGAAACTCTCTCGGCCACACGCGCGCCACACCTCCGGCATGGAGACTCCCGGCGGGAAGGGCTCGCCGGTCACAAAGGGGTCGCCCTCGCCGATGCAGTTCAGCAGGCGAATCTCCAGCGGGTCCATGTCGAGCGCCGCGGCCAGGCGGTTCATCTGGCCCTCCGCGGCGAAGAGACCCTGGGGCGCGCCAAAGCCGCGAAAGGCGCCGCCGGGAATGTTGTTGGTGTAGACGCCCCAGGTGTCGATGTGGCAATTGGGAATGACATAGGGCCCGCTGACCGTCAGGTTGGCGTTGCCCATCACCTTGTTGCTGGTGTAGTTGTAGGCGCCGGCGTCGCCGATCACCGTGGTCTCGGCGAAGACCAGCTTTCCTGCCCTGGTGGCGCCCCAGCGGGCGCGAACCGTGATCGGGTGCCGCTTGTGATGGTTGAGGATCGATTCCTCGCGACTCCAGATGATCTTGACGGGGCGCCCTGTGCGTTGGGTGGCAAGGGCCAGCACAATCTGCACCGACATGTCCTCGCGGCCGCCAAAGGCGCCGCCGATCGCCGGATGGATGACGCGCACCCGCTCCGTCGGCAGGGCCAGGGCGTGGGCGATCGCTTCCTGCTCCTCGTGCGCCCACTGACCGGCCACCGCCACCGTGACGCGACCCTCACCGTCGATGTAGCCGAGGCCGGCCTCGGGCTGCAAATAGGCGTGCTCCTGCCAGCCGGTCCGGTATTCGCCCTCGACCACGACCTCGGCCGCGGCGCGCCCGGCCTCCAGGTCGCCATGGCGGACGCGAAAATGGCAGCGAATGTTGTTCGGGCAGTCGGCATGCAGTTGCGGCTGACCCGGCTGCATCGCCAGTTCGGGGTCGGTGACCGCGGGCAGGTCCTCATAGTCAACGTCCAGCAACGCAATCGCCCTGGCCGCCAGGTCCTCGCTGTCGGCGACGACCACGGCGACCATGTCCGCGTAACAACGCACCATGTCGCTGCCCGGAATGTCACTGCCCGGCCCGCTGAGCACCGGCTGGTCCATGATCACCAGACCGTATTCGTTGACGGGCACGTCGGCTGCCGTCAGCACGGCATGAACACCCGGCGACGCCAGCGCCGCCCGACGATCGATGCCCCGCACCCTGGCGTGCAGGCGGTCGCTGTAGAGAATTTTCATCCACAGTTGGCCATTCATGTCGATGTCGCCGGGATAGAGCGCGGCCCCGGTGACCTTGTCCCGCGCATCGACGCGCCTGTGAGACTGGCCGATGGCCCGCAATGTGTCCCCGGACATTATGGCAGGCCTGCCATTCCAGGCTCAGTCATGAGGGCTGTCCTGACTCCCGTCGGCATCCGCGCCGGAGCGCGCCTGGCCAGCAGCGGCCTTCATGGCCTCGACGATCTTGTAGTACCCGGTGCAGCGGCAGAGATTGCCGGTGAAACTCTGCCGAATGTGGTCTTCGGTGGGCTGCCCGCGTTCGGCCAGCAGACTGGCGCCGGCCATCAGGAAGCCAGGCGTGCAATAGCCGCACTGCACGGCATTGTGTTCAATGAAAGCCTGCTGCACAGGGTGCAAGCCATCGTCGTGGGCCAGCCCCTCCACCGTCACGATGTCGGCCCCGTGGGCCCGCGGCGCCGGCACCATGCAGGCCATGACGGCGACGTCATCCAGCAATACCGTACAGGCGCCGCACTCGCCCTCGGCGCAGCCTTCCTTCGTGCCGGTCAGCCCCGCATCCTCGCGCAACCAGCGCAACAGGCTTTTGTGCTGACCGGCGCCGGAGCGATAACGCTCTCCGTTGATCGTGGCAACGATTTCCTCGCCGGCGCCATGCCGCCTGGCGGCCGGCAGGCCCGCCGTCACCAGGGCCTGTCGGGGGCCCCACAGCATGGCCGGGTCCTGGGGCAGCCCTTCGGCCTGGTCGCCCGCCGCCAGCAGGCGCAGGGCCCGGCGCGTCAGGGTTTTCAGCGTACGGCGGCGGTAGACTGCGCTCCCGCGCACATCGTCGATCGGGCTGGGCGCCGCCGCCGTCAGGTCTGCCACGCCTTCAATCGTCGCGGCGTCCAGAGTGTGGCCGACCAGGGCCTGTTCCGCATTTTCCGCGCGCAGGATCGTGGGCGCCACGCTGCCCAGCATGATGGAAGCGCGCGTCACCCGGGCATCGTCCAGATCCAGCACGATAGCCAGATTGATCACCGCGATGGCCTGGGCCCGGCGCAGACCCAGTTTTAGAAAAATGCCACGGTGCCCCGCCCGCATGGCCGGGAATTCGATCTCCGTCATCAACTCGTCCGGTCGCATCACCGTGCGCCGCAGGCCCGTGTAGAAGTCCGCCAGGGCGACCTGACGTTCGCCGGCCAGCGAGCGCAGGGTGACCCTGGCGTCCAGCGCCATCAGGGGCGTGATGGTGTCGTTGGCCGGTGAAGCCGTGATCAGGTTACCGGCGATGGTCGCGCGGTTGCGAATCTGGGGCGCGCCCACCTCATGGCTGGCCTGCACCAGGGGCAGGGCCAACTCGCGCAGCAAGTCGCTGCCCAGGACATGATTGTGGGTGACCAGCGGGCCCAGCCGGATGCGACCGTTTTCCTGCGCTATCGAATCCTGGCCGGGCACGCGCGTGATGTCCACCAGCGCCTCGACGCCGGGGCGCTGGCCGCGCTCCAGCTCAATGAGCATGTCGGTACCGCCTGCGACGATGCGGGCCCGCTCGCCATGCTGCGCCAGCAGGGCCAGCGCTTCATCGAGGCTGCTGACACTGTGATAGGCCTGCCACATGCTTCCCGTTCGATCCTCTTTGCCGGCCTTCGTTGGGGACGAAGTATAGCGAAGAGCGCAGGTCCTGTCGCGCAGCCGGCGGATCGCGGCACTTCAGATTCGGCGTTGGACGCAATCATCAGCGGCGAATTGACCGTTCGCCAACTGGCTGCGGTCCGCAGGTGCAGCGGTGAAATTCGTCGACAGGCCGCCTGCAACCCCTGCGGACTGCCAGATCAGCGCGAATAGCCGTCGGCGAAGGTGTCGATCATCAACTGGACGTCCGGCCCCAGGGGGTAGAGGATGGGACAGGTCGCGCCGGCGGCGACGTATTCGCGCACCCTCGCGCGGACTTCCTGCGGCGTGCCGGAGGCGGTCACCATCTGCACCACGTCGTCCGGCACGAGGCGCATGGCGTTTTCGATCTGCTCTTCGGTGGCCGGCCAGGTGAGCACCTGGTTGATGTCGTCTAGCAGTTCCTGGCGGACGCCGCTGGCCTTCATGATGTGCGGTTGCTGCCCCAGATACTGCGTCACCAGTTTGCGCGAACTGTCCAGGGCCCGTTGCCGGTCATGATCCACGGAACAAACGACCAGTTGCGGCCGGTCGATGTCGTCAAGGCGCCGGCCGGCGACCAATGCGCCCCGTTCCAGCTGCCCCATGGCCGTTTCGTTGTAGGCCGGCGACACGAGATAGTTCAGCACCACGCCATCGGCGATCTCACCGGTCAGGGTCATCATTTGCGGCCCGGTGGCGCCGATGTAAATCGGCACCCGGCGCGGCGTCTTGCGTCCGTGCACCACGTCCAGTTCGACCTCGTCAAGCTGCACAAATTCGCCGGCATAGCTGACGCGTTCCCTCGCCAGCAGTCTGCGCACGGTTTCAACGACCTCACGCATGGCCTTGAGGTTTTTCCTGCGCCGGATTCCCACTTTCCTCGCCAGCGGATCCCACCAGGCGCCGATGCCGCAAATGATGCGGCCCGGGGCCAGGTCGTCGAGGGTAAGAAAGGTGGCGGCGATGACGGCCGCGTTGCGGGTCCAGTTGTTGATGACGCCGGAACCGATGCGGATGCGTTCGGTGGTGGCCGCGAAGGCCGCCATGGGTACGATCGCATCGCGCACCAGGCGGCTCTCGGCCTGCCAGACCGCCTCAAAGCCCGCTGCTTCTGCGTAACGTACGTAACGAATCGCATCCTGCATGTTATTCGCGTCCTGCAGGTACAACGCCACGCGCTCACTCATGCATGCTTCCTTCCCGGGCCAGCGAGGGCAATTCCTCAATGTAACGGTAGTATTGCTGCAGGTCCTCCGCCACGTCGATGTCCAGCGCCAGGGTGTTGGAGTGGTATTCCCGCAGCCGAATGCCGGCGGCGTGCGCCAGTTGACGGTGCCGCGAAAAACTGCCTTCGCCATAGGCGTAACCGATGACGCCCGGCGGGCGCATGAACAGGGCATTGGTGCCGTCGCGCTGCGCGTCGGTGGCGATCACCACGCAGGGCCCTTCACTGCCGCGGTCGATGAGGGCGCCGAGGTCTTTCGCTTCCAGCAGCGGCAGATCGGCCGGCAACACCAGCACCGAATCGCCACCCCAACCCGCAACGACCTGCGTGGCCCGCCCCAGGGCCGCGTTCAACTCCGGCGAACCGGCTTCCTGCACGGTGCGCAGCCCGTATTCCCGTGCGATCGCCAGGGCTTCGCTGTCGCGACTGATGACCAGGGTGCCGAGGATTTGCGGCGCGTTTTGCACGACCTGCAGAACGTGGCGCAACATGCGTTCGGCCAGCAGCCGTCGCTGCTCCGGCGACAACACGTCCGCCAGGCGGCTTTTGGCGCGCCGCAGCGGCTTGACGGGCACAATTGCCCAGGTGCTCATGACTCTTCCCTTTCAGGGACGGCCGGCGGGCGCCAGGTGGCGGTCCAGTCGAGAATTTCCCGCGCCAGGCGCGCGCGCGCGTCTTCGTTGTCCATCACGGTGTCCGCGCCCAGCAGGCGCAGGCCGGCGGGCGGCGGCACCGCGTCGCGTTCATCATACACGAAAGCATCGAGAATATCGCCATACAGGCCGCAAACCGTCGCGGCCGCCGGCGCCAGGCCGAAATCGGCCATCAGTCGGGCAGCCGGGCCCTTGAGTGCCGCGCCGCGGATGACGGGCGTGACGGCCACGACGGGCGCAGCCGCCTGGCGCAGGGCCGCCCTGAGACCCGGCACGGCCAGTATCGGCAGGATGGAGAGCCAGGGGTTGGAGGGCGCCAGCAACACCAGGGTCGCACCGGCGAGCGCGTCGCCGACTTCGGCCGTCATCCGCGCCCGGCCAATGCCGGCCAGGCGCAGGGAACGTACCGGAGGCTGCCAGCGCTCACGCACGAACCAGGTCTGGAAATCCAGTTCTCCGCCCCCGCGGGTCTGCACCATGGTGGCGACGGGCTCGTCGCACATGGGCAGCAGGGTCTGCTCCACCCCCAGCGCGGCCGCCAGGCGCGCCGTGACCTCGGTGAGGCGCAGGCCACGCTCCAGCCAGTGGCTGCGCAGGACCTGGGTCGCCAGGTCCTGGTCCCCCAACTGGAACCAGCCTTCCTCGCCGAGGCGCCGCAACGCGCGCAGCATGTTGCCGCTATCGTCCCGCAGCCCCCAGCCGCGTTGCGGGTCGGCCAAGCCCGCCAGATTGTACATGACCGTATCCAGGTCGGGGCAAACGCGCAGGCCGTAGTGGCGAAAGTCGTCGGCGGTATTGACGATCACGGTCAACTGCCCGGGCGCCAGCACCTGCGCCAGGCCATGGGCCAGACGCGAACCGCCGACCCCGCCGGCCAGACAGATGACCGGCCCGCCTAACGCCACAGCAGCACCTCGTCGAGAGGGCGGCGACCCCTGCTGCGCGTCTGCGCCGGCCAGCCCAGGGTGACCAGGCCCTGGGGCTGCCAGTTCGGCGGCAACTGCAGGGCGTCGATCACCACATCCGGGCAAAAGAGCGGCGCGCACATCCAGCAGGCGCCCAGGCCCAGGGCGTGCGCCGCCAGCAAAAGGTTCTGCCCGGCCATGGCCGTACCCTGCACCGCCATCGTGTGTTCGGCGGCGTTGCGCCCTTCATCGGGATACACGTCCATGTCGCGCATGCTCAGACAGAGCAGAATGAGCACGGGCGCGCCGGTCATGCGTTCAAATGAGCGACCCACGTCCGCTTCAATGACTGCAGCGGGCACGCCGTCGGCCTTCAGGTCCTGGCGCAGCCGCTCTCCCATGGCCCGCGCCAGGCCGGCCCGGTCAGCGTCCTCCAGAAGCACGACAAAACGCCAGGGCTGGCGGTTGTGGGCCGAGGGCGCTTGTATGGCGGCCTGCAACACCTGTCGCAGCAACTCGCGCGGCGGCGTGTCAGGCCGGTACCGGCGCAGGGAACGGCGCGCATGGAGCAGATTCAGGAATTCACTTCCGGTCTGACGCCGACTGTCATCCATGCCGCGCCGCTCAGCGATACAAATCCTGCGCGGCGGGACGCAGCAGATCGCGGGCGCGACCGTCCCGCGGCGGATGCTTCAGGCCGCGCAGCAGGACCACCGGACGACCCTCGTCACCCTCGCCACCCGTCAGTTGCGCCGCCGAGGCGATCATGTCGGCATGGCCCTGCATACTCACGCGCAGTTCGCGGCCGTGGAGGTCAGGTTGACCGCGCAGGTCAAGCAGGGCCGGAAGACCCGCCACGCCGATGGCCACGCCCACCGTACCCAGGCGGAAAGGTCGGCCGTGCGAATCCATGATCACCACGCCGGGCGCGCAGCCGGCGGCGGCCAGGGCGGCGCGCAGCCGAAGGGCGCTGGCGTCCGGATCGCAGGGCAGCAACAGGACCAGGTTGTCGTCACCGCCGGCGTTGGAATGGTCGATGCCGGCATTGGCCGAGACAAAGCCGAGGCGGTGCACGCTCACCAGCACCTGCGGCGCCTGACGGGATATGGCCTGACTTTCGCGCAGGACCAGTTCCACCAGACGGGGATCCTTGCCGGTCAGGGCGGCCCGCTCCAGTGCCTCTGCGCCCGGAGTGACCGACGAAAGCTCCACGAAGCGCCCCTCGGCCCTGGAAACAATCTTGGAACTGACCGCCAGCACGTCGCCATCAACCAGGGCCAGCCCGGCGCGCTCCAGCGCGGCCATAATCAGGGCCGCCAGGTCGTCGCCGGGCCGGACCAGGGGAATGCCCGGCAGAGCCAGCAACTGCAGGGCCCCGGTTCTCATACGTCATCCAGACCCGTGATGCGAACGCCGCTGTGCCGGCCGCCATAACGGCGATTGATGAACAACAGCACCGGCGTCAGCGATTCCACGGCCACAGCGTTGGCCAGTTGGCCGGCGTGCAGGCCCCGCATGCCGGCCGCGGCAGCCAGGGTCACGACAGTCTCGCGCGCGTCCGGGTCGTTGCCGCAGACCAGCACGTCGCAGTCGACCGTCGCGCCCTCGTCGTCCAGCACTTCGGCGCTGACGTTCTGGAAGGCGGCCACCACGCGCACCTCCGGTCCCAGGAATTCCTGCGCCTCCAGCGCGGCGGCCTGACCCGGCGGCAGTTGCACGCGCCGGACGGCGGGGGGACGCAAGGGAACGGTCAGGTCCACCAGGATCTTGCCCTCCAGCGCGGGCCGCACGCGCTCCAGCGTGGGCCGGTGGGCGCCGTAGGGCACGCTGAGCACGACCAGGTCGGCGACTTCGGCCGCTGCGCGGTTTTCGGCGCCGCGGATATCCGCGCCCGCTGCGCGGGCCTGCAGCGCCGCCGCATGCGCTCGGGCGCGTTCTTCCACTCGCGAGCCAATGATCACCGGATAACCGGCGCGCGCCCAGCGCAACGCGAGCCCGGAGCCCTCCGCGCCTGTGCCGCCCAGCACCGCGATGCTGCACCTTTCCCAGGTCTCGCCCATGTGCTTCGCTTCCCCCGCTCGCCCTTTCCCGTCAATGCACTCCGCGCGCCAGTGTCGCCTGGCGGCGCCACAGCGCCGGCGCCATTTCGCGGGCTTCGGCGGCGATGGCGCGCTCATCCAGGGTCAGGAGCTGACGGTCCTTCATCAGGACCTGACCCTGCACGATCGTGGTCGTCACCATGGAGGCCTCGAAGCCGAAGAGGATGTGCCAGGGCAGATTGCCCTCGTGCAGCGGCGTGAAAGGCCGGTAGTCAACCAGGATCAGGTCGGCGACCGCGCCGGGCGCCAGCTCGCCGAGCCCGGAACCCGGGAAGAACTGACGGGCCAGGGCCGCGTTGTTCTCCGTGGCCATGCGCGCGATGGCATCGCCCGGCGCCCGGCGCGGGTCGCGCCCCGCCACCTTGTGCAGCAGATACGCCGCCTTCCATTCGGCCCACATGTTGTTGCCCATGCCATCGTTGCCGAGGCAGACCGGAATGCCCGCCGCCAGCATGTCGTCCAGCGCCGCCGCGCCCACGCCGTTGTTCATGTTGGAACGCGGCTGATGACTGATCCAGACGCCCCGTTCCTGCAGTAATTCGCATTCGGCGGCTTCCGCGTGCACGCAATGCGCGGCGATGGAGCCGGGTCGCCACAGGTCGTAGCGGTCCAGGCGCGGCACGACGCGCAGCCCGCTGCGCCGCAGGCTGTCCTGCTGGTCGGCCTCGTGTTCGGCCACGTGCACGTGGATCCCCACGCCCGCCGGCAGCGCCCCGGCGCAACGGCGCAGGGTCTCGTCGCCCAGGGTCAGGCTGGCGTGCAGGCCAAAGGTCGCCGCCACCCGCTCGCGCCCCGCCGCCGCCCGCAGGAAACGCAGGTTTTCGGCGATGCCGGCCGCAGCCCGCTCCGGCCCGTCGCGGTCCGTGACCTCGTAACAGAGCACGGCGCGCAGGCCGGCCTGCTCCACCGCGTCGGCGATGAGGTCCAGACTGCCTTCGACGCAGTTGGCGCTGGCATGATGGTCGATGAGCGTGGTGCTGCCATGTTTGATGGCGTCCACCAGACTGACCAGCGCGCTGATGCGAATCGTGTCGGCATCCAGGGCGCGGTCCAGCGGCCACCACAGACGCTCTAGAATTTGCGGGAAGTCGGCCGGCGCCGGGCCCGCAAGCGCCATGCCGCGCGCCAGGGCGCCGTAGCAATGGGTGTGCGCGCAGATGTTGCCGGGCAGGACCAGCTGGCCGTCCGCGTCCAGCGCCTCCGCCTGCGGGTAGCGCCGCCGCAGCCCGGCGGATGGCCCCATGGCGTCGATGCGCCCGTCACGCAGCAGGAGGGCATGGTCGGATCGCACAAGGGGGTCGGCGCCCCAGGTGACCAGCGTGGCGTTGTGAATCAGCACAGTCAGCGCCCGTCCCGGGGCCGGGGATGGCGGACAGGGACAGCGTACCGGTACGTCATGACAGCGGCGTGGCCGGGGTCAGGCAATCGTCGTCCAGCAGGAGTGGCGCGACGGTCTGTAGGGTCGCTGTCCGACTCTCGAATACGCCCCCGGCCTGCGGCAGTCGGCGGGGTACGCGCCGGAAGGAGGGCTCGCGCGCGACGAATCCCGCTTTCCGGCTGGTCAGGTCGCCGAGGCAACGCGCCCGGCCAAAGCGGTCCCAGGTGCTGTGGATGAAGGCGAAGGCCCGCCCTTCCGGATTCAGCAGCGGGGGCTCGCGCCAGCACCAGTCACCCAGCTGAACACGGTAGTAGAGATCGTCGGCACGCAGCGGGTCATCCGGCAGCAGGTCGCGGCGGCGCAGAAGTTCCACGCCCTTCACCCGAGCGTAGCCGTAGATGCCGCCCTGATCCCGGCCAATTACCCGCGCGCCGGTGAAAAAGGCGAGGTACTCCGCCGGAACGCCCTGCGGCATGCGGACCTGTGGTATCCGGTACCATCCCTCGCCGCGCGTCAGGCGCAGGTCCGCGCGCCGGGTAATGGCCGCCACCAGGACCCGGTCTTCAGGCCAGCTCATCGTCATCAGTCTCCGCGCAATTGCGTTCAGGATGCGACAGGGGCGTCGGCCGCACGCAGCCGCAGCAGACGGGCATCGATGTCGCCCACCTTCCTCTGCTCCGCCACCCACCAGGCCGGTTCCCGTTGCGCATCCAGCTCCTCGACGGACTTGCCCTGCTGCTCCACCCAGGTGTAGTACTTCAGGTTGTGCCAGCGCTGTCGCACGTCGGGCGTTCCGGGCAGGACCCGGTCCCCCCCGGCGCCGCGGAAAATGCGTTCGATTCGCCCGGTCGCCGCCGCTTCATCCAGTTCCCCGTGTGTCCGGGCCATGTCGGCCATCACCGAATGGTAGCGATCGATGGCGTCGGTCGCCACCGTCACGACCAGGTCATCGGCGCCGAAGCCATAGTGCCGCACGGTCTTGATGGCGCCCAGAATGTTGCACACGCCGCTGATGCCCAGATGCGTGCCGAGCCGGGCCACCAGCGCCGGGTCCGCGCCGTAACGGTCGACCAGCACCTGACGCGCGCGCGCCTCGCTCAGCAGCTGCAGGCCCTGCAGGCAGGCCAGGTCATCGATGCACATCAGGGCGTCCATGTTGAGGACGTTGTGAATCCAGGTCACGTGCTTGTCGCCGATGCCTTCAATATCGTGGGCGCCGTAGCCGTTGTTGTAGAGCGTCGGGCACTGCTGCGGTTCCAGCCCCACGATTTTGTGTTGCGGCCAGATCTGCCTGAGTCGGTCGCCGGCGGCGATGGTGCCGCCGCTGCCCATGGCCGACACGAAGGCCGACACCACGCCGCCGCCGATGCCGGCCCCCGCCAGTTCGCCGGCCAGCTCAGCGATGGTGTTGCCGGTGACGTAATAGTGGAAACGGTAGTTGCCCATTACCTCAAACTGGTTGAGGATGCGGATGTGATCGCCGCTCGCCCGCAGTCGCTTCGTCTCGTCGTAGATCTCCTTCACGTTGCTCTCCGAGCCCGCCGTGCGCCGGATGCGCGCGCCATAACCTTCGATGCGCTCAAATCGCTCGCGGCTCATGCCCTCGGGCAAGACCACCAGGCTGTCGCAGCCCATGCGTCCGCCGACCCATGCGCCGCCGATGCCGTAGTTGCCGGTCGAGGGCCACACCAGAACGTGCCGCGCCGGGTCCACGTCGCCGGTCAGCACCCCCTCCAGCAGCACTGAATAGGCCGCGCCGACCTTGTGGCTGCCCGAGGGGAAATCGCGGCCGTAGAGTACAGCGATCGGCGTCTCGACGCCCGTCAGCTGCGGCGGCAGGGTGAAAGCCATGATGCGGTCGTCGGCGTCGCGCCAGCTGATGTTGAAGAGGTTGTGCACGTCCAGCGGGTCCCTCTCCCGTACCTGCCGGGCGCGGCGGCGCGTCCCGGCCGCGATTCGGCCAGGCCGCAACATCTCGTCAAAGGTCGGCCCGGTGATCACCTGTCACCCTCACTTTCCTGCGCGCTTTCATCCGGGGGCTGCTCCGTATCTGCGCATTCGGGGGCATCGCGCCCGGTTCGGGCCCCGGCATCCCTCGCCGCAAAGCCGGTCCGATGAGCGACCAGATACAGGGGGCGTTGGCGCACCTCGTCGAATATCCGCGCCACGTACTGCCCCATGACAAACAAAAAGAAAAGCTGGAAGGCCCCCAGCAGCAGGAGCATGACGATGGTGGTCACCTGACCACCCAGAAAACCGGGGCCCAGCGCCAGGCGCATGAGCGAAATGATCGGCACCGCCAGCACCGAAAGGATACCCAGAAAGAGGCTGAAGTAAATCATGACCTGCAGCGGGAACCAGGAGAAGCCGGTGATGGCGTCCAGCGCGAAGCGCAGCATTTTGCGCAGGGGATATTTGGTCTCGCCGGCGTGGCGCGTCTGACGCACGTAACGCACGCCGGTCTGTCGGAAGCCCACCCAACTGGTCATGCCCCGGATGAAGCGGTTGCGTTCGCGCATCGCGTTCAGCGCGTCCACCACCTTGCGGTCCAGCAAGCGAAAATCGCCGGTATCGAGCGGAATGTCCACGTCGGTGATGCGATAGATCAGACGATAAAACACCAGCGCCGTCAGTTTCTTGAAGCGGCTCTCGCCTTCCCGCTCGCTGCGAATGGCGTAGACGACGTCGTGGCCCGCCCGCCAGCGCTCGATCATGTCCAGGATGAGTTCCGGCGGGTCTTGCAGGTCGCCGTCGATCAGAATGACGGCCTCGCCGGCCGCGTGGTCGAGCCCCGCCGTCACCGCAATCTGGTGGCCGAAGTTGCGCGCCAGACCGAGAATGCGCAGGCGATCGTCCGTCGTGGCCGCGGCTTCCAGCAGCTCCCGCGTGCGGTCGCCGCTGCCATCGTCGACCGCCACCACTTCCCAGGCGGCGCCGGTCTGGTCCAGCACCGCCCGCAGGCGCTGCAGCAGCGTCGGCACGTTCTCCTCCTCGTTGAAGAGCGGGACGACGACCGAAAAAACAGGGCTGCCGCTCATGCCGCGCGTTCCTGCAGGGCCCGTCGGATGGCGTTCTCGTCCGGCGGCACGCGTTGGGCGGCGCCGACGCTGCGGCCTGCCGTCGCCACGTCCTTGAGACCGTTGCCGGTGACCAGCAGCGCGACCGAGCTGTCGCGGGACAGTTGCCCCCGGGCGATCGCGCTCTCCAGCCCCGCCAGGGCCGCCGCCGCCGCCGGTTCGGCAAAGACGCCGCTGGCCTGGGCCAGGCGCGGAATCGCGGCCAGAATGGCCTCGTCCGGCACGCTGACCCAGGCGCCGTTGCTCTGCTGCACGGCGCGCAGGGCCTTTGCCCGGTCCCGCGGCAGCCCGGCCGAGATGCTGTCCGCGATCGTGGAGGCCTTCTGCGCCCTCATGGCCGCCGCGCCGATGCCCTCGCGGGCCGCCTGTACCAGGGCCGAACTGCCCTCCGCCTGCACGCCGATCAGGCGCGGTTCCCGCTCTGTCCAGCCCAGCAGGCGCAACTCCCGGAAACCCTTGTGCAGGCCGCCGATGATGCTGCCATCACCGACGCTGACCACCACGGCGTCCGGCATGCGCCATCCCAGTTGCGCCGCGATTTCGAAGGCTGCCGTCTTTTTGCCTTCGCTGGTGTAGGGATTGATCCCCGTGTTGCGACAATACCAGCCCTCTTCCTGCGACAGGCGGAAACAGAGCTCAAAAGCCAGATCATAGCTGCCGTCCAGCAGCAGCACCCGCGCGCCGTAGACCAGCAACTGGGCGATTTTGGCCTCCGGCGCGCCGGCCGGTACGAAGATGATGGCATCCAGTTCGGGAAGCGTGGCGCAGACGCCCGCCAGAGCCGCCGCCGCATTGCCGGTACTGGCCGTGCTGACGACCCCCCGCCCGCCACGCAGGGCGCGCGCCGCCACCATGGCGCTGGCGCGGTCTTTCAGCGAGGCCGTGGGGTTGCGCCCCTCGTCCTTGAGCCACAGCGCGCGCAGGCCCAGGTCCCGCGCCAGATACGGCGCCGGCAACAGGGGCGTATCGCCCACCGGCAGGGGCGGCACGCGGTCCTCCGCAGCAAGCGGCAGCAGGGCGCGCCAGCGCCACATGCCCTCCGCCCGGGGTGCGAGCAGGGCGTCGCGGTCCAGTTGGGCGCGCAAGCGGGGGTAATCGTAAAGAACGTCCAGGGTGCCGACCTCGCCGCAGTCGGGGCACACGTAGTCCAGAGCGTCCGGCGCATGGCCGTCGCCGCAAAGCACGCAGCGCAATTCGCGTACGCCGCTCATGCGGGCAGCGGCGCCGGCAGGATGCGCGTGCCGGCCTCGCCGTGCAGGGCCCGCGCCAGGTTGGGCGGGTTGGTGATGATGGCTTCCGGCTCGCCATGGCGAATGAAGTCCAGGCAGGCCTCGATCTTGGGCAACATGCTGCCGGGCGCGAAGTGCCCTTCGTCGCGATAGCGCTCGGCTTCGGCGACGGTGAGCAGGTCCAGGTCCCGCTGGTCGGATCGATTAAAGTTGAGCGCCACCTTTTCCACGCCGGTAGAGATGATGAAGAGATCGGCCCGCAGTTCGCGCGCCAGCAGGCTGCCGCCCCGGTCCTTGTCGATCACCGCGCGCACGCCGCGCAGATCGCCCTGGGAATTGCGCACGACCGGCACACCACCGCCACCGGCGGCGATGACGATGTAATCGTTGATCACCAGCATGCGAATTGCATTGGTCTCCTGCAGTGCCAGCGGCAGCGGGGAGGGCACCACACGCCGCCAGCCCCGGCCGGCGTCCTCGCGCAGCGTCCAGCCCTCGGCCTGGCGTTGACGGGCTTCCGCCTCACTCATAAAGCCGCCCACCGGCTTGTCCGGGTTGGCGAAGGCCCTGTCGGCCGCGTCTACCGTGGTCTGCGTCACCACGGTGACGATGGTGCGGTTGATGCCGTGGCGCCGCAGCGCGCTGTCCAGCGCCTGCTGCAGCATGTAACCGATGCTGGCCTGGGTATGCGCCACCAGCAGGTCCAGCGGCACCTCGTAAAGGCCGTGCCGCTGCGCGATTTCAAAACGTTGCATGTTGGTGCCGACCTGGGGCCCGTTGCCATGGGTGAGGGTGACGCTCCAGCCGGCGGCGATCATGGCGGCGATGTTGCGGCAGGTCTCGCGAACGGCGTCCCACTGACTGTCAATTTCGGGCCGGCGCGGGTCGCTGATGAGCGAGTTGCCACCGACGGCGACCACGGCCAGCTTGCCTACCATGAGGCCCCTCCTTTTGCCGGGGTTGACACTCGCCGGGCGCTAACGCATCGTCAGCGCCATGGTCGCCTTCTGCACGTGCAGGCGGTTCTCGGCCTCGTCGTAGACGACGCTCTGCGGCCCGTCGATCACGCCGTCCGTGACCTCAATGTTGCGGTCCGCCGGCAAACAGTGCATGTAGACGGCGTGGTCCTGCGCCAGCGCCATGCGCCTTTCGTCCGTGATCCAGTCCGTGTATTGCCGCCCGATGCGCGCCGATTCTTCATCGTCATCCGTCGTCAGCAGGGCGCCCCAACTCTTCGGGTAGAGGATGTCGGCGTCGCGGAAACCGGCATCGAAGTCGTCGATCAGTTCCAGCGAGCCGCCATGCTGCCCCACGTTGTCCTGCGCCTGCTGCAGGATGTCCGGCATCAGTTTGTACTCCGGCGGATGCGTCAGGCGCAGGTTCATGCCGAAGCGCGACATCAGCAGGATCAGGCTCTGGGGCACCGAAATCGGTTTCTGGTAACTGGCGGCGTAGGCCCAGCTGACGTTCATGGTGCGGCCGCGCAGATCGCGCCCGAATCGCTCCATGATGGTCATCAGGTCAGCCAGAATCTGAAAGGGATGGTAGACGTCGCACTGCATGTTCAGCACCGGCGCGCGGCTGGCGGCGGCCACCTCGCGAATGTAGCGGTTGCCGAAGTCCCAGTCGCACTGGCGGATGGCGATGCCGTCAGTATAGCGCCCGACGATTTCGCCGATTTCCTTCGCGGTGTCGCCATGGCTGATTTGCGTGGTATGGCTCTCGATGAACTGGGCGTGACCGCCCAGCTGGGCCATGCCGGCCTCGAAGCTGATGCGCGTGCGCGTACTGGAGAAGAAGAACAGCATGCCCAGCACCCTGTCGCGCAGCAGGGCGTGGGGCTCGCCGGTCGCGCGCCGTCGCTTCAGGTCCCAGGCGACGTCCAGCAGGGTATCGATTTCGTCCCGCGTCCATTCCTGGGTGGTGATCATGTCGCGACCGCGCAAGTCCGTCTGCATCACTGCCTCTCCTGTGCCCGCTCAAACAGGGCGAAATTGTACCCCTTACCGGTACGCCGGTCACGCCTCCGCCTGTAGCAGTGTGGCGGGCAGCAGGGCGTACCACTCGGTGGAACGCACCACGTCCTCCAGAGGCACCTGGTCCAGAACCGTATGGGCATGTGCTTCCTCGCCCGGGCCGAAACCGATCGAGGGGATGCCGGCCTTGCCGGCCCAGAACACGCCGTTGGTGGAGAAGTTCCACTTCCCCGGCTTTTCCAGCGGGCCCCACAGCATTTCACCGGCGCGCAGACCCGCCTGCACCAGGGCATGTTCCTCTTCCAGCGCCCAGGCCGGGTAAATCTTGTCGAGCGGGTACACGTAGCCGGTGTAGCTGGGCACCTCGTAGCGCAGAATCGAGACTTCCATGTCGTCCCGCTCACCCACAATCGACTGGAGGCGCCGAAGTTCTTCGTGGGGGTCCTCGCCGAAGGTCAGACGCCGGTCGACGAAGCAGGTGGCGTGGTTGGGCACGGCGTTGATGCTGGGCGTGTCCACGTGGATGTCGGTGATCGTGACGCGGCCGTCACCGAGAAAGGGATCGTCGCGGAATTCCGGCTCCAGACGCCGGATGCGTTCCATCACCGGCAGCAGTTTGTAGATCGGATTGTCGCCCAGATGGTTGGAAGCGGCGTGGGAACTGCGGCCGCGGGCGTCCACCCGCATTTCGACGCGCCCCTTCTGGCCGCGGTAGACCTGCATGTCAGTCGGTTCACCGATGACCACCAGGTCCGGCCGCAGTCCCTCCACGTTGTAAAGAGCGTCCGGCGCGCTGCCGTCATTCCATTCCTCCATGTTGCCGAAGTAGTATCCGGTGAAGCCCTCCAGCAGACCCAGTTCACGCGCCAGCGCCAGACCGTAAATCATGCCCGGCGTGCTGCCCTTCTCGTCGCAGGCGCCGCGGGCGAAGAGGACTCCGTCCCGCACCACGCCTTCGAAAGGGTCCCAGTCCCACTCCTCCGGGTTGCCGACGCCAACGGTGTCGAGGTGACTGTCGTAGAGCAGTTTGCGCGGCCCGTCGCCAATGCGCCCGACGACGTTGCCCATGCGGTCCCACCACACCTCGTCAAAGCCGACGCGCCGCATCTCCGCTTCGGCGCGCTCGCCCACGTCACGTATCTGGCTGTCCATGCTGGGGATCGCGCAGAGTTCGCGCAAAAAAGCGATGATCGTGTCCCGTTCCAGCGCCACGCGGGCGCGCAGATCTTCGATGGTCCCCGAATCCGTCATCAGGCGCTCTCCCTGCCGGCCAGCCTGCCGAGCCGGCACTTTCCTCAATAGTCCAGGGTCAAACATGCGGGCCGAGGCTGCGTTGAGCGGCCAGCAGGGTATGTCGCAGCAACATCGTGATGGTCATGGGCCCCACGCCGCCGGGCACCCTGCTGATGGCGCCCGCCACCCGCCTGGCGCGCTCGAAGTCCACGTCCCCGACCCAGCGCCAGCCGCGCTCGCTGGAGGGATCCTCAATGCGATTGGTGCCGACGTCGATGATCGCCACGCCCGGCTTCAGCCACTCCGCCTTCACAAACAGGGGCTGCCCCAGGGCTGCGATGAGCACATCCGCCTGGCGCACCAGGGCGGGCAGGTCGCGGGTGTGACTGTGGCACAGGGTCACGGTGGCGTCAGCCTTTTGCAGCATCAGGGCCAGTGGCAGCCCCACGATATTGCTGCGGCCCAGCACGACGGCGTGCGCGCCTGCCAGACACACGCCGGCGTCTTTCAGCATGACCATCACGCCGGAGGGCGTCGCCGGCGCGAAGGCCGGCTCGCGCCCCTTCATGGCCAGCTGGCCGACGTGCAGGGGATGGAAGCCGTCCACGTCCTTGGCGAGACTCACCTGCGCCAGGGCCTTCTGCTCGTCGATCTGCGGCGGCAGCGGCAACTGCACCAGGATGCCATGGACGGCCGGATCGGCGTTGAAGACGCGCAGGGCCCGCTCCACCGCCCGCTGGTCGCTGTCGGCGTTCAGTTCCTGCGTTTGCGATTCAATGCCCACCCTTTCGCAGGCGCGGCGCTTCATGCGCACGTATTGCGCCGAGGCCGGATCGTCCCCGGCCAGCAGGGCGGCCAGCCTGGGCGCCAGGCCATGTTCCTGGCGCAAACGGGCCACGCCCTCCGCGATTTCCGCCTGAAGACGCTGCGCCAACGCCCTGCCGTCAAGTATCCTCGCGCCCATCACTGCTCCGCCATCCTGCGTGCCGCATTCAGTCTACACCCTGGCCGGGAGAACTCACAGGGCAACCTGTTCAGCGACACGCATTCTGGTACACTGGGGGCAAGCCATCACAGCCTGAAAGGGAGAGGGCTTGAGCGACGGTCGCGGCATCTTCTTTATGGTGGTCGGACCGCCGGGCGCGGGCAAAAACACCCTGATGAACGATGCCCTGCGGCGATTGCCCTGGCTGAAGCACCTGGCGACCTGTACCACGCGTTCGCCGCGGCCTGGCGAACTTGAGGCCGGCGAGTACCACTTCGTTTCCATGCCACGCTTCCGGCAAATGATCGCGGACGACGAATTGCTGGAATGGCAGGAAGTCCATCCCGGCCGCTACTACGGTGTGCCACGCATGGCCGTTGAACGCCGTCTGGCGGCCGGCGAGATGCTCATCGCCGACCTGGACGTGCTGGGCGCCACCTGCCTGCAGATCCTTTATCCCGTAAACAGCGTGCTGCTTTTCGTTGAACCCCCCTCGCCACAGGAACTGAAACAGAGGATGCAGAGGAGGGGCGACCGGGAAGCGGACATTCAGTCACGCATTCGTCGCGTGCACATGGAAATGCAGTACGCGACTCTCGCGGATGAAGTCATCGTCAACGACGATCTGGTCACATCCTGCGACAGGCTGCGCGAGATTCTGGAGGAGCGTCGCAAACGGCGTCGGCTGAATCGGGAGCGCGTCAGTCAACGGCGTTTCTTCGCCCGGCTGCTGGTCATGGACGGGGAGCGGGCGCTGCTACGGACAGGGAGCGATTCCCTGCCCTGGCGGCCTCTGCGAGCGCCGCAGGCACTGCACCAGGCCGCCCTGCAGTGTCTGGCTGACCTGCCCTGGAATGCACAGGGTTGCCTGCACAATCCCCTGGGTCACGCCGGCTCCTTTGTGCCGCCGACTCTGGTTGAGGCGCGCGGTCCGGAGTTGCACCTCACCTGGGTCTTCCGGCTTGATGACGCTCCCGGCGACGCTCCCGCAGGCTGGCGCTGGACCTCGTTGCAGGACCCTGAATTGCCGGCCGGTCTGGCGCAACAGCTCCACATCACCGAACCCCTGTTGTTGTCCTGATCATGGGTCTGCGCGCTTTGCAGCAGTCCCAGGGCGCATGTCTTGCGCCGGACGGCATTCCGTTGCATTTCGGCGATTCGCAAGGGGCCTGGCAGGCTGCCCTGCACTCCGCCGTTCTGCTCGACCGCTCGCATGAGGCGCGTATGCGGCTCGCCGGCGCAAGCGCGGCCGATCTCCTGCAGCGCCTGTCCACCAATGACGTGCTGGCCCCGGGCCTCAACCAGGGATGCCCGACGATTTTCACCAACTGGCACGGTCGGGTTTTGGAGCGGGTTGAAATCTGGCGCGAGGCGGAGGGGCTCCTGCTGCTCGGCGGGCCCGGACGGGCGGCGCCGTTGCGGGACTACCTGCAACGCAACATCTTTTTCAACGATGACGTGCAGATCACCGATCTTGCGCCCGACCACAGCCTCTTCGACCTGATCGGCCCCACGGCCCCTGCCCTGCTGCAACTTCCGCATGCAGGCCGGAACGGCTGCAAGCTCGGTCGCGCGGAACTGGCCGGCCATGACCTGCAGGTTGCGCCGCGCAAGGCGCCCGGCGTGCCGCGCCTTTCCCTGCTCCTGCCGGCGGCAGCCGCGGCGGACCTGTGGCAGACGCTGTGCGGCGCCGGCGCGCTGCCCGCCGGATCGCTCCTCTTCAATGCCTTGCGCGTGCGTGCCGGGCTGCCGGCAGCGGGCAGTGAACTGACGACGGACTACATTCCCCTGGAACTGGGGCTGTGGGACGAAGTGAGCTTCAGCAAGGGCTGTTACACGGGCCAGGAGATTATCGCCCGCATGGAAAGTCGCGGGCAACTGGCGAAGATGATGATGCGCCTGCGTCCCGCCTCCGCGGTGGAGGCCCCGGCGGAGCTGCTGCATGAGGGGCGGGTCGCCGGCCGCCTGACCAGCAGCGTCACCGCGCCGGATGGCGTGCGACATGCGCTGGGCGTACTGCGAGTCGCGCAGGCCGAGCCAGGCGCCCTTTTGCAAACTGCCGCAGGCGTCCAGCTGGAAGTTCTTGCGCCGGCAGGCGTGCAGCCGGGTGGTTAACTGTCAAGGTCCGGCGGGGGCTGATCGAAAAACAGCGCCCACCACAGCTGCCAGTTGGGGGTACGACGAGGCAGGGTCTGCACCTCGACGCGCAGCGCAGCGCTGCCGTCGCTGGCGCTGACCGGCGGAATGTACAGGGTGTTTTCAGTCGGCACTGGAATGACGAGTCGCTCGCCCGGACGCACCATCTTCCCCTCATCCCTAGCCCAGCGCTGCACGTAGAAATCGCTGCGGGCATGGTCCCGTTCGGCGATGAGATTCGCCTGGTCGGCCCGCAGGGATTCGATTTCAGCCAGCACCTGGCGGCGGGCTTCCTGCAGCGGTCTGCCGGCGCTGATGCGCGTGCTGAAGTTGATGGCAAGGGTCAGCGCCACCGTCAGAATGACGGCAAACACCACCTGAATGCCGTTGATGCGGGGAACCGGCGCGCCTGGACGTCCGTTCATGAATCAGAGTATAACCAGGGCTACAGGACAGCGGGAAAAGCCCCATGAGCCTTATCGAGCACGAACGCCAGGCGGCGTGGCGCACGAAACGCAGCGGCCTGCAGACGCGCAGCATCGTCACCCGCGATTGCGGCGCACGCAGCGTCGTGGTCTGGGAACAGCGCCTGCTGCCCGGGGAGCGGATTCCCCTGCATTTTCACGAGTTCGAGGAAACGCTAACGGTGCTGGAAGGCGAGTTGCTGGTGGACATGGGCGAGCATCAGGTGCTGGCGAGGGCCCGCAGCACACTCTTCGTGGCGCCGGGAGTCGCGCACAGCCTGCACAACAGGGGCAGCGCGCCGGCCCTGCTGCTGGCGCACTTCATCAACGACGAGCCGATCATCATCGCCCTGCCGGACCGGGAGTAACGCAAAGGCAGCCCCCCGATACGGGACTGCCCGGCCTTGCCGAAGGTGGGAGTCGAACCCACACTCCCCGAGGGGAACTACGCCCTGAACGTAGCGCGTCTGCCTGTTCCGCCACTTCGGCTGACGCGAGCATTGTAGCAGGGTTCGCCGCACTGTCAACGACTGCCTTGCGCGCCGCGGGCGGCCTGCCTACCATGAACTCTGGTTGAGCTCTTGTCAGGGAGGATTGAACCATGGGTCACGGGCTGCTCCTGCTGGCTCTCGCCCTTTTGACGGCCTGGCCGGCCCTTTCCCAGTCTCCCGCCCCGGTGACGGCCGAAGCGCTGGGCCAGGCCAACTTGCGAGCGGCCGCCGCGGTTGAGTCCGAACTGCGGGGTGAGATTTACCACGGCCAACGCTGGCCGGTGCTGGCACGCAGCGAAATCTACCCCTGGTACCTGCTGGGCGATGCCCGCGGTCAGGCGATGGGCTGGGTTTACGCCGACCTGGTGATTCTCGACGGCGACAGCCAAAGCCTGCCCCTGTCAACCCAGGTCGTGCCAGCCAACCCGGCGCGGCCGACACTCGCTTCCGCTCCCGCCACGGGGTCGATGACTCCGACGCCACAGAGTTCGACACCGGCGCCGCTGGCGGCCGTTTACGGCGCCCTCGCCGGCACGGTGAACATTCGTCAGGGGCCTGGCGTGGAATATGCCCGCATCGCCCTGGGCCAGGCCGGCGAGCGCTTCCGACTCACGGCCCGACACAGTCTGGTGCCCTGGGTCCAGGTCCTGGACGCGCGCGGACCGACGGGCCGCGCCTGGATCGCCCTTGATTTGCTGGAAATTGAGGGCGACCTCGCCAGCCTGCCCCTGTTCACGCAAAGCGTGCTGCATCTGCCGACCCTGACGCCCACGCCATCGCTGGGTCAGGTCAGTGCGGTAGACGGCCAGGGCGGCAGTCAGCAGGGGGCGCCGGTCGATCTGGTCGCCATCGCCCACCAGGCCTGGGACCTGCTGCTGGCGGCCGGCTTTGAACGCGAAAGCGGGCAACCGGCAGCGCTTTACATCGTGGACCTGACGAGCGCAACCGCTGTCGGCTTTCATGAGCAACTGGCGTTCAGCGGCACAAGCATCCAGAAAATAAACGTCCTGACCGCCCTTTTCGCCACGCTGCAGGTCCCGCTGTCGCGCGACCTCGCCATCGACGTGGCCAACACCATGATCTGCAGCGAAAACGTGGCCACCAACCGCCTGCTGACGCAGGTCGGCGGGGGCGACCCCTGGGAGGGAGCGGCACAGAGTACCGCTCTGCTGGAAACCCTGGAAATGAGCGGCAGCTACCTGCTCACGCCCTACACCATACCGGGGCAAACCCTGCAACCACCGGCCGTCTTCCCGAAGATTCCGCCATCATTGAAAGTTGATGCCGTGGCTGATGCCGACCCCTGGAACCGGATCACTGCGCGTGACGCCGGACAGCAGCTGGCGTCGCTGTATTACTGCGCCCGCGGCGGAGACAGCTCCCTTGCGGAGGCCGGTCTGGAAGGGCGCGAATGCCGCCAGGCGCTGCTGGTGATGGGTAACAATACGGTGGACGCCCTCCTGCGGGCCGGCGTTCCGGCCAACACTGAGGTAGCGCACAAGCATGGCTGGATCGCCGACACGCACAGCAACGCCGCTCTCTTCCGCACACCCGGCGGCGACTACGTCATCGTGCTGCTGCTAAACCGGCCGCAATGGCTGGATTTCCAGCGCTCCCTGCCTCTCATGGCGGAAGTGTCGCGTCTGGTCTACAACGCCTACAACCCGCAGGCGCCCCTGGATTCGATTCGCGAAGGATTCATCCCCGAGGCCGCCCGCTGCAATTTCAGCCGCAGCCCGCTGGTCGATGAACTACTGGCCGCTCCCTGAGCCCCCACCCTGGCTGACCGGCCCGGCATCTTCGCTCTCTCTGGCGGGCGGACAAAGCCGACGCAGGTAGGCCCAACTGTAGATGCCGGTGGCGTGGCCGTCGTCCCAGCCCGGTTGCAAGGCATAGGAACCTACAAAATCGACCGATACCAGTTGCCATGAGCGCGCGGGTTTGAGTTCCAGCAGGTCCTGCGGATCGTGGGCCGAACCCATATAGCGATGGCCGCCGCGGCAGGCGACGCAGGGACAGGCTTCGCGCAACTGCGCCCAGGGATAATGGCAGATCACACCGTCCTGCCAGCGGATGACCAGCGTCCGGGACTGTTTATCGAGTGTGACAGCCAGAGGCCGCATGGAATTCACCTCCCACCCCGGCACGGTTTGCAAAGGTTCCCACCTTTGCTAAAATGTCAGCAGGTCATCAGATCCGAATTCGAAGGTACCGGGCTCGGATTTTTCTGGAGATTACCATGTATCGACGGGCCTGGTTATGCGTCATGCTGATCGGGGTTCTCGTCAGCGCCTGTCAGGGCCCTCCTCCGACGCAAATTGTCCTGGTGGTAACGGCCACACCGGCGGGCTTCGCCGCCCAGGCGATCGCTGACACGGCCATTCCCCTCCCGGACCGGGCCCAACAGGCGAGCCCGACAACCGGCGCGGGAACGGCGACCTCAACAGCGGTTTCGTCGCCGGCGGTGGCGACCACCGCCACACCTGCGCCCCTGTCAGGCACGCCTTTCTTCACGCAACCGACGCCAACCGTGCGGCAGATACAGGTGGCCGAGCAAATCTTCGAGCGGGGCCGCATGTTCTGGTTGCAACCGACGGGACAAATCTGGGTCCTGGTGGTCACTGGCGCTGGCAGCGGAGACTGGTTCGTTTACGATGACCTGTTTCAGGAAGGTGACCTGGAGTCCGATCCCGGAATCGTGCCGCCCGATGACGCGCTGCTGCAACCGATCCGGGGATTCGGCCGCCTCTGGCGCGACAACAGCGAGGTGCGCGAGTTGCTGGGCTGGGCCACCTCGGATGAATTCGGTTTCGTCACAAGTTACGAGTACCACCCCACGCTCCGCTATGAAGGCGGTCGCTTTGTCGCCGCGCCAGGTGAACACGTGATGCACAGCCTCTATGGTGAGGGCTTCCGCTTTATCGAGGAGAGCGGCAGCTGGCGGCTCAACTAGACAACGCCTGGCTTTCCGCATGAATAACCCTGGTGCGTCCGGACGGACGGACGGGTCGGGCTTCGATGCCTGAGGCAGCGCTGACTGCCGTCGCCGCCCTCCTGGCGCTGGCGCTCGTCTGGCTTGTCTGGTGGCTTCTGATCGCAAGCGAGGGAGTCTACCTGGGTCGTCACGTGGTTGTCTGGCTTTACGATCGCTTTGCCAGCCGTTACGACGACTCCAAGAACTTCCAGCAAGTCTACGAACAGGCCCTGCTGGCCGGGCCCCTGCTGGATGAACTGGACGGACACCGCGCGCCGATGGTGCTGGACGTCGCTACAGGGACCGCCCGCCTGCCGCTGGCCCTGCTTGAATATCCGGATTTCCAGGGTCGGATCGTCGCTGCCGACCTCAGCCGCGGCATGCTGGGTGTTGCGGCGCGCAAGTTGTGCGGCCAGGAGCAGCGTTGTCTGTTGCTGCGCTGTCCTGCCCTGAGCCTGCCCTTTGAGGACGAAAGCTTCGATGTGGTCACCTGCCTCGAAGCACTCGAATTCATGAGCCGACCAGGTGGCGTTCTGGCCGAAATGCTGCGCGTGTTGCGTCCTGGCGGCCTGTTGTTCATCAGCAATCGCGTAAACACCCGCCTGATGCCCGGCAAGACCTGGGACCACAAACAGCTGGCCCGGCTGCTACAAGGGAATGGCGCCGAATCGATGCGTTGTGAACCCTGGCAAATCGACTATGAAAGAATCTTTGCGCGCAAACTGGGGTCTGCGACGCCGGTGGGGGGCCGTCCGCCCGCCGAATTGTTGCGCTGCCCCGCATGCACAGAGGTCGGGCTTGAGCCTGGTGAAGTGGACAGCTGGCGTTGCCGCAATTGCGGCCGGCCGGTCCGGTCCGGCGCGGGCTACCTGGACCATGAAGCAGCAAGGCGGTCGCTTTGATCACCGTTGCACAATGCGGGCCGCTGCGCCAGAATGCGGCCCTGCTCCACAAGAAGGGAGAATGGCTTGATCGTTTTGCCCGCCGCCCATGCCCGCCTGGTCGAAGAGGCGCTTGCGGCGGCCACCGCCGCCGCCGCCCTGCCCTCCTGTGAGTGGCCCGCCGTCGAAATCAGGCCAGCCGCCCGGCCCGAACTCGGCGACTACGCCTCGGCCATCGCGCTGCAACTGGCGCGCCCGATGCGCCGCAAGCCGCTGGACATCGCCCGCGCCATCGCCGATCACCTTCCGCCAGCCACCTTTCTTGCCAGTGTGGAGGTGGCTCCGCCCGGCTTCCTGAATTTCCGCCTTGACGAGGCCTGGCTCTGCGGCCAGGTCGAGGAGATTCTGCGGGAGGGCGATGCCCTGGGCAGTGTGGGGACCGGCGCCGGCCAGCGCGCCCTGGTCGAATTCGTCAGCGCCAACCCCACTGGCCCCCTGCATATCGGCCGCAGCCGCGGCGCCATCGTCGGCGACACCCTGGCCCGCCTCCTGCATGCGGCCGGCTACGAGGTGGAGCGCGAATACTATTTCAACAATGCCGGTCGGCAGATGCAGATGCTTGGCGAAAGCCTGCGGCTGCGTTACCTGCAGGCCCTCGGCCGCCAGGTCGACCTGCCAGACGAGGACTTCTACCATGGCGATTATCTGGTTCAAATGGCCCGCGACCTAGTCGCCAGGCATGGCGACGCGCTGGCAAAAGACCGGAGAATCCGATTTCAGCAGTATGCGGAAACGCAGATCTTTGAAGAGATTCGCAGGACGCTGGAGCGCATCGACATCCGCCATGACCGCTTTTTCAACGAGCACAGCCTTTACGAAAACGGTGCTCTGGAACATGTGCTTGGGGACCTGCAGGCCAGGGGCCAGCTGTACGAGGCCGCGGAATGGGAAGGCGCCAGCGAAGACGAACAGGAACGCGCCCGCGGTCGCGCGCCGGCCACCTGGTTTCGCGCCTCAAACTTCGGCGTCGACAAGGACCACGTGCTGCTGCGCAGCGATGGCACCCCCACCTACACCCTGCCGGACGTCGCCTATCATCGCGACAAGCTGGCGCGAGGCTACGATCTGGCCGTCAACATCTTCGGCGCCGACCACTACGTGCAGCATCAGGTCGTGCGCGCCGCTCTCGACGCGCTGGGCGAGGACTCATCGCGTCTGCGCGTCGTGATCCTGCAGTTTGTGCGCCTGATGCAGGGTGGCATGGAACGCAAGATGAGCACGCGCCGCGGCGACTACGAGACCCTCGACGACCTGATTGACGAGACCGGGCCGGATGCCGTGCGTTATCTGCTGCTGGCGCGCAGCGCCGACGCCCGTCTTGATTTCGATCTCGACCTTGCGGTGGCGCAGAACAACGACAACCCCGTCTATTACATCCAGAACGCACACGTGCGTTGCGCCGGAATCCTGCGCAGGGCGGATGCAGCGGGAATGGACGACAGTGGGGCTGACTTGTCGCTGCTGGGCGCGGCGGAACGACACTTCCTGCGCAAGGCGCTGGAATTGCCGGCCGTCATTGAGCAGGCCACCCTCGAACTGGAAGCGCACCGCCTCGCATTTTACGCCCATGAACTCGCCACTATCTTTCACCCGCTCTACGAAAACGTGCGGGTACTGGGCGAGGACGTGCCGCCGGAACTGGCGGCGGCGCGCCTTCGCTTCTACCGCGCCGCGCAGCTCGTCTTTCGCCGCGTACTGGCGCTGACGGGCATGAACGCGCCGGAGACCATGTAGGCCGGAACACCGGCAGGGGGTCCCATGAGCCTCAAACCCGATCACTGGATCCGCCGCATGGCGCTGGAAGAGAGGATGATCGAGCCCTTTGTCGACGGACAAAGGCGCGGGGGCGTCATCAGCTACGGCCTTTCTTCCTACGGCTACGACATGCGCGTGGCCGACGAGTACAAGATTTTCACCAACGTGCGTTCGGCGATCGTCGACCCCAAGGACTTTTCCGACGCTTCCTTCGTCGACCACCAGGGGGAAATCTGCGTCATACCCCCCAACTCATTCGTGCTGGCGCGCAGCATGGAGTACTTCCGCATTCCCCGCCAGGTACTGACGCTCTGCGTCGGCAAGTCCACCTACGCCCGCTGCGGCCTGATCGTCAACGTCACGCCCTTCGAGCCGGAATGGGAGGGCTTCGTCACACTGGAGATCAGCAATACGACACCCCTGCCCGCCCGCGTCTACTCCAACGAGGGCATCGCCCAGGTGATCTTCCTCGAGGCCGATGAAGTGTGCGCGGTCTCCTACGCCGACAAGCGCGGCAAGTATCAGCGCCAGGACCGCCTGACCCTGCCGAAGCTGTAGTTGAGTTTTGCGGCTGGCAGGATTTCCGCGCCGCAGGCCTTGTGCCGACGCGCATGGCCCCGCCCGCGCAGACGAATGCGAGGGGCCATGCCGTGTGCTGTGAATTCGTGAGCGTTAAGACAAAAGTGTTGGGATATCCCCGATTTGCGCAGAAATTCCGCCATATCTGTATTAATAATCAATGTTTGATGCGGTCATGTGAGTGATTTGATGCAATCACTCTCTGTTTGCCTGCTGGTTGCGGGAGCAGAGCCATGGCTTTACGGCGTGCGCAGCTTCGTGTTGCCCTGTGGTGGCCGGCCCTGTTTCTGCTCTCGCTGGCCGCCTTGCCCCAGACGGCCGATGACTGCGACCAGTACAGCGACGTCGGTTTTACTTTTCTCGAAGTCAGTGACACCGGTCTGATCACCTTCGATAACCTGGGAGAAGGCTATACCTGCGAGGTGATGGCCTGTGAAATCGCTGAGGGCGAAACCCTGGGCTGTGATTTCGAAACCGGGTACTACACGGTCTCCACCAATTCCTGCCAGATCGCGGACCTGGACGCGGAAAAGACCTGCTGGTACGGCAGCATGACCGGGAGGCCCCTGACAATTGTTTCATCGCGGGGCGCGCCAGAAGCTACAATTACACGGAGCCGGTTGCCGAAGAAAAAGACGTGATCCCGACGGCGACGCCCCTGACGGCCCTCTCGCCGCCGGACAACATCGCCTTCGCACCGGGCGGTACGACGGTCACCTGGGACGCCGTGACGGACGCGGCGGGCTACATCATCGAGTGGTTCAAGGGTGACGATTCTCCCGGCAGCCACGAGGTGACCGGCACGTCCTGCAACATCCCCAACTTCGATACGACGGAGAGTACGCCGTCACGGTCAAGACCGTCAACGGGGCCAACGTCGCCGGGCCGGCGTCCGACAACGTGGTCTGGACGCCGCCCGGCGCGCCAAAGAATCTGCGTATCAACAACGATGGCAGCGTAACCTGGGACACCGTCGAGGAAGCCGACCAGTACAAGGGAGCTGGAACCGGCAGGGCGGCGCGCAGTCCCAGGCCCGGACCTTTACCATTCAGTCATCCACCAACATGCAGGACGTACCGGTTGTTCAGCCCGAATACGATATTCCGGATTTCGACCCGGGATCTGACTACAGCGCCAACGTGCGGACAGTGACGGAGGCCGGGGCTGAAATCGCGCGCTCCTTCACCACCAGCGATGTGCCGCCATCGCCCGACGGCCTGGAGATATCGGAGTTCGGCGTGGTCACCTGGAATGCGGCCGCCGAGGCGACGCATTATCTGGTCAACTGGCGCAAGGGCGACGAGGCCTGGAACAAGGACAACCAGGTGACCACGGAGCGCTTCACCATTCCGGCTTTCGCCGCGGTCGAGGACTACATCGTGACGCTGCGCGCCGTCAACAACCAGAACATTGAAAGCTATCCGCCCGTGGTCGAATCATGGAGGCAGCCGGCGCGACCAGCCTTACTTCGACTTCCCGGTGTCGGATTGTTACCGTTCCTGCGAATGTCTGGCGGCCGGCGAGGGGGAAGTCTGGCTGCGGCTCTGCGACAATGACGGGCGTCGGGGTGGGCGACAGCTGGCAAGGAATTACCGATCTGCCGTGCCGGTTGGCGTGATTTTGCCTTGAGCCGCCCCGTCGTCATTGCCAGGAAAGACTGCCGGGGTGTACACTGTGAGCGCGGGTCGTTAGCTCAACTGGCAGAGCGTTTGACTTACATTCAAGAGGTTACAGGTTCGAGTCCTGTACGACCCATCCCCGGTTCGCCGGTCGGAGCCAGCGCCCTGGCGCGACGCGGCCATTTGGCGCCGCCCCCGGCCTGATGCGAAGTCGACTGCTGGTCGCATTGGCGGGCGCCCTGCTGGTGGCCCTGACCTGGAGCTTCCCTCTCTGGCGCCCGCTGGTGATGGATGACGTGGTTGACGAGGCCTTTCCCGGCCTGAGGGCGGACATGCTGGACGAATTCCGTCAACTGGGTGAATTCGAGCGGGAAAGCCTGCTGCAACTGGCGCGTGAAGACCCGGCCATGGCCCGCTCCATGCTTGAAGCCGCCCTGCAGCCCCCCGTCCTCGTCGAGGAAGCGCAACAGTCGGTCTCCATTTTGCTGGCGCGGGGCAATTTCGTTCGCATCGACCCGCTGCACTGGGCGCAGGGGGATGCCCTGGTGTACACCCGGCCGAACGGCAGCCATGTGCTGCGCCTGGAGAATTTCCGGGCCGCCAACGGACCGGACCTGCGCGTCATGCTTTCCGCCAGCCCGGCGCCGCGCAGTCCTGCCGAACTCAATGAAGGCGGTCTGGCTCTCGATCTTGGCCGACTGAAGGGCAATGCAGGCAATCAGAACTATGCGATTCCGGCGGCGGTAGACCCCGGACTGTATAATAGCATCGTCATTTTTTGTCGCCGTTTCAATCTGGTGTTCAGCAGCGCCACGCTGTGATCGCCGACCACCCACTTTCGCGACAGGGGCCGAACGAAAACCATGGATGATTCACTTCCCGTCAGCCTTCCCGGTGAACGTCGCTTTCCGCTGGACCCCGAACACGGATGGCTGCGCTTCGCCATGTTGCTGATCTTTGTGGCGGTCTGGCTCGCTGTGTTTCTGCTGGGGCAATTGCTTGTCGTCATCGAAGGCTCCGTCATCATTTCGATCGTGGCAGGTTTCGGGCTCGCTGCCCTGTCGGCGCAGCGTCTGGAAGGCCCCCTGAAGCAGCGCTGGCCCAGTGGGCGAAGCGTGTCGGTCACGGACAAAAGCATCCGCCTGCTGCGGCGGGAAGAACAGCAGGAATCGCTGGATACGGCGCAGGTGGTCAACGTCCTGACCTGGCGCTTTCGCATCAACCGACGCGCCCGCGTGCCAAAAGGCTGGAGCATGGTCGCCCTTGCGCTCGAGCAGGACGACCGCCACATACCGGTCTACACTTTCATGTCACAGGATGACCTTGAGGCCCTGAGCAACCACGGCAGCTTCATCGCCCTGCAGGGCAGGCGTCAGCGCAGGGAGGGCGGTGACCTGCGTCTTGCCGGTGAACAGAAACGACTGCACAGCGCGGAACAGTTGCGCTGGTTGCAGGGCGGCGAGATGAGCAGGGAGGACTTCATCGCCTGTCTGCGTCACCTGCACGAGCGTTTTCCCGCATGGATGCCCGAACTGGTCTGAATCCGTCCGGGACGCGTGTGGAACGCCTGCTGCGCCATGCCCGGCTCTTGCCATTGCTGCTGTTGATCGCGTTGCCTGGCGGGCTGCTGGCCCAGCAGACAGGCGTTCTTGAGTATTTCCAGCCAGTGACGGGTCAACTGGCCGCCGGCGACGCCCGGGACTGGCACTTTGACGCCCGCGCCGGCAGCATGTTGTCGCTTTCCGCGTATGCGGTCACCGGCGGCATCGACCCCCGCCTCGACATATTCGACGTCAACGACGCGCTCGTCGCGTCCAACGATGACGTCGACTGGCCGCTGAGCCGCAACGCCGTCATCGAAGCCTTCAGCCCGGCCGGCAACGGCAGCTACCGGGTACGCGTCAGCAATGTCGGCAGGGCCGCCGGCAATTACGAACTGATCCTGCAGGAAGGCTGGTCGACCCTCGCCTGGCAGGCGGACTTTGACAATACTCCCGCCTGGGACACCCGGCCCGACTCGGTGGACAGTTTCCTTGGCGAGGGGCGCGCCGTACTCTCGCTGGAACCCCCGGCCACCAATGCCGTCCTCGTGCGCGAGCTGCAGTTGCCCGGGGATGCCTGGGCGCTGCACGTTCCCGTAACCGAGGTGGCCGGTAATCGCGGCTGGCGCGTCGGTATCGTCACGCACTGGGAAAGTGTCAGGGACTGGGCGCGGTTCATGGTGGATGACCAGGGGCGCTGGCAATACCTGATCAGCGCTGCTGACGTCATCAGCGTGTTGCGCGGCCTGGCGCCCCATGCCGCCATTCAGCCCGGCGAAAAGCCGGAGAGTCTGGGGCAGGTCTTTTATGGCGATGCCATCGAATTTTTCTTCAACCGCAAATCGCTGGGTCGAATTGTCGACGGGCTGCCCTCCGGCCCGGGTCGAACCGGCCTGTACGCCGCTACCGGCAGTCCCGATGGCGGGCAGGTTACGGCATGGTACGGTGGTCTGAGGCTCACAGTTCCGGCCCAGACCCATGCCGGCGCCATTGTGCCCGACTGGTTATCAGGAACGGAACGTCCGGCGATCCTTCGTCAACTCCGGCGACATCGCCTGATTCCCGCCGTCGGCGCCCTCGCCATGAATGTGCCGGAAAGTTTCGTGATCAGCAATCGTGCAGGCGTCAGCACCTTGCGCCTCGGCGGTGAGAACAGCTTCGCCCGCTTCGCGCTGGGCAGTGTGGTTGAGGCGCAAACGCGGTCCGGCGACGGAATCGCCGGTTGCGGCCTGTTGCTCGAAACACAGGGCGCAGAGACCTACACCCTGGCGTGGCTGGACAACAGCGGCAGCGCCGGGCTCTCACGCCGCAATGGCGACGCCTTTGCACCCGGACCGCTGCGGGCTGACCTGCTGCCAGGCGTTTCAGCCGATCACTTGCTGGTAATTGCGGATGGCGAAAACCTGTATTTCTACGCGAACCATCAATATGTCGGTGCGCAGCCGGTCGCCGTACCCTCCGGCACCATCGGAATTGCCGCCGTCAGCTTCGACAACCTGATGACAACCTGTAACTTCAGGGACACCTGGATCTGGGACTGGCCCGCAGACAGCGTCAATTGACCCTGCCGTCCCCTGTGTTGCCGGCAGCCTTGTGCAGGACGTCCAGCCTACGCGCCAGTTCATTCTGGCCCTGCTGACGCAAAAGGTTTCCCACGGCCGTCAGTGCCGGCAGCAGGGCATCCCCGTAATCCCGCGCGCCCTTCTCCAGCATGGCCAGAGCCGCCCTGTCATCCGGCGCTTCCAGCAATTCATTGACAAAGCGAAGTTCGGGGCGCATCTGCTGGCGCATCAGGGTCACGATTTTCTGGTGGATGCCCTTGAGCTTGCTGCTGGCCTGGACGTCCACCCGACTTTCGGCCTCGCGGATGTTTGCCGCCAGCACGGCCATGAAGTTTTCGTCAATCAGCGAACGGTTCTCACGAATGGCCCGGTCGGTATCCGGGCTGGCGACGATGGCCTGCAGCGCGGCTGCCGCCCGCTGCAAGGCGGCCTGCGCCTGGGCATCGGCTTCCCGCGTCAGTTCGCCGAGACGCTCGCGCAGCGCTTCCAGTTGCGGGCGTTCCGCCACCGGCGCCCGTCCCAGGTGCATACTGAGTTCCTGAAAGAAAGCGTAGTCCAGCACCGGTCGCACCAGACCAACAAGGGCCTGCAGACGCGGGTCATCTGCCGCCAGCTCCAGCACCAGCGCCAGGATGTCCCTGCGCGTTGGTTTCTCTCCCAAAGCCCGCAGCCTTTCGGCCACGTCCTTCACGATTCTCTCCTGCTCTTCTGCCTGGGCCGTCAGTTCCCTGCCGAAAGTGGAGTGTTTGGCGGCCGCCTCCTGAATGGCCGCCAGCGCCTTGACCAGGGGCTCCTGACCCTCCTGGACCGCCTGCTGCATCATGGCAAGGGCGGCCTGGAAAAACATGGCGTCGATTTCCGCATCGTGTTTCCGCACAAGCGAGCGCAGCCGCTTCGGGTCTGCCTGCGCCATGCGGCCCAGCAGGTCGACGCGCTGACGCTGCGTTTCCAGCACGTCCTTCGTGACGCCATCTCCTTCCAGCACCTGTTCGATCAGGCCCTGCATCGTCAAGACCTGGCCGGGCTGGAACATGTAACCGCGGAAGTCCTCTTTGGGGATGCGGCCCGTCAATTCCTTGAGCAGGTCACCCACCACCTGGTCACGTTGCATTCCCTGCAGATTCAGTTCAGGCGGAACGTAGGCCAACAGCAGATCGTTATCGGCATCGTGGTACAGCAGCGGCGTCAGCAAGGCATTGCTGGCCCCGCAGGCCCTGCACTGGATGCGATTCAACTGGCCGGCAAGCAGGGCCTGTTTCAAATGCGGCTGCCGCCTGACGTCAATGATTTGCTCAACGTCGGCCTCAACCAGGGCTTTGCAGGCAGGGCAGGTGACGGGCATGCTCGCTGGCATCATGGCTCCTCTGTTGAGTCAATAGTCTTGCGTATCTCGCGCGGCAGAGTGAAATGAAAGGTCGCGCCCTTGCCGGGACGACTGTCAACGCCCATTGACCCGCCATGCGCCTTAACAATGGCCCGCGCCAGGTAGAGTCCGAGACCGGTACCCTGCGTACGCTGGCCCAGCGCGTCATTGACACGATAGAAACGTGAAAAGATCTGTTCCTGTTCTTCCGGACTGATACCGATCCCCTCGTCACGCACGAAGAGCGTGACGGCGCCGGCGCCCGCCTGGCCGCCCACCTCGATTTGCCCGCCCTCCGGCGCGTACTTCACCGCATTGCCCAGCAAATTGTCCATTACGCGCCGCAAACGCGCCTCGTCAGCCTCAACCACGGGAAACGCTTCCGGGAAGGCGAGGCGAAAGTCATGGGCCGTGCCCTGCATCTGAAAGCGCTTGACCACCCGTGTCGCCAGCGCGACCAGGTCCACGGGGCCAAGGTCCAGTTGCATTTTCTGCGCCTGCAACCTGCTGGCTTCCAGCAAATTGTCGATCAGGCCGGCCAGACGGTCGGCCTCGTCCTCGATGACCTCCAGCCCTTCACGAAGTTCATCCATGCCCCAGTTGGCATCTTCCCGACGCAGGGTGCCGGCATAGCCCTTGACCAGGGCGACAGGAGTCTTGAGTTCATGGGACACACCGGAGACAAAGGTGTTTTGCAGTTCCTGGGCCCGGCGAAAATGGGTGATATCGCGTACGTTGGCGAAAATGTTTGCCAGCTGCCCGCCCTCCCCGTGCAGGGGCACGTAGGTTATCGCGATACTGAGCACCTGGCCATCCCGTCGCAGAATGTCGCCCTCAACGTACAGGGGTGTGGCCCTGTCCTGCGCAGGGACCGGCCAGCCACCGTCCATCATTTCGTGCAGGTTTCCCGGCGACACCGTGCTCCACGCCAGCACTTCTTCCTCCTGCCGGCCCAGAGACTCGGCCTCGCTCCAGCCAGTCATGCCTGCCAGCGCGGGATTGAGTTGCAGGACCTGACGTTCGGCATCAAGAATCATGACGCCATCCGCGCTGTGGGCGACGAAGGCGTTCAGCCGCTGCCTTTCGCGGTCAATGTTTTCGTACAATCTGGCATTGTGCACGGCAATGGCGGCGTGATCGGCAAAGCTTCTCAGGATTTGCCGGTCATCGACCGTGATGGCCGCCGGGAAGTCCCGAAGGACTATCAAAATGCCGACGGGCTCGCCGGCGATGACCAGGGGCATGGGAAACAGTTGGCGCATGCGCGGGTCGATTTCCGCCGTCATGCGCCGCAACGTCCCCTCCAGATCGTGGTAGTCCAGCCCTTCCTGGATGCCGGTGACGAGTTCCTGCAGCTGACTCTCCAGACGGGATATCCGATCGCCATCGATATTCAGGGTGGCCTGAATGTGATAGGCGCCGGAGTCCGGATTGCGCAGCGCAACAAGACCTGGTCCTTCGCCCCCTACCATGGTGACGGAGGCCTTGAGCACAAGGCGCAACACTTCCGCCAGGTCCAGACGCGAGGTCATCGCCCGGATGATTTCCAGTAGCAGGTCCCGCTGGCGAACACGGTAATCCGGTATCAACAGCATGACTGCATTGTAACGGCCGACGCCTGAGTCTCAAGTGGTCGCATTCATGGCCGTCGCTCCTGGCAACTGTGCTAACATTGCGCTCGATGTCAACTTTCCTGCACCGGCAGCAACGCCTGTGACGCGGGCGCTCCCTGCCCTGCGCGGCCATCCCTGGCTGCTTGCCCTGCCGCTGCTGCTGCTGGCGATGGTTTTCGCCACGAGCCAGCTGGACAACCGCGCCTTTCAGGAAGACGAACTGGCGACACTGCGACTGGCCGGCAGCGGCCAGCGAGAGCCGCTCTCCTTCGCCGACTTCCGGGTGATGCTGGTCGAGCGCTCTGCCGAACAGGCCTTTGGCTGGCCACTGCTGGTTTCCCTTTGGGTGCAAATCGCCGGCTGGAGCGAGCCCGCCGTGCGCGCCCTGCCGCTGCTCGCCGGCATGCTGGCCCTGGCCTGGACCTGGCGTCTGGGTCGAGACCTGTTTCATCATTCCGTAGGGTTGCTGGCCCTTTTGGCGCTGGCGACGTCCGGACTCTTCGTTTTCTTTATGTGGTTCGCGCGGTCTTTCAGCACGGTGGCGCTGTGTTCGACCCTGCTGCTGTGGAGTTACTGCAGACTTCGTTTCAACCGGCGCCCCTCCAGGCCCGTCCATTATGCGGGGCTGTTGCTGGCGGCGACCGGTCTTGCCTATCTGCACTATTTCGCTGTATTGCCGATCGTGGCTGTTGCGCTCTTCCACCTGGCGTTCAGCAAAAACCGTCGCGCCATTTGGCCGCCGCTGGCCCTGTTCGCCCTTGCCGCCCTGTTGGCCGCTCCCCAGTTGCCTGCCCTGTTTACCGGGATAGAAGAAAGTCTGACCGATGACAATCTCAGGCTGAGCACGCTTGGCGCGCCGGAAGTGCTTACGGCATTTCTGCGTGTTGTGCTTAACAATGTCTTTGTCCCGCACGCCATTTCAGGTTGGTCGTTGCTGGCGTTGCTGATCGTCATCGCTGTGCGCTGGTCGAAAAACCCCCCGGAGTCCGCGACCGAACCCGTCGGGTTCCTGACCTTTGTCCTGGTCCTGTCACTGGCGCTGGCGCTGATTGGCAACGAACTGGTACAGGTGATCACTCCCGGGAGGATTCGTTACCTGATGCCTCTCTGGCCCATGATGGCCTTGCTGCTTGCACGGACGATCCGACAGCAGCGAAACCGGCGCTACCGGGTCGCGGAATGGCTACTGGTATCCCTGATGGTCACCGGCATCCACGCCGTCACCAACCCTGGGCTAAAATACAGCTTCGATCGATCCATCTACCTCGATCGCATGCACGTCATTCACCGGGAACTTGCCGATAACGCGAACGCGGGCGAACTCCTGCTGGCCGGTGAATTCGACAACAACTTCATTTGGACACTTGCGCGGGACTTTTACCTGGACTCCCTGCGCCTTTCCGTCCGGTACTTCGACAGGGAAGCGGCGGGGAGCTGGCTCGACGGCGCTCGCGCGCATCGCCGCTTCTGGCTGCTGCAGACCTCACACGACAGTGAAAACTACATTGCGACTGCGACTACCCTGGCAGAGAGCGCCCATCTTTGCGAAGTACGGGAGCTGCGCGCCATCGCGACCCTGGACTTGTATGCCTGGTCTGAAGAGGATTGCCAGCCGGACCGGACGACTGACAGCGAATAACGCCTTTCAGTTTTCCAGTTCCCGCCCGCCGTCGCTGCGCAGCAGCGCAGCGGCCCCGACCAGACTGACGTCAGCGCCGAGCGCGGCCGCTTCGATTCGCAGGCTTCGCGTGTAACCCTCGTAAATCACCTCGCGTCGGACCGTGTCGCGCATGGGCTCGAGCAAGGGCGCCCCAATCAGACTCAGGCCGCCGCCAATGACCACGACTTCGGGGTTGAAGAGATGCAACAGGCTGGTCAGCCCCAGGCCGATCAGGCGGCCGGCGCGCCGGACCAGCGCCAGCGCCAGCGGGTCGCCCTGCTGCGCGGCCGCGCCCACCATTGCCGCGTCGACCTCCCTCAGGTCGCCGTCACACATCGCTCGCAGGAGACTCACCTCCCCGGCGGCGAGGCGCTGCCGGGCCTGGCGCGCCAGAGCCGGGCCGGCGGCTTCCATTTCCAGGCGCCTGGCCACACCGTTGACCAGCAACATCATGCTGCCCACTTCCGTCGCCAGACCGCCGTGGCCCAGCAGCAGGCGCCCGTCACAAAGAATGCCGGCCCCGATCCCGGTACTGAGCGTGAGGTAAATGGCGTGACGGCAACCCTGCGCCGCGCCATGCGCCGCTTCCGCCAGCAGGGCGACGTTGGCGTCCTTGCCCAGCCGCACCGGCACGGCGAAGCGACCTGCCAGCAGGTCGGCCAGTGGCACCTGGTGCCAGTCCGGCAGATTGGGCGGGGCCAGCACAATGCCGCGGTAGGGGTCCAGCGGCCCCGGAGATGAAACACCGATGCCCAGGACCTCCGTCTCCCCCGGCCACACCGCAGTGACGAGATCCTCGATGCGCCCCAGCACGGCGACCTGACCCTCCGCCGGCCGGGTCAGCGTCTCTCGCCGTTGCAGGATGTTCAGATTCTCGTCAAGGCAGGCCGCCCGGATGCGGGTGCCGCCCAGATCCACCGCGATGATGCGCAACCTGCCCTCCTGCGGCGCCTGGCAACGCTGCCCGCCGCTTGTCGCGTACATGGGCGCTGGCTACAATGATTCCTGGAAAACACGGGAGCCACCATGACCAGAATCACGCCCCTGCGCCAGCAATACCTGGACATCAAGGCCGACTATCCCGAGTGTATCCTTTTCTTCCGTCTGGGCGATTTTTACGAGACTTTCGACGACGATGCGGAAGTCGCCGCCCGCGTTTTGGATCTGACCCTGACCAGCCGCCCGGTCAGCCCGGGAAAAGATGGCAGCCGCATCCCGATGGCCGGCGTGCCCCATCACGCGCTCGAAAACTACATCGCGCGCCTCATCGAACAGGGGTACCACGTCGCGGTCTGTGACCAGGTGGGGGAAGCGCCGGCACAGGGCATCATCGAAAGGCGGGTCTCGCGCGTCATCACGCCCGGCACGGTCGTCGAAGACGCCCTTCTGGCCGCCGACGAACCCAGCTATCTTCTGGCGCTCTGGCCCGACGGCAATGCCGAAAGCGGCGACTGGCGCGCTGCCGGCCTCGCATGGGTGGATATCAGCACCGGTGAATTTGCGGCGACGGCCCTGATCGGCGACCAGTGCGCCCTGCAGGTGCTGGAGGAACTTGAGCGCCTTTCACCACGTGAAGTGTTGCTGCCCGAAAGCTGGGCGCAGCGGGGAGTCTCACTGCCGGGGAACATTCACCTGAGTCCCCTGCCCGACTGGCGCTTTGAATTCAGTAGCGCTGAACAGGCGCTCTGCAGCCAGTTCGCCGTAACGACCCTGGCCGGCTTCGGCCTGCAGGACAAGCCGCAGGCGGTCTGCGCCGCGGGCGCGATCCTGCATTACCTGCGCAAGACCCGGCGCGAGAGCCTGGCCCGGCTGACGGGCATCCGCGTCTACGATACGGCATCGTTTATGGTGCTGGATACTTTCACCCGCCGCAATCTGGAACTTGTCGCGTCCCTGCAGGACGGAAACAGGAATGGCAGTCTGCTGCAGGTCCTGGATCGAACGGTGACGGCCATGGGCGCGCGACGCTTGCGACAATGGATCAACCAGCCGCTCCTGCAACCCGAACGCATCCTGGCGCGACTGGACGCCGTGGAAACCCTGACCGGCGACGCCGCGTTGCGCGAGGACCTGCAGGGTACGCTTCGCCAGGTCGCGGACCTGGAGCGCCTTGCCAGTCGTCTGCCCGGCGGCCGCGCCGGGCCGCGCGACCTGCTGGCCCTGCGCAACAGTCTGCTGGCCGTGCCACGCCTTGTCGCGCTCATCGGCAACCTGCCGGCGCTGAAACCGCTGGCGGAACGCCTCGACGCCTGCGAAGAGGCGGCGGCGGAGATTTCGCGAGCCATCAGCGAGGATGCGCCCGCCACTCTCAATGCCATCGGCGTCATCTTGCCCGACTATTCCGACGACCTGGATGCTGTGTTGCAGGCCACCCGCGCCGCGCGGGACTGGATTGCCGGGCTGGAGCAGACCGAACGGGAACGCACCGGCATTCCGCGCCTGAAAGTCGGCTACAACAAGGTCTTCGGGTACTACCTCGAAATCAGCAAGACCTGGGAAGCGAGCGTGCCGCCGGAGTACATTCGCAAGCAGACCCTCGTCAACGCCGAGCGCTATATCACGCCCGAACTGAAAGAATACGAGGCGAAGGTGCTCAGCGCCGAGGAACAGATCCTGGCGCTGGAGCGAAGCCTGTTTGAGAAGCTCTGCGAGCAACTGGCGACGTTCACGCCGCGCCTGACCGGCACGGCGCGCGCAATTGCGCATCTTGATGCTTTCCTCTCCCTGGCCGAAGTCGCCGTCCGCGAAGGCTATTGCCGACCGCAAATCCGTGAAGACGGACAATTGCACATCGTTGCGGGTCGACACCCGGTGGTTGAACGCAATCTGGAGCGGGGCCTGCGCTTCACGCCCAACGACTGCTCCTTTGACGACGAGGGCCGCATCCACATCATTACCGGCCCCAACATGTCCGGCAAGTCGACCTGCATCCGCCAGGTCGCGCTGATCACGCTGATGGCCCAGATTGGCAGTTTCGTGCCCGCTGACGAGGCCGGCATCGGCCTGGTGGACCGCATCTTCGCGCGCATTGGCGCCCAGGACGAAATCCATGCCGGCCACAGCACCTTCATGGTCGAAATGGTCGAGACTGCCCGCATCCTGGCCGGCAGCAGCGAAAGAAGCCTGATCATTCTGGATGAAGTCGGCCGCGGCACCTCCACCTGGGATGGCCTCGCCATCGCGCGGGCCGTCATTGAATACATCCACAACAGCCCGCAATTGAATTGCCGCACACTCTTCGCCACGCACTACCATGAATTGACTGCCCTGCCGCAGATTCTGCCGCGCACCCGCAACTACAACGTCGCCGTGGTCGAACGGGGCGAGGACATCGTCTTTTTGCATCAGGTGGTGCCCGGCGGCGCAGACCGCAGCTACGGCGTGCATGTGGCCCGCATCGCCGGTCTGCCCCGGCCGGTCGTTCAGCGCGCTGACGAACTCTTGCGTCAGTTGGAAGCGGGCGACGGCGACGCGTCACAGAATGGGCACGTAGAGGCGGCGGACCCGGCTTCGCCCGCTATGGAGCCGGCGATGCCCGGCGCCCTGCAGCAGGCCCTGCTCGACCTGAGCGTTGACGAACTCAGTCCCCTGGAAGCGTTGACCAAACTCTACGATCTGAAACATCTGGCTGAAGAAGAATGTGGGGAGGCTGCCCTGTGACGGACCACGTGACCTGCTCGGCGAGTTCACTGGAGGCGGGCGACAGCCTGATTGGTTCCGCGCCTCATCGTCGCCTCTGGCTCCTGCTGGAGGTGGATGCACCCTGGGGGCCGAAAGCGCTGGCCGACAGCGACCTGCCGCCGGCCGTGCGCGAGCACATCGAGGCCTTTTTGGCGGGGACGCCTGACGCCGGCATCCTGTTCATCCGCCAGCAGCCGGCGCGCGCCGGTCTGCGTCTTTTCCTTGCCGTCGGCGATGCCAGGTTACCGGCGCTCTACGCCCTGACCCTTGAGCGCTACGAGGACCTCCTGTCCCTGGATTTCGCTTCACTGGCGCAGGGCGAGCGGCCTGAATGCCGCGACGACGAACCCCTCTTTCTGATATGCACCCACGGTGTGCGGGACCAGTGCTGCGCTCTGGCCGGCATGCCCATGTACGCGGCCCTGCGTGAGCGGGTCGGCGAACGCGCCTGGCGTTGCTCTCATGTTGGCGGCCATCGTTTTGCGCCGACCATGGTTTTTTTGCCTGAGGGCCTGTGTTACGGCCGCATGCCGCTGGAAGCGCTGGACGACGTGCTCGACCGGCACAGGGCCGGTCAACTGGAACCCCGCTGGCTGCGGGGACGCAGCGCCTGGCCGCAACCCGCCCAGGCCGCCGCCGCCCTGCTGCGCCAGCGCAATGATCTGGCAACGATCGATGGTCTGCAATTGCTGGACCTGCAGAGTGACGGTGAGGAGCGCTGGGTCGTGACCTTTGACGCGCCAGGACAAACCAGCCAGGTCCGGCTGCACCGTCTAACGGGCGACTCGACCTACCGTTCAAGTTGCGTTGGTGACAAGGTCGCGGCGCCGGTCAGCTGGGAGCTGCTCCCGTCCTGACCGACAGCCTGGTTTCATTTTGGGCCATAGACCGTTGCCGCGCGTTCGGTCAGGACGACCAGGATATCGTCGAGCAGGATCAGACCGAGCAGGACGAAAACCAGATTGAACACCTTGATTGAGGAGTCCCCCAGCGTCAGTCGCAGCGACTGCACCGGCGCGGAGTGCATGACCAGGCCCAGTGTGCAGAAAAATGGCGCCATCAGTGGCAGGAACTGGCGCGTGGACGTGCCTCCAATCGGAATGTACCAAGCCGAAGACAGAGTATAAACCGCAAAAATCACGGTCACGAAAAATATTATGTGCCCCTTGTCCAGCAGTTCCCCCAAGGCCCTGCGCCGCAGCAAGAGGGGCAGGCTCGCTGCAATCAGCAGCAGGCCGGCGCCGACCTGATGGCAATAGCCCAGAAGTCCCGGGGGGCCGTCTCCGGCCCACCTGAATTGGGAGGGAGTGCGGTCCAGCACACAACTGAGTTCATAGAGCCAAACCAGGCCTCTTTCAAGTCGCTTAAGGATTTCCTGCCATGAATGCTCACGCAGGTATTTTTGAAGAGACGGTATCTCTTCAGGGGGCAAATCGGGGTAACCGTCACGGTCACCGGCGGCCATGGTTCCGGCCTTGGCTTCAGCCCAGGAATCGTACCAAAAGTAAAAAGTCGTGCTTACATTGTAGAAGTGGCTGTCGTACTTTTCATAACTCTCCTGAAAATAGGGAAAGAGCAAGGCCAGAAACGTGAACAGCCCCAACAACGCGTGGGCTGCGAGCGAAAGAGTGCGTTTCAGTTGCTGCTTTTTCCGCAGCAATTGAATGACACCTTGTACGGCGAAGCTCCCGGCATAAATGGCCAGGGCGGGCAAAGCGCTGGCCTTGGCAAAATGCGCCAACGCAAATAACAGTCCCACGAACGCAGATTTTCTCCAGGTCGGCGCCTGCAGGTTGGAAATCGACAAGGCAAAGGCCAGCGCAAACAGTCCGTAATACAAGACTTCCGCCTTAAATGTGGGAGATTTCAACACGAATACCAAAAAGGAAATGCAAAGGATGGCGTAGCCGGCATACAGGATGGAGAATCTGACGAAAAAGGCTGTGCCCAGGGCGAAAAGAATGGCTAACGACAGCCACACGTTAAGTTACTTGCCCGCCTCAAAAAACTCCTGATCTGACATCTCCGGTGAATAAAACAGCGCCATGATCCAGGGGAACAACGGCATGTTGGCGCGGTCACCCGTATATTGCAGGCCTGATTCCCAGGCCTTCCTTGCCATTTCCCGGTACGAACCCTGATCGATGGAATCCATATGCACATTGACGCCGGACTGGATTTCCGCAATATGCAGGTACAGCAACACGCACCCGCACACGGCAGCGGCAGCAATCGGGATTCTGAATGAGTTGGGAATGTTCAACCCGGCAATGGTTCTCACGTCCCTTCGCCGGCGACCAGCGTTGGTGACACAGCGGCCGGGTCTGGCGCGGGGACCTGCGCCGCTTCCCTTGCGAGCAATCCTTCCGAGACCAGCACACGTTCAAAGGCCACGATGGCCACTTCCAGCATGTGGCGCTCCGGCTGGCGCGTGGTCAAATGCTGCAGCGCCAGGTTGGGCCGCACCAGCATGCGCACCAGCGGTCTGTGGAAATTGCGGGCCGAAAACTGGATCACTTCGTAGGCAATGCCGGCCAGCACGGGTATCAGCACCACGCGGGACAGGACCAGCAAGGGCAACGGCGGCCGCCCCAGCAGCGAAAACACCAGAACGCTGACGAAGGCGACGGTCAGCAGAAAGGCCGTGCCACAGCGCGGATGTTCGATCGGAAAGCCATCCACCACTTCCGGCGTCAGGTCGGCGCCGGCTTCCCAGGCGTTTATGGTCTTGTGTTCGGCGCCGTGGTAACCGAAGAGTCGTTTGACATCCGGAATGCGCCCGATGGCCCAGATATAACAGATCAACATGGTGATCTGAATGAGTCCCTCGATCAGGTTTACGATGAAGGCCGCAAATCCGATCGGCGCCGTACCGTCCGGAGTCAGGCCGAGCAGATTGCCGATGCCGGCTGCGCCCAGAGTCGGTACGAGGAAGAAAAGGCCCATACCCAGCAGCAGCGACAGGCCAATCGTGAGCCAGCCGACAGGCCCGTTGAAGTCGACGTCGTCCTCTTCTCCGACCGCCACGTCCGCAGCCCACATCAGGGCCCGCGTGCCCAGACCCAGGGCGTCCCACAGGCCCACCACACCGCGCACAAAGGGAGTCCGTATGATGCGACCCCGGTACAGCCGGCGGCTGAGCGGCGTCTCGTGCACGACGATTTCACCCTCGCTGTTGCGTACGGCGACCGCCGCGCTGTGGGCCCCACGCATCATTACGCCTTCGATGACCGCCTGCCCGCCATAATTGAAGGGGCGGCGACCACCGTCCCTTTCCTTATCGGCCATGTTTCTCCACGATACAGCGAACGTCGCGGTCATCTTACCACAGGGCCTGGCTCAGCTTTCTTGCGCCGGACGGATGTCCTGCATATTGAGTTGCAAACGCTGCCGGCCCCTCCATTCGTTGCGCTCCAGGTGAAAGGCCAGGTCGACCCGTTGCGGCAAGCGGCGGGCCCGTTCGCCCAGCCTGAAACCGATGGCTTCCAGTCGTTCCCCATTGTCTCCGGCAAGGCGCAACTTGAGATGATCGCCGCCCCGTCCCACGAGGCGGCGATCGAGAACGCGCGCCGCGCGCAGCAGGAGCAACGGCGGCGGATTGCCGGCCCCCGTGGGTTCCAGGGTCGCCAGTTGCTCCAGCAGGGCTGGCCCGAGCTGGTGGGCACAAACTTCAGCATCGATTTCCAGCAGCGCCTGCCGCGGGCTTCCGGTCCCTGCTTCCTGGGCCAGTCGCGAGAGACGCTCCTGCAGGGCGGGCAGATTTCCGTTGCGAATGGTGAACCCGGCCGCCTGTTCATGCCCGCCATGGCGCAGCAGCAGGTCCGCGCACTGGTCCAAGGCCCTGATGATGTTGAAATCCGCCACGCTGCGACAGGAAGCGCGACTTTCCTGCGGGCCGCGGGCCAGCACGACGGCCGGACGTTGCCATTCTTCGCATAGCCGTCCGGCGACCAGGCCGACAATGCCAGGGGCAATATTCTCGCGCCAGGCCAGAATCAGGGGCGGGGTTGTGGTCTGCCCGGCCAGTTCCAGATTGATGTCCTCCTGCGCGGCGAGTGTCAGGGCCCGGCGTTTGTCATTCAGGGCCTGCAGGCGGAGGGCAAACCGGTCCGCTTCGGCAGGGTTTTCACTCATCAGCAAATCACTGGCCAGCATGGCGCTCTCAAGGCGACCGGCGGCGTTGATGCGAGGGCCCAACACAAAGGCCAAATCGCGCGCCGTAACCTTGCCGCGTGTCAGGCCGGCAACCTGCAACAGGGCGTCGATGCCCGGCCGGCGGGCTTCGTTGATGACCTGTAGCCCTCCGCGCACCAGCGCACGGTTTTGCGGGTCCGCCAGGCTCGCCATGTCGGCGACCGTCCCGAGCGCAACCAGGTCCAGCAGCTCCCTTTCGTTAAGTTGAACGGCCATCCGGTCATGGCGGGCGCTGCGCAACAAGGACTGTGCCAGACGAAAGGCCAGGCCCGCACCCGTTAAATGGACGGCGGCCGGGTCCCCTCCCTCAAGTTTCGGGTTGATGATGGCGCTGGCCGGCGGCACTTCAGGACCAGGCGTGTGATGGTCCGTGATGATGAAATCCAGACCGGCGGCCCTGGCGGCCGCCACCTCGTCGACGGCGCGGATGCCGCAATCCACCGTAATGACAAGGCGCGCGCCGGCCTGCGTCATCGCTGACAGCGCCGGGCCGTTGAGGCCGTAACCTTCACTTTCGCGGTCCGGAATGTAGGCCCGCACGCGGGCGCCCAGGGCCTTCAACGTCTGCAGCAGCAGCGCAGTCGCGGTCACGCCGTCCGCATCAAAGTCACCGTAAACGACAATGGCCTCGACACTGCGCAGCGCGGCGCGAATACGCGTCACGGCGGCCTGCATGCCCCGCATGGCCCAGGGGTCAACCCTTACGCCAGGGCCGTTCAACCAGGTGAGCGCCCCCGCGGGCGTCGACAGCCCGCGATTGTGCAGAATCTGCGCGACCAGCGGATGGACGTGTCGCCAGGCGCCCGCCTGTGAAGCGGTCAGGGGCCTTGCCACCAACCACTGTGGCGACCTGTCTTGCATGCAGGACCTTTCCGGAGCAGCCAATGCGCCACCTTGCCGGGCAGCAGCCGGCAGTTTACCATGCGCCCGTCCGCACATGCCGGGAAGTGCCATGGCCGACGTCGTCTTCATGGGAACGCCGGAGTTCGCGCTGCCGGCCCTGCGCGCCCTCCTCGCCCGTCACCGGGTAACTGGCGTGGTCACCATGCCCGATCGTCCGGCCGGCCGGGGTCTGGCGGCACACATTTCGCCCGTTAAAGCGATTGCGCTGGAACACGACCTGCCCCTGCTGCAGCCGCGCAGCCTGCGTCGGGAAGAGGCCATCGCCGTCCTCGGCGCGTGGCCGGCCGATGTCTACGTCGTGGCCGCCTTTGGCCTGATTCTGCCGCAAAGCGTTCTGGATTTGCCGCCGCGGGGCTCACTGAATATCCATGCATCCCTGTTGCCGCGCTGGCGCGGCGCAGCGCCCATTCAGGCGTCCATCCGCGCAGGAGACGCGCGCAGCGGCGTCAGCCTGATGTTGATGGACGCCGGCCTCGACAGCGGCCCCGTGCTGGCGCAGCGGGCCCTGCGAATGGCGCCCGACGAGACCGCCCAAAGCCTGCACGATCGACTGGCCACTTTGGGCGCGGAACTGCTGATCGAAAACCTGCCGGACTGGCTGGGGGGACGTCTGGAGCCGCAGCCCCAGGACGAGTCCAGGGTTACGCTGGCGCCACAACTGCGCAAGGAAGACGGCTGGATCGACTGGTCGCAGCCGGCGCTGGATATCGAGCGCCAGATTCGCGCCTTCACGCCCTGGCCGGGCAGCCATACCGCCTGGGACGGTCGACAGCTGAAAATTCTTCAGGCCGAGGTCGTCCCTGGCTCCGCCGCGCCCGGACGAGTTGTTTCACTGCCTGAAGACCTCGGAATCGGGACCGGCGCGGGTCTGCTGCGTCCCCGTCGCCTGCAACTGGCAGGTCGCAGGGCCCAGGCCAGCGCAGACTTCCTGAGGGGTCGGCCCGCCTTTCTCAACGCCACACTGGGCCGTCCCGATCAGTAACCGAGCACGTCCACCACGGAACGCACGGCCGCAGCGCTGTGCTCCAGCATCGCGCGTTCCTCGTCGTTGAGCTGCATCTCGATGATCCGCTCCACGCCGCCCGCGCCCAGCACTGCCGGCACACCGACGTAGAGTCCTTCAATGCCGTATTCTCCATTGAGTAGCACGGCCGATGGAATGACCCGCTTCCGGTCCCGAAGAATGGCCTCGACCATCTCAACCGTGCCGGCGGAAGGCGCGTAGAAGCCGCTGTAGCCGAGCAGACCGACGATTTCCCCGCCGCCCTGACGCGCGCGCTCGATGATGGCCTGCAGGGTCTCCTCGTCCATCAGTTCGCGCGCGGGAATGCCGGCGACCGACGTGTGCCGCGGCAGGGGCACCATGGTGTCGCCATGGCCGCCCAATACCATGCCGTGAACGTCGCGCACGCTGACGCCCAGTTCCTGCGCGATGAAGGCCTTGTAACGCGCCGTATCCAGCGCCCCCGCCTGCCCGACGACGCGCTGCGACGGAAAGCCGCTCTCTTCCAGCACCACATGGCACATGGCGTCCAGTGGATTGGAGACCACCAGCAATATCGCATCGGGCGAAAGCTGCGCCACGCGCCGCGTCACCTCGCCGACGATCCCCTGGTTGGTACGGACCAGATCGTCGCGACTCGGATATTCCCCCGTTTTGGGGTCCTTGCGCCGCGGCACACCTGCCGTGATGACCACCAGGTCCGACCCTGCCGTCGCGTCGTAATCGACGGAACCGGAGAGTGCGACGTCAAAATGCATCACCGGGCCCGCCTGCCCCAGATCGAGGGCCTTGCCGCTGGCCATGCCCTCAACGATGTCCACCAGCACCACGTCGGCAAGTTCCCTGGCCGCGATCCAGTGCGCACAGGTCGCGCCGACGTTGCCCGCCCCGACGATGGTCACCTTGCTCCGTGCCATGCTGCCTCCAGCCCGTCCATTGTCCGCCCGCCAACGGCGCGGCAGTATAGCACATGCAGGTATCTCGCTCCACGCCGGCGCTACCTTGACTCGGCGGGCGCCGGGCGGCAAAATACGGGCGACGAATGTCATGAGGAAGCGCCGTGACCAGCAAGCCACCTGCCCTGACCCTGGCGACACTGCTGGCCTTTGTGGCCGGGCTGGGCCTGACCCTGATGGTCCTGGGCGCCGCGATGGGCGTCACGGGCAGCGGCGGCGGCAGTGACCTTGGCGTACTGTTTGTCGCCGGCGCCATTCTCTTCATCTGCGGCGTGATCGCCTGGTTCGCCAGCGCTCGCCCCGATGCCGTTTTCGACGACATTGACGAACCCCGTTACCACGGCCACGACGACCACTGAGTGTGGACCTCCCGCGCCAGACAGTTGAAGACCATTTTCATGGCCATGTTCTGCGTCTGGCGGGCGTGACCCTGCTGTCCACGCTGGCGAATTCAGGCGCCATGACGCTGGCCAGCGGCCCCCTGCTCCTGCGTTACGGCATCGTTTGCCTCGAGACGCCACAACACTGCCTGGTACCGGAACTGGTCGTGATGGAATACGGGGAACTGTTGAACGGCGAGGCCGCCTGGGACTTTCTGCTGCATCACAGCAATCTGCATCCCCGCGCCGAAGTGCTGGGCCGTCGCGACGACGGCGTGGAAGACCAGTTACGCGTCAGTCGGCTGGACCTGGCGCAAACGCCCCGCGTCCTGGTCTGGCCCCGGGGGGCAGCCGGCGACGCCACAGCAGTTGCCAGGCCCCAGGCCGTCATCGCCGACAAGGCGGACTCTCTGCCCGAACGCTTGCGCAGGTTTCTGCCCCTGTACCCGTCCCTCGCGGACTGGCGCCATGAACACATTTGACGACCCCTTCGACGAGGTTCTGCCGACGGACCATCGCTCCGGCTACGTGGCGGTGGTGGGCAGACCCAACACCGGCAAGTCCACGCTCATTAACGCCGTTCTCGGCCAGAAAATCGCCATTGTATCGCCGCGGCCACAGACCACCCGCCGTCAGCAACTGGGTATCCTGACCGAGGCGGACGTCCAGATCGTATTCGTCGATACGCCCGGACTGCACGAGCCCCGTCACCGCCTGGGTCAACATATGGTGCGCGCTGCCAGCGATGCCCTGCGCGATGCCGACATCATTTTATGGCTGCTGGATGTGTCCCGTTCGCCCAACGACGAAGATCGCAGCATTGCCGAACGCATCCGCCGTCGCCCTGGTGACGTGCCTGTCGTGCTGGCGCTCAACAAGGCGGACTTGCTGCCCGACCGGGCAAATGATGATGCGGGAGAGGCCCATCGGGCGCTGGTCGCCCATGAGCAGGTCTGCCTGCTGAGCGCCCTGCACAATCAGGGCGTCGCCGATCTTGTGGCCCGTCTGCGCGGCATGCTGCCTCCGGGCCCGCGTTACTTCCCAGCCGACCAGGTCAGCGAAGTCAACCTGCGCTTCATCGCCGCTGAAGTCGTGCGGGAAAAGGTCATCCTGGCCACCAGCCAGGAGATTCCTCACGCCGTCGCGGTGGAGGTTGATGAATACCGCGAACGGAGTGCAAAACGCAGCTATATCAGCGCCATCCTTTACGTCGAGCGCGAGTCGCAGAAAGGGATTCTGGTGGGCAAGGGCGGCCGCATGATCCGGGATCTCGGCCGCGCGGCGCGGCTGGAGCTGGAAGGGATGCTGGAAGCCCGCATCTATCTGGAGTTGCGCGTGAAGGTGCGCCGGAACTGGCGCAAGGACGACGAGTTTCTGCGTCGCCTGGGTTATCGCATCCCCAGGCGTGCGAGCTAGTCCTGTTTGCCGGTCAGTTTCCGGGTGGCCTCTGCGTCCGCAGCGATTTGCGTCACCAGGGCGTCCAGACTGTTGAATTTCCGCTCGTCGCGCAGGCGAACTTCGAAGCTCACCCGTAACCACTGGCCGTAAATGTCACTGTCGAAGTCAAGAATGTGGGGTTCGACCGTGAGAGCCTCGCCGTCAAAGTGCGGCCGCCGACCCACGTTGGTCGCCGCGCGGAATCGTTTCTCGCCCAGCCACACCTGGCTGGCATATACGCCATTGGCCGGAATGACCTGCCGCTCCCACACGGCGATATTGGCCGTCGGAAAACCCATTTGGCGGCCTCGCCCGGCGCCGCGCACGACCTCGCCCGCGACCGCGTGACTGCGGCCCAGACCACGGCGGGCGCCGGTCAGGTCTCCCGCTTCCAGCGCCTTGCGAATTGCCGTGCTGCTGATTACACCCTCTCCGTCCCTGACGAGATCGTTGACCTGCACGTCGAAGCCCCTTTGCCGGCCAAGTTCACGCAGGCGGCTGACGTTGCCCTCGCGCCGATGGCCCAGTGCAAAGTCCTGCCCTACCGACAACTCACGCATGTCCAGGCCTTGGCGCAGTTTCCGGCAGAATGTTTCCGCGCTGATCCGACGCAGGGCGTCATCAAAGGCCAGGGTATACACTTCGTCGATCCCCTGCTCCCTCAGCAAGGTCTCCTTTGCGCCTGGACATGTCAGATAATAGCGACCGTGCAGACCCTGCAGGACCAGGTCCGGGTGCGGGTAAAAGGTGACGACCACCGCCCTCAGTCCATTCTGTCGCGCCCGCCGGACCAGCCCCTCCAGCAGCCGCTGATGGCCGAGATGGACACCATCAAAAACGCCGATGGTGACCAGTGACGGTCCGCGCGAGGGGCGTGACGTCAGGTCAGCGAGCGATGTTGCCCCGCTCATTGTGGCGGGAAGACCTTGCGCGGACGCCAGAGTGAAGCGTCGCCTTCGACAATTGCCAGCAACGAGCCAGTCGGGTTCAGGGCCTGGGCAAGCGGGGACGAGGGATCGCCCTCGCGCCGCGCCACGGCCCGGCCCTGCAAGAGATGGTCACGGGCCGTTTCATCAATGCAAAGCGCAGGGATCTGTGGCAGGGCCTGCGCCGCCGACACCAGCAGGCTGCGCCAGTCCGGCATGGCCGGCAAGTCATCCGGAGTCGTGGCGTCCTGCAGCCGGAATGCCCCGCTCGCCGTACGGGTCAACGCCGCCAGGTATGCGCCCGTCCCCAGCGCCTGGCCAAGGTCATGCGCCAGACTGCGCACGTAGGTTCCGGCGCTGCAGGTCATTTCCAGCGTGAAGGTCGGCGGCGTCCAGTCGACGAGCTCCAGAGAATGAATGGTCACCCTGCGGGGACGCCGCGTCACGGTCACACCGGCGCGCGCCAGTTCGTAGAGTTTGCGGCCATCCTGTTTGACGGCGCTGTACATGGGCGGCAATTGCTCCAGCTCGCCGCGAAAGCGATCAAGGGCCTCCATCACCGCCTGTCGCTGCAGACCGGAGGCATCGCGCCGGTCCAGCACCTCGCCTTCCGCATCGTAGGAGGCTGTGCTCACGCCTGGCCGGACCACGGCCAGATAGCGCTTGTCGCCACGCATGACGTATTCGCTGAGGCGCGTGGCCTGGCCCACGCAGAGCACCAGCACACCCGTCGCCAGGGGGTCCAGCGTTCCGGCATGACCCAGCTTGCGCAGGCGCAGCGCCCGCCGCAGCCGGGCCACCACGTCGTGGCTGGTCATACCCACCGGCTTGTTGATGTTAAGAAAGCCGAAGGCATTCATGGTCCGGCCGTCGCGCTGCCCCCGTTCGCCGCCACGTGCAGAAGCGGCAGTACGCGATCGCGCGCGGCCTGCAGCGGCCCGGCAATGGTCGCGCCCGCCGCCTGGGCATGACCGCCACCGCCCAGCGCCACGGCGACCCGCGCGACGTCCCAGGGCGGCTTGCTGCGCATGCTGAGCGAGACATTGCCGTCTTCCAGTTCCCGAAAGACCACGGCGACGCGGGCCTCGGCCGTGGAGCGCAACAGCGACGGCAGGTCGCCGTCTTCCCCGGCTTCCAGTCCCGCCAGCCTGCTGTCCTCAACACGGATCTGCGCCGCAACGACGCCCCTGTCCAGAGTCAAGGACGGCAGGACCTGTTGCCAGAGCCTGAGTTCGGCGAAGGGTCGACAGTCAAAAGTCTGCGCAACGATATCATGCAGCGAAATGCCGGGTTCCATCAGTTCCAGGGCAATCCGCAGCGTCCCGGCACGTACGTTGCTGGTGCGAAATCCGAGCGTATCGGTGACCAGTCCAGTGAGCAGCGGGCGGGCAACATCGGGGGATAGAGGCAGGGAAAGACAGCGCAGCCAGTGGAAGACCACTTCGCTGGCTGAAGCCGCCTCCGGCATCACCAGTTGAATATCGCCGAAGCCGGTGTTGCTGACGTGATGGTCCAGGTTGATAACCGTGCTGCAATGCGCCATCCCCTGCGCGCCAACCTGACCTACGCGCTCAGGGCGACTGGCATCCACGCAAATCAGCAGGTCTGCCTGCAGCCCTGCCAGGGTTGACAGGACCTGGTCGGCACAGGGCAGGAATTGCAGGCCCGGGGGCACGCCGCCGTCCACGGCGCAAGTCACGTCCTGCCCCTGCGCGCGCAGGGCATTGCCCAGCCCCAGCAGCGATCCGATGGCGTCGCCATCCGGCTCGACGTGGGTGACGATGAGAATGCCGTCGGCCCTGCCCAGGGCTTCACTGGCGCCCGCAAAATCAATCATGGGCATTGTCTTCAGGGTCGGGCGCTTCCGGTGGAATGTCCAGGCTGCTGATCAGGTCGTCCATGCGCGCGCCCTCTTCCGGCAGGACGTCCCAGTGAAAGTGCAATTCGGGAACGGCGCGCAGTCGCAGGCGCCGCCCGACCTGGCGCCGCAGGAAGCCATTGGCGTGCGCCAGGCCGGCCAGCACCTCGGGCGCCCGCTCCTCTTCACCGAGGGCGTTTACGTAAACGTCTGCATATAGCAGTTCCGGGTCCAGGGTGACGTCGGTGATGGTGACATTTTGCAGGCGTGGGTCCCGGACCTGGCGCAGCAACAGTTCACCCAGAATGACGCGGATGCGCCCTTCCACCCGCTGCTGTCTAATGCTCATGCCCCGGGCCGGCTACCACGACGCACGACGTAGAACTCGAGCAGGTCCCCTTCCTGAAAGTCGTTGTAGCGTTCCAGATTGATGCCGCATTCGAAACCGGCCCGTACCTCGCGCACGTCGTCGCGCACCCGTTTCAGCGAGCCGACGCGCAGTCCGTCGGCCAGCACGCGGTCATCGCGCAAGACCCGCGCGCGCGCGTTGCGCTGGACCGTACCCTCGCGCACGTAACTGCCGGCAATGTTGCCCACGCGGGAATTGCTGAAGACCTGGCGCACTTCCGCCAGACCGAGTCTTTCCTCAATGTCTTCCGGTTCCAGCAGGCCGTGAAGGGCCAGTTCGATGTCTTCCAGCAGGTTGTAAATGATTTTCCAGTTGCGGATATCCACGCCCTGGGAATCCGCCACCCGTCTGGCGGTCGAATCCACGTCGACGTTGAAACCGACCACGATGGCATTGGAAGCCGCGGCCAGATTGACGTCGTTTTCACCAATACTGCCGATGTCGGCCTGGAGGATGCGCAGCTGGATGCCATCGCGGTTGTCGTCCGACAGCTTTTCCAGAGAATCGAGAATCGGTTGCAAACTGCCCTGATAGTCGGCCTTGACAATCAGCGCCAACTCGCGCGTATCGCCGCTGCGAAAGCGCGCAAAAACATCGTCCAGGGTGAGCGCCTCCATGCGGCCGCCTCCCTGCTGCCCGTCTTCCCTGCGTTCCTGCAACAGTCGTCGCCCGGCCTTGTCGCTTTTTACCCACTCAAAACTGTCGCCAGGCTCGGGCATTTCCGCCAGGCCCATCACGGCGACCGGCGTGGACGGTCCGGCGGCGTTGATGCGCCTGTTGCTTTCGTCAAACATGGCCTTGATGCGGCCCGAGGTCCGCCCGGCGATCAGCGAATCGCCGCGCTTCAGCCGGCCGTTGAGCACCAGCAACGTCGCAATGACCCCGCGTGAGGGATCGACCTCGGCTTCCAGCACGACGCCCGAAGGCCTGGCAGCAGGATTGGCCACGACGTCGTTGTCATCGGACGTGAGCAGAATGGCTTCCAGCAGGTCCTCGATGCCTTCTCCGGTGATTCCCGAGACCGCTTCAACCATCGTGTTGCCGTCCCAGTTGACCGGCACCAGTTCCACTTCCGCCAGTTGCTGGTTGACCTGCTCAAGATTCGCGCCTGGCAGGTCCATCTTGGTGACGGCGACCACGATCGGCACGTTGGCCGCGCGCGCGTGGGCGATTGCCTCGCGCGTGGTGGGCATAACGCCATCGTCCGCAGCCACGACCAGGACGGCGATGTCGGCGCCGTGGGCGCCGCGGGCCCGCATGGCCGTGAAGGCCTCGTGGCCCGGCGTATCCAGAAATGTGATCTGTCGGTCACCGTGGCGGGCGCGATAGGCGCCGATGTGCTGGGTTATCCCGCCGGCCTCCCCTTCCACCACCTGCGTTTTGCGGATGGTATCGAGCAGCGTCGTCTTGCCATGGTCCACGTGTCCCAAAATGGTCACAATGGGAGGCCTGCGTTCCAGATCTTCCGGGTCTTCTTCGCTGTAAACCTGGCGCCATTCCTGCGCCTGGGCCGCCTCTTCCTTCTGCGCCTGCTCCGCAAGGCTGGACTGCGAAAGCGCTTCAATGCCAAATTCGGCACAGACGATGGCCGCCGTGTCGAAGTCGATTTCCTGATTGATCGAGGCCACGATGCCGTTGGCGATGAGTACTTTCATCACCTCGATCACAATGATCTCGATTGAATCCGCCAGCTCCCGGACAGTCAGGCTGTCTGGCAGTATGACGACGCGTTGTTCCTCAGCCATACACTTCCTCCCTCTTTGCGGAGACCGGCCAGGAACCCGCTCGCTGTTTGCAGCCTACATCGTTGGTCCCGGTCCGGCGCGCATCCGCGTCGAACTCATGTTTCGGGTCTTCCCTGCCACAATCGCTGGCGATCCGCCTCACCCAGTTTCACGGACAGGGACCGGGCAAGGGCCGTCCCCCGGGCGGCGCTCTCCCAGCAGGCGGACTGCCGGCAAAGGTACGCGCCGCGGCCCTCCGCCTTGCCTCCCGGATCAATCAGCAGACCCTGCGCGCGACTGACAATGCGCGTCAGGCAGCGCTTGTCCATCTTGCGACGGCACACCACACAACTGCGTTGCGGCCGATGTCGCGGTCGCCCACCCTTGCGGACGGTCATCGCCGGTTCACCTAATCCAGAAAGTCGTCCCACTCTTCGCGCTCGCGGCCCTTCTTGCGCCTACGAACTGCCACAACTTCGCCCAATTCCTCGTCGAAGACCAGCTGGCGCCTTTTTCTTCTGCTTTCGCGGCGCTTGCGTTCCTCGTCCTGCTCGTTCATTACCTCGTCCAGGTCGCCTTCCGACTCTTCGAGCTCTTCCTCGAATTCCGGTTCCGGACGGACCCTGCGGAACACGCGCCGGGCGGGTTTGCCGGAGTCGGGCTGCGGCGCCGGCGCCTGGTCGTCCGCAAACACGGCCTCGGTCAGGTCCACTTCTTCAGTCGCAATCGGCGCGGCGTCGACCTCTTCACTGACCTCCGCGGTCGGGCTGGCACCGTCTTCCACTTCCGCTTCCTGGCCGGCCCCGCTTTCAGCTTCCGCTTCCGCTTCCGCAAGGGCTGCTGCAGCATCCCGGGCCTGGACTGACTCATAGGCGGAAAGGATCTGGGCCAGAGCCGCTTCGGGCGCTTCCAGCCGACGCAGCAGCGAGGCATCGCGCAGCAAACAACGCCACATGACCTCGCCCACCGTTTCGAAGGGTTGCAGGGCCTCCAGGATTTCATCCGGCAACTCGAAGGCCTCGACCGAAATCTGAAACATTTCTTCCGGCAGGGTTTCCCGGGCTACGTTTATTTCCTCCATCCGTTCGGCCCGTTTCGCCTCCCGCATGACGAGCAGGCGGCTTTCAACCAGGTCCGCAAAGCGGCCCATGGCGGCATATTCCTCCGGCATGATCATGCGGCCCTCGTTCTTGCGCGTAATGATGCGCGTCGCTTCCTCAAACAGGTCCGCCTGTTGCTCCGCCATTTGGGCCAGCGGTGGCTGTCCCACAAGGCCCAGCGCATCCGACACGGATTCGGACACACTTTTGATGTCGATGCGCCAGCCGGTCAACTTGGCGGCCAGACGCGCGTTTTGCCCCTCGCGCCCGATCGCCAGCGACAACTGGTCATCCGGCACGATGACCAGCGCCGTTCTGCCGGTATCGATGTCATCGTCCAGATATACCCCGTTTACTCGCGCCGGGCTCAGCGCCTTGGCGATGAAATCACGCTGTTCCGGCACCCATTCGATGACGTCGATCTTCTCTTCATGCAGTTCCCGCACGATGTTTTGAATTCGCATGCCGCGCATGCCGACGCAGGCGCCGACCGGATCGATGCCATCCTGCAGGGCGGCCACAGCGACCTTGGAACGATAGCCTGCCTCGCGCGCGATGGTCTTGATTTCCACCTGTCCGTTGTAAATCTCGGGAACTTCATACTCCAACAGGCGTCGCAGCATGTTGCGATGGCCCCGGCTGACGATGATCTGCGGGCCGCTGTTGCTGCGCCGAACTTCCAGCACGTAGGTGCGCACCTTGTCGTGCGGCCGGTAACGCTCGCCAGGGATTTGCTGCGAACGGGGCATGATGGCCTCACCGCGCCCCAGACTAAGGGTAATCATGTGGGCGTTGGTGCTCTGCACCGTGCCGGTAATGAGGTCGCCTTCGCGCTCCAGGTACTCTTCGTAGAGCAGGTTGCGTTCGGCCTCCCGGATTTTTTGCAGGATCACCTGCTTGGCCGTCATGGCAGCGATACGGCCAAAGTTTCGGGTCGTGCGTTGCACCTTGACCATGACGGTGTCGCCTTCCACCGCCTCGGGCTCAAAGAAGCGCGCGCTTTCGAGGTCGACTTCGGTGGCGTCGTTCAGGACCGAATCGACCACTTCTTTTTCCACGAAAATGCGGGGCCGGCCGGTCCTGGGGTCGATGTCCGCCTCGACCAACTGGGCCTCGCTGGCGCCGGTGTCCCTTCGATAGGCCAGCACCAGTGCCGATTGCAAGGCCTCCAGTACGACGTCCTGCGGCAACTCCCGCAGTTCCGTGATTTCGTTAAAGGCGACTTCAAATTCGCTTCTCATGGCCCGTTTCCTGACCCAATGGCCCTCACGTCCGCCTGGCACGCTGACAGGGTAGCCGGCACTTGCACCGGACTTCTGCCTGATTATAACAACAGAAGTGGGGGCGCATCCCCACTCCGCCGCTCAATTTAGCACATCCCGGCCCGCTGCGCAAGACGGGCTTCGGCGGCCCTCACCCCGACACGGCCGCGCCCTGCAACGCCTCCCGCTCCAGCCCTGCAACCAGGGGAAAGGCGGGATACCCCAGGACACGCCCGCTGGCGGCGTCCGCCAGCCAGATATCGCCCCGGTCGTCAACGGCCAGTCCGGCGACCGTCCCGATTCGGCTGCCTGTCGGATTGTCACCTCCGGGCTCGCCAAAAGACCCCAGGCAATTGCCATTGAGGTCCATCACCAGCACACGAGCGGAATCCGGGTCCCCGGCGTACAGAAGGTCGCGATCGACATCCAGCGCCAGGTAGGGCCGGTTGCCTTCGTCCGCATACCAGCCCCGCAGCGGAAACTGTTGCCTGAACGCGCCATCGCTCTCAAACACTGAAATGCGTCGGTTCCAGAATTCAGCGATGAAGAGACGTCCATCCGGGTGCAGGGCAAGGCCGCTGGGCTCATCCAGCTGACCCGCGTCGCTGCCTCCCTCGCCAATGTCCAGGGTCCAGTCACCCTCCGCCGAGTATACGCGGACCCGCTTGTTGCCTGTGTCCGCCACATAGATCCTGCCGTCGGCGCCCAGCGTCAGGTCGCGGGGGCCCCACAACCCGCCGGGCGGTTGCGCGCTGGCGCCCAGGCCGAAGAGCGCCGGCTCGCCCCAGCCGGCTTCCGCCCCGCCCGTCTGCGACAGGACCTGGACACGATAGTTCCAGGTGTCCGCGACGTACAGACGACCATCGTCGGCGAAACGCAACCCACCCGGCCGTTCCAGGCCCCCTGCCGCGGTGTCAGCCGGCAAGTGAGCGAGGAACTCACCTTCCCGCGTGAAGAGCGAAACGCGGTTGTTGCCCTCCTCGCTGACCGCCAGCTGGCCCTCCGGCCCGATGGCCAGGCCGACCGGACGCAGCAACTGTCCTGGCTGACTGCCGGCGCTGCCAAAAATCGTGTGGGCCGACAGATTCTGCCAGTTGTCAAGGCAGAGGTTGCGCGGAAGGTCGTCCAGGGGATTGCTCACCTGACCGCCGCCGCTTCCCTGGTCCCAGATTCGGGCGGCGGTGTCCTTGCGCAGGAAAAGGACCATGCGGTCAGCGACCGGCCAGTGCGCGAGTTCGAAATTGCGTCCGGTCTCCCTGGCGTAGGCACGGTAGTCACGCGCCCACCAGATATCGAACACGGCCTGACGCATGGCGGCCGAACGGGCGTTGGCGGGCGTGAAATCCAGAAAGTTTGCCAGACGGGCAGCCGTCATGCCGAAATAGTCCTGCATCGGCCACCACATGCGAATGTAGTCGAAACGCTGGAAGCGGTCCTCCAGCAACGGCTCAAAGGCGCCCAGATTTCCGCTTCCCACCACCACAGCCTGGGCGTCCTGCAGCGTCTCCGGTGTGGGGTTTTCCCCAACGTAACGGGCGTTGACGAAGTCCCGGAAATACCAGCTGTAGGGCCAGGAGACGAGGTTGTCGTAGGCAAGCACCAGGCCCTTGCCGTCGGCTACCCGGCGGCTGGTCTCTTCCAGCCTCTCCAGCACCGTTCTGACCCCCGGCGCGGCATGGGCGTAGACCAGGTATTCGGTCGCCAGGTCATGGTTGACGAAGGAAGCCCGCAACGCCGCGCGGAGGGTAAGGACGGCCAGCAGCCCGAAACCGGCGATGGCCAGCAACTGCCGCAGGTGTCGCCAGCCATGGCGTTGACCGAGCTGGTACAGGCCGGCCAGTACGATGCCGCTGATGGCGAGCAGGCCCAGCCAGCGCCCGCTGCGCGCCAGTTGCGCCTGTTCCAGCCCGGCAAACACGCCCCCGCCGGCCCACAGCGGTTGCAGCACCTGGAAGAGCGTGAGCGCCAGCAGAGGCAACAACAACAGCGCAGGCCAGCTGCCGCGGCGCAGCAGCCCGGCATCCAGCCCGTTGAGCACGCGCCCGAAATACCAGGCCGACAGAAAGATCAGCGGCAGGGTCAAATGGGTCGTCAGCCACGGCATCTTTTCGCCGGCGATGGTGTAGCCGAAGAGCGCGAGCACCGCCCACCAGGCCAGCAACCACAGGAAGGGCAGGCGCTGCATCGGCGCGGTGGCCGCCGGGGGAAGAACACCAGCGTCGGCTTCAGGCGGCGCCAGCCGAAGTTGCTGGTGGCGTCGGCGCCAGAACACGCCCAGGCCGGTGGTCATCGCCAACGCGCTGCCCAGCACGGGCAGAAACTCGTAAACCGGCAGCAACAGGCCAACGTAGTAATACTGCGGCTGGTTGCCGCGGCGGACGCCCTGTTGCTCCAGCCAGTAACCGAGACTCCCCACCAGACCGGTCGCCAGACCATTCACATTGGTGAACATCGTCGTAAAGAAGAAGGCGAACAGGGCGTAAAACAACAGGGCGCAGGGAATCCAGCGGCGCCAGTTCCAAACCAGCCCCACCCCCAGTGAGATGGCCGCCAGTGGCACCAGGGCCAGCGCGGCCCGGGTAATCCCTTCCGGCGAGTAGTCCGTCGCCCCGGCGCCCGTCAGGACGATCAGCACCGGCGCCACCCAGGGGAGAATCAGACTGCCAATGACGACAATGAGGTCCAGTTCGGGATAGCGCTGCAGGCGGCGCCACCAGCCCTGTCGACCCCCGACGAGCAGAAGCAGCAGGACCAGCGCGGCCAGGACCCATGCGAGGATCAGGGGCAGTTGCTGAATCGAAGGGACCGCATCCGGCAGGATCTCTTCCGGCACCTGGGGATCGGACACCTGCTCCCTGAAGAGCGTCGCCTTGTGGGATATCGACTCGACCAGCAACAGGGCGCCGCAGGCAAACAGGGCCACGGCGCCGATGATCAACAGATCTCGCAGACGCGGGCGCCGGAAAACGCGGAACATCGGCCACAGCAGGCACACCAGCAGAACGCCGATGAGCAGCACAAGACCCAGGACCAGGACGCGCATCTCGACGGCGGTCCACCAACCCGCCTGCCCGGCGGCCGCCAGCGCCCCCTCCGGCGGGGTTACCGCAAAAAGAATGACCAGCCCAAGGGCCGCCAGACCCCCCATCAGCAGGGACAGGACAAGAAAGTCGAAAACCGCGCGTCCCGACAGTTGCCAGCGGCTCTGGGCCAGGCGCAGCAGCCAGTACAGAAACAGGAAACTGCCAAAGATGGCGATATGGATGAAGGCCGTTTCCTTGGACCCGAGATTGCCGATCATGGCCAACGAAAGCAGCAGCAGCCAGTGCTGGCGACGACGCGCCTGTGGCGGGCCGTTTAGATACATCAGCACGGCATAGAGCAGCAGGAGGGCGAAGAAAATGGAGGGCGTATCGTGCCGGATGTAGCGGTGGTAGTAGAGCGTGACGGGTGAGATGAGGAGCATCAGCGATGCCAGCAGCGCGCCGTTGCGCCCCAGCCAGGGGCGAAACAACGCGGGCATGAGTACGATCGCTACACCCAGCAGCGAGGTATAGATGCGGGCGCTGAAATCGCTGTCGCCGAAGAGGAAATAGAAGAAGGCCGTGGCGTGGAAGAGGACCGGCCCGTGCATCAGGGGCGTGTGCTGGAAGTTGCCGTCCCGGTAGAGATTGTAGGCGAACTGGGTGTGCAGGCTTTCATCGTGACTCATCACGCGCTCGCCCAGCAGCCAGAAACGCGTGAAGACTGCCAGAAACAGAATCAGGGCATAGAGCCACAGCTCGCGCCGTGAAAGGCCTCGCAACAAGCCGGGCAAGGTCAAGGAGCGCTCACCTGCCATCGCCATCGTCCCGGGATTCTGCCAGCGGTTCCTGTCGCAGCCACAGGACGACTGTTGTTGTCGTGCCCGACCCACTGTCGGCTGCCAGGAAGTTGCGCGCCATCCTGGCCCCGTTCGCGGCAGAGACGTGACGGCTGATCGTAAAGTCCTGCCCTATCCATGCGCCGGCGCCGTCAGGCAGTGCAATCCTGCCTGGCAGCAACAAGACTCCTGCGTCGCCGAGGTCCTCCACCCCGTCGACAAGATGTATGTTGATGTGGTCACGCACAAGCCAGCGCGGCAGGCTCGTGCCATCCTTCAGCAGGGCGAGTTCGAGCCCGGCAAATCCACCTGACTCCCTGTCCGCCAAGGCGCGCAGGCTGTCCTGCAGCAGCCACACATTCTGCGACGTGGCTGAACGCCGCCACAGCCCGTCCGCCTCCTCCGACCGGCTCACCGCCGTCGCCCAACCCCCGCCCAGCGAAAGCGGCAGGACCAGCAAGACGACCCCGATCAGCGTGGCGCGCAACAAAATCGGCCATGACCGTCGCCAGGCGCGCGCCAGAAGAAAAGGGGGCATCAAGGCAAGTCCCGCCAATCCGTGCAGGAGTTGCGGGCTGTCTTGCAACAAGAGCCGGGTATAAAAGGCGATCATCGCCAGCATGGTCAGGCTGACGCCCGCTACCAGCGTCACGCCCCATGGCGGCAGGGCTCGTCGCGCTTCATTCTTTGCCTGCAATTCCGGTAGCAGACCGGCGGCGAGGCCCGTCAGCGGCAAGACCAGCCAAAGGGCCTGCGCCGGACTGGAAGCGCGCCAAAGAAACAGTGACAGGGTACCGGTAAGCAGCCAGAAGACGAAAAACCGGTCGGCGTCATTCAATCCGCTCGCGCGTCGCAGCAAGAGATAGCCGCCAGCCGCCGCCACGAGCAGGGGCTCGAAGGCGATGATCAACTGCAATCTTTCGAAGAAGTCCGCCACGCGCCGTGCAAAAGGGCTCAGGTCTGTCGCTGGCCAGACTGAAGTTTCGGGAAGCCCGCCTGCTTCGGACCAGGGGACCACAAATCCGCTCAATGAAGCCTGCAAAAGGTCACCCGCTACCGCGATGCCGGAGGGATTCAACATGAACAGCGTCGCGACCAGAAAAAGAATCAACAGGGCCGGCGAGATGAACCTGGCGACTGGCCATTTCCGCAGCGATTCGCGGGTCTTCAGAAGGGCAGAACGAGGCGAACCGCCTCCCTGGCGACTCCAACAGGTCAGCAGCAGGGCCAGGCCGACCTGCATGGCCAACACGGCGCCCCCGGCTTCCGCCAGCAGCGTGAGGACGAGGGTGGACGCTATGGCGCAGGTCGCTGCTGCCTGCTCACCTGTCTGCCGATAGCGCCGCGCGCCCCACAGCGCGCTGGCAAGCAGCAGCAGGGAAAGCACGACGGGAGCGGACTGGCGCGAGGCCATCAGCAGAATCGGCGAGGCGGCCAGCAGCAGACACAGGGCCACGCTGCGGCCCTGACCCAAGGCGCTACGCAGCGCCAGCGCTGCGAAGGGCAAGAGCGCGCCGGCCATGGCAACCGGCAGACGGGCCGTCACTTCGCTACTGCCGAAGAGGCCGAACAGCAGCGCCTGTGCGGCGAGTAGGGTGGGACTCTCCACCGCCGGCCTGCCAACTGCCCCTCGCGGATTCAACAGGTCAAGGGCCGCCAGGGCCTGCCGCGCCTCGCCTTCCCCAAGGGGGATGCGGTCCAGTTCCGCCAGACGCAAAATCAGCCCCACGGCAAAGAGCGCCAGCAGCCCTGCAAGCGCGGGCGACAGGCGCAGCGAAACGGCCCCGCGCTCCGCCGCGAAGCTCCTTTGTCGTTCCAGGCCACTGGCGATCATGAGTTGCCCAATCCTGCGGCCGACATACCGGCTACGCGATAGAAGCGGCTTTCACCCGATTCGCAGAGGGCCCTGAAATGGTCGCGGAACTTCGCTTCCCCGCGCGTCCCGTAGCGCCGTCGTTCGCTGTCGCCGTAAAACACGTAGTCGATACCGTAACGTTCAATAATGTCGCTTGCTTCCGCGATGGTCTGCGAGCGATACAGCCGGCCCAGGTCTTCCGGACGGCTGCCCCGCAACGCATTCCAGCCGGCGCCACGCCACTGCTGCTGGTGCCCCTCCCAGTTTAGCACTACCGGGATGCCGGTCAGTGTGCCGGTCCGGCCAAAGTACTGGTTGTATTGCGGGCCCGACGCCTCCGCCACCACCGGCTGCCCGTCGCCTGCCACAGTCTCCAGACAGCGAATCGCCGCATAGTCATCCTTTCCGATGAATCCCGGACCGCCATCCAGACTCAAGGGCGCTTGCCAGGCCGCGTTAAGTCGTCCGCTTTCAACCAGCGCGCGGCTGTAGACCCCTGCCACTGGAAAAAGCAGACCGGGCAGAATGGCGACGGCCGTCAACCCGGCCAGGGCGCGGCGCGCCCGGCTGTCCGCCACGTCCAGTTGCAGGGACCCGGCTGCCCAGGCAAGGGCCACGCTGAAAAGCAGCCAGGCGTGATAATAAAGCTTGAAGACGGTATTGGAACGCGAACTGAACACATCGCGCAAAAAGACCAATTCCGGAATCAGCAGCAGCAACAGGCCAATGGCGACCAGCGTCGCCGCAAACGACGCTCCAGGCAGCGGCTGCCCGACGGCCCGCGCGTTGCGCGATTCTGCGGCAGGAAACAGCCTCGCCAGCACCAGTCCGACGCCGGCGCTCAGGACAAGCAATAGCGGCAGCCCGGAGACTCGTCGCAGCAGCAGGGCCGGGACAAGGGAGTCCATTGATTCGCCGGCCTGCAGAAAACCGCGCAAGACTGTCGCTGTGTCGGGCAGGCGCGCTGCGACAAGCGCCATGACGGTGACCAGGGCCACAATGGCGAGCGGCGCCAGAACCGTCACGCCGACCAGCAGGCGCCGGTTGAGGGTTGCTCCGGCGCGCCGGGCTTCCAGCAGCAGCCAGGCGCCCAAAACGATGACGAAGGGCGCAAACACCAGGAACATCTGCCGTAACTGCGTGGGGTGTTGCAGATTGGGCAGAAGGCCGCCCGCCTGGGAACGGAAACTCAGGTAGAAAGGGACATACAGCAGCAGGGCCAGCAGGCCGAGGCGCAGGCCGAAGCCGAGCGTCGCCAGCAACTCCTTTCGTCGCAGACGGCCCGGTTCGCTCCCCCGCAGGCGGCGCAGGCCCTCCGCGCAGGTCAGCAGCAGGAGAGAGACCGGCCCGTCCCAGGTGTTGAGGAACATCACGCCGCCGAGCACAAGGGCAGAGAGCAGGGACCATGTCCGGCCCGGCGGCCGGCCTGCCAGCACCAGCCCAAGAGCCAGGCCCGTCAGCAACAGGACGAAGGGCAAGGACAGCACGTGCGGGTGTACGTCGGCCAGCAGATAGCTGAATGCCGGGAATTCCGTGATGACGTCGATCGGCACAATGCTGCCTTCCAGATTGCGGTCCGTCAGCACGCGGCTGGATTTCCACCACCACCAGAAGGACCAGTCTGACAGCCCGACCGGTGTCTGGACGCCGGGCGCAAGGGCTTGCGCCGCAAGGCGGTCATGTTGACCCCAGAAAGAGAACCAGGCGTTGGAGCCCGCGCCTGATTGCCAGGGCAATTCGACAAGCGGCAGTTGCCAGTTGCCTAGCACCGTGACGCAGGCGGCCCCGAGCAGACCGCTGCGCCAACCCGCCCGACCCGGCCGGCTGCGCGCCAGGTTGCCCGCCACGCCGTAGGCCGTCAGGGCGCCCAGCGCGAAGAGCAGCGCGATCCCCATGTTGAAGGCGATGGTGCTGCCGATGCCGCTCAGGGAGGCCAGCATCGCCAGCAGCACGTAGCCGAAGTAGTAGTAACTGATCGCATGGTCGGACAGCCAGGGGTCTGCCGGCGGGAAGACCTCGCTGCGCAACGTGGAGCTGAGAAAGGCCAGCTCCATCGGCTTTTCCGTGCCGATCAAACTGTTGTTGTGCGCGCGCAGCGCGGCCATGGCCAGCAGGGTGAACAGAAAGAGCAACTCGGCGACCAGCACGAAGCGCCGGTTCCCGCGCCACCACTCTCGCAGACCCATGGTGTGGACGCGGCGCTGATACAGCACCCATGAGACAGCCGCCAGTATCATCCAGGCCAGCAGGATGCTGCCGGGTGAGTTGCTCAGGAAGCCGAGACTGATTCCCAGCCAGAAGATGAAGCCGGTCAGCAAGAGACCCAGCGCCCGCGCCAGGCTGTACCCCTGGTCCGGCAGGGCCCTGAGCAGGCTGAAACACAGCGGCAGCACCGCCAGGCCCGCCAGACTGGTCAACAGCCACCAGCTGAGGACGATCCAGCCCTCGCGCGCGAGCCAGTCCAAAATCACGCGGCGGCACCAATAACTTCGTAGAGCGTCGCCTGTCCCTGTTCAAAGACCCGGCGCAACCTGCCCTGCCCGACCATGTTATCAAACTTGGCAAGCCCTTCCGCGGGGTACCAGGCCCGCTCCAGCCCCCCCACCACGACGTAACGCACGCCGTAAGACTGCAACATTTCCCAGGCGACCTCGCTGTCAACCGTGCTGTACAGCCCGTTGATGTTGGCCCGCCGCTGATCGATGAACAGGCTCTGTTGCGGCAGACTGCGCTGCTGTGTCTGATGGAAACGCCAGCCCAGCAGGGAGGGCAGACCTGTATAAATGGAGACGCGACCGCCCCAGCGATACTCACTGCCATGGGCCTCAAGGATGACCGGCGCGCCTTCCACTTCCTCCTGCAACCAGCGGATCAGGGCATGGTCATCGGCGAGGACCAGTTCATGACCGTTTTCATGGTGCAGGGCATGGCGCATGTAGGCCATGCCATCCAGGGTCCAACCTGTGCCAGGGGCCATACGGTCCAGCGCGCGCGCCGGCGTCGACAGCAGGGGATAGAGCGCCGCCATGAAAAGCAGCAGCGCGCCAGGAAGGGCCCAGAAGAGACGCAGCGCGCCGGGCCAGCGCGGCATGGCCCCCAGCAGCCAGGCGAAGGCCACCCCGCCCGCCACACTCAACAGCAACCAGACCTGAATGTAAAACTTGAATACCGTGTTCTGGCGGCCGATATCACCCTGCAGCACCAGAAACTCGACGCCCAGGGTCAGGGCCAGGGCCAGGGCCGCCAGTCCCAACGCAACCTGCAACGCCGCCGATTGATCGGGACGCAGGAACAGCAGGACACACCACACCATCATGGGCAGCGCCGGCAGAGCCACCTGCCAGCCCGCCATGGCCAGCGCCATAGCCAGCGCAAGGACGACCAGGACAAGGACTGCAACGCCGACCAGCAGACGCCCCTTGCCGCGCAATTGCCTCACCTGCGTCCCGCGCATCCAGCGCGCCGATTCCCGGACCAGCAGCGACAGCAGCAAAAAGACGAAGAGGCCGTGAATGTCCAGCCATGCCCAGAGCGGCGTGCGTCCCCCTTGCCACAGGCGCAGGCTGTTGTAGCCCGTCGCGTACCAGTGGGTGAAGGGCAGGGCGAATAGAAACGCTGCCGACAGGAAAATGAATGCCCGTGCAAGCAGGGTCCTGACTGTCAGCATGTCGTCCCGACGCCTCTCCAGCCACCAGGCGCCGGCGACGGCGACGATGCCAAGCAACATGAAGGTCGGCCAGTCCCAGGTGTTGGTGGCGCGCAGCATACCGGCGGCCATCGCTCCCGCGATCAGGGCCGGCCAGCGCCCTGCCCGCCGGCGACCTCCCCCTTCGACCGCCCTGAATTCATGCACGGCGAACAGCAATACCAGCAGTTGCAAGGGCATGGCAATCATGTGGGCGTGCAGGTCGCCGTACAGAAAGGTGAACCAGGGCATTTCAGTAATGGCGTTGCCGCCCGTTCCGGGTGTCTCCGCCAGAATGCGCGTCGGCGCCCAGTACCAGCGATGACTGGCGATCGGCAGTGGGTCACCTTCCAGCCAGCGACCCGCACCCATCAGCAGGCCTGTCCACAGGTCCTGGCCATGTTGCCACTCGTAGCGCAAGCGATCCCCGGGATGGTTGTCCTGGGCCCGCTCCAGCAATTGTTGACGATCCATGGGCAGGGGCTGCGTGCCGTTTTCCAGCGCGAATTCACGTTCCAGATAGTCGGTGAGGCCCTCGGGCTGCGTGTAACCGCCCAGTTGCGCCAGACCGTTACCCAATACGCGCAGCGTGTCCAGATTGCCCAGGATGACCGCCAGCATCAGGGCAGCCAGGCCCGCCACCCAGGGATTCGCCGCGGGCCTTCCCGCCCTCTCCGCTGCAGATTCACCGGCAACCCTGCGCCTGTACACAAGATTGAAGGCGACGCCGAAGGCGCCCATGCCGGTCAGGGCAAAGAGCGTCGGCAGGATCAGGTTGTAGGCGATCGCGGGTTGGATGCCTGTCAACAGGACCGGCGCGCCGACCAGCACGAAACCGAAATAGTAATAATTGATGAAGCCGCCGGCATACCAGGGGTCGTAGGGCGGGAAGATGCTGCTGCGCAGGGTGGCGTTGAAATACGCGAAGTCCATCGGCTTTTCGCCGCCAAAATGCGTATGCCACAGGTCCGGGTTGCTGCCGCGCACCAGCAGAAAACCCAGAAAGAGCAGCAGGAATAGCGCTTCGAAGGCCAGCAACCGCCGCCAGGACCAGGCGGCGCGTCCGGTCGCATCCTGCCCCCGGCGTCGCAACACATACAGCCCACTGACCAGCAGGGCCAGGAGCAACAGGGCGATGCCGACCCCGTTCCACAGGGGCAGACCCAGGCTGCTGCCTGCCCAGGCCAACCAGGCGACCAGCAACAGACCGGCGATGCGCGCGCCAGCCAGGCCGCGGTCGGCCAGGCCGGGCAGGGCCACATTCAGCCAGGGCCACGCCGCCAGCCCGAAGGCCGTGACCGCCAGCCACCAGCCCGCTATCGTGATCAGGGGTTCCTGATTCAATGGACTGTCGCTGTCGAAGCGTTCGCTCCAGCTACCACCCACGATCTGCTTTCCTTGACGTTCATCATCCAGCAGCAGCCAGTCCGGATGCGCGTCCGCCGTGAGGGTGTCGCGACGCAAAACGTCCACCAGCGTGGTGTCACAGCCGCCACCGCCGGGGTTGAGATTCATCTGCGGGCAATTCTCGACGGGCGCCCGGCGGCGCTCCCCCAGGGTGTTCAGGGGCGGCTCGCGCAGGATCGCTTCCACGCGCGACGGGTCGTAGGTTGCGCTTTTGACGAAGACGAAGACCGTCGGGTGGTCGTAGACGTGGAACGCTTCCTCCGGTTCGAATTCATTGAGCCAGGCAGGACTGTCGTGCGTGGGCAGGTGTTGATCCGGAAATCGCAGCGGGCCAAGTTCGAAACCTTCCTCGAATTGCGCCGCGAGGTCGAAACCCAGCTTGCCGGAGAAAAGCGCTCTGTAGTAGCGTTCCGTGAGCGGCCAGCGCAGCGGATTGCGCAACTTCGAATCGTAAAAGCGGTTACTGCTGATGCTGATGTAGTCGCTGTTGTGCAGGCCGTTGATCAAGCGTGAACGCAGCGAGTCATCGTCCTCGGCGGAAAGGCCCAGGTCCACGCCCGACAAGAGCCCGCTCCACGCGTTGCGTCCCCTGCACTGGCTGGAGTTCAGCAGGCCTGGTGGCGGGTCATCCGCCAACGTGACCCCTGGCGGCAAGTTACAGACCTGATAGGGAATGGCGTCCTCCCAGACCCCTTCGTGTGCCACGACCGAGCCGCCGGTCGTCACCGGTCCGCCATTCAGCACCTCGAAAGTGAAAAGCAGTTCCTGCCCCTGCGTCACCTGCAGCGCGGGTTCCAGCGCGACGTCCCTGGCATCCCCCAACATGTGGCCGGTCGGTGAGAGATCTGCCTCAAGCCGTCCTTCCGCGAGCCTGTCCCCACTGACCGGGTCTGCCAGTACGATGAGCAGAGACTCAACGCCGTCGTCTGCCAGCGGGTCCGCCACATGCGGAATGTGCACCTCCCGCAGCAGACCCTCCGCCGGGGCGCGGATGGTCTGACTGAAGGGCTGACCGGTTTCATGGCGACTGGCGCGCGCCAACAGGTCGCCGTGACTGCCGCGGTTGGCCACCGGAATGTTGATGAGCGGCGGCTCGACTTCCCCGTCCGTCACCGTCAGCGCGAAGTCGCCGGGCACGCGCTCCCAGAACCAGTGGCTGGCCTGCACCCGCGTCAACTGGTGACGATAGATGTTGCTGAACATCAGGGCCCACAGGGCGCTGAAAACGAGGACACCCACGGTCAGCAGCAGGGCCAGCAGGCGACGCCGGCCGACATTTACCAGGACCAAGCGGTGCAGACCCCAGGCAGCCAACAGGGTCAGGGCCGGGTAAAGCGGCAGAAAATAGCGCATGCTGGCCACATGGCTGCCGCCCAGCAGCGCGAAATAGCCCAAAACCCAAATCAACGGTAGCAACAGGCGCGAGAATCCCTGACGCCCTTGCAACAGGCGCAGCAGGGCCCACAGGCCGCCGCCGGCCGCGGCCAGCCCGGACGCAGGGCCCAGACCCCAGAGCAGGATGTTGTTCAGGGGGAACAGCCAGGGCGAGCGCCCCAGCCACTGCCAGTTTGGCGGTATGTCGATCAGACCGCTGACCAGGCTGCGCGCTTCCGCGACGTCCTCCAGCCAGCGCAGGTTGGGCGACAAGTCAAGGAAGCCCGGGCCGCTGAAGGCGTAGGGATTGAGGACGCGAAAAGTCAGCGCGGTCAGCAGTCCGGCCAGGACCAGACCATGTCCTGCCACTCCCGCAAGCGCCCGGACTGACGAGGCCCGGCGCCAGTGAACCACAACATGCGGAAGCGGCGCCAACACAACAAGAACCGCCAGCGGCGCGACATTGATGCGGCTGGCTAGGGCGCAGCCACAGAAGAGACCAAACAGCGCGTAATCCGCCAGACGACCGGCCTTCCAGACCCGCGCCGCGAACAGCAGGCCAAGCGCACAGCAGAGATTCGTGATGGCGTCCACGGTGCCGAAGTGCGACTGCTGAATGGAGAACACGACCACGCTGTAGAGCGCCGCCGCCAGCAGGGCCGTCCGCCTGTCCAGCAGGGTCGCTCCAATGAGGAAAACCACCAGAATGACCGCCGTCTCCGCCAGCGCAGACAGGCCGCGCCAGACCAGATGCAGACCATAGAAGCTGCTGTGGGAAGCATCGCCGGTCAGCCGGGTCAACGCTTCGCCCGTGGCCCGCGCCAGAAAGAGGGGCAGCGTGCCGTAGACGTAGATGCCCTTGCCCACGTTGTGCGGGTTGAGTGTCGAGCACTCCGTATCAAACCAGGGCCCGGCACCGACGCTTGCAGGATAGCGTTCCATGCAAAGGGCAACCTGAGCGCTGCGTTCTTCCTCTGTCGCCAGGGTTGAACGCAGACTGCCGCCGATAGAGGACACGACATCTGTCAGAAAGCGTTCGTCCGGATGCAGAAAGGTGTAGTCGTCCCAGTTGAGCCCGGTGAAGCGGAACACGCCGCCTGCCAACAGCAACAGCAGCAGGAGCGCGGCCGTCAGCACCCTGTCGCGCCGGTTGGACCCGGCGATCCCTCCGCTCACTGTCCCGGTCGACCCTGCACGTTTTCGCCAGCTACCCATTGCATTCTACACGACCGGACAGCTTCATCAGGGTTGCTCAACCGACGTTCCCAGCCCTGCAACGGCGTCCGGCGCCGGCGCCCGGTAGAGCAGGAATTCGTGTCGCTCAAGTTCGCTGAGTCGATGTTCCGACAGACCGGTCGGAAACAGCGTCCGCAGGACTTCGAGGGACGCCTCGTCTTCGGGCGACAGGAAGAACAGTAGTCCGGCATCGTCCCGAAGCCGATAGGGGCCGTCGCGCGCCCGCGCTGCCTCGAGGGCTTGTGGCAGGTCGTCGCTGCCGTGGAGTCCGTTGGGCCATTCCATCAGGCCGGCCTCGATGCCCACGGCGCGGTGGTCCCACCAGTGGGGCCAGGCGATGACGAAGACATTGCCTGGCGCGTCATTGACGGCGACGAAGGATGCCAGCGCCTGCCCGGCCGTCGAATAGTCGAAAGTGGCCTGCCGCCAGTAGCGCAGATTTTCGTCGAAATAGCGATGCTGGCTGGTTTGTAGCGCGCCCAGTGCAAACATCAGGACCAGGCCGGCAGCACAAATGGTGCCAGGGCGGCCGCGTAACGCATGCCGCAGTTGGTCGACGAGTTGTACAAGGGGCAGGGCCGCGATCATCAGGGTGAGGGGCAGTGCGCCACTGGCGCGCGTGTGACTGGGGTTTTCGCGCGGGAAGGAGAGCGCCAGCACCGAAGGCAGCAAGAGAATGACCAGTGCCAGTGGCAACAGCAGCAACAGCACACTGCGTTGCCGCTGAATTCGCCGCGCCCACGCGACCAGACCCAAAACGAAGAGCGCGCCCGTCCAGGGGTCCAGGGCCGGCCGACCAGGCGCGCCGTTAATCCAGGCGACGTCGCCCCTGGCGTTGAACATCAACAGGGCATTGCGGAGGTTTTCTCCCAGCTGCAGCAGGATGGCGCGGGCGTTGGCCAGCTGTTCAGTGGCTGCATCGGACCCATCCGGCTGGATGGCTTCGTCGCCCAATACCCGGCTGGTCGTGCGTCGCCAAAAATCCTGCGGGAACTCCAGCGCGTAACCGCCCAGAGGAACGAAGGCTGCACCCGCAATCAGGACCAGGGCGGCAAGGTTCCGGATCAGGGCCAGGCGCTGACGGGCCGGGTACTGCAGCAGGGCCAGCGCCACCGCGACCAGGATGACCAGCGGTAGCATGCGCGTCGCCTGATAGGTATACAGGCCGAGCCCCGTCACCAGGCCCGCGGCCAGAAAGTCCACGCGCCGGTTGAAACGCAGCGCGCGAAACAGAAAGTGCAACAACAGCGCCACCACCGCAGTCGTGAGCACAATGCGCAGGCCCATGCGGCTGAGCACCAGGTGCCAGTAGGAGACGGCGACCAGAGCGCCGGTCAGCCAGGCGGCGAGGCGGCCCTCCCATCCGCCGATGACCGTCCGCGCCGCCAGGGCTATGAGCAACACAGCGACGATGCCTTCCACGGCGCTCAGGAATTTCAGGGTGTAAAAATTGAAGCCGAAGCCGGGGACACCCGCCAGCAGGGCCATGGCATACATCTGGAAGGGTTCGCGCCCGCCAATATTGGCAAAAAACACATGGTAATTCCCCTGGCTGACCCGCCAGGCATCGCGAATTTTTTCGACGTGGTCGCTGCTCATCTCCGGCATGATTTCGTCAAGGTGGATGAGGCGCATGCCGGCGGCCAGCAGCAGGATCAGCAGTAAAGCCACCAGTTCAGGCCCCTGCCAGCGCTGGCCCTGGACGGCAACCCTGAATCGGCGCCAGGTGTCGCGCAGGGGGGGATTCGCCGGCAGCAGAGCGTAACACCAGAGCGCCATGCTCCCCAGCCACGCGACCAGGCCGACCAGGGTGAACCTGTTGCCTGCCGTGAAATACCATGCCAGGGCGCAGCACAGGACGGCCGTAACGGCCGTTAACCTCCTCCTGTGCTGCGGTCGACGGCGGAATGCGGATCGGTGGTTGGGAAGCGGCAGGCTCTCGCGCGCGGAATCTGGCGGCCAGGGGCACATCCAGTCCGCGAGGAGCCACAACACCATCCCGGCCAGCAGCAACAACGCGCTACTTGCCTGCAGCGTTTCATCCACCGGCGCGGAGGTCGAAACCAGCCGATGGCTGCCCCACAGGGCCAGGGCCAACGCAAGCAGCCTGGCAATCAGACCGGCCCCGTCCCTGTCCAGGCGGGGCAGGCCTGCCGGCCCCAGCCGGGCGGACGCAGGTTCCCTCCCCGGCGCTGCCGCTGCGCTCACGCCCGGGCCCTGATTCACAATTCGCAACAGGGCAGCCAAAGTGTGTCGCGGCCGACGCAGGAGATGACCGGGGAGTTGGTCCAGCGTCAGAGACTCCAGCGCCACGGGATCCGGCGTGCCGTTGCGTGACTTCAAAGCGGCTTGCTCGCCCGTAGCGCCAGATTGACGGTGGAGCGGCCCGGCGCTTCGTCCATTGCGTTGTTTCGGTCAAACCACTCCAGTACGTGAAGTGCCAGGCGCAGGGGGTTGAGCGGACTGCCGTCCACCCTCGCAAAACGGGAACGGTCCGCCACGTCGGCCAGCGCCTCCGGCAACAGGCCGGCCTGCAGCAGGGGTTTGCCAAGTCCGTACACCAGATTGTGACTGAAAGGAAAGGCGTGGTGCAGCAGGGACCGCTCTTCATCTACCTGCAGACCGGCGGCGTGAACGCGTTCGCGCAATTGCCCTGGCGTGTAAAGCCGCAGGTGATTGGCCCAGATACCGGCCAGCGGGCCGCTCCTGATGTGCAGGCCAAACAACTTTTCGAGCGTCTTGTTGATCGGGTCCCAGGCCAGCGGATAGTTGGCGTGCGGCACCGTGATCGCCATGACTCCGCCAGGCTTGAGGACTCGCTGACATTCACGCAGCACGGCCAGGTCGTCCCGCACGTGCTCCAGCAGCTCCGTGAGGATGATCGCGTCAACACAGTCCGGGGGTAGCGGCAGGGCCAACGCGTCGCTTCGCCCCAGCAAGAGGCCTGGCGCCCGCCCGAGGCTGCCCTGCGCCTTTTTCAACACCGCGGCATCCAGGTCCAGTCCCAGCAAGGGGCAGTCGCTGATGTGGCGCAGCATCTTCAGGTAAAAACCCTGACCGCATGGCAGGTCCAGAATCAGGCTGTCCGGTCGCAGCGGGACCCACTCGAACACCGTTCGCGCGCGCATGCGGAAGGACATGTCCGCCTCGTTGCGCAGCATCCAGGCGACGGTCTCGGGGTCAACCCCTGGCGTGGCGGCGGAAGAGTCGCTCATAGCGATCCACGGTTTCCTGAAAGCAGAAGGTCTGCCCAATCTCCTCACGAGGCCGATGGTAACGTTCCGGCTCCTGCAGGACGGCCACCAACGCTTCTCCAATCGCGCGCCAGTCGCCGACGGGCGCCAGACGTCCCATGCCTGTGGCCTGCACCGGCACCCTGCCCCCCGGCGTGTCCGTCATGACGACCGGCGTGCCGCAGAGCATGGCCTCCACCTGTACCAGCGCAAAGCATTCGGAATCGCTGGTAAGCGCCAGGACGTCACAGGCTGCGTAAAAGTTTGCCATCGCCTGCATGCCACGCAGCACACCCAGAAAAACTATCCGGTCGCGCCAGCGTTCCAGCAGTGACGCATGGCGTTCATGCGTGCGCTCGTAGGCGATGTTGTGTTGCCCAGCGAAGACCACCCGGACCCGGGGAAAGGCCTCAACCACCAGCTCCAGCGCGCGCAAAAGCAGGTCCGGGCGCTTTTCCTCAACAAAGCGACCGGCGAATCCAATCAGCGGGCCGCCATCCGGCGCCCACCGGGAGCGCAGGGCTGCTGCCGCCTTCCGCTCGGGTAGCGGCATCGTAACGGGAGGGGAGATCACCGTGACTTTCTCCCGGAAGGGCGCCAGCCAGCGGGAATGAGCGGCATAGTCCTCGCTGTAGGCTACGAGCCGCCCGGCCCGCTGCGCCAGCACGGTGTAAAAGCGAAACATCAGCGCGCCAATCAGGCGGTTTAACCTGGTGCGTGGCAGGACCAGATCGCCGTGATGCGTGGCCACGATGGCGCGTCCGCTCAGGCGGGAGACGACCGCCAGCGCGGCGGTTTCCAGCATGGGAAGATTCGCCCAAAGCACGTCATGACGCAGCGCCAGCGCCAGCGCCGCCCATGGCCAGGCTGGCATCAACATGCCGCGGCTGATTGCCAGAGGCAAGGTGCGCAGACGGACCACGCGCACGCCGTTGAGCATTTGTTCGTCACGGGGCAACGAGCCATCGTAGCGCGCCGTCAGCACCGTCACTTCATGGCCGCGACGCGCCAGTTCCTCCGCGACCCGCTGCACGTGGATCGTAAGTCCGGTCGGATGCGGATGGTAATAAAGCAATGAAACCAGGATCCTGAGCCTGCCCTGCCGGTCATTTCCGGTTTCCATGACCCTCCTGGCGCCACCTGAATTGTTGAAGGCTGCGAATGAGCCCGACGGGCGTCACCTGCTCCTGGATCAGCCCGAGGGAGCCGGTCAGGGTATACATCAGCAGATTAATGGCGTGAATGGCAAGGCCCAGTGAAACGTTGGGGGCATCCAGGGGCTCGCCGTACCCGCCCGCGGCCAGCGCCAGCATGATGGCCCACTGATAGGTGCCGATGTTCCCCGGCACCGCCGGCAAGGCGATTACCAGGGCCGCAGCCACGATACTGAGGGCCGCCACGGCGAGGTCCGCCTGCTCGTAAAACATCAGCATCATCAGGTAACTGGCCAGCAGGGACAGCGTCCAGCCCGCCAGGGTCCAGACCAGGACCCGCAACAGCAGGGCCGGGTTGGTCAGGGGTTGCAGTCCGTCCAGCAGCGCCTCCAGCCACGAGCCCAGAGGCAGGCGGCGCACGACTCCAGGCCAGGGCAGACGCAAGGTCCAGTCCAGCAGGCGCCGGGCAAGCGCCCGTTGGCGCGCCAGCGAGAAGAGCGCCAGCGCCAGCACCAGCAGCAGCGGCAGCATCAGACGCGCCGCCTGACGATAGTCATCGCCGGTTTCAGGCAAGACGCTCAATGCGGCAGCCAGCAACACCAGCACAGCCAGCGTATCCAGAAGTCTTTCCAGCAAAATGCTGCCCGCCGTCCGCATCGACGAAAGCCCGGGCCTGACCAGCCACAAACGGGCCAGTTCGCCGAAGCGAAAAGGAAGAAAGGCATTGGCCATATAGGAAATATTCAGGATATGAAAGGAACGCGCCAGGGGCAGGCCACCCTCCAGCAGGGCGCGCCAGCGCAGGGCCCGCACCATCTGGCCCGTCAGCAACAGCAGAAAGGCCGGCAACAGCCAGCCGTATTGCGCGCTGCGCAGGGACAACAACAGACTGTCCAGGTCCAGTTGCGTCACCAGGGCCCAGGTTGCCAGCAAACTGAGCAACAGACCGGGCAGACCAATGCGCCAACGCTTCACCGCGGCTCCGTGGTTTTGCTTCCCGGCCCATGGTATCCAATCATGTGGCGAGTACAATGGAAAGTCGCGTCCTTGACAGCGCACAGGCGCCTGCCTATACTCGCTTCGCGGTTGCGGGTGTAGCTCAGTTGGTAGAGCACTTGCTTCCCAAGCAAGGTGTCACGGGTTCGAGTCCCGTTACCCGCTCATGGTGAATGCGCCCGCCAACCGGGGCGCGTTTTTCATGCAGGGCCAGCTGGCCGGCTGCATTTGGGGCGATGAGGAGTTTGGTGTGGCAGAATTTGCGATCGAAGCGCAGGAACGAAATTTGACGGGGAAAAAGGTGCGCCGATTGCGCGGCCAGGGTCTGGTGCCTGGAATCATCTACGGGCCCGTCATGGACCCCGTCAACATCCAGATTCCCGAACGCCCGCTGGAAGTCCTGCTTATGAGCGCCGGCGGCACAAACCTGATCGACGTCAGCGTCGCCGGGGAGACACACACCGTGCTGGCGCGCGACGTGCAGCGTCACGTGCTGCGCGACAACATCCTGCACGTTGATTTCTTCGCCCTGCGCATGGACCAGCGCATCGCAACCGATGTATTTCTGCGTTTTACCGGTGAGAGTCCGGCCGTCGTCTCCGGCCAGGGCATTCTTATCACGGGGCCCGGCAACCTGACGATCGAGACCCTGCCCACAAACCTGCTCAACGAAATTGAGGTCAGCCTGGAGGGTCTCGCCGAGGTCGGCGACGGCATCCACGTTCGCGACCTCGACCTTGGCGATGACATTGATATTCTCAACGACCCGGATGAAATGCTGGTGCGCGTCGTGATGCCCGCCGCGGTTGCCGCCGAGGATGAGGAAGAGGACCTCGAAGGCGAACTGGACGAAGAAGTCGATGCCGGGGCTGTAGAACGGGTCGGCGAGGAAAACGAAGAAGAAGTCGAGTAGGCCTCAGGCTGACGCCAGCGCCGCCTTAATGGCCGCGCGTTGCGCGGTGGAGGAGACTGGCATCGGGCGACGGGGCTGGCCCGCAGGTCGGCCCTGTAACGCCAGCGCCGTCTTGACGTTGGCGGGCAGGTTGTCCCCTTCCAGCGCATTCCACAATGGCAACAGTTGGCGGTGGAGCCCCAGGGCCCGGTCGTGATCGCCGGCGGCGACTGCATCCCATAACGCGACGCAACGCTCCGGCGCAGCGGAAAGAATCGCCGCAATGGCGCCATGCGCCCCAAGGCAAAACGAGGGATACAGCAGCGCGTCCACCGCGGAGAGGATGGCGCCGTCATTTCCCGCCAGCAGCAACAGGTCCGCCAGCAACTTCATGTCGCCGGCGCTTTGCTTGACTCCGACGACGCCCTCGATATCCCGCAACATGCGGGCCAGCAACTGCGGCGAACAGTAGGACCAGGGCACGACGTTATAGATGATGACGGGCAGGCTGGTCGCGTCCGCCAGTGCGGCGAAATGACGAACCATGCTGTCGTCATCCGGCCGGAAGAGGTAATGCACGGGGGTCACCTGCAGGCCGGCCAGGTCCAGGTCCGCCAGCGCAAGCGCCTTCTCCACTGCCTGGCGCGTGCTGTCGACAATCACTCCGGCTATGACCGGGACGCGGCCGGCAGCAGCATCCAGCGCGGCGCCAACGCAGTGTCGCAGTTCCTCCGTGGAGAGCGTATGCCCTTCGCCGGTGCTGCCACCCACTGCCAGACCGTGAACACCTGCCTCTTCGATCAGCCAGCGCACTTCCCGCTGCAACGCCGCTTCGTCCAGGGATTCGTCTTCGGCGAATGGCGTCACCATGGGCGGGATGATGCCCCGCAGGGGCCTCGCATCAGGCATGTCCGTTGTCCTGCATGCTTCCATTCTGGCTGGCCGCCGCCTCTTCCTGCAGATCGACCACTGCCAGTCCCACCACCTGGCTATTCCCGTCCAGGTCCATCACCTTCACGCCCTGGGTGCTGCGACCGGTTTCGCGTATTTCATCCAGGCGGGTCCTGATGATGATTCCGCCGGAAGACATGAGCAAAATGTCGTCGCTGGACCTGAGGCAGCGCATGGCCACCACCGGCCCCGTCTTCGTGTTCTGCGCCAGGGTGCGGATGCCGAAGCCATAGCGGTCCTGTTGCCGGTACTGGTCCAGAGGCGTTCGCTTGCCATAGCCGTAGCGCGTGACCACCAGCTGGTGCGTGTCCGCCTCGTCGATGACGTCCATCGCAGCAACCCTGTCGCCGGGCCGCAGGCGAATGGAATGGACACCGGCGGCGCTGCGTCCCATGACACGAACTGCGCTCTCGTGAAAGCGGATGGACTGACCGGCATCGGTGACCACCATCACTTCCTGGTCGCCGTCACAGGGCCGGGCCTGGACCAGCGTGTCATCGTCGTCAAGATGAATGGCGATCAGACCGCTGGAGCGGGCATGGAGCAACTCCTGCAGCGGCACGCGCTTGATGCGCCCGTTGCGCGTCGCCAGGATCAGGTGACCGGAGACAGCGCCGGATTCCGCGTCATGCGGCAGGATGGTCGTGATGCGTTCCCCGTTATTGAGCGGCAGCACGGCATGGATGGTCATTCCGCGACCGGTGCGGGTGGCTTCCGGGATGCGCCAGGCGGGTTCGCTGTAGACCTTGCCCCGGTCGCTGAAGAACAGCAACTGGTCATGGCTGCCGGCCGTGATGATGTGGGTCAGCGCGTCCTCTTCACGGGTGGTCATACCGATCAGACCCTTGCCGCCCCGGTGCTGGGCGCGGTAGGTCGCCGTCGGCACCCGTTTGATGTAACCCATCGTGGTTAATGAAACCAGCACGCGCTCTTCCCGCACGAGGTCGGCCTCGTCGAACTCTGTGCTGACACCATGCAGAATCTCGGTGCGCCGCGGGTCGCCGTAGCTTTCCGCCAAGCCCACCATATCTTCCCGAATGAGCGCCAGCATCCGCTCCTGTGAGGCCAGCAGTTCCTCAAGCCAGGCGCTGCGCGCAAGGACCTCGTCGAATTCCCCCTGCAACTTCTGTTGTTCCAGGGCGGCCAGGCGTCGCAATTGCATCTCCAGAATGGCGTTGGCCTGCAATTCATCAAGTCCGAAACGCTTTATCAGTTCCGCTCTGGCGACGTCAATGTCGGCCGATGCGCGAATGCAGCGGATGACCGCCTCGATCTGCGACAGGGCTTTCAACAGGCCCTCAAGAATGTGGGCGCGCGCCCTTAATTTCTTAAGTTCGTGGCGGGAGCGGCGTTCGATGACCTCCAGTCGGTGGTCAATATAGATTTGCAGCGCCTGCTTCAGGCCCAGGGAACGCGGTTGCATGCCGTCGAGCGCCAACATCCGAATGCTGAAGGTGCTCTGCAACTGGGTGAACTTGTAGAGCTGGTTCAGCACCCTCGAGGGTTGTGCGTTGCGCTTCAACTCCACCGTCAGGCGCATGCCATTGCGGTCGGATTCATCGCGCAGGTCGGCGATGGTGTCAATCCGGCCCTCGCGTACCAGCGCCACAATGCGCTCGACAATGGCCGTCTTGCTCACCTGGTAGGGAATCTCGCTGAGGATGATGCGATGTCTTTCGTCGTGCTCTTCCAGTTCATGGCGTGCCCGCACCACCACGCGCCCGCGTCCCGTCGTGTAGGCCTCACGCAGGCCTTCGTCGGCGATCACCAGCGCGCCGGTCGGAAAGTCCGGGCCCCGCACCATGGTCATTAACTCATCGACCGTGATCTGGTTGCGCCGACTGTAGTTGTCAATGATATGGACGATGGCGTCAGTCAGTTCACGCAGGTTGTGCGGCGGCACGTTGGTCGCCATCCCGACGGCGATTCCGCTGGCGCCATTGAGCAGCAGGTTGGGCAGGCGCGCCGGCAATACCCGCGGCTCTTCGGCGCTGCCGTCGTAGTTCTCGTCGAAATCGACGGTGTCCATGTCAATGTCGACCAGCAGTTCACTGGCGATGCGCGCCAGACGGACCTCCGTATAACGCATGGCCGCCGGGCTGTCGCCGTCAACGCTGCCAAAGTTGCCCTGGCCATCCAGCAGGGGGTAGCGCAGCGAGAATTCCTGCACCATGCGCGCCATCGCGTCATACACGGCGCCATCGCCGTGGGGGTGGTATTTACCCAGAACATCGCCGACGACCCGCGCGCTTTTCTTGTACTGCGTGTTGTAGCGCAGGCCCATGTCGTGCATCGCATACAGGATGCGGCGATGCACAGGCTTGAGCCCGTCGCGGGCATCCGGCAGCGCCCGCGCCACGATCACGCTCATGGCGTAATCGAGGTAACTGCCGCGCATTTCCTCGTTGATGTTGATGGCACGGATTTCGCCGGAGTCGGCCACAGTCTGATCCCGTTACTGGAAGATTCTCTCTGTATGAATTATACCTGCCGGGCCGGTCAGAAGCGACCCTCGGCCCCTCCCCCGTCCGCGAGCGCAACCCATGGCGGGGGCCGCTCAACTGGCGCGCAACCAGCGCCCTTCCACCAGCCGAAAATAGACCGGGACTGCGCCGCTGGCATCCCGCACCCGGGCTCGCAAAAGCGCGCTGCCGTCCGCAGCGCTGACCGGCGTGACCTCCTCAATGGAGGGCGGACCGATAAACTCTCCGGCCACCAGTCGCGCTCTGGCCAGTACGCCCAGGGCATCGTCGCGCAGGTCATACAGCGCCAGAAAGCCGGCGGAGTCTCCCGCAAGGCGTGTGACAGACTCCTGCTCCAGCTGCCATGTCAACAGGTCGCGCCAGTCGAGCGCCGCGTCATGCAGGTCAGCGACTCCCGCGACCATGGCGACAAGCTCCAGCGTGGAGTCTGGCTCAAGGCCCTCAATCAAGGCCGACAGCGCATCGTCGCCGTAGCTTGCCGACAGACTTTGCAGAAGATGCTGGCCGCTTTCCGCCGGCAGCATCCGGTCCGCCAGCCAGGCGCCGGCCGACGCATGCAGCCAGCCCGCCTCACGGGACCAGTCGGATCCCGACTGCCCGGCAGCCTCCCGCACCAGGCGCCCCGCCAGGAGTTTCGCGATTTCCGCCCTCAGTCCGGCGCTCAGCGCCTCGTCCCCGCGCACCAGCCCAGTCCGGGGCGAGGGCAAAAGCAACAACCAGGAATCCCCGGTTGACCAGACCGCTGCGCCGGGTCTCGCCAGGATCTGAACATTAAGCGCAGGAACTGAAGCGCAATTCAGCAGTTGGCAGCCATTTTCCAACCAGGACTCAAGCAGTGGCGCCAACGCGGCAACCAGCGGCGCATCGATGTCGTCATAGTCGATGCGCAATCCCCCGCTGCGGTGGCTGCGCGCCTGCCCTCGCCAGCCGGCCTGGGGCGATACATGGAGCCAGCCATCCCCGCTGCGGCGATAGAACCAGGTGTGCAGCCAGTCTTCCCCGTTGATGTTTTCTTCAACCTGAACCCAGGCGTCTTCCCCGCTGATGGCCAACGCGACGATTTCGCCGGCCAGGGCATTGCTCTCGATTTTGCGCCGTTGCCAGGCATCGAACACTTCCCGCCAGACCAGCTGACGCGCCGGGTCCTCACTGTCCTGGAATTCCTGGTAGGCCTGAACGTCACCCAGGCGCAGGGCCGTGATTTCCGCCTCAACACTGGCGCGCAGGAGGTTTGCCTGTTGCGCATCCACTTCCCGCAAGCGCAGATAGAAACCGGCGGCGACCAGGGCCAGCACAAGCGACAAAAAGACAAGCCGCGCCAGACCCTTCCAGGGTCGCCTTCTGCCGCGACTTCCGACCGCGCCAGGTTGGGTCTGCTCGTCGGCAGCGTCGACATCCCACTTGAGTTCAATGCCCATCGGACACCTGTGGCCTCGGCAACATCTCGCCGCTGTAGATCCTGTGCAGCTGCCCCGAATCCGCGCGCAGCAGCAAGGCCCCGTCCCGGCCGAGCGCTTCAGCCATGCCGCGCAAGCCGTTGACCTCAACCGGGCGGGCCGGCAGTTTCACGCGCTGGCGCCAGGCGCAATGTAGACGGTCGCCGTCCAGTTGTTCCAGCCAAAAATCGGCGTGCTTGACCACCAGAGACAGCAGGCGGGAGCGGTCCAGACGGTGACCGCAGGCGGTCTCCAGGCTGATGGCCCGTCCTTCCAGCGCGCTGCCGCGAAAATCCACCCGGACGTTAACGCCCATGCCCAACACCGCGCCCACCAGCCGGTCGCCCCGCCACAAGGCTTCACTCAATACACCGGCCAACTTGCGTTCGCCGACCTGAACGTCATTGGGCCACTTCAGGCTGACCTCCGTCGCTCCGGCATCTTCCGCCATCGCTGCAATCGCCAGCGCACCCGCCATGGTCAGCCGCGGCAGGTCCTGCGGAAGCGGCCGCAGCACCATCGAGAGGGCCAGCGCCGCGCCCGCCGGCGTTTGCCAGCCACGGCCCAGGCGTCCCCTGCCCTGCGACTGTTCATCCGCCAGCACAAGGGACCCCGTCGCTGCCCCCTGACGAAGCCAGTCGAGGGCCTCCGCATTGGTGCTGCCGGTCTCCCGGTACCAACGGAAGGGCCGCTCACCCAGGACAGCGCGGAGTCGCTTTTCATCAAGCATGGGACCTGCCGGATCGTTCTCCTGACCTGACCATGTACAATGACCCCTGGCGAATGTTTCGTCGGCCTTCAGAGACTGCGGTTGACGTCCGTTCCCCCTTCGTTCGAAGCCGGAACAAGACCATTCCGTGAGCGAGACTCCGCTATCAGCGCGCAAGATTCCCTGGCGACCTGTGAATTCGGACCTCGCCGGACTTTTACTGGCCTTCCTGCTCGTCGGCCTCCATTACACCTGGGCGACGCCGGTTCTTGAGGCCTCCGACGAGCCCCATCATTTTGCCTTCGCCGAGCACGTCAGTCGCCACTGGACGCTGCCCGTCCAGGTCCCGGGAGAAATCACGCCCTGGGCCCAGGAAGGCAGCCAACCCCCACTTTACTACATTCTTGTGGCGGCCCTGATCTCCGCAATCGACACGAGTGATTTGCCGGAGGTCATGCGCCCGAATCCGCACGCCATCGTCGGCGACCCCTCGGCCATCAACAATCACAACCGCTTTCTGCATGACACGCCATTCCCGCCATTGCAGGGCACTGTGCTCGCCATCCACGTCGCCCGGTTCTTCAGCCTGCTGCTGTCATGCGGCAGCGTCTGCGCTGTGTGGCTGGGCGCCCGTGAACTGGTGACCCCGATTGGACAGTTTTCGCGTTCGCTGCTCCTTCTGGCAGCCGGACTGGTGGCATTCAACCCCCAGTTCCTCTTCAATTCGGCCTCCGTCAACAACGATAATTTGATCACCCTGCTGGCCAGCCTGGTCATCTGGCAGATGCTGGCACTGTTGCGCAGCGGCCCGAATGCGCGGCGCAGTCTCGTTTTGGCGCTGGTGCTGGCCCTGGCCGCCGTCAGCAAACTCAGCGGCCTTGTGCTGCTTGCGCCGGTCGGGTTGGCCGCCCTGTGGCTCGCCTTCCAACGCGGCCAGTGGCGGGATTTCACTCTGTTCATATTCTTGACGGGTCTGTGCCTGCTGGTAATCGCCGGCCCCTGGTACGTGCGCAATCTGGCCCTCTATGGCGAGTTCACCGGCTCACAGACGATGCTGGACATTTTCGGACGTCGGCCCGCACCATCCCTGGAGACCATGTTGACGGAGGAGTTTCGCGGTCTTCGCTACAGCTACTGGGGCATCTTCGGCGCCTTCAACATCTTCGCTCCGGCTTTCTTCTATCCATTGATGGACATCGTCACTCTGGCGGGCGCGGCCGGCACCCTGCGCACACTCTGGCAGGCCCGGGCCAAACGTGAAACCCTGGTCCCGCTGTCCCTGTTGTTGTTGTGCGTCGCCCTGTTTTCGATCGCCCTCATCATCTGGACGCTGCAAACGGCCGCCTCTACCGGACGATTGTTGTTTCCCGTCAGCGCGGCCAGCAGTTCCCTGCTGGCGCTGGGTCTCCTGCGATGGCGCTTGCCCGTCCGCCCGGTCGTCTTCGCCCTCGGCGCGCTCGCCGCCCTGATACCCCTTGTCAGCATCCGCCCCGCCTATCATCGTCCCCCGCCTGTCGATGAACTGCCTGTCGCTGCGATCCCTACAGACCTGTCTTTCGAAAACATCGAACTGGCGGGCTACGTGATTCCGCAGGGTCAGGTCGGCCCGGGCGATACCTTGCCGGTCACCCTCTACTGGCGCCCGCGGGAACGCTCCGACCTCAATTACAGTTTCTTCGTTCACTTGCTGGACGAGGCAGGACGCATTCTGGTGCGAAACTACGGCTTCCCGGGTGGAGGAAGTCTGGAGACCACCCGCTGGCAACCCGACGTCATGGTCGAGGACCGTTGGGAACTGCCCATTCCGCCGGACGCGCGTGGCGACCTTTCCCTGAGGGTGCAGATCGGCTGGTGGAAATACCCGGAGGACTTCACGATTCCCGCGAAGAACGGTGACGGAGTTCTTGTCGATCCGGCCCTGTTCGATGCAGGCTCTTTCAGCGACGGTGGAGCCGGTGAAGACCTTCAACTCGAAAACGCGGTCTGGCCGCTGGAATACGGCAACAGCATTCGTCTTCTGGCCTGGGAACAGGACGGGCCGGCAATCACCCTGCTGTGGGAAGCAACGGCGCAACCCGCACCGGAACTTCAGGTTTTCCTGCACCTGCTGGACACCCCGGTTGCGGGGGAGCCGGACCGAATGCTGGCCCAGGGGGACAGCCCGCCATCCACCGCGACGGCCGACTGGCAACCCGGCGAACGCCACCTGACGCAGCATCTCCTGGTCAAAACCGCCGATGCGGAGCCGGGCGAATACCGAATCTTTGTTGGCTGGTACAGCATGACACAGGGCTGGCGACTCGAGGCGGACTGCCCGTTCAGCTACTGCCCGCTGGCCAGAATCGACTACCCCTTCGCCCAGCATACCGGCAGTTGACTGTTCCGGAGCAAGGGGTCGCAACTGCCCGGACCATAACTCCCGCTTTCCCCGAGCGTAGCGCGCTACAATGATGTCCGACCCGTTCGCACCAACAGCCCGAGAGATCTTCGATGAAACATCTGTGGACACCCTGGCGCATGGAATGGATTCGCAGAGACAAGAAACAGTTCGAACTGGAACACGGCTGTATTTTCTGCAAGCGCGGCGGGCAGGAAGACGGCCTGATCGTCGCCCGCGGCAGCCATGTCTACCTGATGCTAAATGCCAGCCCCTACAACATGGCCCACCTCCTGGTCGTTCCCTATGCGCATTGCGCCAGCACGGAAGACCTGGATGCCGACACTTTGCTGGACCTGATGCAGACCAGCAACCGGGCCATGAGTTGCCTGCGAAAATTGTACCAGCCCGCGGCCTTTAACGTGGGAGCCAACATTGGCGCGGAGGCCGGCGCCAGCATCCCGGATCATTTTCACCTGCACATTGTGCCGCGCTGGGCCGGCGAAACTGGTTTCATCACCGCGATCGGCGATACCCGTGTCATCCCGGACACGCTTGAAAACACAGGTCGGGAACTCAGGGAGATCTGGCATGGGCAGTGAACAGGACGTCCTGATTCTGGGAGCGGCGCGCACGCCCCAGGGGCGATTGCTCGGCGCCCTTGCAGAATACGATGCGGCGACCCTTGGCAGCCACGCCGTACGCGCGGCCGTGGCGCGCAGCGGCGTTACACCGGCGGAGATCGAGGAAGTGTATGTCGGCAACGTCGTCAGCGCCGGTACGGGCCTCGCCCTGCCCCGGCAGATCAGTTTCGGCGCCGGCCTGCCCGAAACTGTCGGCGGTACGCTGGTCAACAAGGCCTGTGGCAGCGGCATGAAGAGCGTGATGCTGGCGGCCAGCGCGATCCGCAGCGACGAGGGGCGACTCTTCGTCGCCGGTGGCAGCGAAAGTATGAGCCGCGCGCCCTTCCTGCAGCATGGCATGCGCGCGGGGAAGCGCTTTGGCGATGCGGTGCTGAGCGACGCCCTGCAGTCGGACGGCCTGTGGTGCAGCCTCTGCGACTGGCGTATGGGCGACGCGGCCGAATTCATCGCTCGCCAGCTGGGCGTCAGCCGCGCGGCGATGGACGAGTACGCCCTGCGCAGCCATCGCCTGGCGCATGCGGCGACGCAGGCCGGCGCTTTCGATCAGGAAATCGAGCCCCTGCCCAACGACGTCCGGCATGACGAACCCGTCCGTCCAACGACCTCCCTGGAGAGGCTGGCGGCCCTCAAGCCGGCGTTCTCCCCCGATGGCCGGGTCACGGCGGGCAACGCACCGAGCCTGAATGACGGCGCGGCCGCGCTTGTGCTTGCCAGCCGCGCCCGGGCAGAGCGCCGCGGCCATGTCCCGCTGGCGCGCATCGTCGCCAGCGCCCAGTCAGCGCTGGACCCGGCCTGGATTTTCTACGCGCCGGTCAAGGCCATTCCAAAGGTCCTGCAGCGCGCCGGCTGGACGGTGGATGATGTCGACCTCTTCGAAATCAACGAGGCCTTCGCAGCCCAGGTGCTGGCCGACCTGCGGGGGCTGGAACGGGAAGGCTGCCCCGTCCCGCTGGACAAGGTCAACGTCCACGGTGGCGCCATCGCCCTGGGCCACCCGCTGGGCGCCAGCGGCGCGCGGGTGCTGGTCACGTTGGTTTATGCCCTGCGACGCAAGGGCTTGCGCCGTGGTCTGGCGGCCCTGTGCCTCGGCGGTTCCGAAGCGGTCGCCATGGCGATTGAAATCGAAGGCGACGATTAGTCCGTTGGCACAGCGTGCGGCAGGGGCTCGCCACGCAAACCTGCCAACAGGTTGTTCGCCGCAATTTCAGCCATCTGGTCCCGCGTGCGCACACTGGCGCTGCCGATATGGGGGACGATGGTGACGTTGGGCAGCGAAAGTATGGGATGGTCCGCCGCGATGGGCTCGGGATCGGTCACGTCCAGCGCGGCATGCGCGATCTGCCCCTGACGCAGGGCAGCTTCCAGCGCGACCAGATCGACGATGGGACCGCGCGCCGAATTGACCAGCACCGCCGTGGGCTTCATCGCCGCCAGGGCATCGGCATTGATGAGATGCCGCGTCTCCGGTGTCAGCGGCGTGTGCACCGAGACGAAATCGGACTGTCGCAGCAAGTCCTCCAGTTCGACCGGCTCCGCGCCGCGCCCGCGAATCTCATCTTCGGACAGCACGGGATCGCAGGCAATAATGCGCAGATTGAAGCCGCGCGCGCGCTGCGCCATGGCCTGACCGATACGCCCCAGACCGATGATGCCGAGGGTGGCCCCGCTCAGGTCCGCGCCCAGCAAAGTCTCCGGCTCCCAGGTGTCCCATTGGCCATCGCGAATGTATTGCACGCCCTCGACGATGCGCCGTGCGCCGGTCAGCAAGAGCGTGAAGGCGAGGTCGGCCGTCGCCTCGGTGAGCACACCTGGGGTATGCCCCACGGGGATGCCGCGCTGGCGGGCGGCAGCGAGATCGATGTTGTCGTAGCCCACGGCAATCTGGCTGATCACGCGCAGTTGTGGTCCGGCTGCGTCCATCAACTGGCCGTCAATGCGGTCGGTCAACAGGCACAGGAGGCCGTCCACGCCTCGCACCTTCTCCCTGAGCAGGTCGTAGGGCGGCGGTAGCCTCTCGGGCCAGACTTCCGTTTCGCAGGCAGCCTGAACCCTGTCCAGCCCGGCTGCAGGAATAACACGACTGACGTACACACGCGGTTTGCTCATGGCTGCGCCTCATTTCTCGAAGGGCATGGGTGTGCCAGGGGTTGCCATGCCTGATTCCAAAGTGTCGTGATTGTACTCAATTTTCCGAATTGGCAGGGGAAGGGTTTCGGCAAGGCCCGACCTGCGGAACGTGGACCTGCCGGAATTGGCCTTACATGCGACCTGCCGCTGCGTTAATATAGAGTCCATGCCATGCACATCGCTGACAACATGAGCGTGGAGTTTCAGGCCGGCAATATCCGCGCGGGCAACCACAGCAGCCCCCTGCGTTTCACCCTGTCCCATCTCTTCAAGCACTGGTACATCGGCGTATTGATGGTGTTTGGGGCCGTCGCCAACGCGGCGCTCTGGATCTCCATCCCGCTTAACGTCGGTTTAGCCTTCGACGCCGTTCGCGACCAGCAAGATCTGCAACTGGCGATCAATGCCTGCCTGCTGATTGTCATCGCCTCGCTTTTGCGCGCCGTGGTCCAGTTCATGCGCAACTTCAGCGCGCAGATTTACGGCCAGCGCCTCGAAAGGGACGTGCGCGACGAACTCTACGCCAGCCTGCTGGGCAAGAGCATGGCCTTTCATGACCTGCGGCCGGTCGGCGAGACCATGGCGCGGGTGACCAACGACGTCATCGAACTGAGCCTGATGATGCACACCGGCGTCAACCTGCTCATCGGGTCCACAATGTTCATGTTTATGCCCCTTGTCGGCAGTCCTGTCATTCACCCGGACCTGCTCCTGGTGCCCGTCGCCTTCGTCATTCTGCAAATCACCATCCAGTACTTCTTCATTCGACGCCTCTACCCTCTGGCGCGCCAGGTGCGCAGCAGCTTCGGCGTCATGAACGCCCGCCTGGAAGAAACGCTGGAAGGACTGGAGGTGATCAAGGGCGCGGCGCGGGAGGGGGCGGAAATCGGGCAGGTCAACAGCCTGATCCAGACCTTTCGTGACCGCTTCATCGCCCAGGGTGAAATGGAAGCCCGTTACCTGTCCAATTTGCTCTTTCCACTGACACTGTTCGCCGGTGTGTTCCATTCGGCCATCCTGTTCCGCGCCGGAGAAATCACCACCGGTGACATCGTGGCCTACGTCATGATTTTGCTCTTTTTCCAGTTCCCGGTCTTCATGTCCCTCTTCACCCTGCCCCGAATCGCCCTAGGGCACGCCGCGGCCGGTCGCATTCTGGAACTCATCACGGCGCGCAGCGACATGGACCAGAACGAGGGGGGTTACGGCGCCGAACTCCAGGGGGACATCCGTTTCGAAAACGTCAGCTTTGGCTATCAGGGCGAACAGGACAGCCTCAAGGGGCTCAGTTTCTCCGTGAAACCCGGCCAGACACTGGCCATTGTCGGCCAGACAGGCGCCGGCAAGACCACGGTGACGCGCCTGATCAATCGCACCTGGGATACCCGTGAGGGTCGGGTGCTGGTCGACGGTCATGACGTGCGCGACTGGTCCATGGCCAGTCTTCGTTCGCAGATCAGCATCATTGAGCAGGACATATTCCTGTTCAGCCGTTCGCTGGCGGACAACATCAGCTTCGGCGCTGAAGACGCCAGCCGGGAGCAGATCGAGGATGCTGCGCGCATGGCCCAGGCGCACGACTTCATCATGTCCTTCCCGGATGGCTACGAGACCGTGGTGGGCCAGCGGGGTGTCACCCTCAGTGGAGGCCAGCGCCAGCGCGTCGCCCTCGCACGGGCTTTCATCACCGACCCTCCGGTGCTCATCCTGGACGACAGCACCAGCGCCATCGACAGCGCCACCGAAGACCTGATCCAGCAGGCCATCTGGACCGCTTCACGGGGGCGCACGACCATTCTGATCACCCACCGCCTGTCCCAGATTCGCTGGGCCGATCACATCGTCGTCCTGCATCAGGGAGAAGTCGTCGCCCAGGGCTCTCACGAGGAATTGTTGGTCAATTCGCAGGATTACCGCCGCATCTTTGATCGCTACGAAACGCTGGCAGCCCCGGCCGAGGCCAGTCTGGCGGAGAGCAACGGGGCATGGTAGCGCTTTTCTCCGGCCTTGACGGCGACAAGTTTGACCGCCAGTACGGCGATACCGTCCTGTTTCGCCGGATCGTCCGCTATTTTTCCCGCTATCGCTGGCAGGGCCTGGTCGTCATCCTGACCTTTACGATCATGGCCATTCTGTTGGCCATGCGGCCAGTGGTGATCGCCATGGCTGTAGGCGAACTGGAAAGTGATGCCGGGGACCGTGTTCTCCAGCTCCTGCTCGGCGCCCTCTTCGTCTCCGCCTTCATCGAATACGTCGCCAACTGGTTGCGCCGGCGCGGGCTTTCCCGCATCGTGGGTCGTGTCATCGCGCAGTTGCGCATGGACGCCTTTTCCTCCGCCGTGCATCTCGACATGGCCTTCTACGACGAAAACAACACGGGCAAGGTCGTCAGTCGCATTACCAGCGACACCCAGGAATTCGGCGATGTGTTGATGGTCAGCAGCGACATCGTCTCGCGCCTGCTGCAGATCTTCATTCTCGTCTACTTTATGTACATCCGCTCGCCCCTTTTGACCGTATTGCTGCTGGCCACCACACCCTTCGTGGTCATTGCGGCGCTGGCGTTTCGACACATGGCGCGCAAGGTCACCCGTCAGGCCTCGCGTCAACTGGCCGTCCTGAATGACACCATTCAGGAAAGTGTCAGCGGCATCAGCGTGGCCAAGAACTTCCGCAAGGAAGCCAGGATGTACCGCGAGTTTGCCGGCGTCAATCGTCGTTCCTATCGCATCAACGTCCAGCGCGGGCTGGTCATCGCGATGATTTTCCCGGCGCTGACGACCATTGGCGGTTTCGTCACCGCCCTGATCGTTTACGTTGGCGCCCTGTTCGTCTTTGACGACGTCATCAGCGCCAGCACCTGGTTCCTTTTCGTTCAGGCAGTTGACCGCTTCTGGTTCCCCTTCACCAACATGGCCTCCTTCTGGAGCCAGTTTCAGCAAGGCCTGGCCGCTGTGGAGCGCGTCTTCGCGCTCATCGACGCCGACAACAGCGTCATCCAGCGCGACAACCGACCGGTCGAAGGACTGCGGGGCCACATCGTCTTTGAGGACCTCAACTTCGGCTACTCGGACGACGAGCCGTTGTTCAGGGACTTCAATCTGGAAATCCGGCCAGGAGAAAACGTGGCCCTGGTCGGTCATACCGGCGCCGGCAAGAGCAGCATTGCCCGCCTCATCACCCGTTACTACGAGTTTCAGGGCGGTCGCATCCTGGTGGACGGCCAGGACATCCGTTCCTTCAACCTGCAGTCCTGGCGCAGCCGCCTGGGGATCGTGCCCCAGTCGCCTTTCCTGTTTAGCGGCAGCATCATGGAAAACCTGCGCTACGCTCAGCCGGACCTCGATGACGCCGAAATCGAGGCTGTGGCGCGCAGCATCGGCGCCGGAGAATGGCTGGAGACCTTGCCCAGGGGGCTGCAAAGCGAAGTCGGCGAGCGCGGCACGCGCCTGAGCATGGGGCAGCGCCAGCTCGTCAGCCTGTTGCGCGTGCTGCTGCAGAATCCGGCCATCTTCATCCTCGACGAGGCGACGGCCAGCATCGACCCCTTCACCGAACTCCAGATTCAGGAAGCGCTGGACCTGATTCTGTCGCAGACCAGTTCCATCCTCATCGCGCATCGTCTCAGCACCGTTCGCAGCGCGGACCGCATCCTGGTGTTCCGCGAGGGTGAAATCATTGAGGAAGGCAACCACGAGGCCCTGCTGAATTACAAGGGGCACTACGCCGAGCTCTACAACACCTATTTCCGCCACCAGTCGCTGGGCTACATCGAAGAGGCCCGCGAACGCTTTGAGGCCAGTCCTGCCGGTGTCAGGGCCCACTAACCGCGTTCGAAGCTCCCCACCACCCCTCCTGCTGATCGCCTTCTTTCTGGCCGGTCTGCTGTACCTGTGGTCGGTGCCGCTCTTTGAAGCGCCGGATGAGTCCTACCACTTCGCCTTCGCCGACTACATCAACAGAAATCGCAGCCTGCCCGTGCAGGTGCCCGGCGAGAAGACTCCCTGGGGCCAGGAAGGCAGCCAGCCTCCGCTGTACTACATCCTGGTCGCGGCCCTGATCACCCCATTCGATACCAGCGACCTTGCCGGGCACATGCGCTTCAACCCGCATGCCATCGTGGGGGACCCGTCGGCGGTCGACAACCAGAATATCTTCCTGCACGATCATCCCGCGCCACCCCTGCGCGACACGGTACTCGCGGTTTACGTCGCCCGGGTTTTCAGCCTGCTGCTGGCCTGCGGCAGCGTCGCCGCCGTCTGGCTGGCGGCCCGGGAATTCGCCCTGCTGACCGGCGAAAAGGCCGCGCGCCTGGCCCTGCTGGGCGCCGGCCTGGTGGCCTTCAACCCCCAGTTCCTGTTCATCTCGTCGTCGGTCAACAACGACAACCTGGTCACCTTGCTGGCCAGCCTCATCATCTGGCAAATGTTGTCCATGCTGCGCCAGGGGCTGAACGCGCGCCGCAGCGTCATACTGGCCCTGCTGCTGGCCTGCGCCACGATGGCCAAGTTAAGCGCTCTCCTGCTCTATGCGCCGGTTGGGCTGGCGGCCCTGTGGCTCGCCAGACGCAGCAACAGTTACCGTGAGTTACTGCGTCTGGTCCTGCTTGCCGGCGTCGTCTGGCTGGCCATCGCCGGACCCTGGTATGCCCGCAACCTGACGCTCTACGGCGAGTTCACCGGCTCGCAGACCATGCTCGACGTGGTCGGACGCAGGTCCGCTCCTTCACTCGAGAAACTGCTCGGCGAAGAATTCCGCGGCCTGCGTTACAGCTACTGGGGGATCTTCGGCTGGTTCAACGTCTTCAGTCCCGCCCCCTTTTACCTCATGATGGACGTCGTCACCTCGGCCGCGGTGGCGGGCCTGCTGCTCCGCGCCTGGCTGCGACGTCGAAGGCCCGCCATGCTTGTCCCGGCCGCCCTGCTGACCCTGTGCCTGGCCCTCTTCGCCATCGCCCTCGTGCTGTGGACGCGTCAGACCGCCGCCACGCAGGGGCGCCTTCTGTTTCCCGCCGGCGCCGCGAGCATGACCCTGCTGGCTTACGGCTTGTTGAAGCTGAGAGTTCCGGCTCTCGCTTCGCTTGTTGCGCTGGGCCTGGTCGCCGTGGCGCTGCCTTACACCAGCATACGGCCGGCCTACGCGCCGCCAGCGATCGTCACCGGCCTGCCGGACGATGCAACCCCGCTCCCTCTCCGCTTCGGCGACGTGGAGCTGCTGGGGTACCGCCTTGAACGGCGGCGCCACGCTCCCGGCGACATATTGCCGGTGACGCTCTACTGGCGGCCCCGGCGCGCCTCGGATCAGGACTTCAGCTTCTTTCTGCGCCTGCTGGACGACGAGGACCGTATGCTCGTCAACCGCTACGGCCATCCGGGCAGCGGCATGCTGCGCACGACCCGCTGGCAACCCGGTCTGGTCTATGAAGACCGCTGGGACCTGAAAATCCCGGAAGACCTGACCGGCCGCACGGCCCTGCGAGTCCACATCGGCTGGTGGAAATATCCGGATGGCTATGCCCTGCCAGGCGTCAACGCCGACGGGGTGGAAGTCGACCCGGTGATGCTGGAGGCGGGCGCCTTCAGCGACGGTGACGACCGCGACAGGAGTCTGGCGCAGGTTGTCGAACCCCTGCTCTTTGGCGACAGCATCCGGCTGCTGGCCTGGGAACGGGACGAACTGGAGATATCCCTGCTCTGGGAAGTGAAGTCCAGACCGCAGCCGGACCTGCACGTTTTCCTGCATGCCCTTGAAGCGTCCAGGGACGGCGCTTCAGGACGCATCGTCGCCCAGGGCGACGCGCCGCCGGACCTGCCGACCGGTTTCTGGCAAGTCGGCGAGCGCTACGTCACCCGCCATCCCCTGCGGGTTACTGAAGCGGAAACCTCCGGTGAACTGTCCCTGCACCTGGGCTGGTACAGTCTGGAACATGGCTGGCGTCTTGCCGCGGATTGCCCCAACGATTCCTGTCCGCTGACAACCCTGACCCTGGAGCCACAGACGTGACTCAGGCGAATATCGCCTCCATTCCTGCGCTGGCGGCGATCAAGGATTCCTGCTCCGGAAGCGACAGGGGAGTGAAGTCCTCGGCTGCCTGCAACACCAGCGGCAACAGGCGGGTCTCACCGGCCATGGGGATTCCCGACACACCGGGTTGCGACAGGGCGAAGTTGACGCCCTGCTGAATCCTGTCCTGCGTCTCCCAGGGCTCGTACCAGGTGTGCCAACGTTTGTCGCGATCACCCCAGGGACCTTTGGCGATGGACTTGATGGCCATCACGCCCACGTCCCGTTCCTGGCAACGCGCCAGCAGACGTTCGGCGTGCCGCCGGTAGTCCGCGATGCCGAACAGCACCGGGTTGATCGGAAACAGGACGCTGTCAAAATCGAAGCACTCCAGCGCCTCGCAAAACAGACGCGGCGCCTGCAAGCCATGACCGGTGATGCCGATGAAACGCGTCAGTCCCTCGTCGCGGGCGCGGCACATGGCCTTTAGCGCGCCATCCGCAGCGGTTGCCGCGTCCAGTTCGTCGTCATCAACCACGCCATGAATCTGCGCGAGATCCATTGGCTCGCAGCGCAGCAAGGCCAGGGAACGGTTGATCTCGGCCCAGGCGGCGGCATAGGCCCGCTGGACCGTCTTGGTGCCGACGAATACCTGTTCACGATGCCGCTCCAGCCAGGGGCCAAGCCGGGTCTCGGCCATGCCATTGCCGTAGCCCGCGGCGAAGTCATAGTGGTTGACTCCGGCGGCCAGCGCCAGGTCAAGGGCCTCCTCCGCTTCCGCGGCATCGATCAGGGGGTGGAAGGCCGCGCCACCAAAAATGGCGATCGAACTCCGGTGTCCGCTGCGCCCAAAGCGCCTGGTTTCCATAAGATTCCTCCTGTGAGGCCTGCCCGGCACCATGCATGCCGGACAACCTTACTAACCCGACACAGGCCTGGGAGTCATGTCCCTGCAGCAGAGGTTGGTCAGCGGGCTCATGCGCATTTCACTCGCCCTGACCCACCTGAATCGTCGTCGGCAACAGGCCGACCTGGCCGTCCCGGGTTTGCCCGCCCTCTACAGGCAGACGCACGAGCTCACCTCCCTCCTCGACCCGGTACAGCACCACCAGAATCCGGTAGTCGCCAACGGGCAGGTCCTCTGGCAGGCGCAGGGCGCGATTGTCCAGTTGGGTGACGCCCGGCGGCCAGTCCGTGGTGGGCAGGAAGCCGGCCTGCGGCGCGCTGTCCCAACCCTGCACGGCCGGAGGACTGTCCGGCCGGGCCAGGAACCAGGCGACCGTCCAGGAGTCTTCGATGGTCGTACCCGCGACCCAGAAAAGCGAGAGGGGCAAGGTCTCGCCCGGCATATAACGGTGACCGCGCGGCAGGTTGTAGCCGATGAGCTGAATCTGCTCACCGTAGCGCAGCTCCGCCCGATTGTCCGGCACCGCGGGCAGGAGCGGGTCGGGCGCGATGCTCGTGTCATATTCGATCAGGCGCGCGCGCGGCCCGCCCTCGAATTCCCGCAGGGGATAGTGATTGCGCGCCAGGAAGCGCTCGACCGGTCGGACACTCCAGGGAAGCCAGGGGCCGTTGCCGGCCAGCAACCAAAGGCGCTCGCCTGTGCCTGCAAGGGCGGTGATTTGCTGAATGGCGCTGCCCTGCAACAGGACTTCCGGATTGTCTGAAACAATTCTGGCCTGTTGCTCCGGGCTGCCCATTTCCCCAGGGTGAAAAGGCAGGCTGACGAGGCGCGGCCTGGTAAATTTGCCGTAATTCACCAGCCAGGGCGCCAGTTCCAGGTCATTGAGCAGCACCATGTCATCCGGCCGGGTCAGTTGGGGCAGATCATCCAGCAGGCTGGCCACATCCTCGTTGGGCGAGTCATAGAGCGGGTCCGGCGGCAGCAGGGCCAGGGCCATGAGCATCGTCAGCAACATGGCGGGCAGGAGCACCAGGGTTGTCAGACGACTGCTGCCCGCACTTTCGGCCTCCGGCCGCATTCGTGTCCGAATTTGCAGCGCTGCCAGCGTCGCCGTTGCGCCAAACAGCAGGGGCCAGGCAGGCGCCCCCATCCGCAGCCAGGCGAAGTCCCAGACCTGCTGACCCCAAAGGCCCGGGATGACCACCTGGCGCAGCCAGCGCAATTCATTCATCCCTCCGCCCCAGTCGCCGTAGCCCCCGGATTCGGGTGGCAGCGCCACACCATAGGCTTCCCAGGGCAGGGAGACGCCGCTGATCTGTACCCAGACGCTGTAGGTCACAAGCAGCGACGCCAGGACGACCAGGCCGCGTGAACGGCTCCTGCGCGTGAGCCGCTCGAATACGGGCATGGCGGCCAGCAACAGAAAGGGGACAACCGGCACAAGGAAGCGCGGCGGCCAGGACAGGCCGCCAAACCACTGATGGTCCAGATAAATGGCACTGGCCAACGCGAAAACCAGCGCCATCACCAGTCCGGCCAACGCCTGGCGAGCGCGTCGCTCGCGCCACAACATCCAGCTGCCTGGCAAGGCCAGCAACAATACCGGCGACGTGCCCCACAGGCTGCCACCCGGGCTGATCAAATAGCTGTGAATGCGCCTTGCCTGTTCAGCGAGATTTAGTCGGCCCAGGTGTCTGAAGACGGTCTGCAATTCCTTTTGAAATCCGGCGCCGGTGACCAAAATGACCGCAAGGATCAGCAGCAGCAGCAGGGCGAGCAAGGCGTTTCGCTTTTGAAAGGCGCGCCATGCCGAACGTTCCGGCAGGGCGATGATCAACAGAGCCGGCAGGGCCAGCAAGGTCGACTGATGGGCGAGCGGAAACAGAATCAAGGTCGCCAGTGCCAGCAGGATCGGGACGGGCGCGCTCCAGCCCTGTTGCCGCAGGCGTTCCAACTGGTAGCCTGCCAGCAGAATCATGAACAGGGCCAGGGGCGCCTGAAAGAAACTGTCGCTGTAGGGCCATACAATCGTCGCCAGCCCCAGCGTGGCGCTGGCCAGAACCGCAGCCGCTTCGCTGTAGCCGCAGCTGCGCGCATACAGATAAAAGAGGGCGCCGGCCGCGGCGCTGACCAACACGTTGAACAGGTATACGCTGTGGGCCAGCCCGACGCCCGGTAGCAGCAGCGCCAGCCAGTAAAGTGGGGCGGCAAGGACAGGTTGCAGGGGTTCCACGCGAATGTCCGGCAGGGGCGGGTCTGTGGACGTTATCCGCAAGTCCCCGGGCGCCGGCGGTACGCTGCCCGCGGCCAGGTCCGCGCGCATGTCTCCAAAGCGCACCAGGCTGGCGGTGGCATTGAGCAACAGCAATTCGTCGTTGCTGTTGATGCGCCCGCTCCAGGAAATCATGTAAACGCTGGCCAGCAGGATGAACAGCGCCACCGCTGTGGCAGGGCGCAAGCGCGGATCGCGACGCCTGCCCGCCCCCGATTTCACGTCAGGCGGCGGCCGGCTGCGCCACGGGTCCGCGGCAGAACATCCAGCCAGGTTCCAATGCCCGGGTCATGCCTCAAGGCTCGTCATCTTCAACATTGTGGTCCAGATGATCATCGTCCAGGGGATACATGCGCTCGAGCCGGGGAGGCAGGCGGCGGGCCTCATGCAACTTCTCCACCAGCGCCGGGTCCACCTGATCGAGCAATCCGAGGTCTTCGAGCGTCCACATGGTGGTCATCGGCCCGCTGATGTTGGGCCACTGGTCTTTCGCCCAGGAGTATCGCTGTCCGCAGAACTGCCACACGGCTTCCGGCTGTTCCTGCCAGGTGAATTGCTGGAATTCCTGCCAGATTTCTTCTTCGGGGGTTCGCGGGAAGAGCGTACGGACCATGTAATGTTGCACCTGGGCTTCGTCGCGGTCGACTCCCGCCCAGTTGTGGCTGTACTTGTCTATGAAAGTGAAGATGCCATAGTGCGAGTAGTGCTCGATCGTCGCCACCAGTTCGTCCTGACTGGTCCAGGCCGCCTGGAAGCAGGATTCAAGCTCTTCACTGGGCTCCTCGATTCGCTCCCCATGGAACTGTGCTATCCTGGCCAGCATCCAGGCCTCCGGCAAGATGTCGTGCGTGTGACTGATCAGACGGCGGAAACGCTGCGGCTCAACATTGAATTTCACGAGCGCGCCACTGCTGATCAGCTGCTCCATCCGGTCGGCAATACCATGCTGACGCGCCTCGTCCCGCGCCCTTTCCCGACCACTGCGGTACAGACGAAGGCGACCGGGCAACTCCGACAGGCGAATTTCCTCGTCTGAAACCGGGAAGATCCGCCGAATCCCGCCCCTGTGCACAAACAACTGGAAGAGCAGAATGCAGCTGGCGCCGATCGCAATCGGGGGGATGGCGTCCGTTTTCTGGGTAATGAGCACCAGCAGCATCGCATAGCTGGCCACCATGCCGCGCAGCCCCGCAAAGCGCAGCGCCCTCGATTCGGAAGACTTTGGCTGGATGCCGCGTTTCTTCAGCACGTCATCGCCAACCAGAAAGATGGTGGTGCTGACCATGGCAAATTCGCTGACGAATCCAAAGGCGTAAAAGGCCTCTACCCGGGTTACGGTCCGAATGACCGGAATCAGGATGGCCGCGACCGCCCAGATGACCACAACGCCAACGCGGTCGTCCTCGAACTGTCGCGGCAGACGCCCCAGACGGGCGGCGTTGGCGGCCACGGCCGCGCCGCCGACGTAGCCGCCCCCCTGCGCCAGCAAAAGGATGAAGGCCAGCAGGATGCCGGCCACCCCCAGCAGGGACGTGCCCGAGCCGAAGATCAATTCATACTGGATCAGCAAGGTGCTGTAGCCTTCCGTCGCCGGAATGCGCCAGGTCGAAGCCGCGAAGAGCTGAACGATGCCCGTGCCGATCAGAAAGACGGCCGCGATGATCAGCGCCGTGTTGATCACCTTCCATTTGGGACGGGCGGCATGCTTGCCGCTGGCCGGTATGACTTCGTAACCGGAGAAGCCCAGCATGGCGCTGCTCATCGATCGCAGAAAGAACTGGAAGAACAGGGCGGTCGACAGGGTCGAAACGTCGCCGCTGGCCTCCACCACGTGGGTCACCACGCCGCTGTTTTCCAGACCCTGTACGATGGCCGGAACGGCATTCGCCAACTCCGGCTGCGCGGCCGCGTTGAGCGCCACCCAGGAGAGCGCAAAGATGGTGAAAATCGTGAAGGCGCCGCCCCCCACCAGGAAGAGCGGCACGGCGCGTCTGGGGCCGATGATCGACAACACGGCCATGATGAAGAAGGCATAGGCCTCCGCCATGGTGATGCGCCAGGGCGCAAGTTCGGGGAAAATCAGGAGCGTCACGTCGGAGGCCGAGATCGAACTGATGATGATGGTTAGTACGGCGTCAATGAAAAACAGGCTGGTGCCCACCCATGACAGGAAACGCATGCGTGGTGGGCCAATGGCCTCCACCAAAGGGCCCGTGCCCCCGGCGTTGGGACGCAGGTAAGCGCCGGCCTTGTATGCGGGAACAACGCCGAAAAACAGCATCACGGAGAGCACGGCGAAGGCCAGCATGGCGATTTCGTGGTAGCCCTGTGCGCCATCGATCGCCAGCAGCGTTTGGTAGGCCGCCACACTGAAGGCGTCGGCCGCGATCTCAAAGACCAGCGCCAGCACGCCCAGACCGGTGCCGCCCAGCAACAGGCCCTCGAACATCAGGCGCGGCAACTTTCGGTCCGCTTCCCTGCGTTCAGTCGAATTGATGTAACCCTGGAGGAAAAACATCGGCGCGCTGCGCTCCTGATAACGCCACGCGAGCAAGTGTGTGATGCAACCCCGCAATCATATCACAGGCACAAAATGGCCGAAGTGCCAGCCTTGAGTCAGGTTCCAATCAGGTTTGACATCGCTGCCGGTTACGCTACACTGCAAACTGCATGGTCTGCGACAAATGAGAAGGTACTGACGGAGGCCGTGGCCAACATGCGCGAACGCAAGGGACCCTTGGCGCCTGCTTTTCTTCCGCGCCTGGCTGACAAACATGCCGGGTAAGAAACGTGGAACGTGATTGAGAGCGATTCGTGCCGTCGATCTTTCACAGCCTGATAAAGGACGACCCGGGCGTGTCCTGTGGCGGGGTCGGGGACCTGGCGCGACCCGTTGACCCTGATGCTGAACGGCCGCGGCCCCTGGCCATGCGGCCCAACCCGGGCGAGCCGGTTGACTGGTATCGCACGCCCCTGCCCCGGGAAACACTGGCCGCGCTCAATCGTCGCAGTGACGCCAAAGGCGCCGCGCAAACCCTGGGCTTCCTTGGCCTGCTTCTGCTAAGCGGTGGCGCCGCCTGGTTTTCTTCGCATCATTACCCTTGGCCAATGACCCTGCTTCTGCTCTTTGTGCATGGCAGCTTCTACGGCTTTACGATCAATGCCGTCCACGAGCTTTCCCACCGCAGCGTCTTTCGCAGCAAATGGTTGAATGACACCTTTGTGTATGTTTTTGGTTTTCTTGGCATGCACAGCGTGGTTTATTTTCGTTATTCGCACCTGCTCCATCACCTCTACACCTTGCATCCGCCGGATGATCTTGAGGTGGTGTTGCCGCTGGAATACGATTTTCGTTGCTTTTTGAAAACAGCCTTCATCAACCCCCGCGGCGTCCGCTTCAAGCTGCAGGGCCTTATTCGCTGGTGTCGCGGCCGCTTTGCCGAAGGCTACGAGAGCGACATCCTTTTTCCGGAGACCGAGCCCAAACGGCGTCAAGCCGTCATACGGGAGACGCGCTTGTACGTCGCCGGGCATTTGCTGCTGGTCCTGGTTTCACTGCTCACAGGACAGTGGATTCTGATTCTGCTGGTCACACTGGGCACTTTCTACGGAAGCTGGCTGCTCTTCCTGTGCAACAACACCCAGCACGTCGGCCTGATGGATAATGTGCCGGACTTCCGGCTCTGCACGCGGACCTTCCTTCTCCATCCCTTCCTGCGCTTTCTTTACTGGCACATGAACTATCACATCGAACACCACATGTACGCCGCCGTGCCCTGCTACAACCTGCGCAAGTTGCACGAGGCCATTCGGCATGACATCCCGCCCGTTTCGGATGGTCTGGTGGCCACCTGGCGCGAGATTATTGCCATTATGCGGCGTCAGAACGAAGACCCGACCTGGCAACATCGCGTTACCCTGCCGGCGAGCGCCAATCCGCCGCGCGAGTTTCTGCCCCGTCCTGATCGCAAGGCGGAACCCGTCCCTGCCTGAATACCGAACGCCAGCGCTGGATCATTGAAGCGCTGACGCGAACTGGCATCAAGGGCTGAACTGCCCCGCACACATCTGGAGAAGAGATGAGCTCTGCAAACGGCAACAACTGGCCTGTCCTGACGCGCTACGAAGGCGAACACCTGCGGCGTATCGCCCTGCCCCTCGGCGGTATCGGCACCGGCACCGTCTCGCTGGGCGGGCGCGGCAACCTGCAGGACTGGGAAATCGTCAACCGACCGGCCAAGGGCTTTCAGCCGGACAGGACCTTCTTCGCGCTGTATACCCGCGACGCCGACGGCAACACCTGCACGCGGGCGCTGGAGGGTGCCATCCCAATTGAGGATTTTGAAGGCCAGACCGGCTCCGCGATCCCCAACCATGGCTTGCCCAGGTTTCGCCATTGTCGCTTCGAGGCCGCCTACCCCTTCGGCCAGGTGCATCTGGAAGATGAGGATGTGCCGCTCAAGGTGCGGTTGCAGGCCTTCAATCCCCTGGTTCCCGCGGACGCGGACGCCAGCGGACTGCCCCTGGCCCTGTTGCGCTTTGAACTCAGCAACCCCGGACCGCGCCCCGTGGAGGCCAGCATTTGCGGAAGTTTGCAAAACTTCATCGGCAGCGACGGCAGCGCGGGCGAACCCCGCAACAACGTCAACGAGTATCGCAATGGCTCGATGCAGGGCATCTTCATGCGCTCGGAGGGCGTCGACCCCGACGCCGAGCAGTTCGGCACCATGGCGCTGGCAACCACGGCGCGGGATGGAGTCTCCTGGCGGGAGGCCTGGCTCAGTTTCCCAACCCGGCCCTGGGGCGATGCGCTGCTGGACTTCTGGGACGACTTCAGCGAGGACGGTCAGCTCGACCCGCGCGACAGCGTCGGGCAGCAGGCGCCCAACGCCTCCCTCGCCGCGTCCCTGACGCTCGAGCCAGGCGCCAGCGAGGAGGTCACCTTTCTGCTCTGCTGGCATTTCCCCAATCGTCTGGCCTGGGCCGGAGGCGCCAATCAACCCGAAGGCATCGCCAACGGCCTTGTGGTCGGCAACCATTACACCACCCGTTTCGCCGACGCCTGGGAAGCCAGCGAATACTGCGCCGCCAACCTGGACAGGCTGGAAAGCGCCACGCTGCTCTTCGTCAACAGCTTTCTCGCCGGTGATCTGCCCGACGTCGTTAAGGAAAGCGCGCTATACAACGTCAGCACCCTGCGCAGCCAGACGACCTTCCGCACGCCGGATGGCTACACCTTCGGCTGGGAAGGCTGCCACGACACGGCCGGCTGCTGCTTCGGCTCCTGCACGCACGTCTGGAACTACGAACAGGCGACGGCCTTCCTTTTTGGCGGGCTCGCCAGCGGGATGCGCGAGGTGGAATTTCTCCACGCCACTCGTGATGACGGCGGTATGAGCTTCCGCGTTCAGTTGCCGCTGGAGTACGCGAAGAGTTTTTCAGTCGCTGCGGCTGACGGCCAGATGGGCTGCATCATGAAGATCCACCGCGACTGGCAACTCAACGGCGACGACGACTGGCTGCGCAAGCTTTGGCCCGGTGTGCGTCGCGCGCTGGAATTCTGCTGGCTGCCCGGCGGTTGGGACGCCGATCAGGACGGCGTCATGGAAGGCTGTCAGCACAACACCATGGACGTCGAATACTACGGCCCCAACCCCCAGATGGGCATCTGGTATCTCGGCGCCCTGCGCGCCTGCGAAGAGATGGCGCGTCAACTGGGCGAGGACGACTTCGCCGACAAATGCCGCTCCCTCTTCGAGAATGGCAGCGCCTGGATCGACGCCAACCTTTTCAATGGCGAGTACTATGAACACGAGATTCGCCCGCCCGACAATTCCCTGATGATCCACGACATGCTGACCAGCCACATGGGCGCGGACGACCCCGCGGACCCTGTGCTGCAACTCGGGGCGGGTTGCCTCGTCGATCAGCTGGTCGGCCAGTTTCAGGCCCACGTCAACGGCCTCGGTTACCTGGTCGACCCGGAGAAGGTCCGCGCGACCCTGGACGGCATCATGCGCCACAACTTCAGGGAGAGCTTCTACGGCCATTTCAATCACTTCCGCAGCTACGTCCTCAATGACGAGTCTGCGTTGCTCATGGCCAGCTACCCGCGCGGCAATCGTCCAAAACGGCCCTTCCCCTACTGCAACGAAGTGATGACCGGCTTTGAATACACCGCCGCCATCGGCATGCTTTATGAGGGTCAGATGGAAAACGGCATGCGCTGCATTGAGGCCATTCGCGCCCGTTACGACGGCAAGCGCCGCAGTCCCTTCAACGAGGCCGAGTGCGGCCATCACTACGCCCGCGCCATGGCCAGCTGGGCAGCCCTGCTGGCGCTGAGCGGCTTCCGTTATTCCGGCGTGACGCAATCCATGGCCTTCGCCCGCAGCGACCAGCCCTCGCAGCAGTTCTGGTCCAACGGCTACGCTTGGGGTCTTTTCCGTCAGACGCCCGGTTCAGATGGAGTCGAGGTTGAACTGGACGTATTGCACGGAGAACTGTCGCTGGTCGAATTCGCGCTGACGGACTATGGCTCAGTCGCGCTTGAGGAAACGGGTCAGCTCGGCAAGGGGGCCCAATGGCGAGCTTTGGTTCGCCCCTCCTGAATCATCCGGGCGCGCCGGCAGACGTCTGATCAATGGCAGGGCAATCAGTGAAGCGACGATCGCTATGGTGAAGGCCGCGTCCAGCCCAAAGCGGTCGCCCACCATGCCCAGTACCAGTGCGTTGACGGACCTGGTGAGAAACGCATAGAGAATAAAGAGTCCGCTGGCTGTGGCGCGGTTATCCGGAAACTGGTCCTGCACAACAGCCTGCAAAACCGGCGTAATCGACAGCGACACAAAGCCCAGCGGCACCAAAGCGAGCGGGAGCAGTTCCACGCGGGTCTTGACCACCACCAGAAAGAGGGCCAGCAGCGCAGCGCCCAGCACCGTGGCAATGAACACGGTGCTCCTGCGACCATAGCGGTCGCTCAGCATACCGCCGGCCAGCGCGCCGCCCACTCCCGCCAGTTCGAAGAGCGCCAGCATCAGCGCCGCATCGGCCAGCGCGAAGCCAACGTCCACGTTCAGGTAGTAGACCATGTAGAAGGAAAGCGAGGAGACCAGCATGCCGCGCATGATCATCACGCCCAGCAGCGGAATGAACACACGCCGCATGTGTGGCAGGACGCTGCGCAGATCCATGGTCCTGCGGGAACGCGAGGGAATGCCCCTCAGCCGCCAGTAAAGAATTCCGCTGGACAGCCAGCCAAAAACGGCCACGCGCCAGATCCCTTCGACCCCCCACTCTGCCAGGGCGAAGGCCACCAGCAAGGGGCCGATGGAACGCCCCAGTTCGCCGGAGGCCATGAAGAATCCCATGCCCTTGCCCAGCTCGCGTCCGGAAATGCGCGCGATCATGGCCGGCGCCGGCGCGTGGAATGCCGCGACGCTCAAACCTGTTACGAAGAGCAGGACAACCAGCGCCGCATAGCTATCCATCAACCCGGACAGGGTCACCAGCGTTGCGGTCACGGCGGGCATGAAGATGACCAGGTAACTCACGCTGAAGCGGTCGCTCAGCCAGCCCACCAGCACGCTGAACAGTGAGGGAATCGACATGGCCAGTTGCAACGTGCCGGCCAGACCCAGGGGAATCGCCAGCCTGTCCAGAATGACAGGCAACAAGGCGGGGATGAAAGCCGGATACATGTCGTGCACAAAGTGCCCGCTGACGATCGTGAGGATGTTTTTGGTCTGGAAGGTCTCGGAAGAATCTGGCGCTACGTCGCGGACGGGCTCGGCAACAGCAGTCATGAACGGGCTTTCGCTGGCAGGATTCCCCGGCGAGTATAGTGCAGCGGCGGCTTCTGTCAAAATGCGGTTTGCGGCCCCCTGCCTGCGTTATACTGGTTCCGATCCCGCAAAACGAGTTCAGGCGCAGCATGTCTTCCAGAGAGCGATTCGTCATCATTGACGGCCACGCCCTGGCCTACCGGCAGTATTTCGCCCTGCCGGTGCAGGCTTTCCGCACCCGCGCCGGTGAACCCACCAACGCCACCTATGGCTTCACCCGCACCCTGCTGGACCTGTTGCTGGGGGAAAAACCGGAGTACCTGGCCGTGAGTTTTGACCGGGGGCTCAGCGGCCGCGAGGAACTGTACGAGGAATACAAGGGCACGCGCGAGAAGATGCCCGACGATCTGCGGTCCCAGATCGAGCGCATAGAGGAAATGGTGCAGGCCTTCAACATCCCGGTGCTGGCGCAGGAGGGCTATGAGGCCGATGACGTCATCGGCACCGTCGTGCGCCTCGTCGCGAATGAGGACCTCGACGTCCTCATCATCACCGGCGACCGCGACATCCTGCAATTGCTGTCGGAGCGCGTCAAGGTGCAACTGCCCGGGCGTCGCGGACAGAAGGACGTCATCTGGACTCTGCAGGCCTTCCGCGATCATTACGGTCTGGAGCCCTGGCAACTGGTCGAGTTAAAGGGCCTGATGGGAGACAGTTCCGACAACATCCCTGGCGTGAAGGGCATCGGCGAAAAGTCCGGCACGACCCTGCTGCAGCAGTTTGAATCAATTGCCGGCGTGTATGAACACATCGAGGATGTCCGCGGCGCCCGGCGCAAGAGCCTCGAAGCGGGCGTCGACCTGGCGCGGATCAGCCGCGAACTGGCGATGATCAAACGCGACGTCCCGCTGTCTCTCTCGCTGGACTACTGCGTCGCGCACGATTTCGATCTGGGCCAGGTGCAGGAGTTGATGCGCACCCTGGAGTTTCGTAGCCTCAGCGACCGCCTGAAGGACTTTTCGCAAATCGGCATGTTCGACGCGGAAGAGACGGGTGCTGCCACCACCGTCCTGCAGGCGGTGGACGACGTCGCGACCGTCCTGGTCAACGACGAGGCTGCCCTGGCGGAAATGGTAGCCGCGCTTGAGTCGGCAGGGGGCATCGTCTGGGACGTCGAAACCACCAGCGTCGACCAGATGTCCTGTGACCTGGTCGGCATCGCCCTGGCGGTGGACGGCGACCGTGGCTGGTACGTCCCGGTAGGTCATTCCCGCGGCCAGCAGTTGCCCCTGCAGCAGGTGCTCGACGCGCTGCGCGGTCCGCTGATGGACCCCGACATCCCCAAGTACGCCCATAACGCCGCCTATGACCTGGTCGTGCTGCAGCGCTATGGCATCGACGTAATGCCCGTCGCCTTCGACACCATGCTGGCGCAATGGCTCTTCGATACCTCGTCCAAATTCCTGGGCCTGAAGAACTTCGCCCGCTTCGTCCTGGATCCGCCGGTCGAAATGACCGAAATCAGCGAACTGCTGGGCACAGGGCGCAAGCAGATCAGCATGGCCGAGGTGGATATCGACAGGGCGGCGCCCTATGCCGCCGCCGACGGCGCCATCACCTGGCGCGCCGTCGACCATCTGCAGCCACGCATGGAGGCGGACGGGGCGCTCAACGAGGTGTTCACCACGCTTGAGCTGCCCCTGGTGCCCGTGATCGCCGACCTCGAACGCGCCGGAGTTGTGCTGGATACGCAGCACCTGCAGCAATTGTCGCGTTCACTGGGTGAACGCCTGCGCGAACTTGAGGAGACCATTTACGGCCTGTCCGGTGGCTACGGCGCTTTCAACATCAACAGCCCGCGCCAGCTCAACGACGTGCTCTTCGGCAAGCTGGGCCTGCCGACGAACAACCTGCGCCGCACCACGCACGGCTTCTCCACCAATGCCGAGACGCTCGAAAAGCTGCGCCCCTTTCACGAGATCATCGGCCACATCAGCGAGCATCGCGAACTCAACAAACTCAAGGGCACCTACGTCGATTCGCTGCCGGACCTCATCAATTCGCACACAGGCCGCCTGCATACCAGCTACAACCAGACCGGCACCAGCACCGGCCGCATCAGCAGCAACAATCCCAATTTGCAAAACATCCCCATCCGCACAGAACCCGGCCGGGAGGTCCGCCGCGCCTTCGTCCCGCAGGACGGGTCGCAATTGTTGTCCGTGGATTACAACCAAATCGAACTTCGCGTCATGGCACATTTCTGCGAAGACCCTACCTTGCTGGAAGCATTTCAGCAGGAACAGGACATCCATTCGGTCACCGCCGCGACCGTCTTTGGCATCCCGCTCGAGGAAGTCAGCTACCAGGAACGGGATTTCGCCAAACGCGTCAACTTCGGCCTCATGTACGGCATGGGCGCCTTTGGCCTGGCCAGTGACAGCGACATGAGTGTGAAGCAGGCCAGAGAATTCATTGCAGACTACTTTGGTCGAATGCCGCGCGTCAGGGACTGGATCGATGCGACGAAACAACTGGCTCGACAGGGCCCGCTGACCACACTCTTCGGCCGGCGGCACGAATTTCCCGTCCTGCTGAACGCGGGCCGCGGCAACGCCGTCGCCGTCAGCCGCGCGGAACGCGTCGCCATCAACCTGCCCATCCAGGGCAGCGCCGCCGAGATCATGAAACGCGCCATGCTCGACGTGCACGCGGCCCTGGCCACCAACCAGCTCGACGCCCGCATGATCCTGCAGGTTCACGACGAACTGGTGCTTGAAGTCCCCGACGGGCAACTGGCGGAGACCGGACGACTCGTCGTCGAGGTCATGGAGGCGGCGGTGGAACTGAAAGCGCCACTGCGCGCCAACGCGGAGGTCGGCCTCAACTGGCGCGACATGCAGCCCCTGCCCTTCTAGACCCGGGGCCTGGCAGGGTCTCCGGCTGACGCTATACTTGGAACGTCATTTCAGGCCGCATCTCAGGATTTTCCCGTCATGCCCCGTGACTTTCTCGACCTTGCTGAATGGACCTCCGTCGATTTGCAGCGCTTGCTGCGGCTGGCAGTGGAACTCAAGAGCGAATGGCGCGACGGTGGCAACCGGCAACTGCTGGCAGGCCTGACTCTGGGCATGATCTTTCAGAAGGCGTCGCTGCGCACCAGGGTCTCTTTCGAGGTCGGCATGAACCACCTCGGCGGCCACGCCATCATGCTCGGTGAGGAAGAGGTCGGCCTGGGGAAGCGCGAGAGCGTCGCGGACGTGGCGCGCGTGCTTTCCGGCATGGTGCAGGGAATCATGGCGCGGGTCTACGACCACCAGGATGTCGTCGACCTGGCGGCCTGGGCCAGCGTGCCGGTCATCAACGGTCTCAGCGACGACCGGCATCCCTGCCAGGCGCTTTCCGATATGTTGACCATCAGCGAGCATTTCGGCCGGACGGAAGGCCTGCGGCTCTGCTATTTGGGTGACGGAAACAACATCGCCGCCTCGCTGGCGCTGGCCTGCGCCCACTTTGGGCTGGACTTCACCATAAGTTCACCGGAGGGCTATGCGCTGGACGAGGAAGTGCTGGCCGATGCGGAAAAAATCAACCCGCGCACTGACATTTGTCTGCAATCCGATCCCGATCACGCCGTCGCGGGCGCGGACATTCTCTATACGGACACCTGGGTCAGTATGGGTCAGGAAGAAGAGGCCGCCGAACGAAGGCAGGTCTTTCGCCCCTGGCAACTCAACGCGGCGCTGCTCGCCAGGGCGCCATCGCAGGCCGTCGTCATGCACGATCTGCCCGCCTACCGTGGCAAGGAAATCACCGACGAGGTGGCCGACAGCGAGCGGTCCCTCATTTTCCCGCAGGCGGCCAATCGTCTGCACGCCCAAAAGGCCATCCTGGTCGATTTGATGGGAACACGGGGCGTGGTCTGAGACAGGGTCAGGGGCGCTGCGCTGCGCCGGGGAAAGACGACCATGCAGGAACTGCTGTGGGTCTTCGACAATCTGAATGCAAGGGCCCTGGTGGACATCCTGCTGGTTGGCCTGGTCTTCTTTACGCTCAGCTTTTTCATCCGCGCCACCGCTATCGCCCTGCTGCGGGGTGTCGCACTTGTTGTACTTGGTATGTTGTTCGTCACCCGCGTCTTCGACCTGACAGCCCTGAGCTGGCTGATCGGGCTTGGCCTGCCCCTGCTGGCGATCGCCCTGCCGGTCGTCTTTCAGCCGGAATTGCGTCGCGGTCTCGAGCAACTCGGCCGCGCCGGCATATTTAGCCGGGGCCGCGGCAGCAGCGCTACGTTCCGACATCACATCATCGACGAAATCAGCGTCGCCGTCGATCTGCTGGCCGAGCGCCGTCATGGAGGACTCATTGTCCTGCAACGGGACAGTAACCTCGATGAATACGTGCGCACCGGCATTCCGCTGGACAGCGAGCTGTCGTCCCAGTTGCTGCTGACCCTGTTTTGGCCCCGCACCGAATTGCATGACGGCGCCGTCATCGTCGACAAGCGGGGCCGCATCGCGGCCGCCGCCGTCGTATTGCCCCTCTCGGCCAGTCGCAACCTCAACAACCCCACTCTTGGCATGCGCCATCGCGCCGCCTTTGGCATCAGTGAAGTCAGCGATGCCATCACGGTCGTCATATCGGAGGAGACCGGCCGGATAACCATGACCGATGGCGGGCGCATCTCCGGCCGCATGGACGGACATCGTCTCAACACCGTTCTGGGCGCCATCTACGCCACGGACCAACCCGTAACACGCCTGCTGCCGGACTGGCTCGGCGCTCGCCTGCCAACACCTGGCTGGCCGCGACGGGCGCGGCGCGAAACCTCTTCATGAGCCAGACGCCTGCGCCCGCGCGGGCGACGACAAGCCGGAACCTCGTCTGGTTCCTGACCTCCCTCTTTCTGGCCTTCTGTGTCTGGTTCATCGCCACTCTGGACCGTGATCCGGTCAACGAGCGAATCTTTCGCAACGTGCCGATTCTCTTCACGGAAACCGACGGCTTGATCCTCACCAGCCAAAGCCGGGAATCGGCAACCGTGACGGTGCGCGCCCCGCAAACCACGCTTTCCCGCCTGGTGCTGGATGACATACTGGTACAGGCCAGCCTCCATGGCCTGGGTCCGGGCGAACACAGCGTGACCTTGCAGACCAGCGTGACCCGCAACGCTATTCCCGATACCGCTCCCCGCTCTATATTTGTGCATCTCGAGCCCCTGCTGGAACGGGAAGTGCCGGTCAGCGTGGAGGTGACCCTCCCACTTCCGCGCGGCTTCGAAATCGGCGCGGGAGGCCCGCAGCCAATGGCCGACAGTGTCATGGTCAGCGGGCCACAGCACCTTGCCGGGGAAGTGATTGCGGCCCGACTGTCCCTAAACCTCTCGCAAAGACGCAACGATTTTCGCGACGAGTTGCGCCTGCAGGCGGTCAACGCCGACGGCGACGTCGTCAGCGGAGTTACGCTTGCGCCGGCCATGATGCAGGTCGACGTGCCAGTCCGCACCCGCTCCGACATTCGCCAGATCAGCGTCCAGCCAAACATTCTGGCGGACACCCTGCCGGAAGGCTTTACGCTGAGCTCAGTCGCCTACAATCCGCAGGTCGTTCTGGTCAGCGGGGAGCCGGAAGCGCTGGACAACGCGCCGGACACGCTTTTCACCGAAGCGGTCAGTCTGGAGGGTCGCAACAACAGCTTTGTCGTGCAGACCCACGTCATTACCGGCGAAGAAGACCTGTTTGTTTTCGGCGGCCAGGGGATCACGGTCTCCATCGGCATCACCCCCCTGCTCACCAGTCGTCAGTTTGATCAGACCGCCGTTGAGTACATTGGCCTGGCGGAGGACCGCATCGCCAGTCTGTCGCCCGAGACGGTGACGGTGCTGATAACGGGCGCCCTGATTGCACTGGAGAACATGAGCGCCTCCGACCTGCACGTGCTGGTCGACCTGCAGGAACTGGGGGAAGGCAGCCATTCCGTCGTCCCTGACGTCAGCCACAGTCTCGACACCGACGACATTGATAACATCTCCATTCTGCCTTCCGGCATCGACGTCACCATCAGCGCCGCGGAAGTCGCTTCAGAGACCGGTGGCGGTGCCGGGGACAGCGCTTGACAGTCCACATCGCTTCTGTTGTTATCCTGAACAATCGCTGACGCGGCAGGAATGCAATGGCGCAGAAACCGCTGGTGGCCCTCGTCGGTCGGCCCAACACCGGCAAAAGCACGCTTTTCAACCGCCTGGTCGGCGAACGACTGGCGGTCATCGACGATATTCCGGGCACGACGCGCGACCGCATTCAGGGCAACTGCGAATGGACCGGCGTGCCCTTCATCGTCGTCGATACCGGCGGCATCGAAGTCTGGCAACCCAAAGGCGGTCGGGACACGCGCCCCCTGGCCGAAGGCAGCGTTGACTTCATTGCGCAGATCGAGGGTCAGGCGCTGCTGGCCGCCAGAGACGCGGACGTCGTCCTGATGGTCGTCGACAGCGAACAGGGCATCACCGCCGCCGACGAACACATCGCCCAGGTGCTGCGTGAAAACTGTGCCGCACGCGCCGTGCTGGTCGTCGCCAACAAGGCCGACAACGACGCCCGTCGTGACGATGCGATGGAATTCTACGGCCTTGGCTTCGCGCAGATGTACCCCGTCAGCGCCTACCACAACCTGGGGATCGGGGACCTGTTGGACGCGGTTGTCGCGGCGATGGGCCCGGGCGCAACGCCGGGGGAAGACGACGATGACGACGATGTGCTCAAAATCGCCATCGCGGGGCGCCCCAACGTCGGCAAGAGCAGCCTGCTCAATCGTTTGCTGGGCGAGGAGCGCGCCATTGTCAGCCCGCTGGCCGGTACCACCCGCGACGCCATTGACACGCACATTCTCTGGCATGGCACTCCCCTTACCCTGATCGACACGGCCGGCATGCGGCGTCGCGGCAAGATTGAGCGAGGCGTCGAGAAATACAGCGTGCTGCGCGCCATTCGTGCCATCCAGCGGGCGGACGTCGCCCTGCTGGTGATCGATGCCCTTGAGGGGGTCACGGAGCAGGACCAGCACATCGCCGGCGCCATTCTGGAAGCGCGTTGCAGCGTGGTCGTCATCGTCAACAAGTGGGACGCCCTGGCAAAGGATGCGCACACCATGCCGGCCTGGCTGGATGCCATGCGCGACAAGTTCAACTTCCTGCCCGATGCGCCGGTCCTGTTCATCAGCGCCCTGACGGGACAGCGAATCCACCAGGTGCTGGAAGCGGCCAATCGAGTCTATGAGGCGCGCAGCCTGCGCCTGCCCACGTCGGCGTTGAACCGCCTGTTGCGCGAGGCCCTGCACGCCCATCCGCCGCCGCGCAAGGGCACGCGCCAGTTGCGCATCTTCTATGCCTCCCAGGTCGACGTGGATCCGCCAGTCTTTCTCTTTCACGTCAACGACACCCGCCTGGTCCACTTTAGCTACCGGCGCTTTCTGGAGAACCGAATTCGCGCCACCTGGTCCTTCGAGGGCACGCCGCTGGTGCTCAGCTTTCGGCCGCGCGGCGGACAACTTTAGCCGCCTGCATTGCCAGACCGCCGCCCCGTCGTTACACTGTTGCGCGGCCCGATCTCAAGTGAAAGCGTTGCATTTGTCCTTCCAATACCCGCCCCGACCGCGTCTGCACCGGCGCAGCCTGCTTTACGAACTGGCAGAATCGCTGGTACTCATGGTCATGATCTATGCGCTCGTTGACATGGCCTCCGTGCGCTTTTACGTGGACGGACCGAGCATGGAGCCCACTCTTTTCAGCGACCAGCGCGTCATCGTGTCACGCGTGCACTATTTTCTGCCCGAACCGCAGCGCGGTCAGATCGCCGTGTTCCAGTCGCCGGATCGCCCCGGTTTTGATCCTCCGCTCATCAAGCGGATTATCGGCCTGCCTGGCGAGACTGTGACCCTGAGTAGCGGGCGATTTCTGATTAACGGGCATCCACTCAACGAGCCCTACGTCAACAGCCCCTGCAATCCCGGTCGCTGCCCGGACAGGGAATGGGTGCTGGGCGAGACGGAGTACTTCCTCGTCGGCGACAATCGCAACCGCAGCCGTGACTCACGCACTTTTGGTCCCGTCGATCGCTCCATGCTGGTGGGCGAAGCGGTCTTCCGCTACTGGCCGCCTAACGATCTGGCCTTTCTGTCCAGCTTTCGCTATCCGGCCGAAGCCTTTGAATGACGTCCCGGCCGCGCGGCCAGCCAGGCAGCAACTTGCTGACTGACCACAATTGCTACCGATACAGCCAGGGCCATGCTATAGTCGCCTGAACGGTTGGTGCCGGCAGCCGGCAGGTGAGCCGCCCGTTTGGACAGCCTCGTTTACAGTCGGCCAGGTTTCACCCTGATCGCCAGGCTGCCAGATCTGCGACTTCTCCGACAGAGGGCTTCAGGCCAGCAAATCCCGGGAGATCATCATGAGACTGGTAATCCTCTTGCTGGCACTTCTGCTTGTCGCTGCCCCGCTGCGCGCGCAGGAGGAGTTGCCCCCGGGCTGCAACACTGCGGCCATGGGGACGATCTTTTCCTCGCTGGCTGCCGCCCTGTCGCAACAGTCGCTGCCGCTGGACCAGACAATCTACGTCATTGACGTGTTGCAGGACACGCTGGCCGCCCTGCGCGCGGCTTGTGAGGGCGAGACCTGGTCCGACCCCGCAGCGCCGGATTACAGCAACATTCCCCAAATGCGGGGCGAGGACGGGGCCTTTATCCTGGGCGATCCGGCGGCGCCCGTCACCATCATCGAGTTTTCGGATTTCCTTTGCCCCGCCTGCCAGCGTTACCATGAAACGCTGCGGCAGTTGATCCAGGACTACGTGGTCACCGGCCAGGCGCGCTTCGAATACCGTATGTTTCCGGTCATCGACGCCGTCGCCTCGCCCCTGGTGGCCTCACTCGTCGAGTGTTCGGAGGAACAGGCGCAGGGCAGTTTCTGGCGCGCTCACGATCTCATGTTTGAACTGGTCAGCGCTGGTTTCCACGGCCTGACTCACTTCACCTTTGCGTCCCGCGCCGGCCTGAATTACGAGGAACTGGGCGTCTGCGTCAACGAAACGGCCAACCAGGTGGTGGTTGACAGCGAGCTGGCGCAGGAACTGGGCGTTGCCAGCACGCCGACCCTGATGCTGCGCTATGGCGATGGCGACATGGAATTCATTCTCGACGAAAACGGAAACCGGGCGCAAGGCGGTTTGCCCTATTTTATTCTGGAGACTATTGTGCGGGAAGCCAACGCGGAATGAATGAAAGCGAACTGCGCGAACAGATCTGCCATATCGGCCGTCTGCTGTATCAGAACAACCTGATCGACAGCGGCAGCGGCAACATCAGCGCGCGCCTGGCTCCCGGGCGCATCCTCTGCACACCCAGCGGCCTCGCCAAGGGGTTCATGCGTCCCGAACAGCTCATCATCGTCAACCTGGACGGCGAGCGCATCGACACGCCCAACGAAGCCAATGCCGACCTCGGCCCGACATCGGAATTGCCCATGCACCTGGAGTGCTACCGTCAGCGCGCTGATGTGCAGGGCGTCGTGCATGCCCATCCGCCCAACGCGGTCGCGCTCACCCTCACCGGCCATGGCTTCAGCGAGTGTGTGATTCCGGAGGCCATTGTGTTGCTGGGCGCCATCCCCATGACGCCCTACGCCACACCGTCAGGCACTGAAAATCGCGACGCCGTCAGCCAGCTGGTGCGCGAGCACGACGCGATTATGCTGGCTTACCATGGCTCGCTGACCGTGGCCGACAACCTGTGGGAGGCCTACTTGCTGCTGGAAACCCTGGAGCACACGGCGAAGATTCTGGCCGCTGCCCGCAGCATCGGCCCCATCGTCCCGCTTCCCGCACATCAGGTGCGCAAGCTCTTCGCCCTGCGCCAGATGCTGGGCAAGTACCGCCCAGGGGATGAGGCGCGTTTCGAGGCGGCCTGGGGGCCGGGCGTCACCTCCGGCGAGGCCATGAACGGCGTGGCAGGAGGGTCCTGACCCCTTTCACGCTTGACAGTTACTGCCCCTCCCGCTACACTTGTTGGCGCATGGGGCCCCATCGTCTAGTGGCCCAGGATGTCACCCTTTCAAGGTGAAGACACGGGTTCGAGTCCCGTTGGGGCTACTCTAAAACCGCCGACCAGGCGGTTTTATTGTTCTCACAAGACACGCCGGGTTTTGACAGAATTCCAGGACTTTGCTAGTATTTCCGCCGGTTTGGGACCATTGTGAGCTCCGGTCATCAATTGGCGCTCTTGCAGCGGTCTCCGATTGTCCTTGTCTTCATTCAGGAGGAACCATGCACCATATTCGTCCACTTGTGCTGTTGCTGACCATCGCCCTGGTCATCTCCCCTGCGCTGGCGCAGGATGATGTTCCCACCATCTACATCTACAACAACTCGGGCACGTTGCAGTTCGACGCCGGCGGCAGCGACCCCGTAGTGCTGGAAGAAATCACCAATCACATCGTTGAGCAGATTGGTGTGCGCCCGGAAACCATCGTGCCGCCCGGCCGAGGCCCCGTGGCGACCGAGAAACTGAACCTGCTGCTCGGCTCCAGTGACCCGATCGACCTGTTCCAGACGCCCGGCCCTGGCTACTGGCACGACTATGCCGACGCCATCATTCCGATCAACGATCTGCTGGAAGAATACGGCCAGAACATTCTGCAGGTCATCCCTGAAAACCAGTGGGCACAGATGACGGACGCCGACGGCAACATCATGGGCATCCCGCGCAGCACGCCCACCAGCCCCTACATCACCTGGGTGCGCCAGGACTGGCTGGACGAACTGGGCCTTGAAGTGCCCGCCACCCTGGAGGAACTGGAAGCGACCATCGAGGCCTTCCAGGCGCACAACCCGGATGCCTTCGTCGCCACGCGGCCGCAGGACATCACCTGGTCGACCCTGGCCGGCTTCACGCCCAACGGCCGTTCCAACTGGCTCGACCCCGATGACGGTATGGTCAAGCCCTGGGTGCTGCAGCCTGGCGTCAAGGACTGGCTGACCAAACTCAACGAGTGGTGGAACGCCGGCTACTTCTACCCGGAGACCTTCACCAACTTCGACGCGCCGGAAGTCTTCCGCACCTGCAACCTTGGTGTGTGGATGGCCTGGTACTCGCGTATCACGCTGATCACGCCTCAGATCGAAAGCAACTGCGAGGGCATCGAGTGGGCGCGCACCAGCATCGTCGGCCCCGAAGGCTACATCGCCACCTCGCGTCCGCAGAACGCCAGCGCTTACGTCATTACCCGCAAGGCGCAGAACCCCGAGGCCGTGATGAAGTTCATGGACTGGGTCTATCACGCGGACACCACCGACAACCAGTTGACCGCCCGCTACGGCATCAAGGGCACGCACTGGGACTACCAGGACCCCGAGACGCGCACGGTCGAGGTCTACGACAGCGGCTACGTCAGCGAGTACATGCTTCCCAACCTCAACATCGAAATTCGCTACTCCGTGCTCGACCCGGCACGCGCCTGGCACGTGCAGTACCTAGGCAGCACGCTGATTGACCTGAGCGATGCCAAAAAGCCCTTTGACGCGGACATCTCCTACAATCTCAGCCGCATCGCCGAGGATACGCCCTACCTGGGTGACATCCAGCGTCTGATGGACGAGCAGACCATTCTCTTCATCACCGGCGCCCGCCCGCTGGACCAGTTCGATGACTTCATCAACGAACTGAACATGGCCGGCATCGGTGACTGGGTCAACGCCCTGACCGCGCAGTACAACGAATTCGCCGGCTAGTCTGACCCTGATTGGCGGGGCGTCGCCCGCGGCGCCCCGCTCCTGCCCATGAAAACGCCCAACGTGTTGTTCATCGCCGTGGACGACCTGCGACCGGCCCTCGGCTGTTACGGCGACGACAACGCCATCTCGCCCAACATCGATCGGCTCGCTGGCCGCGGCATGCGCTTCGATCGGGCTTACTGCCAGCAGGCCGTCTGCAATCCCTCACGCGCTTCCCTGATGACCGGCATGCGGCCGGACAGCATTCGGGTCTGGGACCTCAAGTCCCACTTCCGGGACGAGTTGCCGCCGGAACTGGCGCATCTGCCCCAACACAGCTGTGGCACCCCCTTTCGCCAGGCCCGGCCCGAGGCGGTCACCCTGCCACAATACTTCATGGCGCATGGCTGGCACGCACAGTCGGTCGGCAAGATTTACCACGGCTCTCCCGAAATGCAGGACGCCCGCTCCTGGTCCGCGCCGGAGACCCTGAACGTCATCTGGAAGCGCCAGGACTATCTGCTGCCGGAAAACCAGTCGCCACCTGCCAGCCGTTGGCCCGGCCACAAAATGGCCTCCACGGAAGCGGCCGACGTGGCGGACAACGCTTACGGGGACGGCCAGGTCGCGGATGAGGCCTTGCGCGTACTTGGCGAACGGGCCGCCGGCGGCGGGCCTTTTTTCCTCGCCGTGGGCTTCCGCAAGCCGCATTTGCCCTTCAGCGCGCCCAAACGGTACTGGGACCTCTACGACCCCGCCGGGATCAGCGCGCCAGAACACCCCCGCCGCCCGCAGGGAATTCCGGACTTCGCCTGGCATGGCTCGGTTGAGCTGCGCGGCTACCGCGACATCCCCGACGAGGGGCCGCTGGCCGATGACCTGGTGCGGCGTTTGCGCCATGGCTATTACGCCTGCGTCAGTTACACCGACGCCCAGGTGGGGCGCCTGCTGGACGGCCTTGAGCAGCATGGGCTGGAGGACGACACCGTCGTGATACTCTGGGGCGACCACGGTTATCATCTCGGCGAGAAGGCCATGTGGTGCAAGACCAGCAATTACGAACTGGATACGGCCGCCCCGCTGATCCTGTCGGTGCCCGGCATGGCCAACGTCGGCCAGGGCTGCCAGGCGCTGGTCGAATTCGTCGACATTTACCCGACGCTCGTGGACTGCGCCGGCCTTCCCGTACCGGAGCAGGTGGAGGGCATCAGTTTGAAGCCCTTGCTGGAAGCGCCGGACCGGCCCTGGAAAAAGGCCGCCTTCAGCCAGTTCCCGCGGCCCTGGAGTTACGTCGGCCGGCCGGCGGTGATGGGATACTCTGTACGCACGGCAGGCTGGCGTTACACTGAATGGCAGGACTTCAACACTGGCGAAGCGCTGGACTGTGAACTTTATGACCACAATGAAGACCGCGCGGAGTTGCATAATCTGGCCCGGGATGCTGCCAAAGCCAATGTCATGTCGTGGCATCGGGGACTTCTGCGGAGTGGATGGCGGGCCTGTCTGCCGGAGCTGCAGCAGGTGACGGTGGAAGCGCGCGCATGAGCCGGTCCTCCCGCACCCTGCCGCTGCAGAGACCGGGCGAGAGCCGTTGGTCGCATGCCCACAAGCAGTTCATCAAATGGCGCTTTTACTACTTGCTGATCACGCCTGCGCTGCTTTATTTCCTGATCTTCCACTACGCCCCGATGGCCGGCATTCTCATCGCCTTCAAGGACATCTCACCCTTCGGCGGCCTGCAGGGCGTCATCGACGGCCCCTGGGTGGGATTCAAACACTTCACACGCTTCTTCAATTCCTTTTTCTTCTGGAACGTGATGCGCAACACCCTGGAAATCAGTGTGCTGAAAATCATTTTTGGCTTCCCGGCGCCCATCATTTTCGCGCTCATGCTCAACGAAGTGACGCGCACGGTCGCCAAAAGGGTCGTGCAGACCATTTCCTATTTGCCCCATTTCATCTCCTGGGTGGTGGTCACCGGCCTTATCACCGCCCTGCTGGCCTCCAACAGCGGCCTGCTCACCGGCCTGTTGAACTCGCTGACGGGCGAAAGCTGGAGCTTCCTGACCAACCCGGACCACTTCCGGGGCATCCTGGTCAGCTCCCACGTCTGGAAGACGGTGGGCTGGAGCAGCATCATCTATCTGGCGGCCATCGCCGGCATCGACCCGCACCTCTACGAAGCGGCGGCCATAGACGGCGCCAGCCGCCTGCAAATGGCGCGCCACATCACGCTACCCGGCATCAGCTTCGTCATCGTCATCCTTTTCATCTTTGAAGTCGGCCACATTCTCGAGGCCGGCTTTGAACAGATCCTGCTGCTGTATTCACCGGCGGTCTACGGCGTTTCGGACATACTCGATACCTACGTTTATCGTGAGGGCCTGATTCGACTGCAATACTCCTTCGCCGCCGCCGTCGGCCTCTTCAAGGCAATCGTGTCGCTCATTTTGATCATCGGCGCCAACTCACTGGCCCGCCGCCTGGGCCAACCGGGGATCTGGTAGAGAGGCCGACCTTGCTGAATCTATCGCGTAACGAAAAGATCTTTCTCGGCGTGATTTACGTCCTGTTGCTGGGCGTCACACTGGCCTTTCTGCTGCCCTTCATCATCGTGCTCTCCACCTCCTTCATCAGCGAAGCCGAGTTCGCGCGCCGCGGTGGCTACGTCCTTTTCCCGGAGGGCATAGATTTCACCGCCTACGACATCCTCTTCCGACGAAGTCGCGTCATTTTGAATGCCTACGGCGTCACGGCTTTTCGCGTGGTTGTCGGCACACTCCTGAACCTGGCGTTTACCGTCACCATGGCTTACGTGTTGGCGCAGAAGAACCTGCCAGGGCGCATACCGCTCACCATCTTCGTCTTTATCACGATGATCTTCAGTGGCGGTCTGATCCCGCGCTTCCTGCTGGTCGACTATCTGGGCCTGCGCAACACGCTATGGTCGATGATCGTGCCCATCCTGGTCAACGCCTGGTACATGCTCATCATGCGCAATTTCTTCATGAGCCTGCCGGAAGAGTTGAGCGAGGCGGCCATCGTCGACGGCGCCACCGCGCCGGTCATACTCCTGCGCGTGGTCCTGCCGTTGTCGCTGCCGGTCATCGCCACCATCGGTCTGTTCTACGCCGTCCATCACTGGAACGCCTGGTTTGACGCCGCCATCTACATCGACAGATCGGAGTTGCAGCCGCTGCAAATCATCTTGCGCGGCCTGTTGCGCTCCGCCACCCTGGAAGGCATGGAAGAAATCTCCTTTATGGAGAAGCCGCCGCCGGCAGCCTCGCTGCGCTCGGCGCTGATCATCGTAAGCACGGTGCCGGTGCTCTTCATTTACCCTTTTATCCAGCGCTATTTTGTCAAGGGCATCATGATCGGGGGCGTGAAGGGCTGATGTGCGACAAAGCGCTTCTGAAGGGCGTCATCCCGCCGATTATCACGCCTCTGGATGCCGACGGAGACGTCGACGAGGCAGCCGTCGAACGCCTGATCGACTTTCAGCTACGCAGCGGCGTTTCCGGCATTTTCATCATGGGCAGCAGCGGCGAAGGGCCATGGCTGGATACCGCCCAAAGGGAGTCCCTGCTGCGCGCCAGCGTCCGCGCCATCGACGGGCGCGTGCCACTGCTGGCCGGCGCCATGGAGCCGGTCGCCTCACGCGTGCGCGAACGCCTGCCACAATTGCAGGAACTGGGCGCGGACGCCGCAGTCGTGGCCACGCCCTACTACTTCCAGGCGGACGAGGTCGTCCAGTGCGCCCACTTCGCCGCCGTCGCCGCCGACAGCCCCTTGCCGATCGTGCTTTACAACATTCCCGGCATGACGCATAACGTCCTGTCGCCGGCAGCCGCGCGCCACGCCCTGCAATTCGAGTCGGTCATCGGCATCAAGGACAGCGGCGGCGACCCGACGCTCTTCGCTGAACTGCTCGCCATGCGCGAAACCCGCCCGGACTTTCAGGTGCTGCAGGGTTCGGAAGCGCAGTCGGCCTGGGCCCTGCGCGAGGGCGCCGACGGCCTGGTGCCCGGCTTCGCCAACCTCATTCCCGGCCCCTACCGCCGCCTCTATGAAGACCCGCAAAACGACGCCATGCAACAGCTGGCCATCGATCTCGGTGGCATGCGCCGGCACGGATTCTTTCTGAACACGCTCAAATACGCCATGGCGCTCTGCGGCTTTGGCAGCGGACGCTGCGTCTGCCGACCGGACACCCTCAGCCGCTCCGCCAAAACCAATATCCAGCGCATGGTTGCGACCCACGCGCCAGAGGCCCTGGCCTGCGCCTCCTTCTGAGAAAGGACATCCATGTATATCGCTCCGCGTTCGGTGGACCACAAGGTCTTTGAAATCTGGCGCAGCCCCGGCCGCTTCACCAAGAATCCGGACCTGATCGCCCTGCCGTCGGGTCGGCTGATGCTGGTTTATGCCGACACCGACGCCCACTGGTCGATGCGAAACCAGGTGTTGACCCTGCTCGCGAGCGACGACGATGGCCGCTCCTGGTTCAAACACCGAGAAATCGACGAGGCTGACCTGACCCGTGGCGACGAACGTCTGGTGACGCCGCGCCTCAGTCTCCTGAATGACGGGCGCCTGGTGGTCATCTGCGACCATGATGACGATGGCCATTTCCACGAAGAGCAGCCACCCGGCAACTGGCTCTACTGGAGCGAGGACCAGGGCGACACCTGGCGCGCGCAGCGCGAAAACGGCATCGGCGGCTTCGAGCCGGACCGCATCCTTGATTTGCCAGACGGCAGCCTGGGCGTGGTCTCTCACCTGATGCGCGGCAAAGTCCAGGAATTCGCAGAGCTGCTGTGGGTCTCGACTGACGGCGGCGCCACGTGGACGGAGCGCGCCACCGTCGCCTGCGACGGCTACCATCGCTTTTGTGAAGGCGCGATCGTCCTCTTGCACGGCGGCCGGCGACTGGCCTGCGTGCTGCGCGAAAACCATTCCGGTGGCATCCCCTCCTTTGTGGCCTTCTCCGACGATGACGGCCACAACTGGTCCGCGCCGCAGAAATTGCCCTTCGCCCTCCACCGGCCCTACGCCAAACAACTGGCGGACGGACGTGTGTTGGTCAGCGGCCGCAACGTCAACGGCGGCCTCGGCACCTACGCCTGGGTCGGCGACCTCGAGGCCGCCGCCGGGCAACACGTCATTGGCGGGCCGCGCCGCAAGTACAGCGCGCGGTTGGAAGACGAGTCGCTTGTCATCGAGAACCGCCCCGAGCACGAGTGCCGCTACACCCTGCTGCCGCCGCAATCGAGCTTCAGTGAAGTGGATTTCGAGGCCGAACTGCGCGTCGAGGCCTCCGGCGACGCCGACGTCGCCTTTCTTTCCATTTCACGCCTGGGCGTCCTCGTCACCGTCACACCTGACAGCGTGCGTATGCAACGCGGCCGCCATCATCTGCGGCACCCTGCGGATATGCGCCAGTGGCGTCGCCTGCGACTGCACCACCGGCGCGGCTGGTTGCGCGTCATGCTGGATGGCGAGGCGATCTTTCACCGCAGCATCTATCGCGAGGAATGGTCCGCCAGCGACTTTCACGGCGGCAACCCTCTGACCCGCACGCAGTTCGGCCAGTATGGCGACAGCGGTCGCAGCTTCTGGCGCAGCATCCACTATCGTCTGGGCAACCCCACACTGGAGGACCACGAGTGGCATTGGGTCGCGGCGGATGGCCGGTTGCCGGACCAGGTCCAGCGCGAAGGCCTCATCCAGATTCACGCCAACCACCCCGCGCAACAGCCGATGCCCGATCATGGCTATTCGTCCTGGCTGCAGCGCGAGGACGGGCGCATCTTTCTGGTGGACTACACAAACTGCGGCGACGTGCCCAACACCAGCCACCTCGTCGGCGTTTACCTGGAAACGGAGGACCTCACCCGATGAAGCCCAACATTCTCTGGATCTGTACCGACCAGCAACGCTACGACACCATTCAGGCCCTCGGCAACGAGCATATCCACACGCCCAATATCGATCGCCTGGTGCAGGAGGGCGTGGCCTTCACCCATGCCTTCTGCCAGAGCCCGATTTGTACGCCCAGTCGCGCCAGCTTCCTCACGGGCATGTATCCCGGCAGCGTACACGGCTGCATGAACGGCAACGAACGCTGGGCGGAGGCCGCGCCGCTCGTGACCAAATTGCTGGCCGACACCGGCGTCGACTGTGGCCTGAGCGGGAAGTTGCATCTGGCCGGCGCCCAGGGCCGCGTGGAACCGCGGCCGCAGAATGACGGCTACCGCGTTTTCCACTGGAGCCACGGCTCAAGCTCGGAATGGGAACCCGGTCAACATGCCTGGGCCGACTGGCTGCGCAGCCAGGGGCACGAGCAGCGCGAATTCCTGGAAGACCCGGACAACTTTCCCCCCGAGTTACACCAGACCACCTGGTGCACGGACCGCGCCATCGACCATATCGAAACGGCCGGCAGACCCTGGTTGATGAGCGTCAACATCTTTGACCCGCACGTGCCCTTCGATCCGCCGTCGAGCTACATGCAGCGCTATGACCCGGCGACCCTGCCCGGCCCCCTCTTCCGCGACAGCGACCTGCAGGCCCAAACGGCCCTCGCCGGCATCGACTTTCAGAATCCGGTGCGGCGCCCGGAGGAATTCAACGCGCGGCGCATTCAGGCCGCCTATTACGCCATGATCGAGCTCATCGACGACAACCTGGGCCGCATGCTGGACGCGCTCGAACGGACCGGCCAGCGCGAGAACACGCTCATCATTTTCACCAGCGACCATGGCGAAATGCTGGGCGATCACGGTCTGGTGGCCAAGGGCTGTCGCTTCTATGAGGGCCTGGTTCGCGTACCCCTGATCTTTTCCTGGCCCGGCCACATTGAGTCGGGCCTGGTCAGCGATGCGCTCGTCGAGCTGCTGGATATCGCCCCCACCCTGCTCGACATCCATGACCTGCCCGCGCCGGCGCGCGTGCAGGGTCGTTCCCTGTTGCCCATCCTGCGCGGAGAAGCGGACCCGGCGCAGCATCGCGACTTCGTGCGCTGTGAGTTTTACAGCGCGCTCAACTCCATTGAGCGCGACCAGTTTTCCTGCTCTTACGCCACCATGTTGCGCGACCGCCGTTACAAACTCGTCGTCTACCATGGCTATGAACCGGGCGAACTCTTTGACCTGGAAGAGGACCCGGGCGAATTCAACAACCTCTGGGATGACGTCGAATACCGCGAGCTGCGACACGAGTTGATGAAGCGCAGCTTCGATGCCCTGGCGCTGGCCGTCGACGTCGGCCCGCCCCAGGTTAGCCGCTATTGACGCCACCGGAGCGATTTCATGACCCGCGAGCCCCACTTCTCCGTCCAGAATCTCTTCACGGCCGGCGACGATGGCTACGCCAACTTCCGCATTCCGGGGGTCTGCGTCACGCCCGGCGGGGTCACCCTGGTGCATACCGAGGCGCGCCGCGGTCGCGGCGGCGACTGGGACGACAGCGACCTGTTGATGCGTCGCAGCCTGGATGGCGGACACAGCTGGGAGACGCCGTCGCTGCTGGTGCGCGGCGCGGACTACGGGTCGGGGCCGGTGCACAACTGCAATACCCTGGTGGACAGGGAAAACGGCCGAGTACACGTCAGTTTTTGCAGCGGCTACGCGCGCGCCTTCACCATGGTATCCAGTGACGATGGCGTCAGTTTCAGTGAGCCGGTGGAAATTACGTCGACCTTCGAGCAATTCCGACCGGAATACGACTGGGGCGTGCTGGCCATTGGCCTGCCCAACGGCATCCGTTTGCGCAGCGGTCGACTGCTTTTTCCGGTCTGGCTCTCCATCTCAAAGACGAAGGCTCACCGCCCCAACCGCTGCGGCACGATTTTCAGCGACGACGAGGGTCGGACCTGGCGGCGCGGTCAACTGGTACCGGACGTGGTGCCCAGCCTGAACGAGTGCTGCGCGATTGAACTGGAGGACGGACGGGTCCTGCTCAACATGCGCAATGGCGCGGGCGTTCGACGCCGCGTCATCAGCGTTTCGGCGGACGGCGGCGGGGAGTGGGCCACGCCCTGGCTCGACCCGGCCCTGCTTGAGCCGACCTGTCAGGGCACGCTGTTTCGCTACAGCGTCGCCGCCCAGGGACGCAGCCGTGTCCTGTTCAGCAACCCCCACAACGTGGAGGGCATCGACAGCAAGGGCTCCGGCAACCTGCTGCGGCGCCGCAACCTGAGCGTCAAACTCAGTTACGACGACTGCCGCACCTGGCCGGTGGATCGCGTCGTCGAGTGCGGCAATTCCGGCTACAGCGCGCTGGCGGTGGCCCCGGACGGCAGCATTCTCTGCGCCTTTGAACGAGGCAGCAGCGGCGGTGACAGCACCGACGATTTCCTCGCTCTGGCGCGATTTAATCTCGCCTGGCTGACGGACGGACGGGACTGCGGCTGATGCCGCAGCCACCCAACATCCTGCTGATCCTCTGCGACGAATTGCGCGCCGACGCGCTCTCCTGCGCCGGCAACTCTCCTGTTTGCACACCCAACATCGATCGCCTGGCCACGGAGGGTACGCGTTTCAGCCAGTGTATGGTCACCCAGCCCTCCTGCACGCCCAGTCGCGCTTCCATTCTGAGCGGCTGCTGGCCTTCCACCCTCGGGACGCGCATGGTGGGTTGCCACACGCCCGACGATCCCCGCTTTCTGCCGCATGTGTTGCATGCCGCCGGCTGGCGCACGGCCTCCCTCGGCAAACTGCATTTTGTGCCGCAGGGGGCGGAGCCGCAGGCCCTCGACGCGGCGCTGCACGATCAGGGCCATTACTACGGTTTCCGCGAGGTCGATTTGGTTAACGGCCACGGCGATCGCTGTTTCGGCCCGCGCTACACGCCCTGGCTGGAGGGACAATGTACGGACTGGCGCCAGCGACTGCAAAGACGGCGGCGTCTAACACCGGGCATCGATTGCTGGAGCTGGGAATTGCCGGAGCAGGTCCATTCCAGCCACTACCTGGGGATGCGCGCCGGGTCCTTTCTCGCCGGCGCCCGTCAGGACGAACGGCCCTTCTTCCTGCAGGTCTCCTTTCCGGACCCGCATTATCCCTTCATGGCTCCTGAACCCTGGGCCAGCCTCCATGACCGCGCCAACATGCCTGCGCCGCTGCCGCCACTGACCGAAGCCAGCGGCCTGCCGCCCCTGCACGAACAGGTCTACTTTCGCCGGGAGGCGGGGGTCCGGCGCGCAGACGGGAGCCCCGCTGACCGCGTGATCGGCATTCCACCGCACGACTGGTCGCAGTTCAGTCTGGCGGACTGGCAGCAGGTCAAGGCGCTTTACTACGGCATGGTCGCCCTCATCGACCACAACGTGGGTCGCATTCTGGACGCGCTGGAAGCCAGCGGTCTGTCGGACAACACCATCGTGGTTTTCGCTTCCGACCATGGCGAACATCTTGGCGACCACGGTCTGTATGGCAAGGGCCTGCCCTACGATTCGGCCCTGCGCGTCCCGCTGATCTGGCGCGGCGCGGGCATCGCCCGGGGGCAGCATCGTCAGGAAGTCGCCAGCACGCTGGACATCGCGCCCACGCTGCTGGACCTGGCGGGCATCGCGCTGCCGGAAGGGATGCAGGGACACTCCATGCGCGCGCAACTGGCCGGCGCCGAAGACCCGCTGCGCGACGCCGTGCTGACCGAAAACGACGATGATTTCGTGCCGATGAAAATGCGCGTGCTGACCACCTCGCGCTGGAAACTGGTGCACTACATGAACGGGGGGCCGGGCGAACTCTACGACCGCGTGAACGACCCGGCCGAAATGACCAACCTGTGGAGCGAAGCGGAGTACGCCCCCTTGCGGGCGTCACTGACGGCCCGGCTGCTGGATGAGGTCATTTGCAGCCAGGAAATGCGCAACGGCCGCCGTCAGTCGCCGGCGCCGCCCGTGCCGCACTGGCCTCGCGGGCCCCTCCTGAACGAAACAGACCGGGCTCTGGTGGCCCGGCCTGCTTTCTGTCTGGCGGGCTGAGCTCAGCCCATATCTTCCATCGCTTCGGCGATGATTTCATTCGCCTCCGCCTCGGCGGCGGCGGCGGCTTCCATGACGTCCATGCCGCCAGTGGTCACGTTGGCAATCAACTCCTGGAAGACAGGCCCGACCCGGTCCGAACCGACCAGCACCGGCTCCGACCACAGATTTGTGGAGTCGTCCAGCAACACTTCACGAATGCTGTTGAACTGCGGGTTGGCCGTCAGGAACTCTTCGCTCAGGCCTTCCAGACCGGCGCGGGTATAGGGCTGGTACTGGGCGTATTCGGTCCACAGCACCTGCGACGCGGGCGAAGCCAGATGCTTGAGGAAGAGCCAGGTCGCCAGCTGTTCCTCGGGAGAACTGACGTACATGCCCATGCTGCGCTGGTAGACCTGCAGCGTGCGGTTTTCGCCGCCCCAGGGCACGGTCGTGTTGACCCAGTTGATGTCGCTGCCGCTGGCCTCAATGTCCTTCTTGATGAAAGGCACGCCGACGCTGCTGCCGACGGCCATCGGGTTCAGGCCAAAGGCGAAATCGGCGGTGTTGACGTAGGGGCCATCCGGTATGTAGGCGCAGCCGTCGGCATAGAGGTCCTGGAAGAACTGCAACACTTCGATGGCCTTCTCGTTGGTGAAGTTGTAGCCCATGTCATCGTAGATGTACCCGCCGTTGGCGACGATGAAGGAATACATGTCGTTGTCATTCGTGCGCAAGGGGAAGCCCTGCACGTCCTCTCCGGCCGGGCCGGTCAGTTCATTGGCCGCGCAGGCCACTTCGCGGAAGCTGGCCATGTCCGTTGGCGGGCCGTCATGGCCCAGGCCTTCCAGCATGCCCAGGTTGACCGACAGCACATTGGCCGACATGCCAACGGGCCAGGCGAGCAACTGGTCGTTGAAAGGCTCGAAGGGCACGCGGTTGATGGCCAGCAGGCTGTGGTTCAGGTTGTCCATCCCCATGTCGTCAAAGCCCCAGACCGGGTGCTCCAGGTAGGCATCCAGCGGGACCAGTACGCCATCAAGATAGTAGCCCATGGCATTGTTGGTGAAGACTGCGCCACTCAGGTTGGGCAGTTCGCCGCTGACGATGCCCGTGCTCAGTTGGTCGATGAGGCCGCCAGTATTGCCCTGATAGACCTGCTCGACCGTGATGCCCCACTCATTGTCCATGTTGAAGGCGTCGATGATCTGCGTAATGGCGTCCGCCTGGGCGCCATCCCACTCATGCCAGTAATCGATGGTCAGACCCATGGGCAATTCGTCGGGGATGCTCACATCGGCGCCAACAAAACCGACGGCAAGCATCAGCGCGACAAGGGCGACAAGAACCGCTGTGTACCTCATGATGAATTCTCTCCCTGTTTTCGAACAGTTTCCGGCATTGCCATCGGCCATGGCCGGTAGACTGCCAGGACGCAACTTTATCCCCTCGTGCCGGTCGTGGCAATCCCGACAGTGAACTGCTTTTGAGCGAAGAAATACAGCAGCAGTATGGGAAGTATCATGATGACCGAGGCCGCCATCTGCAAGTGGAACTCGTCACCGGCATCCGCCTGCACGAACTTGGTCAGACCGAAGGCCACCGGCCTCCACTCGTCCGTCTGAATCACCAGCAGCGGCCAGAGCAGGGCATTCCACGAGCCGATGAAGGAGAAGATGACGACGGTCATGATGGCCGGGCGCGAAAGCGGCACAACAACCCGCAGCAAAAAGCGCAAATGCCCCGCCCCGTCAATGCGCGCGGCATCCCACAGTTCGTCCGGAATCTGCGAGAAAAACTGCCGCAGCAGGAAAATGGTGAAGGCCGATGCCATGAAGGGAATCGTAAGGGAGGGCCAGTTGTTCATCCAGGCGCCCGCCGGCCCAAAGAGACTCTGGCTGAGCCGGTTGATCCACACGACGGTCAGAAAGTTCGGAATCAGCGTCACAATGTCCGGGATCATCAGCGTGGCCAACATGATGGCGAACAACACGTTGCGCCCCCAGAATCGCATGCGGGCGAAGGCGTAGGCCGCCGGGACGCAAAACAGCAGCAGGCCGCAGACCGTGATGGCCGTGATGCGCGAACTGTTCCACATGAATTGCGAAAAGTTGGCCTTGTCCCAGGCGGTGAGGTAATTCGACCAGTGCACCTGTGCCGGCAAGACCCGACCGACCGTCACCTCGACGTTGGTCATCAGCGACCAGCTCAGCATCCAGAGAAAGGGTAGCACAGCCAGCAGCCCACCGGCCGCCAGCACCAGATACCCAAGGGCGCGGCTACGCCCGGGCCGGCGGGCCGGGGCCTGCATCACCTCGATTTGTTGTGCCCGTTCAGCCATAGAACACCCGTCGCCCTGCGATGCGATTTTGAAGGAGAGTCAGGACCAGAATCACCGCGAACAATACGAAGGCCATCGCTGACCCGTAGGCGTAGTTGGGGTTACCGGACTGAATCTCCTCGTAAATGTAAATGTTGATGGTGTCCACAGCCTTGAAGGCCCCTGGACGGCGCATCAGGAAAATCTGCGTGAAGGCCTGGAAGGTGCCGATGGTCGCGATCAGGATCAGGAAAAACGTGGTCGGCGAAAGCAGGGGCAGCGTCACGTGGCGGAACTGCTTCCAGCCGGTGGCGCCATCGATGCGAGCGGCCTCATACAGGGTGGCGGGAATGTTCCCCAGTCCCGCCAGAAAGATCACCGTGCTGTAACCGGCGTAGACCCACACGTTGTAAAAGATGATGACGACCAGCGCCAGTCCCGGCCCGGCCAGCGCCACGGGCACCTGCTCGCCGAAAATCAGGCGCAGGACGCCGGTCGGTTCCAGCAACCAGTTCTGCGACTCGATGCCCAGCAGGCCGAGGAACTGGTTGGCGGGCGAGGCGCTGCGGTGCGAAAAGAGCAGGGAAAACACGGTGGAGGTGGCGACAAAGGGCGTGATGTAGGGCAGGAAGTAGAGCATGCGAAAGAAGGACTTGCCGCGAATCTCCTGGAAGAGCAGCACCGCCAGGCCCAGGCCAAGTGTCAGTTGCAGGGGCACGGAGAAAAAGGAATACATCACCGTCACACTGAAGCCCTGCAGCATGTCATCGTCGGCTTCCGCCAGGGCCTGCGGCAACTGCACTATTAGCAGGACCGCGCCGATAACCGCCAGAACGACCAGCAGCACGCGCCCGGCAAAGCGGCCATCGACGTAATCCCCGAGCGCACCCTGCCACAACCACAGGGCGGCGCCGAGCAAACCGGCGCCGGCGCTGATGAGGACAATGTGTGTCCAGACCGGCAATTCGAGCCCGTCCTCCCGCGCCTCGGCGATGGCCAGCGCGATTTCCCCCAGCGTCAGCTGCAAGAGCAGCGCGCCCGCCGTCAGGGCCAGCGCCGCGCCCGTCGCCAGCAACAGCAGTCGCAGGGCCTCTTCCCCTGGCAGAAAACGGCGGGCCAGCAGCAGCGCCAGTACCAGCAGCAGCAGCAGGGTCCACAGGGCGTCGGCCGCGGCCAGCACCGCCTCAAAGCGAAAACTGGCGAAAAACTCGCCGATGAACAGATCGCGCGTCATCTCCTGGCCGCGCAGACGCACGGGCACGTTCAACACAACGGGCAAGAGCGTGAAGAACCAGTTGAACAGGGCGATCAGCGCCCCGGCGCCAACCACGCCCGGCAAGATCCAGCCGGTGCGCCCTGGCGCCGTTCGACACTCTCGCCAGAGACGCCAGAAAGTGTAGGCGGCCAGAAACAGCAGAGCCAGCGACAACCAGAAAAAGACCACGTAGCCGAAATTGCCCATGGCCTTGACGTAACTGTCAAGACCGCGAAAGTCATCAGGGAAGCGACGCCAGCGATGCAGACTTACAAAAAAGGCGAAGGTGACCGGAAAGATGCCAAAGAGGAAGATGATGGCCCCGGCAGGCGCAAGGAAGAGCCAGGCAGTCAGGTTTTCCAGCAGCACACGTCTCCGCCGGAAGGTGAATGGGCCCTGTTGCTCCAACATGTCGCCTGTTACCGCTCTGGCTGGCCGACTGAATTGTAACACAGCCACCGGGCCGCCGCAGTTGTGGCGCGCCAAAGTCGTCGTTAACATTTCTGCAGCGAAGAAAGTGCATATTCCTGAAGGAGGGTTTTTCAGTGACGGCAAGCTCCCCAGGGGAAGGGCTTTTGACCTGTTTTCAGAAAACACTCTGACATTGCGTGTCAATTGCGACTCGTGACGGAACGGGCCGGCGATGGCGCGCCGCAAAACGAAAGCCGGCCGGAAAATCATGCCACTGAACATTGAAGCGCCTGACGAACTCCTGCACTATCTGCGCAGCACCGGCCGCGTCGGGCCCGCGGATGCGCCGCGCATGACGGCATTGCACGGCGGTGTCTCCAACCGCACCGTGCTTGTGGAACACGAGGACGGCAGCGCCTGGGTGCTCAAGCAGGCCCTGCCCCGGTTGCGCGTCGAGGTCGAATGGTTTAGCGACCTGGCCCGCACGCAGCGCGAGGCGGCCGGGCTACGCTGGCTGTCGCGAATGATGCCCGGGGCCGTGCCGGACTACGTCTTCGAGGATCCGGCCGAACACCTGCTGGCCATGAGCGCCGTGCCGCAGCCCCACGTCAACTGGAAAGAGCATTTGCTGGCAGGCGGGCTGGAGCAGGGGCACGTGGCGGAGTTCGCACGCCTGCTGGCGCGCATCCACAGACTCGGCAACGACCACATTGAGGAAGTTGCCACCACCTTTGCCAACCGCAACTCCCTCGAGAGCCTGCGGCTTGAGCCCTATTATTTGTACACAGCCAGCGTAGTTGCGCCGGCCGCTCCCTTCCTGAAGGCTCTCACTGCCGAGACCCGCGCCCTGCGCATCGGGCTGACCCACGGCGACTACAGCCCCAAAAACGTGTTGCTCCATCGGGATCGCCTGATTCTGCTGGACCATGAAGTCATGCATTTCGGCGACCCGTCGCTGGACGTCGGCTTCGCGCTTTCGCACCTGCTCTCCAAGGCGCATTTTGTGGCTGCGCAGCGAGGTGAATTCGCGGCGGCGGCCCTGCTCTTCTGGCGCGAGTATCGGCGCGACAACCAAACTTCGGCCGATGAGAGGTTGGAAACGCGCGCCGCGCGCCACACCCTGGCCTGCGTTCTGGCTCGTGCGGCAGGTCGTTCTCCACTCGAATACATGAATCTTGACCAGCGTCGGCATCAGGTCGACGCTGTGCTGCCCCTGATTCTGGACCCGCCAGCGACGCCTGAAGAACTCGTACCGCGCTTCTGTGAAAGGCTCTGACGTGCCCGCAATCGACCAGCTGCACGCCATCGAAATCCTGGACAGCCGCGGCCGCCCCACCCTGCAGGCAAGCTGTCGCTTCAGGGATGGCAGTCAGGGAAGCACCTCGGTTCCATCCGGCGCTTCCACCGGCGCCGCCGAGGCCCACGAATTGCGCGATGGCGACCCGCAACGCTATCGCGGCCGCGGTTGCCGGGTGGCGGTCGCCAACATTCGCGGTGAAATTAACGCCGCCCTGAAGGGGCGGGAAATCGACAACCAGGAGTCGCTGGACCGGACGCTCGTTGAGCTGGATGGCACCCCGCAGAAGACGCGACTGGGCGCCAACGCCCTTCTGGCCGTCTCCCTGGCCTGGGCGCGCGCCAACGCGGCGCGTCAGAGACTGCCCCTGTATCGCTATTTTGGGCAGATGCCCGGTTTCGGTCCGCCAACGAGCCTGCCCCGCCCGACCGTCAACCTGTTCAGTGGCGGTGCGCATGCCGGTGGACAGGTGCCGCTGCAGGACCTCTTGATTCTGCCCCGCAGGACGCAAGAGATGGCCGGGGCCCTGGAAATTTGCGTGGCGGTCTACGAGAGCGCGGCGGACCTGATTGGCGATAAATACGACGCCCGGCGTCTCACCGCGGACGAAGGCGGCCTGGCGCCGCCCTTCACGCGCTGTGAAGATATGTTCGAAGACGCCCTCCTGGCCATCGAAAACGCCGGCTATCGCCCGGGGGAGGACGTTTGCCTTGCGCTGGACGTGGCGGCCAGCCAGTTTTACCGGGACGGTCGCTATCGCCTGGAAGGATCACTGTCTGCGGAGGCCATGATCGAGCTGCTGTCGGACTGGGCGCAGCGCTGGCCGGTCGTCAGCATCGAGGACGGACTGGCGGAAAACGACTGGGCGCACTGGCCGCAGCTCAGGCGTAGGCTGGCCGGTCGTGCCCTCGTGTTGGGCGACGACCTGCTCTGCACAAATCCGGCGCGCATTCAGCGCGCCATCGATGAGAATGCCGCGGACGCCCTCCTGCTCAAGGTCAACCAGATCGGCACGCTCACTGAGGCCGCCCGTTCCTGCCAACTGGCGCGCGAGGCCGGCTGGCACGTGACGGTCAGCGCGCGCAGTGGCGAGACGGAGGACAACTGGCTGGCGGACCTTGCCGTGGGCTGGCATGGTCAGCACATCAAGATTGGTTCGATCACCCAGTCAGAAAGACTGGCGAAGTACAACCGCCTGCTTGCCATCGCCGATGCCACGGGCATGCCGATCCCGGGTTAGTCGATTTCCACTTCCGGCACCCGGGCTTCGAGGCGCGGCACGACCAGGGTCCAGAGTGTAAGCGGCACGGTGCTGATTCCGGCCATCAACAGCACGACGTCGCGGACGCGGGCCACGCCAAAGTAGTCGATCAGAAAGCCCGTGAGCAGGATGCTGAATGCGCCTGCAAACTGAAAGCTTGCCATGTCCAACGAAAACATGCGGCCCAGAAAGCGGTCCGGGACGCTCTTCTGGATGATGACCGAACTGTAGGTCCAGCAGACCGACGTGCCCATGGCGCGCAAGGTCAGGGCCACGGCAACCAGCGGCAGGGTGCCGGCGCCGGCCAGGGTGAGCCAGCCCACGGACATGAGCAGGAAACCGTAACGAATCAGGCGCCGCATCACCAGTACACTTCCGTCATTGAAGCGATTGAGCACGACGGGCCCGCTCACGGCGCCGATGCCAAATGCCGCGTACATGATGCTGAGTGGCGTGCTGCTGTCCTCGCCAAAGTTGAACAGTCGCGAGGCGTAAATGATCATCACGGCGTCAATGCTGCCCAGACTGATGCCGGCCTTGACCAGTAAAACGGCTAGGGTAGCCGGCGCATGGCGCAGGAAACGCAGTCCTTCGCGCAGACCCTGGGCGTTTTGCGTAGTCGAGCTTCCGCTCGCCGCGGGCTCGGCCCTGTTCGTCCCCGTGTTCGTCCGAATGCCGACAATCAGCAGCGCCGAGACCAGAAAGGTCATGGAATCGATCAGCAGGGCCGCCTGTGTCCCCAGTTGCGCCGCCACCAGGCCGCCGGCGATGGCCCCTCCCGCCAACATCGCCGACCAGGTGATGCTGCCCAGGGTGTTGGCCAGCACCAGACCCTCCCGCGGCAGCAAGGAGGGCAGCAGGGCATTGCGTCCTGGCTCAAAGAAGGCCGACAGTGTGAACTGCAACGCCGTCAGCAGGTAGACCAGCCAAAGCAGCTGCGGTCCGTCCGCCAGCAGGAGCAGCAACACCACTACGGCGCGCAGGACATCGCTGAGTATGAGAAGCCGCTTGCGGTCCAACCGGTCGATGAGCACGCCGGCCCAGGGCCCGACCAGCATGGGTGGGACAAAGCGCGCCAGCAGAAACAGGCTGACGGCCAGGCCCGAACCGCCGCTGTATGCTTCAACCAGCACGGCCAGAACAATCGTGTTAAACCAGTCGCCCAGCAGGCTGACGACCTGCGCCAGCCACAGACGGGCGAAATCCGGGTTGTCGCGCAACAGGCGCCAGTAGGCTTTCATGCAGTTTCCAGACTGCCGGCCTCGCCCATTCTGGCAGCAGAGATGCATGGCGCGCAAGGTTGTGGCATTGATACAGGGTACGCGCCCGGCTATGCTGGTCGCATGCAGCCATCCACTCTTGTCAGCATTGGCGCCGGGGGCCTGCTGGGCGCCTGCGCCCGCCATCTTTTCGGCCTCTGGATCGTCAGTCGTCTGGGCGTTTCCAACCCCGTCAGCACCATGATCATCAACATCACCGGTTCCTTTTTGCTGGCACTCTTTCTCGGCTGGTCGCTGCGGCAGGGCCTGCTCGCGCCGCAGGTCCGTCTTTTTGTCAGCGTTGGCTTCTGCGGGGCCTTCACGACCTTTTCGACCTTCGCCTACGAAAGCATTGCGCTGGCGCGCGAGGGCCAGTGGCTGGCGATGACGGGCAACATCCTCGGCAACAACCTTCTTTGTCTCGCCGGCGTGGGCCTGGGTCTGGCACTGGCCAGCCGCCTGTGAGCGTTGATGCGGGCGATGTACTGACGGCGATTCTCCTCGGCGTCCTCGAGGGCCTGAGCGAGTTCCTGCCCATCTCCTCAACCGGACATCTGATCGTCGGCGCTTCCTTGCTGGATCTTCCCCCGGCGCTGCGCGGCAGCTTTGAAATCACGATTCAGGCGGGCGCCGTGCTGGCCCTGCTGCTGCATTACGGCCGTGACCTGGCTTCCAGCCTGTGGGCGATGCGAAATGATCCACAGGCAAGGCACTTCTGGGCCGGCATTCTCGTGGCCAGCTTGCCCGCAGGCATGACCGGATTTCTGCTGCGGAACTGGATCAAACAAACCTTGTTTTCGCCTTCTGTCGTCGCGCTGGCGTTGATGGCCGGCGGAGTCGTCTTGCTCCTGACCGATCGACAGCCACGTCCGCAGACAAGGGATGCTGAAAGGCATTTGTCCCTGCGACAGGCCCTGTTCATCGGTTGTGTGCAGACCCTGGCGCTGATACCCGGCGTTTCCCGCTCGGCCGCCACGATCGTCGGCGCCATGCGGGTCGGACTCGATCGCAGCAGCGCCACTCGTTTTTCCTTCTGGCTGGCCATCCCCCTCCTCGGCAGCGCCACCCTCTCCGAACTGGTGGACGTTGCCGGCCGCGCCAGCAGGGCAGAACTGGGTGTATTGCTGCTGGGTTGCGCCGTGTCTGCCGCCGTGGCCTGGTTGGCGATCGCCTGGCTGTTGCGTTTCGTCAGCGGGCACAGTCTGGCGCCATTCGGCTGGTATCGCATAGCGTTTGGCTTGCTCCTGCTGCTGGTTACGCGACCTGGAATACTGCCGGCCGCTCCAGTTGCCTGAATTCGGCCCTGATGCTAGAATCTGCAAGAATCTCGCGAAAGGTTGCTGGCCATGCGCAGTGCAGGTCTTCGTCTGGCAGGATGCATCGGCCTCGCGCTGGTGATTCTGCTTGCCGGTTGTTACCAGAGCGCCAACGAGTCCACGCAGCAGGATTCACAGTTGCCTTCCGGCGTCGCGACCTTTACGCCCTCGGCTGCCAACGTGCCGATCACGGCTGCGGCCGCCGTCGATCCCCGGCCCTCCGAGACGCCAGAGCCAGTTCAACCGCCCCTGCAGGACATCGACCCGCTCAATCTGACGGCCACCGCCATCATCGCCCGGGCGACCCAGACCCAGGCTGCCATGGATGCGGGTGAACAGGCGACGAGCGCACCGGCCTCCGTCGTTACGCCGGCTGTTCCGCCGGCCACGGTCGAAGGCGCAGAGGGGGCCGGCCCCCAGGGTGACGATTGCATTCACGTGGTGCAGGCCAGTGACGTCGGGCTCAGCTACATCGCGACCCTCTATGGTGTGACGGTGGCCGCCATCCAGCAGGCCAACAATCTTGCCAACATTGAACTCATCCACATTGGCAACCAGCTGATCATCCCCGGCTGCGGCCTGACCGGTTACCAACAGGCCCAGGCGCCGGCCGAAGGTTGCGCACCGGACGAGTATCGTCTGGTGCATACCGTACAGACTGGCGAAAACCTGTTCCGCATTGCCCTTACCTACGGTCTCGACGTCAACCGGCTGGCCCAGGCCAACTGCATTCCGGACCCTGCCCTGATACGCGTCGGCCAACAGATCTTCATTCCCTGAGTTGACAGACCCTTGTTGCGTCCGCCGGCGCCCTGTATACTGCGCGCCGCCACCCAGGATGAGCGCGGGCCAATGCGCCGGGGAAAGACCGCATGACCAATCTGCTTGACGAACTGGTCGCACAAACGCCGACGCGGGACCACCCGCAACTGTCGTCGGGCGATACGGTGCGCGTACATCTGCGAATTGTGGAAGGCGAAAGGGAACGGGTCCAGGTCTTCCAGGGCGTAATTATCCGGCTGCGCGGCGGCGGCAACGATGCCAACTTTACCGTTCGGCGCATCGCCAGCCATGGTGTAGGCGTGGAACGCACTTTCCTGCTGAAAAGCCCCCGCATCGAGAAAATAGAAATTCTGCGTCACGCAAAGGTTCGTCGGAAGCAACTCTATTACCTGCGGGAGCGCCGCGGCCGGGCCGCCCGGCTTAAGGAACGGCGTCAACCCCTGAGGCGTTAGCACGGCGGCAGCGGCAGACTTCAGTCAGTCCGAAAATCGAGATCAGTTGTCTCCGGCTTCGGCCTGTTTCAGTATGTAGTAGGTGCCCTTCTTGGTGCCCACCTTGAGCAGAAGGCCCTGCCCCACCAGGTCCACAAGGTCCAGCCGCAAGGTTTCCGATGAGACGCCCTCGCAACAGGAGCGAAACTCGCGGTTGGTGATGGAACCATGTCTCTGCAGGTATTGCAGGGCGCGCTGCTGGCGCGGATTGACATTTGCCACCCATTCCGGCGCCGGCGCCTGTTGCCTGGCATTGCGCAGGGTTACCGAAAAACTGTAGGGCTGCGCACCAAAGACCGGCGGCTCGTGTCCGGCCTGTTCCATAACCTCCAGCATGCGATCGATTCCCAGACCCAGTTCTTCGATCAACCCCCACTGAAACAGCCCGCTGACAATGCGCGGGTTGCGGCTGAAATGTTCGCCGACGAAGTTTTCAATGGTGATGAACCCTGGCAGCCCGCCGGGCGACACCACTTCCAGGCGATCTGCGAACATGCGAATTTCGATGCGACGCCCTTTCATGCGATAGTCACGGTGACAGACGGCGTTGACGATGGCCTCCCGCACGGCAAAGCGCGGGTACTCCAGGGTTTCCTCCCGTTCCAGGTCCTTCACGACGGCGCTGACGGCCATTTCGCTCCAGACCAGATTCCAGGCCGCCTCCACCATACGCGGCAGGGAGCCGGACAGTTCTTCCCGGCGAATGTAGCCCGCCAGTCCGTCCTCACCGCGCGGCGTGGCCCCGGCGAAACGCACGAAGACCATCCCGCTTTGCGGCAACCAGCGTTGCGGTCGCTCGCAGAAAAGCAACACGCCGGTAACCGTAGGCTGCCCCGCGGCGTCCAGGGCGCCGATTTCCTGCAACAGGGAGTCGCTGGCCTCGCCTTCCGGCTGGCGCAGGCGCAGCGCGCGGCGTTCAAGATAGGCGGCGATCATTTCCTCGTTGAAATCGCTGCGACTGGCGCCCGGCACCGCCTCATTTTCGAAGTCACCGATGTTGCGGTCGCTGCCCAAACGTTGAATCTCGCGGCCGCCCAGCGGCCGGTTGCAACCCCCGCTGCGCACCAGTACGCGCCCGTCCACCAGCGAATGCATGTCCAGACTGCGGGGCACTTCCAAGCGCCAGGCGGTGCGCGCTTCCGCCAGCGCGACCAGCGCGGTTTCGCCGGTCATGACGGGGGGATCGCAAAGCCCCTGGGCCTCCCCAAGGGCGCTGTCCAGCGCTTCGCGTGTGATGGTCGTTTCGGCAGGTTCTCCGTCGGGACGCACGCCAAACAGGAGGCTGCCGCCGTCGCTGTTGGCAAAAGCGATCAGGGTCTCGGCGATTCCCTGTGCTGTCAACTGTTCGATGCAGGCGGTGCGCGGTCCGGGCCCGAAGCTGGCGGGTGGCCTGTCCCCATCCATATTCAAACCCAATCCTGACCGGCGGGCGGATACTATAGCACAGCCCGTCCGCCTCCCGCCGCAAAATCACGGGCTTTGACAATTGCCGTCCACCAGCGAAAAGGGTACGCTGGAATCGGAGGAAACTATGAACATCATGTTCATCCCGGTGCTCGTCAGCATCGCCTTTTTCCTGCGCATCGGGCTGATCATGACCGGGATGCTCAAGGGGCCTATCCTGCGCACCTTTGAGAAGTACGGCGGGGATGAGGAGTTGTATTACCCCCTGCCTGCCCTGTTGCTCTGGTCCGGCGTACTGGTCATCAGCCTGACGGCCCTGCTGGTTGAAAGCGCGAGCATCTTTTTGCCAACCGGCCTGCCTGGCCTAGGGCTGCTGATGCTGGCCTTCCTGGCGCGCAACCATCCGGAGTTCGCCCGCGAGCATCCGGATATCTTTCTGCACTACCCACGCTGGTATCATCAGTTGCGGGCGCGGACCTCACGCTACGAACGCCGCCGCCTGTCCTATATGTGGCTGTGGTTGCCACGTCGCCTGCGCCTGATCTACAACGGCAGCGACCGCGCCTTCAACCAGTGGGCCGACCTGGTCATCATGGCGTCCATGCGCTACGACGAGGAAGACCCGTCCCTGTGGCGCGAGAATCCGCCGGAAGACTACGAGACCGTGTACCGTGAAAGTGCCTGATGTTAATGCCCGGCTGGCGGGCGGGCCACAGCGTTTAGCGCTGCTGACGCCGTTGCAGTCTGGCCCACTGGTCGCGCAGGGTGACGCTGCGATTGAACACCAGTTGGCCGGGTCTTGAATCCGGGTCCACGGCGAAGTAGCCGATGCGCTCGAACTGGTAGCGCATGCCTGCCTTCGCCTGGCCGAGGGAAGGTTCAACCAGCGCCTGCGTCAACACCTGCAGCGAGTCAGGATTGAGCTGCGTGGCGGGGTCGAGGCCGTCGCTTTCTTCATTGGGGTTCCGCACGCTGAACAGCTTGTTGTAGAGCCGCACTTCGGCGGGCAGGGCCTGCGCCGCCGACACCCAGTGCAATGTAGCGCGCACGCGGCGTCCGTCCGGCGCATTGCCGCCGCGCGAGTCGGGGTCGATGGTGCAACGCAACTCGTGGATCTCGCCCTGCGCGTCATACACAACGTCGCGACAGGTCAGCAGCCAGGCGCTGCGCAGACGCACTTCACGGCCCGGCGCCAGACGGTAAAACTTGCGCGGCGGGTCCAGCATGAAGTCCTCGCGTTCGATGTAAATCTCCCGCGAAAAGGGGACTTCCCGCGTCCCGGCCGACTCGTCCTCCGGGTTGTTGACCGCCGTCATCCACTCCATCTGGCCTTCCGGGTAGTTTTCGATGACCACCCGCAGCGGGTCCAGCACGGCCATGACGCGCGGTGAGTGCCGGTTCAGATACTGGCGCTGGTAGTGTTCCAGCATTTCGATCTCGATGAGGTTGTTGCGTTTGCCAATGCCTGTGGCGGCGCAAAACTCGCGAATCGCCTCCGGAGCGTAGCCGCGTCGCCGCATGCCGCGCAGGGTTGGCATTCGCGGGTCATCCCAACCTTTCAAATGCCCCTGCTCCACCAGCCGCCGCAGCTTGCGTTTCTGGACGATCGTATGATCAAGGTTCAGGCGGGCGAACTCGATTTGACGGGGCCGGTAGATGCCCAGCGCTTCCAGCAGCCAGTCGTAGAGCGGACGGTGGTCCTCGTATTCCAGCGAACAGAGGGAGTGGCTGATGCCCTCAATCGAATCCGACTGGCCATGCGCGAAGTCGTACATGGGGTAAATGCACCAGCGATCGCCGGTGCGCGGGTGCTCGGTATGCAGGATGCGATAGAGCACCGGATCGCGTAAATTGATGTTTGGCGAGGCCATGTCGATCTTCGCGCGCAGCACACAGGCGCCCTCGGGGTAGTCGCCCCGTTTCATGCCTTCGAACATGGTCAGGTTTTCCGCCACCGGTCGATCGCGCCAGGGGCTGTTTCGACCCGGTTCGGTCAGGGTGCCGCGGGACTCGCGAATCTCTTCCTGGCCCAGTTCATCTACGTAAGCATTGCCATCGCGGATCAACTGCAGCGCCCACTCGTAGAGCTGGTCAAAATAGTCCGAGGCGAAGAACAGGCGCTCACCCCAGTCGTAACCCAGCCAGCGGATGTCCTCCATGATGGCGTCGATGTATTCCTGCTCTTCCCGCACCGGGTTGGTGTCATCGAAACGCAGGTTGCAGACGCCGCCAAACTCCCTGGCGATGCTGAAGTTGATCCAGATGGCCTTGGCGTGTCCTACGTGCGGATAGCCGTTGGGCTCGGGCGGGAATCGCGTGTGAACGCTGGAGTAGCGGCCGGCCTCCAGGTCCGCGATGATGGCCTCGCGAATGAAGTCCCCGCGCTCCCTTGCAGCGTCGGCGACAACTGCCTTGCCAGGGTCGCTCATGTGCCTGCCCGTTCTCCAGCGTGGGAATCGAGACTGTCGCTGTGACGATCTACTGGGAGACCTGGATTCGAACCAGGATTCCCGGTTCCAAAGACCGGTGTTCTGCCGTTGAACTATCTCCCATCCGCCCGTCATTCTAGCACGGCCCCGCGCCTGCATACCAGAGCGGGACGGGAACACAAAAAGCGGCGGCCCGCGGCCACCGCCATCTGCTGGGAGACCTGGATTCGAACCAGGATTTACGGGGCCAGAACCCGTCGTTCTGCCGTTGAACTATCTCCCACCTGGCGGCAATCCTGGCACAGGGCCGCAAGGCTGTCAAGCCTGACGCTGCAGGGTGGCAATCGCCTGGTCGATGCGTTCCAGGCAGGTCTCCAAACCGAGGATCTCCATCGTTTCAAAGAGCGGCGGGGACACTCGCTGGCCCGTCACAGCGACGCGCAGGCTGCCGAAGAGCTGGCCGGCCTTGATGCCCAGTTCCTGAGCCAGCGTCCGCATGTCCGCTTCCAGCGCGGCGCACTCGATGCGCTCCACTTCCTCCAGCCGCTGACGCGCTGCCTGCAGGGCCCCCAACGTTCCCGCAGTATCCATTCTGCGCTGAATGATCGCGTCGGCTTCCGGGCCTGCAAAGCTGTCGCTGAAGAAGAAGCCCGCCATGGCCGCGAAATCGTGCAGCGAGCGCATGCGCTCCTGCATCAGCGGTACGACCTTTCGCAGCAGCGCGTCGTCAACTTCGAGCCCGGCCTGCTGCAGCAGCGGACGCACACGCTGCGCCAGGTCCACCCCCGACAGTTCCCGAATCCACATGCCGTTCAGCCAGTCCAGCTTTTCCACAGGGAAGACGCTGTCGGCCGGATTGACCCGGCTGAGTTCGAAGCCTTCAATCGCCGCCTCGACAGGGAAGAATTCACGCTCATCGGGCATGCTCCAGCCGATGTTGGTCAGGAAGTTGCCAACGGCCTCCGGCAAATAACCGGCATCGATGAACTCTTGCGCCAGGACCAGCACCTGCCTGCCATTTTGCGTGAAGCCCGCATGTCGTTTGCTCAACTTGCCCTTGCCGTTTGGATTAAGAATCACCGGCAAATGGACGTAAACGGGCTTCTTCTGCCCGAAGGCCTGCCACAGTTGCCAGTGCAGCGGCAGCGAGGGCAACCATTCGCTGGAGCGCAACACATGCGTAATCTGCATGTCCTGATCGTCAACCAGATGGGCCAGATGATAGGTGGGGAAGCCATCGGACTTCAACAGGACGGCATCCTGCAACCTGGAATTCTCGAAGCGCGATTCCCCCCGAATGGCATCTCGTACCAGGGTCTGCCCTTCCAGCGGCATGCGAAAGCGAATCACCGGTGTCTCGCCCGCTGCTTCCAGTTCGGCCCGCTGTGTCAAAGAGAGATCGCGGCAATGTCTGTCGTAACCGCTGGCCTCCCCCCGTTTGCGTTTTTCCGCGTTGACGGCCTGCAGACGTTCCGCGCTGCAGTAACAGGGATAGGCCGCGCCCTCCTGCACAAGCCAACCCGCCTGGCGGACGTGCCGCTCGCGTCGTTCGGACTGCACGTAGGGGCCGAAAGCGCCGCCAATGTCCGGCCCCTCGTCGTAATCGAGTCCATAGTGACGCAGCATGGCCATGATGTGTTCGGCCGAGCCGCTTACCAGTCGGCGCTGGTCCGTGTCTTCCAGACGAAGAATGAAGCGGCCGCCGTGGTGACGGGCATAGAGCCAGTTGAAGAGGGCCGTCCGCAGGCCGCCAATATGCAGCGGGCCGGTCGGGCTGGGCGCGAAGCGGACCCGTACGGGTCGGTGTGAAGACATCAGGGCTCCTGTACGCTCGGGTTGCGAAATGACGGGCCTTCAACTCACCCGGCGGCGGCGCGCTATGACGCTCTGCGTCAGGCCTATGCCCGCCATCGTGGACAGCAGGGATGTTCCCCCCGAACTGATGAAGGGCAGGGTCAGACCGGTCACCGGCATCAGCGCCAGGTTCATTCCGATCGAGGTCACCGTCTGGAAAAAGATAAAGGCCGCCACGCCATAGCAAAGCAAACTGCCGAAGGCATCGACGGCAAGGCGCGCGCCACGCAGGATACGCATCAGCACAATGCCGATCAGGCCCAGGGTCACCAGACTGCCAATAAAGCCGAACTCCTCCGCAATGACACTGAAGATAAAGTCCGTATGGCGCACACGCAGGAAACGTCCCTTGTTTTGCGTTCCGACCAGGTAACCCTTCCCCAGCAGGCCACCTGACCCCACGCTGATCAGGGCCTGATTGATGTTGAAATAGGCGTCTTCGTCACTGGTTGGATCGACAAAAAGCGAAATGCGCTGCACCTGGTAACGTTCCAGGGGTCCTTCAATGACATTGAAGGCCTGCAGCAGCACCACGCCGCCCAGTAGGGACAGAATGAGCATGAAGGTGACCAGATAGCGCAGCGGCAGCCCGGCCCCCCAGATCATGGTGAACCAGATCGCCATCAGCACGGTGACCATGCCAAGGTCGGGCTGGATGAGAATCAGGGCCGCCGGGAGGCCGATGTGCAGCAGCGAGAGCACGATGTTGGGCAAATGGCCGATGCGCTGGTAGCGACGGGCGAGAAGGTGGCCCAGCGTGATGATGATCAACAGCTTGGCCACTTCGGATGGCTGGATGCGTATGCCGATGTTTATCCAGCGCTGGGCGCCGGCCACGCCTTCCACGCCAAAGTAAAAGACCATCACCAGCAGGCTGAGCATGAGGAGATAGAGCCAGAGATGCAGTCCGGCCAGCAAACGGTAATCCAGCAGGGACAGGCCGGCCATGAGCATCAGCCCCAGCAGGGCAAATCGAATCTGGTCCGGCACGCGCGCGATCAGGGTCGGGTCGATGGCATCCTGAGTGGCGCTGCCGATCATCAGAATGCCGAAGAGAATCAACAGCAGGGAGACGCTGAAAAGCAGGTAATCGAAACGTTGCCAGATACTGCCGGAGGCGATCATGTGTCATTCAGGGCGCAGAAAAGCAGTGCCGTAACGGGCCTGGAATCAGGGTATCACAAATGCAGCGTCAGGGTTCAGCCGGTTTCCCGACCCACTTGCCCGGGGCCGGTCTTCTGTTTGGAAAAGGGCACTTCGGCCACAATTAAATTGTCCCGCCGTCGGTGTTCCAGCGCGAAATCCACGCGGTCGCTCTCCACAGCGACGTAGCGGGAAATCACCTCAAGGATCTCTTTCTTCATGCGGTCCAGCTCTTCCGGCGAGAGATCGATGCGGTCATGCAGCAGGACAAAGTGCAGACGTTCCCTCGCGCTTGCCGCGCTGCCCCCTCGCCCTGCCCGCTTCAGGAGCCCCAGACGTTCCAGTAGTCCTGCCATAGTTAACCCTGCTTCAGAAGCTGGTTTCCACCGGAAAACAAACGGGTCAGCCTTCTGAGAAACCCGTCTTCTTCTTCGAGCGGGAGGAAGGGGACGTTTTCGCCGTTAAGACGGCGTGCAATGTTGTGATAGGCCAGTCCTGCCCGGGATTCTTCATTTAAAACAACCGGCACGCCCTTGTTGGAGGCGGGCACGACGAACTGGTCTTCCGGAACAATGCCGATCATCTTGATGGCGAGAATGTCGGTGACGTCATCGGCCGAAAGCATCTCACCCTTTTGTACCATGTCCTGTCGAATGCGATTCAACACCAGCTTGCCCGGCCCCTTGCCGGCTGCTTCCAGCAATCCGATGATGCGGTCCGCATCGCGCACGGCGGAAACTTCAGGGTTGGTCACAATCAGCACCTCATCGGCCGGCGCGATGGCGTTGCGGAAGCCACGTTCGATGCCCGCAGGCGAGTCAATCAGCACAAAATCGACCTCCGGTCGCAGCCAGTCCGAGACCTGTATCATATCCGACTGGCTGACTGCCGACTTGTCGCGGGTCTGTGATGCCGGGATCAAATGCAGGTCCGGCAACAACTTGTGCTTGATCATCGCCTGGCGCAACTTGCAGCGGCCCTCGGCCACGTCCACCAGATTGTAAACGATGCGGTTTTCCAGGCCCATCACCACGTCCAGGTTGCGCAGGCCGATGTCTGCATCGATGAGCACGACGCGTTTGCCCAGTTGAGCCAGCGCGACCCCAATGTTGGCAGTGGCTGTGGTCTTGCCAACACCGCCCTTGCCCGAGGTGATGGTGACAATCTTCCCCCCCATGCCGTTCTCTCCCGCCATTACCAACTCTCTACCTGTATCCTGCCATCACGAACAAGGGCGACTTCCGGCGTCGGCGCTTCTGCATTGTCCGTCGGCGACGTCGCCACCAGACCGGCAATTCGCAGTTGCATCGGCGCCATGTCCAGCGCGCAGACGACCGAATCCTCGTCACCATTGGCGCCGGCGTGTACTGTGCCACGCAAATGACCCCACACCATCACGTCGCCGGCCGCAATGACTTCGGCGCCCGGATTGATGTCACCGTAGACCACAACGTGCCCGTCACCGCGCACCACACGGCCGGAGCGAATCGTGTGCCGGACAAGAATGCCGCCCGACCCCGAATTGTCCCCGGCACTGGCCTCGGGCTCGTCTTCCTCTTCCTCCACCAGGCCGGCCAGCGCCGGACCCGCGCTGGTGCGAATGTCCAGCGCTTCCGTGGAATTGCGCGTGGTCTCACTTTTGCTCAACACGGCCCACAGGGACAGTCCCCGACGTTCCAGCAATGCCTTGAGCGACGTGAGTTCGTATTTGGGGACCGGCCGTTCGCCGACCTCCAGGATGATGCGGCCACCCTCATAGAACTTGCCCTGTTCATCAAGGTGAACGGCAAGATCGCCCGTCGTCGCCATCCATTCGACGGCGGGGTCGATCTGTATCAACAGACCCTCCCGCACCCCCTTGATGGCGAAGGATTTGCCTTCCATCGTCCCTCCGTCAGGCACAGTGTCCTTTCCGGTCACCTCACAACCTTCAGGACAGCAGAAGTATACACTCCATAGTTAACGAATGCTATTCGACTACAGATGTTGCAGCAGAAGCCAGAGGGGCAACAGGGCGTAGATTCCGGTGACGACCCGACCGGGCCCGAACGCGGAGCCCTGTGCCAGACGTTCGGACCAGTCGCGAATGGCGTGGACGGCGACGGTCATCCAGATGATGCCAATCATGTGCAACGGCAGCAAAAGCACGGCAATGTCCCGCCCAAAGTAGACCAGGCCAAAGAGTGCCCAGCAGCCCCAGGCCAGCAGGGTGACGATCCCGGTGGCCGGATACCAGCGTGACAGACGCGACAACCCGATCAACGCCAGCAAACTGCCCGGAATGCTCAACTGGTCGCGCACAGTCTCCAGCAGGGTCAGCCAGCGCGCCGCCTCGCGCCAGCCATCGGCCAGCAGCCAGGGGAGCACCAGTCCTTCCTCCATCGCCTGCCCCGCCGGGTAAAGCCACCACTCCGAGCTGAGATAGCGTGATACGATGCCGGACAGTCCAAACAGGCAGGCAAGCAGGAAAATCGGCCAGAACAGGCGTGAAAGACGTACTTTCGAAAGAATGAGCGCACTGCAGACTGCTGGCACGAAGAGTACAAACAATCTCGTGTTGACGATGCCGATGACCAGCAGAATGAGGATGGCCCAGGCATGGCTTGCCTCGGGCTCCCTGACCCCCGCGTCATCGGGATGCGGCAAAGCGCGTTGCAAGAGATCGAGCAGCAGCACCAGCAGCCACGCACTGGCCAGCGCCGTCAATCTAAGGCTTTCGGTCTGTCCCTGCTGCCACCAGAACACCAGTGAAAAGAGCGCCAGGGCGACCACTGCCGCCAACAGCAGGCTGCCTTGCCGGCGCAAGAGCAGCAGGACCACCAGCGCTGCCAGTGTGGCAAGTGCCAGCAGCGGCAGAAGGTCCTGTCGGGAAGCGCCACCCGTTTGAGTCCAGAATGCCGGGCTGAAGGCCAGCACCAGACAGCCGCATAGCGCCAGCGCGGCGCCAAAGCGGCACAGCGACATCGCCATGGCCACAATGACCAGGGCCATGCCGCAGGCGCGCAACAGGGGCGTCTCCCCGGGAAAAAGAAAAACAACGAGAGAAAGCGCGCCGCCAGAGAGCGCGGGCGTCCACTGGCGCAGTCGCGGCATCAGGTCCCCCTCCAGACGCGGGACCTTCAGTGTCATGCGCCAGCGGGAGGAAATGCCAGCACTCCACCTCGCTGGTTTTGCAGGCGCAACCAGGCTTCCAGCGTTTCAACGACAATGGGCAGGGCCACCAGTGATCCTTCCCCGCCGTTGTACACAAAGGAAATGATCAGGATCTGCGGATCATCCGCCGGCGCATAGGCGGTGAACCATGCATGCGCCGGCCAGCTGCCCTGAATGCAAAGGCCCAGCGGCCGCGCGATGTCATCGCAATACTCCGCCGTGCCGGTTTTACCAGCGACATTGATGATCGGCAGGTCGGCTGGCGTGGCCGTGCCATAGGTCACCGCGCCGCGCAACCCTTCGTGGACGATGTCCAGAACCCCGGCGTCCACAAAGGGAGGCTGATAGCGATCGTCAAAGCGCAGGGCATTGCAGACGCGGCCATTGAAAGGGTAGTTGAGCGGAATGTGCACGCGATATTCGCGCAGCTCCTCCAGAAAGGGGTCCGGATTGATGTCGACGGTGTTGACATAGGTATCGGGGTCGCAACGGGCCGCGTTGTAAAAGCCACTGTCCTCCTCGCAGGTGCAGGCCAGGCTCGCCGGCCCCTTCATGATCATGTCCTCGATCTGGGTCAGGGCCAGACGCTCGCCCTCCGGGACTTCATCCAGCACCAGATGTCGCAGCGCCTGGGGCTGGAAGGAGCGCAGGACGGCGCCTTCCGCGTCCAGAAAGCTGCTCACGATCGTCGGTTGCCACAGGGTGCCGCCGTTGACCACAGCGGCGACGGTCGAGATGAGTTGCAGGGGCGTAACGTTCACGAAACCCTGGCCGAAGGCGGCGTTGTAGGTATCGCCCGTCGACCAGTTCTCGCCATGGGTGCGGCGCTTCCAGTCCGGGTCGGGCATGATGCCCGGCAGTTCGCCAGGCAACTCCACCCCGAGTTCACTGCCGATGCCCATCGCCGTTGCATAGCGAAACAGGTCCGTGATTCCCAGACCGCCCTCTCTCAGGGTCAACGGGCTGAGGTCCGGGTTGCCCCCACCCACCTGATAGAAAAACACGTCGGAACTGTTGGCCAGCGCGCCGACGATGTTGAGCAGGCCGAAGCCGTCCCGCTTCCAGTCGAAAAAGGTCTGCGCCTGGGCCTCGTCGTTGGGCGCGTAGCGATTCGGCAGGGTCAGGGAACCCGGGTTGAAAATCGCAGTCTGTGGCGTGATGACGTCCTCTTCCAGGACCCCCACGGCGGTTACAATTTTCCAGACCGAGCCAGGTGGATAAAGCGAACTGATGGCGTGGTTGTTGAGGGGATTCTGCTCCGCGTTGAGGACCTCCAGATAATAGTCCGCGTCAATGGCCCGCGCGAAACGCGTGTTGTCATAGGTCGGCCAGCTGACCATGGCCAGGATTTCGCCTGTGTCGGGATGCATGGCGATTACCACGCCGGACCGGGTCTGGACGCGGCCGGCCTGGGCATTGACCAGGTTGATGCGCCGGGTCAGGGATTCTTCGGCCGCGATCTGTAATTCCGTGTCGAGGGTCAGGCGGATATTCTGTCCGGGCAGGGGTTCACGCCGACTGATTTCACGCAGCACTTCGCCGGCCACGTCAACTTCCCGCAACACAGAGCCGCGCACACCACCCAGCTGGTTTTCCATAAAGAATTCCACGCCGGAATAGCCGATGCGGTCAAAGAAGGGATTGTAGCCCTGCTCCTGCAGTCGAACGGCCTCTTCAGCGGGGATGGGGCCCATATAGCCAATGATCTGGGACGTCAGGGCGCCGGTCGGATAGCCACGCACGCCGCGTATCTCTATGTCCACACCGGGCATCCCGATACGCTCTTCAAGGACCTGCATCGCGGCTGTAGCCGGGATGTCCTGCGCCACAACAACCGGTCTAAAGGGCGCCAGGCCTTCACCTTCCTGCACCAGTTCCTCAATGCTGCGCACGTTGCGACCTTCCGCCAGTTCCCTCGTCGGCGGCACGTCCACCAGCGCGGAAATCCTCGTGAAGATTTCCAGGTCAGCCCCCGGATCACCGGGCAGGCGGGCTGGCACGATGGTCACGTTAAAGGCGGGGACATTGTGCGCCAGGGGGGACCCGAAGCGATCGAGGATGACCCCGCGTGGCGCCCCAACCGGCAACTCGCTCAGCCGGTTTTCGTCGGCCCGGAGCAAGGCGTCCGCCTGGTTGACCAGTTGCAGTTGGTAAAGGCGCAGGCCAAAGAGCAGGAATACAGCGAAAATAACACCCTGAAAGAAAGTCAGGCGCCAACCCTGAAAGGGATGCAGCAATTGCATCAGTAGCGGCCCCTTGCCAGCATCAGCGGGCGACCAGCTGGCGCGCTTCAACGCGGCGTTGCACGAAGCGCAGCACAGCGAAGACCGGCAGGATCAGTGCGAAATTGTAAATCACGGTCGGGACAATGACATAGCCCAGGTCGTCCAGAAAGTCCACCGTAAAGCCCTGGAACGCGAAGAGCGACCACATAAGCAATTGTTGTGCCAATGTGCCGACTCCCGCGAGCAAAAGCAGGGTCAGCAAGCCGGTGCGACTGAATTGCTCGGTCAGGACGTTCACCACAAAGACCAGCAACACGAGGCCGATGACGGACTGCCCCGTGGGCGCCAGCGACAGCAGGTCCTGCATGATGCCGCCCGTGAACGCCCAGGCAACGCCCTCCGCCAATGGCGCGCGCAGGGCCCAGGCCAGAACGCATAGGAACACGAGGTCCGGCCCGCCATCCCACAGGCGGATCTGCGGCACCAGCGTGGTCTGCAAGGCCACGGCCAGCAGAAGTACCGGCAGTCCGACCCAGGGGCCCATTCCTGCCTCAGTTCTCCATCACGTCAAATACGGCGGGATCGATGGGATCGAAGCTGGTCATGACCAGCACGACTTCCAGTTCGTCAAAATTGTTGAAACTGATAACTTCGGCTTCCTGAAACAACTCGAACTGAAACTGGCGCGAACTGGCGACCTGGCCGATTACGATGTCCGGCGGGAAATTACCGCCAAGGCCGGAAGTCAGCACCAGGTCACCAACGACAATCGATTCGCCGGGCGGCACCAGCGTAAGGCGCAAACTGCCGGAGAGCTGACCTCGCAAACTCCCCTGCACCCTCGTTCCCTGCAGTCGTGCGCTGACCGCGCTGTCCCGGTCCGTAACCAGCAAAATGCGCGAGGCATTGGCGCTGATTTCCAGCACGCGGCCCACCAGCCCCTGGGCCGTGACCACCGGCATCCCGACCGCGATGCCATCGCGTGTGCCGCTGTTGACGGTGATGCTGCGACGCAGGCCCGTCTGGTCGTTGCTGATGACGTCGGCCGTCACGAACTCCCGGCTGGCGGCCGTGCCGGCGTAATCCAGCATCTCGGCCAGACGTTCGTAGTCCCTGGCGATTTCTCGCAATTCGACCAGTTCCGCCGTCAGATCCGCCAGGGCGTCCTCAAGCGCTGCGTTTCTTTGTTGCAGGGTTTGCAACTCCGCCAGGTCGCTGACCCCACCCGTAAGCGACAACACGGCCTGATTCAGGGCGCCGGTCAGCAAGTTGAGTGGAATGGAAGCCACTTCCTCCAGCGGCCCCAGCAATCCGGCACTGCTTAGCCCGATGAGCAGAAGACTCAGCGACAGACAGAAAACCAGAAACAGTATGCGGTTGGCGCGCCAGGCGCGAACCATCGGCCCCTCCCGCGGGACTGCCTGCGTTCAGTATAGCAGAGCGGCGCGCATGGCCCCGCAATGTCAAATTATTGCCAGGGAATCAGTGGCGTGTGCTGCCTCGTTCCAGGCCGGCCAGCAGGCGCCGCAGGTTGTTGTAGTCTTCCAGCACGCGCCCGGCGCCGCGGGCGACACAGGTGGCGGCATCCTCGGCCAGCCACACGCGGATGTTGACTTCCTCCGCCATCCGCTGCGGCAGGCCCATCAACTGGCTGGCCCCGCCCGCCATGCAGATCCCGCTTTCCATCAGGTCCGCGACCAGTTCGGGCGGTGTGTCGTCCAGAGCATCCTTGACCGTGTCCACAAGAATCTCCACCGAGCCGGCAATTGCCTCCCGGATTTCGATCGAACTGACTTCCACGGCGGTCGGCAACCCGGTCACCAAATGACGACCTTTCACGTTCATGACCCGTTCGTTGGGCAGGGGCGAGGCGGAGCCAATCTCCAGCTTCACCTTTTCGGCGGTTGGCTCACCGATCAGCAGGTTGTGGCGCGCCCGCATGTGCTCCACGATGTCTTCGTCCATCTCGTCCCCGGCGACGCGGATGGAGCGGCTGATGACGATGCCGCCCAGCGAGAAGAGGGCAATTTCGGTCGTGCCGCCGCCGATGTCGATCATCATGCTGCCGCGCGTTTCCTGCACGGGCAGGCCGGCTCCGACGGCCGCCGCCACCGGTTCCTCAATCAGCCAGGCCTCGCGCGCGCCGGCGCTGATGGCCGCGTCGAAGACCGCGCGCTTTTCCACTTCGGTGACCCCGCTGGGAATACCAACCACCACCCGCGGTCGCGGGATCGGCACCCAGACCTGTTCGTGCGCCTTGCTGATCAGGTGATGCAGCATGGCTTCCGTGACTTCAAATTCGCTAATCACGCCGTCTCGCACCGGCCGCACGACGATGATGTCGCGCGGGTTCTTGCTCCACATTTCCTTGGCGCGCACGCCCACCTCGATCGGGCGCCGCGTTTTCCGCTCAAGCGCCACGAAGGACGGTTCGTTGATCACGATGCCCTTGCCACGAACGCTGACCAGCGTATTGGCTGTGCCAAGGTCAATGCCGATGTCAAGGGAGAACAGTCCAAGGAAATAGTCGAGCGGACTGAGCACGCGGGACTCCTGCTACCAGTGAGCAGGGATTATAGCACAGCACACATTAACGAATTGTTTGTGCTACCATGGGCCTGCTCATGGGGCCTTTTGGTCATGTGACCGCTTCTACCATGGACCTTCTGCAACATTGCGCCCGCATGCTTGTTGAGCAGTGCCTCGTCGCCTCAGGCAGCCGCCTTTTGCTGGCGGTTTCCGGCGGCAACGATTCGCTGGTCATGCTGCACCTGCTGCATAACTTGCATCGCGACCTCGGACTGGAACTTTACGTCGCCAGCCTGGACCACGGCTGGCGCGGCGCGGCGGGCGCCGAAGATGCCGCCTTTGTGCGACAAGAGGCAGAGGCGCTCGGGTTGCAAGTTACCCTGGGGGCCGCGGCAGGACTGCGCAGCGAAGCCGATGCCCGCCGCGCCCGCTACGAGTTTCTGGCGAGCAGCGCCAGACAGGTCGGCGCCCCGTACGTCATCACGGCCCACCACGCGGACGATCAGGTGGAAACGATCTTGCTCAACCTGTTGCGGGGCAGCGGTCTGCGCGGTCTGGCCGGCATGCGCCCTCGCACGGGACTCCCCGGTCACCCTCAACTGACCCTGCTGCGCCCCTTTCTTGAAGTTCCCCGCCGTGAACTGCGCGCCTGGGGGCGTATTCAGGGGCTTGAACCGCGCCAGGACGCCAGCAATGACGATCGGCGACTGCGAAGAAACCGTCTGCGCCATGACATCCTGCCCCTCCTGCGGGAATTCGATCCGCGGGTGGAGCGATCGCTTCTGCGTTTATCGGAAAACGCCGCCCGGGACTACGACTATCTTCAGCAACAACTGCAGGAGGCCGCAGGGAAGGGTTTGCGCCACAGTGAACAGCGCGTTCGCCTGCCGCGTTCGACGTTCAACGCCCTGCACCCCGCCCTGCAAGGGCAGCTGGCCCTGAATGCCCTGCGTGAACTGGGCGGCACAGAGGCCGGCGCCGGACACGTGGAAAGCCTGGTTTCACTGGCCGCTTCCGGCCGCACGGGACAGGCCTGCAGCCTGCCAGGCGGCGTCCAACTGCGGATCGAATACGGCGACCTGGTCTTCGAACGCATTGGCGCCGAAGAGGAATGGCCGGGGCCCCTGTTGACAGGGCGGCAGGCGCTGGAAGTCCGCCTCCCGGGCACGACCGCTCTGCCAGACCGGACCTGGAAGCTGGTAATCAGCAGGCAACGCGTGAGCGGCGCGGCCACCTGGCAGCGTCTCTCCCTGCCGCCAGCAGCCGCTGTCACGCTGGATACCCGCAGGCCGGGCGATCGATTTCGCCCGCCCGAGTTGAACGGACACTCTCAGTCGCTCAAAAAATGGATGATCAACCGCCGGCTTCCCCGCTCCGTCCGGATGGAGATTCCCCTGTTGCGCGTTGACGGTAAGATTGCCGCGGTCTTCGCCGGGAAAAAAATAATTCCCTCCTGGCGCTTTGTGGCAAGTGAAGCGGATGCCAGCTCCTGGTTCTGCGCAATTTGTCAGATTGCTGGCCCAACTTGCCCGTAACGTTTACAATTGTCTGGCAAAGGTCAGGCTAGTCTAAATCAGATTGGACAAGGCAGACATCATCATGAACGCTTTTACTCCGGGTGCAAATGTGCTGGTTGTGGATGATGAAGGGGCGATACGCTATTCGATCAGCCGGACCCTGCAGCGCGTCGGCTACCAGGTGAGTCAGGCGGCCGATGGTGAACAGGCGTTGGCATCCCTGCGGCACAGGAATTATGACGTTGTGTTGACGGATATTCGTATGCCCGGCCTAAGCGGCACGGAGTTGCTGCGCAGCATTCGACAGCATGCCAGCGATGCCATTGTCATCATGATGACCGGTTACGCCAGTCTTGAAACTGCGATTGAGGCTCTGCAACTCGGCGCCAGCGATTATCTTGTCAAGCCCTGTTCCAGTGAAGAGTTGCGCGCCAGTGTGGCGCGGGGCGTGGAACGTGCAGCGACCCGGCAACGCCGTCAGGGCCTGCTGGACGCGCTGCGCAGCAACCTCGATGAGTTGATCCATGCCAATGTGAATCTCGCGCCCGACCCTCAGCAGGACCCCGGACCCGATGACCTGGAGGAATTCGTCGCTGATTCGGAGGCAAGCGCCAGCGGGCCGCCCGGACGCAACCTGAAGCTGGGCCCCTTGACGATCTATCCCGGTCGCTACCAGATTGAGATCAGGGACCGCCCGGTTGACCTGACTCCGACCGAATTCGATTTGTTGCTGTATCTGGCGGCACACCGTGATCGTGTTGTCTCCTGCAAGGAGCTGGTGCGAGAGGTGCGCGGCAACCAGCTGGATGAGAGCACCGCTCGCGACGTCATTCGCCCGCACATCAGTAACCTGCGACGCAAGCTCAAGCAGCAGGACCCGGGCGTCCAGTTGATAGACAACGTTCGCGGCGTGGGCTATCGCCTGAGCAATTCCGGCGGCCAGGGGTACACGCCCCCGGCCCCCTGACGACACTACAACCGCCGCGCGTCAGGTCAGGGACTGGATACACAAGTCGCATATATAATGGCGGGCATGTCCGGCGCACTGAATCCTGACCTGCTGGCGAATGATTTTGCCACAACCCTGAGAGCCGCTGCCCAACTTCAACGGGAGTTTCGCCAGGCCACCCTGATGCCGGAGCTGATTCTGCTGGCCCTGCTGAGGCAGGGGAATTCGACGGCAGAAGCAGTGTTGTCCGAGTTTCGTTCCAGACGCGGACTTGACCTGGAGCAACTCGAGCGACAGGTACAGCTTGCCTGTGCCAACCGCAGGGACCCGGGCGGGAGGCTTGTCCATGTCCTGGCGGACGGGCGCCGCGCCACGCTTTCTCGACAATCAATAATTCTGATTGACGACGCCCTGGAGGAAGCCAGGCGCCGCGACACCAGTTGCGTGGACTGCGACCACATTTTGCTTGTCCTTGCCAGCGACAACATCAGCACCAGCGGACTGCTGCGGCCGCACGGGATCACAGCGCGCACAGTGGCCGACGTGATGAACAGGTTAAACCGGCCGGCGGCCGGCGCGCAGACGACGCCTGATCGCGCAGAAAGCGGCTCATCCCCGCCATCGGAAGGATTCTCCGTTTACGAGCGCGAAGACCTGTTGCGCAGCATGCTGACGATCATCAACCAGACGGTCAACCGACACCTTGTCCTGGTCGGCCCGGCGGGCGTGGGCAAGCGTAGCCTCGCCCTCGGCCTGGGGCAGCTCATCGCCAGGAGAGATGGACCAAGGGGCATCACCAGGGTAGTGCAGATCGCCGAAGATGAATTGCTGGACGACGACCCTGCTGCCTTGCGCAGGGCACTGGCGCAGGCGCGGGGAGGGATTCTCTTCCTGCCCCACCTGCAGCGCTTTCTGGGCAGGCCAGGGGTGGCGCAATTCAGTCGCTGTTCATCGATCGTCCTGAAGACCTTGCTGGCCAATGATCCGGTAATCATCGCCACCACCGGCGACAACGACTGGAACGCCCGGCTGTGCCTCGAACCAGGCGTCAGTGAAAACTGCCAGGTGCTGCAGGTGCCGCAGCCCTCGAACCGGGAAACGCTGCAAATACTGCGCGCGCTCAAGCCCCGACTGGAACGTGACTATCAGTTGCGGATCAGGGATGAAGCCCTCAATGTGGCGATCAGCCTGGCAAGACGGCATCTGTCAGCAACCCCCTTGCCCCGCAGTGCGGAGAATTTGCTGCACCGCAGCGCCGCCATGGTCAACACCGGCCGGCAGACTGGCCCTGCCCGGCGGTCAGAACGCGACGACAGCCCGGAGCTGGACGCCGACGATTTGCGGCTCTGCGCCAGCCAGATGACCGGCGTCCCGGTCAACCAGTTGGGTGAAGACGAACGCCGTCGTTACGCCAGCCTGACCGACTATCTGAAACAGCGCCTCATCGGCCAGGACCAGGCGGTGCAGGCCGTCAGCCGCGCTATCCGTACGGCCCGCGTAGGCCTGAAGGAACCGCAACGCCCTGTCGGCGCGTTTCTGTTCCTCGGCCCCACCGGCGTCGGCAAGACCGAGCTGGCGCGAACTCTGACCGACTTCATGTTCGGTGACGAGCAGGCCATGCTGGCGCTGGACATGAGCGAATTCAAGGACGAATCGAGCATCAATCGCCTGTTGGGGTCCCCCAGCGGTTACGTAGACAGCGACGCCGGCGGCCAGCTCACCGAGCGCGTGCGCCGGCAGCCTTGGCTCCTCGTCCTGTTTGACGAGGTTGAGAAGGCCCACCCGCGCATCATGGACCTCCTGTTGCAGATGATTGAGGAAGGTCGACTGACCGATGGCCGCGGCCGCAGCGCCTCTTTCAGTGAGACCGTCCTGATTCTCACCAGCAATCTGGGTTCCAGAGACCTTGCCATTCCCGTCATCACCGATGCGGCGCGGGAGGCGGCCATGGAGCAGGTGCGCACCTGGTTCCGGCCGGAACTGCTGAACCGTCTCGACGAAATCGTCATGTTCAACGCGCTGTCCGACGACGATCTGGGCGCGATTCTGAAGCTGATGCTGGCTCGCGAGCAGCAACTGGCTGCGGAACGGGGCCTGCAGCTGGAATTCGGAGGCGGCGCCCTGCAATGGCTGCAACAACAATACGATGAAATTCAGTATGGTGCGCGTCCCTTGCTGCGGATTATTCGCCGTCACGTACGTGTGCCACTGGCCGACTATCTGCTGAGCGCGGATGCGCCGGCCAACAGCAGGATTGGTATCGATGCCGACTCTTCCGGGCTGACCTTCGTTACAATCGATGCTGACGGCGCCCAGGCCCCCTTGCTGGAATGACGGGGCATGGCAATTCACAGGTTTTCGCTGTGGGTAGTTCCCGAGGAGTCAACCCATGACCATCAAGCTGGATCCCGGCATCTTTCGCGCCTACGACATTCGCGGCACCGTCAGCGGTGACAATCCGCAACTGACGCCGGCGCTGGCGGAGCGCGTGGGGCGCGCGCTGGGCACCGCCCTGCAACGGGATTTCGGCAGCGACATGGTGTACGTCGGTCGCGACAACCGCCCGTCCTCGGCCGGTTTGCAAACTGCGATAATCGCCGGCCTCAGTGAGACCGGCACGGACGTCACGGACATCGGCGAAGTGCTCACGCCCACGGTCTATTTTGCCTCCGCCAGCCATGGTGATGCGGGGGCGGGCGTCATGATCACCGGCAGCCACCTGGACGTACGCTACAACGGCATCAAGCTCGCCTATGGCGCGCTGGCCATGGCCGGAGAGCAGATCACCAACCTGCTGGACCTGGTGCGCAGCGGCGAATTCGTCAGCGGCGCCGGACACGTGACGCAGGACCACGACATGATTCGCCGTCACATGGCTGCCATTCAGGGCAAGGTCAACATGGCGCGCCCGCTGACAGTCGTGTTGGATGCCGGCAACGGCCTGAGTGGCACCTGGGTGCCGCCGGTATTGCGCGCGCTCGGCCTGAAGGTGCATTGCCTCTATTGCGAGTCGGATGGCACCTACCCCAACCATCTGCCCAATCCCGAAGACCCTGAAATGACCCGCGACCTGGAGGCCATGGTGCTGGAGACAGGCGCGGACGTCGGTCTGGCCTTCGATGGTGACGCCGATCGCGCCGGCTTCATCGACGAGCGTGGCCACCACGTGGCCGCCGACCGGCTGCTGGCGCTGCTGGCCCGTGACCTGTTGCAGCGTCAACCCGGCGCGACAATCGTCTTTGACGTCAAGGTCACCCAAACGCTTCCGGAACTTATCGTCCAGTATGGCGGCGTGCCGTTGATGTGGCGCACGGGCCACAGCCTCATGAAGCAGAAAATGCACGAGGTCGGTTCGCCCCTGGGCGGAGAGGTCAGCGGTCACCTGTTCACCGGCGAAGACTACTTCGGCTTCGACGACGCGCCCCTGATCGCGCTCAAGGCCCTGCAGATTTTCGCGGCCTCGGACCGGCCCGTCTCCGCCCTGTTTGATGATATTCCGCAGCTGCCAGCCACGCCGGAAATCGTGCTGACTGCGCCGGACGACCAGAAATTTCGCATCATCCAGGAAATCCGTGACGAACTGGCGCGCGACCATGAGGTCGTGGACATCGACGGCGTGCGGGCCAGTTTCGAGCATGGCTGGGGTCTTGTGCGCGCCAGCAACACCCAGCCGGCCATCACCCTGCGCTTTGAGGCGCAGGAACGCTCGCAGGTCGCCGACTACATTCGTCGCTACAAGGCGCTGCTTGACCGCTATCCATCGGTGGACCAGGGCAAGCTGCTGGACCAGTTGCGGGCATTCAACGAGCCCGCATGAGCCCGGAGCCCGACCAACGGCAAATCTATGCCAGCGAAGCCGCCCGTTACGAGCGACTCGTCGCCGCCGAGGACTGGTGTGGGCGTTTGCTTCCGGCCATCGCCGACGTCGTGCCGCTGGCCGGCGCCCATGTTGTCGAGGCGGGCGCCGGCACCGGCCGCCTGACGCGCCTGCTGAGCCCCTGTGTGCGGTACGTCCACGCCCTTGATCGTTCCGGCCACATGCTGCGCCATGCCCGCGGGCTGCTGCAGCGCGAGTGCCGGGGCAACTGGTCTCTGGCCATCGCAGACAACCAGGACCTTCCGCTCGGCAACCGTTGCGCCGATATCGCCATCGCCGGCTGGAATTACGGCCACAGCACGGTTTGGAACAAAAGGGGGTGGCGCGTGGAGGTCGGCCGGGCGCTGGGCGAAATGTTGCGCGTCCTGCGTCCCGGCGGCACAGCCATCATCCTCGAGACTTTGGGCACGGGCAGCAAGACGCCCCGGCCCCCTACGGAGAATCTGGCCGCCTATTATCGTTGGCTGGAAACGGAGCGTGGTTTTGCGCGGCGCTGGTTACGCACGGACTATCGCTTTGGCTCCAGGCAGGAGGCCAGGGAATTGCTGGGTTTTTTCTTCGGCGAGGAGTTTGCCAGTCAGGCGCCGCTGTCCGCGTCCTGTGTGCTGCCGGAGTGCACGGGACTTTGGTGGCGCCGCGCGTCGGACAAACCCCTGAGGTAGCGTTCGGAGGCGAGGCGCAGTTCCCGCACCGGGAAATCGTCGGGCGTCGGAACCAGGAGTTGCAGCGGGCCCGCGTTACTGATGTAAAGCAGGCAAGGCTCCTGATGAACGCCGGTCTCCAGCAGATACAGGCGCGCCGGGCCGGGCCCTGCGCCGTCGCCGGCCAGCGCTTTCAGACTGGACCAGGTGATTTCGTCCAGTTCCCCGGCCCGCCCGATTGCTTCCTGTTCGCGCAGCAACAGAGCGAAGCGTGCGCCGGTTTCCCGCACCAGGTCGGCCAGTTCAGGCCCGGCCGAAGCGTCGCCACCGGAGTCCCCCGCCTAGTCTGAAAGCCCTTCGAGGGAGCCCATTGACTCCTGCTCCGCCGTTGCCTGCCGTGGCCCAGGCTCACTGGCGCCAGCCGACTCTGTCATGCCCCCGTCGCTGTAGAGTCGCAGAAAGTCGGGTTCACTGACGTAGCGCCAGTTGCCGGCATCGCTCTCGTTGCCGGCCAGCGGCTCCAGCGGCGCATCGGCCAACGAACTGGCGGCGGGTTCCAGGCGGGCCAGCGCTGCCTCAAGTCCGGCGTCGCGCGCGCTGCACAGCACGGGCACGTCGTAACCGTATTCGTGCAACTGACGGGCAAGCGCGGGGCCCGCCTGCGCTTCGGCGCTGTCCAGCAGAACCAATCCCCGCGGTCGCGCCTGCCGAGCTGCGTCCTCGTCGCGCACAATGGTCACCCGCCATGCGCCCCGTTGCGCCAGAGCAATACCCAGGGCCGGGCCATACTCCACCGCGTCGCTGATGATCAGGAGTTCTGTACTCATACCAACGCCTCAATTGCGGGAGACGGTGACTTCCAGCCTTGTACTGTTGTTGCCTTCATCGCCTTCGCTGACCTCGTCATTGCTGTCAACCGTTGCCACGAGAACGACGCTTTCATCAGCGCTGAATGCCACCTCGTGCGAAAAGGAAATACTTTCACCCGGGCCCAGACCGCCGACAACCTCGACCAGGGGGTCTGAATCAGGGATGCCGCCCAGTCTGACGCGGAAGCCCCCGCTTGCCGCGGCGCCCCTGTTGCTGACCGTGACTTCATAGGTGGCAGAAACTGAAGAGGAGCCCCGTTCCAGCGTCAGCGAAACCGGCCCGCGCAGGTTGGCCACGATCAGGTCCGCCCTGTCCGACCCCTCAGCGTTGCCGCCGTTGCCGGCGTTCCCCGCATTCTCCTGCGGGGCGGCAGGTGGCTGCTCCGCCGCCGCGGTCGTGGGCGCCGGTTCGCCGGGCGCCGCCGTGGGGGCCTCTGGCTCCGGCGGGGGCAGCGCCTGTATATTGGTGCAATCGCCATAAACACTGACAAACTGCTCGCTGGTATTGTCAGGGTTGTGGCCCGCGACCCAACCGGCAGTCCCGTCCCGCAGCCGGACCTGCCACCAGGAATCATCCACCAGACGCGCCAGCACCGGCACCTGGTCACCGGAAGCCAGCGTGGTGACGCGCCTGAAACCGGTGCCGGCGTTGACCCGTACGTTGAGCGGGACGTTGGTCAACACGCGGCAGGTGGGATCATTGGGGTCGATGACGGGCACCTCCGGCAGCGGCACTGCCGTGGCGAGCACCTGACTGCGATTGGCGCGCACCTCAAGAGTCACGCCGTTCGGGTCCCCCGCCACGTTGCCACGCCAGGCCACGACCTCCAGTTCCAGCCTGCCGGTGACCACCGGCCGATAGTCCAGGGTGATCGGCATGCTGCGATTGCCGGCGGGCGATTCCGATGACACGGTGCGCACGATGCGGTCGTTGGCCACAAGATGCACGCGGGTCACGCCCTCGGCATCGCTGGCCTGGCCGCGAATGAGAATGTCTGTGCCCACCACCACTTCAGCGCCATCCAAAGGCGCGCTGATGCTGACCTCCGGTTTACTGGCGCTGGCGGTCGCCACGGCGGGCGGCAGAGACGTAGGTTGCGGACGTTCGGTGGTGAGATTGCAGGCGCCCGACAGCAGCGCTGCCAGCAGCAGGACGTGTCGGGCTTTACGGCTCATGCCGTTTCCTTCGACAAAGGGCTGTTGCCGCTCATTCCTGCCATCAGCAAGGCGAGAAGTCGCGCTCAGCCGCCGGGGGACAGCGCAAGCGGAACTGCCTCCGGCTGCGCCAGGCGTCCCTGCAGGCTCCAGGGGCCGGTCCAGGTGACCTCGATATCGACGACCTGACCGCGACGGTCGGCGTCGTCTTCGAAAAACACGAGGCGATTCTGCGGCGTACGACCGCGCCAGCGTCCCTTGCTACGCTCCTCCAGCAGCACGGGAACCCGCTGACCCAACCAGCGCGCGTTAATCTCCGCCAGGATGCCTGCCTGCAAATCTTCCAGCGCGCGGTGACGGCGTTTCTTTTCCGCCTCGCTGACGTCGTCTGGCATTTTGCGGGCGCTGAGCGTGTGGGGCCGCGGACTGTATCGCGCCAAATGGGCCTTGTCGAGGCGCAATTCCGCCAGCAGGTCGTACGTTCGCTGGAACCGGGCCGCGCTTTCCCCAGGAAATCCGACGATGATGTCGGTGTTAATCGAAACATCCGGCACACGTTCGCGAATGCGTTCAATCAGGCGACGATAGTCCCCCGCCGTATAGCCGCGTTTCATGCGCCGCAGCACCTCGTCATCGCCGGCCTGCACCGGGACCTCAATGTGCGGCATGACGCGCGGCAGTTCGGCCACAGTGTCCAGCAGACGGTCCGTCATCCAGTTGGGGTGGCTGGTCAGGAAGCGGATGCGCTCCAGCCCGCATGCATCAGCCGCGCCATGCACCACGCGCAGCAGGCCCGCCAGGTCCGGCCCGTCGTCGACGTCCATGCCGTAGCGATCGACGATCTGCCCCAGCAGCGTGACTTCCTTTACGCCCTGATACGCCAGACTGCGCACGTGGGCCACGATTTCTCCGACGCTGCGACTTCGCTCCACCCCACGGCGGAAAGGAATGATGCAAAAGCTGCAGGCATGGGAACAGCCGTGCACGACGGGCACATGCGCGCTGACCAGGTTGCCCTGCTCCAGGCGCGGCAGCAACAACTCACCGTCCTGCAGGGCGTCGCGACGGGCGCGGGCCGCACCTTCCTCCGCCAGGACGGAGTTTTCGTCCTTGCGCGCAGCGAGAAAACGGGTCATCGGCGCCGGGTCCGAAGGCGCCATGAAAACGTCGACGAAAGGCAATCGTTGGCGCAGCGCCAGGGGATCCCGTACACCGACCATACAGCCCATGACGCCGATTATTTTCTGCGGTTCGGCCTCTTTCACCTTGCGCAGGGCAAGCAGTCGCCCCAGGCCCTTGTCCTCGGCGCTCTGACGCACCACACAGGTGTTGACCACGAGAATGTCCGCGCTCTGCGGGTCGGCGGCGGCATTGTGCCCCTGGCGCTCAAGTTCCGACGCCAGGCGCTGCGAATCCGCCACGTTCATTTGGCACCCGAGGGTCCAGATGTGATAGGTCATGCGCCGCCGCCCGCCAGCCCTCACGCGATTGTAGCCCCTGGCCCCCGCAGAATCAATCCGGCCTCAGCGCTCTTGCCCGAGCCGCACCAGCCGCTCCAGTCGATCCGCTTCCTCCGCCTGCAGCCAGGGGTCGGCCGACAACTCTGTGTGCGCCCTGGCAAACCAGGGCCGGGCCTCACCCTCCCGCCCCAGCAGCAGCAGACATTCGCCCAGTTCCTCATACACATAGCCGTCGGGCGCATCCTCCGCCTGATATTCCCCCAGCAGCGCGCGCTGCATGGTCAGTGCCTCGTTCACCCTTTCGAGGGAACGCAGGCAGCGGGCGATGCACCAGCGGGTAATGCGAATGGTCCCGACGTCGCCCTGCCTTTCGCGCCAGGCCAGCGCCTTGCGAAAGTGTTCCAGCGCCCGCTCATAATCGCCATGTTCGTGCCAGGTCCAGCCAATGTTGTTGTGCAGCGAGCCCGGCCACTTGCCGACGCGCCGGTCTTCGCTGCCCTCAGCCAACTCCAGGGCCCGCATCGTCCACGCCAGGCGCTCCTCCGGCGCAGGTTCCACGATGGCCAGCATGTGCGCCGCGTCCACCGCGTGAAAGTCCTCGCCGCATTCTTTGGCCAGCTCCCATGCCTCCAGAAAGAACGTCAGCGACCGTTCCGGCGAACCGGAAGAATTGTGGCAGCGACCAGTCTCCAGCAGCCAACGGGCGCGGGCCCGATCGCCCGCCCCGTCGAGCCGCGCCCCGGCCTCCGCCAGGACGGCCCGGGCGTCATCGAACCTGCGTTGCAGGCCCAGCGTGCGAGCGATTTGCGTCAACAGCTGGACCCGCTTCGACTCGTCACCATGGGCGACCAGGTCGGGCAGCAGGTCGCGAAAGCGCTCTTCGCTGGCGGCCGGGTCGTCGTAGTCCCAGAGTTCGTCAAAGGCTTCCATGGACCTACGCTCCCCTGCGCGCTGTTGCCCGACAAAAAAAGCGCTGCTATCGTAACCTGCGGGTCCCTGCCATTCCATGCGCAGATGCGGAGGTGTGTATCGTGATCAGACAATCGGCCTCATGGTGGTGTTTCGTGCCGCACCGAATGAAAGCCAAAAACTTTGTGCGAACGGCGGCGGACAGCGGCTACGCGGGAGTCGAGCTCGTAGACGAGGCACACTGGCCGCTCATCCGCGACCACGGCCTGGAGATCGTGGTCATCTTCGGTCACGACACCCTCAATGACGGCCTGAACAAACGCAGCAACCGCGATCGCATCCTGCGCGAACTGGAAGCCAACCTGCGCATGGCGGAGGAGTGGAACATCGCCAACCTGGTCGTCTTCAGCGGACAACGCAATGGCCTGGCCGACGACGTCGGTATGCAGGTCTGCGCCGAGACCCTGGCCGCCATCGCGCCGAAGGCCGAGTCAGCCGGCGTTACGCTGTTGCTGGAACTGCTCAACAGCAAGGTCAACCATCCGGACTATCAGTGCGACCGAACGGCATGGGGCGTCGAGGTCTGCCGGATGGTCGATTCGCCGGCCGTGAGACTGCTTTATGACATCTATCACATGCAGATCATGGAAGGCGACATCATCCAGACCATTCGCGACAACCACGCCTGGTTCAGCCACTACCACACCGCCGGCGTGCCCGGCCGCAACGAACTGAATGACGACCAGGAATTGAATTACGCCGCCATCGTCCGCGCCATCGTCGCCAGCGGCCACGAAGGTTACATCGGCCATGAGTTCATACCCCTGGGTGACCCTGCCGCTGCCCTGAGGCAGGCATCTGCCCTGACCGCCGCCAATCTTTGATCGCCCTTTCATCGAGTCTTGATTCGCCATCTGGCCATCGCGCTGCTCGCCGTCGCCACCCTGGCGCGCTGCTCGCCCGCTGAATCCCGGACGGCAACGGCCACCCCGCCGGCGACGGCATCCACCGCGACGGGGCCGGTCCGGCCAGACCCGGCCAGGGGAGAAGCGCTGTTTCGCCAGTTTGTGCCGGAGGCGCGCTACGCCTGTGTCACCTGCCATCTGCCGAACTCGACGCAGGCCCTGCTGGGCCCGGGCCTGCTCGGCGTCGGCGACGGCGTTTCGCCCTGCGACCCGCAACAGGACCTGGAGGACTATCTGCAGCAATCCATCCTCGAACCGGACGCCTGCCTCACTCTTGGCTTCAGCGCCAGGCTGATGCCTGCCGTCTATGCGGAAGTCTACAGTGAACAGGACGTCGACGATCTCGTCGCCTGGATGCTCACGCTGCGCCAAAGGAACGAGGCTGGTCAATGATGGTATGATCAGGTCGCAGGCGTGACGACTGTCGGGACGGAACATGACCAGGCATGAGCAACAGAAGCAACAGGTCTGGCAGTCTCCGGAAGAGATCGGGCGCGCATTCGGCGAGGAATTCGCCCTGCTTCCGCCGGACCCGACACTTGAACTGGCGCCCGTCAAACGCGTGGCGATCATCGCCGAGGCTTTTTTGCCCAAGGTGGATGGTGTCGCCAAGACCGCATGGCTCACCCTGCGCTACCTGCAACAAACCGGGCGGGACGTGCTGGTCTTCGCGCCGGACACCGCCCCGCCGGCCGTTGGCGACAGCGAGGTGATCGCCCTGCCCTCGCTTGGCCTCATCATGGCGCCGGAATCGCGGATGGCCCTGCCCAGCCCCGCCGTCGCCAGCCGCCTGGAGGAATTCAACCCGGACCTGATTCACATGTTCAGCCCGGCGTTGCTATCGGTCAGCGGCATGCTGCTGGGACGCATGCGCCATTTGCCGGTCATCGCCAATTACCAGACCGACCTGCCGGGCTACACGCAGCAATACGGCCTGCACGTGTTCTCCCAGCCGATGCGCGACTGGCTGCGTTTCATCCACAACGGCTGCCACCTGACTCTGGTCCCGTCACGCACGACGCACGACCAGTTGCAGGCCTGGGGCTATCGGCGCCTGCGTTACTGGGGGCGGGGGGTCAATTGCCAGCGCTTTTCACCCGAGAATCGCTCGGCCAAATGGCGCGAACGCCTGCTGCAGGGCCGCGATCCCGACAGCCTGGTCTGCATCTACGTCGGGCGCCTGGCCAACGAGAAGAAGGTCGAGTTGTTGCTGGACCTGGCGCGTACGGAGGGCATCGCGTTGACCATCATCGGCGATGGCCACCGGCGCGAGGAACTGGAGGTCATCTTTGCCGGCACGGAAACGTACTTCACCGGCTATCTGCTGGGTGAAGACCTGGCCGGCGCCTTTGCCAGCGCCGACCTCTTCGCTTTCACCGGCCCCAATGAGACCTTCGGACAGGTTGTGCAGGAAGCCATGGCTTCCGGTCTGCCAGCCATCGTCATCGACCAGGGAGGGGTGAAAGACCTGGTCCTCGATGGAGAGACCGGCATCATATGCCCGGCCGACCCACGGGCATTCGCCGCCGCCGCCCGGCGCTTGCGCGATGACGATACCCTGCGCCTGAACATGGCCGCGCGCGCCCGCGAACTGGCGCTGGAACGCCCCTGGGAACGCATCATGGCCGCTCTGGAGGCCCATTACCATGAGGCCGTCTCCATCAACCGACGACTGCTGCGCATGTTCCCGCCGCGCGGCGGCTTGAATCTGCCCTTGCCCATCTCATTTGGCCGCTGAACGGAACAGGCATGGCGCGCAAAAACAGGGCCCGCAAGACCATCGCGCTGATCGCGCATGACGGCAAGAAGGCCGAAATGGTCGCCTTTGCCCTGTCGCATCGCAACGTGCTGGAACGCTACAACCTGGTGGCGACCCACACCACCGGAAAAATGCTGAACGAAAACACAGGTCTCAAGGTGCGTCAGAAGCTGTCCGGCCCGCTTGGCGGTGACGTCCAGATTGCGACCCTGGTGGCCGAAGGCGGAATCGCGGCCGTATTCTTCTTCGTCGATCCGCTCGGCAAGCACCCGCATGACCCGGACATCCAGGGGCTGCTGCGCATCTGCAACGTGCACAACGTGGCGCTGGCGACCAACCCGGCATCCGCAACCTTCATCATTTCAACCGAGGCGCTTTAATCATGTCAGGGCAACCCAACCTGCTCATCATCATGTCCGACGAGCACGCGCCGATGTACAGCAGCCTGCACGGGCACCCTCTGGTGCAGACCCCCAACATGGAGCGCCTGGCTGCCCTGGGCACGACCTTCGACAACGCCTACTGCAACTCGCCCCTGTGCATGCCCTCGCGCATGTCCTTCATGACCGGCCGCTTCATCCATCATCAGGACACCTGGGACAACGCCTGTCCGCTGCGGGTGGACGCCCTGACCTGGGCGCATTTGCTGCGCTTTGCCGGCTACGAGGTCGTGCTCTCCGGCAAGCAACATTTCTGCGGGCCGGACCGCCTGCACGGCTTTCAGGAACAACTGGCGCGCGACCTGCATGCCGAACTGGCCCACCCGGTCTTCGACTGGTCCGAAGGGGTCATCCCGGCCCAACAGCCCTGGGGCGCGCTGGCGGAAGCCGGGCCGGGCCGCAGCACCGAAATCGAGGTGGACGACCTGGCGCAGCAGCGCGCGCTGGACTGGCTGCGCGATCCGGCGCGCGCCGATCGTCCCTGGGCCCTGAACGTCTCATTCATCGCGCCCCACTTCCCGTTCATCGTGCCGCAGCGCTTTTGGGACATGTACCCGCCCGGGCGCATCGACATGCCGGACATTCCTCCCGGCCACCTGGCGTCTCTGCATCCCGTCTACCAGCGTCTGCGCGCGATGTTCGGCTTTGTGGACTTCGAAGAGGAGCTGGTTCGTCGCGCCCGTGCCGGATACTACGGCCTGATCAGCTACCTCGACGAGAAGATCGGAGAGTTGCTGGACGCGCTGGAAGCCAGCGGTCAACTGGAAAACACCGTGGTCATCCATCTCAGCGATCACGGTGAAATGAACGGCGAGCACGGCATGTGGCGCAAGTCAAACTTCTACGAGGCTTCCGTCCGCGTGCCGCTGCAGATCGCCTGGCCGGGGCAATTGCCCGCCGGCCAGCGGCTGCCGCAGGTCGTGTCTCTGGTCGACGTCGTGGCCACCATGCTGGAACTGGCGGGCGTTGAAGCGCCCGTATCGCTCGACGGCGACAGTTTGGTGGGCCTGCTAAAGGGTCAGAACGCGGACTGGAAGGACGAAGCCTTTGCCGAGTACTGCGGCCATGGCGTCACTGCTCCGATGGCCATGCTGCGCCGCGGCCGCTACAAGTTCAACTTCAGCCTCGGCGACCCGCCCGAACTCTATGACCTGCAGGGTGACCCTGGCGAATTTCACAATCTGGCGGGAAGGACGGCATACGCAGAAGCCGAGGCCGATCTGCAGTCCGACCTGCTGTCGCACTGGGACCCGCAGGAGATTGAGGCCCGGGTGCGCCGCAGCCAGCGGGAACGCATTCTTCTGGAGTCGCTGACTGACAGCGCCTGGCGCGGCGGCGCCAGCCGTCCCTTCGCGCCACCGGAATGGCGCAGCTAGCCGGCTGCAGCGGATTCCGCCATTTCGACCGCGATGATCCCTACCAGGTTCGCCAGCGCCCCCTGCCAGGCCGCCGTCGGCACGATCACGTCCAGGTCATGGCGCAGATAATGGACCTGCACCGTCAGAGTCGCTGAATTCACCTCCGATCGCTGCGTCAGCGCGTTGGCATACAGGCCCAGTTGCAGCCAGTAGCGTCTCGCATGTTCCTCCGCCTGGGCGCGCTCCGCCTCCTCGCCCAGAAATGTGCTCTTGAAATCCACGAGCGTCCAGTTGCCGGCCGCGTCCCGCATGACCAGATCGACGCTGCCCTGAATCAGACAGTCGCCATGGCGTTGCATGAAAGGCAGTTCCTGCAGCAGGAGCTGCGCCATCCTCATCCGCTCTGCCAGTGCGCTGGCTTCAAACCTGGTGAGCAGCGCGGTCGCCTGCCGCAGCAACGCCCGGCGCCTCTGCGGGTTGCGAATGCCCTGTTCCCAAAGGAGTCCTTCCAGCTGTTGCTGCAACCCTGCATCCGGATCCGGACCGGGTCGCCAGCGACGAAGCGCCGCATGCAACGCCTCACCCAACTGTCGTTGCGCGTCGGCTTCGCCTGGCGGCGACACCGTTCCCTGGCTGTGCATGACCCTTCGCTCGAAACGATTCGACAATCTCGTGACGGCCAACTCATGCAGGAGCCCGGGTGATTTCGCCGGCACGGGACGCAGGGTGGGCAATTCGACGCTCGCGACATCCGACGTGGCGACTTCCAGTTCGTCGTGCGCACCGGTTGGCCCATCACGCTGCGGGTCGCACTCCGTAGCCAACCCGGAAAGATCGCGCCAGACGACCTTGCCCCCGCCGATACGCCAGGGAACGCTCGCCGGGCGTCCGTTCAGGTCCAGCGCCTCATGCAGCCAGGCCAGCCAACCTTCATCGCCTGGCCTGCCATCGTGGTTGGCGCAGACGATCAGGTAGTCCCGCGCGCGTGTAGAGGCCACGTAGAGCAGACGGCGACGTTCTTCCAGACTTTCCCTGCCCCTGACGGCCGCTGCATGGCGCCAGACGACCGTGGGTTTGTGGCCGCCCTGCCCCATGTCGTATACCTTGCAGGCCAAACCGCCACTCCCGTCTGGTGCAAGCACGGCCGTGTCGGAAGGGGCCCGCCATTTTCCGGCGTCGGCCAGCACGACCAGGGGGAACTCCAGGCCCTTGCTGCCGTGCACGGTCATCAGCGTGATCGCGCCTTCGTCACCCGGCCCGGCATCCCCTTCCCGCACTTCGCGTTGACTGAACTCGCGACAGCGGGACTCAAATTCGGTGAAGAGCATCGGCCTTTCCGCGGCCTTGACCAGAAGTTTCTCCACGTTGCCGCGGCGACGCTCGCCGTCATTCAGGCCGCGGAGGGTCGCCAGATAGCCGGTCCTCGCCAGCGCCTCTCGCAGCAGCGCGTCAACCCTGACCCGGCCGGCCAGGGTTGCCAGTTCCTGCAGGCAGTCCCGGGCGAAGCATGCCTGTCGCACATCGGGTCCGGTCAGGTCCGACGATCGCTGCAGGGCATCCCACAAGGAGGCTTGCCCGCCGTCACAGTCGCGCGACATGCGCAGGGTCAGCAGCGCCTCGTCACTGAGCGCGAAGAGGGGCGAGCGCAAGACACTGGCCAGCGCCAGATCGTCAGCAGGGCTTCGCAGCGCCCGCAAGAGGTTGAGCAGGTCCAGCACCTCCTGGCGCCCGTAGAATCCGCGCCCGCCCAGGGTCACGAAGGGCAATCCCAGTTCCGCAAATGCCCTTTCGTACTCCGGCATGCGATTGTGCGTGCGAAACAGCAACGCCACGTCACCGAATTCGAGGGGCCGGGCCTCTCCGGACTCACTGTCGACTACAGGGTGTTGCTCCGCCACCAGGTCTTGCAGTCGTCTGGCGAGTTCGCGCGCAAGCCGATCGCGGCCCTCTTCCGCCCTGAGTCCGGCCACCTTGTGGTCCATCAGGAAACATTCCAGGGACGGATGGTCTCCCGGTGCCCGCCCGCGTTCAGACACCATGGGCTCATGCCTTTTGTCCGGCAGGGCCACGTGATGAATTGTGTTCAACACGTCCAGCAGGGGTTGGTGTGAACGAAAGGACTGCGACAGCGTCAAAGGCAACCCGTCGGCAGCCCTGACCTCCTCCAGCGCCTTTTGGAAGTTGTCGACGTCCGCGCCACGAAAGCCGTAGATGCTCTGTCGGGGGTCGCCGACGATGAAGAGCCGACCCGGCTCTTGCGGGTCCGCCAGGGCGCGGATTATCTTCCATTGCATCAGACTGGTATCGTGAAACTCGTCGACCAGCAACTGGCGGAATTCGCGTCGCAAGCGCTCCCGCACTTCCGGTTGCTGCAGCAGTTCGTACGCCCGTTGTTCCAGGCCGTTGAAGTCGAGCCAGTTTCCGGCTTGCCTTCTTTCCTCGTAAACTCTTTTCGCCTTCACGATGAGACGCCGCCAGAGCGGTAGCAATTCAGCCGCGCGCCGGTCGAGGTCGGTGACGCCCTCGCCTATTTCTGCTGACACAGTTCTGGCAGCATCACTAACATCATTGAATCGACTCCTGGCTTCAACAAGGGCTTCGGCGCCCCATTTTTTTGGAGACCCGTTGTTCCCGGCCTTGCCATGCAAGTCCTTGACCAATTCGATTGAAACGCCGAAATCCGGTTCCGCTTCCAACGCTTCAAGTTCTTTTCCCCGTTTTATCCAAAGGTCTCCGAGTTTGTCCGCACCTGGCCACTCCTGTTTGTCCTGCCACCTGAGCTGTTCCGTGAATACTGTTGAATTGCGGAATGCAGTAATCCGCTCAATCGCATCACGCTCCCAATCCCGACGCCACCGTTCCAGCAAGTCCTCGGGGACAGGGGCGGGGACTGGTTCGGGCACTTGCTCGCGCAGGGCGGCCATGATTTGATCGCGGTCATATTCGGCGAAGAGGGCCAGCGCCGGGTCACCGGATTCAGCCATCTGAACCAGGGTCTCTTCCAGCGCTTCATCCAGCGCAATTTCGGTTTCATCTTCGGACGCCACGCTGAACTCCGGATCGAGGCCCGCCTCGGTCGCGCAGACTCTCAGAATCCTCGTGCAAAGCGAATGAATCGTGCCGATGCAGGCCCTGTCCACCCTGGCCAGGAGTCCACCCCAGCGGTCCCTGTCCTCCGGCGCGGCGTACTGTCCGCGTTCCCGCAGCCTGTCGCGCAGACGCTCGCGCATTTCGTGCCCGGCCTTGCGGGTAAAGGTGATCGCCACCAGCGATTCCAGCGGCCAGTCGGGGTTGGCTTCCAGCAGGGCCAGCATGCGTTCGACCAGCACGTGGGTCTTGCCCGAGCCGGCGGCCGCCAGCACGACCAGGTTGCGGTCATGCGTTTCGATGGCGCGGCGCTGGTCCGTGGTCAGGTTCAGCGTCACGGCGCCGCCTCCTGCCCCGGGCTGCGCGTCTCATTCACGCGACAGAGCTGCCAGAACTCACAGTAGCGGGTGCAACGGCCGTTGGTCGCCGGCAGCCGCGGCTCGACGCGAAAGTCGCCGCGTCGCGCAGCGGCGATATTGTCGGCGATGCGTTGCTCCGCTGCCTGCAAATCCCGCCGGCCACGTTCATCCAGTGAGACGGCGCCGCTGCTTTTCAGGCCGCGCAACTGCAGAAAGGCCCCGCCAGCCAGTGAGACTTCCGCATCCGCTTGAAGCAGGTGCTCTGCCGCGCGCAGATAGACCAGCATCTGGACTTCAACGCCTTCCGCCAGATGACTTGCAGGAATCGCCGTGCTGCCGCTCTTGTAGTCGATGACCAGGGCCTGGCCATTGGCGACGTCCATGCGGTCGATATAGCCGCGCAACCTGAGCGCTTCCTGCCTTCCGTCAATCGAAAGGGGGATGGTGAAGTGCCGGTCATCGAAGCCAAAACGATATTCCTGCGACAGCGACCGGCGCCCGGCCCCTGGCAGTCTTTTCCCAACCGGGCTCTCACCAGAAAAGTCTCGACGCACAAAAGCCTCCAGCCTCGCGCGTAAGTTTTGCTGCTCCCAGGGCCACAACGTGTCGGGCGGGCGATTCAGAATGCGCTCGGCAGCGTCGAATACCTCCCTGGCCGAGCGTTCCAAAGCTTCCAGCGCCTCGCCCAGATTCTGCTCCTCTATGGTCAGACCTCGACCTGCCAAATCTGCATAGGTACGTTCCAGAATGGCGTGGTTGAGCGACCCCGTTTCCAGCGCGTTCAGACCAGGTTCCGGCCGCCACAACTCTTCGAGGCCGAGCAGTCGTTTGGCGAAGAAGCGGTAGCGGCAGGCGCCCAGTTCGTTCAACTGCGACGCGCTCCAGGGCCTTTCCGGCCCCAGCTGGTCAGCCAGCAATGCGATCAGTCCCTCGTCGGCCAGCACGCCGGAATAGCGATCATGAGCTTCGTACCAGGACAGTCGCGCCGCCTCGACCCTGACGCCGTGCTCCACCTGTTCCAGTAAGCCGCTGCATTCGCGGCGCAGCCAGGTGCGCAAGGGTTGATCGGCCTGCGACCCGGTGTATGCCTTCAGCGTGACGAGCGCCTCCTGCGCTGACGCGACCTGTTCAGGCGGAACCGTGGCAGCGGCCTGGACCCTCTCCACGTGCTGCCGGGGGTACACATCACGGACAGCGGCCCACAGGTGGCTCGCCTGACGCGCTGTGCCCTGTTCTTCAGCCGGGCGCGAAAGCATCAGGGAGTCACGGGCCAGACCCAGTAGCTGCAGGAACAGGGCGTCCTCCCCGCCGCCATCGCCAAGCCCGAGGTCGGCGCCACGTTCCGCCAGGGCCTCCCGTTCGCTGGCCAGCAGCAGGGGGTCAACCCCGGACTTCCGCGGGGAGATTCCTGCGGACAGTCCCGGAATGAAGACGTGGCGGGCCGCCAGCCCTGTCGCCATCGAAGCCTCGACGACCGTAACGGCGCCTGGCCGCGCCCTGTCGCTCTCAAGTCGCGCGCGCTCCAGAGCCTCGCGCAGGTCAGCGAGCCAGGCGTCGGCGTCTGCCTGTCCGGCGCTTTCAGGCCCGGACAGTTCTTCACTTGTGCGTGCCCTGCGTTTCAGGAGACTGTCAAAGGCATCCAGTGCCGCCTGTTCTCCGGCAAGTGAGACATTCGACGGACCGGCGGCTACAAGGCACCTCATGTCAAGCGAATAGAGGTCCGGCTTCGCCTCCGGATCAAGCCCGCAAAGTCCGCGCAGCCAGCGCCACAGTCCCGTCGACTCTTGGTCCCCTGGTGGTGTCACTGCCTCCATGAAACGGCACAAGGCCTGGGCAATGTTCTCGCTGCCCTCCACACGGCTCTCGTACAGGGCGCTCAGCCAAATTTCTCGGCCACCATGCGCGCGCTGCTCCCGACCGATACGCTCCAGTCTTGCCACCTGCTCCCGGCCCAGGCCCGGCACGCGGAAGCAGGGCGCGCGCAATACGTCCAGGGTCTTCTGCAGCGGAAAATCGGCCCCGGACAGTTCCAGCAATCCGAGCAGATGGCGCATGACCGGCTGGTCGATCAGCGGCTCGCCCCGCGCGAAGGCCAGCGGAACGCCATGTTCGCTGCCAGCGGCGCGTAAAGGGCCGGCATAAAGTTGCCAGTCGCGCAGCACGATAAGGCAATCTTCACATCTGGCATCGCTGTCAAGCAACAGGCCCTTGATGCGCCGCGTGATGGCGAGGGCCTCATTTTCCGGCCCGGGCGCCTCCAGCAGGTGCAGGTGTGCGTGTTGCTGCGTGGAAGCCGGCCCGTCAGCAAACAGGCGGGTCGTCAGTTCCTGCAGGCCCGCACCCCGTCGATCAAGACTGGCGGTAAGCGTTTCGATGCGTATCGGCCGGGGGCTGTGCTCACCGAGCAGGACCAGCGCGCGCCGGAAACCGGCGCCAACTGTTTCCTCCCTGCCGGGTGCTGTCGGCAGGGTGATGATCGCCTTCCTTACACTGGCCGCCAGCCGCACCACGACCCTGGCCTGCAGGGGCGTGAATCCATCGAAGCCATCCACGAGCAAATGGTCGATGCGAGCCAAATGATTCTGCACAATGGGGTCGCCTAGGGCCTCCGCCGCGTGGACCAGACTTCCCGTCCGGTCCTGAGCGTTTCCTTCCGACAGCGCCGCCTCGTAACGCCTGGCGATGGCCGCGAGTTCCCGCTCTCTGATGCCCCGCGCCGCCGCCGCAAAGGCCACCGTGGATATCTGGCTCGCGCGCAACTCATCAATGAAGCTGAGGATGGCGCGCAGCATCCCGCCGGAGTCTGCGACCTGAGAGAAAACTTTCAGCACGCCATCCAGTGCCATATCCTCAAGCAGGTTCCGAAGGAGGTCACGGCGTTCCTCTTCCTGCAGGACCCGCGTCGGCCTGCCAGCGAGGACGGACAGAGTCGTGGCCAGATCGTGAAATTCCAGGAAGCGGACATTGAAAATAGCGGCGCTTTCCCTTGCCGGAGCGAGCAGACGCTGGCGCAAAAACTGTTGCTGCGTCCGGTTAGGGGTCAACAGCCAGGTTTCCTGCCAGTCCGGCTGCTTCCGGATTCCTCGAAGGGTTTGCAACAAGTAGTCGGTCCTGCCGGCGCCAGGCGGCGCCAGCAGGAGGGTTGTGGTTGCCGCCGAACGGGTCGATGTCGTCCGCATACTTCTCTCACCTGACCATCACTGAAGGTAACGCGCGGCCTGGCGCCGCGCCACGAGCCCCTGTTGCGAGCCATTTTTCCGGCGGTTAAAATGACTCATGGAGTCTGTCCCCGGGTCCAGGAGTGACAGTACGCCGGCATGAACGTCCTCTACGCGAGCGCAGAAGTCAGCCCTTTCTCCAGCAGCGGAGGTCTTGCCGAAGTCGCCGGCTCGCTTCCCCTGGCCCTGCGTACAGCGGAAACAGACGTCCGTGTCATCACGCCCCTGTACGGCCTCATCGACTACGCCGGCCACGGTCTCGTATACCAGTTCTCCTTCCGCTACCCGCATCGCAGCGGGTCCCTGGACGTCCATGTTCACAGCGTTTGTCGCCAGGATGTCCGTCACTACTTTCTGCAATGCGAGCCATGGTTTGGCGCCGAGGGAACGCTGTATCTTGACCAGGCCAGAGACGCCACGCGTTTCATCCTCTTTTGCCAGTTGACCCTTGCCTGCGCCTGGGAGCTCCGGCAACGCAACAACTGGTTCCCGGACGTCCTGCATGCCAATGACTGGCACTGCGCCCTGATTCCCTTCCTGCTGTCCGTCAGCCGTTCCAGCCCGGACTGGGCGTCGATGCGTTCCCTCCTGACCATTCACAACCTCGCCTACCAGGGACACGACGCCGGCGCCGCGCTCTACTATTGCGGCATCCCGACGCGTAGCCAGCCGGACCTTGTCTACCAGGACCTGGATGACAACCTGCTGGCCATCGGAATCGCCAGCGCTGACGTCCTGACGACGGTCAGTCCCCGCTACGCGGCGGAAATCCAGTCGCCTGAACTGGGCCGCGGCCTTGATGGCCTGATTCGTACCCGCAGCGCCAGCCTGCATGGCATTCTCAACGGCATTGATCGCCAGCACCACAATCCCGAAACGAATTGCCACCTTGCGGCCAGGTACGGCGCCGTAGAGTTCAGCCTGTCCCGTTGCATCAATCGCAAAGATCTGCAGCGCAGGCACGGGCTCGATTGCGAACGCAGGGTTCCTCTGGTGGCCATGGTCGGGCGCCTGGACGTGCAAAAGGGCCTGCATCTGGCCCTGCCGGTCATGCGACGTCTGCTCACCCGTGACGCCCTGCAGTTCATCAGCCTTGGCAGCGGTGATCCCCGCTTTCATCATGAGCTGGCCCTGATGGCCGGCCAGTGGCCGGAGTGCGTAGCGGTCCAGCACGACTTTGACAGCGCCCTTGCCAGTCAAATCTACTCCGGGTCCGACCTTTTCCTGATGCCCAGCCTCTTCGAGCCCTGCGGCATTGGCCAGTTGCTGGCCATGCGTTATGGTTCCCTGCCCCTGGTGCGCGAGACCGGGGGCCTGGCCGATACCGTGGTGAACTACGACGATGGCCGTGGCTCCCGCGGCACCGGCTTCGTATTCGGCTGGAGCGAGACCGAGGCCCTGGCACACACCCTGGAATGGGCTATCAGGACCTGGCACAAGCGTCCCACGGCCTGGCGACGCATGCAGGAACGTGCCATGAAGCAGGATTTCGGCTGGGACAAGAGCGCCCGTGCCACGAAAGAACTCTATCGCGACGTTCTCATCAGCGAGGTCCACCCGTGAAAGTCAAGGCAGTCATCCTTGCGGGCGGCGAAGGCACGCGACTCGCCACCCTGACCCACAAGCGCGCCAAGCCGGCCGTGCCCTTTGCCGGCAAGTACCGCATCATCGACTTCACCCTCAGCAACTGCGTGAACTCCAACATCTTCGACGTGCTCATCCTCACCCAGTACCGACCGCACAGCCTCAACGATCACATCCGTCGCGGCCGCCCCTGGGACCTGGACCGCTCCTTCACCGGCGGCGTATTGTTGCTACAACCCTTTCTCGGCCGGCGGGACACCGACTGGTACGCCGGCACGGCCGACGCCGTCGCACAAAACCTGCCCTTCGTGCGGCGCGGCAGGCCGGATTACGTCCTCATTCTCTCTGGTGATCATATTTACCAGATGGACTACGCCGAAATGCTGCAGTTCCATAGCGAAAACAATGCCGATGCAACTGTGGCGACCATTCGCGTGCCCCTTGACGAGGCCAGTCGCTACGGCATCGTGGACGTAGAAAACGACCTGAGTGTGAAAGACTTTGTCGAGAAGCCGCCGAATCCTCCCGGCAACCTCGCCAGCATGGGAGTCTACATCTTCAACTACGACGTTCTGGAACGCATGCTGCATCGTGACCACGAACTGGGGGATTCCAGCCACGATTTCGGCAAGGACATCCTGCCGCGCATGCTGATCGAAAAGCAGCGCGTATTCGCCTGGCCCTTCGATGGTTACTGGATCGACGCCGGCACTATCGACGCCTACTGGGAAGCCCACATGGACCTGCTGGGGACGCCGCCTTCACTCAACCTCAGTGACCGCACCTGGGTGATTCATACCCGCAGCGAGGAACGTCCACCGGTCCTGATCCAGCGTGACGCCAACGTCCGCGACAGCTTGATCGCCGAAGGCGCCATTGTCTCTGCCGGCGCGCTCGTCGAACGCTCCGTGCTCTCGCCAGGGGTCATTGTCGGTCCGGATTGTGTCGTGCGCGAATCGATCCTGCTGACGGACACCTGCATCGAGGCCGGCGCCGTCATCGAACGGGCCATCATCGACAAGATTGCGGTTATTGGCCACAATGCGCGGGTGGGTTCCATTGAGCAGGTTGGCGACCTGGGGATCACCTGCATTGGCAAAAACACTCATGTGCCGGCCGGATTTACCGTCGGGCGTTCCTGTATCATTGGCACCGACCTGCAAGGCGGGGACTTCGAGGCTTTCCCGGACCGACGTGTGCCCGATGGCGAGCGGCTGGGATTTCAGTTGGCGCGGCGCTAGTCTTTCATTTTGAGCATTGAATCGCCCCGAATTCCCGACCCGCTGCATTTCTCGCTGTCAGGGAGCCACGCATGATAAAACCGGTGTTCACCGTCAACGTCACCGCCAACCTGCCCGGTGATCTCGCGCGCCTGCGGGAGCTGGCCTACGACATGCGCTGGTCATGGGACAGCGATTGCCAGGCGCTCTTCCGCAGGCTGGACCCGGACCTGTGGAGCGAGACCGGGCACAACCCGGTGCAGTTGCTCGGTTTGCTTTCGCAGGAAAGGCTCGAAGAACTGGCCGCCGACGCCAGTTTTCTCGCGCATCTGCAACGAGTCTGTGCCCGACGCGATGAGGAAACGGCCCGCAAGGACACCTGGTTCGCGCGCAATGCCGGCGATCAGCCGCCCGGCACCTGCATCGCCTACTTCTCCATGGAGTACGGCCTTACTGAATCGCTGGGTACCTACTCCGGCGGTCTGGGCATCCTGAGCGGAGACCACCTCAAGAGCGCCAGCGACCTCGGGCTGCCCCTCGTCGCCATCGGGCTGCTCTACCAGGAGGGCTATTTTCACCAGTACCTCAACGCCGATGGATGGCAGCAGGAGTCCTACCCGATCAATGACCTGGCCAACCTGCCCCTGACCCTGATGCACGATGAACAGGGCGCGCCGCTGCGTATCAGTGTGGCGCTGCCCGGGCGCGAACTCCATGTGGCCGTCTGGCGCGTAAAGGTGGGACGCGTCCAACTCTTTTTGCTGGATTCAAACATTCCCGAAAACCACTTGCCGGAAGACCGCAACCTGACCGACCGCCTTTATGGCGGTGACCGGCGCACGCGCATTCGTCAGGAGATCCTGATGGGCATCGGCGGCATACGCGCGCTGGACGCCCTTGGGCTGCGGCCCGGCGTTTGCCACATGAACGAAGGGCACTCCGCCTTTCTCGCCCTTGAGCGAATCCGCCAGTTGCAGCACGAGAAGAGTCTGAGCTTTGCCCAGGCGCAGGAGATCACCCGCGCGGGCAACGTCTTCACGACGCACACGCCCGTGCCCGCCGGCCTCGAGCGATTTGAGTTCGACCTGATCGATGAGCACTTTGGCGACTACAGCCGCGAGCTGGGCCTTTCGCGTGAGGAATTTCTGAACCTGGGTCGTGAACACGTGGGCGATCATGAAATGTTTTCCATGCCGGTGCTGGCCATGCGCCTCAGCAGCGGCACAAACGGCGTCTCGAAGCTGCATGCCTGGGTCTCACGCGGGATGTGGCGGTCCCTTTACCCGAACACGCCGCTGGATGAAGTGCCCGTCCAGAGCGTCACCAACGGTGTTCACATCCAGAGCTGGATCAGCGACGAGATGGCGGAGCTGTTTGACCACTACCTGGACCCGGCCTGGCGCGAGGAAGACGGGCGGCCCGACCTGTGGGCGGCGGTCGACGACATCCCCGACGACGAACTGTGGCGCGTGCATGAGCGCAGCCGGCGTCAACTCATCACCTTTGCCCGCGAACGCCTCCACCAGCAATTGTTGCGGCGCGGCTTCGCGCGCAGTGAAGCCGATGCCAGCAGCCGCGTGCTCAACCCGCGGGCCCTGACCATCGGGTTCGCCCGGCGTTTCGCCACCTACAAGCGCGCGACCCTGATCTTCCGCGATCTGCCGCGGCTCAAACGTATCGTCAGCGACCCGCAACGGCCCGTACAATTCATTTTTGCGGGCAAGGCCCACCCCCACGACGACGGCGGCAAGGAGTTCATTCGGCAAATCATCCACATGGCCCAGGACGCCGAATTGCGGCCACATATCGTCTTTCTGCAGAATTACGACATGCACATCGCCCGGCATCTGGTGCAGGGCGTGGATATCTGGCTCAACAACCCGCGCCGGCCCCAGGAAGCCAGCGGCACCAGCGGCATGAAGTGCATCTACAACGCCGGCCTGAATTGCAGCATTCTTGACGGCTGGTGGGACGAGGGCTATGCGCCGGAGTTCGGCTGGGCCATCGGCAATGGTGAGGAATATCCTCCGCACGAAGAGGGTCACCAGGACCACGTGGAGAGTCAGGCGCTCTACAACATCCTGGAGAAGGACGTTGTGCCCCTCTTCTACGATCGTGACGATGACAACCTGCCGCAGGAGTGGATGCGGCACGTCAAGGCCTCCATGCGGCAACTGGCGCCGCGCTTCAGTTCACACCGCATGGTGCAGGAATACTGCGACCTGTTTTATTTGCCATCCCTGCAACGGGTGCAACACATGCACGCCGACAACCTGCAACAGGGGCTGGACTTCAGCGCCTGGCGCGCCAGACTCGAACAATTCTGGCACGAGATTCGCATCGAGTCGCTTGAATTCAGCGATTCTCAACTCGTGGTCGGCGCGTCATTTGACGTGCAGGCCAGGGTCCACCTGGGCCGCTTCAACCCGGCTGACCTGCGCGTCCAGTTGTATTCCGGCAAGCTAAACACCCGGCGCGAACTGGGGGCGCATGCCGGCGACGCGGTTGACATGCACCCGGTTGGCGAAGGGGAAAACGGGACCTGGATGTTTCATGCCCGCTACGCCTGTCATGTGGGCGGCGAGCGGGGCCTCTCCGCGCGCGTGTTGCCGAAACACGAGTTGTTGCCGGACCAGATTCACCCGGGGCTGATCACCTGGGCGCAGCCTTCGCCCTGACGGACTTCAGCCCCGCAGTAGTCCCGGCAACTCACCCAAACGCGGCATGCGACCGGAGAGCAGCGTCTGCACGCGAAACAGTCGCCCTGCCAGCCACATCAGGACCGCGCTGCACAGCAGCAGCAGCAGAATGCTGAGCGCGATCTGCCAGGCGGGCACGGCGCTGATGAGGACGCGCTGCAACATCGCCAGCGGCGCGGTGAGGGGAAAGAGACTGAGGGCCAGCACCAGCGGGCTGCCCGGAGCCTCGATGAATGCCGTGCTGACCCACAAAGGAATGACGGCGGGTAGCGTGAAGATCACGGCGAATTGCGGGCCCTCGCGCATTGAGGCCGACAGCGCGCCCAGGATGCCGTAAGCGCTGGCGAAGAGCAGGTAGGCCAGCACGAAATAGACCAGCATCAGCGGCAAGGCGCCCTCCGGCAGGACAAACTGCGCCAGCGCGGCCAGCGCGCCCTGCAGGGGCAGGCGTTGCAAAACCAGCAAAATGCCCGCCAGCCAGAAGAGCAATTGCATCAGACCGAGCGTACCGTAGGCCAACACCTTGCCGGCAAACAACTGTCCGGGCCGCAAGGTGGAGAGCAGAATCTCGATGACCCGCGTCTCCTTTTCCTCGATGACGCCCTGCAACAGGTAGCCGCTGGTCATGAACAGGCTGAACATCAGGGCCATGACGAAGGGGTAAATCACCAGCAGGGCCAGTTCGTCACGCGCCCCGCCAGGGCCAGGCCCCCTGGTTGGCCCCAATTCCTTCTCGCGCAGGACAGTCAGCCGCAGGGGCCGCTCCAGGCGCGCCAGCAGACTGGAATCCAGCTCGTCGGCCAGCGACGTCAGGATATGCCTGCGAATCGCGCCGCGACTCATCTCGCTCAGGTTCAGAGACGGCATCAACTGATAGACCACTCCACTTTCCGGATAGTCGCCCGGGATGTGATACCAGCTGCTGATGTCGCCACGCTCCAGGGCCAGCGACGCCGCCGCTTCATCCGCAAAGAGCTGCAGGTCGTCAGCGCCGGGGAACAGCCCGGTCTCATCCACCAGGCCGCGCTGCCCGTTGCCGGAAGAACCCGGGCCCGGAGCCGTGATTCCAGGCAGGTTCACGCCGGGCAGGGCGCCGTCCGGATTCAGCCCCTGCGCCCCCTCGAGGACCAACAGGGCCAGCAAGGGGACGGCAATGGCCGCCAGTTGCCAGGTCCGCCGTCGCAAATTGCGGCGCAACTCAAAGCGAAACACCTGCCAGACCGGTCCCGTCACGCCCCACGCCCGCCCTGCGCCGGATGGCGCAGCAGACGCCACAGGCGTCGCGGCGTGGGACGCACGCCGTAGAGCAATGTGGACCAGCGAAACAGGCGCGCCGCCAGGGGCACGGCAGCCACCAGAGAAAGGGCCAATAGCGTGAGACTGAGCGCCAGTTGCCAGGCCGGCAGCGCAGCCATGCCCATGCGGATGATGGCGGTCAGGGGCGCCGTCAGGGGGAAGAGCGTCAACGCCACACTGACCGTTCCGTGAGGGTCGCCGAGCAGCACGGCGTAGGCGATGAAGGGCACTACGGTGACCAGGGTCAGGCCCCCCGCCAGTTGCCGGCTCTCCTGCTCGCTGTCGCTGATGGAACCGATACTGACAAATATGGTGGCGTTCAGGAAATAGCTGAGCAGGAAGTATACACAGGTGATCAGCAGAATATCCGGCGGCAGTTCGAAGGCGACGTTGACTGGCAAATCAGGCCCCGGAGCGCGCGCGGCCAGGGCGGCGGCCAGCCAGACGGCAAGTTGCGTCAGGCCGATGCAGGCCGGGCCCAGAATTTTTCCCAGCATCAATTGCCAGGGTGAAATACTGGTGATCAGTATTTCCAGCACGCGGCTGCCCTTCTCCTCCACAAGACTGGCGATGAGATAGCCGCTGGTCGTTTGCATCGCGACGAAAAAGGCGAGGGCGTAGAGGAACTGGACCATGAACACGCCGCCCGCATCGCTGGCCCCGAGGTCCATGCCTGAAGCGCGAACGCGTAGTTCCACGGGCTGCGCCAGGCGGGCGGGCGGCAGGCGACTGTCGGCCTGCAGCGCAAGGTTTTCCCGCAGAAATGCGGCCATGGAGTCTTCCAGCGCCTCACTGTCCGCCAGGCGCGTGTACAGGGTGACCGAGCCGCTGTCGAGATAGTCGGCGGGGATCAGAAACCAGGAGTCCAGCTGCCCCTCTTCCCAGGCAGCGCGGGCCAGCGAGTCCGCTTCAAATGGCCGGAACGGTTCCGGCTGGCTGATCACGCCCGCCAGGTCGACGTAGCCGGTGTCGCCTGGCGGGGTGTAGCTGGCTGACCCCCCACCATCGATGGCCCCAAAGACCACCGTGACCAGCAGCAGCGCCATCAGCGGGACGCCGAAGGTCGCGAACAGGAATCCCTTGCTGCGCAGGACCGTGAGATACTCCCGTCGCGCCACCAGCAGGACCAGTCGCATCATTCACCTTCAACGACGCGAATGAAGATTTCGCTTAATCCCGGCGTCGCCAGTTCGAAGCGACGAATATGCATGTCGCCGGCGGCCGCAATCGCGGCCAGCACCGAATCCGGCGAGCTTTCCGGCTCCAGCTGCAACAGCGCTTCGCCAGGTCTGTCACCGGCTTCCACGGCGCGAACGCCAGCCAGCCGCGACCAGTCGCCCCCACCTTCGACCAATAGCGCATGGCTGGCAAACTGGCGTCGGATGTCCGCCACAGGTCCGTAGAGCTTCTGCCGGCCCTCGCTGATCATCAACAGGCGGTCGGCCATGGCCTCCACCTGGTGCATCTGGTGGGTGCTCATGACTATGGCCACGCCCCTGGCGCGCATCTCGCGCAGCAGGGTCTCCAGCACCTGGGTATTGACGGGGTCCAGCCCCGAGAAGGGTTCATCGACGATGATGAGTTCCGGCTCGTGCAGCACGGTGACGGCAAACTGCACCTTCTGCTGCATGCCCTTGCTCAATTCCCGCACCTTGCTGCCCGCATGGGCGTCCAGATCAAGGCGCTCCAGCAGCGCCAGACTGCGAGAGCGCGCCGCCCTGGCGTCCATGCCCTTCAGCTGGCCGAGATAGGCCATCACCTCCAGCACGGGCGCGTTGCGATACAGGCCGCGCTCTTCAGGCAGATAGCCGATTCGCCGGGCGATGCTGGCGCCGGCCGCCTGGCCCAGGACGGCAATGCTGCCGCTGTCCGGCCGCAGAATGTCGAGAATCATGCGGATGGTGGTCGTCTTGCCGGAGCCGTTGGGGCCCAGCAGGGCGAAGACCTCGCCGCGTTCGACGCGGAAGTCGAGACCATCCACCGCCCTTGTTCTGCCGTAACTCTTGCTGATGTCCCTGGCGACGATGGCAGCTTCAGCGGAGGACATGGTGCGCTCCCCTTTAACCCGTACAGGAAAAGACGCCCTGGTACATCCCGCAGCCTTCCGCGCCGTAAATGGTGCGATAGACGTGATGGATGCCATACAGGAGTTGCACGTAGTTGCGCGTACTGTCGATGTCAATGGCCTCAAGGAAGCGGTCGGCGTCACCGCCGGAGGCTTCCTGCCACTGGATGGCGCGGCCCGGCCCGGCGTTGTAGCCCGCCAGCGCGACCAGCGGGTTGAGGTTGAAGCGTTGCAATTGCTCGGCCAGATACCAGGCGCCAAAGGTGATCGAGGCCTGCGGCCGAAACAGGTCGCTGTGCTGATAGTCGGGCCAGTTGATCTGGCCGGCGATGTAGTCCCCGGTCGGCGGGATGACCTGCGTCAGGCCCTTTTCGCCGGCGGCGGCCTCCGCCCAGGGGTCAAACAGACTTTCCAGCCGGATCAATGAAAAGAGCAGCAGCGGGTCCATGCCATGTTCCCGCGCCGCGGCCAGCACCAGGTCCAGCCAGTACACCGGATAACGCAGGCGCGCCAGCCAGCGCGGGGCATCCACGGTGGCGACATCGGCCGCCCTGAGCACGTTGGCGGCGGCAAAAATCGAGCTGTAGTAGTCTCCCAGCCCGCGAAGATGCACGGCCAGCTGGTAGGAAGTCAGGCCCTCGCCGCTGCTCTCGTTGATCAGGTCGAAGAACTCATCACGCGCGTCGTCGATCAGGCCCAGCGACCACAGGGCTGTGCCGCGCCGGAGCCTGTCGTCAGCCAGCAGCTTCGGCGCCGCCGGCCACAGCGGTCCCGTCTGTTCGAGGTCGAAGGTTGCGCGCAGCCAGTCTTCCGCCTCGACCAGTTCTTTCGCCTCGTCAAAGACCAGTGGAAGGTCGGATGGCGGTTGCAGGGGGGAGCGCGAGCTCAACAGGTCCTTCGCCCGCGCGGCGAAGAAACTGTCCGGCGCGGCGGGGCCGACGTCGTTCCACGCGGCTTTCGCCGCCTCCTCGTTGCCCAGAAGCCGGGAAAGCCGCCCCGAACGCAGCATGGCTTCCGCCCGACCCTCTCCCCGCAGACGATTGGCGAGGCGAGTCAGATGCTCCCGTGCCAGAGCCGTCTCATTGCGCAATTCGGCGGCGTCGGCCATCAGCCACAGTGCGCTGGTCGCCTGGGCGGTGTCGGGAAACTCCTCGACGAGTGCTTCGAAGGTTGCCCGCGCCTCCAGCGGCAAATTCAGTGAGCCCTGCAGGAATCCGGCCCGCCACAGGGCTTCCGCCGCCGCAGGTGACCTTGCCATCCTGTCGGCAAGTTGCAGATAGTGCTCAATGGCGCCTTCCGTATCGCCGCTCCAGAAACGGGTGCGGCCCAGCTCCAGCAGGGCCTGGCCGTAAAAATCGCTGTCCTGGGGAATGGCCGCAAATGCCGCCATCGCCGCCTCGCTGGCGCCCAGATCCCGTTCGGCGCGGCCCAGCGTGAGCCACAACTCCGCCGGAAAGTCGCCGCCTGCAGCGGCAAGCGGCGCCAGGGCGGCCTGCGTCCGTTGCACGTCCCCGGCGCTGGAACTCACGCGGCCGATGTCGGCGGGGCCCAGCGCGATCTCGCTTTCCTGCAGGGTCAACATGGCCTCGTAGGCAGCGACCGTATCCGGCTGCTCCTCAAACAGGACTTTCATCCGCGCCAGCGCCGACGCCTCGTCGCCAGCTGCGAGTTGGGCCCGCGCCGCCGCCAGGCGTATGCCGGCGCGATACCCCGCGTTTTCGGCGCGGGTGAGGATGATCTCGTATTGCGTCACGGCCTCACTGGCCAGGCCCGCCGCCAACAGGGCCTCTGCCAGCTTTTCAATCATGCGCAGGGCCGCCGGAAGCACGCGCTCACTCGCCGCCGCGGCCCGATAGCTTGCCAGAGCGGCCTCACCCTGGCCTAGGGCCTGTTGCGCGTCACCGATGCGTTCGAGCGCGTAACTGTCTATGACGCCGGGTTGCAACTGCATCCAGGCCGTGAAATCGACGATGGCATCCTGCCAGTTTTCCAGACCGACCTGGGCTTCGGCGCGCCAGAACCAGGCGCGCGCGTCGCGCTCCGCCGTCGGCTGCAACTCCAGGTAGCGGGTCAGGACATCGATGGCGGCGTCATTTTGCCCTTCCCGCAGCCATTCCTGACCCAGCAGCAAGGCCGCGTCCGCCGCCTGAGAAGCTGCAGGGGTCTGCGCCAGCAGCGATTCCAGGGCAAACACACCCCGCGCCGCCTCGCCGTCCTGCAGTACCCTTTCCGCGGCCTGCAGCAGCAGGTCAGGCGCGATGGTAGGGGTCACCGTGGGTGAAGGCGTCACACTCGGGGTGGCTGTCGGCGCCGGCGTCGAGGTCGGGGCCTGGGCGAAGGGACTGCAGGCAACCAGCAGTACCAGTGCGGCCAGGAATGATGCCGGGACGCGCCATTTTCGGGTGGCAGCAGGAAATGCAGGCCGGGTCAGCATCGTTCCATTCTAGCACAGCCAGGGCTCAGGTCGGTGGTTTCAGGTCGCCGTTGAGCCAGGGTATGCCGAAACCGACCAACAAATGTCCTGCCTCCGCCAGCGCCGCCCCCAGTTCAGCGCTGTCCTGCCAGCTCCACCAGTGCTCTGCCGAAGGAAGTATCTCCACGCCGAAGTCCTGCACGACCAACGCGGCCAGCGTCCGCTCCGCCCGCTGACGAAACAGGGTGACGCGAAAGCGCGAGGGCATCTGCGGCGCCCATTCGCTGGCGGTGCCGGCCAGCACCTGAAACTCGATGCGCAGCTCCGCATCGGCCTTGTCGGCCGGCAGGAAAAGAAAGCGTCCCGCCGCCTCACTAACCGGGTCCTCATCCAGCAGATAGCCGGCGGCGCTCAACGCCTGCCCCAGCACGGTCAGCATAAGCAGACGGAAGGCCGCGACGGCGTCGCCGCTTTCGCTCACAGGTCCGACACCCCTCGCCCCAGACCACCAGCATGCAGCCGGGAGCCGTCGTTCAGGAACTGCTGCACTTCAGGCCTCCGCCGTCGCCGCCGCGTCTCCCTGCAGTTCCTGTCGCAGAGCCTCAACGTCCGTCACCGGCAACTGGCAGGCGAAGTGGCGACAGACGTAGGCGGTCGCCCGCCCATCGATCATCACCCGACCGCGCAGCAAGGGAATCGCGCTTTCGCCGCTTTCCGCCTGCCCGGACAGCGCTGCGACGGTGTTTGGACGCCACTGCGAACGCAGTTCCCCCACCAGAGCGGCACATCCTTCCTCGTCCGGCGCGCCCACGAAAGCGACCTCCTGCAGACCGGACACCAGCATATCGACCGCGTTCAGCGCCTCGCCGAAGGCCTGCGGGTAGGCGCGCAGGGCTTCCACCAGCAGGCGCAATGCCGCGATCGCCGCCTCCTGGTATCGTGACTCCCCGGTCCAGGCGGCGAGGCGCAAAAGTTGCCGCGCCAGCATGGCGCTGCCGGAGGGCGTGGCGTTGTCCTGGAGGTTGCGCGGCCGCACGATGAGGGTCTCGTGATCGTCGCTGGTGTCAAAAAAGCCGCCGCCGTCGGCAGCGAAATGTTTCAGGGCCTGGTCCGCCAGTTCGCGCGCCGCCCGAAACCAGCGCTCGTCCCAGGTGGTCTGATACAACTCGAGCAGGCCATCGCAGAGGTTCGCGTAATCTTCCAGAAAGCCGTTGACGTGGCTCGCGCCATCCTTGTGGGTGCGCAGCAGCCGTCCGTCATCGCGCCGCAAATGCGCCAGCAGAAACTCGGCGTTGCGGATGGCGGCGTCGCGCCAGTCCGGACGTTGCAGGACGCGGGCGGCCTCGGCCAGACTGGCGAGCATCATGCCATTCCAGGCGCTGAGGACCTTGTCATCCAGGCCGGGATGCACCCGTTCCTCGCGGGCGGCATACAATTTGGCCCGCATGGTCCCGATGCGGCCTGCCAGTTGCGCTTCGCTGATGCCATACGTGGCAGCCACCTCGGCCGGGTCCGTCGCGACGTTTGGAATGTTGCTGCCTTCGAAATTGCCGCCGGCGTTGACGCCCCAGTACTCGCAGGCCAGGGCCGCCTCCTCGCCCAGGACCTCCTGCAGTTCCGCCATGTCCCACACGAAGAAGCGCCCTTCCTCGCCCTCGCTGTCCGCGTCCGTGGCGCTGAAGAAGCCGCCACCCGGATGGGTCATCTCACGCAGAATGTAGTCGCAGGTCTCTGTGGCGATGTCGCGGTAAAACGTGTCGCCCGTCACCTGCCAGGCATGCAGGTAGCAACGCGCCAGCTGCGCGTTGTCATACAACATTTTTTCGAAATGAGGCACCAGCCAGACGGCGTCCACGCTGTAACGATGAAAGCCGCCGCCGATCTGGTCGTACATGCCGCCACGGGCCATTTTGGTCAGGGTGAGTGTGGTGGCCTGCAACGGGCGCCGCTCGCCGGTCCGCAAGTGGGCGCGCAGCAGGAATTCAAGAATCATCGGCTGCGGAAATTTGGGTGCGCCGCCAAATCCCCCGTGACGGGCGTCCAGGTTGCGCAGCACGCCCGCCGCAGCCGCGTCCAGCAGCTCTTCATTGAGCTTCTCGGCCGGTCCGCCGATGTTGAGCGCGAGGCGGCCCAGCGCGCCGGTCAGGGAACCGGCGGCCTTGTCGACCTCGTCGCGGCGATTGCGGTAGGCGTCCTCGACCCCGCGCAGGAGGTCGCGAAAGGCCGGCATGCCCATGCGCGCCTCCCGCGGATAGTAGGTACCGCCATAAAAGGGCCGGCCATCCGGCAGCAGAAACACGGTCATCGGCCAGCCGCCATGGCCGCTCAGGGCCTGCACGGCCTGCATGTAGATGTCGTCCACGTCCGGCCGTTCCTCACGATCGACCTTGACATTGACGAACAGCTCGTTCATCAGCGCCGCCGTGGCTTCGTGTTCGAAGCTTTCGTGGGCCATGACGTGACACCAGTGGCAGGCGCTGTAGCCCACGCTCAGCAGCAGTGGCTTGTCCTCGTCCCGCGCGCGGGCAAAGGCCTCCTCACCCCAGGGATACCAGTGGACCGGATTGTCGCGATGCTGCAACAGATAGGGGCTGGTCTCATGCACTAACCGGTTCATGGGCGCTCCCCTCGCGAATCGCTATCGCCGTTCTAATGAAAGGCACAGACCCGCGCGTGGCTATATGATACACTGACGGCAGGTATCTTTCGTCTCTCTCCCGAATGAGAGGATCAGGCGAACCCAATGTTTGGCTTCAACAAGTCCGGTGACCAGGATCCCGGAGACCGTCAGCCCCGCTTTCGTATTCCCAACTGGGTTTGGCCTGCCGTCTGGCTGCTCATCCTGCTGTGGCTCTTCTTCCGCGTGCCCGGAATGGTCAGCGAGTTTGGCGGCGAGCAACCCATCGAAATTCCCTATTCCTTCTTTTACGAACAGGTCGAGGCCGGACGTGTCGTCCAGGTGACGATGGAGGACATCAACGTCACCGGGCGCTTCCGCACGATGGTGACCTGGCCGCCCTCGGGCACCATCAGTTCCGAACCCTCCCGCACTTCAAACTGGTTTACCACCACCCTGCTGCCCGTGGATGATCCGCAACTGACGGCAGCCCTGCGCGAAAACAACGTCATTGTCAGGTCGCGCACCAGTGAAACATCGCCAATACTGCTATTCCTCTTTAACTTCGGACCCATTCTGCTGCTGCTGGGCTTTTTCATCTGGTCCGCGCGCCGCGCCCAGGGGCAAATGGGCGGCATATTTGGTTTCGGCCGTTCCCAGGCGCGGCAGTACGATGCCGAACGCCCCCAGGTGACCTTCAGCGACGTGGCCGGCCAGGACAATGCCCGCCAGGAACTGGAAGAGATCGTCGATTTCCTCAAGGAGCCCGACAAGTACGTGGCGCTGGGCGCGCGCATACCGCGCGGTGTCTTGCTGGTCGGCCCGCCAGGCACCGGCAAGACCTTGCTGGCGCGCGCCGTCGCCGGGGAAGCCAACGTGGCCTTCTTCAGCCTGGTGGCCTCGGAGTTCGTGGAGATGTTTGTCGGCGTCGGCGCCAGCCGTGTGCGCGACCTGTTCAACAAGGCCAAGGAAAACGCCCCTGGCATCATCTTCATCGACGAGATCGATGCCGTCGGCCGACGGCGCGGGGCCGGGCTCGGCGGCGGTCACGACGAACGCGAACAGACGCTCAACCAGATGCTGGCCGAAATGGACGGTTTCGACCAGAACGAAAGCATCATTGTCATGGCCGCCACCAACCGCTCCGACGTGCTCGACCCCGCCCTGTTGCGTCCCGGGCGCTTTGACCGCCAGGTCATGGTGGGATGGCCGGACCGCAAGGGTCGGGAAGCGATTCTCAACATTCACACCCGCGGCAAACCGCTCGCGGAGGACGTCAGTATCAAGGAGATGTCACGTAGCACCATCGGCTTCTCCGGCGCAGACCTGGCCAATCTGGCCAATGAAGCCGCGCTGCACGCCGCGCGCGCTGCACGCAAATTCATCGGCATGCGGGACTTCTACGAGGCCTTCGATCGCATCGTTCTGGGCATCAAGGGCTCGCCCCTGATCGATAAGGAGGAGCGCCGTCTGACGGCCTGGCACGAAGCCGGGCACGCGCTGGTCGCCGCCCTGACGCCAGGCGCCGATCCCGTATCCAAGGTCACCATCGTGCCCCACGGCCAGGCGCTCGGCGTCACCGTGTTTCAGGCCGAACATGATCGCCGCACGCTCTCACGCCAGCAGCTGCTGGCGCGCATCAAGGTCGGTCTGGGCGGGCGCGCCGCCGAGGAAATCGTGCTTGATGACATCAGTTCCGGCGCACGCGCGGACATCACAATGGTGACGCGCATCGCCCGCAGCATGGTCACCGAACTGGGGATGAGCGAAAAGGTGGGCCTGATCGACCTCAGCAATGAGGAAGAACAGCCTTTCCTCGGCTACAACATCCAGCGCAACACCCAGGTGAGCGATGAAACCCAGGCGCTGGTCGACCAGGAAATCGGCAACATCATCACCGGTTCCTACCAGACAGTGCTGTCCCTGTTGCGTGAGCATCGCAGCGACCTGGACCAAATCGCCGTGGAACTTCTCGAAAACGAGACCGTCGAGAGCGGGCGCATTCTCGAAATCCTCGGCATTGAGGCGGCCGTCCCCGAAGACGCGGAAGAGCAGGGGCCGACATTGTCAGAACCTGCCGACAGCGGCGAAGCGGCGGCCTCCAACGGACAGGAGCCGGACGTCAAGGAAGACCGGCCGGAAACGCGACCGGAACCCACCGTCGTCTCCCGCGCCCGTCATCCGCTGCAGGGCGGTGAGGAGAGCGACGTCGCCTGACGCCCGACAGTCAGTACAATTAAAAAGGCCTCCGCCACGAAAGCAGGGGCCCTTTTGATTGGCGGAGGCGGCGACTACTGTTCTTCTTCGGCCTCGCGTTTCGCGGCGGCGATCACGTCGCCGGTAAGGTGCGCGGGCACCTGCTCATAGTGCGAAAACACCATGGTATAGATTCCGCGGCCGCCGGTGATCGAACGCAGGTCGTTGCCGTAGCGGATCATCTCCGCCAACGGGACCTGCGCGCTGACAATGCTCTTGCTGCTTTCGCTCTCCATGCCCTGCACGCGCCCGCGCCGCGTGTTCAGGTCGCCCATGATGTCACCCATCATGGATTCCGGCACTGTGATGCGCACGTCCATGATCGGTTCCTGCAGGACGGGGCCCGCCTCGCTGAAGGCTTCCCTGAATCCTTCGCGACCCGCGATCTGGAAGGCGATGTCCTTTGAATCGACCGGGTGTTCCTTGCCATCGAAAACCACGGCCTTCACGTCCACCACGGGGAAGCCGGCGATCACACCTTCCGGCAGAACGGTCTGTATGCCCTTGTCGATGGAGGGCAGGAAGGAACTGGAGATCGCCCCGCCGAAGACCTTCGATTCGTACTCGTAGCCATTGCCGGCGTTGGGCTCCAGGCGGAGGCTGATTTCGGCGAACTGGCCCGCGCCGCCGGTCTGTTTCTTGTGGCGGTAGGTCGCCTCACTGCTGCGGGTGATGGTCTCCTTGTAGGGCACGCGGGGCATCCCGGTATCGAGATTGACTCCCAGCCGTTCCGCCCTGCTGATGGCCAGGTTCACGTGCGCCTCGCCCATGCCCTCGAGAATCGTCTGGCGCGTGTCGCCGTCATGGCGCCAGCGCAGGGTGGGGTCGGAACCCGCCAGATTGGTCAAAATGGAGCCCATGCGCGTACCATCCGCCTGGGTGCGGGGCGAGATGGCCACCATGTACAGCGGCGCCGGCAGGTCCGGGCTGGCGATCTGAAGTTGCGCGTCCCTGGTGCTGAGCGTGTCGCCGGTGCGCGTGTCGCCGAGCTTGGAAACGACCCCGATGTCGCCGCAGTACAGGACACTGACATTCTCCTGTTCCTTGCCGCGCATCACAATCAGGGGGCCGAAACGCTCCTCATGGCGCCGCGTACTGTTGTAATAACGCGTGTCCGCCAGCACCGAACCCGAGAAGATGCGGAAATAGGTCAAGGTGCCGACGTAACGATCGTTGATGGACTTGAAGACCCAAGCGGCCAGCGGCGCATCGTCGTCCTGCGTCGCCGCCAGCGTTTCGCCGGCTTCGTCGCCGCTCTCCAGGCGAACGCTGCGGCCGCCAGGTTGCGGCGCGTAGGCAATCAGCGCCTCCATCAAGGGCACAATGCCGATGTTTTTGGTGGCCGCGGTGGCGAAGACCGGCACTGTTCGCAGTTCGGGGTCACGCGCGGCCTTGCGCATGCCGTTACGAATCTCCTCATCGCTGAGGTCGCCTTCCTCGAAGTATTTCTCGATCAGGTCGTCGTCGGATTCGGCGGCCGCCTCCACCAGTTCCAGGCGCGCTGTCTCCACCGCATCTTCCATGTCAGGCGGGAGGTCAGAGCGCTCCGCGCCCGCGCCCAGGTAGGCCTTTTGCGTGATCAGGTTGACCACGCCGGCAAAGTCGGCCTGTTCGCCCAGCGGCAACATGACCGGAATGAACTTGTAGTCCGAAAAGCTTTCCTGCAGACTTGCAAGCGCGGCATCGAAATCGGCGTTGTCCCGGTCCACCTTGTTGATCACGACCATTATGGGTTGCCGACTGGCGCGGGCAAATTCCCAGGCCAGCTCGGTCCCCACTTCCACACCGGCAACCGCATCAACCACAACCACGATCGAATCCGCCACGTAGACCGCGTTCTTCACCTCGCCCTGAAAGTCCGTGTAACCAGGGGTGTCCAGCAGGTTGATCTTGGTCTCGTTAAACTCGACCGGAACCAGCGAAGTGGAGAGCGAAAGCGCGCGCTCCTTCTCATCATCGTCCCAGTCCGAAACCGTGTTGCCTTCCTCGACGGTTCCCAGACGATTGGTAACGCCGCTGTTGTAGAGCAACGCTTCAACCAGCGAGGTCTTGCCGGACCCCTGATGGCCCGTCAAGGCGACGTTGCGGATGTTCTCGCTTGTGTATTCCTTCATGCCCTTCCCTGTGCCAGAATCGCTTTCCTGGCTTCCTCCATACACAGACCGGGCCACAGGACCCGGTGTCCTCAAAACAGATGGTGAGGGTCGATTGTAGAGCCAGGGTTCAGGAATGTCAAAGCGCAGTCCCGGCGCAGCGTCTGTACCCTGCCGGAGCGCCATGCTACAATGCCCGACCTTCATTCAGTGCGGAAAGAGCCCATGTCCGACTTCTTGATTCGCGGCAGTCTGGAAGAACTGGACCCCGCGGTCGCCGAACTCGTGCGTCACGAGACCGCCCGCCAGGCCCGCTACCTGATCCTGATCCCCTCGGAAAGTACCGTGCCGGCCGTCGTCCGCGAGACCCTGTCCTCATCCTTTCACAACATCTACGCGGAAGGCTATCCGCTGGAACACACACGCCGCATGAGAGAGGAGGAAATCCTCGATTACCATGTGCGCCTGCCCGAGTACCGGCGCCAGGCGGACCATCGTTATTACAAGGGCACCGAATACGCCAACATCCTGGAGGCCCTCGCCCGTCGCCGTACCGCAGAGCGATTCGCCACGGAGCGCTTCGCTGCGGATGAGCTTTACGTCAATGTGCAGGCGCTGTCCGGCGGGCCGGCCAACAACGCCGTCTACAGCGCCCTGCTGGATATTGGCGACACGGTCATGGGCATGGACCTGATTCAGGGCGGCCACCTCACGCACGGCAGCCCGGTCAACCGCAGCGGCATCAACTACAACATCGTCAGCTATGGCATCGATCCGATCAACGAGCGCATCGACTACGACGCCCTGCGTCAGCTGGCGCGGCAGCACGCTCCGAAAATGATCATTGCGGGCTACAGCAGCTACTCCTTCGCGCCGGACCTTGGCCTGTTTCGCGACATCGCCGATGAAGTCGGCGCGTACCTGCTGGCCGACGTCGCTCACGTGGCCGGCCTGGTCATCGCCGGCGCTTACCCAAACCCGGTTGGCATCGCTGACGTCGTCACATTCACCACGCATAAAACGCTCAACGGGCCGCGGGGCGCCGCCATCATCACGCATCGTGCGCCGCTGGCGCGCAAGATCGATCGCGCCGTCTTCCCCGGCGAGCAGGGTGGCCCGCACATGAACGCCGTGGCCGCCCTGGCTGTGTCCATGCGCCTGGCGGGCAGCGACAGCTTCAGGGAACTCCAGCATCGCACCTGCCGTAACGCGCAACGCCTGGCCAGTCGCCTGCAGGAGCAGGGCCTGCGCCTGCCCTATGGCGGCACCAACACCCATTTGCTGGTGGTGGACTGCAGCACGATCAGGGGTGAGGATGGCACGGCGTTGAGCGGCGATATGGCCGCTCGCCTGCTGGACCTGGCGGGCATCGTACTCAACCGCCAGACGATTCCCGGCGATACCAGCGCCCTGCGGCCGGGCGGCATTCGCATCGGCACGCCCTGGGTCACCCAGCGCGGCTTCGGCGACGCAGAAATCGACCGCCTGGCCGAAATCATCGCCACGCTGCTTGCGGCCTGCCGTCCTTTCTCGCTTACAGGTCGCCTGCGGCCCCAGCCGCGCGCCAAAATTGATTTCGACCTGCTGCAAGAGATGCGCCTCGCCGTTCGTGAACTGGCCGCCAGCGCGGGCATCGACACCGACGCCGCTGTGGACGGCTATCCCCATTTTCACGATCTGGACAGCGAAGCGGACCTCGATGGCTGGCTCACGCTCGAAGTCCGGGGCGAGCACGCCCGCAATTTCCTGCACCTGGCTACCGGCAGCAACGTGCTGGCGCTGGTGCCGGACCAGCATCAGGCGTCAAGTGTGTACGGCGCCGATGGCGTCCTGCTCTCACGCGCCGTTGTGGAAGGCTCGGGCGACTGCTTCCGCCTGCATGTTGAGCGGGCGCAGGGACGCGTCGCCTCCTGGTTGCGCGCGCTCTCCGACGGTTACGTCGTGCACGATAAACAAGATCTGTACGGCAAATTGCCTGGGCCGGTGGACGTCAGGGTCGCCGGGCCCACCGACCTGTCGCAACTGCCCGTCGACGTCAGCGCTGACTGGCCTGAAGAGTGCGGCCGGGTCGACAAGATCCGATACATCGGTCATCAGGAACGTTCTTCCGCAGATCCTCTGCCCTCCTTCAGTTACAAGGAGCCGGAACTCGACGAACTGCGGGTGACTCCCCTTCACGGCCTGCATCAGCAACTTGGCGCGCGCCTGGTGGATTTCGCCGGCTACGACATGCCGGTCTGGTACAGCTCGGTGCGCGAGGAACATCAGGCGGTGCGGGCGGGCGCCGGTCTCTTCGACGTGGCGCATATGGGCGTGCTGGAGTTCACGGGCCCAGGCGCGGGCGATTTTCTTGACCGTGTAACGACCAATGACGTCACGAAAATCGCCATGGGGGCCTCGCAGTACTCATTTCTCCTGGATGAAAGAGGCTTGCCGCTGGACGACCTGATGCTCTACCGCCTGGCGGAAGAGCGCTGGTTGATGGTCGTCAATGCCTCAAACAACGAAAAAGTGCTCGCCTGGCTGCAGGCCGTGATGGCCGGCAGCGTGCAAGTCGACCCGGACTACCCGGACCGTCGAATCGAGAACTGCGATCGATTTGCACTGCGCGACTTGCGCGCGGAGTCCAGCGGCGACGACCGTCGCGTCGATCTGGCGCTGCAGGGGCCAGGCAGCCACGAGGTCCTGGCCGGGCTGGGCGCTGACGACCGCGACTTGCGCCGTCTGAAGACCTTGCCATGGGCCGGCGTGATTCAGGCCCGTTTCGCCGACTTCGACCTGATCGTGTCACGGACCGGCTACACCGGCGAGCGCGTCGCCTACGAACTATTTGTTCACCCGGAGCAGGCGTCAACGCTGGCGCAATCCTTGCTGCAGCATGGCGCCGCGCCTTGCGGTCTGGCCGCGCGCGACAGCCTGCGCATTGAGGCCGGCCTGCCGCTCTACGGTCACGAACTGGCGGGGCCGCTGGGCCTCAATCCTGCGGACGCCGGCTTTGGCAGCTACGTGCGGCTCTACAAGCCCTGGTTCATTGGAAAATCCGCCTTCGCCGCCCACGAAGCCAGGCGCGAGGCCGGCGTGACCCGTTTTCGTCTGGATGGCCGACGCGCCCGCCCTGCCCATCAGGGCGACGCGCTCATCGATGAGCGGGGACGCGTCGTGGGCGTCGTCACGAGTTGCGCCGCCAGCGGCGACGGAACGCAACTTGGTCAGGCCTGGTTGAGGAAGGACGCCGGTCGCGCCGGCGCCAACCTGCACGTGGTCGCCGCGGGAGATTCCAGACGGTCAGGAGCCACCCTGCGAATGGGCGCGCGGGTCGCCCTGCCCCGCCCGGCGACCGTGCTCAGTCGTTTTCCACGTCGCAAATAATCTGGCGCGGCCGGGAAGTTAGCCGCCGGCGACCTGCGCTTCCGGCAGCGGGCCGACAGCTTCCCGCCTGCCAGCGGCGAAGGCAACCAGGGCGTCGAACAGCGCCTGTTGCTGCGGGTCCACGTCGGCCGACACCTCCGGGTGCCACTGTACTGCCAGCAGGAAGGGATGGTCCGGCGCCTCGACGGCCTCGATGATGCCGTCCGGCGCCTGCGCCACGACGCGCAGCCCCGGCGCAAGGTCGCGAATCGCCTGGTGATGCGAGGAAACGGTGCTCACTTCCCGCCCGTGACAACTGCGTTCCAACAGGGAGTCCGGTTCAACGCTGACCGGATGGGTCGACCAGGAGCCACCCGGGCTGCGATGGATGTCGGGATGCACATGGTCCGGGATGTGTTCGATAAGCGTGCCGCCCAGAGCGACGTTCAGCGCCTGCAGGCCACGACAAATCATCAGTGTAGGCAGGTCGCCGCGCGCCAGCCAGCGCATCATCTGTATCTCGGTTTCGTCACGCTCCGCATCGGGTTCCGAAAGTTGCGGGTGCGCGCAGTCGCCACCATAGCGCGCCGGGTCGAGATCGCCGCCACCGGTGGCGATCATACCATCGAGGGGAATGTTGCCCATCCAGGCGGGGTCGCCAGGCGGCAGCAGAACCGGCAGCCCGCCGGCGCGACGAATCGCGTCCACGTATTGCGCAGGAACCGTATAGAGTTCACGGTAATGTTTGCTAAAATCGCGGCTTTCCCGCCGACCGGCCGTCGCCAGTCCGATGACCGGCCTGTCCGCGAGTTGCCGACCCGCAGCTTCAGGCAACGGGGGCCCCGTTGGCCATCGCTTGCGTACGTTCTGCCTCAGGGACTTCCTCGTCATAGAGGAAACACTTGACGCTGCGGCCCTGCACTTCAATGTCGCGCGGCACCGTGGTTTTGCAGATGTCCATCACGGCCGGGCAGCGGCCCGCATAGCGACAGCCGGTGCGGGTGTATTCTTCCGTATCCATCACGGCCAGGCTGGCATCGCCCTCCCAGGTCTTCTCGGGATCGGCCTCCGGGATGGCGTTCTTCAGGTTCTGCGTGTAGGGGTGCAGCGGCTCGCCGAGCACGTTTTCCACAGGGCCGCTCTCCACTACCCAGCCGCGCAGCATGACCGCGATGCGGTCCGCAGCGTAGTAGGCCGTGGTCAGGTCATGGGTGATGTAGAGCACGCTTACCTTGTGCTCGTCACGCAGCGTGCGGAACAGATTGACGATGGACATGCGCAGCGAGGCGTCCAGCATGCTGACCGGCTCGTCGGCCACCAGCAGCGAAGGTCGAGTCAGCAGGGCGCGTGCCACCGACACACGTTGCGCCTGGCCGCCGGAAAGTTCATTGGGATAGCGCCCGCGCACCTCTGCCAGCGACAGACCCACGGCATGCAAGGCCTCGTCAACGTGCGCGTCGATGCCCTCGCGCGTCGTCGCCATCTTGTAGTTGCGCGTCGTCTCGTAGAGGTAGCTGTCAATGCGCTTCAGCGGGCTGAAGGTGGCGAAGGGGTCCTGAAAAATCGGTTGCACTTCCTTCAGGAACCAGTCGCGCCGTTCCTTGTTGGTCAAATGCAGGACGTCCCTGCCCTTGTAATACATGTTGCCGGAGGTCGCGTGCTCAAGACCCAGCACCAGGCGCGCCAGGGTCGTCTTGCCGCTGCCGCTTTCACCGGCCAAGGTGTAAATCTCCGGCCTGTCGTTGCGAATGGCGAAACTTGCTCCCGCCACCGCCTCCAAGCGCGTCGTCGAAAACCCTTCACGCGTGACGAAAACGCGCTGCAGACTCTCTACGCTCAGCAGGGAATGTTCTCTGTCAGTCTGCATGCGGCATCTCCGCGGCATGTTCAATTTCACCGGCTTCAAGCGGGGCGTCCACCTGGTGGAAACATGCCACCCGGTGCGGCGGCCCCGTCCCGTTGCCGATGCCCTCCACGGGCAACAGCGGCGGCACCTCCTGGCGACAAATGTCGGTCGCCAGCGGGCAGCGGGGATGAAAGCGGCAGCCATCCGGCGGGTTGTCCAGCGCCGGCGGCCGGCCGGGAATGCCCACGCGCTCGCTGCGGTCGCCCATCCGCGGCAGCGATTCGATCAGGTAACGCGTGTATGGATGACGCGGTCGGCGGAAAATGGTGGACGTGTCCGCCTCCTCCACCAGGTTGCCGGCGTAAAGCACGGCGACGCGGTTGGTCAGGTTGGCGTGTACGCCCATGTCATGGGTGACCAGCACCAGCGTGCTGTTTTCGCGCTTTTGAACCTCTTTCAACAATTCGATGACGCCGCGTTGCACCACCACGTCCAGTGCTGTGGTCGGCTCATCCGCAAAGATCAGCCGGGGCGTCAAAATCGTCGCCAGGGCGATCGTCACCCGCTGCCGCATGCCGCCGGAGAGCTGGTGCGGGTAATTGCCCAGCACGCCCTCCCGCAGGCCCAGTTCCTGGAGGTAGTTGCGCGCCATCTCGATCGATTGCTCGCGCGTGGTCTCCTGGTGCGCGGCGATAAAGTCGTGAAAGGTGTCGCGGATGCGCCGCACCGGGTTGAGGACGTGCATCGAACCCTGCGGAATGTAGGAGACGCGCCGCCAGCGGATTGCCTCGCGGTCCTCCTCCGTCTGTTTCAGGGCGTCGATCTTGCCGGCATCGAAGTCATATTCGACCTTGCCGCCCACGATGGTCAACGGCGACACGATTTCGCCCAGCAGCGCCTTCAGCAGGGTCGACTTGCCACAGCCGCTCTCGCCCGCGATGCCATAGATTTCGCCCTCGCGGATAGCCAGCGTCAGGTCGTCCACGGCCTTGACGGTGCGTTCCACGCCATAGGCCTGGGTGATGTACCAGGCTTTCAGGCCCTCGGCCTCGACGACGTTGCGCGCTTCTTCGTTCACCCTGGCCTGCTCCATTCCGGCGCTCGCCGCTGTTTCCGGGCTCATGAGTCGCTCACGCCCAGGCGGGTCAGGCGCGTCCGCGGGTCGAGGTAATGCGTAATTCCCTGGGACAGCATGTAAAAGCCCGCCACCGTGAAGACGGCCGCCGCGATGGCCGGAATCAGCACCCAGGTCTGGTTGAGGAGCAGCGCGTTGTAGTAATTGCCCCAGTAAAGCAGGGAGCCGATGGTGGGGACGCTGATTTGACCAAGACCCAGGTAGGCCAGCGTGACTTCCATGCCGATCGCCCACAGGAAACCGCTGACCACGTCCGCCAGCAGGAAGGGCACGAGGAAAGGCATGTGCTCGCGCACGACCACCTTCACCGGATTCATTCCCGAAAAGACCGCCGTGTGCGTAAACTCGCGTTCGCGCAGGCTGAGCACCTGGGCGCGGTAGCGCTTGGAAGGATGCGCCCAGTCCATGATGCCCAGCAGCACGCCCAGCCCCAGTGTCGTGATATCGCCGCGCAGAATGGCAGCGATCAAAATCAAAAGCGGCAGGCGTGGCAGGACGATGAGACTGTCGATGATCGTCGAGAGTACCCGGTCAAAGACGCCGCCCATGTAGCCGGTGAGCATGCCCAGCAGGATGGCGATGCTGCGCCCGATGAACACGGCCGTCCCGGCGATGAGGAAGGTATTGCGGACGGCGAAGGTCAACTGCCAGAAGACGTCCTGTCCCTGCGAGGTCGTGCCAAGCAGGGTGCGCGCGTAAATGCGTTCGCCGTCGTCATCCCTGCCAATGCTGATCTCCGTCAGCGGCGGCTTGCCGCGCGGTGTGTCGCGGCGATGGTCCTCCTCATAGGGGGAGAACCAGGACAGTCCCGCCATCAGGAACACAAACACCAGCACGATAAAGCCCCAGCGAAAGGCCCCGCTGAACTTCATCAGGTCGCGGATGTTGGTAACCAGACCCACAATGCCAAACATGACCCTAAGCTCCCGTGTCGCTAGCGGTAGCGGACCCGCGGGTCCACCAGCGGATAGCTGAGATCGACGATCAGCGAAGCGGTGGCGATGCCCACGATGGAAAGCAGGGTGATGCCCATCACGACGTTGTAGTCCGCCTGGTAGATGGCCTGCAACAGCAGGTCGCCCAGGCCGGGATAACCGAAGACCGCCTCCGTGATCAGGGTGCCGCTGAAAATGCTGCCCATGGAAAGACCCAGATCGGTCACCTGGGGCAACATGGTGTTGCGCGCCACGTAGCTGGTCATCAGGCGCCGGTCGGGCAGACCGGCCATGGTGGCGTATTGCACGTGGTCGCTGGAAAGTTCGGCCGTGCCCAGGGCGCGCGCCATGATAAAACGGAAGGAGAGGCCGGTGATCAGCAGCGTTACGGCCGGCAGGAAGGTGCTGTGCAAATAAGTGGCGATGAATTCAGCTTCAAAAGGTTCACCGCGAAAGACTCCGATAAGCGGGAAAAAGGGTATGTAATAGGTGAAGGCCATCAGAAAAATGAAGGCGATAATGAAATAGGGAACCGGATAAACCACAATCATCACGCCCGCAACCAGGTTGGTGAGGCGGCCCGGATAGTAGGCGGCCAGGGTGCCGACGATGATGCCGATGATCCAGCCCATGATGGTGGTAAAGGTCAGCAGGGCCACGGTATAGGGCAGCGCCCTGCCGATCATGTCGTTGACCCGCTGCGGAAACGCGCCAAAGGACGGCCCCAGGTCACCCCCCAACAGATTGCCCCAGAAACGAAAATACTGCTCGACAATGCTGCCTTCCAGGCCGTAGTTGGCCATCAACTGTTCCCTCAGTTGAAGGACGGCCTCCGGCTCCAGCGTCGCAAACTGGGTTAAACGGCCGAGGGCCTGCTGGATGGGATTGACCGGTGACAGGCGCGGGATGAGAAAGGTAATCGTGATGCCGACGACGATGACGATGACCCACTGCAGCAGGCGCGGCAGAATGAATTGTTGCAACAGCGTCATGGTCTGGCTTCTCCCCCGTTGCTGGCCGCGAAAAGACGGGGCGGCGGGCCGCAGCCCCTCCGCCCCGCGGGTGAATCTGTTTGATTAGCCGCCAAGTGACTCAAGGCCGCCAATCGAGAAACGACCGCCCTGGAACCAGTAGAGCGGCATGTAGACGTCGTTCTCGGCGCTGGGGGGGTTCGTCCAGTAAAGTTCGTTCCAGGTCACGAACTTCTTGAAGCTGACCGTGGAGATGTAATACATGTTCTCCACCCAGTGCTGCAGGAACTGGTGCACGAGCTCCAGATTCTGCGGGTCCTGGGGGTGGAGAGACTCCATGGCGTCGATCAGTTCGTCGAGCACCGGGTCCACCAGGCGCGCGGGCGTGCCGCCGCCAAGGGCGTTATGGAGCTCGGGGGCCGGGACGTAGTACTTCGAGTGGTAGCTGCGCATTTGGGGCCAGCCGTCACCGTCCGGCAGCACGAAGCTCAGCCAGGGGGCGTCCGTCTCGAACTGACCCGTCTCGAAGTTGGCGCCCCAGACGCTGCGCTCCAGACCCTGCAGTTCGACGTCGATGCCGAAGTCGTTCCACATGTCCGCCGCGGCGTTGGCCACGCGGAAGGAGTCTACCTCGTCCGGCGCTGCCTGAATCGAGAAGCTGAAGCGTTCGCCTTCAGGCGTGTACCAGTCGCCGTTACCGTCACGGGTGTAGCCGTTGTGCTCCAGCAACTTCGCGGCGGTGTCGGTGTCGTATTTCCACCAGCCACTGCCGTAGGAGGCGGCGGCCGTCTCGGCCGGCTGGGCGTAGCCCTGCTCATCGGCCCATTCGCCGATGCGGTCCGCCACCGTCGCGTCGAAGGGCTTGTAAGGCTCGCCCGCCACGTCGATCTCAAGGTTCTCGACCCACTCCTGCATCCGCGGATGGTTGTAATAGAGCTCGGCCAGTTTCGGCGTATAGGGGACGTTCACGTAAACGACCTTGGCGACGCCGCCGATGTACTCGGTCTGCAACTGGACAATGTCCAGCGCCAGCGCCAGGGCCCAGCGCACGTCCTTGTTGTTGGTCCATTCATGGGTGTCGAAGTTGAAACGAATCAGGCGGCTGCTGGTCTCGTTGGGGTAGGCCCAGGGGAATTCCGGATACCAGGACTTCGCCGTGGGCGTCGAGGCAAGCAGGGACTCGAAGGCCTCAAAGTCGACGTTCATGAAGGCGTCCAGTTCGCCGCGGGTCATGGCGATGACCTTCTTGGTGCTGTCGCCGTAGAGGATGGTCAGGACGTAGCCAGGGCCGCAATCTTCATTCATGTGGTACTGGCAAACGGCCGTGTTCTCAGGGTCATCACGCTTCTTGAACAGGTCCCAGAAGCCGTTGGGGTCCATTTCCACCGGCGCGTAAAGACCCAGATAGGGGCCATCCTGGTAGGTGTAGTTCACCAGGTCCTCGATCTGCGAGAAAGCGTGCTCGGGCATCATGTATAAGCCGGCCCAGCGTGCCTCGAAATTCTTGTGGAAGCGCGGATTCGGCCTGTTCAGGGTGAAGGTGACCGTATGGTCATCCACCTTCTCGACCGACTCCAGGAAGTCCACAAACTGTGCGTGCCAGCCGCCGAAGCTCAGTTCCGGCGTATTCCAAACCGTCTCAACCGTGAAGACCAGGTCGTCGGCGTTGAAGGCCTCGCCATCGCTCCACTTGAGGCTGTCGACCAGCGTGACGGTCATCTGCGTATAGTCGTCATTGTAGACCGGAGGCTCGTTGGAAGCGCCCGACATGATGTTGCCGGTCTCCTGGTCCAGATACCAGAGCGTCTCAGCTATCAGGGCGTGGCGATGGGGCGTTATCCTTCCTGGCCTCCAGACGTTGTAGTTGTCGATAATCGACCAGCGGAAGATCTGGTCCATGACGAACAGTTCGTCGCGCGGTACGTCCACCGGCAGGCCGGAGGGCTGCGCCGTCACGTTCAGCGCGGGCACCAGCACCATCAGCGCGATGGCTACAAATATTGCTTTTCTAAGCACGGTTTTCTCCTTTTTCCGTACGGACAGTCACCCGCAGGGCCGAACGGCCCCGCGGCAGTACCAGGCAATTGTACAGATTGTGGCTGAGAGTGCAACCTTTCTCACGTAAGAGGCTCAATGGCCACTTCATCGCAGCCGATGCGCCCTTCCTCGCAGACCAGCGCCACACCGCCGCTGCCCAGGTTGGCGTCAGCGTCCGTCGCCTCGATGACCACCTTGCCATCGATGCGGCCGACCAGCCGCTCGCCCTCGACCTCCAGCTGCAATTCGCTGGTCTCGCCGAAGCTCCAGCCGCCGGCCACCTCGGCCAGCACGCTTTCGTCGCCGTTCAGCATGCGCACCAGACGGGCGCGCTCCTGGTCCAGCAGCAGGGCGTAGTAGCGGCGCAAGCCCTGCACGCGCACGGCAATGCCGCCGGTCACGCACATGTGCGGCGTCAGGGTCGCGCGGAAGCGATAGTCCTCCCACTCGCGCGCGCCGTGCAGCACCAGGCCGCGGCCCTCGTTCTGGATCAGGCGGAAAAACTCGGGGTAGCGATCGGAATCGCCACTGTCCAGGGCATCCACCCAGGCCCGCTTCCACATAATGGACTGGTGTTGACGGCGCCGGCGGGTCGGCCCCGGATGCGGGTTCCCCAGCACAACGTCCGGCACGCCGTCCCAGGTCAGCCAGTCCAGCACGACCCTGCCGCTGACGCCCCCTGCCCCACTGATTTCGATGCCAACGGCGCAGACCGGCTGTCCGCCCGTGTCCGGCACCGTCCACTCCAGTTCGACGTCGGCGCCTGGCGCCAGCGTCCGGGGTGCCTGGCCGAACAGGGTCCGCTCGTCTCCCGTGTCATAATGCCAGGCTGCCAGGCGCACATTGACCGCCGCCTCGTTGCCGGCGTCGACCAGCACCCGCGCGCGCACGCTCTGCCCCGGCCCCAGCGTCGGCGAGGACAGCAGGCCGTAGCTTTGCGACCTCTCAAAATAGTCGCGCGCCTCCTTCGAGGGGATGAAGGTCGGCGTCGTCACACGCGCGACGCGCCCCTCCGCCAGGCGCCGATAATCGATGCCCAGGCCGTATCCACCGGCCGTGGCCACGTTGGCCACCGTCGCCGTGCCGCCCGATTCCTCGCTCTCTTCCAGCGTGAAGCCCTGCACCGAGCCCGGCAGACTGAAGTGGAAGCGGGCGCCGTTCTTGGGCGCCAGCGGCGCTTCGCCCAGCAGGGCGCGGCCGATGTTGGCGACCTTGACGCTTTCGCGCAGCGCGTCGGAGATGGTCGTGCCGGTCTCCGCCGAGGGGATGTACAGGCGGTCGGCGACCGGCCCGCGGAAGTCCGGCCCTGTCTCCAGCCCGGCCAGGCCGTTCTTGATGCCCAGCAAGCAGCCGACGTTGCCGGAGTTGCAGTCGGTGTCCCAGCCGCAGGTGTTGACGATTTTCAGCGACTTCTGAAAGTCGTCGTCGCCATAAAGCAGCGACAAAATGATCAGGCCGTGGTTGGGCACCATGTGGCAATTGCCGCCGTACCTGTCGTAGCCGTAGCGCTCCTGCATCAGCGCGCGCGCGTCGTGCCAGTTGGCCACGTCCTCGTGCCACTCGCGGATGTCGTTGATCATGCGCGCGATGATCGAATCCGGCGGGATGAAGCGCAGGGCCGTGTCGATCAACACGTTGAGGTCGCTCTCGACAAAGGCCTGGGCTTCCATCGCCGCCAGCACCTGCGCGCCGTAGATGGCCTCTCCATCGTGACTGACGCTGCCGGCCTTGCGCGCCAGTTGCGCCGCCTGTTCCGGGTCGCCGGGCGAGACCAGCGCCCAGCCGTCGATGAAAATTTGCGAGCCGATTTGCTCGGCCACCACCTTGCCGTTGGTGGCGATCGAGCCGCTCATCGGCGCAGGGATGCCGCTCTTCAGGCGCAGGTAGGCGGTGTGCTCGGTCGAATTGCCGAGGCCACCCCACCACAGCACGGTGCGCCCCTCGATCAGATAGTTCAGCCAGGTTTTGCCAATTTGCCCGGCGGTGATGTCAGGGCTGTTGCCGAAGTCCGGCAGCGCGCGCAGGAAGGCGAAGGTGCCGGAGATGTCGTCGTCCGGCACGATCAGCGGCGCGCCGAAGCGTTCATGCACGTAGTAGTTGATCTCGCCCAGGTGCTCCATGATCGGCTCGTAGTGCCAGCCCTCGAAGGGCCGCCCCAGATAGACGCCGATGATCTTGCCGAGCACGCCGGCGTAGACTCGTTCCATATAGTCCGCGGGTGTTGCCATGTCCTTCTCCTGAATTCAGATTGCCAATGGGTATCATGCCTTCAACCCGCCCTGGGTCAGGCCGTGGATGAAGCGGCGCTGCAGGGCGAGGGACAGAACGATAACCGGCGTGATCATAATGACCGAGGCGGCGTTGGTCAGTCCCCACTGGCGTCCGCCTCGCTGCTGAAAGGCGACCAGGCCCACCATCTCGCTGCAAGGCTCAACTTTCCCGTCCGATCCTGCAGGGAGAGACCGGGCCGCCCACTTTCGATGGAATCGATCAGGGGATCGCTCCTGCCCTTCACACAGCGCTACATCCAGGCGCAGGAACCGACAGCATGTTGCCCCCGCGTACCCTGCTGCCCGGAAGTCGCGCAACGTTCAGACGCCGCCGGTCTCCAGGTCCAGCAGCGGCAGCTCACCCACCTCGCCGATCGGCGCGAGGTAGATATTCGAATAGTCCGACATGTTGGTCGTGAAGAGCACGTGCTGCCCGTCCGGCGTGATGTGCGGGTGCGGGTGACAGCGCTGGCCGCTGAAGCTGCTGCCGTGGTAGGCCAGCACGCGCGCCGGCCCCCAGCCCTGCCCTGTCCCTTCGCGTTCATGCAGGAGGATGCAGGGCCAGGTGACCGTCGTGTTCAGCATGCCCGGCAGCAGATAGACCGGCATGCCATCACCGACCACCAGCGATCCATCCAGACTGTGGAAGTGCCGGCTGTAGGGCAACACGGTCTCAACATGACCGGAATTATCATAACGGATGCAGCCGAAGCGCGTGTCGTTGGCTGCGCGGTTATGGCTGCGAAAGCCGATCGTCTCGCCATCGGCGAACCAGTGCTCAGCGATGACCGAGTATTCGCCGTGTTGCGGGCGAATGTTCCATTCCTCGCCCGTCTCCACGTTCAGCCCGTGGATGCGTTCCTCGATCAAATGCCAGGGGCCTTCATGACAATAGGTCATCAGGTCCGGGCGGGTCGGCGAGGTGTTGAGGTGCGTGATGTAGCGCCGCTCCTCGCGCAGGACCTGAGCCTCACCGGAAGCGACGTCGATGCGTACCAGACGCGACAGGGGCGGGTCGAAGAAAGGGCTGCGGAAGCCCGGATCGTAGCCGGCGCCCTGTTCGACCGCGTCGTCGATGTTCGGCGGGACTTCCAGAATGGTGATCACGTGACGGCCGTCCGCCGTGGCGCTGATCTGCGAACCATGGCCACGGGGCAGGAAGGGCGCTTCCGCCTCATAGACCGGTCTTTCCTGCAGCGTGTTCAGGTCAAGTTCCTGCAGCGTGTTACCGTTCCAGTGGAAAAAACATTCCGTGGCCGGCGCCAGGCAGCTGTTGAAAAACACCTCGCCCTGGTTGTCCGTCAGCTGGACGATGTCGCCCGTCGCCAGCTCATAGCGAAAATAGTTGCCGGCGTTGTCGCGTTCCGAATGAAACAGGAAAGCGCGCCCCCCGTCTATCCAACAGGGATGTGTGAAATAAAACTGCCAGGAATGCGCCATCCAGCCCGTCAGGCGCGTGATCTCGCGTCCGCTTAGACGGTCCTGATACCGGACCTGTTTGTCCCTGAATTCCTTGCCCACACCCATTATTCGCTCCAGTTTTATTTGGCACCATGTTTTTGCGTGGCCGACCAGGTCAGGCTTGTCCCAACAGAACACTCTGGGGTGGCGTCGGCCCGATTTCTGCTAAATGCCGCGCAGGCTGACGCCCTTTTCGACGTCCAGCGCGGGTAGCTCCCGAAGGTCGCCGATCGGCACCATGTGAATGTTCGAATACTCGCTCTTGTAGCTTCGGCGGTTGGTCGTGAACAGCACATTCCGGCCGTCCGGCGTGATGTGCGCGTGCGGATGGGCGCGCTGCCCATTAAAGCTGCTGCCGTGATACGCCAGGATCTGCGGCTGCCCCCAGCCCTCTCCCTCCCAGGGATGCAGCAGGATGCAGGGCCACGTTACTAAACGGGTTCCAGGATTCCCCGACTGAAAGACAGGGGCGCCGTCGCCAACGACCAGCGAACTGTCCAGACTGTGAAAATGGCGGCTGTAGGGCAGCACCGTTTCGACGTGCCCGGTGTTGTCAAAACGAATGGAGCCAAAACGGGTATCGGCGTCGGCGCGGTTATGGCAACGAAAGCCCAGGGTCTCGCCGTCGGCAAACCAGTGCTCGGCGACCAGCCTGTATTCACCACGCTCGGGGCGAATGACCCAGATCTCGCCCGTCAACATGTTCAGGCCGTGAATGCGCTGGTCGTCCACGCTGATGTGCCCCTCGTGCGTACAGGTCATCAGCTCCGCCCGCGCCGGGGAGGTATTGAGATGCCCGATGAAGCGGCGGTCCTCCGGCAAAACCTCCTCGTCTCCGTCGGCGACGTCAATGCGCGCCAGGCGGGTGAGGGGCGGCGTGTAGCAGGGATGCAAATTCAGGGGATCGTAGCCTTTGGGGACATCCAGCAGCACGGCGACGACGTAGCGGCCGTCGGCGCTGACGTTGAGCTTCGTGCCCATTTGATCGGGCTGAAAGGGGGTTCCACCTCGAAGGCCTGCCGCTGTCCCGGCGTATCGATCTGCAACTCAAGCAGCGCGGCCCCCGACCAGTAGTAGAAGCAACCGGTCGCCGGACACAGACAACCCTTGAAGAAGGCCTCTTCACCCTGCAGGTCCGTCAACTGGACGATTTCGCCCGTCGCCAGTTCATAGTGGAAATAGTTGCTGGCATTGTCACGCTCGGAATGAAACAGAAAGGCGCGACCCCCGTCGAACCAGCAGGGATGGGTGAAGTAGAACTGCCAGGAATGCCCCGGCCAGTTCGTCAGGCAGGTGACTTCGCGGCCGCTGATCGGGTCTTCGCAACGACTCTGTTGGTCGCGAAACTGCTTGCCGACGCCCACGCCGCCTACAACTCCAGATCGACAATATGCAGTTGACGCGTGCCATCGGCGGCGATCGCGTCCACGCAGACCTGGTCGCCACTGCGGTTCCAGCGCGGATGCAGGTCGCAACGCAGGTCGCCACTTAGCCAGGAAGGCTGCTGCATGTCAAAGCGATGCAGCACCTGCACAGCCTCGTCTTCCACCCGTACAAGCAGGAGCAGCTTTTCCAGCGTCGTGCCTACATTGCGGTCGGTGACCATCCAGCGGCCGTCCGGCGAAAAGGTCATGTGTCCGTCAAAGTCCAGCTGGCCGCCGCCCATGGGACGCAGCTCCGCCCCTTCCCGGTCCGCCAGCATGAAGTGCTGCCGCGTACCCCTTTCCTGCGGGCTGGTCGTCGTGCAGGTGACCGCCATGCTCTCGTCGTCGCGCCAGTCCAGATGCGAGACAAAGCCGCCAAAGTCGATCAGGCAGCGCAGCTCGCCGCCGTCCATGGCGCCGGTGTACAGGGCGCTTTGCAAGTGGGTGTTCTCCACGCCGCCGGCCCAGGCGCGCGCCAGAAAATAGAAACGCGTGCCGGAGGGATTGATGGTCGTGTGGTTGAACCACATGTGCCGTTCGCGCAATTCCGGGTGCCGCCCGACCAGCTGTTCCCACACCTCATGGATCGAGTAAAGCAGGGTCACCTCGCCGCTTTGCATGTCGAGGCGGAAGATGCCGTCTTTTTCGGGGTGCGGATCGTCCGGGTAGGGGTCCTCCGCGCCCTGGTAACCGACGACCTTGCGCAATCGCCCCATACGTCCATAGTCGAGGCACAGCGCGTATCGTCCGTCACGGCTGAGTACGTTGATGGGCCGCGGCAACAGGCGCCGTTCACCGCTCTCGATGTCATGCACCACGGTGACCAGGCGACCGTCCACGCGGTCGTTGTGGACGACTTCGCGGCCCGGCGCCGCAGGGTTCCAGTAAAGCCAGGTGCCCTGCTGCAGGTTCCAGGCGTCAGTGGTAGTGACCGGCGTGAATTCGCCGCTCAGCGCATCGGCCAGACCGATGACGCCGCGCTCCCCCGGCAGCGGCAAATGGTCCTGAAACTCGCTCTCGATGCACAGCAAGTGCGTCTCGGCCGGGTTCCAGATCGGTACGCTGTAGTAACCAAAGAAGTGATGCCGCGGCCCCCTGGTGAGCGTGCGCACCCTGTGGCGACTGTTCACTGCCCTCCCCTTGCTGTCAGTTACAAACGAACCGGGGCAGGCTTGTTGCCCTGCCCCGGCCATGAAATCCACGTCATGCGCCCGCTTACATCGAGGATTTGAAGAAGAACTGCTCAGGGTAGGCGACGCGGATGTTACGCAGCGAGGTGTCGTCGACGATGTCGTTGGGCACGTTGTGCATGCTGTTGGTGACGATCACCGGTTGCGGCGCCTCGCCCACGGTGCCGATGGCGAAGGGCGCCTCGGCGTGCACACCCATCAGTTCCTGCATCAGGGCGGAGCGCTTTTCGGCGTCCGGCTCGACAGTGACCTGTTCCCAGAGGGCCCAGATGCGGCGGATCGGATGGTCCTCCGGCGGTTCCTCGCTGTTGGCGCCGCCAGTCCGCCAGCGATTGTATTTCGGCGCCCAGACCTGCTGCGGCGAATCACCGATGTAGGAGCGCGGATCGGCCTGAATGATCAGGCTGCGGTCGACGTCCCAGGTGCCGATATCCACCTGGTTGTTGAGGGCGCGCTCCTGGTAGAGCGAGCGCTCGACGCCGTCTTCGATGACGTTGAGGCCTATGGCGCGCCAGTAGCCGATAACCTGACTGATTTCGTCCAGCCAGGTCTGGTTGCCCACCTGCGAGTGCAACAACTGGAAGTTGATTGACTCACCGTCCGGCGCCGTGCGGAAGCCGTCCCCGCCCATCGCCATGCCGATCTCGTCCAGCAGGGCGTTGGCGCGATCAGGGTCGTATTCCGTCCAGCGCTGTTCCAGTTCGGCGCTGAAGTCCGGCGAACCCGAGACCGGGCTGCCCTGACGCGGTTCCAGCAGGCCGTCGTAGACCAGTTCGTTGATGGCAACCCGGTCGATCGCCACCGACAGGGCCTCACGGAAGCGCGGATCGCTGAAGAGGGCGCGCTTGCGCGGGTCGTCGCTGCTGGTGTTGGGATGGTAGGCGTTGGTGGTGGCGCCCCTCCACAGCAGTACGCGGTAGCCGCCCGCCTCTTCATTTTCCTTGTAGAGCGTGAAGTTGCCCGCATTGACGTGCCGCACCTGCATGTCGATCTCGCCCTGGGTAACCCACAGGTCGAAGATGGCGTTGTCCTCAAAGAGCTTGTGCTCGATGCGGTCGATGTAAGGCAACTGCTGGCCCGTCTCGTCCACACTGTAGAAGTAGGGGTTGCGCACCAGCACGATCGGATCGTTGAAAGGCAGCGGCTTTTCCATCCACCAGGCGTGCATGACCGGCACGTCCGGGTTGGTGGCCCACCAGGAAATCGGACCGCGCGGTGTGCCGCCGGTACCGAAGAGCTCCTGCCAGGTGGCCACCTCGTTGGCCGCCACTGCCGCGTCGATCATTTCCTGATTGGCATTTTCGTGGTCCTGGACGAACTGCGAGAGGTAATGCGCCGGCGCGGCCATGGTCGGCCCGCCGTGCTGGCCCTCGGTGTCGTCGCGCGCCACCTTGAAGGGCAGCAGCGGACTGGGCGCGCCAAGTTTCAGGGTGAAGGTCTCATCGTCAGCGATATCGATCTCAAGGTTCTGGCCGCCCACGTTCAACACAGAGCGCGTGGCGCCGATTTCGCCATTCTGATACCAGTCGTACCAGAATTGCACGTCTGCGGTGGTGAAGGGATGACCGTCCGACCACTTCATGCCTTCACGAATGTGGAAGGTGTATTCGGTCGAGTCTTCGTTCTGCGACCACTCGTCATAGAGACCGGGCACGATAATGACGTTGCTCAGGTCCTCGGTGTACTGAAAGTGCAGGCCAAAGGCGTAGAAGAGCTTGGCCGGCCCCTGCATGTCGGCGCGACCCTTGAAGCCGCGACGCCAGGTCCCGCCGTATTCGCCGATCTCCTCGAAGACCGGGATCACGCGCGGGTTGGATGGCAGACGCTCCTCCACCGGCGGCAGGCCCATATCATCCAGCATCGGCGCCTGGGAATACATCATGTCCTGGGCGACCGCGGGCACGGCCTGGAGCAGTGGCGTGGCCGCCACTCCGGCTGCCGCCGCGCCGGCGACGGATTTCAGGAATTGTCTGCGATCAAGCGTATGTTTCTCAACCATGAATACTCAACCTCTCATCCTTCTTCTGACTGATTCCAGGGCCGGAATAAAGCTTCAGGCCCTTCATGAACGTTGGCTGCTGAGCCACCTCCCCGGCCAGGGGCCGTTTGACACCACTCGCCTGCAGACAAATGTATACCCGTTTTGAACGGGCATTGCAAAACGACCGAATTCCCCGGCCGGTCACCCTGCGCCCCGTTACACGGTCAGTGGTGCAATATCCAGTCGGATGCTGCCCTCCTGACGGGGCTCGCGAAACGAGAAAATGACGCGCCGCAGGTCCCGCTTCTCCACAAAGAGCGCCACCTGGGGCACGAACTCCGTCCGCAGTTGCAGGGCTCCGGCGTCGTAGTCCACCCGCAGGGCCGCCCGTTCGCCGCGAATGACGACCTGGCCCGCGCCCTCCTCAACCTCGCCGAAGGTGATCAGCACGCTCTCCAGCATGCCGGGGCCGCTGGCAAATTGGACCTCGTCCAGCAGCTCTATGCGTCCGGCAGGACAGTCACGCTGCAGCACGACCGTCCTGCGCAGCGACTCCAGGTCCGCAGCCTCGTCCCAGGCGTCGGCCAGCTCCAGCCTGAGAAGGTCTTGAGTCTCGTCGGCGCGATGTTCGAGCAGACGCGCGTGATAGCCGGAGTCGCTTCTTCTGTCGCCATGGCGCACGTGGGTCAACGGACCCTGCATCTGCCCGTTGGGCACCGGACAGGAATGACCGAAGGACTGGTTGACCAGCAAATCGTAGCGCCCGGCCCCGAAATACTCGCGACTGAAGCGTCCACGGCCTGGATCGACGATCAGGTTTTCGCGACCATGGTGCACGATGATCGAGCCCAGGTCGTTCTGGTTGTGCATCTCGCCATTGTGACCGCCCTTCGCCACCAGTACCAGCGCATCCGGGTCCGTCGGGTCCCGGCGCGCGAACATCCAGTGCATGCCGCTGTAGAAATCGTGACGGGCTGGCACAAAGCGTTCATCACCCACAACGTCCGGCTGCGCGGCGCGCCACAACAGACTGCGCAGGTCCCATGTCAGGGGCGCCTCGCGCCAGTCCATTCCCATACGCAGGTGTTCGCGGGCCAGGGCATGCAACTCCGGTATGTCAAGCCGTTGCGCCAGCCAGTCGATCAGCCACAGGGGACATTCCATGTCTGGATGAATGTCGGAGATTTCGGCCCATTTGCCGGGACTGACCAGGGTGCGCAGCGGAAAGCGGGCGATGTCGCGCATGCGCTGCTCGTCACCGAGAAAGCTGAGACGGCCATTGGTCCTCTGCTCCAGCAGCGCGGCGGCCATGATGAAGTTGCCAAAGCCGAAGCCCCAGCAGGAGACGCCCTCGGTCGAACCGCCGTCGCATTCGAAGCCGTCAATGAAGTCCGCCAGGGAATGCGCCGCCCGGATGACCATCTCCGCCAGGCGCGCCGGGTCCGGCTCCAGGTGCAGCGCTGCCGTCAGCAAATTGCCGTTGCAAACACCGTTCCAGTTGTTGACCGTACGTTCCTCCAGGCTGTACATCCAGTGAAAATCATGGCGCTGCAGCCAGGGCGTGAACAGGCGGCGGTCCATTTCATGGCGAATGCGCACACCGAGCGCCGGTTCCATCTCTGCGCCCAGCAAGAAGTCAAACTCGGCAAGGTAGGCGCCGGTCATCGTGGCCATCAGGTCGATGTGCGGCCGCTCCATGTCCGTCAGGGCCCGCTGATGGGCCGCGATCGCCCAGGTGCTCTCCTCACAGATGGCCCAGGCCGTGTCAAGCAGCGGATCGATAAAGCGACCCTCGAACTCAAGACACTCCGCCAGCGTCATCCAGTTCAGTCCGCGCCGACGCAGACCCCAGTTCCTGTCATAGGCATTGCGCTCACCGATGCGCTGGAATTCCAGAAAGAGCGTGGCCGGCAGGTCCGTGATGCCGGCGCGGGCCGCCTCTTCTCCACGCTGGATGAGTCGCCGGCATTCTTCCTCACCCAGACCGGCACGGACCGCCTCCCAGGCGTCGCGGTCCGCCGCCGGCGGAAAGGGAGGGCCCGGCTCTTCCTCGCGCAGCGCGCGCTCCACCTGGATGCTGTTCAGGTTACGCAACATGCTGCCTCCCTTATGTGGTTTCAGGCCGGGTCGCCCAGGGCCTCCGGTCGTGCCAGAACTGGCCGCAGCCATTGCCCGGTGTAACTGGTCTCCTGCAGGGCGACGTCCTCGGGGGTACCGGTGGCGATGACCTCGCCACCGGCGTCTCCGCCCTCCGGCCCCAGATCAACGATCCAGTCGGCCACCTTGATGATGTCCAGGTTGTGCTCGATAACCAGTACAGTGTTGCCGTTGTCGACCAGCTGCTGCAAAACGGCGATCAGGCGCTTGACGTCGGCCGCGTGCAGACCCGTGGAAGGCTCGTCGAGGATGTAGAGCGTCTGGCCGGTGGCGCGCTTCGCCAGTTCACGACTGAGCTTGACGCGCTGTGCCTCGCCGCCGCTGAGCGTGGTGGCCGGTTGACCGATGCGAATGTAGCCCAGGCCCACCGCGTCCAGAGTCTTCAGCTTGTTAAGAATGGGAGGGATGTTGGCGAAAAATTCCAGCCCTTCGCTGACGGTCATGTCCAGCACGTCGGCGATGCTCTTGTCACGATAGCGCACTTGCAGCGTCTCGCGATTGTAGCGCGCGCCCCCGCACACCTCGCAGGTGACGTAAATGTCGGGCAGGAACTGCATCTCGATCTGCAATTGCCCCTGCCCCTGGCAATTCTCGCAGCGGCCGCCCTTGACGTTGAAGCTGAAACGTCCGGGCATGTAGCCGCGGATTTTGCTCTCCGGCAGTTCGGCGAAGAGTTGGCGAATGCTGTCAAACATCTTGGTGTAGGTGCCGGGGTTGCTGCGCGGCGTGCGCCCGATGGGACTCTGGTCGATGTTGATGATCTTGTCGACGTGCCCGGCCCCGTCCAGCGCTTCCAGCGCGCCGGGTCGTTCCCGACTGTTGTTCAGGCGTCGCGCCAGCTGACGGTAGAGGGTGTCGATCATCAGGGTGCTCTTGCCGCTGCCGCTGACGCCGGTGATGCAGATCAACGTGCCCAGCGGCAAACTCACGTCGATGCCCTTGAGGTTGTTCTCGCCGGCGCCGCGCATGACCAGTTCCTGGCCGCTGCCGGGTCGCCGGGACTCCGGCACGTCGATGCGCAGGCGACCGGAGAGATAGGCGCCTGTGAGGCTTTCCTCAGTCTGCTCCACCTGCTCCGGCGGACCCTCGGCGACCACCTGGCCGCCGCGCTCGCCGGCGCCCGGCCCCAGATCGATCAGCCAGTCCGCGGAGCGCATGGTCTCCTCGTCATGTTCGACCACCAGCAAGGTGTTGCCCAGGTCGCGCATACCCCGGAGCGTGTCGATGAGGCGGGCGTTGTCGCGCTGGTGCAGGCCGATTGAAGGTTCGTCCAGCACGTAGAGCACGCCGGTCAGACGGCTGCCAATCTGCGTCGCCAGGCGGATGCGCTGCGCCTCCCCGCCGCTCAGCGATCCGGCGAAGCGCGAAAGCGTCAGGTAGTCCAGCCCCACGTCGTTGAGGAAGCGGGCGCGCGCGCTGATTTCATTCAACACCTGTCGCGCCACGAAGCGGTCCCGCTCGCCGAGGACGGCGCCATTTTGCGAGGCCTGTTCACCGCGCAGGCCCTGCACCCAGTCAAGCAGGGCCTTGACGGTCATGGACGTGGAATGATGGATCGTCTTGTCGGCGATCGTGACCGCCAGCGCTTCCGGTCGCAGGCGCTGCCCCGAGCAGGTCGGACAGGGCGTGCGCACCATGCACTCCTCAATGCGATCGCGAATGAAGTCCGACGCCGTCTCGCGATAACGGCGATTCAGGTTGTTGACGATTCCCTCAAAGCTGGTGGTCCAGCTGCGCGTCTGGCCCTGACTGTTGCGATACTGCACTTCCAGGCGGCGCTTGCCGAGCCCGTACATGACAGCGTCCTGCTGCTCCGCCGTCAGGTCGCGCCAGGGCGTGCGCAGGTCAAAGTCCATGTCCCGCGCCAGGGCCCGCATCATGCCCTGGGTCCAGCCGGAAGATTCGGTCAGATTCCAGCCGTTGGCGTCAATGGCCCCTTCGGAAATCCCCAGTTCCGGGTTCGTCACCAGGTTCGCCGGGTCGATCTCCAGTCGGAACCCCAGGCCCTGACAGTCCGGGCAGGCCCCTTTGGGCGTATTGAAGCTGAAAAGCCGCGGTTCCAGTTCCGGCAGGCTGCCATGGCCGTTGACACAGGCCAGATGCTCGCTGAACAGGATGTCCACGGGCTGGGCCGCGTCCGTGACGTCATTGATGACGACGAGTCCCTTGCCGAGCTCCAGCGCAGTCTCTATGGAATCCGTCACGCGGGTGACAAAACCGCGCGCGTCCTCCGTGTCCGGGTCGTCGTGGTGACGGATAATCAGGCGGTCGACGACGATTTCGATGTTGTGGATTTTGTAGCGGTCGAGCGCGATCTCCTCTTCCAGTTCGCGCACTTCCCCGTTGACGCGCACGCGCTGGAAGCCGGCCCGGCCGATTTCCTCCAGGACGCGTTCGTGATGCCCCTTGCGGTTCTGGATCACCGGCGCAAGGATTTGCGCCCGCGTTCCGTCGGGCAGCGCCAACACGGCATCCACGATCTGCTGGGCGCTTTGCGCCATCACCTCGTCGCCGCAGACCGGACAGTGCGGCACGCCAATCCGCGCGAAGAGTAGCCGCAGATAGTCGTAGATTTCGGTGACCGTGCCCACCGTGGAACGCGGATTCTGGCTGACGCCGCGCTGGTCGATCGAGACCGCCGGACTCAGCCCCTCAATCTGGTCGACGTCCGGCTTTTCCATCTGCCCCAGAAATTGCCGCGCGTAGGCGCTCAGGCTCTCGACATAGCGCCGCTGGCCCTCGGCAAAGATGGTGTCAAAGGCCAGTGAGGACTTGCCCGAGCCGGAGAGCCCGGTGATGACGACCAGACTGTTGCGCGGGATATCGACGTCGATGTCCTTGAGATTGTGTTCGCGCGCGCCGCGCACCACAATCTTGTCCAGCGCCATGCCAACTCCGCTGCAGTTTCTTCGGACCCTCAATTCTACGGGCGCCAGGTCGGGCTGACAAGCGCGGAAGCCCGCTGGACCGCGTCCTCCCGCCTGCCCCTGAATCGACAGGAATTGAGAGCGTCGCCATGCTATAGTGCCGGCAGGGCCCTCGCTCCCGGAGCAGATTTCATGCGCGATGTATTCGTCCTCGGTATCGGCCAGACGCCCGTCGGGGAGTGGTGGGACCGAAGCCTGCGCGATCTGGCGGCTGACGCCCTGCAGGCCGCCGTCACCGACGCGGGCGTTGACCTGCCCCAGGCGCTCTTCGTCGCCAACATGCTGGCGGCGCGCATCAGCAACCAGACGCAGCTGGGCGCCCTGATCGCCAGCCACGTCGGCTGGCGCGGGCTGGAGGCGACCACCGTGGAGGCGGCCTGCGCTTCCGGCGGAGTCGCGATTCAGGCTGCCGTGCGCGCCATCGCCAGCGGCATGCTGGACCTGGTCGCCGTCTGCGGCGTGGAGAAAATGACCGACGCCACCGGCGGCCCGGTCACCACGGCCCTTGCCACCGCCGCCGACGCCGATTTCGAGGGTGCTCACGGCGCCACCTTCGTCGCGCTCAACGCGCTCATCATGCGCCGCTACATGCATGAGCATCGAATCGCCCACGAGGCCTTCGCGCCCTTCAGCCTCAATGCCCACGCCAATGCCGTGCACAACCCCTGCGCCATGTTTCGCCGCGCCATCACCATGGAGACCTGGCGGCGCGCGCCGATCATTTCCGACCCCGTCAACCTCTTTGACAGTTCGCCCGTCGCCGATGGCGCGGCGGCCTTGATCCTCGGCTCGGCCGATCTGGCGCGCGCCTCCGGCAAGGCCCCCTTGCGCGTGTTGGCCAGCGCCTGCGCCACCGACAGCGTCGATCTCGCCAGTCGGGGTGACCCGATCGACCTTCACGCCGCCCGGCTGAGCGCGCAGCGGGCCTGTGATCAGGCCGGCCTCGGGCCAGGGGACATGGACGTCTTTGAGTTGCACGACGCCTTCTCCATCATGGCCGCGCTGAGCCTGGAAGCGGCCGGTTTCGCCAAACCGGGCCAGGCGACGCAACTGGCCGCAGACGGGGAAATTTCGCCACAGGGCCGCATACCCATCTGTACGCTGGGCGGCCTGAAGGGACGCGGCCACCCCGTCGGCGCGACCGGCGTCTATCAAATGGTCGATCTGGCCAGGCAATTGCGCGGCGATGCCGGCGCGGCCCAGGTGCCGGGGGCGGCCATCGGCATGGCGCAGAACATCGGCGGCACGGGCGCCACGGTGGTCACCCACATTCTGGCCGCCGACGACTGAAGCGCTCTTCAATCGCACAAAGAGAGGATGTCCTGTGACCGAATTGCGCAGTCGCCGCTGGTTCGGCGATGAGGACAAGCCCGGCTTCGTCGGCCGCAGCTGGCTCAAGAACCAGGGCCTGCCCGACCATGTCTTCGACGGACGTCCGGTCATCGGCATTTGCAACACCTGGTCGGAACTGACGCCCTGCAACGGCCACTTCCGCGTGCTGGCCGAGTTTGTGCGGCGTGGCGTTTATGAGGCGGGCGGCCTGCCCCTGGAATTCCCGGCCATGTCGCTGGGCGAGTCCCTGATGCGCCCAACCACCATGCTCTACCGCAACCTCGCCAGCATGGAAATCGAGGAGACCATCCGCGCCAATCCCCTGGACGGCGTGGTGTTGCTGACCGGCTGCGACAAGACCACGCCGGCCTGTCTGATGGGAGCCGCCAGCGTCGATTTGCCGACCATCGTGGTCAATGGCGGCCCCATGCTCAACGGCAAATTTCGCGGCCGCGACATCGGTTCCGGCACCGACGTCTGGCGCCTTAGCGACGACCTGCGCGTCGGTCGCATCACTATGGAGGACTATCAGGACGCCGAAAGCTGCATGTCGCGCAGCGACGGCCACTGCATGACCATGGGTACGGCCTCGACCATGGCCTGCATGGTCGAGGCGCTGGGTTTGACCTTGCCAGGCGCGGCCGCCATTCCGGCCGCCGCCTCGCGGCGCCGACGCCTTGCGCATCTCTCCGGCCGCCGCATCGTCGAAATGGTGCGCGAAGACCTGCGCCTGTCGCAGGTCCTGACACGGCCCGCGCTGGAAAACGCCATTCGCGTCAACGCGGCCGTCGGCGGCTCAACCAACTTCGTGGTGCATCTGCTGGCCATCGCCGGGCGCCTGGGCCTGCCTCTGGAGCTGGACGACTTCGATCGCCTGGGCAGCCAGATGCCGCTGCTGGTCAACCTCATGCCCTCCGGCGACTACCTGATGGAGGACTTCTTCTACGCCGGCGGGCTGCCCGTGGTCATCCGCCAACTGAAAGACTCGCTGCACATGGAAGCCCTGACGGTCAACGGCGGCACGCTGGGGCAGAACACAGCCAACGCCAGGAACTACAATCGCAAGGTCATCGCCGACCTCGACGAGCCCTTCCAGCGCGGGGCCGGGCTCAGCATCCTGCGCGGCAACCTCTGCCCGGATGGCGCTGTCATCAAGCCCTCGGCGGCCTCGCCAGCGTTACATCAGCATCGCGGGACGGCCGTCGTTTTCGAAGATATCGACGACTATCACGATCGAATCGACGATCCCGACCTCGACGTCGCGCCGGACAGTGTGCTGGTGCTCAAGCAGGTTGGGCCGAAGGGCTTCCCCGGCATGCCCGAGGTCGGCAACTTCAACCTGCCGAAGAAACTGTTGTTGCAGGGTGTCGAGGACATGGTTCGTATTTCGGACGGGCGCATGAGCGGCACGGCCTTTGGCGCGGTCGTGCTGCACGTCGCCCCGGAATCCGCTCTGGGCGGCGCTCTCGCGCTGGTGCGCAATGGCGATGAAATCGAACTTGACGTGCCGGCGCGACGCCTGCAACTGCTGGTCAGCGACGAGGAGTTGCAGCGCCGCCGCCAGGTCTGGCAAGCGCGGCCCACCGAAAGCCTGCGTGGCTACAGCAAACTCTACGTAGAGCACGTGGAGCAGGCCGATCAGGGTGCGGATTTCGACTTTTTGCGCGGCGGCTCCGGCGCGGAGGTCAAACACAGCGGCCATTAGCACTGACGCGAGTTTCAGCCGCGGGCCGGTGTGTGTTGCCCCAGGGCCACGAAATCCGTCAGGTATTCGGAAAGCGTCACGTCGCGCAGGTTACGCACAATCGAGATCCAGCTGCGTCCGGGCTTCAGCCGGATGGGCTTGTCGCTGCCCGTGTGACTGAGTTGCAGGGCAACCGTCGTCGCCCGACTGAAGCGCAACCAGTCGCCGCTGTACCAGCGACCGTCACGCAACACCAACGCCGGCCCCGAGTCCCAGAGTTGCACTTCCAGGGACTCATCATCCGCGCCGGGAACAAAGAGATCCGGCCGTCCGGCGTGGGGCACCTGCAGCACGATCAGGTTATCGGCCCACAGTTGCTGGCCATCGAGGGCGTCGTAATGGGCCACACCGTCCGTGTAGCGAAGCCAGCGGCCCTGCCCTGAATCGTATTGCCACAGGGCATTGCCCTCGCCCCACCAGTTGATGCTGACTTCCGCCAGCGGTTGTCCGCCGCTGTCGGGACCTTCGTCGAAAGCGAAGCCGCGGGCCTTGTAGCCATGGTTGATGCCGCGCGCTGTTGTCAGGCGGTAAAGCTGTTCCGCATCGAGGTAAAGCGTGTGTTCGTAGCCAACGCCAAACTGCTCAAAACGGCAAAAACCGGCGTCTTCGCAGTTGTCGCCCGTCAGGGGCGAAAAGGCGTGCCAGACGTGTTGCGAACTCCAGAGCATTCGCTGGATCGGGATGCTGGTGCCGGAATAGGCGAGAAAGGCGCTGTACATCGTCATCAGCTCCAGGTCCAGCAGGCGGGCGCTGCGCACCGAGCCGACATGTCGCGGCGCCTGGCTCCGATAGATGGCCGCAAAGCGCGTGATGCCGCTCTCCGATTCAACCTCATACACCAGGTCGGCCTGATTGAGACCCGACTGCGGCCTCACAATCGGTGGAAAGTTGGAGATCTTGACGATCAGATTTCGCCGGTCCATGGCCGCCTTGTCCGGGTAAGGCAGGCCGGTCAGGGAATTGTAATTCAACGGGTACTGTTCGGGCCCGCTCGCTTCCACCCCGGCGCCGGGGGTCTCCTGCGTCACGACCTCCGCACCGGCCGGGGCAACGACCATCAGGAAAAGGACAGCAGGGAGCAGACGGGCCAAACGCATGCAGGCAACCTCCACCGGAGGATGAAATCCGGCGGCAGTATAAAGCCTGCCAACCCGCATTGCACAGGGAAATCTGCGCGGGTCGGGCTATACTCCTGCGCCTGCGCAAGGAGGAGAACCATGTCTGATCGTCGCCTGCTGATCTCGGTCGCCCATCCGGATGACGAGACCTTCGGCTACGGAGGGCTCGTCGCCAGGTACGTGTCGGAAGGCGCGGACGTCTACGCCATCGTATCCACCAATGGCGACGTGGGCACCATGGACGAGTCTTTCGTTGAACGGCACGGCTCGAAAAAGGCGGTGCGTCTGGCTGAACTCGACTGCGCCCGAAAGTTGCTGGGCTTTCGCAAGATCTTCCTGCTGGGTTACCGCGACAGTGGCATGATGGGGTCGGAGTCCAACAACCATCCCGACTGCTCGTGGCAGGCGCCGCGCGAGGAACTGGCGCGTCGCGTCGTCGAGGTGATACGCGACATCCGCCCGCAGGTCATCCTGACCCACAATCGCTACGGCGGCTACGGCCATCCGGACCACATCGCCATCCAGCGCGCCACCACCGACGCCTACGACCTCGCCGGCGACCACGACTTTCATACCGAAGGCCAGTCCCCCTGGCGTCCGCAAAAGCTGTACTACAGTTCCTCGCCCACCCTGTTGCTGCGTTTCGGCATCCTGATGACTCGTTTGCGCGGCCAGGACCCGCGCGCCATGGGCCGCAACGGAGACGTCGACATGCTGGCCATCCTCGAAAACATCGAACCGCCCAACGCACGCATCAACGTGCGTCAGTGGTCGGACCTCTGGGACGCGGCCAGCCGTTGCCACGCCAGTCAACTGGGCGGACGGCGCAACCGCACCCCCCGCTGGATGCGCCTCCTGCTGCACTCCCACGTCGGCTACACGCGCATTCAGCCGCCGGCCGGGCACCATCGCATCGACGAACGCGACATTTTCGACAACGTCACCCTGGGCGACCCTTCGCCCTGATCCGGCGCGTTTGGCTGCCAGACAGCCGGCAAGGCAGCCCTCAAGGCCCTTCTGTGCCGACCGGCCCCTTCAGGCGCGGGCAGTCTGGCCCCTGTCGGCGCGCGACCAGCGCTGGTGGAAGGCCTCGCGCCACTCGGGGAAATCGCCCTCAAGGATTGCGTCGCGCATGGAACGCACCAGGCCGACGAGGAAGTGGATATTGTGGAGGCTGAGCAACATGGTGCCAAGGATTTCCCGTGACTTGAACAGGTGGCGCAGGATGGCGCGCGAGTAGTCACGGCAGGCCGGGCAGTCGCAGTCGAGATCCAGGGGGCGCTCGTCGCGCGCGAAGTCCAGACGGCCGACGTTGATGCGGCCGCTTGCCGTGAAGGCGGCGCCGTGCCGCGCCAGGCGCGTCGGGATAACGCAATCAAAGATATCGATCCCCTGCCGGACGCCCTCGACCAGATCATCCGGCTCGCCCACGCCCATCAGATAGCGCGGCCGGTCGTCGGGCAACATGGGCGCCGACAGCGCCAGCGCCTCCAGCATGTCGGCGCGCGATTCGCCGACGGAAAGGCCGCCCAGGGCGTAGCCCGCAAAGCCGGTATCCTGCAGCGCCCGCGCGGAACGTTCGCGCAGGTCAGCGAAAGCGCCGCCCTGCACAATGCCGAACAACACCTGGCGGTCATCGACGGGATGCGCTTCCCGACAACGCCGCGCCCACGCGCCAGTACGACGCACCGCGTTTTCCACGCGTTCGCGATCGCGTGGCGGCGGACATTCATCGAAGCACATCATGATGTCCGCGCCGAGGTTACGCTGGATTTCGATCACCTTCTCCGGCGTGAAGCGCAGGTGACGGCCATCAATGTGGCTGCGGAAACTGACGCCTTCGTCATCAATGCGGTTGATGTGTTGCAGGCTGAAAACCTGATAGCCGCCCGAATCGGTCAGGATGGGACCCTGCCAGTTCATGAACCGGTGCAGGCCGCCCAGGTCCCGCACCAGTTCGTCGCCCGGACGCAAGTGCAAATGATAGGTGTTGGCCAGCACCAGGCCCACGCCGGCCAACTCCAGGTCGCGCGGGAAAACCGCCTTCACCGTCCCCGCGGTCCCCACCGGCGCGAACACCGGCGTGGCGAGCGGGCCGTGGGCAGTGTGAAAGACCCCGGCCCTGGCCCGGCCCTGGCTGGCAACCACCTCGAATTGCGCTGTCATGCGTCTCTGGCCTTCAATGCCCGGGCCATTATAGCAACGGCCAGGCGCGCGCCCTGCGCCGCTGGCAGCGGCCCCTGACCATCGTTACACTGCCGCCATGTGCGAATCCACCTCGTCGCTACCTCCTGGCGCGACCACCTGGCTGGAAATCGACCAGGGAGCCATTCGCTCCAACCTGCGCCTGCTGCGCGGCCTGACCAGGCCACCAACGAAGCTGATGACGATCATCAAGGCCGACGCCTACGGGCATGGCGCCCTCGCCACGGCCCGCAGCGTACTGGCTGCCGGCGCGCATGCGTTGGGCGTCGCCGGCCTCGGGGAGGCGCTGGAATTGCGTGAGGCCGGCATCGACGCGCCGATATTGGTGCTGTCCTTCGTGCCACCACGGGCCGTGCCGACGGCGATCGAACACAGGCTCACGCTCACGCTCTTCGACGCGGCGCAGGCCCGCGCCTGCGAGCAGGAGGCCCGCAGGACGGGTCGTCGCCTGAAAGCGCAGGTCAAACTCGACAGCGGGATGGGCCGTATGGGCACGCTCGTGGAGGACGCGCCCGCCTTTCAGGAGCAACTGGCGGGCCTGACCTCGTTGCAACCGGAGGGCTGCTACACGCATTTCCCGCAGGCGGACGAAGACCACGACTGGACGAGGGAGCAGCTGCGGCGCTTTCTGGCGGCCGTGGCGGCCATGCGCCGGCGCGGGGCGCAGTTCTCCACGCTGCACAGCGCCAATTCGGCGGCAACCCTGGCCCTGCCTGAAAGCCATCTGGACCTGGTGCGGCCCGGCATTGCGCTGTACGGCCTCTCTCCCTCGGACACCGTCCCACTGCCCTCCGGCTTCCGCCCTGTCTTGACCTGGAAAACGCAGGTCGTGCAGCTCAAGGACCTTCCTGCCGGGCACAGCGTGGGCTACGGCAGGGCCTGGACGGCGGGCTCCTCCACGCGCATGGCGGTCCTGCCGGTGGGCTATGGGCACGGCTACCGCCGCGCGCCTCACCAATCCGCCAACGTCCTGTTGCGGGGCCAGGTGGCGCCGGTGATCGGTCGCATCAGCATGGACAAGACGGCGATCGACGTATCGTCGATTCCCGCGGCCCGAGTCGGGGACGAGGTGGTGTTGCTTGGTCGCCAGCGTAGCGCGCGCATCAGCGCAGAAACGCTGGCCGCCCGCTTCGACAGCAGCAACTACGAAGTCGTGACCGGCCTGTCGGCGCGGATGCCGCGTCTTCAGTTGAGCACTTGCTGAACGTAATCGACAATCACGGCGGGCGACGTGCCCACGGTGAACGTAGTTCTCAACCGTCCTTCGCGATCGATGAGAAAACTGGAGGTGCTGTGATCCAGCAGACCCTGCCGGCTGCTGTTGGCGAGATAAAGGCCAAACTCCTCACCGACGCGCCGCACTTCCTCGCGGGCGCCGGTCATGCCGAGCATGGTCGGATCGAAAGCCGCCAGCCAGTCCCGCAGGCGCAGTGGATGGTCCACCTCACCGTCCACGCTGACCATCACAAGGTTGACGTCTTTGGCGCTGTCGCCCAGCGCCGCCTTCACGCGCGTGAAATCCTTCAGGGTTAAGGGACAGTAATCCGGGCAGCGCGTGTAACCAAAGACCAGCAGGGTGGCCCTGCCCTTCAGGTCGGCCAGGCCCAGAGGTCCCCCGTCCGTGCCGAGCAGGGTGAAGTCCGTCAACTGCCGCGGCGGGTCCATCGGCGTCGCGCCGTCAAACCAGGAGCCGGAATCCACCTGTGCCACCGGCCCTTCGCCGAAAGACGGATTGGCCAGGCGCCAGACGATGAAAAGCAGTGAACCCAGGGTGATCGAAAGGCTCATCACAATGGCGACCAGGGTTGCCGGTCTCGACAGCCTGCGCCCGCTCTCTCGCTCCGCCACGGGTCATGTCTCCGTCGCCACGTGGGACTGCTTCCGCTTCCAGCCTACGCCCGCATGCCCGCGCTTGCAAGGGGGCTGTGAGTCGGCTAGACTCCAGGTTGTTCAGGTCCGTCGCGAGAGTGCGCCGCCGTGCGCCACCGAAGGGGCAAGTGGTCCGCAGGCTGGGCTGGCCACGAAACTCTCAGGTTCAGGGAGCGACTGACCGCATAACTCTGGAAGTGAGTTTGGCTGACAGGGGCGCACAGCAATGTGCGCCCCTTTGTTGTGCAGGAGGCTGCAGGAATGGGAAAGTGGAAGACGCCGGCGGACCTGAAATATCAGGAAACGGACGAGTGGATCCGCGTGGAGGGCGAGGAAGGCATCGTTGGCATTACGGACTACGCGCAGGACCAGCTGAACGACATCGTCTTTCTCGAGCTGCCGGCCGTCGGTGACAGCTTCGCCAGGGGCGATTCCTTTGGCGTTGTGGAGTCGGTCAAGGCGGCGTCAGACCTGCACCTGCCGGTCAGCGGTACGGTCACGGCGGTGAACAACGCCGTCGAGGACGAGCCCGAACTGGCCAATGCCGACCCCTATGGCGAGGCCTGGCTCGTCCGCGTGCGGCTCAGTGACGCCGGTGAATTGACCGGCCTGATGGACGCCGCTGCCTACGTCGCCCATTGCGACGCCCGCTAGACCGCCATGAGCTACGTCCCGCACACCGAGACCGAGCGCCAGCAAATGCTGGCGACCATCGGCGTTAGCGCCGTCGAGGACCTGTTTGGCGCCGTGCCCGCGCGCCATCGCTTTCCGACGCTGGACCTTCCCGACCCGCTCAGCGAACTTGAAGTGCAGGCGGAATTGTTGTCGCTATCGGAGGCCAACGATCATGGCCAGGACTTCGCCCTGTTTCGCGGCGGCGGCGCCTGGCACCACTACATTCCCTCGGCGCTGGGCCACATGCTGTTGCGCGGCGAGTTCCTGACCGCCTATACGCCCTATCAGCCCGAGCTCAGCCAGGGGACTCTGCAGGCGATATTCGAATACCAGAGCATGATCTGCGCCCTGACCGGCATGGACGCCGCCAACGCCAGCCACTACGACGGCGCCACCAGCTTCGCGGAGGCCGTCTCCATGGCCGTCGACGTCGGCCGTGGCCGTCGCAACAAGATCCTGTTCAGCCCCTGGATCAATCCACAGTATCGCGACGTCGCCCGTACCTATCACCAGGGTCGGGACCTGCTGTTTCGCGGCGATGAGAGCGCATCAACCCTGAGTGACCTGGTGGGCCAGCTGGACAACAATACGGCCATGCTGGCCGTCGCCTACCCTGATTTCATCGGTCACATCGCGGATTTCCAGGGCCTGGCGCAGAAGGTACACGAGGCCGGAGCCTTGCTGGTCTTCGTCGTGAATCCCGTCGCCCTGGGTCTGTTGAAAAGCCCCGGTGAACTGGGCGCCGACATCGTCGTCGGGGAAGGCCAACCCCTCGGTATCCCGCTTTCTTTCGGGGGGCCCTACGTGGGTTTCTTCGCCACACGCACCCGCCTCGTTCGCAAAATCGCCGGCCGCATCGTCGGCGAAACGGTGGATGAGGACGGCCGCCGCGCCTGGGTAATGACCCTGCGGCCGCGCGAACAGGACATTCGACGGGAAAAGGCCAGCAGCAACATCTGCACCAACCAGGGACTGATGGCCCTGGCGGCCGCCGTCTATCTGGCGCTGATGGGCAAACAGGGCCTGCGTCAAGTGGCCGAACTCTGCTGGCACAAGGCACATTACGCCGCCGCGCAAATCGCAGCGCTGGAGGAGGACTACCAGATCATCACCCGGCCGCCCTTCTTCCACGAATTCGCCTTGCGCTGCCCGCGTCCGGTTTCAGATATGAACGCCGCCTTGCGCGAACGCGGCATCATCGGCGGACACGATCTGGGGACGGAAGACCCGCGCCTGCGAGACTGCATGTTGCTGGCCTTCACCGAAATGAACAGCCGCGAAGAAATCGACGCCCTCGTCGCCGGCCTGCGGGAGTTGCAAGGCTCATGAGCGAAGCGACCATCTACGAAAAGAGCGTCAGCGGCCGCCTGGGCGCGCGCCTGCCCGTCTGCGACGTCCCGGAAACGCCCCTGCCGCAGGAATTGTTGCGCCGCGAACTGGACCTGCCTGAAGTCAGCGAACTGCAGGTCGTGCGCCACTTCACCCGACTCAGCCGGCGCAATTTCTCGATCGACACCGGTTTTTACCCCCTCGGCTCCTGCACCATGAAGTACAACCCGCGCCTGAACGAGGACGTGGCGCGCCTGCCAGGGTTCGCCGCCCTGCACCCGCGCAGTGACGAGGAGAGTTCCCAGGGGGCGCTGGAACTGATGCATCGGCTGCAGGGTTGGCTGGCCGAGATCAGCGGCTTCGCGCGCGTCACCCTGATGCCCGCAGCCGGCGCCCAGGGCGAGCTGGCCGGCATTCTGATGATCCGTCGCTATCACGAACGGCGCGGCGACTCGCAGCGCCGGCGCATCCTCGTGCCGGACAGCGCGCATGGCACCAATCCGGCGACCGTCACCATGGCCGGCTACGAGAGCGTCGAGTTGCCCTCCGACGGCGAAGGCAACGTCGATCTGCATTCCCTGCGCGCCGCCTGCGACGAGACAGTCGCCGGCATGATGATCACGGTGCCCAGCACACTGGGCCTCTTCGACGTCAACATTCAGGAAATCGTGGACGCGGTCCATGGCTGCGGCGGCCTGATGTACATGGACGGCGCCAACATGAACGCGCTCATGGGCATCGTCAAGCCCGGCGACCTGGGCTTTGACGTCATGCACTACAACCTGCACAAGACCTTCTCCACGCCCCACGGCGGCGGCGGGCCGGGCTGCGGCGCGGTCGCGGTGAACGATCGCCTGGCGCCATTCCTTCCGGGCCCCAACGTGGAACTGGTCGCCCAGGCCGGCGCCGACATGCCGGCCCGCTACGGTTTGCGCATGCCACCGCAGTCGATCGGCCGCCTCAAGGCCTTTCACGGCAACTTCGGCATGCACGTGCGCGCCTGCGCCTACATCCTCTTCCATGGCGACCGGGGAATCCGTGAGATCTCCCGCCACGCCGTGCTCAACGCCAACTATCTGCGCGCCTCCTTGCAGCGCAGCTTCAAAATCCCCTACCCCCGCATTTGCGCCCACGAATTTGTCATCGAGGGCCGCTTTGAGGGCATTGAGGAAGTGCACGCGCTGGATATCTCCAAACGTCTGATGGACTACGGCTTTCATCCGCCCACCAACTATTTCCCGCTGATCGTGCCCGAAGCGCTGCTGATCGAGCCCACCGAGACCGAGGACAAGGCCACGCTGGATGACTTCATCGCCGCCATGCGGCACATCGCGCAAGAGGCGCGGGAAGACCCCGGCCTGCTGCTCAGCGCGCCGCGCACCCTCGACATCTCACGGCTGGACGAGGTGCGCGCCGCGCGCCAGCTGATGCTGTGCTGCGTGCCGATTCCGGACTGGCCCGCCCAGGGTTGATGCCAGGGCCTCCATGGCGGACTTCTGGTTTGTCTCCGCGCCCCTGCCAGGCCACCTCGACTGGGGTGGCCTTTTGCGCACAGCGCAGGCGCTGCAGGCAAGGGGCCACAGAGTCTCCTGGCTCAGCGGGCCGCAGGTCGCCCGCACGCTGACCCGGGCCGGCCTGGATTTCATCCCCCTCAGAGAGACCGGCTGGCTCTGGCCGCCGCCGCCGCTGCCCGATGTCAGCCAACTGCCGCCGCAGGACGCGGTCATGCTGCGCTACCGGCGCGCGCTGGACACCTGGCTGAGCGTCGACCGGGTCGCCGCCGCCAGTGAGGAGCTGATCGAGCGCGGACGAAACGGCAGCGCGCCGGACATGATTGTCGCCGACCCCTTCCTAAGCGCCGCCGCGCTGGCCGCCGAGGCGCTTGACTTGCCGCTGGTCGTCGGCGGCTGGCCGGCCCAGGCCGCGCTCGACGAGGAACGTCTGCTCGCCGTTCAGAAGACCCTCGGCGAGGACAGTCGCGCCCGCCTGCGGCAGTTGCTGGAGCGCTTCGGGCTAAAGGGTCGCAACTTTTCCCGCGGCGCCACTCCTTCCGTCCTGAGCCCTCTTTTGCACCTCTGTTTCTTCACCGAAAACTGGTACGCGGAGGAGCGCGGCAGCCTCCTGCCGCAAAACGCCTACGTCGGCGGCGCGCCCTCCATCCCGCCGGACGAGCCGCCCCCCTGGCTCAAGGCCATTCCCGCCGCCGCGCCGCTGGCGTTAATCACCCTCGGCACGACCTTCACCGGCGATCTGGGTTTCTTCAGCTGGGCGGCCCAGGCCGCCGCCAAGCTTGATCTGATTCCGATCGTGGTTATCGGCTGGCAACCGGTCGCTGCGGAGCGCAAGACGGAACTGATCGACGCCCTGCCCGCCCGCGCGCGTCTGCTCAACTGGGTGGACTTTCATCACGTCCTGCCGCGGGCGCGCCTGGCCATTCATCACGGTGGCATGGGCACCACCCATGCAGTCCTCGTTCATGGTGTGCCCCAGCTGGTCGTGCCCCACGCCGCCGACCAGCGCGCCCAGGCGCGGCGCGTCTCCCAGGCGAAAGTCGGCCTCCACCTCAGCGCGCACGACGTGCGTAGCGGCGCGCTCCTCACCGGCGCGCGCGCCCTGCTCAATGACGCCCGCGTGCAACAGGGCGCCCGCGACCTGGCGATCGAGATGGCCGGGGGCGGCGGGCCTCAGCGAGCGGCCGGCCTTTTGCTGGACGCGCTGGAACGCAGCCGGGCGTCGTGAACCCGCCTCCGCGCGACGTTTGACATGGCCTTTTCGGGAGCGCTGCTGCGGGAAAAGACGCTGGAACTGGGCTTCAATCTGGTCGGTATCACCGCTGCCCGGCCCTCGCCGACCCTCGCAGCCTACCGGCGCTGGATCGACCAGGGCATGCACGGCAGCATGGCCTGGCTGGCGCGACCGGACCGCCAGGCGCGCCGACGCGACCTGAACGTCATTCTGCCCGGCGTACAGACCCTGCTGGTCGTCGGGCTCGACTACGCGCAAACGCCGGGACTGGAGCAGCTTCTCGACGACCCGACCCGCGGCCGCATCGCCGCCTACGCCTGGGGCCTGGACTATCACGACCTGATGAGCGCGCGCCTTGAGCAACTGGCGGCATGGCTCCATGCCGAGAGCGGCCGGCGCAGCAGCGATCGCGTCTACGTCGATACCGGCGCCATTCTTGAGCGCAGTCACGCGCAACAGGCCGGTCTGGGCTTCTTCGGCAAGAACACCATGCTCATCCACCCCCGCCGCGGCAGCCACTTTTTCATCGGCGAAATCCTCACCAGCCTGGAAATCGACGACCACGACCGGCCGCAACGGGGCGTCGGCTGCGGCACTTGCACCCGTTGCCTTGATGTGTGCCCGACGGACGCCTTCCCGCGGCCCTTCGTGCTGGATGCCCGCCTTTGCATCAGCTACCTGACCATTGAGCACAAGGGCCGGATTGACCGCGACCTGCGCCCGCTGACCGGCAACTGGATCTTCGGCTGCGACCTCTGTCAGGACGTCTGCCCCTTCCAGCGCTTCAGCCTGCCCACGCGCGAAGCGGCGCTGCAGCAGGCCGACCCCGGGCGAATCGCGCCACTACTGGCTGATTTGCTGGAAATGGATGCCAGCGCCTTCCTGCGTCGCTGGCGCGGGACGCCCCTGCAGCGCACGGGTCACGAACTGCTGCTACGCAACGCCTGTCTGGCGGCGGCCAACGGCAATGTCAGCGCCGCCGTCCCGGCCCTGACGCGACTGCTGGACGCGGCCAGTCCCCTGCTGCGGGGCCATGCCGCCTGGGCGCTGGCGCGCCTCGACGAGACTGATGCCCGCCCCGCGCTGCGCTCCCGTCTGACGCGGGAACGCGACCCGGAAGTGCGCGAGGAACTGGACCTGGCCCTCGCCGGGGCCTGAAATCCAGGCCGGACCCGTGTAAACTGCGACTAATTCAGGGAGGCCCCCAATGGAAAGCAAGACCTTTCACATCCCGGCCATCACTTGCGACGGCTGCGTGCGCGCCATCCGCAGCGAACTGGATGAGTTGGACGGCGTGCAGGTCCTCGCGGCCGATGCCGACAGCTGCAATGTCACCGTCGCCTGGGGTGCGCCGGCCAGCGAAGTCGCGATCGTACAATTGCTGACTGAAATCGAATACGCGCCTGACCCGGCCTGATTCAGCCGCCCGGGCGCAACTTGCGTAGCCGCAGCGAGTTGCTGACCACGAAGACGCTGGAGAACGCCATCGCGGCAGCCGCCAACACGGGCACCAGCGCCCCCAGCATGGCGACCGGAATCAGCAAGAGATTGTAGATGAAGGCCCAGAAGAGGTTCTGGTAAATGGTGCGCATGGTCGCGCGACCCAGCTGGATGGCGCGCGCCACCGCCATCGGGTCCGCCCCCGGCAAGGTCAGGTCCGCCGCCTCCATGGCGATGTCCGCGCCGCCACCGATGGCCATGCCCACGTCGGCCTGCGCCAGGGCCGGCGCGTCGTTGATGCCGTCTCCGACCATCGCAACCCGTACGCCACCCGCCTGCAGCGCCTCAATCGCGGCGGCCTTGTCCTGCGGCAGGACCTCGGCCCGCACTTCCTCAATGCCCAGTTGCGCCGCGATGGCCTGCGCCGTGTTTCGGTTATCGCCGGTGAGCATCACCACGTCCAGACCGGCGGCCCGCAAGGCGCCGACGGCCTCGCGGGAAGCGGGACGCAGGGCGTCCGCGATTCCCAGCACGCCGATTCCCCGGCCGTCCACGGCGACTGCCACCGTCGTCTGACCCCGCTCCTGCAAGGAACGCGCGGACTGCGCCAGGCCGGCGTCCAGCGCGATGCCCTCATGTTCAAGCCAGGCCAGGCTGCCTGCCAGCACCTGCCGGCCTTCAACCGTGGCGCGCACACCCATGCCCGCTTCCGACCTGAAGGCATTCGGCTCGGCCAGATCGAGATGCCGCGCCTGGGCCGCGACCAGCAGCGAGCGCGCCAGAGGGTGTTCGCTGCCCCGTTCGGCGCTGGCGGCCAGGCGCAGCAGTTGGGCGTCGCTCCAGCCGGGCGCCGCCTGCAGCGCCGTCAATCGTGTTTCGCCCAGCGTCAGGGTGCCGGTCTTGTCCAGCGCGATGACCTGCAGCCCCCTGGTATTCTCCAGCGCAGCGCTGTTGCGAAACAGTATGCCGTTCTCCGCCCCCAGGCCGGTGCCGACCATGATGGCGGTCGGCGTCGCCAGACCCAGGGCACAGGGGCAGGCGATGACCAGCACCGCCACCGCATGGGTCAGGGCCTGCGCCAGATTCGCCTGGCCGATGGTCAGCCAGCCAAAAAAGGTCAGCAGGGCCAGCACCAGCACGATCGGCACGAACACGCCCGAGACGCGGTCCGCCACGCGCTGGATGGGCGCGCGCGAAGCCTGGGCTTCCTCCACCATGCGAATGATCTGCGCCAGGGCACTGTCGGCGCCGAGGCGGCGCGCCTCAATCACCAGGCGGCCATGTATGTTGAGGGTGGCGCCGATAACCTCGTCGCCAGGCGTTTTGTCGACCGGCAGGCTTTCGCCGGTAAGCAGGGACTCATCGACTGCCGAGTCGCCTTCGAACACTGCGCCGTCGACCGGGATGCGCCCGCCGGGCCGCACCAGCACCTGGTCGCCCACCTGCAGCGCGCTGACCGGTACCACATGTTCTTCGCCGTCGCGCAGCACGACCGCCTTCTGCGGCGCCAGTTGCATCAAACGCCGGATCGCCTCGCTGCTGCGGCCGCGGGCCCGCGCCTCCAGCAGCTTGCCCAGCGTGATGAGCGTCAGGATCACCGCCGCGGTCTCAAAATACTCGCCGGTTTCCGCCAGCAGCCCGCCCAGGGCGGCCACGCTGTAGACATAGGCCGCCCCGCTGCCCAGGGTCACCAGGGTGTCCATGTTGGCGCTGCCGTTGCGCAGGGCCCGCCACGCGCCGAAAGCGTACTGTCGACCCAGCACGACGACCACCACCGTCGCCAGCAACCAGAAGACCGACGGCCAGCCCGTCCACGCCAGCCAGGGGAGGGCCCCGGCAAGGTCCGGCGCCGCCAGAGTCAAATGCCGCGCCATACTCAGGGCGGCCAGCGGCACGGTGAACACCAGCCCCACGCGCAGGAGTCGCGTTTGCTGCAGGATCGCGGCTTCGCGCGCCTCCCGCTCCGCGTCTTCCGGGACGGCTTCGTCCTGCAGGTCCAGCACGCCGTATCCTGCCTTCTCGACCGCGCCGACCAGGGTTTCACGTTCCACACCCTCCGGCCCCGGCAGAATGCTGGCGCGCTCCGTCGCCAGATTGACGCTGACTTCCCGCACGCCTGGCTGACGCTTCAGAGCCCGCTCCACGTTGCGCACGCAGGCGGCGCAGGTCATGCCCGTGACGGGCAGGACGATTTCATTGGCTGCTTTCGCTGCGCTGCTCACCCCGTCAGACCTTTCTCAAACGCACCGGCGTCACGCCTTCTGGTAAAGCTCGACCAGAACGCCGCCGCTGCTCTTCGGATGCACAAAGGCGTAGCGTGTGCCGTCCCCGCGTTGCCGCGGGCGCTCGTTGATGAGTTCGATGCCGGCTTCCTCCAGGCGACCCATGGCCGCCTCAATGTCCGTCACTGCCAGACACAAATGGTGCATGCCCGGGCCCCTTGTCGCCAGATAACGCGCGATGCCGCTGTCCTCGCCGGTCGGCAGTAGCAACTCGACGTGGGCGTTCTCCGTCTCCAGGAAGGCTACGTCGACCTCCTCGGCGGGAATGGACTCGATGCGCTGCAATTCAAGGCCCAGCGCATGCTGCCAGAAGCCCAGGGCGGCGTCCATGTCACTGACGACGATGGCGATGTGGTCGATGGCGATGCGCGGCATGCCCCCTCCCGGCCAGTTACAGCCCGTCTGTTGTTATACTACCATTCACCTTGTATGAATATCGTATGTGGTCCATGGATTTCGCGGAAGACAGCGCCCTGCTGCGACTGACGGACGAGCAGCGCATGCTGCGCGCCACCGTGCGGGACTTCGCGCAACGCGAGATCGCTCCGGTCGCGGCCGAACTGGACGAAACAGGCGCCTACCCCGCCGAAACCGTTCGGCGCATGGGCGCCCTGGGCCTGATGGGAATCGAGGTGCCGGAGAAGTACGGCGGCGCCGGCATGGACGCCCTTGCCTGCGCCCTGACGATAGAGGAACTGGCGCGCGTCGATGCCAGCCACGGCACCATCGTCAGCGTCAACAACTCGCTCTATTGCGGCGCCATCCTGGCCCGCGGCAGCGAGGAACAAAAACGCGAGTTCCTCTTGCCCGTCGCCAGTGGCCGGCAGACCGGCGCCTACAGCCTCAGCGAGCCCTCTTCCGGCAGCGATGCCGGCGCCATGGCCTGCCGCGCCGAATTAAATGCGGCCGGCACCCACTGGATGATCAACGGTCGCAAGAGCTGGGTGACCAACGGCCCGGTGGCCGAACGACTGCTGCTCTTCGCCGTCACGGATCCGGCAGCCGGCAACAGGGGGATCACGGCCTTCCTGATCGACGCGACGCAGCCGGGGCTCACGCGCGGCCGTGTGGAGCCCAAGCTGGGGATTCGCGCCAGCGCCACCTGCGAACTGCATTTCGACAACTACGCCTGCCCGGTCGACTCTGTGCTGGGCCAACCCGGCGAGGGTTTTCGCATCGCCATGAGCGTGCTGGACGCCGGACGGATCGGCATCGCGGCCCAGGCGCTGGGCATCGCCGAAGCTGCCTTCGCGGCCAGCGTCAGCTGGGCCCGGCAACGCGAGGCTTTTGGCGGCCCCATCGCCCGTTTCCAGTTGATTCAGCAAAAGATCGCTGACATGAAGATCAGAATCGAGGCCAGCCGCCTGTTGCTTCACGATGCCGTCGCCGCCAAACAGCGCAGCCGGAAGACGGGCGAGCGTTACACGCTGCAGGCCAGCATGGCCAAGCTGCACGCCAGCGAGACCGCCGCCTACGTCACCGATGAAGCCCTGCAGATTCATGGCGGCATGGGCTACAGCCGCGAACTGCCGCTGGAACGCTACTGGCGCGACGCGCGCATCACGCGCATCTACGAGGGCAGCAGCGAAATCCAGCGTCTGGTGATTGCGCGCAACGTACTGGAGGTGCGCTGATGCGAGCAGCCGTTCTCACGCAACATGGCGGTCCGGAAGCCCTGACCGTCGTCGACGACCTGCCGGTGCCCGAACCGGGACCGGGCGAGGTACGGCTGCGCATGCGCGCCGCCGCCCTGAACCGTCTTGATCTGGTCGTGCGAGGTGGCTGGCCCGGCCTTGTCCTGGATTTCCCGCACGTCATCGCCGCCGACGGCGCCGGCGAGATCGATGCCTGCGGGCCGGGCGTCGAAGAACTGCAGACCGGCATGCGCGTTTGCGTCGATCCGGCTGTCATCGCCGACGACGACCCGGCCATGCGCAGCGGGTTGGAAAACCAGGGACACCTTCACATCCTCGGCGAGCAGCGTCCCGGCACGGCGGCGGAGTACGCTGTCGTTCCGGCGCGCAACCTTCTGCCCCTGCCGAATCACGTCAGCCATGAGTTTGCGGCGGCGGCCGGACTGGTCTTCGTCACCGCCTGGCATTCCCTGATGACGCGCGGCGCCCTGCAGGCAGGCGAGACCGTACTGATCGTCGGCGCCGGAGGAGGCGTCAACACGGCCAGCATCCAGATCGCCAGGCTGGCTGGCGCCCAGGTGCTGGCCGTCGGCAGCACGGCCGAGCGTTGCAAACTGGCGCTGGAACTCGGCGCCCACCAGGTGATCAACCGCGCCGACACGCCCGACTGGTCACGCGAGGTCTGGCAAATGACGGGCCGCCGCGGCGTAGACGTGGTCGTCGATAACGTCGGCTTTGCCACCCTGAGCGACAGCCTGCGCGCTGCTCGCAACGGCGGTCGCATCCTGGTGGTAGGCAACACCAGCGGGCGACAAGTCACCCTGGACCTGCCCCTGCTCTTCATCAAGCACCTGAGTATCGTCAGCAGCACCATGGGTCCCCACCGCGATTACCGCCATGTGATGAAACTGGTTTTCGACGGCGTGCTTAAGCCGCACATCGGTGCGCAACTGCCGCTGGACCAGGCGCGCGAAGCCATGCGTCTGCTGGAAGACTACGTCGTGCCGGGAAAAATCGTGCTGCAAATGTGACACAGGGGAGGCTGTCGGCATGGATAGCGCCCACAGCGAGACCGAACTGAAACTCTATTGCGAAAACCTTATGCCGGTGCGACGTCGGCTGGAGAGCATGGGCGCGCGTCTGCAGGGCGAGCGGGTGCTGGAACGCAACCTGCGCTATGAGGACGCCGCCAACTCCCTGGCGGCGCGCAACATCGTACTGCGCCTGCGCCAGGACAGGCGCGCCCGGCTGACTCTCAAGATGCCCGGCGCCAGCCCGCCAGGCAGCGACGCCATCCTGCAGCGCTTTGAGGCCGAGGTCGAGGTCAGCGACTTCGACACCGTCGCGCTGATTCTCGAGCGACTCGGTTACCAGGTGCAGCTGCATTACGAGAAATACCGCAGCACCTGGGCGCTGGGCACGGCCGAGATCGCACTGGACGAACTGCCCTGCGGCAATTTCGTCGAAATCGAGGGCGACGCCGCGCAGATCGAGCACGCGGTCATGGCCCTCGCGCTGGAAGCGGCGCCGCGCCTGCCCATGAGCTACGCCGTCATCTTCGACGAGATTCAGGCCTACCTCGGCCTGCCACTGCACGAACTCAGTTTCGACGCCTTCGCCAACATCGCCATGCCCCCCAATTTCTACGCGGATCTAGCCAATTCACACTCAAGTTTGGAGTAAACATGTCTTTGGAAGAATTCCTTGCAAAAGTTTGTGCCCGTCCTATGCCCTCAGATCGAATGGCACAGGTAAGAACCGTTGCGCGAGAATTGGCTGAAGGCGTTTTGGATGAGCAATGGAGTACATCAATCTGGCTGTACCGTGATACCGCAAGAGATAGATTGGAGATTCACACCGAAAACCTCGAACAGTATTTCAGTAAACGATGGCGCCAAGAATCAGAAAAAAGAGCAAAACACGATCTGGCACCCTTGTTAGACGAAAAGAGGCTGTTTGATCTACTGGTTGCGAACTTCTTCATCTCTCCACCTGTTAGCGAAACCGGCCTGATTCACACCATTGAGCAAAATTGCTTTGACCTGCTTGAGGAAATCGAACGTGCAACAATATTTGTTTCTTACAGGCGAAGCGAGAGCAGCTCATTTGCCTTGCTTGTTTTGAATTACCTCAAAAGTGCGTCATTGGTCGCTTTCCTAGACTTGGCATTGGAGCCTGGAGAGAATTGGCACGCAAGTCTTGAAGAGAAAATCGCCTTCTGCGACTACTTTGTTTTGTTGCTTGGAAAGTCCACCCTTTATTCGAAAAACGTTTGCCAAGAAATAATGTGGGCAATGGAAAGAAATAAAATCATCTTGCCAATTTGGCAACCGAACTTTGTTCATGACAGTTTGGACTGGGAAAGGGTCCCAATTGAAGTTCAGAATATGCTCAATGTCACTCACGCTATCAGAATTCAAGAAGAAAGCGCACTTGAATATCATAAGGCGTTGACCGAATTGCTAAATCGATTCGGCATTACACCCTAAACAGCCTTGTTTCCAAATCACTCATTGCTGGGTAATCGAAGACCGCGCCATGCCCTGCTCGCTCTTGTCCTGCTACTGCAGCAAATTGGCGCCCTGCAACAACTGACGAACATCCCGCCCGAACTCGTCGCGCAACTCAGTCTCATCTTGCCGCTGGAGCTCGTGTTGACGCTGGCGTGGGCATTGATTTTCGCCTGGCTGGCCGTTAACCTGTGGCGCGGGCTGCCGGCCCGGCGGCTGTGGCAGGCGCTGACGGTTTACGCTGCAACGGGCGTCCTGCGCCTGCTGGTATTCGCTCGCACTGACTATCATCATGGCCGAACGCCCGTCCTTTTGTTCGCGCTGTTACTGGCCGCGCTCGTCCTGTTTCGCACCCGGACGGAGAGCCGACAGGAGCCGGGGATATGACATCCAGTCCTGAAGGCGAAAACGGCATCGACCTGCTGCGCCGGCGCCGTGAGCGTAGCCAGCTTGGCGGCGGTGAGGAGCGCATTCGCCGCCAACACGACTCCGGCCGGCAAACGGCTCGCGAACGACTGGACGTCCTGCTCGATTCCGGCAGCTTTCGGGAGCTGGACGCCTTCGCCGAGCACCGCAGCACGGATTTCGGCATGCAAGACAGGCGCACCCCGGGCGACAGCGTGGTCACCGGCTGGGGCACCATCGACGGCCGCCTGGTCTACGTCTTCTCCCAGGACTTCACCGTCATCGGCGGCACCCTGAGCGAGGCCCACGCGGCCAAAATCGTCAAGATTATGGACATGGCGATGAAGGTCGGCGCGCCTGTGATCGGCCTCAATGACAGCGGCGGCGCGCGCATTCAGGAGGGCGTCGACAGCCTCGGCGGATACGGCGAGATCTTCCTGCGCAACACCCTGGCCAGCGGGGTCATTCCGCAAATCAGTGTCATCATGGGGCCCTGCGCCGGCGGCGCCGTCTACAGCCCCGCGCTGACGGACTTCACCATCATGGTGCGGGACACCAGTTACATGTTTATCACCGGCCCCGACGTCGTGCGCCAGGTGCTGAACGAGGACGTCAGCTTCGATGAACTGGGCGGGGCGGCGGTGCATGCCTCGCGCAGCGGCGTCTGTCACCTGGTCGGCCAGGACGAGACCCACGCCCTGCTGATGGTGCGCGAACTGCTGGGTTATTTGCCACAGAACAACATGGAAGACGCGCCCTTCGTCGCCAGCAGCGACGATCCCCTGCGGGCGGACACGGCGCTCAACAACATTGTGCCGGTTGACGCCAACCGGCCCTATGACATGAAGGAAATCATTCACCGCATCGTGGATGATGGTCTGTTCTATGAGACCCAGCAGGACTACGCCGCCAACATCATTTGCGGCTTCGCGCGCCTGGGCGGCTTCAGCGTCGGCATCGTCGCCAACCAGCCCATGGTGCTGGCCGGTGTGCTGGATATCAACGCCAGCGAAAAGGCCGCCCGCTTCGTGCGCAGCTGCGACGCCTTCAACGTTCCCCTCGTCACCTTCGTCGACGTGCCCGGCTACCTGCCCGGCACGGACCAGGAACACGGCGGCATCATTACCTCCGGCGCCAAGCTGCTCTTCGCCTACTGCGAGGCCACCGTGCCCAAACTGGCCGTCACCACGCGCAAGGCCTATGGCGGCGCCTATCTGGTGATGAGCAGCAGCCATCTGCGCGGCGATCTCAACCTCGCCTGGCCCAGCGCCGAGATCGCCGTCATGGGGCCGGAGGGCGCGGTCGAAATCATCCACCGGCGGGAACTGGATACCGCCGCCGACCCGGCGCGGCGCAAGGCGGAACTGGCGGCCGATTATCGCAGCCGCTTCGCCAGCCCCTACGTGGCCGCCGCGCGGGGATTCATCGACGACATCATCGAACCCTCCCAGACCCGACCGCGTCTCATCAACGCCCTGCAGGTGCTGCAGAACAAACGTGATTCCAACCCGCCGCGCAAACATGGCAACATCCCGCTTTAGTCAGGCAACCGCCATGGCCGAACAGACCAACATCAACAAGGTGCTCATCGCCAATCGTGGCGAAATCGCCGTCCGCATCATCCGCACCTGTCGCGACCTCGGCATCCCGACCGTCGCCGTCTGGTCAGACGCCGACCGCACCGCCCTGCACGTGCGCTTCGCCGACGAGGCCGTACACATCGGCGAACCGGCGCCCGCCAGCAGTTACCTGCGCAAGGACGCCCTCATCGAGGCCGCGCGCCGCACCGGCGCCGATGCCATCCATCCCGGCTACGGCTTTCTCGCCGAAAACGCGGACTTCGCGCAGCAGGTGCTGGACGAAGGCCTGGTCTGGATCGGGCCGCCGCCCTCGGCCATCGCCACCATGGGCGACAAGCAGGCGGCGCGCAGCGCCGTCACGCGCCACGGCGTGCCCCTGATTCCCGGCAGCGAGGCCGGCCTCCGCGACCAGGACCTGGGCGCCGCGGCCGTACGCATCGGCTACCCCCTGCTGGTCAAGGCCGTCGCCGGCGGCGGCGGGGTGGGCATGCGCAAGGTATTGCAGGCCGAAGACTTTGAGGACGCATTGGCCACCGCCCGTCGCGAGGCCAGCAGCGCTTTCGGCAACGGCGACGTCTATCTGGAACGACTGCTAACCGGCGCGCGCCATATCGAGTTTCAAATCCTCGCCGACACGCACGGCAACACCATCCACCTCGGCGAGCGCGAATGCTCGATTCAACGGCGCCACCAGAAGCTGGTCGAGGAAGCGCCCTCGGTCTTCATGGACGCGGACCTGCGCGAGCGTATGGGCGCCATGGCCATCGCCGCCGCGCGTTCGGTCGGCTATGTCAATGCCGGCACGATCGAGTGCATGGTCGATCGCCAGCGTAACTTTTACTTTCTGGAAATGAACACGCGCCTGCAGGTCGAACATCCGGTGACCGAGTTGATCACCGGCATTGATCTGGTGCGTGAACAAATTCGTATCGCCCGCGGCCGCCCGATGACGCGCGAGGAAAACCTTTACACGCCCTATGGCCACGCCATCGAGTGTCGCATCAACGCCGAAGACCCCTACATGAATTTCATCCCTTCAACCGGGCGCATTTCCACGCTCATCACACCCACCGGCCCGGGCGTGCGCGTGGACAGCGGCGTCTACGCCGGCTTTGAGATCACCCCTTGGTACGACAGCATGATCGCCAAGCTCATTTGCTGGGGCGAGGACCGTGGCGAAGCCATGTTGCGCATGCGCCGCGCCCTCGGCGAATACACCATCATGGGGCTGAAGCACAACATCCCCTTCCACCTCAACCTGCTCAACAGCTTCAGCTTCATCGCCGGCCGCATCGATACCGGTTTCGTCGACGAACGCTTCAACATGAAGACCTATGATCGCAGCCCCACCAGCAACGAGACCGAGACCGCCGCCATCGCCGCCACGCTCTTCGCCCATCGACGGCGCCAGCTGGCGGCGCAGGTCGTCACCGCGCCGGAGCGGGATACCAGCAACTGGAAGTGGGTCGGGCGCTGGGAACGCATGCAGCGATGAAGTACGTCACTGAGGTCAACGGCCAGCGCTTCGAAATCGAGGTCGGCAACGAGGGCCAGCTGCGGGTCAACGGCGAGCCGCGGCAGGTCGATTTTCTGTCGCTGGGCCCCTCGCTGTATTCGATCATCATGAATAACCGCTCGCTGCAGGTGGTCATCGACGGCGAGCGCGGCCACTTTGACGTGCTCATGAACGGCCATCTCTACGAATCGACGGTGCTGGACGAACACGCCATGATGCTGGCCCAACGAAGTGGCGGCCTGTTGAAGCGTTCCGGCGACGTCAGCGCGCCCATGCCCGGGCTGATCGTTCAGGTGCCGGTCGAAACCGGTCAGCCGGTCGGGGAAGGCGATACGCTGGTCATCCTGGAATCAATGAAAATGCAGAACGAACTGCAGGCGCCCGTCAGCGGGACGGTCGAAAGCATCAACTGCCGCGAGGGTCAGACGGTCGACAAGGGCGATCTGCTGATCGTCGTGCGCCCGCCAGACGATTGAGCCGAATTCCCGGCGCTTCAGACCCATGTCCCTGCCCTACTGGTTGAGCGCCAGCCTTGCGCCTCTGCCCGGCCTTCTGCTGGTGTACGCCGGCCTCGGCATCCCCTGGGCCCTGGTCATCCTGCCGCGTGATGCCTGGCGCTCCCGGGCCTGCGTAATGGCGCTCGCCGCTGCCTTCGGCCCCCTGCTGCTCACCCTGTGGATGTTGCCCCTGGGCATGGCAGGCAGCCTGCAACCGGAGCCGGTACTCGTCGGCGTCCTCATCCTGACGATCGTCGGCCTTGCGCTGGCCTGGCGCAAACGCCGCCAACCCGTCCGTGCCTCGGCCGGTCCTGCAGCGCTGACCGGCCTGGAGAAACTGCTGCTGGCGCTGATGGTGCTTGCACTGCTGCCGCGCCTCTACAGCATCGCCTGGTGGCCCTTCACCACCTATGACGCGCTCTGGGTCTACGGTTACGAAGGGCGACTCTATACGCTGACCGGCGCCATTCCAGCCAGCATCGGCTATTACCCGCAATTTCTGCCGCTGCAATTCACCTGGGCGCAACTGCTGGCCGGCGGCGTCGACGATCACGCCGCCCGCGCCACACTTTTCTTCACGCACCTGGGCTGTGCGCTCGCCGTGTACCTGGCGGGCATGCGCCTGTTTAGCCGACGGGTTGGCATCATCGCCGCCGCACTCTGGACGCTTTACCCGCACAGCGGCGAGTGGGCGCGCTTCGGCGATCTCGAAATCGTACTCACCATGCTCTTCACCCTGGCTGCTACCTTTTTCCTGCAGGCCTGGACGGTGGAACGGCATCGTCTGCGACACGCCACCATTGCCGGCCTGCTGCTGGGGGCCGCCCTGTGGACCAAGCCGACGGCGGGCGCCTTCATCCTGGGAGTGGCGCTGTTGCTGGCCATCGAGCTGTGGCGCGTTCGGGGCGACTGGCGCGCTTCCCGACCGCGTTTTCGGGTCGCGTTGCTCACCGGACTTGCCAGTCTGCCACATGGCGCCGTCTGGTACCTGCGCAATCTGGCCCTGGGCCATAACGTCATCGATTTCCCGGATGCGCTCTGGCTGGAGCGGGCGGCGCGCAGCGGCGCGGAATTCGGCTGGCCCCTGCTGGCCCTGGCCTGCCTCTTGCTTGCGTTGGGCCGGGCCCCCTTCACCAGTCGCATGCGCGGCCCTCAGCTGATCGTCGCGCTTGCCCTGCTTGTTGCCGCGCTGCTGCCCACCCTCATCGGCCAGTGGCGCCTGGAAGGTCTGGTGACAGTCTTTCCCGCCCGTCGTCTTGTGGCCCATGAGTGGGCGCTGCTGGCCGCGGGAACGCTGCTACTCTACAGGGCCCTGAAACCACTGCTGCCGGAGTCCGGACCCCGTCGCGCCGGGATCGCAACCTGCGCCTGGGCCATGATCCTGGCGCTGCCCTGGTTCGTCACCTGGCTCTGGTCCTACAGCTATCACTACCGCTTGTCCTTCGCCATCGTCCCGCTGCTGATCCTGCCCTGCGCCCTGGCGCTGAATCACTGGCTGGACCGGGCGCGTCCGGGTCGCTGGTCCGCCCGCGGCCGCGCGCTGGGCGCGATTGCGCTCTGTTGCCTTGCCCTGCCCGGCATCTTCAGCACACTGAACGATCCCGCTATCGGCTTCGATTGGCTTCGGGCGGATCGCTACCCGGACGATTCGGCGAAGCTCGCTTCCGGCAACAGGGCGCTGCTGGAACTGATCGACCAGTTGCAACGCCTGCAACGGAAACAACCGCATGATGACCTGGTCGTCGCGGCGCCGGGCGTGTGGCGCCTGCCCTTCTTCTTCCCCTTCAGCGACATTCGTGTGGCGGCCAACCCGACCCGCCTTCAGGAACTGGAAGACGTGGACCTCTACGTGGATGGCGTGCCGGAGAACCCGCTCCAGTGGGACGCGAACGCGCCGGGCAGCAATCAGGTGCAGGGCGCCCTGGCGTTGGCCGGTTCCCGACTGGACAACGTCATGCGCCGCACGGGCTTCAGCGATGACGGCAACTTCAGTTACTGGTTGTACGAAGTAAATGTCGACCTGCGTTTCCGGCCCACACCTGCCGACCGCGATCCCCGCGAAGCCGTCGTCTTCGGCGACTTCGCCCGCTTCCGGGGACACACCCTGGGGGATGTCCGCCTGCGGCCCGGGCGCGAACTGACGCTGGCGCTGTTTTGGCAGGCCACGGACGCGGCAACGCAGGATTACTCAATCTTCGTACACCTGCTCGACGGCGCGGGCAACCTGATCGCCAACTGGGACGGCCCGGTCGGCCTGGATGCCGCCGGTCGATACTACTCAACCCTGCTTTGGGAACCCGGCGAATTCATCCGCGATGAACGCCTGCTGCGTATCCCGGAGAATGTGGACTTCTCCGCAGTCGAAAACCCGGGTCTGTGGATCGGCATCTACGACTGGCGCAGCGGCGAACGCCAGGCCCTCACCGTCGACGGTCAACCGGGCGGTGACAGCTATCGCCTTGATGAAGAATTCGTCTTGCTGGCTGCAGCGCCGCCATGAGCGGGCCCTGCGTCACAACTGCAGCAGGGCCTCGGCCAGCAACTGACGACATTCCCGGCTGGTGAAGCGTTCCCACGCGGCCGGAAAGGTCTCCAGCAGGTGAGCGCGTTCTTCTTCCAGGTCTCGCCGATACGCATAGAGGAATTCACAGGCCGTGAAGTCCAGCCCCGGCATCAGGCGGGGCAACAGCCCCCGGGCGACGTCGATGTCATTCAATCGCCCGAGGTGGTCCTGCATGATTTTAAGTTCCCGGATGTAGTCCCTTATCTCCGGCCCCAGCAGGGCATCAAAGGTCGAGAGAGTATAGCGCAATCGCTTGCATTGAATGCGCAGGGCGTGCAGCCGTTCGCTGTCGGCATCCGCGAGGTGCGGGCCATAGGCGAGCACCCGCGTCAAGCGCTGTTGCACCAGAAGCGGCAAAATGTGACGTGCCTGCTGCGCGACGATCCTTCCAGGTCTGGTCCTGACGATTCCTGCGCCAGGTGACACCAGGAAGTCCGTGTAGTCCATCAGGAACTGTTCCCACGAGTCGCTGTACAGCGCGAACAACAGCTTGCCGCGCAAACCCGCCCTTTGCCGGTCGAGCGCTTCCAGACTCTGTTGCAATTCGGCGGCGCCACCACGGTCAAGGGCGATCAGGCCCTCACGGAGCACGTCCATGTCGCGCACCGGGCCCGATGCGCGCATGACGCTGCGCATGGACGCATTGTGTCGTCGAATGACGCGCGTCCGGTACCACGGGCGCAGCAGGCGCATGATGCTACGTGACTTGCGCAGGGCGACGCGCAGCTGGTGCAGGTCTTCACTGTCCGCGCCGCTGCGGCTGCCTTCCTCATGTGACAGGACGTTGCGAAACTCCACCAGCAGGACCTTGCGGCCGGCTTCCGTCATCGGGTCCTCGCTTCGCAGCTCTCCGACGCCGGCCGTCAGCCGCTCGTCCAGTTCCCTGCGCAGTTCCTGGCCGCCGTTCAAGACCTCATCTCTCCGCTTCTGCCCTTCCTGGCTCCAGTATAGCCCTTCCTGGCCATGTCGGGGCGCGCTGTCACGCTATACTGCGTCTGGCGCAGGGGTTGGCCCTGGCCGACAGAACCCTGAAGGAATGCCATGAAGGCGCGCGGCATTGAAAACCGGGTCGCGCTGGTGACCGGCGCGTCAAGCGGCATTGGCCGCGCCACGACGCTGGCCCTGCTGGACGCCGATATTCACGTTATCGGCATGGCGCGCACTCCGGAACGGCTGGCGCAACTTGAAGCAGACGCCCGCGCTTGCCGGGGCGATTTGCTGGTCATCGCCGGCGATGTAACACGGCGCGAGGACGTTGAGCGGGCCGTCGAGCGGGGCGTCGCCCGCTTTGGGCGTCTGGACATTCTGGTTGCCAATGCCGGCGTGGGCCTGCGGGGCCCCCTGGTCGACGCGGAATGGGCCGCGCTGGAGAGCCTGTTGCGCACCAACGTGGACGGCGTCCTGCACAGCGTTCGCGCCGCCGTGCCCGCCATGCGCGAAAGCGGCGGCGGACACATCATCACCATTTCGTCGGTGGCTGCGCCGCTGGTCGTACCCTACAGCGCCGCCTATGCTGCCAGCAAGGCCTTTCTGAGCAGCATGGCGCATTCCCTGCGCCTTGAACTGGAGGACGAGCGCATTCTGGTGACGGACATGCTGGTCGGGCGCACGGCCACAGAGTTCGATTCGCGTCGTCTGGGCGCCGGCGCGCGCAAGGCGGGCAGCAACCTGCCCGTCATGTCGGCCGCAGAAGTGGCCAGAGGAGTCATCCGGGCTGTCCGGCGACCTAGGCGTTCCGTCACCTTGCGCCTCTTCGACCGCCTTGTCCTGTTGGCCGGTCGCCTGGCGCCGGACCTGCTGGGCCGCATGGCGCGGCGTCAGTACCGTTAGGCGCATCGTGGCCACAAAACTGAACGCCGCCCGTCTTCTGCAACAGCGCCGCATCCCCTTCACGGCCCTGGACTACGATCCCGGCCGCTTTCACGATGCCGAAGCGGTGGCGGCCCTGCTCAACGTACCGGCGGGGATCGTTTACAAGACCCTGGTTCTGGAATCCGCCGGCGGCGGCAAACCCCTGCTGGCCCTGATCGCCGCCGACCGCGCCCTGGACCTGAAGCGCCTGGCTGCGCTGAGCGGCCAGCGCAAGCTGCGTCTCGCCACGCGCGACCGCGCCGAACTACTGACCGGGATGCAGATTGGCGGCATCAGCGCCCTGGCCCTGAAACACCGGCGCTGGCCGGTCTGGCTGGACGAGGCGGCGCGCGAGCATGAAGAACTGCTCCTCAGCGCCGGTGAGCGCGGACGGCAACTGCGTCTGGCCACGACGGCGCTCATCCAGTTGACCGGGGCGCGCGTGGCAGCCATCAGCCGCGCGAGAGTGTGAATCCACCCGGCGCAACGCGCAGCGCGCATGGGCAAGAGAGCGGATGACAGGCGCGACAGACGCCACCATAGCCTGGTGCAGAACGGCGCGCGCCACGGCGCCAGGGGCTGCATGCCAGGGGCATCACGGCGCCGGGTTTCCGTTTCCACGCCTTGCATCCCTTGCTGCGGCGGGAGCGCGCCCGGGCGCGCATCAACCCTGCAAGTCTGGCGTTGAATCTGCCCTCTCCAGGCTCAGGTTAACCGCGCCAACCGTTTCACGCAGGGTGTCCATCATCTCCTTGCAAACGCCAACGCGCGTCTCGAAATCCAGTCGCAAGGGTTGCCCGGCGGATTCCACGACAACGCAGAAACGGTCGTTGCCGGGCCAGGAGCCGATGGTGTTGACGATGCGCTCCAGACGTCTTTGATCGCGACGGGCATCATCGCTGCGCGCAAGACGCACCGTCAGCAGGCGGGGGGCGTGGGCCCCCGGCAAATCCGCCGGCGCTTGTTCAGACCCGGCGCCTTCGCCAGGACCCCGCTCAGGGCCCGCTTCATCCCGCTGCAGGGTAGCCGTGCCTTCCGCTTCAGCCTCCCGCGCGACCGGCTCATCCTCTGGCGAAAGCGCTGCTTCAGCGATCGCCTCCATGCCCTCGTCCGGCGCCCCGAACTCCTCGCTGGCCGAAGGGACAATTTCAGGAGGTGGCGCGAAGTCGACGTCCCTTTCAGGTGGCGGAGCGAAGTCATTGACCGGCGGAGGGGTGTAGTCATCGGGCGCCGGTGGCTGTGCTTCCAGGGGCGCAGCCACGTCCTCGTCATGGACCTCCAGCAAGGTAAAGTTGTCCTTGACTTCGTCTGCGATGACCTGCGGCGCCCCGCGCGAACTGTCCAGTTTGCCGCGCACGTGAATCACGCGCCCCTGCCCCACCAGTTCCTGACATTGCTTCCAGGTGCGGGGGAAGATCGTCACGTCGATCGTCGCCGCCGATTCGCGCCAGTCCTCCAGTTGGGCGATGCACATCCGCTCGCCGCGCTTTGTGAGCAGGGTGCGCATGCCGACAACTTCCCCGGCCACGATGACCGGACGGTCATGCAGCCCGTAGCCCTCCGTCACCAGTTCGCCGATATCGCGCGTACCGGCCTGCTGCAGGGCCTTGCGAAAGCGGTCCACGGGGCGTCCGCTGAGGTAAATCCCCAGCAGCTCCCTTTCCTGTTCCAGCAGTTCCCGCTCGCTGAGGACGCTGTGGTCCGGCAGGTTGCCCAGCATTTCGTCGGACATCCCGGCCTGCTCGCCAAACAGGTTCGCCTGGCCAACCTCGCGGTCGCGATGCCAGCGCGCGCTGAAGCCCAGCAGGCGTTCGCTGGCCGCCAACAATCGACCCCGCTCGCCAAAATCGCGCAGGGCGCCCACGGTGGCCAGACTTTCCAGCGAACGGCGGCCCGTCTGGCGCAAGTCCACCCGTTTGCAAAAGTCCTCCAGGTCCCCAAACGGGCCATCCCGCTCCCGCGACTCGATGACCTGCTGCAGCGAACCGGCGCCCGCCCCGCGAATGGCGGCCAGGCCGAAGCGAATGCCGCGTCGCCCGCTTTCGTCGGGCTGAATGTCAAAGTCCAGTTGGCTGTGATTGACGTCCGGGGGCAGGACCGGGATGCCGAGGCGGCGGCATTCTTCCATGTAGCCGGCGATGCGGTTGGCATCATCCCGATGCACGCTCAACAGGGCGCACATGTATTCCTCGGGGTAGTGGCACTTGAGGAAGGCCGTCTGCAGGGTGATGACGGCGTAATCCGTCGCATGGGCCTTGTTGAAGCCATAGTTGGCGAAGAAGGCGATGTCGTCGAAAATCTTGCCGGCCACCCCTTCGTCGATGCCGTGCTGCGGCCCGCGTTGCAGGAAGATCTCGCGGTGCTTCACGAGGTCTTCCTCACGCTTGTAGGAGACGGCCTTGCGCATCGTGTCGCTTTCCGCCAGTTCGTAGCCGAAGAGCTGCGAGGCGATCTCCATAATCTGTTCCTGATAAACGATGATGCCGCAGGTCTCCTCAAGCATGGGCCTGAGCGACTCGTGGTGGTAGGTAATGTCTTCTTCACCGCGCAGGCGTCGGTTGTAGGTGGCGATGTAATCCATTGGCCCGGGTCGGTAAAGCGCGATGCCGGCCACGATGTTCTCAAAGCGTCGCGGCCGCATGTCACGCAGCATGAGCTGCATGCCTTCGCTCTCCACCTGGAACATGCCGACCGTCTCCCCGCGCCCAAGCAGGGTGAAGGTTTCGTCCAGCATGCTCCCGGCCTCAGCGTCCCCCTCGACCATCTCGTGGCGGAAAGGGATGTTTTCCATGGTGTAGGCGATGCCCTGATGCTGCAGGATCAGATCACAGGCGCGGCGCAGAATGGTCAGCGTGGACAGCCCGAGAAAATCGATTTTCAGCAGGCCGATCGATTCGCAGGTCTCCATCGTAAACTGCGTCACCGCGCGAATGTCGGCGCTGTCGCTGCCGCGCGTGGGCCGGTGCAGCGGAATGGTCTCCACCAGCGGCCGGTCGCCGATGATGATGCCGGCTGCGTGCGTCGACACGTGGCGGCTGATGCCCTGCAGCGACTCCGCGGTAGCCAGTATGCGCCGGATTTCCTCGTCGCGACTCGCCAGATCCTTCAGTTCGGGGGTGGCCTCCACATACTGCGGCAGCGGTTTGGGGCGCGGTTCCTGAGGAATCAGCCGCGCGATCTGGTTAACCCGCTCCAGCGGAATCTCGAGCGCGCGACCGACGTCCCTCACCGCCGCGCGGGGCCCCAGCGTGCCGAATGTGATGATGGCGGCGACCTTGTCCTCGCCGTATTTGCGCGCCGCGTAGCTGATCATTTCCGCGCGGCGGTCGTCCGGATAGTCCAGATCGATGTCCGGCATGCTGACGCGGCCGGGGTTCAGAAAACGTTCAAAGATCAGGCCATCGCGAATCGGGTTGATTTCCGTGATGCCGAGACAGTAGGCCGCCAGGCTGCCGGTCCCGGAGCCGCGCACGTTCCACCAGATGTCCGCCTCCCGCGCGAATTCGCAGAGGTCCCACACAATGAGGAAATAGGTATCGAAGCCCATGTCATGGATCAGGCCAAGTTCATGGTCCAGCCGGGCCCGCAAACGGCTGTCGTCCAGCGCCCGTTCGCCAAAGCGCCAGCTCAGGCCCTTCTCGCAGAGATGTCGCAGCCAGCTTGGCGCGTCATGGCCGGGAGGCACCGGAAAAGCGGGAAGCTGATAGCCCTTCATGTCCAGGTCCAGCTGACACATGTCCGCAACCAGCAGCGTGTTCTTCAGCGCCTCGCCATCGTTGACCTCGCCGAATGCGGCCCACATCTCCTGCGGTGACGCCAAGTGATAGCTGGGGTCGGACATCCGCATGCGGTTCTGTTCCGCTTTCAATGCGCTGGTCTGAATGCAAAGCAGGGTGTCGTGGGAGTCGTGGTCGCACTCCTGCACGTAGTGGACATCGTTGGTGGCCAGCAGGGGCGCGCCGAGCCTGCGGCGGTTTTCAACCAGCCAGGCGTTCACCTGACGCAGTTCCGGGATGTCGTGGTGCTGCAACTCCAGAAAGAAGTGCTCACGTCCGAAGACGTCCTGGTGCCAGCCTGTGAGTTCGCGCGCAGCCTCCTCCTGACCATCCATCAGCAGCGCCGGGATCTCGCCGGCGAGACAGCCCGTGGTGGCGATCAGGCCGTCGGCGTGCCCGGCCAGGAATTCGCGATCGATGCGGGGGTTGTAGTAGAAGCCCTCCAGCTGGGCGGCGGAAGCGATTTTCAGCAGGTTGCGATAGCCCTGATCGTTGCGCGCCAGCAGCAGGAGATGCGCAGCCTTGCGGTCCAGCGACGGGTCGCGGTCGCGCATGCCTCGCGGCGCCATATAGGCCTCCATGCCGATGACCGGATGAACCCCTTTGGCCTTGCAGGCGCGATAGAAATCGATCGCGCCGAACATCGCCCCGTGATCGCTGATGGCCAGCGAGCCCATGCCCAGTTCAGCGGCGCGCGCCACCAGGTCGTCGATGCGACCCAGCCCGTCCAGCAATGAATACTGGCTGTGGACGTGCAGATGCACAAAGTCCTTGTCGTCCATGAATCTCCATGATGCGCGAACCGCGCGAAAGTATACCATGCAGGCCCCTCCAGCCCCGGCCAACTTGACCGTCCGGGGGCTTTTCGGCAGAGTCAAGGGGTCGCCATTGCGGGACAGGGGCATGCCTGAATTGCCGGAAGTCGAAATGGTCGCTCGCGGCCTGCGCGTGCCACTGACGGGCCGCCGCGTCACAGGCCTGTGGAGCGACTGGCCACGGGTCATGCACAGCCCGGAGCAGCAGGAATTCGCCGCCCGCATCGACGGTCAGGTGTTCCGTGCCATTGACCGCCGCGGCAAGTATCTGCTCTGCGCGCTGGACAGTGAAACGCTCATCGTGCACTTGCGTATGACCGGCAAACTCTACGTCGCGGCTGATGAGGAACGCCTTGACGCCGACCGCTGGATGCACTTCCGTTTACAGCTGGATGGCGGGCAACAGCTGCGTTTTTCGGATGCGCGCAAGTTCGGGCGCGTCTGGCTGACAACGGACCCCGGGAGCGTCATCGGCGCGCTGGGACCGGAACCTCTGTCTCGTCAATTCACTTCGCGCCGGCTGCGCGGGCGCCTGGCTGCGCGCGGCCGCGCCATCAAGCCGTTGCTGCTGGACCAGGGTTTTCTCGCCGGCGTCGGCAACATCTACGCCGACGAGGCGCTCCATCGCGCCCGCATCCATCCCCTGCGGCCGGCCAACAGCCTGGACCAGGCCGAGGCGACGGCGCTGCATCGCGCCCTGCGCGCAGCCCTGCGCGCCGGCATACAACACGAGGGCGCCAGCATCAACTGGTATCGCAAACCGGATGGCTCAAGCGGCGACTCGCAGAGCTACTTCCGCGTCTATGGCCGCGCGGGGCAACCCTGTCCCCGCTGCGGCGCTGCGGTAGAAAAGACGGTGGTGGCCCAGCGCGGCACGCACTTCTGCCCGCGCTGTCAGCCACCGCCCTGAACGGCCTCAAACTCCTCACGATGCACCTTCAGCCGGCCTGAGTCATCCCGTTGCAATCGACCGGCAGGGCGCAGCGGGTCGTGCGGGAAAAAGAGCAGGGCCTCACGCTCCAGCGCCCAGGCCTGCCAGCGCCGTTTGGTCTCCAGGGTGATTAGCGGCTCCACGTCATAGGCCGTCATCCAGCCCAACCGCTCAAAATGCAGGGCGTAGGTCGCCAGGTCCGCCAGCTGCGCGCCGACCTGCCCTTCACTTTCCAGCACGACGCTCATGTGACCCGGCGTGTGGCCGGGAGTCACCACGCCGCGCAGGCCGGGGGCCAGGTCGCAGTCGCCATCCAGCAGCCTCAACTGGCCGCCGGCGCGCAGGGGCTCGAAATTCTCCGCCAGGTAAGTCGCTCGGGTGCGTTCGTTGGGGCGGCAGGCATCCTCGTATTCGCGCCGCTGAACAACGTATTCCGCATTGGGAAAGACTGCCACCAGTTCCCCGTTTTCATCGTGACGAGTGTTGCCGGCGCAGTGGTCGGCGTGCAAATGGGTGTTGATGACCAGATCGACGTCGCCAGGCGCCAGGCCGAGCCTCGCCAGACCCTGGCACAGGTCGCCATGGGGACGCGTCAATTGAATCTGACGCTGCGCCTTCGCCGGTAACTTGTGGCCGTAACCCGTATCCACCAGGATGTTGCTCCCGGCGCCTTGCAGCAGCAGACAGTTGCTGGTCATGGGAACAAGCAGATCGTCCGTCGGCGTCATGTGGCGCGACCACAGGGCGCGCGGCACCAGACCGAAGGGGCCGCCGGGGTCGACCAGATAGCGGCTTTCCTGTAGGAGGTGAACCTTGATGTCGCCGATTCGCAGCATTGTTGGGCCGGTTAGCTGGCCCGGCTGCGCGCGCGCTGCACCTGGCGGTCCTGCTTCATGTGGCACTGCTTGTACTTGCGGCCGCTGCCGCACCAGCAGGGTTCGTTGCGCCCCAGTTTTTGCCTCTCGGTCTTGCGCGCCGGCGCAGGGCGCGACGAAGCGCCCGCGCCGTTCTCGACGCCAGGCCGCCAGGCGCGGACGTTGCGGCGCACCGGCTGCTGCTGCGCGGCCTGCACGCGAATGTTGAGCAGGTCGTAGGCGGCGCGATCGCGGACCTGGTCCTGCATCTCTTCCCACATCGCAAAGGCCTCGCGCTGGTATTCGACCAACGGGTCGCGCTGGGCGATGGCCATCAGCCCGATCCCCTCGCGCAGCACATCGAGGTCGGTCAGATGCCGGCGCCAGAAATGGTCCATGGTGTTGAGCAGCACCAGGCGCTCGGCGCGAGTCATCAACTCTCTGCCCAGCTCGGCTGTCTTGTGATCGTAGGCTTCGGCGCTGGCCTGGGTCAGTTTCTCTTCAAGCGCTTCAGGGCCCAGGTCGCGCAGGACATCCGGCGTGATGTGTTCGGGCAGGGGGAAGATGGTGAAGAGCTGGCGATGCAGGGTCTCGGGGTCCATGACGGACTGTTCCTCGTCCCCGCCTTCGTATTCGTCCAGCAATTCCAGAATGGCGGCTTCAAGGTTCTCCAGGTAGGTCTCGCGCAGGTCGTCGTCGCGCAGGATTTCCGCCCGCTGCCCGTAGATGCGCTCGCGCTGCCGGTTGACGACGTCGTCATACTCGAGCACGCGCTTGCGCACGTCGAAATTGTGGCCCTCCACGCGCACCTGCGCCTGGGCGATCGACTTGCTGATGATGCCATGCTCGATCGGTTCGTCCTCAGGCATGTTGAAGCGCTGCATGAAGCTCTTCACGCGGTCGCCCTGAAAGCGCTGCATGAGTTCGTCTTCGAGGCTGAGGTAAAAGCGCGACCGGCCAGGATCGCCCTGCCGGCCGGAGCGGCCGCGCAACTGGTTGTCGATGCGCCGCGCCTCGTGGCGCTCCGTGCCGACCACGTAAAGGCCGCCATTGGCCAGCACCTGCTCCCGCTCCCGGGCGCAGGCCTGTTCCGCTTCCTGGACTGCGGCACGCCATTGCTGCTCGCCGGCCGCGGTGATTTCAACGCCCCTGCGACGCAGATTGTCACGGGCGATGCCTTCCGGGTTGCCGCCCAGCAGGATGTCCACGCCACGCCCGGCCATGTTGGTCGCGATGGTGACCGCGCCGGAACGCCCCGCCTGGGCGATTATGCTGGCCTCGCGTTCGTGCTGGCGGGCGTTCAGCACCTCGTGGCGGATGCCGGCCTTCGTCATCAGCTTGCTGAGCCGCTCCGAAGTCTCAATCGAGACGGTACCGACCAGCACCGGCTGTCCCGCCTCCTGCCGGGCCCGAATGTCCGTGACGACCGCGCCAAACTTGGCCGCCTCGTTCACGTAAATCAGATCTTCCTGGTCGTCGCGAATCACCGGCAAATGCGTCGGTATGGAGACGACTTCCAGACTGTAAATCTTCTCAAATTCCTCGGCTTCGGTCAGCGCCGTACCAGTCATGCCGGCCAGCTTGTCGTACATGCGGAAAAAGTTCTGGAAGGTGATGGTCGCCATCGTCATGTTTTCGCGGCGGATCTGCACGCCTTCGCGCGCCTCTATGGCCTGGTGCAGGCCTTCCGCGAAGCGACGGCCATGCATAAGGCGGCCGGTGAATTCGTCCACGATGACGACCTGGCCGCGCTCGACGATGTATTCCTTGTCCTTCTGGTAGAGCGCCCGCGCGCGCAGGGAATTGTCCAGGTAAGGCACCATTTCGGCGTTGTCGGGGTGAAAAAGTTGCTCGACGCCGAGACGCTTTTCGACCTTTTCCACGCCCTGCTCGGTCAGCCAGGCGACGCGGTCCTTGATGTCAACGACGTAATCGCCGTCGGGTTCCTCGGCCTCGACGCTGTCGGCGCTGGAGGGTTTAAGGTTGCGCACGATCTGCGCGAAAGTGCGATAGAACTCCGAGGGCGGGTCCGCCGGGCCCGAAATGATGAGCGGCGTGCGCGCCTCGTCGATCAGGATGTTGTCCACCTCGTCGACGATGGCGAAGTTGAGCTGGCGCTGCACCATCTGCTCCGCCTGCATCACCATGTTGTCGCGAAGGTAATCGAAGCCAAATTCGTTGTTCGTGCCGTAGACGATGTCGCAGGCGTAGGCCTCGCGCCGCGCGACCGGACGCAGGGACTGGAAACGCTCGTCGTCGGAATCGTACTCCGGGTCGTAGCGGTAGGAGCCTTCGTCCGGCCCGCCGGCGGAGTTCTGGATGACGCCGGCGCTGAGCCCCAGCAGATGGTAGATCGGCCCCATTTGCTGCAGCCCGACCTTGCTAAGATAGTCGTTGGGTGTGACGAGGTGCGCGCTGAACCCCGCCAGGGCGTTCAGCACCAGCGGCAGGGTCGCCACCAGGGTCTTGCCCTCGCCGGTCTTCATCTCGGCGATGCGCCCCTGATGCAGCACGATGCCGCCGATCAACTGCACGTCGTAATGGCGCAGTCCAATCGTGCGCTGCGACGCCTCGCGCACCAGCGCAAAGGCCTCGACCAGCGACTCGTCCGGCTCGCCGCCCTGCTGCATCTTTTGTCTCAGGCCATCAGCGCGCGCGCGCAGACCCGCCCCGTCCAGCGCCTGCATTTCCGCTTCCAGCGCGTTGATGCGTTGCACGGCGTCCTGATAACGCGCCAGGGCGCGCTTTTCCGGATCGCCCAGCACAGTCCTGACGACTCGCCTGAACATGGCGCCTCTTTGCCTGCCTGTGACATGCCGATTATAGCACAGGGCCGCCCCGCCCCTTCCGCTGCTACAATAGTCCTTCGTGAAAATCTGCTCAGGGAGCTGCCATGCAATACACACGAATGGGCCGCACCGGCCTGCAGGTCAGTCGTCTTTGCATCGGCGCCATGACATTCGGCCTGACGGCCGACGAGGCGACTTCCCATCGCATTCTCGACGCCGCCGCCGATGCCGGCATCAACTTCATCGATACCGCCGATATCTATTCCCGCTGGGGGCCGGGGCACGTTGGCGGCGAATCCGAGACGGTCATCGGCTCCTGGCTGCGCGGACGCAGCCGCCGCGACGTGGTCATCGCCACCAAGGTGCAGGGCCCCATGTGGGATGGCCCCAATGGCGGCGGGCTCAGCCGCTCCCACATCCTGCAGGCCGTTGAAGACAGCCTGCGCCGCCTCGGCACAGATTACATCGACCTCTACCAGACGCACTGGCCGGACGACGAGACCCCGTTGGACGAAACCCTCGCTGCCCTGGACAACCTGGTACAGCGCGGGCTGGTTCGCTACCTCGGTTGCAGCAACTACCCCGCCTGGCTGCTGATGAAGGCCCTGTGGATCAGCGACGCCGACGGGCTGGCCCGTTTCGACTGCCACCAACCCCACTACAACCTGCTGCACCGCGACGAGTTCGAACGCGAACTGGCCGCCGCCTGCCTCGATCAGGGCGTGGGCGTCATTCCCTACAGCCCGCTGGCGGCCGGCTTCCTGACCGGCAAGTTCACGCGGGAGAACAAGTCACCGGACAGCACCCGCAGCGACGGCGAACGCATCCAGCGCCTGCTGGCCGATGAGCGCGCCTTTGTGGCCCTCGACGTCTTGCGCGAAATTGCCCAGGCGCATGAGGTCCATACCGCGCAAATCGCCCTCGCCTGGCAACTGGCGCAGCCGGTCATTACGGCGCCCATCATCGGCGCGCGCCGCGTCGACCAGTTGCTGGACGTCGTCGGCGCGACGGAAATCAATTTGGCAGCCGACGAGATCGCTCGCCTCAACGAGGTGTCGGACGGGTTCTAGACCAGGCTACGACCAGTCCAGGCCGGCCTGCTGCCACATGCGCCGCATGTGGTCGGTGACCAGTTGCGCGGCTTCACAGGGGTCTTCGATGGCGTTGGTGCGCGCGCTGAAGGGCTCGCAGGTGACCGGGCCGTCGTAGCCCATGGCCTCCAGGCGCTGCATGAAACCCGCCAGGTCGATGACGCCGGTCTCCGTGGGCAGGCGCCGATCCAGGTCCATGTAGGTGTCCAGCGTCAGGCCCAGGGGCGCGTCATTGACGTGCACGGCGACCACCTGGTCGGCGCTGAGCGCGTCGAGGTCGCTCACGCCGCCGCCGGAAGTGTGCAGGTGATAGGCGTCCAGCAAAATGCCGGCGTTTCCCGTGCCGATGGCCTCGCAAAGGCGCAACATGCCGGACATGTCATTGATGAACGGGATGGCGTCGGGCGGCGGAAAAGTCCTGGGCCCGATGAACTCGAAGCCCACGCGGATGCCGAAGGGCAGCAGCGTTTCGGCAATGCGACCGAAACGCTTGCGATGCCATTCGAAATTCTCTTCGAAGGGTCGCGTCTCCGAATGCGGCCAGCACACGGTCGTAGTGCGCAACGCGCCAAGTTCCTGCGCCACCTGCGCCAGGGCCGGCAGACGCTCAAGGTCCTCTTCCCAGTCGTCGTCCTCCCAGTTGACCGGCAATCCCCAGTTTCCGGGACGGGCCTTGTGGCGCGCGAAGAGGTCGCGGAGTTCGTCGATGCCACGCTCCCCGGCCAGCTGCGCCGCCTCGCGAATGTCGAAGTCGACGCCGCCGTAGCCGAAACGCTGCGCCAGCGCCAACGAACGCTCCAGCCCGTGGCCGCTGATGCCGATCGCACCGGTATCGAGACTGCTAAACATGGTCGCCCCTGTGTGAACTGTCGAAACACCGCGCAAGTATAGCGTGGGCACTGGCCCGAAGCATCCCGCGGAATAGCGTGGGGCCAGGCCCAATAAATCCCGCGGTATCGCCCGTAACAGCAGTATGCCTGACGGGTCTGCCGCCCTGACACAGGAAGGCGCCTCGTCGGATTCATGCGTTTTCCGCCGGGTTACGGTACATTGCCGCATATCTGGACGTACCCGGAGAGACGCATGTCCGCATCAAACATGCACGGAGTTGAAGCCGTGCCAATGACCGATGAACAGAAGTTTTTCTTTGATCTGCGCGGCTGGATCCTGCTGCCGGCTGTGCTGGGCGATACGGAAATCGAGGAATTGAAGGCCGAGGCCTATGCCGGGGCCAAAAACAACTATGAAGGCAAACTGCAAAACCTGCTTGACCATCCCGCCATCGTCGGCATTCTGACCGAGATCCTTTCCGAGGACCCCTTTCAGTCGGAGGACCACTACAGTTTCCGTTGTGAAGGCTCCTTCATCACCATTCGTCCGCCAGGCTGGAGCAAGATGGAACGCACGGACGGCGGCATGCCGCACGTCGTGCGCCCGCCTCAGCAGGCCAACGCCATGCGTTACCAGGTGGCGGGCAAGAAAATCTTTTCCGGCCTGACCCGCGTGGTCTGGGAGCTGGAGGAAGTCGTCGCCGGGCAAGGCGGCACCACTTTCCTGAGCGGCTCGCACAAGGCCCATTTCAATTACGGCGGCCCGGACCCCTACCGACCCAACGTCAGCGAGTCGCCCTGGGAAGACAATATGCGCGCCATCATGGATGACTACAGTTGCCCGGCCGGCTCGGCGGTGATTTTCACCGAAAGCCTAGTCCATGCCGCCAACGACTGGACCAACCCCAACAATGCCCGCTGCGCCGTGTTCAATTGTTACAATTCGATCTGGGCGCAATGGCATCGCGTCGACCTCGCCCACGAAATCATCGAGACCATGCCGCCCAAACGCCAGTCGCTTTTCCGCGGCACCTGGCAACTGGGTCCCGGGGGCAACCAGGCCTACTCCATCGACAACCGCTCTCTGTAAGTCCCCAGGCAGGACTGCGAGACAGACGAAGAAAAACAGGGACGGAAACGGAGCGGGCGAACAATCCGGAACAGAGATCCACAGGAGTGAAGCATGGGTAGCAGGCGCATTGATTTCGTCGAAAAGCGACGGCAACTCGACGAGGATGGTTTCTGCCTGCTGGAGAACATCATCGACGAGCCGATGCTGGAACGCATGCGCCAGGTCACCGATGAGGTGCTGGCCCATACCGACGCGGCGCATTTCGACGCGAAACGCTCCCAGGGCAGCGTGATTCCGGTCTTCGGTCATCCCGGCATGGCGGAACTCATCGCGTATCCCCCGCTGCTGACGGCGCTCAACAATCTGGGCTACGCCGACCCCAAATGGGGCTCCGGCTTTGTCATCAGCAAGCCGCCCCACAGTCCGCCCCTTTTCTGGCATCAGGACGGGCGCTTCTGGGACGATCCGGCCTGCTATACGACGCAGACCCTCCAGTGCTTCCTGATGATCTACCTGGTGGATACGACGCCGCAGAACGGCTGCCTCAGGGTGATCCCCGGCTCCCACATCCGGCGCCATGCCCTGCACGACATACTGGAAGACGCCCATGGCGAAGCGCTGGGCAGGGTGGATGACCCTGGGAACCCGGCCTACCAGGGGGCCATAGGGGAGGTTGACGTCCCGGTCCGGGCGGGGGACGTGGTCATGGGCAGCGCGCAACTGTTGCATGCCGCGCACGGCAACCAGTCCGATCAGCGCCGTACCAATATCACGCTCTGGTATTACCCGGCCTACGCCGCCATGCCCGAGTCCATAAAGGCCTTTGTGGCGCAGGAAGGCTGGCCGGACGACTGGGTCGAGGCGACCCGTGATCTGCTGGGGCCGCTGCGCCCTGTTTACAGCGGCGACGTACCGGCCATCCGGCACAACAGGATTCCGGGGGAGGCACTGAAGTGACGGCGGGGACCCGTCCACGCTCGCATTCGCACCTCGCCACTATCAAACCTTGACACCCGGGAGGTGTGCCATGTTGACCGCCGCAAAAGCCCTTGAAAAACGCGAGGCCATGCTGCGCGATGGCTATGTCCTCATTGAGAACATCCTGCCGGAGTCCCTGCTTGAAGAATTGCGCCAGGAGACCGAACGACTGATTGCCGGCCACACTGAGGCCCCCGAACTCCGCTATCAGGGCCAGCACATCGACGAGTTTGCGGTGGACAACCCCGTAATCGACAGGCTGCTGACCTGGAAACCCGCCTGCGATGCTCTCGCCGCCATGGGATTCGGCGATTTCAGGCCCGAGGGCAAGGTCATCATTCTCACCAAGGAAGCGGGCGGTCCGCCCCTCTACTGGCACCAGGACTGGATCTTCTGGAATGACCCGCTGAGCCTCGCGCCCTGGCCGCAGGTTGTGGCCCTCAATTACTATCTGACCGACACCAGCGCGGAAAACGGTTGCCTCAGGGTTATTCCCGGCAGCCACCGCAAACGCTTTCCCCTGCACGACCGGATCGTGCCCGCCCATGAAGAGGGCGCGCGTTACGTCAGCGAGGACGACCCGGTCATGTTCAGCGAAGACCCCGACCAGGTGCTGGTGCCGGTCAGTGCCGGTGACCTGGTGCTGCTGGATGCCCGTACCCTGCATGCTGCGGGCAGAAACCGCACCGACCAGCGCCGCACCCTCGTGCTGGCCTGGCATTTGCGCCCGATGGACACGGTCCCCGACTACTGGCAGGGAGAGGTCCCGGCGGCGATAGCTGACAGGGACCCGGCGGCCGAATACGAGAGTTTGCGAACGCCCGGCGAATTCCTGAAGCCATAGGTCGGGAAATCGCGACTTCCAGGCGAAACATCCTGCAATCCGGTTGACTGGAGGAAAACCCGTCATGCTGACCCCCGAAACCGCCCTGGAGAAACGGGAGTTCATGCTGCGCGAGGGCTACGTCCTCGTCGAGAATGTCTTGCCGGGTTCCTTCCTTGAGGAACTGCGCGCGGAGACCGAGCGACTCATCGCCGGCCACGTCGAGCCCTCTGACCTCCGCTATCAGGGGCAACACATCAACGTCAAGGCGGAAGAAAATGCGCTCATCGACAGATTGCTGACCTGGAAGCCCGCGTATGAAGCCCTGGCCGATCTGGGCTTCGGCGATTTCAGGCCGCACGGCACCATCATCGTCCTCACCAAGGAGGCCGGCGGACCGCCGCTCTACTGGCACCAGGACCACATGGAATGGAACGATCCCCTCAGCCTGGCGCCCTGGCCGCAGAAAATCGCGCTCAACTACTATTTGGGCGACACGTCAAGGGAGAACGGCTGTCTGAAAGTCATTCCCGGCAGCCATCTGAAGCGCGTTCCGCTTCACGACCGGCTCGTGCCCGCTCACGAACAGGGCGCCCGCTTCATCGACGAGGACCACCCGACCATGTTCAGCGACGACCCGGACCAGGTCTACGTGCCCGTAAAGGCCGGAGACCTCGTGCTGCTGGATGGCCGCATCCTGCACGCGGCGGACAGGAACCGCACCGAGCTGCGCCGCACGCTCGTGCTGGCCTGGCACTCGCGCCCGGGGGACACAGTTCCGGCTTTCTGGCAGGGCGAGGTCCCTGCGGAAATCGCGGGGCGGGACCCGCAGGCCAGTTACGAAGGCTCGCGCATCCCCGGGGAGTACCTGCGGGACTAGCGCGTTTCAGGCCCCTTCCCTGCCCCGCCGCCGCGCACGCAACGCCCGGTGAATCAGCCAGGGCAACAGGGACAGCCCGCCGATCAATGCGTAAAGCGGCAGAATCTGCTGGCGCTGGTCCTCCAGTAACCCGCCGGCGTAGACGAAGATGAACGAGGGCGGCGTGCCGCAGATGATCGACACCAGCAGGTATTGCCGTAAGGTGATGCTTCTGGCGAAGCCGGCCGCGTAACTGATGAAGTCGTAGATCGCGAAGAGAAAGAGCCGCGCGTAGACCAGCGCGCGCCAGCCACCCAGTTGCCCCACAAACTCGTCGATGCGCGCCAGACCCGCTTCACCGGCGAAGCGTCGCACCGCCGGACGCCCCAGATGGCGCGCGATGAGGAAACTGAGCGTGCCGCCCAGCACCTCGCCGATGACGGTATAGATTGTGCCCGGCACAACGCCGAAGAGCAGGCCGGCAGCCAGTTGCACCGGGCCGCTGCTCAGCGGCGCGAAGACGTAGGCCGCCGCCTTGAGCAGGATATAGAGCAGGGGCGCCAGCGGTCCGGCGCTCAGGATCCAGGCCCGTAGCTCCTCTATGCCCACCCAGTCGATCACCAGAATCAACAGACCGGTCAGCGCCAGCAGAAAGAGGGCGCCGACGGCCAGGGCCCGCGGCGAGACCGGACTGCTGTCCTGCAGGGCGGGCGGGGTCACTCGTCGAATAGTTCGCCCACGCTGCGGCCGGCGTGCGCGCGCAAAATGACCTCGCCCAGCAGGGGCGCGACGGACAGCACGGTCATGTTGGGCAGGCGGCATTCCAGGGGGACCGGCAGGGTATTGGTGCAGATAATGCGTTTCAGGCCCAGTTGCGCCAGACGCTCGTAGCCCTCGGCAGGCATGAGCGCATGCGTGAAGGCGAAGTAGACGTCGCGCGCGCCGTGCTCGCGAATGGCCTGGACGGCCTGACAGGCGCTGCCGGCGGTGAGCACCTCATCATCCACCAGCAACACGTTGCGGTCTCGCACGTCACCGATAATGGAGAGTACGTCGGGGCTCTCCTCGTTGTCGACGCGGCGCTTTTCGACGATGGCGTGCGGCGTGCCGAGGCGCTCGGCCCAGTTGCGCCCCTTCTTGGAAAAGCCAAGGTCGGCCGAGACCACCACCAGATTCGGAATGGCCAGGTCATCCACGTGATCGCTGAGCAGGTAGAAGGCGGTCAGCGCGTCGCCGGGGATATCGAAGAAGCCCTGCAACTGGCCGGCATGCAGGTCGATGGTCATGTAGCGGTTGGCGCCGGCGGCCTCAATGAGGTTGGCCACCAGGCGCGCTGCGATGCCCACGCGGGGCTGGTCCTTCTTGTCCGAACGGCTGTAGGAGAGGTAGGGCACGACGACGTTGATGCGCCCGGCCGAATCGCGTTTGAGCGTATCGACCATCAGCAGCAGTTCCATCAGGTTGTCGTGCACCGGCGAGGCCATGGTCTGCACCAGGTAAACGTCGCGGCCGCGCACGCTTTCGTTGAGTTGGATGAGGATGTTTTCGTTGGAGAAAACGGTGCGCGTGTATTCACCCTGGTGCACGTTCATGTAGTCGGCAATTTCGCGCCCCAGGTCCATTGAGGCGGAACCGCTGAAAAGCGACAGCGCGCCGGTCATATTGAAGCCTGGGGGCCGGGGCGACAGCGGGCCGGTCTCGCGTAAATAGCGGGTACCAGGGACTTTCTCGACCTTGCCAGTCAGCGACATTGATTCAGGTGTCCTCCTCGCCAGGGCGGTCTGTCAGGCGTTTGCCGGTAAACGAAAATGCCCGCTGCTGCCAGCGGGCCTTCACTTCACTGCGCATCCGAATCAGGCGATCTGCCCGGCCAGGCCCAGCTCGTCGATGAGACGTTCGCGCGGTTTGAAACCGGTCACCCGGTTGACGACTTCGCCCTTGTTGAAGAGGATCAGGGTCGGAATGCCCATGACACCGTACTGGATCACGACGTCGGGGTTGGCGTCGGCGTCCAGCTTGCCCACCTTGAGTCGGCCCTCATAGTCGTCGGCCAACTGGTCCACGATGGGCGCAATCATCTTGCAGGGACCGCACCACTCCGCCCAGAAATCGACAAGCACCGGCGTGTCCGCGCCCAGCACTTCACTGGCGAAGTTTTCGGTGGTGGCCTCGAATGTTTTGCTGCCCATCACTGTGTCCTTCCTGTGGCTGACTTTACAGTTCCATACCTGAATGGTAGCATGCCTTCACCCTCCCTGACAAGCGTTCCCGGGTCGAATTTGCTGCTGCATCTGCCATTATGGCCGACACGACACTGCATCCCCTTACGCGCCGTCAGGAAGAAATCCTCGCCCTGATCATCGAAAGCTATACCGCCAATCCGGAGCCGGTCAGTTCCCGCTACCTGCAGGACGCCTGCGAACTGGGTGTCAGTTCCGCCACCATCCGCAACGAAATGGCGCTGCTGGAAGAAAAGGGCCTTATCCGCGCCCCGCATACCTCCGCCGGTCGCGTCCCCACCGAGGACGGTTATCGCTATTTCGTCAGTCGTCTGATGACGCGCGGCTCGCTCACCGCGGTAGAGGAGAGCCACATTACCGAGAGCATGCGCACACCACCGGCGGCGACGGAACAATGGATGCGCCTGGCCGCGACCCTGCTGGCGCGTACCGCCCGCTCCGCCGCGCTGGTGACGGCGCCAATCTCCGAAGCCAGCCGCTTCAAGCACCTCGAACTGATTTCCATCCAGGGCCGCCTGGTGCTGATGGTGCTGGTGTTGCACAGTGGCAACGTTCACCAACAGATGCTGACGCTCGTCGAATCCCCCGGCCAGACCGCGCTGGCGGAGGCGGCGCGGCGTCTCAACGCCGTTTGCCTTGACCAGGGCGCCAACGAAGTGCGCATGAAAAGCGCGCAGCTGGGCCTTTTCGAGCGGGAAATCGCCGAATTGGCGGCGGACGTGATGGAGCGTTCCGACACCAATCAGGTCCGCTTCATCTATCGCGACGGGCTCAGCGGAGTCCTCAGTACCTTTCAGGACAGCGAAGGCGCCGAACAGGCCGTGCGCGTATTTGAGGAGCGCGCGGTCCTCAATCTTCTGCTCTCGGAGGTGCTGGCCCGCAACGACGTGCAGGTGTTCATCGCCGGGGATGGCCGCTGGGAAGAACTGAATCATCTCTCAATGGTGCTCAGCCGTTACGGCATCCCGGGCCAGGTCAGCGGCGCGTTGGGCGTGGTCGGGCCCACCCACATCAATTACGGCCGCGCCGTCGGCGCGGTCCGGCATGTCTCCAATGTCATGACGGACGTGCTGGCCAGGTTGCTTGAGGAAGGCGACGAGGCAGCGGAGGACGTGGCGCAGCGCCTTTAGACGACACTTCTTGCGAAAGACCTTTCATTTTTTTACGCAATTCTATAACTGGTCGACCACACTTTTCAGTATATTGTCCGGGTTGGTGAGGAGCAGTGAGGCAGCATTGTGAGCCAGGAGCAACTGCGCGAGGACGACGCACCACAGGCCACTGGCAGCCCTGAAGCTGGCGACGCAGAGAAAGATGCCAGGGACCAGGAACCGGCCGCTGATGCGGGTGACCCCCTGGCGGCGTTACTGGCCGAGCTTGAGGACGAACGCAGGCGCGCCGACGCAAGCACCCTTGGCTGGCAGCGCGAACGCGCCGACTTCAGTAACGCGCGCAAACGCTTCGAACGCGACCTGCTGACTTCGCGCTTCAATGCGAAGGTCGACACGCTGCGGGCCCTGCTGCCGGTGCTCGATGACTTCGAGCGCGCCACGGAAAACCTGCCCGCCGTCGAGGACGGAAGCGAGGAATTGCAGGTCTGGCTGGAGGGCATGGAAGCCATCCGGCGCAAGTTGCTGAAAGCGCTGGCGGACGCCGGCGTACAGCCGCTTGATCCGCTTGGCGAACCCTTTGACCCCAATCTGCACGAGGCACTGGGCCACGACAGCGACACGGACATGGAAAGCGGACTCGTCAGCGCGACCCTGCAGAAGGGCTACATCTGCGGCGACCGGGTATTGCGCCCGGCGCTGGTGCGGGTCGCCGGCTGACGATTGAATTCAGGGAGGACTCATGGGACGCATTATTGGAATTGATCTCGGCACGACCAACTCGGTCGTGGCCGTGATGGAGGGTGGCAAGGCCACCGTGATCCCCTCGGCGGAAGGCGGCGAACTGGTGCCTTCGGTCGTGGCCGTAAACCCCAAAACCGACGAGCGGCTTGTCGGCAAGGTGGCGCGCAACCAGGCCGTCATTAATCCCGACAACACGGTTTTCTCGGTCAAGCGCTTTATGGGCCGCAAGTTCAGCGACCGTGAGGTGCAGGACTCCATCAGGCGTGTGCCCTACAAGGTCAGCGCCGCGGCCAACGGCGACGTGCGCGTGCACATGGGCGGGCGCGAATACAGCCCGCCGGAAATCTCCGCGATGGTGCTGCAGAAGCTCAAGGCCGATGCAGAGGCCTGGCTGGGCGGCGACGTCGATCAGGCGGTCATCACCGTGCCGGCCTACTTCAACGACAGCCAACGCAACGCCACCAAGGACGCCGGTCGCATCGCCGGCCTTGAGGTGCTGCGGATCATCAACGAACCGACGGCCTCCAGTCTGGCCTATGGCATCGACACCGGCAAGAACGAGACGATCGCCGTCTACGATCTCGGCGGCGGCACCTTCGATATCTCGATCCTCGAGGTTGCCGACGGCGTGTTTGAGGTCAAGAGTACCAATGGCGACACCTATCTGGGCGGTGACGACTTCGACGAGGCCATCATCGACTGGATTTCCGGGGAATTCCAGCGCGAGAACGGCATCGACCTGCGGGTGGACCGTCAGGCCCTGCAGCGCCTCAAGGAGGCGGCCGAAAAGGCCAAGATCGAGCTTTCCAGCGCCGTCAATACTGACATCAACCTGCCCTTCATCACCGCCGACGCCAGCGGCCCGCGGCACCTGAACCTCGATCTCTCCCGCTCGCGCCTGGAAGAGCTGGTGCACGGCCTGATCCAGCGCTCCATCGCGCCCTGCGAGCAGGCCCTCAAGGACGCCGGCCTGGGTGTACAGGACATTGACGCCGTCATTCTCGTCGGCGGCATGACCCGCATGCCGGCTGTACAGGAAGCGGTGCGTGGATTCTTCGGCAAGGACCCCGGCCGCGGCGTCAATCCTGATGAGGTTGTGGCAATGGGTGCGGCCATCCAGGCCGGTGTGCTGGGCGGCGACGTCAAGGACATCCTGCTGCTGGACGTCACGCCCCTGACCCTGAGCGTCGAGACCCTGGGCGGCGTGGCCACCAACATGATCGAGCGCAACACGACCATCCCGACCAAGAAGAGTCAGGTCTACTCCACCGCCGCCAACAACCAGACCCAGGTCGAAATCCACATCGTTCAGGGCGAGCGACCGATGGCGGTCGACAACAAGTCGCTGGGCAAGTTCATCCTGGATGGCATCCCGCCGGCCCCGCGCGGCATGCCGCAGATTGAAGTGACCTTCAACATCGACGCCAATGGCATCCTTGAAGTCTCTGCCGAGGACAAGGCCAGCGGCCGCGAGCAGCAGATCACCATCACCGCCGGCAGTGGCCTGAACGAGGATGAAATCGAGCGCATGGTTGAGGAAGCCCGTCAGCATGCGGACGAGGACGCCCGCCGCAAGGAAAACGCCGAATTGCGCAACACGGCCGACAACACCATCTTCACCGCAGAGAAACTGCTGGAAGATTTCGATGAGCAACTGCCCGACGATACGAAGGCGCAGGCGCGTGAGAAGATGGACGCCCTGCGGCAGGCCATGGAAGGCGACGACAACGACAACCTGCGCGCCGTCAATGACGACCTCGCGCAGTTCATCCAGGCCCTTGGCGCGCAGATGCAGCAGCAACAGGCCGCCACGGAGCCCAATCCCGCTTCCGGCCCTGACCCGAACCGCGACGACGAAGACGTGGTTGACGCCGAATTTACGGAAGCCTGATACAGCCGTGCCAGGGCCGTCCCGTGTGGCCGGCCCTGGCGTCACGCTACAGGGTAAATCATGCCCCGCGATTGCTACGAAGTCCTCGGCGTCAGCCGAAATGCAGACCAGAACGAAATCAAGAACGCCTTTCGCCGTCTGGCCCGCGAATACCATCCGGACGTCAGTTCGCACGCGAACGCCGAAGAACGCTTTAAGGAAATCAACTCGGCCTACGAAATTCTTTCCGACGAACAATTGCGCGCCCGTTACGATCGCTTCGGGCACGCCGGCGTGCAAAACAATGGCGCCGGCGGCCCCGGTTTCTCTGGCTTTGGCGGCCAGGGCTTCGCCGGCTTTGACGAGATTTTTGAGGAATTCTTCACCGGTTTCGGTGGCGCGCGCAGCGCGACCCGCCGTGGACCGCGGTCGGGCGCCGACCGCAAGGTCATGGCCGCCGTCAGCTTTGAAGAATCGATTTTCGGCACCAGCGTGGACGTGGAAGTCGACCGCCTGCGAGCCTGCGAGACCTGCAGCGGCAGCGGCGCCGAGCCCGGCTCGCGACCCGTACGCTGCCCGGACTGCCGTGGCGAGGGTAAGCAACGCCGGGTACAGCAGACTTTCCTCGGATCGATGGTGACCGAAACGGTCTGCACCCGTTGCCGCGGCCGGGGTGAGATCATCAGTTCGCCCTGCAACGCCTGTCGCGGGGCGGGACGCCTGCAGCGCCGGGACGTCATCAACGTGGATATTCCCGCCGGCGTGCGGGAGGGCCTGCAGGTCCAGGTTCACGGGGAAGGCGACGCCGGCGAACCCGGTGCACCTGCCGGCAACCTCTTTGTGGCCATTCGCGTGGAAGCCCACCCCTGGTTCAAGCGCAACAAGGATGACATCATCCTGGATATCGACATCAACGTGGCCCAGGCGGCCCTCGGAGATGCCGTGCGCGTGCCCACGGTGGACGGCGACGTCGAACTGACCATCCCGGCCGGCACGCAAACGGGCAGGTCCTTCCGCCTGCGCGGCAAGGGCGTACCGCGCCTGCGCAGCGATGGCAGCAGCAGCGGGCGCGGGGACCAGCTGGTCTACGTGCAGGTCGCCATTCCCGACCGGCTCAACGACGAACAACGCCAGCTCTTCGAAAAACTTGGGCACACCCTCGGCAGCGACATCACTCCCCAGGAACACGGCCGCGGCTTCTTCGACCGCGTGGCGGACTTCTTCTCCGGCGACCAGGGCTAGCCGTGCACTGGCTCGAATTGTCGCTCTGTGTGGCCGGGGAAGCGGCCGAGGCGGTCGCCGGCCTGCTGGGGCGCTACGGACATCAGGGCGTGGTCATTGAGCAAAACGGCATTCCACCGGATGCCTGGGATGAGGGCGCGGCCGAAGCTCCCGAAAGCCTGACCCTGCGCGCATGGTTCCCGCACAACGACGATTCCCCGACGCGACGCAGGGACGTCGAGGCCGCCCTGGGTCACATGAGCATGATTCTGCCCCTGCCGCGGCCGACCTGGCGCCTCGTCAAGGACGAGGACTGGGCCCACGCCTGGAAAGCCCATTACCGTCCCCTGCGCGTTGGGCGCCGGCTGCTGGTGCGGCCGGCCTGGTCGCAGAGCGAGGTCAGGGACGACGAACTGGAAATTGTGCTGGATCCCGGAATGGCTTTCGGCACGGGCACCCACCCCAGCACCCGACTTTGCCTGCAGGCTCTGGAAGATCACCTGCAAGTGGGCAGTGAGGTGCTCGACCTCGGTTGCGGCTCGGGCATTCTGGCAATCGCCGCCGCGCGCCTCGGCGCCGGCAGCGTGCTTGCGCTGGACAACGATGGGGTGGCTGTGAGCGCGGCGCGACAGAATCTGGAATTCAATCCTGGCGTTTCCGGCGTTAGCGTTGAGGAAGGCAGCCTGGAAGCATTGCTGTCCCGGGACCAACGTTTTGACCTCATTGTGGTCAACATCCTGGCGCGCGTCATCACAACGTTTTGCGAGGAGGGACTGGGCGAGGTCCTGCGTCCCGGTGGTTACGGGATCTTCAGCGGCATCATTCAGGACCAGGCCGATGACGTTTCAGCGGCCCTTCGTCGCGCGGGCATGACGCCTGTCGCGACACTGCGCCAGGGCGACTGGGTGGCGCTGGTTACCTGCCGCCCACCTGCCGCCTGAAGGGGCGGGGCCATGATCAGCGACGAACGCGCTGCCCGTGTGCAGGGGATGTTTGACCGCATCGCCCGCCACTATCGCCTGCTGAATACCCTCATGACAGCCGGCCGGGACCGACGCTGGCGGCGCCACGTGGTCGACCGGGCCGCCCTGCCCCGCGAGGGACGTCTGCTGGACCTGGCCACCGGGACCGGCGACATTGCCAGGGAAGCCCTGCGCCTCCGACCGGATCTGCAGGTCACCGGCGCCGACTTTTCAACCGGCATGATGCAGGCGGGCAGACGGATGTCAGACGCGGCACCCATGCACTGGGTGGCCGCGGACGCCATGCGCCTGCCCTTCGCGGACGAACGCTTCGATGCCGTCACATCCGGCTATCTCGTGCGCAATGTCCTTGACATCCCGGGTACGCTGCAGGAGCAAATGCGTGTACTGCGGCCCGGCGGACGCCTCGTCATTCTGGAAAGTTCGCCGCCTGCGCCGTCCCCCCTGCGGCCCTTCATCGAGCTGCACCTGCGCCTGGTCATTCCGCTGCTGGGACGCCTGATCGCCGGTCCCGAAGGAGCCAGCGCCTACCGCTATCTGCCCCGCACAACCCAGGCCTTTCACACGGCGCAGGAACTCGCAGCGATCATGCAGGACGCGGGTCTGACCGCGGTCACCTGGCGCCGCTACATGTTTGGCACCATGGCGATACACGAAGGGGTCAAGCCCCCTCGCTGATTCCCCGCCAGGCGGTCCTGTTCAGCCGGTATTGCGTCGGTTGTCGCGGAAGCGATAGGTGATGCGACCGCGGGTGGGATCGTACATGCTCATCTCCACCCGGACACGGTCGCTCAACAAAATGCGGATATAGTTCCGTCGCATTCGGCCCGAGAGGTAGGACAGAATGCGATGTCCATTATCCAGTTCCACCATAAACTGGGTGTTGGGCAGGGCCTCAACGACGGTGCCCTCCACCTCAATCTTGTCTTCCTGCTTGTTGCTCTGGGTCTTCTTTGCCATACCCCTCCCGGGGGCTGTTGTCTTCTGGCGCCGGCGCCCGCATGACAGCGGCCATTCGATCGTCTACTCTAACGAAAAACCTGTTTGCGTTGGCGTCGCCGCGCGCGGCGGATCGCCTTTTTCTTCTCGATGCGGCGCAATTCGCTGCGCGAAATGTGCCAGCGTTTGCGGCGCACCGTGCTCAAAATTCCGGCGTTTGTCACGCGCTTGCGAAAGCGGCGCAACAGCGATTCCTGTGATTCACCCGGTTTCAGTCGAACTGTTGCCACAGACCTGTTGCCCTCCCTTCGGTCGTACTACTGACCAAACCTCAAGCTTGGATTTCCGCTACAACTTCCTGCTCGTCAACGCCTTCTTCCTCTGCCTCCTGCGCTTCGGCCTCGGCGGCCAGGCGGGCTGCTTCGGCCTCGGCGGCAATGCGACGCCTTTCCTGCCAGGGCTCCAGCTCAGCCGGCAGGACGGCCTTGAGGCTCAGCCCCAGACGCTGCCGTTCCGGCTCGATGTTGACCACGCGCATCAGCAAATCCTGTCTTTCATGAACCACCAGCGAGGGATGCTCCGGGGGCGGATCGCCGATCTGGCTGAGATGCAGCAGGGCCTCAATTCCCGGCTCCATGCGAATGAAGGCGCCGAAATCCGCCAGACGCGATACCTGGCCTTCCACCAGCTGCCCCACATGATAGAACTCGGTAATGCGCTCCCAGGGGTTCTGCTGCAGACGTTTCAGGCTGAGCCCGATGCGTCGGCCCTTCTCGTCCAGGCGCAGGATGAAGACCTTGATTTCCTGTCCGACCTTCAATACTTCGCCAGGATGTCGGACGCGATGCCATGCCAGTTCCGAAATGTGAATCAGGCCATCCGCGCCGCCAAGATCAACAAAGGCGCCAAAATCGCGCAGACCGCTCACCACGCCCTTGTGCACCTCGCCTTCGTTCAGGCTGGCGAGCAGGGTTTCCTTCAGCGACTCGCGCTGTTCGCGGCGCGCATCGCGTTGGCTGAATACCAGTCGCCGTCGCTTCCAGTCCACCTCCAGCACCTTCACGGGAATAGTATTGCCAATCATCGCCCGTAACTGGTCCCGTCGTTCTTCCTCACCAAGTCCGCGCGGCAGGCCGACGGTATGGCTGGCTGGAATGAATCCGCGCAGGTTGCCAAAGGGTATGATCAGGCCGCCCCTGTTGGCCTCGCTGACCTGCCCCATGAAGATTTCGTCGTCTTCCTTCAGTTTCTCCGCCCGCTGCCAGTCTTCAGACTGACGGGCCTGCGAGGCAGAAAGCAGCAAGTTGCCGTTTTCGTCTTCCGGGCGCAGGACCATGACGTCCAGGGGTTCGCCGACCTGACAGCTCAACCCGCCGGCAATGCGGTCCAGATCGCGACGTTCCACCACGCCGTCACGTCCCAGACCCACGTCTATGATCATGCCCAAATGGTCAATTGCCAATATGGTGCCCTGCAGGATATCGCCGCGCTCGGGTTCCTGACGCGCGAACGACTCTTCCAGCATTGCCGCGAAATCCACTTCTCCTGGTGCCGAACCAACTTGCTCCCTGACCTGCATAAAATCCGTTTAATCTCCCCCGAATTGTCGGACCCGTCCGATGGTCTGATTCACAAAACGCGGCCTTCTGTGGGCCGCGCGCGTGGCGTACTTTTTGCAGTGCAGCTTCGCTTCTTCAAGAGTGCTGTGCAATACTCCGCCTGGCCGCGGCGCAGTATAGCGATGCGATTGCTGGCTGTCAATCCGCTACGAAACGGATCAGGGAGGTCGGTCAGGGAGCCTCTCCTGCTTCTTCATTCTGCGGCCCGTCACTGTCAGGACCAGGCTCCGGCGCGCTGTCGCCCTCTTCGCTTTCAAGGTCTGTGCCCCAACGCTGGGTGAAGCCGACGCGTCTCTTTTCCGGTTCCAGATGACTGATGCGCAGTCTGAGCCGATCGCCCTTCTTGACGTAGGAATGGGGCTCGGTCAGCGACCCGTCGCCCATCTCGCTCAGATGCAACAGGCCCTCCAGCCCGTCATCAAGCGCCACGAATGCGCCGAAGTCGACCACGTTGGTCACCATGCCATCCACCAGCTGGCCCTCGTGATAGCGTTCGGTGGCGTCATCCCAGGGGTCGCTGAGCAGTCGCTTGCGACTCAGCGCAATGCGGTTGCGTTCGTGGTCCAGATTGAGGACATAGACCTCAATCTGCTGGCCGATGCGCAGGACGTCGCGCGGGTGATCGACGCGATGCCAGGCCAGTTCGCTCACGTGGATCAGGCCGTCGGCGCCGCCCAGATTGACGAAGGCGCCGAAATCGCGCAGGCCTGTAACCTGGCCCTGAACGCGGTCGCCTTCCTTGAGTTCCTCCAGCAGTCGCGCCTTTTGTCGCGCGCGCCATTCGCGTTGCGCCTCACGTTCGCTGAAAATCAGCCGGCGCCTGTCCTGGTCCACTTCGATGACCTTGACGCCCAGTTGCTTGTCGCGCAGCCCTTCCCAGGCCTCGCGTCGGTCGCCCGAATAGCTGACCGAAACCAGATGTGAACTGGGGACAAATCCTTCAAGCCGGTTCCAGCGCACGAGAATTCCGCCGCGGTTGTGGCCGATAACCGTGACGTCGACCGCTGTTTCCTCCTTCAACAGTTCCCGGGCGGTTTCCCAGTCGTATTGCTGCAGGCCCATGTTGATGGAAACGATCAGGTTTTCGTCCTGGTCGCGCGGGTTCATCACGTAGACCGGGACCTCCTGGCCGACCTCCAGGGTGGCGCGGAAATTCGGGTCCAGGCGTTCTATGTCCTGATACGGAACGATTCCATCCCGCTTGGTGCCCATGTCGACGATGATCTCGCGATCGTCGATTTCCAGTATGGTGGCGTTGCGTATCTCGCCACGGCGAGGAGGAGCGTAGGAAAGCGAGGCCTCCAGCAGTTCCTGAAATTCTGCGCCATAGTCCACGCCATCCGCTGGTGACTCAGTAGAGTTCATCGAGGTCCGCCATTCTGATCGTGATCCGAAAATGCGTTTTCAGCGAATTCTCCCTCCGCCACTGTTACCAGTATACACGACACGCCCCGTTTTGGCCGAATATGGTCTTGCACCCGGGGCGCCGCAACGCGTCAAATCTCCGGTTCGGCCAGGCCGATTCCACGCAACCCCCGGTCCAGTTCCCAGGGGTAGACCACCCAGGCATCGGTGATGGCGCCGTAGAAATCCGGCTCCGAATGACTGAAGAGCGAGCGCTGCGGATTGTAATGCAATACACAAGTCCACGGCGTGGCGCCCGCGCTTTCTGCCCGGCCGCGCACGGTTGCGCTGGTGCGGCCACTGCCCCAGACGTCATCCACGATCAGCGTGCGGCGGCCGTTGAGCAGGTTGTTGCCGGGAAACTGCAGGAAGCGGGGCCAGGCCATCAGACCGGCGGTCTCTGTCGCCGGAAAGTCCACCGCCGCCGTCAAAACGTGTCGAATGTTCAGGCTTTCGGAGAGCAGCCCGCCAGGGATCAGGCCGCCACGCGTGACCATCAGCATCGCGTCAAAAGCGCCGACGGAGCGGATCTGCGGAATGAGCGTGTCGATCAGCCGGTCCACATCCTCCCAGCTGACCAGTTCCTTGCGCAGATCTCCGTTCACGCCTTCGCTTGTCCCTGGCTTCCTGTCACAACTTCTGCGCGATGGTTTTCGCCTGGGTGAAAAGCGTCAAATAGTCCGGACCGCCAGCCTTGCTGTCGGTGCCGCTCATGTTGAAGCCGCCGAAGGGCTGCACCCCCACCATGGCGCCCGTACACTTGCGGTTGATGTACAGGTTGCCCACGTGGAAATCATCGCGAACGCGCGAAAGGCGGCCGGGGTCCTCACTGTACACCGCGCCCGTCAGACCGTAATCCGTGCTGTTGACGATGCGCAGGGCGTCTTCAAAATCGCGCGCGCGCACCAGCGCCACGACAGGGCCGAAGATCTCCTCCTGCGCGATGCGCGCCGATTCGGGCACCTCGCCAAAAATGGTCGGCTGGATGAAATAGCCGCCCTCATCCGTTTCAATCGGGCTGCCGCCCAGCAGCACCTCGCCTTCGTCCGAACCTGCCTCCAGGTAGCTCTTGACCTTGTCGAACTGGTTCGGATCGATGACCGGGCCGACGGTCACGTCCGGCCCTTTGTCCGGGGCGCCGACCCGCAGGGATTTCGCGCGCTCCAGAATGCGGGGCACAAGCTCGTCGTAGACGTCATCCACAATGATGACTCGCGAGCCCGCCGAGCACTTCTGTCCCTGGTAGCCGAAGGCGCTGGTGACGATGCCTTCCGCCGCCTGGTCCAGCCTTGCGGTCTCGTCCACAAGGACGGCGTCCTTGCCCCCCATTTCCAGAATGGAACGCTTCAGCCAGGGCTGGCCCGGCAAGACGCGACCGGCCTTTTCGTAGATTTCGACGCCGACGTCGCGTGAGCCTGTGAAGCAAATGAAGCGCGTGCGCGGGTGCTCCACCATGCGCGCGCCGACCACTTCCCCCGGGCCGGTCACGAAATTCATGACGCCCGCCGGCAGGCCGCACTCCAGGAAATATTCGGCAACCTTCCAGCCAAGCAGGGGGCTCTGCTCCGCCGGCTTGTAGACGGCCGCGTTGCCCGCCACCAGTGTCGCGGAGAGCAGGCCTGTGCCGATCGCCAGCGGGAAATTCCAGGGCGGGATAACGGCCCCCACGCCCAACGGAATGTAATTCAGGGTCTGCTGTTCGCCCGGCCACTCCGTCAGCTCGTCGCTGCGGTCCGCCAGATCCAGCATCTGCCGGGCATAGTATTCCAGGAAATCGATGGCCTCGGAGGTTTCACCATCGGCTTCAGCCCAGGCCTTGCCGATTTCCAGCGACATCAGCGCGTTCAGTTCGTGCCTGCGCACGCGCATCAGCGCTGCCACGCGCAGCAAGAGGCGCGCCCGTTCACCCACCGGCGTCAGGCGCCAGCTGGCAAAGGCCTCCTCGGCCGCGGCGACGGCCATGTCCACGTGCTCCACACCGCCATCGGCGAAATGTGCCAGCACCTCGTCCGGTCGCGCCGGACAAACCGTGGCGAAGGTCTCGTCCAGGTAAATTTTCTCGCCGCCAATGACGAGCGGCAGGGTCTGGCCCGCCTCGGCGCGCAGTCTTTCCAGCGCAGCACGGAATTCCTTGATATCCTCCGGATTGCTGTAGTCCAGAACAGGTTCGTTACGAAACTCGGTCAGCATGACTATTCCCCATCGTGCAACCAGAATGTGGTCATTTTACCATGCCCGCCAGCGTAGCGCCGCTCATTCTGGCAACTGGCGCAGGACGGCCAGCAGATGCGCCTCCAGCCTTGCGCGCAACAATTCGCTCGTGATGTTTCGCACGCCAAATGGCGCCCAGCCCGGATAGACTTCGGGCGGCCCGGGCAAGCACTCCGCGAGGCACATCAGGTCCCACCAGGCCATGTCGCCATGGTCCGCGCCGCCCGCGCGTCGGTAGTGTTGCAGAAAGCGATCGGCGGCCTCGGGCCCGTACAGCGCGATCAGGTTGCCGCGACAGTGCGCCAGATCAACAGCCGCGACGCCACGGCAGGCATTGACCCAGTCCACCACTGCGCTCAGGGTCTGCCCCCGCCACAAGAGATTGACCGGGTGGTAGTCGCGGTGGACCAGGCAGCGCGGCGCCGCTGGCGGCTCCCCGGCGATGAAGGCAATGGCCCGCTCCCAGGCCTGCGGCGCTTCACTCCAGGCGGGGACCTCGAGATCTGGTTGCGCCCAGGAGAACCAGTCCCAGGTCAGGTCATGGGCCGTCAGCCGGTGAATAGCGACCAGCGCCTGCGCCTGCTGCCGCAGCCAGTCGTCCATACTGGCAGGGCGCAGCAGGACCTTGCCGGGCAGCCAACTCATCAAGAGCAGGGGCAGACCGCAGCAGTCCCCTCCCGCGTCCCAGGCGACGGGTTCGGGCGCCGGCAGGCCCGCGTCGAAGGCGAGCTGCAGGGCGGCGACTTCGTGCAACACCAGATCAGGCTCCGCCCGCAACCAGTCGCAGTTGTCATGGACGCGCAACACCAGGCAGTCCCCGCCGACCTCCACCCGCCAGAGTGTCGTGGAGCTGCTGCCTGACATGCGTACATGTCCCCTTGCCTGGGCGCCGGTGACGGCGTTCAACCAGGCGCGCAGGCATTCATTCATCCGGCAAGGCTGCGGCTGCGGGGTCCACGTCAACCAGTCCCGTGTCCGCCCGTTCCAGCACGTCGGGCGCGGGGTCCAGCAGAGGGGCGAAGGGCCAGTCGTTGACCGCCTCGCGGGGGAACTTGCCGACCTTGTTGACATCGCGCAGGCGGCCCTGCAGCACCGCCGGCTGCATGAAGGCGACCGCCTGCGGCAAATTGCTGAAGGCCAGCAGCCGCCGTTCTCCCGGTACGTCGAGCGTCAGGGCCTGCCAGCGCAATGCCTCGCCAGGCTCCGTGGCCCAGGGCGCCCGCTCCGGGGTCTGCCGCAGCAGCAGATGCACATAGCGCCCCGGCCGTAGCGCAGCCACGTGGCCGGCAGCCTCGACCGAAACACCCGGGTTGCGCTCTTGGCCTTCCTGTGCTTCAAGGGGTCTTTCGCCGCGTAGGAGCAGGGAGTCGCCCTGCGTTTCCAGCAGAATGCGCACAAACCCCGCCGCTTCCAGTTCGAGTTGCTGCCCGGCGTCAATCTCGCCGTGACGCCAGCCGATGATCAGTCGGCCTCCCGGACGGAGCTTGCGCAGGGCAGCAGCCAGAAACCGGGGCGCCAAAGGCTGGTCCAGGGCCACAATCGCATCGTAGCGGGACTTACCTGCCGGCAGTTCCGCCAGCCGATGAATATTCAGGTCCTGGCGCTTCTCACGGAAAGGTCCAGCGCAGTGGCCGCCCAGGTCCAGCAACTTCAGTGTGCTGCCAGAGGGCGGCAACTGTCGCAACATCCCGGCGATCAGGTCAGCGGGCATGGCCCCGTGATGCCTGTTGCATCAGCCGCCGCAACTCCTCCCACTCCTCGCGGAAAAAGTGCAGGGTCACGCCGCCAAGTTCCAGGTGCCAGACCGTTTCGCCGTCGGGCTCTTCGGAGACCCAGACGGCGTACTTCCCGGTTTCAGCCAGCGTTTCGGCCGGCGCGTCGTCGGTCACGAACGCCCCCGGCTTCGGCGGCGCCCGCCCCGGTCGCGTTCGCGCGCCTCCTCGGCCGACCAGCCTTCCAGCACCGCCTGGCGGCTCAGGCGCACCTTGCCCGTTGGGTCTATGTCGATGAGCATCACCATGATTTCGTCGCCCATATTGACCTCGTCCTCAACGGACTCCACGCGGTAGTCCGCCAGTTGCGAGATGTGCACCAGGCCGTTCCTGCCGGGCAGGTACTCTACGAAAACACCGTAAGGCTCGATACGGTTGACCGCGCCGGTGAAAATGCGACCCAGTTGCAGCTCCGCATCGTTGTTCTGGCCGCCTCGGCCTCCTCGACGATCGCCGCCGCGCCCGCCGCGCCCGCCACGGTCGCGTTCGCGCGCTTCCTCGGCCGTCCAGCCTTCCAGCACGGCCTGACGGCTCAGGCGCACCTTGCCCATCGGGTCGACATCAACCACCATCACGTCAATGTTGTCGCCAATGCTGACCTCGTCCTCCACGGACGCGACCCGATGGCTGGCCAGCTGGGAGATATGTACCATGCCGTCCTTGCCGGGCAGGAACTCCACAAAGGCGCCAAAGGGCTCGATGCGGGAAACGCGACCCGTGTATACGCTGCCGATCTCCGGGTCTTCAGTCAGCGCCCTGATACGTTCAATGGCCTGTTTGCTGGCCTTGCCCTCAACGGCCGAGACGTGCACCAGGCCATCCTCCATCACGTCAATTTTGGCGCCGGTCTCATCCTGCATGCCGCGGATGGTCTTGCCACCGGGCCCGATGATGACGCCGATTTTCTCCGGATCGATGCGAATGCTGGTGATGCGCGGCGCATATTCGCTCATTTCGGCGCGCGGTGCGGCAATGGCCTCCTGCATGACCTCGAGGATCTGCAGGCGCGCATCCCGCGCCTGCTCCAGCGCGCGTTCCATCACCTCGCGGGAAACGCCACTGATCTTGATGTCCATCTGCAGCGCCGTGATGCCCTGCCCGGTGCCGGCCACCTTGAAGTCCATGTCGCCGAGGTGATCTTCCATGCCCTGAATGTCGGTCAGCACCGCGACCTGGTCGCCTTCCTTGATAAGACCCATGGCGATACCCGCCACCGGCCGCAGGATGGGAACGCCGGCATCCATCAGCGCCAGGGTGCTGCCACAGACGCTCCCCATGGAGGTGCTGCCGTTCGAACTCAGCACCTCGCTGACCAGACGCACGGTATAGGGGAACTCGTCCTCCGGCGGCAGCATGTTGCGCAGGGCAACTTCTGCCAGCGAGCCATGTCCGACCTCACGACGGCTGGTGCCGCGCAACATGCGCGTCTCCCCTGTGCTGTAGGGCGGGAAATTGTAGTGATGCAAATAGCGCCGCGAATCCATGGCGCCCAGGTCATCCAGCAACTGCGCATCGCGCGGCGTGCCCAGCGTGGCTATCGTCAACACCTGCGTCTCGCCGCGCTGGAACAAACCCGAACCGTGCACGCGCGGGATTAGTCCGACTTCAGCCGCGAGCGGACGAATCGTCACGCCGTCGCGCCCGTCCGGACGCACGCCATCCTCGACAATGCGATGCCGCACGGCGTTCTTCAGGGCCTTGTCAATGCCGCCGGAGATGTCTTTGGTGTCGACCTCTCCGGCTTCAATGCGGTCAGCGTATTCCGCCATGACGCGCTCGTCGAGGGCCTTCATGGCTGCGCCGCGCGCATCGCGTTCCGCATGTTGCTGCACAATCTCCCGCACTTCGTCGTAAACGGCATCGTAAACGGCGTCGCCGAGCGCGGCGTCGCCCGCCTTCACGTCGTAGGGCGATTTCTCCTTGCCGACTTCGGCGCGCATTTCGTTTTGCAGCGCGATCACCGGTTGGATGGCCGTGTGGGCCATGTCCAGCGCCTCCAGCATGACGGCTTCGGACACTTCATGTGCGCTGCATTCGACCATGTTGATGGCGTCCATCGTTCCACTGACGCGCAAGTCGAGACGGCTGTTTTCCATCTCCGGGATGGTCGGATTCACCACCAGCTCATCGTCGATCAGGCCGATGCGCACACCGGCCACCGGCCCGTCCCAGGGGACGTTGGAAATGGTCAGGGCGCAACTGGCCGCCACGTTGGCCAGCATGTCGAGGAAGATCTCCTGGTCGTGACTGAAGGTCGTCAGGATGACCTGCACGTCATTGCGCATGCCGGCCGGAAACAGCGGCCGCAGCGTACGGTCTGTGACACGCGCCACCAGAATGGCGCTCTCCGCCGGGCGCCCTTCGCGCCGAAAGAAACTTCCCGGAATGCGCCCTGCCGCGTAAAGCTTTTCTTCAAAGTCCACCTTCAGCGGGAAGAAATTGAGGCCCTGTGGCGGTTTTCCCATGGTGGCCGTGCCGAGCACGATGGTGTCGCCCATGCGCACGGTGACGGCGCCGCCCGCCTGTTGGGCAAAGCGACCCGTCTCGATGGTTAGCGTCCTGCCTCCGACTTCGGTTGACCATGAGCGGATACCGGTCCCGTTGTCTGCTGTATTCATATTGCCTCCTGCGGAATTCAAGGGGCCCGGAAGACAGGGACTGGAGTGTGACGCCGGCCTGTACTGTCGGCGGCATACTCCAGGTCCTGTGCCCCGGGCAAGAACGAATGAAGGATGGCCCGGCCGGACCATCCCGGATACACAGATTCTGACATCCCTGTCCTGTCGCTAGCGTCGCAGGCCAAGCCGCTGCAGCATCTCGCGATAGGCATCGGGGTTCTTGCGGTTCAGATAATTCAAATGCCGCCGGCGTTTGCCAACCAGCTTCAGCAGGCCCCGACGTGAAGATTCGTCATGGTTGTTCGCGCGCAAGTGGTCCGTCAACTGGTTGATGCGCGTCGTCAGGATCGCGATTTGTACCTCCGGCGATCCCGTATCGTTTTCGTGGCGGGCGTAGTCGTTGATCAGTGCCTGTTTGGTTTCCCTGTCCATACCCGTTTCCTGTTTCCAGTCACCGGACACGCCGGGCAGTGGCATGTCGGTCCGTATCAATGATCCAGTGTAGCGGATGCACCTGCCCTGAACAAGGTCGGTTCTGCCGCCTCAGGTGACGCTGCGCAGGGCATTGGCCACCCGGTTGACCGTATGGTGCGTGCGAAACAGACTGTACTCGACCGGACTGTCGGGGATGCGATTCAGGATGTTTTCGGACAGCAGAATCGAAAGCCACAGGTCGATGTCATACCCGATGACCCGCGCATCCAGCGACTCATGGCTGATCGTCTCGCCGCTGTCGTACAGCGCCAGCAGCGCCGTGACCAGTTGGTCCCGTTGGGCCAGCACCGCATGACAAACCTGGCTGTTCGTCTGCAGGGAAATGCCCTTGGTCAGAAAGGCGCTGCGGGGATTGGGATAATCATTCAGCGAGATGGCGTCGTTGGCCACCAGGTAATCGATCGCCCGCTGGAAATTGGTGCCCCTGTCGTGCTCCAGCAAGCGCTTGTGCAGGCTCCCCAGCGGGCACCACAGAAAGCGTCTGAAACTGGTGAACTGTTCCACGCTGACGATGATCCGACGCACCATGGCCGCCGTTTCCGGCTCCATCTCCTCAAGCCGCTGAAAGGGGATCCCGCCCCATTCGAAACTGTGCAGTTCCTGCGCCCGTCGCGGCAGTTGCAACAACTTTTCGGAGCCGGAACGAAGACTTATGACGGGCACCATGTCCTCGGGATTGAGGCGGTGCGGTATTAACTCCCGTCGCAGTATTTGCTCGCGCACAAGCCGGTCGATCCAGTCGGAGCGCCACAGATCGCTCAGGTTGCAGCCGGGCTGCCCCAGTTCGCGGTCCATCGCCAGGCCCTTGATGAGAAAGCCGTAGTTGACGTATTCCCAGCGACGGACCTGAAGGGTGCGTTCCACCCGCAAGACAATTCGGCTGGTGACCAGGCGAGTCTTGCCCACAATAGGATGTTCCGGGTTGAGCGACACGTCGCCGTTCTCCGGCGCCGCCTTGAGGATGCCCATTTTCACAGCCTGGGTCACAAGGTCCTCACCGCGTGACAGCGAAGAAACCGCAGCGACCTCAAGCAATTGCTCCACCAGGAGTTCGGGTGAGACGGAATCCCGTTCTTCGCAGGAAGTCAGTCGATCCAGCTGGATGATGATGCTGCTCCACTGTGAGGGCAGAAAGGCGGATGTGTCCTCTTCCCTCTCGGACAACATCGATTCGGTCCACAGCGAGCGATGCGTCTTGAGGTTCGTGAAGTCTTCCACGTATTCGACGGCGATTCCCGGGTTGCTCTCCAGTTGTCGGCTGGTACTGCCGCGTACACTCCAAACGATGACCTGTTTGCCACGGGAGCGCAGGCCGGTGAGCATGTCATTGAAGTCACGGTCGCCACTGGCGACGATGTAGACGTCGGCGGCGTCTTCGTGGCCGGCGTCGGTCGTGACGTCGCGCGCGATCCGCATGTCCGCGCTGTTCTTGCCGGGCAGGCTGTTCACGGCATCAATATTGGCCATGAGCAGGCGCCGTGGCGCATCATCCGCGATTTCGTTGCCCGCCGCATCGACCAGGGGTGGAAGGCTGCCACGCTGGTACCAGGGCGCATAGGCGGCCATCTTGACGACCTGGCCATAGGCATTGGCCTGGGAGATGAAGCGCTCAATCAGATGGTCCAGATTGACCGTAAAACCCTGTTCGTTCAGACTGATGGTGATGTTTTCAAAATCGATGTAAACGGCGACGTTGCGCGTCTGTTGCAATCCCGGCAGCGTGGTCAGGGACTGGAAAATCACAACGTCCTTCAGGTCCGTGCCTTCCAGCACATTTTCAATGCCCCACACCCGAATTCGCCCGGCGGCGGCGCCTTGCACCTTACGCAAGAGCGGCACAAGGTCTTCGCTGTCAGTGACAAGGATGACTTCGTCAAGCCGCTCGCTGTCGGCGCCAGTCAGCAGCGACAGAAGCTCGTCGGACAACCGGTCGCGCGGCGTCTGCGCCAACACCATGTAACCGGCGTCGCGGAATATGCGGGATACGTGGGGTCTCTCGCCGAACGCGTCGTCAGAGTCCGGGTTCACAATGGCGAGGGCGCGCAACATGTCCGGGCCGGCGAGTCCGGCGACCAGGGTTGCGGTGCCTTTCAGACCCACCGCAAGTTCCTGCAGGTCTACGGCGATTCCTCGCTGGTGCGGGCGTTGTTGCAGGTCCTGTACATCAACTATCAAAAAAGCGGTCATTTCTTCCCCAAATAAAATGAAGGTTCGTCTGCGGCCGCGCCGGGAGCGCGATCGAACCGCAGTCCGCTAGTGCAACTTTTCGCCCCTCATCCCCTTCGCGTTTGATTGTGCCAAATATAACAAAGGGCGGCACTATTGACAACGGTCAGATTCCGGCGCAGGGCAATTTGAGCCAGAAAAACCCCGAAAAACGATGACCTTCGCCTCCGTGTCTGTCTACTCTGTACAGCGCTCCGCCTCAGTAGGCGCGCGCAAACAGGGCGATTTCCCCGTCTCCGGCGCCGGTCAACAGGCAAGGTCCGCGATCATCCGCCTGGTCGAAGGGGAAGCAACGAATCGTGGCGCCGGTTTCGTCCTTGACGCGCCGTTCATCGTCGTCGTCGCCGGCCCAGTAGCCGCGGGCCCAGCCGCCGGCCTCGATCACCTCGCGCAGGTCCCCGTAGTCGCGGGCGTCGTGAATATTGGCATCGCGAAACGTCGTCGCGGCGTTGAGCATGTTGGTCTGGATGGCCTGCAGATTCTCCACAACTGCCTGTGTCAGGTCCGAAAGGGCGATGCTCGTTTTGCCTTCCCGACCGGGGATGTCCCGACGCGCCAGGACGACCGAATGGTTGGCCAGGTCGCGCGGGCCCAGTTCAAGCCGCAAAGGCACACCGCGCAACTCCCAGTCATTGAACTTGAAACCCGGCCTGAGACCTTCGCGTCCGTCAAGGTGGGTGCGAATGCCCGCGTCGTCCAGTTCTGCTTTCAGGGCCGCCGCGCCGGCATGCACCGTCTCACGCTCTTCATCGCCACGGGTGATCGGCACGATCACGACCTGCCAGGGGGCGAGCCTGGGTGGCAATCGCAGGCCCGTGTCGTCGCCATGGGCCATCACGACGGCGCCGACCATGCGCGTGCTCAGGCCCCAGGAAGTCGTCCAGCACAACTGTTGCTGGTTGTTCTCGTCCAGAAAGCGAATGTCGAAGGCCTGCGCGAAATTCTGCCCCAGGTTGTGGCTGGTGCCAGCCTGCAGGGCGCGCCTGTCGCCCATCATGGCCTCAATCGTGTAGGTTCGCAGCGCGCCGGCAAAGCGCTCGATATTGCTTTTGCGCCCACTGATGACCGGAATCGCCGCCTCGTTGATGGCCACGTCCGCATAGATTTCCAGCATTTGCAGGGTCTCTGCCTCGGCTTCATCGTCCGTCGCGTGGGCGGTGTGTCCTTCCTGCCAAAGAAACTCGGAAGTGCGCAGGAAGGGTCGCGTGCGCAATTCCCAGCGCACGACATTGGACCACTGGTTGATCAGCAGCGGCAAGTCCCGCCAGGACTGAATCCATTCGCTAAAGGCCTCACCAATGATGGTCTCGGACGTGGGCCGGATAACCAGCGCTTCTTCCAGTTTCTTGCCGCCGGCATGTGTCACGACCGCCAGTTCGGGGCTGAAGCCCTCGACGTGCTCCGCCTCGCGCCGCAGATAACTCTCGGGGATCAGCAGCGGAAAATAGGCGTTGCGGTGACCCGTGGCCTTGAAGCGCCGGTCGAGCGCGTCGCGGATGCCTTCCCAAAGCTCGTAGCCGTAGGGCTTGATGATCACCGATCCACGCACCGGAGACTGCGCCGCCAGGTCCGCCCGGTACACGATATCGTTGTACCACCTGGAAAAGTCTTCGCTCTGGGGTGTCACCTGCGCTGCCATGAAGTTTCTCGTCCCATTGAAATGCGAATCAAGCAGGTTCAGTATACATGAATTCGCCTGCAGGGACTCCGGCTGTATAATCCCGACCGTGACGGGAGGGAGGCGCCATGCGCTACACAACGCTTGGCAACAGTGATATTGAAGTTTCGGTAATCGCCCTGGGTTGCTGGCCCTTTGGCGGTGTATTCGCCTGGGGCGAACAGGATGATGACGACTCAATTGCCACGGTGCATGCCGCGCTGGATGCCGGCATCAATTTCTTTGACACCGCGGAAGCCTATGACAAGGGCAAGTCCGAACAGGTTCTGGGAGAAGGCCTGCGCGGACGTCGCCACGAGGCCGTCATCGCCACCAAACTGGGGTGGAAAAGCCTCCATCCGGCAGCCGTGCCGGCCGCCTGCGAACGCAGCCTGCGCCTGCTTCAGACCGACTACATCGATCTCTACCAGATTCACTGGCCGAACCATGACATCCCCTTGTCCGATTCCATCGGCGGCCTGCAGCGTTTGCAGGAACAGGGCAAGGTGCGCGCCATCGGCGTCAGCAATTTCGGCCCGCTCGATCTTTCGGAGGCGCTCGCCGCCGGTCAGATCGTGACCAACCAGGTCAATTTCAGCCTGCTGTGGCGCGTCATTGAACGCGAAATTAAGCCGCTCTGCGAAGAGCTGGATGTGGGCATTCTTTGCTACAGCTCGCTGGCTCAGGGCCTGCTTACAGGACGCTACACAACGATTGAGGAAGTACCCGATTACCTGAAACGCACGCGCTGGTACAGTTGCACGTTCCCCGACACCAAACATGAAGAAGAGGGTTGCGAAAGCGAAATCTTCGCGGCCTTGCCCGCAATCCGGGCGCTGGCCGATTCCCTGAACACGACCATGGCCTGCCTCTCCATGGCCTGGCTCCTGCAACAGAGCGGCGTGACTTCGGTGCTGGTCGGGGCGCGCAAACCGGAGGAAATCTCCTGGAACCTGCCGGCGCTTGACCTCACGCTGGACGAGACCACGCTGAATCAACTGGCCGAAATCACGGAGCCTGTCAAACACAAACTGGGGAACAACGCCGATATGTGGTTCAGCGAATCGCGGATGCGCTGAGCCAGACCTCAGTAGGCCCGGTCCCGCCGCAGCAGAATGAGCCAGATCGTGCGCAGAATGATGCGCAGGTCCAGCCAAACCGACCAGTTTTCGACGTACCAGAGATCGAAATGTGTGCGCTCCGCGATGGAGGTGTCGCCGCGCAGGCCGTTGACCTGGGCCCAGCCCGTCATGCCTGACTTCTCGCGGTGACGTTCCATGTAACGCGGGATCTGGTCACGAAAGCGCATGACGTAGACCGGTCGCTCGGGCCGCGGCCCCACCAGGCTCATGTGCCCCAGCAGGACGTTGATCAGCTGTGGAATCTCATCCCAGTTGCTTCGCCGCAAAAACCTGCCCAGGCGCGTTTGGCGGGGATCGTCCCTGACGGTCCAGCCCGGGCCGCCCCGCTCGGCATCGGCATGCATGGAACGGAACTTGATCATGGGAAAGGACTGGCCGTCCAACCCCATGCGTTCCTGAATGTAGAAAGCCGGCCCGGTCGATTCCAGGCGCACCAGCAAGGCCGTCAACAGCAGGACGGGCGAAAGCAACACCAGCCCGCAGAAAGAGACGCAGATGTCCATGGCGCGTTTGAGACTGAGCTTCCAGCCGCGCAGAGCGATGTCCCGCACGGTAAGCAGGGGTGTGCCGCCCATTTCGTCGACGTTGAGATCGCCCTCCACCCAGGTGAACAGGTCCGGATAGACCTTGATGTCCACCTGGCCGCGCCGGCACAGGTTGATGAGCTCTTCCAGCTCCTCGCGCTGCGCTTCCGGCAGGGCAATGATGACCTGTTCCACGCCATGGCTGTCGATGAGTTGCGGTATGTCCGCAAAACTGCCGATCACGTTGACACCCGTGGCGGGAGACGGGCCATTCCGGTCTCGCGCCACGACGCCGATCAGATTGTAGCCCATGCCGGAATCGGCGCGGATTCGCGCCGACATGTCGTGTGCCACGTCGCCGGCGCCGATAATAAGCAGGGTCTCGTTGTCAAGCCCGCGGCGGCGCACCCAGGCGCGCAAGGTACGATACAGGCTTCGTCCGAATTCCACCAGCACGATGCTGAACATCAGGACGTAAAAGAACATACTGCGCGGATAATCGACCTGATACTCGGTGGTATTCAACAGCAGGTCAAGCAACAGACCCTGCAGGCCGTAGGCGAGCACCGCTCCCAGCAGGGTCGCGCCCAGTATCCGGCGCATCTGGTCCAGAGTGCTGACCGAGCGCGCCAGGTGGTAAAGCCGCGAGGCGTAAAACACCAGCAGTACAGTGCCAACGTGCAGCAGCAGGGTGGGCCCGTATTGCTCCAGCCTGGGCGGATTGATTGGGATGCTGAACAACTCGAAGGCGTTGCGGGCCCTGTAGGCCAACGCAAATGCCGCCGCCAGCATGATAACGTCCAGCAGCAGACGCAGCAGGTTCAGAAGCAGTCGGATGCGACCGGTGCGAGCAGTCCGCTGCGCCGGATTCAGACGGTCGGTTGCCGGATTTCCGCCAACATCGCCCGGCCGCCCTTCAGCAGCAGGCCGGTCATGACCAGGCTGTGTAGCCACAGCGGCGTCGACCTCCGGTAGTGTTTACGGTAGAAGATCAGCATGGCGCGCTGGAATTCGTGGCCGGCGCGCCGACTCTGGCGACTGGCCGCGCGCTTGACGTGCTGAACCACCACCTGCGGCTGATAGTAGACCTTCCAGCCGGCCGCCTTGATGCGCCAGGCCCAGTCCAGGTCCTCGCCATACATAAAAAAGTCTTCGTCCAGCAGCCCCGCCTGCGCGATGGCTTCCCTGCGCACAATCATGCAGGCGCCGACCACGGCGTCAACTTCCAGTTCCTGCCCGGGGTCGGCGAAGGTCATATTGTAGCGCCCGAACTGCCGGTGACGCGGAAACAGACGTGCCAGCCCGGTAAAACGATACAGCGACACTTGCGGTGACGGGAAGCTGCGGCGGCAAGCCAGGTCCAGACTGCCGTCCGGAAGCATCAGTCGCGGCCCGGCGATTCCAATTTCCGGACGCGCGTCCATGTAGTCCACCAGCCTGGCCAGGGCGTCGGGCGGGACCTCGGTGTCCGGATTGAGCAGCATCGCGTGGCGCGGTGCATCCTCCCGTACACGGCCCTGGCCCTCATAGCCCAGCTGACGAAGACCCAGATTGTTGCCGGCCGGGTAACCACTGTTGACCGGGTTGGCGATCACGCCCACCTGCGGGAATTCCTGGCGCAACATGGCGACGCTGTCATCGCTGGAGGCATTGTCGACCACCACGACGCGAAAGCGTTCCACGCCTTCACTGGCCAGCACGGTCTGCAAACAGCGCCGCAGCAGGTCCCGCGTGTTCCAGTTAAGGATGACGATGCCCAGGTCCGCCACAAGTCCTCCCCACTTCATTCTAGCATGCGCCGGAATCAGCGGCCAGCGCTCAGGGTGACGCGGTAGGAAGCGTGGTCAGGGCGCTGCCACCCAGCGCGGCGCGCAGGGCATGGCGGTCGTCCCAGGGGTATTCGGTCTCGCCGAAGCACATGCTTTGTTCATGGCCCTTGCCGCAGGCCATCACGACATCGCCGGGCCGGGCCAGCTGGCAGGCGCGCAACAACGCCCTCGCCCGGTCGGGTTCCCGCAGAAAGCTCTGCCCTTCTTCACCGCCCGCGCTGCGGCAGGCCTGTGCCATGGTCGCCAGAATGGCATCCAGCGATTCGCTGCGCGGGTCTTCGGCGGTGAAGATGCTGATATCGGCCAGGCGAGCCGCGATGGCGGGCATCAGCCGCCGCTTCTCCAGGTCACGCAAGCCGGCGCAGCCGAATACAACGATGAGCCGGCCACAGGGAGCCAGCAGGTCCCGTCCTGCCTGAAGGGCCTTTTCCAGCGCGTCGGGCGTATGGGCAAAGTCCACCAGGGCGGTGAAGTCCTGACCGGCCACCACCCGCTCCATGCGGCCAGGTATGGACGCCACGTCGGCGATGCCCTCCACAATGTGTGAGTCGTCGACACCTGTTATCTGCATCGCCGCGGCCGCAGCCGCGAGGCAGTTGCTGACGTTAAAATCGCCGGCCAGGCGGGTCGCGATATCCAGTGACCGGCCAGGCGCAGGTCCCACGGCAGTGAAGCGCGTGCCGCCAGGCGTGTGCTTTACAGACTCCGCCCGCAGGTCGGCTTCCGCCTCGATGCCGAATGTGAGCGCCCTGCCCTCCACCCCTTGCAACAATCGGGCCGTCTGGTCGTCATCCGCATTGAGCAGGGCGACTCCCTGTCCCGGCGGCAACAGCCCGAACATGCGCATCTTGGCCGCGCGATAGGACGTGAAACTGCCATGGAAGTCCATGTGTTCGTGGGTGACGTTGGTCAGGACGGCGGCCGTCAGAATGACGCCGTTCAACCGTCCCTGCGCCAGGCCGTGGCTGGTCATTTCCAGCACGGCGTGGGTCAGCCCGTTGGCGACCATCTGCGCCAGCAGGGCCTGCACCTGCGGCGCGCCAGGCGTGGTCACGTGCAGACCCGTGTCGGCGCGGCTGCTGCCGAGGTCGGCGGCGACCGTGCTGATCAGGCCGGCGCGATCTTCACTGGCGCGCTGAAGAATGCGATGCAGCAAGGTGGCTGTGGTGGTTTTGCCGTTGGTCCCGCTTACGCCGACAAGACGCATTTTGCGGGCCGGATGATCATACCAGGCCGCAGCCAGATAACCCGTCGCCTCCGCTGCGTCGCGCAGCAGTGCGGAGGGGACGCCTCGCGTATCAACCTCCCGTTCAAGCACCAGCGCCGCGGCTCCGGCGGCGATCGCCTGGGGGATGAAATCGTGCCCATCGGCGACCAGTCCCTTGCGCGCCACAAACAGCCCGCCAGGATGCAACCTGCGATGGTCTTCCTCAACCGGCGCGTCAATGGTGGCTTCGCCATTGATCCGCAACAGCGCGTCGGATGGCAATGCCTGCAACAAATGCGAAAATTGTCTGCCCATAAACAAACAGTGGGCTCACCGGCATGCCGGCGGCCCACTGCCCCAATTCGACCGACGGATCAGCCGAGGTGCTGCGACATCTCTCCCAGACCGCTGCGGACGCTGCCATCCACAACCTGGTCTGCCGAGCGGACGATCAGCCCGCCCAGAATGGAGGGGTCGACCTCGAAGGCGACGCTGTCCGCGCCGATCTCTTCCTGCACCTTTTGCTGCTCCGCATCGTCGAGCGGCATGGCGCTGACGACGGTGACGTCTCCGGACAGGGTCCGGGCCGAATCCGGCACCTTCGCGAAAAAGTCATTGATCAGCGCCTGCTGCCGCGTGTCGTCCAGCGATGCGCCGATGAGCTGCTGGGCCACGGCGATGGAGATCGCCGCCACCTGACCGCGCAAGCCGGCGAGTTGCGCGTCGCGTTCCGCCTGGGCCGCCAGACGCGCGTCATTGCGGATGGTCTCCGCCTCTGCCCGCGCATCCTGCTGCACCTGCTGCGCCACTTCCTCACCACGCCCACGGGCCTCGTCGACGATTCCCTGGGCCTCATTGCGGGCCTGCTGCAAGACTTTTTCCGCCTCGGCCTCGGCGTTCATGCGCGCGTTGGCCGCCTTCTCGGCGTCCTCCAGGCCCCGCTGGATGCGCGTGCGCCGGTCTCGCAGAACGGCGATGAGCGGATCGTAAACGAAGCGCGTCAGCAGGACGTAGATGACGATGAAGGCGATGATCTGAATCAGCAGATAGCCGAGATTGATTCCTAAAGCTTCCACAGTCGTTTCTCCCCTGCCAGATCAGGACAGCACGAACAGGATGATCAGGGAAACGACCAGGGCGTAGATGGCCACGGCCTCGGCGAAAGCCACACCCAGAATCATGTTGGTCTGAATGGTGCCGGTATGGTCCGGGTTGCGCGCCATACCCTGCACCGCGCCGCCCACGGCGAGACCGATGCCGATGCCGCCGCCCAGCGCGCCAACCATGGCCAGACCCGCGCCGATCGCCTTGCCTGCCACCACAACTGCTTCTTCCATCTTCCTCACTCCTTCCAGGATCGTGTTTGAACGTCGTCGTCAGGTATTGCCTAATGCGCCCCGGCAGCCGCCTCCTCGTGATGCTCCTCGTCGTGGTGATGGCTGACCGTCGCCAGGCTCATGAAGATCGCCGTCAGCAGGCCGAACACAATAGCCTGAATGAGGCCGACGAAAAACTCAAGCAGAAACACGGGCCAGGGGGCGATCACCGGCAGAAGGAAGCTGATCACGAAGAGCAGGATTGAGCCGGCGAACATGCTGCCCAGGAGCCTGAAGGCGAAGGACAAAATCTTGGCCATTTCGCCGATCAGTTCCAGCAGGCCCACGGCCACGTCAATGCCGCCCAACGGCGACTTGAAGAGCGTCGAGAAGTTGAAGAACTTGGTCAGGTAACTGATGCCCAGCGCCCGGAAACCCATCACCTGGATCATCACCACGGCAATCAGGGCGAAGGCGAGGGTCATGTTAAGGTCGGTGGAAGGTACGCGGACGTAGGGCAGAATCACCCAGGGCACGGCCGGATCGCCCGGCTCCAGGTGGTGGTAATCGATCTCTTCGCCATGATCGTCGTCCGCTGCCTCGTCGGCATGGTCGTCGGCAGCCTCGGCGGCGGGAATGCCGGAGAGGCAGCCGGCGTCCGCGCGGGCCTGAAGGGCTTCATCGCTCATGGTCGCGACCGCTTCGGGGCTGACCCAGGGGCACTGACCATTGAGGTAGTGGACGCCACCCAGGGTCGCCAGGTCAAAGCCGTCCAGCAACTCGTAGTGCCCTTCCACCTTGTGGACGTGCGGGTGCAGGAAGCCGATGCTGTCGATGCCCGGTATGAGGTGCAACCAGTTCGACAGCAGCACGAGGATGAATATCGTCATGAACATCTTGAAGATCGGGCCGAGGTAGCGTTCGGGCGCGATGCCTCCGATGAAGCCGTAGAGCCCCTCAAAGGCCATCTCGAAGAAGTTGTAGAAACCGCCGCGCGGCACTTCACCGCCATCCCGCGGCCGGCGGCCGCTGACCACGCGGATCAGCAGCAGGATGACGATCCACACCACCATCGAACCCACAAAGGTGTTGGTTATCGGCAGGCCGAAAACCTCGCCCGCCGGGTATATCTCGCCAGGCAACTGGATCACCGGCACGACCGGCGGCCAGTTGAACATCACCACGAGGCTGGCCAGCACCAGGACCAACGCGATCCAGCGGCGCTTGCCACTCCAGTTCAGGGTCACTGTTGTCCTTCCTCCTTCTGCGCCGCCAGAATGAGACGCGACTGATGTTGTGAATAGCGGTATATCGCCCAGAGCGAAAGCGGAATGCTCCCCAGCAACAGTACAAAAACAAACAGCGGTTTGGTGCCCAGCGCCTCGTCCAGCCCCAGCCCGATCAACACCGAGCCGCCGGCGATCAGCACCAGCAGGGCGCCCACCTGCGCGATCACTTTCGCCCCCAGCAGAAGCACCGGCGCCCGCTCCGGTCCGCCCTCGCTCATGGTGAGCGTTCGGACGGGGGGGAGACTGTGAAGCCTATCACAGACGAACCCCCGTTTCCAGCGAAGGCCGGCGGTACACCGAAGACTCGTCAGGCCTGGAACAACGCCAGCGCACCCTGCACCGCCCATTCAAAGACCGGCTGCGCGGCCACCGTCCCCAGCAACAGGACGACCAGACCTGGCAGCGCCAGCGCCCAGCCCGAAGCCCGCGACAACGCGATGGGCTGGTCCTCGTCCGCGCTGCGGTCGACGTACATCACCTTGATAACGATCAAGTAATAGTAAAGCGCGATGATGGCGTTCAGCACGCCGACAATCGCCAGCCAAGTCAGATCCGCCTGCACGGCTGCGTTGAACAGGAAAAACTTGCCGAAGAATCCCGCCGTGGGCGGAATGCCGCCCAGCGACAACAGCGCGATCGTCATCATCAACGCCAGCCAGGGGCTGCGTCGATTCAACCCGGCCAGATCGGCAATCGTCTCGCTGCCCGTGGCCTCGCTGAAGAAGACCACCACGGCGAAGGCCAGCAGGTTGGTGAAGGTGTACATGAAGAGGTAGAAGCCGACCGACGCCACGCCCTGCTCCGTCTGCGACTGGATGGCCGCCACGCCGATCAGCGCGTAACCGGCCTGGGCGATGGAGGAATAGGCCAGCAGGCGTTTGATGTTGCGCTGCGACAGCGCCAGCACGTTCCCCAGGGTCATCGAAATGACGGCCATCAGCGCCGCCAGACTGACCCAGAAAGCCTGAATCTCGTGCCCGCCAACCACCAGCGATTGCGGGAAAACCGCGATCAGAAAACGCACCAGCAGGGCAAAACTGGCCGCCTTGCTGGCCACGCTGACGAAAGCAGTCACCGGCGTCGGCGCGCCCTCGTACATGTCCGGCGTCCAGAAGTGGAAAGGCGCCGCGCCAATCTTGAAACCGAAACCGACCACCACAAGGGTCAGCGCCGCCAGCACCGGCAGCACGGCCTCACCGCTGGCGGCCGGCAAAACTTCCGCCAGGGCGTAAATGCTGGTCTGGCCGCTGAAGCCGTAGAGGATGCTGAGGCCGAAGAGCATCAGTGCCGAGGCAAAGGCGCCGAACAGGAAGTATTTCATGCCGCTCTCGGCGGAGCGCAGGTCGTCGCGCCGGAAGGCCGCCAGGATGTAGAGCGGAATCGACAGCGTCTCCAGACCGAGGAAGACCATGACCAGGTCGGCCGCGGCGCTGACCAGGCAGGCGCCCAGTGTGGCCACCACCAGGATGAGATAGAACTCGCCCTGGCGGCCATGCGCCTTCGTGTCGATCGACATCAGCGCAGTCAGGGCCGCGCCCAGCAAAATCATCACCCGGAAGATCTGCGCCAGCGTGTCGTGGCGCACCATCCCGCCCCAGACCAGCTGGCTTGCGGGGTCCGCCGGTGGCACCCAGACGAGGGGCGTCGCCGCCAGCAACAACAGGCCCAGCACCGTCACCCAGGCGATATTGCGCCGGCGTTCGCCTGACAGATACACATCCAGAAACAGGATGATGATCGCCAGAATCGTCAACCCGACTTCCGGCGCAATCGCCGGCAGGCTGGCCAGAAAATCGAAGCCCGCCAAGTTATGCCCCTCCCAGGATTGCCAGCACCGGCCCGACGCCGCTGGTGATCATGGGCGCCATGACGCCTGGCAACACGCCCAGTATCAGCAGCGGCGCGCCGAGCAGGACCAGCACCACGCGATCCGTGATGGAAATGTCGCCCACGTCCGGGTACAGCGTCGCGTTGAACTCGCCGAGAAACACCTGGCCGGTCACCCGCAATACGTAGGCCGCCGTGATGACGATACCCAGCGCCGCGAGCACCACGATCACCGAGTAGTAGTTGCTCAAGACCAGACCGCCGGCCTGCAGCGTGATCTGCTCCGAGGCGGCCCACATGCCGGTGAAGATCGGATACTCGGCGATGAAACCGCTCAGGCCGGGCATGCCCATACTGGTCAGGCCACCGATCACAAAGGCCAGCCCCACCCAGGGCATACGTTTGATGAAACCGCCCAGGCTGGGGATGTCGCGCGTGTGCGCCTGGTCGTAAACCATGCCGACGCAACCGAAAAAGAGCGCCGTCATCGCGCCGTGGCTGAACATCTGCAAACCGGCGCCGGTCATGCCGATCACGTTCATGGTGGCGAAGCCCATGCTCACCAGACCCATGTGACTGACCGAGGAGAAGCCGATGACGTACTTGAAGTCGCGTTGGCGGAAGGCGATAAAAGCGCCGTAGACGACGTTGATGAGCGTGAGAAACACAATCCAGGGCAAATGCGCCTGGGCGCCCTCCGGCAGCAGTTGTACACCTGCACGCAGCGCGGCGTAGGCGCCGAGCTTCATCAACACGCCTGCATGAATCATGGAGACGGCCGTCGGCGCGGCCACGTGGCCGTCCGGGCTCCAGTTGTGAAAGGGGAAAATCCCCGCCAGCACACCGAAGCCGATGAAAATGAAGGGGAACCATAACCTGGCGAAGGTCAGGGTCTCGACGCCGCCGTAGCCCGACACGTCAAAGGCGCCCGCCTCGGCCGCCAGCGTCAGGTTGACCATGTCGAAGCTGAAGGAGGTTGAAGCGGGCGAGATGATGCCGGCCGCGATGGCCTGCTGCAGCACGGCGGCGCCTTCCACCGTGCGGAAGAAGCCGTCCGCCACCAGCACCATGGCGATCACGCCCACCAGCGCCACGACCGAACCGACCAGGATGTAAAGCGTCAGTTTCATGGACGCGTACTGGCGCAACTCGACCCAGCCCCAGGTCGCAATCAACAGGTACATGGGGAAGATCGCCAGCTCGTAGAAGAAGAACAGCGTGAACATGTCCAGCGACACGAAAACGCCGAAGACGCCCGCCACCAGCAGCAGGAAGAAAGCCATGAACTCGCGGGTGCGGTCATCAATGCGCCAGGAGACCAGCACGCCGGCCAGCGTCACCATGCCGGTGAGCAGCACCATCGGCGCGCTCAACCCGTCCACGCCGACGTGATAGCCGATGCCCAGCGACGGCACCCACTCGTAATGTTCCTCGTAAGCCAGGCCATCGGCGAACATCTGCGTGGCGGCCATCGGGCTGCCGCTCGCCAGGGTGGCGTCCTGATTGACGGTGACCTCCGCCACCTGGGCGTTGTAACCGACGTAGACCGCCAGCGAGAGCAGCATCACCGCCAGCGCCGCGGCGACGGCAACGCCGCGCACCAGGTCGCGCTGCTCGCCGTTCAGAAACAGGATAATGACGGCTGCGACGACTGGTATAAAGACGATGAGGCTCAGAACCGGGAGTACAAGTTCGCTCATCCAGCCAGGCCTCCAAGCAACTGCGTCACCGACTGGTTAATGACAGGCAGGATCCAGTTCGGCCACACCCCGGTGACCAGCATCAGCAGCAGCAGCGGCGCGATCGCCAGCACTTCGCGCGTTTCAATCTCCAGCCGCGTGTCGCGCCAGCGCATGTTGAAGGGGCCGTGCAGCACGCTGCGAATGCCCTTCAGGATGTAGGCGCCGGTGAAGAGCAGACCGATCATCGCCAGCGCCGTCAGCAGGGTGAAGACCGGCCAGGAGCCGCGAACAATGAGGAATTCGCCGACGAAACCGTTGAGCCCCGGCAAGCCGAGGCTGGCCATACTGGTGAACAGGAAGATTCCGCCATAAATCGGCGCCTTCACCCAAAAGCCGCCGTATTGCCTCAGGTCGCGCGTATGGGTCTTGTGATAGATGGCCCCGGCCAGCAGGAACATGCCGGCCGCACTGAGACCGTGATTGAACATCTGCAGCACAGCGCCATTGGTCGCCAGGATCGCGTCCTGCAGGCGATCCGTGCCACCCGCGATGAACTGCTCGCCCCAGGCCTGGGCGGCGACCGCCAGACCCAGCACCACAAAGCCCATGTGGTTAACCGAGCTGTAGGCCACCAGACGTTTGATGTCGTTTTGCGCGAAGGCTGCGAAGGCCCCAAGCACCACGCCCAGCATCGCCAGCACGGCGAAGAGCGTGGCCGCATTCGTGGCCGGCAGTCCCAAAATCTGAATCTCCGCCACCCACACGTCCGGGAATAGCGGGATGACCAGGCGCAGAAATCCGTAGGCGCCCAGCTTGAGCATCGCGCCGGCCAGCAGCATCGAGCCGGCGGTCGGCGCCTCACTGTGCGCATCCGGCAGCCAGGTATGGAAGGGCCAGACCGGCACCTTGATGGCGAAGGCCACGAAGAAACCGATGAAGGCAAAAGCCTTGACCGTCTCAATCGGAATGCCCAGGAATGTGGCCCCGACGGTGTTGGCCAGCATGGGCCAGGTCTCGGTCAGCGTGACCATGTCGAAACTCGGCGCGCCAAGCTGCGCCGATACCGCCCAGCCCACCAGCTGCGTGGCCAGCAGAAAGCCCAGCGACCCGCCGAGGGAGTAAATCATGAACTTCACCGAGGCGTACTGCCGCCCGGGACCGCCCCACTGGTTGATGAGGAAGTACATCGGCACCAGGCTGAGTTCCCAGAAGAGGAAAAAGGTCAACAGGTCCAGCGTCACGAAGACGCCCATCAACCCGGTCTGGAAGAAAAGCAGCAGCGCCATGTGCATGTTGACGCGGTCTTCAATCTCCCAGCTTACAAGAATCGCCAGGGGAGTCAGGATGCCGGTCAGCAGCACCAGCACCGCACTGATTCCGTCGATGCCGACGTGCCAGGAAGCCCCCAGCAGCTCGAACCAGGGCGTGCTCTGCTCCAGCGCGTAACCCGTTCCGGCTTCTGAAAGCTGGTATTGGCGGAAGGCCAGAATCGCCAGCGCCGCCAGACCCAGGCCGAGGACCAGCGCCACCCAGCGGATCAGGCGCTTCTGTTGCGGCAGGACCAGCACCAGCAGCGCCGACAGCGCCGGCAACACCACCAGCGCCGACAGCAGGTCCAGGCCGAAGACCGAGTCAATCATGCCAGTCCAGTCTCCACGTCATCCGGCCGTCACCATGGCGCCGGCCGACGCGGCGAAGACGATGCCAATCAATATCGCGGCGATCGCGATGTACAAAAGGTACTGCTGCACCCTCCCGGTCTGCAGGTGCCGCAGCCGCAGGCCCAGGGCCACGATGCCCTCCGGAATGCCGTCGCCCACCCCGTCGATCAGCCAGGCATTGAGCACCTTGAGCAGGTCGCCGATCCAGGTGAAGACGCGTCCCACCAGGTGCAGAACGCCGTCGATCAGGCCGCGATCAAGGAATTCGTCGACCGCCCGATGGGCGAACCAGAAGGAGGGTCTGACAAAGACCCGCTCGTAGAGTTCATCGAGATAGTACTTGCGGCGCAGCGTTTCGTGCACTTCCGCGCCCAGTACCTTGACGAGCGGGTCCGCTTCACCGGCGCGCAGGGGCCGGCGCCAGTACATGCGGTGCCCCAGATACAGCCCGCCCAGCGCCACAATGAAAGAGGTCGCCACCGGCGCCAGGTTGAAGGGTGGCGCCGACACCTGCATGTCCGGCACCGCGGCGAAGAACTCCGTGGCGCTGTTGTGCGGCAGCGCCTCGATGACGAAATGGTGGAAGCGGTTGCCGCCCACCGCCTCGGGCGAGAAGAGCGCGCCAAACAGCGGAAAGTCCTCCGGCACCCCGATGAAACCCGCCACAATGGCGAAGATCGCCAGGCCCAGCAAGGGCAGCGTCATCGTCACGCTGACGACGCCGCGCCCCAGTCCGGCATGCCGCGCGGCTTCCGTGCGTGGTTCTCCGCGGAAGGTCAGGCCCAGCTGACGCATGGTGTAAAAGGCCGTCAGGAAGGCGGCCAGCGCCAGCAGAATGAAGACCAGGGCATGCGGCAGGTAGCCGTGCGTGACGCCCAGCCAGGCGTCTGCCAGAATCTCGTCCTTGGACCAGAAGCCGGCCGTCAGCAGCGGGAAGCCCGCCAGCGAAAAGCCGCCAATCAGGAAAGTGATGAAGGTGACCGGCATGCGTTGCTGCAGTCCGCCCATGTTCATCATGTCCTGCGGGTCGAAGGACTCGTGTTGGTCGTCGTCATGGCCATGGTGGTCGTCAGACGCGTCATGATCGTCGTGAGACGCATGGTCGTGGACGTGGTGCTCGCCATGCTCCATGCCGTGAATGACCGAACCGGAAGCCATGAACAGCAGCGCCTTGAAAAAGGCGTGGGTGATCAGGTGAAAGGCGGCCGCCACCCAGGCGCCTATGCCCAGCGCTGCCATCATGAACCCCAGCTGCGAAATCGTCGAATAGGCCAGCACGCGCTTGACGTCGTTTTGCGCCAGTGCGATGGTCGCGGCGAAGAGCGCCGTGCCGGCGCCCACCAGGGCCATCAGCAGCAGCGGCCCGTTGAACAGGCCGTGGTGCGGGTCCGCCCCCGCGACGAAGAGCGGGAAGAGGCGGATGATGGCGTAGATGCCGGCGGAGACCATGGCCGCGGCGTGAATCATGGCGCTGACCGGCGTGGGGCCTTCCATCGCGTCGGGCAGCCACGCGTGCAGCGGGAACTGCGCCGACTTGCCGATGGTGCCGGCGATCAGAAAAACGCTGATGAGTGCCGCCGCGCTGCCGCCCAGAATGATGGCCGGCGTCGTCGCCAGCTCCTGCAGAACGGCCGGGTTGTAGAGAATCTCGCGGAAGCTGAGCGTGCCCGTCTCCAGATACAGGTAGACGATGCCGAGCAGCATGATGACGTCGGCCACGCGCGTGGTGGTGAATGCCTTGACGGCCGCCGCGCTGGCGCTCTCTTTCTCAAACCAGAAGCCGATGAGCAAATAGGAGCAAAGGCCCATCACCTCCCAGCCGACGAAAAGCAGGAGCAGATTGTCGGCCACGACCAGGGTCAGCATGGCGCCGGCGAACAGCGAAATCAGCGCGAAGAAACGCGACTGTCGCGGGTCATGCGCCATGTAACCGATGGAATAGATGAAGATGCCGAGTACCGCGATCGGCACCATGAACAGCATGATGACCGTCAGCGGGTCGACCAGCACGCCCATGTCGAAGGTCGTCAGGCCGGTATCCAGCCAGGCCGTTGAACTGGCAAAGGCCTCCTCGCCGAAGTAATGACCATAGCCCCAGCCCAGCGACACCACGTGCAGGCTGATCACGAGCGCCAGCAGCACCCCCGCCATCCCGATGACCACGCTCAAAACGCGGCTCCAGCCGCGCACGACCAGTACTTCCATGCCCTCGTAATCGGGGTGATGACCGCCGTAGGCGTGGTCGGTGGCGGGCAACATACGCGCCCGGTTGCTGATCAGCATGATCAGAAAAAAGGCCAGCAGCGGCCCGGCCGGAATCAGCCAGGGCAGGATGTTGGGGTCGCCGAGGTTGATCTGCATCGTCACCTCTACCACCTCAGCAGGTTCACGTCTTCGACGATGACCGAGCGCTTCGTGCGATAGACGAAGAGCAGAATCGCCAGGCCCACGGCCGCTTCCGCCGCGGCAATCACGAATACGAAGGCGGCGAATGCCTGGCCGCTCATGTCCTGTGGCGCAAGATAACGCCAGAATGCCACCAGGTTAATGTTGACGGCGTTGAGCATCAGTTCGACCGACATGAGGATCGCCACGGCATTACGCCGCGCCAGCACGCCATAGATGCCGATGCAGAACAGCAGCGCCGCGACCAGCAGATACATCCACAGCGGAATCATGCCTGCTCGTCCTCCTCGTCGCGGGCCACCACGATCGCGCCGATCATGGCCGCCGTCAGCAGGATCGAGGCCACCTCAAAGGGCAGCACGAAGCCGTCACCGGCGACCAGCGCCGCGCCAAGTTCCGCCGCGCCGCCCACAGTGGCCGACAGGGTCGTCACCTCGCCCGGCGCGCCACGTCCCCAGACCGGCAGGATGATCCCCGCGGCCAACAGCAGGAAGAGCAGAATGACAGTGATGGCCGAGAGCCACCACTGCCTGTTGCGCACCTCGCCCAGGCTGGTCATGCTGCGCGTCAACATCACGGCGAAGACGATCAGAATGGCGATCGCGCCGATGTACACCAGCACCTGTACCGCCGCCAGAAAGGGCGCGCTGAGCAACACAAAGTAGCCGGCCACGCCCAGCAGGCTCAGGACCAGCCAGAGCGCGCCATGGACGAGGTTGCGCGTGGTCACCACGCCAAGGGCGCCGCCCAGCACCAGCGCGCTGAGGACGGCGAAGGCGATCGTTTGCGCATTCAGCTCGATCATGCCCCGGCCCCCTGCCCGGCTGCGGCCATCATGCCTCCGCCAGGCCGCCGGAAGGGGCGGCCTCGCCCTTCACGACCGCCAGCGCCTCGTCGGCTTCGCGCAGGGTGCGGCCGTGGCGCTGCAGCAGATGCATGAAGATCGCGCCCAGCACCAGGTTGCCTGCCAGCAACACCAGCGTTTGCGGCAGGTTGGCGAGCAGGTCGTTCGCCATTTCCGGCGCGGGCCGCAGGCCCAGCGCGTCAATCAGGCGCAGCAGGAAGGACTGCACCAGAATGAGCACAATCGACAGCGGCACCATGAACTTCCAGTTGATGTTCATCACCTGGTCAATGCGAAAGCGCGGCACCGTGTTGCGGATGAGCAGCATGAAGAGATAAACGACCGCCGTCTTCAGCCCCAGCCAGATGAAGCCCAGCGCCGGCAACTGGTCGACGAAGGGGCCCCACCAGCCGCCCAGGAAGAGCACCGCCGTCAGCACGGCGACGGTGAAGACGTGCATGAATTCGCCGGCCATGAACATGCCAAACTTGAAGCCGGAATACTCGATGTTGTAACCGGCGATCAATTCGGACTCCGCCTCCAGCAAGTCAAAGGGCGAGCGACCGGTTTCCGCAAGGTTGGCGACGAAGAAAATGATGGCCGCCAGGGGTGACATGACGATGAACCACATGCCGCCCTGGGCGCGGGTGAGGTCCTGCATGCCCATGGAGCCCGCCATCAGCACCGGCACCAGCAGGGCCAGAATCATCGGCACCTCGTAGCTGACGATCAGCGCGATGGTGCGAAAGGCGCCCAGCAGGGCGTATTTGTTGTTGCTGGACCAGCCGCCGATCATGACCTTGACGGCGCCGATCGATCCCACAGCGACAAAGTAGAGAATGCCGATGCTGAGGTCCGCGCCAATATGCAGGGGCGTGAAGGGGATGATCGCCCAGATGAGCACCACCGTGGCAAAGGTGATGATCGGCGCCAGGTTGAACAGGATACGGTCCGCGCCGGAGGGCGTGATGTCTTCCTTGGTCAGCATCTTGAGCGCGTCGGCCAGCGATTGCAGCAGGCCGTAGGGGCCGACGCGGTTGGGGCCAATGCGGTCCTGAATGCGGGCCGCAAACTTGCGTTCGATCCAGATGAGCAGGATCACCGTCAGCAGCGGCACCGTGGCCACGATGACGACCCCCAGCAACAGGGACAGCAGATTGGCAACGTCGGCGTTCCAGCCGGCCCGCACCAGACAAGGCGACAGCGTGTTGATGATGTCGACACAGGTCGTCAAGACGTCGCTCCCTGCTAGACCCATTCCAGGGCGCGTTTGCGCCAGGCGTAAATCAGGGCGTCGGTGAGCAGAAAGATAAACAGGAATCCTGCCCCGTAGGCGAACCAGTCAAGGCGCTCGTAGGCCACGGCCCAGGGGAAAAGAAAGATCATTTCGACGTCAAAGATCAGGAAAACCAGGCCATAAATGTAATACTGCACACGGAACTGCACCCAGGTGTCGCCCACGGTCTCGACGCCGCTTTCATAGGTCTGTTTCTTGAGCGCGTTGGGCTTTTTAGGGCGCACCAGCCAGGCGCCGATGATGGGGAGCGCGGGGAAGACCCAGGCGATCGCGAAGAAGACTCCGACAAAGGCCCATTCGTTCAGCGTTTCCATTGCTGTGCCGGGCCCCCGTTTCCGCCTGCCTTGAACTGCCGCGTGGCCGGATTGTGCCAAAATGGACAAGCGCGCGAAGTATAGCAAAGGCCTGGTGCAGTCGCAAGTCGCAACTGACCCGCCCGGCAGGCGCGCCGCCCGCCAGAGTCTCGCGCCGCGCCTGCCGCGCCTGTAGACTGGAAGCCATGTATCGCATCGTCCAACCTGCCGCCGCGGACTGGGAACTATTCGTCCATGGACACCCGCGCGCCCACGTGCTGCAATTGCCCGCCTGGGGCTCGCTCAAGGCCGCCTACGGCTGGCAGGTCGTCCGCGTCGGCCTGACCCCCCTGGACAGCTCCGAACTGGTGGCCGGCGCCCAGATGCTGCTGCGTCCCCTGGGCCGGGTGGGAAAGCTCGCCTACCTGCCCATGGGCCCCCTGCTTGGCGCCGACGACCAGTGGGACGCCCTCTGGCCCGCCCTGCACCGTCGCGCGGGCCGCCGCCGGGCCTTCATGCTCAAGTGGGAACCGGGCCACGCTGCGGGCTACAGCGCGCAGCAATTTGAGGCCTGGCGCTTTCGCAGCAGTGACCACAGCATTCAGCCACCGCGCAGCCTGATTATCGACCTGCGTCAGGACGAGGAAGGTATTCTGGCGCGCATGAATCAGGGGACGCGGCGCAAGATTCGTCTCAGCCACAAACACGGCGTGCGCTGCCGCCAGGGTGGGGCGGCAGACCTGCCGGCCTTCGCGCAACTGATGAGCGAGACCGGCGAGCGCAATGCCTTCGGCGTACACGAGGCGGATTACTATCGCCGCGCCTTCGAATTGTTCGTGCCCCGGGGCAACGCCGCCCTGTGGCTGGCCGAACACCAGGGACAGTTGCTGGCGGGCGTCATGGTCTTCCGCGCCGGCCGCCAGGCCTGGTACCTTTACGGCGCTTCCGCATCGCAGAAACGCAAGCTGATGGCCAGTTACGCCGCCCAGTGGGCCGCCATCCGCTGGGCCAGGGACCGCGGTTGCCACAGTTACGACCTCTGGGGCGTGCCCGACGCCGGACTCGTGACTCTGGAGGCCGGCTTTCAGACCCGCCGCGACGGCCTCTGGGGCGTGTACGGTTTCAAACGGGGCTGGGGCGGCGAACTCCGCCGCAGCGCAGGCGCTTTCGACCACGTGTACAACCCGCTGCTGCATCGCCTTTACCGCGTCGCCCTCGCCCTGCGTCGTCGCGGACAGGCGCCGGCCTGAATGTTGCGCCGGCAGGAGGTCCAAGATCGCGTCGACTGGAACGCGCGTTTGCGCGAGCTGCCCGGCGCACACGTGCTGCAAACCTGGGAGTGGGGCGAGTTCAAACGGGAAACCACGGGCTGGCAGCCGCTGCGTCTGGCCTTCCTGCAGGGCAGCGAAGCGGTCGCCATGGTCTCCATCGGCCAGCGCCGGACCGGTCCCCTGCGCGTCATGTACGCGCCGCGCGGACCGACCCTCGCCCGGGGTGATGCGGCCACCCGCGCGGCTGTTCTGGACGCCCTGCAGGACCTGGCCCGACGTCACGGCGCGCTCTGGCTCAAGATTGACCCCGACCTGCCCTGCGCCAGCGGCCTGCCAGGCAGTGAAGACGAACGCCCGCATCCGCCCGGCCTGGCCCTGGTGGAGGAGTTGGAGGTGCGCGGCTGGCGTTCTTCAGACGACCAGGTACAGTTCCGTAACAGCATCCAGATCGACCTCAGCGCCAGCGAGGATGACTTGCTGGCTTCCTTCAGCCCCAACACGCGGCGCAAGATTCGCCTCGCCGAACGCCGCGACGTTCAGGTGCGCGTCGCCCGCGTAGACGATTTGGACACGCTGTATGCGCTGTACCGCGTCACCGGCGCCCGCGACGGCTTTCTCATTCGCCCCGCCGCCTACTACCGCCGGGCCTGGGGCGACTTCCTGCAGGCCGGGCTCGCCCATGCCCTGATCGCCGAATACCGCGGCGTCCCGCTGGCGCAGGTCATCCTGTTTCACTTTGGCGAGCGTTGCTTCTACTTCTATGGCGCTTCCGCGGACGAGGAGCGCCGGCGCATGCCCAACCACCTGCTGCAATGGGAGGCCATCCGATGGGCGCGGGCGCAGGGCTATCGCCTCTATGACTTGTGGGGCGCGCCCGACGTCTTCGATGAGAGCGACCCCCTGTGGGGCGTCTACGGCTTCAAACGCGGTTTCCGCGGGCGGGTCACGCGCGGCGTCGGCGCCTGGGATTACGCGCCTTCGCCCCTGACCTACCGCCTGTGGGCAGCCGCATGGCCCCAATGGCGGCAATTGCGCCGTCTGCGCTGACCTGCAGCAGCAGTTCCGGAATGTTGAGCAGATAGCGCAGACCAAGCCAGTGTAGCACGGCCACCTCGCGCAGCGTATTCCACAGCCAGGGGCCAGGCGGCGGGTGGGCCGCAGGACTGGTGAGTACGGGCTGACCGAAGCGCTCAAAGAGCAGGCGCGCCCGCAGCAAATGGTAGCCGTCGCTGACCAGGATGACGCGCTGCCAGCCGCGGGCCTCGATCAGCGCCGCGCTGAAGCGGGCGTTTTCCTCCGTGCTGCGACTGCCTTCTTCCAGCAAGATGGCGTCCGCCGGGACGCCCTGCTGCTGCAGAATCTCGCCACAGACCGCCGCTTCGCTGCGGCTGCGACCCGCGCCGGTGCCGCCGCTGCAAATGACCTGTGACGCCAGGCCGCGACTGAACAGTTTAGCCACCTGTTGCAGGCGTCTCGTCATTGAGCGGCTCGGCCGGTCTCCCCGCTCAAGACCGGCGCCCAGCAGCACGATGACGTCGGCCGGCGCAGCCTGGTCGACACGGCTGTAGAGAGCCACCGCCAGCGCCGGCAGCAGGATGGCCAGCGATACCAGCAAAAGAAACATACGCGGCAGTCCGCGCCTCACCCGGGACCTGGCAGCGTCACGCAGCTGCGCCCGGTGCTTTTGTGCCAGGTTGCAAGAGCAGAAAGATTCGTTGCCATAGTCAAGGATTCAACCACCGCCGCCACATGGGAAACACGACTTTTCGCGCTGCGACGACTGCGTCCTGACCCTGCCACCGTACGGTTGTTGCGGAAACCTGCGATGACTCCTCGTTTTGCAGGTTCACGGGCCGCGTCGGATACCGGCGCAGATGGCGCTGCAGCAACCGCCAGCCCGCCCGAAACGTGGCGCGGGAAACCGGAAAGGTTGCCTCAGCACTCACTGAAGCCGCAGGTGGGGCAGCTGCGACAACCCTCGGCGTGGATCAACGAATAGGTGCCGCATTCGGGACACATGTCCGCATTGCGGAAGTGGCTCTCGAGCGTCGCCGTGGCGGCGGCCACCGCCTGCGACTCGGCATGGATCGGCAGGTCCAGCTGACGCGGCTCCTCCTGCTTGAAGAATTGCTCGTTGAGCACCGAGGCCACCACGTCCGGCAGGGACCGGATGCGTTGCGCGCCCATGCCGGACGTGCGCGCGCCGCCGATGCCGCTCAGCTGGGCGACGACCAGGCGCAGCATCTCCATGCGATTGGGCGGGGCCGTGGTGCGCAATTGCAGCGAAATCATGCGGCCCAGGCCTTCGGCATCGGCCTGCAAATCGCTGCCGGCCTTGCCTACCATAATGAAAACCTCGAAGGGGTTGCCCTGCTCGTCGCGATTGATGGTGATGTAGGCCGTGCCAAAGGGCGACTTGCGGCTGACCGTCACGCCATGCAACTGCTTTGGACGCGGGTAGACCTTGTGCGGCGTGGTGACCTGTTCGACGGGCGTTTCGTGATCGCCGTCCTCATCGGCCAGCATCAACACCTGCTCGTCACGGCTGCCGTCGCGGTAAATGGTGCCACCCTTGCAGCCCATTTCATACATGTACTGGTAGAGTTCCTCGACCTGCTCCACCGTGTAGTCGCCGGGGACATTGCAGGTCTTGCTCAGGCTGCTGTCGACCCAGCGCTGAATGGCCGCCTGCACCTTGATGTGTTCCTGCGGCGAAAGGTCCATCGCCGTGACGAAGTATTCTGGCAAACTGTTCGCGCCCGGATTGTCCTGAAACCACTCCTGGACCAGCGGCACCTGCTCCTCGTGCAGCCCCAGGCGACTCTTGCGATAATACATCCAGGAAAAGAAGGGCTCGATACCGGTGGAGGTGTTCACCATGGTGCCGGTCGTGCCGGTCGGCGCCTGGGTCAACAGGGTGACGTTGCGGATGCCGTTCTGCAGCACCTTGTGGCGGATGTCGGCGGGCATCTGCTGCATGAAGCCGCTCTTGACAAACTGTTCGCGGTCCAGTTGCGGGAAGCTGCCCTTCTCAATTGCCAGGTCTATGGAGGTCTCGTAGACCTCGCGCGCCAGAAAACTGTACAAACGGTCGATGAAGCGCACGGACTCGTCGCTGCCGTAGCGAATGCCGAGACGAATCATCAACTCGGCAAGGCCCATGTTGTTGAGGCCGACGCGACGCTCGGACAGTTGCTGCTCGCGGTTTTCCTCATAGAAGTAGGGGGTAGAGTCGATGACGTTATCGAGGAAACGCGTGGCATGGCGCGCAGTTCGTCCCAGGGTCTCCCAGTCGACGTCGTGTGTCTCCGGGTCGTAAAACCTGGCCAGGTTGATGGCGCCAAGGTTGCAAACGCCCCAGGCCGGCAAGCTTTGCTCACCGCAGGGGTTGGTGCTGATCAGGCTGGCGAAATTGTGGCTGTTGGACATCCGCTCCGTGCGTTCACGGAACCAGACGCCGGGCTCGGCGCTGGCCCAGGCGCTGCTGATAATGGCGTTCCAGATGTCGCGCGCCTTCACCCTGCGGACGTGCTGCACCGGCCGGCCGGCCGCCTGCCAGGCCTCCAGGTCGCCATCCCAAAGCTCGTCGTATCCTTCCACCGAAGTGTCCGGGAACACCAGGTCCCAGTCGGCGTCGGCGCGTACGGCCGCCATCAGCCGGTCGGAAACGCCCACGCTGATGTTGGCATTGGTGATGTGGCCGGCCTGCTGCTTGCTTTCGATGAAGCTGAGGATGTCCGGGTGCCAGTCGTTGAGAATGAGCATCAGCGCGCCGCGCCGACTGCCACCCTGTTCAATGAGGCCGGTGACGAAGCTGTAAAGCGCGCCCCAGGAAACGGCGCCGCTGGAGCGCCCGTTCACGCCGCGCACGTAACTGTGGCGCGGCCGCAGGCTGGAGATGTTGATCCCCACACCCCCCCCGCGGGACATAATTTCCGTCATTTGCGAGAGGGTCCGCATGATGCCTTCGCGCGTGTCCTTCGGCGAAGGCACGACGTAGCAGTTGTACCAGGTCAGTTCCTGATCGGTGCCGGCCGCGGTCAGGATGCGACCGGCGGGAACAAATTTCCAGTCTTCCAGCGCCTCGCGGAAGTGACCCCGCCACAATTCGCGTAACTCGGGCGACGTTTCCGCCGCGGCGACGCCGGCAGCGACCCGGTCCATCATGTCGGCCGGGTCGGTCTCCAGGGGTTTGTCGACGTTTTCGATGTCACGCTCGACGAGGCTCTCGTCCAGCAGCCGCACCGTGACCTGCGGCAGGTCAAGTTCGACGATTTCGCCGATTTCCCGCTGGCCGGTCTGGCCGTCAACGACCACGATGACCGTGTCGCCAACAGTGAGGGACGAGCGCGCGACATCCTTCAGGGCATAGCGATCCAGAAATATTTTGTAGCCCAACTCATTGAGCATGCCGCCCCTGATGTCAATCGCGCCAGCGACCATGAGTTCGCTCCCCCTTTTCTCATGGATCCCGGTCCAACCGCCTGCGAAGGTTAAGGTACCCGGGGTTCAGTCGTTCAACCCCGTCAGAATTCTCTCGCATTGCCACATTCTGCCGGTCCCATAGTCTAGCAAGGCGCGGCAAAAATGGGCAAGTGAATTTGGGGGCAATATGCACTAATTCCGGGGCCACCTTGCACGTTTCGGAGCGCCCGTTTTTCCGCCAGCGCCTCGCCAGGCGCGCGGCAGGAATCCCCGTCCGACCACGACGAGTCAACCTGTACGATTTCTGTCGTTGACGCGATTTTTTGCGTTTAAGGCGTCGTCCCGGCAACTACCTGCGTTTGCGCAGGAAGGTCGGAATCTCGATGTCGTCCTCATCGTAGACGACCGGCGAATCCGGCGAGGGCGGCGGGGCAAAGGGGGCCCTTTGCTCGCCTTCTCCGTCGCCGACGGGGGCCTGCGGCGTCTCGACGCTGCGGGTCGGCCTCTGCGGCGTCGGCCGCGCCGCCATGCCGCGCGTCGTCCGCGCCTGGTCGAAGCCTGTGGCGATCACGGTAATCCTGACCTCATCGCCCATCGTCTCGTCCACCTGGGCGCCGAATATCATGTTGACATCGGGGTGCGCGCTTTCCTTGATGATGGCAGCCGCCTCGTTGATCTCGAAGAGGGTCATGTCGCCGCCGCCGGTGATGTTGAAGAGGATTCCGCGCGCCCCGTCTATGGTGACGTCCAGCAGACTGCTGGTGATGGCGTTTTCCGCCGCCGTCCGGGCGCGATCATCGCCCGCCGAACTGCCCACCGCCATCAACGCTGCGCCACCCTCGGACATGATCGTGCGCACGTCGGCAAAGTCTAGATTGATGAGCGCCGGCACGGTGATGAGTTCGGAAATGCCCTGGATGCCCTGGCGCAACACGTCGTCAGCCAGCGAAAAGGCCTGCTGCAGGGTCGCCCGTTTGTCGGCGATCTGCGCCAGGCGATCGTTGGGGATGGCGATCAGGGTGTCCACCTGGGCCTTGAGCGCCGCAATGCCGTCCTCGGCCACCTTGGCGCGCCGCGCGCCCTCAAAGGTGAAGGGCCGCGTCACCACACCGATCGTCAGGGCGCCCATCTCCTTGGAAATCTGCGCGATGACGGGCGATGCGCCGGTACCGGTACCGCCGCCCATGCCGCAGGCGATGAACACCATGTCCGCGCCGCGCAATACTTCGTAGAGTTCGTCCTGGCTCTCTTCGGCAGCCTTGCGACCGATTTCCGGATTGCCGCCGGCGCCGAGGCCCTTGGTCAGCTTGTCGCCAACACGAATACGCGTGTTGGCCTGTGACAGCGACAGAGCCTGGCTGTCTGTATTGACGGCGACAAACTCGACACCGCCCAATCCTTCATTGATCATGCGGTTGACCGCATTGCTCCCCCCGCCACCAACCCCGATCACCTTGATCTGGGCCAGGTTTTCACCACTCCCAAATTCGGGACTCACGCTCTCCATGGCTGGCTTCCTCCGGCACGTATCGCAGCGACGGGCCTGTCACCCGCTTCCGGACAATGATTATACACACAAAATAAAACTTTCACAAAAACGACTTTATTGCTCGTAATTCTCGGGCAAAAGGCGCCGAAACAGCCCGCCAAGCCAGTTCCCAAGCCCTTCACCAGGCGCCAGGCCGACGCCGCTGCCGCCGCGCGCCTCGGCCGATTCCATTTCCAGCCCCAGCCCCAGCAATCCCACGCTGGTGCTGTAGGGCGGGCCCCGTAAGGCATCCGCCATCCCCGTCAGGCGTTCCGGTTGCGCCATTCTAACCGGCAGCCCCAGGGTTTCCTCGGCCACGCCCCGGATACCGGGCAATTGCGAACTGCCGCCGGTCAGCACGGCGCCGGCGCGCAGGAAACCATCGTAACCCGTTCGCCGTATTTCGCGTTGCACCAGTTCGAAAATCTCGGTAATGCGGAACTCCAGCACTTCAGCCAGTTCGTTGCTGTGCACCTCGGTCGGCAAACCCTCGCCAAAAGGTTGCACCGAAAAGGTCTGCATCAGGTTGACGGAACGGCGCCGGGCATGCCCGTGCTGAATCTTGACCGCCTCGGCCTCCTCGAAAGGCACGTGAATCCAGTGCGTAATGTCGCCGGTCAGATGGTCGCCACCGACGGCGATCACCGCAACGTGCCAGACTGTTCCTTCTATAAATATGGCCAGGTCCGTCGTGCCGCCGCCGATGTCAACCACAATGGCGCCCATTTCGCGCTCTTCCGGCGTCAGCACGGCGTGGCCCGACGCCAGGGCATTGAGCACGAAGCGGTCTACCTTGAGCCCGGCGCGCACCACGGCATCTTCAAGATTGGCGATGCAGGAGGAGAGCGCCGTGATGATGTGCGCTTCAAGTTCCAGGCGAAAGCCGTGCATGCCGACCGGGCTGCGCACGCGTTCCTGACCATCGATGGAGTATTTGCGCGGCACCACGTGCAGCACCTCGCGGTTGTGGGGAATGGAAATGGCGCGCGCCGCCTCCAGCACGCGACTCATGTCTTCGCGATTGACCGCTCTTTGCCCGGTGATGCCGATCATGCCGCGGTTGCTGCTGGACGCGATGTGATCGCCGGCGACGCTGACGAAGGCGCGATCGATGACGTAACCGCTGCTGCGTTCGGCCCTGTTCACCGATTCCGTGATTGCCGCGGCCAGGGCATCAATGTCGCTGACGATGCCCTTCTTCATGCCGCGGGCCGCTTCAATGCCCACGCCGACGATGAAGATGTCGTCCTCGCGCACCTCACCGACGACCGTGCAAACCTTGCTGGTGCCGATGTCCAAACCAACGACCAGCTCGCCCATAGCGACGCTACTGACTCCCTGCCACAATGTAGTATGGGGAATGCGGGTTCGCGACGTTTATCTCCACCGGCTGGATGCCCCGTCGCGACAGGTCGCCGACAAGCGCTTCATACACCAGCATGCGGTCCGCCATCCCCGCGCCCGAACCCAGCCAAACTTGCCAGCCGCCCGCAGCAGTATACCCCAGCCCCTTGTCCGGGTGGAAATTCAACGCCTGCAATTGCGGCAGCAGTCCCTGCACCTGCAGGGCGCCGTTTACGATCGCTTCATCCAGCGACACGTTCGGCGCGGGCAGTCCCGCCGGGCTGGCCAGGGCCCGGACCAGCAGCAGGTCCGCACGCTCTTCCCGCTGCAACATGACCCGCCCCTGCAGGTCGATCCAGTTCGTGACGCCACTTTCTTCCCAGGCCAGCGCCGGTTGACGCTCTTCCAGCGAAATTCGCAGCATGTCCGGCGGCCAGCCTGGATGCACGCGGGCGTCTGCTACCGATGAAGAGCGCAGGATGTTGTCACGGATGTCGCCGGCATTGACGAAAAAAATGTGTTGGCCGGCGACGTTGGCCAGGGCAAAGACCTCTTCCCGCGTCAAATACTGCTGTCCATCCACTTGCAGCGAGCGCACGTAAAAGGCGTCTGCGTTGAAGAACACCAACAGAACGGCAACGAGCAACAGGGCGATGAATGCGCTCAGCAGACGCCAGCCAGGAAAGGCAGTGCCGCGCAAACCTCCATGTTGCAATTCACCCTGCGCCATGCCGGCCAGCGGCCCGCGCCAGATACCGGGCTGCCGTACCCCGCGGCGTTGGCTGTCTCGCGATTCCGCGCCTGATGCGCGCTCCAGCATCGGCCCTGTCCACATCCGGTGAAGGATCAATTGTAGGCCACTCGACGGGGACTGTCCAGAATTACCAGCTGGCGCCCAGTAACTCGATCTCCGGCTCAAGCTCTACGCCCTGCTTGCGCAATACGACCTCCTGAACCCGCGTCACCAGTCGTCGGTAGTCGTCCGCGCTGGCCATTCCAGGGTTGATGAAGAAGTTGGCGTGCAGGGTGGATACCCGCGCCGCGCCGCAACGCAGGCCCTTCAGCCCGCTGGCCTCAATCAGGCGGCCGGCGAAATCGCCCGGCGGGTTGCGAAATATGCTGCCCAGGCTGGCGCCGGGCGGTTGACTTCGCTTGCGCGCGACGTTGAAGGCCGCCATCCGCGTCGCGATGCTCGCCGGATCGTCCGGCCGCAGCGCAAGGGTCGCCTCCAGCACAAGCCAGTCACGGGTTTTGCGGCGTTTCAGACAGGAATTGCGATACTCATAGGCGAGGTCAGCCGCTGCCAGCGTCCTCAGGGTGCCATCGGCTTCCAGCAACGTCGCTTCCAGCAGCATCCCCGCCAGATCCCCGCCATGCGCGCCGGCATTGTTGATCACCGCGCCGCCCAGGGTTCCGGGAACGCTGACGGCCCATTCAAGGCCGGCAAGGCCGCGCGCCTGGCACTGTCGCGCCAGGGCCATCAGACCGCTGCCGGCGGAGGCGCGCAACCAGGCATCGCCGAACTCCACTTGCTGCACGCGATTGATGAGCACCAGCCCGCGCAATCCCTCGTCTGCGACCAGCACGTTGGCCCCGCCACCCAGCGCGCGAAAGGGTATCTCCCGCTCCCGGGCATGGCACAGCGCGGCGACCAGCTCCTCGCTGGAGTCGCGGGCGCTGTAGAGCCAGTCGGCGGGCCCGCCCAGGCGCGCCGCCGTGTAGCGCGCCAGCGGCACGTCGCTGCGCATTCTGCCGGCCTGCAAACTCTCAGATGCCCCTGTCGCCACCGGCATCTCCCCTGCGTCGGGCCAGAAATCGCTCGCCGATGCGCGGCGCGTCGCCGGCGCTCAGTACCAGGACCAGGGCGGGCCCGTCCACCTCCCGCAACAGGACTCGCAGCGCGTCCGCGGCGGTCGGCGTATGCCGCGCCCGCGGATGGGCCAGCGCGGCGGCCAGCGTCGCAGCGTCCAGCCCGGGCACGGGGTCCTCGCGCGCCGCATATATGTCGGTGACCAGCAGCTCATCGGCATCCATGAAGGCGGTGACAAATCCGGACTGCAGGGCCCGGCTGCGACTGTAGGTGTGTGGCTGCCACAGCGCCCACAGGCGATGTCCCGGCCAGCGCGCCCGCGCCGCCGCCAGGGTCAGGCGTATGGCCGTGGGATGATGGGCATAGTCATCGACCACCAGCACGTCATCGACCGCGCCGCGCAACTCCAGACGGCGTCCGGTCCCGCGAAACGCCGCCAGCGCGTTCGCTGCCACGGCGAAGGGCACATTCTGCTGGCGGGCAAGCGCCAGGGCCGCCAGGGCGTTGCGCGCGTTGTGTTCGCCGGGCTGGCGCAGGGTGACTTTGCCGGCGACCTTTCCGCCATGCAGTAATTCGAATTCGCAGCGGCCGTCCCCGCGCAAATGCAGGTGCCGCGCCCGCCATTCGGCCTCCCGCCGACTGCTGAATCCTTCCACAGGCAGCCCCTGCGCCCGCCGCTCCCCCGCGAGTTGCACGGACGCCGGGTCATCCAGGCAGGCGATCAGCGGGCCATCCTTCGGCAACAATTCGATGAAACGGCGGTAGGCGTCAAGCATGGCTGCATGGGTCGGAAAGCAATCAGGATGGTCGTATTCGGCGCTGCCCAGCACAGCGACCTGCGGCCGCAGTCCGAGAAACATGTGGTCGTATTCGTCCGCCTCCACGACGAAGGCTGCTCCCCTGCCCGCCGCCGCGTTGTTGCCCAAGTCGGGCGACACGCTGCCAATGATGTAGCCCGGCTCCCTTCCGGCGGACTGCAATATATGGGCGGCCATGGCGCTGGTGGTGGTCTTGCCGTGTGTGCCGGCCACGGCCAGCACTTCCCGATCGCGCATCAGGCCGGCGATGGAGTCCCTGCGCCGCACGACAGGAATGCGTTGCGCCCGCGCTTGCGCCAGTTCGGCGTTCTGTTCCGGAATGGCGGATGAGGCCAGCACCAGGCGGGCCGCGCCGACGCGGCTCGCGTCCTCCCCCTCATGGATGCGCGCGCCTTCCTGTTGCAAGCCTTTCGTCAGGTCGTTGAGCTCGCGATCGGAGCCGCTGACACGAAAGCCCTGTTGCAGCATCACGCGGGCGATGGCGGACATGCCGGCGCCGCCAATCCCGACGACATGCACCTGTTCACCCGGTTTGAGCCGTGACACCGGGTCGTCCTGCCCGGGGCCACCCCGTTTCACTGCCGCGAAGTCAGGCATCGTGGCCGCCCAGCGCCAGCAACTCCCCGGCCAGTTTGCGGGCGCCGTCGGGTCGAGCCAGGGTCGCCGTCGCGCGTCGCATCGCCTGAAGCCGCTCCTCGTCCCGCAACAAGGTGAGCAGGGTCGGCAGCAGACGCGTCTCCATGGCGGCGTCTTCCAGTGTCAGCGCGGCGCCGCGCGCCTCCAGCCAGTCGGCGTTGGTCTTTTGGTAACGCCAGGCCCAGGGATAGGGCACGAGCACGGCCGGCAGGCCGGCGTGCGGGAATTCCGCCAGCACGCTCGCCCCGGCGCGGCTGAGCGCCAGGTCCGCCGCCGCCTGGGCCAGCCCCATCTCGTGGTGCAGATAGGGGTAGGCCTGCCAGGAGGCGGCATCCGGCAGCGCGGCGCGGCGCGCCTCAACCTCCGGCCAATCGAGTTCACCGCTGACGTGCAGGACCTGAATGCCTTCCGCCAGCAGGGAGGGCAGGATCGACAGCGTGGCGCGATTGATGCTGCGCGCGCCGCGGCTGCCGCCAAAGACAAGCAGGGTGCGGCGTTGCGGATCGAGACCGAAGTGCGCCTGACCCGCCGCCCGCGTCGCCGCCATGAATTCCTGGCGCAGGGGATAGCCCGTCACGACGGTCGGCACGTCCGGAAACCAGCGCCCTGACTCAGGCACCGTCAATGCAACCTTTCTGACGAAGCGGCGCAACAGACGGATCGCGGCGCCCGGCTCAATATCCGGCAAATACACCAGGGAAGGCACCCGCAGCAGCCAGGCGGCCAGCGCAACCGGCAAATTGCTCCAGCCCCCGGTCAACAGCACGCTGCGAGGCCGTCGCCGCAACAGCAGCCACAGCGCCATCAACAGGCCCACGGAAAGGCGCAGCAGACTAAGGAAGCGGCGCGGCCAACTGACGCCGGCCACAGGCCCGGCCGGGATAGCGTGGCGGGCTGCGAAAGGCAGGTTCGCGCGCGTGACCAGTTCGTCCTCCAGGCCACCGCTGCCAGCGAAGTGAAGCTCGACCTGCGGGTGCAGCTCAGGAAGGGCCGCGGCGACGGCCAGCGCGGGATAAACGTGCCCGCCGGTCCCGCCCGCTGCGATCAGGATTCGCAATCAGTCCTCTCCGTTCCTGCAGGGCGGCCTGGCGGTAAGGCAGGCGACTGACGCTCAGCAGCAGGCCGGTTCCCGCCATCAGAACGACCAGCGACGAGCCACCGAAACTGACAAAGGGCAGAGGCGTCCCGGTCGACGGCACCACGGCCGTGATGACGGCGATGTTGAGCAGCGCCTTGACCGCGATCCAGACCGTGAGGCCGGCTGCCAGCAGTGCGCCAAAGGGATCCCGGGCGCGGCGCGCCACGTAAAAGCCGCGCAGGACCAGCAACACGTAGAGCAGCAGAATGAAGGTCATGCCCAGTACGCCCAGTTCCTCACCGATCACGGCGAAAATGCTGTCCGTGTGAGTCGCGGGCAGGAAGCCGAACTTCTGACGCCCGTTGCCCAGGCCCACGCCGGTCCAGCCGCCATTGAGAAAGGCGATGATGGCCTGCTGCACGTGATAGTTGGCCTGGGTCAGGTCGGTCACGCCGGCCAGGTAGGTCGTCACGCGGTTGGGTACGTAATCGGGCAGCAGGCCCAGCCAGGTGACCATCAGCATGACCAGCGAAGTCAGGCCGAATGTGCCCAGCAACTGGCGCAGGTCCGCGCCCGCCAGGAAAAACATCACGGTCGACGTGACGATGATGATGGCCGCCGTGCTGAAGTCCGGCTGCATAAAAATCAGCCCGGCTACGACGCCTACCAGCACCGAGAAAGGAAACAGGCCATAGCCGATGCTGCGGATTTGCCCGCGGCGGGAACTGAGCCAGGCGGCCATGTAAAGGACGATGACCAGTTCGGCGGCTTCGCCGGGCTGAAAAGAACCGGCAATCAGCGCCCGCCGCGCGCCGAAGGTGTCGTCACCGAACAACCAGACTGCCACCAGGAAACCGATGGTGATGAGCAAAAGCCACACGACCATGCGCCGCAGGACACGGTAATCCAGCAGCGCCAGCACCACCAGAAACACGCTGCCGATGAGAATGTTGCGGATATGGCGCAGCAGGATTTCGATTTCGCTGCCGAAACTCTGGTAACTCCAGTCAAAGGTTGCGCTGTAGACCATCAGGGTGCCGGTGACCAGCAGCATGCCGACCAGCAGGAGCAGCCAGCGATCGATCCCGCGGGCCAGTTCACTCCAGCTGTAGCCACGCCGAATGCCGCCCGCAGCCGGCGCCATGACGGCCACGCCGGCCTGTTCCTGCTCCAGCGTGACGTTGTCGGCATCCTGCAATTCAGCGTCGGACAGCATCGCTCACAGCGCCTCGACCAGTCGGCGAAAGTGGGCGCCGCGTTCGGCGAAATCGCGGTAGGCATCGAAACTGGTGCCGCCCGGTGAAAGCAGCACGACGTCGCCGGCCTGCGCGCGCCCGGCTGCCAGGGTTACCGCCTCGTCCAGCCCCGCCACGTTGCAGACCGCCGCGCCCGCTCCGCCCAACGCTCGCGTCATGTCGCAAATCTCTTCGCCAAAGTGCCCGAACGTGATGATACAGCGCGATTTCTGCAGGGCCAGTCGCAACATGCCCTCCCAGGGCAACTGCTTGTCCACGCCGCCGGCAAGCAAAATCAGGGGCCCGTCGTAACTGTGCAGGGCCGCCACCACGCGCTCCGGCGCCGTGGCGATACTGTCATTGACCCAGGTGACGCCTTCCAGGCTGCGCACGGTCTCAAGGCGATGAGGCACGCCGCGAAAATTGCGGATGGCCTGGGCCATCGCCGGGGCCGCGACCCCCGCCGCGCCCGCCGTGGCGCAGGCCGCCAGCAGATTCATCAGGTTGTGCGGGCCCGGCAAGGGGCTGTCCGCCCTGGCACAAACGCGTTGCGACCTGCCATTCCCCGCACAACGACCGACCAGCCACAGGCTGTCGTCCTGGTACCAGGCGCCGTCTCCCGGCGGTCTGTCCCTGCCAAACCAGGCCAGCCCCGCCCGCACGTGCGACTTCAGGGCGCGGCTACCACCATCATCGTGCCCGAGGATGGCGCAGTCCTCTCCCCCCTGGAAATCAAGAATGCGGGCCTTGGCTGCGGCGTAGGCCTCCATTGTGCCGTGCCGGTCGAGGTGGTTGGGTGTGACGTTGAGGACCACCGCCAGTTGCGGGCTGCAGGTCATCAGTTCCAGCTGGAAACTCGACAGCTCCATGACCACGACGTCCCCGCCCTGCATACGGCCGAGATCATCGAGCAGGACATGGCCGATGTTGCCGCCCGTCCACACCTGCCTGCCGGCCGCCTCCAGCATGGCCGCCACCAGCGACGTGGTGGTGGTCTTGCCGGCGCTGCCCGTGATGCCAATGACGGGCGCCGGGCAGCGTTCCATAAAGAGCTGCGCGTCATTCGTCAGCGGGATGCCGCGTCGCCGCGCTTCCCGGACCATGGGCGCGTCCAGCGGGACGCCACCGGACAGGCACATCAGTTCTGTCTCATCAAGCAGGTCCGGCGAATGATCGCCGCTGACAAACTCGACCCTCGCGCCCGGCGGCAGCTCGTCCAGCACCGGCTCAACGGGCCGGCGATCGCTGACCGTCACGCTGGCGCCCCTGGTCGGCAACCAGCGCGCCAGGGCGCGCCCCTGCCGCCCGTAGCCAAGCACCAGTACCCGCTTTCCCTGCAGGGATTCCATCGACAGGAAACTGCCTCAGATCAGCGCCAGCGCCACACCAAGCATCGCGCTCAGCAGGCCAACCAGCCAGAAGCGCTGCACGATTTGCGTCTCGCTCCAGCCACCCAGTTCAAAGTGGCCGTGCAGCGGCGCCTGCCGAAAGAGGCGCCGGTCCACACCGCGATATCGTCGCGACCAGCGCGCCGAGGCCACCTGCAGAATCACGCTCAGCGTCTCGGCCAGGGGCACGATCGCGATGATCGGCAGGAGCAGCCACTGCCCGGTCATGACCGCCACCGTGCCCAGCGCCGCCCCCAGCGCAAGGGAGCCGGTATCGCCCATGAACATCTGCGCCGGATGCGCGTTGTACCACAGGAAGGCGAAGCAGGCGCCGACCACGATGAAGCAAAACTGGGTCAGGAACACCTGGTTCTGCAGAAAGGCGATGATGCCATAGGCCGCGAAGGCGCTGGCCGAAATGATGCCCGCCAGCCCGTCAAGACCGTCGGTGAAATTGACGGCATTCGAGGTCCCGACGATGAAAAAGGCGCAAAGAGGAATGAAAAGGGCCGGACTCAGGGGAATCGACAGTTCAACCAGCGGCAGGTTGACCGAATTGGCGTAGGAAACGCCACCTTCCCAGGTGGAAATGAAGACCGCCACGGCGACGGCCATAACCACCTGCACCGCGAACTTGACGCGGCCCGACAGCCCCTCCCCCAAAGGCCCGCGCGAGCGCAGGATGCTGGCGCGGTCGTCGATGGCGCCCAACACGCCGAAGGCCAGCAACACGATCATCGGCAGCAGGATGCTGCGGCCGCTCACCTGACGCACAACGCTGGCCAGGTTGAGACCGGCCGTAAGCACCACGACCGACACAATGATCAGCACGCCGCCCATGGTGGGCGTCCCTACCTTGCGTTGCTGCCGCTCGCCCAGTTCGGCGCGGATCTGCTTGCCAATGCCCAGGCGTCGCAGCAACTCGATCAGCGGCCCGCCCCAGATTACGCCCAGCAGGAAAGTGATCGAACCCACCGCCAACGCAAAGGGTAGTCCCATGCCCGCCCTGTCTTTCGCCAGATTCCATTCTAGCGTATCTGGCGCATCGGCCACCATTGCCAGGCGCGCCAGGCCGCAGGTTGTCGGGCGGCGCCGGTCAGCGACTAGTGCTGGATGGCCTCTACGGCGCCTCCGGCAGCGACCAGGTCGCGCCGAACGTCATCGGGAGGAATGTTCATCATAATGACCAGGCGTTGCGCCAGGCGCTGGAACACCGGCGCCGCGGCTGCCGCGCCCCAGTATTCGTTGGGATGGTCCAGCCGGATGAAGACGATGACCCGGGGATCGTCCGCCGGCAGGAAACCGATGAACGAGACGATGGACGTGCCCGCTTCGTAGCCCAGGGTGGTGGGCACCTGGGCCGTCCCCGCCGTGCCGGCGACCGTGTAGCCCGGCAACCCGGCGCGGCCACCCATGCCCTCGCGGGTGGCGGTGACCATCATTTCGGTCACCTGTCGGGCGGTCGCGGCACTGATCGGCCGCCCCAGGGTCGAGGGCGACGATGCGCGCACCTCGTCGCCATCCAGCAGGCGTCGAAAGACGTGCGGCTGCATCATCAGGCCGTCGTTGGCGATGGCGGAAAAGGCCGTCAGGATTTGCAGGGGAGTGACTGCCACGCCCTGGCCGAAACTGTTGGTCAGCAAGAGGCTGTCATTGTAGTCCTCATCGCCCGGCACGAACAGGATGCCGGGAAGTTCTCCCTGCAGGTCGATGCCCGTTGGTTCGCCAATGCCGAATTCGCGCAGGCCGCTGTAAAAGGCCGCCGGCCCCATTTGCATGCTTATGGTTGCTGCGCCGACGTTGAGCGTCTCCACCAGTACAGTGGTCAGGTCGACCACGCCATGGGCCTTGCGGTCCCAGTTCTGCACCTGCACGCCGCCTGCCTCAATATAGCCGCGGTCCAGGTAGGTGTCCTCCATCCGGTAAGCGCCACGCTCCAGCGCCACGGCGAGGGTCAAGACCTGCATCAGGCTGCCGGGTTCGAAGAGGCCGTTGATCGCCGCATTCTGCAGCAGGGTGTCGTCGCGCACCTCGTACCAGGCGTTGGGGTCAAAGGTGGGCCAACTGGCCATGGCCAGCATTTCGCCGCTGCGCGGGTCCATGACGAGGATGTTGCCGCGGGCGGCGTTGGTCAGCGCCACGCTGCTTTCAAGTTCGCTCTCGGCAAGGTACTGAATTTCGCGATCGATGGTCAGCACAATGTCGGAGCCGCGGTCCTCGTCATGGTCCTCCGGCACGTCAAAGGGGATATTGCTGAGCATTTGCTCCTGCTCGCGGCCGGCCAGCTGGACGTCATAGAAGCCCTCAACCCCGTAGTAACCCTGCAGGTCACCGCCCACGAAGCCCACCACCTGGGCAGCCATCGACCCCTGCGGATAGTACCGTCGCGGCCTCGCTTCGATCGTCACGCCCAGAAGGTCCAGTTCGGCCACCTGCCGTCCCTGGTCCGCGCTGACGCCCGCCGACAGCAACACCCAGGGGACTTCGCTGGTGATGCGATTGAAGGTGTCCAGTTCGTCCAGCCCCATGATGCCTGCCAGCCGTATGGCTGTTTCACGCGGCTGCGAGATCAGATTGGGGCTGATGCCAACGCGGTACTCGAGCGAGTTCACCGCCATCGCCTGCAGGTCCCGGTCATAAATGTTGCCGCGCACGGCCGCCTGGCGCAGCGTGCGCTGGTAGCCGGATGCGCGCACGCTCTCCAGATAACCGGTCACGGCCGGGTCCAGCTGAAACTGGAAGGAGACCAGACGCAGCATCAGCAAAACACTGACCAGCAACAGGCCTGCGATGACGATTGGCAGGCGTTGCCGCAGCGTATCGTCAGGCAGGTTCTGCCTCATTCGCCCTCCGCGGCGTCAGGCTGACGGTTGAAAGCGTCCAGTTGTTGCTGTATCCAGCCTGCCAGCGTTTCATCATAATCGGCAGCCGGTGTCGCCTGTTGCGCATAAATCTGCGGCGCCACCGCGGTCCGTCGCGGATCGTACTGGTCCACAACGACGTAGTCGATGTCCTCCGTGTTCGCCTGACGAAAGCCCATCTCCTCCGCCCGCCGGCGCAATCGCGGCACGCTGCGCAGGCTGGCAATCTCCGAACGCAGGCTCTCGTTAAGTTGCTCCAGTTCATTGCGTTCGGCGATCAGGATTTCCAGTTGACGGCCGGTCGTGGCATCCAGCGCCGCCTGCGACAAATAGACCAGCGCGCCCACGATGACTGCCAGCAAGAGCCCCAGCGAGGCCAGCAAAACGGCCTGGCGCTGCCGTCGCCAGGAACGACGCAGGGCATGCTCAATGAGGACGCCCTGTCTCACAGCTTCTCCGCCACGCGCAGTTTCGCGCTGCGGCTGCGGGGATTTCCACCCCGCTCCGCAGCGTCGGCCACAAGAGGCCGGCGACGCAAGCGACGCAAACGGGCGCGTTGGTCGCAGGCGCAGACCGGCAGCTGCGGCGGACAGACGCAGTCGCGCTCCTCCTGCTGCAGCCAATGTTTCACAATCCGGTCCTCCAGGCTGTGAAAGCTGATGACGACGAGTCGGCCACCCGGTCGCAACAGGGACAGGGCTTCCGGCAGGGCCCTGCGCAGCGTTTCCAGCTCGTCATTGACCGCAATACGCAGCGCCTGGAAAACACGCGTCGCCGGATGAATGCGCCTGGGCCAGGGCCGGGGCGTCGCGCGCGCAATGGCGCGGGCCAGTTCGCCGCTGCCCCTGAAGGGACGCTCGCGCACGATCATGCGGGCCAGGCGCCTGCTGTGGCGTTCCTCTCCGAAACGCCGAAAGAGTTCTGTCAGCGCTTCCTCACTGCTGTCGTTGACCAGAGATTCAGCGTCCGCAATGCCGGAAGCCGGATCGAAGCGCATATCCAGCGGCCCCTCGTGGCGCAGGGCGAAACCCCGTTCGGCGCGGTCCAGTTGCAGGGAGGAAACGCCCAGGTCGAGCAGAATGCCGTCGACCTCACGCCAGCCCAGGCTGTTGGCCGCCAGGCGCATGTCCTCATAGCTGCGATGCCGCAGGGTCACCCGCCCCTGCCAGGGGGAAAGTCGCTCGCGCGCAAGCGCCAGCGCTTCCCGGTCCAGGTCCAGGCCGAGCAGGGCGCCGGCCCCGCCCGCGAGCAGCGCCTCGCTGTGACCGCCGGCGCCAACCGTGCCATCTATGAGACGCCCCGCCGGCAAGAGCCACTGCAGCACGGCGTCCACCAGCACCGGCGTGTGCCAGGTCGGGGCGTGCGGCGACGGCGCCTGGCGAAGCGCCGGCGCGCCGCCTTCCCCAGGTCTGCTGTCAGAGGACATGCCCGCTTCCGCTATACTGGAGGGACCGGTTCCATAGCGTTGGTCTGGCGCACACGCTGACTATACCATGACCTTCAGCCCCTCCTCCCACATCCGCACGATCCTCGAAAACCTGCCGCAAAAGCCCGGCGTCTATCTGATGAAGGGTGAGCGCGGCGAAGTCCTTTATATCGGCAAGGCGCGGCGCCTGCGCAACCGCGTGCGCAGTTACTTCAACAACAGCGCCGAACACAGCGAAAAGACGCGGCGCCTGCGTGACCGCATCCGCGACATCGACTTCATCGTTGAGCGCAATGAGGTCAAGGCCCTCATCCTTGAGGAAACCCTGATCAAGCGCCACCTGCCGCACTTCAACATCGCGCTCAAGGACAACAAGCGCTATCCCTATATCCGCGTCTCCTGGCAGGACGACTTCCCGCGCGTCGACGTGACCCGCCGCCTGGTGCAGGATGGCAGCCGCTACTTCGGCCCCTACGTCGCCATGTGGGCCGCGCAGGACACCCTGCAGACCCTGCGCAAGGTCTTCCCCTACCTCACCTGCGACCGCGACATTGACGGCCAGGACGAGCGCGCCTGCCTCTACCACGACATCCAGCTCTGCAACGCGCCCTGCATCGGCGCCGTCGACCGGGAAGCCTACAGGGCGATGATCGCCGGCCTCATGGCCGTGTTGCGCGGCCGCTCCGAAGAAATCGTGTCGCGCCTGCAAGGGGAGATGGACGAGGCCGCCACGGCGCTCCAGTTTGAGCGCGCCGCCTCGCTGCGGGACCAGTTGCGCGCCATCGACATGATCACGCAGAAGAATCGCACGGTCGGCCACAGCCTGAGCAACCACGACGTCATCGCCCTGGCGCGCGACAGGCACGACGCCGTCGTGCAGATCCTCTTCATTCGCAACGGCCGCCTGATTGGCAGCGATTCGCACGCGCTCGAAGGGACCGCCGACGACAGCGACGAGATCGTCGTGCGCGCCTTTCTTAAACGCTTTTACAACGTGGCCAGCGAAATTCCCAAAGAGGTCATCCTGCCCAACCACGTGGAGGAAGCGCGCATCATCGAACAATGGCTGAGGGACCGGCGCGGCGGCAGCAAGGTCAGCATCACCGTGCCGCAACGGGGCCGCAAGCGCGAACTGGTGAGCCTCGCCCGGGAAAACGCGGCCGAGGCCCTGCACATGTTGCGGGCCCAGTGGGAAGCGGACTCCGTTCGCCAGGAAGATGCCCTCGCCAGCCTGCAGGCCGCCCTGCATCTGCCCCGCCCTCCCAACCGCATCGAGTGCTTTGACGTCAGCACCACCCAGGGCACGGCCATCGTGGCCAGCCGCGTCGTCTTCGTGCGCGGCGTGGCCCGCAAAAGCGAGTACCGTCGTTTCAACATCCGCTCGGTCAGCCATCGTGGTTCCGACGATTACCAGTCGATGCGCGAGGCCCTCACGCGCCGCTTCGCCCGTTACATTCGCGCGCGGGAGCGGGATGACGCGCTCCCGCCCGTGGGACGCGACAACGAGGAGACCTGGCGACTCCTGCCGGACCTGCTGGTCGTTGACGGCGGCCGCGGCCAGCTCAACGTCGCGCTGGAGGTGTTACGCGAATTCGGCCTGCAGGACACACTGCGGGTGGCGGGGCTGGCCAAACGCTTCGAGGAACTGTGGACGCCCGGCGCCCACCGACCGCTGCTGCTGCCCCCGCGCGACCAGGCGCTCTTCCTCGTCCAGCGCATCCGCGACGAGGCCCATCGCTTTGCGATTACCAGCCACCGCAACCGGCGCCGCAAACAGGGCATGGCCAGTCGCCTGGAAGCCATTCAAGGCATCGGCCCCGCCAAACGCAAGGCCCTGCTGAAGAACTATTCGAATTCCATCGACGCCATTCGCGCGGCCACTGTTGAGGAACTGGCAAACGTGCCTGGCATCACGCCGGACCTGGCCGCTGCGATTCACGCGGAACTGGACTAGATCGTGTTGGGGTCGACGATGTAACGCCACCAGTTGAGCGCTACGCCGTCACATGCGCCTTCCACGTGCGGCAAATGCCGCATCCACCAGAGGTAGTAAAGCCGCGCAACGCCGCTCCATTCGCTGCTGCTCATCGGGCGGAAGCGATTGCCAGTCAGGAAAGGGAAGTGGTACCAGTCGTCGGCATTGCTCAGCACAACCCGGGAGCTTGATCTGTCATAGTCCCGTTCGGCATTGGGCGGAAAGTGGATGTTGCCCACTTCCGCCTGCCCGGGGTGTGAGGCCTCGCGCCGTATGAAGCGCTTCCACAGGTTGTCCTGGTCGCCAAAGCGACTGTGGACAGTGTTCAAATGGCCTTCGGCCCGGTGGCCGTAGCTGTGCAGCATCTCGGTCAGGGTGCGCTCAAGATTGTAAGCCATAAACACGAAGCGCTTTCCCGCATGATCCGTGCCCCCTACGGGCGGGGCATTGGAGTTGGATGCGCCCGGACCCGCCATCACGGCCTCCCAGTTGCCGTCATAAGGTGGGCCAATGTGCCAGACTTCGTCGACCTGGCCGGATCGGACGCGCTCGAGGATGTTGTGATCGGCAAAAAAGGCATGGTGGTTGATGTGCCAGGGCAAATGCCTGTTTCGCGTCCGCACCGTTTCAATGTAGCTGTGCTCGTCGTAGCGGAAGCCATCCACCTTGACCGGCCAGCGGGCAAAGTCATCGACCAGGACCCTTTCCGCGATCATGTAGTTGACGTAGCCGAAACTGGCGTGGCGCAGGTCCCGGATGTGATTGGCGACCAGCCAGTCCGGGTCGTTCCAGCCGAAGAACTGTCGCACCGTGACGTTGCCGTAGCTGGGCAGGCGGGGATTGTTGACAATGACCAGAAGCTTGCGGGTCACGGGCGCCGGTCGCAGGGCCGGGTCCGGATTGGGGCCGTAGTTGGGTCGCCTGGTGCTCTGCGCCAGATGCGAAGACGCTCCTGACCCGGCAAGACCCTGCGGCATGCGGGCCAGGGCACGCGTCGCGGCCAGGCCGGGGATGGCCGCGCCCGCCAGTTTCAGAAAGCTTCTTCTGTCCATATCCCCTGCCTTCAGGTCGGTTGCAATTCTGCAAGTTTTCCGTGAACTGCGATCAGATTAACCTGGAATAAAACAGCGGGCAAAAGATGTGCCGGATCCAGCGAGTCGCGCCAGGGCAGCCTCGGAGCAACGCCCGGAGTTGCGGAGCAGCCCGCCCGGACAAGTGGGGCCTCGTCCGGCGCGGGCCAAGAAGGTGCGTTTGATTGCGGCTGGAAGCGGACTAGATGGTGTTGGGGTCGACGATGTAGCGCCACCAGTTGAGCGCCACGCCGTCGCATTCGCCGGCGACGTGGGGCAAATGCCGCATCCACCAGAGCAGGTACAGGCGCCCGTTGTTATTCCACTCGCTGTTGCTGATCGGGCGAAAGCGGTTGCCTGTCAAAAAGGGGAAATGATACCAGTCGTCGCTGTTGCCCTGTACCACCCGGGCGTTGTGATAGTCGTAGTCCTGCACGCCATTGGGCGGAAAATGGATGTTGCCCACCTCGGCCTGGCCCGGATGGATAAGGTCAAAACGCGTGAACCTTCGCCACAGGTTGTCCTGGTCGCCAAAGCGACTGTGGACGGTGTTCAAATGGCCTTCGGCCCGGTGGCCGTAGCTGTGCAGCATTTCCTCAAGTGAACGACTGAAATTGTAGGCCATGATGACAAGGCGGCGCCCGGCATGGTCCGTGCCTCCAACAGGCGGGCCGTTCGAGTTCGAAGCGCCGGGGCCCGCCATCACCGCCTCAAACATGCCAGTGTAGCCCACGCCGAGATCCCAGACCTCATCGATCTGGCCGGAACTGACGCGTTCGGCAATGCGGTGATCGGCCATGTACGCATGATAGTTCACCATCGACGACGGTTCCGTCCTCGTGCGGACGGCTTCCAGATAGGAATGTTCGTTGTGACGAAAGCCATTGTGCAGTATTGGCCAGCGGGAGAAATCATCATTCACGACTCTATCCGCCACCACGTAGTTCACATAGCCGAAACTGGCGTGGCGCAGGTCCTGAATGTGATTGGCAACCAGCCAGTCAGGGTCATTCCAACGAAAATGGGAGTTGAGCCTGACATTGCCCTGGCCGGGCAGCCGCGGGTTATTCACGACCACCAGCAACCGGCGCGTAACGGGTTCCGGCCTCAACGAAGGGGCCGGACTCGGCCCATAGTTGGGTCGCCAGGTGTCCTGCGCCAGGTGCGAAGACGCTCCTGACCCCGCAAGACCCTGCGGCATGCGAGCCAGGGCGCGCGTCGCGGCCAGGCCGGGGATGGCCGCGCCGGCAAGTTTGAGGAATTTCCTTCGATCCATAGTTTCCCTGATTGCAAACGAGCGCTTGTGTAACCCTTCTGTGATCCCGGACAAGGATATTCAGGAAGATTTAGGTTTGCAACAAATAGCCCAGACGCAGGGCGGCCCGCTCCAGCAACTGCGATGCATCCGTCAGCGCCTCTTCCAGCGCCATCGGACGCGGTATGATCGGCAGGACGGCATGCATGCCCGCCGCATGCAGTTCCGTATCGTGAACCGCCAGACCCCCCACCAGCGCCACGGTCGGCACGCCCCGCGCCCGCGCCATGCGCGCCACGCCAATGGGCCCCTTGCCGTGGATGGTCTGCTCGTCCATTTGCCCTTCACCCGTAATGACCAGATCGGCGTCTGTCAGTGCATTCTCAAAACCGCTGTGCGCCAGCACCAGCTCGATACCCGGCTGCAGTTCGGCGTTGAGGAAAGCCATCATGCCGGCGGCAAAGGCGCCCGCCGCGCCGCCGCCCGGCGCCTGGCGCAGGTCACGGCCGGTCTGCTCGTGAATCAGCGCGAAAAAGTGGGACAACTGCGCTTCGAGGATTTCGACCTGCTGCGCGTCAGCGCCCTTTTGCGGCCCAAAGACAGCCGCTGCGCCCTGCTCCCCCAGCGTCGGATTGTCGACGTCCGTGGCCAGTAGCAGAGAGGTGTCGCGCCAGCGCGGGTCCAGGCCCCCGGCATCAACGCGGGTTAACCGGCCCAGTTGCGCCCCGCCCGAACCGATGGCCTCGCCCCGCGCATCCAGCAATTGCACGCCAAGTGCCTGCAAACAGCCGGCGCCGCCATCCACCGTGGCGCTGCCGCCCAGCCCCAGAATGACGCGCGTCGCGCCCGCTTCCAGCGCCGCCGCCAGCAACTGGCCCGTGCCGAATGTGCTGGCCCGCATTGGGTCCAGTTCGTCCGGGGCCAGCAGTTCCATACCCGAGGCCAGCGCCATTTCGACCACCGCCGTTTTGCCGTCCGGCAACAAACCCCAGTCAGCCGCTACCGGCGCGCCCAGCGGGCCGCTCACGACCCTGCTGCGGCGTTCGCCTCCGCCCGCCAGCATGGCGTCCAGCGTACCGTTGCCGCCGTCCGCCACGGGCTTCAGCGCCAGGTCCGCGCCCAGGCCCGATTGTTCCAGACCCCTGGCGATGGCGGTTGCGGCCTCCTGCGCCGTCAGACTGTTCTTGAAAGCGCCGGGCGCCACGATAATTCGCATGCTCATGTCCGCTCCCCTCCCGTCGTCCGAGTATGCCAAATCCCGTGGCCGGGGGGTATACTGCCGGAATCACGTTAATGAACGCTGTGAGGGTCGCCTGTGAACGCAGTCCTTGACGAACTGCTGCAACGCAAGTTGCTGGCCGGCATGCGCGGTCACTTTCCACCGGACCTGGCCCTGCCCCTCTGCGCCGCGCTGGTGGAGGAAGGCATCAACATCTTCGAGTTCACCCTGAATTCCACCGAACCGGTCGCTGCGATGCAGGCCGTCAAAGCGGAACTGGGCCCCAAAGTCTTCTGCGGCATGGGCACGGTGCTCAGCGCCGACGACGCCCGTCAGATCATCGACGCCGGCGCTGATTTCATCGTCTCGCCGGCCTTTCAGCCGGAGGTTGTGCAGGTCGCGCTGGACGCCGACCTGCTGGTCGCGCCCGGCGTGATGACCCCCAGCGAGTGCGTGCAGGCCTGGGACATGGGCGTCGACCTGCTCAAGTTCTTTCCCGCCGGCCCGCTCGGTCTGGACTTTTTCCGCGCCCTGCGCGGGCCGCTGCGTCACATGCGTTTCCTCGCCAACGGCAATATCACCCCGGATAACCTGCCGGGCTTTCTGGACGCCGGAGCAGCCTGTTCCGGTCTCTCTGGCTGGCTGACCGGCGACGGAAGCCGGCCCCTGCACGAGATTCGCGCGCGCGCCCGGCAGTTGATGGCGGCCTTGCAGCGGCAATCAGCCCTTGCAAGCTGAAGGCGTGACCCCCGCAGGGCATGGCGCTTCCACGCCGCTGCGCCTGGTCATCAAACTGGGCAGCAGCGTGCTCACCAGCGGCACGCGCCGGCTGGACCGCGCCTGCATGCTCAATCTGGTGCAGCAGATCGCGCAGTTGCAACGACAGGGGCACGAAACCGTCGTGGTGACCTCCGGCGCGCAGGCGGCCGGTCGCGAAATCCTCGGTTTCCCCGAACTGGAACGCTCCCTGCCCTCGCGCCAGATGCTGGCCGCCGTCGGCCAGGGACGCCTGATGCAGATTTACAGCGAACTTTTCGCCGACCACGACATCATCGTCGGCCAGGTGCTGCTGACGCGCAGCGACCTCAACCACCGCACGCGCTATCTCAACGCCCGCGATACCCTGCTGACCATGATCGACCAGGGCATCGTGCCGGTCGTCAACGAAAACGACACCACCGCCGTGGAAGAGATCCGCGTCGGCGACAACGACAACATTTCCGCGCTCGTCGCCAATCTGCTGGAGGCGGACCTGCTCATTCTGTTGACGGACCAGGCCGGCATGTTCACCGCCGACCCGCGTCGCGACCAGGACGCCAGTCTCATCCAGCAACTGGAACGCGTCGACGACTCCGCCCTGGCGATGGCCGGCGGAGCCGGCAGCAGCGAGGGCACCGGCGGCATGGCCACCAAGTTGCAGGCCGCGCGTCTGGCCAGCAACAGCGGCGTCAGCACCGTGATCGCCCGCGGTCTGGAGACAGACGTCATGCAGCGCATCCTGCAGGGCGGGAACGTGGGCACGCGCATTCCCGCCAGCGTCGACTCCCTGCAAAGCCGCAAGCGCTGGCTGCTGGCCGAGGTTCCGCGTGGCATTCTGCACGTTGACGCCGGCGCAGTCCACGTGCTGCGCAACGGCGGCGCCAGCCTGCTGCCGGTTGGCGTGACCCGCGTCGAGCGGGAGTTTCGGCGCGGCGAAGTGGTGCAGGTGCAGGGGCCGGATGGCAGCGACATCGCGCGCGGCCTCAGCAGCTACGACAGCGCGGAGCTGCGCAGTCTTTGCGGCCAGCGCTCCAGCCGCATCGGCGCCATTTTGGGCTACAGTTACGGAGACGCCGCGATCCACCGCAACAACCTCGTCCTTTCCACCTGAGACCGGGAGAGCGCCATGATCGAGTCTGTGGCTCGGGAGGCCGTCGACCTGCAGCAGATGGGCCGCCAGGCGAAGGCGGCGGCGGTCGAGTTGGCGCAGTGCTCGACCACGCAGAAGAACGAGGCCCTGCTGGCCATCGCCGACGCGCTCGCCGCGGAACGCGCGGAGATCCTCGCCATCAACGCCGGGGATATGGCCGCCGCCCGTGAGGCCGGCGTGGACGAACTGTACATCCGCGACCGGCTCAACCTTGAGCGGCGCATGGACAGCGTCATCGCCGACCTGCGCAAGGTGGCGCAACTGCCGGACCCGGTCGGCGAACGCTTCGACGAGCGCGAGCCGCGCGAGGGCCTGCGCGCCTGGAAACAGCGCACGCCCCTCGGCGTGCTGGGCGTCATCTATGAAGCGCGGCCGCAGGTCACCGTGGACGTCGCCGCGCTGGCGCTCAAGACCGGTAACGCCGTCATTTTGCGCGGCGGGCGCGAAGTGCTGCGCAGCAACATGGCGCTGGTGCGCGTCCTTTCAGGCGCCATGGAAGGCGTGGGACTCCCTGCCGCCGCTTTCCAGTACATCGCCAGCAGCGATCGTCGTCTGGTGGGCGAACTGCTGCGGATGCATGAATATGTTGACATGATCATCCCGCGGGGCGGCAACGGCCTGCACACCTTCTGCCGCGAGAACAGCACCATCCCCGTCATCACCGGCGGCATCGGCATTTGCCACCTTTACGTCGAGCCTGGCGCGGACCTGGACGCCGCCCTGCAGGTCATCCACAACTCCAAGACGGTCAGCCCGGCCGTCTGCAACGCCCTGGACACGCTGCTGGTGCAACGCGCCCTGGCGGCGGAGTTCCTGCCGCGCGTCCTGGAACACCTGGGCGCGGCCGGCGTGGAATTTCGCGCGGAGCCGCGGGCGCTGGCCTGCGTCGGCGCCGACGAGCGCGTCAGCCCCGCCGGTCCGGAAGACTTCGACACCGAGTGGTATGCCCTCACGCTGGGGCTGAAGGTCGTTGACTCCCTGGACGAGGCCATCGACCACATCCGCGCGCACAGTACGCAGCATTCGGACGGCATCCTGACCCGCGACATGGCCAGCGCCGAACGCTTCTGCAACGAAGTGGACTCGGCGGCGGTCTACGTCAACGCCAGTACGCGTTTCACCGATGGCAGTGCCCTCGGTCTGGGCGCCGAAATCGCCATCAGCACCCAGAAACTGCACGCCCGCGGCCCCATGGCGCTCACCGAGTTGACGACCTACAAGTGGGTGGTCGTAGGCGAGGGCCACGTCCGCCTGTGAGCGCGCCCGCGTTGGTGGTCGTCAACGGCCAGGCCGGCAGCGGTCTGGCTCTGCGCCAGTGGCCGCAAATCGAGGCGATCCTGGGCGAGGCCCCTGGTGATCTGCAGGTCCTGATGACCCACAGCGTGGCGGAGATGGCGCCGCAGGTGCAGGCCGCCTGGGAGGCAGGAACCCGCCGTGTCATCGCCGTCGGCGGCGACGGCACGGTCCATCACCTGCTGGAGACGCTGGTGCCGCTCGCCCAACGCGATGCGGACGGCCCGCCGCTGGAACTGGGCATCCTGCCCGGCGGCACGGGCAACGCCTGGGCGCGCAGCCACGGTCTGCCCCTCTCCCTGACGAAGGCCGCCAGGCAACTCATTGGCGCGCGGCCCACCCCGGTGGACCTGCCCGAAGTCACTCTCGACGGCCGGCGTCGTTACTTCCTCAGCATTTCCAGCGCCGGCATCAGCGGCGAGATCGCGCAGAAATCGGATGTCCCCGGCAAGCGCCCCTGGTCCTACGCGCAAAACGCCATCGGCAGCCTGCTGCAGCGGCGGCCGCTGACCATGCGCGTCGAGGTGGACGGCGAACTCTGGGTCGATGGCGAGTACTGGCTGGTGGCCGTCGCCAACTGCAACAGCTTCGGCAGCGGCATGCGCATCGCGCCCGACGCCCGCGTGGACGATGGCCTCTTCGACATTGTGCTGATCGACGGCGCGTCACGGCGCGAGGTGCTGGTCGCCTTCCCGCGCGTCTACTTCGGCGCCCACACCAGCCACCCGCGGGTACACATTCGCCGCGGCTCCGAGGTGCGCGTCAGCGGCGAAAACCTGGGCATGGAGACCGATGGCGTCCCCGGCCTGGCCGACGAACTGCGCTACTCCCTGCAGCCCGGCGGCCTGCAACTGCTGGTCCATCCGGACGAATTCTGCGCCGCCCGATCCAGCTAGTCCAGGTGGAAGACTTCCCGCAGGGGCGCCATGCTTTCGTCGGCGTGGCGCCCGTCGAGAGTCTCGAAGTAGGGCGCCATGTCGTTTTGCCAGCGCTCGTTGACCTCGCGCCTGGCCATGCCGTCCAGCGCGGCCTGAAAGTCCGGTGTCTCCAGATAGCCGATCAGCAGGCCGTCCTCGCGCAGGAAGAGCGAGTAGTTGTGCCAGCCCGTCTCGCGCAGGGCGTCCAGCATCTCCGGCCAGACTTCTGCGTGGCGCGCCACGTATTCCTCAAGACGGTCTTCCCGGACCTTGAGCAGAAAGCAGACGCGTTGCATCGTGTTCGCTCCCCCGCCCCTCAGCGGGCGCCCGCCGCCTGCAAACAGGCCTGCATGTGACCGCGGGCCTCGGCGCCGATGATGCAGCAGTTCTCGAGGCTGTGGCCATTCCTCTTCGTACCGATCACCTCAAGGTTCACCGGGCCGTCGTAGCCATGCTCGTGCAGCACGCGAACATAACCTACCAGGTCGATGTCGCCGCGGCCGTTGGCCTGATCGACCGGGTCGCCGGGGCCTTGCTGCCGCCCCTTGCAGTCGCGGATGTGGACGTGCTTCACCCGTGAAATGACCGCCGCGATGGCCTCGACCGGATTCTCGCCGGCGCGGTGGATGTGGGAGGGGTCCATGTCGACGCCGAAGGCCGGCGAGGTGATCGCTTCCATCAGGCGAATCGAGGTCGGCGTGTTGTAGATCGCCGCGCCCACGTGCGCCTTGATGCATAACAAAACGCCGTAGTGTTCGGCGCGGTCGGCCAGCTTGCCGATCATGTCGACGCTCTGTTGAAAGGTCTCTTCGTTATCACTTACGCCGCCCGGGCCGCAGTTGACGATGGGAATGCCGATCTCGACGGCGGCCTGGAAGGCCTTTTCCATCAGGTCCAGGTCCTGCCTGCTTTGTTCCATCGCCGTGACTTCAATGCCGAAGTCCCTGGCCAGCTGGCGAATCTTCGGCGCCGCCTCGCGCCAGTTGTCCAGGTCCAGATGATCGGCCATCTCCGGTATCGCGCCCAGCTCGATGCCGTCGTAGCCCGCCATGGCCGTGTATTTGAACGCGCTTTCCACGTTCCAGTTGCCGAAAAGTACTGAGTTGACTCCCAGTTTCATGCCGTCTCCCTGTCCTGTCAGCGAATGCCATTGACTGAAACCACCCTGCCTTCCTGCAGCGACACAATCGCCGCCGCCAGCACCTTCTGCGCCGCCAGACCTTCCGCGCCCGAGCCATCGATGTCGTCCGGGCCGGTGCCGTCGCTCACCTGTTCCAGAAAGCGGTGGATGCGATCGGCGAAGGTGCTGGTGAAATCGCCAAAGCCGCCGAAGACCGGGTCCGTATACACCTGCTTGACCAGGTCGCCGGCCGGGTAAAGCGTCGCCTCGCGCCACATGTCGTCCAGCACCAGGCGACCTTCCGTGCCGCCCACCTCGCAGCGCTCCATCGGGTGGCCGCGCTCAATGTCGTAGCTGGCCGTCAGGTTGCCCACCGCCCCGTTGGCGAAGCGCATGTTGAAGGAGGTCGTGGACCAGATTTTGCGGCCCGGCGCTTTCGTGGCGAAGAGTTGCACCTGCTCGATGTCGCCGCAGAAATAGCGCATCACGTCCACTGTGTGCGGGTTGAGCGCCTTCACCTGGAACCAGGGCGAACTCTCCGTCGGATTCATGATCCACATGCTCATGCGACAGAAAAGCTGGTGACCGACGCGTCCATCCTCCACCCAGCCCCTGGCCACGCGCGCCGCCGGCGTGAAGCGGTGATTCAGGTTGATGCCGTAGCACAGCCCCCGCTCGCGCGCGGTGGCGACCATTTCTTCCGCTTCCTCAATGACGTTGGAGATGGGCTTCTCGCCCAGTACGTGGCATCCGGCTTCCAGCGCCTGCATGGTCGGTTCGTAGTGATCGCTGCCGTATTCCACGCCGCCGGTCGTGACGTGCGCCACGTCCGGCGCCAGTTCGCGCAGCATGGTTTCGGCGCCAAGGAAGCCTGGGACGCCAAAAGTCGCCGCCGCGGCGTCCGCCCGCTCGCGTATCCGGTCGCAGACGCCCACCAGTTCCGCCAGGGGGTCCGCCTGCAAGAGCGTCGCGTGACGCCTGCCGATGGGCCCCATCCCGATGACGCAGACTCGCAGCATCAGGTGAGCTCCGGGATTTCGTAGCCGAAATCGCGCATGGCCGGTTCGAAAAAGTCAAAGTAGTTGACGCCGTCGTCGTGCTTCCAGCGGTTGACCGCCTCGGGTCGCACGATGATGCGGCCCAGAGGGTAACCCAGCCAGTCTTCCAGGCGCTGCAGGGTGGCCTCCTGGTCCAGCACGAAATCCTCGAAGCGCACCTCCAGCCAGTGCCGCGGTTTCGGGCAGGCGCGCACCAGATCGTACTGGTACTTCCAGCTGATGGCGCGGCGCAGGCGCAGGTCGTCGGTCACGGGATAATCGATGCCGAAGCGGCGCAGGTCGTCGGTGCCGTGGCGCCCCAGAATGCAGTCGCGCGGGTTGCGCACCCAGAAAATGTACTTCGCGTCCGGGAAGCGGCGCACAATCCAGGGATAGACCAGGGTCGTCTCCGGGATCTTCCAGCCACGGCGCGGGTTTCTTTCGTACTCGTGACTCAGTATCGCACCCAGATAGTCGTCCAGCAGGTCGGTGAATTCCTGCGGAATGTCGGCGTCGATGAAGCGGCTGAAGTCCCACTCCAGCCCGCCCATCCAGTCCACGTAATTCGCGGCGACGCGACAGGCATCGTACATCTTCTGCGGCGGCATCATGTCGCCCGAGCGATTGAGCAGGTTGCCCATGTAGACGCCGCTGGCGTAGAGGGTGTGCGAAATGGCGCGGGTGCCGGAGTGACCGCGCCCGATGACGATCACCAGCGACATGTCAGAAACGTTCCACGCTCACGACCTGGCCGCTCTGCCAGGACTCGATGGCGGCCTCGATGACGAACTGGGCCTTAAGCGCTTCCAGGCCCGAGCCGTCGATCTCCTCCGGCGCGACGCCCTCAATGTTTTGCTCGACCCAGCGGCCAATGCGCGATTTGAAGGTCTCGCCGAAATGCTTCATGCCACCGACGTAGTTGTAGACTTCCGTTTCAATCGACATGCGTGGGTAGAAGGTCAACTCCTCGCAGGCGTTGGTGAGGGTGAAACGCCCCTTCATGCCGACGACGTCCAGCGCTTCCAGGCCGTAGCTGCCGCGACCCCAGTCGCCGTCGTAACTTCCGCGCAGGGAGCCGATCATGCCGTTGGTGAACAACATGTTGACCTGCGCGTTGGACCAGATGGCTCGGCCAGTCCCTTTCTTCATGAATGCCTGCACCTTGTCCACGTCGCCGGCGAAGTAGCGCATTACGTCGATGGAGTGCGGGTGCAGGGCGCGCAAGTGGAACCAGGGCGAACTCTCCTTCGGGTTGTTGATCCACATGGACATGTTGATCATGTTCAGGTCGCCGAGACGGCCGTCCCCAACCCAGCCCTTCGCCATCTCCGCCGCCGGCGTGAAGCGGTGGTTCAGGTTGACGCCGTAGCGCAGACCTTTCTCGCGCGCCAGCGCCACCATCTCCTTCGCCTTGTCGATCTCGTTGGAGATGGGCTTTTCGCCCAACACCGGCAGTCCGGCCTCCAGCAGCTCCATCGTCGGCTCGTAATGATCGCCGCCGTTCTCAACGCCCGCCGTGGTCATGCTGGCCGCGTCAATCTCCAGTCCGGCGGCCAGCATCTCCTGCACGGAATAGAAGCCCTGGCAGCCGAAGCGCTCGGCCGCCTGGTCGGACCTCTCGCGAATGATGTCGCAGACGGCCACGACCTCGGCATCGTCGCGGGCGCTGTAGACCCCGGCGTGCTGGTTGCCGATTCCCCCCATCCCGACCACTGCAACCTTTAGTGTCATGCGTCCGCTTCTCCCTCGTTTGCGCTTTCTTCCAAAGCCTTGCGCGCCTCGGCCTGCAGGCGTCGACCTTCATTGATGTCGCCGATGAAGAGCGAATCGTAAGCTTGCTGCGAGCTCGTGAAAGCGCCCACGCCCTCCTTGCCGTGCCAGTCCCCCTGGGTCAGCATGGGGTTGGTCAGGCCGGTCTCCGCCTCGCGCTGCGCGATCCAGCTCTCCATGCGCCGACGCAGATCGGCCACGATCTCCGGCTCCTGCTCCGCCAGGTTGACGTTCTCGTCCGGGTCCTCGACCAGGTTGTAGAGCTCAACCGGCGGCTTGAAGTGAAAGTCCGGTTCCAGCGCGACCATCAGCTTCCAGCCCGGCGTGCGCCAGCCGTGCTTGCGCATCCAGGTGCACTCACTGATGTAAAACTCGCTTTCCAGCGATGTCTTTTCCCCATCGACAAGGGGCATCAGGCTGTTGCCGTCAAACTGCTGGGCCGAGGGCCAGTCCAGTTCACCCGGGTCGATTCCGGCCAGGTCCATGATGGTGGGCGCCAAATCCTTGTGCTGGTTGTAGCCGCTTAGCCGCGTGCCCGCCGGCACCCGACCCGGATAGCGGATCAGCAAGGGCACGTGCAGCACGTTGTCGTAGATGCCGTGATGATCGAACCAGCATTCGTGGTCGTAGAGCGTCTCGCCGTGGTCGCCGTTGATGATGACGATGGTCTCGTCGTAGATGCCATGGGCTTCCAACGCGTTGAAAATGGTGGCGATGGCCGCGTCCATGTAGGCGATGGCGCCGTCGTACTGCGCGATGACGTAGTCCTTGTCGCTGATGCCCACAGGCATCCAGCTTTTGAAGAATGAGGCGAAGGGCTTGAAGGCCAGCACCGGGTCCATCGAGCGGTTGTCAGGGTCGCATTCGTCGCCGTGGTAGAACATGCGCTGGTAGGGCTCCGGCGGCAGGTAGGGCGCGTGCGGGTCCATGTGGCGCAGGAAGAGGAAGAAAGGCTGATCGCCGGCGACCAGGCGGTCCAGCTCCGGCAGGGCGACTTCGTTCAGGCTCTGCGCCTTGAAGCAGGGACCTTCCTCGCGCGTGCCCCAGGCCTTGTAATCGATATACTTGTCGAAGCCGCGCCCCGACGGGTTGCCGCTGAAGCCGACGCAGGTCGTGGCGTAGCCGAGGTCGCGCAAATGCTCGGCGATGGTCTTGGCCTCCGGCCGCATCGGGCCCTTGTGGCGCAGCGCCACCACCTGGGTGCCGAAACAGTCCATGCCGGTCAACATGGAAGCGTAGGCACAGGTGGTCGGAATGTGGGCGCTGTAGGTGTTTTCGAAGAGCGCGCCCTCGCTGGCAAAGCGGTCAAGATGCGGCGTCGTTAGCAGCGGATAGCCGTAACAGCTCATGTGATCGGCGCGAATCGAGTCGATCCCCATCAGGATAATGTTGGGACGGTTGCTCATAAACCCCCCGACGCAGGCAGAATGGCATGGCCGAGCCGTCAACAGTTGCCGACGGCTGTGGCACCGGTCAGGATAGCGTCAATTGCGGACAATGCAACCGACTGGAGTATGCCATGTCGCAACTGTCAGGCAAGACCGCCCTGGTCAGTGGCGCCGCGCGCGGCATCGGCCTGGCCATCGCCGGCGCGCTGCACGAATCCGGCGCCACCGTCTTCCTCGCCGACATCGATCGGGTTGAGGCCGAAAAGGCCGCTGAAAGACTGGGCCGGCGCGCCCTGGCGCTGCCGCTGGACGTCAGCGACGTCAACCGTTGCCGCTCGGTCGTCGACGATGCCGTCGCGCAGGCCGGACAGCTGGACATCCTCGTCAACAACGCCGGCATCGCCCCCATCCACCCCATCGACGAGGTCGACCAGGCACTCTTCGACCGCATCGTCGCGGTCAATCTGCGCGGCCTCTTCTTTCTCTCCCAGGCCGCCGCGCAGCACATGCGCGCCAGAAAGTGCGGGCGCATCATCAATATCAGTTCGATCGGCGGCAGGACCGGCGGCAAGGCGCATCTCCCGGTCTATGTGGCCACCAAGGCCGGCGTATTCGCCCTGACCAAGACCTTCGCCAGCTACCTGGCGCCGCACGGCACGGTCAACTGCATCGCGCCCGGCCCCACCGTGAGCGCGCTCACCGACGCCTGGGACGACCCGCAGCTGATGGAACAACTGCGCGGGGAAATCCCACTGGGTCGGCTGGGCGTCCCGGCGGACTACGGCGGCGCGGCCGTCTTTCTTGCCTCGCCGGCGGCCGACTTCATCACCGGCGCCACCATCGACGTCAACGGCGGCATGCGCATGGACTAGGTCCGGTTTCAGTCCAGGTCCTGCGGCGTGAATGGCACCGGCAGTTCAATTAATTCCAGCGTGATGCCGTCCGGGTCCAGCAGGTAACAGGTCAGGCCGCCGCTGTGCCGTCCGTGCGTAATCGGAACCGGCGCATCCGAGCGAAATTGCACGCCCGCCGCATTCAGCCGCGCGAACCCGGCCTCCAGATCATCGACCTGCAACGCCAGATGCGCCGCGCCGGGCCGGTTGGTGGCCGCATCTAGGGGCTCGCCGCGCGGGTTGACGTATTCGATCAGTTCCAGCACGTGTCCGGAGGGCGAGGCGCCCTGCGGCATGTCGGCGATGTTGAACAGCGCCACCTTGAGCAGGGCATCCTTGAAGCCGATCTGGCTGCTGGTGTATTTCTGGTCGTGCACCATGCGATGCACCAGGCGCAGTCCCAGCAGGTCGCGGTAGAAGGCGATCGAACGCTCCAGGTCCGAGACGGTGAAACTGAAGTGAAAGTAACTGATCAGGGCCATGGCTTCTCCTGTGTCTGTTCCATGTGTGGTCGTTCCCTTCAGCGTTCGGCTGCAAACCGGAGGGGACGGTTGGTCTGCAACATGTGCCGGATGCAGGCCTGCGTATGCGGCTCGCGCACGAGCTCCATGAAGGCCCTCCGCTCCAGCTCATGCAACTCCCGTTCAGCCAGCCAGCCTGGGGAGTCAGCCGCGCCGCCGGCAAGGACGAAGGCCAGGCGCCTGGCGATTCGCGCATCATCCTCACTCATGTCGCCCGCATTCACCATTGCCTCCACAACCTCCAGCAGGACCTCGTACGCCTTTCGGCCCGCCGCATACACCGCTTCCGGCCGCGGCGCGCGGTATCCTTCCGCCAGGTGTAGCGCTGCCCGCTTCGCCTCGTGCAGCAAGTGGGCGCGCTTCATCAGCACGCGGTCCGACGGGCGCAGCAGCCGCCGCTCGCGCGCTTCCGTGGCGGCCGCCACAATCATGTCGGCGTCCAGCAGGCGCGTGAACAATTGTTTCAGGAGCGGCGTGGCGTCGGAATCCGGGGAACTACGCATCAGCGGCGTCAACCAGCGTTGCAGCATGGCCGTGCAACCGCCGCCCGCCGGAATCAGCCCGACGTTGAACTCCACCAGGCCGAGCAGCAACTCACTGTGCGCCACGACGACGTCACAGGCGAAAAGCAGTTCGGCGCCACCGCCCAGCGCCATGCCCGGCGCCGCCGACACCACCGGCGCGGGCGCCCGACGCAGGCCGCGCACCAGCCCTTGCAGAGCTTCGACGCTGCGTTCCAGCGCGTCAAACTCCCCGTCTTCGATGCGCTGCAGCGCCAGCGCCAGGTTGTAGCCGACACTGAAGCGCGTGCCGTCGCTGCCGATGACCAGCGCCTGAAATCGCCCGCCGGCGATCTCTTCCAGCGCCGCGTGGCCGCTGTCGATCAGCGCGTCATCGATGCTGTTCTGTGCGCTGTGGAATTCCCACAGTGCCACGCCCTCGCCCATGTCGCGCAGGGAGGCGCTCTCGTTGCTGCGCAGGACGGTCAGCCCGGTCGCCTGCAACGCCCGTTCATCCACAGGCAGCGGCAAATAGTCGCCGGCCTGCGGATCATAGCAGGCCTCCGGCTCGCCCGACGCGTCCCGGCGGTAAAACGCCGGGCAATCGTTGGCCAGCATGACATGCACCCAGTTCGCCACGGGCTGGCCCTGCGCCTCACAAAGAGCCAGGCCGGCGGCCACGCCCAGGGCGTCCCAAAGCTCAAAAGGTCCCGCCTCATGGTTGAAACCCCACCTTTGCGCCTGGTCCACAGCCAACGGCGAGTCCGTCACCTCCGGTACGCAACTGGCCGCGAAGCTCAGGGTGAAGGCCATGTGCCGCCGCAGAAAATGGCCGGCGCGGTCTTGCGCCGCCAGCAGCGCAGGCAGTCGCGCGCCCAAATCCCGCTCCGACCTGGCTGCCGTCACACATTGGAATTTTGGCGCCGGGTTCGCCTCATGCGCCAGGGTTTGCAGATTGAGTTCCAGGCGCTCGCGTTGACCCCCCTCCCCTCGACGCTGCGTCCAGAAACCGCGTCCGCTCTTGCGCCCCAGCCAGCCGCGCGCGATCAATTGTTCATGGAGCGCGACAGCGCCGGCATGCGCCAGCGTCGCGCGCGCCGCCGAATCGGGCAGCGCGTCGCGCAGGTTGCGCGCCACCGCCTGCGCCACGTCCAGGCCCACCAGGTCCTGCAGCCCGAAAGTCGCCGTGCGCGGCCGCCCGATCAGCGGGCCGGTCAACAGGTCCACTTCGGCGACGCTGTAGCCCTCGTCCAGCGCCAGCCCGATGGCCTGCATGCCGAGCATCGAGAGGAAACGGTTGCCGAGGAAGCCGGGCACGTCGCGGCAAACGACCACGTCCTTGCCCAGCCCGCGCGAGCAGAAGTTCCGCATGAAGCGCAGCAGTTCCGCGTCCGTGTCTTCATGCGGAATCAGCTCAAGCAAGGGCAGCCAGCGCGGCGGATTAAAAAAATGCGTGCCCAGAAAACGCTTCGTGAAGTCCCCGGGCGTCCCGTCGGCGATCTGCGCCAGCGGCAGGCCGGAAGTGTTGGTCGAAATGACGCAGTCCGGCCGACAGACCTCGTGCAATCGCCACATCAGGGCCTGCTTGGTCGCCAGGTCCTCGACGACCGCTTCCAGTACCCAGTCGACCTCCGCCAGCCAGGCGAGATCGTCCTCCAGGTTGCCGATGCGGATGCGTTCAATGTCGCCCGCGCTGAACCAGGGCGAGGGACGCGCCGTCAGCGAGCGCTGCAGGTTCCCCCGCGCCAGGGCATTGCGCTCCGCCGGGGGAGATCCGGCGGCCGTGCCCGCCGCCGGGATGTCCAGCAGTGTCGTCTCCAGGCCGGCGCCGGTCAACAGGGCCGCCAGCGCGCCGCCCATCGTGCCCGAACCAATCACGGCGACCCTGTGGATCTTTCGGTAGGTCATTGCACCCCCTGCAACTGCGACGTTATTGTCGCGCGCCTGGCGACTCTCGCCAATGGTGGACTCCCGCATTCGTCATAATTCCGCTTCACGCCGCGCCAGGCCCAGGATACAATCGCCGCCGCCTTAACACGCTTAACGGAGGCCTGATGGCAACGCGCTGGGGCAGTTACGACCTGATCTTCTTCGACTGCGACAGCACCCTCTCCGCCATCGAGGGCATCGACGAACTGGCGCGGCTGAAGGGTAAGGGTTGGCGCGTCAGCGTGTTGACCGAACGCGCCATGAACGGCGAACTGGACCTGGCCGGCGTCTACGGCAAGCGCTTGCAGGCGATCCGCCCCACACGCGGCCAGGTGAACGCCATCGTCGAGCGCTACCAGCAGACCCTGGTGCCGGACGCCCAGGCCCTGCTGGATGCCCTGCAGTTCCTCGGCAAGACGGTTTTCATCATCAGCGGCGGGCTGGCGGAGCCGGTGCGCGGGCTCGGCCAGCGCCTTGGCATTCCCGCCGAACGCATCCGCGCCGTGGAGCTGGAGTACGACCGTCTGGCCGGCGAATGGTGGCGCTATCACGAAGCGCAAACCCAGCACCACCAGGCCTGGCTCGATTACCAGGTTGGCCCCCTGACCGTCTCCAGCGGCAAACCGCTGATGGTGAGCGAACTGGCCGGCGATCGTCCCGGCCGGCGCCTCATGATCGGCGACGGCGTCTCGGACCTCGCCACGCGCGAAGTGGTGGACCTTTTCGTAGGCTACGGCGGCGTCACCGCGCGCGACGCCGTGCGCGAGCATGCCGACGCCTTCATCCACTGCCCCAGCCTTGCGCCACTCTTGCCCGTCGCCGCCGGCCCTGCGGGCTGGCGCAGGTTGCAGGGTACGGCCCATCAGGCCCTTTTTGAAAAGGGTTTGCGACTCGCGCAATCGGGCCAGCTCAGCCTGAATCGCGACCCCTTGCGCCAGGCATTCGCAGGAGCCTTCGCCAGTGAGACCACCTGAGCCCATGAAACCGCATGCCGTCATCTTCGACATGGATGGTCTGCTTGTGGATTCGGAGCGCATCTGGCACATCGCCGAAGATGAAGTCTTTTCGAGTCGCGGCCTCGTCTATACCGATGAACTTCGCGCCGGCATTATCGGCATGCGCATGGACGAATTCATGGCGAAGCTGAGCGACCACTTCGGTATGCAGGAGCCGCTCGAAGTATTGACTGCCGAGGTCAATGCCAACATGCTGCGACTCATCCCCTCCATGGTGAAGCCCCAGCCGGGCGCGCACGAAATGATCGACTTTGTGCAGGCGCGCGCCTGGCCGCTTGCCATCGCCTCCAGTTCGCCGCTACCCGTCATTAAGGCCACCCTGCAGTCCCAGGGCTGGGACGAAGTCTTCCGGCTGCGTTGCTCGGCCGACGACGTGCCGCGTGGCAAACCGGCCCCCGACGTCTACCTTAATGCGGCTCGTCTGCTGGGCGTTCAGCCGGAACATTGCCTGGCGCTGGAGGACAGCGCCAACGGCGCGCGCGCGGCAATCGCTGCCGGCATGACCTGCTATGCCGTGCCGGACCGCAGCCACAGCCAGGCTGCCGACCTGGAAAGCGTGACTCCCTATGTCTTTCCCGACCTGCACGCCGTGCGCGCCTGGTTGACATGACGCCCTGTCCCGTCGTCGTTGCCACAGACCTCGCTGATGACGGACTGGAATTGCTGCGGCGAGCGACGGACGTCAGCCCGAAGCATGCCCGCCCTGGCGAGAGTAACCTGCGCCAACTGCTTGAAGCGGCCGAAGGACTGATCGTGCGCAGTGACGTCCAGGTCGATGCCGAACTGCTGGAACACGCGCCGCGCCTGCGGGTCATAGGCCTCGCCGGCACCGGCGTCGGTAATATCGACGTCGACACCGCCACCCGTCGCGGCATCATCGTCACCAGCACGCCGGGCGCCGGCGCCATCGCGGCCGGCGAACACACCCTGGCCCTGTTGCTGGCGCTGGGCCGCAACCTGGTCCCCGCCCACAACAGCCTGCAGGCCGGTTACTGGCCGCTGCAGCGCGCGCGTCAGGCGGGCGTCCAGCTTGCCGGCAAGACCATCGGAATCGTCGGCTACGGTCGCGTCGGGCGGGTCGTGGCGGAACGCTGCCTGGCCTTCGGCATGCAGGTGCTGGTCCATGACCCCTACATCGCCGAGGACCAGCCCGGCGATCGCCGCCTGCAACCGGTCGGCCTTGACGACCTGCTGGGGCGCAGTGACTTCATCAGCCTGCACGTGCCCCTCACCGACGAGACCCGCCAGATGCTTGATGCCGCGGCCATTGAGCGCATCCGGCCGGGGGCGCGCCTGATCAACACCGCGCACGGCGCTGTCTGGGATGAACAGGCCGTCGCCGATGCCCTGCGCAGCGGACAACTGGCCGGCGTGGCCACCGACGTCTTCCCGCAGGAACCTCCCTCCGGCAGCCCCCTCATTGGGCTGGACGCGGTTTTGCATACACCCCGCATCGGCGATAACACGCGCGAGGCGAACCTGAATCTCTCCACCCGGATCGTCGCCCAGGTGCTGGACGCCCTGCGCGGTCACGACTATCGCCACGTGGTCAATATGCCCTTCCTGCCCGGCGCGCCCTGGGCCGAGGCGCGTCCCTACATGCGCCTGGCGGATTGCATGGGACGCATTCTGCACGCCCTGGCCCGCCAGCCCGTGCGGCGCGTCGCCGTCGAGTATCGCGGCGAAAGACTCGATGACCTGATCAAGCCGCTGACCGTCGCGCTGCTGCACGGCATTCTGAAACCGGTGCTGGGCGACCAGGTCAACTACATCAACGCGCCGGTGCTGGCCAGCGTCCGCGGCCTGCAGGTGATGCAGACCCGGGGGCTCAGCACCGGCGATTACGCCAGCCTCGTGTCCTGCCACTTCACCCTGGAGGGCGGCGAGGAAATCACCATGGGCGGCACATTGCTTGACGGGCGCGAGCCGCGCATCGTGCAAATCAACGAGTACGACATCAACTTCGTGCCGCTGGGTCAGTTGCTCATCATGGGCAGCCGCGACCAGCCCGGCGTCATCGGTCGCGTCGGCACCCTGCTGGCCGATAACGACGTCAACATCGCCAGTTGGCAGACCGGCCGCGCCAGTCCCGGCGGCAACACGCTGACCGTGCTCACCCTCGACCAACCCCTTACGGAGGGGCAACTGCAGGTCCTGCAAGCGCTGGAGTTCGTGCGACACGCCCGCCAGCTGGAAATCCGCCTGTGAGCCGGCGGCAGCAACTCGCTGTCGCCCTGTGGCTGGCCCTGCTGATCGTCTATGTCCTGGCCGGAGTCGACCTGGCGCCCTTCCACGGCGACGAGGCCCTGCAAATCCGCTCCAGCGTCGACTATTTCACCCTCTTCATCGAAGGCTACAGCGCCGCTTTGGGCGTCCGACCTGATGACCCGCGCAGCGCCAGTTCCGACCGTCGCCTGCTGCAGGGCAGTATCACCCCCTGGACCATCGGGCTCGCCTGGCACCTGGCAGGCCACAACAGCGAGGACCTGCCGCCGCAACCCGGCTGGGACTGGGCGCTGGACTACGACACGAACCTCGCGCTCGGATTGCGTCCGGCGCCGCAGTTGCTGCTGACCAGCCGTTATCCGTCGGCGCTGTTTTTCGCCCTCAGCGTTCCCCTGCTCTACTTCGTCGCCTGGCGACTGGGCGGAATCGGGGCCGCCTTGGCGGCCAGCGCGCTTTATGCCCTGCACCCAGCCCTGTTGCTCAACGGGCGCCGTGCGCTGATGGAGGGCCCCCTGCTCTTCTTTGGGTTGCTGACCATCTGTTGCGCCCTGATGATTCTCCGGCGCGGTGAAGGGGCCGGGCTTCGCTGGTGGCTGGCGCTGGCCCTCTCCGGCGGGCTGGCCCTGGCTTCCAAGCACAGCGCCCTGCTCTTCCTCGGCGGCGCGCTGGGCTGGTGCTTCCTTGCGGCGCTGCTACAACGCGACAGGCAGGTGCTGCTTGCTGCCACCCTGCGTTGCGTCCTGAGCGCTGCGCTGGCACTGACGATTTTCCTGGCCCTTTCGCCCGCCCTGTGGCCCGACCCCTGGGGTGGGCTGCAGCGCCTGGTTCGGGTGCGCAGCGAGCTCGTGCAGGTCCAGGTGCAAAACCTGCAGCCGGGCGGCGTCGGCATGAGCCTGGCCGAACGCCTCGACCAGGTCCTCACCCAGCCTTACTTGCGGTCAGCGATGTTTTACGAGGTCGCTTCCTGGTCGGAATACGAGGCCATCACTGCCGAAATCGAAATCTGGCGCGGCTCGCCGCTGTCCGGCATTCCCGTTAACCCGCTGACCGGGGGCGTTCTGTCCCTGCTGACGCTGGCCGGTTTCGCGCAAATCGGGCGCAAACCCGAACAGGTCGGCCTGCTGGCCTGGCTGGCTCTCACCCTGGTCGTCCTGCTGCTCAACCCCCTGCCCTGGCAGCGCTACTACCTTCCGCTCCTGCCCATGACCTGCCTGCTGGCGGCCCTGGGTATGACAGGTTTGCTGGGCAGGGCTACACTCTGGCGCAGCAAAGTGAAGCGGAAAACGTAAAATGAACAGGGACGTTTCTGTAACAAATCTTGTTTGCGAGTATCAGCACAATCCCCTCGGAATCGATGCGCTCCGTCCGCGTTTCAGCTGGCAGCTTGAATCGGAGCGACCGGGCACGCAGCAGGGCGCCTGGCAAATTCAGGTCCACGAAGAGGGAAAGCTGCTCTGGGATTCCGGCAGGGTGAAATCGGGCCTGTCCACACACGTACCCTACGGCGGGCCGCCCCTTCGTTCCCGCCAGCGCTGCCACTGGCGCGTTCGCGTCTGGACGGGCAGCGTCACTGTTTCCGCCTGGAGCAAGGCCGCAACCTGGGAAAACGGCCTGCTGCAGACCTCCGACTGGCAGGCCGACTGGATCGACCCGGAAGGCGACGTCGACCCCCAGGCCTTTAAGCCGGCTCCCTTCCTGCGCCGTGATTTCAACCTGGACGCCCCCCTGCGCAGCGCGCGTCTCTACGCTACGGCCCGTGGCCTCTACGAACTCTGGCTGAACGGCCAGCGCGTCGGCGATCGTTGGATGACGCCCGGCTGGAGCGCTTACCACACGCGCCTGGAGTACCAGACCTGCGACGTAACGAACCTGCTGCGACCCGGCGCCAACGCCCTCGGCGCCATCCTGGGGGATGGCTGGTGGCGTGGCAAACTCAGCCTGGACTCGAAACGCAACAGCTACGGCGAGCGCCTGGCCCTGCTCCTGCAACTGGAGGTCACGCTCGCCGATGGCAGCCAGGTCGTCGTGACCAGCGACGATCAGTGGCGGGCCACCAGCGACGGCCCCATCCGCAAGTCCGACTGGAAAGACGGCGAAATCTACGACGCCCGCAGGGAAATGCCCGGCTGGAACGAGCCCGGCTTCGACGCCCGGGGCTGGCGTCCGCCGCGGGTCGTGGATCACCCCAAGGACCTGCTGGTTGCCTCGTCATCGCCGCCCGTGCGCCTCAAGGAACGATTTACGCCCGTGGTCCTGAAATCCCCCGGCGGGCAGACCATCCTCGATTTCGGCCAGAACATCAGCGGTCACGTGCAGTTTCGCGTGCAGGGGCCAGCCGGGACAGAGGTGAAGCTTTCGCACGTCGAGGCCCTGGGCAAGACCGGCGAGGTAGAGCCGGCCCAAACCGTCATGAACATGGACCCGCTGCTGCAGGAAGTGCATTACACCCTGCGCGGCGATGGCGAGGAAGTCTACGCCCCGCGTTTTACCAGTCAGGGTTTCCGTTATGCGCGGCTTGAGGGCTGGCCCGGCGAGCCCGATCCGGAGGACTTCGAAGCCGTCGCCATCTATTCCGACATGCAGACGACCGGTCACTTCGCCTGCTCCAACAAGGCCCTGAACCAGTTGCACAGCAACGTGCTGTGGAGCATGAAGGGCAATTTCATGGACGTCCCCACGGACTGCCCCACGCGCGAACGCGCCGGCTGGACCGGCGACGCCCAGGTGTTCGCGCGCGCGGGCGTCACGTTGATGGACTGCGCGGCATTTTTTGGTCGCTGGCTGCGCGACCTCGCCGCCGAGCAGAAGCAGGATGGCAAAGTACCCAATCTCATTCCCAACCCCTACCATGATGGCAAGGGCATGTTTCTTGTCACGGCGACTGAAGGCTCCGCCGGCTGGGCCGACGCCGCCATCATGGTGCCCTGGGCGATTTACCAGTCCTTTGGCGACCGCGTCCTGCTGGAGCGGCAATACGACAGCATGCTCGCCTGGTACGATTTCATGCGTCGCCGCGCCCGCAAGACGCACTGGCTGCGGCGCCTGTCGCCGCGCAGCCTCCTTTCTCCCCGTCGCCGACGCCGACTGCAGGTGCTGCAGGACCGCGGCTATCACTGGGGCGAATGGCTGGAACCCGATGACGCCTTTCCCTGGATAATCTTCGGTCTCATCAGACGCCTGTTGTTTTCCAGCCCGCAGGTGGCCTCCGCCTATCACAAGCATTGCGCCGACCTGATGGCGCAGTGCGCGGAGGTGCTGGGCAGGATGGACGAGGCACGGCAATTCCGTGAAGAGGCGAATGCCATTGGTGAGGCATGGGCGGAGGAATTCGTCGCCGCCGATGGCTCGCTGAAACCGGACAAGCAGGCCTCCTACGTGCGCGCCCTCGCCTTCGATCTCGCCCCCGCGGATCTGAGGCCAAAACTGCTGCAGCATCTCTTGCGCAAGCTGGAAGAGTCCGACTACCACGTAGGCACCGGTTTCCTGTCCACCGGCATGCTCTGTGAGGTGCTGGCCGCGGAGGGGCACGCCGCCCTGGCCTGGAAGCTGCTGCTGCAGGAGAGCAGCCCCTCCTGGCTCTACGCCATCAACAAGGGCGCGACCACCATCTGGGAGACCTGGGATGCCGTGCGTGAAGACGGGTCCGGCTTTGGGTCTCACAACCACTACTCCAAGGGCGTGGTGGTCGAGTTTTTCTATCGCCGCGTGGCCGGAATCGAAATCGCGGCGCCTGGCTACCGCCGTATCCGGATTCAACCCTCTCCCGGCGGCGGCCTGACTTGGGCCAGGGCTTCCATTCAGACTCTCTACGGCGAAGTCAGTTCTTCATGGGAAATCGAAGGCGACGGCTTTCGCCTTGAAGCGTGCATCCCGCCCAATACCACCGCCGAGGTATGTCTGCCCGACGGTTCCGAACCCTTCTCCGTGGCTTCCGGACTTCACAGCCGGCGTTGCCGGCTGTCCTGAAGGTTTTCATTGCAACTTGCACGCAGGGGGCAGGCGTTGTATACTGCCGCGCCGGGTTGATTGACAACCCGAACTTCCTGCAGGCAGGAAGCGACGTCGGCAACGAGAGGACAGGCTGATATAGCCACAGCGGAACTGCGCACCAATCACAATATCCGGGCCCGAGAGGTTCGCGTCATCTCGGACAGGAACGAGAATCTTGGCGTCATGTCCATTGGCATGGCCCTGGGCATGGCGGAGGAACGCGGCGTGGACCTTGTCGAAGTTTCGCCCGCCGCCCGTCCGCCGGTCTGTCGCATGATGGACTTTGGCAAGTTCCAGTACGAGCGGCAGCGTCGTGATCGTCGCGCGCGCAAGCAGCAAAAGACGGTCGAGGTCAAGGAGATCCAGTTGCGGCCCAAGACCGACATGCACCACCTCGGCTTCAAGGTTCGCGATGCGCGTCGCTGGATCGAAAAAGGCATGAAGGTGAAGGTGCGCGTCAAGTTCCGCGGGCGCGAACGGGAGTATCCGGAAATCGCGCGCAACCGCCTCAGGGGCATCGCGGAAGAGTTGCAGGATGTGGCGGTGGTGGAACTGCACCCGGGAATGGAGGGTAACAACATGCTCATGGTGCTGGCTCCCATCGCCGACAGGTCCGGCAGATAACGACAAGGCAGAAATGGCCAAAAAGACCAAAACCCGCAAGTACAAGCTCAAGACCCACAAGTCCACGGCCAAGCGTTTCAAGGTCACCGGCGGCGGCAAGGTGATGCGCACCAAGGGCGGCAAGAGTCACCTGCGCCGCCGCAAGTCGAGCCGCGCCAAACGCCAGCTGGACCGCATGCAGCCCGTCAGCAAGGTCGACGCGCGCCGCATCAGAACCATGGCGCCCTACCTGGCCCGTTACCGCGCCAACCCGCCGGCCTGAGTCGGCCACTCGTCCCGTAGTCAGTTCGCCCGGGCCAGCGCGCCCGGGGCAGTGTGTCAGGAGATTTCAGGTGCCCAGAACTAGAACCGGCCCCGTCCGCCGACGCCGCCACAAGAAGATCGTCAAGATGATGAAGGGCCAGTGGGGGACGCGCGGCCGACTCTTCAAACGCTCCAACGAGGCCATGCTCAAAAGCCTGTGGTACGCCTATCGCGACCGCCGCCGGCGCAAGCGCGACATGCGCCGCCTGTGGATCACGCGCATCAACGCCGCCGCCCGCATGAACGACATGAAGTACAGCCGCTTTATGTACGGCCTGAAGCAGGCCGGCGTCGAAATCGACCGCAAAATGCTCTCCGACATCGCCGTGCGCGACCCCGAAACCTTCCGCAAGATCGCCGTCATCAGTTCCATGAACCAGTAGCCGCCCGCGCCGGGCCGGCCTGAACGGCCCCGCGCTCGCGTCAGACGCAAAACGCCCCCGCCGGCCACAAACGGCCTCACGGGGGCGTTGTCGTTGTTGAGACCTGACTCTTACAGGTTAATCATCTGCCCCTCAAGGCCGTGCGCGGCTTCCTTCAGCGCCTCGCCCAGCGTGGGGTGGGCGTGGACGTTGCGCGCAATTTCCCTGGGCGTCAACTCGGCCGCCTGCGCCAGGGTCAGCTCGGGCAGCAACTCGGTCACGCCATGGCCGATCAAATGCGCGCCCAGGATTTCACCGTAGCGTTTGTCGCTGACCAGCTTGACGAAGCCGTCGGACTCGCCCATGCCCAGCGCCTTGCCGTTGGCCTGCCAGGGGAATTTCGCCACCTTGACCTCGTAGCCGGCCTCGCGCGCCTGGGCCTCCGTGTAGCCGAAGCTGGCGATCTGCGGCTGGCAGTAGGTCGCTGAGGGCATGAAACGGTAGTCCAGCGTGACCGTCTCCGCGCCGGCGATGTTCTCCGCCGCGATGATGCCCATGCTCTCGGCCACGTGCGCCAGAGCCTTCTTCATGGTCACGTCGCCCACGGCGTAGAGGTGCGGGACGCTCGTCTGCATGCGCCCGTTGACGTCGATGGCGCCCCCTTCCGTCAACGCCACGCCGGTGTTCTCCAGGCCGTAACCCTCGACCCGCGGCGCGAAGCCGATGGCCTGCATGACGGCATCCGCGGCCAGGGTCTGCCGCGCGCCTGCCGCGTCCGTCAGCGTGACCCGCGCTTCGCGCGCGTCCTCCTCGATGCCCTCCACGCGCGCGCCGACCAGAATGTTGATGCCATCGCGCTCGAACTGTTTGCGCAATTCGGCGGAGATCTCCTCGTCCTCCAGCGGCACGATGCGCGCCATGTACTCCACCAGCGTGACCCGCACGCCGTAGTTGTGCAGCACGTAGGCGAACTCCACGCCGATGGCGCCCGCGCCGACGATGATGATGCTGCCCGGCAACTCCGCGCTCATGATCTGCTCTTCGTAGGTGACCACCCGCTCGCCGACGGCCGTGCCCGGCAGCAGACGCGTCGTCGCGCCCGTCGCGATGATCGCGTTGTTGAAAATCAGCGTCTCCGTCCCGCCGTCCTCCAGCGCGACCTCCAGAGTGTTCGCGTCCGTGAAGCTGGCCCGGCCGTCGAAGCGTTCGATGCGGTTCTTGCGCATCAGGAACTGCACGCCCTTGACCAGGCGATTGGCGACCTGGCGGCTGCGTTTGTGGGCCGCGCCGTAATCCATCGTCGCTTGACCCTGGATGCCGAAATTGCGCGCCCGCTTCGTGATGATCTGCGCCAGTTCCGCGTTGTAAAGCAGGGCCTTGGAGGGGATGCAGCCGACGTTGAGGCAGACGCCGCCCCAGTAGCGTTTCTCGACGATGGCGGTCTTCAGGCCCAGCTGGCTGGCGCGGATGGCCGCCGGGTAGCCGCCCGGCCCGGCCCCGATCACCACGACATCGAATTCCTGCGCCATGCGCGTCCCTCCTGTCTGCGTCGGGGCGCATTATAGGCGCCGCCCGTCGCGCGGGACAGGGTGGCGTCCTGCGGTACAATGATTGCAACGACTGCAACGCTGGCGAGAAGGGTCTCCGCCATGGCCGCCAACCGCAACCTGCACTCGGCGAAATCCAGCCGGAAGGACGAGTTCTACACCCAGCTTTCGGATATCGAAAATGAACTCCGTCATTACACAGAGCACTTTCGCGGCAAGGTCGTCTATTGCAATTGCGACGACCCCCGCGTCAGCAACTTCTTCAAGTACTTCTCGCTCAACTTCGCCCGCCTCGGGCTGAAGAAACTCATCACCACCTGCTACAAGAACCAGCAGATGGACATGTTCAGCAAGCACGACGCCGAAAAGGCCATTTACCTCGAATACGATGGCACCGTCAACGAGAACGGCGTGCCCTCCATCGAGGACATCGGCATCCACCCCCTGCAGGGCGACGGCGACTTCCGCAGCGACGAGTGCATCATGCTGCTGAAGTACGCCGACATCGTCGTCACCAACCCGCCCTTCTCGCTCTTCCGCGAGTACGTCGCGCAACTGATGGCATATGACAAGCAGTTTCTGATTATTGGTCACCAGAACGCGATCACTTACAAGGAGATTTTCCCACTGATCAAGGAAAACAGGATTTGGCTGGGTTATGGGCCGATGGGCAAGGACATGCTGTTTGACGTGCCAGAGGACTATGCGAGATATTTGGTGGACAACAAGAACGAAGGCAGCGCATACAGGATGGTGAACGGCGTCGTAAAAGGCAGACTGGGTAATGCCGCCTGGTACACCAACCTCGACCACAACAGGCGCCACGAAGACCTCATCCTCTACAAAAAGTACACGCCAGAGGACTATCCGACCTACGACAATTACGATGCCATTGAAGTCTCAAAGACGAAGGAAATCCCTTGCGACTACGCCGGCGCGATGGGCGTGCCCATCAGTTTTTTGGACAAGCACAATCCGGAGCAGTTTGAGATTGTAAGCGCCAACGACATCAGGCTGAATGACCGCGTTCCGATCAAGAAACATGGCCTGATCAAGGACAAGGATGGGACAATAAACGGCAAGCCCAAATACGTTCGCATCGTCATCCGCAACAAGAGGCTCTGAGTATGGAAGTCAGGTTGCACGAAATCACCGTGCGCGACCTGGGCGGGCGCTGAAAGTCACGATTTGTCAGACCAGGCTGACATCGGGTAAACTGTTAATGGCGGACAGAAACAAACGACAAGCGTGCCACCATGGCCGACACGGACCAAATTAATCGCGAAATCGGCGAGTTGCGCGGCAAGCTGGACGGGCTGGCGACCAAGGAGTACGTCCGCGAGGTCGTCGAGGAACAGACGCGCGAGCTGAACAACCGGTTCGACGCCAAATTCGACCACGTCGACGCCAAATTCGACATGATCGACGCGCGCCTGCGCGAGATCAGCGAGCGTCAGCAGCGCTACAAGGGCATCGGCCAGGCGCTGGTTTTCGGTCTGCCCTTCCTTATCAGCGCGCTGGCGCTGGCCGCTGTCTTCCTGAAATGAGCCGGCAGGTTCCACATTCGGCCACCAGGGCGGACCTGGAAAAGCTGAAAGGCGATCTGACCTTCAGGATGATCGTCATCAACGTTGCTTTGCTCGGGCTCATCAAGATTATCCCGCCCTTCAATGCGTGATTGAAGCTCGCCGTGAACATCCAGCTCCATGAAATCACCGTGGGCGAGCTGGTCGAGGGCTATGCCGACGATGGCGAGGGCGGCGTGCGCGGTTATGGCGGCAGGCTTGACATTCGCCCGCCCTACCAGCGCGAATTCGTCTACGGCGACAGGGAACGCAAGGCCGTCATCGACACGGTCATGCAAGGCTTCCCGCTGAATGTGATGTACTGGTCCGCGCGGGGGGACGGCAGCTACGAGATCATCGACGGCCAGCAGCGCACGATTTCCATCGCCCGATACTTCAAGAGCGATTTCTCGGTGCAAGGGCTGTACTTCCACAATCAGCCGCTCGATATCCAGAGGCGTGTACTGGACTATCGCCTGATGGTCTATTTCTGCAGCGGGACGGACAGCGAAAAGCTGGCCTGGTACCAGACGATCAACATCGCCGGCGTGGTCCTGACCGAGCAGGAACTGCGCAACGCGGTCTATTCGGGCCCCTGGGTGACGGACGCCAAACGTTATTTCAGCCGCCGCGGCGGACCTGCCTACCAGGTCGGCGGCGACTACCTGCGCGGCAACGCCATCCGCCAGGAGTATCTGGAAACGGCCATCAGGTGGGTGAGCGAAAGCAGCATTGAAGACCACATGGCGCTGCATCAGCATGACGACAGCGCCGCGCCGCTGTGGCAGTATTTCAACGCGGTGATGGACTGGGTTCAGGCGACCTTCACAGTGTACCGCAAGTCGATGAAGGGCGTCGATTGGGGCGGCCTCTACAAGGACCACGGCGACAAGCCGCTCGATCCCGCCGCGATTGAGGCCGAAACTGCCCGCCTGGTTCTCGATGACCATGTCACGAGCCACAAGGGAATCTATCCCTATATTCTCACCCGTGACGAAAAACACCTCAATATCCGCGCATTTGACGCAGGAATGAAGCAGCGGGTCTATGAGGCGCAGAAGTGCATCTGCCCTATCTGCAAGGAAAAGTTTGAACTATCCGGAATGGAAGCCGACCACATCACGCCCTGGTCGGAAGGCGGCAAGACTGAAGAAAACAACTGCCAGATGCTCTGCCGCAAGTGCAACCGCGAGAAGTCATCGAACTGACCGTTGCGGACAGACTGCGGTACAGTGCAGCCCGTCTAACTGAACCCGATTTGTCTTGGCGTCCGGCGCAGGCATACCTGCTCTTCTGCGGTAGTTGAAGGTCCATCTTGTGATACGATTCGACTGGAGTCACTAGAGGGTCTATGAGCGAGAAGAACGGCCAGACTAGATATATCGAAGCCTTGAAAGGCAGTCGGCGAACCCTTGTGCTGATTGTCGCCTTTTTTGTCCTGGCGCTGTTCTACAGACATGGCAGGGACAACATTTCACCAGAAGATTCCTATTCAATGAATATTCACACAGAGGTTTTTGGATTCGGAATCAGTGTGGTCATCACAGTCTTCGTGATAGACGAATTGAATCGCAGACGCGACAAAGAACGCCGAGAGCAGGACACGAAAGAGCAATTGTTGCGCGATGCAGTTAGCCCAAATCCTGATGACGCTCGAAAAGCGTTCTTCGATATGTGGAAACGTGGATTGGTGCAAGGTGAACACGGTATTTTGCGCGGTGCGAATCTATATGGTGCACGGCCAGGCGAAGTAACACTGAGTGGGGCCAGAATGGATGGCGCAATTATGCGTTGGTCAGACTTCTCTAAATCAGAATTCGACGGCGCAATATTGGACAATGCTTGTCTTAAATCTGCTGATTTGGAATGGGCATCACTTTGCAATGCTAGTCTAAAGAACGCTGACCTCGAAAATGCTGATCTGTCTCATGCCACTTTGATCGGTGCCGATCTTACTGGTGCAAACCTGCTTGGCACAAAGATTTATCGTAACAATCTGTACAACCATGCAGCAGAAATGCCTGATATCCCTGATACGGAAAAGCCACAAGCAAAGCTTCCGGATGGAAAACCCATGAATGCAAACACAGATTTGGCATACTTTACGGACGAGAACTATCCCGGCGGGGTCTGGCGTTCAAAAGATCCGGAAAGCCCTGCCTTTCGTGGTCACTACGAAGAACGCCTAGCTTTCATCCAGAGGATGAGTGAGAATCGCCCCTCTAATTTTCCTCCTCTTCCCTCTCCAAATCCTCGCGCCGGCGGCGATGCAGGGTGACCACGCGGAAGGCCTCGCCGTGCTCGGCGCCGATCGGCTTGCCCATCTCCTTGCTGAAGCCCTCGATGAAGCCCACCACTTCCTCGCCCACCTGCGACTTGTGACACAGCAGCGCCTCGCACTTGCGCTCCCACTGCGCCGTCACGTCCACGTGCAGCGTCGGTGTCATCGTGAAGCCCAGGTAGAAATAGTCCACGTTGTGCGGCTCCAGACCCTCCTCCAGCAGCTCGGGGAAGATGGGCCGCGTGCCCGCGCTGGGGAAGACCGCGTACATCGTCGCTTCGGAGGTGGCGCGGTGGTCCGGGTGGTTGATGTAGAAGTTCTGCGGCGGGATGACGGTCGTCGGGTCGGTGGTCATCACTACCTGCGGCTTCAGTTCGCGTATCAGGCGCGTCAACTCGCGGCGCAGCTCAAGCGTCGGCTGCAGCGTGCCGTCAGGATGGCCGAGGAAGCGCACGTCGGACACGCCCAGCACCTTCGCGGCGGCCAGTTGCTCCTGCACGCGCAGCTTGACCAGGTCCGCGCGTACCGAGTCCGGCTCGTTGCTGCCGGAACCGCCGTCGGTGGTGATGCAGAAGGTCACCTGCGCGCCGTTGTCCGCCCAGCGCGCCGCCGTGCCGCCCATGCCGAACTCGATGTCGTCCGCGTGCGCCACCACCACCAGCGCGCGTTCGGGGGTGTAGAAGTCTTCCGTCATCGGTCCTGTTTCTCCCTGTCTGCGTCCATGCCGGATTCAAGGCCGCCCATCATACAGCGCATGAAGGCGTCCGCAAGCGCGCCGTCCAGGACGCGATGGTCAAAAGTCAGCGAGAAGTAACACATCGGGCGCGCGACGAGCGCGCCTTCCCGCACCACCGGGCGCTGCTGCAGCGCGCCGACGCCGAGGATGGCGGCCTGCGGCGGGTTGATGATCGGCGTGCCGACCAGGCAGCCGCCCGCTCCGTAGTTGCTGATGGTGAAGGTGCCGCCCCGCGCCTCGTCCGGCCGCAGTTGACCCGCGCGGGCGCGCGTCGCCAGGTCAGCGATGGCGCGCGCGAGGTCGGGCAGCGCCAGGCGGTCGGCGTGGCGAATGACCGGCACGATCAGGCCCTCCTCCAGCGCCACCGCCAGTCCGACGTGGCGTTCATGATGCAGGAAAATGCCGTCGGCGCGCCACTCGGCATTGAGTGTGGGATGCTCGACCAGCGCGCGCGCCGTCGCCGCCACGATCCAGGCGACGGGTGTAAACCGCAGGCCGGGGTGTTCGGCCCGCAGCGTTTCCCGCTGCGCCAGCACGGCGCCCATGTCCGCCTCGTAGACCGCAGTGACCTGCGGCGCGGTCTGTACGCTGGCCACCATCTGCTGCGCGATGCGGCGGCGCATGGGCGTCAGCGGCAGCAGTTCGCCGGGCGTGGTTGACTCGGCCGGCGCAGTCGCCTGCTGCCTGCTCGCCAGGTGGGCCTCGACGTCCTTGCGCGTGATGCGGCCCTCGCGCCCGCTGCCGCGGACGGCGGCCGCGTCCAGCTGGTGTTCGGCCAGCAGCCGCGCCACCGCCGGAGAGTGACGTCCACTTCCCGCGGCCCGCGCCGACTGCCGCGCTTCGACCTCTTCGCCCGCGTCGCCGATGAGCGCCAAGGGCGTGCCCACCGCGACGGTCTCGCCCTCCCCCACGTGGATGCGCAGCAACACACCGGCCGCGGGCGAGGGAATCTCTGTATCGACCTTGTCGGTGATGATCTCCAGGAGGGGCTCGTACTCGTCGACCGGGTCGCCTTCGCGCTTCAGCCAGCGGCTGACCGTGCCCTCAATCACGCTTTCGCCCAGCTTGGGCATCTGCAGGGTGGTGGGCATCAGAAACCGGCGTTCCTAGTACGCCGCCAGGTCGCGGATGGCGGCGAGGATGTCGTCGGGGCCCGGCAGGAAGAAATCGAACATGCCGCGGTTGAAGGGCGCGGCGGGCACGTCCGGCGCGGCCAGGCGCTTCACCGGCCCATCGAGGCACTCGAAGGCTTCGTCAACCAGCAGGGCGGCGATTTCGGCGCCGAAGCCCATGGTGCGGTTGTCCTCGTGCACCACCAGCGCCTTGCCCGTCTTGCTGACCGACGTCAACACGCTGTCGCGGTCCAGCGGATGCAGCGTGCGTAAATCGACGACCTCGACGTCCAGGCCGTCTTCCCGCGCGGCGCGCTCCGCAGCCACCTCCGCGTAATGCGCCATCAGGCCCCAGGCGAAAAGCGAAAGGTCGACGCCACTGCGGGCGATGCGCGCCGGACCCGGCAGCAGCGGCGCGTCCCGCTCCGGCACCTCGCCGCGAATCTGACGGTAGCCGTACTTGGTCTCAAGAAACAGCACCGGGTTGGGGTCGAGAATCGCGCCGTGTAGCAGGCGACGGGCGTCGCGCGGGGTGGAGGGCACCACGATTTTCAGGCCGGGAATGTGGGCGAAGAGCGCTTCCACGCTCTGGCAGTGGTACAGGCCGCCTCCGGGCACTGCGCCGTAGGGCACGCGGATCACCAGCGGCACGCGCCAGCCGCCGGCCGAGCGATAGTACATGCGCGCCGCCTCGCCGACGATCTGGTTGAAGGCCGGGTGGATGAAATCGGCGAACTGAATCTCGCAGACCGGCCGCAGGTCTGCCAGCGCCGCGCCGATGCCCACGCCGACGATGCCCATCTCCGTCAGCGGCGAATCCATGACGCGCCGCGCGCCATACTTCTCGTAGAGCCCCTGCGTCGCGCGGAAGACGCCGCCGCGCCGGCCGATGTCCTCGCCGGTGATGAAGACGCGCCCGTCCTGCGCCAGCGCCTCGTCCAGCGCGCAACGGATGGCCTCGATCAGCGTCATGTCGGCCATCAGGCGAGACCCTCCGGCAGCGGCGCTAGCACCGGCGAGTCGGCCTCTTGCGGCGCGGGTTCGGGCGCGGCCTCGGCAGCGCGCTGCGCCTCGTCCACCCGGGCGCGCGCCTGCGCCTCCAGGTCGTCCACCATCTTCGGAGTCAGCAGGCCGCGCTCCAGCAATACGCTGCGGTAACGGAGCAGCGGCTCGACCTCGCCGGCGGCGGCCACCTCCTCGCGCGAGCGGTAGCTGCGGTCGTCGTCGTCGGAGGTGTGCGGTGTCAGGCGGTAAGTATGCGCCTCGACCAGCGAGGGGCCTTCACCGCGGTAGGCCCGCTGCACCGCCGCATGCATCGCGTCGTAGACCGCCAGCACATCGTTGCCGTCGACCGACTCACCCTGCGCGCCATAGCCGGCGGCGCGCGTCGCCACCGAGGGAATCGCCATTTGTTCCGTCTGCGGCACGGAGATGGCGTAGCGGTTGTTTTCGACCAGGCAGACCAGCGGCAGGCATTGCACGCCGGCCCAGTTCATGCCTTCGTGCCATTCGCCCTGGTTGGTCGAGCCCTCGCCCAGGCTGGTCAACGCCAGGCGCGGCTGCGTTTCGTCCTGCGGGTCCACCAGGCCGGCCCGCTGCCGGTAACGGACGGCGAAGGCCAGGCCCGCGGCCTGCGGCACCTGGGTCGCCACCGTCGACGAGCCGCTGATGATATGGCGGTCGCGGTCGCTGAAGTGACAGGGCATCTGGCGACCGGCGCTCCAGGGGTCGTCGCGGCGGGCGAAGAGGCCCAGCATGAAGTCCAGCGCGCTGCAACCCAGGGCGATGGCCATCGCAAGGTCGCGATAGTAGGGGACGACGTAGTCCACGCCGCGGTTGATGGCGAAAGCCGCGCCGACCTGGGTCGCCTCGTGCCCCATCGCGCTGACGTGAAACTGCACCCGGCCCTGGCGATGCAGCGCCCAGGCGCGTTCGTCCAGGCGCCGGCTGAGCAGCATCAGGCGATACATCTCCAGCAGCGTGTCGTCGGACAGGACCTGTGAAGGTCTGGTCACGGCCTCACCCGGCATGCGCGCTCCCTTCCTGACCGGAATCATCGGCCGGCAGGCCCTCCGCAAGCAGTTCCGCCACGTCGCGCAGGACCGGCCCCACGCCGTCGCCTTTAGAACTCTCCAGCATCTGCAGGCAAAAGGGACAGCCGGTGGCCACGATGTCCGCGCCGCTGGCCGCCGCCTCGGCATAGCGCTCCGCGCCGACCGTGCGGCTGCCGGCTTCCTCTTCCTTCCAGAATTGCGCGCCGCCCGCGCCGCAACAAAAGGAGTCGCTGCGGTGGCGCGGCATCTCCACCATCTCGCCCTGCAGACTGCCAAGGGCCCGGCGCGGCGAGTCAAATACGCCATTGTGCCGCCCCAGATAGCAGGGGTCGTGAAAGGTGATGCGCGCGCCCGGCCGGGCCGGCGGCTGTGGTAAACGACCTTCGGCACCCAGTTCGTCCAGCAACTGCGTGTGGTGCACCACTTCGTAGTCGCCGCCAAATTGCGGGTACTCGCTGTCCAGATTGTGCAGGCAGTGGGGACAGGTGACCACGATGCGCGCCGGCGCCAGTTCGTTGAGGGTCTCCACGTTGCCCCGCGCCAGTTCCTCATAGAGGTATTCGTTGCCGGCCCGGCGCGCAACGTCGCCGCTGCAGTTTTCGCGCTCCCCGGTCACGGCGTAGTTGACTCCGGCGGCGTGCAGCAGCTTCACCAGGGCCCGCGCCGTCAGGGCCGCGCGCGGGTCATGACTGACGGCGCAGCCAGTCCAGTAGAGCAGTTCACAGCCAGGATTTTCCTCAACCGTCGGCACGGGGATATCCAGTCCTCTGGCCCAGCGCATGCGCTCGTCGCGCGCCGCTCCCCAGGGGTTGCCCTGGCGCTCCATCCCGTTGAAGGCGGCCTGCAGTTCCGCCGGAAAGTTGCCTTCCATCAAGACCTGGTCGCGTCGGATCTCAAGGATGTCGTGCATCGGCTCGTTGCCGACCGGGCAAATGTCCGTGCAGGCGCCGCAACTGGTGCAGGCCCAGAGCGCGGACTCGCTGATGACCGAGCCCAGCAGGGGCCGTTCCGATTCGGCGCCGGCGGCCAGGGCCACAAATTGCCCGCCGATCTCGTAGCGTTTGTTGATCTCCAGCGCCGCCGGCGAAAGCTCCTTGCCGGTCGTCGTCGCCGGGCAGACGTCCTGGCAGCGATTGCACTGGATGCAGGCGAAGGCATCCAGCAATTGCGACTGGTCCAGGTGCTCCAGCTTCGCTGCGCCGAACTGTTCGCGAGATTCATCCCCGAAGTCAAGCGGGGCCAGCGCGCCCGGCGAGCGGCGCTGCGGCCGCGTGAGAAAGTTCAGCGGCGCCATGAAGAGATGGGCATGCTTGCTCTGTGGGAACCAGGGGGTGAAGAGCGCGATGGAACCCAGCGCCAGCCACCAGAAAAGGTGCCGCAACAATTCGCCGCCCCGGGCATCCACGCCGGCGAAGAGCGGCGCCGCCAGCGACGCGAAGGGCCGCGCCAGGTCCCCGCCCTCTCCCGCCACGGCCAGCGCGTCGCCCAGAAAGCGGGCGCCGACGTGCAGCAGGATGAAACCCGCCACGATTCGCGAGTCGCGGCTGATGGCGCCGGCGCGCGCCTTCGGGTGCAGCAGCACATTGGAGGGGAATTGCAGTTCCGCGCGCCAGGGTCGCAACGCGCGCCGCAACACAAACCACAGCACGCCCACCAGCACTGCCACGCTCAGCAAATCGGCCGCCAGTCGGTAGAGTTCGGCCAGCAGACCTTCACGCGCCGGGAAATGGTAGCCCGGCACATAACCCTCAAGCAGGTCGCCGAGGTTCACCAGGGCGTAGAAGCTGAAGCCCCACACCACGCCCAGATGCAGCCAGCTGGTCAGTTTGCGCATGCGCAGTGTCTTGCGCTGCAGCAGGGATGCCGTCAGGGTGTCGCGCAGACGAGACGCCAGACCGTCCAGCGCAAGTTCCCTTTCGCCGCGCCGAACGATGCGCCACATGTCGCACAGCCCGGCAAGAGTCGCAGCGGCGGATAACAGGGCCAGCACCAGAAACAGCACTTGTTCGCCCGCTGTCAGCATGGCGCCCCTTTCCGGCAATAAGGGCCAGTGTACCATCATCATGCGCCCCGCGCCGGATCTCAGGGGCGTCAAACCGTGGCGCCTGTGTGCGACATGACGACATGGAGGGCGATTGGGTAAATCGCCCCTACACCCTGCCGCAGCGCGCAAGTACACTGCTGACAGGATTTTCGGCAGCGGGGGAAGCGCCATGGCGATCGATTTCAAGCCGGTTTTTGCCGGTGAACAGCAGCTGATTGATTACGCCGCGCAGTTCAGCGTGGACGACCTGCGCAATGCCAGCGTGGACAGTGTGAACCGGATCACCGGCATGGTGGCCGGCCTGACAGACGAGGAGATCACCTTCGCGCCGCAGGACCCCGACGCCGACGACCCTTTCGCGCCGGAGGACGAGCGTGACATCGGCTGGGGCATGGGCCACCTGGTGGCGCACGTCACCGCCAGCTGCGAGGAATGGGCGGCCTACAGTTCGCTGCTGGCGCGCAGCGTCCCCTATCCCGCCGAGCCGCGCCTGCGCTTCGAGCCCCCCTGGCGCGACATCGACACGACGGCGAAGGCCCTGCAGCGTCTGCAGGAGAGCCTCCGTCAGCGCCTGGGCTATCTGGAGGCCTGGCCCGATAACCCCAATCTGGACCTGAGGCGCGACCTGTCGCCACGCTTCATCGCGCGCTTCGGCGAGTTCAACGCCACGACCTGCTTCCTCTTCGGCCTGCAACACGAGGTCGGGCACTACGGCCAGTTTGAGGACGTGCGGGCGCAAATCGAGGCCTGCAGAGGCTGAAAGCGGCATGCCCATCCGACCCCGCCTGCCGCGGGGAATGCGCGATTTCCTGCCGGCCGACATGCTGCGGCGGGAATACGTCTTCGGCATCGTGCGCGCCGTCTTCGAGCGCTATGGCTTCGAGCCTCTGCAAACGCCGGCCCTTGAGTTGAACGAAATCCTCTCCGGCAAGTACGGCGAGGATGCCGAGCGGCTCATCTATCACGCGCAGCACCCCGGCGGCCGCGAGGCGCTGGCCCTGCGCTACGACCTGACCGTGCCCCTCGCGCGCGTCGTCGGCCAGCACCGACAGCACATCGCCCTGCCCTTCAAACGCTACCAGCTGGCGCCGGTCTGGCGCGCCGAGCGACCCCAGCGCGGCCGCTACCGCGAATTTATGCAATGTGACGCCGATATCGTCGGCGTGGCCGGTATGAGCGCAGACGCCGAGGTGCTGGGCGTGGTGCACAGCGTCCTCAGCGAGCTGGGCTTTCCGCAGTTCACCATGCGCATCAACAACCGCAAGCTGCTGACCGCCATCGGCCAGTTTTCCGGCGTCCCGGATGCGCGTCTCGGCGACCTCTGGCGCAGCATCGACAAGTTCGATCGCATCGGCGCCGCGGGCGTTCGCGGCGAACTGGTGGAACGCGGCATCGACGCTGAAGCCGTCGCCCGCGTGATGGAGCTCATCGCCGGGCAGGCGGGGGAAAGCGACCCGCTGGGGCGCATCGACCAGGCCATGGGGGGGCTGGCGGCGGCGCGGGAAGGCCTGGGCGAACTGCGCGAACTGACCGCCACGCTGGATGCCATGGGTTTACCGACCGACGCCTGGCTCATCGACTTCACCATGGTGCGCGGCCTGGGCTATTACACCGGCCCAATCTTCGAGACGGTCATTGAAGAGCCCAACCTGGGCAGCATCAGCGGCGGCGGTCGCTACGACAGGCTCATCGGCCTTTTTCGCCGCGACAGCCTGCCGACGACCGGCGTGTCGCTGGGCATCGAACGCATCATCGACCTGATGGACGCGCTCGACCTCTATCCCGCTTCACTGGGCGGCACAGTCGTGCAGGCGCTGGTCGCCGTCATCGATGAGGAGACCCGCCCCCAGGCGACACGTCTGGCCGCCGACCTGCGTCAGGCCGGCATTCGCTGCGAATTGCACCTGGAAGCCCGGCGCCTCGGCAGGCAGTTGCAGGCCGCCGATCGTCGCGGCATCCCGCTGGTGGTGTTGCAGGGGGGCGACGAACTGGCGCGCGGCCAGGTGCGCATCCGGCGTCTGGCCGACGGCAGCGAGCGCACGGTGTCGCGCCATCTTGCCGTCGCGGAAGTGGCGCGCCTGCTGGCCTGAGCGACCCCTCAGGTCAGGACGCCTTCACCTTCCAGCATTTCAAAGCCGAACACGGCGCCAAAGTGCCCCGCCAGGCGCGCGCTGACTTCCTCCACCATCAAGGCCGCGCCAGTCTCGACGACCATGTTGCTGACGCCATGCCCCTGGATGCCGCAGGCCACGATGCCCTCATACCAGTCCAGCGCGTTGCAGACGTTGAGCGCGAAGCCGTGCAGGGTCACCGCGCGCGCCGTGACGCGCACACCGATGGCCGCCAGCTTGCGCTCGCCGCGCGCGTCACCGACCCATACGCCGGTGCGGCCGGGCCGCGTGGCGGCCTCGACGCCGTAATCCGCCAGGGTGCGGACCAGCACGTATTCGAGCCGCCGCAGATAGCCGTGTACGTCGAGGCGCGGCGCCTGCGCGCGACGCGGCAGGCGCAGAATCGGATAGCCAACCAGTTGTCCCGGCCCGTGCCAGGTGACGTCGCCGCCGCGATTAGTCGCCACCAGCTCGATGCCGCGGGCCGCCATCTCCTGCGCCGTCCACAACACGTGCGCTGACTGACCGACCGAGCCCGTTGTGAAGACCGGCGGATGCTCCAGCAAGAGCAGGCGATCGGGCGATTCGTCCTGGCCGCGGGCGACGGCCAGGCGTTGTTGCAGGGCCCAGGCCTCGCGGTAGGGCAGGCAGCCTGGCCGCCAGACTTCGCAGACTCCGCCGGACTCAACTGCCTTCGTCAAGATCGAGACCGTAAACCGCCAGCGAGAATCCGTCCGCTTCGGCCTCAGGGCCGAAGGTCGGCACAATTGCTTCTTCGACGTTCAGGATCAGCGTGCGATAGCCGGTGCGGTGCGCCCAGTCGCGCAACGCGGTCAGCAGCTGGCGCGTCAGCGGCCGCGGCGACCAGCAAAAGATCTCCGCGTTGCGTTCGGCGTAAAGCTGCTGGCGACAGCAGACCAGCGCTTCATGGCCCGAGGCGTCAAACTGCAGGCGGTGAATGCGCTGCCGGCGCAGTTCCCCGAGCGCGCCCCAGGTCTCCGGCCACAGCGTCTCCCACTGCTGACGCGCGCTGCCCACGCGACCGATCGGCATGGACCAGCCGGCGATCTTGCGCGGCGCCGGGTCGATCCAGTCGCTGCTGCGATAGAAACCCTGCCCGACGCGCGCCGGCAGACTCACGCGAATGATGCGCGCCCGCAAGCTGAACCCGCGACTGGCGTATTCTTCCTGCAGTTCCGGCAACACCAGCGGCAGCAACAGCCGGCTTACGCCATGTTCCTTCATTTGCTCGCGGGCAGCCGCCAGCATGGTGTTTAATATCTGCTTGCCGTCCAGGTCGGGCAGCACGGTGGGGTGTTCCATGCTGAGGTGCCGACCATAGGGTTCCGGCTCATGGCCCTCGTAAAGCACGGCGCTGGCGACCACGACGCCCTCGTCCTCGGCGACCAGCGGCGTGCCGGCGCCGTGCAGCAAGTGGCTCAGATGCAGCGCGCCGGTCTCCACCGACATCCATGGGCCGCCATGCTGCCAGCGCTCGTAGATGCTCAGCGCCTCGCGCTCGACGTCCTGCACGCGGCCGCTCTCGTCCAGTCGTTGCCAGACCGGAATCTGCGCGCAGTGCAGCTCTGAAATGGCAGCCGTGTCGTCGAGGGTTGCCGGGCGCACCTTCATTGACAATAATCCCGCAAATCTGGATGCCACATTGTAACAAATTCGCCCGCGTTCTCACGCATCCCGAAAAGTCATGACCAATCGACTGCTGGCAATCGACATCGGCAACAGCAACATCCATTTGGGGCTGTGGCAGGGCGGCCGCTGGGCCCACACCTGGCGGGCCCGCAGCGAGGCGCAACGCATGCCGGACGAACACGCCGTGTTGTTGCGCAGCCTGCTGCAGGGCGTGGGCCTCGACTACAGCGATGTCGACGGCGTGGTCATCGGCAGCGTCGTGCCGGCGTTGACCGCCGCCTACAGCGAGCTGGCGCCGCGCTACCTCCGGCGCGAGCCGCTGCTGGTGACGCACGAGACGGACAGCGGCCTGCGCATCGACATCGACCAACCCTGGCAGGCCGGCGCCGACCGCATCGCCGCAGCGGCCGCGGCCCTCGCCCTCTACGGCGCGCCGGCCCTCGTCATCGACTTCGGCACGGCCACCACTTTCGATGTGATCACAGCCGACGGCGCCTGGCGCGGGGGGGCCATCGCGCCCGGCATCGGCATTTCGCACGACGCCCTGGTGCAGCGCACGGCGCGCCTGCACGCCATCGACCTGGCGCCGCCGCCGCAGCCCCTCGGCCGCAACACGATCCACGCCATGCAGTCCGGCATCTTCTGGGGCTACGTGGGCCTGGTGGAAGGTCTGCTGGACCGCCTGCGGCCTTCAGCGGGCGACGACCCGCGCGTCATCGCCACAGGCGGCCTGGCCGAGCTCTTCAGCCAGCACCTCCCGCTGATCGACGTGGTCGCTCCCCTGCTGGCGCTGGACGGGCTGCGCCTGATCCACGAGCGCAACTGCTGACAGGGTTCCGTCAATCAGGCCCTGGCCGGGGCGGGTCGGGCCACCACAAGCAGTCTCGTCGTCGCCAGGTCTTCCGGCGTCCGGCCCTCGAAGCGCCCGTCCAGCGGCAGCGCGCCACTTTCGATCAGGCGCAGCGCTTCATCGTCCACCACCCTGCTCTGATCCAGCAGCTCCAGACCGGCTTCCGCAAAGATCGTCAGGTAGTCGCCGGCCCGCAGGCGGTTCATGAACATAAAGCGATTGCCCGCCAGACGCTCCCACTCAGCTTCGCTGTAGCGCAGGAAATTGACCCGCGAAATTGAGGTATCCTGGTGCTGGAAGTGGTCGCTCAGGTCGATCAGATGCACGCAGAGACCGTCGGGCTTCAGGACCCGGGAAGCCTCGCGCAAAATGCCCGCAAGGTCATCCGGCGGCACGTGTTCCAGCACCGCGCGGGACAGGTGGACGTCGATGCTGCCGTCGGCCAGATCGAGCGCGGCGGCGTCCGCCGGCGCCCGGTAGTCGATTCCGCAGAGTCTCAAAAGGTCTTCAGGCAGCCTGGCGGGCGGACCCTCCAGGTCCAGCGCCAGCAGGTCACGCAGACGCCCTGACGTCGGACCCGACTCGCCGGCGAGGGGCGCCAACTGTTCATTCAGCCAGGGCTGGTTGGCGCGCAGGTACGCCAGGTCCGCGCGCAGGACCTCCGGCCGCAGGTAGCGGTTCAGGTCGACCGTGAGCACTCGTTTCGCGCCCAGCAGCCACATCAAAACGGGGATGGCCAGCGAGCGCCCGCTGCCGACCTCCATGACGCGCGCGCCATCCAGGGGACGCTGCTCCTGTATGGCGGCGGCCAGTTGACAGCCGCCGTCGATCTGCTTGACGGGCGTCGGGTTGCGCAGGCCGCCGGCCAGGCGCTGCATCCGGTAGTAACAGAAATCCGACAGCGGCCCGGGCAAGGCCGCGATCAGGTTCTGGATACGGGCCTTGGTGGTCCACTTCATGCCGAGTCAATTCCTATAGGCAAGAAGATGTGTTGCTGATTGATTGTAACGCTGCTCCAAGATGCCTTGTTCCGTCATCGAAAGCCAATCTGCGAGTCTTGGTTTGCTCTCTTGGCAGACGGCAAGGTTGCTTCTACGGAGATGTTTTCCGGGCTCAGATCAAAGCGAATCAAACGACAACACGCCCGTGAAAGAAACGTGGAATCTCTGCTTTAACCGTCATTCCCACGTCTTTCGCGTAAAATTTGCATCAACTTCGCTCCCGCAATAGGGTGCGGTCGGTTTGGCCCAAGTTCATTCATGAATTCCGACGCTATAGTTCTGGCATACCCATTGGAATCTTGGTGAAACCTTACCCTCATATTGTGGGCTAAACCTATTGGAATCCACAGGACACTTGAAAGTACCAAGAACCTTCGCGCACGTGTTATGGCGACATAGAAAAGTCGTCTTTGCTCTTCAAGTACCTTTTGGCTTTCTTCGGCAGATGCAAAGTCTGGCAGGTTCGGAATTAGACTTTCAATACATCCAACGACGAAAACTAAATCGGCGGTTAGCCCCTTCGATTTGTGTAGGCTCATTACGCGGACAAATTCTACCTCTGTCGGAAGTTCTGGCTGAGTAATGCATGTCTGCAACTTATCAAGTATCGATTTGGCATCTTCATCATCTTCTATGTCATTTGTCATGACATCTCTAATTTGTACGAAATCAGGGTCGTCTCGAGGGAACAACTTGTCAAATAGATCTTGTCCCTGGAGTGTTGACAACTCATCCAACAACTCTCTCAAATGTTGCAATCGTTCTGTTATCTGCCTTCCATGGGAAAGTCTTCGTTTGCCATTCTGGATATCCTCGATGGCTTGACGAAGCGAAATGTCCTTTGTTGTGCACAATCTGCGAAGTCGATTCCACGCGCCAGCCCGAAAGTCAGAACTGCCAAACCCACACCAGCAGCGAAGCGCGACATGATCATCAGGATTCGCAACTAGAGTCAACAAGGTGAATGCTTGCTGTGCCCGACTTTCCAGCAATTCTTTTGGATTCCCGTCTAGCTCTTGTTCTTTGAAAAAACTGTGAGCTGGAGTACCCAAACTTTTCAGTGCATCGCGAATTTCATATCCAAACTGTTTTCGTGGTGCGAGAATGAGAACACGACCGGGCTCAACTAGCCCTTGGTCAATCAGTTCTTTCGTTATCCCAGCAATTCCAATGCATTCTTGTTCCATGGTAGGCCACTGTACAATATGAATCTCGGCAAGTTTATTGTCCGGATGAGCACGTAACTTTCTCTTGGTCAATTGCCTGTTGTGGGAAATGAGTGCATTTGCCATTTCGGCGATATTGCTGGGGCATCGCCAGCAGACATCCAGCGTAATATCAGCTGTCTCACGGTGTCTGTCACCGAAATCAATAATCCCTTCTGGATGTGCATGTTTGAAGGAATAAATCGATTGATTTTCATCGCCAATTACTGTTAGTTTGCCATTTTCTGAAATGATATTGATGAATTCTTGCTCTGAAACATTTAGGTCTTGGTACTCATCGACCAGAATGTGAGAATAAGTGGTGCGCTCGGCACTTAAGGGGTTGTTTCGCAAATATCGCAGGGCGACAGGGACAAGTTCTTCAATCAACATCGCCTTATGAAACGCAAGCCAGTCCATGAGAGAAATCTCAAAGCACTTGTCCAATCGTGAATTCGGCCAACCGGCTTTATCCTTTTGGTCTCTAGCCCAAGCAGCGGCAAATGCTAATAGGCGTTTCTTAAGTTCATTTACGTTGCCCAAGTCTGCATGTTTTAGATCTTCGATCATGAACCGCTTTTCAAAATCCAACAAAGGTCGCGGGACACGCCTAGTTGCCTGAAACACACTTTCCCTATTTAGAATCCGAAAACAAAATGAATGAACGGTAGTGGAATGCACCAATGATGCAGCCGGAACATTCATCTCTTGCAGGGCTTTCTTGAGGTCACCAGCAGCAGTCCGCGTAAATGTGGTTGCCAATATGGTTCTGGGCGGCACACCGTTGTTCAGCAAATGCGCAACTTTTTTCTTCAGTGCATGAGTTTTCCCGGTTCCTGGACCAGATAGAACCCTAAGAGGAGAAGCTTCGGTTTCAGCTATACGCGTGGAAGGATCGCCAAATTCTTCTTCGTTTGACACGGAGGTAACCTCTATGGATTTCAATTGCAAGTTTACGTGATACAAATGGACAAAAGAATTGTGCCAAATTTTTGAAAGTACAGATCGATGAATTAGTCCCTTGGCAGGTTATATGAAATCGGCGCCAAGGGCGATGCACAGACCTGCTCCACAGCCTGGACTCGAACCAGGAACCTACCGGTTAACAGCCGGTTGCTCTGCCATTGAGCTACTGTGGAATGCGCCGCGCAGAATAGCAGTCGCTACCTGGACTGTCAAGCGTCGCTTGCATTCACGGCGCCGCCCGCTACCCTTGCCCCACAGGCAGTGAGCGGAGCGCAGATGGCCGACGCGTTGAGCGTGCGGGTGGTGGAAAACAAGGCCGACTTTCGCGCATTTTTCGGCTTCCCCTGGCGCGTCCACTCTGGCAGCCCGAAGTGGGTTCCGCCCCTGCTCTCCATGCGGGTGGAGCTGCTCGACAAGGAGAAAAACCCCGCCTGGAACTACATGGAGGGCGAGTACTACGTCGCCTGGCGCGGCGCGCAGCCGGTCGGCACCATCGCCGCCTTCATCAACCACCGCCACAACGAGGTCCACGACGAACGCATCGGCTGGTTCGGCGCCTTCGACGTGCTCGACGACCAGGAGGCCGCCAACGCCCTCTTCGATGCCGCCGGCGGCTTTGTCCGCAGCCGCGGCTACCAGGCTTTGCGGGGCCCGCAGACCTTCACCACCCACGAGGAGTGCGGCCTGCTGATCGAGGGCTTCGGCCGCCCGGTGCTGCTGATGCCCTGGAACCCGCCTCGCTACCAGCGCCACGTCGAGGAGGCCGGCCTGGTCAAGTACGCCGACATGTACAGCTTCGCCATGAGCCGCGAGATGTCGGCGGATATGAAACTGACCGAACGCCTGCAGCGTATCACGCAGCAGGTGATGAAGCGCAACAAAATCACCATCCGTCCCATCAATCGCAGGGACATGAAAGGCGACTTCCAGCGCTTCCGCGCGCTCTACAACGACGCCTGGGACCGCAACCAGGGCTTCGTGCCCATGAACGACGCGGAGCTGGACGCGCTGGTCGCCAGCCTCGGCCAGTTTCTCGACCCCGACTTCGCCTTCTTCGCCAGCGTCGATGGCGAACTGGCCGGCTTCGTGCTCGGCATCCCGGACCTCAACCAGGTGCTGCAGAAGGCCGCGCCGCGCCCCGGCGTGCCGGAGCCGCTGACCCTGCTGCGCGCAGTCTGGCACTGGAAGCTGCGCCCGGTCATCGATACCGTGCGCATCCCCCTGCTGGGCGTGCGCGAACCCTTCCGCCACAAGGGCGTCGACGTCGCGCTCTACTACCACATTCTGGAGGCTTGCCAGGCGCACCCCCGTCTGCAACACGCCGACGGCGGCTGGATCCTGGAGAGCAACGAGGCCATGATGAGCGTGGCGCGCAACATGCGGCTCAAGCCCTACCGCACACACCGCCTCTACGAACGCAAACTGGTTTAGGAACGGCGCGCCCTCTCAGGCCGCCAGACGACGCAGCAGGTCTCCGGTGGCGCCGGCCGCGTCCGATTCGCCCTGCAGCACGGCCATCAGGGCGTTGCGCGCGCTGTTGACCGACGCGCCCTCGTCGTCGCCGGTCAAGGGCAACACGGCGTTGTCCAGGAGTTCGCGCGCGAATTCGAGCCAGGGGCTGACCTCCAGCAATTCCCAGGCGCTGATGCGCGAGGGCAACATGGCCACGCTGCGCGCAAACTCGCTCTGGCGGCCGCCGGTCAGCATCCAGTCCAGCAGGGGCGCGGCCAGCGCCTGACGGTCTGAGCTGTCGGTCACCAGCACCCACATCCAGCCCTCCAGCGTCGCCGTGCGCGAGCCATCGGCAGTGGGCACGGGACCGTAGCCCAGGCGCGCGCCCTCCGCTTCCAGGGCCAGCCAGTCGGCCGAGTCGATCACGGCGGCGTCCAGTTCGCCGGCCAGCAGCAGCCCGACGTAGTCCGCCGTCGCGCCGTAGGTGGTCACGGCGGGATCAAGCAGCGACTGCTCCCGGGCCAGTTCATAGAATTGAAGCGTGTGGAGCCAGGCGTCCGCGTCGGTCTCGCGTTCCGTGCTGGTGGGCAGGCGGCCGCCGGCGGCCAGGTACTGGGCCAGCAGGAGATCGTTCATCAGGGCTGGCGAGGCGGCAGGAATGGCGAAGCGCGTCGCCCCTTCCAGCATCTCCGCGAAGCTGGCCGGGGGCCGGTCCCGGCGCTGCGGGCTCCAGGCCATGTGCTGCAGCCAAAGCAGCCAGGGCAGGCCATAGAGCTGACCGTTCAGGCGGCCCAGCTCCAGCGCGGCCGGGAAGAGATCGTCGCGCATGGCCGGTGCGATGCGCTCGTCCAGGGGCTGGATCAGCCCGTCCCTGGCCGCCGACAGCATGTCCGCGCGGCGCATCAGGGCCAGGTCGGGCAACACGCCCGGCGCGACCGGACTGGCGGCGCGCAAGGTGGCGAGGACGCCGTTGGCGCCTTCGGTGGCCTTCAGGCGCAGCTCCAGAATGACGTCCCGCTGCGACGCCTGAAAGGAATCCAGTTGCGAATTCAGCAACTCCCGCACGGCCGGGTCGTCGGCCGGCGCCAGCAACTCCGGCCACCAAAGCACCATTTTCGCCGGCGCCGTCGCTTGGGCGGCTGACCCCTCGTCCTGCGCAAATGTTGGAGTGTTGCCAGCAAAGGCAAAGCTCAAAAGCAACAATGCAAAAGTGCTGCAACGGAATTTGCTTTGCACGTGAAGCCTGAAATCCTGATTTGCAGGACAGAAACTTGGTTAATTCAAACTTGGGAAGTCTGGTTGTTTTTCCAGAAAATCCAAGGTCTGTACAGTAGAATAAACCTTCACACCTAAGGCAACTAATTCACCTGCCTTGCTCAAGATTTTGTTATCTTCAGTCACTAATGTGTCTCTTTGTGATCCGACGTGCTCCAACAGAATTGCGAAATCTTTCATATCATTAGTGGCAGTCTTGGAGCTAATTTTTTGGAGCGAAAGTCTCTTTTTTTCAATCTCGAAAATGTTTTCGAGTTCTTCCAGAAGCTCTTCAGCCTTAGAGGAAATAAGTCTTACACTGCCCAATTCGCAGAAACCGGGCAAATCTAAAACTAATGGGCCTCTAGCAACTTCAAAAGAATGGTCGGCCGTTGTCTCTTCACCACCATTGCATGTGACCTTCACCCACCCCATTTCGTGTAGTTCTCTCAATCTATTGGCCGCAACAACAGCTTTGCGCATTCTGGAATCGAAGCATTTGCTTTCATCAGAATAGGCATTGATTACAACATTGTTGTCCGCAGTTATTTGATATTTTGCTTCCATTGGAAATCAATTCTTGGATTAGATCCGCAACCATACAGCGGAGAGAGTGGGATTCGAACCCACGGTGCCCTTGCGGACACACCTGTTTTCGAGACAGGCCCAATCAACCACTCTGGCATCTCTCCCGTAGCAAAAGTTTACAAATGCGGGCCGCCTATGGCAAGTCCCGCCGGCCACTCCCCTGGCGCAGGCAGCGGAAAAAGGCCCGCAGTTGCTGCGCCGCTTCCGTCGCCAGCACACCGCCGCGGCACTCGACGCGATGATTCAGCGCGGGGTGCTGCAGGAGATCGAGCACGCTGCCGGCGGCGCCCGCCTTGGGGTCGGCCGCAGCGTAGACCAGGCGTGGCAGGCGCGCCAGCACCATCGCGCCGGCGCACATGGCGCAGGGTTCCAGCGTGCAATAGAGCGTGACTTCCTCCAGGCGCCACTGGCCGAGCTGCCGCGCCGCCGCCCGCATGGCGATGATTTCGGCGTGGGCGCAGGGATCGCCGTCGGCCTCGCGCCGGTTGTGCCCGCGGCCGATCACAGCGCCGTCGCGCACTGCCAGTGCGCCTACCGGGACGTCGCCACTCGCCAGCGCCTGTTCCGCCTCTGCCAGGGCCTGGCGCATCCAGTGCTCGTCACTGTCGGGCATTGGGGCTAAAAGAGACTTAACTGGGCCGGGGCCGGGTCGCCGTCCTCGTCCGGGCCCTCATCCCCGGCGTCGTCCTGATCATCCTGCGGCAGGCCGGAGTCGTCGAGCATATCCGGTTCGTCCGCCTGCGGGACGTCTTCTGTTTCGGCCCGGCCTTCCCTGGTCGTGGTCCGCGGGCTGCCGGTCTCTGCCCCGCCATTCGGGAGACTCTCCGGGGATTCTTCCACAACAGGGGCAGCGACGGTCCCCAGGGCCGTCAGCCTTTCCGCATCGAAGCCAATCTCCCGCAGCAACTGGACGAGGGTGACCTCGTTGCGCCCGTCTCCGGCGGCCACGACGGCCCGCAAATGTTCTTCCTGACAGGCGCGCCAGTCCGCGGCAAAGATGCGCTCGCCCATCAGACCGCTTGGTCCGCCCCGTTGTCGCTGCAGTTGCCGTGCAGCAGTTCCAGCAGTTGCGGCCCGTAATTTTCCAGGCGCCAGGGGCCCATGCCGGGCACGGTCTCCAGTTCCGCCATGGTGCGCGGCGCGCGCTGCGCCAGGGTCATCATGACGGACTTCGAAAAGACGACGTCCGAACCCAGGTTGCGCCTGCGCGCCTGTTGCCGCCGCCATTCGCGCAGTGCCAGCATGCGCGCGCGGACCACCGGCTCCAGGCGCGCCGGACGCGGCGGCGCTGCCGGTGTTTGCGCCCGCTTGCCGGCGGCGATTTGCTGCAACAGCGACTCGCCATGGCGGCGCAACAGACTGCGCGGCATGCCGCGAATCCGGCCCAGTTCCTCCCGCGTCTGCGGCGCGCGTCGGGCCAGTTCCAGCATCGCGTCCTTGCCCAGCACCTTGAAGGCCGGGCGGTCCATCTGGCTGGCAAGTTCCTCGCGCCAGAGATAAACGGCCCGCAAAATCGCCATTTGACGGCCGTTCAGGCCCTCGGGCCGACCGATGCGCCAGAAACCGTCGGGGTCAAAGTGTGGCACCTGGGCGGGCAGTTGGTCCAGCTCGGCGAAGGCGTCACGCGCTTCTTCCAGGCGGGCCAGCGCCTGCAATTCATCGTAGAGATCGTTGCGAATCATGCCGAGAAAATGCGTGTCCATCTGCGCATAGCGCAGGCTGGCCGGCGAGAGCGGTCGTCGTCCCCAGTCGTCGCGCTGGTGGCGCTTGTCCGTCTGCACGCCCAGATAGCGTTCCAGCAGATTGCCAAGGCCCACCTGGCTGTGCCCGGCGACGCGCGCGGCGATCATGGTGTCGAAGACGTTGCGCAGGAAAAAGCCGAAATCGCGCCGCAGCCCGATCAGATCGTACTCGGCCGCATGCAGGATTTTCTCCAGACCCGGGTCCGCCAGCAGGTCCCCCAGCGGGTCCATGTCCACGATGGAAAGGGGGTCGATCAGATAGTCGCTCGTCCTCGTGCTCAGCTGAATCAGGCAGACCTGTTCCTGATAGGCGTGCAGGCTGTTGGCCTCGGTATCGATGGCCAGGAAGGGTTGTTGCGCCAGTTCCGGCGCCAGCGCGCGCAGTTCATGGTCTGTCGTAATGAAACAGGGTGTGGGCAGCACCGGCACGTGCGGCGTCTGGTCAGGACTTGCAGTGGCTGCCAAAAGATTTCCTTGCGTAAAATTCAGTGGCCAGCATACCCTGGCGCCGGCGCGGAAGGAAGTGCAGATCCGGGCCTTTGCGCCGCCGCTGTCCTGCAAATTCTGGAATGATTCGCTGCAGTAATCCTTTTGACACTGTGATTCGCTTGTGATATATTGCGCAGTCGCTGGCGGACAGCGCCAGCATGGCGTACGCGAGGCAGTCCCAGGCAGGGAGTCACCATGGCCACAGCAAGTTCGGCCCGCCCCTCCGCAGTCCAGCGAGTCCGTGAGGAAACAGCCAGCAGGCAGGCGGCCGAAGTCGAGGCCGCCGTCAGCCCGCCCAGCCGGCGCGAGTTCCTGTATTACATCTGGAACGCCTCGATTCTGATGGTGATCGGACAGATCACGGTCGCAACCCTGTGGTTTGCCTTCCCCCGCTTCGCCGAAGGTGAGTTTGGCGGTACTTTCGCAGTCGAGCCGACCGAGTTGCCGCCGCCCGACGGATCGCCGGTCTCGCGGCCGGACGGACGCTTCTGGCTCTCCCAGCCACTGGTCAATGGCGCGCCGGCCGTGGTGGCGCTCTACGCCGTCTGCACGCACCTGGGCTGCCTGCCCAAGTGGGTCGACGTCAACAATCGCTTCGAATGTCCCTGTCACGGTTCCAAATTCCAGAAGACCGGCCTCTACATCGAGGGCCCGGCGCCCCGTAGCATGGACCGCTTTCGCACGATCATCACCTTCACCGATGGCAGCGTAGAGGAAAGCAATTCCGCCGGCGATCCCGTTCCGCTCGCCGGCAGGAGCATTCAGTCCATCTCGGTCGATACCGGCTCACGCATTCTGCGGGCCGGCAAGGTCTAGTCTCGACAGGCGATTTCCCGGAGAGTGCGCATGTCAGTCCTGCCCTTCCCCTCCTTCCTTGATGACGTGAAAGAAAAGGGCTTGCGCAAGGCCGTCTTTGAGGGAGCGGACGAAGTTGTCGAAAGGCTGACGGCGGGCCTGAACGTCCAGGACGTCCGTGACGCGCTGCGCGGCGAGGACCCCACTCGCCGCCCCAACCCCCGTCTGCAACCGCACGCCGACGGTTTCTGGCTGCACATGCGCCCCAGTTACTACAACCGCCAGGTGACGGGTCTCTATCCTTCCTTCCGCCTGGGCTGGCTCTCCACCTATTTCGTCTTCTTCGAGACGATCACCGGCATCATCCTGATGTTCTGGTACACGCCCTCGCCGGAGATCGCCTACGGCAACATGCTCAGCATGCTCAACAACGTGCCTTTCGGCCAGTTCACGCGTGACCTGCACCGGTTGGGTGCGGAGGCCATGGTGCTCATCGTCTTCCTCCACATGCTGCGCACCTTTTATACAGGCAGTTACAAAAAACCGCGGCAGTTCACCTGGTTCACCGGAGTCCTGCTGCTCATTTTTACCGGCTTCCTCAGCTTCACCGGCTACCTGCTGCCCTGGGACCAGCTGGCCCTCTGGGCGGTCACCATCGGCGCGAGCATGGCCGAGGCGACGCCCCTGGTTGGCGAGCAGGTCAACCTGCTGGTCCGTGGCGGACCCGAAATGGGCGCCAACGGCCTGCTGCGCTTTTACATGGCGCACGTGCTGCTCCTGCCGGTCCTGCTATTCATTTTCACAGGCGTGCATTATTACAAGGTGGTCATCCACGGTCACAGCCTGCCCCCACGTGAGGAAAACCCGGGCGAAGACACGGCCAAGCGCGTCCCGCTGGACCGCCGCGTCTACTTCATCCCGGATGTCCTGACCAGCGAACTGATGTGGTTCGGGGTGACGTCCTTCATCCTGATCGTGCTCTGCATCTGGTTCTATCACGCGCCCCTGGAAAGCCACGCCGACCCGCAGGTCACGCCACTTGGCACCACCGCCCCCTGGTATTTCCTCTGGATCCAGGGCGCCCTCAAGCTGGGCGACAAGACCTTCTGGGGAGTCATCTTCCCGGGCATCCTGCTCGGTTTCCTCATGGTCGTGCCCTACATTGACCTGAATCCGGCGCGCCGCTTCGCCCAGCGTCGCCTGGCATTCAGTATTTCCTTCCTGATGCTGACCGCCCTGGTGGTGACCAGCTACATGGGCCTTGCGGAATTTGGCGTCGCCACCGCGCCGGACCAGGAGATTCTCAACGAACTGACCTTCGAGCCGGCCCACAACCACATGGGGCTGCTGCGTCCTGTCAACTTTGACCAGCTGGCGACGGGCGCCTTCACCACGCGCGAGTTCGCGGGCGGCGCCGAGCACGGACCGTCGGGCGTGGCGGCCTTCAACGACATGCTGCAGCAAAACGGGGAAATGGAGCATTTGCTGGAGCATCTGGAAACCCAGTTTTTGAGCCTGCCAACCCTGCGCTTCACGCCAGTCCCGGCCAACGCGCCCGAGTTGGTCCATGTGCTGGAGGAGTTCGCCCACCTGCTGGAGGCCGAGCAGGTCGAGTTGCTGGACAGCTGGGGCGTGGTCATCATCACGCCCAACCAGGGCAACCTGAAGCGTCTGGACGTGGTGATCAACTGGCAGGAAGTCGAGATCGTCGGCGGCACTCCCGTGCTGGATGACAGCGGCAACCCGATTCCGGTTTTCAATGACGATGGAGCGCCCGTGCGGCGCACCAGCAGTGTGCACATTTTTATCAACGAACAGTCGGGTTACTTCAACTAATGGACCTGCAACGACTCCTTATCGACCGGATGGAAAACCGCATTCTGGTCGGCCTCACCATGGTGTTGGCTTCCATGGTCCTCGTTGGCTGGGTCGCCATCAATGAAACCGGGCGCATGGCGTCCTTCCAGCAGCAGCATCTGGCGCGCTCCGTCGAAAAGGGTGCGGAACTCTTTTCGAGTAGCTGCGCCACCTGCCACGGGAACTCCGGTGAAGGCAGCGCCCGCGCGCCCGGGCTGAACAACCCGCAACTTTTCGGCCACGACTACCTCGCTCCCCTGGATACACAGATCGCCGCGGTTGAGACCCGCATCGCCCGCTTCGAAAGCCTGACCGCCACCATGGTGGATGAGGAAGCGCGGTCGCAATTGAGCGAGGAGGAATTCACCGCCGTGCAGGCTGATCTGGCCGCCATCATCGAGCAATTTGGCGAGGACCCGCTGACGTCGCTCAACGGGGAGCTGACGACCCTGGTCACCAACCGCGCCAACCTCATATTGCAGATGCAGAGCGCCATCGATCGCGGTTACGACCCCGAAGACCCCTCGCGCATGAACAACGTCGGCTGGGGCAGTACGCTCGAGACCTTTGTGCTGACCACTCTGGTCTCCGGGCGCCCGGTAAGTACCAACTACTGGCCGGAACCCATGGCCGCCTGGTCCCAGACCGCCGGCGGACCGTTGCGGGACGACCAGTTGCAGGACCTGGCCAACTATGTGCTGAACTGGGGTCATGAACGCAACTGGACTCTGGAAGACCTGCTGCGCGTGCAGCAATTTGCCAAGGAACCCGTCGAGGGCGCCGTGCAAATCGTGGAGAACCCCGTCGCGGCGGAGATTATCGACATCCAGTTCGCCGACGTCACCGGTCGCCGCGATGAAATTGATGCTGTCGTCGCGCGGGCGCTGGACGAGATGGCCGAACTGACCGGCGACCCCAACAACGGGCAATCGCTCTACAACGGTTCGCTGGCCTGCTCCGCCTGCCACAATCTGGCGACCGTCGCACCGCCGACCGAGGGCACCTTCACCCGGGTGCAGGACACGCGCCTGGCGGACCCGAACCTGGCCGGTTACAGCGCCGAACACTACATCGTCGAAAGCATCCTGGCGCCCAACGCCCACGTGGTGGAAGGCTACCCGGCCAACAACATGCCGCAGAACTTCGGCGAGCGCCTGGACGCCCAGTTGCTGGCTGACCTCGTCGCCTACCTGAGCAGTCAGGACGGCGCCGATCCTCTGGCGAACTGATCGGAGAACGAGACTTGTGAGCGCGCCTCTCGCCACGTCGGAGGCGCGTTCCCGTCCCTGGAGAAACGGCAACGCATGCAACCCTTCTTTTCCGACTACCTGAAATCGCTGGAAGCCCTGTTCGGGGACTTCTCCGATCTGCTGGAGGGGCTGCCGCAGGAAGCGCTGGACTGGCGGCCGGGGGCCGACACCAGTTCCCTGGCGGTGCTGGCCGTACACACCGCCGGTTCCACCCGCTACCGTCTGGGCGAAGTCTGCCTCGGTGAGCCGCCCACGCGCGACCGGCCGGGGGAATTCAGAACGGCTGACATGGACGCCCCTGCTTTGCAGGCATTTTTGCAGGACACCGTGGAGCATGCACGCCAGTCGCTGGCCCAACTGGAAATGGACGACCTGTCGCGCATTCGCCCCATGCCCGGCCGGGGCATGGAAGTCAGCATCGCCCAGGCCCTGCTGCAGGCGCTGGAACACGGTTCCCAGCACCTGGGCCACGCCCAGATAACCCTGCAGATGTGGCAGCAACGTGCCAGGTCGTAGCGGAGAATGGCAGGCATGATCCGTCAACTCAATCGACTGTCGCGAATTTTGCCCGGCATCGCCCTGCTGCTCGGCGCCGGTATCGCCTTCGCCCAGGAAGAGACGGCCGAGGCCGCCAGCGACCTGGATCCGGCCGGGCCCGGCGGCATCACGACCCTGATATTTTTGCTGGGCGTGACCGGCATCCTCGTCGCGGGCGGTATTCATATCGCGCGCGACAGTTTCCGTCAGGACGACGACTCCTGAAGCGCCCGCAGCCGACCATGACGCGGAATGCGGCGTCCGCCACGGTGTAAGGATGACTGAGGCCACCTGGGAAAAGACCGCCATCTCGGCGCAACGCTTCAGTGGACGGCGGCGCGCTGCCCGGCGTCTGCACTTTCTGCTGGCCGGGCTGCTCATACTGGTGGCCAGCGTCTGGCTCATCATCTCCGGCACCGCCAGCGGGGCGCGCTATTTCATCAGCGTCGACGAACTGGTCAGCAACCCGCAGTGGTCCGGGGTGACCGTTCGCGTCTCCGGCGCCGTGCTGGGGCCCAGCATCACGTGGGACCCCGACTCCCTGACGATCGCCTTCACCATGGCCGCCATCCCGGCGCGCTTTGACGACCTGGCCACGGCCCTGCATGATGCCGTCAGTGACCCCTCGGTCACGCGTCTGGAGGTCGTCGTGCCGGACCAGCCCAAACCGGACCTGCTGCAACACGAGGCCCAGGCCATCCTCACCGGTCGACTTGGCGCCGATGGCGTGTTTACGGCCAGCGAACTGCTGCTTAAGTGCCCCAGCCGCTTCGAGGAAGCCGTTCCGGACCCCGCCATTGCAGGGCACCCGGACCTCTGAGTCGTGCTGGCCGAAATCGGCCTGGGCGCCCTGCTGCTGGCCTTTACGGTGGCCTTTTTCGCCCTGCTCACCGCCGTCGGCGCCGGCCTGCGAAACAGGGATGACTGGCTGCGCAGCGCGCGCAACGCCGCCCTGCTGACCTTCCCTCTGCTGCTCTGCAGCGCCTCGGCCCTGTTGCTGGCGCTGCTCAACGGTCACTACCAGGTCAGCTACGTCTGGTCGGTCACCGACCCGACCACGCCGTCCTTCTACCGCTTCACCGCGCTCTGGGGGTCACAACAGGGTTCGCTGCTTTTCTGGTCGCTGCTCCTGAGCCTCTATTGTTTCAGCGCCATTCTGCTCAGCTGGCGCGAACATCGCCGTCTGATGCCGGGCGTCATCGCCGTGACCATGGCCACCCTGGCTTTTTTCCTCGCGCTGTCCCTGATGCTGGAAAACCCCTTTGAGCGCTTCTGGCTGGCCGCGGACGGGGATGTGCTGCGCGACGTTTTCATCCCCGCCGGCGCCCGCGCGCCGGACCTCGAACGCCTGGCCGCCACGGCCAACGGGCTCAACCCACTCCTGCGCCACTTCGGTATGATCATCCATCCACCCATGCTCTACCTGGGCTTCACCGGCTTCGTCATTCCCTTCGCCTTCGCCCTGGCCGCCCTGGCCTCCGGCGACCTCTCTGCCGCCTGGATTCGCGCAACCCGCCGCTGGACCCTGCTGGCCTGGATGTTTCTCGGTCTCGGGCTGCTGCTGGGTGGCCGCTGGGCCTATGACGTGCTCGGCTGGGGCGGTTACTGGGGTTGGGACCCGGTCGAAAATGCCGCCCTGCTGCCCTGGCTGACCGGCACGGCCTTCCTGCATTCCGTGCTGATTCAGGAGAAGCGCGGCATGTTGCGCCTGTGGAACATGCTGCTGGTGATCTTCGCCTTCTCCGCCGTGCTCTTCGGCACCTTCGCCACCCGCAGCGGCCTCATCGAGAGCGTCCACAGCTTCGCCCGCAGCGAGATTGGTTTTCCGCTATTCGCCTTCTGGTCGGTTATGACCCTGGTCGCCCTCGGCCTCACGCTCTGGCGCCAGCGTCAGGGTCTGCTGCGCGATGAGCGCGCCTTTGCCGGGCTGTTGGGGCGCGAATCGCTTTTCGTGCTCAACAACATGGTCTTCGCCGCCCTCTTCATCGCCATCTTCTGGGGCAGCTTCGGCGCCCCCCTGGTCAGCGAGGTCCTGCTGGACGCGCCCATCACCCTGGGCGTCGACTACTATCAGCAAGTGACCCCACCGCTCTTCGCCATCCTCTTCCTGCTGATGGGCCTGGCGCCGCTGGCGGCCTGGGGCAACAGCTCCCTGCGCCGCATGGGCACGGGATTGCGCGCGCCCCTTTTGCTCACCCTGCCCTTGCTCGCGCTTCTGGCCCTGGCGGGCATGCGTACGCCGGTGGCGCTGCTGGCTTACGGCCTCGTCACGCTGGCCGGCATGGTAGCCCTTGCCGAAATAATCCGCGGCGCGCGGGCGCGCGTACACGCCTGGGGCGAATCCTGGCCGCAGGCCCTGCGCGCGCTGTTCAGCCGCAACCGCGGGCGTTACGGCGGCTACGTCGTGCACCTGGGCGTCACCGTGATCGGCATCGGCGTCATCGGCAGCACGCTCTTCCAGGCCGAAACGCAACGCACCCTGGCCCGCGGCGAGTCCCTCACGCTGCAGAACTACGAACTGCGCTACGAGGGCTTTAACGAAGCGCTCGCCGGCGACGGTCGTCTGCTGCGGGTCGCCGTCGTCACGCTCAGCCGCGAAGGCCGGGAAATCGCGACTCTGCGGCCGCGCATCGACGTGTTCCCGCAGCAGCCCATGACCATCGCCGGCATCCACAGCAGCGCCGAAAACGACGTCTACGTGCTCTTGACCGGCCATGACGAGAGCGGCGCGCGCGCGACCTTCCGCCTGACCATCAACCCGCTGATTAATTTCGTCTGGTGGGGCGGGTTGCTGCTGCTCGCAGGGACCCTGATCGCCGCCTGGCCGGGTGGGGCGAACGTCGCTACGCGTCGGCAGGACTCCGCCTTGCAGGAAGCGCAGGCATGAAGGGGACACTGCTGGCGCTGGTCCTGACCTTGTTGACGCTGCCCGTGCTGGCCCAGCCGGCCAGCGACGACGAGGTCAACAGGGTCGCCGCCCGCCTCTATTGCCCTGTCTGCGAATACGTGCCGCTGGACGACTGCGAGACGGCGGCCTGCCGTCAATGGAAGGCCGAAATCCGACACCAGCTGGACGCCGGTCAGTCGCCCCAGGCGATCATCGACGACTTTGTCGCGCGCTTCGGCCAGCAGGTAGTCGGCACGCCGACGGACCCGACCCTGCGCGCCCTGGCCCTCCTGACGCCCTGGGCGCTGGCGCTGGGCGCCCTCCTGCCTGGCGCGCTGCTGCTGCGCCGCTGGGCCCGTCAGCGGAAAACAGCGACCCCGTCACAGGATGCGCTTGAAGCGCAGGACGCGCAAAATGACTACCGCGCGCGCGTTGAGGCCGATCTCCATGCCCGACGCTGAACTCATGCCAGGCGAAGTCGCCAGGCCTGCGGCGCGCAACCATCCCGGCCTGCTGGCCCTGACGGCCGTCGTGCTGCTGCTCAGCGTCTTTTTCGGCATCGCCTTCTCGCGCAGTAACTACACTCAGCCCGAAGCCGGCGCGGCGCCAGGCTTTGAGGTCACGACTTTCGCCGGGGAATCGCTGCGTCTGGCGGACCTGCGCGGCCAGGTCGTGGTGCTCAATTTCTGGGCCAGCTGGTGCGGCCCCTGCCGCGTGGAAGCGCCGGTGTTGCAGGCGGTCCACGAGCGCTGGCGCGAGCGCGGCGTCACTGTACTGGGTCTGACCTACACCGACGTCGACCGGCATTCACTGGCCTTCATCGAGGAATTCGGTCTGACCTACCCCAACGCACCCGACCGCGGCAACCGGGTCTCCGGTCGCTACAACATCCAGGGCGTGCCGGAGACTTTCGTCATCGACCAGCAGGGCGATATCGCCCACTTTTTCTACGCCGCCGTCAACCAAACAGCGCTGGAGAACGTGCTCTCGCGGCTGCTGCCTGGCGCCGCATGAGTCTCGCCGGCGCGCTCTTTTTTCTGATCTGCCTGGCCATCTGTACCCTGCTGGTCCTCGCGCCCCTGCGCTCCCGGCGGGGCGGCGACCGGAGCGACAGTAGCGGGTCGCAGGAACGCGAGCGCCTGCTCCAGCGCTACGAAGCTGCGTTGACGGCCCTGCGCGACCTCGATGAAGACCGCCTGACAGGCAAGATCGACGATGACAGCCATGCGCAGGAGCGCGAGATTCTGCTGCAGCAGGGAGAAGAGCTGCTGGCGGCCCTGGACGCGCTGGAAGGGGAAAGGCGAGGGTGAAGCAGCCCGGCGTTCTGCTGGCGCTCCTGCTATGCGTAATGTTGAACAGCGCCTGCTCCGGCCTGGCGGGCGAACCGCAGCAACTGGCCACCCTCACGCCGCCGCCCCGTGCCCAGGCCGACCTGACCAGCGGCGCCCGCATCTTCGCCGACCGTTGCAGCACTTGCCACGGCCTCACCGGCGCCGGCGACGGCGAACTGGCGCTCAACGGCTCCATCCCCCCGCCGGGCGACTTCACGCAGCCCTGGGCGGCCCGCAACCAGGCGCCGCTGCAGTGGCTGGGCATCATCCGCGACGGACGCATCGAGGCCCTGATGCCCCCCTGGCGCGACGCGCTGACGGAGGGCGAACTGCGCGACGTGACGCTTTACAGCTACACGCTGCATTATTCGGCATCGCAGATCGCCCGTGGCCGGCAGGTCCTTGACGACGCCTGCGCCTCCGGTTGCGCGGCGCTGGGTGCCCTCGGCGACCTGCGCGACCCCGCGACCCTGGACAGGCTGTCCGATGCAGACCTGCGCGTCGCCCTGCCGGCCTCACTGCCCGCCGACGACGCCTGGGCGGCGGTCGCCTGGCTGCGCGCGCGTGACCTGCGGGGTCTGGAGAGTGCGGGGCAGCCCTGGACGACCCCCGCTCCGGTCAGCGGCGTCATCCGCGGGCAAATCCGCAACGGCAGCCAAGGCTTCGAAGCGCCAGGCGGCCTGAAGGTCACCCTGCTGGAGTTCGGCACGGGGACCATGCCCGAATTGCGCGAGACCCGCAGCGCCGCCGATGGCAGCTTCCGCTTCGAGGACCTGGCCCTGACCGCCGGCCGCAGTTACAGCGTCCTCGTCGAGCACGCGGGACGCCGCTTTCCCTCGGCGCGCGTCGCCGCGGACCCCGCCCGCGCCCAAATCGACCTGCCGGTGACCATTTTCGAGACGGGCGCCGATTCCTCCGCGATTGCAATGACTGCGCTGGTGCAGCAGGTCAGCGTGGAGGAAGACGTCCTGCAGGTCGTGGTGGTGGCGCGCTTTCGCAATGACTCGGACCGTGTTTACAGCAGCGAAAACGAGGTGGCGCCGGGCCAGTACGCCTCGCTGGTCCTGCCGCTGCCCGCCGGCGTCAGCGACCTCACCCTGCCCGCCGATAGCGGCCGCTTCCTCGTGGACCTCACGGCCGGCACCGTGACCGACACCCTGCCCCTCTACCCGGGCATCGACCACGTGCTGCAACTGGCCTGGCGTCAACCCCGCGGCCAGGACCGCCATCCCCTGGAGTTTCCGCTCAATTACGCACTGGCAGGCGAAGTGCGCCTGCTGTTGGGGCCAGGCCTCGCCCTGGCGGACGAAGGCTTCACCTCCATCGGGCCGCAGCAGGTGAGCGCGTCCTTCTTCGATGGCCACCGCGCGCAACTGCGTCTTGAGCCAGGGGAGCGCCTGCGTTACACCTTGCTCGAACAGGCGCCGACCCTGCCGCCGGGCGTGGTTGGCGTAGAGGCGCTTGCTCTCGGCGCCCTGTTGACCGTCGCCCTGATCATCGTCTTGCTGCGCTGGCGTCACGGCGGGGTCGGGGAGCGACGACGTATCGACGACCTGGCGCGGCAGATCACCCGCCTGGACGAGGAACACGAGCGCGGCGCGATCAACCACGACCTGTATCGCCGGCGGCGGGCCGCGCTGCAGGCGCATCTTACGGGAGAAAAACGACGGGGGCGATGAAGGCGCGAACTGACGTCCTCGTCGACGTGCAGGGTCTGGTCAAGGTGCAGGGCCGATTGCCCGCGCTGCGCGGCGTGGATCTGCAACTGGGTCGCGGCGCTTTCGTCGCCCTGCTGGGCCCCAATGGCAGCGGCAAGTCGACCCTGCTGCGCCTGCTGGCCGGTCTGGCGCGGCCGGACGCCGGCAGTATTCGTATCGGCGGCTGGCAGCTGCCGGACGAACTGGCCGCGGTTCGGCCGCACGTTGGCTACGTCGGCCACGAGACCCTGCTGTACGCTCACCTGGGCGCCCGTGAGAACCTGCGCTTCTGCGCCCGTCTCTACGCACTCGACGAGCCGGAGCCGCGCATTGACGACATGCTGCGTCGCGTCGGCCTTGAACGCCGCGCGCAGGAACCCGTGCGCCATTTCTCGCGCGGTATGCAACAACGTCTGGCGATCGCCCGCGCCCTGCTCATCGACCCGGCCCTGCTTCTGCTCGACGAACCCTTTGACGGCCTTGACAGCGAAGGCAGGGAAATGCTGCTGCACTTGCTGCATTCCGGCCGCGAGCGCAGCATCCTCATGGCCACGCATCGCCACAGCCTGGCGGAAGGCCTCGCCGACCGCGCCCTTTTCTTGCGTCAGGGCCTCGTGGCGGGAGAACTGTCGCTGGCGGACCATGTGCCTGGGGCGCTGGCGGCGCGTCAGGCCGAATTGACGGAATCGCCCTGATGCTGCGGAATTTCCTGCGGGCAGCCCTGACCATCGCCGGCAAAGACCTGCGCGCCGAGCTGCGCAGCCGGGAATTGCTGGGTCTGATGGCCCTCTTCGCGCTGCTGGCCATTCTGGTCTTCAGTTTCGCGCTGGAGCTGGACCGGCCCGGCCGTCAGGACGCCGTCAACGGCGTGCTGTGGGTGACCCTGCTCTTCGCCAGCATCCTCGGCCACAACCGCAGCGCGGCGCTGGAACGCGAACACGGCGGTTTCGACGCCCTGCTGCTGGCGCCGGTCGCCCGCGGCGCGATCTTCGCCGGCAAACTGCTGGCCAACGCCCTCTTCACCCTGATCATCGCCCTGCTGCTGCTACCTCTCCTGACCGTCCTTTACAATCTGCCGCAGTTTCCCCCCGCCCTGCTGCTCATCGTGCCGTCGGGTTGCCTGGGCCTGGCCGCCATCGGTACGCTGCTGGCCGCAATAACCGTGCAGACGCGCGCGCGAGATTCACTGCTGCCGGTGCTGCTGCTGCCCGTCGCCCTGCCCCTGCTGGTCACGGCCCTGCGAGCCAGCAACGCCGCGCTGGGCAACCTGCCGGAGGCGGAGCTGCAGACCTGGATCCTGCTACTGCTGCTCGTCGACCTGATCTACCTTGCCGCAGGTTTCCTGCTCTTCGAAACCGTTCTCGAGTCCTGACAACGCAATTGATAATGGTCGCCACATGTGACAGAATGCACATAACCCGGACAAGGGAGCAACCATGAGCGAAGCGATCGAAGTTTGCGCGCTCCCCGCAGAGCGTCAGCCGCGACTCCTGCGCCTGCTCAACGCACTCACTGTGCTGGCCCTGCCGCTCGGGCTTTACGTGGCGCTGGTCCACGCCGGGACGGATACCAGCCAGGGTGACGTACAGCGCCTTTTCTATCTGCACATGCCTTCTTTCTTCGGCGCCGCCCTGGCCTTCGGCGGGGCACTGCTGGCCGGCATCGGCTATCTGGTCAAACGCGAGACCTGTTACGATTCCTCCGCGGTGGCCGGCGTCGAAGTCGGTCTGACCCTGGCGCTGGTTAATCTCGTCAGCGGTTCCATCTGGGCGCGGCCCATCTGGAACACCTGGTGGACCTGGGACCCGCGCCTGACTTCTGCGGCCGTCATGTGCCTGACCTACGCCGCCTGGCTTGTCCTGCGCAACGGCATCGACAACCCGCAGCAGCGACGCCGTCTGGCTTCCGTCTACGCCATACTGGCCTACGTCACCGTCATACTGACCCTGATCATCATCCGCATTCGCCCGGACACCATTCACCCGGCCGTCATCGGCCCGTCAGCGGTCAACGCCCAGGGGAGCTTCGAGCTGGCGGCCACGCCCGGCGTGACCACGGCCTTGCTGGTCAACTTTCCGATCTGGTCGCTGCTGTTGCCCCTGACCCTGCTCTGGCACCGCTACCGCCTGCAGTTGCGTATCGAGGTGCTGGAGCAGCGCAAGGCCCAGGTGCTTAACGCGCCGCTGCGCGCAGCGAAGGGAGCCGACTGATGCCCGACACGCCCGACACGCTCGCCTACCTCAATCTCGGCCTGGCCGCGATCGCTTTCATCCTGCTGCTCTTCGTCGTCAGCATGTTGACGCGTCGGCGCAACCTTGAGCAGGACCAGCGGGCGCTGGACGAGCTCGAACGCGGTGACTGAACAATCCATCCCTTACGGAGCGAACTGTGAGTGAACTGCTGCGCTGGTGCGAAGCGCGCCGCCAGGCCATGGTCGACGAACTGGACGAACTGGTCCGCCTGGAGACCCCCACGACCGACAAGGCCGCCGTGGACCGCTGCGGTCGAATCCTGCAGGCGCGCCTCGAGGCCCTCGGCGCCAGCGTGGCGCGCCATCCGCAGGAGCAGGTCGGCGACATGTTGCTGGCCAGCTGGCACGCCGACGCGCCGGGCCCGGCCATCCTTTTCCTGACGCATACGGACACCGTCTGGCCCCTGGGGACGCTGGCCGAACGCCCGCCGCGCATCGACGACGAGGGGCGTTTCCTCGGCCCCGGCGCCATCGACATGAAGGGCGGCATCGTCATCGTGTTGACGGCAATCCGCGCCCTGGTGGAGCGCGGCGAACTGCCCCGTCGACCGCTGCGTGTGCTGGTCACCAGCGACGAGGAACTGGGCAGCCGCCATTCGGAACAGTTGATCATGGACACGGCCGCGGACTGCGGCCTTGTGCTGGTGATGGAACCGGCCACGAAGGAAGGCGCGCTCAAGACCTGGCGCAAGGGCGTGGCCACCTATGAATTGCTGGCCGAGGGCCGCGCCTCGCACGCCGGCAACGCCCCCGAACAGGGAATCAACGCCATCGTTGAAATGGCGCAACAGATTGGCGCGCTGAATGAGATGAACGACCTGCAGCGCGGCACCTCGGTCTCGGTCACCGTGGTCGAGGGCGGCATCACGACCAACGTCATCCCGCCGCGCGCCACGGCCAGGGTCGACGTGCGCACCCTGAGCGTCCGCGCGCTGGAAGAAGTGGATGAGGCGATTCTCGCCCTGCAGCCGCGTGTGCCCGGCGCCCGCCTGACCGTAACCCGTCATCACCGGCGCGCCCCGATGGAACGGGACGAGCGCATGATTGCGGCCTTCAACCAGGCGCGCGCCATCGGCGCCGCGCTGGGCCTGACCGTACGCGAGTACGGCAGCGGTGGCGGCTCCGACGGCAACTTCACCGCCGCAGCCGGTATCACGACCCTGGACGGCCTCGGCCCCCAGGGCGACGGCCTGCACGCCGAGCACGAACACGTCATCATCAACAGCCTGCCGCAACGCGCTGCGCTCGTCGCCGGTATGTTGCGCGACTGGCAGTTCCCGACTCCCTGAATCAGGCGCCCTGCCGCCGGCTCTGCTCAAGCAGCGCCAACAGTTGCTCTGTCGTGGTGATGCCCCTCAGTGAAACGACCCAGTCGTGCAGGGAGTGGCTGCGCGCCAGTAACTCCCGCAGGGCCGGCCCGACCGGATCGTCGCCGCCCGGCCCCTGCGCCGCGGACTGGTAGCCGCCGTAAAAGGCGAACCAGGCCTGGTTCAGGCGACGAATGGCGTAGCCGTTGGCGACGAAGCGCTGGCGCTGTCCTTCCATCCAGTCCTCGGCCGCCTCGACCTCGCCTCGTTCCAGTAACTCGTCCACCCGACGCCGGGTGCGGTCCATCTCCGCGCCGAAGTCGAAGCCTCCCTGATCACTGAAAGCGATTCGCTGGCGACTCGCAGCCGGCGGCGCCAGTTCCGGATAGTAACGCCGCAGCAGCTGGGGCGCGGCTTCCTGCGCAAACAGGCTGGCGACCGTCTCGTTGATGACGCGCGCTTCACTGTCATAATCCCAGGCCTGACCCAGCGGGAAGGCGAAGAGGTAGTGGTGCAACCATTCGTGGGCGAAGGTGTCGGCCAGGGTCGCAATGCTGGCGCTCTCCAGAATCATCGCGGGATAGAGGGCGATGCCACCGATGGGCAGCACCAGCGCCGAGGCATCCAGCCTTTCTTCAATGCGCCCCTCAAGCGCCACGGCCTCGTCCAGTGGCAGCGGCTCAAGCCCGATGCTGATCTCGTAGCGAATCTCGTCCCGCGGGGAAACGACCAGCACCTGGGGCAAGGAAGTCAGGCGCATCGCCACCGGCGGCAGCACCTGACCCGCCACCGCGAAACCCAGGTCCACCAGCAGAGCGGCCAGTTGCCCCTCAAGCACGCTTTCTGCCAGGCCCTGACGCTCGCCCAAATGCTGTCTGATGACGTCCCGCCGGCTGCGCAACCCGGCGCTGGCCGTGTAGGGGTCCGATTGCGCAGCGTCGCTGTAGAGCGCCTCAATTTGCGTCTCCAGCGTCTGCAACTCTTGCAACGCCCCCACGTAGTCGCGCAGAAACTGGCTGGCCGCCGCCTCGTCCAGAAAGGGGCGCAGGCCCCACAGCGCCTGGCCCAGCTTCGCGCCCAGCGCCGACGGCAGCCAGGCGAGCCAGTTGTAACTGTGGTCGCGCGCCAGCAGGGCCACCGTATTCCAGCGCGTGCCGGTTGGCAAGGTGCTGCGCAGGGGCAGCAACAGCAGAATCAGCAGCAGCGACGCGTTGAAAAGGACGCGGCGCAGCCTCATGGCGCTATTTGAAGCGGAACAGGCGCAGCCCCAGGGCGAAGAAAGTGACGCTGAAGAGGGTCAGCACGGCCAATGAGGGCAGCAGTTCCGGCAGGGCGCCGTCGCGCCAGATCAAGTGATGATAGCCCTCCATCGCCCAGGCGACCGGAGTCAGTTTGCCGATCAGCTGCATGAAGGGCGGCGCCAGCGACAGCGGCCACCAGGCGCCGCCCAGCGCCGCCATGGTCATGGCAATCAGCGTCGACAGCAGGGCGACCTGTTCGTCATTGCGAATCAGACCGGCCAGCGCAATCCCCAGCGCCGTGACGCACAGGACGTACATCAGCGTCAGAAGCGCCAGCGGCAAGGGTTCCCTGCCCACGTCGAGGCCCATGGCGAAGCCGACTGCGAAGATGATCAGAAATTGCAGTATGCCGGTCACGACGCGCGCCAGGATTTTGCCTGCGAGGATCTCGCGGCGCCGCAGCGGCAGAATCGCCATGCGCGCCAGGGTGCCCTCGCGACGCTCGCGCATGATCACGGCCATGCCCCCGCCCATGACGTTGAAGAGCGCGTAAAATGTGGCCATGCCCGGCACCGACTGGGCGAAGCCGCCGGGAATGTCGGATGCACCACGCCCTCCGTTGCCCTGCGTCACCTCCACCAGGGCCGGGCGCGCCGACCAGGCTTCACGGGCCAGGCCCTGCGCTTCTTCGCGATAGTCCGCCAGGCCGCCCACATTCAGCCCCAGGGCGTCGTGCAGGGCGCGCGCCGTCGCGTCGGCCGCGACGGCGCCGTTGATTGACGACAGGGCGATCTGAACGCGTTGCCAGACCGGGTCAGCTGTCGGCATGGCAGCCCTGGTGTGGAAGGGCAACACGACCCTTTCCTGCGCCGCCAGACTCTCGCCGAAACCCTCCGCTATCCGCAGCAGTCCGTCGGAATCGCCCTGGCGCAGGCGGGCGAACGCCGCCTCCAGATCCACCCCGTCGCTTCCGTCCACGCCACAGGTTTCGCCGGCGGCCGGACAGACCAGCAGGTTTAGGCCCTGCGACGTCAGCGCCTCCACCAGTTGCCGTGAATGCGGGCTGTCGTCCTCGTCCAGCAAATCCAGACGCAGGGTAAGGGTGCCGTCGGCGCGGCCTCCCAGGGCGAAGCCCAGCACCAGGGTCAGGACGACGGGCACCAGCACCAGTTGAATGACGTTGCTGCGACTGCGCAGGAAGACAAGCAGGTCCAGCCGGGCGATGATCCATGCATGTCGCATACGCTATACCTCGACCCGTCGCCGGAACAACCACAGGCCGATGCCGAAGAGCACCAGCCCCTGCAACGTCAGCACCAGGGCGTTCAGACCCACGGCGGTGTCGCCGGCTCCAAGGCGCGCCATACCCTCCACGCCCCAGTAGATCAACGACAGCCAGGACCAGGGTTCCGGCACCGTGAAGCCGTAAGCGCCGCCCAACATGGCCAACAGGATGTTGACCAGCGCCCCGATCGCGCCGATCTGCTCAACGCGCTGCACAAAGGCCACCAGCACGACGCCCAGCCCGGCCACGGCCAGCGACAGGGGCAGCAAAATGGCGAAGAGCGCCGGCAGGCTGGCGCTCCAGAGGAAAAACAGGCGTCCCTCAATCAGGCTGGCGAAGAGCGACAGCGCGATCAAAAGCAGCAGCAGCTGGAAAAGCGCCGTGACCCAGGTGCCCAGCAGCTTGCCGGCGAGGAAGGCGCTGCGCGTGGTGGACGTCGTCAGGATGCGCTGCAAGGTGCCCGCCCGGCGCTCCTCGACCACACCCAGGACGCCAAACTGGGCGGCAAAAAGCGCGAAGAAAGTCGCCTGCGCCATGCCGACGAAGGCCAGTACGCGCGTGGACTGCCGCAAGGCATGGTCGTCGACCGGCCCGGCTTGATGCACATCGGCGACGGCACCGCTGGCCAGGTCCGCGAAGCCGCAGGCCAGCGCAGCGGAAATAGCCTCGTCGTCACTCGCTGCTGCCAGGCGCAGGGCCGCCAGCGGTTCTTGCACGATCAGGCCGTTGATGGCCGCGCCCAGCGCGATGTTGCCCGCCAGCAAACGCTCGCTGTAGCCCGCAACCACGGCGCTCACGACCTGGCCTTCCAGCGCGCGACTGCCGTCGCTGTAGACCTCGACTGAGGCCGGCGCCTGCGGATACAGGATGGTGACGCCGGGCCCGATCTGCGGGCTGAGGCGGGTGCTGAAATCGGCCGGGACGATGACCAGCGCCGCCAGCTCGCCGCTGTTCACCAGGTCACGGCCGGCGGCCACGTCCCGAACTTCCTGCACAGAGAATAGCTCGTTCATGGCGAGGTCAGGCTCGACCGCGCCCCCGGCGGAAGCGTAGGGACAGGCAGCGGCGCCGGCTCCCGCCACAGCCTCCGGGGCGGCAGCGGTGAGCAACTGCAGCAGTCCGGCGCCGTAGTTGATCGGCCGGCCCTGTTGCGCCGTCCCTTCGTCCAGATTGACGACGCCCAGCGGAATGCCCTTCAGCGCGGCCGGTCCGTCGCCGTCCAGATCGCCGAAGACCAGGGTGATGATCAGCGACAGGCCCAGCGGCAGCGCCAGCAAAAAGAGCAGGGAAGCCCGGTTGCTGAAGCGCAGGTACAGGTCCTTGCGCGCGATCAGAATCGCTGCGGCCGGCATGGCGCTCAATCCCGCAGGGCGTGGCCGGTCATCTGCAGGAAGACCGTCTCGAGGTTCGGTTCCTGCACGGTCACGGAACGCACCTCAAGGCCGGCGGCGCCCAGCGCCGTGATCAGGGGCGAAAGAATCTGTCGCCCGCGGCTCGCGTGGACCAGGATACGGCCCTGCTCAATTGGGCCGCCAGACTGTACCCGCGCTGCCCCCGACAACGCGCGCTCCAGCTCCTGCAGGAGAGCGGCGTCCAGGCGGCCGGACTCCACCAGGTCGATTTCCAGCCGGTCCTGCTCGCCGGCCTGCAGCACCAGGTCGCCGACCGTGCCTTCGGCGATCAGCCGACCATGGTCGATGATGCCAACGCGGTCGCTCAGTTCCTGCGCCTCTTCCATCAGATGAGTCGTATAAAGCACAGTCATGCCATGGTCGGCGCGCAGACGCAGCACGGAGTCCAGAATCCGCCGTCGACTCTGCGGGTCCACGCCGACGGTCGGCTCGTCCATGTAGACCAGTTGCGGCCGGTGCAGCAGGCCAATGCCAATGTTCAGGCGCCGCTTCATGCCGCCCGAAAAGCGACTGGCGCGCTCCCGCTGGCGATCCGCCAGGTCGACGAACTCCAGCGTCTCGTCCACCCGCTGCTCCAGTTCGGGGCCGCGCAGGCCACAGAGCCGGCCAAAAAAGCGCAGATTCTGCCGCGCCGACAGGTCTTCGTAGAGCGCCAGTTCCTGGGGCACCACGCCCAGCAGGCCGCGGGCGGACAGGGGATCGCGATTCAGGTCGTGCCCGCCGATGACAACCTGGCCCGAGTCCGGCGCCATCAGACCGCTGATGATCGAAATGAGCGTGGTCTTGCCCGCTCCGTTGGGCCCCAGCAGACCGTAAATCTCGCCGCGGCGGATGGCGAGATCGACATCCGCCAGCGCCTGCAGCGGGCTGCCATCTTCCCGGCGGTATTGTTTGTTCAGTCCGCGCGCTTCCAGCAGGGTCTTCAACGCCGTCTTCCTTTCTGCCAGCCGCGTACACTTGCCATGATACGCCGAGGTGCCGGATCGGTTCAGAAGTCGTCAAATTTCAGGGTTCGGGCAGTCGGAAACTGTCGCCCGTATGGTCGATCCACTCCGCCAGACGCGCCTGCAACCTGCGCCGTTCCGCATGGTACAACGAGTTGTGCGCGTGGTTGGCCTGCTCGTAAGGGTCCTCATTCAGGTTGAACAGCAGCCAGGGCTGCCCCTCCAGCGCCACGTACTTCCAGTTGTCGCGCGTCACGATGCCGCGCCAGGGCCGGTCCATGGTGTGCGCATAACCGGTGGGAACCACGGCCTGCAGGTAGGCGCTGTCCGGTACGTCGCCGATCTCCCGGTCCCGCAGCCGGTAACCCGAATAATCCGTGCCCTGCATCCACGCCGGCGCCTCCAGCCCGCACAGCCCCAGCGACGTCGGCGCTATGTCCACGTGATTGACAGGCACCTCATGAAATCCCGAGTCGTGATGGTAACGGTGCGGCCCGCCGCCGATGATGAAGGGGATGCGCAGTGCCTCCTCCCACGGCGACGTCTTCCTGAACTGCCCGTGGCTGCCGTGCATGTCCCCGTGATCCGAGAAAAACAGCACGTGCGTGTTCTCGTACAGCCCCAACTCCTCCAACGCCGCCCGGATCCGACCCACGTTCCAGTCCAGATTCTCGATCATCGCGTGGTAGCCCGCCAGATCGTTCCTCGCGCGTTCCACAATGCGCGGAATGTTTGGCACGTTCGGCCGTAACTGCACCCGCGCCGGTATGTGCCGCACCATCCACTCCGGCGGCGCGTGGTACGGATCGTGCGGCGGTATCACCGACAGCCCCGCGAAGAAGGGCTCCTCCTCCCCCGCCCGCTCCCGCAAATGCTCAATGAACAAATCCGTCAGCGCGTCCGTCTCGTAGCCCGGCAAGCGGTAGTGAAAGGCCTCCTCACCCTCTCCCCCATGCACCCAGCAATCGAACTGCGGCGCGTTGTTCTCGTAACCAATCCACTTTTTGAACTGCCCGCGTCGCTCCGGCGGAATGATGTGCATCGCCGTGCGCCGCTCCCGCTCCTGCGCCCCGTCGATGTGCCACTTGCCGTACCACGCCGTGTGATAGCCCGCCTCGTTAAACGCCGTCGCCACCGTCGGCAGCGAGGGATCCAGCTGCGTCTGGTGTCCCGGCGTCACCCGGTGCGGGTACTGCCCGCTGATTAACGCGCCCCGAAAGGGCGAGCACAGCGGAAAGCCCGCCACCGCCCGCGTGAACGTGATCCCCTCGTCCGCCAGGCGGTTCAGATGCGGCGTCGAGACGTTCGGGTCGCCCATGTAGCCCAGCGACTGCCCCCGGTGCTGGTCGCCAAAGATCCAGATGACGTTCGGTCTTTTGCTCATGTCAACCCCTGCCCCGCCGCAGCATTATGGTTCGGGCAGCCGGAAACTGTCGCCCGTATGGTCGATCCACTCCGCCAGTCGCGCCTGCAACCTGCGCCGTTCCGCATGGTACAACGAGTTGTGTGCGTGGTTGGCCTGCTCGTAAGGGTCCTCATTCAGGTTGAACAGCAGCCACGGTTGTCCCTCCAGCACGGCGTATTTCCAGTTGTCGCGCGTCACGATGCCGCGCCAGGGCCGGTCGACCGAATGACCGTGCATGGTCGGCACCACCGTTTGCAGATAGGCGCTGTCCGGTACGTCGCCGATCTCCCGGTCCCGCAGCCGGTAACCCGAATAATCCGTGCCCTGCATCCACGCCGGCGCCTCCAGCCCGCACAGCCCCAGCGACGTCGGCGCTATGTCCACGTGATTGACAGGCACCTCATGAAATCCCGAGTCGTGATGGTAACGGTGCGGCCCGCCGCCGATGATGAAGGGGATGCGCAGTGCCTCCTCCCACGGCGACGTCTTCCTGAACTGCCCGTGGCTGCCGTGCATGTCCCCGTGATCCGAGAAAAACAGCACGTGCGTGTTCTCGTACAGCCCCAACTCCTCCAACGCCGCCCGGATCCGACCCACGTTCCAGTCCAGATTCTCGATCATCGCGTGGTAGCCCGCCAGATCGTTCCTCGCGCGTTCCACAATGCGCGGAATGTTTGGCACGTTCGGCCGTAACTGCACCCGCGCCGGTATGTGCCGCACCATCCACTCCGGCGGCGCGTGGTACGGATCGTGCGGCGGTATCACCGACAGCCCCGCGAAGAAGGGCTCCTCCTCCCCCGCCCGCTCCCGCAAATGCTCAATGAACAAATCCGTCAGCGCGTCCGTCTCGTAGCCCGGCAAGCGGTAGTGAAAGGCCTCCTCACCCTCTCCCCCATGCACCCAGCAATCGAACTGCGGCGCGTTGTTCTCGTAACCAATCCACTTTTTGAACTGCCCGCGTCGCTCCGGCGGAATGATGTGCATCGCCGTGCGCCGCTCCCGCTCCTGCGCCCCGTCGATGTGCCACTTGCCGTACCACGCCGTGTGATAGCCCGCCTCGTTAAACGCCGTCGCCACCGTCGGCAGCGAGGGATCCAGCTGCGTCTGGTGTCCCGGCGTCACCCGGTGCGGGTACTGCCCGCTGATCAGCGCCCCCCGAAAGGGCGAGCACAGCGGAAAGCCCGCCACCGCACGCGTGAACGTGATCCCCTCGTCCGCCAGGCGGTTCAGATGCGGCGTCGAAACGTTCGGGTCGCCCATGTAACCCAGCGACTGCCCCCGGTGCTGGTCGCCGAAAATCCAGATGACGTTCGGTCTTTTGCTCATAAGATCCTCGCACATCCATCAAAAAGGCCCGGCCACCTGTGGCAGCCGGGCCTGCATTTCTGGTGAACCCCTGCGGGTCAGCCCGCCTTTTGCAGGTTCAGGATGATCTTGGACGTGCTGTGCCACCAGGTCGGCGCGTGGAAGTAGTTGTTCTCCGCCGTCGGCCAGCCAACCCAGTAGGTCTCGTTGAAGGGGATCAGCTTGGTCGCCTGGGTGATGGGCAGAGTCGGCAGTTCTTCGTACCAGATGCCCATGGCTTCCATGAAGAGCGGCATGATGGCCGGGTCGCCCAGGGGCAGGACGCCCATCTGATCGACGATGGCGCTGTAGGCCTCGGCCTTCTCGCCACTCCAGCGCCCGAGATTGTTGCCACCAGGCGCGCCCTCACCGACGGGTGCGAACCAGGAGACGTTGTCACGGTCCATGCTGGCCCAGGGCTCGTTGATGGAGCCGCACTGGTGCCAGCCACCGCTTGCCTCGAAGTTGCCCAGCGAGCGGTTGTCATTCCAGGTGCCGCCGGCCAGATTGGTCTGCGTCGCCGCTATGCCGAACTGGCGCCATTGCTCGACGAGATTCTCGGCGATGCGGCGCTTCTCGATGAAGCCCTCATGCGTCTGAATGTCGATGCCCAGTTCCTGACCGTCCAACGCCCAGATGCCGGCGTCGTTCTTCGCGTAACCCTTGCCCTCAAGGATGGCCTGCGCTGCATCCAGGTCCGCTACCGGCGACTGCGTCAGGCCGGCCTCCTCCATCGCGTTGATGAAGACCTGCAGACCACCGTATTCGGGGAAGTTGGTGCGGGAAGGTACGGTAACGCCCTCATAGGCGATGCGCACCACCTCGCTGCGGTCGGTGGCGTGGCTGAGTACCCAGCGCATCTCCGGGTCACCCCAGGGGTCGACGGAGTGGTTTATGGCAATGCGCCGGGCGCAGGGGCCGAACCAGACGTAGGGCAGGTCCTCCGACCAGGTGACGTAGTTCGGGTTCTGCGCGCGAATGACGTCCCAGGCGCCGACGGTGATGTCCATCACGCTGTCCAGCTGGTTGTCGATCGCCAGCAGCGAGCGTACGTCGTCGTTGCCGGTATGCACCCAGATCAGGCGCTTCGGCTCCGGCAGCGGGAAGTAGCCGCTGGCCGCGCCCCACCAGTTGTCATCGCGGTCGTAGATGAACTCGTTTTCGCTGGCGCTGACCATCTTGTAGGGGCCGCTGCCCAGGGGATGGCCGTTTTCCAGGTCGAAGTTGGCGTAGGCAAATACATCTTCGATCTGTGACCAGTGGTGTTCCGGCATGGGCAGGAAGCTGCCGCCGATCTTGACCGAATAGTAGTCCAGCTGGTAACGCGGATTGGGTTTGCTCAGATTGAACTGCACGGTGAGCTCGTCGATCTTCTCGACCGATTCCGTCCAGCCCTGAATGGCGGCGGCCCGCGCCAAACGGCGAGTTTCGTCATTCAGCAGCAGGTTCACCGTCCAGACGACGTCATCGGCATCCAGCGTTTCGCCATCCGCCCACCAGGCGCCCTCGCGAATCTTCAGCGTCCAGGTCATGAAGTCATCAGAAGGCGTCATGCTCTCGCCGATCCAGGGCTCAATCTCGCCGCTCTCGTAATTCAGCACGAAGAGCGGGTCGTAGACCACCTGACCCGTGCCCACGTTGCCACCGGCCGAGGTGCCGCCAAACAACTGGTTATGGCTGAAGGGGGCGCGGTTGGTGGAGGCGCCGCCGTCGATGTCGAGGATGACGGTGTCCTCGCGCGCCACATCCGCCAGACCCTGCGCCGATACCAGGCTGACTGTGAATGCCAGCAGCAGCAGCAACAGCAGCCCGGCAAAACGAATACGGGAATGGTTCATGTTTGTCCTCCGCAAAAAATATGAGTGGCCGGATTCTAGCGCGCCTTGCCGGACGCGCAAATCTCCCGCAACGGGAACGCTGACTGGACTATCCGGCGGAGTGTTGAGGCCCGGCTCAGAACTCGATGTACTGTTTCCAGGAGTCCTGGCCGCTGCCAACCGCGATCACCAGGTAACTGGTGCGCGGCGTACGGGGTTCGCTGCGCAGTTTCATGCCGGCCTCGTGCGGCAGGCGGTCGCCCTTGCGATGGTTGCAGGCCGTGCAGGCGCAGGCCGTGTTCGTCCACTGGTCACGTCCGCCGCGCGAACGCGGCAGGATATGGTCGATGGTCAGGTCGCTGCGGGCCAGCACCTTGCCCCGCTGCAGGCTGCCGGCGCGCGCGCCGCAGTAAATGCAGGTGTAGTTGTCGCGGATCATCACACCCTTGCGACTCCAGCTGGCGCGGCGGCGCGGCACGTTGATGAAGGTGCGCAGGGCGATGACCGAGGGCACGGCGAAGCGCTGGCTCACCGTGCGCAGAAAGCGACCGCTCTCTTCCACGGTGAAGGCCTTGCCGGCCAGCAAGAGATTCATGGCGCGCGGCACGCTGATGACGGCCAGCGGCTCCCAACTGCTGCCATTGAGCAAGAGCACCCGTCCGTTGATCATTCCTCGCCCGTTCCGCTTGCGACCGACCGCCTGCCTCGCGATTTTACACCAACTTGCGACGGCTTCAATCGCCTGCGCCCAGGGGCCTTCATCAGGGCGTCCCGCCCGCCCGCGACCCGGACTGTCCCCTCGCCCTTGCCCGGTCTCCAGCCTGGTTGCGGCCAGTCGGCCTGCCCGCAACGCCCGCCAACCGGGACTCACGCTTTACATTCCCCGGCGGGAAGGGCATACTGGCGCGCAACGGCCACGACGGAGACAGTCCGTGGCGCAGGCGTCTTCAGGGAGCCGGGGCCCTGACTGCAAGCCCTGGCAGACGCACAGCCGCGGAATTCCCTCCCGAGCCGACAGGGGAACGCCTCGCGACCGGGGTCAGTAGCCTGTTCCGCCCGCCGGCGTTACCAGGCATGCAGAGCGGGTCGCCAGAGCGACCAACCAGGGTGGTACCGCGGGAATCCAGACTCCCGTCCCTGACCGGGGCGGGAGTTTTTGTATCCCGCCACTGGCGAACAGCCGAAAACAGGTCGGCCAGACCCGCCGCATGTGGAAAGAGGAGAAGACCATGCTCGAAACGCTTGAGGCACAGTACGCCGACGCTCTTGAGGCCCTCGCCGCCAGCGAAAGCAGCGAGGCGCTGGACGCATGGCAGAGCGCCTGGCTGGGGCGCCGCGGCGCCATCACCGCCAGTCTGCGCGCCACCGGTCAGTTGCCGCCGGAAACGCGCGCTGCCTGGGGTAAACGCGCCAACGAGATACGTCAGTTGCTGACCCAGGCGCACGAGGAGCGCGAGGAGGCCATTCGTAGCGCCGAACTGCTGCTCGACCTCGAAGGCGGATTCATCGACGTCACCCTGCCTGGCCGGCGTCGCCAGGCCGGCGGTCTCCACCCCTCCACCCGCATCCTGCGCGAATTCGCGCGCATCTGGGGGGAAATGGGATTCCAGGTCTATCGCAGCCGCGACGTCGAAACCGACGAGTACAACTTCCAGTACCTGAACTTTCCGCCGCACCACCCGGCGCGCGACATGCAGGACTCCTTCTATACCACCACACCTGGCGTGATCCTGCGCACCCATACCTCGCCGGGCCAGATCCGCGCCATGCGTGACCTCGGCGCAGGTGGCACGCGCCCCGTCCGCGTCATCCTGCCCGGCATGTGCTATCGCTACGAGCAGATTACCGCGCGCAGTGAGGTGCAGTTCCACCAGGTGGAGGGCCTGGCCGTCGGCCGCGGCATCCGCATGACCGATCTGAAGGGCACGGTCGCGGCCTTCGCCCGCCGCATGTTTGGCGAAAACGCGCGCGTCCGCTACCGCGCTTCCTATTTCCCCTTCACCGAGCCCAGTATGGAGATTGACGTCGAATGCTTCCTCTGCGACGGCTCCGGTTGCCGTGTCTGCAAGTACAGCGGCTGGCTGGAAATCGCCGGCAGCGGCATGGTGCACCCCACCGTGCTGCGCAACGGCGGCTACGACCCGTCGGAGTGGAGCGGTTTTGCCTTCGGCATGGGGCCGGAACGCAGCGCCATGTTGCGCCACGACATCCATGACATTCGCTATTTCTGGGGCAACGACTTGCGTTTTCTGGAGCAGTTCTGATCCGGCAATTCGGACCCGCGCAGGAGGCCGCCATGCCCGCCATTCCGATTATTGTCGCCATCCGGTTGATGTCCGCCCACGTGCGCCGGGCCGCATGGCGAGCGCTGCAGGAACCCCCGCACCCGCGGTCTGGTCTGTGCCACCCTGCTCATCATCGTGCCCGGCGCGGCGGGCCTGCTGCGCCGATCGCCCGCGGAGGACGCCTGATGCCCCTGGCCATTCATCCGCCCGCACCCGCCAGTTGACCCTGTAAGGAGAAATCATGCTGGTCCCCCTTTCCTGGTTGCGCGACCTGGTCGACGTCGATGTTCCGGCTGAGTGGCTGGCCGAGCGCCTGACCCTGGCCGGCCTTGAGGTCGCCGCCATCAACTATCTCGGCCTGCCCCAGGGCGCGGTCAAGGGCGTGCGCTGGCCGCCCTCGGACCATCTGGTCTGGGACCGCGACAGGCTGCTGCTGGGCGCCATCCGGGAAGTGCGCGCCCACCCCAATGCCGATCGCCTCGTGCTCGCCATGGTCGATTATGGCGGCGACGCCCTGGAGCAGTGCGTCACCGGCGCGGCCAATCTTTTTGAATTCAGGGGCGCAGGGCCGCTCGAACCATCCCTCTGGGCCCCCTTCGCCATGGAAGGCGCTGAATTGTGGGACGGCCACAGCGAAACGCCCAAACGCCTGCGGCTTAAGGAGCGCGCACTGCGCGGCATCCCCAACCGCAGCATAGTCTGCTCCGAAAAGGAACTGGGGCTGTCCGACGAGCACGAGGGCATCCTGCTGCTGGAGGACGACGGGAGTTTTCGGCCCGGCACGCCCCTGCAGGATGTCCTGGGCGACGTTGTGTTCGATATCGAACTGACGCCCAACCTGGCGCGCTGCTTCAGCATCCTGGGGGTCGCGCGCGAAGTCGCCGCCCTGCTGGACAAGCCACTGCGCAGGCCAGACACGGACGTTCTCGCCGAAGGGCCTCCGATCGACGGTCAGGCCGACATCCACATCGAGGACCCGGCCCTGAACCCCCGCTTCACCCTCGCCCTCCTGCGAGACACGCGGGTCGGGCCTTCGCCCCTGTGGTTGCAGCAGCGTTTGCGCCTGGTGGGTCAACGGCCAATCAACAACATCGTCGACGTCACCAACTACATCACCTTCGAGCTGGGCCAGCCCCTGCATGCCTTCGATTACGACAAGCTGCTGGCGCGCGCGGACGGCGCCTCGCCCGCCATCACGACGCGCCACGCGCGACCCGGTGAGACCCTGACGACGCTGGAAGGCACCCGGCGCGACCTGGATGCGCACGACATCATCCTGCTGGATTCCGCCGGCATCCTCAGTCTTGGAGGCGTCATTGGCGGCGCCGAAACTGAAATTGACGACAACACCTGTAACGTGCTGCTCGAGGCCGCCAACTGGAACCCCGTCAACATCCGCCGCACGATGCAGTCGCAAAAGGTCATCACCGACGCCGGGGTTCGTTTCAGCCGCGGTGTGCATCCATCCATCGCGGCGGACGGCGTCAGACGCGGCATCGAACTGATGCGCCGCCACGGCGGCGGCACGGTCGCTGCCGGCATCGTCGACGATTATCCCCTGCCGCCGGAGCCGGTGCAGGTTGACCTGACTGTCGCCGAAATCCAGCGCATCATGGGCGTGGACTTCGCGGCGGAGGAGGCCACCGCTATCCTGCGCCGTCTCGAATTCGCGGTAAACGTGCAGGCGAATCAGATGGAGGTGACGGCGCCGGAGCACCGCCTCGACATCAGCAGCGAAGCCGTCACTGGCCAGGCCGACCTGATTGAGGAACTGGCGCGAATCTACGGCTACGACCGCATCCCGGACAGCATGATCGACGATGAACTGCCGCCCCCACACGCGGACCTGGCGCTGGAGCATGAGGAGTTGCTGCGCGACCTGCTGGCGACGCTTGGTCTGCGTGAAAACATCAGCCACCGCTTCAGTTCACCGGAACGCGAAGCGCTCCTGACGCCTGGCGGCGGCCCCGGCTTTCACACGCAGCCCTACGTCGAACTGCTCAACCCCGTCGCGCCGGAAAAGCGCGCGCTGCGCCATACCCTGCTCACACAATTGCTGGACAGCGCCGCCGCCAACGCGCGCCGGCGTGAGACACAACAGGTCTTCGAGATCGGCCAGGTTTACCTGCCGCAGGCGAATGAGGAACTGCCCCGCGAGCCGCGGCGTCTGGCCCTGCTCCTGACCGGCCGCCGACGTGTGCCGGACTGGCAGGGCGACGCCGACGACGGCCTGCTGAACTTCTTCGATCTCAAGGGCGTGCTTGAGCGGTTGCTGGCCAGTTTCAAGATCCCCGGCGTCCTTTGGGGTCGGGGCGAGCACGCCAGCCTGCACCCCGGCCGCTCGGCGGCCATTCGCAGCCAGGAGGTTACACTCGGCCACGCTGGCGAGTTGCACCCCCTGGTGGCGCAGGCCTTCGACCTGAGCGACGCCCCGGTGCTGGTCGCCGAACTGGACCTGGAGAGGTTGCTGGAGCGCAGCAACTGGCGCAGTTACCCCCTGCAGGCCCTGCCGCTCACGCCGCCCGTTTTCCAGGACATCGCCCTTGTGCTGCGTGAGGAGGTGGCGGCGGCGGACGTTGAGACGGCCCTGCGTCGCGCCGGCGGAGACCTGTTGCAGGACCTGCGCCTCTTCGACGTTTACACCGGCGATCCCGTCCCGCCTGGCCACAAGAGCCTGGCCTTCAACCTCGTCTACCAGACCGACGCCCGCACCCTGACCGACCGCGAGGTGGCGAAGGTGCATCGCAAAATCGTGCGCGCCGCCGAAAATCAACTGGGCGCGACCCTGCGCGCCTGAAAGGACCCCCTATGAACGTGGAAACGCAGGCCATCCACGCCGGCCACGTCGTCGATCCCGCCAGCGGCGCCATTGTTGCACCGGTGCACTTTTCGACCACCTACGAGCGCGCGCCAGACGGCAGTTACCCGCTGGACTATGTCTACAGCCGTCTTGGCAATCCCAATCGCCTGGCGCTGGAGGCGCGCATCACGGCGCTGGAGGGCGGCGCGGACGCCGCGTCCTTCGCTTCCGGCTCAGCGGCCATCCATGCCCTGCTGCAGACTCTCGCCCAGGGCGATCACGTCGTCGCGCCGGACGTGCTCTATTACGGCATTCGCATCATCATGACCGACATCCTGGCGCGTCAGGGCATCGACACGACCTTTGTCGACATGTCGCGGCCGGAAAACGTCGCCGCCGCCATGCGCCCGGAAACGCGCCTGGTGCTTGTGGAGACTCCGTCCAACCCGGAACTGGGCGTCAGCGACATCCCCGCCATCAGCGCCATCGCCCACGACGCCGGCGCCGGCGTGGCCTGCGACAACACCATCGCCACACCCGTTTTCCAGCGGCCGCTGCAGTTGGGCACCGACTATGTCATGCACGCCACTACCAAGTACCTCGGCGGCCACAGCGACGTGCTGGGCGGCATCATCGTCACTGGCGTGGTGGACGAACGTTTCGACCGTCTGCAGCAGATCCAGCAGGTCGGCGGCGCCGTGCCCTCACCGCTGGAGTGCTGGCTGACCCTGCGGGGCATCGAAACCCTGCCCCTGCGGGTTCGCGCACACGCCGACAACGCCCTGCAACTCGCGCGATTCCTTGAGCAGCATCCCGCCGTCGAGCGTGTCAATTACCCTGGCCTTGAAAGCCACCCCGCCCATGGCGTGGCCCGCGGGCAAATGAGCGGCTATGGCGGCCTGCTTTCGCTGCAGGTGCGCGGCGGCGCTGACGAGGCGCTGGCGGTGACCGGCAGGGTCAGGCTTTTCCGCCGCGCCACCAGCTTCGGCGGGACGCACAGCCTCATAGAGCACCGGGCCTCGATGGAAAAGGGGGTTACCCGCACAGCGCCCAACCTCCTGCGGGTCTCGGTCGGTCTGGAGCACGCAGACGACCTGATCGCCGACCTCGACCAGGCCCTGCGAGGCTGAAATGAATTCGCTACTATCTGCGGGCTGACCGGACCCGGGGGAGAAACAATCATGGCCGAGGGATTCGAGGTCTTCGACGAGCGTTTCGACGAACTGCTGCTGCCGGAGTCGCGCCTGGAACACCTGGCGGGCGGCTGCATCTGGGCGGAGGGCCCGGTCTGGCTGCCGGACGACAGCGTCGTGTGGAGCGACATCCCCAACGATCGCATGCTGCGCTGGTCGGCCGCCCGCGGCGTCGAAACGTTCCGCCAGCCCTCCAACTACAGCAACGGCAACACCCTTGACCGCGAGGGGCGCCTCGTCACCTGCGAACACGGCGCGCGCCGCGTCAGCCGCACCGAAGCCGACGGCAGCGTGGTCACCCTGGCCGACCGCTTTCAGGGCGGCCGCTTCAATTCGCCCAATGACGTGGTCGTGCGCCCCGACGACAGCATCTGGTTCACCGACCCGCCCTACGGCATTCTGCCTGGCACGGAAGAGGGCCACGAAAACCCCTTCGAGCAGGACGGCTGCCACGTTTACCGCCTCGATCCGGCCAGCGGCGCCATTGCGCGCGTCATCCACGACATGGTCAAGCCCAACGGCCTCGCCTTTTCGCCGGACGGAGCGCGACTCTACGTGGCGGACACCGGCGCATCCCACGACCCCGACGGCCCGCATCACATTCGCGTCTTTGACGTGGTAGATGGTGTCTCGCTCGGCGTGGGACGCCTCTTTGCCGAGATCAATCCGGGCCTGCCGGACGGTTTCCGCTTCGACCAAAACGGCTACCTCTTCACCAGCTCGGCGGACAGCATCCAGGTCTACACCCAGGCCGGGGAGCGGCTGGGCAAGATCCTGGCGCCCGAGCCGATCGCCAACTGCTGCTTCGGCGGCCCGCAATTCGATCATCTCTACATCACCGCGACGACCTCTCTCTACGTCATTCGCCTGAACACCCGCGGCGTACAGCACGCCTGAGGTCCTGAAAGGTAGACAGTATGACCAACAAGGGAATCAAACTCGTATGGGCCGGCTGGGACGGCGACCCGACCATCGGCTTCAGCGGACGCGCTTCCAAACGCTGGGCGGAGCATCTGCCGGCCGGCACGCGCATGTTGCTTTACGAAACCACCGGCCGCGCAAAGGGCTCGAAGGCGAAGGGTACAAAGTCCATCGTGGGCGAGGTTGAGGTCGCCGGCAGCTTTGAGGACGGCGCCGCCATCCGCGCCGCCGATGAACAGCACGACTCCGTGCTGCCGGTCAAGGTCGCGCAGGCGCGCGCGGACGTCACGCCGGTGGCGCTGGAACGCGTGCGCGAGATCCTGGAGGATGAAAAGTGGCCGCGGCGCGGCGAGTCCTGGCGCCCGTTGAGCGATGAGAAGTATCAGGCCCTGCTGACTGAAATGCGCGGTTGATGGCGACCAGGGAAAGAAACGAACGCAAGTTCCCCTTTTGGGAGGAACTCTCAAATGGCGGGCGCAGATATTGGAAAGAACGCCCGGGAGTCGTTTTTGGAGCGCAGCGGATTGTCAAGTTTGTCGACGCCAGCGAGGTCACACTGCGAATTGTGCAGGAAGTTTATGATGGGGCAGGAAACCTGATAGAATCGCACCAGAAGTATCCGGTTGACAGCGGGCACCTGTACCACGAAACGGAGTAATACAATGACGACACGCGTGATTGACAGGGAAGTGTTGCTGGATAAACTGTATGGCTATGCCCGGAACGAGATTTCCCTGCCTGAGATTGTGGACTGGGCAGAAAACGTATTTGTGGATGACGACATCGACGTCGAGGGAGATATTGACCTCCTGATGGATGTGATTTTTTGCCTCGCCGGGGGGGACACAAGGGTCTTCCCTCTCACCAGGGATGCGTTGACCGGGTACGTCGAGAAGCTCGGCGGGAAAATGCCGGTCATCATCCAGTCGGACTGAGCGTAGCCGCGCGTCCTGTCACGCCGCACGTGCCAGCACAATCAGTCGCTCGCAGCCGTCCTCGAAGGGCTCCTGTCCGTAGTCGCCGTAACAGGCCTCATCCCTGAAGCCGCAAAGCTGCAGCAAGAGCCGCAGTTCACTGAAAAAGAAGTGGCGAAACACCACCGGCGCCAGGGTCCGCTGCACAAGCCCGTCGCCATCGATCTCGTCATAGACCCAGGTTGTGTGCATTAACTGGGTCGCGCGGTCCAGCCGGCTGCTCGCCTGCTGCATGATCAAATGACCCGTTTCGGGGTCGTGAAAGCAGCGTTCCAGCATCAATGCCTCACTGTCTTCAGTTGCGAAAGCCTCTCCGGCGTTGGGCAGGTCGATGACCAGCAGGCCCTCCGGCAGGAGCCAGTTCCGCAATCGCCGCAGCAACGCCAGCTGCGAGTTCTGCGTGTGAAAGTGCATCAGGCAATTGTAGCTGAGGAGGAGGTACCGGAAACGCTGCCCCGGTTCCAGTTGCAACACGTCGGCGTGGTGCAGGCCAATGCGCCCCGGCAATGCCGCGGATGAATGCGCCAGGCGTCGCCGCGCCCGCGCCAGCATGGCCGCCTCGCTGTCGACGCCCTGCACGTCCGTCAGCCTCTGCGCCAGATGAAACAACACGCGGCCGCTGCCGCAACCGACCTCCAGCAAGGGACCAGGCCCATGTTCACTGACAAGGCGCTCGTAGAACGCGAGGTCATCGCTCTTGTCCCGGTGTTCGGCATCGTAAAAGCGTGCGATTTGCGCGTAAAAGCCGGCCATAAACGGTTTCCTCCTGCCCGCGACCGGAGTCATTGTATACCCTGCGCCTTGCTTGCCGCTGCAACGGGCCACTGCTACAATGCCGCCGGGTCGGGCACTCATCCTGGCCCGGCGCTTCCCTGCCGGAGACGCTCCGCTTGACGCTGTCGACGAGCCTCGAAGGAAACACATGGCAAAGGAAAAGGGCGATACCCGGCTACTCATCGCGGACGAGACGGATCAGGATGGGCGACCGGCAGCGATGACCGGCAGCGCCTCTGTGCCGCCGCGGCGGCCCCGCCGACTTCCAGGTTGTTGCGGCTGCCTGAGCGGACTGGCGACCCTTTTTGCCGTTATGACCCTCGTCGTCATCGGGTTGCTTCTGCCTCCCGTCAACCTCGGCAGACGGGCCGCCTGCCTGTTGTCACAGTTTCAGATCGCGAGCCAGATCACGGGCCCCTGTTTCCGCCCGCTTGACTCCGTAAATCGCGCGGTCCGGCACGAGGACGGCCTCACGCTACAGGTCGCTGCCGAAGATCCCGGCGAAGGATTCAGCATCGCCATCGAAGCCCTGCCAGCCGCAGACTTCGCCGGCGGTGACCGCGCTGCGGCATGGGTGAGCGATGCCCGCGCTGCCATTCCGGCGGACCTCGCCCTGCAAAGCCCGGTCTTCTCGCTTTACAGCGACGGTTTGGCGCCGCAAACCATCACCCTGGACCTGGCGTTGCCCGCGGGCGTCGGCAGCGCGCCGGTTTTTTCGCTCTATGGCTGGAACGGCATGGGCTGGGAGTTTCTGCCCTCGCAGCAACAGGGCAACCTGTCCCTGCGCGCTTCGCTTGAGCGTCTGCCGCAACAGTTGGCGCTCTTCCAGGCGACACCTCCTTCCCAACCCACTGTGCTGGTGACGGTGGAGGTCCACCACACCCTGTCCCCTGAGATAGCGCAACTGGCCAATATCATCGCCCCGGCCGGCATTCAGCCCACTCTGGCCGGCGGGCTGACCGGCAGCCTGGCCGCCGGCTTCGATTTCGAGAGTGGCTATCTGGTCATGCCGGTAGTGCGCAATTTCATTGACGAGCGCGCCATCGATCCACACACGACCAGCAGCATCCTGGCGAACCGGGAGTTGCGCCGGCAGCACGTCGCGCAGTTGTCGACCTTTGCCGGCAGCGGCTTTGACGGGCTGCTGATCGACTGGCGCGGCCTTCAGCCGGAAGAAGGACGACTCTTCACAGAATTCATTCGCGAACTGGCCGCCGGCATGGCGGAAAGCTCGCTAAGTCTGGGGGTCGTCGTGCCGCCGGCGACGTTTGTCAACGGCCAACTGGACACAGGCGCCTACAACTGGCGCGAGTTGGGTCGCCAGGCCGACATTGTTCAGTTGCGCCTGCCCCTGCAGCCGGAGGCCTACGGGCCGGGCCAGGTCGTGCAGCAAATGCTGCGCCACGCCGTCGACGAGGTGGAAAGGTCGCGCCTGCTGGCCGGTTACAGCGTATGGTCCCTGCGCGAATCGGGAGGCAGCTTCACGAAGACCGGCCTGGCCGAGGCCTACGCCGGCCTGGGTGATGTCGTCATTGACGTCGACACCACCGACGACGGGGCCGTACAGCCCGGCACGCCGATCCTTGCCGGTCTGGACGGCCAGCGCGCCGCGGCCGGTTTCGACGGCGCCGCCATGGCGCCATGGATCGAGTATCGCGACGGTGACGCAGAACGGGCCGTGCGCTACTGGCTGACCACCGGCGAAACCCTGCGCTCCCGTCTGGATCGCAGCCTGCCCTTCGCGCTGGCCGGTGTCAGTCTGGAAGGTCTGCTGGCCCCGGCCCGGTCACAGGGGCTGGGCGATGCCCTGCTCACCTACAAACTGGGACTGCCGGTCGCGCCACAACACCAGCCACCGACCCTGCGCTGGCGCATTGAAGGCGCCGATGGTGTGCAGTCGGAAACCTTGACCGGACTCGACGCTGACCTGCAGACCACATTGATCGCGCCGGATGGCAATTACGCCATCAACGTGGACGTGGTCACCGGCGGCGACGCGGTCGCGCGAGACGGCATGGCCATCGGGCTGCTGGCGCCCACGCCGACCCCCACACCCACGCCGACCCCCGCGCCCACTGCCGTGCCACGACCCGCCGTGGCGCCGGCCGCCGCGCCGGTGGCGGGCAGCATTCAGGCAGGCGCTTTCGAATACGGTGGCCACGTTACGGACACCGGCAGTGGCCGCGCCGTCAATGCCATGCGTCAGTCCGGCATGACCTGGATGAAAAAGCAGGTCCGTCACCCCGGTGGCGACGCCGGCGGCGTCATCAGCGCCGCCAAATCCAATGGCTTCAAGGTGTTGATCGGCGCCCTCGGCGACAAGAACCAACTGGCGGCGCGCGGCGCGGCCTACATGGACGAATTCGCCGCCTGGCTGGGCCAGGTGGCCGCCCAGGGCGCGGACGCCATTGAGGTCTGGAACGAGCCCAACATTGATCGCGAATGGCCGCAGGGCCAGATCAACGGCAACAGCTTCGCCGACCTGATGCGACGCGCCCATGTCGCCATCAAGAGCGCCAACCCGGCCACCATGGTGATCAGCGGCGCGCCCGCGCCCACAGGGTTCTTTGGCGGGCGTTGCACCGCCAACGGCTGCGATGACAACGTGTTTCTGCAGCAATTCGTGGCGGCCGGCGGCACGAATCACATGGACTGCCTTGGCGCGCATTACAATGCCGGCGTTTCCTCGCCGCAGGGCCAGTCCGGCCATCCCGGCGGCTATCACTATTCCTATTATTTCTGGCCCATGCTCAATGAGTACTCGAAATACAGCGGCGGCAAGCCCATTTGTTTCACCGAGCTGGGTTATCTGAGCCCCCAGGGTTACGGGCCGCTGCCGGCGCATTTCTCCTGGGCCGGCAACGTCACCGTGCAACAGCAGGCGGCCTGGCTGGCAGATTCGATCGCCCTCTCATCGCAAAGCGGCCGCGTGCGATTGCTGATCGTCTGGAACGTGGACTTCACCTATTACGGAGCGGACCCACAGGCCGGTTACGCCATGATTCGGCCGGACGGCAGTTGCCCGGCCTGCGGCGCCATCGCTGCCGCACGTTAGCACGCCAGGATGGTCTGAAGGAGAGGTTGTACGTGTCTGGCTCCCGCCGCGGTATCCGGATATTCACCATCATTTGGGCCGCCATCACCATCCTGATGGGCGCCGGCACCTTTATCGCCATCTACTTCGTCTACGGCCTCGTCAACGAACCGCGCAACATCACCACCGCCAGCAACGCCGCCCTGCCCCTGCCTCAGGCCATGCAGCCGGCGAGCGTTGCGCAACCTGTCGCGACCGCCGCTACGGCCTGGCCCACCCTGCCACCCACATCCGTTGCGCCGGCCATTGTCGTTGCCGGGCCCGATGAACAGCGTCCGCCGCCGACCCCCCTGCCCGTTTCCGACCGCAGCTTCCGGCCCGGCATTCAGGTCCAGGTTAGCCCGGACCTCAACCCTGACAATCAGGAGACCTGGATGCGGGAAGTCGCCAACAAGCTGCGCCTGCGCTGGTACAAGCAACAGGTCCGCTGGGAACACATTGAGGCCGAGCAGAACCGCCTTGACTGGGCCGCGCTTGACCTGTCCCTTCCGCTGGCGGCGGAGTACAACCTGAACGTGATGCTTTCCATCGTCACGGCGCCCGCCTGGGCGCGCGACCAGAACGTCGACCACGACCGTCATGGCCCGCCGGCCCGCAATGAAGACTACGTCGATTTCGTCACGTCCATCGTCAGTCGCTATTCTGGCATGGTGCACGCCATCGAGGTCTGGAACGAGCAGAATCTTGATCGAGAGTGGACGGCCCCGCGCGGTCTGGTTGCAGCGGATTACATTGACCTGCTGCGCGATACCACCCTGGCGGTCAAGGCGCTGGACCCCGGCATTATCATCATCAGTGGCGCCCTCGCGCCCACGGGCGGCTGGACCGAGCCGGACGGGCGCATCAGCGCCATCGACGACTTCGTCTATTTTGACAGCATGGTGAATGCCGGCCTGCTCAACTACGCGGATTGCATCGGCGCCCATCACAACGGCTACAACATCGGCCCCGACCTCCCCTGGAATGAGGTCGCCAACGACCCCTCCGCCACCTTCCGCGGCCCCTTCGACAACCCGCATCACAGCTGGAGCTTCTACAGCACGCTTCGGACCTATGCCGACAAGATCAAACTCGCCGGCGGCGACCAGCCGCTCTGCGTCACCGAATTCGGCTGGGCCACCACGGAGGGGCTGGACGGCCATCCCCCGGGGTTTGAATTCGCCAACGACAATACACCGGAAGAACAGTCCCGCTGGACCATCCAGGCGCTGGACCTGATGGAGGAGTGGAGCGACATCTGGCTAGCCTTTATCTGGAATTTCAATTACGGTCCCCAGGCGGGCTGGGACCCCAACAACGACAATGTTCCCTATTCCATTATCGGCAAGGACTGGGTTTTCCGACCCCTCTACGATGACATTGGCGCCTGGCAACTGGAGCGACGGCTGGAAAGCGCCGACAGCGGATGACGCCGGCCACCCTGCGATGGGCGGGAGTCGGCCTGTTTCTGCTGGCGCTGACCGTCGCAGTCACGCTGCGTCGCCCGCCGCCGGACCCCCTGGCCGCAGCGGCGGTCACCAACCCGCCCTTCACGCCCCTGACCTATGGCATCCAGACCTCGCTCTGGTGGGATGACGGCTTCACCGGCTGGCGCCTCGACATGGTGCGTCTGATGGTCTTCAGTCACGTCAAACAAGGCTTCGCCTGGGCGGACACCGAGCCCCATGCCGGCGATTACCGTTTTGGCCGCGCCGATGAACTGGTCGCAGAAATCGAAGGCAAGGGTCTGCAGCTGGTCGCGCGCCTCGGCCACTCGCCGGGCTGGGTGCGCGCCGCAAACCCGGCTCCCCCTGGAGCAATGCCCGTCGACGTGCCGCCCGCCCGCCGGCATCTGGACGACTGGGGCGAGTGGTGTGGCGCGGTTGCCACACGGCATGCGGGCCGCATCGCCGCCTACCAGATCTGGAACGAACCCAATCTCGCCCGCGAATGGGGCGGCCATCCCCCGTCGGCCGCCGACTACACAGAGTTGCTCCAGGTCTGCAGCGCCGCCATTCGCGCCGCGGACCCGCAGGCCATCCTGATTTCGGCCGGCCTGGCGCCTACCGGCACCTGTTGTGAACAGGCGCGCCCGGATGATTTGTATCTGCAGGAGCTTTACGACGCCGGCTTCCAGCACCATGTCGACGTGGTCGGGATGCACGCGCCCGGCTTTTCCTCGCCGGAACTCGGCCCGGATGAAGCCGAAGCGGGCGGCGGACAGCGCTTCTTCACCTTCCGCCGCGTGGAAGATCTACGCCGCATCATGGTCGCAAACGGCGACGCCGCGCGCCAGGTCGCCATCCTTGAGACCGGCTGGACGCGCGACGTCGCCGGGCATAACCCGGCCTATTCCTGGTTTGCGGTGGACGAAGCGACCCAGGCGGATTACCTCGTGCGGGCCTACCGTTACGCCGCAGAGCACTGGCGCCCCTGGGTCGGTCTGATGACGGCCCTGTCGATCGCGGACCCGGCCTGGGATGAGGACGACGAGCAGTACTGGTGGAGCATCATCGCGCCAGACAGGCAGACCCTGACGAGCTTCGCGCAACTTGCCAACATGGAAAAGGTCTGCGGCCGGCGCATCATCCCCGCCCGCGCGCCAGACAGCCCGGAGGCAGAGGGTCGTGTACCCGTCACTCCTTGCCCTTAGCCTCTTTCTGCACCTGCTGGCCACGGTCTTCTGGCTGGGCGGTCTCTTTCTGTTGACCCTGTTGGTCTGGCCTGAAACGCGACGTAGCCTGGCGGACAATCCGCAGCGTTACCGCCTGCTCGACCGTCTGCGGCAGCGCTTTCAACCCTTCAGCTGGATCAGCATGGTGGTGCTGCTGGTGACCGGCCTCTTCCAGATGACGGCGAACCCCCATTACGAAGGTATGCTACAATTCAACAGTCCCTGGAGCCGCGCCATATTGCTCAAGCACGTGGCCATGGCCGGGATGGTGATATGCGGCCTCCTCCTGCAGTGGCGTGTGGCGCCGGCGCTGCGTCGGGCGGGGTGGTTGCTGGATCGGGGAGGCCGCAATGCAGCGGAATGGCAACGGCTGCGGCGCCAGGAAGTGCGACTGGCCCGGATAAGTGTCGCGCTCGGCCTGCTGGTGTTGCTCTTCACCGCCATGGCCACTGCGCTCTGAAACAGCCGTCACCCGGATTCTCTCTGGAGTTCTGTCTTGTCCCCCCGCACCGGTTTCGTCCTGGCGACCCTGTTTCTGCTCATTGCAGCCACGCTGCGCAGCTATCGCCTGGCAGACCTGCCCACCGGCTTCAATGAGGACGAATATCTCTCCCTGCGCATCGTCGAGTCGCTGCGCGCCGGGCACATCGCGGTCTTTTACGACCAGTCCCCCACCGGCGCAGCATGGGGGCGCGAGGGCCTTTACCCGGCCTTGCTGGGGTTTGGCAGCAGTCTGACCGGCGGCGGGAGCGTCGGATTCCGCGTGTTTTCCGTCTTCGTCAGCCTGCTCACCCTCGCCCTCGTTTACACCCTCGCGCGACGACTCTGTGGAGTGCGTGGTGCGGTGGCTGCGCTGTCCCTGTTAAGTGTGAGCCTGTGGCCCGTCCTGCTGGGTCGCAGTGTCACACCGATGAACCTGACGCCCCTGATGAGCGCCGCCACCATGCTGAGCACCGTACAGATTCTCTCCGTGCCGCCGCGAATCGGGCAGCGCCTGCCAGGCACGATTGCCTTCACCCTGCTGGGGATCGCAGCCGGGATCGGCTTCTATGTGCACCCGGTGCAATTCTGGCTGGTTCTTGGCACCCTGCTGTTCATCTATTGGCTGACACGCAGCCAGGGACCGCTGACCCTGACCCTGATTCTGTCCCTGCTCTTCGTGCTGGGCCTGGCCCTGGTGGTCATGACGCCCTACCTGCTGTCCTCGCTGCGCCTGCCCGAACTCAGCGGTTTTGCGCGGCTGCTGGGGGACTACGACGTCACTGTCAGCCCGCCCATGCAATCCGTGGCCAACACCCTGACCGGGATCGCCCTGGTCGGCGATTCCAGCCCCCTGCACAATGTGCCGGGACGGCCCCTGTTTGACCTCGTCAGCGGGTTGATTTGTCTGGCAGGCCTGCTGGCGGCCTTTCGCTTTCGCCACCGGCCGCGCTTCGCCCTGCCGCTTGTCTTCCTGGTGGCGCTGGCGCCGGCGACGCTTTTCGTCAACAACAGCCCGGATTTCGCCAGCATGGCGGTGCTGTTGCCCTCGCTGGCGCTCCTCTTCGGTTTTGGCGTGGCGACGCTCTCCATCAATCCCGGTCAGCTGGCGCGTTTCATTCCGATGCTTGCGATTGTCGTGTTGCCCGGCCTAAACATCGTCTGGACCGGCCACGACCTGTTCAACGTCTGGGCCTCGTCAGCGGAAACCAAGGAAGTCTGGAACGATCGCGTGGGCCAGCTGGCGCGCCACATCGAAGCCAGCGCGGACGATCTGCCCACCGTGGTCTGTCTCCCGACGGTGGAGCCGGAACCCTCCCTCGAACTGGGTGACGCCTGGCGACTGCTCCTGCTCCTGCATGACCGTGGTGAAGACCTGCGCTACGCCGACTGTCTCACCGGTCTGGTGCTCGCCAGCGGAGGCGAGTTGCAGCAGATCATCCTGCCGGACCCGGCTACCCTGGCCAACATGCATCCGCTTCTGCGCGACTGGCTGCAGGAAAACGCCCTGAATCAGAACCCGCCCTCGCTGCAAGACTCCGCGTTCCTGCTGGACGTGCGGGAGAGACTGGGGGACAGGGTCGGCAGTTTCACCACAACCTCGACTCTTCGTCTCGCGCCGGAAGCGCCGGGCGGCGCGGTGGACCTGCTGCCACCGGTGACCCTGGACAGCAACCTCACCTTTCTTGGCTACGAACCGCGTGAAAGCCGCATCTATCGGGAAGGCGATGCCCTTACCTCGGTCACCTGGTGGCGCGTGGATGGCCCCCTGCATGAGGATTTGCGACTGTTCATCCACGTGATGCCGGATCCGGCCGTCATTACCTCGCAAAATGACCGCATCAGTGTCCTGCCTTCCAGCCTGCGGCCGCGCGACATATTCATTCAGGTGACCTACGTCAGCCTGCCCGCATCCACGCCTCCGGGCAACTACCTGGTTTCAACCGGCGCGTACCGGCAGGGTGACAAACAGCGCCTTGCCATCCTCATTGATGGCGAGGCTCGCGGCACGCGCCTCTTCCTGAGCGACAATGCCTTCACGGTCGGCGCCGGGGACGGCTGAGCGTGTTTGAACTGGTGATGCTGGGCACGTCGGCCTCCGCGCCTTCCAACCATCGCGGCCTGCCCGCGCAGTTGCTGCTGGCCGGCGACCAGCGCTTCCTGATCGATTGCGGGGAGGGCACCCAGCGCCAGATCCTGCGCAGCGGCGTTGGCTTTCGCAACCTCAACCGCGTGCTGCTGACTCACGGGCATCTCGACCATATTCTGGGCCTCGGCGGCCTGATGTCCACCCTGACCAGTTGGGAAAACATTAACGAGATTGAAATCTGGGCCGGTTACTATCCCTTGCGGCGGATCCACGCCCTGCTCTTCGGCGTCGTCCTCGATTATGAACGTCTGCCCATCGACATTCGTCTGCGGGAACTCAAGCCAGGCCTGCTACTTGAAGAGAAGGCCTTCGTCGTCACCGCCTTTCCGGTCAGTCATCGCGGCAGGGGCAACTTTGGCTTCGCATTTGAGCAGAAAGCGCACCGTCCCTTTCTCGTCGAGCGGGCGGAAGCGCTGGGCATACCGGCCGGTCCCGAACGACGCGAACTGGTGCAGGGCAGAAGCGTCACCCTGGCCGACGGCCGCCACATCACGCCGGACATGGTGCTGGCCCCGGCGCTGCCCGGCGCGAAATACGTGCACATTGGCGATTGCGCACGTATCGACAATCTGGGAGAGTACGTGCGCGATGCCACGGCGCTGGTCATTGAAGCCACTTTCCTGCACAAAGACGTCGAGACCGCCAGGGCCTTCGGTCACCTGACCGCCCACCAGGCGGCGCTGCTCGCCTCCGAAAACAACGTGGAGACGCTGATTCTGACCCACGTATCGCGTCGTTACCGCGAGCGTGACATCAAGCAGGAGGCGCGCGCAGTGTTTCCCGCGACCCTGCTCGCGCGCGATTTCGACCATTTCGAGATCTTTCGCGACCGTCCCGTCGCCAGGGTCCGTCCCGACAGAAAATGAGGAGAGGTATGGACGACAAATCCGCCCGCGAAGCCTACGTCAAGGACTTGTTTGCCCAGGAGGACGAGGTGCTCGCCTGGATTCAGGCGGAGACCCGGCGCCACGACATGCCGCGCATCAGCCTCAGCCCGCAGGAAGGACGGATGCTGCAATGGCTGGCGCAACTGGCGGGCGCCCGCAAAATCGTGGAAATCGGTACGCTGGCCGGATACAGCGGCACCTGGCTGGGGCGCGCCCTGCCGCCGGACGGCGTTCTTCATACCCTTGAAGTCAGCAGCCTGCACGCCCGCGTGGCGCGGGCCAGCTTCGCGCGCGCCGGGATGGGCGACCGCGTCCAGCTGCATGAAGGCCCGGCGTTGCAGTCCCTGCAGAAATTGTCGGCGCAGGGGCCATTCGATCTGGTCTTCATCGACGCCGACAAGGAGGGCTACCCGGACTACCTCGCCTGGTCACTCGACAACCTGCGCGTCGGCGGCGTGATCGCGACCCACAACGCCTTTCGCGGTGGCCGCGTGCTGGCCCAGGGCAGCGAAGGCGACGAAGGCATGCACAGTTTCAACCGCTCCATGGCGAATGAACCGCGCCTGTCCAGCACCATCATCGCGATTGGCGACGGGATGGCCGTCGGCATCAAGTTGCACTAGTTCGGGGGTCAGGCCTCGTCCTGAAGAAAGGGCGCGGGCTGCCCCCAGTTCTCGCCAAAGACGAAAGTGTCCAGGGGTCTGCGTTCCTGAGCCTCCAGTTCAAAATCGCGCCGGTCTTGCGGCAGCGAATCGGGCGGCGCAGGCCACCCCAGCGCCACGCCGCAAATCGCTTCATGCGTGGCCGGGATGCCGTAGAGTTCGCGGACGCGGTCGCGGTCGATGCCGCCCATGTTGCGCAACATCAGGCCCAGCGACATAGCTTGCAGGGTGAGGTTGCCCATCGCCAGACCGGTATCGAAATGGCTGGTGCGTAGCGTGCGGCCACCCTGCTCCAGCGTGGCCACGACGACCATCAGCACGGCCGCGCCTCCAGCCCAGCTCTGGTTACCGGGCAGCAGGCAGCTGAACAAACGCTCCCAGGCGGAGGGGTCCCCCTTGCTGGCCACGATGAAATTCCAGGGCTGAGAGTTGTTGGAGGACGCCCCTCGCCGGGCCGCTTCCAGCAGGCTTAACAGGGTCGCGCGGTCGACCGGCCGGTCGAGATAATTGCGCGGACTGCGGCGCCCGGTGATGTAGTCGTGCAGCAAGGCCTGCGCCGTTGCGTCGGTCTTGACCGGCCCCGCCCTCTGCGTTGTGCTCATGCCCGCTCCTGCATCTGTATGGCGCCCTCTCCGAAGATTTGCCCCGGCTGTATGACCGCCGGCGTCCCCAACTCCACGCTGGCAAAGAGGTCGTAGGATGTCGCACCGGTGACGCGCACCGGTACGATTTCGCCCGGCGGCAGCTCGCCCTCGACGATGACGTAGCCGTCAATCTCCGGCGCGTCGCGCCAGCTGCGCCCCAGACTGAGCGTGGCGCCATCCGCCGCGCCCCCCTCGTCCTCGCGGGCGCCATGACCCTCTACCAGCACGTCAATCTCGCGGCCGACAAGCGACTGATTCTTCGCCAGACTGATGCCCTGCTGCAGCGACATCAGGGCATCGTAGCGTTCCTGCTTGATGGCCTCCGGCACCTGGTCCGGCAATGCGGCAGAGGGCGTGCCCGCTTCCTGCGAGTATTTGAAGGCGCCCACACGATCGAACTGCAGGTCGCGCACGAAATCCAGCAGGCCCTCGAACTCGGCATCGGTCTCGCCCGGGTAGCCCACGATGAAAGTCGTGCGAACGGCCAGTTGTGGCATCAGGGCGCGCATTCGCGCCAGGGTTTCGTAGACCCACTCGATGTTGGCCGGGCGCCGCATGCGCAACAGGGTGCTGCGATGGCCGTGCTGCAGCGGCATGTCCAGATAGGGCAGGATTTGTGGCCGGGCCGCCATCGTCTCGATCAGCCGCGGCGTCACGTAACCCGGCCAGGCGTACATGAGTCGCAGCCAGGGGATGTCGGGCGCGGCCGTCACCAGCGCATCGAGCAGGGTCGCCAGGCCGTCCTTCATGCCCAGGTCGTGGCCGTAATCGCTGGTATCCTGGGCGATGAGGATGAGTTCCCGCAGGCCCCGCTCCTGCAGTCGCCGCGCCTCGTCGACCAGGGTCTGCAGCGGCCGGCTGACGGCCGTGCCCTTTATTTTGGGAATGGTGCAAAAGGCGCAGGGGCGGCGACATCCATCCGCGATCTTCAGCCAGGCGCTGGCCCCCTCGACGCTGGCGCGCAGCACGCCGCGCTCGTCCAGGCCGACGCTGGTCGCGTCAGTCGGCAGGTGATAGAGCGGCTCCGGATGCCGGCGGGCGCGCAGCCGCTGCACCAGGTCGAAGATATCCATCCAGCGACGCGTGCCGATGATGCCGTCCAGGCCCGGCACGTCCTGCGCCAGACTGGCCCCGTGGCGTTGCGCCAGGCAACCGGCGGCGATGACCTGCTGGCCCGCCCGCCGCCCGCGCACCAGTTCGCGCAGCGCCGCCAGCGATTCCTCGCGCGCCACCTCGAGGAAGCCGCAGGTGTTGACGATCAGGACCGAGGCGTCGTCGGGGTTGTCGCTGCCCCGCATGCCGTGTTGCCCCAGCACCTGGGCCATGCTCTCCGAATCGACCGTGTTCTTGGCGCAACCAAGGCTGAGCAGATAGAAATTGTTTCGGTTCATGAAGTCTTGCGCATTCCGCAGTACCGGGAGATCCGGGTCCGGAAATGCCGCATCATCACCCCTCGTTTCCCTGGCGGGCGTTGTAGACGTGACTGCCGCTGGCGGCGAAGGCATGAAACACCGCCACGGCATCGTCCTTCAGCAGGTTGTCGACCACCTCGATGTCACGTCGCTCCAGCTCTTCTTTCCATTGCGGATGCGCAGGACCTTCGTCAAAGCCGGTGATGCTCTCCAGTTCCGGGCCGCTGCCGGCGATGACCAGCGAACGGATGCCGGACCAGATCACCGCGCCATAGCACATAACGCAGGTGCGCCAGTTCACCACCAGTTGGTAGGGCGGCAGACCGGGGCCGCCAAGGTCCCAGGTGCCCAGTTTCTGCTGCGCCAGCGTGATCGTCGTCACCTCGGCATGTGCCGAGGAGCAATTCAGCGGCATCACCCGGTTCACGCCGATCAACACCGGCACGCCCGTGTCGCGCTCAAAGAGGCCGGCGGCGAAGGGGCCGCCCGTGCCCTCCTCAAAATTCAGCTGCGAAAAGCGGATTACCGCCGCCATGCGTTCTTCCAGCGTGGGCATGCAGCGCGGCAGGGCTTCATTTTCGCGCATGGCCCATTCAGGCAGATTCAGTGTGAATTCCATGACTTGCTCCCTCGTGTTGGCGGCCATTCTAGCCGTTTAACGTGTTCTTCGCCGGAGTCAGCGGGACCTGCGTCACGCGCGGGGGCAGGACGGCCGTCGCCGTCGGGCGGGTCGTGGCCGTTGCGCTGCTGGTCGCCGACGCCGTCGGGGTGGCGGATACCGTCGGTGGCGCCAACAAGGTTGCGGATGGCGACAGCGCCTCTGCTTCAGCGACCGTGGCTGTCGGGCCGGCGCCGTCTGTGGGTAGCGCCGTATTGCCAGGCGTGGGCAGGAAGTCCTCTCCTGGCAACGTGGCCGACGGGACGGGAAACAGGGTGCCCAGCAGCGCGGCCACGTCAATCGCCGACGTCGGCGGAGGCGTTGCGGTGAAGACCTCGGTCGGCCCAAAGCCGACGCTGGCGGTAAGCGTGGTCGATGTTCGGGTAAAGGTCATGTCCACCAACTGGCCGCGCAATCCCGGTACGGGCTGCTCCTGCCCGTTCCAGGTGATCAGCAGCGCCGCGCCGTTGCCGGCGCTCAGGAGGATTTCGCTGCGGGCGGCCACCTCCACGTGCTCGCCGGGGCGCAACATGCCGCTGAATTCTTCACCGCCATCAGCCGTCAGACGCAGCCAGGTGCGCTGGGCGGCCTCGACCGTCACCAGCACGCCGCTGCCGTTCCAGTTCTGGCTAATCTGTCGCTCGTAGCGCGCCCGCGATACGCCGGGAACACTCGTCACGTCCCGCAGCGCCACGGCGGTCGGCAGCGCCGTAGGCGGGATCAGGCGGGGAATCTCCCCGACGGACTCTGATGCCGGCAGCGGGTCTTCCAGAAACTGCAGGGCGACGAAAACGATGATACCGAGCGCGCCCGCGCCCAGCGCCAGCACCAGCAGCGCGCCGAGTACGTTGCGCCGTCTGCGCCGCCGCAATTGCACACCTTCGCCAACGCCCGGCTCCAGTTGCGGCGCCGGCTGCGGCGGCGGCGCCCTGCCGGGACGGCGGCGACGTTCACGGCGCTGCCGACGCTGCGCCACCTGCCGCACCTGCTCAAATTGCTCAAGGACGGGTTCATCGTCCAGGCCGAGATAGCGGGCGTAGTTCCCCAGCAGGCCTCTCAGCTGCACGGCCGATGAGTCCGGCAGATCGAAGACGCCGTCTTCGAAAGCCGCCAGAATACGCCGGCGTATGCGCAGCGCCTGCTCCGCGTCCGCCAGAGTGAGCTCCCTGGCCTCGCGCGCTTCGCGTAACAAGCGACCAAGCGCCTGTGCGTCCATCATCACATGGAGTCTGGCCTGTGCGGCCGTTCAACACTTTTGCCCGCCAGGCGGGCGGATGATCAGGAAAGGGCTTCCCCGTCGGCGACTTCGGCAGAATCGACGGCCTCGACCGTCTCCTCTCCCGTTTCTCCGTCCTCCTCCTGCGCATCCTCCGCGTCGCCGTGTTCGGCCAGCCAGGCGGCCATGTCCTGTTCCGCCACGATGGTAACATTGATCGCGGGGTCGGATTCGTTGCCCAGACGCACAATCACCTCATGGGTGCCGGTCTCGCGCAGGGGCTGGTGTCCGATGCGGCGCCGGTTGATGTCCACGCCCGTCTTTTCCATCAGGGCGTCGGCGATTTCCTGCGAGGTCACGGAACCAAACAACTTGCCGGTGATGGCGGCCCGGCGGGAAAAGACCAGTTCCACACCATTGATCTCGCGGGCCAGTTCGTTCAGCTGGTTTTCGAGGGCGGCGCGGCGCGCGGCGGCCTGTTCACGCAGTTTTGCGGCGCGTTTCATCTCGGCCGGCGTCGCCTTGACCGCGAGGCCGGAGGGGATGAGATAGTTGCGGGCGAAGCCGTCAGCGACGTCGATGACCTCTCCGGCCACGCCGTGCTTGAAGACATAGTCCAGCAAAATGACTTTCATGGCCGCTTCCCCGCCCGCAAATTGCACTTTGTGAAACGGCGGCATTATACGCCCTGCCTGACGCGCTGCCAAGTGTCGATCGCTGCGCTGCGTCGCTTTCCGCCCTCGCCTGCCGCCGAACGCAGGCAGACCGGCTTGTTGCCGCAGCGCCACGCTACAATGGGCGCAGGATCATCCTCCCGGGAGCCCGTTCATGTCCATTGAAAGCATTGATGCCATACCCGTCCGTTTGCGCCGCGACGAGGCCTATCTGGGCGCCACCCCGCCCCACACGAAAGTTGGCAACTACTATCTGCGACCGCCCTACCGCTGCCTGTATTCAGAGACCTACGAGACCGTCTTCGTGCGCCTGCGCACCACAGAAGGCCTCAGCGCCTGGGGCGAGGCGCTGGCGCCCGTCGCGCCCGAAGTCGTCTGCAACATCATCGAGCAACTGCTGGCCCCGGCGCTGATCGGCCGCGAAGCCCTTGGCGCCGGCCGCCTCTGGCACTTGATGTACGACCTGATGCGCGACCGCGGCTACTATGGCGGGCACATGCTGGACGCCATCAGCGCGCTGGACATCGCCCTCTGGGATGCCGCCGGCAAACTCCTGAATCAGCCGGTGCGCGCGCTGATCGGCGGCGCCTTCCGCGAGGACGTGCCCTGCTATGTCTCAGGCCTGCCCCGGCCCACGGACGATGAACGCGTCGATCTGGCACTGGACTGGCAGACCAGGGGATTCCATGCCTTCAAGCTGGCCGCCGGCTATGGCGTCCGCGCCGACGTCACAACGACCCGCCGACTGCGCGAGGCGCTGGAGGAAGACACAACGCTGCTGCTGGACGCCCACTGGGCCTACACGGTGGAGGAAGCCCTGCAACTGGGACGCCGCCTGGAAGACCTGGAGGTCGGGTTTTTCGAGGCCCCGATCAACCCCGAGGACATCGCCGGTCATGCCCGCCTCAGGGACGGGATCGCGATACCGGTCGCCGTCGGCGAGACCGAACGCACCCGTTACCAGTTCCGGCCCTGGCTGGAGCAGCGCGCCATCTCCATCCTGCAGCCGGACATCGGGCGCGCCGGCATATCCGAGTCCATGGTCATCGCCCAGATGGCCGAGGCCTTCAACGCGCGCATGGCGCCGCACCTCAGCGTGGGCCTCGGCCCCTGCATCGCCGCCTCGATCCAACTGGCCGCAGCGCTCCCCAATCTCTACCTGCTGGAGTACCAGCCGCCCGTAGTGGAACTGGCCAACAGCCTGCTGCAGGAGCCGCTCGAAGTCGGCGCCGGACGTTTCATCATCCCGGACGGGCCTGGACTGGGCGTCGAACTGGACCTGGCGAAAGTGCGCGCGGCGAACTGCTAGTCCTTGAGGCCGCTGCTGGTGACGGCCTGAATATAGTAACGCTGGAATGGCAGCAACAGCAGGATTGGCACGATGGCGGCCAGCATGGACCCGGCCAGTTGCTCGTTCCAGCGCGTGCGGTGTTCCTCAACGGCCGTGGAAATGGCCACCTGCACCAGACGCAATTCAGGCCGCGGCGCCACCAGCAGTGGCCAGAAGTAGGCATCCCATTGCTGCAGAAAGAGGAAGAGGGCCGCTGTGATCAGCACCGGCCGCGACAATGGCAGGACCACGTTGAAAAACAGCTGCAGCCAGGAAGCGCCATCAACCCGGGCGGCGTCGATCAGGTCCTGGGGTATTTCCTCAAAAAACTGGCGGAAGAGGAATATCGCCAGGCTGTTGCCCAGCCCGGGAACGATCAGGGCCTGCCAGGTGTTGCGCCAGTCCAGGGTATTCACCAGGATGAAGCGCGGGATCGCCGTCAGGTCCACCGGCACCAGGAAAGGCAGCAGGATCACCGTCAGGAAGAGAAAGCGTTTGCCGCGGAATTCAAAGCGCGCGAAGGCGAAACCGGCCAGCGCGTTAATGGTGCCACCCAGCACGACCGTGACGCCTGCCAGCCAGAAAGAATTCTTCAGCGCGTCGCCGAAGCCGCGCGCAAAGATCGCACCATAGGCTTCCAGCGTAAACTCCACCGGGAACAGGGCCCGCAGGGAAAAGGGGAAGGCGTGTTCAAAGACCTTTGCGTTGGGCGTGAAGGAAGCGGCGAAGGCCCACATCAGGGGCAGCAGCGCCAGCAGCGCCACCAGCACCAGCAGGAAGTAAATCAGCAGGCGTTCGCCAGTGTGGCGCCATACATGCTGACGCAACTTCAGCCCTTGCAGTGGCTGCGCCCCGGAGATTGCCCTGCCGGTCTTTGCGCCCACAGGGTTCTCAGGTCCGCCGCCGCAGCAGCGTGAACTGGACGCCAATCACGGCAAACACCAGCAGTAGCATCAGGGAAAGCATGGCCGATGAGACGCCCAGATCGCCATAGACGAAGCCGCGGCGGTAGGTCTCGTACATGACAAGGTTGGTGCTCAACTGCGGCCCGCCCTTCGTCAGCAGCAGGACGGGCGCGAAGAGCAGGAAGTTGGCCACCGTGTCCGCCACCAGCACGAAGAGCAGCACGCCGCGCAGCAGCGGCAGGGTCACATAACGAAACACCTGCATTCGGCCGGCGCCATCAATCCGCGCCGCTTCAATCACCGTCTGCGGAATGCCCTGCAGACCGGCGAGAAAGAACAGCGTCCACAGGGGCACGCCTTTCCAGGTCGCCAGAATGATGATCGACCACAGGGCGTGCGTCGGCGCGATGAGAAAGGGCTGACGTTCTATACCCACCAGGCTCAGCATGCCGTTGATCAGGCCGCCTTCGCTGTTGAGCATCAGCCCCCAGACCACCGTGGTCACGTTGATCGAGACGGCCACCGGCAACAGGTAAATGCTGCGAAACACGCTGATGCCGCGCACCCTGCTGTTGGCCAGCAGGGCCAGGCCCAGCGCCAGCGCCACCTGAATCGGGTTCACCAGCACGCTGAACAGCCCGGTGACCTGCATCGATTTCCAGAAAATCGGGTCATTGAGGACGCGATTGAAGTTGCCCAGGCCGACGAAGACTCGCCCGCCACGCACGAGAGAGTTGCCGTGCAGGCTTTCGATGAGCGTGGCGACGGTGGGAAAGAGGTTAAAGATGACGATCAACGCCAACGCCGGCAGCAAAAAGGCGTAGGGAATCAGGCGCTCGCGTCCGGTCATTGCGGGGGTTCCTGCCAGTAAAGGTCCAGGAGCCGTCAGGTCGCTGGCGGCTCCCGGACCGTCAGTTAACTAGCCGCGGTATTTCGCCATCTCACTTTCGATGCGAGCGACCGCCAGATTGAGCGATTCCTCCACATCCGCGCCCGTGCGAATGTCCTGGAATGCATCCTGCAGAATCTGTTCGTACTCAAGGTAACCCGGGGACACCGCCCGCGGATCGGGATTCACGGTCGCCTCATCGGCGGCCACACGCAGGAAGTACTTGACGCCCTCGTCAAATTCCTCGTCGGTCTGGAAGAGCGCCAGCACGGACTGCTGCGCCGGGAAGTCGCCGCTGCCGCGTCGCCACCATGCCTCGGCGCCCGTGCCCGTGGAGATCCACTGCACGAAACGTTTGGCTTCGTCGGGGCTGTCGCTGTTGATGTTCACGCCAATGTGCCAGCTGCCGGTCGGCGTGGTGATTTCGCCATCTTCGAAGTAGGGATGGCGGGCCACCGTCCAGTTAAATTCGATGTTTTCCGCTTCCCGCAGGTAGCGATTGATGTTCCAGGGGCCGGCGATCATCATGCCCAGCTTGCCGGACCAGAACAGGTCGCTGGCGCCGATGGTGTCGTCCTGCGGCGCCACTCGCCGTTCATTGAACATATCCGAGTAGAAGGAAAAGCCGTCGATCCATGCCTGTGAATTGATGACGCCGTCGACCGTCAGGCCGTCGTCGCCGATGGACTGGCCGCCCAGGCCAACCGCCAGCGGCTGCAGCTGGTAAATGCGAACGGTCTGTTCCCAGCTGAAACCCCACTGGTCGGTGACGCCGTCGCCATCGCTGTCCTGCGTCAACTGTTCCGCGATGTCGGCGACCTGCTCGTAGGTCAGACGATCATCGACGCCAGGCACCTCAATGCCGGCCGCTTCAAACATGTCGCTGTTGATGAACAGCAACTGCGTGGAAGTGCTGACCGGCGCGGAAATCAACTCGCCGTTGTAGGTGCCGGCGGCCAGGGCGGCCGGCAGCCAGTCGGCGCGGTCCTCATCGCTGAACACGTCGTCCAGCGGCAGCAGCCAGCCGCGCAGACCGTAACCGGCGGTGACGGGCACGTCCACGGACAGAACGTCCGGGTCCGACGCGCCGCCGCCCAGACGGACCTGGATCTGCTCAAAGAGCGCGTTGAAGCCGACCGTCTCGACTTCAACGTTGATGTCCGGGTTCTCGGCTTCAAATTCGGCGACGACCTCTTCAGAGGGCCAGTTACAGCAGTTAAGCCAGGTGATGGTGGTCGCTTCCTGCGCGGCCAATGGCGCGACCACCAGCAGCAACAGTGACACAATGAGTACAAGTTGCTTCATTTTGCACATCCTTCCGAAACAATGCATGCGATCGATAAGGCGGCATAATTGATAGCATATAATCGGGCCCCGCGCACAGGTTCGTACTGGATCTGCGCGCCTTCGGGGAGGAAAGCATAGGCAGCGAGCGGACAAGCGATATCCTCATTGTCGGCGGGGGGACGGGTGGCGTGGCCGCGGCCCTCGCGGCCCTGCGCCTAGGCCGACGAGTGATCCTGAGCGAGGAGAGCGACTGGATCGGGGGCCAGTTCACCGCCCAGGCCGTCCCGCCCGACGAACATCCCTGGATCGAGCGGACCGGCGCCACCCGCAGCTACATGCAGTTCGCGCAGAATGTGCGCGACTACTATCGCCGTCACTACCCACTGACCGACCAGGCCCGCGGCATCGCCCATTTCAACCCGGGTAAGGGGATGGTCAGCCGTCTTTGCCACGAGCCGCGCGTGGCCCTCGCCATCCTTGAGGCCATGCTGGCCCCCTGGCGCGGCAGCGGCCAGCTGGAAATCTGGCATCATCACGTCCCGGTCAGCGCCGAAAGCGACGGCGACCGCATCCGCGCCGTCACACTGCGCAACCTGGCCAGCGGCGACGAGACAACGCTCAGCGCGGACTGGGTCCTGGACGCCACCGAGCACGGCGACCTGCTGGAACTGGCCGACGTGGAGCACGTCGTCGGCGCCGAAAGCCAGGCGCAAACCGGCGAACTGCACGCCCTGCCCGCCGACCCCGACCCGCTGGATCAGCAGGCCGTCACCTGGTGCTTCGCCATGGACTGGCTGCCAGGCGAAAACCACGTCATCGACCGACCCGCCGGCTACGACATCTGGCGCGGCTACCAGGCGGACTTCTGGCCGGGGCCGCAACTGGGCTGGCGCTATCCCGATCCTGTCACGCTGGAACCGGTGCAGCGGCCGCTCTTCGCCAGCGGCGCCCAGGCCGACTTCTGGCGCTACCGCCGCATTCTTTGCAGGGACTACTACAGCCCGGGCGCATTCCGCAGCGACGTCACCCTGGTCAACTGGCCGCAAAACGATTACTGGCTGGGCCCTCTGGTCGGCGTACCCCTGGCGGAAATCGAGGCGAACCTGCGCGCCGCCCGCCAGCTCAGCCTCTCCACCCTGCACTGGATGCAGACCGAAGCCCCGCGCCACGATGGCGGCCAGGGCTACCCCGGCCTGCGTCTGCGTCCCGACATCGTCGGCACCTGTGACGGTCTGGCGAAAAGAGTCTACGTGCGCGAGTCGCGGCGCATCCGGGCCGAATTCACCGTCCTTGAGCAGCACTTGGGCGTGGAACAGCGCGGTGGCCTCGTCGGCGCCGAACCATTCCCCGATTCTGTCGGCGTGGGCAGTTACCGCATCGACCTGCACCCGGGCACGTCAGGGCGCAACTATGTTGACGTCAGTTGCTACCTCTTCCAGATTCCTCTGGGCGCGCTCATCCCGCAGCGCGTGGAGAACCTGTTGCCGGCCTGCAAGAACGCCGGCGTGACACACGTCACCAACGGTTGCTTTCGCCTGCATCCGGTCGAATGGAACGTGGGCGAGGCCGCCGGCGCCCTGGCCGCCTGGTGCCAGACCCAAAGGCTGCAACCCAGGCAGGTTCGCGGCGACGCCGAACTCCTCAATGATTTTCAGACCCTGCTGCGCGACAAATTCGGCTTCGTGCTCGAATGGTCGGAGTACGCCCGCGTCACGCCCCGCTAACTGTTCTGACCTGGTTGCACAATGCCAACGCAGCGGTTAACTTTATCGTTCTGCAATCTGGAGTGAGACATGCTACGGATCCTGGTGTTCGTCGCCATTACAGTGGCTCTGCTTTCACCCGTGAGCGCGCAACAGCTGGCGGAAGCCCCTGTATTCAGCCTCGATACTTTCGCCGCGCAGGGGCTGGCCAGGACCCGGCACAATGGCCCGTCCTGTGTGATCGGCAACGGCGGCAGTTTTGCCTCACCTATGCCCGCAACGACCGGCGTGCCGGCGGTTTCCCTGCCTTCCAGCGCCGGCAACGCCTGGGCCTTCGCCGATGCGGATTTGCCAACCCTGACCCTGCCGGACCCTGGAGCCGGCGCCTGGCGCGTTCCCCGTTCCCTCACCTGGCTGCCGGACAGCGCCAATCTCTTCAGCCATCCGCGAGGCGCGGGCGCCCTCGTCTTCGACGTTCCGTTACTGTTCCCGGGCCTGGGCCGGCGCGACGACTTCCCTGTTTCGCCGGGCGGCTCCAGCGCCTACGGCATGTCTCCTGCAACTCATGAAGGCCTGCTCCACGGCGCCCTCCACCCGGATGCGCGCGCTGACCGCGCCATGACGGCTGCCCTGCCCTCCTCGGTCCTGCCGGCCAACATGCAGGATGCGCTGGCCGGGCTGCACAGATTGTGGAATTGCGTCGGCACGGATGCGACACAGCTTGCTTTCGCGGCCGCGGGCGCTGCGGCATCCGCTTCGGTCGCGCTGCCCGCCGCCCCGTCCTGGGAAGTCCACGAGTTGGCCAACAACCTCGGCGGACTGGGGCGCATCTACCGCGCCACCTATGCCGACCAGCCGGGCCTCGTGGTGAACCGCCTGGTCTCGGCCAGTAAAGAGGACCTTGCCTTCCGCGTGACCCAGGCGGAGTTTAGCAGCGCCGGCGTCGGCTGTTTCAAGGCCAGTTCCGACAATCGCATCGCCGCGACCAAACAGGACAATGGCAACATCGTCATCGCCATGGGGCCGGACCACGAAAACAAGACCTTCCACGTGGTATTCAACGGCGGCCTCTACGGCCAGGTCGGCGGGACCGCCACGACCTACGATGGCCCGCCAGGAGCGGCCTGCGCCTGACAACGCGGGTCGGCCAATCTACAGACCTGAGCGCCACGGCCCCGGTCGTGGCGCATACCATGCACTGGAGTTTCCACAAGGGCAGGGTTACCATCCTGCCCTTCACGGGAGTCACGTGAGTCAATCATGCCCCTGCCCGAACTCTTTCGCCTGGATGGCAAGACCGCCCTCGTCACCGGCTGCCGCCGTGGCATCGGCCGGGCCATCGCCCTGACCCTGGCTGAAGCCGGCGCGGACCTCATCGGCGTCAGCCAGAACATGGAAAGCGACGGCGGCGCGATCGGCGCCGAAACGCGGGCACTGGGTCGCAACTTCCACGCCTTTCGCGGCGATTTGGGCGAGCGCGACGCGCTCTATGCCTTCATCCGTGACGCGCAGGCGACGGCGCCGCAGGTCGACATCCTCGTCAACAACGCCGGCATCGTGCCCCGCGCCGACGCCGTCGACTTCCCGGACGAGCAATGGGACCGTGTCCTGGAGACCAACCTCAGCGCCTGGTTCATCCTCGCGCGCGAGTTCGGCCGCGGCATGCTGGCGCGGCGTGGCGGCAAGATCATCTTCATCGCCTCGCTGATGAGCTTTCAGGGCGGCATCCGCGTCCCGGCCTACGCCGCCAGCAAGGGCGCCATCGCCCGCCTGACCCAGGCGCTCAGCAACGAGTGGGCCGGCCAGGGCGTGCAGGTCAACGCCATCGCGCCCGGCTACGTCGCCACCGAACTGACCGTCGACCTGCAGAATGACGCGGCCCGCTACCAGGCCATCCTTGACCGCATCCCCGCCGGCCGCTGGGCCGAGCCCGACGACTTCCGCGGGGCCGCGCTCTACCTCGCCTCGCCCGCCTCGGACTACGTCACCGGCGGAATCCTCACCGTCGACGGCGGCTGGATGGGCCGCTGAATCGCGTTACACTGTTCCCGGTCCGCACACAGGGAGCGCGCATGAGCCATCCGCCCAATTTCCTCTTCATCATGTCCGACGACCACGCCGCGCATGCCATGAGTTGCTACGGCAGCCGCATCAACCGGACGCCCAACCTCGACCGCATCGCCGACGGCGGCATGCGCTTCGACAACTGCTTTTGCACCAACTCAATCTGCACGCCCAGCCGCGCCGCCATCCTCACCGGCGCCTGGAACCACGTCAACGGCGTCACCACCCTCGCCACCCACATGGACAACCGTTTGCCGACCTTCGTCAAGACCCTGCAAGCAGCCGGCTGGCAGACCGGCATCTTCGGCAAGTGGCACCTCGGCACGGGACCGGCCCACTGCCCCGACGGCTTCGACGACTGGGCCGTGTTGCCCGGCCAGGGCATCTACCACAACCCGACCTTCATCTTCAGGGGGCCGGACGGCGGACAGCGCCGGGTCGTCGAGGGCTACACCACCGACATCATCACCGACATGTGCCTCGACTGGCTGGGTGGTCTCGACCGCGAACGGCCCTTCATGCTCATGTGCCATCACAAGGCGCCGCACCGCCCCTGGGTCACGGACGACGCGCACGCCTCCATGTTCCTTAACGAGGACGTGCTCGAGCCCGACACCCTGCAGGACGACTACAGCGAGCGCGCTGCCGCAGCGGCCGCCGCCCAAATGCGCGTCGGCGTGCACATGAACGACACGGATATCAAGGCCGAAATGCCGCGCGACTTGCCCGAGGCCGAACTGCGCAGCTGGGCCTACCAACGCTACATCAAGGACTACCTGCGCGTCGTCGCCGGCATCGACGACAACGTCGGTCGCCTGCTGGACTGGCTGGATGAACATGGCCTTGCCGAAGACACCGTCGTCGTCTACACCTCCGACCAGGGCTTCTTCCTCGGCGACCACGGCTGGTACGACAAGCGCTTCATGTATGAGGAATCGCTGCGCATGCCGCTGGCGATGCGCTACCCGCGCGGTGTCGAGGCCGGCAGCGTCAGCGCCGACATGGTGCTCAACGTCGACTTCGCGCCCACCTTCCTCGAACTGGCCGGCCTCGAGCCGGATTTCGACATGCAGGGCCGCAGTTTCGCGTCCGTCCTGGCGGGCGACACGCCGTCAGACTGGCGCCAGTCCTTCTACTATCGCTACTGGATGCACCGCTCCCACCACAACGTCTTCGCCCATTACGGCGTCCGCACACATCGCCACAAGCTGATCTACTATTACGCCGACGGCCTGGGCCATTCCGGCAGCGTCGGCGAGCGCCACGAACCCGAATGGGAGCTCTTCGACCTGCAGGAAGACCCGGCCGAACTGCGCAACATTGTTGACCGGCCGGACATGGCCGGTACGGTCACCGCGCTGAAGGACGAACTCCACCGGCTGCAGGCCGAGGTCGGCGACCAACGCTATCAACTGGACAGGGATTGAAATGACCCGACCCAATTTCCTGCTGCTCATCGCCGACGACCACCGCCATTCGGCCATCGGCGGCCTGGGGCTGGAGCCGGTGGAGACGCCGACCCTGGACCGCCTGATGGCCCAGGGCACGGCCTTCACGCGCGCCGGGATCATGGGCGCCACCTCCCACGCGGTCTGCCTGCCCAGCCGCGGCATGCTGCTCAGCGGACGCGGCCTTTTCCGCACGCCCGATCCGCTGCCGCTCGACGCGCCCCTGCTGCCCGAGCTGCTGTGGCAGGAGGGCTATGAGACCTGCGGCATCGGCAAGTGGCACAACCACAGTGAAAGCTACGCCCGCTGCTTCAGCACGGGGGGCAAGGTCTTCCTCGGCGGCATGTCGGACCAGTACGCCGTGCCTGTCTATCCCTGGGCCGCCGTGCGCACCCGGGACGAAAGCCGCCTGGAGGTCCACGACGCCTTCTCCACCACGCTCTTTGCCGACGAGGCCATCACTTTCCTGCAGTCCCGCAGTCTCGACGACGAGCCCTTTTTCGCCTGGGTCTCCTTCACCTCACCGCATGACCCGCGCACGCCGCCCGGCGACTACGCGACCCGCTACCAGGCCGAGGACATCGAACTGCCGGACAACTTCCTGGCGCAACACCCCTTCGACCTCGGCATCAGCGACATCCGCGACGAAGTGCTGGCCGAACAGCCGCGCGACGAGGCCGAAATCCGCCGGCACATCGCCGACTACTACGGCATGATCACGCACATGGACGCCGAAATCGGGCGCATCCTGGAGACCCTGGAGCAGCAGGGCCTGGCCGACAACACCGTGGTCATCTACTGCGCTGATCACGGCCTCGCGCTCGGGCAGCACGGCCTGATGGGCAAGCAAAACGTCTACGAGCACAGCCTGCGCATCCCGCTCATCCTGCGCGGACCGGGCATCGTCGCCGGTCAGCGATCTGACGCGCTCTGCTACCTGCACGATCTCTACCCCACCCTGCTGGAACGCGCCGGCTGCGCCCTGCCGGAAACCAGCGAGGGTTTCAGTCTGAACGCCCTGCTGGCGGGTCAGGGGACGCGGCATCGGCGCTCGCTCTTCGCCGCCTGGCAGCCCGACCAGGGGCACCCGGGCGCGCAGCCGCACATGCGCAGCCTGCGCGGCGAACGCTTCAAGTTGATCGAGTCGCGGGTCAGTGGCGCGGCGCGCAGCCAGCTCTTCGACCTGCGGGCCGACCCGCTGGAGATGAACGACCTGTCAGAGTTACGTGGCTACCAGCATGTCATGGAGCGCATGCGCGCCCGCCTGCGCATCTGGCAGTGCGCCGCCGGCGATCCGCTGGTCAGCGAAGACTGAGTCTGAGGTTTGCAGGCAGGTATTTTGCCAGTCAGGCCACCACAGCTTCCAGCAGCCGCACCTGCACGTAGTACGCGCCGCGGGCGTGACCCTCGTCGTCCAGCAGGCGCGCGCGCAGATGGGCCGCGCCGGGATGCAGGTCCGCGGTGAAGCGGACCGCCGGACTGCCGGGTTCGACCTCGCCCGCCAGCTCCAGCGGCGGCAGGCCGTCAGCGTAGTCGATGCGTAAGGTGGCCCGCGTCAGGCGCAGGGCGACTCCGCCGGTGTACCACCAGGCGAAACGATCCTCGACCCACTCACGCTCCCACGCCACGTCGTCGCCCTCAATGCCGGCGTCGATGGCGTGCTGCGTCTCCGGCGGCCAGCGCCGCAACTCGAATTCATAACGCCCGCCCTGCAGGATGTCCACTTCAAAATGACCTTCAGCGTCGTGACCCTGACGCACGTGCCCTTGGGAGACGATGCAGTCGCAGTCCCCGTTGCGCCAGTCGTGACCGGTGAGCAGGGTCTGCTGCGCAGCCGGCCCGCCGAGGGCCATCGGGATATCGCGATCAAACTGCTCGCTGACCAGCTCCCACCACGCCTCGTAGTCCGCCCGCAACTGCGCCACGCGCTCCGGATGCTGCGCCGCTATGTCCTCGCGCTGACCAGGGTCACATGAGAGGTCGTACAATTCGTGGCCGTCGATCAGGCGCCAGGAGCCGCGCATCACCGAGCTCATGCGCCACTTGCGAGGTTGCACCAGGCGTTGCGTATCGGTGACGATGCTGCGCTCCGGCCAGTCGGCCCCGTTGCCTTCCAGCAGCGGGCGCAGACTGCGGCCATGCTCCGGCGGGCCGGCCTCGTCGACCACGCCGCAAAGGTCGAGCAGGGTCGGCTTGATATCGATGTGGGACGTGAGTTGATCGACGTCGCGGCCCCCGCCCAGACCGCCGGCCGGCCAGCGCAGGAAGAAGGGCACGCGGTGGCCGCCTTCGTACTGCCAGACCTTCATGCCGCGCATGTCGGCGTTGTAGCCGTCCACCAGGTGGCCATCCTCATCCACGCTGACGCCGCCGGCGCTGCCGTTGTCCGTCGAGAAAATCAGCAGGGTGTCGTCTTCCAGCCCCAGTTCGGCCAGGCGCGCACGCAGCCCGCCAAAGTTCTCGTCGATGTTGGCGATCATGCCGAAGAAGCGGGCCCGCTCTTCGGACACCAGCCCGCGGTAAGGGTCACTGTAGCGCGCCTCCACGTTCCACGGGCTGTGCGGCGCGTTGGGCGTGATCATGCAGAAGAAGGGACGCTCGCGATTGCGCTCAATGAAGGCCAGGCCTTCGCGGAACCACACGTCAGTGCAGTAGCCCTCGAACTGTCGCAGCTCGCCATTGTCGCGGTAGACGTCGTCGAAGTAGTCGTTGCCCCAGTGGTCGTTGGTCTGGCTGATGCCGCCGGCGCCATGCACGATGGCCTCGTCGAAGCCGCGCTCCAGCGGCGTGTAGGGCGAGACGTCCCCCAGGTGCCACTTGCCGAAGATGCCCGTGCGCCAGCCCGACGCCCGCAGACTGTCGGCCAGGGTGCGCTCGTCCTGGCGCAGCAGCGAACGCCCCCCAATGGTGTGCCAGACGCCGGTGCTGTTGGCGTAACGTCCGGTCAGCAGCCCGGCCCGCGTCGACGCGCAGGTCGGCCCCACGTGGTAGTCGCGCAGACGCAGGCTCCCGTCGTGAAAGGCGTCGATATGCGGCGTGCGCAGGACCGGGTTGCCGGTGCAACCCAGGTCACCGTAACCCTGATCATCGGTCATCACCAGCACGATGTTGGGACGTCTGTTGTCGTTCACGGTGCCTCCTGTTCCTCCGTCAGGGCCAACAGCTCGAAGCGCACGGGCGCCTGAATGGCGTCCAGGTCCGCCGTCGCCAATGGGTCCGGCTGCTTGCCGCGGCCTTCGCCGAGCGGGCGCTCCGAACGCCTGAAGGTCATGCGCCAGCCTCCTGGCAGGCGGTCCCGTTGCCATAATGATTGATGAGCAGGAGATCGGGGAGGCCGGCCTTCACCAGATAAAGCTCCGGCAGGCTGTCGCCACCCAGGTCGGCCGCCACGGCGGAAACAGCGCCACCGGCCTGGTCCAGGCCGGCGCAGGCGCTGACGAGATGAAAGCTCGCGTCGCCACGGTTGAGCCACAATTGACTGGACCGGTTGCCCGTTACGAAGAGGTCTGCCGCGCCGTCGCCATCAAAGTCACGGGCCACGACCGCGCTGCCGCTGGCGGCAATCATGCCCGGCTCCGCCTCGTTGAAGCTGCCGCCGCCTTCATTCAGGTAGAGCGCGCCGGGTCGTCCCTCTATGGTGATGTAGAGATCAGGCAGTCCGTCGCCGTCAAAATCGGCGCTGGCGAGGCCGCGACCCGGGTTGCGACCCGCCGCGCTCCCGCTCAATTCCGCTTCCAGAAAGACGGCCTCGCCCTGGTTGATGAAGAGCTGGTCGGGCTGGCCGTCGTTGACCAGGTAGAGGTCGGCGTCGCCGTCCGACTCTACGTCGAGGGCGGCAACGGCGCGACCGATGCCGCGCCCTGCGATCCCCGCGTCAACCAGGGTGAAGCGGGCCAGGCCGTCGTTCAGCCAGAGTCCGTTGCGCTGACGTCGGTGCACCACGTAGAGGTCGAGGTCGCCATCGCCGTCGAAGTCGGCGGCTACGGCCGCTTCGCTGCCCTTCGCCTCCTGACCCACGCCCGCATCTTCAGCGACCTCAAAGACGCCGTCTCCGCGATTGCGATAGAGGACGTCCTTCTGCTGCGCGTTGAGCAGGTAGAGGTCCAGGTCTGCATCGCCGTCCAGGTCCGCCGCGATCGCCGCCACGCCAGAGCCACCGTGGTCGACGCCCGCCGCTTCACCGGCCTCAAGGAAGCCGCCATCGCCCTGGTTCAGCAGCAGGGCATTGTTTTGACCGTGATTGACCAGGTAGAGGTCCTGAAGGCCGTCGCCATTGAAGTCGCCGGCGACTGCCGCCGCGCCCGGCTCAAACTCGGCCGGCATCGGCGGAACCTGCGGCGCCGTCAGGGCCGCCCCTGTCAGTGTCCTGTGGACGACGTTGTTGGAAGGCCACGAATCGTCCGGCAGCAGCGTGACCACTTCCAGCGCGTAGTCGACACTGGCCCTGGGGACAAACGCCCCTTCCCAAACGTGATGCAAGGATTCCCCTGCGGGCAAAAGCGCGTTACCGGTCGGGTTGGCCAAACGGATCGTGCGGGAAAGCTCCAGCCCGTCGCTCCCGCTCACCATGACCCGCAGTTGCAGATCGCGCTGCGCTGCGCTGCCCATGTTGAACACGTCAATCCCGAGGTCCCAGGGCTGACCGCAGGCGATCCTGTCAAACTGCCCGACGCCAGGGCTCACGCGCAGGTCACGTTCGTAACCGAAAGCGACGGCCACATCCCCATCGACGCCTGCGGCGGTCACATCGTTGAAACGTGGCAGAACCTTTTCCTGTGCCGGGCTGGCCGTCGCCAGCAACAGGGCCAATATTGGGATGGACAACCCCTTGTGCATGTCCCTCTCATTCCGGGCTGACCGCGCTTTCACACGAAAGCCGGGCGCCTGCGGCCACTGTGCAGGCGACCCATAGTTTAGCGAACAATGCGAACGATGCAGCCCGGCGGACGCCGCCGACACCAGCCGTTACAATGGGCCGTAGCTGCGGATTCACAGTTCCCCGGCCCGCAGCAATCGGGACAGGCGGGCCGCGCTGCGGCCATCAGGAAGGAGCGCCGAACACGCAATACACCCATCTGGGACGAACCGGCGCCGTGGTCAGCAGGTTCTGTCTGGGCACGGCCAATCTCGGTCCCTTCACGCCAGCCGCCGAAAGCCTCGAAATCATGAGCCATGCCCTGGACATGGGCATCAATTTCTTCGATACGGCCGACATCTACGGCTGGTGGGGCGGTCGCGAACAGCCGGGCCTGAGCGAGGAAATCATCGGGCGCTGGCTGGCGCAGGACAAATCGCGCAGAAGGCAGATCGTCCTCGCCAGCAAGGTTTATTTCCCCATGAGCGACGAGGTCAACGACCGGGGCCTGTCGGCCTATCACATTCGCCAGGCCTGTGAGGACAGCCTGCGTCGCATGGGAACCGACCACATCGATCTGTACCAGATGCACCACGTGGACCGCGGCGCGCCACAGCCTGCGGAATACGAATGGGGCATGGCCAAACCAGGCGTCGACCTCTATCGCCCGGCTCATCGCAGGGCGGACACGCCCTGGGAGGAAATCTGGCAGGCCATGGAATTGCTGGTGCAACAGGGCAAGGTGCTCTACGTGGGCAGCAGCAACTTTGCCGGCTGGAACATCGCCCAGGCCTGCGAACGGGCCGCGGCGCGCCATTTCCTCGGCCCCGTCAGCGACCAGAGCCTCTACAACCTCAACAAGCGAACCGTGGAGCTGGAAGTCATCCCGGCCTGCCGCGAATACGGACTGGGCCTGCTGGCCTACATGCCGCTTGATGGCGGTTTGCTGGCCGGCGTCCTGAAGAAGGCCGCCGAGGGCCGGCGAACGCCCGTTTACGATGACCTGAAGCCGCAGATGAAGGCCAGGGTCGATGCCTGGGAATCGTTCTGCCGCGACTTGGGCGAATCGCCGGTCCACGTGGCCACAGCCTGGCTGCTGAAAAACCCTGTCGTGGCCGCCACGATCCTCGGGCCGCGCTCAAGGGAGCAACTGGCCGACAACACCCGCGCCCTGGAGCTGGAGCTGGATGATGCTGCCATGGCCCGCCTGGACGAGATCTGGCCCGGGCCGGGGGGCCAGGCGCCGGATGCCTACGCCTGGTGACCCGGCAGACCCGGATATCCCGGTACGGGCGGGTGAGGGTGGCGGACGTCTTGCCAAATCACCCCTGCCCGTCCCATGCTGTACAGGCGACATATCATGTCTCCCACGTGCCACATGACGCCTGGCCAGGCGATTTGATAATTCTGCCCTGCACCCCATGCCGTACGGGCGACATACCATGTCGCCCGCGTGCCTGCGCCTGGTGACGCTTCAGCCCGGCCACGAGCGACCCGGCCAGACCTCCGGGTTGGCGAGGTTGTCCGGCCGTTCGCCCCGGAGCAACTGACCGGTCTGCCTGGCGACCCCGCTCCACATCGCCCTGAAGCTCTCATCGGTAAACGGGGCGATGTGCGGCGTCGCCACCACGTTGGGCATGTGCAGCAAGGGGTTGTCGCCCGCCGGCGGGTCCGGATCGAACACGTCCAGGCCGGCGCCCGCCAGGTGACCTTCCTGCAGGACCCGGATCAGGGCGTCTTCGTCAACCACCGCGCCACGGCTCGTATTGATCAAATAGCTGCCGCGTTTCATCAGTCGAAGTTGCCGCTCCCGTACCAGATGACGGGTTTCCGCGCTGAGTGGCATGTGAAGCGTGACGACGTCGGCCTGCTCAAAAACTGAATCCAGCGAGGACGCGATCGCGATTCCCTCGCCCAACGGAGACCCCGGGCGCAGCCGGGGGCCATGGACCAGCGCCTTCATCTTCAGCCCGACAGTGCAGATTTCGGCGACGCGTCGGCCGATCCGCCCATAGCCCAGCACGCCCAGCGTGCGGCCCCGAAGTTCGCTGCCAACCAGGCTGGCGCGATCAACGGCGCCAGCCTGAAGTTGCCTGTCGCCGCTGACAATACGTTTGGCGACCGCCAGCAGCAGGCCAACCGTATGTTCCGCCGTCGATTCGCAGGGGGCCTCCGGGTTGTTGCAGACCAGAATGCCCCGCTCGCTGGCCGCGGGAATGTCAATGTGGTCCAGGCCGGCCCCGGGCATGGGCAGCAACTGCAGGCGGGGCCCGACGCTGTCCATGAAACCGGCATCAATGGCGAGCCCCGGGCTGCGAATCGCTATCCTCGATCCGGCCAGTTTGTGCGGGCCATCGCCGTTGACGATTTCCACCATGCCCGGGAACGGCGCCAGGAATTCCTGCGGCACCTTGAACTCGATCCAGAGTTGCGCTTTCACGGGATGCCTTAAGCCATGAGGCAGGCGACCGGGTCCTGGGCCTGATCAGCCCTGGCCACGCCCGGCCCTTCCGGGCCAGACTTCAGGATTGGCCAGATGCGTGGGCCGTTCGCCGCGCAACAGCTGGCCGATCTGCCGCGCCGTCCCGCCCCACATGGCCCGAATACCCGCCTCCGTATGGGAAGCGATGTGCGGCGTCACCACGACGTTCGACATCTTTAGCAAGGGATTGTCCGGTTCCGGCGGCTCCGGATCGAAGACGTCGAGGCCGGCGCCGGCCAGGTACCCTTCCTGCAGGACCCTGATCAGGGCCGCCTCATCCAGCACCGCCCCCCGGCTGGCATTGACCAGATAGCTGCCGCGTTTCATCAGGCGCAGTTCCCGCTCCCCGACCAGATGGCGCGTTTCCGCTGTCAGGGGCGTATGCAGTGAGACGACGTCGCCCCGGGTGAAGACCGCGTCCATGTCCTTCGTCAATCGGATTCCCTGCGCGACCGGCTGGTCCTGTTCGATGAAGGGATCGTGCACAAGCACCTTCATACCCAGCCCCAGGGCGCAGATTTCGGCAACGCGGCGGCCAATCCGCCCGAATCCGAGGACGCCCAGAGTCAGGCCGCGCAATTCCGTGCCGCGCATCTCCGCGCGAGGGATGTCCGCTCCGCGCAACTGCATGTCGCCCGTCATGACCCGTTTGGCCGCGGCCAGCAACAGGGCAACCGTATGTTCCGCCGTGGATTCAGTCGGGGCATCGGGATTGTGGCAGACCAGAATCCCCCGTTCGCCCGCCGCGTCGAAGTCAATCTGATCAAGGCCAATCCCGGGCCTGGCCAGCAACTGAAACTGTGGGCCGACGTGGTCCATGAAAGCGCCATCGGTCACCCGCCCGCCGCCACTGACGACCACCGTCGAACCCGGCAAGCTGTCCTCGTCACCGCCACTGACGACCTCGGCCATGCCGGCAAGGGTCTCCACGATGTCCGCCGGCGGAGTCAAGGCCCCGATCCATAGTTTGGGTTTCACAGATCTGTACTCCCTTCAGGCACCCTGATTCGGGTGGTCCGCCCGTGCCAGGCGGATGCGTGACTGCTTTCCGTCAATGCGACGAGACGTTGCGGAAGTTGGAAAAGGTGATTTCCTCGCTGGTGATGACTTCCAGCAGGGCGGCCTGGCCCTCTTCCGTCGCCCTTTTGGCCCGCTGCAACGCCGCCCCCACCTCCTCCGGCTCCTCGACCCGCTCGGCGTAACCGCCCATGGCGCGCGCCATGTCAGCATAATCGCCGCCCAGGTCCCGGGTGCGGTACAGCCGGTGGGAGAGGACGCGGGAAGGCGTTTCGATGGCCATGGTGGAATTGTTGAAGACTACCGTCAGGATGGGGATGTCACAGCGCACTGCCGTCTCAAAGTCCAGACCGGTCATGCCGAAGGCCGCGTCGCCCATGAAGTTGACGCAGAACTTGTCCGGCTGCGCCAGTTTGGCCCCCATGATCAGACCCAGCCCCGTCCCCAGGGCGTGGGACTTGCCCCAACCCATATAGCCGCGCGGCGTGGTGGCGCGGTAAAAGGGCAGCATCTGGTTGCGCGGGCTGCCGGAATCGTGGGTGACGATCGTTTCGGCAGGATCGACCAGCTTAATCATCTCCCAGATCGCCCGGTAAGGTGTGATCGGCTTTTCCGAAGAGCTGAGTTTGGGCATCCATTCGCGGAGCCAGTCCTCCCTCTTGCGCTCTATGAGTGCGGCCGTGGCGCCATCGTCAGTCGACTTCGCGCCCAGGTCCTGGACGGCCTCGATGAACTGGCGCAACACCAGTTTCGCGTCGCCGAGGATCGGATGGTCCGTCGGATGGTGTTTGTTGAGGTCGCGCTCGTCGTTGGTGGCGTGGATGATCGTTTTGCCGGACGGCAGGGTGACGTGCATGAAATGGGCGGTCAGGCTGCAACCGATGGCGAGGACCAGGTCCGCCGCGTGCAGAAAGTGGTGCGCCGGCCCGGTCATGACGCCGCCGCCGGCCGCCCCCAGCGACAGGGGATGGTCTTCCGGAAAGCCGCTCTTGCCCTCCATGGTGGTCATGACCGGCAGCTGCAAGGACTCTGCCAACTCGACCAGGTCGTCACTGGCTTCCGCATAAAGCACGCCCTGACCGGCGAGGATGACGGGGCATTTAGCCTCTACCAATGCGCGCGTGGCCTTCTCGATGTCCTGCGGGTCTCCGGCCGTGCGGGTGGCTTTCACCGGCCGGTAGTCCAGAGCGGCCTCATCCACCTCCTCGAGGGCCACGTCTTCCGGAATCTCGACCATGGCCGGCCCCGCCCTGCCCTGCTTCATCGCGTTGAAGGCGCGGCGCATCACCGACCCGACGTCTTGCGCCACGTTGATCGTCTCAACCGACTTCAACACCGATTCAAAGGCGCGCGCCGAACTGAAGTGCGGGTAAACCTGCGCCCGATCCCGGCGGTGCCCCAGGGGCAGGACCAGCAGCGGCACGGAGTCGGAAAAAGCGGTGGCGACGCCGGCGAAGGCGTTTTCTGCGCCGGGGCCGAATTGCATGGCAAAGGCGCCGACCGGGTTCCCGTTGGTCATGCGCGCGTAGCCGTCGGCCATGCCGACTCCCACCCGCTCCTGGCGGCACACCACCGGGCGGATGCCGACGCCCGCCGCCGACTCGATGACGGGTGTCGTTGGGAAGGTGGCGAGGAAGGCCACGCCTTCCTGCTTCATGATCTGTGCAATGGCATCAATAACGCGCACCTGAACCTCCTGGCGGGCAAAACAGGGTGAACTGGCGCCGGATTATGGCATCGAAAGCGCCGGAAGGCGATTTTCCGCAAATCAGGCGCGGCAGCAGCCGTTATCGCCCCTGGCTTTCATCGACAGTCCTGCTCGAATTCAGCGATGGCGTCCATGTCCAGGCGGACGCCGTGGCCGGGCGCTTCGCCAGCCTGCATGATTCCCTCCCGCAGGACGGGAGGATCGTGCATGAAGCGCTCCAGCCCGAAACTGTGCACTTCCATCAGCGAGGGGTTGGGCACGGCGGCCAGCAAATGCAGGTGCAACTCGTGCACGCCGTGCGAAGTAACCGGCAAATTATGGGCCTGGGCCAGGCGCGCGACCTGCATCCAGGGCGTGATGCCGCCGATGTTGGAGACGTCCGGCTCCGGAAAATCGACGGCCTCTTCGGCCATCAGGTGCCGGAACTCATAGACCGTGCGGAAATTCTCGCCAGCCGCCAGGGGCGCGCCGCCCTCGCGCGCGATGCGGCCGTGCCCGCGATAGTCGTCCGGAATGGTCGGTTCTTCCAGCCAGTAGATGTCGTACTCGCGGAAGGCCCGCGCCGCGCGAATGGCCTGCTCGACGCTCCAGCGCATGTTGGCGTCCACCATCAGGGGGATGTCCGGCCCGATCAAGTCGCGCAGCGCGCGCACGCGTTCGACGTCCTCGCGCAAACGCTCACGCCCGACCTTGATCTTGATGGCGCGGAAGCCGGCCTCCAGGTTGGCCTGGGTCTGCGCCAGCAAATCATCCAGAGACAGCTGCAGGTCAATGCCGCCGGCGTAGGCACGCGCGTAACCCTGGCAGCCACCCAGCAGGCGCCAGAGCGGCTCGCCCTCGCGGTTTCCGCGCAGGTCCCACAGGGCGATGTCCACCGCCGCCATCGCAAAGGACGCCAGCCCGCCGCGACCGATATAATGCAGTTGCCACCACATCCGTTGCCAGATCTGCTCGATGCGCCGCGGGTCCGCCCCTTTCAGCAGGGGGCACAGGGACCGGTCGATCAGCGCGCGCAGGGCGGCCCCACCCTCGCCAATGGTGTAGCTGTAGCCCAGCCCGGCGCGGCCTTCGTCGTCGCGCAGGGTGACGGTCACCAGTTCGAAATGGGTCATCTGGCCGTGCGTGGCGTCGCTCATGGGGTGGATGAGCGGCACACGGTACAGGCGGGTCTGGATGTCGGCAATAATCATAGGGGTTCTCCTGCAAACCGGCGCCGAAAGCCTGGCCCCTTGCCTCTTTTGCGGGACCTTTGGCTCGTCATTTGACAGTTCCGGCGCGCGAATCCTGGCCAGGCAGCGATCCACGGGCAAGTGACTACAGTGGACGCCCTGCGGCGCCGGCCCGATCCGGCAATCTGTGCAGATTGTCGGCAAAAGCGCGGCCTTTTGCCCCGACAGCCATCTTATCGTATCAGGCAGTCTCCCTGTGGGCAGAGACCGGACGAGACGCAAGAAACCGGCAGTTTCACCGCGCGCCAGTACATGATTAAGCCGCCCTGCCGGCCGATCAGCGCCACCACAACGCGCTTCGATAACCTGTGGGATGCGACGCAGGAACGAACGAACAGGACGGCTGCGTCATTCATGGCCCCTGCCCCCTGGTCTGCAAGGGCAAGATCCGGCTTTGCTACAAGGGCACGCCGTTGGACAGGCCGCCGGCGCGAGCCCTTTGGCGGCGCCCGCCGAACCGACCAAACCCTGCCCTGCAGATTCAGTGACCCCGGCAGGATTCGAACCTGCGCCACGCGGATTAAAAGTCCGCTGTTCTGCCACTGAACTACGGGGCCAGGAACGGCCATTATCCACAGGGCAGCAGCGCGTGCAAGCGGCGTCCTGCCCTTCTTCAGGGGACGCCGCGCTGGCCCTATCCGCTATACTGGGCGGCGTTCCGTCAGGAGGAGGAGCGCGTGTCCACGATAGCCGCGCCCGGCAGCCGCAGCGCCGACGGACTGCGCCCGGTTAACCTGCGCAGCGACCTCGGCGAACTGGCCGACCTCATCGAACTGGTCTTTAGCCCTGGTATGGACCGCGCCGGGCGCGAGGCGGTGCGCGACATGCGACTGCTGGGTCGCAGTGGCCTGGGCGCCCTGCCCGGAATGAGTGACATCGTGCAGGGGATGGGCCAGGGCTACGTCTGGGTGGAACAGGGACGTCTCGTAGGAAACATCTCGCTCTTCGCCAGCAACAGGCCGCAGGTGGACACCTGGCTCATCGCCAACGTCGCCGTCCATCCGGGCTACCGCCGGCGTGGCATTGGCGACCGGCTGGTGGCGGCCGCCGTCGCACAGATTCGTCACCGTGGCGGACGCCTCGCCCTCCTGCAGGTTGATTGCGACAACGAGGCGGCGCAACGCCTCTACCAACACCGCGGCTTCCACGTCGAGCGCGCCTGGACACACTGGCGCCGTGATGCCAGCATCCGCGCTCTGCCGGATGTCGCGGCCGACGGGCCGCGCATTTCAAACCTGCGTCGCGGCGAGTGGCAGGCCGAATTCAACCTGGCGCAGCGGCTGCGCCCGATGGAACGCGGCGGTCTGGGCTGGCAACGCCCCCTGCGCCGCGACGAGTTCCGGCGTCCGCTGTCGCGCCGCCTCAACGACTGGCTGAACATGCGCGGCCAGGACCGCCTCGCCGTCCGCAGCGAAGACGACAGGCGTTTGCTTGCCAGCCTGTGGATCGATCACGGCCTGCTGACGGCGTCAACACAGTTGACCCTGTTCGCCGACGAGCAGCGGCAGGCGGCCAACGCAGCCACGCTGCTCGCTTCGGCGGTCCGCCGCCATGGCATCGGGCGTCACAGCCTGCTGCTCGAACACCCGGCCGACGAACAGGCCGTGAGCGGGGTATTGCGCAGCCTTTATTTCCGCCCCCTGCGCGAGGTGCTGCACATGCGCCAGGATCTTCCCTCATGAGCGAACGAATCTTCCTGGTGGATGACGAGCAACATATCATCGATTTGGTACGCCTCTATCTGCAACAGGAAGGCTTTCGGGTCGAGAGCGCCGGCGAAGGCCAGGAGGCGCTGGACCGGATTCTGGCGCAGCCACCGGACCTGGTCGTGCTCGACCTGATGTTGCCCGGTCTGGATGGCCGCGAGATCTGCCGGCGTGTGCGCGCCCGCTCGGACCTGCCAATCATCATGCTTACTGCGCGCGACGATGACGTAGACAAAATCGTCGGCCTCGAACTGGGCGCTGACGATTACCTCACCAAGCCCTTCAACCCACGTGAACTGCTGGCGCGCATCCGCGCCATTCTGCGTCGCAGCGTGCAAAGGGGTGATGCCCAGGGGGACGAACGGCCACTTGTCATCGGCAATCTGCGCATTCTGCCGACACAGTACCGCGTCCAGCTGGATGGTGTGGAGGTTCGTTTGCGTCGCCTTGAATTTGACCTGCTCCACACCCTGGCCCGCCGCCCCGGCATGGTCTTCAGCCGCGACCAACTGCTCAGCCTGGTCTGGGACTATGAAGTGCCCGGCCAGACCCGCACGGTAGACGTCCATATCGCCCACCTGCGCCACAAGCTGGCGGGCATGCAGGCCGGCATTGAAACGGTCTGGGGTGTCGGTTACCGACTGGAGACCCTGCGACCGTGAAGCTGCAGGCGCGGCTGCTGCTCTCCTACCTGCTGCTGATCGGGGTCACCCTGAGCGTCATCGTGGCCATTTTGCTCTTCGCCCTGGGGACGCGACCGGCGCCGCCGCTGGCGCTCTATCGCCAGTTAATCAGCAATTTGCAGGTCGGTCTGCGCAGCCTGAATCTGGAGGAACTGGTCGGCGGCGCCTGGCCACCAACGGGCGAGTTGTCAGACCATTGGCTGCATTCGCTGGCCGAGGCGACTGACGTGCGCGTCCTGCTGATCGACCTGTCCGAACCCCCTCGCGTGCGCTTCGACAGCAGCAGCCTGCTTGAGGCAGCCGCGCCCCTGCAGTTGCGCCGCGACGTCGCGGTCAACAGCCTGTTGCCGCTTCCAGGCCGCGGGCGTCCCGAGATCATCGCCGGCAGTTTCAGAGAGGCGGATGACACTGAATGGTTGTTCATCGGCCTGCCCCCCGGACGCCCCCGCGCTGCGAATCACGCGCTTGTGCTGGCCAGTCCCCGGCCTCGCCAGAGCCTGGGCGAGGCGCTCAACGAATTTGGCGCCGCCCTGGGCGCTCCCCTGCTGCAGGCGGCGCTGGCGGGCGCCCTCGCAGCCATCGTCCTTTCCCTGGCGGTCAGTCGCACCATCGCCGGCCCCCTGCAGCAGATCGCCGGCGCCGCGCGCGCTATCGCCCGTGGGGAGCATGACCAGCGTGTGTCGGTGAGCGGCCCGCCGGAGATGCAGGACGTGGCGACTGCCTTTAACCAGATGAGCAGCGAGGTCCAGGCCACGCAGCAGGCGCAGAAGGACTTCCTCGTCAACGTCTCACATGATTTGCGGACGCCGCTCACCTCGATCCAGGGCTATTCGCAGGCGATTATTGACGGCGCGGCGCAGGATGCGGTGGCAGCCGCGCGCGTCGTTCACGAGGAGGCCGGCCGTCTCAATCGCATGGTTACCGGAATCAGCGATCTCGCGCGCCTGCAGGACCCGCGGCTGACGCCAGCGCTGGAAGCCCTGGACGTTGGCGGCATCATCGACGGGGTCGTGAAGCGCCTGGCTGTAGTGGCGGACGCGCAACAGGTGACCCTTGAGCAGCGTTGCGATGCCCTGCCGACCCTGCGCGGGGATGGCGACCGCCTCGTCCAGGTGATGACCAACCTGCTGGACAACGCCATTCGCTTCACGCCCGCCGGCGGTGAGGTGCGGGTCAGCGCCGGCGAAAAAGACAGGGGCGTCGAAATCAGGATTGTGGACAATGGCGCCGGCATCCCGCCGGAGGACCTGCCGCGCGTCTTCGAGCGCTTCTTTCAGGTGGACAGGGCGCGCGGCCCTCGCCGTGGCAGCGGCCTGGGGCTGGCCATCGCCCGGGAGATCGTGCAGGCCCACGGCGGCAAAATCCACGCCCGCAGCGAGGGGCCGGGCAAGGGCAGTACTTTCACAGTCTGGTTGCCCCTGGCGGGGCCGGCCGCAACTTCAAACGGGGAGGGTGTGGCATGAAGGATTCTTCGGTGACCATGCCGGACAGGAGCGTGCTTGAAGAATTCGTCGGCGCCTGGCGTAACCGTGGCATCGTATACCCGGGGCGCTTCGGACCGGGTGGCGACGTAAGCGGTGAGACCCGCTTCCACTGGCAAATGCAGGGCCGCTGGCTTTGCTTCGACAGCCGGCTGCAAATGCCCGGCATGGGCGAGTACCAGGTGCAGGGCGGTGTGACCCTGGATGACGACGGCGGCTATCGTTCCTGCGCCGCCAACAATCCTGGCAATCTCCTGGTCTACGAAGGCCGCCTTGAGGGTGGGCAAGCCCTGACATTTGCCAGGTTCACCCTCCCGGCGCGCAGCGGGCGCGTGTCGTCTACACCCTGGCTGGCGATGGCCGCCTGCTCATGCGCTCGGAGAATTCGGCGGATGGCCGCGCCTGGTCCGTCTACTTCGAGACGGTTATGGAGCGGGCGTAGGGATTTGAAACTACCCTGGACGACTCGCCCTGCCGAAATTGCCGGACCGGTTTGAGTTCGCCGGAGAAGTTCCTCCTGCCGGGCCGGAAATCTCGTTTCCAGACGCGACGATGCCGGTGGACTTGATGCTGCCCAGCAACGATGCGCGCAAACCGGTCCATTTCTCCGTTTCCCTGCAGTCGTTCGAGATTGCTTCGCGGGAACGGGGGAACGTAACAGGTCTTCGGCATCAGGCCAGGTGTCGTCATTCACCTGCATGCCGGGATCGATACCGGAGCGCTTCCACCCGGGGAGTACGCGCTACGCCTTGTGCTTTACAACCGGGAGACCGGTGTACGCATCACCGGCCGCGACCTCCTGCCGGGGCACGTCAGCGACATTCACACCCTGCAACATATCGTGCTGGACTAGTGTTTGTGCGTGGCTGGCCGGCCGCAAACCTGTTTCAGGTAACGACCGGCTTGCTGTCGTCGTTGCCCCAGTCCTTCCAGGACCCGTCGTAGACCGCCACGTCGCTGAAACCGGCCAACCGCAGCGCCAGCATGCCGTAGCTGGCCGAGACGCCGGCATTGCAGTAGGTCACGACCTCGGCCTCGTCGTCCAGGCCATGCTGCGCAAACAACGCGCGCAACTCCTCCGCCGGCCGCAGGCCACCATCATCCGCGACCAGCGCCGGACGCGGAATGTTACGCGCGCCGGGTATATGGCCGAAACGACGGGCACGGCTGGACTGGCCGTCGTACTCGGAAGGGGAACGCACGTCGACCAGCAGGCGTTCCGCGCTTTCCAGCCCGGCCAGCACCTGGGCGCCGCTGCGCCGCAGGTCTTCATTGGGCCGCGCCACAAAGTTGCCGCTGGCAACGGCAGGGACCTCGGCCGTGACGGGTCGGCCTTCCGCGACCCAGCGCTGCCATCCACCATCCAGCACGGCGACCTGCCGATGGCCATAGTAGAGCAGAGTCCACCACAGCCGGGCCGCGAACATGCCGTCGGCGTCATCGTAGGCCACCACTCGCGTGTTTTCCGAAATGCCAATGCGCCGCGCGAAGGCCTGATAGCGCGCCGGTGGCGCCACCGGCGCGTGGCGCGGGTCCCCGGGGTCGGTGATTTCGTGCACCCAGTCCACGAAGACGGCGCCGGGAACATGCGCTTCCAGCCAGTCATCGCGGTGGTTGAAGTAATGCGGCGGCGTTTCGCTGGCCGGCATCACATGACCGCGAATATCAACGACCCGGAGGTCCGGGTCGTCAAGGCGCCTCTGCAACCAGTCTGTCGTAACCAGCAGGTTGTCCTGCATGGAATGGTCCGCCTGACTGCCGGGCCCGACCGGCAATTCAGCCGAGCGCGTCGTAACCCGGGCCGTCGATGAAGAAATCGTAGTTGGGCTGGATGTCGACCGTCAGGTCAAGGACCTCGCCCTCTTCCGGCGTGCGGAGCTCCTTGCTGTCATGGGGCATCACTTCCTGGCTGCCATCCGCCACGTAGTCATCCGGCACTTCTTCCTCAACGAAGATGGCCTCGTAGGGGCATTCGGGGATGCAGGCGCCGCAGTCAATGCAGGTATCGGGGTCGATGTAGTACCAGGGCCATTCGCTTTCGGGCTGCCCCGGGATGATGCATTCCACCGGACACACTTCCACACAGGCGCTGTCGCGCAGGCACAACTGGGTGATGATGTGCGTCATGTCACGGTTCTCCTCGCCACATTCGGGCCGCCTCTATGAACCTAGCCTAACAGGCACAATATCGCCTGTCCAGTATTACACAGGCCATGCCACAAAAAGCCTTAATCAAAGCACCAGGGCCGCCGCAATCATCAGGACAAAAAGCCCGAGGGCCAGCAGTCCCATGCTGCGCAAATCGGCAATGACGTAGCCATATTGCGCCCGCAATTGCCCTTCACTGACCTGCCGCACGGGGTTGGCCAGACGCTCGGCAATCTCTTCCTGGGTCAGTTCTTCACCGGCGCGCAAACTGCGCGCGCGCCGCGCCGACCTCCCTGCGCCCCTCTCGCCTTCAGAGCGGCGCCTGGCCTGTGGGGCGGCGGCGGGCGCCTCCTCAAGGCCGGCCTCCCGCCTGGCACGAGCCAATGTGTCCTGCGGCAAATTCGGCCGGCGTGTTCGTCTTCTGGACATGACACTCAATTCCGCCTGCCTTGGGCAGGCAACTGACCCTGTCGGGGGCGCGCAGGCCCGGCCTGGGCATTTCCCAGTATACTGGCGCGTAACCGTTTCTGAAAGGGAGTCCCGCTTGCCTGAGCGCGCGCCACCCACCGTCTGGCTGCGGGCCCTGTTGCCACTTCTGCTGGCGGCTGCGCTCACCATCCCTTTTCTGGACGCAGACTCCTTCCATGGCGACGAGCCCGCAACGCTGCTGGCGGCCGGCATATTGCAGCCGGAAACTCATAACCTGGCGGCGACCTGGCGCTTCATCGCCGAAAATGACCCGCACCAGGCCCATGGCTGGCCGCTTCTGCTTTTCGTCTGGGGACGCCTGGTCGGCTGGAGCCTGGTCGCCGTTCGGGCGCTGCCCCTGTTCGCCGGCCTGCTGACGCTGGCCTGGGTCTACCGCTGTGGCCGTGATTTCATCTCCCCTGTGGCGGGCCTGACGGCCAGTTTGCTGCTGGCTGCGTCGCTGTTCTTTCTCGCTTACCTGACTCACGCGCGCGCCTTTTCCCTGGTGGCCCTCTGTGTGGCGCTTGTGCTGTGGTGCTACTGGCGCCTGACCTTTCAACCACGGCCTCCGACACATCTTGCGCGCGTCGGGCTGCTGGCGGGCAGCGTCGGACTGCTCTACGCGCATTATTTCAGCGCACTGTTCCTGCCGGTGCTCATCATCTTCCATCTGCCCCGGCAGCCCCGAGACCGACGCTGGCAGCAGACTGCGGCGCTGTTTGTGCTGGCCGCCCTGCTGGCGCTCCCGCAGTTGCCAGGCTTCTTCAACGGGCTGCAACGCACGACCGGCGATCATGCCCTTGGCGGCCGGGCCCTCGCTGCGCCCGATATGCTCGCCCGTTTGGCCTATCGCCTCTCAAATGGCGTCATTCCCCCCGCAGAGTGGCTCGGCGCCACCCTGATTGTGCTGCTTCCACTGCTGTTCCTGGTCCTCACCCTGCGACGACGCGGGGCCGGCGCCAGCCCTGACGCCCGCTGGATGCTGCTCTTCACGGCCGCCGGATTCCTGCTGGTCGCGGTTGCCGTCAATGAAGTTGTCGGCACATTGCTGGATGACCGCCTGCGATACCTCATGCCACTACTGCCGCCCTGCGCGCTGCTGGCCGCAGCCGGGCTCCGGCGCGTCACCGGGCACGGGTGGGCCCTGCCATCCCTGCTCGTGGCGCTCTGGGTTGCCCTCGGCGCTTTTCTGGGCCTGGCGACCGACTTTCGCTACGAGCTGGGCTTTTTCTTTCCCACCGACATCCACAGGGTCTTCGAACATCTCGCCCTCCAGGCAAGGTCGGGGGACCTGCTGGTCCTCGATGACCACGTCGCCGGGGGCTACTCGATTCAGCTGCATACCGGCTTGCTGGGCATCCCCTCAAGGGTGATTCATCGGCGTTGGGAGGACCCCATACTGCGAGTGAGGACATCACATGCAGAGTATCGGGACCTGTGGCTACTCTATCGCAGTGAAGATCGCGGTCGCTTCAGCGATTTGCCGGAACAACTGGGGCGAGCGCTCTGCGAACGTTCGCTTGATCGCTGGGGATTCAGCCTTGATCGCCTTGCGCCAGGCAGGCAGGATTGCGGCCATGCCGACCCGCGTCTGGAGTATGATGCGGGACTGCTGCTGTCCGCGCCCCGGATCTCATTGCATGACGGAATTCTACAGGTGAAAATCGGTGCCCACAGTCCGGACCGGGATCTCCCTGCCCGCTACTCCCTGGCACTGCACGTCATTGACCCGGACAGCGGCGAAAGACTGGCCCAGGACGACAGCGGGTTGGGGCAGGGAGTCTATATTCCCGTGTTGCGGGAAATCGACGTCAGCGCCTTGCCGCCGGGCAACTACGAGTTGCACCTCGCGCTCTACGACTGGCAGACCGGCGAACGCCTGATCGCCCGTGACCTGCAGACGGGCGCCGTCCGCGATATCCATGTCATGCAGCATATAGGCGTTGATTGATGAGACGGCGCCCACAATGATTGAGGGGGCCCGCGCTTCCAGTCGACTTTGTGAATCGGGGCCGGACCTTGTCTGAAGCAAAGGGCCGGGTGACCGCCCCCGTCTGGCTGTGGGCGCTGGCGCCGATGCTGCTGGCTGCGGCGTTGGTCGTGGCCTTCCTCGACAGGGACATCTTTGACGTCGACGAGGCAGCCACCATGATTGGCGCCTGTGCCCGTCACCTCGGCCCCTGTTCCCCGATGGAAGCTGTCAGGTCGACCGCGCACTGGCCGGGACAAGGCTGGGGGCACGTCATTGCCTTCTCCTGGTGGGGCCAGGTGGTTGGCTGGAGCGAGTTTGCCATTCGGGCCCTGCCATGGCTCATCGGCCCCCTGACCCTCGCCTGGGTCTACCGCCTTGGCCGGGACCTGTTCACGTCGGCCATCGCCCTGTCCGCTGCCCTGCTTCTCGCAACCTCCGTTCTTTTCCTGGCCTACATGCACATCGCCCGCATCTACGGACCTGTAATGTTATTCTCGGCCATCACATTGTGGGGATACTGGCATGCGGCCCTTGCAGGAAGTCGGCCAAATCGCGTCGCGCAGGTTGCCCTGTTGTCGGGCGCAGCCGGTTTGCTCTATTCGCATTACCTGGGCGCCCTGTTGCTGCCGGCCCTGGGGCTGCTTCATCTTTTCCTTGTCCCCAGGAATCGACGCTGGTGGCAGGCATTGGCCCTGCTCGCTATTGCGGTTCTGTTGGCCCTGCCCCAGGCGCCCGATTTGCTCAGCGGCATCGCCACCAATCAGGGAAGCGAAAATCTGAACAGCAGGGCCCTCCATGCTCCGGAGGTCCTGTCCCTGTTCCTGCGCTACCTGAGCAGCGACTTGGTCATTCCTGGCCAAAACGCCAGAAGCCTGTTGTTGCCGACCCTGTCCCTGTCTGTGTTGATCACTGCCTGGACCACGCGCCGGCGCCGCCTGCAGCCGGATGCACTCCGGTACCTTGCTGGCACGAGTGCCCTTTTGCTCTTGCTCATCGTATGTGTCAATGAATGGATATTGGTGCTGGAACCCAGGCGGATTCGTTATCTGGCCGGCCTTTGGCCACCAGCCATGCTCTTCATCAGTGCGATCATTCATCACGTGTTTCGGCATTCCCACCGTTACCTCGTGCTGGCCCCGGTCGCCCTGATCGCCATCGCAGGCGCGCTGGACTTTCTTCAGCAAGGTTCGTTGATTCGGCACTCCTGGGCCTGGAAGAAACACCCGGTCTCCCTTACGGTGGCGGGCAGGATCGTGGCGGAAAGCTGTTCGGACAGCCTGCTGTTGGTTGATCCCGACGTTTTCAGGTACGAAAACCGGAGCTATGAACTGTATACCGGCGCCTGGGGCCATCGCCGCGCGCCAATGTATCCGAATGCTCCGATCATGGAAACAATCGAGAGCTCCCTGGAGCGACAAGGCGTCTGGCTGCTATTCCGCACAACCCATGAAGAAGCGCTCCGTGTCCCTGAAATTGTCGAACAACTCGGCCAGGCTGGATGGTCCCTGGATCTTGACTGGCAGGATGGAGAGGTCTCGTTGCGGCACATGCGTTCTCCGCTGCGCCTGAGCGAGAGTGATCCAATCGCCCTTGCGTTCGACGCACAGGTCAGACTGGCGAGATCATGGTTCGCCCTGCAGGACGGGCGTCTGCTGATCGGAGTTGATCTGCACAGTGCTGACCATGACTTGCTCAGCCAACATTCTCTCGCCCTGCACGTCATTGAACCGCAAACGGGCCGGCGCCTGGCCCTGGGCGACGTCGGCATCGGCCCAGGAACCTGCATTCCCGTCCGAAGCGTCATCGACGTCAGCGCCCTGCCACCTGGCGACTACGAGGTTCACATGGCGCTCTATTACTGGCAGACCGGCGAACGTCTGATGGCCCGCGACCTGCAAACCGGTACGGTCAGCGACATGCACGTCCTTCAGCGATTCCACATTGGCTGACAGGAACAGCGGATTTCCTTGCCTCCGCCCGTGCTACACTGTCAGGCGACTCCAACAGTGAACAGCCCTTGAACCCGACTTCAGGATCGATGCACTCAAGGATGCCCTTCTGGTGGCTGGCCCTGGCGCCCCTGCTGCTGGCTGCCCTGCTGTCATCCATACAGCTGGACGACAACGCCTTCAATCGTGACGAGTTCAAGTCCCTGTATTCGGCAGGAATGTACGACTCAGGGCCGGACACACTGCAGGGAGTCTGGCGGCACGTTGAAGAGACCCGTCCCAACCAGGCCCAGGGCTGGTCGAAACTGCTGTTCGTCTGGGGGCGCCTCGTTGGCTGGCATGAACCCGCCATCCGCGCCCTCTCATCCTTTGCCGGCCTGCTCACCCTCGCCTGGCTTTACCGCGCCGGCAAGGCCCTGTTTTCGGCCCAGGTGGCGATGCTGGCCCTTCTGCTGTCGAGCGCTTCGGTCTTCTTCCTTGCCTACATGGCAATTGCGCGCGTCTTCACGCTGGTGGCGCTGTTCGCCACCCTCGTTCTATGGAGCTACTGGCGTTTGACGCAAGCGACACGACCGGCAGGAGACCACATGCTGGCCGTCCTGTTCGCATCAGGCGTCGGTCTGCTGTACTCCCACTATTTCGCGGCGCTGTTCCTGCCTGCCCTGGGGATTTACCACCTGTTGTTTGTGACCAGGGGCCGGCGCTGGTGGCAGGTGTCCGCGGCTCTGGCCCTGGCCCTTCTGTTCGCCTTGCTGCAGGCGCCAGGGTTTCTGACCGGTCTGTCCCTGTCCGGTGAAGATGCAAGCCTGGCCGACAAGGCCATGACGCTTGCCGACATCCCCGGGCGACTGATTTATACCCTGAGCAATTATCTGGTTAACCTGCAACGCGAGGCGGGCGCAGTGTTTGTCGCGGTGCTACTGGCCCTTCTTCTGTTTTCTACCTGGCGCAAACTCAGATCTGTCAGCCCCACACGCGCCGTCTGGCTATTGAGCTTTGTAACGGCCACCACTTTTCTTATTATCGTCGGGGCCAATGAAGTGGTGCGCGTGATGGAGCAAAAGCGGATCCGCTACATGATGTCGCTCTTTCCGCCGATCGCCCTGCTGGCGGGTTATGCCTTGCGCAAATGCTTTCGAGCCTTTCCTCACGCCAGCGCCGGATTGCTTGTGTTTTGGCTGTTCCTGGGGCCGGTCCTGGTCCTGAATCAAACGGGTTTTCATGCCTTTCGCTTTTCGACGACCTTTCATCACGTCCAGCGGCTGCTGCAGGAGCGCGCATCTGCCGGCGATCTGGTCGTTATCCAGGAGTCCCTGAGGGATGCGGAAGTGTTGTATTTGCACCGGTCCTATGTCCCGCTCTCGGACAATGCATGGCATACCGTCTTCTGGAAGGGCATCGGACCCTTGAGCGACGCCGCGCCCGCCTGGTCCCCTTACTTCAACATCTGGCTCATTCATGAGGTAGATGCACCCGATTTCGCCTTTACGGAAAGAAACGCGCCGGGACTCCGGCTCTGTGAGCGACTGGACAACCTGGCAGGCTACACGCTGGAGCACCACGCAAGGGCATCAACCGGCTGCGAGCCCACCTCATTCCGCCTGGCCTTCGACCGGGACATCCAGATGAACTGGCCCGGGCCCTCCCTGGTGAACAACGTGCTGCGTGTGGAGGCCGGCCTGCGGAGCGCGGATGACTATCTGCTCAGCCACTATTCCCTCGCCCTGCACGTCATCGACCCGCGCACAGGGCAGCGCGTCGCCCAGGACGATGTCGGCCTCGGGCCCGACGCCTTCGTCGCCGTCGGCAGCGACATCGATCTCGGCGCCCTTGCGCCGGGCGACTACGAATTGCACGTCGCGCTTTACGACTGGCAAACAGGCGAGCGTCTGATCGCCCGCGACCTGCAGACCGGCGACGCCAGCGACATGCACGTCCTGCAGCGTTTCCGCGTCGATTGACTTTGTTGAACCCGTCGCTATACACCACGCGGGTTACAATGATGCCGCTTTCGGACAGGAAAGATATCTGACCTTGCACGCGAGCGCTCCACCTGCCGGCATACCCTTCTGGTGGCGGGCCATCGGTCCCCTGCTGTTGGCTTCCCTGTTTGCCTCCATGCATCTGGATGCCCTGGCCTTCAATCGCGATGAGCCGGCTTCCGTGTTCCCGGCGGGCATCTACGCTTCTTCGCCAGCCACGCTTGAGGAAGCCTGGCAGTACGGTGAGGAACATGACCCGGCACAGGCGAGGGGCCGGACCTTGCTGCTGTTCGCCTGGGGCCGGCTCGTTGGCTGGAGCGAGCCCGCGATTCGCTCCTCGGCCTTCCTTGCCGGTCTGCTGACGATTGCGTGGCTTTATCGCGCAGGCCATGACCTGCTGGCGCCGCGGGCAGGACTGTTCGCATCTCTCCTGGCGTGCGCATCCCTGTTTTTTCTCAGCTACATGCTGATCGCCCGCGACTTCACCCTGATCGCGCTTGTGACCACCATGGTTCTCTGGAGTTACTGGCGACTGGTGATCGCCAGGCGCCGGTCCGGCCCCGCTACTCTGGCTATCTTTTTTGCGGGTTGCGTCGGCCTGCTGTACGGGCAATATTTCGCTGCCTTGATTCTGCCGGCCCTGTTGCTGTTCCACCTGCTCTTCGCGCCGCCCGGCAAGCGCTGGTGGCAAGTGATTGCGGCGCTGGCGGCGGCGCTTGTCCTGGCCCTGGCGCAGGCTCCCGGATTTCTGAATGGTCTGCGCCTGTTCACCACCAATGAAGAATTGGCGCGGGCTGCGCTGGATGCCGTCCGGTTACCGCACGCTTTTCTCTACTTCATGAGCAACTTCACGCTCAGTGTGCCCAACCCGGCAGGCGCTGTGTTACTGCTGCTTTTGTTCTCCGCCCTGCTTCTGACTACCTGGCGACGACATCGGGAAGGCCGGAGCGTCGATGCCGTCTGGCTGCTGACTTTCCTGGCCGGCGCAACCTTTCTGCTCATGGTCGCCGCCAACGAAGTCGTCCAGGTGATCACGGGTAGCCGCTTGCGCTACATGATGTCGTTGCTCCCGGTGCTCGCCCTGCTGGCGGGTGAGGCCTTGCGGTTGGTCCGCATGGAATCCCGCCTCGCCGTCACCGGGTTTCTGACTTTCTGGATCGTTCTTGGCCCGACCCAACTGAACGGCGGCCCACGACTCTATATCGACCGCTATCATTCCACCTTCCACGTCGTCCAGCGCTGGTTGCAGGAACGCGCCGGCGCCGGCGATCTGGTCGTCCTCGACAGCGCCTTGATGAAACGGGGCGAGGTCCTTTATCTCCTCCCGCGCTACATCCAGCTGTCGGGCCAACCCTGGCAAACAGTCTTCCTGGAGCGCCACGACCCGGTGGCATGGGTGGCGCCAACCCATTCCACCTTCACCAACCTCTGGGTCGTTCATCAAAATGACGACCTGGTTGTCGACACCGCGCCTTTCATGGCGCCGGGCCACACGCTCTGCCAGCGAGTCGAGGATCTTGCGGGATTCACCGTCCAACGCTTCAGCGAATCGACCGCCGCTTGCGCCGGTTTGTGAATGCCCCGTCGTTTCAGCGGCATCTTCCATTGGGCCGATGCGCCATGGCCCCGAAAAAATCCGGTGACCGGCATGGTCGCTTCCCGCTCGCCCCGATGACCTTTTGCTCCCCCCACCGGGAAACGCCTTGATGCAGGGGTCGGCGTCCCCAAAAACCTGCGCCCGCAAGTGGCAGGCAGGCGACGCCAACGAATCGCCCCGCAACCCGGCAACCAGGATAGGCAGGTCGCCGTACACAACTGGCGCGGCGGCGAGCGCCGGCAACCCGGAGACCGGCGCCGTCTGCGAGATGCACGTCCTGCACGGCCGGTGTAATGCTTCGGGGCCATGGAAAACTTTTCCGGATTTGATGGATTACCGTGCTAAACTTGCCCATCCTCATAATCTGGTGCATTTTATGTCCAGCATAGTGAGTCCCGGTTCTGCTTCCTCACCCTTCTGGTGGCTGGCCTTGCTACCCTTGTTGCTGACCGCCGCTCTCGCCATTCCCCTGCTGAATCACGACGCCTTTAACGGCGACGAGACGATATTTTTGGTTACGGCCGGCGCCTTGCAGGACGGTATCCCTTCCCCGCAGGAAGTCTGGCACAACCTGGCACCACGGGTTGCGGCGGGCTGGCCTGTTCTGCTGTCCCTGTGGGGGTGGCTGACGGGCTGGAGCGAACCCGCTGTGCGAAGTCTCGCCTGCCTTGTCGGCCTTCTGACCATCGCCATGGTGTACCGCGCGGGCAGGGACCTGTTTGCACCGCAGGTCGGAGTTGTGGCCGCCTTCCTGCTCACTGCTTCCGTATTCCATCACGCCTATATGGTGCACGCCGTCCCCTACATAGCTGTGGCTTTCTTCACCACCCTGACATTATGGGGATACTGGATGGTCGCAAAGCGCCCTGGAGTCCCCGGCAGGGGGGCTCAGGCCAGCCTGCTCCTGGGTAGTGTCGGCCTGGTCTGTACACACTTTCTGGCCGCCCTTCTCCTTCCAGTTGTGGCTCTTTACCATCTACTTTTCGCTCGCAGGGGGGACCACTGGTGGCGCGCCTGTCTGTTGCTCCTCCTGGCTGCCGCGGTTGGCGCCATGCAACTCCCCCTGTTGCCAGAGGCGCTGGCCTTTACATCAAGCGAAAACATCGGCAACTGGGCCCGTTCAACACGCAACGTCCTTTCACATCTGCTGTACGTGTCCAGCAACGGAATTCTGAATGTAGAGGTTTCCATCGCGTTCGTTATCTTGATCCTGTCCACGCTACTCGCCCTGTCGTCCAAACTGAATTTCCGGTCCTGGGCCACAAGTCCGGCAGGGCTTTTGATTCTTGTGGGAGTCACATTTCTGGCATCGATCCTGGCTATCAATGAATTGTTGGTTTTTTTTCGAGAGACCCGCATCCGGTATTTGATGCCGCTCTGGCCCGTTGCCGCGCTGATCGCGGGAGCGGGGCTGTGGCAAATGTTTCGCCATCAACGGATGTGTCAGCAACGTTGCTTGTCTTTTGGCTCCTTCAGGGATCGTATTTCGCGTTGGCCACAGATTTCCGCTACGAAACGGGGTATTTCTTCCGCCTCGACCTGCATCATTTGCGGCGGGCAGTTTCTGAAATCGTGCCCGCCGGGGACTTTCTGGTCGTTGACAGGGGCGTCGCCAGGCAGGACGAGTACCCCTACCGTTACTATCATTTCCAGTTGATGGGTCTTCCCTGGGGTATCTACGACAGGAAGTCGAGCGCCCTGGTCGAGGCGCCGGAGGCCGACCTGCATACATTTCCGCAGATCTGGCTACTCTATCTGACTGGAGACCGATCAGACATGACGGATGTGCCTGTGAACCTTGGAAGTGTTTCTTGCAAGAATGTATTCGAGAGTTGGGGTTACACGCTGGAACGCCTTGCGCCATCAGCAACGGAATGCGCCGGGGACCGGGCCGCAACCCGTCCTGGAGAAGAAACCTGATTCCGTCGCCGCCCGATCAGCCGGCAACCGGCCGTTTTCCACGCGTGGAGTCCGACTTCGGCAGCCCCGACATTTGACGGGCCATTTCAGGCCGTTCACCGTCCGTCTTCAAATTGGTCCAGTAAGCGGGCAGGTCTGGCGCCAGGCGAACGCCTAAAATGATCCGCCCCTTCTCGTTGGTTCAGGGAGCAAGATCGAAGCAGGCAAGGGGCGCAAGGCGCTTGCCAAACACCCTTCGCGCTCTACGACTGGCGCACCGGCGAGCGCCTTGACGCCCGCGACCAGGATACCGGCGTCGTCAGCGACATGCACGTCCTGCAACGATTCCGTCTTGGATGAGCCCTCAATCAAAGTCCGCCGGAAGTTGCGGGTTGCGCAGCATTTCAAAGAAGCGCTGCAGTTGATCCCGCGTCACCCGTCTGGTGGACAGGTCTTGCGGTAATCCGTCCTCCGCAAAGAAGGTTGCGTCGCCGGTCTCCTCCCAGGAAGCGCCGCTGCCACGGGCGTCCACAGGCGCTGCATCCAGCAATTCGCACTGGATGAACACCTTGTAGATGTGAAAGACGTTGGCCGGATGCCCGTGTAGTCGCCGGTCGTAAAGCGCCAGCAGCCGCGTCGCGCGCACGCGCCAGCCGCTCTCCTCCAGCACCTCGCGCGCGGTGGCGTCGCCCGGCGATTCGTTGATCTCCGCCCAGCCGCCGGGTAGCGTCCAGCGCCCCTCATCCAGGTATTCACGCACCAGCAGCACCCGTTCTTCGCGGAAGACCACGCCGCGGACGTCAACCTTGGGTGTGGCGTGGCCGTCCTGCTGCCCCAGCAGGTCCTGCACGCGTTCCAGGTCAGCCCCACTGCCGGCGGCGACCATTTCGGCGGCGATGTCGCGCAATTTTTCGTAGCGTTCGCGTTCGAACCTCGCGGGATTGTAATGCAGGCCGGTCTGGGCGATCGCCTGAATGCGGCGTGCGTGGTCGAGCCAGCGCGGCTCCATGCCCTTCTCCCTGATTGGTTGGCCGAAGCAACTATAGCAGCCGACGCGCCGGCCGCCTTTGACGATGGGCCGCGGTGTATACTGCGCGACCAGGTCTTCATTGACGAGGAGGCGCCTCATGCCCGCCCCTGTGCCGGTCCTGGTCTCCTGGTCCTCCGGCAAGGACTCAGCCTGGGCCCTGCATGCCCTGCGCCAGCAACCTGAACGCTACGACGTGCGGGGGATCTTCACCACCGTCACCAGCCGCTTCGACCGCGTGTCCATTCAGGCGACACCCCGCCCGGTCCTGCGAGTTCAGGCCAGTCGTCTGGGACTGCCGCTTTACGAGATTCCGATACCCTATCCCTGTTCAAACGAGCAGTATGAAGCCGCGATGGCGGCCTTCCTGGAACGTGTCCGCAGGCTTGACGAGGCCTGCGGCGCGCGCCACCTGGCCTTCGGCGATCTTTTTCTGGAAGACATTCGCGCCTACCGCGAGTCGCGACTGCGCGGCACCGGTTTTGAACCCCTGTTTCCCCTCTTCGGCGCGGACACCGCTGCCCTGGCGCTCCAAATGATCGATTCCGGCATGCGCGCCATCGTCACGGTCGTCAACCCCCGGCTGATTCCGGCTTCCTTCGCCGGGCGGCACTTCGACAGGGCCCTGCTGGGCGACCTGCCGCCTGGGGCGGACCCACTGGGCGAAAATGGCGAATTCCACAGCTGCGTCATTGACGGGCCCATGTTTTCGCATCCGGTCAGGGCCCGCGCCGGCGCTGTCGTGGAACGCGAAATCCTGGCCAGTCCCGGCGAGGCGGGCAACCAGGACAACCCGACCTGCGTCTATGCCGACGTCGTGCTGGAGTAGAGACGGCCACAACCGGAAACCCTGCAGGAACGCTATACTAGTCGGCGGGGGCTCCAGCCAGGGGAACAGGATGTGAGCAGCGCCAGATTCCCGAATCTCGACACGCACGCGCGCAGGCACGCCCGCAGGGACCGGCGCCGGCCCGGCTTCGTCGATGACCTCGGCAAGATGCTCGACGAGATCAACGCCTGGGGCCTGCTGGCTGCTCAGCAGGAGGCGCAGCATCGCGACATCAGCGCCTTTGGCCCGGATGTGTTTCGCGGTTTCCTGCCCCGGGCCTGGGTCGGGGTCGCGCTCTGGTACAAGAGAAAGGGCTATTACTTCTACGACCAGATCCAGCTGCTGGGCATCTGGGCGCTGCGCAGCGACACAGAAGCGATCGACATCGTCTGCGGCCTGCGCGCCCTGCGCTACTCCCTGCCCTTCTTCAGCGCCGAAAGCTACTACCATCGCATCCGGCGCGAATTCCGTACCTGCTACAAGGACAACGGTCAGCCGCCGACCGGGGCGGGTCGCCGCTACGCGGTCGTCTGGGAGCCAGGCAAGCGCCTTGCCATTCGTCGGGAACTGGAAGAAATGCTGGCGCAGTGGGCTGCCCGACCGGACTAGACGACCTGGTCTTTCGTACACAGTGTTTCATTGTGCTCACAGGACATGAAGCGGAGTGAACTTGACTTGACCAGGGTCGTGCACCATGATGGCCGCCCTGTAACCCGGGATCTGGATGGCCATGCAAAACCGGATCGCTGAAGACGTCCGCAGCCTGCCGCCCTCCGGCATTCGCCGCTTCTTTGATATTGCGGCGGATATGGAGGACGTCATATCCCTCGGCATTGGTGAACCCGACTTTCCAACGCCGGCCCATGTCGCGCGGGCGGGCGCCGACAGCCTGCTGCAAGGCGGCACCGGTTACACCGCCAACGCGGGAATGCCAGAGCTGCGCCACGCCATCAACGATTACGTCGATGAGTTGTACGGCCTGTCCTATGACCCTGATGAAGAGATTCTGGTCACCGTCGGCGTCAGCGAGGCCTTGTTCCTTGCCCTGCGGGCCCTGCTCAATCCCGGCGACGAGGTGCTCGTGGTTGAGCCCTGTTTCGTCAGCAACCCGGCGGCGGTAAGAATTGCCGGCGGCGTTTGCGTGCCGGTCAGCACCGACGTCGCCCAGGATTTCCAGGTCACTGCAGCGGCGCTGGAAAGGCGTATAACCCCGCGCACGCGCGCCATTGTCATCAACTATCCCAATAACCCGACCGGCGCCGTTCTGACGGACGATCATCTGATGCAGGTGGCGGCTGTGGCCCAGGCCCATGATCTGGTCGTGATTTCGGACGAAATCTACGAACGCCTGGTCTTTGGTCACCGGCACCGTTGCTTTGCGTCCCTGCCCGGCATGCGCCAGCGCACGGTGTTGCTCAGCGGCATGAGCAAGTCCTTCGCGATGACGGGCTGGCGCATCGGCTACGCCTGTGGCCCGCCGGACCTGCTGGCCGCCATGGGCCGCCTGCACCAGTACCTCACGATGGCGGCTCCCACCATGGGCCAGGTGGCGGGCCTGCAGGCCCTGCAGCAGGGATCGACCGACGTCGAGGCCATGCGTCTCGATTACGACCGGCGCCGGCGACTGGTCGTAGACGGCTTCAATGCGCTCGGCCTGCCCTGCTTTGAGCCGCGCGGCGCTTTCTACGCCTTCCCGGATGTGCGCTCCAGCGGGCTGGACGACGACACCTTCAGCGAACGCCTGCTGTTTGAAGAGCGCGTGGCACTGGTGCCCGGCAGCGCCTTTGGCGCCAGCGGCGCCGGATTCGTGCGGGCCAGTTACGCCACCGGCCACGCGCAGCTGGAAGAGGCGCTGCGTCGAATTCAGAAGTTCCTGCAGCGTCTGTGACGCGCAAGGAAAACAACTGTCTGCGCGTTTAAGTCCATATCAGACCAAAGTGGAATCGGCGGTATACTCGCTTCATGCGCGTTGCGCACGCTTGGAGCCGGTCGTGAATCACATCAATCTCAAGATTGCCCTGGAACGTGAGGGCGAAGAGCCCATCTATCGTCAGTTAATCCGCCACATTCGCATGCAAATTGAAAGCGGCAGCCTCGAAGCCGGCGCGCGCCTGCCCGCCAGCCGGGACTTGGCGCATCAGCTGGGTGTCAGCCGCATCAGTGTCGTCAATGCCTACGCCGAACTGCGTTCCCAGGGCTGGCTCAGCGCGCATGCGGGACGGGGCACCTTTGTCGCCGCCAAAAACGGCAAGGCCGGCGATGACCCGGCGGATAACAACGGCGTGGCCATCAGCCACCCGGAGACGGCCCACGTGCCCCACCGGGCCGTGCGCGAGATGATGCGCCTCGGCCAAAAACATGGAGTCATCAGCTTCAGTCACGGCTCGCTGTCCACCGACCTCTTCCCCCTGCAGCAACTGCAGGACGTGCTTAACTCGGTCATGCTGCGCGACGGCGCGCGCGCCCTGGGCTACGAAGCGCCGGAAGGCTACGGACCCCTGCGCAGCGCCGTGCGGGATTACGTCAGCGCCCTGGGCATCCAGTGCAGCAGCAATCAGGTGCTGATCACCGGCGGCACCCAGCAGGGAGTTGACCTGGTCGTACAGGCCCTGCTCTCCGAAGGCGAACTGGTCGTCACCGAAAACCCGACCTACCTGGGCATTCTGGATATCGCCCGCGCGCGCCGCGTCCAGTTGCATGGCATCGACATGGACCGCGACGGGATCCGCCTGGACATGCTGGAAAATTTCATCATCGAACACAGTCCGCGCCTGATTTACATCATTCCGGGCTTCCACAACCCCACCGGACGCGTCATGCCGCTGCATCGTCGGCGCCAGCTCCTGAACCTGGCCAATGCCTGGCACATTCCCCTGCTGGAGGACGGTGTTTACCATGAATTTCGCTTCGAAGGGGAGCACCTGCCGCCCCTGAAAGCGCTGGACGATACCGGCATCGTGCTGCACGTCAGCGCCTTCACCAAGATGATGCTGCCCGGCCTGCGCATCGGCTACCTGATCAGCGACGCACAGCACCATGAACGTCTGGTGCGGATCAAACATGCCGCCGATATCTCCTCGCCCGGTCTTAACCAGCGCGCCCTGCATCTCTTGCTGGAACGCGGCCAGCTGGCGCAACAACTGAAACGCAATGTCTTCGAGTTGAAACGACGCCGGGACGCCGCCCTGGACGCCGCGGCCCGCCACCTGCCGCCGGGAACCCGCTGGGAAGTGCCGGAAGGCGGCCTGTTCCTCTGGGTGGAACTGCCCCGCACGGGCCCCAACGCCGCGGAACTCTACATCACGGCCGTGCATGGGGGTGTGTCCTACGCCATCGGCAACATCTTCCATACCAACAGTCGTGGCGCGTGGAACATGCGCATCAACTACGGCGCCCATCCCCCGGCGATGATCGAACGCGGCTTTCAGCGTTTGGGTCGCGCCTGGCGCGAACTGGCCTGCGACTACGAGGAAATCGACCGGGCGGCCTTGCTCTAGCGCCGCTCGCCGCCATCCGCCCCGTCAGGACCAGGCCAGGCCAGGCGGGTCGCCCTGCCTGTTGCTGCTGGCGCTGACCGGACCGGCCAGACCCTCGTCCATTTCGAGGTAGTACACCCGGCCCTCGTCGTCCGGGCCCATGGCAAAGGTGATGATGTCCGTAGAGGATACGGTCACGACCAGACGATCATTGCCCGTGGTAATCACCAGCCCCGAATCGACCTCGTCCACCTGCACCTGGTCCACGCGCAAAATCCGAACGCCCCGGCCCTGGTCGATGATGGAGTACACGTCAACCGCGTCCGTGCCATCGGGCAACGTGACGCGATACAGCCGTGCCATGGAACCCAGAGTGGCGAAATGTTCCCCGGTCGCGGCGGGTTCAGTGGGCACCACGGGCAGGGGCACCGGGTCCCGCTCCATGACGGGATAACTCACGTCACCCAGGGTGTATGTGATCAGCGTAAAGTTCGCCTCTGAAGTATTGGCAGCTTCCTGGTCAGCGGCTGTCCGCACCTGGAATACGTAGACGGTGCCGTCTTCCTGGCGCAGTGCCCGGGGGTCCGTGGAAGGGACGACGTAACTCTGGCCCAACTGTTCGCAAATGGCCAACTGGCTGACAATCTCATTGCCGGCAAAATCATAGGCATGGCCACTCTGCAGATCAACCGCCACCCCGTTGCGATCGTTGGTCTCGTTGCCGCAGGCGGTGACCAGCGTGTAACCGGCCGGGAAGCGATAGTTCTGTTCACCGGTGCTGCTCTCAAAGATCCAGTGACGCATCACGTAATCGCCCGGCTGAAGCGTCCCGCCGGAGTCGAGGCGAACAGTCACCCCGCTCATGTCCTCCAGCGCCAGGAAAGCGTCGACCTCACTATCGATCGTCAGTCCCTCGCGCCTAATGCTGGCGCTGTCGCCCTCGTCCGTCAGCAGGTTGCCATCGCTGTCACAAAACCTGAGCGACAGGTCCGCCGCGGCCATCTGTGTCCCTACCCAGAAGAAGGTATAGGTGTTCCACTTCTGCAAATCGAGGGTCGTGAATACCGTGCCGGACGTGCTGCACCCAGTCTGTTCAAGGGGTTCCTCCAGAGTCAGGCCGCTTAAAGTGGTGCTCTGGGCCAGGGACGCGCCCGGGGCCGACAACACAAGCAACACTGGCAACAGGATCGCGCTGAATCGCATGGGGCAGCCTTCTTCTGAAACCTTTTCCACAGTGTAGCGCCACCGTTCCGGATGTCGGGTACTGCTTTACACTGACCGCAAACCGGTTGGCAAGAACAGACAAAAACTATAGACTGGACGCCGGAAATCCGCAACCAGGCGCATCCATGAAAACAGATCTGGACCAATTGATGGCCGCTCGCGACCTGCAGGCCATCGTCGTCGTGGGCGATGAACTTTACAGCGCCGAGCGCGACTATCTTTCCAACGGGGCCCGGATCACCGGTGGCCTTGTGATCAAACGACGCGGTACGGCGCCGGTGCTGGTCGTCAATGCCATGGAGATCGATGAGGCGCGCCGCAGCGGGCTGCCTGCCATCAACTGGAATGATCTGGGCTGGGCGCAACTGCTGGAGGAGTACGGCGGCAACCGCGATCGCACCCAGGTCGGCATGTGGCAACGCGCCCTGCAGCGTCTGGAAGTGCCGCAGGGCCGGATCGGGATTTACGGCACGGCGGCCGCCCACAGACTGATCGAACTCCTGCCCGAGCTTCAGGACCTGGAGGGATACGACTTTTGCGGCGAGCGTGGCATGACGCTGCTGGATGAGGCGGCCATGACGCGCGACGCCGACGAACTGCAGCGCATCCGCAGCGTCGCCGCCGGTACCAACGCGACGCTGCGCGCGACCTGGGATTTCATCGCCGGCCACCAGGCTGTGCAGGACGTCGTCTGCGATGCGCAGGGAATTGCCCTGACCATCGGCGCCCTGCGGCGTTTTGTGCGACGCACACTGCTGGATTACGATCTGGAAGATACCGGCATGATCCTCGCCCAGGGGCGCGACGCGGGCTTTCCGCACAGCCGCGGACGGGATGACCAGCCGCTGCGCTGCGGCCAGACCCTGGTCTTCGATCTCTTCCCGCGCGAGTACGGTGGCGGCTACTATCACGACGTCACCCGCACCTGGTGCCCCGGTCACGTGCCCGACGAAGTCGCCGACGCCCACGAAACGGTCTCGCGCGCCTTTGAGGTGGCGCTTGAGGCCTGGAGCGAACCGGGGCAACCGGCGCGCGAGTTGCAGGAAGCGGTGCAGGACTTTTTTGAGGACGCCGGGCACCCTACCCTGCGCAGCGACCCCGGTGTTGAAATCGGCTACGCGCACAGCCTTGGGCACGGCCTCGGCATGGCCATCCATGAACGCCCCTCGCTCTCGCACACCAGCGACGACCTCCTTCAGGTCGGCAACGTCCTCAGCATCGAACCCGGCCTTTACTATCCGGAACGCGGATTCGGGCTGCGCCTGGAGGATACGGTGACCATCGACAAAAGCGGCGCGCTGGTGGCCCTGACCGACTTTCACAAGCGTCTGCTGCTACCCTTGCAGGGTTGACGGAGAGAGGTATGACACCAGGAACGGCGGAGAATCCGCTGCGCGTGGCTATCATCGGGTCGGGCCCCTCGGGTTTCTATGCAGCCGAACGTTTGCAACGCGAAAAGGGACTGCGCGCGTCCATCGACATGTTCGAACGCCTGCCCACGCCCTACGGCCTGGTCCGCGGCGGCGTCGCACCCGACCATCAGAAAATCAAGTCCGTCACGCGCGTCTACGACCGCATCGCGACGAAGGATGGCTTCCGCTTTTTCGGCAACATCACCTACGGCTGCGACATTCTCCTGGCGGACCTGCAGGCTCACTACCACGCGGCCATCTTCGCCGTCGGCGCCCAGACCGACCGCGAACTGGGAATCGCCGGCGAGGACTTGCCGGGCAGCCATGCCGCCACAGAATTCGTCGCCTGGTACAACGCACACCCGGACTACCGCGACCGTTCCTTCGACCTGTCCACCACGGACGTGGCCGTCATCGGCCTCGGCAACGTCGCTATGGACGTGGTGCGCATCCTGGCCCGCACGACGGCCGAGTTGCAGGAGACCGACATCGCCGATTACGCGCTGGATGCCCTGGCCGCCAGTCAGGTGCGCAACGTTTACGTGCTGGGGCGGCGCGGCCCGGCCCAGTCCGCCTTCACCAACCCGGAAATCCGCGAACTGGGCGAGATGGAAGACGCGGAAGTCATCGTCGCCCCGGAAGAGGTGGAACTGGACCCGCACAGCCGCGCCTACGTCGATAGCGGCGAAAGCCGCACCGCCACCCGCAACGTGGAGATTTTGACCAACTATTCCCTTGAGGAAGTACAGGGGAAACGCTGCCGCATCATTATGCGCTTTCTCACGTCCCCCGTCGAAATCCTGGGCGACGGCCGCGTCGAGGCCATGCGTCTCGTGCGCAACGAGTTGCAACTGCGTGACAACGGTTACCTCAGCGCCCGACCGACCGACATTTTCGAGACCATCCCCGTCGGCCTCGTCTTCCGCTCGGTCGGCTATCGTGGCGTGCCCCTGCCCGACATCCCCTTTTACGAGCCCTGGGGAATCATCCCCAACGAAAAGGGGCGTGTCTTGCGGGAGCAGGACGGCAGCGAATCCCTGACCGGTCTTTACGTGGTGGGCTGGATCAAGCGCGGCCCCAGCGGCGTCATCGGCACCAACAAGCCCGACTCCGTGGAGACGGTCGCCATGCTGCTGGAAGACCTGGCCGCCGGCGAACTGTGGCAGCCGACGGCACCGGCGCCCGCCGCCGTCGACGAGCTGCTGACCGAACGTGGGCTGCGGCCCGTCACATTCGCGGACTGGCAGACCCTGGATGCCCTGGAACAGGCGCGCGGTGAGGCCCTCGGCCGGCCGCGCCTCAAGTACAGCCGGGTGGAGGAAATGTTGGCGGCGCTGGACCGCTAGCCCATACCCTGGGCCAGATTGGCCAGCGCGGGGCCGGCCTCCCGAAAGCGGAAGGTGTAGCCCAGTTCCAGCAGACGTTGCGGCAGGGCCCACTGCCCTTCCAGCACCACCATCGCCACCTCGCCGAACATGGCGCGAAACAGAAAGCCGGGCACCGGCAACAGCGACGGCCGACGCAACACGGCGCCCAGTTCGCGGCTGAACTGCGCGTTGGTCAGGGGAACCGGCGCCGAGAGATTGAAGGCCCCGGCCGCCCCGCTGTGGCGCAGCAGATAACGAATCGCGCCCACCTGGTCCGCCGGGTGAATCCACGGGAAGGGCTGACGGCCGTTGCCCAGCGGCCCGCCGGCGAACATGCGGAAGGGCAAGGCCATCCGCTGCAGCGCGCCACCCTCGAAACTCAGGACGATGCCCGTGCGGATGACGGCGCGGCGCACGCCCATGGCCTCTACCGCAGCCGTGGAGCCTTCCCAGTCAAGGCAGACCTGCGCCAGCCAGTCGCTGCCGGCCGGCGATTCCTCGGTGACGTCAACGTCGGCGCTGTGCGCCCCGTAGTAGCCGACCGCCGAGGACTGCACCAGCACCGAGGGTTTCTTTTCGGCCTGTTCAATCGCCTCGCAAATGGCCGCGCCGGCGTTGACGCGGCTGTCTCGAATGAGCTGCTTGCGCTCGGCCGTCCAGCGCGCCGGCAGAAAGCCCTCGCCCGCGATACTGGCGCCGGCGAGGTTGACGATGGCGTCGGCGCCGTCGGCCAGTGCGCCCCAGCCGGCCGCGCTGCGCGCGTCCCAGCCCTCCACCTGCACCCGCGGGCCCAGACCCTGCGCCAGCGCCGGGCTGCGACTGAGCACGATCACCTCATGGTCGTCCGCGGCCAGGGAATTCGCCAGCGCGCGTCCGATCAAGCCACTTCCGCCTGCGATCAGTACTCGCATCACCCCTTCTCCCCTGTGATTTCCAGCGTCCCCACGACCAGATGATCCGCATCGCCAAACGGCAATCGTTGTCCCGGATCATTTTCAGTATACAACCCGACAATCATTGTGTAGCGGCCCGGCGCAAGGCCTTCAGGCAGCATTAATGCGCGCCGGTCCACCACCGTCTCGCCCGGGGCCCAGGCATCGGTCGGGGCCAGGCCGGCGGCGGGTTCGCTGTCGTGCTGGGCGACCAGTTGGCCTTCAGCATCCAGCAACTGCAGAAACACCTTGTAGCGCAGCGCCAGGGGGGCGTCCGCGCGCCAGTCCAGCTGCAGCTGCAAATCCTCACCTGCTGCCAGGCGCAGGGCGTTGCGCGCCTGTCGCAGCAGTACGATCTTGTCCCCAAAATGCGCGTCCGGCGTCTCCACGATGGCGAGCGAACGGGGGACGCTGTAGGTCACGAGACGTACGTCGCCGTACCAGCGGCTGTCGGCGACGTGCGCCCCTGCGACCAGCGCGCGCTCGACGATGCCCTGCGGGTCGCGCTCCCTTTCGCCCCAGTAGAGCGCGTAGACCCGGCGCGCCCGGGCGACGCCTTCCTGCAGCCGTCGCAAGGACGCCTCGTCGACGGGCCCCGTGCCCGGCGGCATGGGCAGGACATTCGCGTCGCCCCGATAGTAATAGCGGAACACTTCCACCTGGTTGGGCGCGTTGAGCACGATGAGGTCTTCATTCGTCAGATCAACGCTGATGTCGGCGACGAGGCCACGATAATCCGCGCGCTGGTAAGCCGCATCGTGTCCCAGCGGCCCCAGCGACAGCGCCATGCCCGTCACCAGCAGCGCGCCGGCCGCCAACGCCAGGGCGCGCAACAGCGGCGCGGGGCAACTCCACAACCAGGAGAAACCGCGCCCGGCCCACAGCGCGAACCCCGCCTGTGCCGGCAGCAGAAACTTGAGGTTCGGCTCGCGATACAGGCCCAGCGCCAGAAAGGCGGCGCAGGGCGCCAGGGTCCAGACCAGAGGAAGGCCGCCGCGCCACAGCGCCCGACGCGCCGGCGCACTGCCAAACACGATCAGCAGCAGGGCCGACCCCGCCGTGAACGCCTGCCAGTCGGCTGTCAGGCTGGCGAAAGAAGGACCCACTGCCAGCAGCGGGTAAAGCCTTTGCAGGGCCATCCCGCCGGAAAGCGCGGCGCCCGTCGCGGGCCAGGCGGATACGCGCTCCAGCGCCGTCGCCAGCCAGGGCAGAAAAAGCAGCAGGGCGATTCCCGCGGCGGTCAACAGGGCGACCAGGCGACGTCGCGTATCCATGTGACGCAGCGATGCACCGGCCAGCCACAGCGCGACCACCCCGCCCTGCGCCAGCAACACGAAGGGCCAGGCGTAGTGCGTCCACAGGCCCGCGGCGTTGACCAGCGCCAGGGCCAGCATTCGCTCCCGTCCCGGCCGCAGCAGAAGCGCCGTCAGGACCAGCGCCGCGGCCGCCCCCCACAGCCCCAGCAGCGCGTACATGCGCATCTCCTGCGCGTACCAGATGCTGAAGCCGTTCAACGCCAGCAGAAGGGCCGCCACCAGACCAGCCGTGAAACCGAATAGCGCGCGACCAATGGCCAGGGTGCAGGCCGCCCCAAGGACGCTGACCAGCGCCGACAACAGGCGCAGGGCAAATTCGCTGCTGCCCGTCAGACGTGCCCAGAGGTGCAGCATCCAGTAATAGCCGGGCGGATGAATGTCGCGCGCGGCGTGCAGGGCGATGTCCGCCAGAGTGCGCCCCGCCTGCACCACGCTGTTGCCCTCGTCGCTCCACAGCGACTGAACGCCAATGGCATGTATGCGTAGCGCTGTCGCCGCCAACAGGACCAGCAGCGGCGCCAGCCATCGCCAGACGGGTGGGGTCATCCCCGGCGTCGCCCAGGGGCATCGACCAGGACCCACAGGAGCATACCGGCGCCGATCAGCAGCGCCGCCAGGGGGCCATACAAGGTCGCCCAGGATCGGTCGCTGACGGTGATGCTGTCCACCCGCAGCATGGCGCCGTCCCCGTCGGACAGGCGTATGTCATGGGTTTCCGTCAGCGCCGACTGCGCCAGCGGCAGTCGCTCCCAGCCACTGCCGCGCAACACCCGCGCCCACACCTGCGTGCCTCTGGCGCGAAAATTCAGTTCACCGGCTTCCAGCAGCTCACCGAACTGCGCGTCAGGATGCGCCCGCAGCAACGCATTGCCGGCCTGGATCTCCCGCGATTCGGCCTGATGCACACCGGGATACAGGGTCGGGATTTCTTCGGCGATGTGCCTTTTCGCGCTCTCGTACACCGGCAGCGGCGTAAAGTCCGGCTCCAGCATACGGAAGTAGTACCAGCTCTGGTTGCGTTCGCCCTCCCCTGGCCGCTTCAGAAACCAGTAGAAGAGGACGCCCGTCCAGGGCCATTCTTCCTGCGCCCGTCGCCAGGCGCCCGGCAGATAGCGCGCCGCCTGCTCCTGCGTGACGACGCCGTAGTTGGCGCGCCCGCTGACCTCCGGCGGCACGTCCGGCGCGTCGATCGGGTTCCAGGCGACTTCGGTGAGCCAGATCGGCTTGTGCGCGTCGCCATGCGCCACCATCAGGTCGCGAATGTAGAGATTGTGCGCGAAGTTGAATTGGGTCGGGCGCATGCGCCGGTCCTGCGGGCCGCTGTTGAAACCGTAGCCCTGCGCCGCCATGACGTCGAAACAGCCCGCCGCGCCGGCGGCGTACATACGCTCCAGAAACACGTAGTCGTTCAGGTTGCGACCGCTCATGGCGATGGTGGGCGCCAGCGCGCCGCTGACCACCACGTTGGCCGGGTCGACGGCCTTCAGGGCTGTGTGACCGCGACAGAGCAGTTGCGTGTAGGCTTCCGGGTCGACGTCGCGATTGCCCCACTCGGGGTAGATGTTGGGTTCGTTCCACACCTGCCAGTAGCGTATGCGGCCGCGATAGCGTTCGGCGACCGCCCGGATGTAGCTCGCGAAGTCCTCAAGGTCATCGGGCGGCGCCTGGTCGCCGGCTGCGGCGTCCGCCCGCGACCAGGCCGGCGGGTTGTCCAGACGCGCCAGAATTTCGAGGTCGTGCTGTTCCGACAGGGCCACGATGTCGTCGTACTTGTCCCAGGCGGATATGGCGCCGGTGATGTCCAGGTTGCGGCGGTCCTCGAAATCGCCGCGCCCGTGTATCTCGATGTCTTCCCAGGGAAATTGCTGCCGAATCCAGCGAAACCCGGCCCCGGCCACCAGTTCAAGGCTGCGCGCGCGTTTCTCCGGCTCGACTTCCTGCTCAAGAAAGACGTTGACGCCGTAGGGCGAGACGTGGGTGTGGGCGATCGCTGTGGATGGCCGCGTGTCCGGCTGCAGCCGCGTCAGGTTTCCCGCCAGTTCGACCATGCCGCGCAACTGCGCCAGCGGCCGTTCCTCGCCGGTCAGGGCGTGTAATTGCTGCCAGGCGAGGCCCTCGCCGGCCAGGTCCAGCGCCAGCGCCGCGAGCAGAAGGATGCAGAGCAGGCCGGCGCCAGACGCCCGGCGCCGGCTCATGTCTCGATCACCGGCACGCGTTCAAAGCGCGTCACGTCCACCAGGCCCGTGTCCGACAGGCGCAACTCCGGGATGACCACCAGCGCCAGCAGGGCCAGTTGCATGAAACCGTTTTCCATCCGGCAGCCGCAATCGCGCATGGCCGCCAGCATCTGCGCCGACTGCTGCGCCACCACCTCCGCGCGTTGATCGGACATCAGACCCGCGATCGGCAGCCCGACGAGTGCCGTCACTTCCCCCTCGCGCACCACGGCCACGCCGCCGCCAATCCGCGCCAGGGTGTTGACCGCCAGCGCCATGTCCCCGTCGTCGCTGCCCACCACCAGCAGGTGATGGCTGTCGTGCGCCACCGTGCTGGCCACCGCGCAGGGCACGTTGAAGCCGAAGCCGCTGACAAAGCCGTTGACGACCTCGCCGGTGGCCCGGTGGCGTTCCACCAGCGCCGCGCGCAACACGTCTTTCTCAAGGTCCGGCTGCACCACGTGGTCCATCACGCGCAACTGGCGCCGCAGACGGGTCGTGGGCGCCTGGTTCTCTGTGACGCCGATAACGTTGGCGCAGACCTCGCCCTTCGCCTGCTCGACGCGCAGTTGGAAGTCCGCCGCCGCAAGGTCGCGCGCCAGATGCAGGGAGTCGCGGAAGCGTCGTTCGTGTCGCCAGGGCGGCAGATCAAGCAGTAGCTCGCCATCCTGCGCGGCCAGTTCGCCGTTGACGATGACCGCGGCGGCGCGAAAGTCTTCCAGACTGTCGGCCAGCACGATGTCCGCGTATCGCCCCGGCGCCAGGCAACCCAGGTCGTGATCCACGCCGAAGTGCCGCGCCGTGTTGATCGTCATCAGCTGCAGCGCCACCAGGGGATCGCAACCTTCGTCAATGGCGTGGCGCAACACGCGGTCCATGTGACCTTCCTGCACCAGGGTGGCGGCGTGCACGTCGTCGGTGCAGAGAATGAATTGCTGCGGGTCCAGCCCCCTCTCGGTGATGGCCCTGATCTGCGCGGCCACGTCGTGCCAGGCGGAACCGTAACGAATCATCGGGCGCTGACCGCGTCGGGCGCGCTCGATCGCCTCGCGCTCCCGCATCGTCTCGTGGTCGTCCGCCGGCCCGGCCGCCAGATAGCCGTGAAAATCGTGTTCCATCACGGGGCTGGCGTAGTGCCCGCCAACCGTCTTGCCGCTGCGCATGGTGGCGGCGATCATGTCGCGCATGGTCCCGTCGTTGGCGGCGACCGCAGGGAAATTCATCACCTCGCCGAGGCCGATGATGCCCGGCCAGTGGATGGCCTGCGCCACGTCCTCCGCCGTGATCTGCGCGCCCGCGTTTTCCAGGCCCGGCGCGGAAGGCACGCAGGAAGGCATCTGGATGAAAACGTTGATCGGCATGGCCGCGGCTTCCTCGACCATCATGCGCACGCCGTCGAGGCCGAAGACATTGGCGATTTCGTGCGGGTCGGCGAAGATGGCCGTCGTGCCGCGCGGCAGCACGGCGCGCACAAATTCCGTAATGCTGCACATGCTGCTTTCCACGTGCATGTGGGCATCCGTCAGACCCGGCAACATGCAGCGACCGTCAGCCTGGATCACCCGGGTTTCAGGCCCGATGCAGTAGCCGGCGTCGGCCACGACGCAGGCAATGCGACCTGCGCTAACGGCGATATCCATGCCGGGCAGCAACTCGCGGGTCAACACGTTGACCCAGCGTCCGCCCCGAACGACAAGCTCCGCCGGCGCGCGGCCGGTCGCCACATCCACCAGTTGCGGCGCCACTTCATGCCATGGCTTGCGCGCGCGCATCGCTCACCTCCCCGCTTTGGGCGAGTATACCAGCGCGGCGGCCACAGGGTTCTGCCAAGCCCCGGTGGGGGGTATACTGGGCCCCACGCCGCCGGGACACAGCGAGGCGCCATGTCCAGCTTCATGAGCAAGTTCATGATTCTCTTCGGCAAGCCACAGGAACCGGGAGAATTCGAGGACATCTACAACGACTTCTTTTCGCTGGTGGAGAAGATGCCCAACATCAGCCGCCGCCAGGTGATCGACATCCTCGGCAGCCCGGTCGGCGAGACGCAACTCTTCCGCGTTCTGGAACTGTATTTCGACGACCGCGCCAAAATGGAGACCGCCCTCACTTCCGGCGCGGGGCAGAAGGCCGGCCAGGAACTGGCCCGTTTGCCCGCGGGTTCCTTCGAAATGGTGTTCGCCGAAGTCTATGAAGAGGATGGCGGCAGCACCCCGAGGGCGACCTGAGCGCGGCTGACTTTCGTCCTGTTCAGCGACAAGCGAGGAGGTTTGCGACGTCCATGCAGCAACTGGCGCAGGCGATACAGGGCGGCGGCCTGAACCTGGGCCACGGCATTCTCAAGGTCGACCACATCCTGAACCACCAAATTGACCCGGGGCTGATGCGCGCCATCGGGCAGGAAATGGCGCGGCGTTTCCGTTCGTCGTCCGTGGACCGCATCCTGACCTGCGAGGTCTCGGGCATCGCGCCGGCTTTGGCGACGGGCCTGTCGCTGAACGTGCCCGTCGTGTACGCGCGCAAGCACAAACCCATCACCATGTCCGGCCCCGTGTACCTGGAAACCGCCCCCAGCCATACGCGCGGCGGCGAGGTCACACTCATGGTGTCGGCGGAGTTTCTGCACGCCGGTGAACAGGTGCTGGTCATTGACGACTTCCTCGCCAGCGGGCTCACCACCCTCGCCATGCTGCGCATGGTCGTCAGCGCGCAGGCCACTGTGGCGGGCGTCGGCGTGGTCATCGAGAAGTCCTTCGAGCAGGGTCGGGCCTGCCTGTCCTCCTCAGGCTTCAGGGATGTCCCGGTGGAGGCCCTTGCCGTGGTCACCAGCATGCAGGATGGAAAGATTGTTCTGGCGCCATGACCGATGCGCGCGGCGGCGGCATCGCCATTCTGGATTTCGGCTCCCAGTACACAAAACTGATCGCCCGCCGCGTTCGTGAACTGGGCGTCTACTCGACCGTGCATCCCCGAGACGCAGATCCCGACCAGATCATGCAACACCGGCCCCGCGGCATTGTGCTCTCCGGCGGCCCGGCCAGCGTCTACGAGGCCGGCGCGCCCCGATTGCCGCGCCATGTGCTGACCTGCGGCCTGCCCCTGCTGGGGATTTGCTACGGCATGCAGGCCCTCGTGCAGGCCCGGGGCGGAATCGTGGTGAGCGCTGGTGAAAGGGAATACGGACCGGCGTGTATTGAGCATCAGGCGGACGACCCCCTGCTCCGCGGCCTTCCCTCCCCGATGCAGGTGTGGATGTCGCATGGCGACCGCGTCGCCTCACTGCCGGCGGGCTTTCGTTCGCTGGCGTCCTCCGCCAATTCGCCGGATGCCGTTGTCGGCCACGCAGGCCGGCGCCACTACGGCGTGCAATTCCACCCGGAGGTCAAACACACGCCGCAGGGCGAAGGCCTGTTGCGCAATTTCCTGTTCTTCATTTGCAATTGCCGGGCGGACTGGTCGCCAGAAGCTTTCATCGACGAAGCCATCGCGGGCATCCGGGCACAGGTCAGGGACCAGAAGGTGTTGCTGGGATTGAGCGGCGGCGTCGACTCCTCGGTGACGGCAGCCCTGCTGCAGCGGGCCATCGGCGAGCAAATGACGGCGATTTTCGTCGACAACGGTCTGTTGCGCCGCAACGAGGCCCGCGACGTGGTGGACCTCTTTCGCGGGCGCCTCGGGCCGCAACTGCGGGCGGTCGACGCTGCCGACGACTTTCTGAAGGCGCTGCAGGGCATCACCGAACCGGAAGCCAAGCGCAAGACTATCGGCGCGCTGTTTGTCGAACGCTTTGCCGGCGAAGCCCGCGCCTTGCAGGGCGTGAAGTTTCTGGCGCAGGGGACCATTTACCCGGACGTGATCGAAAGCGCGGCCGGCAGCGCCGACGCCCGCAACATCAAGAGTCACCACAACGTCGGCGGTTTGCCTGCGGACATGCAATTTGAGTTGATCGAACCCCTGCGTGACCTGTTCAAGGATGAAGTGCGCCAGGTGGGCACGGCGCTGGGCCTGCCTGACGGCATGGTCTGGCGCCAGCCCTTTCCCGGCCCGGGTCTGGCCGTGCGTTGCCTGGGGCAGGTCAGGGAATCGCGGCTGGAAATCCTGCGCGCGGCCGACGCGATTTTCCTGGAAGAGCTGGCTGCCGCCAACATGCTGCGCGACGAAACCGCACAGTCCTTCGCCGTCCTTTTGCCAGTGCGCAGCGTGGGTGTTCAGGGGGACCGTCGCAGTTGGGAAGAGGTCATCGCCCTGCGCTCCGTCACCACCGACGACTTTATGACCGCCGACTGGTCGCGCCTCGACCATGAACTGCTGGCCCGCGTGAGCCGGCGCATCGTCAACGAGGTGCGCGGCGTTAACCGGGTCGTCTACGACATTACCAGCAAGCCGCCCGGCACCATCGAGTGGGAGTGAGCGCGGCCCCGCCCTTCAGGCGACGCTCGTCGCCGGCTGCAAATGCCGCGGCCGCTGGATGTAGCGCAGCAGAACCATCAAGGCGCCCAGCGCCAGCAGCAGCGACACGACGAACAGGGTCTCGAAACCGGCCAGCCGGGCAATGCTGCCGCCGATCACTGGAGAGAACAGGGTGACAACGGCCGAGGTCGTGTTCGCCAGCCCGACGCAGGCGGGCCGGTCGCCGGGCGCCACGTGCTCCACCAGCCAGTTCTGGTAACCGAAGAAGAGGTTAGAGGTCGCCAGACCCGAGATGAGGAAACCCAGGGCCAGCGAGACCGGCCCCAGCGTCGCCGCCAGCAGGGCGCTCAGCGGCAGCAACACCGACGCCGCCAACGCCAGGCGCAGGTACAACACGTTGTTGCGCGCGCCCAGCCACATGTAGAGTAGCGCCCCGCTGGTCGTGCCGAGGGTCTGCATCAGCAGCAGGGTCGGCACCGCCACCTCACTGGAGAGCCCCAGGCGCAGCGTCGCGTAACCGATGTAAAAGGGCGCGGCCATGAGAAACAGGCCGGTGAGCGTGCGGATGACCAGCAGGGCGCGAAACTGCGGGTCAGCGCGCAACAGGCGTCCCAGTTGAGGCAGAAACTCGGTGAAGGCCGGCACGCGCTCAAGCGCCGGTGGGCCGGGCAATTCGCGCAGGAACACGCCCGGCAAAATGGAAAGCGCAAATACCAACCCGGAAGCGGCGAAGAGCAGCGCGTAGTTTTGCGGAAAGCCAGGGCCCTGTTCGCTCAGTACCAGCGCCACAAGGGGCACCACGGCCAGCATGACCAGGGCCGTGCCGCCGGACATTAACCCGTAAAGCCGTGATCGCCAGCGACTGTCCAGGCTGCTGCCGATCATGTCCGCCCAGGGGACTCCCACCAGGCCGTCGCCAAGGGCGGAGATGGCGTAGCACAAAAAAAAGACCAACAAAATGAGTTCGTTTCTTTCGTCGGCCAGCAGATAGAGCAGCAGCCCGAAGACCAGCAGGATGCAGCGCGTGGGAATGTTGGGCAGGACAAACCAGCGTTTCTTGCGGGCGCTGCGGACGATGAGCCGCGCCACGAAAAGTTGCGGCAGGGCATAGCCGGCGTGGAACAGGTTGCCGGACAGCCCGATCAGAATTTCCGAATCCGTCAGCCGCCGCACAAAGTCGGGGATCACCGTGCTCGGGCCGATGATGCCCATCGCCACCATAAACAGGATGCCATCGAGGGTGAACAGCGTGAAGTTGCGATGGTAAACGCGCTCGCGCAAACTGGCCGCCATAATATGGCGGGCGGAAACGCTCATCCAGCCTCTTCGGACGACGGAGCCGCAGCGGGCAAGGCCTGAATCCGTTCGATGATCCCGCTACTGCTGCGCTGCGGCCGCAAGGGAATGAGCACCAGACGGGCGCCACAGGCCTCGGCGGTGGCGCGCTCCGGCAGGGGCTTGTGGGCGTAGTCCGCGCCCTTGGCGTAGATTTCGGGCCGCAACGCGCGGATCAGGCCGTCGGCGACGTCTTCCTCGAAGATCACGACCGCAGTCACAGGTTTGAGCGCCGCCAGCAGGCGCGCTCGCTCCAGCGCCGGCACCAGCGGCCGGCCGGGCCCCTTCAGTCGCGCGCTGCTGGCATCGCCATTGACGCCCACAATCAGCGCGTCGCCAAGACGGCGAGCCTGCTCCAGATAGTCCAGATGCCCGCTGTGCAGCAGATCAAAATGACCGTTACCCAGGACCAGCCGTCGCCCCCCGGCCCGTAACTGCGCGCGCAACTTCAGCGCCTGTTCCAGTTCGTAATCCATGGGACTCCGCAGGTATGGTCAGCGACGCGAATATAGCATACTCTGGTTCACGCGCGTGGCGTGTGCGCCAGGAACAGCAGCCGGAGCCCTGCATGCCTTCAACCATCGTCATCCTGCCCACCTGGAACGAGGCGGAAAACCTGCCGCCCATGGTCGATGCCCTGCTGGCCCTGCCGGTGGAGAATCTGCGCGTACTGGTCGCTGACGATGGCTCGCCGGACGGCACCGGCCGTCTGGCCGATGACCTTGCCCGGCAACATCCTGACCAGGTCTCCGTGTTGCACCGCCGGCAACGCAAGGGCTTCGGTCCGGCAACCCGGGACGGGTTCAGGGCAGCGCTGCGTACTGACGCGGACTACATCGTGCAGATGGACTGCGATTTTTCGCATCAACCGCGCTACCTGCCCGACCTGCTCGAACGGGCTGCGGAGGCGGACGTCGTCATCGGTTCACGCTACGTGCCCGGCGGCAGTGTGGACGAAAACTGGGGCCTGCCGCGCAAGTTGCTCAGCTGGTGGGCCAACAGCGTGTACGTGCGCCTGTTGCTGGACCTGCCGGTGCGTGATGCCACCGGCGGCTTTCGTCTGTGGCGGCGGTCGGCGCTGGCATCCCTCGGCATCGATCAGGTGAAATCCAACGGCTACGTGTTTCAGGTGGAGATGATCTGCATGGCCCACCAACGGGGCTGCCGCATCGCCGAAATCCCGATTTACTTCCCGGACCGTGTGGCCGGCGACTCCAAGATGGGCCTGCCCATTGCACTGGAAGCAGCCCTCAGTGTCTGGCAGTTGCGCCGTCGTTATCGCCCTTCGCGCCATTAACCGCGGGTCGCCGACTGCGGCTTGTTCCCCGCCTGGCGCCGTGTTAAACTGACGCCTCCGGCAGAGGCTTGGCCGACGCCGGAAATATCACATGTCCGGACCGCGGCAGGTGTTGTCCCGTGAGGGATTGCGTCGCGGGATGAAGGGCATGATCGACCAAACACTTCAGGAGTGACCCATGCCTTCCACCATTACGATGCGCGCCTTGCTGGAGACCGGAGTCCACTTCGGTCACCGCACTTCCACCTGGAACCCGCGCATGAGACCCTGGATCTTCACCGAGCGCAACGGCATTCACATCATCGATCTCCAGCAAACGATCGTCAATATCAATCGCTTTCACGACATGGTGCGCGACCTCGTCGCCGGCGGCGGCAGCATTCTCTTCGTCGGCACCAAGCGCCAGGCCCAGGAGACGGTGCGGCGCGAGGCCGAGCGTTGCGGCATGCCCTACGTCAACCACCGCTGGCTGGGCGGTACGCTGACCAACTGGCGCACCATCCGGGAGCGCATTGACACGCTCAAAAACCTCGAAAAACGACGCGACGCCGGCGAGTTTGAGCTGCTTACCAAGAAGGAAGCGCTGATGCTGCAGCGCAAGATTGACAAGCTGCAACTGCGTCTGGGCGGCATCCGCGAAATGCAGCGGCCGCCCGACATGCTGCTCATCGTCGATACGGTGCGCGAGGCGACCGCCGTCAAGGAAGCCAATATCCTCAACGTGCCCGTCATCGCCCTCGTCGATACCAACAGCAACCCGGACGAAATCGACTACATCATCCCCGCCAACGACGATGCCGTGCGCGCCATCAACCTGCTCGTCAAGGCCGTCAGCGACGCCGTGCTGGAAGGTCAGGCCATGCGCAAGGCCGATGAGGACGAAATGGAAGACACGGCCGTGCCGGAATACGTCAGTATCGAATACGAAGGGGACGGCGAGGATGCCGACGACGAGCAGTTCCTCGGCGAAGCCACCCTCGCCAAGCTGCGCGATGCCAACCTCTTCGAGGAAGAGACCCCCGCTGCAGAAAGCCAGACCACCCGGGAACCGGCCGCTGGTCCCGAGCCCGAAGCCCCTGAAGCGCCGGAAGCCCCGGCTGAAGCCACAGAAAGGGACGAGAGTCAGTCATGACCCAAATCACCGCCGCCATGGTCAAGGAGTTGCGTGCCGTCACCGGGGCCGGCCCGCTGGATTGCAAGAAGGCGCTGCAGGCCTGCGACGGCGACTTCGACGGAGCGATTGACTTTCTGCGTGAAAAGGGCCTGGCCAGCGCGGCCAAAAAACTGGGCGCCGGACGCGCCATGAACGAAGGCGTCATCCAGACCTACCAGCATTTCAATCATCGGCTGGGCGTCATGGTGGAAGTCAATTGCGAGACCGACTTCGTCGCCAGCGCCGCGCCCTTTCAGGAATTCGCCCGCAACGTCGCCCTGCACATCGCCAACATGGCGCCGGAGTACGTTCGCCGTGAAGACGTGCCGGAGGCCGTCGTACAGGCCGAGCGAGACCTGCAATTGCGCATCCTGCAGGAGGACGAGAAGAACGCCCGCAAGCCCGAGGCCATTCTTGAGAAGATCATAGAGGGCCGTATGGGCAAGTTCTTCGCCGGCATCGTCCTGATGGAACAGGAATTTCTGCTGGACGACTCGAAGACTGTGGCCGAGGCGCTTGCCGAAGCCGTGGCGCTGCTTGGCGAAAGTATGGAGATTCGCCGCTTTGCCCGCTTTGCCGTGGGCGAGGACGGCAATGGCGCCAGCTAGCATCTATCACCGCATCGTCCTCAAACTGAGCGGCGAGGCGCTCGCGGCCGAAGACGGACACGGCATCGATCCGGAGCGCGCCGACGACATCGCCCGCAAGCTGCGCGACGTGCATGAACTCGGCGTGCAGATCGCCGTCGTCATCGGTGGAGGCAACCTGTGGCGCGGCACCACTGGCGTCGCCCGTGGTATGGACGAACCCACCTCCCATTACATTGGCATGGTCGGGACGGTCATGAACGCGCTCACCCTGCAGGACGCCCTGGAGCGCCTCGACGTGCGCACCCGGGTGCAGACCGCCGTGCAGATGAACGCCGTCGCCGAGCCCTATATTCGCCTGCGCGCGATTCGCCACCTTGAAAAATCGCGCGTGGTGATCCTCGCCGGCGGCCTCGGCAACCCCTATTTCACCACCGACACCGCCGCTGCCCTGCGCGCTTCGGAAATCAGCGCGGACATCGTCATCAAGGCCACCAAGGTCAACGGCATTTACTCGGCCGATCCCGTCCGGCATCCCGACGCGCAGCGTTTCGAGCGCCTCAATTACGGCCAGGTGCTGCGTGACAAACTGGAGGTGATGGACATGACCGCCTTCACCGTTTGCGAGGAAAACCAGATGCCCATCCTCGTGATTAACTTCTTCGATGGCGATGACCTCTTGCAGGCCGTCAAGGGCCGGTCCAGCATCGGCACCCTCGTTTGCGACGACTGCTGATCGGGCGGATGCCATGAACCGGTCGCTGCGCCGGCAGGCGGAAAGGAAACGGAGACCCCCGCTCGCATGACGCCGGCAACTGTCCCCGCCAGCGCCCCCGAGATTCTTCTGGGCGAGGCCCTGCGCCTTGGCGGCCAGACCATCAGCACGGCTGAATCCTGCACCGGCGGCCTGGTCCTCCACCGTCTGACCAACGTGCCCGGCAGTTCGGCCTGGGTGATGGGCGGCGTCGTGGCCTACGACAACTCGGTCAAGCAGGGACTCCTCAAGGTGCGGGAGACCACCCTGCTGCAGCATGGCGCGGTCAGCGAAGAGACGGCGCGCGAGATGGCGCTGGGCGCCCGACGTTTGTTGGAAACGGACCTCGCCATCAGCATCACCGGCATCGCCGGGCCGGGCGGTGGCACGGCGGAGAAACCGGTTGGACTGACCTGGATGGCGCTGGCCCTGCCGCACGGCCGCTTGTACAGCGAGCGGCACGTCCACGACGGCGACCGCCTGCAGATCAAGCGCGCCAGCGCCGACGCCGCGCTTGCCATGGTGCTCAGCTATCTGAAGAAATGACCGCCTGCCAGCCTGTGGCCGGCCGCTTTCAGCGGGCCATTGGCGTCGCGTCCGCCTGCCGTTGGTAGATGTCAGGCCGGCGGTCCGCGAAGACCGGGATGCGCTGCCGCACCTCGTCGACCTGCGTCAGGTCAACCGTCGCGCCCAGCAATTGCGGCCCCGCCCCGCCCTCGGCCAGTATGCTGCCCCAGGCGTCGATGATCATGGAATGGCCGCCGACGACCAGATCGCCCGTCACGCCGGCGGCGTTGCAGGCCACCACAACGCACTGGTTTTCAATGGCGCGCGCCTGCAGCAAAGCGCGCCAGTGCCCGAGCCGCGCCATGGGCCACTCGGCCGGCAGAATGACCAGGCGCGCGCCTTCCACGGCATAGCCACGGAACAACTCCGGGAAACGCAAGTCGTAGCAAATCGCCACGCCGGTCGCGCCCCAGGGCAGCTCCAGACAGAGCGGCGCTTCTCCCGGGCCCAGCCATACATCCTCGTCGAGGAGACGAAAGAGGTGGATCTTGCGATAGAGGCCGGTCAGTTCGCCTTCGTCCGTGTAGCAGGCGGCGCTGTTGTAAACGGCGTCGCCATCGCGCTCCAGCAGGGAACCGAGGATGTGAATTCGGTAGCGCCGCGCCAGCGCCGCCACCTCCGCGAACATCCCTTCATCGGCCACGCTGGCCAGTTCCCGCGCCCGGTCCAGCACGTAGCCGGTCGACCACAACTCCGGGCAAACCAGCAATTGCGCGCCGCGTCCGGCGGCGGCGGCCACCATTTGTTCCAGTTGCGCCAGATTGGCCTCCGGGTCGCCCGCCACGATGTTCATCTGGGCGATGCTGATCGATACCACGTCATTCATGCCTGTTCCCCCCGCGCCAACGCCTGTTGTCGCAGCCGCAGCACCCTCGCCACCACAGCGTTGAACTGCAGGTCGCTGGTATCCAGTTCAATGGTACCCGCTCGTCCGCGCAAGCCCCACTCCCGCTGCAACTGGCCCAGCACCAGCGCCCGTTCATCCGGGTCATGATAACGCGCCCCCAACGCCTGGTGCAGACTGTGCAGCACGGCGTCGATGCTGGCCACCATACAGATGACCAGGCCCGTCTCCCGGAAGCGCTGCAACCAGTCGCCCTGCGCCAGACGATAGCCGCTGACGCGAATCACGGCCTCGCGTTGCAGCAGGGCTTCTTCCATGACCTCGTCTTCCAGCGTTTTCAGCCGCGCCTCGCCGAAGCGCGTGCGGATTTCGTCGCTGGTAAGATCGTTGCGCTCTTCGACGCGGGTGTCGATGTCAATATAGGGTCGGCCCAGCGCTTCGGCCACCCGCCGGCCAATGGTCGCCAGTTGCGGCCCGATGTAACCGCTCAGCACCAGGTTGCGGCCGCGCGCCGCGACGGGTTCCATCAGCGCCAGCCCGGGTACCAGTCATCGAGCACCGCCGGCAACTCCTCCAGCGTGTCCAGCCTGTGGTCCGGCTCGATCAGCCTCGCCAGTTCGGCTGTGTCATTGCGGCCGCGGCGCAACACGGCGCGCATGCCCGCGTTCTGCGCCCCCGAGATGTCGGCCACCGGGTTGTCGCCCACGAAAACGGCCTCATGAGGCCCAACGCCCAGGCGCGCCAGCGCCGCCCGGAAGATCTGTGGATGTGGCTTCAGCCGCCCCACGTCGGCGGCGGAAAGGCGACAGTGCGGGAGGAGATGCAGCAGGCCGAAGGCCTCCAGTTCGCGGTCCCGCAGCCACATCGGATGCGACGAATTCGTGACCAGGCCCGTCTTGATGCCCTGGTCGAGCAGTGTACGCAGGGCGCCTGGCGCGTCCGGGAAGCTGGTTACGCCCGGCGCCGCCTTCCAGGGGAAGGCCTGCAACAGAGTCTGCCGGTCCGGCCGCTCGCCGTCCATGCCCGTCGCCGCCAGCGTGGCTTCCAGGATCTCTCCCAGATGCGGCGGACGCAGATCAAACAGTTCCCCTTCCCAACCCCGCGTCATGCGAGCGCTGTATTCGCCGACCACTTCCTCCAGGGGAGGCGGAGACAGCCCCGCCCGTTCCAGGGTCTGCAGCATGCCCTGCAGCACTTCGCGGATGAAGAGCGCGCGCCTCTTCTCGTCCCTGCTCTGGCCCCAGTCGATCAGCGTGCCATCGAGGTCGAAAATGACGGCCCTGAGTGAAGCGGAACTGTCGCGCATCAGCGCCAGCCCGGGTACCAGTCGTCCAGCAGGGCGGGCAACTCCGCCAGCGACTGAATGCGGCCGTCCGGTTCGATCAACCCGGCCAGCATGGCCGTATCCTGACGGCCGCTGCGCAACACGCCCCGCATGCCCACGTTCTGCGCCCCGGCGATATCCGCCACGGGGTTGTCGCCCACGAAGACGGCCTCCTGCGGCTCGACCTCCAGCAGCTCCAGCGCCCTGCGGAAAATGCGCGGGTGCGGTTTCAGCCAGCCCACGTCGGCGGCGGACAGGCGACAGTCGGGCATGAAGTCCAGCAGGCCGCAGGCTTCCAGTTCGCGGTCGCGCAAACGCATCGGCTGATGGGCGTTGGTGACCAGGCCGAGGCGGATGCCGCGCTCGCGCAGCAACTCCATCGCCGGCGGCGCGTCCGGAAAACACACCACGCCCGGGTACATCCCCCAGGGCACGGCCTGCAGCAGCGCATCCCGCTGCAGCAGCGAGTCCGGCACGCCCGCCGCCGCCAGAGTGTCCACCAGAATGTCGCCAAGGTGCGGCGCCCGCAGGTTGCTGCGTCCGACGGCCCAGGCTCGCTCCGTCCGCCGGATGTAGTCCTGCTCCACCTCATCCAGGTCCGGCTCCTGCCAGCCGTCATGGGGCAGGTTGTGCAGCAGCGATTCGAGCTGCCGCTGGTTCAGGTCCAGAAAGGGAGGCTGCCGACCATTGGCGGGCAGGGAGGCCAGCACGGCCTCGATATGTTCGCGATTGCGGGCCTGGTAGTTCCCGCCCCAGCCGCTCCAGTCAATCAGGGTGTCATCAAGATCGAAGAGGACGGCCCGCAACATGTCAACCACGGGCGGCGGCCGCGCGCCAGGTGAGCAGGGTCTGCTCCAACCCGCTCTCGTGTCCGGCATACTGCGGCCACCAGCCAAGCGCCGCATGTATGGCGTCGCAGTTCACGGCGAAGGACGCGGTCGGAAGGTCGCCGGCCCTGCCGCGGAAGGGCAGACGCCGCAGGGTGGCGCCCGGGCGACCCGTTTTCGGGCTGGCCAGGCCCATCCGCTGCGCGAAGTGCTCGAGAAATTCGCGGCGGGTCGCGGGCTGGTCGTCCGCCACGTTGAAGACCTGTCCCGTCGGCCCCTTTTCCGCGCTCAGCACGGCTGCCAGCGCCAGGTCCTCGTAATGCAGCCAGCTGGCCAGGCCCTCCCCGATGCCGGACGGCAGTCCGGCGCCCTTCAGCAGGGACGCGCGCAATGCCGCAAGGCTCTCGCTCTCCGGCCCGTAAAGCAACCCCGCCCGCAAAATGCAGACCGGGACGCCCGACTCAAGAACCTTGCGCTCCGCCGCGAGGGCCGCCTCATGAAGCGCGCCGCCGCCGGTCGTTTCCTGCGTCTCGCCGACGGCTTCTCCCTGCGTGTCGCCATACAACGAAGCGTAACTGTAGAGGACGACGAAGGGGTCTTCCATTTGCGCCGCCGCGGCCAGGATGGCCTCCGTGCCGCTCCGCAGGCTTGCAATCGCCGACGCCAACTGGCCGGCATCGGGCAACAGACAGTTGGCGGCCAGGGGCGCGGCATGAACGATCACCCTTGCGCCGGTCATTCGCAGGGCGCCGGCAAGGTCGACCGCGTTGTGCTCGTCAATGTAGACCGGCAGACCGCCCACGGCGCGCAAACGCTGCGCCTCGGCCAGGGTGGCGGCGTTGCCGGCCACCTCGTGGTCGTGCGCCACAAAGCCGCGCATGGTTGCCAGACCCGGCGCCATGGTCGCGCCCGTGATGTAGACTTTCAACCTGTCGTCCGCGTCCATTGGCCCCCTTGCATTTGCCTTGACCCAGGTGGCATTATGCCAGCAAGGGACCGGACACAACAGGGACAGTTGCGCAAGAGAACGTGTCGTCGTCGCGCGATCCCGACCCGATTACAGGTCAAAGGCATGACGACGTTCCGGCCTGGCCGCACGAGAGACGGGAGAGGAACATGAAAGGTTTCATGCCAATTCTGCTGGTCGCCCTGCTGCTCGCCGTTGCCGGCAACGCCCTGGCCCATGGCGACGGGGAAGAAACGGAAGCCGGGGCAACCCATATTTCGGCCTTCAGGGCGACGCCATTCGCCGAACAGGCCGGCCTGGGCGAGGTAACCGGCTTCGCCTTCTTCGACAGCGACGGCGCCAGGCTCTTCATTAACCTGGTCCCCAACGGCGCCAGTTTGCCGCAGGGCACGGTGCTGGAAGGCTGGGTCGTCGACGCAGGACGTTTTGCCGGTTCCGGCACCAATGCCAGCGTGGCAGACCAGACTTACGGGCCACCCTTTGGCGACCTTGCCATGGACGTGCTCGTCAGCGCCGCGCCCTACGCGCTCGGCACGGGCGTGCTACAGCTGGATACCGAAGGCAACTGGAGCCTCGATTTCCACATCCCCAACTACAACTTCAGTCCCTATGACGTCGTCGTCGTCACAGCGGAATCCGACGGCAATGCCGGAGACTGGGACCCGCGACCGGGCGCGCCATTCTTCACCGCCGGCATGCGGGAGGACAACGCCGAGCTGGCCGTGGTCCCCATGGAAGTCTTCGGTATGGTCGGGCCGGCGGATGCCGGCATGCTGGACCCGGACCACGGGCACTTCGAGGTCGAACTGGGCCCGACCCCGCTGGCGGCCAACGCCGGCCTCGGACTGGCCAGCGGCGCGGCCATCTTCCACGGCGACCACGCCGCCATTGACTTCTTCATCGACCTCAACGGTAGCCCCGGACCTGAAGGCTGCCTCGTGCTGGAAGGCTGGGTCGTGGACGCCGGCCTCCTCGGCGGCCCGGGCGTGTCGAACGCCGGCGACTCTGATGAGGCGCATGGCCCGCCCTTCGGCGATATCGAGATGGTGGGCCTGAATGCCGCGGTCGAGGCCGCGCCCTACGCGCTCAGCACCGGGGTCGCCGCCCCCCTGGGCGACGGCATGCTGGGCGCCGGTTACGAGATTCCCGGTTACAACTTCGATCCCTACGACGCCTTCGTCGTCACGCTGGAGAGCGACTGCACCGACCGCGGTTTTGATCCGCGGCCCGGCACACCGGTCCTGATGGGCATGTTGCCGCAGCCGGGAAGCATGTAAGCACTGACAATGACTCAGGCCCTGCGCTCCAGCAGGGCCACCGTGTCAATGCGCCAGGTCAGCGGCTCCAGATCCACGGGTTGCGCCTGGCACAGCGCTCCTTTTTTGGCTCTTCCACGGGGCAAGGTGCAGCGACAGACCTCACAGTGACTGCAACCTGCTCTGCCCGGACTGACTGCCCATACCATTTCCATTTACGGCAGCAAATGCACCAGGTTGCGGGAAGTAGAAGTTGACACCCCTGCGAAAAATTGATTCTTGGGGAAACTGGATCGTGAAAGTTGCGTTCCTTCATCATTGGTTTGAAAAGGAGAAAGAAATGAAGCGATCTGCAATCTTCCTGCTCTCTTGTGTCCTGCTAATCACCTTGACTGGCGGCGCGGTCGCGCAGGAAATGGACACGGGAACCTGGTCCTCAACCTTCTCGCCGACGCTTGTCGCCGAAGAAGTCGGACTGGGAGGCGTCACCGGCGCCGTCACCTTCGACAGTTCTTACGGCAGTCTCTTCATCAACCTCATTCCCAATGGCGCTGAACTGCCGGAAGGCACAGTGCTGGAAGGCTGGCTCGTCGCTGAAGCCTGTTCCCTCTCGAAATTCAGCTACTGCGTCGCCGACGAACTCTACGGGCCGGGTTTCGGCGACCCGGGCCTGAACGTGCTCGCCAGCGCCGCGCCCTACGCGCTCAGCACCGGTGTGCTGCTGGAGGACGAGGCAGGAAACTGGAGCCTCGACTACCACATCCCCAACTATAACTTCAGCCCCTACGACGGCGTCGTCATCACCGCTGAATCGGACGGCAACAGCGGCGACTGGGACCCGCGCCCGGGCACGCCCGTCTTCAGCGCCGGCATGAATCCAGAGTACGCCGACCTGGAGAAAGTGGAATTTGAAGTCTTCGGCATGATCGGCCCGGCGAAGATGGTGGTGGAGGGCGCCAGCTTCGGCATCCAGTTTGCCGAACTCGTCGGCATTGCCAACACGGTCGTCACGCCGCTGGCCGCAAACGCCGGGCTCGAGATGGCCGTCGCCGGCGCCACGCTTTACCAGAGCCCCTACGGCGCCTTCATTGACCTGAACATTTATCTCACCGGCAGCCCGGGGCCCGAGGGCTGTCTGGTGCTGGAAGGCTGGGTGGTGGATGCCGGTCTCCTTGGCGGACCGGGAGTATCCAACGCCAGCGACGCTGATGAAGTCTGGGGCACCTCCTTCGACGACTTCGTCCTCAACGCCGCCGTCGAGGCCGCCCCCTACGCGCTCAGCACCGGCGTTGCCGCCGACAATGGTGACGGCACGCTCAGCTCAAGTAGCTTCATCCCCGGCTACAACCTCGACCCCTACGACGCCTTCGTCGTCACCCTCGAAAGCGACTGCAACGACCATGGCTTTGACCCGCGCCCGGGCACCCCGGTGCTGCTCGGCATGATCGAGCGGGAAGGCGAGGTGATCGAGGGGATGCGCGCCGCCCGGCAGGAACAGTCGGGAGGCTAGCCTTCCCTTTCAGGCCCTGCGCTCCAGCAGGGCCACCGTGTCAATGCGCCAGGTCAGCGGCTCCAGATCCACGGGCTGCGCCTGGCGCAGCTGCCAGCCCCGGGCGCGCAAACGCCGCGCGTCGCGCGCCAGAGTTGCGGCGTCGCCACTGACGTACACCAGACGGGCGGCGCCGCACGCCGCCAGGGAGTCGACCGCCTCCGCCGACAGCCCTTCCCGCGGCGGGTCGACCAGAGCGGCGTCGACCGGCGTGTCCAGTTCCGGCAACACCTCCTCGACGCGGCCCTCGATCAGGTCGATGTTGTCGAAGGCTTCCAGGTTGCTTTCGGCGTCGGTGACTGCGGGCGGAAAGCGTTCTACCAAGGTCACCAGGCCGGCATCTTCGGCCAGGAATGCGCTGAAGAAGCCGACGCCGGCGTAGAGATCGAGGACGTGTTCACCGGCCTTTGGGGCCAGCCACTGCCGCACCAGGGTCGCCAGCCGCGGCAGCAGGGCATCGTGCGCGCGGAAGCTGCTGCCGGCGGTGACGCGAAAGCGACGTCCGGCAACCTCCCGCACGAGGTGTGAAGCGCCGATCAGGTTGACCGGCTCGCCGCCTTTCAGCAGCATGTTGACGCTGGCCGGGAGGTCGCTGAGCAGTTCCGGCGCCCGATCGTTGCGCATCGTCAGCAACAACATCAGCGCCCCGTCGCTGCCGCGCAACAGTCGCAGCTCGCGCAACCCGTCGATGTCCAGTTCCAGCGTCGGCAAAAGCTCCAGCAGGTCCGGATGGGCGACGTGGCATGCTTCGGGCCACACGACCTGGCCCGCCCGCTCCGACGGCAAACCAGGCTGACCGGCGCGGTTCACGCGCAGCGTCAGGCCCCAGCGGTAACCCCGGGTGGCCGGCGCGGGGATCGTCGGTAACACCTCTACGTCGTCAAGGCCGCCGATGCGAGCCAGCTGGTCGGCCAGCACGTCCTGCTTCAGCAAGAGCTGGGCGGCATAGTCGATGTGTTGCCACTGGCACTGCCCGCAGCGACCGGGGCCGAAGTGCGGACATTGCGGCCAGACGCGGTCCGCGGACGCTTCCAGCAGACGCAGGCCCTCGGCGAAGGCGACGCGCCCGCTGCGGCCGCTCAGGCGCGCCTCAATGCGCTCGCCGGGGATGGCATAGGGCACGAAGACCACCTGCCCCTGATGGCGACCCATGGCGCGCCCGCCGTGGGCCATGGTCCTCAGCTCCAGTTCGAAAATGTCGTCGGTCATCGTCTCTTCCGCCCGCCCTGGCGCCAGTATACAGGCTGCTCGGGCCTTGTTTGTCGCCTGCCCTCTGCTATACTGACTCCGGCACTTCATCGGGGAAAGCGCATGGACCACTGGTCGCACAGCATACAGGGCAGCCCGGAGGTGGCCCGCTCTTCCCTTGCGACGGGTCGCCCGACCCGCTAGTTCCGCACACAGGAAAACACCATGACCATGGATAGCGAACGTTATGACCCCGCGTCTGTTGAAGCCCGCTGGCAGCAGCGTTGGGAGCGGGACGGCCTCTACCACGCCGACGTGGACTGGGAGCGGCCCAAGCATTACGCCCTGACCATGCTGCCCTACCCCAGCGGCGACCTGCACATCGGCCACTGGTTCGCCATGACGCCCTCCGATGCGCGCGCGCGCTTCATGCGCATGCGAGGTTACAACGTGCTCTTCCCCATGGGTTTCGATGCCTTCGGCCTGCCCGCGGAAAACGCCGCCGTCACGCGCAATATCCATCCGGCGCGCTGGACGCGGGACAATATCGAGCGCATGCGCGGGCAACTGCGCAGCATGGGCGCCATGTTCGATCCGCGTCGCGAAATGATCAGTTGCGAGCCGGAATACTACCGCTGGACGGAGTGGTTCTTTCGCCTCTTCCTCCTCAACGACCTGGCTTACCGCGGCGAGGCCCAGGTGAACTGGTCGCCCACCCTGCAGACCGTGCTGGCCAACGAGCAGGTCATCGACGGCCGCGACGAACGCACCGGCCAGCCCGTCATTCAGAAAATGATGACGCAGTGGTTCTTCCGCTACACGCGCTACGCCGACGAAATGCTGGATTTCAGCCGCATCGACTGGCCCGAACCGATCCGCATCATGCAGACCAACTGGATCGGCCGCAGCGAAGGCGCGAGAGTGACCTTCCACAGCGAGGCCGGCGACCCCGTTCCGGTCTACACCACCCGGCCGGATACGCTCTGGGGCTCGACCTTCATGGTGCTGGCGCCGGAGCACGACCTGGTCGCCAAACTGGCCACGGACGCGCAGCGTGACGCCGTCGAGGCCTACGTCGAGCGTACGGCCGCCAGCACCGAACTCGAGCGCAGTTCCGGGACCCGTGAACGCACGGGCGTCTTTAGCGGGTCCTTCGCCATCAACCCGGTCAATGGTGAACGGGTCCCCGTCTGGGTCTCCGACTACGTGCTGCTGACCTATGGCAGCGGCGCCATCATGGCCGTGCCGGGCCACGACCAGCGCGACTTTGAGTTCGCGCGGCAGTTTGGCCTACCGGTCAAACGGGTGATTCTGCAGGAGGGCGCGGACCCCGAGGTGCCGCTGGAAGAAGCCTGGGAAGGACCGGGCGTCATGCTCAACAGCGGCCGCTTTGACGGCCAGCTGTCAGACCACAATCGCGGCCGCCGCAACCAGGCCATCGGCGCCGTCATCGACTGGCTGGAGGCGGAGGGCATCGGTGAGGAAGCCATCAACTACCGCCTGCGGGACTGGCTGATCGGCCGTCAGCGCTACTGGGGCTGCCCGATCCCCGTGCTGCACCGCGGCGACGGCGACATCGAGGTCCTGCCAGAGGAGGCGCTGCCCGTGCTCCTGCCGGAGGACGTCGAGTTTGACCCCGGCGGCCGCAGCCCGCTAACCTGGCACGAACCCTTCCTGAAGGCCAGTGATTCGCAGGGCAACCGCGCGCGTCGCGAGACCGACACGATGGATACCTTCATGTGTTCCTCCTGGTACTGGTACCGCTACCTGAGCCCGCACTTCGACGCGGGGCCCTTCGACCCGGAAGAAGCGGCCTACTGGCTGCCTGTCGATACCTACACCGGCGGCACCGAACACGCCACCATGCACCTGCTCTATTCGCGCTGGTTCGCGCGCGCCATGCGCGATTGCGGCCTTTTTGACGAGACCATGCGCATCATGGCCGACCGGGGACGCGACCCCGAGGTGCTGACCTGGGGCGAACCCATGCTGCAACTGCGCAACCAGGGCCAGGTGCTGGGCGCGGAGCGGAACGGCGACATCGTGCTCGCCTCGGGCCAGATGCAGGGTATGCGCCTGCTGGCCGAACGCGTTGAGGTCATCGAACGCCCCTCCGATACGCCGCCGGGCTTCGAGGGCGTCGTCGGCGAGATCATGCGCCGCACCGAAAACATCCTGCAGGTGGACATGGCCGGCGTCCGTCACGTGGTTGAAGTTCTGCCGGACGCGGAAGTCATCATCCCGCACATTGAGGGCGAAAACAACGTCAACCAGCTGCAGCAACATCTCGAAATCCAGCGCATGTCCAAGAGCAAGGGCAACGTGGTGGACCCCGACGATCTGGTGGATCAATACGGCGCCGACACCGTGCGGGCCTACCTGATGTTCGCTTTCGACTGGGAAAAGGGCGGGCCCTGGGACCCGGACGGCATTCGCGGGCCGCAACGTTGGCTGCAAGAGGTGTGGGGCCTGGTCTGCGCGGGCGCGCCCGCCGGCCCCGGCGATGCCGACGTCGAACGCGAACTGGAGCGTCGCACGCAGGAGACCATTCGTCGCGTGACCGACGGCCTGCAACGCTTCCGCTTCAATACCTGCATCGCCTCCCTGATGGAACTGAAGAACGACCTGCGCGCGGCCCTGCGCTCGGGCGGCGTCGGCGCGACGGCCTGGGAGGAGATCCTGCGCACCCAGCTGCTCCTGATGGCGCCCTTCACGCCGCACCTTGCCGAGGAGCTTTGGCAGCGCATCGGCGGGGATTACAGCATTCACACCCAGGCCTGGCCTGAATGGGATGAGGAAAAGGCGCGCGCCGACACCGTCGCGCTGGTGGTCATGGTCAATGGCCGGCCCCGCGGTGAAATGCAGGTTGAGGTGGATATCTCCCGCGAGCAGGCGATCGCCACAGCCCTGGAAAGCGAGGGCGCGCAACGCATTCTGCGTGGGCGGGAGCCGCAAAAGGCCATCTTCATTCCGGCCCGCAGTGGGCAGGAACCGAAGGTCAATCTGGTCGTTCGTTGAAGCGGAACGGAAGCGCGATGGTCGCCTTACTCGCCCTTGATGATGCGTTCGCGCAGGGCCAGCAACTCGTAGCGAAAGGCCTCGTCCTCCTGCATCTGACCAGCGACCCGCTCATGACCGTGCATCGCCGTCGAATGGCTGCGCATGCCGAAGGCGCGCCCGATCTGCGGAAAGGAAGCCTCCGTCAGGTCGCGCGCCAGATACATGGCGACGTGACGCGCGCGGCTGATATGCCCCGAGCGATTCTTGCCGGTCAGGTCCATCACCGTCAGGTTGTGGGTGGCGGCCGTGGCGCTCAGCACCTGGTCGATGGTGATTTTCACCTGGCGCGCCCGCGCGCTTTCGTGTTGCTGCACCACGCGCCCGGCCGCCGTCGTGGAGAAGGGCTCGTCCGCCAGGTCCATGGTGGCCAGCATGCTGGTGAACAGGCCCTCCAGTTCGCGGATGCTGTTGCGGGCGCCATCCGCCAGCTTTTCGCTGATGGAGCGCGGCAAGCTGCGCCCCCGTTCCTGCGCCCAGCTTTCCACGATGGCCACGCGCGTCTCAAATTCCGGCAATTGAATGTCAATCACCAGGCCGCCTTCAAAACGCGAGCGCAAGCGGTCTTCCAGCAGTTCCAGTTCGCTGGGGTGCCGGTCGGAGGCGACGACAATCTGCTTGTTGTCGATGTGCAGCGCGTTGAAGGTGTGGAAAAACTCCTCCTGCGTGCTTTCCTTGCCGGCGATGAACTGGATGTCGTCGATCAACAACAGGTCGACCGAGCGGTATTTTTCGCGGAACTGCGCGGTCGTGCGATAACGGATGGCATTGACCAGGTCGTTGATGAAACCCTCGGAAGGGATGTAGAGCGCGCGGAAGTTCGATTGCTGGCTTTCATTGGCGATGGCCTGCAACAAGTGCGTCTTGCCCAAACCCACGCCGCCGTAAATGACGAAAGGGTTGTAGCGGGCCGCCGGTTCTTCGGCGACGGCGCGGGCGGCCGAATAAAGCATCATGTTGGCATTGCTGGTCACAAAGCGGTCGAAGGTGTAGCGCGGGTTGAGGTGACTCTCCGGCAACTCGCCCTGCGGCGGCTTGCCGACCTTCCGGTTGGTCCGGTCTGGTTGTTTCATGGTCGGCGGGTCGAAAATTGGCCCTATATTCTCGCCCCTGTTGCCGCTGCCGTTCCGGCTCTCATCGGCGCGCCACACCTCGAAGCGCAGCTCGACTTCCGTGCCGTAGACGTCACGCAGAACGCGGCGTACGCTGCGATAAAGGCGATGCTGCAGGTTGTCGCGCGCGAAGCTGTTGCGTACCCCGATGGTGAAGGTGCTCACGCCCTGGCCGTCGGCCGCGTTCTCGCAACCCAGGAACACGGTGTCGCGCAACCAGGTGTCAAAATTGCCACGGTCCAGCTGGATCTCCAACTGGTTCAACGTGGTTTTCCAGGCTTCCTGTGGGTCCACGGTATGGGTCTCAAACATGCGCCACGCCAGCGACTACGGAGCATTAATGGGGGCGCGGCCGGCTGCGAAGGCCAACGCTGTCTTGCCACGATAGTATAGCGCAGGGGAACGATGATGGTCAAAATCGTCAGGGTCTGGCCACAGAAACGCGAAGCGCATACAAATGTTGTGTATCGCCTTGCCTTTTGTTAGAATGGAGAAAGTTTATTCGCTGTTGACTTTGCAACCATCCAGCCGGGGGGAACGATGTTCGATGACCCGCACGACCACACGCTTCCACCGCAATATCCGGCAGATGAACCGGAAGATGATGAGCAGGAAGCGCACGAACCCCGGGTCAGCGTAATCAAGGTCTCTTCCCGCTCCCGTTCAACATCCGTCGCCGGCGCCATCGCCGCGGTGATGCGCGAGCATCGTTTCGCCGAAGTGCAGGCCATCGGCGCCGGCGCCGTGAACCAGGCCGTCAAGGCCCTGGCCATTTGTCGCGGTTACCTCGAACAGGACGAGATTGACATCGTCTGCACACCCATGTTCACCGAGGTCAATATCGACGGCCAGGAACGTACGGCGTTACGTTTCACTGTTGAACCGCGACCGGGCAGTGACGACGCCTGACCCCTGGTCGTTCTGCAGGCCCGGATAATCCAGCAACATCACTTCCAGCGCCAGGCGCAGTTGCATGTTGCTGCGCAGGTTGGCCAGTAGCCGACGCGTCGCCACCAGCGCCACGCGGATCTCGTCGGCCTGCAAGTCCCTGGCCCGCCGCGACAGCGCCTCGCCGCGATCGCTGTTGACGGGCGGCACCTGACTGCCCCTGGCCAGCAGCAACAGGTCGCGCCACAGGGATTGCCACTGCTCCAGGGTGAGTCGCAGTTCCGGGCGGGAGCGGCGCGCCAGTTTCTCCGCCAGCGCAAATCGACCGGCGCGGTCTCCGTCGAGGCAAGCTTCCAAGGTGTCCAGCGCTTCCGCCCGTTGCTCCAGCATGGCCGCGTCTTCCAGTGCCCGCAGCGCCCAGCCGACCCGTCCGCCACTGAGGCGGGCCAGCAGGGTCGCGCGTTCTTCCGGGGCGCCGCGTTGCAGCAGGGCGCCGTACAGATCGTCAAAGGGCAGCGGACGCAGCGCCAGTTGTTGACAGCGACTGCTGATCGTGGGCAGCAGGGCCCGGACCGACGTGGCGACCAGGATCAGCACGGCCCCGGGCGCGGGTTCTTCCAGAGTTTTGAGCAGGGCATCCTGGGCCCGGGGCTGCGCGCGCTCGAAATCGCGAAAGATGGCGACGCGCCGCCGGCCCTCCCAGGGCTTCAACGCCAGGTTACGCAACGCGTCACGGATGGCGTCGATGCGCAGGGCCGCGCCTTCCTCCGGCTGTACCTGCAGCAGGTCAGGGTGATTGCCGTTGCGGATACGCCGGCAGGCGCTGCAAACCTGACAGGGCCGGCTTTCCGGCGCCTCCGCATGACAATTGAGCGCCATGGCGAAGCTGAGCGCCAGCGTGGCGCGTCCCAGACCCTCCGCCCCGGTGATCAGCCAGGCGTGGTGCAGACGGCCATGTTGCAGGCCCTGCCGCAAGCGGCGAACGGCGTGGCCGTGCCCGATGACCGGCCAGTCGTGGCCGGCGTCCACGTCAACCCTGCGCGGCCAGGGTCTCGCGGATCTGGTCCAGATGGTTCAGGCCGTGCCGCGAATACCCCTGGACCATGTCCCCGATTGTCGATTCGCCGTAGAGCGGTGAAACGATACTGCGCGCCAACTGCTCGTCACTGAGGGTCTCGGCCAGAGACGCCCAGCGCTCCTGCAGACCGTCCAGCAGGACCAGCGACGGTTCTATCGGCATGCCATGTGCCTCGGCCGTATCCGCCCACTTGTCCTGGTCAAAGCTGGCGACCGTTGGCCGGTCCTCGGTGAGCGCCATCTTGATGCGCATAAAGACGTTCATGTTCGTATCGGCCAGGTGATGCACGTTCTGGGCGACGTTCCACTCCCCTTCCACAAAGTGGGTCGTCAACTGTTCCTCGTCCAGCCCCTCGACCAGCGCGCGCAGTTGCAGCGGCAACCCGCGAATCCAGGTGATGTACTGTGCTTTCCCGGTCTGGTCCATGCTGCGCTCCTCTCCTCTCGTCGGCAGTCAATGATGCCGGATTTCGAGACTTTGGCGAATCGCACCCGTCAGACTGGCACTCCGGCTTCCGCCCGTCGCGCGTAACGGCTGAAGACCGTCACCGCCGCGAAGCCCGCCAGCAACAGCAGCAGCGCCGGCCACAGGGTTTCCGCCTGCGGCGCGAGATTGGCTTCCTGCAGACAGCGAAAGCAGCGAAAGTCGCCGTGTCGGTCCAGGTCACTGGCTACGCATGTCTTCCACGGCCAGATCTTCCAGAGGGACCCGATCATGAAGCCCACCAGCGTGGCGATGGTCGTTTGCGGTCGGTTGCGCAGCAGCCAGCCCAGCAGACGCGAAAAGATGACGATGCCCACGACGGAGCCTGCCGCCACTGTGAGCAACGTGCCGAAGTCACGCTCGCTGGCGGCGCGCAAGACCTGATCGTACTGCCCCAGGATCAGCAGGATGAAGGATCCGGAGATGCCCGGCAGAATCATGGCGCAGATGGCCACCATGCCCGCTACGAACAAATTCACAGTCGTCGCCTCGGCGCTGGCCGGCACCAGGTTGACGACCGCAAAGGCGACGAGCGCGCCGGCGAGCAACGCCGTCGCCGTGGCCGGTGAACGGCGCAGATGCGCTCCCACCGCCAGAATGGAGGCCAGCACCAGGCCGAAGAAAAAGGCGAAGAGGTGGACCCTCCCGACGGGGTCCTCCAGTGTGCCGCTCAGGAAGCCGGCCAGGCCGAAAATCGCCGTCAGGATGCCCAGCCACAGAGTGAGCAGGAAGCGCAGCGGAATCTGCCGTTCCAGCGCGCCCAGGCGCAGGCGCAGGGCCAGGCGCAAGGCCTCCAGATTGAAGGCGCGTAGTCCGTCCAGCAGGTCCTGGTACACGCCCGTCACAAAGGCCATCGTGCCGCCCGAAACGCCGGGCACCAGGTCCGCCGCGCCCATGGCGCAACCCGTCAGAAACAGGCGCGCGTAGGCCGTGGCGCTGCGTGGCCGCGAAAGTGTCCTGCGCTCCTCCGCCATGTCAACTCCCTGACTGCTTCCCTGGCGCGGCATCATGCCTGCGCCTGAGCCAGGGGTCAATGGCCGACAACACTCGCTCTGCCCTGCCGGGGCTGGAAAACAGGCGTCGCTCCGTTATCATGGTCCGGTCGCAGCGGGAGACTGGCAACATGGCAAGAACGGCCTTCATCACCGGCATCACAGGTCAGGACGGTTCCTTGCTGGCGGAATTGCTGCTGGGAAAGGGTTATCGCGTCGTGGGCCTGGCGCGCCGCTCCACCAACTACCACTACCCCAATATCGCCCACCTGGCCGGTCGCATTGAACTGGAATACGGCGACCTGCTGGACGCCGTCGCCCTCGCCTCCATCATCCAGCGGCAGCGTCCGGACGAGGTCTATCATCTCGCCGCGCAGTCCGTCCCCGGCGACAGCTGGAGCCAGCCGCTGGTCACCGGCGAGATCACGGCCCTCGGCACGGTGCGCATGCTGGAGGCCGTGCGCCAGCACAAACCCGACGCCCGCTTCTACCAGGCCACCAGCCGCGAAATCTACGGCGGGGTGCCGGTGGAAGTCGTCGATGAGGACACGCCCTTCCACGCCAACAACCCCTACGGCATCGCCAAGCTTTACGCCCACCAGATGGCCGTCAACTACCGTGAATCCTGGGACATGTTCGTCTGCGCCGGCATGCTCTTCAACCACGAGAGCCCGCGCCGCGGCCTGCACTTCGTCACGCGCAAGGTGACCATGGGCGCGGCCTGCATCCACCTTGGCATCAAGGAACCGCCGCTCAACGAGGCCGGCCAGCCGCTGGTGCAGGACGGTCAGCTGCAAATGGGTAACCTCGACGCCTGGCGCGACTGGGGCTACGCGAAGGAATACGTCGAGGCCATGTGGCTGATGCTGCAGCAGGACGAGGCGCGCGATTACGTCATCGGCACCAACACCGCCTACAGCATCCGCGATCTCTGTCGCGTGGCCTTCGCCCACGTCGGCCTCGACTGGGAGCAGCACGTCGTCTCCGCCGACCAGTTCCTGCGCCCCACGGAGATCTTCGCCCAGCGCGGCAACCCGGCGCGCGCGAAGGCCGACCTGGGCTGGGAACCGCGCGTCGGCTTCGAGGAACTCATCCGCATGATGGTCGACGCCGACCTTAAGCTGCTGGTCGGGCAGGGACGCACGTAGGTCCGGGGCGCCGCTGCGACGGGATCACTTGCCCGAAGCCAACCCTTCTCCCTATAATCCTGTCATCACGTCCATTCCACGCGCCACCGGAGGCCGGCATGACCGACGTGGTCAGTCCGCAGGTGCGCAGCCGAATGATGTCCGGCATCCGGGGCAAGAACACCCGGCCCGAACTGTTCATCCGCCGCAGCCTCCACCGACTCGGCTATCGCTATCGCCTGCACCGCAGGGACTTGCCCGGCAAGCCCGATCTGGTCCTGTCGCGCTATCGCGCCGTCATCTTCGTCAACGGCTGCTTCTGGCACGGCCACGACTGCCATCTCTTCAAGTGGCCCTCCAGCCGCGCTGACTGGTGGCGCGCCAAGATCACGAAGACGCGCGAAACCGACGCCGCCAGCCGTCAGGCCCTGGCGGCGATGGGCTGGCGTATTCTGGAGGTCTGGGAATGCGCGTTGAAAGGCCGCACACGCCAGCCGCTGGAGCAAGTCATCGCAGAAATTGACGCCTGGCTGCCCTCAGACAACCGCAGTCTGGTGGTCCGCGGTCGGGAGGACGAGGGGCCCCTATAGCGCTGCCAGCGCCCGTTTGACGCTGTTTTTCGGGCTGACGTTCACTTGCGCGTCTTCGACCACACCGTCGGCGCCGATCACCCAGTGCGAGCGAATGACGCCCATGTACTTGTTGCCGTACATCGAACGCTCGCCCCATGCCCCCCAGGCCTCCAGCACCTCGTGCTGCGGGTCGCTGAGCAGGTCGAAGGGAAAGCCTTCGTCATCGATCCACTGGCGCAGCGCCGGCGGCTCGTCCGGGCTGAGCCCCAGCACGATCGCATCGCCGGCCTCCACCTGCGGGTAGTTGTCGCGGAAGCCGCAGGCCTGGGTGGTGCAGCCGGGCGTGGCGGCCTTCGGGTAGGCGAACAGGATGACGCGCCGGCCGCGCAGGTCGACCAGGCGCACGCTCTCGCCATCCTGATTAAGCAGTTCGAAATCCGGCGCCACTTCACCGATCGCGGGCATGATCTTCTCCTGTCTGGTCGCTGCGGGAATTGTGACTCGCGCCTGGCGGCGCGGCAAGGCCCTCTGCGCGCGCCCGCCCCTGAAGGGCCGACGATTCAGGTCGCCCGCCTTGCCCGGCACTTCACCCTGCGGCGCCCGCCTCCAGCGCCTGCAAGGCCCGCGCCACACTGGCCTCCGGGCTGATGCCGACCTTCATGTCGATGAGGATACCCTGTTCGTCGATCACCCAGCAGGAGCGCCGCGTGAGCGGCACTTTCGCCAGGCCGAGCAGCGATACACCGGCTTCCCACTCGCGAATGACCCGCTGTTCAGGGTCACTGAGCAGATCGTAGTTGAGCCCCTGCTCGCTGTGCCAGGCCTTAAGTTTCTCCTGGCGGTCGTTGCTCATGCCCAGCACGACGGCGTTGCCAGCCTCGAAGCGCGGCAGTTCATCACGGAAGCCGCATGCCTGTTTCGTTCAGCCGTAGGTGCCGGCCTTCGGGAAGGCGAAGAGTACGACCACCCGCCCGCGTAAATCGCCCAGACGCAGGGGCTCTCCGTCCTGATTGGGAAGCGTGAAGTCCGGCGCCGGCTGTCCGATGGCGATCATGGCTGGTCCCCACAGAACCGGGCGTCAAGAGTTTCGACGACCATTTGTCGCAGAACGCTCTCTTCAATATGCTGTGGCAAACGCGCTGAACCAGGCCCACTACTTGGGAAAAGTTTGGTAAGCGCCTTCGGGATCGCGCGGAATTCATGGGTGTTCAGTAGTCGTCTTTGCATATGCGAGGGCTGCTGCCTCAGCCAATGCAAAATAGCGTTGCGAACATTAACATGGCGTTGGGCAGGGTGGCGAAACAACTCCTGCGCGTTACGCATCATCCCATTGAAGAGCGCAGTCGCATCATCAAATTCCTGTTGCTGCAACCAATGTCCGATTTCAAAATCCTCGTATCGAAACGTATTCGTGGCCGCCTGTGAGGGATTGACCCGACGTTCGCTGGCCGAACGCAACAAGCGCCAGCGTCGTTCATGTGACCCGTCAGCGCGCAGCCCATACCAGCACTTGTGCGCCAGCGCCTGCCATAGTAATTCGCGTACTTCGTCTCGCAGCGCCGTGCCCTCAAGCACGCCTGATTGCCTCACCGCTCGCCCCAGCACCCAAGCCTTCAGCAAGGGTCGGGGCTCCCTGTCACCAGCGTACTCCTTTAGACGTGACAGTGCGTCGTCCAACAGAGCGTCCAGTTGCGGGTCGAGCGATTCGGCTTCGCTTCGATATTCCTCTGCACTCAAACGAACCGGGCGACCTGTACGAACTTCTGTAGCACGTACACCATCCCGCTCGCTCCAGAGCAACACTGCCATCAAGCAACTCTTTCCCGAAGTATTCTCTGCATTAGGGCCACCGTTTCCCGGATTTTCTGGGAAATCTCAAGTGAGGATGAGTCTGTTGAAATAGCAAGACTCTCCAATTCATCCAAACGCCTCTGATAGTCATCATGCAGGGCTATGCCGATACCCTCCAATTGCATGTCTCTCATCTGCGACAGGTTTGAAGCGTCGCCATGCTCCACAGGGCGGAGTGCCCAATCCAAGAGACCATTAAAGACAATCTCTTCCGTGTACACCTCCACCGACGCCTGTTTCAATGCAGTCCTCAAAGGATACTCTTTTCGATAAAACAGCGTATGTGAATCTCCTTCTCCCTGCAACCACCACATGGCAGGACAACGATGGTTGTTCGTACTCTTTATGAGGAATGGCAAGTCGCTGTCAGTTGCACTCGGTTCATTCTCGAACCAGATGACCTTTTTCGCATGAGAAAGTGAGGCTTGCATTTCACGATCTTCGCGCGCGTACAAATCAGCCCGCAGTTCGACGCGCCCCGGTTCAGAAGTGAACGGCTTGGCAACCTCATCAAGAGTCCGTTTGACATCTCCCTTCAACACGAGGCAAATCTCACCGAACCACGCGGACTCACGCAGCGGAGAATCACCTGCGAGAGTACCAGCCAACGACACTGATGCATCGCTAACCAGTGTTTCACCGTTTAGGCTGGCGACAACAAAACCCTCGAAGTCTTCAATGCTTCGGTTAGTGACCGAAATTTGTGCCAGCAAGCGGTCACCGCTACGAACACGGAGCTGGTTTGGATCGTCCAGATTTACTACAGAAATCGACAAGGTTTGCGGTTTCTGCGGGGGTGGGGGCGGTGGCTCGCACGCCACGTAAAGCCGGCGGGCACTTTCTGCAACAGGTACACCACCAACATAGACTTCGGCCCGCAACGTATAGACTCCTGGATGCGGGCAAGACATTTGTCTCCTGTTCAAATTCCCTCGCCCTTGAAGAACCTGCCAATCTTTGCACCTGCATATGTAATTCGAGTGGAAAAGCTCGCTTTCCTTGCGCAGTAGTGTGTGTCGAACGCCGTCAGAATCCGTCAGGGTTAGAAGCAAATCAAACGCAAAGGCCTGTGATTCCTCGGATTGAAAATCGACAGTTACGTTGAGATTCTTCAACTCATCACCGTAATTTACCTTCGTTGTGCCTGACCGTGGATAATCCAAGTGAAGACTGCAGGTCCATTGCTCTTGTTTTTCAAATGAACTGTTCGAACCATGCCGGTAATTTGGAACCAGAAACGTTCCTGCAATTCGTTTTCCCACTTTTCTTTCAATTTCTGTGGCATCTTTCTCATCTACCGTTGTGTCTTCTATCCATTCCATTTGAGTAGAAAAGTGATGTACTTTCTCCTTGAGCCAAGAACGGATTGCACGCTTATGTCCTCCATCTTTTCGACGAAATCCATCATGCTGTGAGTTTTCTATTTTTCGCAATTCCTTGTCGGAATCCCTGTCAAATTCGACAAAGCCGCGAAACCCTGCTTGCTTATCCTTTGGAATCTCTTCCCAAAATTCTCCTCTAACTCCAAGGGTCTCAATCCACTGCTGTTTGCGAAGCAATTGAATGCCCGCGTACTCGGGATGCTCCCTTAGTTCCCCATTTATCTCGTCATCTGTTAGCGCATCATCATGAAACAGAACCAAGCGCTTCACTTTCAACCTGCCCTGATGAATTAGCTGATCTTCCCACATCATCAGTGCGGTGCCGTTTCGGCCTTTTATCAATTGAGCTGGCTGGCCGGTTTTGCGCGGCAAGTCCTGCCACCATCGAGGGATATCGATCGTGGTGCTATTTCCATTTTCGTCAACAACCCTAATGTCCAATTTCTTCGTTTGTATGGCTCGCCACCAGCATCGTTGAAGCCACCCGGCCAACTCTCCGTCTCTAAATGCTTCCAACGCATCTTGACCCAAAAAGGGAACTACTATTCGAGTGCCAATCTCTCGCAGTGGCTCTAGAGCAAGTGGAATATCTATTCCACCAAAATTGTAGCTGTCCTGTTGAATTGCTTGGCGGGCTTTGGCATCGAGCAAGGGTGGCGAAAAAACTTTGTCACCGGGCCGGCAAATACGCATGCCCAGTCGATACTCGCCATTCTCTAGAAGAGTATCATAAAGAATCACCATGCTTCGAAAATCGCTAGGTACATCAGAGTGGTACAAGAATGCGGCCTTTCCCTGACCACGGGAACCCAGCGCATCTTCATCCTCTTTGGTAAAGCCTTGCGCTTCAAAATCAGCCCAATTGTGATCCCGTCTGTTGCCATTGGAATCCAAATCGCCCGGTGGCAGGATCGGTCCCTTTAGACCAAAAGTGCCCCAGTCTGTCACCGTAAGAGTGTGACAAGATTGGCCAGAATTAGTTTCTCGACGCAAGAGCCGGTATTCGACAAAGACTTTCCCAGAGCGTCTTGCGTCCAGTGCATTCTGCACGGGTTCTTGCGCCAATGCGCGGATGGGACCCATTTTATAGCCGTCAACAATGTTATCGACGAGCTGGACCATATTTGCTGAGGTATTGACAAACTGAGGCTCACTCATTGCCCAATCTCCTTCTTACGATTGCCACGCTTGTGTTCACCTACATTGCGCGCATTAGGATAGTCCTTACGCAAGGCATAGAAACCCCGACTTGTGGGACGCACAAATCGTGGCTCTTTGCTGATCATCGCGACCAAGGTGCTAGCTGGATCCTTTCCGCCGAGTTTCACGCCACGAAGCTGTACTTCATCAGCCAGTTCACGATAGTGCACCGGATTCTTGTGTTTCTCAGCAAGGATTTGCTCTACGAGGTCACAAACTTCGTCGTAACTTGCCTTTCGGGCAACTGGCAATGAGTTAGTCTCCGACGTGCCGGACAATTCGAGAACGCCTTCAAGGTGTGAAATCATCTGTGAATTCTTGGCCAACTGTAATTGAAGCGCTTCTACCTCCTTGCTAAGGTCTTGCGATTCTGTTTTCAAAGCTGTCAGTTTTCCAGACACGATACTGCGAAATTCCTCTGTATTGAGTCCGGGATCTCTGTTATTATTCACGACATTTCCTCCGCATTTATGCTGTCAGTAGAAACAATAGCACGGATCGTCAGAACTGTCAAGAGATTGGTAGGAATCTCATTATTTCCTTTAAGTGACTTCTGTAATCAGGCTGGTAAAGGAAACGCGCCCAACAGCAAATGATCCCGGCCATCCGGAGCCGGCAGGCGCTGACCCGTCTCGCGGCCGTACCAGCCGGTCACGAGCATGTACTCGCCCGCCGCCAGGTCCTCAGGCAGTTGCAATCGAAACTCGTGGCTGATGATCGTCTCCTGCGGGTCGTCCCAGTCGGAGGTCCCGCGCCGCGTATCGGGCAGCGGCGGCCCATCCACCTGGGCGACCAGGACCCCATCGGCGTCCAGCAGGTGATTGAAGACGACGTAGTCGCCGTCGGTCGGCGCGTCGGCCTGCCAGTAGAAACGCCAGGCGAATGTGACACCAGGCCGGACATCCGCCACATCCAAATCGTGGCCGAGCAGACGAATGCTGCCCAACCGGCTCTCCTCCGCCGTTTGCAACTGCGTCGGGGTGCGCAAGGCCAGGACCACCATGGACGGGCCGCGATTCGCATCCGAGGGCGGCCAGGCCTTCAGCAGGGTCGTGCCCGCCAGATAGCCCTGCGGGTCATCGTCCAGCCAAGCCGCGTAATCGCGCCAGGGCAGAATGGCGAAGTCGACGCCATCGGCGCGCCAGTCGGCCAGGGGCCGCTCGCCGAGGTGGAACTGACCGGCGAAGTCGAAGGCCGTGACGCCGGGATAGCCGCCCCAGTCGCGGTTGAGCGTCTTGTGGTTTTCCACCGTGGCGATGAAGCGGCCGGCCGGCAGTGTGGTATCCGCCCATGAGGCCAGATCGTTGCGCCGGTCCGGCAGCGTGTGTTCGTACGCGTTGGCCAGCGAACCCTGCAGTGAAGGCAGCGCCAGCAGCAACATCAGCGCGAAAGCCGCCAACGCGGGCGCGTCACGGCGCTTGCCGCGCCACCCGGCCCGCTCACGCAGCAACGCCAGCCACTGCGCCCAGCCGATGCCGGAAAGCGTCAGCAGCAGCAGCGTCGAGGTGAGCAGCAGGCGCAGCGGCTGTTCGCCAAAGAGTCCCACGCCAAGATAAACGGCCAGCGCCGCAAGCAGCAGGTAAAGCGCGGCCAGTCGCTGCCAGGCCTGACGCGCGCGGCCCGTCAGCAGGGCCAGCCCCGCCCAGCCAGGCGCCAGCAGACGCAGGTCCAGAATGCCCAGCATGTTGCCGAGGTTGCCAAGCGGCGCCTGCAGCAGGGCCGCGGGCGTCAGTTGCGTCACCTGGCGCCAGTTGCGGATGGGCGAGTCCTCGCCGGCCTCCAGCGCCGGGGTCAGCAGGAAGAGCCAGGCCAGAAACAGCGCCAGACGCAGGGCGTTGCCGGCGACAACGCGCCGCCAGGACGCGCCGGCCAGCAGCGGCGCGAGGGTCACCAGCGGCGTCAGGAACAGCGCCTGGTATTTGAAGAGGGCCGCCAGCATCAGGGCGTAGCCGGCCCAGGTCGTCCAGCCTGGGCGACGGTACTGGACGCCCGCCAAAGTCAGCCACAGCGCCAGCAGGCTGAAAAGCGCGGTGAAGCTGTCGGCGGTGGCGAAGCGGCTGTGATCGACGAGCCAGGGGGTGACCGCCGCAATACCCGCCGCAATGAGACCGGCAGGCGGGCCGGCCCCGTGGTAGCCCAGCAGGGCCAGCAGGGCGATGCCCAGCAGACTGGCGCCGATGGCGATCAGTCGCACCGGGCCGGTGACGATCGACGGCGGCTGCGCCGGGTCCTGCCAGTAGCGCACGAAAAGATAGTGCAGGGCGACGATGCCCGGCGGATAGGAATGTTTGCCGATGGAGCGGGAAGTTCCCTGGTCCAGCACCAGGCGCGCGGCGAGGAACTGGTTGGGTTCGTCGGGGTGGTCGATATAGGGCAGACCGAAGTTGTAGCCGGTGAAGCGCAGGCCGCCCGCCAGCAACAGCAGGACCAGCAGCGTCAGCCACCAGTACCGGGCGGGCCACAGCGGTCGTGGCGGGGCACCCGGCAGGGCAGTCGCTTTCATGGCTGGCGTCGCATCTCCGGCTCTTCCCCGGCCGCCCCCTCGTCCATTCGCGCCACGGCGAAGCGCGCCTCATGCAGGTATTCCACCAACTCGGCGCGATAGGGTTTCAATTCCAGCCGCAGGCGCTCCAGCGAGTCCACGCCTTCCTCGAATTCCAGCACCAGCGCGGGGTGGCCGGCCTTCAGTTCGGCGGCGAGGGTCTTGACCTGCAGGTTGCGAAAGTCGGAGTCGATCAGGGTGGCGGCGGCGCGGCTGACGCCCGCCCCCACCAGGCCGCCGGCCAGCGCGGCCAGCACCAGGGCGATCAGGGCCATGGCGCCGGGCAGGGCCAGGGCGCCCTGCTGCGCCACACCAACGGCCATCATGATGGCGCCGAGGCCGGCGCCGGCGTACATCACCTCATGCGAACTGATGTCATCGTCCAGCACCACAATTTCACCGTCGCGCGCCCGGGCGATGATGACCGCGTGTTTCAGCGCCAGGTCGTCCAGTCGTCCAATGTGGTCGAGCGCCTTGCCCAGAATCACGCGCGAGGGAAAGACCGCGACTATCGTTTCCTCAGCCATGCGGTTTGGCTCCTGCGGGACGCCATGCCGGCGTGTTTCCCGGGCGTGATGGCGATTGTACGGAAGGCCCTGGCGCCGGTCAAGCGACGGCGCCTCGTTCAGGGCCTCTCCTGTGGGTCGATGAAGAGCGCCTTGCGTTCATTGGCCAGCGTGAAGTCGAAGCCGACGGCGCGGAAAAACGCGTCGTTGGAGGTGATGGCCATCACTTCCATCACCCGCCGCTCGCGCGCGATCGTCACACAGGCCTCCACCAGGCGCCGCCCCACCCCCAGGCCCTGCATGGCATCCGTGACAGCCAGACTGCGCACTTCCGCCAGGCGGGACGAATAGATCTCCAGCGCCGCGCAGCCGACCACCTTCCCGTCCTGCTCGGCGACGACGAAGGTGGGCAACAGGAATTCGATCTCTTCCGTCGCCCGCTGCAGCAGTCGCCCCGAGGTCACGTGCGGCTCAATGAGCGCGCGAATGGCCGCCACGTCCTCCCTGCGCGCCCGGCGCACGCCTGGGTCCGCACCCCTGCCCTGCGAATTCACAGCCGAAACACCACCTCGCTCGCGTTCATGAATTGTATACCCGGCTGACAAAACTCTTAATACCTGTTGCAACAGCCCGATGACGCAGCGCTCAGGACGCAGAGTCTCCGTCGTCCCCGGCGCCGCGGCGCTGCCGCCGGGTCCGCAGCAGCGCGGCCGTCGTGCTGAGGCCGGCGCGCGCCGGTCGCCGGCGTGTGACCTCCGCCTCCTCATCGCGGGCGGGAGGGTCTTCCGCCTGCTCCGGCGACGACCCGGCGGCCCTGCCAATGCGACGGGAAACGCCGCCTGTTACGCGTTCGCGGCCCCGGTCGCGGGCAGCCATCAAGCTGGAAAGGCGCTCGCCCGGTCCTTCCGGCGTCAACGGGCGACTGAAACCGAAGAGCGCCATGCGCAGCCGACGCAGATCGCCGCGGGTGATCACGACCCGGCGTACGGCGATATCCAACGGCAGCAGCAGCAGGGCCGTCAGCAGCAGCCAGGGCCACAGCGGCGTGGCGGCCTCGCGCGCCTGCAGGTTGTGCTCAAAGGCCAGCGCCGGAGTCTCCGTCATGTCACGGCCGCCGGTGATGCCGGCGAGTTCGCGCAGCAGCGCGCGGTCCGCGCCGCGCGTGCCACTGGCGCCGCTGTCGTATTCCGCCGAATAGCCGCGCACCCAGCCGGCGGTCTGCGCGAACTGCTGCGTGGCCCCGTCCACCAGCTCTTCTCCCTGAATGTTGATAAACAGCGCGCCTTCGCCGGCCGGGGTGAACAGGGCCTCGTAGCGGCCTGGCGCGGCCTGTTGCAGGGTGATCCTGTCCGTATCCTGCTGCAGGCTCACCAGATGCGCCTCCAGCTGCAGGCCGTTGAGAAAGTCGCCGTCTTCGTCGCGGGCGTCGACGACCAAGCGCGCCCGTTGCCCTTCGGGCTGCACCCGCGCCTCAAGATTGTCCGTGCGCCCGGCCGTCATCGTCCAGCGCAGCGCCTGCCCCCAGAAGCGCGTGAAGCCCTCCCAGGGGGTCCAGGCTGAGGCCCAGCGCGAACCCGCATCGCTGGTGAAGGCCAGCGCGCGCCCGAGGCCGTATTGCCAGGTCGCCAGCAATGGATCATGCCAGGGGGCCGGGCCGGCGAGCACCACGCGCGCGGTCTGTTTGGGTGACGTGGCTACGTAGCCCCGCAGACCAGGCAGCCCGTCGAAACCGCTCAACACCGGGCTGGGCGCCAGTTGCAGCGCGAAGAAGGGCTCCTCAACCAGGTAGGAGCGGCTGGCCAGCACGGTCTCCATGGTGAAAATCGTCGGGATGTTGACGATCTCCCGCACTTCGTGATAGTTGCCGTCGCCCACCTCCGCCATGGCCCGCAGAAACTCCGCCCCCTGGCCGATGGAAATGACCGAGGTGGTCACGTCAGCGTTGCGGCGCAGTTCCTCACTGAGTTCCACCAGGCCGTCCGGTTTGGCGCCGCCGTCCGTGAGCAGAATGATGTGCTTGCGTTGCGACGGTTCCTGGCGCATCGCCTCACCGGCCAGACGCAGACCGGCCAGAATGTCGGTGCCGCCGCCGGCGCGCAGCGTCGCCACCCGACGCTGCAGGCCAAGGCGGTCCAGCACCGGTTGCAACTCCGCAATCCAGCTGCCTTCGGTATCAAAGGAGACGACGCCGGCGCGGTCGGAGGGTTGCAGGAAGTCCAGCGAGCGAATGATGGCTTCCTTGGCCAGCTCCACGTTGGCCACGCCCGACGGGCCCGTCATGCCCATGCTGCCGGAGCGATCGATGAGATAGGTTATGGTCAGTTGCGGCAGGCGCTGCTGGTCGCGGATCTGCATCTCCAGCGGCAGGACATCCTCCAGCGGAGTCCGGTACCAGCCGCCCGGCGCGAAAGAGTCCGGTCCCCCGATGGCCACCAGACCGCCGCCAAGGTCCCGCACGAAGCGCTCCAGCGCTTCCATACGCCCCTGCCCCAGCGTCGTCGACGAAAGATTGACCAGAATCACGCTTTCGTACTGCAGCAGCGGCGCCAGGCCCACCGGAATCTCGCGCGGGTAGCGGACGTCCAGCTGCACCCCGGCCTGTTCCAGCGACGGCAACAAATGCAGCGCCTCGGCCGGGTCATTCACCAGCAACAGGGTACGCGGCGGCCCCACGACCCGCGTGAAGGCGGCCAGCTGGTTGTTCTGGTAATAACCGTCGCCGCCCTGCGGGTCAATGCGCGCGCGGATATCGCGGAAACCGTCGCCGGAACCCGGCAGGGTCAGCGTATAGTTGCTGGCGCCGGCGCGCAGTTCCAGGTTCTCGCGCTGCAGCAGTTCATTGTTGTCCAGCACCGTGAGCGTGGCGTCGGTCGCAGCCCCGGCCAGCACGGACAGGGTGACGTCGAAGGCCTGGTCAGCGCTGATCACCGCCGGCGCGTCCAGTCCGGTCAACTGGACTTCCGGCCCGGGGGGACGGCTGAACACGACGTGGCTGATCTCGATGCCCGCCGCCGCTGCCTGACGGGCGGCCGCCGGCGCATCGCCGAGCGTGGCGCGGCCGTCGCTGAGGATGACGAGACGCCGCGCGGCGTCGCCCGGCAGCAGGGCGCTGCCATGGCGGATGGCCGCCGACAGGTCCGTATGGTCGCGCCCGGGCTGCGATTGCAGCGAGTCCGCCTCGCGCGAGCGGCCGGGCGCCCGCTCCGTATAGGATTGCGCGCCGAAGGCGACGATGCCGGCCAGGTCGTCAGGGCCCATCGTCGCCATGGCAGCCTCAACCCAGGCCAGCTGCGCTTCCTCCAGCTCCGGACCCAGGCTGTCGGAAATGTCGACGAGAAACACAACCGCCAGGCGGTCCGCGGACTGGCTGACCTGCAGGCCGCCCAGCGCCAGCACGATGCACAGCAGAATCAGCAGACGCAGCGCCAGGCTGAAGGCATCGCGCGCGCGGCGGAAGCGCTGTCGCGGCCAGCCGAGCCAGGCCAGCGGCGCGGCCAGCGCCAGCAACAACAACGCCTGGGGCGTCAGCAGGGTCACGGGCGTCGCGGTCGCAGGGTCAGGCCGGCGCGCCGACGCTGGTACACGACCCACTCCAGCAGCAAGACCATCAGCGCCAGCAGGGCCACCCAGGGCCAGAACTCCAGCTGGCCCTCTTCCTCGCGCGCGCCGGGGCCCAGACCGGACTGGCCGAAGAAGACCATTTCGCGCGGCAGGATGTCGCTTTCTGCGGAGTCGAAGAGGTTGACGGCGAAGGACTGGCTGCGCGTGACGGCGCCGCCCTCAAGCACCTCGATCGTGTAGATGCCCTGCTGCTGCGTGTCGGCAAAGAGCAGCGGCCGCCGCTCCAGCGACAGCTCCTGCAGCGATCCGTCCGGCAGGCGCACGCGCAGGCCCGCGGCATCCGGCGGCGGTCGCAACTGCAGCGCGTCACCCACGGCGAGGCTGTCGCGCGCGCTCAGGAGGCCGGGCGGCGCAAACCAGTCCAGCAGGTTGGCCATCAGCACCGGCCAGGCGATCTGCAGGGCGAGATCGCTGCGATGCACGTCAAAGGTGAAGATGGCCACCTGCCGCCCGTCAACTTCCCCGGCCAGCAACAGGGGGCTGCCATCGGCTTCAATCAGTGTCTGCGCCCAGGGCGCGACTAACGGCGTCCAGCGTTGCACACTGACGTCGTCGAGATCGACGAAACGGGTGCGCGCGTCACCCGGCGTCACGCGAATGTCCTGCGCGAATTCCCTTTCCTCGCCCAGGGTGAAAAGCGCGTTGCCCCGCTGTGGGTTGATGAACAGCAGATCGCCCGCCGGCAGGGGTTCCGGTTGCCAGCGATCGAGGATGGTCAGGTCGTAGGCTTCGCGCGGCAGACCGGCCGACAGGTCGCCGCGGAAGGCCTCCACGCCGGGCAGGCTGCGCAGCACTTCCTCAATGAAGCGATTGCCTGGCGTGAAGAGCAGGATGCGACTGCCGCTCCCGCCCTCGACCAGCGCCCAGGCCCGGTTGTCCAGCTCGAGGTGATCGGGGATCTCCGAGGCCACCGGAATCGTCAGGCTGGCCTCGATCCGGCGGAAGCTGGCGGGCAGGGCCTCGACCACCAGCGGCAGGTCCGCGCCGGCCTCCACCTCGTGATAGGCCGACGCGACCAGTTCGCCATCGACTTTCAGGCTCAGCACGACCTCTGCGTCGCGCGCGCCATGGTTCGTGACCCGTGTGAAGAGCTGCGCCGGCTGCCCCGCCCGCCGACGCGTGGCCAGCGCCGTGATCGCCAGATTGTCGCCGGCGCTGCCAACCGGCAGCCAGGTCACGTTGTCCGGTAGTTCCGGAAGCAAGGTCGGGTCGCCCAGACCGCCATCGCTGATGATGACCAGGCTGAAGTCATCGCCTTGCGCCATGCCGCCCATGGCCAGCGTGAGGGCGGCGGGCCAGTCCGCGCTGCCCAGGCCCGGCCGGGCGTTGTCGATCGCCGCCTGCAGGGCGAGGCGGTCGTTGCTGGCCGCCAGCAGCAGCTGCGGCTGCTCCGCGACGCGGATGAGCGTCACGCGGTCATTCGCGCCGAGGGCGCTGACTTCCGCGCGCGCCTGGTCCTGCGCTGCGCGAAAGCGGCTGCCTGCTTCCACGTCGCTGGCGTTCATGCTGGCCGAGGCATCCAGCAGCAGCACAATCTGGCCGCTGCCGGCCGCCGGCACAACGATGAAGGGCCGCGCCAGCGCCAGCACCAGCGCCGCCAGAATCAGGAGTTGCAGCAGCAGGAGCAGGTTGCGTCGCAGGCGCTGCCAGGGGGTGTTGGCCTCGGTGTCCTGCAGCAGTTGCTGCCAGAGCATGATGCTGGGCACTTCCAGCTCCTGGCGGCGCAGGCGCAGCATGTAGAGCAGCAGAATCGGCAGGGCCAGCAACGCCCCGGCCAGCGCCAGCGGCGTCAGCAGTTGCATGCGTCGTCGGCTTCCGCGCTCATCGAACGATGCCCAGGCCGCGCAAATCGCGCAGGATGACCCGCTCCCAGGGCGTGTCCGTGTTGACGAAGAGGTAATGACCGCCGCGCTGCAACAGAACGCGCCGCAGTTGCGCGCGCCAGGCGTCGAGGCGCTGCGCGTAGCGTTCGCGCAGATTTCCGTCGATGCTCACCTCGCGCATGCCACCGCTCTCCACGTCGATCAGGCGCAGATCGCCGGCCAGGGGCGGTTCCAGTTCCTCCGGCGAGAGCAGATGCAGCAGCAGCAGTTCGTGGCCCGCCGCGGCCAGTTCGTTGAGCGCGTCCGTCAGGTTGACGGGCGTGTACATGTCGCTGATGAGGACGAACAGCCCCGGACGCGCGCCGCGCAGGGCCTGCTCGCGCAGGACGGCGTCCAGATCCACCTCCCCCGCCGGTTGCAGGGCCGCAATGAAGTCCAGCAGGCGCAGGTTGTGGCCCCGGCCGCGGTGGGGGCCGAAGGTCGAGCTGCCCGCGCCGCTGACGCCGTACAACTGCGCGCGGTCGTTGCTGGCCAGGGCGCACCAGGCCAGGCCGGCCGCCAGGCGCTGCGCATGGCGGAACTTGTTGCGCTCCGCGTCGTCTTCGCCGGCGGGCCAGTCCATGCTGACCGAGGCGTCGATGAGGATGTGCAGCGCCAGGTCTTCCTCGTCCTCCAGCAGCTTGATGTAGGGCCGCTGCAGGCGAGCGTAGACGTTCCAGTCCAGGCGACGCAGATCGTCGCCGTAGGCGTAGTCCCGGTAGTCGGCGAACTCGATGCTGGTGCCGCGTCGAATCGAGCGCCGTTCGCCCTTCATGGCGCCGGCGCGCGCGCGTTGCGACCAGAGCATGACCTGCTCCAGGCGACGAAGCGTGCGTTCGTCAAAGACGCGTGCTTCAGCCATGGGCGGGCCGTCAGGCGGGTTGACGGCTGACGGCGTGCAACGCTTCGCGGATGATGTCGTCGGGGTCGGCGCCCTCGGCGAGTCCCTCGAAGTTCAGCAGCAGCCGGTGTCGCAGCGCCGCCGGCGCCACCGCCTCAATGTCCTCCCAGGCGACGTTCAGGCGCCCTTCCAGCAGGGCATTGACCCGCGCGCCGATGACCAGCGCCTGGGCGCCGCGCGGGCTGGAACCGTAACGAACGTACTGCCGCACCAGTTCCGTGGCCTGCGCCTCCTGCGGGTGGGTCGCCAGAATCAGGTTCGCCGCCCGTTCCACCAGGTGCGTGGCCACTGGCGTCGTCAGGGCCAGACGGCCCATCTGCAGCACCTGGGCGCCATTGGCCACGCGCCGCGGCCAGATCTCGTCGGCACCGGTCGTGCGTTCAAGGATGTCGATCAGTTCTTCGGGGCGCGGAAAGTCGACCCGCACCTTGAACATGAAGCGATCCAGCTGCGCTTCCGGCAGCGGATAGGTGCCCTCCATCTCCAGCGGGTTCTGCGTGGCAAGCACGAAGAAGGGGTCCTGCAGGGGGTAACTGCGCCCGGCCACCGTGACCGTCTTCTCCTGCATGGCCTCCAGCAGGGCGGACTGGGTCTTGGGCGTGGCGCGGTTGATTTCATCGGCCAGCACCAGGTTGGCGAAGACCGGCCCCTCGTGGAAGCGAAAGAGGCGACTGCCGTCCTCACCCTCCTCCATGATGTCCGTGCCGGTGATGTCCGCCGGCATCAGGTCCGGCGTAAACTGGATGCGCGTGAATTTCAGGTCCAGCGCCGCACCCAGGCTGCGGATTAGCATGGTCTTGCCCAGGCCCGGTACGCCCTCCAGCAAGGCGTGACGACCGCCGAGAATGCAGATCAACACGCTGCGCAGCACTTCGCGCTGACCGACGATGACGCGGCCCACCTCGGCCTCGATCGCCTGCGCCAGCGCGCCAAATTCCTCAAGCTTCAACTCATCCGCCATGTCCGCTCCTCTTTTTTCGCGCGCTAGCGACCCGGCTCCAGCGCGCTGAAGTAATCGTGCACCACGTCGCGCAGGCCCAGCGGGATGTAGTCGCTCTCCAGCGCCCGGCTGGCCGCGTCAAGATAGTCACCGTAGATTTCGTTCCAGGGCACCAGCGCCTCGCCGGAGGGGTTTGGCGCAAAATCGCCCTCCATCAGGGGCGAGTCGCCGGGGTCGTTTTCCAGGTAGAGTTCCGGCCCCTGGCTGGCGCCAAGACGCCGTGGCGCGTACACGGGCGCGAATTCGCGCTGTCCCAGGCCGTCGGGGTTGTTCCCCTGGCCTGGCGGCGCGCCCTGCACGCCCGCGAAGCTCTCCTCCATGCCCGCGCCGCCAGGGGCGTCGCCGGCCTGGCCGCCGAGGCCCGGGCGGTCCTGCTCACTGGTGTTCTGGCCCTGACCCGTCTGCTGGCCGCCCGGCTGGCCACCCTGCGAACCGGCCTGCACGTCCTCCCCCTCGCCCGCCTGGGTATTGCTGCCCGGCAGACTGCCGGCCTCAGGGTTTTCGCCCCTTTGCCCGGCGCCACTCTCCTGAGGCTGACCCTGCATCGACATGTCTCCAGCCTGGGGTTGCGCGCCCGAGCCGGGCTGCTGTTGCATGCGTTCCTGACTCACGAGGGGCTGCGCCTGCGAGCGCTGCGCGATCTGGCTGGCGCTGTCGCGCAACTGATCGGATGCCGCCCGCAGTCGCTGCTGCGAATCCTGCGCGCGCGCGAGTTGCTGTTGTTGCTGCGCCAGAATCTGTCGAGCCAGACCCGCGGCATTACTCGCGTTCTGCAACTGACTGTCGCGCAGGGCCTGCAAGGCCTCCCGAATGGCCTGCGCAAGTTCCGGGTTGCTGGCCTCCAGGGAAGCGGCGGCCTGTTCGAGGCGCCCCGCCACGTCGTCGCCAGGCGGCAGCGAACCTGCGTTCTCCAGTTGCCGCAGGGCAGCTTCAAGCTGCTCGCCGCCGGCCTGTTGCGCGTTCGCCAGCGCCTGCATTTGCTGCCGGATGCTTTCTTCCAGCGCCAGCGCCTGCTGCTCAAATTGCTCCGCGCTCTCGCTCAACGCCGCAAAGGCTTCTTCGGGCGACAGAGCCTCCTGCCCCAGCAGCGCCTGGCTGCGCTCCAGTTCGCGTTGCAACTGCTGGCGCAGTTCCGCGGGCAAGGCCGTGTCGCTCGCCACCTCTTCGCTGATCCGCTCCACGGCCGCGGCCGCCTCGTCGATGGCGGCCTCCTGCGCCTCTTCCTGCTCGTCTGTCGGCACAGACGGAGCGGGCAGACGCGTCACCAGCCCGATGGCCAGCAGCAACAGGGCCAGCGTGGCCCAGGCGCGCCGGTCGCTGCGCAGCGGCATTTGCCGGGTCACGTCCACGTCGCGGGCGCGGTTACCCGCATCGGCGATCTGCAGCGGCGTCAGTTCGGCGCTGCTGTGAATGCGGCCCTCCATCAACTCCAGCGCCGTGGAGAGTCGTTCGCTCAGCCCGAAATCCCGTTCAAACTTGCGCGCCAGCGCCAGGGTCGGGCGCGGTGGCAGCCAGATTCGCGCCAGCAACAGCATAAGGCCGGAGCCTGCCAACAGGGCCATGGCCGGCAAGAAGCCTTCTGCGGGCGTTCCAAATCGCAGGCGTGACCAAAGCAGCAGGGCCAGCCCGAGCGCCAGCCCCGGCAGCAGGCTGCGCGGCAACCCCATCCAGGTGCGTTGCCAGCGCTGGCGCCGTTCCCAACGCTGCAACAGGGTCGTCAGGGTTGCGCGCGGGCCGTCGCCGGCGGGGCCAGCCGCGAGGCTGGCCATCAGGCCTCCACCTTGCGCATGCGACGCACGGCCAGCGCTACCAGGATGGTGGAAATCAGGAGGTAGAAGACCACCAAGCTGATCCAGGGCGAGACCAGCGGGATGGTGCTGCCGTCGCTGCTGAGCACCAGCGTCCACAGGCCGGCCACGTTGCGGTCCGCCAGCAGTTGCTGGGTCACCAGCGCCGTGGCCACCGGGTTCAGGCTGACCAGCAGGAAGCCGACGTAGACAAAGATCGCTTCCAGCACTGGCGACGCACTGATGCCGGAGCCGAAGCCGGAGGCCGCATTGACGAAGGCGTTGAAGAGCGGCAGGTTGAGCAGCAGGGGGATGCCAAAGAGCAGGCCCAGCGCCACTGTATAGGCGCGCATGCTGGCGGTCAGGGTGCGGGTGGTGTGGGCCGAAAAGTAGATACCCAGCGTGCCCAGCGCGATGGCCGTCACCGAGAGCAGGGCGAAGGAGACCACCAGTTCGGCCAGGGTCACGCCGCCGAAGAGAAAGGCGATGCTCTGCAGCGGGATTGAGGAAAACAGGAGCAGCAGGATGTAACCCAGCGCCGATTCCAGCTTGCCAATGAGCAGCGCCGGCCGCACCAGCAAGGTGGTCTGCAACAGGTCCCATGTGCCGAATTCGCGTTCGCCGGTGATGGCGCCGGCGGTGAAGGCTGGCGCGATGAACAGGATCAGCAGCAATTCAATGCTCACCAGGCCGATGAACAGCACGCGGCCGATGGCGCCGATGGCGGCCGAACCAGTGCCCTGTACCGTGCCCGAACCGAAAACGAGGTAGAGCATCGCCGTAAAGGCGCTCATCAGACCGAGGTAGACCGTCAACACGATGAAGGAACGCGGCCCGCGCATACGGCCGCGGAATTCCTTGCGCATCACCGGGTTGATGCGGAAGCTGCGCGCCTCACGCAGGCTCAGCGCCAGCGCCCAGGCGCCCGGCGCCAGAGTCACCACCGCCAGGGTCAGGCCGCCCAGCAGGAGACCGGCCAGGTTGACCAGCAACAGCAGCGCCAGGCCCGGCAAGGCCCAGAATTCGCGCGCCAGCACGCCCGTCATCAGCACCAGCAACAGGCCGCCATCGGCCAGCAACAGCAACATGACCACGGCCATGGCGGTATCCGGCGCCAGCGTCAACCCGCTGGCCAGCAGCCCCTGCGCGGTGGCGAAGTAGCCCGGCCACAGCCGTAACGCGCCCGCCAGCGCCAGCAACAGGGTCAGGGCCAGGGCCGCGCCATTGGCCAGGGCGCCACCGAGCAGCACCCGCGCAATTCCCAGCAGGGCCCGCTCGCGCGGTTCCAGCAGCTCCTCGGCTTCGTCAATCAGCTGGACGCGGGTTGGGGTCATGCTCAACTGACGACGCCCCGGGTCACGTTCATGAAGAGCGATTCGAGATCTTTTGTCTCTTCCTGAAAGCCGAGAACGCCGATATCGGCCAGGGCCAGCGCGCGGTTGAGGCCCGCCACGCCGGCGTCATCGCCATCAAAATGGACGCTCAGACGCGCCCGCTCGTCCTCAGGTTCCAGCAGGCCGGTCTCCAGCACCCGGGGCATGCCTTCCAGCAAACGGCGCGCCTCGCCCACGGCGTCGCCGTCGGCCAGGGTCACCACGATCTCGCGCCAGGGCGTCAACTGCGCGCGCATGTCCGCCACGCTGCCCTGAATCACCATCTGACCGGCCTCAATGATGCCGATGTGCGTACAAATCTCACTGACGTCCGCCAGGATGTGCGAGGAGAAGAAAATGCTCTTGCCCATGGACGCCAGTTCGACCAGCAATTCGCGGATCTCGACGCGGGCGCGCGGGTCCAGGCCGGCGGCCGGCTCGTCCAGAATCAGGACTTCGGGATCGTGGGCCAGGGTGCGCGCCAGCGACAGGCGTTGCTTCATGCCGCGGCTGAGCTTGTCCACCATGTCCTCGCGGCGGTGCGTCAGGTCCACCAGTTCGAGCAGGTCGTCAATCAGGCGGCGGCGCTCGTTCTCGGGGATGTCGTAACAGGCGGCGAAAAAGTCCAGGTATTCCCAGACGCGCATGTCGTCGTAGACGCCGAACTCATCCGGCATATACCCGATGGAGCGGCGCACGGCGCGCGGATGCGCGGTGACCGAATAGCCGGCCACGCGGGCCTCGCCCTCCGTCGGGCGGGTCAGGGTCGTCAGGACGCGCATGGTGGTCGTTTTGCCGGCGCCATTGGGGCCCACGAAACCGTAGATCGCGCCCTCCGGCACCGCCAGTGAAAGCCCGCTGACCGCGGTGAAGCGCGCGTAGCGCTTGACCAGGTCGCTGGTTTCGATGATGAGGCTCATGCGTCGGCCACCGTCGCTCTGTCGTCAGTATACATGAAATAACCCTGCTGCTCGATTGCGAGGCGTTCCACCCGCAGCGCGCTGCCGAGCTCTTCGGCAACCAGACGCAGTAACACACTGTTCTGCGCGCCCAGCAGCGCCTGGGGATTCTCCACGACCACCGTGCGCGTCGTGCTGCGGGTGCGCGGACGACTCAGTGTGACCGGTCGCCAGCGCGAATCCCGCCAGTCCCACAGGTCCAGAGGGATTTCGTCCGGCCCCGTATTGCGCAGATTGATAATGACCTGCAGGGCCTCCACCCGTTCCAGCTGAGCCAGCGGCAGCGGCGTGAAACGGAAGACCACCTGGTCGCCCGGCTGAAAGTCTGTGTTGACCGGCGCGGCATTGCCGGACAGACTGTTGCGCTCCTGCGCCACCCAGGTGAACTGGTCCGCCTCGATTCGCACCAGTCCCTGCGGTAATTCCTGCTCAACTTCAAGCGCAATGAGATAGAGCGCGGCGTCGTTGGGTTCCCACTGCGCCTCTCCCGGTTCCGTCTGCAGGGGCATCGCGCCCCAGCCGGCGAGGAACACCTGACCGCCGCGGGCGGTGGAGAGGAAGGGATCGGTCACGGCGGCCGAAAGCAACAACTGGCGCCGGTGCCTCTCCTGGGCTGTGGCGCTGGAGCCGGGCCCCTCGCGGTAGGCGCGAGTGTTGTAGTCGTCCTGCATGATGTCCATCACGCTTTGTTCGCGCGCTGCCAGCACTCTCGAAAAACGACTGAAACGCAGCTGTGTCAGTTGCGCTTCGCCGCGACGTTCCAGCGGCGACGGCGCCGGAGGTTGCAGGGTGTCCGAAACCAGCGGCAATTCGAAGCTGGCGCTCTCTCCCGGCTGCAGGGCCGTCGGCAGCGCCTGGCTTCCGGCGCGCGCAAGAATGACCGGCTCGCTCAGGGGAAAGTCGCCGGCGTTGCGCACGGTGCCGCTCAGCAGCCAGTGCCAGCGCGGCTCGCCAGTCAGCGGGTCCGGCTCTCCCCGGCGGTAACTTAGCGTGGCGGCGCCAGTGATGGCCGGCGCCGGCGTAACCGCCGTGGTGTGAAAGGTGGAGATGAAGCTCGCGTCCACGTTGAAGTCCAGGGCGTCGAAGCTGTCCGCCTGGCGAATGTCCGTGCGGGCCTGGATGCCCGCGGCGAAGGGATTGGCGGGGATCTCGCGCGCCAGCGGTCGCAAACTGCTGCCCGGCGCCGTCAACAGATTGTAGGTGGCGCGCCGCGGTGAGAGCACGCCGACCAGCCCGGTCACCTGGGCCTGCTCGCTTTCCGGCCAGGCCTGCACCAGCGCCAGGCGACTGAGCGTGGCGCTGGTGCCGCGCAAGCCAAATCCGACCGACCAGGACAACGCGCTGAACAGCAGAATCAGCGCGGGAATGGTCACCCAGGCCCAGGCGCGCCGGTTTATACGTCGCAGGATGAGATAATTCAGCGGGCCAATCAACGCGACGTATAAGAGCAAAAAGCCGCAAAGCGGCAGGAGGTCCGGCAGCAGGTCCAGGCCGGGAAGAATTTCGCTGGCGTTGGCGGCGCGCTCAAGATCGGTGATGCCCTGCGACCAGCCGGGCAGGGGCCGTCGCGTGGCCGCCAGGGTGAACCACAGATTGTCCAGACCGGGCCATTCACTCAGGGGCGCGACCAGGGGGTCCGCCGCCAAATAGTCCACCGTGCCCAGTCCGTATTCACGTCGCAACAGCAGCGGCACGCCATCCGGGGTCGTTGCCAGTACGCGGGCGTCGGCGCGCAGGCTGCCCGTTGCGATCAGGGTCTCGCGCCCGGGCGGCAGATCATCGCTGCCCGCCAGTGCGGCCAGCGACGCCAGGTCCGCCGTCGTCAGACTGGCGGAGGGACCCAGCGGCAGCAGCTCACCCAGACCGGCGGCCGTCCCCTGCCATCCCGCGCCGCCTGTGACGATGAGATGGGCGCCGGCCAGCACCCGCGCCGCCAACGCCTCGCGTTGCGCGTTGTCGAGCGCGCCGCTGTCCACGTCACTGAAAAAAAAGGTGTCCACCGACTGCAGCGCAGCCGCCAGCGGCGGCAGGTCTTCCAGCGCCATGCCGGCGCGCCAGGCCTGTCGCCCACCCGGCGCCAGCGAGGACAGGTCCACCCGCCCCCGCGACGAATCGCCCGCCAGCACATGGAGATTGTCCGCCTCCGGCACGTGTCGCAGCGGCGCTTCCTGCGACGCCAGCACGATATTGTCGTCATCCAGGTATTCAATGCGGACGCTGTCGGCGAAGCTGCGCGCGGTTGCATAGAGAAAGACTCTCTTGCGCGCCCCTGCCGGCAGTTCCAGCGCCGTGCTGAAGGTGTTGCTGAAGGCGTTGCCGGAGGTCTCCGGGCGCAGCACGAGGCGGCCGCTTCGGTCGGCGCCGGCGTTGCTGGCCTGCACCCGTATCGGGAACCACTTGTGTTCGCGGAAGAAACTGTCGAAACCGGCTTCCACCTCCAGCGTGATGCCCTGCGCCTGCGCGGCCGCGGGCGCGGCGATGACCGTCAGCAGCAGCAGGACGGGAAGCAGCAGATTCAGGTTGTGGCGCCGCCCGCCCTGGCTCACAGGCGCACCCGGCAGTGGCGCACGAAGGTGTCGCGTTCGGTCAGGGTGACGAGGTTGTAGCCCGGCCAGTGCAGCGGCTCCTTGTACGGGTCGGCCTGGCCGTGCCAGGTCTGCGTCTGGAACCAGCTGCTGCGCACGCTCTGGTAGGCGATGCCGTCGCGCAGCGTGAGGACGCTCTCGTGAATATGGCCGTAGAACACGCAGCGCAGGCGCGCCCGCGCCGGCAGGAGCGCCTCGTGCAGCGCCTCGCCGTTGCGCAGCACGATGCCGTCCAGCCAGGGCACGACCAGCGACAGCGGGTTGTGGTGCAGCGCCACCACCAGCGGTCGCGGGTCATCCGCCGCGCAGCGCTGCGCCAGCCAGTCCAGCTGTTCCGCTTCCAGCCAGCCGTAGTGTTCGTCCACGCCCGGCGCGCTGCTGTCGAGCAGGAGAAACTGCACACCGCCGATCTCGAACTCCTGGTCGGCCTGCGCGGCGGGCTCGTCGATTCCCATGAGCTCCTGCTGCAGCCAGTCGCTGCGGTCGTGGTTGCCGGGCAGGAAATAGACCGGCATGCGCAACTGGCGGTAGAGGTCTGCGGCCTGCCGGTATTCCTCCGGTCGTTCCGGGTCGCTGTGGACGTCGCCGGTATGCAGCACAAAGTCGATCGGCAGGGGCAGCGCGACAATTTCGCGCAGCAGCGCCTCGGCGCCAGGCCGCGGCAGGATGTCGGTCAATGGCCCGCTCCACGCGGGGTCCGTCGCCAGGTGCGAGTCGCTGATATGAACGAAGGTCAGGGGCTGCATCTAGTGATCTCTGTGCTGGTAGCCGAGTTGTCGTTTGGCTTCGTTTGGTGCTCCGCGCCGGAGCCAGTCGATGCACTTTTCTTCAGCAACATCGGGATTGACCCACACCACATCTTGGATTTCTTCTACTTTCTTGCAGATGACGCAGAAATGAAAGTGAACTCGCTTGTCCATTGACGAAATAGTCATATCGGACTTTAGAGCGGCCTCCAGCAAATGAACATCCTTTCTCATGATTCTAAATATATGGATGTCCGGCGCGTGACAACAAACTTGCTCCCTTAGCCTTTCGTCACTTGCATCTGCTATGCTAAAAATCTGGTTGTTTTCAGTCATGGTTGCCAGCCAGTCCAAAGCAAAATAGGAACCGCGTTCTGTCCATTCTTTCAAGATGTCTGGAGACAAAGTAATCCGGTGACCACAAATGCGCATGCTCTCCAGAAATTCACTAGAGTTTATAGACTGCTTAGTCTCTTTCTGGCTTGAGGAGAATGCTATGTCCGCATCAACAACGAGGTTTTTCGTTTCAAGCTGGTTCATTCACCAAGCCCATTCTGCGCTTGGTAACAGCGTTCAAGTATCTCTTCTGTTCTTCTAAGCGGATGTCTGCGAAATCTACTGGCCAGTCAGCACTGTGTGCGCCATTCTCGTCCAAACTTTCCTTCCTTACTGTCGTGTTTCCTTCATAATCCCTCTCGAACCAATTCAGGATGACTTTTTCGTTTGAAAGTTTCCCTTCGGCAACTTGAGTCATTACTCCCTGCAACAATAGTGAACTGTGCGTTTCGATGATTACGCGAACGCCACGATTCGCAGCATCCGCCAAGACCCTGGCGAGAGCGACTTGAGCACGTGGGTGCAGGTGCAATTCAGGTTGCTCAATGTAAACCATCTGGCCCTTCTCCCCTGCCGCAAGCGCTACAAGAACTGGTAGTACCTGCGAAACTCCAAATCCCACATCGGCAATGTTCACTTCGTCACCAATGTAAGAATCGTCAATGTATGACTTTAATCTGCCAACCTTCAATTCCACGCTTACATCATCAAGACGATCCGACTTTACCCATCCAGTCAATTCTAGGCCTCGCAGACCAGTTTCAACTCTTTTGATCTGTTCAGTCTGCTCTTCATTCCAATTTGTGATGAGCCCAGCCATGTACTTCTCGAATTGCCCAGCAAACCTTGGAGCTTGAGAAGGTGTGATCGTGTAGATGCGCTCTGGCTGGCCACGCAGACCTGGCAAATGGATTATATTGGCAATCGCCGATTGCATTTCGGGCGTTGGTTCTATAGGAATAGAGAAGCTAGGGAATGGCCTGTTTTTTCTTTGGTATTTCCTAAACATCTGAACTTGCAAAAAACAACGCTTTGATTCAACTCGAAACCCTAACTTTCGCTTTGAAATGACATTGCTGTCCTCATCGCCATCGGAGCCCTCATTAGGATCTTCCCTCATAAATGCCGGAAGCAATGGAACGATCTTTTTTTCTCGCATGTTTGGGGTGAGTCGAAATTCTGCCGGGCGCTCATCGTATTTTGCAGCGATTGGATCTCTTCCTGACATGCTCTTTAGTCTTATTTGCCTTCGTTGACTGTCAGGATCAGGCGTACACTCGTAATCACAAGACAAATAGACTTCCTTCCCTATTTCTAGCCCAACAGAAATAACGGGTTTCATCTTTGTAGTACTCATCGGAATAAACTGTTCATACTGCGTGAATCTAACGTGTGGCCCATCAAGCAGCAGTGGACCCGGGTCATGAGATGCATCCAAAGTCTGCTTCATAAGCAATATTGGTTGCATAATGCTGGACTTGCCCGAGCTATTCGCGCCGGCGAGGATGGTCAGTGGACGTACGTCAATTGATGTCTTTTCGCGGATGGACTTATATCCGGCGACAGTGATTTTCGTGATGCCCTGTGGTTTCTCAGCCATTGCCGACCTCCTGAATGGCCCTCAGTATACACCTGCCCCGGTCAATCTGAACCGGCGAAATCACCCCGCCCCCGCCACGACTCACAGGCGCAGGCGGCAGTGCCGCACGAAGGTGTCGCGTTCGGTCAGGGTGACGAGGTTGTAGCCGGGCCACTGCAGCGGCTCCGGCCCCAGGCTGGCCTGACCGTACCAGGTCCGCAACTGAAACCAGCTGCCGCGCACGCTGTGGCAGGCGATGCCATCGCGCAGGGTCAAGACACTCTCATGGATGTGTCCGTAGAGGACCAGGCGAAGGCGATGCCGCGCCAGTGTGAGAACCTCGTGCAACGCCTCACCGTTGCGCAGAATCAGCTCCTCCGGCCAGGACACTCCCAGCGACAGGGGATTGTGATGCAGCGCCACCACCAGTGGACGACTGTCCGACGCCGCGCAGCGACCCTCCAGCCAGGCCAACTGCTCCGGCTCCAGGCGACCGTGGCCTCCCTCCTCCTGCGGGACAGTGCTGTCCAGCAGCAGGAACTGCACGCCGCCGGCCTCAAACTCCTGGTCGGCATGCGGGCCGGTGACTTCCCTGCCCAGGAGCCGGCGTTGCAGCCAGTCACTGCGGTCGTGATTGCCTGGCAGGAAGTACACCGGCACGTCCAAACGGCTGTAGAGCTCAAGCGTCCGCCGATAGTCGTCTTCCCGCCGCGGGTCGTGGTTAACGTCGCCCGTATTCAGCAGGAATTCAATGGGCGCGGGCAGCGCCTCGATTTCGCGCAGCAGGGCCTCCGTGGCCGCGAGCGCGGACACGAACCCCGTCCCCACGCTGTCCGGGTCCGTCACCAGGTGCGAATCGCTGAGGTGGACGAAGGTCAGGGGCTGCATGCGATCACCCGCCAGGCAGGCGGAACCCTGTGCCCGCCAGTGGGCCGCAGCACCAGGCCTGGCCCATATCCGTCCCGCCTCACCGGCGCACCCGGCAGTGCCGTATGAAGGTGTCGCGTTCGGTCAGCGTGACGAGGTTGTAGCCGGGCCATTGAATCGGCTCCGGGAATTCCGTCTCCTGACCCGGCCAGGTCCGGTTCTGGAACCAGCTGCCGCGCACGCTCTGGTAGGCGATGCCGTCGCGCAGGGTCAGCAGACTCTCGTGGATATGCCCGTAAAGGACACAGCGCAGTCGACCCCGCGCCAGCAGCAATATTTCGTGCAGCGCCTCCCCGTTGCGCAAAACCAGGTCGTCCAGCCAGGGCACGTCAATGGCCAGCGGATGGTGATGCAGCGCCACCACCAGCGGTCGACTGTCCGGCGCCGCGCAGCGACCCTCCAGCCAGGCCAGCTGTTCCGGCGCAAGCTGCCCGTGGCCCTCGTTATGGTTCGCGTCGGCAACGCTGCTGTCCAGCAAGAGGAACTGGACGCCGCCAGCCTCAAATTCCCGGTCGGCGTGGGGGCCGGGATCTTCGACTCCCCGCAGCGCGCGCTGCAGCCAACGGCTCCGGTCGTGGTTGCCCGGCAGGAAATACACCGGCACGCTCAGGCGGCGATACAGCTCCAGCGCCTGTTGATACTCTTCTTCACGTTCCGGGTCGTGAACAACGTCGCCGGTATGCAGCACGAAATCAACCGGCGCGGGCAGCGTCTCAATCTCACGGACCAGGGCACTGGCCCCGGGAAGTGAGGGGCCGCGTTCCCATCCCCTTCTGCTCGGGTCCGTCAACACGTGCGAATCGCTGATGTGTACGAAAGTCAGAGGCTGCATGCGTTGACTCCCTCTTTCACGGTCAAAAGGGACATGACGCTGGCGCTTCTCCGGTCAATGCTGCCCTTCACCACATGCCCGCCCTGCCCGGCTTCCCGCGCAGCGACGCGCGCAGCAGAACCTCCATCGTCGCCAGCACCTGCGCCGCGACGCCCGGGCTGGCTGCCAGCGGATCGCCAAAGCGCAGGGTCACCTCACTGTCGCGCCAGCGACTGAACATCACCTGTAGCGTGGCTGCCACCCAGGATCGTCGCCGTCCCTCTCTATAGAAGCGCGCCGGCGCCGAGCGCAGGGCGCGCGCCGAAATCACCCCGCTGACCGCCACGGGCAGAATCGTCAGCGCGGGCACCTGGCGCGCGAAGAGCTCGATGCCCTCCGCCGACCAGTCCGCCAGCGACTCCGGCGCGCCATCGTACCAGGCCGGGTCCGGCTCGATGCGCCCGGCCGGGAAGTTGAGCAGCGCGCCCCCGCCCCGCAGATGCGCCAGGGCCCTGCGCAAGGCAGAAACGCGCCGTTCGCCGGCGTCCGGCAACAGAATCAGATGCTGCGCGATGTTGGGCAGCAAGGTAAGGATCGGGCGATCGGCGGTGATGACCTTGAGATCCGGCCGATTCAGCCAGGCGAAAAGCGCCATGGCATCCATGACTCCCGCGTGGTTGCCCAGCACCAGCAGCGGCTGACCGGGCGGGAGCGGCGGGTCCGGCAGGTTGAGCGGCTGCACACTGCGCGTGAAGGAGGGCAGGAGCCACTGCGAGGCCTGCACCAGGTCCGTCTCGCCGACCATCCGCTCGTACTGAAAGACCAGGCGCGTGATGTCCCGCGCCGGCCCGCGCAGCAGCGGCAACGCGGCCTCGGGGTAGCGAGGGACGAAAGCGCCGAGCATGTCCCGCGCGTTGTGGCGCAGGGCCAGCGCGAAATCGGAACGCGAGGGTTCAGCCATCGTCGCCCTCCACGCGCAGGGCGTAGACCTGCGCGCCGTCCCGCTCGAAAACCGGAGTCAGATAAAGGGCCTCCGCCACGGTCGAGGCTATGGGCAGCTTCCAGGCGTCGGGCTGGTGCCAGCGCCAGGCCTGGCCGAAGCTCTCCGGCGCCGCCACGATCTGCGGCACCAGCACGTAGTCAATGCCGGCCTCGATCAACGCCGCTTCCTGCGCCGGGTCGGCGGGGTCCAGCCAGAAGGCGCGCAGTCGCTCCTGCTCGGCCCGGCTGGCCGCGTCGCCGCGGAAGAAGGGCTGGCCGCGATAGTAGACACTGTCGCGCTCGCTGATCACCGCCGCCCAGTCGCCTTCCCAGGAACTGCCCAACTCGCTGCCGGGGAAGTTGAGCACGCGTGCGTCGGGCGGCGTGCTCTCGCGCAGCCAGGCCATGGCGGCCACGTCGGCCTCCGAGGCGAAGACGCCGTGCACGCCGATTCGCCCCTTGCTTAAGGCCAGCAAATGCGACGGGAAGAGCAGCGCGCCCGCCACCAGCAAAAAGGCGAGGGCCAGCATGGCCCGGCCCGCGCGTCGCCACGGCCAGCCCGGCCGGCGCGCCTCGACCCTGTGCCAAAGCGCCAGCAGGCCCTGCCCGGCCAGCAGGCTGAGGGGGATGATCGGCCCGTGCCAGGCGATGCTGAAGGGATAATCGTAGTGGAAGAGCGGCAGCCAGGGCGCGATGCGCTCGCTGACGCCGAGAAAGGCGAAATCAGCGCAGAGCAGCAACCAGCCGAGCGCCAGCAGGGTCGCCTGTTGCTGGTGTCGCCAGCCCGCCCGCGCCCCGATCAGCGCCAGCGGCCAGCTCCAGACCCCGTGAAAGACGAGCATCGTCAGGGCGTATGAGGTACTGCGCGTGAAGGGCGAGACGATCTCCCCGCCCAGCAGCGGGATGATGCGCAGCAGCCAGGGGCTGATGAGCAGCAGGGCCAGCAGCGGCGCGCCGAGCAGCAACAGGAGCCAGCGCCGCGGCTCCGGTCGGGGCTCGCCCGCCCACATACCAACCAGCCAGGGGCCGAAGCCAAGGGCCAGGATGATGGTGGTGTCCGGATGGGAAAGGGCAACGGCGGCCAGGAACAGACCGGCGCAGGCCAGGTCGATGCGCTCGCCGTCGCGCTGGTAGCGCAGCGCGCAGAGCACGAAGCCCTGGGCAAAGACCAGCGCCAGCAGGGTCGTGTAGTGCGAGTCGAGGAAGGCGAGGTACAGGCCCAGGCCGCCGCCCATGGCCAGGGCCACGGCGCGCCCCAGGTCGCGGCCGCCAAGGTCTCCCCCCAGGTCATGGGCCAGCCAGACGTTGATCAGGCCCAGCACCGCCGCGAAGGCGAACATCACCTGATGCAGGGGATGGCCCAGCTTTTCGCTGAGCCAGGCCACGAGGGCGCTGAACCCCGGCGCGTAGAGGTAGTCGATCTCCGGGTGAAAGGGCGCCAGGCTGTCCAGGCTGCCGCCCAGACGGGTCATCAATGCCAGGTAGCCGAAACCCTGCGCGTCGGTGTCCGGCGGGGCAGGCAGCAGCGTGACCGGCAGGGCGAAGAGCGCGGCCGCCAGCGCGAACAGGGCCAGTTCCGTCCTGCCCGGCCAGGTCAGGTCGGCGTCAGCGGCGTCCTCGCCCGCGCGCGCGCGGGCCAGGTGCCCCCGCCCCAGAGTCCCGCCCAGCAGCACCGCGGTGACCAGCGCGAAGAGCAGATAGTCGATGATCAGGGTGTCCCAGCCGAACAACATCGTCCAGGCCAGCGCGCCACAGAGCACCAGCGCCAGGGTCAGCGCCGCGCCCAGACCAATGCGCGCCTTGCCACCGGGCAGGGCCGGAGCCAGCAGGGCGCCGGTGCCCAGCAGCACACTGCCCACGATGAACATGATCGAGAGCGGGACCATCGGGCGCAGTATAGCAGGCGCCGCCCGCGGTCTCTGGCAACAGGCAGCGTTTATGCTATCCTGAACCCGGCCGACAACCGGAGGTTCCCCATGAAACGATTTGTTGTCCGGGCGTCCCTGTTCCTGCTCATCGCGTCAACAGGCTTCGGCCCGGCAACAGGCCAGGACGAAGACGCCGATACGCTCAACATCCTCTATTGGCAGGCCGTTTCCATCCTCAACCCGTATCTCGCCGGTGGCACCAAGGACCTGGAGGCCGCCTCGCTCGTGCTTGAGCCGCTGGCCTACATCAATCCGGACGGGATCCTTGTGCCCGTGCTGGCCACCGCGATTCCCGCCCTGGATAATGGCGGCATTGCCGAAGACCTGACCTCGATCACCTGGCGTCTCAGGGAAAACGTCTATTTCTCGGATGGCAAACCCCTGACGCCCGACGACGTGGTTTTCTCCTGGAGGTATTGCACGAACCCCGGGGCCGGGTGTTCCGGTCTGCGCTGGTTTGAGGATGTCGTTCTGGTTGAAGCGGTCGACGAGTACGCAGTCCGGATTCGTTTCAGCAAGCCCAAACCCTATCCCTACGCGCCCTTCGTCGGCGAAGGCTCGGTCGTGCTGCACAGCGGGCAGTTCGCCGATTGCCTCGGCAGCGGCGCACCGACCTGTACGGCGCAAAACTTCGGCCCCCTGGGCACGGGTCCCTACGTCGTGGACGAGTTTCGCGCCAACGACGTGGTGACCTTTACGGCCAACCCGCTCTACCGTGAGTCGGGCAAGCCTCACTTTTCCCGCGTCGTCATCAAGGGCGGTGGCGACGCGGAGTCCAGTGCGCGCGCCGTGCTGGAGACGGGCGAGGCCGATTACGCGTGGAATCTGCAGGTCGCGCATCAAGTGCTGGACGCCATGGCACAGGCCGGGCACGGCCGTATCGAGGTGGGCTTCGCCACCCACATCGAACGCCTGCTGCTTAACCAGACCAATCCCTCGCCGGACCTGCCACCGGAGACCCGCTCCATCGACCCGGTCAACAACCCGCATCCCTTCCTCACCAACGCGGCCGTGCGCAAGGCGCTTTCCATGGCCATTGACCGCCATGTCCTCGCCGGCCAGCTTTATGGCGAGGCCGGTTTGCCGACCTGCAACCTCATCAACGCCCCGCCCCACAACGTCTCGCCCAACAATGACGCCTGTCTGGCCCAGGACATCGCCGGCGCCAATGCCCTGCTGGATGAAGCCGGCATTCTCGACAGCGACGGCGACGGCGTGCGCGAACTGGACGGCGCGCCCCTGCGCATCCACTACCGGACCTCGACCAACGCCCTGCGTCAGGACACCCAGTCCCTCATCAAACAATGGTGGGGCCAGATCGGCGTCGAGACCGGGCTGGACAATGTCAGCGGCGCGGTCTTTTTCGGCGCGGACCCGGCCAGCCCGGATACTTACTACAAGTTTTACGCCGACGTTCAGATGTGGACCACCTCCACCGGTTCACCGGATGCCGAGGCCTTTCTCGCCGGCTGGCTCTGTGGCGATAACCCCGCCCCGAACAACAACTGGCTGGGGCGCAACGTCACGCGTCACTGTGACCCCGCCTTCGACGAGCTGTTTGGACAATTGCGACGCGCCGGTGACCCGGCGCAGCGAGCGCTTGTGACCATTCAACTGAACGACCTGCTGGTCGCCGGTGGCGTGGTTATCCCGCTGATCTATCGCGCCAGCGTCTCCGGCGTCTCCAACCGACTGGAAGGCGTGTGGGTGAACGCCTGGGACACGGAACTGTGGAACATCGAGGACTGGACGCGCAAGTCCTGACCCTCGTCGCTTCAGCAACAACCTGACGGGCGGACTGCGGTTCGCCCACCACGTCTTTCTCCACTTGACACGCGCCGCCGGCGCGTCAACATTCGGGCCAGGACAACCCGGGACAGTCACCATGCCCCTGGCCATCGTCGCCTCCACCAACCCGGTCAAGATTGAGGCCCTGCGCCTGGCCTTGACGCGCCTGCTGCCGCAGCAGACCTGGCGGGTGCAAGGCCACGACCTGCCCTCCGGCGTGGCCGACCAGCCCATGAGCGACGCCGAGACCCTGCAGGGCGCACTCAATCGCGCCCGCCGCGCCAGAGAGGCCGTGCCTCAGGCGCAGCTCTGGCTGGGCATCGAAGGGGGGATCGAGGAAATCGACGGGCGTTTGCGCTGCTTCGCCTGGGTGCAAATGCTGGCGCCGGAACGCAACGGTCGCAGCCGCACGGCCACCCACGACCTGCCCGAAGAGGTCGCGCAACTGGTGCGCGCCGGCCATGAACTGGGCCACGCCAACGACCGGGTCTTCGGCAGGCACAACAGCAAGCAGGGCAGCGGCTCGGTGGGCCTGCTCACCGGCGACGCCCTGACGCGCCGCGACTACTACGCCCAGGCCGTCCTGCTGGCGCTCATCCCCCTGCGCAACCGGGACCTCCACTTCTGCGATCCATGAAAACCGTGGCCGCGGCCCTGCGCGCGGCGACGCAGTCCCTGCAGGCCCGCAGCGACACGGACGCGCTCGACGCCCAGGTGCTGCTGGCCGAGGTCTGCGGGCGGGACCGCGCCTGGCTACTGGCCCATGGCGACCGACCCCTGACCCCGCCCCAGGCGCGGCGCTTCTCCGCTCTCGTGGCGCGCCGCGCGCAGGGCGAGCCCCTGGCCTATATCCGCCGCCGCCAGGCCTTCTTCGACCGCGACTTCCACGTGTCGCCGGCCGTGCTCATCCCGCGGCCTGAGAGCGAGCTGCTGCTCGAACTGGCCCTGGCCCATGCGCCTCCAGATTTCAGCGGAACTGTGGCGGAAATCGGCGCGGGCAGCGGCGCCCTGGGGATCGCATTTGCCACGCTGCGCCCCCGCGCCCGCGTCATCCTGACGGACATCAGCCCGGCGGCGCTGACCGTGGCGCGCGTCAACGCCCGCCGCAACGGCGTGAACCCGACCTTTCTCCAGGGCGATCTGCTGCTACCCCTGCTGGCGCGCGGCGAGCGCGTGGACCTGCTACTGGCCAACCTGCCTTACGTCCGCAGCGAGGACCTGCCAGGGCTGGAAGTCAGCCGCCACGAGCCCTGGATCGCCCTGGACGGCGGAGCGGAGGGCCTGGACCTCATCCGGCGGCTACTGCGGGACCTGCCGCGCGTCTGTCAACCCGGCGCGTTGGCCCTGCTTGAGATCGGCATGCTGCAGGGCGCGGAGGCGCTGCGCCTCGCCAGGGCCCTGCGGCCGCGTCAGGTGCGGGTGTTGCCGGACCTGGCCGGCCTCGACCGTGTGCTGTACGTGCACCTGTAGTGACACGAAATCCAGGCGCCTGTCCAGCGTGCAGGTGAAATGCCCTTCGTTGTTCGCGCGGTTGTTCCCGGGGATCTCGCCATCATGGCAAAATCCGGGTGCCACGTCTAGCAACTGGCCCTGTCCAGCGTGTAGGTGAAATGCCCTTCGTTGTCCGTGCGGTTATTCTCGGGGATTGCGCCATCGTGGTTGACAATTGCCCTGAGAATGTGCTCTTCCCCGTGATGGAATGTGATCGTCATTTCGGCGCTGGCGCTCACCGTCTGGCCGGGGCCAACGGGCGGGAAGGTGCCGTGTGCAATGGCTTCAAAGCCATCCAGTCGGGCTCCCCCCCTGGTGGCGAAGTCCTGGAAGCGCACGCTGCCGCCCGGCGAGTGAGACGAACCTAAATTGGCCACGTCGATCTCCACCCGGAAGCCGACGCCGCAGGTGATTCTCCCGCCCGCAGCCGTGTGACGCATGCTGCCGGCCACCAGATTGACGTCACCGACGGGCGCGACCGGCGCAGCGGTCGGCGGGATGGCCGTGGGTTGCGGAAGGGGCGGCCCCCAGATCGCCGGCAGGTCGTCGATGTTGTCGCTGATGTCCAGCAGGCTGCCGAAGACCCAGCCCTCGCCGTTGTAATACTTGATCTTGTACCAGGTCCTGTGAATGTTGACCGCCATCAGTTCGACCTGGTCACCGGCACCGATGCTGCCAATCGGCGGCGCGAAGCGCGTGTCCGGGCCGGCGCGCACGTAGGCGCCGCGCAGCACCCGCGCCATCGGCTGGTCGGAGGTGGGTTCCGGTACCGTGGTGGGCGCGGCAGGCGGCGGCGGCTCTTCGGGCTCCTGCGCTGCCTCCCCGTTGGCCTCCGTCTCCGCCGAACTGTCGCCGGGCCCGCGGTCACCTGACAGCCCGCCCTGGCCGATCACCGTCACGGTGACGCTGGCGGGGGCGCTGCTACTGCCATCGCTGCGCGCGGCGATCACGCTCAGCAAATGCGCGCCGGCGCCGGAGGCGGTCCAGCTGCTGGAAACGATGAAGGTGGCGGCGCCGTCGCTGTTGGGGCTGGCCTGCGAATCGAAGAGCTGGTTGTCCACGGCAAAATCCACCCGCGCCAGGTCCGCGCCGGCGTTGCGCACCTGCACCTGAATGTTGACCGCCACGCCCTCAAGATAGGTCGAGTTGGGCATGGGCGACAGGACCTGCACCTGCGGCGGGCCGCTGATCTCTTCCACTTGCGGGCCGGGCGACACGGTCAGGTTGCAGGCGACCAGCAGGGGCAACAAGACGAGCGCAGACAGGGCTACCGCAGAGTTCGCGAATGGCCTCATGGTGGTTCTCCCGTGCCCGCAGGCAACCTGCCTTGCCTCTATCCTGCCGCAGACCGGGATTCAACGCAAGTGGGCAGGATTAGAGGCTGTGAAAGACGCCGGTCTCCAGCACGTCTACCGGCACGCCCTCCAGTTCCCGCGGCACGAGTTCGGCCGTCGCCAGGCTGGCGCGCGGCAGCTTGCGCGCCACCATCACGACCAGCGCGACCTGGTCCGTGAACTGGCCCTGGCGCTTGCGCAGGCCGACGGCCGTCCCCACCACATTCGGCAGGGCCATCAACTGCTCGTTGTACTTCTCCTGAATGCGGATCGCCCGGCGCGTCTGCCGGTCCTGGTCCATGGCGGCTCCTCAGAGAGTCACGTCCAGCGCTTCCAGCAAGGGCCGGATCGGCGTGAAGATTGTCGCCTGGGTGGAACCGGCGAAGAGCAGCCCGACCGCCACCCTGTCCTGGGCATCCACGACCAGCGCGCCGGAATCGCCGCCGAGGCTCATCGGCGTCGACAGCACCTGGCCGGTGAAACGCGCCGACTTCTTGCCATAGGAAACGTTGACGGTGGCGTTCAACAGCATGACCTTCCCCCTGGTCAGGTCGGTGGTGCGCCCGGTCTTGCGCACGGCCATGCCCAGTCTCGCCGTACGGGTGCCGCGCACACGGCCGATGCCGCGAATGTCGGCGTTGAACATCGCCAGGTCCACCGGTCGCGCCAGCGCCGCGTCGAAATTGTTGCCGCTGGACAGGGCCGCCTGCTGCGCGGCCAGCGCCGACTCCGGCGCGATGGCGGTCTGCACGCGCCAGTCCGAGCCGTAGAGTTTGTTCATGGTGTTGATCATGTTCACCAGAATGCGCAGAAAGCGACCGGCGTTGTTGGCGGGCCGGACGCGTCGCGTCGGTTGCCGCCGGGGCGGCGGCTCGCCGATGAAGTGCAAGGGGATGAATCGCTCCAGATGCGCCACCACATCGGCCGGGTTTTTGCCGCCGTCGCTCGGCGCGGGTTGCAACACGGGGTCACCGGAACGCGCGTCGTTGGCGTTGGCCAGCACGTGGTTGTTGGAAAGGATGAGACGTTCGCCGCTCAGGCGGTCGGTGACCAGCGTGCCCAGCGTGCCCGCCGTCACCTGGAAGTGGCCGATGCTGACACCGGCCGGCATGCTGGGTCGAAAGCGGTCGCGCGGGGTGGCCAGCGCGCGCAGGTAACCCACTTCATAAACGTCGGTGCGAATCCCGTCAATGGAGCGTGGCACGCGGTCACGCCGCGAGAGCGCCGCCACCGGCAGTTTGCGTTCCACCAGCACCACGACGGCCTGCTCCCCGTCGGTCTCGATCTTGCTGCCCTTGTTGCCCACCGCCACACCGACGACGTTGGCGCGACGCAGCAGGTCTCCCTGGGCTGCCCGCTGCGCCCGCAGCGCCTCTTCAACGCTCATGCATCCGCTCCCGCGGCCAGCGCCTGCGCGCCGCATTGTAGCATGTGCCGACCTGAATACTTTATGAACGTCCTGCACGGCGGGCGGCGACGCTGGTATGATAGCCTCGTGCCGATGCAGCGGAGAACCCTGCGCGTGACCCGATCCCCCTCCACCCTGCTGCTCCTGCCGGCCCTGTTCCTGCTGCTGGTCGCCTGCAGCAGCGGCCCGGAGCGCGAGATCAGCGTCGGCGAGACTCTGCTCGAGCGGGACTTTTCGGAGTCGAACAGCTTTGAGGAAGGCATCTACACCAACGCCTCGCTGCGCATCGACGACGGCCGTTACCTGATCCGCGTCAACAGCGGCGACAGCGAAATCTGGTGGGGGCAATGGGGCGACACCCTGGACAACGTGGTCATCGACGTCGACGTAGAGCAGATCAGCGAGCGCGAGGAGGCCGCCTGGGGCGTGGCCTGCCGCCTGCGCGGCCAGGTCGGCCAGCAGATGGAGAGCGAGCCCCTGCTGGAGCTCCTGGCGCTTGGCGAGGCCGGCCAGGAGGACGATGGCCCGGACGTCGCGCTGGAGCCGCCGGCGGTGGCGGCCATCGCCAATGGCGACGGTTATCTCTTTCTCATCCAGGGGAGCGGCAACTGGGGCATTTTCCGCGCGCGCGGCCGCGACGTCTTCCCCCTCAGCGACTGGACGGCCTCGGACCTGGTCCAGCGCGGCCCCGGCGCCCGCAACCACCTGCGCGCCGTCTGCGCCGACGACTACCTCGCTTTCTTCATCAACGAGGAGTTCGTGGCGGAAGTGGAGGACAACAGCTTCGCCAACGGCCAGGTCGGGCTGGCTGCAACCTCCTTCAATCGCCTGGGCGTCGAGGTGGGCTTCGAAAACCTGGTCGTCAGCGAGGCCATCAGCAGCTGAACGCGTCGCCAGGCTGCCAGAGCCGCAAGCCGGTCAGTCTCTTTTTGACAAAGCCGTAACACCCCCCTAAAATGCGGCGCATGATACCCGGATGTTGTGACAGCAACGTTCGCAGGGTCCGACGACGCGCGCGGGGCACATTCCCGGCGCGTGTTTTGATTCCGTCCAAAGCGGCGGAACGGGGAGCCTTTTATGGACTATGGCATGATCAGTCAGATCGAAAAGGCGCGCCTTTATGCCGAGGAGCCGGAGCGCGTGACCTTTCGCAGCCTTGATATCCGCTTCAACGGCGACAACGACGCCTACCACGTCACGCTCGCGGAAGAGGGCTGGCGCTGCAGTTGCCAGGGCTTTGAGGCCCATCGCATCTGCCCTCACGTCATGGCGCTGGAACGCCTGTTTCGACCCATGCTGCCCTTGCCGCCCCTGCCCTACGCGCCCGGCCAGAACGTCGTCAGCGACGTCGAGAAGGCCAGTCGCTACGCCCAGGAGAGCGACCGCATCCACGTGCGCGCCTTCGAGGCGACCCTGCGCGGCCTCAACAGCGACCACGAGGTCGGCTACGGCGACGGCAACTGGTACTGCGACAGCGATTCCTTCCGCCGCCGCGGCGTCTCCAGCCATACCATCGCCATGGAACGTCTGCTTGGCGGCATGTTCCGCGTGAAAGACGAACCGGCGGCATGAGTATTTGACAAGAACGGCCATTCCTGCCAGTATCCTGGCGGCAAAGGCACAAGGGGTGCCGGCCGACGGCGGGCTGCAGTGACCCGTCAGCGCCTGGCCGCCGGTTACCCGGGAGGAGTGCGGATTTGGCTGTCTTGATGGAGGTCAACAACCTCGTTACGAGGTTTTATACCCAGGAAGGCACGGTCTACGCCGTCAACGACATCTCCTACCAGTTGCAGGAAGGCGAGACCCTCGGCGTCGTCGGCGAAAGCGGCAGCGGCAAGAGCGTCCACTCCCTCTCCATTATGGGGCTCATCCCCAGCCCGCCCGGCAAGGTCGAAAACGGCGAGGTCATCTTCCGCGGCCGGGACCTGCTGCAACTGCCGCCGGACCAGATGCGGCTCGTGCGCGGCGCCGAAATCGCGATGATCTTTCAGGACCCCATGACCTCGCTCAATCCGGTCCTGACCATCGGCTCGCAGATCACCGAAGCGCTGAAGCTGCACATGGGCATGAACAACAACCAGGCCAACGAGCGCGCCGCCGAGTTGCTTTCGCTGGTCGGCATCCCTGATGCGGCCAGCCGCCTCAACAACTATCCGCACCAGTTCTCCGGCGGCATGCGGCAGCGCGTGATGATCGCCATGGGCCTCTCCTGCAACCCCAAGCTGCTCATCGCGGACGAACCCACCACCGCGCTCGACGTCACCATCCAGGCGCAAATCATCGACCTCGTCAAGCGCCTGCGCGAGGAATTCGACATGGCGATCATCTGGATCAGCCATGACCTGGGCGTGGTGGCCGGCATCGCCGACCGCATCATCGTCATGTACGCCGGCACCATCGTCGAAAGCGGCATGGTCGAGGAAGTCTTCGCCGACACCCGCCACCCCTACACCCTGGGCCTGCTGCAGTCCCTGCCACGCATGGACCGCCGCTCGCAGCGCCTGATTTCCATCGAGGGCTCGCCGCCGGACATGCGCAACCCGATCGACGGCTGTCCCTTTGTGGACCGTTGTCCGGTGCGCATCGATCGCTGCGCCACGGAAACGCCCGTGCTGGAAGGAGTTCCCGAGGGCCACCAGGACCACATGATGGCCTGCTGGGTCGACGTGCGCGAACTCGACATCGTGGCCGCCAGTGAAGGAGCGAGTGAGACATGAGCGCAGTGGCCGACCAACCTCTTTCCCGCAACGCAGCGGAAGGCGACGCGGACGGGCGCGTGCTGGTGCGCGTGCGCAATCTGAAGAAGCATTTCCCCATCACCTCCGGCATCGTCATCCAACGGCAGGTCGGCGCCGTCAAGGCCGTCGATGACATCAGCTTTGATATCTTCGAGGGCGAAACCCTGGGCCTTGTGGGCGAATCCGGCTGCGGCAAGAGCACCACCGGGCGCACCGTCCTGCAGCTTTACGAACCGACCGCCGGCTCGGTGCAACTGCGCGTGGACGATGAATTGCAGGAACTGACCGAGATGAAGGGGGAGGATCTTCGTCGCATGCGGCGGCGCATGCAGATGATCTTCCAGGACCCTTACGCCTCGCTCAACCCGCGTATGTCCGTCGGCCGCATCGTCAGCGAGCCGCTGCGCATCCACAAGACCATGGAGCGCAACGAACAGGAAGGCTACGTGGAACACCTGCTGGAGCGGGTGGGCCTCAACCCCTACTTTGTCAACCGTTATCCCCACGAGTTTTCCGGCGGCCAGCGCCAGCGCATCGGGATCGCGCGCGCCCTGGCGCTGGAACCCGGTTTCATCGTGGCTGACGAGCCCATCTCCGCGCTGGACGTCTCGATTCAGGCCCAGGTCGTCAACCTGCTGGAAGACCTGCAGGAAGAACTGAACCTGACCTACCTCTTCATCGCCCACGACCTCAGCATGGTGCGCCATATCTGCGATCGCGTCGCGGTGATGTACCTCGGCAAGATCGTCGAACTGGCGCCCGCCGACGAACTTTACGAAAACCCCCTGCATCCCTACACCCAGGCCCTGCTCTCGGCCGTGCCCGTTCCGGACCCCATGCGCGAAAAGCGGGCCCAGCGCATCATCCTCACCGGCGACGTGCCCAGTCCGTCCAATCCGCCCGAGGGCTGCAACTTCAACACCCGCTGCCCCGTGCGTTTCGGCCTCTGTTACGACGCGCCCGACCCCGGCCTCATTGAGGCCACGCCCGGTCACTACGTCGCCTGTCACCGGGTCGGCTAGCCGGCGCGTTGCAATGTGAGCGTCACCGACAGCGATGCCGGCGACACGACTGCCGGGTTTTCGCAGGATGCAGACGCCGGTGACGGGGCGACCCGTCCGGTCGCCGCACTGCGTCAACTCTTTGAACTTGCCCTGGAACCGCCGTCACGACCTGTCGCGCCCGGCGGGCGCAGCAGCGTCCGGCTTGTCATCCGCAATGACGGGGACGCCCCGGCCCGTTACCGCCTGAGTCTCGAGGGCATCCCGGAAAGCTGGTCCCTCTACGACTCCCTGACGGCGACGATTGCGCCCGGCGCATCCACCCTCCATTACATCCTGTTGCACCCCGGCCGGCATCCGGATTTCCCGCCAGGCGAGCACAACCTGGTCCTGCGCGTGGAGCCCACGCACGCGCCGCAGGCCGCCCGCGAACAGGAATTCACTCTGGAACTTCTGCCCGGCAGCGGTTTCGGCATGGCGCTGGAACAGGAAGAGAACTTTCTGCGGCTCCTGCTGCACAACCACGGCAACGCGCCCCTGCCCCTGCAACTCGGGGCGCTGGCGCCGGCCGACGTCAGGGCACCCGCCTTGCCCGCCGGCCCCCTGACACTCGCGGCCGGGGAACTGCGCAGTTTGCCCTTGCGCCTGCCCGCCGGCGCCCGGCCCCTGCTCGGCGGACGCCGCACCCTTGAATTCACCATTGAGGCCCACTCGCTAAACGAGGCCGGCTTTGTGCTCGCCCTGCCCGCCCGCCTGCAGGTCGACCCGCGCCTCGACTGGCGCATAATCCCGCTGCTGCTCGTGCTCATGGCGGCGCTCGCCCTGGCGCTGCTTCGGAGCCCGATCGTCACGCCCGTTATCCTGGACTTCCGCAGCAACAGCAGACTGCTACCGCAGGGCGAGGCGCTGGTCCTCGATTGGCAGGTGCAGGACGCCACGACCCTTCAACTCGAGGTCAACGGCCAGCGGCAGGATCTGCCGACGACAGCGCCCCCCGGCGGCTACCGGATCGAAACGCTCAATCTGGAGGGTGAGCTTGCGCTTCAGTTGCTGGCCCGCAACGGCGACCTCGGCGCCAGTCGGCGTCTGGCCGTCACGGTCTTCGAACCCATGCAGGTCCACGATTTCAGCGCGACGCCGCCGACCCTGCTGCGCCACGTGGTCCAGACCCTTTCGCTGCGCTGGGACGTCCCTGGCGCGCGACAATTGCGGATCGACGGCCCGGAGCCCCTGGCCAGACAGGGCCTCGATGCCAGCGGCGTGCTCGAAGGCCTGTCGCTGCAGGCCGCCGACGACCTGACCCTGACTCTGGTCGCTACGGACGCCTGGGGCAATCTGCTGGAGCGGCCGCTCGTCCTGCCGTCTTTCACGCCCACCTGTACTGTGACAAGTGACCCCCTGGTCCTCTATGGTCAGCCGCAGCCGGACGCACAGCCGCTGGCGCAACTTGAGGCCGACAGCCAGGTGCCGGTCGACGGTCGCGATCCGGACGGCCTCTGGCTGCATTTGCTGACCGACGTCCCGGACGCCTGGGGACGGCTGGAAGGGCTGGAATGCGCGGATTTCGCAGTGGATGACCTGCGCGTGCTGGAGCCCGGTCGCGGCTGAACCCTCTCAGGTGATGGGCACCATGTGAATGATGGTGACGCCGCTGCCGCCCTCGCCGGGATGCGCTTCCGTCACCTTGACGATGAGCGGATGGTCCCTGGCGCGCTCGCGTACCGCCTTGCGCAAGGCGCCGGTGCCCTTGCCGTGAATGATGCGGCCGAAGGGCAGGCCCGCCGTCCAGGCGGCATCCAGCCAGGTCTCGAAGCGTTTCAGCGCTTCCTCCACCCGCTCGCCGCGCAGGTCCAGGTCCAGCCCGGGCGGCTTGCCTTTGGGCGCCACGGGGTCGGGCGAGGCTTCGTAACGGCGCCCGCCGCCGCGCCGCATGCCTGGCCCTTCCAGTTGCGGTCGCCGCCGCAATTCATGGACGCCCGCGCGCACGCGCAGCGCGCCCAGTTGCACCAGCGCCTCGTCGCCGTCCAGTTCGCGGATCGTGCCCTCGCTGTTGAGCGTGCGCAGCCAGACGCGCTGACCTTCACGCGGCACCCAGTCCGCTTCGGGCGCGACGACTTCGCTGACCGGCGGTGGCGCGACCTGGCCTTCAAGGTCGGCCGCCTCCTCCTGCAGCGATGCCAGTTCCTGCAGCGGTTGACCCGCCGCGTGCAATTCCCGACGCAGGCGACGCAACTCGCGCTGGAAGCCGCGCAATTCCCCCTCCGCCTGTCGCCGCGCCGCGTTGATCACGTCGCGGCGCTCGTCATCCAGCCCGTCAAGCCGCGTCTGCAACTCGTCGCGCTGTTGTTCGGCGTCCTCAAGGGCGGCGCGCAGGGCCCGGTCCTGGCGGCGAACGTCCTCCCTCGTGCGTTGGATTTCGTCGAGCAGGTCGTCGGCCACCAGCTCCTCGGTGGCCACCATGTGCCGCGCCGCGTCAATGATGCCGCCATCCAGTCCCAGACGCCCGGCGATCGCCAGCGCGTTGGACCGACCGGGCAGGCCGATGACCAGACGAAAGGTCGGTTTCAGCGTCTCCGGGTCAAACTCGACGCTGGCGTTGCGCACGCCGGGCGTCTCCACGCCGTAGATCTTTAGCTCCGGGTGATGCGTGGTGACGATGGTCGTCACGCCCCGGTCGCGCAAATGCGTCAACAGCGCCCGCGCCAGCGCCGAACCTTCGGCCGGGTCCGTGCCGGCGCCCACTTCATCCAGCAACACCAGGGAGCGGCTGTCCGCCACAGCCAGGATGTCGATGGTGTTGGTCATGTGCGCCGAAAAAGTGCTCAACGACTGTTCGATGCTCTGCTCGTCGCCGATGTCGGCGTAAATGCCGCTGAAAACGCTCAGACGCGCGTCATCCGCCGGCAGATGCAGGCCGCACTGGGCCATCAGCGCCATCAGCCCGGCGGTCTTCAGGCACACCGTTTTGCCGCCGGTGTTCGGCCCAGTGATGACCAGCACCCAGGTACTGCCGTTAAAAATGAGATCGATCGGGACGACCGCGCTGCCCAGCAGGGGATGGCGCGCGCCCTGCACGTGTATGACGCTGCCCGGCGCCCCGTCGGCCGGTCGGAAGGGGACGAAGATCGGCTCGCAGGCGACCATTTGCTCCGCATAACGCGCGCGCGCCAGCACCAGATCCAACTGGGCCAGCACGTCCACCGTGCGCACGATGGACTCGGCTTCCTCGCCGACCTGCGCGCCCAGCGCCGCCAGAATGCGACGGATTTCCTTTTCCTCTTCCAGTTGCAGTTCGCGCCAGGCGTTGTTCAGTTCGACAGTCGCCAGGGGCTCGATGAACAGGGTCGCGCCGCTGGATGAAGAATCGTGCACGATGCCCGGAATGCGGCCCTTGAAGCCGGCCTTGAGTGGGATGACGTAACGCCCGCCGCGCGTCGTGACCAGCGCTTCTTGCAGGAAGGGGCGGTGCTCGCTGCTGGCGACGATGCGCTGCAGGCGCGAGATCAGGCGTTCGTGGGACAGCTTGAGGTCCCGGCGCAGAATCGCCAGGCGCGGGCTGGCGTTGTCGCGTATCTCGCCGTTCTCGGTCAGCGCGGCGCTGATGGCGGCCTGCAGCTCACTGCATTCCTGCGCCTCGTTGATGAGCTCAGCCAGCAAGGGGTACTGTGAGCGCAGGCGGCCGATCGTGCGGCGCAGGGTCGTGGCGCGGCGCAGGGTCTGGCGGATATCCAGCAAGGTGGCCGGGTCGCAGTGGATTCCGCGCGTCGCCAGCAGGGCCGGATCGCGCACGTCGCGCGCGCCGCCCAGCGACACCTCGCGCTGCTCCAGCAGGATGCGCGCCTCGGCGGTCTCCCGCTGCCATTGCGCGGCCTCGTCAAAATCACCGGTCGGCGCCTGCTCGCGCGCCAGCCGGGCGCCGGCGGAGAAGGAACAGTGTTCCGCCAGTTGACCCAGCACCTTGTGCAGTTCCAGCGCCTGCAGCGCCTTCGCGTTCATTTCAGGTTTCCATGGCCGGCCGCAGGCAGTATACATGCCGCCCCCGGGAAATACAGCGGACCCGACGCAGGCCGCCCGCCCCTCCATGCCCGTGCTAGAATGGCCGCATGGACGATGCCCTGCGCGTGTTGCATTTCGCGGACCTGCACCTCGGCGTCGCCAATTACGGGCCGGTCGACCCGCAGAGCGGCCTCGGCGCGCGCGCGCAGGACTTTCTGCAGCGCCTCGACGACCTGGTGGGCCTGGCCCGCGATCATGACGTCGATCTGACAGTCTTCGCCGGCGACGCCTTTCACAGCCGCTCGCCCAACCCCACCCTGCAACGCGAGTTCGCCCGACGCGCGCAGGCCCTCGCGCGCCAGGCGCCACTGCTGCTGATTGCCGGCCGCCACGACCTGCCCCTGCAGCCGCGACGCGCCGGCAGCCTCGAGATCTACGCCACCCTGGCCGTCCCCGGCGTCCAGGTCTGCAGCGACTATGAGGTGCGGCAAATTGACACGCGGCGGGGCCCGCTGGCCGTCACGACGGCGCCCTGGCCACAGCGCGCGCGCCTCCTGCCCGAAGCGGTCGGAACCCTGTCGACGACGGAACTGTCAGAGGCGCTGGCGGCCCGCCTGAAGGCTCTGGCCGCGGAAGCTGATGGCCTGGATATGCCACGGCTGCTCGTCGCGCACGTCGCCGTCGACGGCGCGCAGCCTGGCAGCGAGGCCGGCTACATCCCCGGCGACGCGCCGGCCGTCCCGCTCGACGTTTTGGCCGACCCGCGCCAGGACCACGTCGCCCTCGGCTACCATCATCACCACCAGGACCTGACGGAGGGGCGCGCTGACCGCCCGGCCGTAGTCTGCAGCGGCGCCCTTGAGCGCCTCGATTTCAGCGAGGAAGATGCGCCGCGCGGCGCCTGTCTGATCGAGTTGGCGCGAGGCGCGACGCGCTGGCGTTTTCTGCCGCTCGCCGCCCGGCCGCTGCGCAGCCTGCATCTCGATCTGCGTAACAGCGCCGCCCCCGCCGCGGCCCTGCAGCAGGCCCTCGCCGGCGAAGCGCTGGAGGGCGTCATCCTGCGCCTGTTGCTGAAACTGTCCGCCGAAGACGAGGCGGCCCTGGACGCGGACGCGCTCCATGAGACCCTGAGAAACGCCGGCGTCTGGCATCTGGCGGGGTTGCAGCGGGAGGTCGAGCGGCCCCGGCGCCGAACGCGGGGCGATGTGGAAGATCTGGAGCCGCTGCCCCTGCTGCAAAGCTATTTGAGGTCGCGCGATACCCCACCGCAGCGGCAAGAGGCCTTGCTCGACGCCGCCGCAGGGCTGTTGCGCGACATTGAGGCCGGCTCAAACTGATGTTGCCCCTGCGTCTGGAGCTGCGCAATTTCATGTCCTGGCGCGAACTGGACGCCCTGCGCCTGGAAGACATTCACCTCGCCTGTCTCGCCGGCCCCAACGGCGCCGGCAAGTCCGCCCTGCTGGATGCCATCGGCTGGGCGCTCTGGGGCCGCGCGCGCGGCCGCAGCGCCGCCGACCTGCTGCGCGTGGGCAGCCAGGAGATGCGCGTCCAGCTCGATTTTCGCCAGGACGACCAGGTCTACCGCGTGCTGCGCCGGCGCTGGCGGGCGCGACGCGGCGAAGGCTCGCTCGACCTCTTCGTGCGCGACGCCCGGGGCAACTTCACCCGCATCAGTGAAGCGAGCATGCGCGCCACCCAGCGCCGCATCACCGCCCTGGTCCGGCTGGATTTTGAGACCTTCATCAATTCCGCCTGGTTGCAGCAGGGCCGCGCCGACGCCTTCACCACGCGTACGCCGGCGGAACGCAAGCAATTGCTGGCCAGCATCCTGGATCTCTCCCTGTGGCAACGCCTGGAAGCGGCCGCCAAAGATCGTCTGGCCGGGCTGGAGACGCAACTGGCGCTGCTGCAGTCCCGCAACGAGGAGACAGAGTGCGACCTGGCGCGCCAGCAGACTCTCGAAGCCGCCCTGCAGGTCGCCCGCGACGCCAGCGCCGCAGCGCAACACGATCTTGACGCCGCGGAGCAGGTCGCCAAAGCCGGCGAGCATGTGCCGCACGACCTGCGCTTCGCCAGGGAACGCCTGGCCGACGAGCGGGACAAACTGCGGCAACACCAGGGCGACGACGAGGCGGCCGGCAGCGATTGCGAGCGGCAGGAGGAACGCATCGCCGCCCTTGAGGCCGTGCTGGCCCAACGCAAGGAGATCGAAAGGGGCCGGGATGCCTTGCAAAAGGCGCGTCAAAGCGACCGCCAGATGGGCGAGCGCCTGCGCCGCCTCGGCGACCTGCGCGAACGTGAGCAGTCGCTGCGCGAGCGCCTGCGCGACGCCCGCGCCGAACTTGAAACTCGCCAGGGCGCCCTGGACGCGCGCATCGAAAGCCTTGAGCGCGAGGCCCAGGCGGCCCCCGGCGACGCACTGGAGCAGACGCGGGAGCGGATCGCTGCCCTGCGCGCCCTGGAACGCGAACGGTCGCAACTGCAATCGGACGCCAACCGGGAACAGGGTGAACGGGCGCGGCTGCAGGGGGTCAATCGCAACCTGCGCGAGACGATGCTGGACTTGCGCTCGCGCATGGACCGTCTGGAACGCAGCGATGGCGCCACCTGCCCGCTTTGCGGACAGCCCCTCGACGACGAGGCCCGCCTGGCCCTGATTGCGCGCCTGCAGCAGGAAGGCGGCGCCCAGGGGGACCGCTGGCGCGCCAACGAGGGGCGTATGCGGGAACTGGCCGAAGCAGACCGGCGGCGCCAGGCGCGGACCGCGCAGCTGGATGATGAATTGCGTCAGTTGCAGCCGCTGCTGGCCCGGGTCGCTGAACTGGAAGCGCGCGCCAGGGCGGCGGCAGAGGCGACCGAACAGTTGCAACTGCTGCGCAGTGAACAGGCCGGCCTGCGGGCCCGTCTGGACTCCGGAGACTATGCCCGCGAGTTGCAGGCGCAACTGGCCGCCCTTGAAAAGGGCGGCGAGGCCATCGGCTACGACAGCGCGCAACACGATGCCGCGCAGGAACAACTGGCGCAGTCTGACTCCTTCGAGCAGCGCCAGACCGCCCTGCAGATCGCGCTCGAGGGGCTGCCCGTGGCACAGGAAGCGCTGGCAGCGGCCCGGGCGCGCCGCGAACGCATCCAGGCGGAGCAGCGCGCCGCGCAGGAACGCATCGCTCAACTGGAATCGGACATCGCAGAACTGGAAACCAGCCTGACGGAGCACCAGGCGCAACAGGAACAACTGGCGCAGTTGCGCGTGGAAGCGCAGCAGGCCGACCGCACCCTGGTCAGCGCCGGGCAGGAGCTGGCAGCGCTGGAGAGCCTGCGCGGGCGCCATGCGACCTTGCAGCAGCGCGCCGCCAGCCTGCAGCAGGAAGTGGACATCTACCACGAGTTGCGCCAGGCCTGCGGTCGCGACGGCGTGCCGGCGCTGCTCATGGAAAGCGCCATTCCGGAACTGGAGACCGCCGCCAACGCCCTGCTCTTGCGCATGACCGGCGGCCGCCTGCGGTTGCAGCTGGAGACCACGCGCGAGCGCGAGCGCGGCGGCGAAATCGAGACCCTGGACATCCGCATCGCCGACGAATACGGCTCGCGCGATTACGAGCTGTTCAGCGGCGGAGAGGCCTTCCGCGTCAACTTTGCCCTGCGCATCGCCCTCTCCCGCCTTCTGGCGCGACGGGCGGGAACGCAATTGCGCAGCCTGTTCATCGACGAGGGCTTCGGCACCCAGGACGATGCCGGTCGTGAAGGTCTGGTGGAGGCCATCGCCGCCATCCAGGACGATTTCGACCTGATTCTGGTCATCACCCACATCGAGGAACTGCGCGACCGCTTTCCGCTGCAGATTCGCGTGGAAAGGGACGCCGCCGGCAGTCGCCTGAGCCTGCAACCGGCCTGAAGCGGGGGCCGTCACCGGACCGAAGCGTCCGCCAGGCGAAGTTGTCCATCTTGCCCGGCCTCCCCTCACCCCTCCGCCCTGGCAAACAGCGTTGCAGGGCCTGCAACCCCTTCGTCAATTCAATCGCCGATTGGCCCTGGCCACGCCTGGCCGCCTGGCGTCCGCAACGGTAAACTGGCTCCTGTTGCGTCGTGATCCCCCGGAGCCTGGGACATGCCCGAGATTACGCGGCAGCAGCTGGTCCTGATGCTGATCGCTGCCGGCCCCAACCCGCGACTGGCGGGCGTCAACCTGCAGGAACTGGACATGACGCGCCTGGACCTCAACGGCGCCAATCTGAAACAGGCCAACATGTCCTCCTCGCGCCTGCGCGAGGCCACCTTGCGCTCGGCCAATCTCTACTACACCAACCTCTCGCTGGCGCAACTGCCGGGCGCGGACCTGCAGGGCGCGGTTTTGCAAGGCGCGGACCTCAGTGGAGCCAACCTGCAGGACTCCAACCTGGCCGGCGCCAATCTCAAGAGCGCCAACCTGAATGACGCCAACCTGTTGCGCGCCAGCCTGCGCGGCGCCAACGTCAATGGCGTGCGCTTCAACAACAACACCGTCTGGCCGGATGGCAAGGAAGGCAACCAGGGCTCGCCGGGCAGCTACACGCAGTCCACCAACTAGTCGACTCCAGCCGCCTCTGCGGGCGCCCGTCGCAGCGCCAGCCCCAGCAGGGGCAGCGAACAGGTCTGCACCAGGCCGCTGGCCAGCAGGGCCGCGCGCAGCGAGCGCTGTCCGATCAGCCCGGCCGGCGGCCCGCCGACGACCTGCCCGATCGAATTGACCTGGCCGTGAAGCGAAAACAGGGTGGCGCGTATGGCCGGCTCGGCGCTCTGGTTGAGCCAGGCGTTGCTGACGGGAATGGCGGCGGCGCGAACCGCCGTGAGCACCAGCAGCGCCAGCGCGGCCAGCGCCAGACTGTCCGTCAGACTGAAGACCGCAATGCCCGCCACGATGGCCAGATTGAGCAGCAGCAGCGCGCGCATGACTGGCCCCTGCCGCGTCAGTCGCACGCGCCGGCCCAGCAGCTCCGTCAGGCCGATGACGCCGAGGCTGGCCACCAGCTGGTAGAGCCCGAACCAGGCGACCGGCTGCAGTTGCAACCCTCCCACGGTCGGCAGGGTGAAGGTATCCAGGATGTGTTTCTGCCACAGGCGTTCGTAGCCCTCGCTGTACAGCCCGGCGATCAACTCCACCAGCAACACAAGGCGCAGCACGGGCCGTCGCCGCAGCAGGTCGACTCCCGCGCGCAGGGTGGCCCGCATGGCGCGCCAACTGTCCCGTTCCTCACGCGCAAGGGGGCTGAAGTGGCGTTCCGGCATGACCAGCGCCAGCAGACCCGCCAGGGCCAGCATCAGGACGCCGGCCAGCACGATGGGCAGGTTAATCTGGATGCTGGCCAGCAGGATGCTACCGACGATCCCCAGCAAGCCGGCCACCGTGCCCGCCTGCGCGCCCCGCAAAAAGGCGCGCGACGCCGCTTCCTCGCCGATTTCGTCGCTGATCCAGGCTTCGCTGGCGCCGCTGGTGAAGGTATAGCCCAGACCCCAGATCGCCTGCGCCAGCAGCAGCGCGCCAAAGGCGGGCACAAGTCCCTCCAGGATGAACGCCAGGCCGATGAGCACCGTCCCGATGAGCATGGACAGGCGCCGGCTGTGGACGTCCGCCACGACTCCCGTGGGGATTTCGAAAAGGAAGACGACCATTTCCATCACCGTGCCCACCAGCACCAGTTCCAGTGGCGACAGACCCACCTCGGTGATGCGATAGATCATGATGGCGGTGAAGGCCAACGACGAGAGCAAGGCCTGGCCGCCACTCCACAGCAACCACACGCGCCAGGCGCGACGTTCTTCTGCGGTCAAACAGCACTCCGATGGTCATTCTCTTGCGCGGCGCGGGAATTATGCTACACTGTTGTAACATGCGGGAGTAATTCAGCGGTAGAATGCTTCCTTGCCAAGGAAGATGTCGTGAGTTCGAATCTCATCTCCCGCTCTCCGCGACAAAAGTCCTGCCAATCGGGGCCCCAGGCTCCGTTTGCGTTTAAACGCGAGGTTTGACCATGCGTCTCTATCTTCTGCGGCATGGCAAGGCGGAAGCGCACAACGTCAGCGACGCGCAGCGCCGTCTGACGCCCGCCGGCGTCCGCCGTATGGAGTGGGCCGCGCAGGTCATGGCGCGTCTGGAGATGCGGCCGGCGGCCATCTTCAGCAGCCCGCGCGTCCGCTCCCGCCAGACGGCCGACATCGTCGCCGCCGCGTTGGGGGTCGAGGTCGCGGAGCGTCGGGCGCTGGACTACGGCTTCAACGCCGCGAACCTGCCCGCGCTGCTGGCTGAACTCCCGACCGATGCGGACCTGCTCTGCGTGGGCCACAACCCCTTTCTGCCCATGGTCGTGCAGGAACTCAGCGGCGCGCAGGTCAGCATGAAGCCCGGCGGCCTGGCGCGCCTCAAACTCGATGGCGGCGCCCGCCACGGCATCCTGGAATGGCTAATCACGCCGCGCGTCTTCGATGCCCTGGAGACCCGCGGATGAAGATCGACATCACCCGCATGGTGTCCACCATAGCCATCTGGCTGGTTGTTGCCATCATCATCATCAACGTCACCGTCTTTGACAGCGGCCAGCTGGACGTCGTCGCCCCGCTGTTCATGGCCGGGGCCGTCGGCAGCATGGTCTTCATCTGGCGCGGTTACAGTCAGGAGAGTGCCCGGGATCAGCGGGCGCGGGCCAAGCGCAACGCGCGTCTGGCGCAGCGCCTGACCGATGAAGAAGACCTGGACGACGATGACATCGTCAGCCTGGAAGACCTGCTGGAGGAACAACGCGCGACCCGTCGCCTGCGCGACGACTGAGACCCCTCCCCCCGCCCGACTATCCCGACCGCATCGCAGCAAGGGCAGTGAAATGATCTCCAGTGTTGATTTGGCCCGGACAAGAACAGACCCCGGATGGCGCAGCAGTGCCTGCATCCCCGCCTGCCAGTGCTGTCTGGCCCTTTGCACGCGTCAAGCGCTGTTTGCCCGGTCATTGGGTCCTCGCGGCGGGTTGGCGCCTCCACCCTGTTGCCTTCAACGTGTCGCCGCATTTCCCCACAGGCCGATTTTTTTCATATGACTTCTGGAAATCAGGTAGTTGTAATTCCGACACGCACGTTTGAACGGCAGGTCAAACGCATTCGAGTGTCCAGGGATGAACTTTCCAATATCATCACCGAACTCGAAAGGACGCCGGAACAGGGTGACCTGATTCCAGGAAGCGGAGGTGCGCGCAAGGTCCGCTTCGCCGGGCGTGGCAAAGGCAAAGAGTGGCGGCTACAGGGTTGTCACTGCTCTCGTCTCCTTTCGGTCTTCGGATTCACTTTATCTGCTCGCAATATACGTCAAAAGTGATAAGGTGAACCTGTCACAAGGCGAGGTAAACCGATTGAGGAAAACCTTGCTTGAATTGAAATCTGGCAGACCCTGACCTGTCGTGACTGGAGCGCGAGATGAGTAAACAGGGAAAAGAGCTGGTCCAGGCTGCGCGTGAGGCTGTTGCTCATGCAAGGGGCAGGATTAAATTGAAGGAGTTCCGCGCTGACATGACGGATGAAGAGCGGGAACTCTTGCTACAGGAGATCTGTGCAGCGGAACCGCAAGAGTCGACAGAAACGGATTCAATGGAAGACAAAAATGACAGCTTGCCCTCCAGGTCACGCCAATCTGCCTCCCGCCGTACTGTCACCGCCTCCGGCAGATCTCGTTGGCGGGGCTTGCTCCAGCCCCGATAGCTGTTGACCGTGATTTCACTCCATCTCCCGACATGGGCGTAGCCGACCACCACCGGCGCGCGGGCGACCGGCCCGTCACCCTGGCCATCGTCACCGTCAGCGACAGCCGCACGCCAGAAACGGACCGCAACGGCGCCTGGTTGAGGGAGCGTCTGAAAGCGCTCGGCCATCGCGTCGGGGCCTACCGTCTCATTCGCGATGAGCCCGACCAGGTGGCCGCGGCCCTGCAGGAACTCGCGGCCATGCCCGCCATCCAGATCATTGTCTTCAACGGCGGCACTGGCATCAGCCCGCGCGACACCACCTACGACGTCCTCAGCCGTCATCTGGAGAAAACCCTGCCCGGCTTCGGCGAGCTGTTTCGCATGCTCAGTTACGAGGACATCGGCCCGGCGGCCATGTTCAGCCGCGCCTGCGCCGGCGTCTACCGTCGCACCCTGATCGTGTCCCTGCCCGGCAGCGGCGGCGCCGTTCGCCTTGCCTGTGAAAAGCTGCTCTTCCCCGAACTCAATCACCTCGCCTGGGAAATCGTGCGCAAGGACTGAGAACCGCCGGTACGGCCGTTTGTGATACTATCCGCGCCATGAAACCGGTCGCCAGGGTCACACTCGTTCTCGCGGCGCTGGCGCTGGCAGCGCTCGCCTGCGACCTGGGAACGCGCAGCGGCCCGCCGACCCTGATTCCCACGCCCGGCGTTACACCACCACCCACCATCGGCTATGCCACGCTCAGCCCGCAGCAACTGCCGCCGGCCGCCGTCACAGGCGCGCCCGACGCCACGTCTCTCTTGCTCAATTATGGCAACCAGATCGAGTCGGACCGCCTGATTTCGCACGTCGCCACCCTGCAGGGATTCGAAACTCGCCACGTCAACTCCGGCTACGAAAACCCGAACCGCGGCATAGGCGCTGCGGCGGACTGGTTGCTGGGCCAGTTTGAGAGCATTCGCGCCGCCTCCCAGGGCAGGTTGGTCGTCTTTCCGCAGCCTTTCAATCTGGACTGGGCCGGCGTCCGCAGCGAGGCGCGCAACATCGTGGCCTTCCTTAGCGGCAGCGAGCCCGCGGCCGGCACGCTGCTCATCGGCGCCCACTACGACAGCACCGGCAGCAACCAGAACGATGGCAACGCGCCCGCGCCCGGCGCCAACGACAATGGCAGCGGCGTGGCCGCCCTGCTTGAACTGGCGCGCGTGCTGAGTTCCCGCCCGCATCGCAGCGCCATCATATTCGTCGCCTTTTCCGCCGAGGAGGTGGGTCGTCGCGGCAGCATCTCATTCGTCCACGATTACCTGAAGCCCGGCGGCATCGACGTCCGTCTGATGATCAACCTCGACAGCATCGGCAGCCCCCGGGATGCGCTGGGAAACAGCGATCCCGACCGCCTGCGGGTCTATTCGGACGGCCCGGATACGTCGCCTTCGCGAGAGGCAGCCCGCAGCGTCGAACTGCTGGCCCTCAACCACGTCCCTGATCTGGAATTCGTCCTGCACGACAGCGCCGACCGCGCCGGACGCTACAGCGACCACATCACCTTCAGCGAAGCCGGTTACCCCGCCTTCCGCCTGATTCAGAGCCTGGAGGACAGCACGCGCCAGAACAACGCCCGCGATACCATCGAAATCGTGCAGGCCAGTTACCTCACGCGTGTGACCCGGGCCGTGCTGGCCATCGTCACCGCCCTCGCCGACGGTCCGCGTCCGCCACGCAACATCGCCCTGCGTGAGGCGGAAAACGGCGGGCGCACCCTCGTCTGGGAACCGGTGCCGGGCGCCAGCGCCTACGTCGTGGCCCTGCGCCGACCCCGCGCCCGACGCTACGTGCAGTTTGATATCGAGGGCAGCAACAGCGTCACCTGGGATGGCTTCCTGCCACAGAATTTCTCCAGCCTCGCGATCGCCGCCCGCGACGCCAACGGGCTGATGGGCCCGCTCTCCGAACTTTTTCCCATTCGTTGAACGCGACGTCTTTCCGACCTGTTATACTGAATCTGTAAAACACTGTCCGCCTGCCATGTCCACCAGGCCCGTGTGCTTCGCCGACGTCGCCCTCAACCTGCCCCTGCCGGGTACCTTCACCTGGCACGTTCCCGAAGCGCTGCATGGCCAGGTCCAGCCAGGCCAGCTGCTGCGCGTGCGCTTCGGCACCGGTCTGCAGCCTGGTATCCTGGTTGCACTGAAAGGCCGCAGCGAGATCGCGCAGACCAGGCCGCTGGAAGCGCTGCTTGATCCCGAACCCTTCCTGAACGCGCAGCAGATCGAACTGGCGCTCTGGATCAGCCGGCGCTTCCGCATGCCGCCCGGTCCCTGCCTGTGGCTGTTCCTGCCCCCCGGCCTTGGCAGCCGGCGCGGCATGCGCGTTTCCTTGATCGAGGGCGCCCGGGACAGTGACGCCGGAGAAAGTGACCCCCTGGCCAGGCGAGTGCTGGACCTGCTGCAGCGGCGTGGCCCGCTGACCAACACGCAAATCGGCAGCGCCCTGCCGAAAACCACCTGGCGCGAAACGGTCCGCCGGCTGGAGGCTGCCGGCCTCCTGCGCAGCGAAGCGACCCTTTTGCCGCCGGCGCGCCCGAGACAGTTGCGCACGGCTACCCTGGCCATTCCCCGCGACAGTATCGACGCCCACCGCCATCTGATCGGACGCCGCTCGCGACGCGCGGACCTGCTGCAACAGGTGGCGGACGCCGGCCCCGCGGGCCTTCCGTTGCAGGAGGCGCTGACACGCTCCGCCACGGACCGCGCGACCCTGCGGCGGGCGCAACGCGAGGGCCTGCTGCGCCGTGTTGCCTCGGGCGAGGACGGACGACTGGTCTCCGCCGTCCCCTTCGACAAGCTGGACGCGACGCTGCGCGCCTTGCGACAGGCGGAGCGAGCGCTGCGCGCGCTGCAATGGCTGTCCCGCGCGGACGCGCCCGTGGCGACCCGCCAGTTGCAACAGGAGACCGGTTTATCACTCGCTGGCCTGCGTCGTCTGGAGGACGCCGGCCTGATTCACCTCGGCAGCGCCGAGGGCTGGTTCAACTCCCGGATAGCGTGGGATTACGTGCCGGAAGAAGCGCCACCGCTGACGCCCGGGCAGATGGCCGTCTGGCGGGAAATCGGGCAGGAGACTGAGCGCTGGCCGCAGGTCAGGGAGGCGAGACAGCGACGCTTTCTGCTCTTCGGCGTCACCGGCAGCGGCAAGACCGAAATCTACCTGCGCGCCATCGCACGCGTTCTGCAACAGGGGCGCCAGGCCCTCTTTCTGGTGCCGGAAATCGCGCTCACCGCGCAGACCCTGCGTCGCGTCACGGCCCGCTTTCCGGGTCAGGTCACGGTCGCGCACAGCGGCCTCGGCGACGGCGAACGCCATCACATCTGGCGCCAGGCCCGCGCCGGCGAGATACAGGTGGTGGTCGGCACACGTTCGGCCCTCTTCACCCCCCTGCCCGACGTCGGCCTCGTCATTCTGGACGAGGAACACGACGCCAGCTACCGCCAGGGGCCGGACGCCGCCATTCCCTATTACCACGCGCGCAGCGTCGCCGAGGCGATGATGCGCGCCAAGGACGGCATTCTCTTGCTGGGCAGCGCCACGCCCGACGTCGAAACCTTTCATCGCGCGCAATGCGGAGACCTGCGACTGCTGGAGTTGCCGCAACGCATCATGGGCCACCGGCGCCGCATCCGACAATTGATTGAGACCAGCCAGCTGGAATCGCGCTACGCGCCGGCGCCCGCCGGTCTGGCGCTGATGGTCGACCTGGCGCCGGTGAAGCTGGTCGACATGAGTAGCGAATTGCGCAGTGGCAACACCAGCATCTTCAGCCGCGCCCTGCAGGCGGGACTGCGCGACGTGCTGGCCAACCGGCAACAGGCCCTGCTCTTCCTTAACCGGCGCGGCGCCAACACCTGGGTTTTCTGCCGCGATTGCGGCTATGTGGAGCGCTGCCCGCATTGCGACAACTCCCTCACCTGGCATCGTCACGATGGCCGCCTGCGTTGTCATCTTTGCGACTTTGAGCGCGCCCCGCCACGCACCTGCCCGGACTGCCACTCGCGTCGCATTCGCTACTTCGGGGCCGGCACGCAGCAGGTCGAGCAGGAATTGCAGCGACTCTTCCCGCGCGCCCGCGTCCTGCGCTGGGACGCCGACAGCGCCCGCAGCCCGGTCGCCCATGACCGCCTGCTGCAACGCTTCAGCGACCACGAGGCGGACGTTCTGGTGGGCACGCAGATGATCGCCCGCGGGCTGGACCTGCCCCTGGTGACCCTCGCGGGCATGGTCAACGCCGACCACGGCCTCAACCTGCCGGACTTTCGCGCCGGCGAGCGCAGCTTTCAGTTGCTGACCCAGACGGCCGGCCGCGCCGGGCGCGGCCTGGCGGGCGGGCGCGCCATTCTGCAGACTTACCAGCCGGAGCATTACGCCATCCAGACGGCAGTCGACCAGGACTACCGCGCCTTCCACGAACAGGAGATCGACTGGCGCCGTCGCCTGGGGCATCCGCCCTTCCGGCGCCTGGCGCGCATTCTCATCCAGCGTGAAAGCGAGGCCCGCGCCGAACAGGAAGCCCGCCAGGCGGCCGAACAGTTGCGCCAGATCATCGAAACGAAGGACCTGGGCGGCAGCGAACTGATCGGACCCGCGCCCTGTTTTTTCACACGAATCCGCCGCCAGTACCGCTGGCACCTGCTGCTGCGCAGTCCCGACCCCGTCCTCGCGCTAAACGAACTGCAACCAGGCCGCGACTGGATCATCGACCTCGACCCACTCGACCTGCTGTAGTTCCTGGCCACTGCCGCGCCCTGTCGCTATGATGAAGGCATTGGCGCGCCGCAGCGGTGGGGGAGAGCTGTCATGGCGGGAACTGGAAGAAGACTGTCTGTATCGACCTGGAGCCTGCACCGGCAACTGGGGCCCAGTTGGTGGGATAGCCCGGAGCAGCCGGAAAAGTCATACAGCGAACCTTGGGGGCCGGGAGCACTGACCCTGCTGGAGATGCCCGCGCGCCTGGCCCGTTTTGGCATCCACACCCTGGAAATCTGCCACTTTCACCTGCGGCAACTGGATGACGCCTACCTCGAATGCGTGCGCGCGGCGCATGAGGAGGCCGGCGTGTCCATCTTCTCGCTGCTCATCGACGACGGTGACATCAGCAGCCCGCAACACCAGGCGCGTGACCTGGCCTGGATCGAAGGCTGGCTGGCGGTCGCCGGCAAACTGGGCGCGGACAGCGCGCGCGTCATCGGCGGCAAGACCCTCGACGATGGCGCCGTCGCCCGCAGTCGCGATGCCCTCGCCTCCCTGGCCGACGTGGCGGCGCGGCACAATGTCGGTCTCATGACCGAAAACTGGTTCGACGTCACCGGCACGCCTGACCGCGTCTGTGAACTGCTCGAACCCCTGCGCGACCAGGTGAGCCTCTGTGTCGATTTTGGCAACTGGAAGGGCGCGGACAAGTACGACGACTTCGCGCAGGTCATGCCCTACGCCGGCTCCACCCACGCCAAGTGCAGCTTCACATCGCCGCTGCAACCTGACGCCGCTGACTTTGAGCGCTGCCTGCAGGTCTGCGACGAGGGCGGCTTTTCCGGCCCCTACACCCTGATCTACGACGGGCCGGACGACGACGAGTGGGCCGGCCTGCGCATCGAGGCCGACATGGTGCGGCCCTGGCTGGGCTGACAGTCAGGGCAAGAGCGCATCAGCCCCTGTATCTGAAGGGGTTAAGGAATGAAATTCCCAAGCGTCTGAAGTCCTTTTCGTTTCTGGTAACGACCAGCATTTCATGGTTGATGGCGATCATCCCTATCAGAAAATCTACGTAGATGTTCCTGGGGATGTTACCGGAGTTTTCCACGAGTAGACCTGCCATCGCCTCCGTCATAATGACCGGCACGCCCCCTGGCAGTTCCAGCCACCCATATCCGCTCTGAATTCTTCAAGCGTTTTTCGCTGTCTTGCGGGATTTTCCCTGTCAGTTTCGTCTATGCCTTTCAGCAATTCATCATAGACTGGCGGCGTCAGAAACAATTTGTCGCCTGGCACAGAATCAAACCACCGGATCACGTTACGATCCGGTGACCGCTTACCTCTTTCGATGACGATGTTTGTGTCGAGGATGTAGCCTGCATCACTCACGGTCAAACGGGTACGGGATGGAACCGGGTTTGTTCCGATTTTTCTCAATGTTTTTGGCCCACTTGTCCATCACTTCGTTTTCCAGCGTGGGCCAGGGCCTGTCTTTTTTTTCTCCCGCTGCACCGGGTTTGCGCAGGGCAGGTTTGCGGGTCTTGTCAACCTTCTTTTTGGCTTCCATGTCTATTTCCTGCCACCAGCAATGCCTTGCTTTCATGATAAGCGGATTCCACCCAGGCTGCAACGGGCAGAGATTGTTTCCTTCGCTGTCGAACCTGCGGAGGACCGTCCTGGTTGGACCGGGGTTCTATTGACAGCCACCTGAATTTCTGCCAGACTGACGACAGTCACAGGTAGAGAACGGGCGCGGCGACCGGCCGTGCCCGCGGCAACCTCCGAAGCATCGGGAAGGTGCCATCAGCGGCGGGCCTGCCCGGCTGATGCGCATTGGCAGCCCCAGGCTCCCGCCGCGCCGGGGGTCGATTTTTCTGTGGGGATCAGGAACATGACGCCGGTGCATTACAGACAAGGGGCGTTTCCCCCCACTGAACGGCTCGACTGGCAGCGACTGGCTCCAGCTCTCGCCTCGGCATCTTTAGCACTGGGGCGCTATGACAACGCGCTGGTTGAGATGCCCAACAGCAACTTGCTGTTGTCCGTGTTTGCGCGCAGGGAAGCTGATTTTTCGTCACGCATCGAAGGCACACAGGTATCCATGGAACAGGTGATGCGCTTCGAGGCTGGAGAAATACCGGGCACATCCCGCGAGCGCGAGGACATTGAGGAAGTCATCAACTATCAGCGGGCAACAGATCTGGCCCGGAAGTTGCTTGCCAACCAGGCTCTATCTCTGGAGATCATCCTTGAGGTTCATCAAATTCTGCTAAGTGGCACTCGCGGACAGAACCGGAACCCGGGTTCATTTCGAGCCAACCAGAACTGGATCGGTACACGAGGCGGAACCATCCATGACGCCAGATACATACCTGTGCGAATAGGCAGAATGTATGAAGCGCTGGACACCTGGTTGTCTTACACTCTGAACGATCCATCAGTTCCTCTGGTGAAGGTGGCACTGATGCATGCCGAGTTCGAAGCCATTCACCCTTTTGGCGACGGCAATGGACGGCTCGGAAGAATGTTGATACCTCTGATGATGTGGCAATACGGGCTTATATCTGAACCGCTCTTTAACGTCAGTGCATACCTTGAGTCCATGAGAGAAGAATACATCGACCGACTGCAAGCGGTTTCAGGCGATGATGACTGGACAGGCTGGTGCAAATTTTTCTTGCAGACTGTCACTTCGCAGGCCGGGGAAGACCTGGCGAAAATGCGGAAGGTAACGTCCCTGTATGACGGTTTGAAGATCAGGATTGCAGAAATTGGCAGATCAAAATACGGCATCGCTATCCTTGATGGCATTTTCAGCCGACCAATCTTCACGACTTCGAGCATTGTCGTGGAAACGAGAGTTCCTGTTCGAGCAGCGCGACGCATCCTGGGCAGGTTTAGGGACCATGAAATCCTGAAAGAACTGAAACCTGGCACAGGACAATCTCCGTCCGTTTTTCTTTTCACTGATTTGCTGGAAATAGCGGAAGGCAAGGCTGCGCCTCAATGACAGAGCTTCGAACCACGAAACTGACGGACATGATTCAGTATATTTGTCCCGGAACCCGTTTTGTCGGACACTTTTGTCGCACAAATCGGATTGTCGGACATATTTAGAGGTTTTTGTCCGTCAAACAGATCTGTCGGACACTTTTGTCCCACAAATGAGTTGTCGGACATATTTCCGGGTTTTTGTCCGTCACCTGAGTTTGTGTGACACTTTCTGCAAGTGAGGGGGTATTGGCTTGCACTTGTTGGAGATTTCTGCAAATGAACCTGGTTTGTCTGCCACTTTTGACACACAAACCCGCTAGATTGACACTTTCGCGCAACAAGTGTCACACAAATGGCGACTTTCAACAAGGGACATGACGGGCTCAGACAACCCAATGAACCGGGCGCAGCGCAACTTCACCAACCGGCGTTACCTGGACGCCATCGCCGACCACGTCGTCCTCTTCGACGGCGCCATGGGCACCAGCATCCAGGCGCGCAATCCCGTCACCGCCGACTACGGCGGGAAGCGCTACGACGGCTGCGTCGACTACCTCTCCGTCACCCGCCCCGACATGATCGAGGCCATCCACGAGTCCTTCCTCGCCGTCGGCTGCGAGGTCGTCGAGACCAACACCTTCCGCGGCAACCGCCTCACCCTCGGCGAATACGGCCTCGGCGAGCGCACGCTGGAGATTAACCGCGCCGCCGCCCGCCTGGCGCGTCGCGCCTGCAACAAGTACGAACAGGCTACCGGCATGCCCCGCTTCGTCGCCGGCAGCATGGGGCCCTCCGGCAAGTTGCCCGGCGGCGACGACCCCGACCTCAGCGACATCACATGGGAGCAGCTGGCCGACCTGTTTTGCGAACAGGCCCGCGGCCTCTGCGAAGGCGGCGCCGACCTGCTGCTGCTGGAGACCAGCCAGGACATGCTGGAAGTCAAGGCGGCCGTCCACGGCGTACAGCGCCATTTCGCCGACTCGGGCACGCGCATTCCACTGCAGGTGCAGGTCACACTCGATACCAGCGGCCGCATGCTCTTCGGCACCGACATCGACAGCGCCATGACCACCCTGGAGGCGCTGCCGGTTGATGTCATCGGGCTCAACTGCTCCACTGGCCCCGAGTACATGCGCGCCCCCGTGCAACACCTGCTCGAATACTGCCGCCTGCCGCTCAGCGTGCTGCCCAACGCCGGCCTGCCCGTCAATGTTGAGGGCGAGGCCGTCTATCCGATGGAACCCGGCCCTTTCAGTGAGATGGTGGCGGAGTTCGCCGCGCGCGGCGTCAACGTGGTCGGCGGCTGCTGCGGCACCACCCCGGAACACATGGCGCAGCTGGTCGCCAGGGTGCATGGCAACTCGCGCGATGGCCGCCCGCCGAGCCTGCGACCACCGGCCGCGCGTCGGCCGCAGCACGAGGCGAAGGCCTCCAGCGCCATGACCGCCACGCCCATGGTACAGCGGCCCGGCCCCACCATGATCGGCGAGCGCGTCAGCAGCCTGGGGAGTCGCAAGGTCAAGCAACTGCTGCTGGCCGACGATTACGACGGCGTAGTGCAGATCGCCGTCGACCAGGTCGAGCGCGGCGCCCACATGCTGGACGTCTGCGTCGCCCTGACCGAGCGCGACGACGAACTGGAGCAGATGCAGCAACTGGTCAAGAAGCTGGCGCTGGCGGTGCCCGCCCCGCTGATCATCGACACCACCGAGGCCGACGTCGCCGCCGCCGCGCTGGAGCAGTACCCGGGCCGCGCCATCATCAACGGCAACAATCTCGAAAACGGGCGCGAGCGCATCGACCAGGTCCTGCCGGTCGCCCGGGAACACGGCGCCGGCGTGCTCTCGATGACCATCGACGAAGAGGGCATGGCCCACGACCGCGAACGCAAGCTGGCCGTCGCGCAGCGCATCACGCAGATCGCCTGCGAAGACTACGGCATGAGCCCTGAAGACCTCGTTTTCGACACGCTCACCTTCCCGCTGACTACCGGCCAGGCCGAACTGCGTGACAGCGCCATCGAGACCATCGAGGGCCTGCGCCTCATCAAGCAGCGCATTCCTGGCGTACTGACTGCGCTGGGCATCAGCAACGTCAGCTTCGGCGTGCGAACGGGGGCGCGCGGCGTCCTCAACAGCGTCTTCCTGTGGCACGCCGTGCAGGCCGGCCTCGACATGGCCATCGTCAATCCGGCGCACATCACGCCCCTGGCCGAGATCCCGCCGGAGCAGCGTCAGCTGGCCGAAGACCTGATTTTCAACCGCCACGAAGACGCCTTGACGGACTTCATTCAGTTCTTCGAGCAGAACGAGGTGCAGCTTGCCGGCCAGGAACTGGTCGACCCCACCGCCGACATGCGCAGCGAGGATGCCCTGCACTGGCAGATCGTGCATCGCAAGAAGGACGGCCTGGAAGCGTTGATCGACGACTGCCTGACGCGCCAGGACGCCATCGAGGTGCTCAACAACGTGTTGCTGCCGGCCATGAAGGAAGTCGGCGACAAGTTCGGCGCCGGTGAATTGATCCTGCCCTTCGTGCTGCAGAGCGCCGAGGCCATGAAACGCGCTGTCGCCTACCTTGAGCAATTCATGGAGCGTCTGGAGGGCGCCAGCAAGGGCACGGTCGTGCTGGCCACGGTCTACGGCGACGTGCACGACATCGGCAAGAACCTGGTCAAGACCATCCTCGGCAACAACGGCTACACCGTGCATGACCTCGGCAAGCAGGTGCCGGCCAACACCATCATCGACCAGGCCCAGGCGCTGCGCGCCGACGCCATCGGGCTGAGCGCCCTGCTGGTCAGCACCTCGAAGCAAATGCCGCTGATCGTCAACGAACTGGCGCGGCGCGATCTCGACTATCCCGTGCTGATCGGCGGCGCGGCCATCAACCGTCGCTTCGGTCGCCGCATCCTCTTCCTGGAGGACGACGGCCAGCCTTACGCCCCCGGCGTCTTCTATTGCAAGGACGCCTTCGAGGGCCTTGAGGTCGTCGACGGCCTGGTGGACCCGCAGCGACGACCGGAACTGCTGACCGGGCTGCTGGCCGACGCCAGGGCCGAAAGGGAACGTCCCGCCGCCGGACGCAAGCGGGCCCGCGCCGGCGCGGTCAGCACGGTGGCCGCCGCGCCGTCCATTCCGCAGCCTCCCTTTTTCGGCGCGAAGACCATCGACTATCTGCCGCTGGAGATTGTGCTGCAGCACGTCCACCGACCCGAGCTCTTCCGCCTCTCCTGGGGCGCGAAGAACACCCGGGGCGAGGAGTGGGAGCAACTGGAAGCGGAATTCACCACCCGCCTGGAAGCCATGAGCCGCCAGGCCCTGCGCAAGCGTTCGCTGCAGCCCCAGGCCGTCTACGGCTACTTCCCCGCAGGCAGCGAGGGCGATGACCTGATCGTCTGGCAGCACGAGCTGCTGGCCGGCGGCGAGCGCCGCGAGCTGGCCCGATTCAGTTTTCCGCGCCAGCCGACGGGCGATCGCCTCTGCATCGCCGATTACTTCGCGCCGGCGGCGGGCGGCCAGGTCGACGTCGTCGCGCTACAAATCGTGACCGTGGGCGCGGTCGCCACCGAAACCGTCGACGCCCTGCAGGCAGCTGACGAATACAGCGAGGCCTGGTTCTTCCACGGTTTGGCCGTGCAGGCCGCCGAAGCCACGGCCGTCTACGTGCATCAGCACATCGCGCGCGAACTGGGCATCCCCGCGGAGCGCGGCAAGCGTTACAGTTGGGGCTATCCGGCCTGCCCGGAACTGGCCGACCACGAGACGGTGCTGCGCCTTTTGCCGGGCGCGGCCGACCTCGGCTTGGAACTGACCAGCGCCTTTCAGTGGGTCCCGGAGCAAAGCACGGCCGCCATCGTCGTCCATCATCCGGCCGCGCGCTACTTCAGCGTCGGCAATCTCGATCGCTCGCAGCAAATCTTGGGTTGATGCCTACTCATTAATCTATGTCTTATACTGGACTGCGGGCTGTGATTGTGTCACAATTGACATTGACATTTCGGCGCGTATCATTTATCCTGTACCCGCAGTAAATGGTCTAGTAGGATATTGGACATGGCAGAGTTTCCATACGTTGCGGTTCCAAACAGGCTAAAGTCATTTATGGGCAATATCAGCCGTTTGGGTGTTCCGGACAAAGTTAGCGGAAGTTGGTTAAGATCTGTGGGCTACACCTCGTCAAATGATGTTGCAATACCGAGGGTGCTGCAGTTCATTGACTTTGTCGATGCGTCCAGAAAGCCAACGGACAAATGGATGCAATATCGGAGTGGCAGCAATTCTGGGAAAGCGCTCGCCGCTGCGATGAAAGAGGGTTATGCGGCCCTGTATCAAATACATCCTGATGCTCATCTACTCAGTGTTGAAAATCTGAAGAGTTTTTTCAGGGAGCGTTCCACAGCAGGAGATTTAGCTGTAACGCGCACTGCCAACACGTTCAAGGCATTGTGCTCGCTGGCAGACTTTGGTGAATCAGAAGATGGTAAATCCGCGGCGAAAGGCCAGAATGCGGTTGGGGCTTCTGTGGAACAGGAACGCTTCCCGCACCCACATCCTGCAATCCAAACGCCCGCGCCATCGTTGCACATAGACATCCAAATCCACATTGCGTCTGATGCAGGTCCTGAGCAAATCGACCAGATTTTCGCGAGCATGGCCAATCATCTCTATGGCAAGGCTGCTGACGCACCACAATGACCGATCTCTACAAAGATGCTCTCAGAGCGGCCGCATATATTCAGGCAGATGCCAACGCGTTTTCAAGTCCGCCGCTTCGCGGTCAAATTCCCAAAACGACAAAGGTGCTCAATCCATCTTGGTTCGGGCAGGGTCATCAACACCTTTTGCCCGTGGTTGAAGAGATAAATGGCACATATGAAAGTGGCTGGTACGACGCCAGTGCCGCCATGTTGAGACGCCTCACTGAAACCTTGATTATCGAGGCATTTGAAGCCAAGCAAATCTCAGAGAAAATCACGAAGAAAGGAGAGTTTCGGCCACTCGGCGAGCTCATTGGAGTGGCATCTAAAGAAACTAGTCTCAAATTGAGCAGACATTCGAAGCGGACCCTGCGCGATATTGCAGCTCTGGGAAATACGGCCGCGCATGACCGTTCATTCAATTTGCCACGCGATCTTCTCGAAGAGCGGCTTCTGCCGATACAATTGCTTATACTGCATCTATTGGATATCTCCATCACACAGCAGTGAAATCGGTGTATAGGTAACCCGCTTATTTCCTGCTACAGCCTCCCGTGTGCTGATTCCGGAACTCCCGGAGGGAAATCTTGTCTGAAATACATCTGCGACATCGTCCTGTCCATCACTGTCACCGACCTGCTTGTCGGGCCTAGACGATGATCTTCCACCGCCCGCCGCCGCTGTGGCGCACCCTGCTCGCCCTGGCGCTAAGCGGGTTCCTGATTATCGCGCTCTTCGTGCTGCTGATGGACCATTTCTGCTACTCGGACATCACGTCGCGCCAGATGATGTATCCCGACGCGGAGATCGTCTACGCGGACTACGACCTCTTCCGCCCCCGCGGCATGGGATACACGACCCTGGTGCTGCAGACCGACGACGACGAGGAGACGCTCAAACAGTGGATGCGCGAGCGCAACCTCGAATTGCTGCGCGCGGAGCGTTACCGGGGCCTGGCCGCCATCACCTGGGGCGTACACCCCGGGCAGGAAGGTCGCCTCGTCTATGCCAGCAGTTGCGGAGTCTGATCCCCCCGAAGTGAGACCCTGATGCCCTCGCTACCCTTCGCGCAACGCATTCGCCAGGCGGCGCCCCTGCTGGTCGATGGCGCCATGGGCACCATGCTGCACGAGCAGGGCCTGCCGATCAGCGCCTGCTTCGATGCGCTCTGCCTTCACGAGCCCGAACGGGTGGCGCGCGTCCATCGCGGCTTTCTGGACGCAGGCTCGGAGTTGCTGGAGACCAACACCTTCAGCGCCAACCGCTTCAAACTGGCCAACCACGGGCTGGATGATCAACTGACAGCCATCAACCGCGCCGCCGTGCGGCTCGCCCGTGAGGTCATGCGGGAGAGCGACGGCGACAATCTCTACCTCTCCGGCTCGATCGGCCCCCTGGGCGTGCGCCTGCAACCCTACGGCCGCCTTGCGCGCGAAGACGCCCGCGCGGCCTTTCGTCAGCAGGCGGAAGCGCTGCTCGCCGAAGGCGTCGACCTGATCGTACTGGAGACCTTCAGCGACCTCAACGAGCTGCTGGAAGGGCTGGCCGCCCTGCGCGAACTGGACCCGGCCATGCCCGTCGCCTGCCAGATGACCTTCGAAAATGACGACCGCACCCAGCTGGGCTGGCTGCCGGGGGCCATCGCCCGCGGCCTGATGGACGCCGGGGCCGACATCATCGGCATCAACTGCAGCAGCGGGCCGGCCCAGATCGCGCGCCTGCTGCAGGCCATGCAGCACAGCGCGCCGGGCCAACGCTACTCCGCCCAGCCCAACGCCGGCTTCCCGGAGCTGGTTGGCGACCGCGTGATGTACCCGGCCACCGTCGACTACTTCGCCGATTACGCCCTCACTTTCCGCGACCTTGGCGCGGTGCTCATCGGCGGTTGCTGCGGCACGCGCCCCGGACACATCGCCGCCATGCGCCGGGCCCTCGACGACCCGCAGGCCTCGCCGCCGCCGCTGCCCGCGCTCATTCACATTGAAGATGAGGAAGACCTCGCGCCCGACCGCCCGACGCGCCTGGCGGACCAGTTGACGCGTCGCGAATTCGTCATCAGCGTCGAGATGGCCCCGCCGCGCAGCCACACGCCCCAGCGCCTGCTCAACGCAGCCCGCACCCTGCGGGAGGCCGGCGCCGACGTCATCAACGTCGCCGACAGCCCCGCCGCGCGCATGCGCATGAGCCCCTGGGCCATCGGCCACCTGCTGCAGTCGCGCCTGGGCATGGAGACCGTGTTGCACTTCCCCACCCGCGGCCGCAACCTGCTGCGCGTGCAGGGCGATCTGCTGGCGGCCCACGCCCTCGGTCTGCGCAACCTCTTTGTGGTCATGGGCGACCCCACCCAGGTGGGCGACTACCCCGAAGCCATGGACCTTTACGACCTCGCTCCTTCGGCCCTGATCCACCTCATCCGCCAGCGCCTGAATCGCGGCCTGGACCAGGCCGGTCACTCCATCGGCCAGCCCACCTCCTTCACCGTCGGCTGCGCGCTAAACATGAATGCCTCAAGTGCGGAACGCGAGATCCGCGTGCTGCTGCGCAAGTTGCAGGGCGGCGCCAGCTTCGCCCTCGGCCAGGCCATTTTCGAACCGGAGCGCATGAGCATCTTCCACGAGCAGTACGTGGCCCTCGTCGGCGAGCCCCTGCGCCTGCCTGTTTTGATGGGCCTGATGCCGCTCTACAGCGTCAAACACGCACGCTTTCTGCACAACGAGGTGCCCGGCATCCACATCCCGCCGCGGATCATCGAGCGCATGGGGGATGCCGGTGAGGATGCCCCGCAGGAGGGGCTGCGCATCGCCGGTGAGTTGCTGGCCGCCATGCGCGACCAGGTGCAGGGCACCTACATCATTCCGGCCTTCGGCCGCTACGACCTCGCCGCCGACCTGGTGGAACAGGCGCGCGCCCTCGCCCCGGCCTGACCCGCCCCATGCCCGCGCCCGCGGAAAGCCCGCCCAGGAAACGTTTTCACGATCTCGACGCCCTGCGCGCCTGCGCCATGTTGCCGGGCGTCCTGCTGCACGCCACCTTCCATACCATCCCCTGGCGCTACTTTGATCGACCCGTTCTCCCGGGCGGCCCCAACGTCCGGGCGCTGCCCTGCTTTCATGGCGTCCAGCTCATCCACGGCCTGCGCATGCCGGTCTTTTTCCTGCCAGGCGGTTTCTTTTGCGCCCTGCTCTGGCAGCGCCGCGGCCTGCTGTTGCTTGCCTGTACCCGCGAGGTTCGCTACACATGGTTCGGGACGCTGTTGAATGGAAAGTGAGAGCGGAACGAAGCGGAAAGAGTCTCAACACCGCCGGGGTCGCCCGCGCCGCTTTGAGAGAGGCTGAAGATGGGCGCTGATCTGAAGCAATACTATGACGAAAAGGGCTACGCCATCGTGCGCAGGGCCATCGACGCCGACCTGGCTGCCGAAACGGCCGAACACGTCCACTGGCTATCGCGCCGAAACCCCGGTGTGCGGCCGGAGGCCTTTTTCCACAATTTCCTGATCAACGCCCCCTTCATGCACCGTCTCGTCAGCGACGAGCGCATCGTCGACATCCTCGAGCCCTTTCTCGGGCCGAACATCGCGCTCTATGCGCCGCACTACATCGCCAAGCCGCCCGGCGACGGCAAGCCCGTCCTTTGGCATCAGGATGGCTACTACTGGCCGCTGGAACCGATGGAAGTGATGACCGTCTGGCTGGCGGCGACGGCCTCCACGCGCGAGAACGGCTGCATGCGCATCCTGCCCGGCACCCAGAACATGCGCCTGCTCTCACGCCGCGAGATGGTGGACGTCGATGAAGAAAAGTACGTCCTGAACTCGCAGATCCACCCCTCGCTGATCGACGATTCCGACGTCGTGGACCTCGAACTGGAGGCCGGCGACGTCTCCATCCACAACCCGCGCATCATCCATGGTTCGGAAGCCAACACCTCCGATACCTGGCGCATCGGTCTGACCCTGCGCTACATCCCCACCACGACCCGCGTCAGGGCCGAGGGCTGGCGCAGCATCCTCGTGCGCGGCGACGCTGCAGACAACGGAAACCTCTACGCCGAACGGCCGCGCTACCTGCCGGGCGAATGCATGCCCTTCCGCGGCGCGGAAAACTGGCGTTGAAACGGGGCTTCAGCGCAACTGCGCGTCGGCGAAGTCGAGGTAACGCTCCCAGTCCCAGACCGTGATGTCGTGCCCGCCGCGGCGCAGGTGATAGCCGACGCGACCGGCCACAGCCGTATCCGGCGCCGGCTGTTCCCGGACGGGCAGGCCCTCGTGGCCCAGCAGCTGCCAGACCGGGGAAGCGGCCAGCGTCGCCAGGAACTCGCCGCGCGGGTCGGCCCAGAGGTCCTCGCTCGCGCTGGCCACGTAGAGCGGGCGCGGCGCGGCCAGGGCCAGCAGCATGTGCTGGTCGAGCGGCAACTCGTCCTCGCGCTCGTTCCAGGCGCGGAAGTTGCGGCAAAACCAGTGCGGAAAGCGTGTGTTGATGGCCGCCAGCGTCTCGCCGAAGCGTCGCCGTGAGAGCGCCGCGCCGGCGCAGCCGCTGTTGTTGCTGACGACCAGCGCAAAGCGTTCGTCGCGGGCGGCGGCCCACAGCGCCGTCTTGCCCAGACGCGAATGACCGATCAGCGCGACCGGGCCGCAGTCCCCCGTCTGCAACAGGGCGTCCAGCGCCCGGCTCAGTCCCCAGGCCCAGGTCGCCACCGCCCCCCAGGCGCCCCCCTCGTCGCCCGGCGCTTCAAACAGGCGCTGCACGCTGTCGGCCCGGCCATCGACGCGGTCCGGATACAGATCGTCGCAGCACAGCGTCGCAAGCCCGTAACCGCGCGCGAGAATGTCTTCGACCGGCCAGCGGCCGGCGCTGCTGCCGCGCGCTGCCCTGTCGCCCGACGGCGCCAGGATACCGGGATCGGGGTGAGTGGTGTGATTGCCGTTGAAATTAAGGCCCAGAAACAGGGGCGCCGGTCGCTGCCGCGGAATCCACAACAGCAGATGCACGCTGTGCGCGCCGTCGATCAGCAGACGCAGCTGACGCCGCAGCGCGCCACCGGGCAGCGCCGTCTCCTCAAGCGTTTCGAGGTGCAGGGGCAGGTTCTGGACCGGCGTCTGACCGTAGACCTGTTGCGCGAAGAGCGCCAGCAGTTGCGGTCGCCGTTGTTCGCGCCAGGTGTCGGCGTCGGCTACCGGGCTGCCATCCGCCAGACGCAGCAGCGGCGGCAACTCGACATCCGGCACCAGCGCCTCGTCGTAATTTGTGTCGTTCACGGAGAGTCCTTGCTGTTCAGCGCGGCGTTTCCATCTCCTGGCGCACGGTCTGGTAGAGCAACTCGGCGTGCAGCTGGCCCAGGGTATAGCAGGGGCCGCCCAGTTTCTCCGCCAGCCGGCTGGCCAGGCCGCGGTCAAAGGCCACGTGTTCCATGTTGATGGTGACGGTCTTGATGTCGTGTTCGCGAATCATGGTCGCGATGCGATGCGCTTCGTCCTGCGGGGCCTGGTCGCTGATGGACACGTTGCCGGCGCCGTCCGTCAGCAGAATGATCATGGGCACGACGTCGGGATTGAGCGTGGTCTCGCGCCGCACCGTCTCGTAGGAGAGCAACAGCCCGGCCGAGAGCGGCGTCTTGCCGCCGACCGGAATGTTGGCCAGCGCCTTTTTTGCCAGCAGCACGGAGTTGGTCGGCGAGAGCACCAGCGAGGCGCGATCTTTCTGGAAGACCACCAGGCCCACGCGGTCGCGCCGCTGGTAGGCATCCGTCAGCAGCGACATGATGGCGCCCTTGGTAGCCTGCATGCGCTCCGAGACGGCCATGCTCCACGAGGCGTCCACCGCAAAGAGAATGAGGTTCGAGGCGCGGCGCACGCGCACCTTGCGCTGCAGGTCGTCCTTTCGCAGCGACCAGGCAACGCCACTCTTTTCGCGCTCCGCCTCGCGTTCCTGCTGATGCGGCGCGGCGGCCCGCAGCGTGGCGTCGAAGGCGACGTCGTCGGTGCGGCCGTTGGCCGGGCGCGCCTGGATGTAGCGCCCCCGCTTGCGCTCGGTTTTCGTGCGCGAACGGCGTCCGGCGCGCTGGCGCGTCAGACGGTCGAGCGGGGTATCCAGTTTGCGCGGCGTGAATTCGGCCTTGCTCTCGACCTGCTTGCCGCCTTCCCACCAGTAGGCGTCCTGCTGGTCGAAGACGTTCTGCGGCGCCGGTTCGGCCTGGCCGAGGTCCGGCAGTTCCTCGTCACTGCTCTCACTCAGGGACTGACTTTTTTTTTAGCCGCCTGTTCTTCCTCGCTGTCGGCGCTGGCCTCGGCGGCATCGTCGCCCTCGCTCCACTCGGACATGACCTGGTCCAGCTGGTCGCCCATGGCGTCGATGCTCATGGTGGCGTCGGTGAAGGGGCCGCGCTTGAGGCGATGCGGGATCGCCAGTTCGGCGGCCAGCAGGATGTCCTCATGATTGATGCGCGTCCGCCCCTGCCAGGCGGCGTGGGCGCGCGCAGACTTGAGAATCACCAGGTCGGCGCGGTGGCCGTCGATGTGCAGGCTGCTGGTCAGGGTGGCGATCGCGTAAAGGTCGCGCCGGTCGTATTCCACCTCGTCGACCAGTTCGCGGGCGGCGGCGATACGTTGCGAGAGTTGCTCCTCGCGCGGCGCCCAGTCCTCGCGGAAGGAGTCGGCGTCGGTCTCGCTGGCGATATGACGCTCAAGGATCTGCATGCGCGCGCGCGCCGCGTCGATGCTGGTGACATCCACCGAGAGCGCGAAGCGGTCCAGCAACTGCGGCCGCAGATCGCCTTCCTCGGGGTTCATGGTGCCCACCAGGATGAAGCGCGCCGGATGCGAGAAACTGATGCCCTCGCGCTCGACCACGTTGATGCCCATGGCCGCCGAATCCAGCAGCAGGTCGACCACGTGGTCGTCGAGCAGGTTGACCTCGTCCACGTAGAGGATGCCGCGGTTGGCGTTGGCCAGCACGCCGGGCTCGAAGTGCCGCTCGCCGCGCTGGATGGCCTTCTCGATATCCAGCGTGCCCACCACGCGGTCCTCGGTGGCGCTGACGGGCAGGTCCACAAAGCGGATGCGCCGCATACTCACCGGCAACTCTTCGCCGCGTTCGTTACGCTCATGCACGATGTCGGACCAGGTGGAAGGCTGGTCGGGGTCGTCGTTGAAAGGCGAATCCGCCACCACCCGCACCTCGGGCAGCAGGGCCGCCAGGGCGCGCGCGGCGGTCGACTTGCCGGTGCCGCGTTCGCCGCGGATGAGCACCCCGCCGATGCGCATGTCGATGGCGTTGAGGATCAGGGCGCGTTTCATGCGCTCCTGGCCCACGATGGCGGTGAAGGGGTAAACCGGCGCGCGCTTGTTCATGTCCTGTCCCGTGCAGGCGATTGGCACGACCAGTATACACCTGATACGGGCGCCCCGTGCAGGGCGGACTCATACTCGCCTGGAACTGTAGGGGCGACATATCATGTCGACCGCCCATTGATTTGGATACTACCCGGTTTGTCATGCAGGTTGCGGGTCCCTGGCATGCAACGTACACTTCCTGCCCCGACTGTTGGCGCTTGTGAGTTCCCTGACACCGGGGGCGCTGACCATGGCTGGAGAATCGCACTGGGGCTATGAAGGCGAGACCGGCCCCGACAACTGGGGCAGTCTGTCGCCGGACTACGCCTGCTGCGCCGACGGAACGGCACAATCGCCGATTGACATTCGCAACGCCAGCGAACTGGATCTGGTGGCCATTCACTTTGACTATGGCCGGACGCCCAACAGCGTGACCAACACCGGCCACAGCATCCAGGTCGACGTCGAGGGGGACAGTCACATCCTCTATGACGGCATTCGCTACACCCTGCTGCAGTTTCACTTCCACGCCCCGTCGGAACACACCATCGACGGCCAGGCGGCAGCGATGGAGGCCCACTTCGTCCACCAGGACCCAAACTCGGGCATGCTGGCGGTGGTCGGCATCCTGCTTGAAGAAGGGGACGGCGACCACGAGGACTACGCGCCGGTCTTCGGCAACCTGCCGGCCGAGGCCGGCCGCACTGTCAACTCGGAAGACAGCCTGGCCCTGAGCGGATTACTGCCGCAGGTGCGAACCTTCTACACCTACCAGGGTTCGCTGACCACGCCGCCCTGCAGCGAAAACGTGCGCTGGCTGCTGCTGGATACGCCGGTGGCGCTGTCCGCCGCGCAGATTGCGGCCTTCACAGCAATCTACGCGAACAACGCCCGCCCGGTCCAGCCCCTCGGCGACCGCGACCTGCTGCGGGTCAGGGAGTAACGTGTGTCGCACTGAGCAGACAAATTCAGACAGCTTCCCGCTTGCCTACGGGTCAGGCCAGCGCCTGAACAACAACAGTCACTTCACATCCTGATTGTGATTGGCTCTTAAGAAATCATTGGACTCGACAAGTATCGCAACCAGGCCAGACACGGCTCCGTACAGCACTTCACAGGCAGCGGCCCTGTGCTACAATGACCGCCCTTCCAGCCGGCAGGAGAACCCGTGTCCCGCAATACAGGCGAGTTCAGCGTCGCCGATGCCTACCGCTACAACCACGCCGGCGTGCGCCGCTGGATCTTCTCACACATCCTGCGCTACCGCCTGCTCTTCCTGCGCTCCGTCCTGCTCTTTTTGATCGGCTGGAGCGCCATGGCCTGGGTGCGCGTACTGATCGGCGACGCCGCCAGGGAAATCAGCAACCCTTCCGGTCAGGACGGCCTCATGCTGGCGGCGCTGGCCGTGCTGGTCGTGTCGCTCATCGACAGCCTGGCCCACCTCGGCGGCAGCCTGTCCATCGAGACCATGGCGCAGAAGCTGGCCCACGATTCGCGCGAGGAGCTCTACGTCAGCCTGCTGGGCAAGAGCCAGACCTTCCACGACCGGCAGCGCGTCGGCGACGTGATGGCGCGCGCCACCGACGACGTCAACCAGCTGGACTACATGGTGCATCCCGGCATCTTCTTCATCATCGAAATCGTGCTGGGCCTCGTCCTGCCCGTCGTTTACATCGCCTTCATCAACCCGCAACTGATTCTCGTGCCCGTGCTCTTCATTCTGGTCTATATCGTCACCGTGCGCAGTTACTTCCGCCGCCTCAGCCCCGTGATCGGCGCGCAGCGTTTCGCCTTCGGCATCATGAACGCCGGCCTGGAAGAGACCATCACCGGCATCGAGGTCGTCAAGGGCAGCGCCCGCGAGAGCTTCGAACGGCGCAAGTTCATGCGCAACGCGAAGGCCGTGCGCGACTATCTGGTGGAACAGGGCACCATCGAGGCGCGTTACCTGCCCTACCTCTTCTACGGCTTCGCGCTCGGCCTCTCCTTCCTGCACACCATGATTCTCTTCGGCGAAGGCCGCCTCGATATCGGCGGCGTGGTGGCCGTGACCGGCCTGGTCAGCGCCATGCGTTTCCCGGTCTTCATCTCGGTCTTCGCCTTCACCCTGGTGCAACTGGGCATCGCCGGCGGCGAACGCATCCTCGAGCTTATCCGCGCCAGCGCCGACATGGACGAAAACGTCGACGGCCACAGCGGCCAGGTGCAGGGCGACCTGGTCTTTGAAAACGTCAGCTTCGGCTACGACGACGGCATGGTGCTGCAGGACATCTCCTTCCACGTGAGGCCCGGCGAGACCGTCGCCATCGTCGGTCAGACCGGTTCCGGCAAGAGCACCCTGACCGACCTGATTAACCGCACCTACGACGTCACTTCCGGCCGCATCCTGATCGACGGCGTGGACATCCGCGACTGGCAGCTGGATTCGGTGCGCTCGCAAATCTCGCGCATTGAGCAGGACGTCTTTCTCTTTTCGCGCAGCATCGCGGAGAATATCGCCTTCGGCATGCCCGACGCCAGCCACGAGCGCATTGTCGAGGTGGCGCGCGAGGCCCAGGCGCACGATTTCGTCGAGTCTTTCGCCGAGGGCTACGAGACGGAGATTGGCGAACGTGGCGTCATGCTCTCCGGCGGGCAACGCCAGCGCCTGGCCCTGGCGCGGGCCTTCCTCAGTGACCCGCGCATCCTCATTCTCGACGATTCCACCAGCGCCATCGACAGCGCCACGGAAGACGAAATCCAGCACGCCATCAATCGCGCCCGTCAGGGCCGCACCACCCTGCTGATCACCCACCGCCTCTCGCAGATCCGCTGGGCCGATCACATTCTGGTGCTGGACGAGGGCCGCCTTGCAGCCAGCGGCAGCCACGAGGAACTGCTGCGCGATTCCGAACTCTATCGCCGCATCTTCGCCCGTTACGACGTCGCCCTGCCGGCGGTCTGAGCCGACGTCGCAGTTTCACAGGGAGGACTGACCCCTGGGCTTCATCATGGACGGCCTCGATGCCGAAGAATACGACCGGCAATACAGCGACCGCGAGCTGGTGCGCCGCATTCTCGGCTACTTCCGTCCCGAGGGCCGGCGCATGGTGCTGGTCGCCTGCGCCCTCCTGTCGACCTCGCTGCTGAACACCGGCCTGCCGATCTTCATCTCGCAGTCCATCGACCGCGTCGCGGCCGAGCCGAGCCAACGCAACCTGATCCTGGCCCTGGTGGGCACCATCCTGCTGGGCGCCTTCGCCTGGGTCTTCAACGCGCTGCGCCAGTGGCAATCGGCCACCGCCATCGGCAACGTCACCCTGCGCCTGCGTGAGGACGCCATCGACGCCGTGCTGCGCCGCGATCTCTCCTTTTACGACAGCATCCCCTCCGGCAAGATCGTCAGCCGCGTCAACTCGGATACCCAGGCCTTCTCTGCGGTCGTCACCCTGACCACGGACCTGATGAGCCAGTTCCTGCTGGTCGTCCTGCTGGTCGGCTACCTCTTCACCGTCAGCCCCCGCCTGACGCTCATTCTGCTCCTGCTGACGCCGGTCATCATCGCCACGGCGCTCGGCTTTCGCCATATCGCGCGCAAGACCATCACCCAGTCGCGCCGCGTGCAAGCCGAGGTCAGCGCCCACATCCAGGAGACGGTCAGCGGCATCCGCATCGCCAAGACCTTTCGTCAGGAAGGCAGCATCTACGAGGAATTTCTCGGCGTCAACCGGCGCTCCTATCGCATCAACCTGATCAGTGGCTATACCTTCAGCAGCATCTTTCCCCTGCTGGGCCTGCTGGCCGGCCTCGGCACAACCGCGCTGGTCTATTTCGGCATCCTGGATGCCCAGGCGGGTGCAATCAGCGCCGGCACCTGGTTCCTGTTCATCCAGGGCATGCAGATGTTCTGGTTCCCGCTAACCAGCATCGCTTCCTTCTGGAGCCAGTTCCAGCTGGGCCTGGCCGCGGGCGAGCGCGTCTTCGCCCTCATCGACGACGAGCCAAAGGTCATCCAGCGGGACGCACGGGTACTGCCCGGGATCGCCGGCGCAATCTGCTTCGAGCGCGTCGACTTTCGCTACACCGACAAGGAACAGGTGCTGCAGGACTTTTCACTCACCATTCAGCCTGGCGAAACGCTGGCGCTGGTCGGACACACCGGCTCCGGCAAGTCCAGCATCGGCAAGCTGATCGCCCGCTTCTACGAGTTTCAGGGCGGAACCATCCGCATCGACGGCGTGGATATCCGCGAGCTGGACCTGCACGACTACCACACCCGCCTGGGCCTGGTGACGCAGACCCCCTTCCTCTTCGACGGCAGCGTGCGCGACAACATCCGTTACGGCAGGCCCGACGCCAGCGACGAGGACGTCGAACGCAGCGCGCGCATGGTCGGCCAGGGCGACTGGCTGAAAGCCTTGCCCGAGGGGCTGGACACGGCGGTCGGCGAACGCGGCAGCGCGCTCTCGATGGGCCAGCGGCAACTGGTCTCACTGGCCCGCGTGCTGCTGCAGGACCCCTCCATCTTCATCCTCGACGAGGCCACCGCCAGCGTGGACCCGCTGACCGAGACTCTCATTCAGGAGGGGCTGGACCTGGTGCTGGCGCAGCGCACCAGCATCGTCATTGCCCATCGCCTTTCCACCATCCGCCATGCGGACCGCATCATCGCCCTGCGCCATGGCGAGATCATTGAGGAAGGCAACCACGAGACCCTGCTGGCCCGGGGCGGGCACTATGCCGAACTCTACAACACCTACTTCCGCCACCAGTCTCTGGAATACATTGAGGCGGCCGGCCAGCTGCTGAATGGCGTCGCCTGAGCGCGCTTGTCGCCGCCGCCGCCGCCGACTACAATCGCCGGCGTCAGCCAGCCACCCGGCAATTCAATGACCGATACCCCCGTGCCGCCGGATTCCGGCGACCAGCCACAGCCGCCGCAAGGGCCTGCCGCGCAGGAATTCGAAGAAATGATGCGGCAGGCGGCGCGCGCGCGCAGCCAGCAAGTCTCGGCACCCGAGAAGAGCCGCCAGCGACGGGCCGCCGCGCTCGCCCAGGAACGCGATCGTCGATTGCAGCGGCGTCGCAGCGACCGGCAGCAGGGCGCCGTCAGCCTGCTGGGAGGCTTCATCCGCGCCTTTTTTCTGGTGGCCGTCGCCGGCGGGCTGATCGCGACCATTCTGGTGTGGTGGACTCCGCCGGATTTCATCCCCGCTGACCTGCGTAACGAGTTGGGCATGGAAGCGCTGGAGGCTGAAATCGTGGCCCGGCCCACCAGCGCGCCCACGCCCAACTGGATGCAACGTATCGGCATCGTCGCCGGCCACCGCGGCCCCAACCCCTCCAGTCCCGGCGCCGACCCGGACCCCGGCGCGCTATGCCTCGACGGCCTGGCTGAAGTCGACATCAACTTTGACGTTTCGCAACGCATCGTGCGCAGCCTGCGTGATCGCGGCTATTCGGTCGACCTGCTCGACGAGTTTGATCCGCGCCTGCAGGACTATCAGGCCGCGGCGCTGGTCTCCATCCACGCCAATACCTGCCAGCCCTTCAGCGAACAGGTCTCGGGCTTTCTGGTGGCCGCAGCCGCCGCGCGCGTGGCCGCCCGCAGCCGCGACGACATCCTCGTGGATTGCATCGCGCGCCACTACGCCCGCGAAACCGGCCTGCGGCGCCACGAGGGGGTCACGGTGGACATGACCAGCTACCACACTTTCCGCGAGGTCCACCTCTGGACCCCGGCTGTCATTATCGAAACCGGCTTTATGCTGGCGGACCGCGAACTCCTGACCGAACGCCCGGACCAGGTCGCCAAAGGCGTGGTCAATGGCATTCTGTGCTTTCTGGACCGGCGCGGCGACCTGCCGACAAGGAGTGAGGGACTGTGACCCGTGAACTGGTGATGTACAACCGCCGCCTGCCCTGCCCCTGGGTCACGCTGGCGCAGCAAACCCTGCGCCTGCACGGACTTGCCTGGCGTGAACTGTTCATCGATGACGATGACGAGGCTCGCCGGCGACTGCTCGACTGGGTCGGTTTCCTCTCCGTCCCCACACTCGTCATCGCCGCGCCAGGCAGCGACGTTCCGCTGGAAGCGCCGGCGCCCCTGCCGCCGGACACCAGCCCGCGCGGTATCGATCGCGGCTGCCTGATCACCGAGCCGGGCATGGCCCAACTCAGCGCCTGGCTGCTGCGTCATGGCCTGCTGTCACCGGAACGCCTGGCCCGGTCCAGGGATTGACAGCGTCCCCCCGCCTGACTAGAATGCGCCTGCGTCCCGCCAGGTGCTGCCGGGCAGGCCGCGCCTTGTCGGGCAAGGCGCCCCTGCTATACTGCGACGGTCATGCCACCGTAGCTCAACCGGCAGAGCTCTCGCCTTGTAAGCGAGCGGTTACGGGTTCGAATCCCGTCGGTGGCTTGTGGTCACAGTAAAGTGGTCAACAGCGCGGAAACGGGTCGGTGCCCGAGTGGCTAATGGGGATGGACTGTAAATTCATTGGCGAGAGCCTACGCTGGTTCGAATCCAGCCCGGCCCACAGCGCCTCTGTAGCTCAGGGGTAGAGCGCATTCTTGGTAAGAATGAGGTCACGGGTTCAAATCCCGTCAGAGGCTTGCTTTCAACCGTAGCGGAGCGCTCTTCCGGCAGGGAATGAGCGCGCCAGGGAACAGGATCGCAGCATGGCAAAAAAGGGCAATCGCGTCATCGTCAAACTCAAGAGCACCGAAAGCGGGCACATGTATATCACCTCCAAGAACCGGCGCACCACCACCGCCCGGCTGGAGTTGAAAAAGTACGACCCCTTTCTACGTCGTCACGTGCTCTACCGCGAGACCCGCTGAGCGCGCGGGATCGCCATATAGGGGAGTAGCTCAAATGGCAGAGCAACGGTCTCCAAATCCGTAGGTTGTGGGTTCGATTCCTGCCTCCCCTGCAACTGAAACGGGGGCGCGCTGACCCGGCGCTCCCTGTATGAGCAAGGAGTACGCATGACAACTGGCAACAGGACCGAAACCCGGAAACGGCGGGGCTGGTGGCCTTTTGGCAAAAGCGCCGAGGCGCTGCCGGAAAGGTCGCAGGAGCGCGGCGTCACGGTGCGAAAGGGTCGCGTCACGCCTGGCCGCCGCAACCAGCCGGTGGTGCAGGAAAGCGGCAACCGTCTGACCCGGCCCTTCACCAGGCTCGGCAATTACTTCGAGGGCGTGCGCGACGAGGTCAACAAGGTCAGCTGGCCCTCCCGCCTGGAGGCGCGGCGCCTGAGCGTCATCGTGCTGGTGTCCACCCTGCTGGCGGCCATCGTGCTTGGCCTGATCACCCTGGGCTACAGCGAACTCTTCGCCATTGGCCTGGGCCAGCCTCTGTTCTTCCTTGGCTTTTTCGTCGTGGTCGTCGGCCTGGGCACATTCTTCTACATTCGTTCCAATCGCAAGAATTCAGCGTCCTGGTGACAGGGGCGGGAGAGCAGATGAACCAGGAAGGCTTCGACCCCGAACCGGTCTGGCTGGACAGCGAGGACGACGACCTCAACATCATCCTTGAGGACGGCACGGAAGCCGCCGCGGTCGACAGGCAGTGGTTCGTGATCCACTGCTATTCCGGCTACGAGAACAAGGTGCGCCACGCCATTGAGCAGCGTATCGAGACCATGGGTATGCGCGACAAGATCTTCGACGTCATCATCCCCACCGAGGAAGAGATCGAGATCCGCGACGGCAAGCACCGCCCGGTGGAACGACGCGTCTTCCCCGGCTACCTGCTGGTCGAAATGGTCATGGACGAGGACTCCTGGTACGTCGTGCGCAACACCCCCGGCGTGACCGGCTTTGTGGGCATGGGCAACGACCCCACGCCCCTGCGCGAGGAAGAAGTCAACAAGATCATGGACCGCATGTCGCAGGAGACGCCGACCATCGTCGTCAACTTCAGCGTCGGCGAGAAGGTGCGCATCATCGACGGCCCCTTCAATGACTTTATCGGCACGGTAGACAACATCGACATCGACAAGACCCGCGTGCGGGTGATGGTCAACTTTTTCGGCCGCGATACGCCGGTCGAACTGGATTTCCTGGAAGTCGAGAAAGCCTGAGGACGAATAACTGCATGGCGAAGAAAATCAAGGCCATCCTGACCCTGCAAATCCCCGCCGGCAAGGCCAACCCTGCGCCGCCGATCGGGCCGGCGCTGGCCCAGCACGGCATCAATCTGATGGGCTTCTGCAAGGAATACAACGCCCGCACCAGCAACCGCATGGGCGATATCATTCCCGCCGAAATCACCGTCTTCAGCGACAACTCCTTCCGCTTTGATCTCAAAAGTCCGCCGACCGCCTTCCTCATCCGCAAGGCCGCCGGCATCGAGAAGGGCGCCGCCAACCCCCTCACTGAAAAGGTCGGTCAACTCAATCGCCGCCAGGTGCAGGAAATCGCCGAGGTGAAATTGCCCGACCTCAACACCTCAAATATCGAGGCGGCCATGCGCCAGGTGGAAGGCACCGCGCGCCAGATGGGCGTCATCGTCGTCGACTGATTCACAGAGTTCTGTGGGAGGGCCATGCCTGGCCCGCCGGCGCCACGGGGAGGAAAGCATGGCAAAAAGAGGCAAACGTTACGAAGCAGCGCTGCAGGAATTCGACCGCAAGCAGGACTACCCGCTTGAGGAAGCGGTCCGGCTGGTGAAACGGCTGGCCACCGCCAAATTCGACGAGACCATCGAGGTCCACGTGCGTCTCGGCATCGACCCGCGCCACAGCGACCAGCAGGTGCGCAACACCGTGCTGCTGCCGCACGGCCTGGGCCGCAGGGTGCGCGTGCTGGTCTTCGCCGAGGGTGAGGACGCCCGCGCCGCCGAAGAGGCCGGCGCCGACGTCATCGCCGACGACGCCGTGGTCGCCCGCATCCAGAACGAGGGCTGGCTGGAATTCGACGCCACTCTGGCGGTGCCATCCATGATGTCGCGCGTCGGTCGCCTGGGACGTATCCTCGGCCCGCGCGGCATGATGCCCAACCCGCGCGCCGGGACGGTGGTCCAACCCGCCGACCTGCCCCAGGCCATCGAGGAGCGCAAGGCCGGCCGCGTCGAGTTTCGCAACGACAAGACCGGCAACCTGCACGTGCCGGTCGGCAAGGCCAGCTTTGACTATGAACCCCTGCTGGAAAACACGCGCACGGTCATTGACGCCATCAGCGGCGCCCGCCCTTCGGCGTTGAAGGGCGCCTACATGCGGCGCATCGTGCTTACCTCCACCATGGGGCCCGGCATCAGGGTTGGCAGCGCCGCCTGAATCCCGCCTGACCGCCCGCTGCAACTCGCGCTGTCCTGGTTCCTGAGGGCAGCGCAGGACGCCTTGCAGTAGGGTTGGCCCACAGGCAGATCCCGCCGGTGTTACCAGGCCCCTTGTTTCCGACTGGTCGTCCAGCATTGTGAATTTCGCAGCTTTCCTGTTCGAACTCCAGCAGGATTTGCCCTTCCTTTCAGTGGCGCTGGTCCTGAGTGCGTTCCTCGTCTGGCTGATAAACTTCAGGCTGCGACAGTTTGTACCCTATCCAGGCCGACAGTTGGCGACTCTCTTTGTTGCCATACACACGCTCCTGTTCGCAATTCACTACGCCGCGTACCTGCCCGGCGCAGATTTCCTTCCCCTCAACCTCTGGCACTATGACGGGGAGTGGACCATTGCTTCCGTCAATTCGTCCTTCTCTTCGCTTTTGCTGGGATCCCTGTGCTTCCTGAACGCAATTGTGGCCGGGACCATCCGCCTGCCGGAACGCCTGTACTGGATGGTTCTCGGCGTCGCATTTGCGAGTATGACCCTGTTCGAGTATGCCGCCCTCCCCCGTTACATCGTTCCCGAAACCCTCGTGGTGGAGTCATTCGGAGCATTCTGGTTGCGTCTTCGCTGACTTTGGTCCTGCGCCACCGCAGGGATGTTGTCCGACGTTTCTGTCTGCTGCTCCTGCCGGTGGGAACGGGGCTCTGGGGCCTTGGTTTTCGCATTGACGAAACCACTATCCTGGGGAACCCCCATGTTGGGCCGCTTGAAGAGACCCTTGAACTGCTTGGCATGGCTGTTGCGCTTGCGGGCGTTTCGGGTTACGCCACGACAAACCTGCCACGCTCTCGGATTCAGGGGCCCAGGTTCCTGGTGAGTCTGTGTTTGACCAATGTAATTCTTGTCATCCTGCTGTTGGTCGCGCCAATCTGGGAAGACAGGGTGTTCCCCGAAGCCCGTTTTCTCTGGAGGACCTTCGGACACAGGATCAACGCCGACATTGGAAGGGGCTCCATTGCCCTGCGCGGTTGGGATGCCCATTCCATTGGACCGGGAAAGCCCGGTAGGGTACACGTTGTTCTGCAAGCACTCAAACCACTGGATTTCGACTTCGGTTTCTCCGCCCAACTCATTGACCAGGCCAGCGGGGGCGACACTGTAACAATCAACAAACGAAGCGGGATCGATGGCCGCAAATGGCCTCCGGGACTCGAATTTGCCGCCCTTCTCAAGGCGCCCCTGAATGTTCCCGATGCCGCGCCCGCCAATCGCGCGCAGTGGTTGACAGTCTCTTTCTGGAAGATAGATGGCGATGATTTTCACGCTCTGATGATTGATTCCAGCGACTATCCGCTCCTGGGTGACACGCATATCATTCTGGATGAACTGGTGCTGCAAGAGCCGTCAGACAACATTGGTCAGGATGAAGCGCTCGCGAAATTTGCCAACGGTTTCGCGCTGCAACGGACCGCCATCCCCGAACGAATCAGGGCCGGTCAGTCCATGAGCGTCGAGTTTCACTGGAGTACAGTAACCGATGGCAAGGAAGACTGGACCCAGTTTCTGCATTTCGTGCCGGAGGCCGGCGGTTCCCTCTGGAACGTGGACCAGTATCCTCTCGGAAGGCGTTTGCCCACCCGCCTCTGGTATGCCGGGATGCAGTCAGGCGAGCGATGGAACTTCACAGTTCCTCCAGATCTGGCAGCGGGAACATACGACGTTTACACAGGACTGTATCGGCTGGCGGACCTGCAACGCCTGGAGGTCACCCTTGCCAATGGTCAACGACCCGATGACAGGCGCATTCCGCTCGGCAGCATTTCCATCGAGAACTGAGACCGCCCGCTTTACCTGCCCTTAACGCGGGCGAAATCCCCGCTTGACATCCCGTCGTACAATGCATGGCATGGGGAAACCGAAAACACAGGGAGTGCAACCTGAGTGAGCTACATTCTCGTCACCAATGATGATGGCGTGCGCGCGCCGGGCATCGTCGCGCTGGCCGGCGCCATGCAGGAACTGGGCGAGGTGCGCGTCATCGCACCGGCCGTCAACCAGAGCGCCAGCGGGCACAAAAAGACTCTCTTCCAGGACATCCCGGTCGCCGAGACCCTGCTGCCGGACGGTACGCCCGCCCTGGCCGTGAGCGGCTCGCCGGCCGATTGCATCGCGCTGACCGCGCTGGGCATGGCCGAATGGCCGGCGCGCGTCGTCGTTTCCGGCATCAACCGTGGCGCCAACATGGGCCAGGACGTCACCTACAGCGGCACGGTCAGCGCGGCGCTGGAAGCAACCATCCACGGCATCCCGGCCATCGCCTTCTCCCTCGACAATCCGGCTGCCGACGACGTCGCCGACTACGCCGCGGCCGCGCGCGTCGCCGCGCGCATCGTCGGCGAATACGCCCTCAAACGCTGCCTGCCGCCCTTCACCATCCTCAACGTCAACCTGCCGGCCTGCGACGACATTCGCGAAATTCGTTTGACGCGCCAGGGGATCCGCATTTACAACGACGAAATCGCCAGCAATGGCAGCGTTTATCGCATCGTCGGGCCCGCGCCCGGGGGCATGACCGACGAGGAAGGCACCGACCTGTGGGCCGTGCATCACGGCTACGCCAGCGTGACACCCATCCATCTGGACCTGACCGCCCACCGTTTCCTGGCCGACCTGGCCGCCTGGGACATCACCCTTTGAACGTCATCTGAAGTCGGGGCGGGACTGACCTGCGCTTCGGCGATGCTGCGGACTATTCGTATTGACCCGTGGTGTAGACGTACACCGCGATTCCGTGGCCCTCTTCCCAGTCCCAGGTGTCGCTGGACCAGGTGTAGAGCCAGTTCGAATCGAGAATCGATGCGTTGACGCAGCCGTGACTGCGGCGAAAGCCGAAGCCATCGTGCCAGTAAGCGCCATGCAGGGCGATGCCGCCGTCGAAATACTGCGTCCAGGGGACTTCCTGCAAGGAGTAGAAGTCCGGCTGCTGGAAAGCGCCGCTCATGTCGCCGCGCGCGCGCCGTAACCAGACGTGGAAGATACCTTCGTTGGTGGACCATTCCTCCAGGCCCGAGGAAACCAGCGTGGTGAAAACCGGTGTGTCGCCCTCGTAGGCCGTGAGCACCTGCTCGTAGAGGTTGATGCCGACCCATTTGTGCGTTTCGATCGCTTCCGGCCGCGCCACCGGATCGTACATGGCCAGGTTGAACTGGTGTACCCACTGGTCCGCCCCGATCTGGTACCAACACTTGCCATTCACCTTCACGCAGCTGAACACGTTCACCCGCGTGTAGCGATACAGGAAAGGGTTGAGCGGCGAGTCTGCGCCGCCCGGTTCGGTCGCCGCGCGCAAATGCCGCAAGGTCCAGGCCATCGGGAATTCCAGGCCAGCCGCCGGCAATTCCACCCCGGCGTAGCGCGAAGGAATGACTTCCTCGCCCAGCACGTCGAGCGGGACCCATTGTTCCTCGCCGATTTCCGCCCAGTCGTCCACAATTTGCGACACGGTGACGAAACTGTAGCCTTCGTCGGCGGTCTCCAGCAGTTCGCCAAAGGGCTCCTCATAGACGGGCAGGATTCCTTCCACGCGCCGGTAGTCCCGGTCGTAGAGCAATTCTTCATCGACGGGCAGGGGACGCACAGCGGGCCAGCGATTCGAGGCCAGCACCTCGTCGCTGATGGCGCAGGCGCCATCGCCCGGCGCCTCGCACACCGGCAGCGCCTGCGCGAGCCCGCCGGTCAACAGTAGCGACACGGCCAGAACCAGCATGGACGATCGCCGCATGCATTTCCTTTCGCCACGAATTCCTGCGCATCCTGACGTGAAATTACGCCACAGCCGCAAGAGTGGGTTCAACAACTGTCCTGTCACAACGCTTCCGCCGCAGAGCACACCAATCGCGAACTGTTCAGCGGCGCCAGGCGCAGTATCGGCCCGTAGCCATGAGGCCATTGCCTGCCCGGCAAACCGGCAAAGTTTCATCCCGCAGAGCGGTCAGGGGACGACGCGCCACCCCGGCGGACCTACACCTCAATCGTATTCGCCGGAACTGTAGACGTAGATGGAGATTCCCGCGCCCGCTTCCTCGTCCCAGATGTCATTGGACCACTCATAGAGCCATTTGGCATCGGTCAGGGAGGCATTGACGCAGCCGTGACTGCGCCTGACGCCGAAGCCATCGTGCCAGTAGGCGCCATGCAGGGCGATGGTATCGTCGAAGTACTGCGACCAGGGGACTTCCTGCAGGGAATAGAAATCCGGCCGCCGAAAGGCGCCGCTCATTTCACCGACCCGGTAGCGTCGCCAGACGCGAAAGTGTCCCTCATTCGTGGGCCACTGGTCCAGGCCGGAGGAAATGAGCGTGGTGAACACCGGCAACTTCCCCTCATAGGCCGTCAGCACCTGTTCGTAGAGATCGATGCCGATCCATTTCTGCGTCTCCACCTCCGCCGGTCGCGCAACGGGTTCAGAAATGGCCAGCTTGTGCTGATGCACCCACTGGTCAGGCGCGATCTGGTACCAGCACTTGCCATCGACGCGCACGCAGCCAAAAACGCTCACCCGCGAGTAGCGCGGGAGCCAGGGATTGTAGGGAGCGTCGTCGGCGCCCGGTTCGCTTGCCGGCCGCAGGCTTCGCAGCGTCCAGGCCATGGGAAAGGCCAAACCGCCCTGCGGCAGCTCCACCCCGGCAAACCAGGAGGGCCTGACCGACTCCCCCAGCGCGTCAAGGGGCACCCATTCCCCTTTGCCAATTTGCGCCCAGTCGCCCCGGGTCTGCTCCACCGTGACGAAATTGAAGCCCTTGTCGGTCGTTTCCGTCATTTCACCGCCCGGCGCGTTGTAGACCGGCAGCGTACCCCGCACGCGCCGGTAGTCCCGGACGGACACGACGTCCGCCAGGATGCGCAACTGGCTCACCCTGGGCTCGCTGAAGTCCTCCAGAATGATGTCGTTCAACCCGCAAATCCCTTGGTCCGGGCCGGCGCAAGTCTCGACCGCCCCGACCATCCCGCCAGTGACGAGCAGTTGCAGAAACAAAAAGAACTTCAGAATGTGACGCATGCTACACCCTTTGCCACCAGGGCTCTCATCGATTCTGACAACGACGTGGAACGTCGGGTTGCCAGTCCCCGTACCGGGCGGGGTATACTATCACAAATGTCTGTCGGGCAAAACAAGATGCGCATACTCATCAGCGGCGCCAACCGCGGCATCGGTCTGGAGTTTGTGCGACAGTGGCTGGGTCGCGCTGACGCCCGCATCTTCGCCACGACGCGACGCCCGCGTCAGGCGGACGAGCTGCTCGCCCTGGAAGGCCCGCGACTGACCGTCCTGCCCATGGACGTCAGCGACCCGGCCTCCGTTCGCGCGGCCGTCGCCAAAGTGGCCGATTCGGTGGACGGCCTTGACCTGCTCGTCAACAACGCCGCCATCAAGCCGCCCGACTTCGAACAGCGTCTGGCCACGCTGGACCCGGGCAGCATGCTGCAGACCCTGCAGGTCAACAGTCTGGGCCCCCTGCTGCTGGCGCAGGCCTGCCTGCCCCTGCTGCGGCGGGGCGACAATCCGCGGCTCGTCAACATTTCCTCCGGCATGGGTTCGCTGACGCGCAAGCAGAGTGGCGGCCAGTACGCCTACTGCTCCAGCAAGGCCGCCCTCAACATGGTCACGCGCGGTCTCGCCGCCGATCTGGGCCCGTCGGGCATCATCGCCTGCTCCCTGCATCCTGGCTGGGTGCGCACCGACATGGGCGGTATGCAGGCGTCGCTTTCCACGAAGGAGTCGGTGCGGGCCCTGCTGCGCGTTATCGACAGTCTGACTCCGGCGGACAATGGCGGCTACCTCGACCCGGAACGGAACACCATCCCCTGGTAGGCGTGCCCTGCAACACAGCGGCCAGGCCATTGACAGGCCCGGGCACCGTCCGCACAATGGAGCGATGAGTATTCGCCCTGGCCCGGGCGTATTGCCCGCCCGCGCCTGCGACCCCTTACCGAAGCAAAGGAGCCAACCGTGAGCGCGACCATTCCCGACTCCCACCGTGAACTGCTGGCCGGCCCCACCGTGGTAACCCTTGTTACCATGATGCCCGACGGACAGCCTCAGGCCACGCCGGTCTGGTGCAAGCTGGACGGCGATGACATCCTCGTCAACAGCCAGCCCGGCCGGCGCAAGGATCGCAACATCCGCGCCAACAACAAGGTCACCGTGATGGCCCTCGATCACCAGAATCCCTACAGCTACATTGAGGTGCGCGGCGAGGTGACGCACATCAACGAGGACGACGAGGCGTTGATCGACGAACTGGCGCGGCTCTACACCGGCGCCGACAGTTATTTCGGCGACTTCGCGGCGGACAGGGAGCGTTCGCGGCGCGTCACCTACCGCATCACGCCGAGGCGCGTCCTCACGCAGTAAGCCGTGAGCCTCACACTCGCCAGTTCCCTGCTGACGGCGCTGGTCAGCGGCATCTTCGCCCTGACCATTCTGTGGCGCTGGTGGCAGCGCCGCCGCGCGCATCAACTGGCCTGGGGCATCGGCATGCTGATGTATTTCACCGGCGCGCTCAGCCAGGTGGTGCTGACCCGGACCTGGAGCGCGACCTTCTTCGCCCTGTGGTACTGGTGCGGCGCCCTGATGGTGGCGCCCTGGCTGGGCCAGGGCACGGTCTACCTGCTGGTCAGGCGCGGCAACATCGCCCGCAACCTCCAGATGGCCCTGCTGCTGGTGGCCGTCATGACCCTGCCCTGGTCCCTGTGGTTGACTCCCTTCGAGAGCGGCGCCTGGCAGCCGGACACCGACCTGACCCTGATCTTTCGTGACATCATGCCGCAGGGGCGCGGCACCGTGCGTTTCTTTTCGCCGGTGATGAACATCTGGGGCACCATCGCCCTCGTCGGGGGCGCCATCTGGTCCGCCCGGCTCTTTCGTCGCAAGCAAATCATGCGCGATCGCGTCTACGGCAACTGGCTGATCGCGGCCGGCGGGCTCTTGCCGGCCCTCGGCGGCACCCTGATTCGCCTGGGCGACCCTTCCTGGAAATACATGGCGGACCTCGCCGGCGTCGTGTTGATCTTCGCCGGCTTCCTGCTGGCCACCAGACCCGCGCCGCAGGAGCCGTGAAACAGCGGCCGCACCCCCTTAAGGGCCGGGTGCAAACCCTCGGTCAGCGCGATCGCCGGATACTCGTCGCGCTGGCGACGGGAATCCTGCTGTTCTGCGCGCTGGTGCTGGCGGCCAACGCCTCGCTCATTCCCCTGCTGCAACTGCGCGCGCTGCATGACCAGCTGGGTCGCGCCGGTTTGGCCATCGCCCTGCTGATGACGGCCCAGGCCGTCCGCGTCGGCATTTTGCGCAAGGGCGACGTCACGCCGCTGTTTCGCGCTGCGACCATGCTCATCTTCGGCACCATGCTGCTGCAGGCGCTGCTGGGTCTGCCGATGTACGCCGGCGGCCTTCGCCCGGCGCAGGATGTGCACATCATCTACGGCATGGCGACGGTGCTGGCCCTGCCCTTCTTCATGTTCGTGGAGATGACCGCGCGCAAGCGCCCGGCCATGGGTAGTTACATCTGGGGCTTCGGCCTGCTGGCAGGAATCGCCCTGCGCAGCATCCTCACCGGTTGAACAGTCCACACGCAAATGCACAAATGGGCATTCCAAAGCAATGACGAAGTCCTTGACAAGTGCTAAAGAACAAGTGTACTCTCTTGTAAAGGGCTAAGAGAACAATTGTTCTTGTATCAATGGGGGGACTATAGCAGTTCCAAACTGACTGCAACCTCGGACCTATCAAGAATGTCTACAGTTTCATTAGAACAGAAACTCAAGATGCGTGCCACAGTAAACGAGTGGCTTTCCAAGAGTTTCCCTACTCACAGAAAGCATCTTCTCCACGTTCCACCCATCTATAGCGAATCCGATCAAGCTTGGGCAGTTGATGTAACTACAAGACAAAACGGTAAACGAGCAAGTAATCTCGGACGCTTGCTGATTACAGATGATGCCTCAATAATCGACGCTCCTGATCCAGAAAGCGTTCTCGAACAACTTCTTCTCTTTTTGGCGGCAGAAATTGCTCAACAGCATTTTGGTTTCGATGATGAGTTAATTGTCAACGACAGCAAGTTTATTCTCGGTGATGGTATTGAAGGGGCAAGTCATTTGCCCGATCGTTCCATAGACCTGTTGCTCACCGATCCTCCCTATGGAATAAGTCGTCGGTATACAAGTGAAAGTCAGGTGCCTCGAAGACTTAGGAAGAACGGCACAGACTTCATCATGCCCAAGGGTTTTTTTGGAGATTGGGATCGAAAGATAGATCCTCCAGCATGGACAAATGTTGTTTTGCCGAAGATAAACGGCTGGGCCGTGATCTTTTGTGCACAGGCCCAAATCGGCGAGTACACAGAGATACTAAAGTCTCATAAGTTCGTGGCTGTTGGTACTCTTGTATGGCAAAAGACGAACCCCGTACCATTCAATCACAAATACAAACCGGTCAACGCTTGGGAGGCACTTGTAGTAGGAAAAAGGCCTGGCACCAAATTTCATGGCAAATTGGTTCACAATGTATTTGTTTGCAAGTCACCTTCTCCTCAGCAGCGGATTCATCCAACTCAGAAACCTCTGTCATTAGTGAAAGAGTTCGTCGACCTGTTCAGCTATCAAGGCGAATTAGTATTTGATCCATTTGCAGGGAGCGCAACAACAATGATTGCAGCGTTGCAATCTGGACGGCGGGCCTTAGCATATGAGAAAGACCCTAGGATCTTTCAACTTGCTTGCGAAAGAATCCTTGAATTAAAAGATGCAGGTTCATGACTGCAGTGAGTGAGTTTGAAAAATCATTCGACAAAGGGACGAAAGTTTATCAAGTCTTTATGGTTCTGAAGGACATGCAATGGCATTGTCGCGAATGTGAATACGCCCACATCAACATCACTCAAATCGCAGGTGGAAGCGGCATTCAAGGACTGCAACGAGGAACTGGAAGTCGCCAAGGAATAATTATAGATAGCGCCAACCATTTTTGCGTAAATTGCAACAGAACCACTAGGCAAGACAGGTGGCAAGGCGGCTTCCAAGCTTCAGTGCAAGGGAAGTCCATGCCAAAGGAGTTTGTCAGGCGGACGATAAGACTATTGGGGTCGCGGGATATCATCGAAAATACGGAAAGAACGTCAAATCAATTGACCATCGACCATAAGTTGCCCATGCTCCGTTGGACCAATGCTACAAAAGCCGAACAAACCAGATACAACCAGATGTCAGATGAAGAAATATTGGAAAACTTCCAGTTGCTCAAGAAATCTAATGGCAGTGTCAGTCACAACTTGCTAAAAAGCCGAGCCTGTGAGCGCTGCTTTCGTTCCGGGAACCGCGGTACTCCTTTTGGCATCAAGTTTTTCTATGCAGGGAACAGTAAGTGGACACCACAGGACAAAAGAGACCCTCAGGGTTGTGTAGGATGCGGTTGGTATGATTTCGACAAGTGGCGAAATTGCCTGAACCAGTGGTTGAGGGAAAAGTCCAGAGACTCGTAGACGCGGACATCAATTGACAGACGATTTCTTTCCCGAATAATTCCAACAAAGCCAAGACATATAGTGTCCGCCGCGCTACGCAGTATCCCCCATGGCTGAGGATGGCGCGCTTGCGTGACGGAGCGAAGTCGGCATAATCAGGGTATCGCATTCACGCAGGTGAGCCCGTGTCCGTAACCCCGATCCGCGTCGACGAGATTCCCGTGCTGGAGCCGGGGCCCATGCCCCGCGCCTTCCACCTGATGACCAAGCCCAGCGGCGCCATCTGCAACCTCGACTGCAAGTACTGTTACTTCCTCTCCAAGGAACGCCTCTACCCCGGCAGTGACTTCCGCATGAACCCGACCCTGCTGGAGGAATACACGCGGCAGTACATCGCGGCGCAGCGGGCGCCCGAGGTGACCTTCGCCTGGCAGGGCGGCGAGCCCACCCTGATGGGCCTCGACTTCTTCCGCGAGGCCGTCGGCTACCAGCAGAAGCACAAGACGCCCGGTATGCGCATCCACAACAGCTTCCAGACCAACGGGGTGCTGCTCGACGACGACTGGGCGCAATTCTTCCGCGACAACGACTTCCTTATCGGCCTCAGCGTGGACGGGCCGCGCGAACTGCACGACGCCTACCGCGTCGACAAGGGCGGCCAGCCGACCTTCGCGCGCGTCATGCGCGGGCGCGAGGTACTGGAGCGCAACCAGGTCAACTTCAACATCCTCTGCACCGTGCACGCCGCCAACGCCGACCACCCGCTGGAGGTCTACCGCTTCTTCCGCGATGAACTGAAGGTCGACTTTATGCAGTTCATCCCGATCGTGGAGCGCGACAACGACACCGGCTATCAGGAAGGCGAGGGCGTGAAGGACCGCTCGGTCGGCGCGGAGCAGTACGGCCATTTTCTTAGCGACATCTTCGATGAGTGGGTGCGCCACGACGTGGGGCGCGTCTTCGTGCAGATCTTCGACGTGGCCCTCGCCGCCTGGAGCGGCAACCGCCCCGGCCTCTGCATCTTCGAGGAGACCTGTGGCGCGGCCCTCGCCATGGAACACAACGGCGACGTCTTCTCCTGCGATCACTACGTCGAGCCGGACTACCGCCTCGGCAATATCAACGCCGTGCCGCTGGAAGCCATGGTCGGCTCGCAGCAGCAATACGAGTTCGGCCAGCACAAACGCGACAGCCTGCCGCAATACTGCCTCGACTGCGAGGTGCGTTTCGTCTGCAACGGCGGCTGCCCCAAGAACCGCTTCATCCATACCCCCGATGGCGATCCCGGTCTCAATTACCTCTGCGCCGGCTACCGCCACTTTTTCAACCACATCCGGCGCCCCATGGAGTTGATGGCCGCCGAGTTACAGGCCGGACGCCCCCCGGCAAACGTCATGTTGACCCTGGCGCGCGAGCAACTGGACTTCGAGCAGCTGTTGGCCAAAGCCGGCCGCAACGACGCCTGCCCCTGCGGCAGCGGCCTCAAGTTCAAGCGCTGCCACGGCCGGGGCCGCCGCCACTAGATTTTTTCAGTCGATTTCTTCAGCGCGCCAGCAGCGCACGTACTGACCCGGCTCGATCTCGCGCAGCAGCTGCGGCTCGCGCGCGCAGCGTTCACGGGCATGGGGGCAGCGCGCCAGCAGGCGACACCCGCCCGTCGCCGAACTCTCGAGGGAGATGTCCGCGTCAAGGTCGGAGCCGTCATCCCGGCGCCGCTCCCTGCGCCCGATCGAGGCCGCCTCCAGCAGGGCCCGCGTCCAGGGGTGGCGCGGCGCGTGGAAGATCTGGTCGCGGCTGCCGGATTCGACGATGTGTCCCTGGGTGATGACGTAGATGCGGTCCGCCACGTAGCGCAGTACGCGCAGGTCATGCGTCACGAAGACGAAGCCCGGCCCGCCCTCCTGCCGCTGCAGGTCCAGCAGCAGGTTGATGATCTGACCGCGAATGGACATGTCGAGGTTGGCGGTCGGTTCGTCGAGGAAGATGAAGTCCGGCTCCGGCGCCAGCGCCCGCGCGATGGCCGCGCGCTGCAACTGGCCGCCACTCATCTCGTAGGGATAAAGCACGGCGAATCGCGCGCCCAGCTGCACTTGCTCCAGCAACTCGCCGACCCGCTGACGCCGCCGTGAAACGTCCAGTTCGGGCACCTGGCGCAGGGCGTCCAGCAGGGCCTCCTCGATGGTCATCATCGGGTTGAAGGAACTGACCGGGTTCTGAAAAACCATCTGCAGGCGACGCCGCAGCGGGCGCCACTCGCGTTCGGGCAGCGCCTGGATCTCACGACCCCGGTAGACGATGCGGCCGCCGTCAAGCCGCAACAGATTCAGCGCGCAGCGACCCAGCGTCGACTTGCCGGAGCCGCTCTCGCCCACCAGACCCACCGTTTCGCCGCGGCGCAGGGTCATCGATACGCCGTCCAGCGCGACGATGTGCCGGCGCCGCCAGCCCCGCTGACGCAGACTGAAAGTCTTCGTCGCCTCCTCGATGCGCAGCAGCGCCTCGCCCGCAGGCTCCGCCTTCATGCCTCCACCACTTCCTGGGCGAAATGGCAGGCGGAGAAGTGGCCGGGCGCGACCTCCACGGGCTGCGGCCGCTCCTGATGACAGATGTCACGGGTCATGGCGCAACGCCCGGCGAAGCTGCAACCTGTCAGGGGCTGACGCATGTCCGGCGTGCGGCCGGGAATGAAGGGCATGCGCGCCTCGTCCGTCTGCTCAAAGCAGGCCAGCAGCGCCGCCGTGTAGGGGTTGGCCGGCCGCTCCAGCACCTGGGCCGTCGCGCCGGTCTCCATCACCTCGCCGGCGTACATGACGATGATCTGGTCGCAACTGTCCGCGACCACCGCCAGGTCGTGGGTGATGAGCAAAAGGGTCGCGTCCAGGCGCGCGACGACCTGCTCCACCAGCGCCAGCACCTGCTGCTGCACCGCCACGTCGAGGCCACTGGTGGGCTCGTCGGCGATCAGGAGCTGCGGCTCGCAGACCAGCGCCATGGCGATCAGGGCGCGCTGCGCCATGCCGCCGCTGTACTGGTGCGGGTAATCGCGCGCGCGCGCCGCGGCCTGCTGAATGCCAGTCGCGGCCAGCACCTCCACCGCCCGCTCCCAGGCCTCCGCGCGGCCCACGCCGCTGTGCTGGCGACAGACGTCCGCGATCTGCCGCCCGACCGGCAGCAGCGGGTTCAGGGCCGCCTGGGCGTGCTGGAAAATCGTCGCTATCTGCCCGCCACGCACCTGGCGCAGTTCCGCCTCGTCCAGCGTCAACAGTTCCCGCTCGCGGAAGCGCACGCTGCCCTTCAGGTGCGCGTTCGGCGGCAAGAGACGCAGCAGCGACAGGGTCAGCGCCGTCTTGCCCGAGCCGCTCTCGCCGACGATGGCCGTGCGCGTGCCCGCCCCGACGCTGAGGTCCACACCGCGCAGGGCATACACGGTCTCGCGGTCCACGCGAAACTGCAGTTGCAGGCCTTCGATCTGCAGCAGGGACATGGTTAACCGCGCCGCACGACCAGCGAGCCGAAGAGGTCGCTGACGTTGTTCAGCAGCCAGACCGAGATGAACAGCGCCAGGCCCGGGAAGATCGAGGCCCACCACTTGCCGAAGACCAGCTGGTTGGCGCCCAGTTGAATCATTGAGCCCCATTCCGGCGTCGGGATCGCCACGCCAAGGCCGATGAAACTGAGCCCCGCGATCATCTGCGCCGCGTAGGCGCAGCTCAGCGGCAACTGGGAAAAGACGGGCACCAGGGTGTTGGGCAGAACGTGTCGGAACACGACCGAGAGCGGGCTGTTGCCGGCCACCCGCGCCGCCTGCACGAAGTCGGCCTCGCGCAGGGGCAGGGTGACGCTGCGCACCATCTTGCTGTAGACCGGCACGTTGTAAAAGGCGAGAATCAGCACGAGGTTGACCATGGTGTTGCCGGCGGCGGCCAGCACGGCCATGCCGAAGAGGATCTGCGGGAAGCCCTGAAAGACCTCCGTGACGCGCGTGATGACGCTGTCCAGCCGGCCGCCAAAGTAACCGGAGAGCGCGCCCAGCGGCGCCCCGACGATGATCCCCAGCGCCACCGAACTGATCGCCAGCGCAAAGTCAGTGCGGATGGCGTGAATGGTGCGCGAGAGCACGTCCATGCCGTTGCCGTCCGTGCCGAAGGGATGTTCGGTCGAGGGCGGCTTGAAACGATGCAGCGGGTTGGGTCTGACCGGGTCATGCAGCGGCAGCACCGGCGCCAGCAGACCCAGCAGGATGATGAGCGCCAGCAGGCCAAGATTCAGCCGCACCCGCAGCGCGCCATTGATGCGCATCATGCGCTGCAGCAGCGACGGCCGCTCCGGAATCCCCTGCGCGACGGCCGCCACCTTCACAACTCCGTGCGCACGCGCGGATCGAAGAGCGCGTTGAACACGTCGCTGGCGAGGTAGACCAGCAGATAAAAGCCCGAACTCAGCAGCACCACGCCCATGATCGGTTCGTAGTCGGAGTGATTCATGGCGTCCACGGCGTAGAGACCGAGGCCGGGCCAGGTGAAGACCACCTCGACCAGCACCGTGCCGCTCAAGAGGTAGCCGTAGGTCATGGCGATCATGGTGATGACCGGGCCCAGCGTGTTGCGCAGGGCGTAGCGATAGACCACGCCGGCCGGCAGACCGAAGGCCCGCGCGCTGCGGATGTAGTCGCTCCGCAGCACTTCCTGCATGCGCTTGCGCGTGATCTGCAGGGTGCTGGGGCTGGTGGTGATGGCCAGGGTCAGCGCAGGCAGAATCAGGTGGCTGACGCTGGAGAGGAAGGCCTCGTGGTCCCCGGCCAGCAGGGTGTCGATGGTATACCAGCCGGTGACGTACTCCGGCGCGCCGATGCTGCGGGCAATGCGCCCCAGCGGCGCCGGAAACCAGTGCAGTTCCGCGAAGAACACGAAGATCAGCAGCAGGCCCAGCCAGAAGCCGGGCATCGACACGCCGGTGCGCGCCATCAGGTCCGCAAGGCGGGCCAGGGCGCCGCGCGGACGCATGGCGGCCAGCACCCCCGCGGGCACGGCCCACAGCACCCCCATCGCCAGCGCCCAGGTGGAGAGTTCCAGCGTGGCCGGCAGGCGGTTGCGGATGTCCTCCAGCACGGGATTGTAGCTGAAGCGCGAGGTGCCCAGGTTGCCCTGCAACAGGTTGCCGGCGTAACGCAGGTACTGCTCGTGCAGCGGCCGGTCGAGGCCGATCTCGCGCACGATGTTGTCCAGCATCTCCTGGTTGTAGCGCGTGCCCACCAGCAGGTAGACGGGGTTGCCGATCTTGTGGGTCACGACAAAGGTGATGACGGACACGCCGAACAGCGCGATGAGAAAGATGACGAAGCGTTTGAGCAGGAAGAGACCCCACTCACGCATCGAATCAAGCATGCAACGCTCCGGCGACGAAATCTGTGTCCATTGGGGAAAGCGGACGGGGCGCGTCCGCTACCACATGCGCCCCGTCCGGGAATCAGCCCGGGTTACTCGCGATAGAGCGGCCAGTACCAGAGCAGGTTGTCGGGCAACTGCACGTAGCCATGGATGTCATCGCGCATGGCAAGCTCGAAAGGCATGTCGGCGAGGAAGATCTGCGGCGCTTCTCCATTGATGATGCTTTGGTATTCCCTTGCCAGTTCGGCCTTCAATGCTTCATCCAGCGTGCCGTTCATTTGCTCGATGAGTTCGTCGATTCTTGCGTTACTGTAGCCCATCCAGTTGGTGATGCCGCCCGTGCGGAAGGTGGCGACGCCCGTGTAGCCGGGATCGTCCACGTACCACAGCAGGTCGCGCATCCAGGCCTCGTGACCCAGGGTGCCCAGCTGCTCGCCAAAAACGGCGGCCGTCTGCAGGTTGATGTTCATGGTGACGCCCACGTCGGCGTAGGCGGCCTGCAGCACCACGGCGATCTGCTCCGTGGTCGCCACGCCGGAGGCGATATCCAGCGTGAACTCGAAGCCATCAGCGTAACCGGCCTCGGCCAGCAACTCGCGCGCCTTGTCCGGGTCGTAGCTGTAGGGCCAGAGCGAGCCGTCATGGTGTTTGCCATCCACCGGGATCGGCCCGGCGGACACCTTGGCCTTGCCGCTGAAGATGCCGGCGATGATGTCCTCGTAGGGCACGGCGTAGGACAGCGCCTGACGCACACGCTCGTCGGCCAGCGGCCCCTCGGTCACGTTAAGCCCCATGATCATCTGGTTGCGCGTCGGCACGGTGAGCACCTTCACGCCCTCGGCGCCTTCCAGCGCCGCCAGCTCATCGGTGCTCAGGTTGGCGGCGATGTCCACCTCGCCCTCGCGCAGCAGCAGGGCGCGGTCCGCCGAGCTGGGGACGACCTGCAGGACGACCTGGTCGAAGAAGGCCTTGCCCGCCCAGTAATCCGGGTTGGCGCGCAGCACCATGGCCACGCCAGGTTCCCAGCTTTCCACGTAGAATTCGCCCGAGCCGACGTCGTTCTTGGCCAGCCAGCGGGCCGCCCAGGGGTCGTCATCCGCCACGTTCGCCTGGGCCTCAACAGCGTCCATCGGGCCCTGCGACTGGTCGCGGAAGAGGAAGAAGAGCCAGGGGCTAAGCTGCGAAAACTGCAGCGTCACCTGGTGCGGGCCGGTCTTCTCCCAGGAGGAGATGTTGGCGGTGTTGACGTTCCACTGGGTGCCGGAGGCCGTGCCGATGGCGCGCTCGAACCAGTAGATGAAGTCATCCGCCGTCACTTCCCGACCGGTCTTGCTGAAGGTCGCGCCTTCGCGGATGTTGAGCACGATCGAACTCAGGTCCTCCGACCATTCCCAGGACTCGACGGCTGCGCCCTCGATCGTGCCGGTGTCGGCCACGCTGTAGCCCAGCCCGGTATCGACGCTGCCGTAGCGGAAGAACTGGTCATAGATGTTCAGGTTGGTCTCGTTGGAGCGCTGGAAGCGGGAAAATGGCGGGTCCAGCGTTTCGATGTCGCCAGGGATGGCGATGACCAGCACGTTCTCTTCCTGCGCCAGCGCCATACCCCCAGGCAGCAGCGCCAGCAACAGCAACACAAAGGTCATGTTGAACAACAACGAACGTCTCACGGTGCTTTCCTCCTTAGCCTTTACGAATTCCCGGGTCGCCCGCGTCTTCAATCCGACGCGCTTCCCAGGGCGTGAATCTCCGCCTGGATTTCCGGCGAGGCGTACATGCCACGCTCGTCCGGCTGCCAGACGACCGGATCGGCCAGGGTCATGTCGTCGAGGCCGACCAGTTCGTAACCCTGCGCCTGCAGCTCGTCGACGATCTTCGGCATCGCGTCGACCAGCGGCAAGGGCCGCGCCAGGCGCAGGCCGTCGTCCTCCGTCTCGGAACTGTCGTGCAGGTCGATGATCGAGCCCGGCCCCAGCGAGGGATGCCCCAGAACGCCGTCGATGATGTCCTGCGGGTCGGTCTTGTCCCAGTCGGCCGGGTTGACGTCCGAATCGACGACCTGAATGCGGTCCGACATGGCCAGCGGCGAGGTGAGGCAGGTGAAGTAGTTGAAGTAGTGGGCGCGCAGGTGGCGCGTCGGGCGCCCCGTCAGATTGGAGAGTACCGCTTCGGCGTGGTCGAAATCGCCGACGTGCGCGTGATGCAAATGACTGTGGTTGGCCTCCGTGTGTCCGCCATTCACGATGCGCATGAAGGCTTCCGGCCAGCGCTCGACCCACTTGCCCAGTACGAAAAAGGTGCCGCGCGCCCCGCGCGATTCCAGGATCTGCATGATCTGGTCGGTGCGCGGCGGGTTGGGGCCGTCGTCGAAGGTCAGGGCGATCTTCTTTTCGTCGCGCCGCCCGTGCTCATAGATCATTAAGGGCATGCAAACCTCCACCTTCAAGGATGGCCATTAAAAGGGGCATACAAACCTCCACCTTCAAAAATGGCCATTACCTGACGACGCATTTATACCGCCCGCCCGATGACTTCGCCAGAAAGCTCCGGTCAGTCGTCGTCGAGGAATTCCATTTCCGGCAGCAAGTGCCAGCGGATGCGTTCCTCGGGCAGGGTTGCCGCGGCCCATTGCGCCTGCAGGTCGCAGTCGGCGCGCAGTTCCGCCATGCGCGCCCGGATGCGCTCCGGCCGCCAGTCCTGCAAAACGCGCGCGCGCAGTTCCCCGAGGACACCCTGACAGGCCGGGTCTCCGGCGCGGTCGACCCCTTCGTCCGGGTCTTCCCGCAGGTTGAAAAGCTGCGCCGGCCAGCCGTGATAATAGACCAGCTTCCACTCATCCTGGCGCAACATGCGCACGAAGGCCTCGTTGTCCGGCGCGTAGCGGTCGGCGCAGTACTCGCTGAAGGCCTCGTCGTTCCAGTCCACCGACGCCGCGTCGCCCTGCAGCAGGGGCAGCAGGCTGCGCCCGGGCGAATCAGGCAGCGCCGGCGCCGCCATGGCGTCCAGCAGGGTGGCGCTCAGGTCCAGCGCGCTGACCACACGCTCACAACGCTGGCCGCCGGCGAAGCGACCCGGCCAGGCCATGATCAGCGGCACACGCACCGACTCCTCGTAGAAGACGTGTTTCCACCACAGGCCGTGCTCGCCGACCATGTCGCCGTGGTCAGAGCTGTAGACGATCAACGTGTCGCGCTCCAGGTCGTTGGCCGCCAGCGCCGCCAGAATCTCGCCGATCATGGCGTCCATGCGTTCGACCAGGCCCCAGTAGGCGGCCCGCGAGCGCCGCGTCTCGTCGGCATCGACGTCGGTCAGGCCCGTCGTCTCGCGCCAGCGCCGCAGGTAAGGGTGCGCCTCGTCGACGAACTCGCGTGGCTTGCGCGGCGGCGGCAGGGTATCGGCGTATCGTTCGTAATCGCCCCGTCGCGCCACGTAGGGCGGATGCGGCAGCATGTAACCCACGCTGAGCGAGAAAGGCGCGTCGTCCACGCCGGCGCGTCGGCGCACCCCCAGGCGGTTGAGCCAGTCCACCGCGGCCGCCGTGACATCCTCGTCGTGCACCTGGTAGCCCGATTGCCCCGCCCCCGAATTGCGCAGGCTGATCCGTTCCGGGCCGGCGGTGCCCTGCAACGCGCCGCGCTGGGCCATCGGAATGCCGGGGAAATTGGCCGAGTGGTCGCCCACCAGACGCTCGCAATAGCCGTGCAGCTGGTCCGGCCCGACCGCGTGCATGCGCCCGATCAACGCCGGCCGGTAGCCGGCGACGCCCATGCTGTGCGCCAGGGTGGGCACGCTGGAATTGAGCACGTGGCTGTTGCTCCAGACCTCGTTCTGCCAGGGGTGGCGGCCGCTCAGCGTGGCCATGCGCGAGGGCACGCAGATCGGCGAGCAACAGTAGGCGCTGCTGAAGAGGGCGCCATCCCGCGCCAGGCGGTCCAGATGCGGCGTGCGGACATGGGCATCGCCGTAGCAGCCGGTCACCGCCGCGTTGTGCTGGTCTGAATGAATGTAGAGCAGGTTGGGGCGCGCCTGTTCCGGCATGCTGTCTTCCCTTCGTGTAAACAAAAAAAACGCCGGGCGGGAGTCAGACCCCCGCCCGGACGTGAAAGACTAGCCGCTGACGGCCTCCTCAAGACCTTCCATCATCAGTTCGATGGCGTCTTCGGCCGTGATCTCGCCCAGCAGCACGCGCTGGAAGTTGGGCAGCACCACGTTGCGCTCCCAGCCGGGGCCGCCGGGGAAGCGGGTGGGCGGGCCCACCTCATCCACCGTCGCCACAGCCGCCGCGTAAAGTGGATTGGACTGTACGCGCTCGTCCTCCGCCACCAGCGCCGAGGACGGGAAGTAGCCGGTCAGTTCAAGAAAGTCGACCTGGGTGTTGATATCCGCCCAGTAGCTGATCCATTCCCAGGAGGCGTCCTCTTCCCCGTCGCCGGGCATCGAGATGCCATTGTAACTGGGAGTCGCCGAGGCGATCTGTCTTTCCGGCCCATGGGGCCGCACGGCCGTCGAGAATGCGCCTTCGTCTCCCAGCACCGTGCGCATCTCGGCCAGCGAGCCGGTGTGGTGCCAGAGCATGGCCGTCTGGCCGGTCTGGAAGGCTTCCATCAACTGGCGGAAGCTGTCGTTGGCGACGCTGGGCGGCACGGCGCCGTGCACCGTATGCAGGTCCGTGTACCAACGCAGGGCCTCGACCGCCTTGTCGAAGTCCATCGCCGGCTGGCCCATGTCGTCGATGATCGGCGAGCCGAAAGACTCGATGACCTTGACCACAAAGCCCTGGCCGCCGTTGCCGCCGCGCATGCCGAAGCCGTAGCGGCCGTTGTCCGCGTCGGTCATGGCGATGGCCGCCTCGGTGAAGGCCTCCCAGGTCGTGGGCGGGTCCAGCCCGGCTTCCTCAAACCAGTCCGCGCGGTAGTACATCCAGTCCACGAACATAAAGCTCGGGACGCCGTAAATGGCGCCGTCGATGGTGGCGCCGTCCCAGCGGTCCGCAGGAATCTTGTCCATCAGATCGGACTCGCCGACGCGGCCGGAGATATCCTGCAGGCCGCCGATGGCCACCATGTCGGGGATGCGCTGGGGCGCGGCCATGGTCGTGTCCGGCGCCGCGTTGCCGACCACCGAGGTGGTGAACTTGGTCATGAACTCGCTGTTGGGCACGGTCAGGGGGTTGATGGTGATGTCCGGGTTGGCCTGATGGAAATTCTCCAGCACCACCTCAAAGCCGGCGTGCACAAACTCGGCGATGAAGCCATGCCAGTAGTCCACCGTGGGGTTGTCCTGCGCCAGCAGACGGGCGGCGCCGGGCAGGGCGTTGCCCGTCAGCGCAGCGCCGGCAGCGGCGCTGCCCTTCAGAAAGTCACGACGGGTGAGTTTCGACATGTTTCCCTCCAAACAATGCTTGCGAACGACGTTAACCTTTCACTGCGCCCTGCATCAGGCCCCGCACCAGAGACTTTTGCGCCAGCACGAAGAACACGATGATGGGCAGGATGCTTATGATACCGCCAGCGCTCAGCAGCCCCCAGGGAAGGTTGAACTCCTCGCCCACCAGCAGGTGCAGGCCGACCGGCCAGGTCTGCGAGGCCTCGTTGGTGGTGAACATGAGCGCGAAGAGAAACTCGTTCCAGGCGGCGATGGCCGTCAGTACGGCGGTGGCCGCCACGCCCGGCGCCGCCAGCGGCAACACGACGCGCACGATGGCGCCGGCGCGCGTCGCGCCGTCGATGCGCGCCGCGTCCTCCAGGTCCGGCGGAATGGCGTCGAAGAATCCCTTCAGCATCCAGGTGGCGATCGGCAGGAGAAAGGTGGTGTAGGCCAGCGCCAGCCCGATGCGCGTGTTGAGCAGACCCAGGTTGCGCATGATGATGAAAAGCGGGATCAGCATCAGCACCATCGGGAACATGCGAATCAGCAGGAAGCCGACCAGCGCCGCGTTGCGACCGGTGAAACGGTAGCGCGAAAAGGCGTAGGCGGCGGAGGTGCCCACCAGCAGGCAGAGCGAGACCGTCAGGACCGTGATGACCACGCTGTTGCCGAAGAGCGTGACGAAGGACTTGCGGCTCCACAGTTCGAAGTAGTTCTCCAGCGTAGGGTTGTGCGGCAAATACTGCATTTCGGCGGTGATCACGTCGCTGTTTTGCTTAAGCGAGGTGAGTCCGGTCCAGACCAGCGGGAAGAGCGCGAAGATGCCGGCAAACACCAGCACGGCGGCCGTCAGGGCGCGGTACAGGCGTTGGGTGGCGCGAAACGAGAGTTGCATGTCAATCCCTGTCGACCCCGGCGACGCGCAGGTAAATCAGCGTGAAGAAGATCAAAATGCCCAGCATGACCACCGACAGCGCGGCGGCGTAGCCGAAATCGAAGGTGGCGTAGGCCGTCTGGAAGGCGTAGAAGGAGAGCACGTGCGTCGCCAGCCCGGGCCCCCCGCCGGTGAGGATGATCATCAGATCCGGCGAATTGACCACCGCGATGGTGCGCAGGGTAATGGCCACCACGATGACCGGCAGCAGCAGCGGGACGGTGATGTGGCGGAAGCGCGACAGCGCGTTGGCGCCGTCCACTGCCGCCGCCTCGTACATCTCCTGCGAGATGGACTGCAGGCCGGCCAGCAGCAGCAGGGCGAAAAAGGGGAAACCGCGCCACAGCCCCACCAGCAGGATGGCCGGCATGGCCGTCTCCGTGCGCGCGAACCAGGGCCAGTAACTCTCCAGCAGGCCCAGCTTCACCAGGATGTCATTGATCACGCCCAGGCGCGAATCGAGCAGCAGCGCCCACATGTGGCCGGCGACGACCGAAGGCATAAACCAGGGCATCAGGATCAGCGTGCGCACCAGGCCCGCGCCGCGCACGGCCCGCTTCAGCGCCAGGGCGATGACCAGGCCCAGCAGGAAGGGATTGACCACGTTGAAGACGCCGAAGTAGGCCGTGTTGCGCAGTGACAGCCAGAATTTCTCGTCGTCCAGCAGATCGATGAATTGCTGCAGGCCGACGAAGGGTTGGCCGCGCGCGGGCCGCAGCAGGTTGTATTCGTGCAGGCTGAGCCAGATTCCGGAAATGACGGGGTAGAAAATGACCACCGAGATGAGCAGGAAGCCCGGCAGCAGCATCAGCCAGGCCCAGTAGCGCGTCTCGGAGATACGACCGACCCAGCCAAAGAGGTCGAGCCAGGCGGGCCAGTGCGAGCGCAGCAGCGAAAGTCCACTGCGCCTGTCAGCGGGTGCGACAGCCACAGGCGCTCAGGGGTGATCCCGACGAATGTTTGACAGTGCCCACATCATGCCCAAGTCTAGTGCCAGGCGCGCAGGTCTGCCACCATGCGCCCGATCTGCGCGGAGATTTCCTGCGGTACGCGCGGGTTGAAGGGCGCGCCGTCCCCGGCGACGACGTCGCCGAAGCCCCCCAGGCGGATCGCCTCGGCCACCACGGCGTAGTTCCAGGCACGGCCGTTGACAAAACGTAACTGCTCCAGCGGGTCGATGATCGCCTCGACCTGGCGCGCCGCCGCGTAATCGCCACAGCGTTGCGCGTTGTTGATGGCGTCCGAGGCGCGCGCAAAGACGATGTTGATGCCGGAGGTATGGCCGCGCGCGCCCAGTTCCGCCGCCGCTGTCGAGCGGTCGCCTACGCCCCAGATGACGATGCGCTCCGCGCCGACGCCCTCGACAAAGGCCGGCACGTCCGCCACCTCCGTGCCGATCTTCACACCCACCATGTGCGGCGAGTCCTTCAGCAGCCGCAGAATGGCGTCGCGGTCGCGCGCGCTGCGATAGTAATAGAGGAAGCGCGCGCCGTGGCGTTCACCGTAACAGACCGTGAACTCCAGCAACTGCCCGTACAATCCCTCCGGGCTGAAGGTGCCGGTCAGCGGCATGATGAGGAAGACGTCGGGCGGCCGCGACAGGTCCATCAATTGATCGACGAAGTCGCCGGCCTGCGACAGCGGGTTGGGCACCAGCGCGGCCAGCAACAGGCCCCCGGCGCCCATCTGCCGGCCCGTGATATCCACCAGGCGCAAATGCTCCTCCGGCCGGATGTGATGTACCAGGCTGGTGCCCGCCAGACCAATGACCCGCGGTCGCCCGCCCGACAAATGATTGTTGCCCATCAGGTAGTCGACGTTGCGCGCGTGGCCGTCACAGTCGATGCGACCGCCATCGAATGGAATCAGCGGGATGCTGTTGACGGAGTCGAGGGCGTCAAGCAGTTCGCTGTGCGAGAAAGCCAATGTGGGGCAGCCTCAGGAACTTCCCGGCCAACCCAGCAGGGCCAGCGGCTTTTCCAGCAGCTCGCGGAAACGCTGCATGAAGGCCGCGCCCTCGGCGCCGTCGCTGACGCGGTGGTCGATGCTGATCGTCGCGCTCATGCGCTCGCCGGCGGTCAAACGGCCGTCCTCCCCCACCACCGGCACCTTCTGCGCCGCGCCGAAGGCCAGCACGCCGGCTTCCGGCGGGTTGATAACCGCGGCGAAATGGGAGACGCCCCAGGCGCCGAGGTTGCTGGTCGAGAAAGTCGCGCCCGTCAGGTCGCTGAGCTTGACGCGACCCTCCCGCGCCCGCAGCGCCATGGCGCGGTTGTTCGCCGCCAGTTCGTCCAGCGGCACGCGGTCAGCGTCCTGCGCCACCACGTACATCAGGCCGCCGGCGGGCAGCGCCACCGCAACGCCGACGTTGATGCGTCGGTAACGCACGATGCGATCGCCGTACCAGTGTGAATTCAGGTTGGGAAAGTCGCGCAGGGTCATGGCCGTGGCCCGCACCACCAGATCATTGACCGTGACGCGGGCCCCGCCTGCTTCCAGCGCTTCGTTCACCTGGCGCCGAAAATCCTGCAGCGGCCCGGCGTCGATGTCCATCGTGACGTAAAAGTGAGGGATGGTCTGCTGGCTCTCGATCGTCGTGGCCGCGATGCGTCGCCTCATGCTGTCGGGCCTGACGTGTTCCACGTCCTCGTCCGGCGGCGGTGGCGTCCGCTGCGGCGCTGCCGGAGACGGGGTCGCGGCGGGCGCGGAGGCCGTCGGGGCCGGTTTCTCTTCCCGGTAATTCTCGATATCCGCGCGCACGACGCGACCTCCTGGACCGCTGCCCTTCACCCGCGCGAGGTCGATGCCCCGTTCGCGCGCCAGCCGGCGGGCGATCGGCGAAATCCGCGCGCGCCCCTCCGGCAACGCTTCACCGGCCTCGGCCGGCGTTTCCACGGCGGCCCCGTTGGCCGCGGCGGGCGCCTCTTCCGCGGAGCCGGACGCGCCATTGCCGGCGCCGGCTTCTTCGGCTGCGCCCAGTTGACCCAGCACGTCGCCCTCGCGGATGCTGTCGCCCACCTCGGCGCTGCGCGCCAGCAACACCCCGGCGGCCGGCGCCTCGATTTCCAGCGTGGCCTTGTCGGCGTCCATTTCGGCGATGACCTCGCCATCGCTCACGCTGTCGCCCACGTCCTTCAGCCAGTTGAGCAGCGTGCCATCCACTGTGGCGGTGATGTCCACGGCCATCAGACGATCTCCTTTACGGCCGCCACCACCTTGTCGGCGTCCGGCAGGGCCATCAACTCAATATCGCGCGCGTAAGGCAGGGGCAGGTCCATGGCCGACACACGTTTGACCGGCGCGTCCATGTGATCGAACATGTTTTCCTGAATGCCCGCGGCGATTTCGCTGCCGAAACTGTACATGGGCAGCGATTCCTCGACGATCACGCAGCGGTTGGTCTTGCGAAAGCTGTCGTAGACCAGGTCCATGTCCAGCGGCCGCAGCCAGCGCATGTCGACCACCTCGCAGTTCACGCCCTCGCGCTCCAGTTGCCCCGCCGCCTGCAGCGACCACTCCACGCCGCGCGCCCAGGCGACCAGGGTGACGTCCGCGCCCTCGCGGCGAATGGTGCCCTTCCCCACCGGCACCAGATGGTCCTCGTCATCCGGCACCGGGCCGGGTTTGGGATACAGGGCGATGCTCTCGCTGAAGAGCACCGGATTCTCGTCGCGGATGGCGGTCTTGAGCATGCCGTAGGCGTCGCCCGGCGTGGCCGGAGCAGCGACGTAAAGGCCGGGGAAATGCGCGAAGATCGGCTCCGGCGCGTGGGAATGGGAGGCCGTGGCCTGGTCGCCCCAGCCGCTGGCCGCGCGGAACACCAGCGGTACGCTGAACTGGCCGTCAAACATGTAGCGGATCTTGGCGGCGTGGTTAACGATGGCGTCCAGTGCCAGAAAGGCGAAATTGATGGTCATCATCTCCGCCACCGGGCGCAGACCGGCCATGGCGGCGCCGACCGCCGCGCCGCAGATGGCCATCTCGGATATCGGGGTATCACGCACCCGGCGGTCGCCGAATTCCTCGTAGAGGCCGCGCGTAATGCGATGTGTGCCCTGCCACTTGCCGACTTCTTCGCCCATGACGAAGACGCGTTCGTCGCGCAGCATTTCCTCGCGCAGGGCCTTGCGCAAGGCTTCGCGCATCGGCTGGTTTCTGGCTGCCATGAGCCTACTCCACGTAGACGTTGCGGACGAGGTCGTCGGCGTCCGGCGCCGGGCTCTCCTCGGCGAATTTAACAGCGGCAAGCACCTGGTCGCGCGCCGCCTGCTCCAGCGCGCTCATGGCCGGCCGGCTGTCCGGATGCGCTTCTTCGAGGCAGGCGCCCAAACGCGTGATCGGGTCGCGCTCCGCCTTCCATTCCTCAAGTTCGTCCTTGAGGCGCACGTTGTACTGGCGGTCCGAGACTCCGTGACCGCGGTAGCGATAGGTCAGGGCCTCAAGGAGCACAGGGCCCTCGCCGCGGGCGTGGGCCACGGCTTCGTCAAGGGCGCCATTCACCGCCACCACGTCCTGCCCGTCGATGCGGCCGCCATCGCGCATGCCATAGGCCAGGGCGCGTTTGTGCAGCAGCGGCTGGCCGGAGGCCTCGTCAATGTGCGTACCCATGCCGTAGAGGTTGTTCTCGATCAGCCAGACCACTGGCAGGCGCCAGACCGCGGAGAGGTTTAGCGCCTCGTGAAAGTAGCCGTTATTGGACGAGCCGTCGCCGACAAAGCAGAGCACCACGTCGTCGCGTCCGCTGTACTGCGCCTCCAGCGCGATGCCGGCCGCCAGAGGCAAATGACCGCCCACGATGGCGAAGCCGCCCCAGAAGTTGTGCTCGCGGCTGGCCAGATGCATCGAGCCGCCCTTGCCGCCGCTGACGCCGCTGCGTTTGCCCATCATCTCCGCCATCAGCGGGCCGGGGTCGACGCCGCGCGCCAGCGCCACGCCGTGATCGCGATAGGCCGTGATGGCGTGGTCACGCGGCTCGATGGCCGCCAGCGCGCCGACGCCGACCGCTTCCTGGCCGCTGTAGAGATGCAGGTATACGCCGGTGATGCGCTTCTCTTCGTAAAGGTCGTAACAGGTCTCTTCAAACTCGCGAATCAACACCATCTGCCGGTACCAGTCCAGCAGCGTGTCGCGATCAGGAAGCGCGGCGCCGTTAGCGATGTCCATTGCAGTCTCCGCCGTACAAGCCGCGAGCGCCTGTCAGCCAGCCGGGCCTCGTGCCGCCGCGCTGACATGGCTCTTCGGGCTGCGACCAGTGTAACGAATGGCCTGACAGCGGTCAATCATGGAACCGCCTCCCCCGCGACCTGTGGTAGGCTTTTCGGGACGGGCGCGCAGCGGAGGAAAGCGACGATTCGATGACGAGCGGCACGGCGGATGTCCTGATCATCGGCGGCGGGCCCGCCGGCACGGCGACGGCCTGGGCCCTGGGTAAGACAGACCCGACCCTGCGCATCACGCTGCTGGAGCGCGGCGCGCAACCGGGCTCCGGCGCCAGCAACGCCTCGCTGGAGAACTACCGCACCGCCTGGCCCGCGGCCTGCCTCATGCGCCTGATGACGCGCAGCCTCGAAGTCTTTGAGAACGCCGACGACCTGATCGCGCCGGGCGCGCACGCCTCGCTCGGCATGCGCCAGCCCGGTTATCTCTACGTGGGTTTCACGGAGCGCCAGGCCACGGAACTACGCGAGGACGTCGAGCACCTGCACAGCCTTGGCCTGAGGCACATCGAATGGCTGGACAGTGAGGACGTTCAGCAGCGCTTCCCCTGGGTCGGGCCGCGCGTGCGCGCCGCCAAGTTCGACCCGCGCGCCGGCTGGCTCGATTCCAACGCGATGATTCAGGCCTTCGCGCGCGGCACGACCAACCTGGACCTCCGGCTGGACTGTGCCGACGTGCGCATCGAGACGGAAGGCGGCCGCGTGCGCGGCGCCAGTTACAGCGGCGGCCGCGTGGACGCGCCGCGCGTCGTCATCGCCGCCGGCGCCTGGTCGCGCCTCCTGGGCCGCACGGCCGGCATCGAAATCCCCGTCCACCTCGTCCCGCGCCAAAGCTTCACCACCCCCTGGCGTCACGAGGCCTTCCCCGCCGACGGGCCCCTGTTGATCAGTTCCGCGCCCTTCGCCCACGTGCGCCCGGAAGCGCAGCACGGCGCCCTCTTCGGCTTTGAATATCGCTGGAACACGCGCCAGCTCTTCCCCGACGAAGCGGCGCGCGAGCATCTGATCGACCCCGTCATGCCGCCCGACCGCTGCCGCGATCCGCGCTTCCCCTCGGCCACGCTGCTGCTGCTGGCGCGGCAGTTCGGTCATGACTACGGGGAAGGCTTTGCCAGCCCGCGCTACCTGCGCGGCGTGGACCACCGCGTCGGCTACTACGTCTCGCGCGATGCGACCAGCGCCTGGCGTGAAGAGAATGGCGAACGCGTCCCGGTCCCCAGCCAGCGCGCCATCATCGACAAATGGCCGGACCTCGAAGGGCTGGTCATTTCAGTGGCGCACGTCGGCCATGGCATCATGTCCGCGCCCGCGGGCGGCGAACTGGCCGCGGCCCACGTGCTGGGCCGCGACCTGCCCTGTCCGGAACTGGCGGACCTGGGGCTCGACGTCAACTTCGTCGAGCACGACAGCGGCGGCCTGACCAACGAGTAGCTGCCCGGGCCCGTGGGTCAGAAGCTGCCGGCCCCTTCCTGCGCGCTAGCCACCGGACTTGATTCGGACGGCCGCTGCGTGAATATCGCTCAGATTCCTGGTACCCGTCGCATCGGGCAGGGTGGTCCGAAACACATGCGTCAGCGTACCGCCCGGACCTCCGTCATCCGCCAGCGTCACCACGCCGAGCCCGGCGCAACTGCCCAGGGCGGCATGTTTCACAGTGATCGGCATCGGCCCGCGGAAGGCAACGAGGATCATTCGACCGTCGGGGGAAATGTCCACCAGGTCGGGCGCAGGATCGTCGTTGAACTCATAGCCCTCATCGTTGATGTTGACGAAAGGGGACGAGTCGCCGACACAATAGCCTGACCCGGTGAGATCGATGCTGCCTGCATGCGCCGCCGCCTGCTCTTCCAGCGTCGCGTCGGGGTCATTGATGACCTTGTCCAGGTCGAACACTTCCGCGTTGTTCCGGGCCCGGTCAAACTGGTACACGAAACGGCCGTCCGGTGAGATGGTTATCCCGTGCGCATCCCGTCGCCGGGCCAGTGCCGCTTCGTCGCTGATGTCCAGGGTCTTCTCTTCGAAGAAGGTCACCACCGGCGGCATGTTGGGCGTTGTACGCGGGTTGGCGCCATCGGGGTAATCGAGCGGCAGACGGTACATGATGAAGGTCGAGTCATCGGCGCCCGCGCCGCTGGCCGAGACTCCGGCATTCAGGTGCATGTAGCCGCCTCCCTCCACGCCACCACAGCCGGCAGCGCTGATGACGTCACTGGTGTATTCCGCCACGATGGACATCGGCTCCGTCGTAATGTCCACCACGAACAGTCCGCCGCCGCCCAGGGTGACGTAGGCGTGTCGGTTGTTGCTGCCGGGTATGGGACACACCGGGACGTTATTCGCCCGCCCGGGCCCTTCCTTAAGCGCGCCGCCGGGCGTGGTCGTTGCCTGGAAGTTGGCATACTCGCCGCTCACCCGGCCACCGGGGAGGGTCGAATCGGCCTGCGCCGGCATGGCGCTCAGGTCCCGTCCTCCCACCAGATCGAGGGTGGCGGCCCTGTTGAAGGTGAAAGTGTCGGTCTCCGCGTCATAGTCGATGCGTTCCAGCAGCTTCGCGCCAAGGTTGGCCACGATCAACATGCTGCCGTCCGCAGTGAAAAAGGACATGTGGTTCGAGGGAGCGGAGCCTTCCGGGCCTGTGGTGCGAAAAAGCGCCCTGGCCAGTTTCGCAGCCTCAACCGGACCGCCCTGAATCGGCCCGCATTCCCGCATGCCCGCGGCCGACTGCGTGCATTGTCCTTCCGCGTCAATGATGCCCACCAACCCCACGCCCGGGCCGAAGAAATTCGCGTTGACGTAGCGATGCGTCGGCGGCTGCATCAACATGCCGTGAAGGCGTTGCACATTCACGCCCAGTTCTTCCAGGGCTGAAGGGAAAACATCGCTGGCTTCGATGACCGTCGGCCCGTATTGGGGATCGTCTTCGGCATACCGGCCGGGAGGGGCGGCGAGTATGTCGCTGCCTTCGTAAATGATGATGCGACTGCCGTAGGTCCCGGTGGGATTCTCCATGCTGATGTCGGCGCTGTCAGCCTGATCGGACAGCCACACTTCCCAGCCGCCGCTTTCCTCTTCGGCCACCTGGTTGACTGCGACGGTTTTGGTTGCGAGCTGCCCTTCGGCGCTGCGCCACGGGCCGCCAGCCACGGGGATCACTCCAGTAACGAGGACTATCGTCAGTAACAAGGCTGCCTTTCGCATTTCCATCTCCTGCCTGCCGCCACTGATTAAGTATCAATAAATCATAACACGGATCATTGGGGGACGTTGGCCCGCATCTCCTCACGTCCCGGCCCGCAGGCCCCATCCCCGGCAGCCCTGGGCCACGGCAGGAACGCAGCCCCGCACTCAAGGCGGCGGACAGGGTGCCGGGTCAGGCCAGTGCCAGACCAGCGCCCGCGTTGAGCAGGCTCAGGTTGCGTCTGACGGAAGGAAATGTGGGTGGTCACGCCCGCCCGCGGGCGGCGGGTTGGCCTCGGCCCACACACCAGGCCGCGACCTGCCCCGCCTGAAATTCGCAGATCCGGGTCTCGACGTCAAATTGTCGGGCGGGACAGCGGCGGCCAGATAAGGAAATGGCCGCCGCTGGAGCGCGGGTCAGAATCCGCCGGCCGTCACCGTCGGCGGCACGATGGCGTGCTGCAGCAGGATGCTGGCGCCGCCCGCGCCCTGCGACACGACAAGCGGCGCCTCCAGGGTCACCCGCTCAATGAAACACAGGCTGTCACGCAGCGCCTCGCAGTAGTAGATCGTCAGGTCGCCGCGCAGCAGGTCTTCGCCCGCCTGTAGCGTGACCGGCACGCGCAGCGGCAACTCCGGCTCGTGCAGGAACTGCTGCCGGTCCTCGTTCGCGATCACCACGACCTCGCCGCCGCTGCTCCACGCGCTGCTGAAGGGCGCCAGATCATTGAGTTTGAAGCCTTCCGGCAGGATAATGTCCAGCTCGATCTCGCCCTCACCGGGCGCCAGGCTCTGCTCCGGCAGGCGCAGTTGCAGCCCGGCGGCGGCGTTGCCGGCGATGACGGTGGGCCGGCCGGCGATCTGCAGACGCTCCGGGTTGGTAAAATTGAGCGTGCTGACGGCCCCTTCAGCCAGGTCGATGATGCGGATGCTGTGGTTGTTGGTATCCGCCACGTAAAGCTTGCCATCCGCGTAACTCAGGCCGCCCGGCTCGTCAAAGGCCGCGATCGAGGCGTCGCCGTCGCGATAGCCACCCGACCCGCCCAGGCCGTAGCGCGTTGCCAGCAGCCTCTCCTGCGGGTCAAGGTGCTTGACGCGGCTGTTGTAGGTATCCGCCACGTAGAGGCCGCCTGCGCCGTCGCCGGTCAGGCCCAGCGCATGCTGCAGCCGCGAATCGCCCACCGGCCCGTCCACGTCGCCGTAGATAAAGAGGTTGTTGTCCGTCGGTCCCGCCAGGGTGCGCACTTCACCCGTGAGCGTGTCCGCCACGCGGATGCTGCTCGATTCGCTGTCGGCGAAGTACAGCTGGCCGTCCACGAAGTGCAGACCGCTGGGCTGCGCCAGTTCCGCCGACGCGAAGGGCCCGTCCAACAGACCCTCGCGGCGGCTGCCGACCAGCGGACCCACCTCGCCGTTGTCCATGTCCAGCGACCAGAGCTGGTGCCGGCCCGCCATCGCGATGTAGAGCGTCCCGTCGGTACCGGCCTCCACGTCCCAGGGGCTGGATAGCGGCGTTTCCAGCGCCGGCCCGCTCACGGGCGGCCAGACAAGCGACTTGGCGCCGGTGCCGGCGATCGTGTCGACGCGGCCCGCCCCCAGGTCGACGGCGCGAATCGCGTGGTTGTTGACGTCCGCGACGTAGAGCGTATCGCCGACCAGGGTCATGCCCTGGGGCTTGTCAAAGCGCGCCTGCGCCAGGTCGCCGTTCAGCAGACCGCGCTCGCCGCTGCCGATGACTTCCAGCACCTCGTGGCTCTCAAGGTCGGCGATGACGATGCGGTTGTTGTTGCTGTCGCTGATGAAGAGGCGCCCGCCGGCCTCGTCCGCCAGCACCTTGCCAGGGAAGGCCAGCGCCGTCGTCGCCAGGCGGTCGGCCTCCGGCTCCAGCTGCAGCGGCGTGCGGTCCAGTTCACCGGTGCTGTCAAAGTAGGCGACCATCCCGTCGAGCACGTTGACGAAGCCTTCGTAGGGAATCTCGCCGGCCTGCACGGCGAGGATGTTGCCGCGCGGGTCGATGGCGGCGAAGGTCGGCCAGGCGTTGACGCCGTAGGGCCGCCATTGCCCCCAGACCTGGAAGCTGTGGTCATTGATGACCGGATGGTGAATCTCGTAACGCTGCACAATTTGCCGGATGTTTTCCGTTTGCCCCTCGTTTTCGAACTTGGCCGAATGGACCCCGATGACCACCAGTTCGTCGGCGTATTGCTGCTCCAGTCGCTCCAGCACCGGAATCATGTGGATGCAGTTGATGCAGCCGTAGGTCCAGAAGTCGAGAAGGACGATCTTGCCGCGCAGGTCCGACCAGTTCAGCGGCGCAGGCACGTTGAGCCAGTCCAGGCCGTAGGGAAAGGTCGGCGCGGGATACTGCGGGCTGCCGGCGTAGCTGCTGTCCGCCTCCTGGCCCAGTGCCGGCGTGACGCCCGTCAGCAACAAGAGCAGCAGCGCCAAGCAGAACATTAAACGCATTCGCATGATGATCCTCCCCTGCAGGGATTTCGTCCACAGCCGCAGTATGGCGCAGGGTTGTGAACAAAGACTTACGAATCGTCCGCTGCCGCGCCCTCCACCGGCAGAAAACGCACTTCGAAAAGCGTGGGCCACAGCTTGCCGGTCACGAGAAAGGTCTCGCGTTCCGGCAGCCAGGCGATGCCGTTGAGCACGTCGGCCTGCGCCTGTTCAGGCGGCGACAGCAGACCGCCCGCGTCGATGATCGAACGCACGTCCCCGCTGGCCCCGTCAATGACGAGAATCAGGTCACTGCGCCAGACGTTGGCGTAGACCAGACCCTCCACGCATTCCAGCTCGTTGAGCAGATCCAGCTGCGCGTAAGCCCACCCGTCTTCCGCATCCGATAGCGGCAGCAACCGCCCGTCATACCAAAGCAGTTCATTCAGCGGCGCGCCCTCCAGGGTGACCGGGAGCCATTCCAGCAGGCTGAAGTCCTGCGGGTCGCGCCGGGCCAGCGTGGCGCTGCCGTCGCTCATCACCAGCGCCTCGCCGTCGTAACACAGGCCCCAGCCCTCGCCCTCGTAGGGCAAGGCGCCATACTGAAACGCCGCGCCTTCCGTGAAAAAGTCGAGGTTGTAATGCAGGGCGACCTCTTCGCGCCAGGTGAGCTGATAGAGCCGCCCACCGGCCAGCGCCAGGCCTTCGGCGAAGACCGGCAAATGCCGCAGCGAGATTTCCTTCAACTGCCCCGTGTCTTCATCGCGGACGACTTCGCCGCTCTCCAGCTCGACCTGACGCAGCGCCGAGTGCCCGTAGCGACCGATGCTTTCGTAAAGGTAGCCCTCATGCCACAAAAGGCCCTGGGTGAAGGATGTCGGGTCGTGTGGATAGTCCGCCAGCACCTCCGGCCGCAGCAGCGTCCAGGGGACCGGAGTCTCGTCCTCGCCGGCCGGCGTGGCCGGCGCCAGGAGCGTCAGCGCCACAACAAGGCAGACGACCATCAGCGCTTTCATGCCGCATCTCCCCGTATGCGTCGCGTCACCAGGCGTAACAGCCAGCGCAACTCCGGCAGACGCAATCCCCAGGCCAGCAGGGCAAAGGCCAGCGCAAAGACCCCGCCGCCGAGCAGCAACAGCAGCAATTCCGCCAGCAGGGTTGCCGAACCGATTTGCAGGGTCAGCGGCGGCAGCAGCAGCCAGACCACCAGGCCCGTCACCAGCGACGCCAGGCCGGAGCGCACGAAGGTGGCCCACAGCCTTTGCCGGCTGAGCCCCTCAACGCGCCGCGCCAGGATAAACCCGCAAATCGCGGCGTGCACGAAATGCTTGACGCTGTCGGCGATCATCAGGCTGAACAGGCCCAGGGTCGGAAACAACAACAGGGCCACCAGCAGGTAAACGGCCAGACTGAGCGCGCCCACCAGGGCCGGCGTCAGGGTGTCCTGACGGGCGTAAAAGGCGTAAACCAGCAGCAGGTCCAGCGCGGCGAAGGGCAGGCCCGGCAGATACAGGCGCAGCGCCGTCGCCGTGATCGCCGTATCCGCGGCGGTGAAGGCGCCATGTTCGAAGAGCAGGACGATGGCGGGCGTGGCCAGCACGAAGAGCGCGGTCGTCGCCGGCAGGATCAGCGTGATGGCCAGGCGCAGACCCAGGCCGAGGGTATCGCGGAAGGCCGCGCGCGCCGCTTCCGTCATACGCGTCGCCTGGCGCGACAGCGTGGGCAGAATGGCGAGGCTGATGGCGGTGGCCACCAGGCCCTGGGGAAACTGCGTCAGCGTGGTGGCCCAGGCCATGTAGCCCAACGCGCCTTCCCCCTGGGGGCTGCGCGTGGCCAGGTTGTAGCTGACGGCGCGGATGACCAGCGCGTCCAGCAGCAGCGAAAACATCACCGGCGCATAAAGCCGCGCGATCTGCCGCAGCGCCGGGTGCCGCCAGACCAGCTGCAACTGCAGCCGCGCCTGCCACAGGCCGGGAAATTGCAGCGCCATCTGCAACAGCGCGCCGGCCAGCCAGCCCAGCGCCGCCACCATGATGGCGTCCTGCGGCCTGGCCAGCGCGGAGCCGACGGCGCCGGCCTCCGTAGCCTGCAGCGGCGGCACCAACGCCAGCATGGTCAGCACGATGCCGGCGTTGAACACCGCGCCGGCGAAGGCCGGCCACAGGAACAACCGCAGGGCGTAGAGCGCGCCAGCGAAGAGACTGAACCAGCCGAGGAAGAGCAGCGCCGGCGCCGTCAGGCGCAGCAGCGCGGTGGCCAGGGCGAAGGTCTGTGGCGACAGGCCGCCGCCGCCAAAGAGCGTCACCACCTGCGGGGCGAAAAACTCCAGCGCCAGCACCAGCAGGGCCAGCAGCACCGTCACCACGCTGAAGAGCGCCGCGAAGAGGCGCCACATCTCGCGCCGTCCGTCGCGCGTCACGACCTCGCTCAACACCGGGATGATGGCGCTGTTGACGTGTCCGGCGATCAGCAGGTCGTAAAGCGCGCGCGGCGCGATGACGGCCACGTTGTAGGCGTCAATGGCGGCGCTGGCGCCAAAGAGATTGGCCAGCGTGACTTCCCGCGCCAGGCCCAGCGCGCGGCTGGAGACGTTGCCCAGCGCCAGCAGGCCGGTGGCGCGCGCCACCCCCAGCTCGCTCTCCTGACGGGTTTCCTGGCTGTCCGGGGGCTCCGGCGGAGCCGCATGGCGGGTCAAGCGCGACTCCCTGCTGGCGGTCCGGAATTCGCCGCAGTATAGCGCAAGGGGCCGTTCAGGTGACGGCCGCCTCGCCGGCCAGCTCGCGCCACTGGTACCGCTCGCCGTCGACGTAACCGCGGCGTCGATAGTAATCGCGCGTACCCGTCGCCGAGATGACCGCCAGACGCGCGTAACCGGCCTGCCGCGCCAGGTCGGCCGCCCGTTCCAGCAGGCGCGTGCCCAGACCGGCATGTTGCGCGACGCCGTCGGCGGCCTCGCCGAGGGGCAACGACTGGCCGTAGACGTGCACTTCGCGCACCATGGCCGCGTCCCGCAGTTCGTCCGTCAGCGGCGGGTCTGACGGCAGCGACAGACGCAGGAAGGCCGCGATGTCGCGCTCCGGCGTGATGAATTGCAGAAAGACTTCCTCGCTGCCGGAGGTCCGGTAACGCTGTTCGTCCAGCTGCAACGCGTCCGCCCGCACACGACGATGACGAATCTCTCGCGCGCGAATATCGCGGCTGCGCTCACCCGCGCCGGCCAGTTCCGCCTCGGCGACCTGGCGGAAGTTGGTGAGCCGGTTGCCGACGACGATGTCGGTGGAGGGGATGTCGCGGATGACGCGCGTCAGGCGGCAGTATTCCGGCGTGCGACGCAGGCAGGCCGTCAACACGGCCAGCAGTTCGTCGTGCGTGTAGGGCCGCCAGCTGCCGTCCTCGTAACGCTGCATGAGTTCCGCGCTCTCGATCAACGAGCAGGGGTAAATCTTGAGTTCGTCCGGACGGAAGTCCACGTCGTCGAAAAGCCGCGCAAAATCGACGACATCATCTTCAGGCGTTGAGCCGTACAGGTTGGGCATCCAGTGCGCATGGATCTTGAAACCCGTCCGCCGCAACAGGCGCAGGGCGCGGCGCGTGGCGGCCACGTCATGGCCGCGGCGGTTGGCCGCCAGCACCGCGTCGTTCAGGCTCTGGATGCCGATCTGCACCTTCGTGCAGCCCAGACGCCGCACGCGCTGCACCTCTTCCTCGCTGATGTGGTCAGGCCGCGTCTCGATCACCAGGCCCACGCAGCGGCAGGGCGCCGTCTCGTTTTCCGCCTGCGCCGCCTCCAGCTCCTCCCAGGTCGCGTACTCGCAGAGGGGCGAGCGCTGCAACTCGCCGCGCCACACCTCGCCCACCATCTGGTTGTAGTTGCGCCGCATGACCCGGCCATCCACCTGCGCGTTGACGCGCGGCGCCTCCGGGTGCAGCGCGGACTCCGCAGCCAACGCTTCCAGCACTTCCGCGCGGCGGTCGACGCCGCGACCGTAGTCGTGCAGGGCGTCGAAGGCGCGTTTGATGAACCAGACCTGGTAGTGCTCCGGATAGAAGGACCAGGTGCCGCCGAGGATGATGAGCTCGATCTTGTCGGTGGGGTGACCGGTGTGCCAGTAGGTCTGCAGGCGCGTCCAGGTCTGCAAATAGGGGTCGAAGGCGTTCTGCTCTGCGCGTTGCGCGCCAGGTTCGTCGGCCAGGTAACTCTTGGGCATGCGCACGTCCGCCGGGCAGAAGATGCACTCGCCCGGGCAGGGGTGCGGCCGCGTCAGGATGCTGACCGGCGTCACGCCGGAGGCGCTGCGCTGCGGTTTGCGGCGCAGGCGCAGCAGCACGTCCCCGCGCTCTTCACAGCGCGGCAGCCCCCCGGTCCCGGCCAGTTCGCGCCACGCCTGGATCAGGTCGCTGCGGCTGTAGAGGCCGCCCTCCGGTTTGGGGTAACGGCGTTGCAGGCGGTTGAGCCGCTTCGGCGACAGATTCTGCGCCGCGACGATTTCATGCAGCAACGGCAGCAATTGCGCGCTTTGCGCCTCGTCCAGCTCCAGGGTCTGCGGCGGCCGGCGGCTCATTCGTCGGAGGACATCATGCTGCCGATGGAAGGCGGCACGCGCTTGTCCTTTTCGTCAAGCCCGACGCTGATTTCCAGCTGCAATCCGCCGGTCAACCTGAGCGCCATGTTGTAGATCCAGGCCATGACCATGCCCGAAATGCCACCGCCGACCGCGCCACCCAGGACAGCAACTATAATCATCGCTCGACGCTCGGCAGCATCATTGATGACCAGGTTACCCAGCGCGGCGTAAACCACGCCTAGGACCAACCCGACCGCTGCGCTAACCTTCAGCGCCGAGGTCGGGCCGATTCGTTTGATGGTGACGGTTTCCGTGTTCATTTTGGAAACTCACTTCACGCTAATCGGAAAGAAACATAGGTCGTAGTTTACTAAAAGTAATCATTTGTAGGTCAACCAGAACCAATTTTTGACAGAACATATGTTACAGCATATCATGCGCCGGAAGGAGGAGAATTGAGCACAGTAGTACATCTGTTCGTCAGTGAAAAGAAAGTGATACTCGACCGCAACGAAGGCTGGCGAGATCACCCTCTGGTCCCCAATTGGGTTGACACAAGCAAAACTGGATTGGATCAGTTTTTTACGAAACCAGAAATCGCCAAGTCCTGCCATGATTCTTTACTCGAATTTATGCGCCTTGATGGTGCGAATGAAAAACAATATGAGTTTATAGAACCTTCAGCGGGGACAGGATCGTTTTTTGATTGTCTGCCCCCAAAGCGACGAACCGGGATTGACATTTTTCCGTTCAGAGATGAATACATAAACCAAGATTTCTTGAGTTGGAAACCCCCTTGGGGGGAGAAATACGCTGTCGTTGGAAATCCCCCCTTTGGCTATCGTGGTTGGCTAGCCCTCGCTTTTGTGAATCATGCAGCAAGGTTTGCAGATTATCTTGGAATGATATTGCCCATGTCATTTCAGAGCGACGGGAAAGGCAGCCCAAAGTTTCGCGTCAAAGGGTTCCGGCTCCTGCACACCGAATACTTGCCTGCTGACAGTTTTGTCGACATCCATGGCTCGCCAGTAAAGGTCAACGCTTTGTGGCAAATCTGGCAGCGTGGGGTAAATAACCTTCATCCTGTACCTGCGTGTGACGAATGGCTCGATCTATTTACTGTCGACATGCGCAAAGAGAGACTTTGTGGTCAGGCTAGGTTAGGCGAGGCTGATTTCTTTCTTCAGCGCACATTCTTCAAATCGCCACCATCACTGGTCAAAGATTTTTCGGAAGTGCGCTATGTCTGTGGATATGGTCTGATAATCAAAAAAGACAGACAGGCAATCATCGACCTTCTTGACAAGGCTGATTGGGTCCAATACAGCAATCTCGCCGCCCACAATTGTCGCCACATCAGCATGTACCATATCAGGCAAGTGCTCACTGATGCTGGTTACACGGACGCGCAAGCTGTAGCGGGCTAAACATGACAATTGATCACAAAGCACTGATGCAAAGTGTTTTGATTCAATACGAAAACGCAAAAAAGTGGCAGGGCGCACCATTCGGCCACATTAAAAGCCTGTCAAACAGTCATGTAGGAAATGTAGGTCAAGATTTCATTGAATTATTGTGCAAAACAATAGGATTTGATTGTGTGTTTCCTGCAACAAGCAGGGGGACAAGAAGCACACAGCATCCTTGGGATATGAGAATCGAGTACGCAACCTTTGAAGTCAAGACCGCGACTGAAGACATAAGCGGCAACTTTCAATTCAACCATGTTCGTTACCATCGGGAATACGAAGCTCTTCTTTGTCTTGGAATTGCCCCATCAAATCTCTACTTTGGCGCTTGGCTAAAGGATGACGTGGTTACTGGAAGGGCTGGTAGACTCGTGACAATGGACAAAGGATCTTCAGCCACATTCAAATTGACGAAAAGCAAAGCCCAGATACATCCAATTGCGGATTTCGACTCTCAAATCATTGAGTTGCTCGCTTTGCTTGAAAATCGCAGACAATAGCCAACCCGTTTCGTCTTTCATCAAGCCGTTTCACGCCAACATCAAACGTTATACTGCCGCCATGAACGCGCGCACCCGCCGGCGACTGGCCACCATCAACCGTAAATTCTACCGCGAGGTGGCGCAGGAGTTCGACCGCACGCGCGCCAGGCCCTGGGCCGGCTGGAAACCCCTGCTGCCTCACCTGGCCACCCTGCCGCCGCAGCCGCGCGTGCTCGACGTCGGCTGCGGCAACGGCCGCTTCGCCCGCTACCTGATGGATCACATCGGCGCCATCCAGTACACCGGCGTGGACTATTCGCCGGAAATGCTGCACATGGCCCGCGAGCGCCTGCCCGACGCGCAGCTGATCGCGCGCGACCTGGTCAGCGAGGCGCCGCCCGCCGGCCCCTTCGACCTGGTCGTCTGCTTCGGCTTCCTGCACCACGTCCCCGGCAGGGCGCAGCGCTTGGAACTGGTGCGAGCGCTGGCGCAGGCCCTCGCGCCGGGCGGCCTGCTGACCTTCGTCACCTGGCGCTTCGCCGATTTCGAGCGGCTCAGCCGGCGCATAGTCCCATGGCCGGCGGACCTCGCCGACGAGGTCGAAAATAACGACTTTCTGCTGGACTGGAAGCGCGGCGCCTACGCCCTGCGTTATTGCCACCACTGCGACGCCGCCGAGCACCGGGCGCTGGTCGACGCTGCGGGCCTGGTCGAGATCGCCAGCTGGTGCGCCGACGGCCCGGACAACGCCGCCAACCGCTTCAGCCTGCTGCAACGGCCGCACCAGGGCGCCGCGCCGGAGCCGGACGCTTGCGCCGACTGAACGTCCGCCGCCTGCCCTGGCCGACGGACTGGGCGGTACTCTTCGGCGCCGGGCGCCCGCTTGTGCTGGAGATCGGCTTCGGCCAGGGGCACTTCCTGCTGCATCTGGCGCGCGAGCGACCCGACGCCAACCTCATCGGCCTCGAAATTTCCAACCGCTGCCTGAGCCGTGTGGAGCGCGCCGTCGAGCGCCAGGGCCTGCGTCAGGTGCGTCTCATCCACAGCATGGCCGAGACTGCCCTGCAATTCCTCTTCACGACGGCCTCGATCGACGAGGTGCACGTCAATTTCCCCGACCCCTGGTTTCGCAAGCGCCACCGCCACCGCCGCCTGATGCAGCGCCAGACGCTCGACCTGCTGGTCAATCGCCTGCGGCCCGGCGCCGGCCTCACCCTGGCCACCGATATCCGCGCCTACGCGGAGATGAGCCATGCGCTGCTGGACGCCACGCCCGGCCTCGACAACCAGCTGGACGCGCCCTGGGTGGGGTCGCTGCCGGGCCGCGTCGTCACCCGCTACGAGCGAGTCGCGCGCGAGGAAGGGCGCCGCTGCTATTTTATGGTCTGGCGCCGTAACGGCCGGCCGCCCCCTGCCGCGCCGCGCGCGAAGGAGCTACCCATGCCGCACGTCCTCCTGCGAAGTCCGATGTCCCTGGCAGCCATACGCGCGCGCTTCGAACCCCGGCAGTGGCACAGCGGCGCGACGCACGTCAGTTGCAGCCGCGTCTTCCTCGGCGAACGCTCGCTGCTTTTTGACGTCTACGTCAAGGAGCCCAACATCGACCAGCACCTGGCCCTGCTGCTGCTGGAGCGGCGCAACTGGCCCGGCGAGTTCACGCTGCAGCCGGCCATGTACGGCCACCCGCGCGCCACGGAAGGGCTGCACCTGGCGATCAACGCCCTGGCGGACTGGTTGCTCGCCCTGGATGAGGGGGCCACCCTGCTCGGCCGCAAGACGGGCGCCGCGGAGCCCGACGGCTAGTCCCCGGAGGGGCTGAACAGGCCGATCGACAGGCCGCCATCGACGACGACGTTGGCGCCGGTCATGAAGGAGGCGTCCTCGCTGCACAGGAAGAGCGCCACGCGCGCGATCTCGCGCGGTTGTCCCACGCGTCCCAGGGGATGCAGGTCGCCCCAGGACTCCAAAGTTTCCTCCACGGCCTCAGGTTGGAACAGACGCGCCGACTCGCGCAACATGGGGGTGTCGATCGAACCGGGCGAGACGGCGTTGACGCGCACACCCTCGCCCGCGTGGTCCAGCGCCATGGTGCGCGTCATGGCGATGATCGCGCCCTTGGTCGCGGCGTAGGCCGCCACGTCCGGCTGACTCATGATACCCTGCACCGAGGCGATGCTGATCACCGCGCCGCCGCCGCGCGCCGCCATGGCAGGGATGCAGTGGCGCGACGCCAGATAGACGCCCTTCAGGTTGACGTCGATGGTGCGGTCCCAGGTGTCTTCGTCCGTCGTGACCACCGAGCCGTAGGTCTGGACGGCGGCGCTGTTGACCAGAAAGTCGATGCCGCCGAAATGATCGCAGGCCGCCACCACCATGCGCGCCACGGACTCTTCCCCCGCGACGTCCGTGCGCTGAAACAGCGCCTGGCCCCCCGCGGCATCAATGGAGGCCGCCAGTTCGGCGCCTTGCCTTTCATTGACGTCGGCGATCACCACCGCGGCGCCCTCCGCCGCGAATTCCTGCGCGCAGGCGCGGCCGATGCCCGTGCTGCCGCCGGTCACCACCGCGACCCTGTCCGTGAAGCGCTTCATGCTCCTGTTCCTTTCAGCCGGCCGGAGGCGTCACGCCCTTGGCCAGGATGATATTGCCGTATTTGGCGGTCTCGCCGGTCATCACCACGGCGTAGGCCGCGCGGGCGCGCTCGTAAAAGGCGAATCGCTCCAGGCGGGCGATGGCCGGCGTATCTGGCGCGTGGCGGTCGATGGCCGCCCGGAAGCCGGCCTCGACGCCGGGGTCGAAGTCATCGCCAGGCACGGGTTCCATCGTCAGCGCCGGCGAGTCCACGTAACTGTCCAGCACGAAGAGCGGCAAAATGGCGTCCAGCAGGGGCGCCACCCGCAGTCCGTCCGCCCGCAGCACGCGCTGCCCTACCGACTCGCCCGGGAAATGGGCGTCGGCCAGCACCAGTTCGTCGCCGTGGCCCATACGGTAGAGCACGTCCAGCAATTCCGGTGAAATCAACGGGGAAATGCCGCGCAACATGGTCGCCTCCGCCCCTGTTCGCCATCGGGCCCGCTTGCCTGTAGACTCGGCGCCCAGTTTACCGCAAGCCGGAGCGCCGATGCGCCACTCCCCGCAATTGCGCGCCGCGGGCGTCCCGCTGCTGCTGCTGGCGCTGACGCTCCTGCATCTGGCGCCACTGGCCTTCAGCGGCCTCATCCTGGGGCGCGGCGACGCCTTCAATTACTTCTACCCCTGGTGGACGGCGCGCAACGCGGCCTTCATGGCCGGCGAGCTGCCTCTGTGGTCGCCCGAGATCTTCATGGGCGTGCCCCTGCTGGCCAACCCCCAGGCGGGCACGTTCTACCCGCCCAACTGGCCTCTGCTGCCGCTGTCAGCGCCCGACGGCATCCGCCTCAGCGCCCTGCTGCACGTCTTCCTCGCCCAGTGGGGCATGTACCGCCTGGCGCGGCGCCGTCTCGACACCCTGCCGGCGCTGGCCGCTGCGTTGCTCTTCGGCCTCGGCGGCTTCGTCGGCGCGCAAATCGAGCAGATCAACCAGTTGCAGGGCGTCGCTTGGCTGCCCTGGCTGCTGCTATGGCTGTTGCGCGGGATGCAGGGGGTGCGTTCCTGTCTGCTGCTGCTGGCGGCGGGCCTGGCGCTGCAGTTCCTCAGCGGGCATACGCAGACGGCCTTCATCAGCGCGGCGGGCCTGGCGCTGGTGGCTGTCCTGCAGGCCCGAGCGGCGGAGGCCTCCGGCAGACTGCGACGCAGGGCGCGCGCCCTGCTTCAGTTGCTGGCCGCGCCGGCCATGGCGCTGCTGCTGGCCGCGCCCCAGTTGCTGCCGACGCTTGAGCTCAGCGGGCAGTCGCAGCGCAGCGGCGGCCTCTCGCCCTACGAGGTGCTGGCCTTTTCCTTCAATCCACTGGTGGCCGGGCGCGGCCTGCTGCCCGGCTATGACGGGCTGCTCTTCGGCGAGTTCGTGGCCTACGGCGGCGTCATCGGCCTGGGACTGGCGCTGCTGACGCCCTTCCTGCCGCATGGCACGGGACTGCGCCGCGAGCGGACGCTGTGGCTCGTGCCGGCGCTGGCAGGTCTGCTGCTGGCCCTCGGCGAATTCAACCCGCTGTGGCATGTCCTGGCCCGCCTCCCGGGTTTCAATCTGTTTCGCGTGCCGGCGCGCTGGCTGCTCCTCTATTCCATCGGCAGCGCCATGTTGGGCGGCATCGCCCTGCAGACCCTGCTGCGCAGCGCATGGCGACCCCGAGCCGCACAGCTCGCCGCCGTCGCGCTCATCGTGTTGACCCTGATGCTCGTCAGCCCTCTCGTCGTCCACTACCCCGCGGCGGTGATAGGCCCGGCCGCGCCCACGCCGTGCACCTGGTTGGCCTGGGCCCTGGCCCTGCTGGTCCTGCTCTCCCTGCTTCGCGCCCTGCCGCGCCTGGGCCCCGCGCGCGTCGGCCCGCTGCTCCTGATCGCCCTGGCCGCCGAGCTTTACCTGGCCGGCCGCGCCCTGCCCTTCAACCACCTGGCGCCGCCCGACACCTGGAGCGAAGAGCGCCCCACCGTGCGCCGGTTGCGCGCCTGGAACGAGGGCCTGACGCCGCCGGAGCGCTTTCTCACGATCAGCGAGTTGCTGTTTGAGACGGCGGACCAGGAGGCGCAGCAGGCCCGCCACGCGGACCTCGGGCTGTCGCCACTGGCCGCCCGCCAACACCTGGTGGCGCTCAAGAGCCAGGAGATTCTGACGCCGAACCTGGCGCTGGGGCGCAGTCTGCCGGGTATGGATGGCTTCGGCGGCGGCCTGCTACCCACGCGCTGGTACAGCTCCTTCAGCCAGTTGCTGGGCGATGAGCCGCACCCCGACGGTCGTCTGCACTTGTCGCTGGGTGTGATTCAGGAGGTCTGCCGCCGCGTCTGCGTGCCGGACGGGCGCTGGCTGCAACTGGGCAATGTCCGCCATCTCATCACGGACCGCACCCAGGAGCTGTGGCATGAGGGCGTCCGCTTCGATACCCAGCTGGCGCAACTGGCCGGGCTGGCGGCCACCGTCCGCGCCGCCAACCCCGACGACTTCAGCGCCGACGCCCTGGACCTGCTGGTGGAACCAGGCAGCACGCCCGCCGCGTTCTTCATCAATGCGACAGGTGAACGGCGTCCGCTCGCCATCGTCAGCGGTCCGTTCCCCGTGTATGATCTGCAGCACTGGCGCCTGCGACCCGATGCAGCCACGGCGCCGCAGCGCATCGAGCTGCGCAGCGACGTCGCGGGCGGCATCGTCGCGGCCAGCCTGGTCGACAGCGTCAGCGGCGACTTCCGCCAGCTGACGCCGGATCCCTGGCGTCGGCTGTACGCCCGGGACGTCAAGGTCTACGCCAACGACGACGCCCTGCCCCGCGCCTTTCTCGTGCCCGCGGCGATTTACGAGCCGGACCAGGACGCGGCGCTGCGGCGCATGCGGGCGGCGGACTTCGACCCGGCGCGCAGTGTGTTGCTCCACAGTCCGCCGCCACAGTCCGCCATCGCCACTTCCGCAGCGGAGGCCCCGCCAGGCGCGGCGCGCATCACGCGTTACACGGCGACGGAAATCGACCTGGCGGTGGAGAGCGACGCGCCAGCCTGGCTCGTGCTCGGCGATGCCTGGTATCCGGGTTGGGAAGCCTGGGTCGACGGCGCGCCGGTGGTCGTCCAGCGCGCCAACCTGATGTTCCGCGCCCTGGCCCTGCCGGCCGGCGCGCGCGATGTGCGTTTCCGTTTTCAACCAGCCTGGCTGCCCGGCGCGCTACTGGTCGGCGCGGCCGCCTGGCTGCTGTGGCTGCCGGCCACCGTCTTCTGTCTGCGGCGCGAGGAGATCTTATGAAGATCACAAGCGTACGAACCTTCATCGTGGACGGCGGCTTCCGTCCCTGAACCTTCGTCAAAATCGAGACCAGCGAGCCCGGCCTGATCGGCTGGGGCGATTGCACAGACTGGGGCGCGCCCGGCCCGGTGACCGCTACCGTCGCACGTTTGGCCGACTTCATCGTCGGCCGCGACCCGATGCAGGTGGAGGCCATCTGGTGGGACCTGGCGGCGGCCTGCGCCCGGCACAACGGCGGCATCGCCTGGAAGGCCATGGCGGGCATCGACTCCGCCCTGTGGGACATTCGCGGCAAGGCCCTGGACGCGCCCGTCTGGCAACTGCTGGGCGGCAAGTTGCGCGACGACCTGCGCCTCTACTGGTCGCATTGCGGTTCCACGCGTCACAGCCACGCCGAGCTGCTGGGTCTGCCGCCCTGCCAGAGCCTCGACGACTTGCAACACCTGGCCGGGGAAGTGCTGGAGCGGGGCTACACGGCCATCAAGACCAACCTGATGGCCCTGCGCGACCTGCCGCAGGGCGGCGACGGACCGGCGCGTTTTCGCAACACCACCGGCGACGCCCCGGCGCCGGTACTGCGCAGCGCTGACGCCATCGTGGGAACCTTCCGCGAGGCGCTGGGGCCGGACGTCGACATCGCGCTGGATGTGGCCTTCCGGTTTCGCCTCGGCGGCGCCATCAAACTGGCGCGGGCGCTGGAGCCCCATGCGCTGATGTGGCTGGAAGTCGAGACTTTCGACGCCGACGCGTTGCAGGTCATCCGCAACGCGACGCGCACGCCGATCTGCACCGGCGAAAGCCTTTACGGCCAGCAGGGCTTCCTGCCCTTCCTGCAGCGACGCGCCCAGGACATCATCATGCCCGACCTCAGCTGGAACGGCATCACCATGGGGGTGAAGCTGGCCGACCTCGCCCACGCCCACGACACGCTCTTCGCGCCGCACAACTGCCACAGTCCCCTGGCCACCCTGATCGCGGCCAACGTCTGCGCCACCCTGCCCAACTTTTTCATTCTGGAATTCGACGTCGACGACGCGCCCTGGCGCGACGACCTGCTCAGCCATCCGCTTGACATTCGCGACGGCCACCTGCAACTGCCGCAATGGCCCGGCCTCGGCGCGGACCTGATTGAGGAGGAACTGCGCAAACACCCGCCCGGCGACTACCCCTGGGCGCGCTGAACCCGACTTGCGGAAGGAAAATGCCTGGTAGCGGTCCGTCGCTCAGCCGGTGCGCGCCATGGGCATGATGACGTGGATGAAGTCCTCGCGGTCCTTGAGCTTGAGCACGCCCGGCCCGGGCGGGCCGCTGCTCTGCAGCAGGACGCGTTCGTCGCTGATGACGTTGAGCACGTCAATCAGGTAGTCGACGTTGAGCGAGATATCCAGTTCGCCGCCCTCGACGTGGGCATCGACCATGTCGGTGTTGTCGCCGCGTTCGTTGCTCTTGCCGGCGATGACGACCTCGCCCGGGTCGCTGGGATTGTCGGCCGGGCGCACCAGCACGCGGGCGCTGCCGCTGGCGTCGCGCGCGAAGATGGCGGCGCGCTTGCAGGCGCGCAGCAGTTCGCCAGTGTAGACCTCGGTGGAGGTGCTGAAGTCGCCGGGGATGACGGCGCTGAAATCCGGATAACGATTCTCCAGCAGTTGCGAGGAGACCAGCACGTTGTTGAGATGGAAGAGGACGATATCGCGCTCGCCAGGGAAGGTGATGCGCACCTCATCGTCGCCGTCGCTGATGATGCGCGCCACTTCCTCCAGCGCGCGGCCCGGGATGACCATACTGCGCGGCTCTTCGAAGTTCTGCTCCAGCTCACCGGTGCGCACGGCCAGTCGATAACCATCGGCGGCGGCCATGGTCAGGATGTTTTCCTTGAACTCGGCGAAAACCCCGGTCAGCACCGGCCGGTTGTCCTCACGCGCGGTAGCGAAGACTGTCTGACGAATCATGTTTCGCAGCAGCTCCGCCGGCAGGGCAACCTCGTCGCTGCCGTTGCTCTCCGGCAGCAGCGGAAACTCGCCGGCGTCGATGCCGCGCAGGGTCGAGACGTTGGCGCCGCAGCGCACCGTCACACTGCGCGTGGAGTCTTCCAGGCTGAGGTCGACGCGCTCGGGCGAGAGGTTGTTGACGAGGTCGGTCAGGGTGTTGCGCGGCAAGGTGATGGCGCCGGTCTCGCCCACCTGGGCGCCGATCCAGCAGGAGATACTGAGCCCGCTACTCATGTTCATGGCCGAGAGCCGCAGACGGGCGTCGCCCTCGTCGCCGGTGCGCAACAAAATATTGGCCAGCACCGGCAGGGTCGGCCGGCTTTCGACCGCGCGTCCGACGATGCCCAGCCCCCGCGCCAGATTTTCCTGCCTCACGCTTACGCGCATCTCAGGCCCCGTTCTTCTGCCCCGTTTGCGCCGCAGTATAGCGACGGGTCAGGGCAGTTTCAACCTGGGCCAGTGGCCGCCCTGGCCCACCCGTCTGATAACAACCCGGTCACAAGGAATTCAGGAAGTTGCAGATGACCCCGCCAGCCGGCAGCGCCAGCAAGACAGCCAGACTCACGAGACAGCAGCGCAGTTGTTTGCCTGTGCTGACAGAACGTGAACGGCCACCAGCCATAAACGCCCTCGGGTCGAGACCGCGCTGTTCCTTTCCCGTCGGATCGATGTGGGTCATGGCAGCCTGCCGGTTGCAAGGGTAACAGATCCAGTAGGGCGCCGCTCACGCGTCGCCGCGTCGCAGGAGGACCTGTTGTCCTGCACAAACCGCGCTCTCGCAGGCCTTTTGGCCAATTCAAATGCGGGCAACTGTCTGTGCTATCATGGCGCCGGTCTGAAAGGAGCGTCCATGAGCCACCAGCCGCAGTACATCCACGTGTCCGTCGCCTGGCCCTATTCCAACGGCGACCTGCACGTGGGCCATGCCGCCGGCAACTTCCTGCCCGCCGACATCTTCGCCCGCTATCACCGCCTGCGCGGCAACCACGTGCTCATGGTCTCCGGCTCCGACACCCACGGCACGCCCATCACCCTCGAAGCCGACGCCCGCGGCATATCGCCCGTCGAGGTCTTCGAGCACTACCATCGCCGTTTCCTGCTCACCCAGCAAAAGATGGGCATCAGCTACGACCTCTTCACCCACACCGACACCGAAAGCCACCACCGCATCGCCCAGGACATCTTCCTGCTGCTGCGGGAGAACCAGTGCCTCTACAGCGAGACCCAGCGCCTGCTCTACAGCGAGCGCGAGGGCCGCTTCCTGCCGGACCGTTACGTCGAGGGTGAATGCTATTTCTGCGGCTACGACGGCGCCCGCGGCGACCAGTGCGACGAATGCGGCAACCTCGTCGACGCCACCCGCCTGATCAATCCGCGTAGCAAAAACGCGCCGGACGACCGCCTGGTCATCCGCGAATCGGAGCACTATTTCATCGACCTCAGCCGCTTTGCCGAACCCCTGCTGGATTACCTGGAGGGGCACGAGAGCCACTGGCGCGCCAACGTCATGCAGTTCACGCGCAACATGATCCGCCGCGGTGTGGAGGAAGGCCTGCGCGGCCGACCCATCACGCGCGATCTGGACTGGGGCGTCCCCGTCCCGCTGGACGGCTGGGACGGCAAGCGCTTCTACGTCTGGTTCGAGAATATCATCGGTTATTTCAGCGCCAGCGTCGAATGGGCGCGCAACGTCGGCCGGCCCGATGCCTGGAAACACTGGTGGTACAACCCGGACGCCAAAATCTACAACTTCCTCGGCAAGGACAACATCCCCTTTCACACCATCATCTGGCCGGCGGAACTGATGGGCATCAGCGGCCTCTATCACGACGGAAAATCGCCGCTCAACCTGCCCCACGACGTCCCCGCCAACGAGTTCATGAACATTGAGGGGCGGCAGTTTTCCACCAGCCGCAACTGGGCCATCTGGCTGCCCGACATCCTCGAACGCTACCAGGCCGACGCCATCCGTTACTACGTCGCCATGACCTTCCCGGAAACGCACGACTCGGACTTTGCCTGGGAAGGTTTCCTGGCGCGCGTCAACAACGAGCTGGTGGCCGCCTGGGGCAACCTCGTCAACCGCGCGCTCAATTTCGCCTGGCGCAATTTCGACGGCCGCGCGCCGCAGCCCGGCGCACTCGCGGACAGCGACCGCGCCATCATCGCCCGCTCGGAGGCCGGCTTTGCGGAGGTCGGCGCGCTGCTGGAGCAGGTGCGCCTGCGCGACGCGCTGCAGGCGGCGATGGAGATCGTGCGCGCCGCCAACGCCCATCTCAGCGAGCGCGAGCCCTGGATCCGCATCCGCGAGGACCGCGGGGACGCCGCCGCCAGCGTCTACGCCACGCTGCGGGTCATCGACAACCTGAAAATCCTGCTGGCGCCCTACCTGCCCTTCAGCGCGCAGCAACTGCACGAGATGCTGGGTTACGAGGGCCGGCTCTTCGGCGCGCTGGAGATTCGCGACGTTCAGGAAGCGACGCGTTCGCACGAGGCGCTGTGTTACGACCCGCAAGGCGCTATCGGCCGCTGGTGCGCCAGCGACCTGCCGCCCGGCCAGAAGCTGAATGAACCCAAAGCCCTCTTCACCCGTCTGGAGCCGGAAATCGTCGAAAGCGAGCGGGCCTTCCTCGGCGCAAAACGCGAGGAACGCGAGATCAGCTGAGCGCCGCCTCAATCCGTCGCAGGGTGGCGTCCACCACCGCCTGATCGTCGGGACGTAGCTGCCCTTCCAGCAACGCCGCCGTCTCGCGGTAGAGGCGCAGACCGGCGCGTACGCGCTGCGCGGCGCCGGCCGGCGGAATCCCCAAGGCCTCGCGCAGCGCCCGGCTCCACGCGCTGTCCACGCCGACAGTCTTCTGCAACTGATGCACCTGCGTGTTTTCGGTCTCCACCAGCAAGCCCAGACCCAGAGTCGTGGCGTTAAGCAGGCCGAAAATCATGGCATGCAACCAGAACAGCCCCATCTCGTCGGCGTCCTGTTCCAGCGCGGCCAGCAGCTTGCCAACTTCCTCGGCGTTGCCGCAGAGCTCGTAGCCGGCCCGGTCGGCGGCGGCGGCGCGCAGCGAGTCCCGGGTGATGTTGCGGGCCACCCCGATCGCCTGCTCCAGCTCGCCCTGCGGGTCGTGGAGCGCGCGCATCTGGCGAAAGCCGGGCACCACCGCGATGGCCGTCTGCGGCGCGCGCATCAGGGCCGCCTCCCCGGCCAGTTCGCGGACCGAAACGCTGACCAGCCAGCCATCGAGCATACGCAGCCTGTAGGCGGCGCGCGGGTCCTCCGGCATCTGCCTTACGAAGTGCCAGAGGTCGATGTCGCTGTGGGCATTGGCGTCGCCGCGCGCGTGGCTGCCGGTCAGGCCGATGGCCAGGGTGTTGTCGTCAAGCAGTTCCCGCACCAGACGCTGCAAAAGGGTTTCGATGGACAATATTTGGGTCCTGGCCAAGTGACAGTCAGCAGACTTTACACCCCTTGGCGGGGAAAGGAAGGATGGGCGCCGGTTGCGCCGCCTTCACTTGGGCCCTTTCCCGTCCAGAAAGACGGGAGCCCTTCCCTCTGGGAGAGGGGGAGAGTTTGGAATCCAGTGAGTTTCAGGCCCTCGTGCCTGGAAGCATGACTTCGTCCGACCAGCGACGGGATACGGACCCGATCCAAACCAAAAACCCCTCTCCGTGACGGAGAGGGGCCTCGGAGTAAGAGCGCGCCCGCAGACGCGCGCCTCAAACCCGATTTACATCATGCCGCCCATGCTCGGGTCGCCGGCCGGCATTGGCGGAGTCTCCTCCGGCAGGTCCGTGACCAGCGCTTCGGTCGTGAGGATCATGGCAGCGATGGAAGCCGCGTTCTCGACCGCGCCGCGGGTGACCTTGGCGGGGTCGGGGAAACCGGCCTCGATGGTGTCGACGTATTCGCCACTCATGACGTTGTAGCCCAGGCGCGGGTTGCCGCTACTCTGCTGCTGGCGACGCACGTTCTCGATGATGACGGAGCCATCGTCGCCGGCGTTGGAAGCGATCTTGCGCATCGGCACCTCAAGCGCCTTGCGCATGATGGCCACACCGGTGTTCACATCGGTGATGGCGTCCCGCTCGACGCCGTCCAGCGCGCCGACGGCGTTGATGAGCGTCACGCCACCGCCAGGCACGATGCCCTCCTCAACGGCCGCGCGCGTCGCGCTCAGCGCGTCCTCGACCCGGTGCTTCTTTTCCTTCAGTTCGGTCTCGGTCGCCGCGCCGACGCGGATGACGGCCACGCCGCCGCTCAGCTTCGCCAGACGCTCCTGCAGTTTCTCGCGGTCGTAGTCGCTGGAGCTGTTGTCGATTTCGCGGCGGATTTCCTCGATGCGGCCGCGGATGTTGGCCTGCTCGCCGGCGCCGTCGATGATGGTGGTGTCGTCCTTGCCGCTGACGACGCGGGACGCGCGCCCCAGGTCTTCCAGGGTGGCGCTGTCCAGCTTGCGGCCGGTCTCCTCGCTGATGACGGTGCCGCCGGTGAGGACGGCGATATCCTGCAGCATGGCCTTGCGGCGGTCACCGAAACCGGGCGCCTTGACGGCCAGCACGTTGAGCATGCCACGCAGCTTGTTGAGCACCAGCGTGGCCAGGGCCTCGCCGTCGACGTCCTCGGCGATCACGACCAGGTCGCGCTTGCCCAGCTGGACGATCTTCTCCAGCAACGGCACGACGTCCTGGGCCGCGCTGATCTTCTTGTCGTGAATGAGGATGTAGGGTTCCTCGATGTTGGCTTCCATCGCATCCGGGTTGCTGATGAAGTAGGGGCTGATGTAGCCGCGATCGAACTGCATACCCTCGACGTACTCGGTCTCGAACTCCAGGCCGCGGCTCTCCTCGACCGTGACCACGCCGTCCTTGCCGACCTTGTCCATCACCTCGGCGATCAGGTCGCCAATCTCGGTGTCCTGGGCGGAGGTGCTCGCCACGTTGGCGATTTCGTCGCGCGTGGCGATCGGCGTCGCCTGGTCGCGAATGTTGCTGGCGACGGCCTCAGTGGCGGCCTCAATGCCGCGCTTGAGCAGCATCGGGTTGGCGCCGGCGGCCACGTTGCGCAGGCCCTCGGTGACGATGGCCTGGGCCAGTACGGTGGCGGTGGTGGTGCCGTCACCGGCGATGTCGTTGGTCTTGGTGGCGGCTTCCTTGAGCAGCTGGGCGCCCATGTTCTCGTAGGGATCTTCCAGCTCGATTTCCTTGGCCACCGTGACGCCGTCGTGGGTCACGGTCGGCGCGCCGAACTTCTTGTCCAGCGCCACGTTGCGGCCCTTGGGCCCCAGGGTGGTGCTGACGGCGTCGGCCAGCTTGTCCACGCCACGCTTCAGGCTGGCGCGGGCATTCTCCTCAAATACCAGCTGTTTTGCCATTGTGCTTTTCTCCAGACTCTTGCAACAGGTCGTTGGTCGTTTGGGGGCCGGCTCAGCCTTCGAGCACGCCCAGAATGTCGCTTTCCTTCATGATGAGCAGCTTCTGCCCGTCCAGCTTGATCTCGGTGCCGGCGTACTTGGCGAACAACACCACGTCGTCCACCGCCACGTCCATCGGGACGCGCTTGCCGTCGTCATCGCGCATACCAGCGCCCGCTGCCAGTACCTTGCCCTGCTGCGGTTTCTCCTTGGCCGTCTCCGGCAGCACCAGCTGCCCGCCGGCAAAGGTCTCCTCCTGCTCGACCGGTTCGATCAGCAGGCGGTCGCCCAGGGGACGAAGATTGATGCTCATGAACTCCCTCCATTGGCTGTCGCTGTTGGCACTCTCCACGCAGAGTGCCAGTTAACCTGCGCGTATCGTAGCAAATCGCGCGCACAGATTCAATATGAAGGTCAGGTTTTACGGATTTCTGGCAAAGTTCTTACGAAACTGCCAGTGTCGGCGCCCTCACCCCACCCAGTCGCGCAGGTACAGAAAGTCGTGGCCCAGGGCGCGGTTGCTCAGCCGCGCGATGTTGGGCATGGTGCGCTTGTAGTGGTTGGCCTTGACCCGCCGCCAGACCTCCTCAACAAAAGCGCGTTCGAAGCCTTCCTCGACCACCTCGTCGACCACATAGCGTTCGTCCACCAGCAGGTAGAGCACCTGGTCGACCTCCCCGTAGGTGAAGCCCAGCTCCTCCTCGTCGGTCTGGCCTTCCCACAGGTCCGCCGAGGGCGGCTTGTCGAGGATCGACGGCGGCAGGTCCAGCGCCGCCGCCAGTTGCCGCACCTGCGCCTTGTAGAGGTCGGCGATGGGCTGCAGGGCGACGCCGCTGTCGCCGTGGATGGTGGAATATCCCAGCAGGAACTCGGTCTTGTTGCTGGTGCCCATCACCAGCCCGCCCCAGGCGACCGACTGGTCGTAGGAGATGATCATGCGCTGCCGCGCCATGATGTTCCCGCGACGCCGCCGGTCCATCTCCGGAAAGCGTTCGAAGAGCGGCAGCACCATGGACGTGATCTCGACGGTCAGCGCGGGCAGGCCGAGGGCTTCAATCAACAGGTCGGCGTCGGCCAGGCTGCCCGGCGAGGAGTCGCGCCAGGGCATGCGAATGGCCAGAACGTTCTCCGGCCCCAGGGCGCGCGCCGCCAGGGTCGCCGACAGCGCCGAGTCAATACCGCCGGAAAGCGCGATGACGGCCCGCGGCAGACCCGCCTTCCGCGTCTGATCGCGGATAAAGCCGCAGAGTATTTTCGTCGCCAGGTCCGTGTCGATGGAGAGCCGCGCCAGCACCCCGCCGCCCATCGTGCTTACAAACTCCCGAAGGCCGTGACGAATTCTTCGACCAGCGCCAGGTGCTGCGACAGCGATTCGCAGCCGGCGTTCATGGTGTCCAGCGCGATGTGCGTCGCGCCCAGCTCGCGCCACTCGCCGACAAAGTCGTCCCACTGCGCGCGCTCGATTTCACCGGCGTTGAGCCAGACGTTGATGCCGAAGTCGTCGGGGTCGCGCCCTTCGTCCGCCAGATACTGGCGCAGGCGCGGCACCCGCGAGCGGCCCTCGGCCAGGTCGGAGCCGGGCAGCATGCCGTCCGCCAGGCGCGCGGCGCGGCGCAGCACCACGTCGGCGTAACCACCGATCCAGACGGGGATGGGCCGTTGCACCGGCAAGGGATTGATGCCGGTCTGGCGCAACTGGTGATACTGCCCGTCGAAGTCGACCAGCTCCTGCGTCCACAGCGCGCGCATCAGCCTGATCTGCTCCTCGGCGCGGCGGCCGCGGTCGCCGAAGTTCATGCCCATGCCCTCCAGCTCCACCTGGTTCCAGCCGATACCGATGCCCAGCTGCAAACGTCCGCTGGAAAGGATGTCGATTTCGGCGGCCTGCTTGGCGACCAGCTGCGCCTGGCGCTGCGGCAGAATCACGATGCCGGTGAAGAATTCGATGCGCTCGGTGATGGCCGCGGCCCAGGCGAAGAAAGTCAGGATTTCGTGGAAGGAATCCCTGTCGGTGTAGGGGCCGGGCCAGGTCGCCATGTCGGCCGGGCGGTGGCCCAGCACGTGGTCGAAGCAAAGCAAATAGTCGCAGCCCAGCGACTCCACGGTCTCCACATAGTTGCGCAGCGCGGCGACGTCCGTGCCGCTCTCGGTCTGGGGAAATACGGCGCCAGTTTTCATGTCTCTTGTCTCACCTCAATGCAGGATCAAATCGATACTTCGCGGGCCACTCGAAAAGCACTGACTCAGCCGATCGCGCTTTTCAGGCCCGAGAGATAGCCCTCTCTCATGCGCACGCTGGCCACCGCGTCCATCACCATCATCTCTACCCCGTGAAACATGCCGGCATACACCAGCAGGTCGGTCGGCACGCCGGCGGCCATCAGGCGTTGAGCGTAGTCAATGTTCTCGTCGCGGAACAGGTCCAGGGTTCCGACGACGACCAGCGCCGGCGGCAGTCCGCCCAGGTCTTGCGCGCGCGTCGCCGCCGCATAGGGAGAGACCCGGTCCGTGCCGTACTCGTCGCCCAGGTACATCTTCCAGGCCTTGAACGACACCTCCCGGTTCCAGACCGTCGGACAGGTATCCTCGTGTCCCGAGGGGGTATCGTGGGTGTCGTCAATCATGGGATAGATCAACAACTGGTACGCGAGTTGGGGGCCGCCCTGGTCCCGGTTGTAAAGCGCCAGACCAGCCGTCAGGCCGCCGCCCGCGCTGCCGCCGCCGATGGCGACACGCCCGACATCAATGCCCAGATCGTCGGCATTGTCAACCATCCAGTTCAGGGCGGCGAAACTGTCGGCGATGCTTCCCTTGTAGGTCGATTCGGGCGCAAGACGATAGTCAACCGAGACCACCGTGCAGCCGACAACCTCGGCGAACTCGATGCAACGCGCGTCGTCGCGGGCCAGGCCCACGATGTAGCCGCCGCCATGCATCCAGAGCAGGCCCCCGCGCGGCGCGGTACCAGGCGGTTGGTAGATCACCACGGGAATGTCGCCATCCGGTCCGGGGATCATCCTTTCCTCAATGGTGACATCGGTGGGCGGGAGGCTGGCGCGCATTTCGAGGTTGCTCGCGAGAGTCATCTCGCGCGCCAGGGGAGGATCGTCGCCGATAGCAATATAGCGCTTGGGCGGGTGCTCATAAATGGCGTGGGCGACTTCCGGGTCAATTCTGTCGATGAAGGACATGGTCTGCATCCCGTACGAAAGGCCGGCAGCCACCCTGGCTACCCTGCAATCAGCATAGCGCAGCCCCCGGACTGCGACAAACACAGGACGAAGTCGGCCGGCAGAGATTCCGTCTGCTGAATGCGTGGTTTCCGGCCGGCCAACAATGCGCGCAACTCGCCAACGTGCCAGCCTGCCCCTGTTGGATTTACTCCCCCATCACCCGCTGACTGAAGGCCGTGATGCGGTGGGGGTAGTCCTCCTCGACCCGCAACTCGCAGAGCAGGAAGGCCCCGCCGACCCCCGCCTGCATCAGCACCAGCGCGTGATGCTTCTCCAGCGCCAGCACCTGCATCGGCTTCAGCGGACCGTAACGCGCCTGGTCCGCCTGCAGCGCCGCCAGACGCTCAGTCGCCGGCGATTCCTGCAGCGCGGCCTCCGTATAGCCGCTGCGCATGAAGTCCTGCAGGCGCGCCTCGTCGCCGCGCTTCAGCAGGCCGCACTGCGCCACAAGGCGCATGCCGGCGTTGCTGCCCGCCAGGTTGGGGCGTTTGGCCTCGCTCACTCGCGCTCTTTTTCCAGGATGCGCGCCAGTTCGCGCTGCACCAGATACGGCCGCTCGTCGCGCAGCAGCGGCATGTGGGCGCGGGTGCGCCGCAGCTGGTTGAGGTCGATCTCCTGCAGCAGCAGAGTTTCCTCGAAGTAGGGCGCCTGGGCCAGCAATTCGCCCTCCGGGCCCGCGATCAGCGAGCCGCCCCAGAAATTCTTGCCATCCTCGTAGCCGACGCGGTTGCACATGAGGACGTAGTTGGTGAAGGTGCTGGCGCAGGCCTGGTTCATCAGTTCCACCCAGCGCGCCACGGTCAGGCGCCCGCCCTCGCGGCTGCCGATGCCGCGCGTGGGGCTGCTGTTGGCGAAGACCAGCAGGTCCGCGCCGTCCATCCACAGCAGCCAGGGCGCCGAGAGATGCCAGAAGTCCTCGCAGATCAGCATGCCGACGCGGCCAAAGCGCGTCTCGAAGGCGCGCGCATGGTTCCCCTGCGCGAAGTAACGACCGTCGTCAAACAGGGTGTAGGTCGGCAGGTAGAGCTTGTGGTGCACGTGCAGACACTCGCCGCCGGACAGCCAGGCCTGGGCGACGGTGAAGCGCTGGCGCCGGTCCACGTGCACGAAGCCGACGACCAGGTCGAGGCCGAAATCGCGGCTGGCCTGCAGCAGGGCGCGGAAGGTCGCGTCCTGCGCGTCGGCCTGCATGGCCAGCTCGGGCACCAGGTCCATCACCTGGTAGCCGGTCAGCGAAAGCTCGGGGAAGACCAGCAGGTCGACGCCCGCGTCGCGCGCCCGCTCCGCCAGCGCCAGATGCGTCTCCAGATTGTGTTGCAGATCGCCGAGTTTTGGGGCCATCTGCGCCAGGCCCACGCTGACCCGCATCGTTCACTCCCTTTTCCACCTTCCCGCCTGGGACGGGTCCCCCGGGAGGGAGACCCTCCTGGCGCGCATCATACCAGAATCCCCCCTGCGAGTTGTTTCAGCGCCAGCCCGTCCAGCCAGGGCCGCGCAGGACCTGGCCGGGCAGCGCGCCCGTGTGCTCGCCGTCGCGCAGCACCTGCCGGCCGTTGACGAAGACCTGCTGCATGCCGGTGGCGTAGCGATGCGGGTCCTGCGGCGTGGCGTGGTCCTGCACCTGCGCCGGGTCGAAGACGACCACGTCGGCGAAGTAACCCGGCCGCAGCAGGCCGCGCCCGCGCAGCTTCAGGTTCTGCGCCGGGAAGCCGCTCAGTTTGCGCACGGCCTCCTCCAGGGTGAGCAGACCCTCGTCGCGCACGTACTTGCCGAGGACGCGCGCGAAGGAGCCGTAGGCCCGCGGGTGCGGGATGTTGTTGAGGAAGACGCCCTGCGGCGCCTGCGACTCGGCGTCCGAGCAGAAACTGACCCAGGGCAACTGCACCTGCCGCCGCAGGTTGTCCTCGTCCATGGCGAAATACATGGTGAAGATGCGGCTGTCGTCCTCAATGATCAGGTCGATCAGCGTTTCGGCGGCGGAGTCGCTGCCGCGCTGCTGCATGATCTCGGCCAGGGTCACCCCCTGCAAGTGCTGCATTTCGGGTTTGTGCAGGCCGGCCAGCAGGATGTTCTGCGGCGGCAGCATCAGGGCGCGGTTCTCCCAGTCGCCGCCCGGCCGGGTCATCTCGGCGACGAGGCGGGCGCGGATGTCCGGGTCGCGCAGGCGCGCAATCAGGGCCATGATGCCCCCTTCGTGCGCCCAGGGCGGAATGCAGGTGTCGAGGCCCGTGCCGGAGTAGGTGTAGCTGTACATGTCGGCCGTGACCGGCAGCCCACCCGCGCGCGCCGCCTCCACGGCTGCGATGGCCCCTTCCATGCGATGCCAGTTGGCCGCGCCGCTGGCCTTGAGGTGATAGATCTCGGCCGTCACGCCGGTCTCGCGGGCGATGGTGACCAGTTCTTCCACCGCCTCCAGCAGGTCGCCGCCCTCGTTGCGGATGTGTGAGATATACATGGCGTCGTGTTCGGCCACGACCCGCGCCAGCTCGATCAACTCGTCGGTCGCCGCGAAGCAGGCCGGCGCGTAGATCAACGCGGCGGACATGCCCATGGCGCCCTCGCGCAGCGCCCCGCGCAACAGACGCTTCATCTCCTCCAGCTCGGCATCAGTCGGGGCGCGGTTCTCACGGCCCATGGCGTGAATCCGCAGCGTGCTGCTGCCCACGAAGGAGGCGACGTTGCAGGCCACGCCGCGCGCCACCAGCCATTCCAGGTACTCGCCCAGCGTCGTCCACTCGACGTCGTAGAGGATGTCGCCCTGCGACATGTAGGAGCCCGGACCGCTCTCCTTCATCGCCGGACTGAGCGGCCCCATCGACTCGCCCTCGCCCATCACCTCCAGGGTCACGCCCTGGCGGATCTCGCTCTGCGAGCGGCCGTCCTCGATCAGCGATTCGTTCGACCAGCTGAGCATGTTGATAAAACCCGGGGCGACGGCCAGGCCGTCCACGTCCAGCACCCGCGCGGCCTTGACGTCCTCGTCCGGCGCCGTCAACGCGAGGATGCGCTCGCCGGCCAGGGCAAGGTCCGCCCGCTGCGGCGGGCCGCCGCAGCCGTCGTAGATCGTGCCGCCGCGCAGCAGCAGGTCGCAGTCCGTCACGGGGGTCTCCTTCGTACGCGTCGGAGCGGCCAGAGGCAGGCCGACAGCACAACCAGGTCCAGCCACTGGTCGCTGCGCAGCCCGCCCCACTGCGGCACGCGGTCCGCGCGCCAAAAGCCGATGAACAGCATCCCCGCCGCCAGGGTGGCCGTCAGCAGCCAGAAACGATTGCCCTGCAACCAGCGCCGCCGATGGAACAGGCCCGCCAACAGCAGGGCGGTCACGGCCAGCAACAGGCCGAACAGCGGCGTATTGTAGCGCGGCGCGACGATGCCGTAGATGTCCGGCAGCTCGGCCACCAGCAGCGGCGAGTGGTTCGCCAGGGTATCGACCTCGCGCCCGTAGCCGCAGCCGGCCGCCATGCAGCCACGCCAGGCGCCCAGACAGAACAGCGCCGGCGCCGGCGTCAGGGCGTCCAGCAGGGCGGACCAGGCCAGACCTCGCCAGCGAGCCCCCAGCCACAGCCCGGCCAGCGCGCCCGCCAGGCCACTGTGCCACTCCAGGCCGCCGCTGCTCCAGCGCAGAATGTCCTCCGGCGTGCGCGCGAAATGCTCCAGGTGCAACAGCAGGTGGCCGGCGCGCGCGGCCAGCAAGCCGGTGGCCAGCGCCAGCAGACAGGCATCCAGCACGGCGGGCGCAGGCCTTGGCCGCTGCCGCAGGGCGACGGCGCCGGCCAGCAGGATGGCCAGCGCCAGCGTCAGGCTGAAGGTCTGCACCTGCCAGGGGCCGATGGCGGTCATGGGGCCGGCCCGGCATTCTGCAACCGGAGACCTGTGACGGGCGTATTAAAAGGGCGCAAGAATCGCTCGCGAAGGGCGGAGGGGCGGTTCACATCGGGGATGCCCATGCTATAATCGCCGCAGATTGTAGCATTCGCCCCGACCTTTCGTTCACCGGAGGCACGCGCCCGCGAGGCCTGACGGCCTGTCAACCATGGCAAGGCGCGCCGGAATTACAAGCACAGGAGAGTAAAACATGGGTGGTATCAGTTCACTGCTGGGCGCGGTGGCCCTCGTCGGCTTTCTGGTCTTCCTGGGCGGCATCGGCCTGGTGGTGGTGGCGGCCTCGCAGGGTCGCAACTTCCGCAGCGGCGTGTCGCTGGCCGGCATCGGCCTCGTCATCGGCCTGGCCTTCAGCGTCATCAGCCAGGGCATCCTGATCGTTGCGCCGCAGGAAGTCGCTGTCATCTTCAATACGATCAACGGTGAGTTGGAAGACCCGCCGCGGCGTTCCGGTACCTCCATCGTGATCCCCGTGCTGCAATCCTACACGATATACCCCATCGAGCAGCTGGAATACACCATGTCCAGCGCCCCCGGTGAGGGCCAGCGCGCCGCAGCGGACGACTCGGTCGAGGGCCGCTCGGTCGATGGTCAGGTGGTCTTCCTCGACATCACCGTCATCTACAGCATCGACCCCCTGCAGGCCAACCTGGTGCACCAACGCTGGCGCAACCGCTATCAGGACGAGTTCATCCGGCCGGCCGTGCGCGGTCTGGCGCGTGACGTTATCTCGCGTTTCCGCGCCGAGGACATCTTTGGCACCCGTCGTACCGAGGTGCGCGATGAAATCGACAGTCAGTTGCGGGTCCGCATGGCTGCCGAGGGTTTCGACCTCAGCAGCCTGATCGTGCGTAACGTCTCCTTCTCCGTCGAGTTCGCCAGCGCCATCGAGCAGCGCGAAATCGCCGAGCAGGAACGTATCCGCGCCCTGGATGAAGCTGAACGTCTGCGCGTACAGGCCAGGGGTAGCCGCGACGCCGAGATCACCCGCGCCGAAGGTGAGGCCGAGGCCATCGTGTTGCGCGCCCAGGCCCAGGCCGAAGCCCTGCGCCTCGTGAGTGAGCAACTGGCCGCCAACCCCTCGCTGATCCAGTACGAGTACATCCAGAACCTGGCCGACAACATCAACCTGGCGCTGGTGCCCTCCAACAGCCCCTTCCTCTTCGACTTTGACAGCCTGGCCGAGGCCCAGGCGGGCTTCGTGGCGCCGGAGGTGCCGGAAGACTCCTAGGGGAGGGCAACCAGGTCGCTCCGGACATTGCCGCGGGACGGATTCGAAAGGATCCGTCCCGCGGCAGCGACAGTTTGATCGCGGAGATGAAGCATGGAACGCGATCCCTACAAGGTGCTCGGCGTCAGCCGGGATGCCGGCGACGAAGACATCAAGAAAGCTTTCCGTCGACTGGCCAAACGCTGGCATCCTGACGCCAACCCGGACAAGCCGGAAGCCGAGGCGCGCTTCAAGGAAATCAGCGTCGCCTACGAAATCCTTGAAGACCCCGAAAAACGCAAACTCTACGACCGCTACGGCCACAACTTCGCCAATATCGCCGGCAACGGGGCCGCCGGCGCCGGCCACGCCCAGGGCTTTGACGACGCCTCGCTGCAGGACATCCTCGAGGGTTTGTTTGGCAACAGTGGCCGCGGAGCCGGACGCGCGCGACCGTCCCGCGGGCAGAGCATCGAAAGGTCGCTGGCCATCAACCTGCAGGAGGCCTGGAGCGGCGCCAGCCGCCGCATCCGCCATGGCGGGCGCAGCATCGACGTCAGTATCCCGCGGGGCGCCCGCGATGGCACGAAGGTGCGCCTCGCGGGCGAGGGCGAACCGGACCCCTTCGGCGGCCCGCCCGGCGATCTCTTTCTCATCATCGAGGTGCTGCCGCACGAACGCTTCAGCCGCGACGGCGACAACCTCGAGGCCGAGGTGCCGCTGGACATGTTTACCGCGCTGCTGGGCGGCGAGGTGGAGGTGCCCACCCTGTCCGGCAGCGTGCGTCTCAAGGTGCCGCCCGGCACGCAGTCCGGCCGCCGTTTCCGCCTCAGCGGGCGCGGTATGCCCCTGCTGCGACGAAAGGACCAGTTCGGCGACCTGCTGGCGCGCGTGCGGGTCACCGTGCCCACCCGGCTCAACGCCGAACAGCGCCGCCTCGCCGAAGAGCTGCGCGACAGCCTGTGAGCGGCCTGCGCCGCGCCCTGATCAGCCTGCTGCTCCTGACCTGCGCCTGCCAGGCGATTCAACTGCCGCTTCCCGCCACTCCCGCGCCGACCCCCTCCCGTCCCACACCGGCGGCAGTCGCCGACGCGCCCACCCGCGGCGAGGCAGGGGTCGCTGACGAGGGTCTGTTGACCGCGCTCTACGAACGCGTCGCGCCCGCCGTCGTCGCCATCTCCGTTTACGCGGCCCCGGGCGACACTATGGGCCAGAAGCGGGGCTCCGGCTTCCTCATGGACGCCATGGGCCACATCGTGACCAACGCGCACGTCATCCGCGACGCCGACCGCCTCGAGGTCGTGTTTCACGACGGCCGCATCGCCCCGGCCGCCCTGCGCGGCGCCGATGGCGCCAGCGACCTGGCCCTGCTGCAGGTCGACGCGGCCGCCGTCGCCGGGTTGAGCTCCCTGGTGTTGGCCGACTCCGATGCGCTGCGTCCCGGCCAGCGCGTGGTGGTCATCGGCAACCCCTTCGGCCTCAACAACTCGATGACCCAGGGTATCATCAGCGCCACCGGTCGCCAGTTGCCGCCGGCCCTGCTGACTGACGCCGGCCTGCCGCAGGGTTTCAGCAACCCCGCCGTCCTCCAGCTGGACGCCCGCATCAGCTCCGGCAATTCGGGCGGCCCCGTCGTCAATGCGCGTGGCGAGGTCATCGGCGTGGCCACGGCCATTCGCAGCGCCGGCGGTGGCTTCCAGGGCGTGGGCTTCGCCGTCCCGGCCAACACCTTGCGCCGCGTCGCGCCCGAACTCATCGAGCGCGGCAGCGTCCGCTACGCCTGGCTGGGGATTTCGACCCAGCGCGAGGAAGACGGCTTCAGCGTGGCCGCCCTGGTCGAGGCCCTGGGCCTCACGACCAACAAGGGCGTGCTCATCGATCGCGTCCACCGCGATTCCCCCGCGCAACTGGCCGGTCTGCGCGGCGGCTCGGAACGGGTCATGCTGCGGGGCGTAGAGGTCTGCGCCGGTGGCGACATCATCGTGGCGATCAACGACCATTTCGTGAACAACCTCGACGAACTGCTCGCCTGGCTGGTCAGCTACGGCCGCCCGGGCGACGAGGTGACGCTGCTCGTCGTGCGCGGCGAGGAGACGCTCGAATTGTCGCTGTCGCTGGGCGCGCGGCCCCGCCCGGGCGATGACCTGGCCCCCGCCGACTGCGCGGACGGCCCATGATCAACTCGGTGCTGGAAACGGAACGCCTTGTCCTGCGCCCGCTGAAGGCCGACGACGCGGCGGCCATCGCCCGCCTCGCCGGAGACTGGCGCGTCGCCTGGCCGATCCCCACCATTCCGCATCCCTACAGCCTGGACAGGGCGCGCGATTTCCTCCGCGCTGCGCGGCGCGGCGCCGCTGAAGGCAGTGAGTACCCCTTCGCCATAACACGCCGGCCGGAACCTGAGCTAATCGGCGTCATCAGCCTGCGCCCGCAGAAGGGCCACAGCGCGGAGACCGGTTACTGGATGGGCGTCCCCTTTTGGGGCCAGGGGTACATGAGCGAGGCGCTTGGGGCCATCATCCGCCACACCTTCTGTGACCTGCAGTTGCAGCGCGTCTACGCCTGGCACATTGGCAGCAATCCGGCTTCCGGCCGCGTCATGCAAAAGGCCGGCATGCGCCACGAGGCCTGTTTGCGCCGGCACGTGCTGCACCGCGGCGAGGTGGAGGACCAAGTTTACTACGGCCTGCTGCGCGAGGAATTCCTGGCTTCAGGCAAAGGCTGCTAGAGAAAGAAGTCGCGCAGAGCCGCGCGCAGGGCGTCGACGATTTCTTCCTGCGTGTATTCCGGCAGGTAGCGCACCAGCAGACTGTCCTCTTCGATGGTCAGTTCAGCGATGCCGGGCACGTTGTCGTATAGCGTCTGCGCAAGGGTCGAACCGGTCTCGCCCGCCGCCAGGTCCGCATAGAATTCGCGGCCGGCCGCGGTCAGTTGCTGGTTGGTGTAGATCTCGACGAGGTCCGCTTCCTCGCCCGGCTCGCTCTCCACGGTGACGTACTCGGACATTTCACAGGACCTGGACGCGGTCTCCCCGCGCGATGGCGCCATCCTGCACCACACGCGCCATCATGCCCAGCCGTCCCGCCACCTGGGTCGCCGGGCGTCCCTGGATGGTCTCGAAGCGTTCGCAGCCGGTGCGCGGCTCCACCAGTTCGATCACCGCCTGCTCGCCCAGTTGCAGACGGGTGCCGCTGGCCAGACTCTCCAGCGGTTCGTCCAGATCGCCGATGACCAGTTGCTCGCCCATCTCTCCCGGGCCGGTGCGCAGGCCCTCCGCGCCGAGCGCGTCCAGCGAGTCGCGCCCCATGACGTTGAGCTGGCGCTTCGGATGCCGCCCCTTGCGGTCGCCGCGAATGCCGCCGCCGGTATACAGTTCCGCTCGTTCGAGTTCCACGCGGGCGTAGTGATCGGCGGGCGAAGCCGGCATGTCGGCGGGCCGGTATACGATGCTGACGATATGGGGCATGGGGTCCTCCCTGCGCTCCTCTGCGGCTGCCATCAGGGGATGACGCGCCGGTTTAACATGTCAGTGACGCTTTTTACGAGACGACGCAATTCCAGTTCCATGTCTTCGCTGACGCCTTCCAGAATGGCCGCCTCGCGGAAGTGCTCGCGCGCCGCGCGCAACTGCTCCTGACCGCCGCGCAATTCACTCAGCCCCTGGCAGAGCCGGTCGCGCGCGTCGCGGCTGGCCACGCTGGCGTAGGCCGCCGGGAAGTCGCGTCCCAGCGCCGCGCCCGCCTCCTGCACCGCTTCAAGAAAGTCGTCCACCGTCGCCAGTTCATGGGCGGCGCCGCGCTGCAGCAGCGAGCGGATCCCCGGGCTCAGGGTGGGCTCCACCCCGAAGTCCAGTTCGCGAATGTCGCTGTAGCGGCCCTCCACGTCGTTGAGCGTGCCGGGTTGCGGTCGCAGCGAACCCTGGCGTGGCGACAGACCGGTGAACACCGGATACAGGATGCCCACGCAGAGGTTGTGGATGTCCGTGCGGAATTGCTGGTTGGCATCGATCATGCTTTCCAGCTGACGTGAACTGTTGAAATCGATCACCTGCAACCGCGTGCCGTCCCAGTAGACGTGCTCCAGCTTGTGGTCCAGGTAGACGACGTCTTGCTGATGCGCCAGGCGCAGCATGCTGGCAAACTGCAAGGCCAGCGCGATGCCCTCCTCACTGGGCAGACGCCGGCGAATGCCGGACTGGTTGGGCTTCATCAGATAAAGCAGATTGCGCGTGCGCGGCAGGTTGCGCAGCGCCAGCCAGGGCCGCCAGCGCTTGCGCGAACGTTCCTCCAGAGCGTCGACGAAGGCCTCGACGTTAAGGCCATGTGCGACGATTTCACCCCGATGCGGCTGATCGCCGTCGCTGTCGATGAAGCCGCAATCCAGCAGGTCAACCGCCTGCGGGCTCTCCGCCAGCTTTTGCAGGATCTGCGCCTCGTTGCCGAAGGCGCGGTACTCCCAGCGCAGGCGGCCGTCGGGCGCCAGGTGTTCGCCGCGCATCACCTTGAAGGCCACCGTCTCGCCGGTCAGTTGATTGCCGGCGTCCATCACGCGCGCGTAATGACCGAGGGCGAAGGTGTCGATGAAGTTGCCGATGCGGTAGCGCGCCGCCAGGGACTGACTCATGGCTACAGTCTATCCGCTTTGGCGCATTCCTCACATGGTGAGACCGGCCCAGGTTGCATTTTGGCCCCCGTCGGGCGTAAAATGTCGTTCCCAAAGGAAAGCCCGGCCACGGCCAATGCCCAACGAGAAAAACCCGGAAGACGGCGCTCCCCGTCCCGACGGGGACGAACCCGCCGGCGCCCCGCGGCCCGAAGACATGCTGCCCGCCGAGGGGCCGGAGCCGCCCGGGCCGGACGCCGGGGTCGAGGAGCTGACCGCGCTGGTCGACGCCCTGGCGGACCCGGGGGTGGCTGCGGCAGATCTTCCCGCCCCGGAGGACACCCTGGCTGACCTGCCGGCATCGCTGCCGGAAGAAGGACCCGGCCCCGAAGCCGGGGACGACGAACGCGGCGCCCCTTTCCGCGCCACCGAAGCCGAAGTGCGCGGCCTGCGTCAGCGCAAACGCGATGGCCTGATCACGCAGGAGCAGCTGCTGGAAGAATTGCGGCGCCACATGGTCGAGGAGGAGGGCGTCTGGTGGATGCTGGGCGTCGAGACCGACACCTGGTACCGCTACGACGAGCTCGCCGGCGGCTGGGTTATCGCGTCGCCTCCGGCCCATGCGGGCGTCTCACCTGGGGACGGCCTCGACATCCCCGAGGGCCTGGCCGGTCCGGAAGAGACCCTGTCCGGAACGCTGCCGCCCGGTTTCGCGCTGGATGAGGACGAGTTGCCGCGCACCGATACGCCGCTCTACGATGAAGAGGCGACCATCCCCGGCATGGCGGCCATCCACCAGGGCACGCAGCGACTCAGCCAGGAGGACGCGCCCCAATCCGCGGCCCCGGCCGTCACCCGGCCGGCGCAGCAACTGCGGGAGCGTCTGGCGCCGCGCGCAGGGGTACCGCCGCCCCAACCTGCCCCCACCGCGGCTCCCGCCCGCAACGTGCTGCCGCAACGCCTTCTCTTGCTGGCGGCCCTGCTTGGCGGCGCCTTTCTGGCGCTCGTCGCCCTGACGGGGCTGGTCGTCCTGTTGCGCTACAACAGCATCGTCGGACGTTACAGCGAGGCGATTGACGCGCTGGCCCAGGCGCAACCCGCCTTCCAGAGCCTGCGCATCCTCGATGGCAGCGGTGAATTGCTGACTGAACTCGACAGCGAGGAAGGTCGGCGCGAGCCGCGCGCCCTCGGCGATATCTCCCCCTGGCTGATCGCGGCCGTCATTGCCGCGCAGGAGCCACAGTTTTACGGCAGCTCGGACTTTAGCCTGCCTGGCATCGTCGGCGACCTCTTCGGCAGCGCCCCCGACGCGTCCGTGACCATCGCCCGGCGCCTGGCGGAGCTCAGGATTCGCAACGAGGGTGCGGGCGACGCCGCCCAGGCGCGGCACCGCAACATCGTCGCCGCTGAACTGGCCCGTCGCTACGATCGCAACACCCTGCTTGAACGCTACCTGAACGAGGCTGAATTTGGCCCGCGCATCTTCGGCGCCCAGGCGGCCGCGCAATACTGGTTCGGCCTGGACGCCAGTCAGTTGCAGCCGGTCGAGTCGGCCCTGCTGGCCAGTCTTCTGACCCACCCGGGCGTCACGCCGCTGGAGGCGGCGACGCGCGACGAGTCCCTCGCCAACGCCGATGCGCTGCTGCGCACCCTGGCCGGAATGCACTGCCTCACCCTGCAACACACGTCCACCCACCCGGATTTCGCCAGGCCCTTCTGCGCCCACCGCCAGCAAATCCTCGACGACCAGGGCAACTTCAGCCCGGCCACCAATCTGCAACGGGCCACGCTCGGCACCCGCGATTTCTCCGCGCCGGCCGCGGAGGCGACCTGGCCGCACTTCAGCGCCCAGGTCGTGGCCGGGTTGCGCGCCAGATACGGCGAGGACGCCTTCCGCAGCGGGGCGACCGTGCACACGACGCTCGACCCGCGCATCCAGCAGGCCGCCGCCGATGCCCTGCGCGACCAGTTGCAGTCCAGCGGCAGGAACCGCAACGTGCAGACCGGCGCCGTCAGCGTGGTGGACCCCGCCAGCGGCGAGTTGCTGGCCCTGGTCGGCGAGGGCGACCCGCTGGCCATCCCCGGTTTCCAGGCGCCGGACGCCGCCCTCATGCCCCTGCTCTACGCCGCCGCGCTGGAGGGAGTCGGCGACCGCAATGGCAACGGCCAGCTGGACCATGACGAGTACCTCACGGCGGCTTCCATTCTCTGGGACGTGCCCGGCCAGGCGCCCAATCCCTTCTTCCCGCCGCTGCCCCACGGCAACCTGACCCGCGGTCCGGTCTCCCTGCGCAGCGCGCTGGCCAACGCCCTCAACATTCCCGCCGCGCGGGTCTGGGATTTCGTGACCCGCGAACGCTTCCTTGAAACGGCCGGCCGCCTGGGGCTGAAGACCTTCCAGACCGCCGGAGGCGACGACCTCGGCGACTCGCCTGGCGAGACCGGGGTGCTTCTGCCGGAACTGATGCAGGCCTACAGCACGCTCGCCAATTACGGCCGCTACCAGCCCCTTACCGCCATCCGTGCGGTGACCCTGGCCGATGGCAGTGAAGTGCCGTGGCTGGACGCGCCTGACGGCGGCGACGTGCTGCACCCGGGCGTGGCCCTGCTGGTCGGCAACCTGATGGCGGAGGACAGCGGGCGCAGCATCATCGGCGAGGAGGGTCCGCTCACCCTGCCGGGCCACGAGGGCGCCATCGCCGCCATCGCCAACACCACCCTCGGCTCGCGCGATCTCTGGGCCATGGGCTACAGCAACAACCTCGTCGTGGGCGTCTGGCTGGGCCGTCACGATGACCAACCGACCGCCTCCAGCGGCCTGCTGGAGGCCGCGCCGGTCTTCCGCCGCGTCATGCAGGCGGCCCTGCAGGGACGGCCGCGTCCCACACGCTTCTCCGGCGCGCAGGCCACGCTGGCTGTGGCGCCGGTCTGTCGCCTGAGCGGCGCCCTGCCGGATGCCGGCTGCCCGGGCGGGCAAGGCGACGAGTTCTTCGTGCCGGGCTACCCGCCGCCGCCGCCGGAACAGGGCGTCATCGTTTCACGCACGATCGACACCTGGAGCGGCCTGCTGGCCAACGAGTTTTGCCCGCAATTCCAACGCGAGCAGACTTTCCTGCGTCTGGAAGCCGAAGACCCCCTGGTCACGGCCTGGCTGGGTTCGGCGGCCGGCCAGACCTTCCTGAGCGCCAACGGTCTGACCGACCTGCCCGTCGGCAATGCGCCAACCACCGCCTGCGACGTCTCCACGCGCCAGCCGACGCTCGAGTTACGCAACCCGCCGCACAATTCGGTCGTGCAGGGCAGCATCACGGTCACCGGCACGGTGTCCGCGCAAAACATGGAACGCTTCGAACTTTCGCTGGTGACGACCCGCGGCGCGCTGATTCAGCAACTGGGCAGCTGGGAACAGCAGCGGCCGGGCCAGGGCGAAGCCCTGGTGCAGTGGAACACCGCCGCCGTGCCCGACGGCCAGTACCTGTTACGCCTGATCGCCCGTTCCGTCGGCGGCGGTTACGCGCAGCGCGAGGCCTTTGTCGTCATCAGCAATGCCGCCGCGGCCGGCGGCTGATCTCAGCAACCTGCGAGGAAACGCGCCCCCTGCAGTACGCCCAGTTGCGTGGCCTCGTCGCTGACGTTGAAGTAGTGGTCCTCCAGTTCGACCGAGATGGCGCCCGCATAGCCGTTGTCGCGCAAAATACTGCAGATCTGAATCCAGTCCGACACGCCGTGGCCGGGGATCGTGTAGCGCCAGTGGAAGCCGCCGAAGGCGTAGGGTTCGGCGAAGGTCGCCTCCTGCTCGTGGCCGTAGCGATAGAGGTTCTCGGCCATGATCATGCAGTCCTTGCCGTGCACGTGCCTGACGCGCCCGACGAATTCGCGCAGGAAACGCAGCGGGTCGATGCCCATGCGCAGCAGATGCGAGGGATCGTAATTGACCGCCATGGCCGGCGACGGCACCTCGCGGAACATGGCGCCATAGGTCTCCGGCGTGCACACCAGCGAACCCGGCCCCGGCCAGCCTTCAATCACGATGTGCGAGTCGCAGTCCTCAAGGGTCGGCGCCAGCGCGCTGAAGCTTTCGACGGCGTAACCGAAATTCTCCTGGCGCGGCAGCGAGGGGTCCTTCGGCAGCACCACGATGAAATAGTTGCGCGCGCCATGCGGCGACAGCTCGCGAATGGTCTCGGCGCAGAGCGCGACGGCCTCGCGACGTTCGCCCGGGTCGGGCGAGACCAGCGGCTGAAAAACGGGGAAATCGACCGAGCCGATGCGAAAACCGGCGTCGGCGAGCGTCGCCGTATCGTCGAGGTTGTAGGGCGCCAGGTCGATCACATTCAGGTCGTTGGCCCTGGCCCAGGCGATCATGCCCTCCAGGTCCTGTTCCCAGTTGTAGCGTACGCGTCGCCAGCCGATGGGGAAATTGCCGGTGCGTGTGTTCATGCGCTGTCGGTCCCTTATGCAGGAAAATGTGGTCGCCGACGCAGTATAGCGCGCTTCAGTCCAGTGCCTTGATGACGACGAGGTAGTTTACCGGCGTTTCGCCGGCATGGCCGCGCGCCCGGTTGCCACCCAGCGCCAGCTCGCCGGCCTCGTAGACGCGGCTGTAAAGATGTAGCATGCGCGGGGAACGCCATTCATCGCGCAACTCCAGGAGATGCCGCTCGCGTTGCCAGTCCCGCAGCCAGCGCGGCAACTCCACGGTGCCGGCATCGTAGCCCACGTAGAGGCGCGCGCGCCGCGTGAGGCACAGTTGCAGGTAGGCCTCGTCGTCGCAATCGCGGTCGATGGCGGCGAGCCGCAGCGCCGGCAGTCCGCTCAGTTCGGCCGGCATGCGGTCCAGCGCGAAACTGTCCTGCAGGTAGGCGGCCTCGCCCGGGCGAAAGGCGTAGCGCTCATGACCGGCGTCGCTGCTGGTTACCACGCCGGCAAGAAGGACATTGTCCGGCCTTTCGTAGCGAATGGCGCCGGCCGGCAGCGGACGCTCCTGCGTGCCGGCGATGACCGCCATGCCGCCCACGACTGAGACCAGCGGCTCCAGTTCGGTGAGCCGTTGCGCGCCGAATCGCCGCTCCAGCAGGGCCACGAAGGCCGGCACCGCCGAGGAACCGCCGGTGCGCAGGACGACGTCGACGTCACTCGCCTGCAGCCCCGCGTCCGCCACCACCTGCTGCAGGCCCTCGTCGACGGCGGCCAGTTCGCGCGCGATCATGCGCTCGAAGCGCTCGCGTGTGATCTGCTCGCGAATCCGGATGGGGCCCTTTTCGAAGACCAGTTCGGTTTCCGTCTCCTCCGACAGACGGCGTTTGGCCCCTTCGATTTCGCGGAAGAGCTGGTAGCCAAGGTTGCGCGTGACCAGGGCCTCCAGCGCCTTGAGCGCCTGCGGGTCGCTGCTGGTCTGCTGAAATTCGCGGATGCGTTCCAGGTTGTGCGGCCGCGACAGGTCCGACATGGTCTGCCAGCTGGTCAGCATCTCCAGCCAGTCGGAGGGAAAGAGACGCCGCTCGCGGTCGGTCACGCCGCGGCCGAAGTAACGCGTCAGCGAGCGCATGATGGCCCGGTCAAGGTCGTCGCCGCCGACCAGCACGCCGCGGCTGGCGAGAATCTCCGGCGCCTGGCGACCGCCGAGACGCGCCACGGTCAGGTCCAGCGTGCCGCCGCCGAAGTCGAAGACCAGGCAGGTCTCGCGCTTCTCGCTGCGCACGTGGTGCAGCCAGGCGACCGCCAGGGGCTCGGTGGCGAAACGGATATCGCGGAAACCGGCCTCCAGCGCGGCCGTGTAAAGAATCTCCTCGGCGCGGGCGTCGACGCGCGCGTCCTGCGAAAAGCGCACCGGCCGCCCGATGACCACGTCTTCGCACGCCGCCGCGAAATGCGCCCGGGCGCAGTCCCGCAGCGCCACCAGCAGCAGACAGATGAGTTGATCGACGGTGTAGAAGCGATCGAAGATACGCGTGCCTTCATAGTCGGGGTTACGCAAAATGGTCTTGACCGACTGCAGCAGGCGGCCGTGGGCGGCCACGTCGACCAGCGCCGCCAGTTCCTGCTCGTAGCTGATGGCGTCGGCGTCGCGACCGGCCACGACAATCTCGGCCGAGCCGATGACGCGGCGGCGCCAGCGCACCGGTCGGCCCGTGTCGTGCTCCAGATAGGCGAAGGCCGCCTCGATGCCGACGGTGCTGTTTTGCTCGCGGTCAACGTAGATCAGCGAGGGCAGCACAAAGGGGTTTTCGTTGGCCGCACTTGTGCGCACCGTCCCAAGCCGCTCGCCGTCGTAAAAGGCGACGGCGGAGTTGGTGGTGCCGAAGTCAATGCCGAGGCGCACGGGATTACCCTGTTACGGATTGTTGGAAGCGATGTACTTGCCCGTCTATCGCTCTGGCGATGAATGGCCTGGCAGAGTACACTTGCGCCCATTCATGGTCAAGCGGGGAGAGCCTCGTGTCGCGCGAATTTCGTCATCTGGTCGTCACCCTCTTGTTGACCCTGGCCGGGTTTCAGTTCATTCGCCTGTGGATCATCGAGGAAGGCGCCCTGCCCGACTGGCCGCTACCGCTGGCGCTGGCGCTCGTCGGCCTCGTGCTGGTTGCCTGGCCGCAACGCGAGGAGGCGGAGACCGGCCTCGTGGCGCTGGATGGCAGCGACGCCCTGCCCCCGGCGGTCGGCGACGACCTGACGCTCATCAAGGGCATCGGCCCCCGGCGGGCCCGCAGCCTGGCGCAGGCGGGTTGCCCGCGCTTCAGCGACCTCGCGCGGCTCAGCGAATCCGAACTGGCGCGGCTGCTGGATGACGTCGGCGTCGTGCCGCCTTCGTCCGCCACCCTGCGCGCCTGGATCCGCCAGGCGCAGATCGCCGGAGACGGCGACATGGCCTGGCTGCGCGAGTATCAGGCGACCCTCAACCCCGCCGGTGAGGAAATCGACCCGACTCAGTCAGGTTGACAAAACTTGTAGAGATTGCCGTCCACGTCCAGCACGGCAAATTCGAGGCCCCAGGGCTGTTGCCGCAGCGGCCCGTTGGGATGGATGATCCCCTGTGCTTCATACTCCGCATGGAGTGAACGCGCGTCGCTGACATACACGTAGCAGCTGGTGTTCTGCGCGATGTAGCGGTCCGCGCAAAGCCAGTAATGCACGCTGACCTCGTCGCGCCGGAAGATGGCGTAGTCTTCATGTTGCGCGACGCAGCGAAAGCCCAGGCATCCCTCGCAAAACGCGACCGTGCGCCCGATGTCCAGCGAGGCGAGCACGGCAGCAATGCGCTCCAACTGGCCGGTCATGAGTGGACGGCGGCGCCCGTTGCCAGGGTTCAGGCGGGCGCGGCTTCCTCGCCCTCTTCTTCCATGGCCTCCAGCGACAGACGCCCGTCCTCATCCACGTCGGCCAGTACGATGCCGGCCAGCGGGAAGCGTCCGGAGAGAATGCCGTCGGAGAGCACGTCCTCGACTTCATTCTGGATCAGGCGGCGCAGGGGCCTGGCGCCGAATTCGGGGTCGTAGCCGTGGTCGGCCAGCCAGGTGCGCGCCTCGTCGCTGGCCTCCAGGGTCATGGCGTGTTCCAGCAGGCGCTCGCGCACCTTGTCCAGTTCCAGTTCCACAATGTCGCGGATTTCGTCGCGCGTCAGGGAGCGGAAGACGACGGTGGCGTCGACGCGATTGAGGAATTCCGGCCGGAAAGCGCGGCGCAACTGCTCCATGACGTTGCGGCGCATGTCCTTGTAGGCTTCCTGCTCGCTGATGGCTTCGTCGCGCTTCAGGTCAAAGCCAAGGCTGGTGTTGCGCTTGATCGTATCCGCGCCGACGTTGCTGGTCATGACGATGATGGCGTTGCGGAAGACAATGTTGCGGCCGCGCGCGTCGCTCAGTTGCCCCTCTTCCATCACCTGCAACAGCATGTTGAAGGCCTCGGGGTGCGCCTTCTCGATCTCGTCGAAGACGACGATGCTGTAGGGGCGGCGGCGGATGGCCTCGGTCAGCTGGCCGGCGTCCTCGTAGCCCACGTAGCCAGGCGGAGCGCCCACCAGACGCGCCACCGAATGCCGCTCCATAAACTCCGACATGTCCAGTTGCACCAGGGCGTCCTCGCTGCCGAAGAGAAACTCGGCCAGGGCCTTGGTCAGTTCGGTTTTGCCGACCCCCGTCGGCCCGAGGAACATGAAGGAGCCGATCGGCCGGCGCGGGTCCTTCAGACCGGCGCGGGCGCGGCGCACCGCCTTGCTGATGGCGTCGATGGCCTCGTTCTGGCCGACGATGCGCTGGTGCAGGGCCTCTTCCATCTGCATCAGCCGTTCGCTCTCCTCGCCGGCGATGCGCATCACCGGGATGCCGGTCCACATCGACACGACCTCGGCGATGTCCTCGGCCGTCAGGCGCGGCTGGTTGTTTTGCGAGTTCCAGTTGGCCTTGAGCCCGTCCAGCGATTCCCCCAGGGTCTCGCGCTGTTGCTGCAAATGACCGAGGCGATCGTCACGCACCTGGTCCTCCGGCCCTTCTTCCGCTTCCAGCGAGAGCAGGGCGATGTCCTCACGCACGCGGCGCAATTCCTTCTCCATGTTGCGCACGCGCGCCGCCTCGGGGCTCTTGTACATGCGCAGGCGCGCGGCGGCCTCGTCAATCAGGTCGATGGCCTTGTCGGGCAGGAAGCGATCCGGCACGTAGCGCGCCGACAAATGGGCGGCCTGCTCAATGGCGTCGTTGGTGATCTCGACGTTGTGGTGTTCCTGATAGGGGACGCGAATCCCCTGCAGAATCTCGATGGTCTCGTCCACGCCGGGTTCGTCCACCTGTATCTGCTGAAAGCGACGCTCCAGCGCCGCATCGTTCTCTATGTGCTTGCGGTACTCGTCCATGGTCGTGGCGCCGATGCACTGCAGTTCCCCGCGCGAGAGGGCCGGCTTGAGGATGTTGGCCGCGTCGACGCTGCTGCCGGCCGAGCCGGCGCCCACCAGCATGTGCACCTCGTCGATAAACAGGATGCTGTCCGAGGACTTGAGCTCTTCGATGACCCGCTTGAGCCGTTCCTCGAACTGGCCGCGGTACATCGTGCCCGCCACCAGTGAGCCGACGTCCAGTTGCAGCACCCGCTTGTTGAGCAGTGGCCGCGGGGTGTCACCGCTCACGATGCGTTGCGCCAGACCCTCAATGATGGCCGTCTTGCCCACGCCCGGCTCGCCAATCAGCGCCGGGTTGTTCTTGCGCCGCCGGCTGAGCACCTGGATCACGCGTTCGATCTCGATTTCCCGCCCCACCACCGGGTCCAGCTTGCCCTCCCGGGCGGCGGCGGTAAGGTCCGTCGCCAACTGGTCCACCAGCTGCGTCTTGCCTTCGCGCTGGCGCGAACGCCGCTCTTCCTGCGGCGCCTGCCGCGGTTGCAACGGGCTCTCCTGCAGCACGCGGCGCGTCTGACGCCGCACTTCCTCCGGGCTGACGCCCAGGCGCTTAAGCACTTCAATCGCCACGCCATCGGACTGGCGCACCAGGCCCAGCAGCAGATGCTCCGTGCCAATGTAATGATGTCCAAGACGCCGGGCCTCGTCGACGGCCAGTTCCAGCACGCGTTTGGTGCCCGGCGACAGGTCGATCTGGGTGTCGCCGTTGCGCGAACCGGCGCGAGTCAGTCGTTCGACCAGTTCTTCAATGCGCCTCTGCTCCAGACCCAGGTCGCGCAGCACACGACCGGCCACGCCACCTTCCTCGCGCATCAGGCCCATGAGCAAATGTTCGGTGCCGATGGTGCTGTGCCGAAAGCGCTCCGCCTCCTCCTGCGCCAGGCTGAGGACACGGCGGGCCCGCTGGGTGAAGCGTTCCATCTTGTTGGGCACGTCGACCTCCCTTCGTGGGGTCAGGGCGCGTCAGGCGCTGCGGGGTCATGTAGGCGTCCACCAGTATACCACCGCCAAATCGCGGACAAGGCCCGATTCGCGGCCCGGGCAGGGATATCCTGGAAAATCTTAATGTTGGGTCAGGAAAGCCAGTCCTGGTCGAGGTACTCGGCGGAGTTGACGGCCTTCAGGCTGAGCCCCAGACGACGGGCCGCCACGTCCATCTTGACGACGCGCAGGGTCAGCGTCTCGCCTTCCTTCACCACGTCCCGCGGATGGCTGATGCGCTGCTCGGAAAGCTCCGAGATGTGAATCAAACCCTCGATCTCGGGCGCGGCCACCAGGCGCGCAAAGGCGCCGAAATTGGTCAGTTTGGTGACCAGCCCCTGCACCAGCTGGCCGACCTTGTAGTCGATGGCGACCGTGTCCCAGGGGTCTGCCGCCTGACGGCGGATGCTGAGCCCGATGCGCTTGCGTTCCCGGTCCACGCTGATGACCTCGACGCGCACCTCGTCGCCCACCTTGAGGGCATCGCGCGGGTGATTGACGTGCTGCCAGGAGATTTCGGTCAGATGCACCAGCCCCTCGGCGCCGCCGATGTCGACGAAGGCGCCAAAATCCACCAGGCTGACGACCCGCCCCTCGCGCGCCTCACCGACGCGCAGTTCCTGCACCAGCCTTTCCTTGCGCGATTCGCGCTGTTCGCGCTCGGCAGCCCGCTCCGACAGAATCAGGCGGTTGCGGCTGCGGTCCACCTCGATCACCTTGACGGCGATCGGCTCGTTGACCATGCCGCCCCAGCGCTCCTGCGGCGTCGAGCCGGAGGCGCTGCGCCGTTCATTGCCGATCTGACTCTGCGGGACGAAACCGCGCACCAGTCCGAAGCGCACGATCAGCCCGCCCTTGTTGTAGCCGGCGATCAGGCTTTCGAAGACTTCCTGGCTCTTGTGACAGGCCTCGGCCTTGCGCCAGTCCAGTTCTTCCTGGGCGTGCGTTACCGAAAGGCGGATGTTGCCTTCGTGGTCGTGTGGATTGACGACGTAGACCGGGATGACCGCGCCGGGCTGCAACTGCTCGATCTGCTCGCGCTGCATGCGCTCCAGTTCGCGCCCGGGTATGACGCCTTCGTGCCCCTCACCGAGGTCCATACGCACCTCGGTCGGCGACGTGTTTGACACGGTGCCGTCAATCACCTCGCCGCGCCGGAAGGGCGTGGACGGAGGCGGCGCTTCACTTTCGGCGGGTGGGGCTGCTTCAGTGGCGGGCGCAGCCTCGTCGACCGTCGCAGCAGCGACTCCGTCGGCAGACCCAGCCCGCGCCGGGGCTGCATCAACGACAGGCGCGGCCTCTTCGACTGCCGCAGCGGCGCTGCTCTCCCCTTGCGGCTCATCGGCTGTCTCCGCCGGAGCCGGGCCGGCGCCCGCCTCTCCGCCAGCGCCGCCGGCAGAGTCAAGGGGCGCTTCGGCCCTTACGTCATTGTTTTCGGCAGGAGGCGCTGTATCCGCCACAAGCGGGGCCTCGTCGCCCTGCGACTGGCCCTCCGGGCGGGCCAGCGACTCCGCCTCAACACCTGCTTCGTTTGCTTCCATGCCTGTCTACCAGTCCCTGATGTTGCGCTCTGCGCGACACTATACATGAACAAGGACTTGCATTCTACCTGAACAGGGCATTAATTCCAAACACAAAAGTAACGTCCGTCTTGTTGGCTTTCCGGCCCTGCGCTAGAGTATCGGCAGCAAAGGCAAGGCTTGATGTGAAGACCTCCTGTTTTTCGCTGTACAAGGGGCCGGGCCGGGTTGGCATTTCCGTCGGTCGGCCCCGCAATATCGACCCCGGCGACTATGAAGTGTATCCGGCGCTGGCGCCCGAGTGGAGTTGGCTGGGCCTGACCCGGGCGGAGTATTTGCCCCTCTATCACGAGCGCCTGGCCGGTCTGGACGCGCAACAGGTGTGGGACGAACTGCACGCCCTCGTGCCTGGCAAGGAACCCGTGCTGCTGTGCTTCGAAGAGCCACCATTTACGGCGGACCACTGGTGCCACCGACAACTTGTGGCGCAGTGGTTCCGGGAGAAACTGGGACAGGAAGTGACCGAGGTTGAGATCGGGTTGAGCCGCCAGGCGCCTCCGCCAGTCACTGACGGCGAAGGTGATGCGGCCACTCCCGAAGAACGCCTGATAGACCACGAAGACTATGTCGATCCCCGTTCCCGCTCCCTGACAGATCCAGTCTCACTGGAAGAACTGCAGGAACATTGTGAACGCCACTACGCCGCGCTGGAGGCCTTGTGGCAGGCGCAGCGCAAGGGCGATCAGGAAGCGGCCGACCTTGCGGACATTGAAGTTGCGCTGGCGCGCGTACAGGTCCTCGCCGGCTGGAAACGCATGAGTGCGATCGAGCGCGCGCTGGCTGTTCAGCGCCGCATGATTCCCCAATCCATTATCAGGGATGTGTAACCCAAGGAGCTGAAAATGGCAGTACGCAAGGCTGACGCAACCTGGAACGGCAATCTGGGCGAGGGCAGCGGCGCCATGAACATGGCCAGCGGCACCTGGTCGGGCCCCTTCTCCGTCGGCTCGCGCTTTGGCGAGGACGCCGGCACCAACCCCGAGGAACTCATCGCCGCCGCGCATGCCGGCTGCTACTCCATGGCCCTGACCGCCGGCCTCACCCGGGCCGGGATTGAGCCCACGCGCGTGAGCACCAGCGCCCGCGTCCACATCAACAGCGCCCCCGGCGGCGGTTTCGCCATCGACAGGATCGAGCTGGACTGCGAGGCCGTCGTGCCCGGCATCGACGACGCGCAGTTCCAGGAAATGGCCGAGGCCACCAAGACCGGCTGCCCTGTGTCCGCGGCGCTGGCCTCCGTCCCGGAAATCGCGCTCAACGCCCGCCTGGTGGAGGCCTGAGGCAGATTAAGCGACCCGAGTGACGGGACGCTTCTGCCGCGAAGCGCCCTTTTTCGCGCCCCGTCCCCCACCCGCAGCGGATGTCGCACACGCTTGCCCTGGATATCGGCACCTCGTCCCTGCGCGCCATGCTCTTCGACGCGGAGGGAAGTGCCGTGCCCGGCGTGCTCGTGCGCAAGGGCTATCACCTGACCACCACGGCGGATGGCGGGGTCACGCTCGACCCGCCACAGTTGTTGCAATCCTGCGTCGCCGCCATTGACGAGGTCCTGCAGCAGGCCGGACCCCGCCCCGTCGCCCGCGTGGCCATGGACACCCTGGTCGCCAACCTGATGGGCATCGACGCCGCGGGGGAACCGGTCACGCCGCTCTACACCTGGGCCGACACGCGCGGCGCCGAACTGGCCGACCGCCTCGACGCGTCCGGCTACACGCGGCGCAGCGGCTGTCGCCTGCACACCAGTTACTGGCCGCTTCGTATCCTGTGGCTGCAGAACGAACAGCCACAGGTCTTCCGCCGCGTCAAACGCTGGCTGTCCTTCGGCGAGTACCTGTATTACAGGCTTTTCGGCCGGCGCCATATCAGCATCAGCGTCGCCTCCTGGAGCGGCCTTCTGGACCGTCACCGCCTGACCTGGGACGCGCCCATGCTGGAGCAGTTGCCGCTGGAGCCGGGTCAACTGTCCGCCATCAGCAACGAGCCCCTGCAGGGTCTGGCAGCGCCCTGGGCCGCGCGCTGGCCGGCTCTGGGGGACGCGCTCTGGTTCCCCGCCATCGGCGATGGGGTGGCCGCCAACCTCGGCGCCGGCTGTTCCCGACCGGAGCGCGTGGCGCTCAGCCTCGGCACCAGCGGCGCCATGCGCGTCGTCGTGCCCGGCACGCCGGCGCAGACGCCGGCCGGTCTCTTCGTTTACCGCATCGACGAGGCGCGCTCACTGGTGGGTGGCGCGCTCAGCAATGCGGGAAACCTCTACGCCTGGTTGCAACGCGTCCTGGCCGGGGTCGACGGCGAAGTCCTCGCCACCATGGCGCCCGACAGCCACGGCCTGACCGTGCTGCCCTTCCTCGCCGGCGAGCGCGCGCCCGGCTGGCGCGACGAGGCGCGCGCGGTCTTCAGCGGCATGACCTTCGACACGGCGCAGGAGCATCTGCTGCGGGCCGCGCTGGAGGCCGTCGCCTACCGCCTGGCGCTCATCCTGCGGCGCCTGCGTCCCCTGCTGCCGCCGGACGCGCGCTTCATCGCCAACGGCGCCGCCCTGCGCCAGTCGCCCGTCTGGTTGCAGATCATGGCGGACGTGCTGGGCGCGCCCGTGCATCTCTGCGCGGAGGAAGAAGCGACCATAAGGGGCGCCGCCCTGCTGGCCATGCAGCGCGAGCCGGAGCCCGAAACGGGACCCGGTTGCCGGCCGCGAATGGAGTATTATCCGGTCTATCAGAGTGCCATCGCCCGCCAGCAAGCGCTGTATGACCGGCTCCTCAACTGAGCCGCCGGCCCGCCGGAACGATTTTCCGGCCAGACAAATCGGGAGAAAGACCATGAAAGCCGCCGTCAGCTACGACATGAACCAGCCACTCGTCATCGAGGATGTGACGCTGGACCCGCCGCAACAGGGTGAAGTCCGGGTGCGCGTCGCCGCAACCGCCATCTGCCACTCCGACGTGCATTACCTGCGCGGCGACTGGGAGATCCCGCGGCCTTTCATCGCCGGCCACGAGACCGCCGGCGTCGTCGAGGAGACCGGCCCCGGCGTCACGCAGGTGCAGCCCGGCGACCGCGTCGTGGTCTCGCTGCTGCGCTCCTGTGGCCGCTGCGATTTCTGCCTCTCCGGCGGACCCAACCATTGCTCCGCTTCCTGGCCGCTGGATACGGAAAGCCGTATCCGCAACGGCGCCGGCCAGTCGATCAGGCATGGCGTGCGCGTGGCCGGCTTCGCGGAATACGCCATCGTCGACCAGTCGCAGCTGGCCGCCGTGCCGGAAACGATGCGCCTCGAGGCGGCCTCGCTGCTGGCCTGCGGCGTGATCACCGGTTTCGGCGCCGTCGTCAACACCGCCCGGGTGGAAGCGGGCAGCGCAGTCGTCGTCATTGGCACCGGCGGCGTGGGTCTCAACAGCGTCCAGGGCGCCGCGCTCTCCGGCGCCCGTCAGGTGATCGCCGTTGACCTGCTGCCCAACAAGCTGGCGGCCGCCCGGCAATTCGGCGCCAGCGACCTGATTAACGCCGCCGAAGTCGATCCGGTAGAGGCCGTGAAGGAAGTGACGGACGGCCGCATGGCTGACTACGTCTTCGTCACCGTGGGCAGCGAGCGGGCGGTCAACCAGGCGCTGGCCATGGCGCGCCGGGCCGGCACGGTCGTGTTGGTGGGCATGCCGCCGGAGCGCCTGGACGTCAGCCTCTCCGTGCGCGATCTGGCCTTTCGCGGCATGGTCATCCTGGGCAGCTTCATGGGCTCCACCCGCCTGCAGATCGATATTCCGCGCCTGATCGCGCATTACGAACGCGGCAACCTGCACCTGGACGAACTGATCACCAAGACCTGGCCGCTTGAGCAAATCAACGAGGCCATCGAATCCATGGAGCGCGGCGAGGCGTTGCGCAACGTCATCGTCTTCGACTCGCCCGCCGCCTGATCCTGCGCGCACCCTTGCCCGTCAGTCGCGCCCTGCTCTGCGCGCTGTGTCTCTGGCTGTCCGTCGGGCCGCTCATGGCCCAGGCGCAGGCGCCCTGTGGCATCGTCGACAGCATCGGCACCCCCGTCGCCGACCTGGTTGAGGGATACGACGATTTCGGTCGCTACCGCTCCCGCTTTGGCGGTGTCCACGTGGGCATCGACCTGGCCTTCGACCGCTGGGGCGAGCCGGTGCGCGCCGCCATGCGCGGCGTCGTGACCTACTCGGACCTCGCGGGCTGGGACAGCGAAAAGGGGGTGGTCATCGTCGCCCACGACATGCCGGATGCCAGCCGGGTCTACACGCTTTACGGCCACCTGGAACAGTACGACGAACTGCCGCTTCCCGCCGTCGGCGACTGCGTCACGCGGGAAACGGTGCTGGGCGGCGTGGGCTGGCCCTCGCGCGGGCGGCCGCACCTGCACTACGAGATTCGCAACTTCCTGCCGGACGACGGCGGCCCCGGTTACATCGAGGGCGACCCGCTGCAGGCCGGCTGGTACCATCCGCTGGCCTTCACCGCCCTGTGGCAAGCGCGCCTTGCCGCGGCCCACCTGGCCTCTGTGGCTTTCAACGCCATCCCCACGCAACTAACCCTCCTGCCATCCCCCGGCGCCTACGCCCTGGCCAGCGAGCGTAGCGTCAGCAGCGCCACCCTTGGAGCGCAAAACTCCGCCTGGCAGGTGGAGACCGACAGCCAGATCGTGGGTCTGGCCGCCCTGCCCTCCGGCCGCGTCGTGGCCCACACGCAGGAGGGCCAGGTCATCCTGCTCGACAACGGCCGCTACGAGGCCCTGTGGCATTCGCCCGATCCCGGGGCCTTGCTGCAGACATTGGGCGAAAGCCTCGTCTTCGCCCTCCCGGACGGGGCGCTGCAGGCCTACAGCCCGGATGGCGCGGCGCTTTGGCGTTTGCCGGCGGCCCCCGCCCCGTCGCAATCGCTGTCCTTCACAGGCGACGGGGAGACCCTGGCGCTCGGGCTGCGCGCGGAGGACGGCCAGGTCCACTGGCGCCTGATCGGCGACGGGGGCGCCATTCGCCATGAGGCGCGTCTGGCCCGGCAGTCGCTGCTGACGCCCGCCGGCGAAGGCAGCTGGCTGGGCCTCGACGGCCGGCGCTTCTTCCGCATTGTCGGAGACCAGGTGCAGGAACTGACGACGCTCGACAGCCGACCCGGCAACGCTGCGGCGATCACCATGGACATGTATGGCAACAGCTATCTCTACAACGGCCGCACCAGCCTGATCTCGCTGGACGCGCAGGGCGTTCAGCGCTGGCGCGTCGCCTGGCCCGGCGCCCGCTCGGCCAGGCCTCCGCTGCTGGATACCGGCAGCGGCTGCCTGCTCTATGCCCTGGACGCGCGCGGCGGCCTCAGCCTGATCAATGGCGCAGATGGCAGCCTGCTGCGGCGCATCGAACTCTATGCCGGCGGCGACCGCAACGGTCTGCCCCTGGCGCGCCTGCTGCAGGTGGACGTGGACGAACGCGCCTACGTCAGCAGCGGTTTCCTGTCGCTGGCGCTGCTGGATGGCTGGCTGCTGGGCGGCGCGGCGACGCAGGGCTGCCTGCTGGGTTGAAAGCGGATCGTGCTATACTTTGGCCACAGTCAACGGAGACCCGGACGATGGCCGTCAGGGACCTGACGCTGCTCACCGCAGCGGACTTCGACAACTTCATCGCAGACCACATGGGCGACGAAATCTACGAATTCGTCGACGGGAAGGTGGTACAGGTGCCGAGTAACCCCTGGGTAAGCAGCATATCCGGAATCATTCTTTCCCTGATCTGGTTGCATCTGAGACAGAACAGCCTGCCAGGAAAACTGACCATGGCTGACGGCGGATTCATGGTCAACGGCCAGCGCGTGGCGCCCGACGTCACTTACGTTGGCCCCGACAAACGCTTCGTCAAACAGGGCTACAACCCCGACCCGCCCGACCTCGCCGTTGAGGTCGTTTCCAATGAGAGCAACAGGGAAGAACTGGACGACCTGCAGGCCAAGCTGCGCCACTACCGCTCGGCCGGCGTCATCGTCTGGGTGGTGCTGCCGCGCGCGCAGCGCGTGGAGATTCACGACCCCGCTGCTGACCCCTCGCAGGGACCCGTCACGCTCGGCCCTGACGACACGCTGACGGGGCCGGCTTTTCTGCCCGGGTTCCGTTTACCCCTTAGCGAAATCTTCAGCGACCAGGTCTGAATTCAGTCGAATACGCCCGCCAGGGTGAGTTCCTCCGCCAGGTGACAACTCACCTGGCGCCCGTCTGCCGACGTGCGCAATGTCGGGACTTCCTCGCGGCAGATGTCACGCGCGTGGGGACAGCGGGGGTGGAAGACGCAGCCCCCCGGCAGGTTGAGCAGATCGGGGGGTTCGCCGACGGTCGCCTCCTGCAGCCGCGCGCCCTGGCGCCGGCTGACGCGCGGCACGGCCTTCAGCAGCATCTCGGTATAGGGGTGCAGCGGGCGACCCAGCAAGGCGTCGCGCGAGCCCGATTCGACGATCTTGCCCGCGTACATCACCAGGATGCGGTCGCTCATGTAGCGTATGACGCTCATACTGTGCGAAATGAAGAGATAGGAAAGGCCGAATTCCTGCTGCAGATCCTTGAGCAAATTGAGGGTCTGCGCCTGAATCGAGACATCCAGCGCGGACACCGGCTCGTCGGCCACGACCAGTTGCGGATTGATCACCAGGGCCCGGGCGATGCAGATGCGCTGCCGCTGGCCGCCGCTGAAACTGTGCGGAAAACGCTGCAAATGCCCCACTTCCAGGCCCACGCGCCGCAGGATGGCGACCACGCGCTCCTCCAGCTCCCGCCCGCTGGCGATCCCGTTGACCCGCAGGGGTTCGCCGACGCTGCGCAGGACGCTCATGCGCGGGTTCAGCGACGAAAAGGGGTCCTGAAAAATCACCTGGACAAGTTTGCGAAATTCGCTGTTGTCTTCCCGCTCAATCTGACCCGGGCGGAATTCCCGTTCGCCGTCGCGCAGCACAATCTCGCCGGCGTCGGCTTCGTAGAGCCAGGAGATGCAGCGCCCCAGGGTCGTCTTGCCACAGCCGCTCTCCCCGATGACGCCCAGGGTCTCACCACGCTGCATGCTGAAGCTGACGTCATCGACCGCCCGAATCACGCCGACTGTGCGTCGCATCAGCCCTTTGCTGCGCAGGGGAAAGTGTTTTTTCAGGTTGCGGACCTCCAGCAAGGGTTGCTGCGTCCCGTCCATCATCGTTTTCCCGTCTTCAATCATCCTCGTAAAGCACGCAGCGCGCGCTGTGCCCCGGCTCGACCTCAATCAGGGGCGGCAGGGCCTGGTCGCAGACCCCCTCAATGCGCAGGCCGCAGCGCGAAAAGAAGGGGCAGCCCTGACGCGCTTCATAGGGGCCCGGCAGCACGCCGACGATCGATTCCAGCCGCTTAAGTTCGCCGTCCACCGTGGGGATGGAGTTCCACAGGGCGTGGGTATAGGGGTGCAGCGGTTCCTCAAAAATCCGTTCCAACGGGCCGCGCTCCATCACCTGACCCAGATACATCACCACCACCTCGTCCGACATTTCCCCGATGACGGCCAGGTCGTGCGTGATGAACATGACCGCCATGTTGTATTCGGCCTGCAGCGTCTTGATCAGGGCCAGAATCTGCGCCTCAATGGTGACGTCCAGCGCCGTGGTCGGTTCGTCGGCGATCAACAGCCGTGGCCGACAGGCCAGGGCCATGGCGATCATCGCCCGCTGGCGCATGCCGCCACTGAGCTGGAAAGGCCAGCTGTCGATCAGTTCGGCGGCACTGGGCAGGCCCACCCGGCCGAGCAGGTCCACCGCCCGCTGCCGCGCCAGGTCCGGGCTGCTGCCGCCGTCGTGCAGCAAAATGGCCTCGCTGATCTGGTCGCCGATTGTGTGGACCGGGCTGAAAGACGTCATCGGTTCCTGGAAGATCATGCTGATGTCCTGCCAGCGTATGGCGCGAACCTCCGGCCCGGATGCTGCGACACCGGCCAGATCGATAGTCGGCTCGCGCATTCCGGCGGGATTGTGCAACAGGATTTCGCCTTTTGTGATCATGCCGGGCGGTGGCGTCAGGCGCAGGATGGCCTGGGCCATCACCGACTTGCCGCTGCCACTCTCGCCAATCACGCCCAGAGTCCTGCCGCGCCGCACCTCCAGGCTGACCCCATCCACCGCCCGCACCGTGCCCTCGCGCAGGGGAAAGTTGACCGCCAGATCGCGTATCTCCAGCAGCAGGTCCGTCGTCGCCGCCCCGCGCCGCATATCCTGGCCTTCAGCCGCCGTCACGTCGCCACCCCCGCCGTCAGACACTGGAATAGGGGTCGGCGGCGTCGCGCAGTCCGTCGCCGACAAAGTTGAAGAGCAACACCGTCAGCAGCACGCAGATGGCGGGCCACAGCAGCCAGGGGATGTGAAAGATCGCCACGATGTCACGGAAGTCCTGCAGCAACACCCCCCAGCTGACGGCCGGTGGCTGCATCCCCAGGCCCAGAAAACTCAGCGCCGTCTCGTAAAGCACCATCTGCGGAATCATCAGCGTGACGGACAGGATCAGGTGACTGGTGAAGCCGGGCAGCAAATGGGAAAAGATGATGCGCAGGTCTCCCGCGCCGGAAGCCCGCGCCGCCATCGCGTAGTCTTCCTCCCGCAGGGAAAGCAGGCGACCGCGCACCACCCGCGCCAGCCCGACCCAGTTCAGCAGCACCAGAATCAGCGTGATGGCGAAATACACGTAAAGCGGCGGCCATTCCTTGGGCACGACCGCCGCGAGGGTCATCCACAGCGGCAGTTGCGGAATGGCCCGCAGGAACTCGATCACGCGCTGGATGACGTAGTCGATCACGCCGCCGAAGTAGCCGGACATGCCGCCCAGCAGCGCGCCCAGGAAGAAGGTCAGGGCCACGCTGACCAGGCCGATGGTCAGCGAAATGCGCGCGCCGTACACCGTGCGCGAAAAGACGTCCCGCGCCAGCGAATCCAGGCCGAAGACCCAGATGCCGATGCGGGCCCGGTCGCCGGCCTCCCCCAGACCGAAGAGTCGGTGCCGCACTTCCACCAGTCCCGCCAGGCGATAGGGATCCGTTTCGACGAAGAACTGCAGCGGCAAAACGACGTCCCGGTTCTCCACGAAACTCAGGCGCAGGGTGACGGGGTCGCGCTCCTGCTCCAGCCCGTAGACGTAGGGGCCGCGCAGTCCGTTCTCGTCGGACCAGTAGACGGTGCTCGGCGGCGCCTGCTGATAACGCCGGAAGCGTTGCGTCGCCTCGTAGGGCGCGATGAATTCCGCCAGGGCGGCGATGAGGTACAGCAGCAGCAGCAGGGCGGAGGAAAGCAGGGCCATGCGGTGACGGCGAAAACGCCACCACATCAGGCGCCACTGACCGGCATAGTAATGCCGCTGGTCGGCGTCCGCCTCCGGCAGCGCCTCGCGGGAAAGGTCGGGGACTGTTTCCGGCCCGGTCAGACCGTGACGGGCCCGTACCCGCGCGCGTCTGGCCAGCAGGTCGGCGTGGCCGGCCATCAGGAGCGCGCCTCGAAGCGAATGCGCGGATCGAACCAGGCCAGCACCACATCCGAAAGCAGCGTGCTCAACCAGATGATCGAGGCGTAGATGAGCAGTATCGTCCCCGCCAGGATCATGTCCTGCGCCACCAGGGAATTGAGCAGCAGCGGCCCGAGGGTCGGCAGACCCAGCACGATGCCGATCAACCCCTGCCCGGCCACGATGCCGTAGACCATCTGGCCCAGGTCGCTGACCAGGGGGTTGAGGGCGATGCGCACCGGATACTTGCGCACCAGGCGCCGCTCGGGCAGTCCCTTGGCGCGCGCCGTCACGACGTACTGTTGCCCCAGCTGGTCGAGCAGGTTGTTGCGCACGACGCGAATGATGCCGCCAATCGCCGGCAGGGCCGTGAGCAGGATCGGCGCCCAGAGGTGTTTGGCGGTGTCGATGGCCTTCTCATGGCTCCATGGCGCGTCCAGGTACTCCAGCGAATTGATTCCCAGCGGCACAAAGTCAAAAAAGTAGAGGCTGGCCCAGGCGAGCACGATCGCCAGCAGCCAGCCGGGCGCCCCCAGCCCGATGAAGGCCAGAAAGGTCGTCACGTAATCGACGGTGGAATACTGGTGCGTCGCCGAGTAGATGCCCATCGGGATGGCGACGCCCAGGGAGAGGACGAAGGCCGACACGCCGATGACCAGGGTGTAGGGGATGGTCTCCCGCAATACGTCCAGGTTTTCGCGGCCATCGACCGTGCTGCCCAGGTCCCCCCGCAAGGCGATGTTCCCGAGCCAGCGCAAATAGCGCGAAAGGAAAGGCGCGTCCAGTTGCCACTGGGCGCGCATGCGGGCGATCGCCGCTTCGTCCACCTCGATGTTCTGGGCGCGCAGGGCGATGACTTCGTTGGTCACGATGTCGCCGGGGGGCAATTCGATCAAAAAGAAAGTGATGATGGACAGCAGCAGCCAGAGCGGGACCATCGTCAGCAGCCGCTTGATGATGAAAACTTCCAAGAGTCAGTCTCCGGCAGCGCCATGCCCTGCGGCTCCCGCCCGGGGACGGGCCGCTGCCCTGTCGGCAGGACAGCGACCCGACCGTCACGCTGAAGGTTACTGCGGCTGGCGGAAGAAGAATTGCTCGCCCGCCCGCGACGCGCCCATCTGGGTGCCGCCGCTGGCGATGTTGCCGAAGTCCGCGTTGAAGATCGTCGGCCGCAGCACGTTTTCGATCATCGGCAGAATCCAGACGTTGTCGTAGTGCAGCTGGAAGAGCTCGTCGACCAGCGCCAGGTCTGCCTCCGAATAGGGGATGGTCGCCTTGCGCGCCACCAGGATTTCGTAAAGACGCTTGACCTCCGCCGGCGGTTCATCGCCGGAAGCGCCACCGGTATTCAACCATTCGCGCCAGGAGGCGCACCACTGGCTGCTGCCGGCGTATTCCTGGTTCATGCCGGGCCGCCACTGGTAGGTCTGGATCCAGAAGATGGAAGTCTGGGTCTGGTTGTTGCGGATGCGCTCGTTCTTGACGTTGGGGTCTTCCTGACGCAGTTCGACGCGCAGGTCCGCATAGGTCGCCAGATGGTCGATCATCAGTTCGCCCACCGGGATCATGTCCGGCCGCACCGGCGACACCTCAATGATGAAGCTGAAGGGGCTGCCATCGGGAGCCATGCGCATGCCGTCGCCGTCGCGCCCGTCCATACCCATCTCGTCCAGCAGGGCGTTGGCGGTATCGGGGTCGAATTCGGCGGGCACCCAGGTGGGCACGCTGCCCAGACCCAGGTAGACCACGTCGATGATTTCCTCGCGGTCGATGGCGTGGCTCAGGGCGCGGCGGAAGCGCAGGTCACTGGCGACTGCATGCCAGGCCGGGTCCCGGTTGCAGGTCTGGATGTAGAGCGCCGTCGGGTCCGCGTGCAGGATCAGCGGGATGGTCACGAAGTTGCCCGCTTCCTCGTTCTCCTTGTAGAGCGGGAAGTTGCTGTACTGCGTGCCGTAGAGGAAGTCGATGTCGCCGGCGATGGCGCCCAGATTGACCATTTCACCGTCGCCGAAGACCTGCGCCACCAGGCGGTCCAGATAGGGCAACTGCTTTCCTTCGGTGTCCACCTTCCAGTAATAGGGGTTGCGCTCCATGATCGTGCCGGATTCGGACAGTTCCGAGACCAGCCAGGGCGTCAATTGCGGAAAGCCGATGCACTTCTCGCGCATCATGTGGTTGCGCGGACAGTCCGTGTTGTTGAAGAGCACGGGCCAGTCTCCGGCTTCAAGACCCTCGGCCGCCAGTTTGGCCGCCAGTTCGTCGCCGTCGGCATGGGCCGGGTGGTAGTCCGCCAGATAGTGCGAGGGTTTGATCATGTCGTTGTAGGAGGTCCAGGCAGTGATCGCCAGGTCGCGCAGGATGCCGCCCGAGGGCGTGTCAAAGGTCAGGCTGAAACTGTAGTCGTCCATGATGTCCAGCTGCGCCGGCGTGCCGCTGGCTGACCTGAACTTGTTGGGGAAGGAGCCGTATTCCTCGTTGCTGTAGAGGTCGTTGAACACGAAGGCCACGTCGGCCGTCGTCACCGGCACGCCATCCGACCAGCGCAGGCCCTCGCGCAAGGTGAAGGTGAAGACGGTGGCATCCTCGTTGACCGAAAAGCTCTCGGCCACGTTGCCGTAGAAGCCCTCGACGTCAATGCCGGGGGCGGCGATGATGGGCTCCAGATTCATGACGTACATTTCGCCGGAAAAGCCGAAGGCGCTGGTGAAGGCCGTGCGCAGGGTGCCGCCATGCACGCCCGGCTCCCACTCCGGCTGGTCTTCCAGCGAGACCAGCAGGCCCGGCCCGACGACCAGCGGGTTGGTCGGCAGCCGTTCCGCCAGCGGCGGCAACTCTCCGGCATCCACCTGGGCCTGGAAGGGATCGAGGCCGGCGTCCTGGGCCAGGCCCGCGCCGCCAATGGCGACCAGGGTCATCGTCACAAGGGTGACAAGAACGCGGAATACAATCATTGCTTCCTCCAAAATCAGCTACGAAATCATGTAACGTCTGTGTTTTCAGGGATTTCCCGCTCGCTTACCGTCCCGCCAATGCCTCCTCCAGCCCGCGGCGCAGGCCCTTCAGAATCTCCTGATATTGCGGATCGCGCAGGGCATTGTGCATCTCGCCGGGGTCAGCCGCCAGGTCCACCAGTTGCTCGCGACCTGAACCCTCGTTGTAGAGCATGTACTTGTGGCGCCCGTCCGTGACCATGCGTCCGATTTCGCTTTCAACCGGCGCCAGTTCGCGCCAGGAGACGGCCGCCCGCCCTTCCAGCAAAGGACGCAGACTTCTGCCGCGCAGGTCTGGCGGCGGCGCCACACCGGCGGTGTCGCAGATCGTGGGTAGCAGATCGAGGCCGATGGAGACCGGCCGGTTCTCGAGGGCGCCACGGCGCCGCACGCCCGGCCCCGCGATGAGCAGGGGGACGCGGGCGGCCTCGTTGTAGAAGGCTGTTTTGTGCTCCATGCGGTGGCTGGCGTTCATCTCGCCGTGGTCGCTGGTGAAAATCACCAGGGTCTCGTCGGCCGCGCCGCTACCCTCCAGCGCCTCCAGAATCCGGCCGACCTGCCCGTCGACGCGCTCCGTCAGGCGGGCGTAGGCATGGCGGTGCAAGCGCCAGCGCTCCTCGTCATAGCGTTCCCGCGCCAGGCGCTTGAAGGGGCTGCGGGTCTGCATCCGGGAAATGGCCTCGGGCTCCTCCGGCGGAATGTCGAAGTTGTCCGGCAGCGGCGGGCAGTGCCAGGCGAAAAACTCGTCGCGCGCCATACCCGGCGGGATGGCCAGGGCCGCGTCCAGCTCGCGCAGTTCGTCGCTGCTGTGTCGCTCAAGCTGCCTGCGCCGCTCCTCGTCCGCAAAGTCGCGGATGGCCATGTAGCAGATGTCGTGCGGATTGATGAAGCAGGCCACCAGGCAGAAGGGACGCTCATGCAGGCCGCGCAGGACCTCCGCGCAGGCCCCGGCCAGTTCATCGCGATCGTCCCGGCAAAATGCCTCGAAGCCCAGATCCTCCGGCGTCCAGCCCGCAGGCAGATGCTCCTTGCCGCCCCAGAGCGTGCGGTAACCGGCGCGGCGCAATTGCCAGCCCAGGGCCCCCTGGCGGATCTCATCAGGGATTTCAGCATCCGGCCCGTCGTCGTTGTGCAGGATCCCGAACTCACCCCCCATGCGCCCCGTCACCAGGCTGAAACGCGAGGGCAGACACATGGGGTTGCTGCACCAGGCCTGGGTGAAGCGCAGACCCTGCCCGGCGATGCGGTCCATGGCCGGCGTGCGCAGATGGCGGGTACCGGCACAACGCATCATGGAGGCGCCCTGCTGATCGCTCACGACCAGCAGGATGTTGGGCCGCTTTCCTGTCTTGCCGCTGGCCATCATCCGGTCACTTTTGTCAGGAATTTCTCTTCAGTTGCGGAGGGTGGAAGGGATTGTAGTGCCCCTGCGGATATCCGGCCAGAAATTCAGCTGGCCCGCCCCAGCCGCCAGGCCCGCAAACGTCCAACAGCCGTTTCGCCGCCGCGGCTGAAGAGCCTCACGCCCGTCGCCTCCGGGCCGGGATAGATCCGCTGCGCCAGAAAACGCTGGCGACCGGCGAACAGCTCCAGCACGGAGCGATCGAGGAACAGCCGCAGGCGGGGCCCTGTCTCTGGATCGAAACGGAAGGGCGCTTCCTGCAGGGTCCGTCCCTGCAGATAGTCCAGGTCCGCGCGTCCGCCGGACCGGCTGAAATCGATTCGTATCGCGGCCGCTTCGCGCGTGAAGGAGATGCGTGTCTGCTCGCTGCCGTCGGGCGAGCGGCGCAGGACCAGGCCGAACTCTTCAGCATTCGTGCGCCCGAACTCGACGTCGAGTTCGAGGCTGTCGCCAGCGATCCCGGGCAGCTCGAGTTCCCCGTCGTCTTCAACCAGCAGGCCCCTCAATTCCCGCGGCTCCCGACGCAGCGCCTCCAGTTCCGCCGCCGGCTCATAGAGAATGGTCCCTCCGCCCGGCGCCAGTGAGATCACCACGGGCATGCTCAGCACGCCGGACCAGCCCGATCGCTCACAGGCGGCCTGACTGCGCCCCTCGTGGAGATTGGCGAACAGGATGCGCCGTCCGTCTTCATCCAGCAGGCAGCGCGGGGCATGGAAGTTGCCGCCGGGCCAGTTGATGGGACCAAAGGCTTCCGCTTCGAAGCGCTGTCCCCGATGGTGCCCGAGATAGAAACGGCTGCCCGTCGGCCTCACGTAGCCCTGCGGCCGGCGGTGACAGAAGTGCAGCAGCATCCACCTGTCGCCCAGTTCGAAGAGCTGCGGGCAGGAGCAGTCGTCGCCCGCGTCCGTCCAGCGCCGCTGCGACTGGAAAAAGCGGTCCACATACTCCCAATCCTGCAGGTCGCGCGAGCGGAAGAGGTACAGGGCATCGCCCGCGCCGCTGATGTCGCGCGTGCCGGTCAGCGCGTAACACCAGTCGCCTTCCTGCCAGGCAGTGACGTCGTTGCTGCGGGGATACAGCCCCTCCCCCTGCACCGGATGGCGCAGGACCGGATGTCGGGGATCGAAGCGCCATGACATCAAATCGCCCTCAGGGTTGCTGGCGATGCAACTGGCCCCGCCGCCGTCGGGATGGGGGAAGATGAGGGTCGGCGTCCCCTTGAAGACGAAGAGGCCGCCCGTTTGACCCCGCTTCAGGGCGTCCGGGTGCCGCTCCCAGTTGACCAGATCGCTCGACGAAATGTGCGCCCAAACCTTGTAGACGTAGCCATCGCTGCGTCGCGGCGGGCCCGCCTGCGCCCAGGAACTGTGGAGAAAGAAGACATGGTAACGCCCCTGCCACTTGATGGCCGCGCAGGGGTCCCAGAGCAGGCCTTCCTCTGGCAGATAGTGCCAGACGGGCCGGTCATGGTCCTGCAGGGTCTTTTCCTGACCCGCACTCACGCTGTCGCCTGTCGCTCACTTCCTGCCAGTTGCAGGCCCACGCCTTCCTCTTTGCCAGGCAGAAAACGCCAGGCGCCTCACTGGTCTGCGAATCCCGCTGTCAGGTAAACTGTGGCGGCGTCAATCCAGGCCGGATTGTAGTTGCCGGCGGGCGTTCCGGCCATCAATTTCCAACAGGGGCGAGGCGGGGAGTCACGACGATGGGCATGATTGTCGATACCGACGTCCATTGTGGCGTCAGCAAACAGCGCATGCTGGACTTCCTGCCCGAACCCTGGCGCACGCGCGTCGCCGACGGCAGCGACGGCCCCGGGCACCTGGGTTACTGGAACCCCAACGGCGTCAACCGCCGCGACGCCGTCACGCCCGACGGCCGTCGCATTGAGGGCGACCCGCAGACCCTGGCGCAGTACCACTTCGACCATTACAACATCGACTTCGGCATCCTCAACGCAGGCGGCGTGCACGTCGGGCTGTCGCCGGAGCCCGACTTCGCCGCCGCCTACTGCAGCGCGATGAACGACGTCTACGTCAACGACTGGCTGACGGCGGACGAGCGCTTCCGCTATTCCATGATCGTCTCGCCGGCGGACCCCGCGCTGGCCGCCGACGAGATCCACCGCCTCGGCGATCACCCGGGCGTGGTGCAGGTGCTCATGCCCAGCGGCGCGCAGTACGGCTACGGCCACCGCTTCTATCACCCCATCTATGAAGCGGCGGAAACCCGGGGCCTGCCCGTGGCGATCCATCCTGGCTCGGAAGGGCGCGGCGTGTCGGGCGCGCCCTCGTCTGCCGGTTATCCCGGCAGCTACTTCGAGTGGCACAGCAACCTGGTGGGCAGTTACATCGCCCACATGATCAGCCTGGTGGCTGAAGGCGTCTTCATCAAGTATCCCGGGCTGAAGTTCGTCCTGATCGAGGGCGGCGTATCCTGGCTGCCGCCCGTCCTGTGGCGCCTTGACAAGAACTGGAAATCCCTGCGCATGACCGTCCCCTGGCTGGAGCGACCGCCTGGAGAGATCGCCTGCGAGCACATCCTGCTCACCACCCAGCCCATCGAGGAGCCGGACAACATCGCTCACCTGCACGCCATGCTGGGCATGTTCCCGGCGGACAGGATGCTGATGTTTTCCACCGACTTCCCGCACTGGGACGGCGACACGCCGGACTTCGCCCTGCGTCTGCTACCGGCCGACCTGCGCGACGCCGTGATGTGGGAAACGGCCTGCCGACTCTACAGGCTGCCAGTGCCGTAGCATGCCTGAGCGGGGGCTCTACGCCGTGGCGCCGCTCGACGAGCTGCCGCCGGGCTCGCGCAAGATCGTCGACGTAGACGGGCGATCGATCGGCCTCTTCAACGTGCAGGGCCGGATCATCGCCGTGCTCAACGTCTGCCCGCATGAACTGGCGCCCGTCTGCCTGGGCCGCTGGAGCGGGACGACCACGCCCGCTCCGCCCGGTCAATTCCACTGGGGCCGCGAAGGCGAGATCCTGCGTTGCCCCTGGCACGGCTGGGAGTTTGACCTGCCAAGCGGCGATTGCCTGACGGACCGCCGCCGCCTGCGCCGCTTCCCCACCCGCGTGGCCGACGGACAGGTCTTCGTGGACCTCTCCCCCGGCGCCAGGGCCTGAAGCGTTTCAACGGCCCGCCATCTGAATCGCCGGTTAGCGCCGTGCTATACTCATTTGACGGGCAAGGGAGACCCCGACGCATGGCCGTCAGAGACCTGACGCTGCTCAGCGCAGCGGACTTCGACAACTTCATCGCAGACCACGTGGGCGACGAAATCTATGAGTTCGTCGACGGAAAGGTGGTACAGGTGCCGAGTAACCCCTGGGTAAGCAGCATTGCCGCAACGATCGTTTTTTTCATTATGCTGCATATGCGCCACCACAATGATGCCGGGAATCTGGCCGGCGCTGACGGCGGTTTCATGGTCAACGGTCAACGCTTCGCGCCGGACGTGGCTTACGTCGGCCCCGACAAGCGCTTCGCAGATCGCGGTTACAACCCCGACCCGCCCGACCTGGCCGTCGAGGTCGTCTCCGACGAGGCAAACCGGACCGAACTAAACGACCTGGCGGCCAAATTGCCCCACTACCGGGCTGCCGGCGTCACCGTCTGGGTCATCCTGCCACGCGCGCAGCGCGCCGAAATCCACGATCCCGCCGCCGATCCGGCGCAGCCGCCAGACCAACTCAGCCCCGAAGACGAATTGCAAGTGCCGGACCTGTTGCCCGGCTTCTCCCTGCCGCTGGGCGAAATCTTCAGCGACCAAGTCTGAATTCAGTCAAACACACCCGCCAGGATGAGTTCCTCCGCCGGGTGACAACTCACCTGGCGCCCGTCTGCCGACGTGCGTAATGTCGGCGTTTCCTCGCGGACGACGGGCATGATTGTCGGTAGCGACGTCCATTGCGGCGTCAGCAAACAGCGCATGTCGGACTTTCCGCCAGAACACTGGCGCAGGACCGTCGCCGAAAGCGGTGACGGGCCCGGGCGCCCGGACTACCGGAATCCGAACGGCGTCAACCGCCGCGTTGCTGTCAACAGCCCGGCCGCTCAGCCGCCCTTGACGGAGCCCGCCAGCAGGCCGCGCACGAAGTATCGCTGCAGCGCGAAGAACACGATCAGCGGCACCACGATCGAGACGAAAGCGCTGCTGGTCAGAATCTCCCAGTTGTCACCGCGCGAACCCAGCAGCTCGCGCAGTTGCGAGGTCATCACGATCTGGTCGAGGTCCTTGCTGAGGAACACCAGCGCCACCAGCAAGTCGTTCCACACCCACAGGAACTGGAAGATGGCGAAGGAAGCCAACGCCGGCATCGACAGCGGCAGGATCAGACGCGTGAAGGTCTGGAAGTGCGAGGCGCCGTCGATGCGCGCCGACTCGATGATCTCCTTAGGCAGGCCGGCGATGTAGTTGCGCAGCAGAAAGATCGCCAGCGGCAGGCCGAAGCCGGTGTGAGCCAGCCAGATGCCCGGGTAAGACTTGGCCTCGAAGAAGGGCAGGATGTGCGACACCTGGTTGTAGAAGCGCAGCAGCGGAATCAGCGACATTTGCAGCGGCACCACCAGCAGCCCCACCACCACCGCGAACAGCAACTGCCGACCGGGAAACTCGGTCCAGGAGAAGGCGTAGGCGGCGAAGGCCGCGATCGCGATGGGGATGATGGTCGAGGGGATGGTCACGGTGAAAGTGTTGATGAAGGCCTGGTCGACCCCCTCGGAGGCCACGACCTCGCCGTAGTTCGCCAGGGTGAATTTCGGCGGCACGGCGGCCCGGAAATAGATGCGCCGCCCGCGACTCATGTCGAATTCGACCGGAGAACGCAATTCGTAACGCCCGTCGGCCTGCACCGTGAGCGTCACACCGTCGCCCAGGTCGGCGCTTTCGCCCGGCGCATAGACTTCCGGCTCCGTCGAGCGGATGCCGAAGGCCTGAATCTCCTTCTCGCCCGGTTGAAACACCTCGCCGCGAATGAACCAGGCGCCGTTCTCCTCGACCTGGTCCTCGTCCGTGCCGGTGCGCGCCGCCTCGCCGCGCTCGGTGACGCTCAGCGCCGTCCACCAGCCGGAGAAGGACAGCAGGTCCTTGTCGCGGAAGGAACTGATGAACAGGCCGAAAGTCGGCAGCGTCCAGAGCACCACGATCAGCAGCAGGGCCAGGCGTGCCAGCAAGGCGCCCGGCGTCATGTTGACCAGGGGCAACTGCAGGCCGCTGTCGCCGACCTTTTCCATTCTGACGCTCATCGCATGGCCTCCTCACGGTTCATGCGCCGGATGTTGACGACCATGATGGGCACCACCGCCACCATAATCACCAGCGCCAGGAAACTGGCGTAGCCGGTGTCGAAGGCGCGGAACATCTGGTCGAACATCAGGTTGGCCATCACCTGCGTGTTCCAGTTGCCGTTGGTCATCGCCAGCACGATGTCGAAGACCTTGAGCACCGTGATGACGATCGTCGTCCAGACCACGAAGATCGTGCCCATGATCTGCGGCACCATGATGCGGAAGAAGGTCTGCACCTCGTTGGCGCCGTCGATGCGCGCCGCCTCCAAAGTCTCTTCCGGCACGCCGCGCAGCGCCGCCGAGAGCAGCACCATCGCGAAGCCGGTCTGTATCCAGACCAGAATGGCCATCAGGAAGAAGCTGTTCCAGAAGGGAATCTGCAGGACGTCGACCGCTTCATTGCCGCCGCTGGTGTAAATGGCATTCAGAAAGCCGATGTCAGGGTTGATGGCATAGACGAACTTCCAGATGACGCTGGCGCCGACGAAAGATATGGCCATCGGCATGAAAATCAGGGACTTGGCGATGTTGCCCCAGCTGACGCGGTCGGCCAGCACGGCGATCAGCAGGCCGAAGACCACGCTGAAGGAGGGCACGACGAGGAGCCACAGGATGTTGTTGCGGATGGACTCCAGAAAGCGGCTGTCGCCGAGGGCGCGTCCATAGTTCGCCAGGCCCACAAAGGCCTCGCCATCGCTGTCGAAAAAGCTCAGAAACAGGGTTTGCAGGGCCGGATAGACGAGATAGATGCCGAGAATCACCAGCGCCGGCGCCACAAAGAGCCAGGGGCGGATGCGTTCGCGCTGTTTTTCGCGGCTCTGGAAAACCCCGTCCACGAGGCCCCTGTCGGGCAGCAGGCGGTCCAGCAGCCAGTTGCTGCCATAGAAATAAAGCAACATCAGGCCAACGCCGAAGACGATGGCCACTATGGCGTTGATCAATCTTTCCACGGGGAAACCCTCCGAAATCTGGAGGCTTGCGGGGATGACGACCGGGGTGGCATGGCGCCACCCCGGCCCTCATTGTGCGCCCGCAGGAGAGCGGGCACAAATTTTACTTAATCGCGTCCCAGGCCGCCTGAATCTCGGCCGCGACGTCTTCTGCGGAAGCGCCGCTGACGAAGTCCACCATGCCGGTCCAGAAGGCGCCGGCGCCGATCGCGCCAGGCATCAGGTCGGAGCCGTCGAAGCGGAAGGTGGTCGCCGCCAGCAGAATCTCACCCTGGCCGCGCAGTACGTCATTGGCATAAGCGTCAAGGTTCACGCCTTTGTGAGGGGTAAGGAAGCCGCCCTGCGCCATCCACAGTTCATTGGCAAGGGGCGTCGCCAGATAGTCCAGCAGCGCGCGGGTGGCCTCGCTGTCGGCTGTGATGGCGAAGAGCGTACCGGCGCCCAGCACCGGGTTGCCCAGATCCTCACCGGCGAAGGAGGGGAAGTAGAAGAAGTCCGCGTCCACGCCCAGCTCGGTGCCCTCCGGGAAGAAGACCGGGATGAAGCTCGCCTGGCGGTGCATGTAGCAGCCGGGCGGCACGGTAAAGAGCCCCTGCGGGCTGTCGCGGAAGTCGGTGCCGGCCACGGCCGAGGCGCCGCCAGCCACCCAGGCGTCGTTCTTCGCGAACATGCCGAAGGTGTTGAAGGCGTTGATGATGCGCTCGTCGGTGAAGGAGATCTCGTTGCTCACCCAGCCGTCGTAGACCTCCGGCGGCTGCGTGCGCAGCATGATGTCTTCCATCCAGTCGGTGGCCGGCCAGCCGGTGGCGTCGCCGCTGCCGAGGCCGATGCACCAGGGGGTGCCGCCGTCAGCCACGATCTGCTCGCTCAGGGCGATCAGGTCTTCCATCGTCCCGGGGATGTCGTAACCGGCCTCGTCAAAGGCGTCCGGTGAGTACCACACCAGGCTCTTGACGTTGACGTTGAAGAAGAAGCCGTAGAACTGCGTCTCGCCCATTGCATCGGCGTAGCTGCCCAGGTCCACCCAGGACTGCCCGGCGGCGTAGTTCTCCAGCACGGCGTTTTGCAGGTCATCGTCCAGCGGCACGAGGCCGCCCTGGCCGGCCACGTTGGACGCAAGGCCGGGCTGCGGGAAGACCGCGAGGTTGGGCGGGCTGCCCGCCTCGATGTCGACGATGATCTGCTGCTCGAAGCTGTCCGAGCCGGCGTAGACCACGTCAGCGCCGGTCGCTTCCTCAAAATAGGCGGAAATGGCGTCGAAGACATCCCGTTCGCTGCCCAGCCATGGGCCGAAGACGCGAACCTCTTCTCCGCTGAGGTCCATCATCTCGAAGGCCTCGAGATCGGACCAGTTGAACACGCCCTCCCCCACCGGGTAGAGCAATTCATCCTGTGCGCCGGCGAGGCCGCCGCCCATCAGGCCGGCCACCAACACCAGCGCGAGGGCGAAGGTGAATTTCTTGCGGGTCATTTACTCTCTCCTCGAAACTATTCGTTTGCCAGGTCAGGCAATTCGGGCGACGAAGCGGCGTCCGAATGTGCGCCCGCTTCGCAGCGTCACTCCGCCGGATTTGTGTCGAACAGGGAGCCAGGCCGCATTCATGGCGTCGCGCACGTCACCGGTCGGGAAGTCGAAGCCTGCCACCGCTCAGTCTAGCATCCTTGCCTGGCAGCAGGAAGTGCGAATTGCGGGAGATGCAACAACAAAAAAGGGGCGCCCGCGTGGACGCCCCCTGTGTCGATCTGCCAGGTGTTTCTAGCAGCCGAGGTAAAGCTGGAATTCGTAGGGATGCGGCCGCATGGCGACGGCGTCCGCCTCTTCCACGCGCTTGTACTCGATGTAGGACTGGATGATGTCATCGGTGAAGACGCCGCCCTTCAGCAGATAGTCGTGGTCGTCCTGCAGGGCGTCCAGCACCGCGCCGAGGTTGCCCGGCACCACCGGTGTGCCGATGTCCTCCTCATAGAGGTCGACGTCTCCCGGATCGCCCGGGTCGATCTGCTTCTCGATGCCGTCCAGACCGGCCAGCATCAACGCCGGCAGGGCATAGTAGCAGTTGGCGGCCGGGTCCGGGAAGCGGACCTCGACCCGCTTGGTCTTGGGGTTGTTGCTGTAGACCGGGATGCGGATGGCGGCCGAGCGGTTGCGGTTGGAGTAGACGAGGTTGACCGGCGCCTCGTAACCCGGCACCAGACGGCGGTAACTGTTGGTGATGGGGTTGGTGAAGGCCAGCAGCGAGGCCGCGTGCTTCAGGATGCCGCCCATGTACCACATCGCGCTCTGGCTGAGATTGGCGTATTTGTCGCCGAAGAAGAGCGGCTGACCGTCCTTCCACAGGCTCTGGTGCACGTGCATGCCGGAGCCGTTCTCCTCAAAGAGCGGCTTGGGCATGAAGGTCGCAATCAGGTTGTGCTGCTGCGCGACGTTCTTGATCACATGCTTGTAGAGGCTGACCGTATCGCACATCTGCAACAGGGGCTGGTAACGCAGGTCGATTTCCGCCTGGGCGCCGCCGCCGACCTCGTGGTGATGCACCTCGACGTCGATCCCCAGCCCCAGCAGCATGGCGACCATGTCGGCGCGCACGTCCTGGGTCTTGTCCAGCGGCGGCAGCGGGAAGTAACCCTGCTTGATGGGGTTCAGGTAACTCATGCGCGGGTCCGGGTCGTCCGTGTTCCAGAAGCCCTCGTGCGAGTCGACCTCGTAGTAACTGCTGTGCTGATCGACCTTGTAGCGCACGTTGCTGAACATAAAGAATTCGAGCTCCGGCCCGAAGTAGGCCGTGTCCGCGATGTCCGAGTTCTCCAGGTAGGCCTCGGCGCGGTGGGCCACGCCGCGCGGGTCCCGGCCGTAGGGTTCTTCCTGCACCGGGTCGTACACATCGCAGACGAAGGCCAGGGTCTTGCGCGCGAAGAAGGGGTCCAGGTAGGCGGTGTTCAGGTCCGCCCGCAGGATCAGGTCGGACTGGTCAATGCTCTGGAAACCGCGCACGGAGGAACCGTCAAAGCCAAAGCCCTCCGCAAACAGGGCGGCATCCGCGCCTTCAATGGGCATGCTGAAATGCTGCGTCATGCCGCGAATGTCCGTAAAGCGAATGTCCAGCTCCTCCACCTCGTTCGCGCCGGCCCAGGCCAGCAGCGCGTCGGCCGACTCCCGGGCTTCAGCGGGCACCGTATAATCCATCATGCTCTGCTCCTCTTTGGCAAATTTGCCCAGACTTTACGGGACGGTACCATTATAGACAAGGGTCAGGCAGCGGTCAGCGAAAATATTGACAAAATGCGCCAGCCCTCACTGTTAACTTTGGCCAGGAAAGCTGTGGTGGAGGCCGGGGTTTGCATCGCCCATTTCATGGTAGACTTCAGCCCCGGCCCAAACTACGATCGGCCGGACGCCATAGCGGAACAACCCACCCGGTCAGTGCCGGATGGCAGGTCAGGACAGAGAATCAGGAGGAAGTATGCGTCGTTTAATGCTTTTGGCCATCGCCCTGGCCCTGCTCTTGCCGGTCGCAGCCGTCAGCGCGCAGATCACGCACACCGTGGCGCGCGGCCAGACCCTGTATTCCATCGCCCAACGTTACGGCATCACGGTGGCGGAAATCCTCACGGCCAATCCATGGATTGGCAGCGGCAACGTCATCCACGCCGGCAACCAGCTGGTCATCCCCGTGCCCGGCCAACCGGCGGCTCCTGCCCAGCAACCCGGCCAACCTGGGCCTGCGCCTGCGCCGCAGGAAGTCCGGCACACCGTCGCTCCCGGCGAATTCCTGAGCCTGATCGCCCAGCGCTACGGCGTCTCCTACATCGACATTATCAATCGCAACAACCTCGCCAACCCGGATGTTCTCCACGTTGGCACGGTGCTGATCATCCCTGGCGTCGTCGCCGATACCACACCGGCTCCCGTCACAGGAGGGGAGCAGCCGCAACCAGCCGCCGAAGTGCGGCACACCGTCGCGCGGGGCGAGTACCTGGGCGTCATCGCCGAACGTTACGGCGTGCTGGTGGCCGATATCCTGCGTCGCAACAACATCTCCAATCCCGATCTCGTCTACCCCGGCACGGTCCTCATCATTCCAGGCGTGGTGGCCGCGCCGGCACCGGAAGTTGGAGCGCCACCGCCACCGGTGGGCGCGCCGGCGATTGGCGGCGGATTCGCCCTGGGCGGGCAGGCGCTCAGCTTCGCCTGGCCGCATCACATGCACGCCGCCCGCATGACCTGGGTCAAGCGTCAGGTGCGCTATCACGCGGGTGACAACGCGGCCAACGTGCGCGGCGTCATCGATCAGGCCCATGGCGCCGGCTTCCGCGTGCTGCTCAGCATCGTCGGTGAGCCGGGCCAGATGGCGGGCAACCCCTCCGGCTACATCCAGGAATTCGTCAACTTCCTCGGCGGCGTGGCATCGCTGGGGCCGGATGCCATCGAGGTCTGGAACGAGCAGAACATCGACCGCGAATGGCCTTCCGGACAAATCAGCCCGCAGGGCTATACCTCCATGCTCAGCCAGGCATGGAACGCCATCAAGGGCGCCAACGCCAACGTGATGGTCATCAGCGGCGCGCCCGCCCCCACCGGCTTCTTCGGCGGCTGCGGCGGAGGTGGATGTGACGATTTGCCCTTCATCCGCGGTATGGCCGCGGCCGGCGCCGCCAATTACATGGACTGCGTCGGCGTGCACTACAACGAAGGCATCCTCGGGCCCGACGCCCGCAGCGGCGACCCGCGCGGCAGCAGCGGCCACTACACGCGCTACTACTCGCGGATGTTCGAGACCTACGCCTCCGTCTTCGCCGGCAAACCGCTGTGCTTCACCGAAATTGGCTACCTCACCAGCGAAGGCTACGGGCCCTTGCCGGCCGGCTTCGCCTGGGCTTCAAACGTGACCGTCGCCAACCAGGCCGCCTGGCTGGGGCGCGCAGTGACCCTCGCGCGCAGCAGCGGCCGCGTGCGACTCTTCATCGTCTGGAACGTCGACGCCACCCGTTACGACTCGGACCCCCAGGCCGGTTTCGCCATCGTGCGCCCCGGCGGGGACTGCCCCGCCTGCGGCCACCTGGCAGCAGCCATGGCCTGAGTCGCTTCACCCGGGCAAGAGACCCGGGCAGTATCCACTGCAGGGCGCTCCTCAGCGGGGCGCCCTGTCGCTTCAGACGCCGGGCGCCGCAGCTGTGCGGCCCATGGTGGACAGCAACAGGGCCAGGATGGCCAGCGACAACAGAATCAGGCCGACGGAGCGCCAGTTGCGCGCGCCGCGAATCATGCCGATGATGATGTGACCGGCGGCGAATACCAGCATCAGCGTACAGAGATACAGTCGCTGGTCCGTTACGGGAGCGGTCGCGGACGCGTCCATCGCCTCAGGCTCCGGGCACCGTGGCCTTCAGGAACCTCTCCGACCCGGCCTCAGCCGCCCGGCGCCGGAACGGGAGCCGGCGTGGGCAGGAGGATCTGCGCCTGCTGCACCACGAAGCCAAGGCGTTCACTGAATAGGGTCAGGCTGGTGAGGATGGCCGCCCCGTAGATCGCGCCGAGCGTGATGACGATCACCCCCTGCCCCAGCACGGCCAGCAACTGGATGTGGCGGCGGCGGCGGCCCTGCCCCTGCGGCGCCCGCCGCGTCTGATACTGAAAGTACACCAGCGTACAGATAACACCGGCCGGCAACAGGATGCTGTCGGGATTGCCCGCCACGACTCCCTCGCCGGTGTCGAAGAGCAGCGGGATCAGCGTGCCGTTGATGGCGCCATCCAGGGCCACAGCCGTGCCCACACCGATGAGCAGCGCCAGCGCCAGGCGACTCAGCCCGTCCCCGCGCGTTGACCAGGAGCGCGCCAGCAACAGCAGACCGATCAGCAGGGGGGTGGCGCCCAGCGTCAACTGGTCCGGCGTCGCGTTGGGGGCAAGCAGGGTGTCCTGGATCCAGGGAATCAGGACGCCGTCCCAGATGACAATGGCGCTGTAGCCGGCCGCCACGCCGGCGAAGACGAACACCGCCAGGCGATACAGCAGGTTGTCGCCCAGCAAATAACTGAAAACCATCAGGGTGAGCAGAAAGGACGCCCACAGGCCGATCTGTTCCACGCTCGCCATCTCAGTCCCTTCTGCCACGGCGCAGCGCCGCGCCGCCCATGTTGCCCAGCGCCCCCAGCGCAATGATGGCGATGCTGAGCGCCAGACCAATGTGGATGGAGGACTCCCGTTCTGCTGCCCGCAGAATGGTCCCCGGTCGTTCCGCCAGACCCGTGTCGACGGGCGCCTGCGCCGCCGCGCCACCCGGGGAAGTGGCAGCCACCGGGGTTGGCGTCGCCTCGGCTGTCGCCGCAGGCTGCGGCGCGGCCCGCGGCGGCACGTCGCGGATATCGACGGACCCCAATTCAAGGCTGGTGGCGGGCAACCAGCCCCGCAGTCCGTCATTGGTCTGCACAAAGAGCCAGCTGGCAGCGGCGTTGCGCAGGAGCACCAGCACGTTTTCGCCGGGGTTGACAATCCCCAGCACCGTCCCGGCCGCATCCGCGCCGTCGCGCAGGGAGAGTTCGCTGGCCCCCCTCCGCACCGTGCCCAGGAAGATGGCGGGCGTCGCTGTGGCGACTGCCGGCGCCTGCTGACTGTCAGCCGCGGCGTTGGCCGGCGCCACAACGCCTGTGACTGGAATCGCCGTCGCGACAGCGCTCCAGGCCCCCGCGCCGCCCTGGTTGATGCCGCGCACCTGGAATTGCCAGACCTCACCGTTCGTGAGCCCGGTCACGCTGTAGGTGGTCACGTCATCGGCGGTATCCGCACTGCGCCACTCCTGCGTACCCGTTCGCCAGCGCAGCCGGTAGAAAATCAGCGCAGAGCCGCCATCGTCGGCCGGCGCGCTCCAGCTGACCTCCACACCGCCGTCTCCGGCAACCAGGACGAGCGAACGGGGTTGCGACGGCGCGGTGCGCGGCACCTCCATGATTGCCTTGCTCCAGGGGCCGTCGCCACTGGCATTGCGGGCGCGCACCTGGATGTCGTAGGCCGTGCCATTGTCCAGCCCGGTCAGGGTGTGGCTTGTGGCGCCGCCCGTCAGCGGCACGTCCACCCAGTTCTGGTAAGGCGTGGAGAGATGACGAATCGTGTAACCGGTGATCGCGGAACCGCCATCGGAAAGCGGCCGGTCCCATTCCAGCTCGATACGTTGGTCAAGGCTCACAGCGCGCAGATGTTGGGGCGCCGAGGGCGGCCCAACGCTCACCTCCAGCTCCTGCTGCAGCATGGAGTCATAGGTCAGCGCGTCCCGAAAGCCGCTGATCGTGCCGCTCAGGGCCACCCGCAGCCAGGGGCGGGCCAGCGGCGCGGCGGCCTGGCCAGTCGCTGCCAGCATTTCACGGCCCGCAAGGGGCGCAATCTGCTCCGCCCACTGACGCAGGTCTTCCGGCCGCTCGGCAATCACGAGCACTTGCGCAAATTCGTCCAGCCGGCGAATGGTTAGCCCGGTCGGGGCGCCGCGCAGGTCCCTGGCCAGCTGCCCCCGCAGATTCATGCTCAGTGAACGCAGTCCCGCCAGGTCGCCGGCCAGAAAGCGGGTCACAAACCAGTCCGTATTGGGAACCAGGCCGCCGCCGCGTTGCAAGCGGGTGACCAGAGTCGACCCCGCCTGGCCCAACTGCGTCAACATCTGTTCCGAGCGCAACAGCGTCACCGGGTAGCGGCTGACGACAACCGGGACCGCCCGGCGCAAGAGGATGTGACGCAACAGCACGCCGGCGACGGCATCCAGTTCGCCGGCGGCAGTCGGCCCGTATTCCATGCCAACCAGCACTGCATCGCCGGGAGACAGCGCATCCAGCGCCTGGTAGAGCGTCGCCTGCGCGCTGCCCGCGTCAAATGTCGCCGGTGCGCTCTCGCCAAGGCGGGTCTGTGCGCCGGAAAAGGGCAGCAGCATGCCTGTCACCAGGACCAGCGACAGGAAGAAACGCTCGCCCCCCACGCGCAAACGGCGGCGACGACGACGACGGGGGGGAGCGCTGCTGGCGACGGCGCCGGAGGCCGGCGCAAAGACATTGGGCAGCGCCGAGGGATCGCGTCGCGCCAGCTGGTCGCTGCGCGCCCGCAGGCGGCGCAGGCGGCGCGAGAGACGACCTGCCGGACGGTCCCGCATCTGGCCCAGCAGGGCCAGCAGCGGCGAAGCGGTCGAGGGGTCTCCGGCCCAGGCGGGCGGCGGCTCTCCGCCAGGGGCCCAGGGATCGTCGCCAGAGCCCGGCCCGTAGTACTCACTCATCGCGCCCGCTCCGCAGGCTGCGGTCCTGGCCGATGAGGACGCGCGCGCCCACAACGATGGTGGCCAGCGCGATCCCGAGCAGGATGCCGCGCGCGCCGGCATTCACCGGCACGGCCAGCAGCCAGTCGCGCAGGGGCGCCAGGAGCGCCAGTTCGGGCAGGGGCAGGGCGGCCCCCAGCACCAGCAGCACGGTCAACACAAAGAGCGAGCCCCAGCCGTTGGCGCGCAGGGCCATCACCCGCCAGGCGCCGTACACCAGGCCGAAGAGCAAGAGACCGGCCAGCGAGGATTCGACCGTGACCTGCACCTGTTCCAGCAACAGGACGCGCCACGCCACGCCGGTTGTGAGCAGGTTTTCACGTTCCAGGTAGGTCAGGCCGATGACGATCGTGGCGCTGAGGAAGAGGACCAAACTGTAGCCGCAGCCGGTCTGGCGCCGGCCGCTGCGCCGCAAATGCACCAACAGCAGGTTCAGGATGCCGATAATGATGGAGACGGCCACGCTGATCGAGAAAACTTGCAACAGCGTCGCGCTCCACTCGCGAATCGCCGGCTCCCAGGGGGCCAGCGCGCCCGCCAGCAGCAGCGGCTGCCGTTCCAGAAGCAAACCGGCCAGCGTCACCAGCGCGGTGGTGAGCGCCAGCAACACCGCGAGCATGGTGAAGAAACTGCGCATCATGCCGGGGCGGCTCCCCCGCTGTTGTAGGCCAGAAACGCCAGGGTCAGCAAGGCGGCGATCAGCAGCCAGCGCAGGATGTCCTGCATCACCACCGCCGCCTGGTTGGCCGGCGTCGGGTGCAGCCAGGCGGCGGCAAAGTAGAGCTCCTCCCCGATCAGGGGTTCGTCAGCGCTGGCCCAGGCGACAGCCTGTCCATCCAGCTGGTCGCTGGCGGCCAGCAGGGGCTGGCCGCGTCGCGCCGCCGCGTGGCTGACCAGGGCCAGTTCCGGCCCGAAGCCGCCAACCAGCAAATTGGCGCCGACGTACTCGCTCGACATCAACACGCTGGCTGCACCGGCCCAGGCCAGTGAACGCGGGCCATCCGGGAACCAGCGCAGCGTGCCGGCCTGCATGCTGCCGGCGAAGCCGCGGGCGCGCTGGGCCCGGCGCAGGACCTCGTAGCCAAGGGGGATCATGGTGCTGTCGCTGGTCGTCAGGATGACCGGCCCCTGCGCCTGCCGGGCCGCCTGATAGAGCGCTTCCGCGCTCGCCAGCGCCAGCAGGCTGTCGCTGCCCTGCAGCCCGGCGCCGCCGCTGGAAAGATGCACCGGTTGCCCCTGCGCGGCGGCCTGCTCCAGCATGCCGGGCAGGGCGCGCCAGGCGGGCATCACCCGCAGACTGCGCGCGCTGCGGCGGCCGACGGCGAAGGACGCAAGGCCCAGACCCGACGCCACCAGCAGCGGCAATACGATGCTGGCGTTTTCCTGCAAAAAGGTCAGGAAAGGGTCAGGCGAGGGCATCAGCGCCCGCTTTCCAGCATCTCACGCAGGCGACCGATGCCATCCGGCTCCTGCAACAGCCTGGCCAGCTGTCCGGTCAACTCCGCGGCGCCGAAGAGGCCACTGAAGGGCTGTGCGACCCACAGGAACTGCGCGCCCGGCGCGCCCAGCGGTTCCAGGACATCCAGCAGCAGCAAGGTGGGGCCGTCCAGACCGCGCGCCTGCAACTCGCGTATCCAGTCCTGCCCGGTCATGCGCGACAGTATAGCACAGCCACCCCGGCCACAACATCGGGCGCCACCTCGCATTCGCCAGCGCCTGACAGCATAATGGCCGGCATCGACCGGCCACCCTGGCATGCCATGCTGCGCAATCTTCTCTTCGTCAACAGCTACAGCAACCTGGGCGGCGGTGAGACCACGCTGCTGTCGATCGCAGAGAACCTTGACCCCGCGCGCTGGCGGCCCCATTTGCTGGTTCAGCGACCGGGCCAGTTCAGCGCCGCCTGGGAAGCCCGCGGCTGGCCGGTGCACTTCGCCCGCTGGCGCGGCACCAGCGTCTTCTTTTGGCCGACGCTGTGGGGTCAATTGCCCGGCTCGCGCCGCATGGAGCGCATTCTGCGCAATGGCGACTTCGCCGCAGCGCATGGCGAATACCACTGCCTGCCCCTGCTGCTGCCGGCCGGCGAACGGGCCGGCGTACCGGTGACCTGGCTCTGCAGCGGCTGGCGCTTCCGGCCGCGGCCCTGGCAGCGCAGCTTCTTTCGCCGGCCGGCCGCCACCTTCGCGGAGACGCGCATGGTGCGCGACGGCTTTCTCGGGCAGCCCCCCTTCATGCCGCAGGACAGAGTCCGGATCCTCAACCCTGGCGTCGACTGCGAGCGCTTCCGGCCGCGTGACGACCTAGAGTCCCTGAGGGCGGATTTCGGTCTCGCGCCGGAGACTCCCCTGGTCGCCCTGCTGGCCCGCTTTCAGAACGTCAAGGGGCATGACATCTTCCAGGCCATGGCGCGCCAGGTCGCAGCCGACCTGCCCCAGGCGCGCTTCCTCGTCGCCGGGGACAACCCGCACACGCGCGCCGACAGACGCTACCGCGACCGCATGCACCGCGATGCCCGTCGGGACCCGCTGCTACGTGAACGCCTGCGCTATCTCGGCTTCCGCGCGGATACCGAGCGCGTCATTGCCGCCGCCGACGTCGTGGTCTGCAGTTCCTGGTTCGAGGGCTTCGGCACCGTCAACCTGGAAGCCATGGCCAGCGCGCGACCGGTCGTCAGCACCGATCGCGGCGGGCCCTCCGAGACCGTGGTCGACGGCGTCACCGGCTTCCTCGTGCCGCCCGGAGACCCCTCCGCCCTGGCCCAACGTGTGCTGCAACTGCTGCGCGACCCGGCCCTGCGCCGGCGCATGGGCGCGGCCGGCCGCGAGCACGTGCTGCGCCACTTCAGCGCCGCCGCCAGCGCGCGCAGCTTCGAGCGCACCCTTGAGGGGCTACTGGCGCCGCGGCCCGCTTGACAGCGCGCGCGCCTCTCCCCTATCATCGCGGGATGGCGATTCCGGCGGATGATGCCCCAGGTGAACGAGACTGCACGCCCCCTCAACCCGCGTGTGTTGCGGCTTAACGTCGGCGATATCACCGGCGCCGGTCCCGGTTATCGCCAGGAAGCCAGCCTCGACCTCCCCGCCCTGCAGGTCTCCGATGACCTCGTGCTGGCTTTCCTGCGCGGCCCCTTTCGCTTGAGCCGCACGCGCGAGGGTGTCCTGCTGCAGGGGGAATTGCTGGCGGGCCTGCGCGGTGAATGCGACCGCTGCCTGACCCCCACGCTGGCGGAATTGCCCCTGCAGATGGAAGAACTCTACAGTTATCCGCTGGCGTCCGGCGTCGAGTTCAGCATTGGCGAGGACGGCATGCTCGATCTGGCGCCGCTGCTGCGCGCCGAGGTGCTCATTGCCGGCGCGAGCGGTCTGCTCTGCAGGGCGGACTGCCGCGGTCTCTGCCCCCGCTGCGGCGCCAGTCTCAATGAAAGGGATTGCGGCTGCGAACTGGATGACGTCGATCCGCGTCTGGCGGCCCTGCGTCAACTGCTGGACGAGGCAGCGACCACGCAGGAGCCGGAGCAAGAGTCGTGAAGCGGGCGCGCCCCTGCCAGACGCCAGGCAACTCCTGAAACCCGTGCTAACGATCGCCGGCGCCCGGCTGGACCTTTTGCTGGCGCCCAGGCAACTGCGCCTCTTCGGCTAAACACAAGGGTTTCCGTCACACAGCGTCAAGAGCCCGTCTTCGCTGCGCCGTATTTTACTTTCGTTACGATTAACGTTTCCTCCTTGGCAAACGATATGTCACGAATTTGTTCGGATTCAGGGTCCATGGCCCTAACCGGCTTTACGCCCCGCGCCTCCCAGGCGACCATGAAGACTACGCGGTGAATTCAGGCGGGCGGAGGCGGGTGACGCGCTGACCGGCCCAGGCGCGACAGGCGGCGCCCGCTCGTCGGCCTGGCACCCGGGATGTCGGCCCCATAGAACAACGGATTGGTGTAGACTGGTCGGCAGTCTTGACATTGTCTCAAGTCAGACTGCAGAAACGCGCAGTTGACACTGTTTCCTCCCCGCCCTCTTCACACTGCGTTTCGGGAGTGAGGCCAGGGGTCGGGGAGAGCCACCATGCGTCAACAATTGTTTGCGGGTCTGCTGCTTGCCGTGTCGGCGTTGCTTTTGCTCAGCCTGGTGCTGCCAGGCCTGTCTCAGGCCCAGGGCGAAGTGTGGCGCGGCATCCCTGTCGCGCCGGAGAACCGCTGCTCACCCTACGACCGCGACGACTACCCCTACTCCCAGTCCGTCGAGTTGCAGATCATCGCGCGCGAGGGTGGCCAAATCTGCAGCCCCTACACCAACGAATGCTTCGAGTCGCGCTTCGATACCGATATTGAGCACATCATTGCCGTTTCGGAAGCGCATGACAGCGGTCTCTGCGCTGCCAGCGCGGCCACACGCGCGCAATTCGCCTCCGACCTGCGCAACCTGACCCTCGCCTCGCCGGCGCTCAACCGCAACCAGAAGCGCGCGAAGGACGCCGCCGAATGGCTGCCGGCGCAAAACCGCTGCTGGTTCGCCAACCAGATCGTCAGCGTGCGCCGCGCGTATTCCCTGACCATCGACTGGCGCGAGGCCGACGCGCTGGACCGCGTCCTCGCGAACTGCGACGCAGGGATCCCTGCGGACTCCGACGCGACGCCGGTCCATGTCGTCAGCGACGCCAGGGTCAATGCGCGCGCCTGCGCCGACACCAGCTGCGAGATCGTCACCACCTTCAGCAGCGGCCACGCGCTGGACGTGGTCGAGGAGGTGGAGGGCGCCGCCTGGAACGACGACACCCGCTGGCTGAAAGTCAGCCATGAGGACGGCGAGGTCTACGTCCACGTCTCCCTGGTCCGGCTCGTCACACCGACCTCCGTCCCCACGGCTGCGCCCCTGCCAACGTCGACTCCACGCCCGGCAGTATCTGTCAACGCGAACCAGGTGACCACCACCTGGTACGTCGTCGCGCCGGCGCAGGCCAACGCCCGCAGCTGCCCGCGCACTACCTGCGGCATCGTGACCAGCTTCGCGCGGGGCGCCGCGGTCAACGTGCTGCAGGCGGTCAGCGGCGAGTCCGTCGGCGGCAGTGCGACCTGGCAGGCCGTGAGGCACGGCAGCCAGGTGGTCTACGTCCACGCGCCTTTACTCTCCCGCAGCCGGCCGGCGCCAGTCAGCGCACCCGTCCGGCAGGCCGGGTCGGGACAGGGCCAGGCCAGCGTTCCGCCGACCGCCGTCAGCGGCCCGCAGTTCAGTTGCAACTGCTCAAAGACCTGTTCGGCGATGGCCTCCTGTGAGGAAGCCCGGTTCCAGTTGAACACTTGCGGTTGCTCGCGCCGTGACAGCGACCGGGACGGCGTCCCCTGCGAAAGCATCTGCCCTGGCGGTTAGTTACCTGCAACTGCAAGGGATAACCTCACATGCTCTTTTCGAGACCTGCCCATTGTGCTGATTGCTGGTTGCGGCTGTCTGCTGTTTATCGCCTTCTGCGTTGCACTGGCGGTCCTGTTTTTCCTTTTCACGTCACAGCGCAACAATGTCGCCACGGCTCCTCGCTCTTCCTTTCAGATCGCCACAGTAGCGCCTGCACCTGCCAACCGTGGCGGGGTCGCTACCCAGGCGCCAGTTCGCCCAACGCCTGCGTCAGTACGACCGACTTCGGCTTCCTCCCTTACTGTTGAAGCTTCCCCAGGTACGATCGTAGCCATTGAGCAGTACATTGCAGCACAGGAAACAGCCAGTACCCGCGCCTGCCCGAGAAAAAACTGCGTCATTGTTCATGTCTTAAATCGTGGGGAAGCAATAGCCACAGTTGGCGAAGTGGTGGGTGACAATGTCCAGGGTGACAGTAACTGGACCCGCGTTATCGTAAACGGGCGGGAAGCCTTCGTTCACAGCGCGTTGGTCAGTCGCACCAGGCCGCAGCCTCTGCAAAATCTGCAAGGGCAGACAGGGCAGACAGACCAGGTTCAGCCAGGGTCGGATTCTCGCCCGGCCTATCCCCAACATGTCCTGCACCGCCATCCGCGAGCAGCACAATGATGGCAACTTCACGCCCGGACATCCCGCCTGCAATGGAAACCGCGACCGGGACGGTGACGGCATCGCCTGCGAACTCTGGTGCCTGCGGGGGGGGGGGGGGGGGGAAACCCCCCGGTTTTTTTTTTTTTAAAAGGGGTGCGCGCGGCAAAGGAGGGTTTAAAAATTTGGCCCCCCCCCCCGATAACCCCACCCAAACCGCGCCACGGTTGGGTATTT
>JAPPOB010000009.1 GCA_028818375.1 Anaerolineaceae bacterium
CCCCCCCCCCCCCCCCCCCCCCCCCCCCCCCCCCCCCCCCCCCCCCCCCATGTCAGACCAGTTGCTGCGCGCCATCCAATCAGTACAGTCCGAGATCGCTAATCGTCCCGAAGAGTTCCTTGAAGAAGAGGACACAAAGGATTACCTGATTAAACCCATTTTGAACGCGCTTGGGTGGCAGGGACTCGAACGACTAAGAAATCAATACTTACTGCAAAATGGCAAAAGGGTGGATATGGCTTTGCTCCAGCAAGGCAATCCTGTTGTTTTGGTAGAAGCCAAGGCCTTGCGTAAGCGCCTGGACGATCAAGCGCTTGAACAAATCATCGGTTATTGCTTCAGGAGTACGGCGAAGACTGCTCTTCTCACCAATGGAGTGGAATGGCGTGTTTACAGGCCGCGATTGGAAAAGTTGGATTTCGAACAACGGTCACTATTCCATGTTCGCCTGGATGAGGCAGATGCCGAGAAATCCGCCAGAGAACTCAGTCAACTTCACTATGACAAACTCCATGAGTTGGAGAAGAGAGATCCAAATATCCTGCTAAACGCCTACTGGGAAGAAACCGCAAGAAAAGAAATATTGGAGCCTTTTTCGGACACCTTGCGAGAGAAACTGATCAAATGGAGTGAGAAACCGCCGGGCGAAGTCCCGTCCCGCGCAGTAAGTGCCTGGTTACGCGCCAAATTGTTTCCGGGAAGGCGGCCCAGAGCTAGTCGCGGGTCATTTGAACAAAAGCAACGAAACACAAAGAAACCTAAAGTGAAAGTGAGCGAAATTGTGATAGCGGGGGAACACATACCCGCTAAACATGGGTATGAAGTCCTCATTCACACCGCCGAATGGTTGGTAAGGGAAGGCAAACTACACAGAGATGTTTGCCCGATCATTGTAGGTGACGGAGATCTCTATCTGATCCATCGGGAACCTGTTCAGCCCAATGGAGACGATTTCCGTGGAGCAAAGAAACTCTCAAATGGCTTGTTTGTCACCACAAACTTTGGAACACGACCATTGATTGGAAAATGTCGCGATTTGCTTGTTCAATTTGGCTATTCCCCTGACATTTTGCGGGTCATTGAGCAAGTTGACTAAGCGAAAAATTCCTCAACTCCTCCGATGCCTTAGCGCGTCCAGCGCAACGGCCAGCAGGATGATCAGCCCCTGGAAAATGTCCTGGTAAAAGGGCTCGACGTTCATCAGATTGAAGCCATTCTCAATCAGACGCAAGAGCATCACGCCCAGCACGGTGCGCCAGACGGCGCCCTCGCCGCCCATGATGCTGGTGCCGCCAATCACCACGGCCGCGATTGAAATCAGTTCCAGGCCCTGGCCCGAATCGTTCTGCGCCTTGAGAAACTTCGACGCGGACAGCACGCCGGCCATGCCGGCCGCCAGGCCGCTGATGCCGAAGGTGATGGTCCGCACCAGGTTGACGTTGATGCCGGACAGGCGCGCCGCCTCCGGGTTGTCGCCGGCGGCAAAGATGTAACGGCCGAAGCGCGTACGGAAGAGGATGAACGAGAGCGCCACGGCGAAGCCCAGCCAGATGAAGATCGTGTGGCGCACGTCAAGGATGCTGCCCCGCGCCAGTTCGCGGAAGGCGCGGTCCGAAACGCGCACCATTTCCGCTTCGGTGATCAACAACGCAAAGCCGCGGAAGACGATGCCGGAGGACAGGGTGGCGACGAAGGTGTTGATGCGAAAGAAAGTCACCAGGACGCCGTTGAGCAGACCCAGCAGCGTGCCCGCGATGAGTCCGGCCGTCCAGCCCAGCCAGGGCGCCGCCGTGGCAAACTCCTCGTGGGCGCCAAGGTCGCGGGCGACCATGGCAGCGATCACACCGCTCATGGCGAAGATGGCGCCGGTGGAGAGGTCAAAGCCGCCGGCGATGATCACCACCGTGGCCGCCACCGCGATCAACCCGATCTGGTGCGCCTGGTCCAGGATGTTCAGCTGGTTGCGTATGGAAAAGAAGGCGTCGGTTTGCAGGGATAGCACGATGTACAGCAGGAAGACGGCGATGATGATGCCGTAGTCCAGCAGAAAGGCGCTGATCGTCCGGGCGGAACGCTCCCGACCCGCGCTGGTTTGCTGCGTCACGTAGCTTCACCTCCGGCGGCGGCCCTTTGCAACGTCTCTGCTCCGAATGCGGCCTGCATGATGGCCTGCTCGTCCAGTCTGCCGTCCTCACCTGCCTCGATTTCCGCCACGATACTGCCCAGTCGCATGACCAGGCTGCGGTGCGCCAGCCCGATGATTTCCTCGATTTCTGAAGAGATCAGCAATATGGCCACGCCTTGAGCCGCCAGTTCCACGACCAGCTCGTAGATCGCGCGTCTGGCGCCAATGTCGATGCCGCGCGTGGGTTCATCGACGATGAAAACCGTCGGCTGCTCGAACAGCCACTTGCCAAAGAGCACCTTTTGTTGATTGCCGCCCGAAAGTCGGTTGACAATCAGTCGCGGTTCTGGCGGCACGACGTTGAGCAACTTCAGCAACTGGCCTATGCGATTGCTTTCGCGGGTGCGGCTGATCACCCCGACCCGGCCCACGACACTGTCCATGTGCGGCAGGGACAAGTTGCTGCGGATGCTCTGTTTCAACAGCAGGCCCTGTTCCTTCCGGCTCTCCGGCAACATGAAGACGCCGGCCTGAATGGCATCCGAGGTGGAGTTCAACTGCACGGCTTCGCCGCGAACGAGAATCTCGCCTGCATCCCGTTCCAGCGCCCCAAAAAGCGTGCGGGCCAGGCGGCTGCGGCCGCTGCCGACCAGACCGGCCAGGCCTGTGATTTCCCCGGCGCGCAACTGCAAGTCAATGCGGCCCAGCCCCTGCGCTTCCAGTCCGCGCACTTCAAGGAGGACCGCTGCGTCCGGCGCGGGAGCCTGGCGCGTCGGGTACATCTCCAGCATGCTGCGGCCCAGCATGGCCTCGACCAGCGAGTGAGTCGTCTCTTCGGCGGTGGGCGCCGTGCGCACAATGCGCCCGTTGCGCATGACTGTGACGACGTCCGCCAGTTCCAGCACCTCTTCCAGGAAATGGGAGATGTAGATGATCGTGTGACCGCTGCGTTGCAGGTTGCGCACGATGTCGAGAAAAACCCTGGTTTCGTCGTCAGCCAACATGGCAGTCGGCTCATCCATGATGATCAGCCGCGAATCGCGCGCAACGGCCTGCAATACCTCAACCTTGCGCTGGTCGGCCATGTGCAGGTTGCCGACCTTTTCGTCGGGGTCCAGCGAAAAGCCGGTCAACTCGACCAGCCGCTCAAATTCGGCCAGCATTCGGCCCCGCTGCAGAACGCCGGCTCGACAGATTTCCTGCCCCAGCAAGACGTTGTGCAGCACGCTTTGATTGTTGAGCAGCGCGATTTCCTGGGTGATCGTGGTGATGCCGTCACGCAGGGCATCCCGGGGATGCGTGTATTGGCGCAATTCCCCGTTGATCAGCAGGTCACCGTCGTCGGGCCGCTCAATGCCACTGATGACCTTGCCAAGGGTGGACTTCCCTGCCCCATTCTCACCAACCAGGGCGTGGATGTCGCCCTGGTTGATGAAAAGGTCGATGTCTCGCAGCGCCTGGACGGCGACGAAACTCAGCGAGACCCTGCGTATCTCAACGAGCGCTGTCGGGTTCAAGACCGTGCAGCCCTGCTCTTACCACTGGGGTTCGAAGCCCTCGTAGTTGTCGGCGGTGATGATGGGGCCACTCGGCGGGAAGGGCGGCGCCTGATCGTACATGTTGACGGAACGGACGTACAGTTCCCCGGCAATGGCCTGCAAGGCCATCTGCCCCGCGATCTGGCCGTTGGTGTAGGGGATGTTGGCCACCGTGGCAAACATTCGCCCTTCCTTCACGGCGTTGTAGCCATCAATGCTGGCGCCTTGCCCGATCAATGCCACCTGGCCGGTAAGGCCGGCATCTTCCACCGCGAGTTCTGCGCCCAGGGTCATCTGGTCGCCCACGGTGGCGATCACGTCGATGCCCGGATTGGCCTGCAACATGTCAGTGGCCACCTCGAAGCCATGCTCGTTGGTGTAGGAAGCCGCCTGCATCGCCACGATTTCGATGTGGTCGTGCATGTTGACCACGTCTTCCACGGCGTTGAAACGGTCCAGGTCCAGCGGGAAACCCTCGAAGCCGATCATGAAGGCCACTTCGCACATGTCCATACCTTCACAGGCCATCACGATAGCCTGACCGATTTGACTGCCGTCGCCATCCCCGGTGCGGGCGATCTGGGCGGCCACGTTCTCGTAGGGAACCAAAGTCTTGCGATCGGGGTTGATGGCCGCATCCAGGGCGATCACCGGCAAACCGGCCTCATGCGCGATGTCCACGCCTACGGTGATGCCCACACCATCCACCGTGTAGAGGATGATGGCGTCGAAGTCACCGGAGGTAATGACATCTTCAATCTGGTTGATTTGCTCCTCAAGAACGAAGCCTGCATCGTATTCAGCAATGCTGCCGCCGGCGGCCTCAACGACGCTCTGGACGCCAAGCGCTGCGTTGCGCACGTACTCATTGTTGCCGAGCGGCAGCAACACGGCGATTCTGGGGCCGTCCTGCGCCGCAACCGGCATCAGCAGGGCCAGCACAATGGCCAGCAGAATGAACAGCGAGACTTTTCTGTGCATTTTCAAACGCTCCCTTTGGTTTCGGAACCCGGCGGAAGTGTACTTCCTGACCACAGGCGTTGCAAAATCCGCCGCTACATGTCAGGCTGGACGAGGTATTTCCCTGTGAAGGAGGCCCCTGTGATCAGGCTGACCGTGCTTTACAACCTGCCGCCCGGCAGCGACGAGGAAGCGTTCCTGCGCTGGCGCCTCGGCGAACATCAGGAATCCAATGCCTCAAGGCCCGGCGTTTTACGAACCGACTTTGGCCAGGTCACTGAGTCGCCGCTGCCGGGCCAGGGACGGGCGCCCAACGCCCTGCCCTTCCGCTTCATGACCGTCGCCGAATACGATACCCGCGAGGAATTCGAACACAGCTTCTATGATGAAGGCCGCCAGGCGATTCTGGCGGAAGACGTCAAACGCATCTCGGACGCTGTATTCCTCGTCACCGAGATTCTGACGGAAACCGACAACCGGGACGGGACGCCCTGACGTGCCGCCCGCGAACTGCCCGCATCCCCTGCAACGATTCTTCGCCGGCCACCAGCCTGTTCGACCCAGGACCTGACCACAGGAGGCATCGTGATTCGACTGACCGTGCTCTACAACCTGCCGCCCGGCAGCGACGAGGAACAATTTCTGCGCTGGCGCCTGGGTGAGCACCAGGAGGCCAATGCCTCCATGCCAGGCGTTCTGCGAACCGACTTTGGCCAGGTCACGGAGTCGCCCCTGCCCGGTCAGGGACGGGCGCCCAACGCCCTGCCCTTTCGCTTCATGACCGTCGCCGAATGGGAGACGCGTGAGGAGTTTGAAGCCAGCTTTTACGAAGAAGGCCTGCAAAACGAACTCAGGGGAAATGTGGAGCGGATTTCCGACGCCGTGTTTCTCGTCACTGAAATCCTGACCGAGACGGCCAATCGGGCCGATGCGACCTGACAGGTTTTCCGGCGACCGCCAGGTATCGCCGCCTGGCGGCAACGCGAAGGCGAAGAGGTTTGCCGCCGGGAGACTGCCGTGATTCGCCTGACCGTGTTCTACAATCTGCTGCCAGGCAGTGACGAGGCTGCGTTTCTGCGCCTGCGCCAGGCTGAACGTCGCGACCCCGCGGCGACCATGCCGGGCGTGGCTCGCGCCGATTTTGGACTGGTGACTGAATCTCCCCTGGCCGGTCAGGGTCGGGCGCCCAACGACCTGCCCTTCCGCTTCATGACCGTGGCCGAATGGGAAACCCGCGAGGCCTTCGAAAGCAGCTTCTATCACGAAAGCTTGCAGGCCCAGGTCGGGGAAATCGGGAGCAAGACTTCGGACGCCCTGTTTCTTGTAAGCGAGATTTTGACCGGGACCGACAACTGCGTGGAGATGCCCTGACATGCCTTCCGTAGAACGTTTACAGCACTTGCAGAAGGTCCTCGCCGACAACGGCCTTGATGCCGCGGCGCTCATTCCGGGCCCCGGCTTTTTCTATCTGACTGGCTCCGTTCACCACGTCATGGAACGCCCCATCGTGCTCCTTGTGCCGCGCGAGGGTCGGCCGGCCATCGTCATTCCCGACCTCGAAGCGGATTTCTTCGCCAGCAAGGGCTTTAAAGCCGATCACTTCCGCTGGGCCGATGCCGATGGTTTTGAGGGCGCCTTCGCCGCCGCGCTGGCGCATATGGAACTGCTGGACGGCCGTATCGGCATCGAAGGCCAGAACATGCGATTCTTCGAATCCGAGGCCATTCGCCGCAACGCCCCGGACGCGGCGTTGCTGGACGCCCAGGAGCTGATCTCCTCCATTCGCCTGAGCAAGGTACCAGAGGAAATCGAGGCCCTGAGACGCGCCATTCGCATCTCGGAACAGGCGCTCGAGAACACCGTCACCTGGCTGCGCGCCGGCATGACGGAACGTGAAGTGGCCAATTTCCTCATCAACCAAATGAGTGAACTTGGCGGCCAGGGGCTGTCCTTCGAGCCACTGGTGCTGGGCGGCGACAACAGTTCGCGTCCCCACGGCAAGATCCGCGACGACGTCCCCTTGACTGCCGGCGACGCCCTGATTTTTGATTTCGGCACCGTCATCAATGGCTATCCGGCGGATATCACGCGCACCTTCTTCATCAGGAAAGCAAATGAAGAGGCGCGCGCCCTGTACGCCGCCGTTCTGCATGCCAACACAGTTGGGCGGGAGACGGCGCGGCCGGGCCTGCCCTGCGGCGAACTGGACGCCATTGTCACGCAAACCCTTCTGGACGCCGGCTATGGCGACTACATCCTGCACCGCACCGGCCACGGCCTTGGCCTGGACGTCCACGAAGGGCCATGGATCACGCGTGGCAACGAGGCCCTGCTTGAGCCCGGCATGGTCTTCACTATCGAACCCGGCCTCTACAAGATCGACGTCCTGGGCGTGCGCGTCGAGGACAACGTGGTGATCACCGACGACGGTCTCGAGTCCCTGACCTCGTACCCGCGCGAGTTGCGTATCATCGGCTGAACCACGAAATATTCTGGTTGGGTCCTAGGGTTCACGCCTCGGATTTATGGTGTAGCGCAAACCCGACAGGACGGATTCCAGGAGCCGGACTGTCCCTGTCTGCGACACGCGGCAGGGCCCTTATTCCTCGGCAATGTAAACCTGTATTCGTGCCGTGCCGCTTCGCAGGTTGATGCTGTCGACGACCAGATGCTCAACCTTCAGGCCGGTACGCTCCTGCAAATCAGTCAGCAAGGCCGGTCGCTGCTCCGGCCGCAACAATTCGAGGTTGTTGCAGGTCAGGGATATCTCGCTGTAAACGGGCAACAGCTTCCCCTTTTCGAGCAGCAACATGGTTGCAAACAGCACCAGCGCAACTGCCAGCGTTCCGGCATATTCCCTGTTGTACATCAGGAAGGCGTTGGCGAAGGAGACCGCCACCACTGCGAACAGGTAGGTCATGTCGCGCAGGTTGATGGCCACCGTGCGAAAGCGCAACAGGGAGAAGATGGCAAATATGCCAAAACCGATGCCCAAGCCGATTTCATAACGCACAATGAGGGTGATGACGACGTAAACCAAGGCGCCGATCACCAGCAGGGCAACGGAGTTGTTGCTTCTGTGCTTGCGCGGGTTGTAATTGATGATCACAAAGGAAGCGAGAACCAGTTGGTTGATCAAAAAATGAAACAGATATTCGGCAAATACCGTCATCGTTGCTGTTTTTCCCGCTACCCCGAACCGGACCGAATGCCAGGCAATCGCTGGCCGACCCCCACCCCCGTTGACTTTAACATGAATTTAAAGAAATGTTAAGCAGAGTTTATGAAGGCGGTTGTGGTTCGGGGTCCGGGCGGATCCATCTCAGTTAAAGCGTGACAAAAGGAAGGGCTCTGTATCGAATGTGCTGGTCACACCGTCGCGAATCTGTTCGGCGACCAGCTGGCCGCCCGACCGCGACCGGCCCGGCGGCCCGCAGATGCCTTTACTGGCTGGTGCAGGATAGTCAGTTGCTATTCAACGCCAGCCATTCCGCGGCGGCCAGCGACCGCCGTTCCAGATGCGCGAGCAGTTCATCGCGCCCGGTGCGCACACCCGCCATAGCCTCTTCGTCGTCAACGCCGGAGAGGGCATCGAGCAACAGTTCAGCATTTGAGTCATAAATCGCCGTCATGCGTTCGACCGAGAAAGCGCCCGCTGCCACTTCCTCAACCAGTTGCCGATAACGGACAGCGTATACCCCGTCATCCAGCAAAAAACGGATCAGCGGCCAGTCGTCGTCCACCTCTTCCAGTGACAGGCTCCTGGCTCTGCCGAATCCCTCCGTCTGGAAAACCCTGCCGCCAGCCAGGGGATTCTGTGGCGCCGTAACGTCCAGCCCCGGCACGGTAATGCGTTCCTGCAGGGACATGTTGTTGTCCCAGGGGATCCAGGTCAGCACGCCGCGGGTGTCGTCGGCATACAGATAGTAATTGTGGGGCAGGACGCCATAGACATCCCAGTTCTGCGCCACCTGGTTGGTGGCCAGCCATCGCAGAAACCCGTCGACGTCCAGCGTAGCATCAAGGCCCACCCGCCAGGCGGCCGGGTCGCTGTCGCGCAGGGGATCATGGAGCGCGTCGAACAGCGTCAGAACGTCTTCGTAGCCGCTGTCCCGGTTGGTTTCCTTGTCAAAACTCTCTTCGTCAAAGCTGCCGGCCGCAAAGGTGGCACCCCGCCCATCCGGCTTATACATGTTGCCGTTGTCATCCGCGAACTGCGTTTCAATCAGCGTGTCGTCGGGCAACTCGACTGCCGTGTAAAGGCCGAGGTAGTCGGCGGCGCTGCCATCGCCGGTATCCAGCCAGACCAGCCAGAAGGAAGTCTCGGCGGCGGGCACGCCGGCCGCGCGGAAGACGTCCGCCATGACCTTTTCGCGTTGCAGGCTTTGGTCCGAGAAATTGGTGGAAAAGCTGAGCTGTTTGAAGCCGTAAAGGCGCTGGTTCCGGAGCGCCGGGTGGTCGTTCTCAAACTCGTCAAGGTCAAGTTTGAAGGGCAGGTTGCTTTGGCCGCTGCGCCAGCCTGAACTCAGGGACGAATTTCCCTTGAAGCGAAAACCTGCTTCCGGCCAGACCTTGTCATTGAAGTGAATTGTCACCGGCTGCCAGTCCGGATTCGCGGCAAAGGTGAGACCGCCACCACCGCCAGGACCGCGACCAGGCTGGCCTGGCCCGGCGCCGAATTGCCCGGGACCGGGCAAGGCAAGGTCGGAGGGAACCAGCGCCAGAAATTGTTGCCGCTGCGTATCTTCAAGCTCAAGTTCAGCCGCCACGGCCTCCAGGTCCGGCATGTAACGCATCGCCGCCATGATCGCCTGGATACCAATGTCCATTTCATCCAGGAACGCCAGGATTTCGCGTCCGCCAGGACCGCCAGGAACTCCCGGTCCACCCCGGCCCCTGCCACCTGCCTGTTCACCCCGCTCACCATAGAGTTCAGTCATGTTTTCCATGGCTGCCGCCCAGTCCTCCGGCCGAAAAACGATCGTCATCTCGTTGACGCGATCGTCGGGCAGGACCACGTCGTAATTGGCGGGAACCTGATTGCCATGGCTGGCCTCCGTCCATCCCGGCGGCCTGTCCACTTGTGCCGGAGCGGCGCTTGCGAATACCAGACTTGCAAGCAACACAAGGCTCATTTGCAGTCCTCTGGTCATCCTTATGCTCCTTTACTCACTTGTTGTTCATTTCATGGAAGAAAAGACGCAGCCTGGCGGTTCCGGCCTTCAGGTTGATGTTTTCCACGCGAACGCGCTCCGGCTCAAGTCCGGTGCGTTCACGCAGGTCGGCCAACAATTCCTCCTGCCTCAGGGGGCTGACCAGGGCCAGGTTGTCGAAGGTCATTCGGACTGTGTACCTTTTGCCGTCGCCACCATTCTGGCCGCCATTCATGGCAAGGCTGAAACGACCGCGGATCCTTTCAAGCAACCCCAGCGTCAGCAGCAGCGCCGCGTTCACGGCGACCATGGCCTCCAGATTGCCAGAATTGAGCAACAGGGCGTTGACCAGCGAAAGCGCCACCACAGTGAAGAGATAGGTCATGTCACGCAGCCGGATGGGCACGGTACGGAAGCGCAACAGGGCGAAGATGGCGAAGAGACCGAAGCCGACGCCAAGGCCGATTTCCGCCCGAAACATCTGGTCGATAACAACGAATACCAGCGCGCCGGCCATGACGAGCAAGAGAATCCTGTTGTAGCCGGGCTTGCCCCACCTGCCGTAGAGCAGGACCACTAACATTGTTGTGAACAGGTTGAGGATAAAGTAAATGAGGTATTCGCCGATTCCAGCCATGTCAGGTCAGCTTTCCAGGTTGCTTGCTCGGGCCGATGTCAGAAACAGGGTAGCGAATGAACACGGCGATTGTGCCGCCGCTCACGGAAGGCTAAATGTTGTTAAAACTTTGTAAAGTGGTCACTGCCGGCTTCGTGCGGAGTCGCCAGGCGGGACTTTGGCAGTCAGGCTTCGCCAAAGCGTGACAAAAGGAAGGGCTCCGTATCGAATGTGCTGGTCACGCCGTCGCGGACCTGTTCGGCGACCAGCTGGCCGCCGACCGGCGCGTTCATGATGCCCACCCCGCCCCAGCCGCAGTTGTTGATGAATCCCTCGACTTCCGCAACCGGGCCCAGCACCGGCTTTTCGTCCGGAGTCAGCGGCCGAATGCCAGCCCAGCCCCCGACGATGCGGGCCTGTGCCAGGGCCGGGGCCTTGCGCAGGCACATCTCGCGTATTTCGGGCCAATAGTCCATGTCCGGCCGGTCCTGCACTGCCGCGTGCTCACGCGCGCCCATGCCCACCAGCACCTCTCCGTTGTCGCTGCGGAAGTACCAGTGCGTGGCGGCGTCCATCACGTAGATTCTGGACTTTAGTTGCGGCGGTCTCTCGACCAGAAAAATGTTGCGCACGCGGTTGAGTAACGGGATGCGCAACCCGGCCCAGGCGCCGACCTCGTCAGCATCGGCGCCCGCCGCGTTTACGGCGTAACGCGTGGCAATGGGGCCCGCTGTGGTCTGCACGGCGGCGATGCGCCCGCTTTCGATTTCCAGTCCCGTCGCGCGCCGGCCTTCGTGGATCGTCACGCCCATGGCTTGCGCGGAATGGCGCCAGCCGCGCAGGATGTTGGGCGTATCCAGCACGCCATCATCCGGGCCGTAAACTCCGAAAATTATTTCGTCCGGGGAAAGCAAGGGTAGCAGGCGGACTACCTCGTCCGGCGTGAGCACCTGGGTCTCGACGCCATACTTGTGCCGCAAGTCCACGAAATGTTGTTCCTGCTGCGCCACCTCCGGCGTCACCAGGGTCAGCGTGCCCGTGCGCACGAAACCGGCGTCGAAGCCGGTGTCTTCGGCGAAGGCCGCGTAACGTTCGAAGGTGTAGGCCGAAAATCGCTGCTGCCATTCACCCCACATCTGCTTCATCAGCATCGATGCGGACCAGCGTGAAGAACCGCTGCCCACCGTGGACTTCTCCACCAGGGCCACGTCGCGAATGCCGAACCTTGCCAGGTGCCAGGCCGCGCTCAGGCCCTGAATGCCCGCTCCGATGACCACGACGTCGGCGCTTTCCTTCGCGCTGCTGGCAGGCACTTGCGGTCTCCTTGTGGCATACTCCTGCGCGCTAGCATAGCCTGCCGGGAGGGAGCCATGCAATTTCTGCAGCAAGCCCAGGAGGTCTGTCAGGACCTGTTGTTCGTGGATTCCCATCACGACATTTTGATGGACGTCATGTCCCGCCACCTTCGGGGAGAGCGCGGCGCGCTTTCAGGTTACTGGGCCCCGATCATGGAGGCGGGCGGCATCAATGTTCAGGTCTTGCCGGTCTACGTCGATGACCGTTTCCTGCCGGGCCTCGGCCTGCGTGAAATTCTGCGCCATCTGCAGGCGGCGGAGGAAGACCTCGCCAGCGACGACAGCCGCATGGAACTGGCGAACAGCGTGGCGGACATCCAGCGCATCACCGGCGCCGGCAAGATCGCCGGACTGCTGGCCCTGGAGGGATGCGACGGCCTCGGCGGCGATGCCCGCGTGCTGCGCGCGCTCTGTCGTTTCGGCATCCGCATGGTCGCCTTCACCTGGGAGCGACGCAACGCCTTCGCCGACGGCACCGGCGTGCGCAACCCGGGCGGTCTGACCGCTGCCGGCCAGGAGGCCCTGCGCGACCTCTGCCGCAACAAGGTCATCTTTGACGTCAGCCACCTGGCGGAGCCCGGCTTTTGGGATGCCATCGACATCGTGGACGGACCGCTGGTCGCCTCGCACAGCAACGCCCGTGCCGTGCACGATCATCCGCGAAATTTGACTGACGACCAGATTCGTGCCGTGGCGGATTGTGGCGGCGTTATCGGTCTCAACTTCTACGGCGGCTACATTGCCGACCCGCCCACCTGCGCCCGCATGGCCGACCACCTGCAACACATGGTCGAACTGGTGGGCATTGAGCATTTCGGCATCGGCGCGGACTTTCTGGAAGGCACACTGCGCGAAGTGAGCGTCCACGCCCTGATCGAGTCCTCCATCGGGCCACACATGCTTCACAACTGGATTGAGGACTGCCAGAGCGCGGACCAGATGCCTGTTTTTGTGGCCGAGCTGCTCAGGCGCGGGTTTTCCCGCGAGGAACTGGGCGCCCTGCTGGGCGGCAACTGGATGCGAGTCTTTGAGCAGGTCTGGGATGGCTAACCGGCAGTGATGCCGCCGTCGACCGGCAGCGCTGCGCCCGTCACAAAACTGGCGGCGCCACTGGCCAGCCAGTAAATCGCCTCGGCCACCTCTTCGGCTTCGGCGATGCGTCCCAGCGGGTGCTTCGCGGACCAGAGTTCCTCCGCGCCCGGCCCATGCCGCTCCCAGGCGGCCGCGATCATGGGTGTGTTGACACTGCCGGGACAGACGCAGTTGACGCGAATGCCCTCCGCAGCGTGGTCCAGCGCCATGGCCCTCGTCAACTGCACGACGGCGCCCTTGGTGGCGCAGTAGGCCGCCGAACCGGGGAAGCCCACCAGACCGGCGTATGATGAGACGTTGACGATATTGCCGCGGGTCTGCGCCAGATGCGGCAGGGCAGCCCGACTCAGGTAGAAAGTCCCGTTCAGATTGACGTCCAGCATATCCTGCCACTGGGCCGTCGTGAGTTGCGCCACGGTTCGCTGGCGAATGATGCTGCCGGCGTTGTTGACCAGCACGTCAAGGCGGCCATGGCGTTCGATTGTTTCCGCCACGGCCTGGTCGCACTGCGCTTCATCGCGCACGTCACAGGCAACGAAGTGGCTCTCTCCGCCGGCGGCATTAGTCAGTCCCAGGGTCTCCTGCGCCGTCTCCGCATTGCGCGCGGCGATCACGATGTGCGCGCCCTCGCGGGCAAAGCGCAGGGCAGTGGCGCGCCCAATGCCACTGTTGCCGCCCGAAATCAGGACAGCAGGCTGCCCAGGCATGGCATTGTCATTCACGGGTTCCACGTCCCTTCGCTCCATCCATTTGACGGTCTGTCCCCTGAGCCTGTGAAAGGCTCCCAACAGGGTTGACCAGCGCCGGGCATGCCCGCTCCAGCTCCGGAACGCAGGCACTCCTGACAAAGTCGGGCGTGGGCAATGATAACGAATTGTTGAGACCGCAACGGGCCTGCGCTACTATCGCCCGGGGCAGAAATTCAATGAGCACGGAAACTGTGGCAGTTCAGAACGTCCCTTCGCCCAAAATTGAGTTGCTTGGCGTTAGCAAGACCTTTGCGACGCCACAGGGCACGGTTCCGGCACTCGCCGAAACCAGCCTGCAAATCGCCACCAATGAAATCGTTTGCATCGTCGGGCCATCGGGCTGCGGCAAATCGACCCTGCTAAATCTGGTTGCCGGCTTCATCGCGCCGAGTGCCGGTGCCGTTCTCGTTGACGACGCCGCGGTTGCCGGCCCGGGCGCGGAACGCGCGGTGGTCTTCCAGCAGGACTCCGTGTTTCCCTGGCTGACCGTGGAGCAGAACCTGGCCTATGGCCCTGTTGCCCGCAAGGTGCCGGCCGCTGAAGTTTCACAGATCGTCGAAAGGTTGCTCTCCCTGGTCGGCCTCGCCGAATACCGCGACCTCTACCCCCTGCAACTCTCAGGGGGCATGAAAAAGCGCGTTGATCTTGCCCGCGCCTATGCCAACAAGCCGGCCATTCTGCTGATGGACGAGCCCTTTGGCGCGCTGGACGTGCTGACCAGGGAGGAAATGCAGATTGAGTTGCTGCGTCTCTGGCAGGAGGAAGCGCTGACCATTCTGTTTGTGACGCACGACATCGAGGAAGCGCTCTTCATCGGCGATCGCGTGGTCGTGTTGACCCCTCGTCCTGCGCGCGTGGCGGCGGACGTTACCGTGTCTCTTGACCGCGAGCTGGACCCGCGCCGCAAGACCAGTGCCAGTTTTCAGACTCTTCGTCAGCAATTGATGGACATCCTGAGCCAGAAAAATGTGGAGCCCGCCGCCTGATGCTGCAGGAAGAAGGTCTACGCCAGCGGATACGCCGCACACGCGCTATCAGCCTGGCCTCGATCCTGCTGTTGCTGGTGACCTGGTATCTCGTGACCACGGAGTGGGAACTGGTCTCGTCGCTCAAGTTGCCCAGCCCTGATCGCGTGCTGGATACCCTGGTGCAGGTGCGGGCCACGATTTTGCGCCAGGCCCTTGTGACCTTCTATCGCGTGGGCATCAGTTTCCTCGCCGGTTCGGCGCTGGGCGTGCTGGTCGGCCTGGTGATGAGCCGCTTCCGCATCGTCTTCGCACTGCTGGAGCCGGTCATCGAGGCGCTCCGGCCCATTCCGCCGATCGCCCTGATTCCCTTTTTCATCCTCTGGTTCGGCATCGGCATGTTTGGCCAGGTCCTGTTGGCGGGGCTGGGTTGCTTCATGGTCATGGTCGTGAGTACCATCGAGGCCGTGCGCAACGTTCCGCGCATTTACATCCAGGCAGCGCGCTCCCTGGGCGCCGGACAGGACCACATTTACCGTACGGTCATCCTGCCGGCCATTGTGCCCGAGTTGATCGCCGGCTGGCGCGTGGCCCTTGCGCTGGCTTTTGGCCTGATGATCGCGGCGGAATTGATGGGCGCGCAGGAGGGCATCGGCTTCATGATCATGGTCGCGCGACGTAGCCTGAACACGCAGACCATACTACTGGGTATCATCATCATCGGCATGGAAGCGGCGTTGGCGGACCGCCTGCTCTACCTGTTCACCCGCCGCCTGACGCGCTGGACGGAACGTGACGCTGAATCGCATGTCTGAGGGACAGTCACACCCGCTACCGAGGTTGTCCGCTGGCCTGATGCCAGATAGTTTTCGTTGTCACAAAAGGAGGAAGTAATGCAGGTGAAAGGTGTACGCGGCGTTTTGGTCTTCATTTTGCTGGCTGTATTCGCCATTTCGGGCGTGCAGGCCCAGGATGAAATGGTCAGCGTCCGTTACGGTGTGTCACCCTTCCAGGACACGCTGCTGCCCATCCTCGGGCAGGAATTTGGCTGGTATGCGGAAGAAGGCCTGGACGTTGAATTCGTCATCCTTGGCTGGACCGAGGTGCAGGAAGCGTTGGCCGCCGGTGAAGTTGACGTCGCTATCAACAACATTTCTTCGGTCATCGCCACCTACGATGCCTTCCAGTTCGTTTACGTGTACGGCTTCAACATTTTCGACGCCGGCGCAGCCCTGATGGCCAAACCCGAATTCAGGTCGGTTGAAGAATTCGAGGAAGAAGGGATGGAGCGCGCCGATGCCGTCGTCGCGGCCCTGCAACAGATGAAGGGTCATACCGTCGTGACCACGGGCAATACCGATATGGGCCAGGCGGTCGTCGGTTCGGCAGCGCGCGTCGGTCTGGACCCCGATATGGACATCACCATCGTTGACCTGAATCCGGACGAAGGTCTGGCCGCCTTCCTTTCGGGCACGGGCGACTTCTACCTGGGTGGCATCCCGCAGCGCACCCGCGCGACGGCCGAGGGCTACAAGCCGGTTGTCGTCGGTGCAGACCTGGCGCCACCGCCGCTGAACGGCATCATCTCCACGCCGGATTACGCCGCCGAAAACCAGGAGACCGTGCTGAAACTGCTGAATGTCTGGTTCCGCATCGTCAATTTCGTCGAGGAAAACACGGATGAGGGCGCAGCCATCATTCTCGACGTCCTCAATACCCAGACCGGCGCCAACATGTCCGTTGAGGGCTTCAAGGAATTCTGGCAGGGCTACGAGCACTATCCGCTCAATGCCAGCGAGATTGAGCGCGACATCCTTTCGGAAGACGGTTACAGCTACTGGAAGGCGCGCTGGGACGACACGAATGATTACTTCGTGAACGTCAGCGGCGTCATCATGGAGCCTGTACCCACCGAAGGTGTCTTCCTCATGGAAGACGTCCATGCGGCCTTCGTCGAAATGTATGGCGAAGAAGAAGAGTAACGACTGGCTGAATGAGGGGGTCGCAGCGGCGGCCCCCTCATTCACGGGCATGAATTCCATGACCATCATCGATGCTCACATACATTTCGGTACGGACCCGGCCATCGCCGGGCATCTCATCGTGCCCTACGTGCAGTATGACCAGCCCGCATCCATCATCCGGATGCTGGATGAGTACGGTCTGGACCGCGGCGTTTTGCTGCCGCCGGACCGCATCCTCAACCCCCCTTACGACAACGATTATCGCCAGGCCAACGAGGCCGTCGCCCGCGCCGTCGCCGACAATCCCCGACGTCTGGTCGGCGCGATTCGACTGAATCCACTCTTTGGCGAGGAATTCGTGTGGGAAACCGTGCGTTACTTCGTCGAGGAACGCGGCCTTGGCGGGATCAAGATGGTCGCCCGCGCCGATTTTTACAATCCGGCCAGCCTGCGGGTCACCGGCCCGGTCTTCGAGGCGGCGGCGCAATACGACATTCCCGTCCTTTTCCACTCCGGCCACCCTGGCCGCGACCTGCCCTCGCTTCAGGGCTATGCGGCGCGCCAGTACCCCCGGGCAAAGGTCATCATCGCCCACATCGGCCTGCACGATTACCTGACGGAGACCATCATCGCCTGCAAGGAGGCGGAAAACGTCTTCGCCGACATGAGCCAGGCCTGGCCCTACGATATCAAGGCCTTCGTGCGCGCCGTCGGCGCCGAACGCCTGCTCTACGGCAGTGACGCACCCTTCCAGTCGCCACTGGTGGAACGCATCAAGGTTGAGGAATGCCGCTTCAGCGACAAAGAGCTGGAGTTGATCTTCCACCGCAACGCAGAGCGAATCTGGGGTTTCCCCGCCGCAAGCGCATGAGCCGGCCCGCAGCGGACTTTGACGTCGTCGCGGTCGGCTCCTGGACCAATTTCGATCACCTGTTTGAAGTTACATCCCTGCCCGCTCCGGGCGACACGGTTCAGATTTGCAGTCCGGTCGATGACGTGGAGCGCGTGTACTTCGGCGGCTGCGCGCCCAACGTGGCCGTCGCCGCCGCCCGCCTGGGAGCGCGTTCGGCCCTGGTCAGCGTGGTCGGCGAAGACTTCAACTCGCGTGGTTACGCGGCACATCTGGATGAATGTGGCGTGGACCGGCGGGCCGTGCAAATTATCGCCCGTGAGCGTTGCGGCCACAGCTTTGTTTTTCGCGATGCCGATGGAGACTCGGTCTGCATCTCGCAGATCGGCGTTGCCGCGCGCCAGGAGGAATTTGCCCCGGATCCCGCCGCTCTTGCCGCGGCGAGGGTGGCAGTCATCACCTACCGCTTCGATCGCTTCACCCTGAAGGCGGCGGAGTTGGCGCGGGCGGGTGGCGCCCAGGTGATTCTGAGTGGTGCCCTGGCGACCGCGCCCGATCTGGACGCAGCCTTCGTTGGCAGGGCAAACATGCTGGTCTGCACCGAACACGAACTGGCACAGCTTGTGTCCTCGCTGGCTCTTGATGACGCCCGTGCGCTTCTGGAAACGGGACTGTCAGCCATCGTGTGTACGCGAGGCGCGGCCGGCATCGCCTGGCAGGGGTCGGGGAAAAGGGGGCAAGTCCCGGCGGTCGCCGCATGCCGCGTGCTGGACTCGACCGGGGCCGGAGACGGCTTTGTCGCGGGCCTGGCGGTGGGTCTGGCGCGGGGCCAGGCGCTGCCGGATGCCATCCGACTCGGGGCCAGCGTCGCCAGTTTCGTCGTGGAAGCCCTCGGTTGCCAGACGAATTTGCCGTCATTGCCGGCGGCGCAGGCGCGGCTTGCGAGAGTGTAGGGCGGCAAGCAGGTCCTCCAGGTCTGTCGGCGCGAACGCGTCAGGCCAGGCCCTTCAGCACCGCCAGCGCCGTCTCGTAGTCCGGATGCTCGTGGACCTCAGGAAGATACTGTACGTAGCAAATGTAGTTTTCGTCATCGATGACGAACAACGCACGGTGCAGGATTCTCAGCTCCCGGATGATTGTGCCATAGGCCCTGCCAAAGGTCCCGTCACGATAATCGGAAAGGACCACATTGCGCGAAACGCCGGCGGCGGAACACCAGCGGTCCTGGGCAAATGGAAGGTCCATACTGACGGTGATGAAGGCAAAGTCGTCACCCATTTCCGCCACTTCCTTGCTCAGCAACATGGTTTGTTCGTTGCAGATGGCCGTATCCAGACTGGGCACCGAACTCACCAGGCGAATCTTGCCATCAGTGTCGCCCAGCAAGTCGAAGGGCGTATGAAACTTGCTCTGAACGGTCGCCTCCGGCGCTTCCTCGCCGGCGGACAGATGTGGGCCGTCCAGATGCACGATCATGTCACCCAAATAGGTGACGGTTCTTTCACTCATCATCTCCTCCTGACCAACTCACCGCCCCGCCACTTGTCAGATTTTGAACCTGATGCCTTTCAGATATTCCCGCACCAGCATCGCTGCCGTCACTCCCTCTCCCGCCGCCGCGGCGACCTGCCTGGTGCTGCTTTCCCGCACGTCGCCGGCGGCAAAAATACCCGGCACGGAAGTCTCGAACATCAGGGGCAGACGCGATTCAAAGCGGTCCACCCAGGCACTGTCTGCCGGCAGATTGTGACCGGTGAGTATGAAGCCCGCCCTGTTCAGTTCCACGTCCGTGTCATTCAGGAAAGACGTGTTGGGTTCCAGACCGATGAATATAAAGGCGCCGTTTACATGCACCTGGTCCTCGACGGCGCTGTTGCCGCCGCCCGGCACGGCAACGTGCTGTCCCTTGTAAAAGGGTCCGTCGCAGGCAGCGCAGTAATGCACGCCGTTGCCCAAAAACCTGTCCTCGCCTTCCACGTTCAGGCGCCGGTATTTGCTCCCTGTCGCGATGATGACGCGCTGCCGCTGAATTCCTCGCCGGTTGTGGTGACCACCGTGTGATAGTTGTCGCGGCTGCGAATCGTAGCAATGCTGGAAGACTGCAGGATTTCCACACCGAAGAATTCGGCCTGCTCACGAAGCCTGTCACTAAACTCGAAGCCCGTGAAATTGGCGTTGTCCCCGACTGCCTCGCGCTCGATGACCAGGGTTTCCGTCGCGTCCCGTGCAGTGAAAAGGGAGGCCGTGAGACCGGCCGGACCGGCGCCAATGATGATCAGCGGCCAGAAGCTGCGATTCATGTGCAGCGAAATCAAGTTTTCTGGCCAGCTCCAGGTTGGTCGGGCGCAAAAGGACGTCGCCGTCCTCGAAAACTATGGTCGGCAAGACCCGTTTGCCACCGGTCTTGTCCAGTATCTCCCGCGTATGTTCGGGATGTTCAAGGATGTAAATCCATTCGTAGGGCACGCCGTGCTCGCCCATGAAAGTCTTGCAACGCCGGCAGTCAGGACACCAGTGAGCCCCGTATGTGGTTGCGCGGGCCCGGCAATCCGTTCCCCTGGCTCCGTTCAACGGGTCCACTGTTCTTCTATTCCAGCCAGAACAGCGATTCCTCTCACTCCGCAAATCAGACTGAAGGGCCTGTCAACACGTCCGGAGTTCAGGGCTGCCACAGGAATTCACAACACTAGTGCACGAAAAAGCAGAAACAGGACCGGTTTGCCGGTTGCATCCTGTCCCTCAATTGAATGATATCAATCACTCTATCCTGCAGATATGCTACGCCAAGGCAGCGGATGGCACCAGACAGAGATGCCGCCCGGGCAGCGCTACAGGTCAGGGCCATCAGCACTGCCGGTGCATTTTGGAAGTCTGGATTCTCGCAAACTTCCGGGAGGCTCTGCAAGCACGCATTTGGTTCTGAGCAGACGCCCCGTTTGCAAATGCTGCCATTGTCGAGGGCTTCCTTGCGGCAGATCGACAGCGCAGCGCCTCAATGCGTAACATACCAGGGACTGGTCCAGGCTTTCGCTCCATCAGCCTGGAGCACGCGAATCCAGTAGGCGTGTTCCCCGGCAGGGCTGTCGGCGGGTCGGTAGCTGGTTCTGAAGTGTCGCGCTTTCAGCCCGAGCGGGCGGCGCTCCATCGTCAATTCCAAGTCAACCCCGCCCGCCGCTATCCGCAGGCCCTGGTCCGCCAGGTCGGACCAGGGGGCCTCCGCCGAGACAAGGGGCGTGTCAACCGCCAGATGGGTATCGGCCTGCGCCTCCAGGGTCACGAGGATGCCATCGCTGTCGCCGGTCGTGATGGAGCGCCAACTCACGCGCCCGGCATCCCAGGCCTCTACGCCCTCGGCAGGTGAATCGAAGGCATAACCCTCGACGGCCAGGATCCTGCCGCGCTCAACGCTGAGTGTGCCATCCCAGCGGGCTATTCTCGCCCTGCCCCGTACCCGCGCACCCTTCCAGCTCAACCTGAGCTGGTCCGGGCTCCGCTCCTGAATCGCTGGCCAGCACTGCAACAAGCCGTTCCCCCGCCAGAGCTCAATCTGTTCCAGCTCCCCGGTCCCCACAATCTCCAGGTCGAAAGCAGGGGGACGGCCCAGGCTGAAGCGGCTGCCAACGGGACGGCCCTCGCAGCACGCCTGCACGATGATGCGTTGACCGCTCGTGGCGTAGCAGCGACGCGCCATCAGGGCTTCCCCGATGGCGCTGCGGGTGAGCTCGCTCGCCATAATGCAGGTGAGCCCGCCGAAAACGCCAAAGGTGCTCGCTCCCGGATAACTACTGCCGGGTCTGCCCTTGTGGCCATCGCTCCCTGCCACCACCCCGACGTGGTAACCGCGTGCGATGGACTCGCGCAGCATCCACTCGAACTCACCCCAGGAGGAGTACAGCTCGACCACTGGCTCGAGCGTCGCGCTGTGAAAGGCCAGGTCGCTGGGGCGGCCGCCCACGTGGGGAATGATAAAGAGGTCGCTACGTCCCGCCAGCGCCTCGTGCAGGTTGGATACCGGATAGCGGTCCTTGGCCAGGTCTGAGAGGTCGCCGATCTGGGCGTGACTGGAACGCAGGAGCTCACCCTCACTGCCCAGGAAATAGACGTTGCGGTCGCCACCGCCAGCACTGTTGCCGGACCATTCATAGCCTGCGAAGGCCACAAAGCGCCCGGGCTCGTTCGCATCATTGGCGGCCGCCAGGATCTCTTCCCAGATCTCTGCGCTGATCTGGAAATCATTCCCCTGATGGCCGGATACGTCCAGAGCGCTGTATTCGCGGGCGAAGGCGAAGTAGTCGCGTACGCTGTTGGTACCCACCGTCTCGCCGCTCTGGCCGTGCAGGTCGGCCCAGAAGGGACGATGCGGGCCGGATTCCCCGATCACCCTTACAGGATTGCTCTCACCGGCGAATGCGCCATCCAGTGCACGGGCATGTATTGTGAATATGCCAGGTCGATTGGCGATGCAGTTGCCAAAGCGACGGACTCCGCGGTCGCCAGCCTGGAATGTGTAGCGCACCGGCAGGTTGGCGATCGAGTCGCTCGCCTCCTCCAGCGCGACAGTGCCGCCATAGCCTGTGGCGGGGTTTCCCCAGCCATCCTCGGCCTTTACCACGAGATCGAAGGGTCGCCCTGTCCTGGCCTCGCCAGGCAGGATCGCAACCAGGCGCTCCGCCTCGCCGGCGACGATTTCGGTGGTGGGTGAGCCGGGCAGCGTGACGTATTGACCGCTTCCCTGCGCGTCGACCAGGGCCCTGAAGCAAAAGGCTTTCTCCACAAAGGTCTGCGCCCGCGTCCCTGGTGAAGCGCCGCTCCTGTCCCCATAGGTAATGACTATCGTTTCGCCCGGAAGCAGCGGGCCGTCAAAAATGTCAATCGCGAGGCAGGCCCGCCAGGGACGGACGTACCCTTTCGGATCGTAGCGGCAGGCGACCTTGCAGGAGCGGCTGTCCGTCGTTGCGCTTACATGGTTCGGTGCCGAGGCATCGGAGGTCTGCGGCGTTCCCCAGTCCGTGGCAAAGCGCCAGGCGACCAGCAGGGTCCCGTTCTCGTCGATCCCGTAGCTGCCCGCAGTGTAGCGAAGTCGCCAGGTTCCCCAACTCCCGGCAGTAACCGCGCCGGCAGGCGAGAACGTCGCGCTCCCGTAGAGTGTTTCGATCTGTTCCTCCCCCATTTCAACCAGGGGATTGAGCTCAATGCGGCTGGTCATACACCTTCTCTTCTGTGCTGGCGCTTGCGGGCAGCCCCCACAGGGCTGGCGCCCGGCGATAGCGGAAGCGTGCCGGATTCACTGTGGTGACGCCCGGAGAGTCGACCTCGATAATCTCGCCGGCAATCGCCTCGTACGCGGCGCGCCAGGCGATGGCGGCCTTCACGACCAGCACCTGCTGCCGCGCCGGCTGTAGCCCCACGCTTAGCAGTTGCTGCAGGCTAAAGGGTGTCTGCCGTCGACTGGTCAGCAGCAGGAAGCTCGAACTCTCACCGGGAGGGCCGGAGGTTTCCAGCAGGGCGCTGAGGCCCTGATTATGGTAGCGCTGACCGTCATGGCGCACCTCGCTTTCCTCATAGCGCCCGTCGTGAAGACACTTAACGCGCCCGCTGACTTCGACTGGTTCCCCATGCAGGTTGTCCCGCACCCCGCCGACGTGAAGGCGCAGATCAGCACCAACCCCGGCGCGGGCGCAGGCGGCGACGGCCTCCGGATCGGCGAGGACGACGACCCGGCCCTCCACGCCCTGCCGCAGCAACTCATGGAGGATGAAGGTGCTGTCGCCACTCGAGCCGCCCCCGATGTTATCGCCCATGTCGACGAGAATGACCGGCCTGCGGTCGCTCGCCTTCGCCATTGATACGGCGTGTACCACATCCGGCAGCCTGAAATTCAGCCGCTCCCGGATGGCCCACAACCGGTCGGCGAGCTGACCGGCCCCCTGCCGCGCAAGCGCGGGCGCCCCGTCCGTCACCACCACCGCCGCCGGTCCCATCGCCGGGACGTCGGCGTACTGGTAGCCGCCCGCCACGCTCGCCGCCACGACAGCCGGCTGCTCTTCCAGAGCGCGTACGGCCTTCATGACGCGGTCCATCGGCGGCACGTTGGTGTTCTGGTGCACGATATTCAGCAGCATGGGCGGTTTCACAAGCGCCTGGACCGGCCTGATCTCTCCCCTGATCGTGCGGGCGATCACGCTGGCGGCCTGTAGCCCCCGCTCGCGGTGGTCGAGGTGCGGGTAACTCTTGTAGATGATGAGTGCCGTACTCAACGCCACGACTTGCTCGGAAACATTGGCATGGTAATCGTGGGTAACCACCAGCGGAAAGTCTGCGCCGACCTGCTGCCGCAGCCGTCGCAGCACCTCGGCGTCCGCGTCCGGGCAGGCCTCACTGACCATCGCCCCGTGGAGGGCGAGCAGCAGCCCGTCCAGACGGGGGGCGAGCGCGAGACGCTCCAGCAGGTCCCGCGTCAATAGCTCGAAGGCCTCAGGGGTCACCACGCCGCCCGGGGTTGCCTGCGCCATCAGGGTGGGGAACAACTCGTAGCCGAAGTACTCCGCGCCGGCGATAAAGCCACCCAGCTCATGAGGCGTGTCGCGCCACCAGCGAAGCAATTCGTCGCTTCGCTGCACGCGAAAGGCCTCAAACGGGGTCGGGGCGGGGTTGAAGGTATTCGACTCGTGCATGATGCCGCCCACCGCGACGCGCATCCGCTTACCCTCCAGGGGGAGACTGCGCCACAGGATCCGGCGGCGCGGCGATCATCTCAATCCCAAATCGATTCGAGCCGGTCCAGGGTGAACTCGATATCACGCGGCTCATGGGCGGCAGAAAGGTACCAGAGACCACGGTCGAGAACGCGGATCCCCTCCGCGAGCAGGAGGTCCGCAAGCTTCCTGTAGCGCGCCTGGTCGCTCTCAAGGTAGCTGCGATAGTCGACGATCGCCGGCTGATCGCTGAAGGCGACGTGAAACATCGGGCCTGGCCCCTGCACCAGGACCTCACTGCCCTTCTTGCGGGCCAGGGCCCTTATCCCTTCCATGAGGCCCTGCCCCAGGTCGAATAGCTGTCGGTAGATGCGGCCCTCATCCCGCTCCAGTTCTTCCAGCGTCGCGTGTGCGGCCGCCATCGCCGTGACGTTGCTGTTATAGGTTCCCGAGTGGTTCACCCTGCCCTGCGCGATCAGTTCCATCAGGTCCCGCCTGCCGGCCAGGCAACTGAGGGTGAAGCCACTGGCCATGGCCTTGCCGAAGGTGGCCAGGTCGGGAGTCACGCCGAAGTATCCCTGCGCGCCGCCAAGGCCGAGCCGGAAGCCGGTGATGACCTCATCAAAGATCAGAACGATCCCGTGACGGCTGCAGATCTCGCGCACTCCCTCCAGGTAGCCCTCCACGGGCAGGATGCAGGCCGTGTTGCACATCACCGGTTCCATGATGACGGCGGCGATCTCATCCCCCTGCTGCTGAACCCGATCTTCAAACAGCGCCAGATCGTTCCATGGCAGGACGACCACGTCCTCAAGGGCGCTGCTCGCCTGACCCTCACTGGCGGGGTGGGCCTGCGCGGCGTGGCGCGGGCCGGCGGCATCAAGCGGCGGCGCAACGCTGACCAGGACGTTGTCGAACCAGCCGTGGTAGTGGCCCTCAAACTTGACGATCTTATCCCGCCCGCTCCAGGCACGCGCCAGGCGGAGGGCCGCCTGAACGATCTCGGAACCCGAGTTGCTGTAGCGCAGCATTTCGGCGCAGGGGATCAGGGATTGAAGTTTTTCGGAGAGCAGGATCTCCAGTTCGTGTTGCCCGGCGAAGAGTTGCCCGCGCTGCAGGGCGTCCTGTACGGCGCCCATGACGGGCTCGGGTGTGTGCCCCAGAAGCATGGGGCCCTGGCCGATCACGTAGTCCAGATAGTGATTCCCGTCCACGTCGTAGAGGTGGGCGCCCCGGGCGTACTCAAAAAACAGGGGCGTCTCCGCCCCGGCGCGGACGTTGCTGCTCACGCCGCCCGCCAGCGATTGCCGCGAACGCTCCCACAGGGTTCTCGAACGGCTGGTTGGTAAGGTCATGAAATCTCCTTGCGCAGTGCCCTGCCAGCCCACACCCCCGTGTGGCGGCCCTCGTCAAGCGTCAGGCGACCGTTGACGAGAACGTGGTCGATGCCGGTGGCGTAACGGCGTCCCCCTTCGAAGGTCGAGCGTTCGCTGACGCGCTCCGGATCGAGCACGACGATGTCCGCCGAAAAACCGCGCTTCAGCAGGCCCCGCGTCGATTGTCGCAGCCTTTGAGCGGGCAGCGAGGTCATCTTGCGAATGGCCTCCTCCCAGCTGAGCGCCCGCTGCTCGCGGGCGTAGAGCCGCAGATAACGGGAGAAGGAGCCGAAGGTCCTGGGGTGGGGGCTGCGCCCGACAAGCAGTCCGTCGCTGCAGACCATCGTCGCGGGATGAGTCATCACAGCCTTGATGTCCGCGACGGTCTCCTCGTCATCCCCGGCGAAGTTGATGATCGAAACCTCGAACTCCTCCTCAAGGAGCAGATCACAGATGAAATCGACGGGGTCCTTGCCGGAATCGCGGATCGCGCGGTCGAAGGTCTGGCCTTCCAGGCGCCTGTTCGCCTCGCTGCCGACGGCGGAGATCGTGCAGGCCCGCCAGTCGAAGTCCGCCTCCCTGAACCAGCCCGCGATCTCCCGCCTCGTCGTCTGGTTGGACAACCTTGCGGCCATGGCGTCCGGTCCGCCTTCCGCGCTCCAGTCCGGCAGCAGGCGGAAGAGGGGTCCGCTGCCAGACTGGTAGGGGTAGCAGTTCATCGTTACGTCAACGCCCTCGCGCCGCGCCTGCTCGATGAGCGCCAGGATCTCGCCCGCCCTGCCCCGGTGCCGCTCTGAACCAATTTTCAGGTGCGAGATCATCACAGGGACCTGCGCCTGCTGACCGATCCGGATCGCCTCCCCGAGAGCCTCGAATATCCGGTCGAAATAGTTCCTCATGTGCGTGACATACAAACCCTTGTGTCTCGCCACCGCGCGGCACAACTGGATCAGTTCGTCGCTGCCGGCGTAGGAATTGGGGGGATAGGAAAGGCCGGTTGAGAGACCCACGGCCCCGTCCTCCATCCCCTGCTCAATCAGTGCCTGCATCGCCGCGATCTCGCGCCCGGAGGGCGATCGCCGCTGCCAACCCATGGCTCCCAGTCGAAGGACGCATTGCGGAATGAGGTAGGCGACGTTCACGGCCACCTTGCCGTCGAAGCGGGAGAGGTAGTCGCCCACCGAACGCCAGTCCCAGGCGATTTCCGGGTTGCCATACAGGCCTGAAAGATAGCGACGCAACTGCTGCAGGAGCGGGGGCGAGACCGGCGCGTAGGAGAGACCGTCGTTGCCGAGCAACTCGCTGGTGATGCCCTGGCGGATCTTTCCCTCGTGTTCGGGTTCGGCGAGCAGCATGATGTCCGAGAGGGCGTGCATATCCACGAAGCCGGGACAGACGATCCTGCCCCGGGCATCGATGACGCGTGCAGCCTTCGCCGCCGAGAGATCGTCGATGGCCTCGATCCTGTCGCCGCGGACGCCCAGGTCCCCGTAATACCAGGGGTTGCCACTGCCATCAACGATACGGCCGTTGCGAATTACGATGTCAAATATCAGGACTTTCCTTCCTGTACCCCTGGCGCTACGGACCGGCGCGGGCGGGCGCTGCCCCGACCGGCGAAGATCCTCCGTAGAACTTCGGCGATGATCGCTTCCTGCCCGTCGAGAAGGGTCGTCGGGTCGATGAGGAGCCCCTTCCCGGCGTACTCCTCCATCACACGGATCACGGGTGACCCCTTCGCCAGGGCATCCAGCACCTCCTGTCTGGAGAGGCCTGCCGCTTCTTCGTCCCAGGTCAACCAGGCGCGCGGCACCGGGCGGCCGGTGTAGTCCGGGAAGACCCGGCTCACACGCAACTGACCGACATCTGCCAGGCCGTCGACTATCAGGGATACCCTTTGCTCCCACCTGGCGAGGCGGGCCTGATGATCGAGCCTCACATAGCGTTTCAGCGCCGCTACCAGTCCAACGATCTCTTCCTTTCCGACCTTCATGGGTCTCCCGATGCCGTGGTTCGGGGCGCCGTTCAGCGCGCAGGCCTCAATCAGGTCCCTGCGGCCACAGATAAACCCCGAGGGTTGCGGTCCCTGCAGGTCCTTCCCGCCGCTGAAGATCACCAGGTCCGCGCCCATCTCGATGAACTTTCGCAGGTTCTCTACCGGAGGGAGTTCGTTGGCCGCGTCTACAATGACGGGCACGCCCTGCGCCCGCGCAATTCGCAGGACTTCCGACAAGGGCAGCGCCGTCTGGCTCACCAGAATTTGAGACACCAGGTAGACGATGGCCGCAGTACTTTCGTCGAGCGCGCTCTCCAGCTGCCAGGGCAAGGTACGGTGCGTACCGTATCCCACTTCCTTAACCTTTGCGCCTGCCAGCCGGAACATTCGGTTGTAATGGCTGCTGTGCGCCTTGTGGATGACAACCTCATTCTTCAGGCTTTCGCAATCCGGCAATTGCTGGACCGCAGCCGGATCGCTCCCGGTCATACACGCGGCCGTCGCCAGTACCAGGCCCGCCGCGGCGCCCGATGTCACGTAGCCCGCTTCCGCGCCGGTAACATTCACAATGACCTGCCCCGCCCACTCGTGTAACGCTCGTATATCCACAAAGGAGCGCGCTGCGTCAAGCATCGCCTCGAGGACCTCTTCAGGCATGAGAGATCCGCCCAGTTCGGTGAAGTTGCCGGTGGCGACGATGACTTCCTGCAATCCAGATTCCCGATAGATTCCAGTCTCGCCCTGAAGGTTTCGCTTCACACTCGTCCTCACTCAATGTTCTGGCGGGTCGGATCCAGCAAATCCCGGATCGCATTGGCCAGGAAGATCAGGCCCAGCACCAGCAGGAAAAGCGCGAGGCCGGGGTAGAGCCCGTACCAGGGGGCGCGCCAGAGGAAATCCCGGCTGTCTTCCAGCATGTTGCCCCAGGACGGGCGCGGCGGCTGCGTACCGAGACCCAGGAAACTCAGTGACGCCTCCAGCAGGATTGCCCGCGGGATGGCGGTCGCGATCTGGGCGAGCAAGGGTGGAATCGTGTTCGGCAGGATGCTCATGATGGCGATACGCCCGTCGCTCGCACCCATGGCGCGCGCCGCCTCGACATACTCCTTTTGCTTTTCGGCGATGACGGCTGCGCGCGTGATGCGGGAGAAATGTGGCATGTTCATGGCCGCAATCGCGAGTGCGGAGACGAGCGACCCCGGCCCCAAGACTGCAACGACAGCGATACCCAGAAAAATGTTGGGGAAGGCCAGTAGTACGTCCCATAAACGCATGACAGCCGAATCCACCCACCCCAGGAGGTAGCCGGCCAGCAGCCCGGTTCCCACCCCGATCAGCGCGGCGACTCCGATACTGCCAAAGCCGACGAGCAGGGAGATTCTTCCGCCATGCAGGACCCTGCTGAATATGTCCCGCCCAAACTGGTCCGTCCCGAAAACGTAGCGGGCGGACGGTGGCTCAAACTCGTCGCCCCTGTTCATCTCCAGGGGTGTAAAGGGGGCCACCAGCGGAGAGAGCAGCGAGAGGAGGGCCAGTACGAGCACCAAGGTCAGGCCGAACCTGCCCGACCTGCTGCGTAACAGTCGCTTCAAAAAGGCGCGTGAGGGACGCCTGTCCAGTTCATTGTCCATAGGGAAGGGAGACCGGCAGCCTCGCTGGCGCAACAGGCGCTTTCGACCGCGTCGGCTACGGTCACGCCACGCTACCTCCTCTCCAGCTGGACTCGCGGATCGAGATAGACGTACAGGAAATCCGTGACGAGATTGACGATGACAAAGATGAGAACGACGAAAAGCAGCGCCGCCTGTACAACAGGGTAATCGCGGCTGTTGATGCCCTCCAGGAGCAGGCGGCCCAGTCCGGGCCAGGCGAAAACGACCTCGATCACGACGGCCCCGCCCAGGAGCCGGCCCACCATGAGGGCCGCGACCGTCACCACCGGGATCAGTGCATTTCTGAGGGCGTGCCGCCTGACGACGACCCGCTCCGCCAGGCCCTTCGAACGCGCCGTACGAATGTAGTCCTGCTGCATGGTCTCCAGTATGGAAAACTTGATGAAGCGGGAGAGGACGCCCGAATTGGCGATACCGAGGGTGAGCGCGGGCATCAGCAGCAATTGCAAACTACGTACGGGTTCTTCCAGGAAACTGACGTAGCCGGAGGGGGGTAACCAGCGAAGACGGACCGAAAAGAGCAGGATGAAAAGGATGCCCAGCCAGAAGACCGGTATACCGAAGGCCGCCGCGCTGTAGGCGGACCAGAAGTGGTCCACCTTCGAGTTGGGTCGCAGCGCGCCCGGCACCCCTGCCAGCAGGGAAAGCAGAATCGTCACGAGAAAGCCGGCGACGGCCAAATGCAGCGTCGCCGGCAGTCTCGCCCAAATCAGCCTGGATACCGGTTGGTCGCTCAGCGCGGACTCCCCGAGATCCCCCTGCAGGATATTCCCCAACCAGATGAGATATTGAACATGCAGGGGTTTGTCGAGGCCCATTTTCTTCCGTACGGCTTCGAGCTCCTCCGGGGTCGCGTCACGTCCGGCCACGAAATACGATGGGTCTCCCGGCGCCAGGTGCAACAGCAGGAAGACAACGATGGAGGCCAGGAAGAGAACGGGCAGGAGTTCGATAACCCGCCTCAGCAAATAGACCCTCACAGGTGGCGCCCTTTCGATTGCTCAGCGGAGCGCCACCTGGTCACGGGCCGTTACCCTCAGCCCTCTATCCTGACCTGCTCCAGAATCGGCATACTGTCAAGGTTTCGTGAGAAACCCTCGACCGATTCCTTCATGGCCCACCAGCGCACCACCGGCGTGATCACCAGGATGAACGATTGCTCCAGTTGATAGCGGTTCAACTCCTGATAAATCTCCTGTCGCCGTCCGGAATCCATCTCACTTTGACCCTCCGCGACGAGTCGCCGGTACTCCTCGGTGGAGAAACCCGACAGGTTGATGGGGTCAGGCCCGGGACGCCAGACGCCGGTCGTCCCGAATAGTGAGGCCGGGTCTTTCGACGCGCGACCGTAGGTGAATATGGCCCCGTCGAAATCGAGGCCGATCGCCCGTGGACGGTACTGCGCCGGTTCTACCTCGTCGATATTCAGCGTGATGCCGATCTGCGCCAGGTCGGCCTGGAACACCTGCAACAGGCGCGCCCCGTCCGGGTTGGTGGTGGCGGTGAGCACGGTGAACTCAAAGCCATCCCCGTACCCGGCCTCCTCAAGCAGGCTTTGTGCCTTGTCAAGATCGAAAGTGTAGTAGCCCTCCAGCTCCGGATCGTAGAGAGGTGATTTGTCGGACTGGGGCTGGATCCACGGGTCGCTGATGTTGAAGAACACAATGTCAACGATGCGCTGGCGATCGAGGGCGTGCTGGAGCGCCTGGCGAACGAGTATGTTGTCGAAGGGCGCGCGTCCCGTATTCAGAGAGAGGTCCCAGACGAGGCCGCCAGGGAAGCCCCTGACCACCTTGATGCCCCCGGTGGCCTCAAGGCGCGCAAACTCGCTCGCCGGCGGGGCCGCGATCACGTCGAGGGTTCCGCCCTCAAGGTTGGCGATCATCGTCGCAGAATCCGGGATCGCCCGCACGATGACCTCATTCAGGTGGGGAACCCCTTCCTTCCAGTAATCCTCGAACCTCTCGAAGCGGGCAAAGTCGCCGGGCGCCCACTCCGCGAAACGGAAGGGGCCGGTGCCTACCGGGTTGGAGTTGATTTCCTCTATCGTCTCGCTGTTTATGATGAATAGCAGGTCAATGAGGTCAAAGGCAGCCGGCGTCGGATTGCTGAAGTGGAAGGCGACGGTAGCGTCGTCCACCACCTCAACCGATTCGACCGCCCGCGCAAGGGTTCTGATGTTGGCGCCGGTCTCCGGGTCCTGGGCGTATTCGAGACTGGCCTTGACATCGTCCGCCACGAAGTCGCGCCCGTTATGAAACTTGACGCCAGGCCGCAGATTGAAGGTGAGGCTCAGGCCGTCTTCACTGAATTCCCAGCTTTCGGCGAGTTCGGGCTGCGGCTCCAGATTGTCATCGTAGCGCGCCAGGACGTTGTAGAGCTGGTGGAACATCGGCCAGTCTGCCAGGGGAAGAAGGAAGGGATCGAAGTACTGAAAATCTCCCAAATGACCGAAAGTCAGGGTGCCTCCGCCATCCATCTGCGCCAGCGCCGGGGTTGTTGCCGCCAATGCGCCGGGTATGGCAGCGCTTCCCGCCGCCAACCCCGTGAGTTTCAGGAAGGTACGACGATCGATACGCTGGACTTGTTTGTCGGAAACCATCTTCTGCTCCTTTTTTGTTTCTTGTGTAAGCAAGACATGTAGTAACGGGCCCGGAAACGCCTTGTCAGAGACCTTGACAACGAGTCCAGGATTTCTCTGTTCGAGGTTTCCCTGAGCGCAGATCACATGATGTTGCCGCCTCCCTTCAAGGTCACCAGCAAGCCGTTCGTGGGCCCCATATTAACTGTTAACCTGACACATGGGCAAATCTTGCTGCAATTGATTCGCTTGTTCCTTGTCAAGGACCATCAGTCCCGCCATGGGATTCACAGTCGATGACCAGGACGAATTTTCGGGAGATTTCCTTTGGATGGCCGGGTGGTGGTCCATTTGGGCACGGACACCAGCGTGAAATCACTGCCTGGGTAGATAAAACCGTGACGCCGGGAATAATGGAGGGGCAGGCTCAGGCCTGGCTTCACCGAAAATGCAGAGCGTTTTGTTTGCAAACAGACTGTCACGTTCGCAGAAGTCCGTGAATCTTTGCGATCAAAATGCAGCAACAGGAACACGGTTGCAGACGAAACAGTGGACGCCAGACTATCACGTTCATTGTCAGGTTTTTGACATTTGTATCGTGGCGCGTTACCTTCCCGTCGTTACGGCTGTTTGCCGCAGTTAGTTGGCAGGGTATGGCGAGACTCTCTACCATTGATTTCAGGGGCCGCGCGCGATGTCAACGCCGACATTTTCGGGCCCCGGAACGCCTGAACCTGCCACCGCCCACACCCCGCCCGCCTGGCCGGGTCCGGAGAGCGGGCGCATCTCCAGACCCTGACAGTGCCCAGGCGCTCACAGAAGAGTTCCAACCAACCACAGTCTTTCCCTGCCATAGGCGAGAAAGCATTTATCTTGGCAAAACCATTCAATCGTCATTGCTGTTTAGCAGACAACTTCAGAAAAGTCTGCCGAAAAAAACCTTACCTTTAACGACATTATTTCTGGTCTTGCTGCTGCCACAACAGGCTGTCCTGGCCCAGTCCACCCTGCCGCGGCTGCCGACGCCCACCGGATTGCGCCTTGAAGGCAACACACTGCATTGGCAGGCGGTGGAGGGCGTCAGCGGCTACCGCGTCCGCCACAAACTCCTCGGCCAGCCTTGGCAGGGCGTCAATGTGCCGCCCACACAGACAAGCTTCGTCCTGCGCGGAATGCAACCGGACGTGGTCTATCTGGTGCAGGTGCGGGCGCAGGGCAGAACCGGCATGGTGCGCAACAGTTTCTGGAGTGGGCGGATGCGGGTACGGATGAACGCCACGGCCGCGGCGACAGTCGCTCCCACTGCCTCTGCCTCAATCACGCCCACGGCCACAGCAACCGCTACCGCCAAGCCAGGAGGCCCACTGGCGCGGGTACACAACGTCCGTTTCGTCGATCAGGCGGGCACTGTGGCCTGGCACATGGTCACCGGCAATGTGAAGGACTACATCCTGGCGTATCGTGTTGGCCCGGATGGTACCAGCACCGTCGTGATAGTGCCTGTGGGCCCCGAGCCCGGCTATCAGATACCGGACTTCACGCCCTCGCGCGAATGGCAGGTGAAGGTGCGGGCGCGCCACGCCACGGACCGAACGCTCAACGGGCCGCAGGGCAAATGGGTCTCCTGGTCCCCGACTCCTACTTCAACCTACACGCCCACACACACTCCATCGCCTACACCCACACTGACACTGACCCCGACCTTTACGCCGACGCTTACCCCTACCCTGACGCCGACCTACACGCCTACGCCGACACCAACACCTACAGACACGCCAACCCCTACGCCCACCCCCACAGCGACTGCCACGCCAACCAGTACGCCCACGCCTACTCCGACCTACACGCCAACGCCCACGCCGACCAATACGCCCACGCCGACCCCAACGTTCACGCCAACACCCACGCCGACCTTCACGCCAACACCCACGCCGACCTTCACACCAACCCCGACGCCCACGGCCACCCCGACGCCAACCAACACCCTCACCGCTACTGCCACACCACGGGTTGTGATCACTGTAAATTACAGCGAGACCCGCGATGAGTATCTGTCGCACATATGCAATACGCGTCGGGATCGCAGATCCTGCACCAAAATGTGCTGGCAGGATGACACGAGTGATTGCTGGGATCATTCCTGTGGGGACTGGCAGATAGGGTCCGAGGGACCGAACCAGTGCCCGCCCCCACCCACCGATGTGCCGCCGATAACATGCACAAATGATGCGTATCAAATTGGAACAGATTCGCGCATCATCATGGCAGGCGGCCTGTGTGTAAAGCAGGAACGAAGAGTCGATGGTCTTTGCGAACGCTGCAGTGACAATCCAGGCTATTGCAGGCCCATCTCAGGTAGCGAATCGTATGGGGCTTGGACATTCGTGTCATCAGCACCAGGTACACACTGTTGAACAAGCTGGAGGCAGATGACCTTGCTAAATTTTCATGGACGCGCACACATCGGGGGACGCCACGACAGTCTGCCGCAGATCAGTATGTGAGGAGGATTGTGACCGCTTTATTGTACCATCGGTGAACAGAAAGTTTTGCAGGCATCGAGAGCATTTGAGGAGAGAAACACCATGAGAAAGTTGCTCGTTCTTACCCTGCTGTTGCTGCTGGTCTTCTCGGCAGTAGCCTTCGCCCAGGATGGTGAACGCCAGTTGCGCATTACCTTCTCCTGGCCGACGGCGATCGACCCAGCCGCCGGAGATGATTTTTCCAGTTCACACGCCCTGATTAACCTGTATGACACCCTGGGTTACCCTGACAAGAACAACGAAGTGCAACCCTGGCTGGCGGAATCCTGGGAAATCTCCGATGACAACCTGACCTTCACCTTCAACCTGCGCCAGGGCGTCATGTTCCACGATGGTACGGAACTGCTGGCTTCCGACGTCGTCTACAGCATCAACCGCCTGAACGACATCGGGGAAGGTTTTGCCTACCTTGTGCCAGACGCCGCCGCCGCTGCGTTGGACGACTACACCGTCCAGTTCACCCTTGATCAACCTGACCCTCTGTTCGTTCCAAGGTTGTTGCGCCTCTACATACTTAACGAGGACCTGGTGCGCGCCAACTACGATATGGAATCCACCCTCTATGGCGAACACGGCGACTACGGCCGCAACTGGTTGCTGACCAACAGCGCCGGCTCCGGCCCCTACATGGTCATCGACTACCCGTTGGTGGGTTACCTGGAAATGGCGCGTTGGGATGGCTGGTGGAATGCAGAGAACTTCGTCGAAAATGTGGCGGACGTCGTCACCTACGTGGACACCACCGAGGCGGCCACGGTCCGCTCACTGATGCTGAATGATGAACTGGAGATAACCGACAACTGGCAGACTATCGAAGCCCTGCAATCCCTGGACGCGATCGATGGTATCGACGTCAAGGCATTTCGCTCGCTGACTGCCTTCTACTTCATGATGAACACGCGTCTCGCACCGCTGGATGACGTCCACTGCCGCCGCGCCCTGGCCTGGGCCTACGACTACGATCAGGTCGTGGCCCTGGAATGGCCGGGCACAGTCTCGATGATCGGGCCTGTTCCACGCAACATAGACGGGCATACCTCCGACCTCACCATCTACAGTCGGGACCTCGACAAGGCGCGCGAAGAACTGGCCCAGTGCCAGTACGCCGACAACATCGCCGACTATCCGATCGACGTGCACTGGATCTCCCAGGTGCCCGCCGAGGAGCAGTTCGCCCTGCTTTTCCAGGCCAACATGGCCGATATCGGCGTGCCGGTCAACGTCCTCTCCACGCCCTGGGGCACGGTAGTCGAAAACGCCTCAACTCAGGAGACCAGCCCGCACATCGTCACCATCTACACCGCCTCGGACTGGCCGGAAGCCGGTTTCATGCTGCAGCAGCGCTATCACTCGTCCACGGCCAACACCTGGCAACAGAACGAGTGGCTGCTGGATGAGGACCTGGATGCGCGTATCGAGAATTCCCTGCTCATCATGGACCAGGAAGAGCGCTACGCCGAGTATGCCTCGCTGCAGAGAGAAATCGCCGACCAGGCCTACTCGCTCTTCCTCTATGACCAGCGGAACAAGCACGCCTTCAAGACCTTCGTCGACTGGCATCCGGAAGAAAACAGCGGCGTGATGGGCTATCAAATCTTCGCGCCCTTCATCGGCGTGGACAGCTAGAGTTTCGATCGTCCGCAATACGGGAGGCGCGGCGCCATGCCGCGCCTCCCTCTGGCAGGCAAGCAAGTCAGGGAGAGGGAGAGGCCATGAATTTCCTGAATGTTGAGGAGCTTCAGCGCCTCTTCCTCTTTCTGTTGCGACGCATCTTTCAGTCCATTTTTGTCCTGTTCGGACTCAGCATCCTCATCTTTTTGCTCAGCCGCGTCCTGCCTGGCGATCCGGCCCGCATGGCCCTCGGCGCAAGGGCGCCGCAGGAAACGATCCAACGTCTGCGCGATGAAATGCACCTGGATGAGCCGCTGCTGCAGCAATACCAGATCTGGTTCACCAACGCCCTGGGCGGTGACCTCGGCGACTCCCTGCGCACCCGCCGCCCTGTGGTGGACGACATCGTCGAGTTCCTGCCGGCCTCCATGGAGCTGGTGCTGCTGGCCGGTGTCATATCCGCCATCGGCGGCATCACCCTCGGCACACTGAGCGCGCGCCACAAGGACTCCTGGATCGACAACCTGGTGCGCGTGATTTCCTACATGGGCGTGGTGACCCCCGCCTTCGTTGTCGCCATCATATTCCTGACCTTCTTTACGACCGCTGAGTTCGGCCTGGACCTCTTTCCGCCCATCGGCCGGCTCAGCAGCGGCTTTGAGCCGCCGCCAAGAGTCACAGGCCTCTATACCGTAGATTCCCTGCTTGCCGGTCAGTTCGATACCTTCGTGAATGCCCTGCACCATCTCATTCTGCCGTCGCTGGCGCTGGCGCTGGGCTCGCTTTCCCAGGAAGCGCGCATCACCCGTTCCACCATGTCGGACAATCTGACGCGAGACTACATCGCGGCGGAGCGCGCGCTGGGCATCCCGGAACGGACCGTCACCGGCAAATTCCTGCTGAAGCCCTCACTCATCCCCACCGTGTCGATCTTTGGGCTGGACTTCGCCGCCAACCTCTCCAACGCCTTCCTTGTGGAAGTGATTTTTAACTGGCCCGGCATCTCCCGCTACGCCACGACGGCGATGCTGTACAAGGACCTCAACGCCATCGCCGCCGTCATCCTGATCCTGGGCGTGACCTTCATTGTGGTGAATATTCTTGTCGACCTGGTGGTAGGTATTCTGGACCCGCGCATTCGTCTGCGTGGCGCAAGGAGCGATTGACATGGCCGAAATTGCTGTTTCCCCTGCTCCCGACCTGACTGACGTGGACGAGCTGGCGCGCATTCAGCGTCAGAATCGCCGCGAGAACCTCGGGCGCATGTGGTTCAAGTTTTCCCGCAATCCGCTCTCCGTCATCGGCCTGTTGATGGTCATCGCCATCATCCTGCTGGCCATTTTCGCGGAGTTCGTCACACCCTTTCCCGACCATGTCAGGCCCTTCACGGACTTCGTTAATGCCAAGAAGCCGCCCGGCGGCGAATACCTGTTGGGGACGGACCAGTTCGGCCGGGACATACTCAGCAGAATCGTCTTTGGCTTTCGTTTTTCGCTGCTGATGGCCGTCGTGGTGCTGACCCTGGTCGTGCCGGTCGGGGTCACCCTGGGCATGGTCGCCGGTTACTTTCAGGGCACTATCATCGATACCATCATCATGCGCATCACCGATATCTTCCTGTCCGTGCCGCCCCTGATTCTGGCGCTTGCCATCGCTTCCGTGCTGACACCCAACCTGACCAATTCGATGATCGCCGTCTCGTTGATGTGGTGGCCCTGGTACGCCCGCCTGGTCTACGGCCTGTCCAGCGCCCTGCGCACCGAATACTTCGTCAGCTCGGCGGAGACCATCGGCGCCAGAACCCCGCACATACTCTTTCGTGAGATCTTGCCCAACATGATTTCGCCCATCTTCACCAAGATGAGCCTGGACGTGGGCTGGGTCATCATCATTGGCTCCATGCTGAGTTTCCTCGGCCTGGGCGTCCAGGAACCGCAACCCGGCCTGGGCACGATGGTCGCCAAGGGCTCCGATTACCTTCCCACCGGCCAGTGGTGGATGGCCATCTTCCCCGCCCTGGCCATCGTCGTCGTCGTACTCGGTTTCAACCTGCTCGGCGACGGCCTGCGCGATCTGTTCTCCGCGGAAGAGGTGTAATGGTGGACCAGGAAACGCCGCTGCTTGAAATCCGTGATTTGTCCGTCAATTTCCGCGTCTATGGCGGTGTGCTCAGGGTCCTCGACCGTATCAATTTCCACGTCCTGCAGGGCGAACGCGTCGGCCTGGTGGGAGAGACGGGCTGCGGCAAGACGACCACCATGAAAACCATCCTGCAGGTGCTTCCCACGCCACCGGCCGAAGTCCCCCAGGGCGAGATCTGGTTTCAGGGTCAGGACGTCATGACGATGAGCCAGCGCGAGCTGGTTAACATGCGCGGACAGGGAATCTCCATGATTTTTCAGGACCCCACCGCCGCCCTGAACCCGGTCTTCACCGTCGGCCAGCAACTCACCGCGGTGATCCGCTACGCCTCGCCGGAAAACCGCAACTTGAACAATGCCCAGTTGCGGGAACGCGCGCTGGAGGCCCTTCGTCAGGTCGCCCTGGCCGACCCGGAACGTCTGCTGGACAGCTATCCCATCCAGCTCAGTGGCGGCATGCGCCAACGCGTTTGCATCGGCATGGCGCTCAGCACCCGGCCCGGTCTGCTGATCGCCGACGAGCCTGGCACCGCGCTGGACGTCACCATTCAGGACCAGGTCCTGCGCCTCCTGCAGGACCTGGTCGAGCAACAGGGCAACTCCTTCATTCTCATCACGCACACGCTGGGCATCGTGCGCCAGATGACGGACCGTGTTTACGTCATGTACGCTGGCAACATGGTGGAGGTGGCGCCGACGCAGCGTCTGTTCACCAATCCGCTGCATCCCTACACCCAGGGCCTGATGGACGCCGTTCCGCGCCTCACCGGCGGCGGCATCAGCGAAGGCATTCCCGGACGCATCCCGGATTACATGAACCCGCCCGCCGGCTGTCGCTTTTCCGGACGCTGCCCTCACGCGATGCCCGTATGCAATCGTGAGAAACCGCCAGTGTTTCAGGTCCAGGGCCCGGCTGACGAGTCGCATGCGGTGGCCTGTTTCCTCTACGACGAGCCCCACAAGGTGAGCAACTACAAGGCGGAGCTCCAGCCGGTATGAGCGACGATATCATTCTTCGTGTCGAAAACTTGCGCAAGCATTTCATTGTAGGCCGCAAGGGCCTGATCAAACGGGAGCCGGTCACTGTCAAGGCGGTCGATGGCGTCTCCTTCAACGTGCGCCGTGGCGAGACCTTCGGCATCGTCGGCGAGTCCGGTTCCGGCAAGAGCACCATCGCCTACATCACGATGGGCATGTACCTGCCCACCAGCGGCACCATCACCTTCAATGGCCGGGACCTCTTCGGTCAGGGCGACCGGCGGCCGCTGGACCTGCGCAAGGAGGTCCAGATTGTTTTCCAGGACCCCGGCTCCTCGCTCAATCCCCGCCGCACCATTCGCCAGATCCTCGAACTTCCCCTCAGCATCCATCAGCCGGAAAAAGACCGTCTGACGGAAATCATCCGCCTGCTGGAGCTGGTGGACCTGCCGCCGGAATTCATGCACAAGTACCCGCGTCAGTTGAGCGGCGGCGAGCGACAAATCGTCGCCATTGCCCGCGCGCTGGCCACCAATCCCTCGCTGGTCATTCTCGACGAACCCACCTCCGCGCTGGACGTTTCGGTGCAGGGCAAGGTCCTCAATCTGCTCATCCGCCTGCAGCGAGAGTTGAATCTGACCTACATGTTCATCACGCACGACCTGAGCGTTATGCGTAACCTGGCGTCGCGCGTCGCCATCATGTACCTGGGCCGGGTTGCGGAAGTCGCCGAAGCGGTGCACTTCTTCGAATCGCCCCAGCACCCCTACACCCAGATGTTGCTCTCATCCATTCCCGTCCTGACAGAAGCCGAAGAGGCGTTGCGACCGGCACAGATCCGCTCAACGGGCGAGATCCCCAGCCCGGTCGATCTGCCTTCCGGCTGCAGCTTCCACACCCGCTGCCCCCAGGTCATGGACCATTGCCGCCACATCGACCCGCTGATGGTGCCCATCGACGTCACCGGCAGCGACCACATCGTGCGTTGCCACCTGTTCGAGCAAGCGAACGGCCAGGTTTCGTCCTGACATGCGCATCGCCACCGACATAGGCGGTACCTTCACGGACCTTGTCTGGCAGGACGAGAAAAGTGGCGCCGTCGGCAACACCAAGGTGCCTACGACGCCGCATGACTTCGGCGCCGCCGTCGTGTCCGCCATCCGACAGAGCCGGCAGGACGCGCGCGGCACCGGTTTTCTGGTGCACGGCACCACCCTCGTCATCAACGCGCTGACCGAACGCAAGGGTGTGCGCACGGGGCTCATCACTACCCGGGGCTTCCGCGACGTGCTGGAAATCGGGCGCGCCAACCGCCCCGACATCTACAACATGACCTACGTCAAGCCGACGCCCTTTGTGCCGCGCCGGCTGCGCCTGGAGGTCACCGGTCGCCTGAACTTCCGCGGGGAAGTGCTGCTACCCCTGTGCCATGAGGACGTGGCGCGCGCGGCCGGGACCCTGCTGGCGGAGGGCGTTGAGGCTGTCGCCGTCTGTTTTCTGCACAGTTACGTCAATCCGCAGCATGAACTGGAGTGCGGCCAGATCCTGGCGGACCTGGCGCCGGACCTGCCGGTTACGCTTTCGCACCAGGTGACGCGCGAGTGGCGGGAATTTGAGCGCAGCAATACCGCGGTGCTCAACAGCTACGTCATGCCCATTGTGGCGCGCTATCTCAACAGCCTGGAACGCGACCTGAATGACATGGGCATCCCTTCTCCCTCGCTTCACGTGATGCAGTCCAATGGCGGCAGTGCCAGCTTTGGCGCCGGTCGCCAGTTGCCCGTCAACCTGGTCGAATCCGGACCCGTCGCCGGGGTCATCGGCGCCGCCCGAATCGGCGGGATCATCGGCGAGCCGAACGTGATTTCCCTGGACGTCGGCGGGACCACGGCCAAGTGTTCGCTGGTGCTGGATGGCGCGCCACGAATCACCAGCGATTACAAGATCGAACATGACCGGCGCAGCGCCGGTTACCCCATTCTTGTGCCTACCGTGGATATCGTCGAGATTGGCGCGGGCGGCGGGTCCATCGCCCACCTGGACGAAAGCGGCGCCCTGCGCGTGGGCCCGCAGAGCGCCGGCGCCGACCCCGGCCCGGCCTGCCAGGGCGTGGGTGACCAGCCTACGCTCACGGATGCCAACCTCGTCGCCGGCCGGATCAACCCGGACTATTTCCTGGGCGGACGCATTCCGCTCAGCGTCGCGCGGGCGCAACAGGCGCTGCAGCCTCTTGCCGCCCACTTCGGCCTCGGCATCGCCGAGACCGCGCTGGGCATCATTCGCATCGCCGACTCCAACATGATCAACGCGCTCAAGCTCGTTTCGGTGCGGCGGGGCCATGACCCGCGCGACTTCGTGTTGTTGCCCTTTGGCGGCGGTGGCGCCTTGCATGGCGCCACCCTGATGCGCGAACTGCAAACGCGCAAGGTCGTCATTCCCCAACAACCCGGCGTCTTTTCCGCCTGGGGCATGTTGATGAGCGACCTGCGCCGCGACGACATTCGCACTCGCATCACCCGGGTCACTGAAGATGCCGCGCCAGACCTGGATGAGACCTTCGCCGACATGAGCAGGCGCGTTCATGAAGCGCTGCAGCGTGAAGACGTGGCGGCGGCTGATATTCGCAGTGAACGACACGCCGACATGCGCTATCTCGGCCAGGAACACACGGTCAAGGTCCCGTTGGCGGAAGGCTGCATCGACGCCGCAGCTGTCGACGGGCTGCTGGAACGCTTCCACCAGGCGCACGAGCAGACCTACACCTTCCGCCTGGATTCGCCCGTCGAACTGGTCAACTACCACGTCACCGCCTTTGGCCTTGTGCCTGCGCCCGAGATCGGCAGGGTTTGCGGCGACGGCCTGACGCTGGCGGATGCCGGCAAGGGCCGGCGTGAGGTGTATTTCGACGATCCCGTGCCATTGCAGGCGGACATCTTCGAGCGTGACCGCCTGCCCGTCGGCGAGGCACTGGCGGGCCCGGCCGTCATTGAAGAACCCACCGCGACCATTCTCGTCTTTCCGCAGCAACGCGCCTGGCGCGATCGCAACGGTTTAATCCACATTCAGGGGGAGGACCAGTCATGAGATTGCTCTATATCGACCCTGTTGGCGCCGATTCGATGGACCCCGGCATGTACGATGCCCTGCTGGCCGCCAAAGGCATTCAAACGGAAATCGAGATGGTCGCCCTGCCCCAGGGCCGCCCTCACCACGTCGAATACCACTCTTACGAGGCGCAGGTCATCGCCGACATCGTGCGCATCACCTGGCACGAGGCGCCGGCCTTCGACGCCATCATCATCGGCTGCTTTTACGACGTCGGCCTGCGTGAGGCCCGCGAAGTCTCCGGCCGCGCGCCGGTGGTGGCCCCCTGCCATTCCAGCAGCGCCATCGCCGCCATGCTGAGCCATCGCTTTTCGGTGCTGGTCGGCCGCGAGAAGTGGATTTCCAAAATGCGCGAGAACCTCCTGCTCTACGGCCATGGCGAACGCCTCGCTTCCTTCCGCACCATGGGCATGGGCGTGCGCGATTTCCAGGTCGACCACAACCTGACCTGTGAGCGTATGCTGGAGGCCGGCCGTGCAGCGATCAAGGAGGACGGCGCCGAGGCGCTCATCCTCGGTTGCACCGCCGAATTTGGCTTTTACAGCCACATGCAGCAGGAACTGGGCGTGCCCGTGCTCGACCCCGTCATCTCTGCGTTGAAAATGGCGGAAATGATGGCCGAGGCCGCAGAACGCTTCGACTGGCTGCCCTCGCGCGTCGGAGCCAGCGAGGGGCCGCCCGTCGACGAGGTCGCCCGCCGCGGCCTTTTCGGCGACTCCGCTCCGATCGGCGCGCGACTTGCGGAGCTGGCGCAACCGCAATGAGCAGGGACCCCTTCACGCTTGAGATCATCGGCGACATGCTGCGCGCCAGCGCCGTGGAAATGTTCATCACCTACGGCCGCAGCGCGCAGAGCCCCATCATCTATGAGGTGCTGGATATGGGCTGCGGCCTGATTTCAGCGGAAGGGGAATTGATTGCGGAGGCCGAGGGCGTCCCCGGTTTCGTCGGCTGCCTCGGTTTCGCCGTGCGCGAAGTGCTGGGAAAATTCGGCGCCGACGCGCTGCAACCCGGCGATATCTACGCCAGCAATGACCCCTGGGGCGGCGGTGGGACGCACCTCAGCGACGTCGTGCTGGTGATGCCGCTGTTCCATGAGGGCTGCCTGTTGGCCTTTGCCGCCAACAAGGCCCACTGGACCGAAGTCGGCGGTATGGCCCCCGGCAGCTGGACCACCGATTCGACCGAGATTTATCAGGAAGGGCTGCAATTGCCGGCCCTGCGCCTGTACCGCGCCGGGCAGCCACAGCAGGACCTGCTTGACATCATTGAGGCCAACGTACGCCTGCCAGAGATGACACTGGGGGATATGTACGCCGGCATCGCCGCGCTGCACGCCGGCGCCCGCGGCGTGGCTGCGGTCTGCGCCAGGTACGGCGCCGATGCCCTGCTGGACTCAATCGCCCTGCTCTTGAAGCGCGGCGAAAGTGTCGCCCGCGAGCGACTGTCCGCCCTGCCTGATGGTTCCTGGCACGCCGAAGCCTGGCTTGACGACGACGGCATCGGCGACGAACCCCAATACGTTTGCGTCAGGGTTACCATCGACGGCGAGCGCTTCGTCGCCGACTACAGCGGCTGCGCCCCCCAGGCCAGCGGCCCCATCAACACCACCCACGTCGGCCTGATGGTCGTTGTGCGCGAGATGTTCAAGTGCGTGCTGGACCCGCACTTTCCCAACAACGACGGCTTCTTTCGACCCATCGAAATCATTTGCCCGCCGGGCACCCTGTTCACCGCGCAACGGCCCGCGCCTACCTCCACCTACTGGGAGACCGGTTCCTACGCCGCCGAGTTGATCTGGCGCGCCATGTATCCGGTCGCCCCGGATCGTCTGTCCGTCGGTCATCACCTCAGCATTTGCGGCACGATTGTCAGCGGCGAGGATGAGAGCGGGACGCCCTGGGTGCTGGTCGAACCCCAGGCCGGCGGATGGGGCGCCACCCACCGGCGCGACGGCCAGAGCGGGCTGGTGCCCTCCGGCGACGGCGAGACCTATATCATGCCGGTCGAAATCTGCGAAACGCGCTACCCCCTGCTGGTCGACCAGTTTGCCTTCAACACCGAACCAGGCGGCGGCGGTCGCTGGCGCGGCGGCTTTGGCCTCATTCGTGACTACCAGGTGACCTGCAGCCACGCGGACCTGACCGCCTCCTTTGGCCGCTTTCGCTTCCCGCCCTGGGGCGCGGCCGGCGGCGCGGACGGTTCCAACAACGCCATCGAGATCATCCCTGCAGGTCAGGGAAAGGCCGTTATGCGCACGGGGCGCTGCGCCCGCCAACGCCTGCAGCGCGGCGACGTCGCGCGCTTGATCACGGCCGTGGGCGGCGGCTATGGCGATCCCCTGCAGCGCGAGCCGCCGCGCGTGGCGGAGGACGTGCGCGAGGGCTTTCTGTCGCCGGAAATCGCGCGCCAGGCCTACGGCGTCGTACTTGACAACGCAGGAGTGGACGAAGTGGCCACGGCTTCCCTGCGCGCGGACATGTCGCGGGAGCGCGATCATGGCGCATGACCCCTTCACCCTGACCATCATTCAGGAACAGCTTCAGGCCGCCGCTGACGAAAGTTTTGTGCGCCTGGGTCGAGCCAGCAAGAGCCCCATCATCTACGAGGTGCTGGACTCCGCCTGCGCCCTGTTGACGCCGCAGGCGGAGTTGATCGCCGAGGCCCAGGGCGTGCCCGGCTTCACCGGGGTGCTGCCTGTGGCCGTGGAATCCATTCTGGAGAAGTTCGGCGCGGACGGCATGCGCGAGGGGGACATTTTCGCCACCAATGACCCCTATTCCGGCGGTGGTACTCATCTCAGCGATGTTTGCCTCGTCGGCCCGGTCATTGTCGATGGCGAGCTGGTGGCCTTCGCCGCCAACAAGGGGCACTGGACCGAACTCGGTGGCATGGCCCCCGGCAGCTGGACCACGGACGCAACCGAGATTTACCAGGAAGGGCTGCAACTGCCGGCCGTGCGCGTTTACGACGCCGGTGAGCCGGTGCGGGACATCATTGACCTGCTCGCCGCCAACGTGCGCCTGCCCGACATGACGCTCAGCGACCTTTACGCCGGGGTGGCCGCCATCCGCGTCGCCGAGGCGCGCATCGCCGCCCTTTGCGAGCGACACGGCGTCGACGCCCTGCGCGCCAGCATCGACAGTCTGCTAAAGCAGGGGGAGCTGGTCGCGTGCACTGCGCTTGCCAAATTGCCAAAAGGTAGTTGGGAGGCGCAGGACTTCATGGATGACGACGGCTTCAGTGACGAGAAGATTCCGGTGTGCGTGCGCATCACCGTCACCGACGAGGCATTCATCGCGGATTTCAGCGGTTCATCGCCACAGCGTCCCGGCCCGGTCAATGGCACCTGGGCGCGCCTGCAATCATCGGCGAGGGTGATGTTCAAGTCAGTCACCGCGCCGGACTACCCCAACAACGGCGGTTGCTTTCGCCCTGTGAAAGTGATTTGCCCGCCGGGGACCATCTTTACCGCGCAGCGCCCGGCGCCGGTCTCCACTTACTGGGAAGCGGGTGCGGCCGCGATCGACCTGCTCTGGCAGGCGCTCTGGCCCATCGCCGGCGAGCGACTCTCGGCGGGCCACTTTCTCAGCATTTGTGGCACCAATCTCAGCGGCACTTTCGATAATGGCGAGCTCTTCGTCCTGACGGAACCGCAGGCCGGCGGCTGGGGGGCGGCGCCGGCGCGCGACGGCCAGAATGGCCTTGTCGCCCAGGGCAATGGTGAAACCCGTAACATCCCGGTCGAAGTCTGTGAGTCGCGCTATCCCCTGCTGGTGGAACAGTATGCGCTGGACATCACGGCGCATGGCGCCGGGCGTTGGCGCGGCGGCCGCGGGATGGTGCGTGACTACCGTCTGACCGGACCCGCCGGTCACATCACCACCACCTACGGCCGGCACCGCATTCCGCCCTGGGGGGCGGACGGCGGCAAACCGGGTTCGTCCAACAGCGCGGCGGTCATCCGCGCCGGCTCGGCGCAGCCGGAGGTTCGACGCGGCAAGCTGGCCAGATATCCCCTGTGCAGGGGCGATCTGGTGCGTATCATCACCGGCAGCGGCGGCGGGCGCGGCAATCCGCTGGAGCGTCCGGCGGATGCCCTGCGCGAGGACTTGCGGGCCGGACTCGTCAGCCCGCAGCAGGCAATCGAGGATTACGGACTTCGCTTTGATCCGGAAACGCTGGAGTTGCTGGAGATCATGCCGGAGCGCCGTGAGTTTGCAAGGCAACTGAATCCGGAGTTCTGAGAGAGAGAGGAAGTCATGCGCGTTTCAGTCGATGTAGGCGGCACCTTCACCGATGTCATCGTCCTTGACGAGGACAGCGGCGACATCCAGCTGGACAAGGTGGCGACCACGCCCGCCAATCCGGCCGAAGGTGTGTTGGAGGGTTTTGACAAGGTCGGCGCACAGACCGGTGACATTGAGTATTTTGTGCACGGCACGACACTTGGCATCAACGCGATGTTGACCCGCAGTGGCGCGAAGGTCGCCTTTGTCACCACGCGCGGCTTCCGCGATATCTACGTCCTCGGCCGGACCGATCGTGAGCCCATGTACGATTTCAAGTACAAAAAACCGAAGTCGCTGGTGCCGCGCTCGCTGTGCTTTGAAGTCACCGGGCGCCTGAATTACAAAGGCCAGGTGCTGATCCCCTTTGACGCCGACCAGGCGCGTGAGGTGGCGCAACGAATCGTGGACCAGGGCGTGGAGTCGGTCGCCGTCTGTTTTCTGCACAGTTACGCCAACCCGGCGCACGAACTGGCCTTCGAGAAGGTCTTCCAGGAAGTCGCGCCGCAGATTTCCGTCACCCTGTCACACCGCCTCAGCCGCGTCTATCGCGAATACGAGCGCTCCAGCACGACCGTCATCGATGCCTACATCAAGCCCATCACCCGCACCTACCTCACGCGCCTGAACAGCGAACTGGTTAACGGCGGCTTCAACGGTAACTTTCTGATGACGCGTTCGGGCGGCGGCGCCATGACCCTGGACACCGCCCGCGAGGAACCGGCCCATCTCGTACTCTCCGGCCCGGCCGGCGGCGTCATTGGCGGCGCCTTTCTGGGCAAGTTGATCGACCTGACCAACATGATCACCGTGGACATGGGCGGCACCAGTCTGGATGCCTCGCTCATCGCCGAGGGCGAACCGACGGTCGAGAATGAACAGGTCTTCCAGACCCTGCCGATCTCCATTCCAACCATCGACATCCACACCATCGGCGCGGGCGGCGGCAGCATCGCCTGGGTGGATGAGGGCGGCCACCTGCAGGTGGGCCCGCAAAGCGCCGGCGCCGACCCCGGCCCGGCCTGCTACAACAAGGACGGCCAGCAGGCCACCTTCACCGACGCAGCCCTCCAAATCGGCTTCCTCAACCCGGACAATTTCCTTGGCGGCGAAATAGACATCGACCCGGCCCTGGCCGAGGCGGCCATTGAACGCCTTGCGCAGCAACTTGGCATGGGCCTGAATGACGTGGCCGCCGGCATCGTCAGCATCCTCGAGGCCAAGATGGCCGGCGCCGTGCGCGTCATCTCGGTCGAGCGCGGCTACCATCCGCGCGACTTCGCGCTCTGCGCCTTCGGTGGCGGCGGCGCTTTCGTGGCCGCCAATATCTCTCGCGAACTGGGCGTTCCGCTGGCGATCATTCCGCCGGGACCCGGCAACTTTTCCGCCCTCGGCATGCTGATGGTTGACGTGGTGCACGACTACGCCCGTACGCACATCACCGGCCTTGTCGATATGGACCCCGCCCAGGCGAACCAGGTCTACACTGAACTGGCGGCCCAGGGCCAGGCCGCGCTGGCGAGCGATGGCTTCGGCGCGGACCAGCAGCAGTACCTCCCCAGCGCCGAGATGCGCTACCGCGGCCAGGAACACACCGTAAACATTCCCTTGCCCGGCGTGACGCTCTCGACAGATGATATCCCGCTCATCACCGAACGCTTCCACGCGGCCCATCTGCAGCAGTATGGCCACAGCATGATGCAGGACCCGATCGAAATCGTGACCCTGCGCCTGCGGGCCGTCGGCCTGTTGCCGCGCCCGGACCTGGCCCGCGCCGAGACTGGCAGTGGCAACCTTGCCGCAGCCTCGCGCGGCAGTCGTATGGTCTACGACCGGGCCAGCAGTTCACAAATCGAATACCAGGTTTATGACCGCATGAAGCTGGGCGCCGGCGACAGCCTGTCCGGACCTGCGATTGTCGAGGAGCCCAGCTCCACGACCATGGTGCATACGGGCGATGCGCTGACCGTCGGCGACTACGGCGAGTTGCAGATCCGGATCGCCCAACGGGGTGACAACGGCTGATGGCTGAACTGGACCTCATCACGACGGAGGTCATCCACAACTACCTGCTCTCGGCCGCGCGTGAGATGGAGCGCAACCTGATGCGCACCTCCTACAATACGATCGTCTACGAAATTCGCGATTTCGGCCTGGGCATCTACGACCGCCACTGCCGTTTGCTGGCGGAAGCGCCAGGCCTGGCCATCTTCACGCGCGGCAACGACTACGGCCTCGGAAAGACTATCGAGTTTGTCGGCGAGGAAAACATGGAACCGGGCGACCTGCTCCTGACCTCCTATCCCTACTGGAGCTCGGCGCACCCGATGGACGTGTTGGCAATCTCTCCCATCTTTGCCTGTGGCGAGCTGGTGGGCTATACGGCCATCAAGCTGCACTGGCTGGACCTGGGTCAGAAAGACCCCGGCTACGTCCTCGATTCCGTCGACGTCTTCCAGGAGGGCCTGATCATGCCCGGCCTGAAGATCTACAAGGCCGGCGTGCGGGATGAAGAGATCTACAACCTGATTCGTTTCAACAGCCGCCTGCCGGACCGCGTCATTGGCGACATGAACGCGCAAATCTCCGCCTGTCGCACGGGCGAGCGCCGCGTCTCGGAGCTCGTGGAGAGATTCGGCGTGGAACTGTACCAGCAGGCGGTCGAGGCCATCCTCGACCATGGCGAGCGGGTCGCGCGCGCGCGCCTGGCGGCGCTGCCGAAGGGCGCCTGGACGGCCGAGGACTGGGCCGACGATGACGGTGTGGACCGCGACACCATGTTGAAACTGAGGTGTACGGTGACCGTCACGGATGACGAGTTCATCGTGGACTGGAGCGGCTCGAATCCTGCCTGTCTGGGCCCCATGAATCTGCCCATCGGGCTGACCGAGGGCGTCAGCGGCCTGGCCTTCAAGGGCGTCTCCACGCCGGATTTGCCCGCCAATGACGGCCACTACCGTCCGTTGCGGGTCATCGCCCCGCCGGGTGAACTGATGAATGCCCAGCATCCCGCAGCGACCTTTTTCATCTGGACCGGCATCCTCGCGCCCGAAGTGATCTTCAAGGCGCTGGCCGAGGGAATGCCCGAACGGGTGCAGGCCTGCAGCGGCGGGGACATCTTCACCGTGATGGGCCTGGGCATGCATCCCGAGACCGGCGTTCCCTGGCTGGAGGCGACCAACGAGGCGGTTGGCTTTGGCGCCTTCGCCGGCAACGATGGCGAGGATGCCATCATGCACGTCAGCGAACCCGGCTGCCGCAACAATCCCGTCGAGGTGCTGGAAAGCAAGGCCCCCTGGATCATCGAGACCTACCACATGCGACGCGATTCCGGCGGCCCGGGCAAATATCGCGGAGGCGTGGGTATCACCCGCGTCTATCGCTTCCTGCATCCCTCTTCCGCCCTGACCCTGGTCAAGAAGACCAAGTCCGCCCCCTGGGGCATGGCCGGCGGCCAGGAAGCCGAAGGCGGGCATGTCATCGTCTGGCCCGGGACGGACAGGGAAGAGCGCACCGGCGCCATCTACTATCAAATGGAGGCCGAAGACGTCATCCGCAACAATTCCGGCGGTGGCGGCGGCTGGGGCAATCCGCTTGAACGCGAAGCGCAGCGTGTGCTTGCTGACGTCATCAACGACTTCGTATCGCTGGAAGCGGCGAGACGCGACTACGGCGTCGTCATTGACGAGGGCTCGCTGGCTATCGACCAGGCGGCCACCGCCGCCCTGCGAGCGAAGCGATGAGGGAATCCACACAGGAACGGTCTGAGGTCGCCCTCGACCCCATCACCGTGGAGGTTATTCACAACTACCTGCTCTCCGCCGCCCGTGAGATGGAGCGCAATCTCATGCGCACCTCCTACAGCACGGTGATCTATGAACTCCGCGATTTTGGCCTCGGCATCTACGACCGCGACTGTCGCATGCTCTCTGAAGCGCCTGGCCTGGCCGTCTTCACCCGCGGCAACGACTACGGCTTGCAGAAGACGGTCGAATTCGTCGGCGAAGAGAACATGGAACCCGGCGACCTGTTGCTTACGTCCTACCCCTACTGGAGTTCGGCTCATCCCCTGGACGTCCTCGCCGTTTCTCCCATTTTCGCCGCCGGCGAGCTGGTCGGCTACACCGCCATCAAGCAGCACTGGCTCGACCTCGGCCAGAAGGACCCCGGCTATATCCTTGATTCTGTCGATGTCTTTCAGGAAGGGCTGCTCATGCCCGGCCTCAAGCTCTACAAGGCCGGCGTGCTCGACCAGGAAGTCGAGAACCTGCTGCGCTTCAACAGTCGTTTGCCGGAGCGCATCATCGGCGACCTCAACGCGCAAATCTCCGCCTGCCGCACCGGCGAGCGTCGCGTCGCCGAACTCGTGCAACGCTTTGGCCTCGACCTTTTCCGCAAGGCAACGGCGGCCATCCTCGACCACGGCGAGCAACTGGCGCGCGTACGTCTGGCAGAATTGCCCAACGGCACCTGGGAGGCCCAGGACTGGGCCGATGATGACGGCATCGACCATGACACAATGCTGAAACTCAAGGTAAAGGTCACGGTCACGGATGACGAGTTCATCGTGGACTGGAGCGGCTCCCATCCTGCCACGCCGGGCCCCATGAACTTGCCGATTGGCCTGACTGAAGGCGTGAGTGCGCTGGCATTCAAGGGCGTTACCACGCCGGATACGCCCGCCAACAGCGGCAACTATCGGCCGCTGAAAGTCATCGCCCCGGCCGGCGAAATGATGCATGCCATCCCGCCCGCGCCGACCTTCACCGTCTGGGCCGCCCTGCTGGCGCCCGAAGTGATCCTCAAGGCCCTCTCGCAGGGCATGCCCGACCGCATTCCAGCCTGCAGTGGCGGCGACGTCTTTAGCGTCATGGGGCTGGGCATACACCCGGAGACAGGCCTGCCCTGGCTGGAGGCGACCAACGAGGGCATCGGCTTCGGCGCTTACGCCGGCAGCGACGGCGAGGATGCCATCATGCACCTCAGCGAACCCGGCTGCCGTAACGTTCCGATTGAAATCATGGAGACCAAGGGGCCCTGGATCATTGAGACCTACAGGATGCGCAGGGATTCCGGGGGGCCGGGCAAGTATCGCGGTGGCGTGGGAGTCACCCGTAGCTATCGTTTTTTGCACCCCTCCTCAACCCTGACGCTGGTCAAGAAAACAAAGTCCGCGCCCTGGGGCATGGAAGGGGGCCATGACGCTGAAGTCGGCCACGTCATCGTGTGGCCGGGCTCCGACAAGGAGGAGCGGACCGGCGCCATTTATTACCGGATGGAAGCCGAGGAAGTCATCCAGAACAATTCGGGCGGTGGCGGCGGCTGGGGCGACCCCCGGCAGCGGGACCCGCAGCGTGTGCTGGAAGACGTCATCAACGACTTCGTATCGCTGGAATCGGCGCGACGCGACTACGGCGTGGCCATTGATTCGGAAACCATGACCATCGACCAGGACGCCACGGCGGCCCTGCGCCCGGCCTAATGGCAGGCTTCAGACAGGAGACGGCTGATGAGCAAATCAAACGGACTGGACCCCATCACCATCGAGGTCATCCACAACTATCTGCTTTCCGCCGCGCGTGAAATGGAACGCAACCTCATGCGCACCTCCTACAGCACGATCATCTATGAATTGCGCGATTTCGGTCTTGGGCTCTACGACCGCAATTGCCGCATGCTCTCCGAGGCGCCCGGCCTGGCGGTCTTCACCCGCGGCAACGACTACGGCCTGCAAAAGACCGTGGAGTACGTCGGTGCGGAGAACATGGAGCCGGGCGATCTGCTCTTGACCTCCTACCCCTACTGGAGCTCGGCGCATCCGCTGGACGTTCTGGCCGTTTCGCCGATATTCGCCTGCGGCGAACTGGTCGGCTATACCGCCATCAAACAGCACTGGCTGGACCTCGGCCAGAAGGACGCAGGTTACATCCTCGACTCCGTCGACGTCTTCCAGGAAGGCCTGCTCATGCCCGGCCTGAAACTCTACAAGGCTGGCGTGCTCGACCAGGAGATCGAGAACCTGCTGCGCTTCAACAGCCGCATGCCGGACAACATCATTGGCGATCTGAACGCACAGATCTCCGCCTGCCGTACCGGCGAATTGCGCGTCGCCAGCCTGGTCGAGCGCTACGGTCTGGACACTTATTTCAACGCCGTCGAGGCAATTCTCGACCATGGCGAGCGCATGGCGCGGTCCCGTCTGGCAGCACTGCCCAACGGCACCTGGGAGGCCGAGGACTGGGCCGACGATGACGGCATCGACCGGGACACGATGCTGAAGCTGAAGGTGAAAGTTACTGTGACGGACGACGAGTTCATCGTCGACTGGAGCGGATCCCACCCTGCCACCGTCGGGCCCATGAACATGCCCGTCGGCCTCACCCAGGGCGTCAGCGCCCTCGCTTTCAAGGGCATCACCACGCCGGACAGCCCCGCCAACGACGGCAACTACCGACCGTTGACAGTCATTGCACCGCCGGGCGAAATCATGCATGCCATCCCGCCGGCGCCCTGCTTCACCGTCTGGGCCGGCCTGCTGGCGCCAGAGGTGATCCTGAAGGCCCTGTCAACGGGCATGCCGGACCATATCCCGGCCTGCAGCGGCGGCGACGTCTTCGACGTGATGGGCGTTGGCGTGCATCCGGAGACGGGGCATCCCTGGCTGCAGGCGACCAATGAGGCCGTCGGCTTCGGCGGCCATGCCGGTGGTGACGGCGAGGATGGCATTATGCATCTCAGCGAACCAGGCTGCCGCAACATTCCGATCGAAATTCTGGAGACCAAGGCCCCCTGGATTATCGAAAACTACTATCTGCGCCGCGATTCAGCAGGGGCTGGCAAGTACCGCGGCGGCGTAGGGGTCACCCGCACCTATCGCTTCCTGCACCCCTCCACCACGCTGACCCTGGTCAAGAAGACGAAGTCCGCACCCTGGGGCATGGCCGGCGGCATGGACGCCGAGGTGGGCCACGTCATCGTCTGGCCCGGCACGGACAGGCAGGAAATCACCGGCGCCATTCACTACCCGATGGATGCCGAGGATGTCATCTGCAACAACTCGGGAGGCGGTGGCGGCTGGGGCGACCCCCGCGAACGCGATGTCGGGCTGGTCCTGGAGGACGTCATCAACGATTTGGTTTCGCTTGAGTCGGCGAGGCGTGATTACGGCGTCGCGATCGACCCGGAAACCATGTCCATTGACGAGGCCGCCACGGCCGAACTGCGGAGTTAGAAGGTACCTGGGGGAGAGTCGAGCATGGCTGCACCGGACCCGATCACCGTTGAAGTGATCCACAACTATTACCTGTCCGCCGCGCGTGAGATGGAACGTAACCTCATGCGCACGTCCTACACGACCATCGTCTACGAAATTCGGGACTTCGGTCTGGGCATTTACGACAGGGACTTTCGGATGCTGGCCGAGTCGCCTGGCCTGGCGGTCTTCACTTGCGGCAACGACTACGGCCTGCAGAAAACTGTCGAGTTTGTCGGAAAGGAAAACCTTGAGCCGGGCGACCTGATGCTCACTTCCTATCCCTACTGGTCCTCGGCGCACCCGATGGACGTGCTGGCCACCTCGCCCATCTTCTACAGGGACGAGCTAATCGGCTTCACGGCCATCAAGCAACACTGGGTCGACCTCGGGCAGAAGGAAGCCGGCTACATGCTGGATTCCACCGACGTCTTCCAGGAAGGCCTCATCATGCCCGGCATGAAACTCTACAAGGCCGGCGTCCGTAACGAGGAAATTGTCAACCTGATCAAGTTCAACAGCCGCATTCCGGACCGCGTCATCGGCGACATGAATGCCCAGATCTCCGCCTGCCGCACGGGTGAGCGCCGCATCTCCGAACTGGCGGAGCGCTTTGGACTGGACACCCTGTTGCAGGCCATCGAAGCCATCCTGGACCACGGTGAGCGCATTTCGCTCAACCGTCTGGCGGAATTGCCCAATGGCACCTGGGAGGCCGAAGACTTCGCCGATGACGATGGCATCAATCGCGACATTCCGCTCAAACTGAAGTGCCGGGTGACCGTCACTGATGATGAATTCATCGTGGACTGGACCGGGTCGCAACCCACAACCGAGGGCCCGATGAATTTGCCGATCGGGTTGACCCGGGGCGTCAGCGGACTGGGCTTCAAGGGCATCACCACGCCGGACTACCCGGCCAACGCCGGTCATTACCGTCCCCTGCGCGTCATCACCGAAGAAGGCAGCATGACGCACGCTGTCGCCCCGTCGCCGACCTTCACGCTCTGGGCGGGCCTGCTGATGCCGGAAGTGATTCTCAAGGCGATTTCGCAGGGCATGCCGGACGCTGTGCCGGCCTGCTCCGGCGGCGATATTTTCAGCCTGATGGGACTGGGCGTCCATCCGGAGACCGGCCTGCCCTGGCTGGAAGCCACCAACGAGGCCATCGGCTTCGGCGCCTTTGCCGGCAACGACGGCGAGGACGGCATCATGCACCTCAGCGAACCCGGCTGCCGCAACAACCCCGTCGAGGTCGTGGAGACCAAGGGGCCATGGATCATTGAAAACTATGGCATGCGCCAGGATTCCGGGGGGGCCGGCGAATTCCGTGGCGGAGTCGGCGTCACGCGCACCTATCACTTCAAACATGACGCCCAGGCCCTGGCCATTGTGAAGAAGACGAAGACGGCGCCCTGGGGGATGCATGGCGGCATGGACGGCGATCCGGGTTCCGTCACCATCTGGCCTGACACGGACTGGGAACGGGTCAACGGGTCCCTGCACGAAAAGGACCTGAAGTCGGGAGACATCATCATCAATTCTTCCGGCGGCGGTGGCGGCTGGGGCGATCCGAAGCGCCGCGATCCCTGTTATGTGCTGGAAGACGTGATCAACGACTTCGTGTCGCTCGAAGCGGCGCGGCGCGACTACGGCGTGGCGATCGACCCGGAGACCATGACTGTTGACGAAGCGGCCACGGCCGAATTGCGCATTTGAGGCGGTGTACAAGGGAGGAACAACAATGGCTGCGCCCGATCCAATCACCGTGGAGGTGATTCACAACTATTATCTGTCCGCCGCGCGTGAGATGGAACGCAACCTCATGCGCACCTCCTACACCACCATCGTCTACGAAATCCGTGACTTCGGCCTCGGCATTTATGACAAGAACTACCGCATGCTGGCCGAGTCGCCCGGCCTGGCCATTTTCACCTGCGGCAACGACTACGGTCTGGAACAGTCGGTGGAGTTCATCGGCAGGGACAATCTGGAGCCGGGCGACCTGATCCTGACCTCCTACCCCTACTGGTCCTCCGCCCATCCGATGGACGTGCTGGCCACTTCGCCGATTTTCTACAAGGACGAACTGATCGGCTTCACGGCAATCAAACAGCACTGGATCGACCTGGGGCAGAAGGAAGCCGGCTACATGCTGGATTCCACTGACGTCTTCCAGGAGGGACTCATCATGCCGGCCATGAAGCTCTACCGGGCCGGCGTGCGCAACCAGGAAATCGTCAACCTGATTGAGTTCAACAGCCGCATCCCTGACCGCGTCATCGGCGACATGAACGCCCAGATCTCCGCCTGTCGCACGGGTGAGCGTCGCGTCGCGGAACTGGCGGAGCGCTTTGGCCTGGACACGCTGCTGCAGTCCATTGAGGCCATTCTCGACCATGGCGAGCGCCTGTCGCTTTCGCGCCTGGCCGAGTTGCCCAACGGCACCTGGGAAGCCGAGGACTATGTCGATGACGACGGTATCAATCGGGACCAGTTGCTGAAACTGAAATGCAAGGTCACGGTCAGCGATGACGAGTTCATCGTGGACTGGCGCGGGTCGGAGCCCACGACCGAGGGGCCCATGAACCTGCCCATCGGACTGACCAGGGGCGTCAGTGGTCTGGCCTTCAAGGGCGTCACCTCACCCGATTACCCGGCCAATGCCGGACATTACCGGCCGCTGCGCGTCATCACGGAAGAAGGCACCATGATGCATGCGGTCTCGCCCTCGCCGACCTTCACCATCTGGGCCGCCCTGCTGGCGCCGGAGGTCATTCTCAAGGCGCTTGCCCAGGGCATGCCGGACAAGGTGCCGGCCTGCTCCGGCGGCGATATCTTCGACGTCATGGGCCTCGGCGTCCATCCGGAGACCGGCATTCCCTGGCTGGAAGCCACCAACGAGGCCATCGGCTTCGGCGCTTTCGAAGGCAACGACGGCGAAGACGGCATCATGCATCTCAGCGAGCCGGGTTGCCGCAACAACCCTGTTGAGGTGCTGGAGACCAAGGGGCCCTGGATCATCGAAAACTACGGCTACCGCCAGGACTCTGGCGGGCCGGGGACCTACCGCGGCGGAGTTGGGGTCACCCGCACCTATCACTTCAGGCATGACTCGCAGGCCCTGGCCGTGGTCAAGAGGACCAAATCCCCTCCCTGGGGAATGAACGGTGGCAAGGACGGTTCTCCGGGATTCGTCACCATCTGGCCGGAAACGGAGCGGGAACGGACCAACGGGGCCCTGCACGAAAAGGACCTGAAGGACGGCGACGTCATCATCAACGCTTCCGGCGGCGGCGGCGGTTGGGGCAACCCTTTCAATCGCGAACCGAAGCAGGTGCTGGAAGACGTGGTCAACGACTTCGTCTCTCTCGAGTCGGCGCGGCGGGACTATGGCGTCGTCATTGACGAGGAAACACTGACCGTCGACGAGGGCGCCACGGCGGCCCTGCGCGCCGGTTAGTCGGAAAGACAGCCACCGGAGTTGCCATGAGCGGACTGGACCCGATCACCACCGAGGTCATTCACAATTTTCTGCTCTCCGCCGCGCGCGAGATGGAACGCAACCTCATGCGCACCTCCTACAGCACCGTCATCTACGAGGTGCGGGACTTCGGCCTCGGCATCTACGACAAACATTGCCGCATGCTCTCCGAGGCACCCGGCCTGGCCGTCTTCACGCGCGGCAATGACTACGGCCTCAAGAAGACGGTCGAGTTCGTCGGCGTCGACAACATGGAGCCAGGCGACCTGCTGCTCACCTCCTACCCCTACTGGTCCTCGGCGCATCCGCTGGACGTGCTGGCGGTCGCGCCGATCTTCGCCTGCGGCGAACTGGTCGGCTACACCGCCATCAAACAGCACTGGCTCGATCTCGGCCAGAAGGATGCCGGTTACATTCTCGATTCGGTCGACGTTTTCCAGGAAGGCCTGCTCATGCCCGGCCTCAAGCTCTACAAGGCCGGGGTGCTGGACCAGGAAATCGAAAACCTGCTGCGCTTCAACACCCGTCTGCCGGATCGCATCATCGGCGACCTGAATGCCCAGGTCTCCGCCAGCCGCACCGGCGAACGGCGGGTCACCGGCCTTGTCGAGCGCTTCGGGCTGGGAATCTTCAACGAGGCGGTCGAATCAATCCTCGACCACGGCGAACGCATCACACGCGCGCGCCTGGCGACGCTGCCCAATGGCACCTGGGAGGCCGAAGACTGGGCTGACGACGATGGCATCGACCATGACACCATGCTCAAACTGCACGTGAAGGTCACCGTAACGGACGACGAGTTCATCGTCGACTGGAGCGGTTCGCACCCGGCCACGCCCGGGCCCATGAACCTGCCCATCGGCCTTACCGAGGGCGTCAGCGCCCTGGCCTTCAAGGGCGTCACCACGCCGGATACGCCCGCCAACTCCGGCAACTACCGGCCGCTGACGGTCATCGCGCCGCCGGGTGAGATGATGCACGCCATCCCGCCGGCGCCGACCTTCACCGTCTGGGCCGCCCTGCTGGCGCCGGAGGTCATTTTGAAGGCCCTCTCCCAAGGTATGCCGGAACGCATCCCGGCCTGCAGCGGCGGGGACGTTTTCAGCGTGGTCGGCGTCGGTGTACTCCCCGAAACGGGCGAGGTCTGGCTGGAGGGCAGTAACGAGGCGGTCGGCTTCGGCGCTTTCGCCGGCAGCGACGGTGAAGACGCCATCATGCACCTCAGCGAGCCCGGCTGCCGCAACAACCCGGTCGAGGTCGTTGAAAGCAAGGCGCCCTGGATCATCGAGACCTACCACATGCGCCAGGACTCCGGCGGCCCGGGCAAGTACCGCGGCGGCGTGGGCGTCAGACGCAGTTACCGTTTCCTGCAACCCGCAACGACCTTGACTCTGGTCAAAAAGACGAAGTCCGCGCCCTGGGGCATGGCCGGCGGGCACGACGCCGACGCAGGTCACGTGGTGGTCTGGCCGGGGACCGACAGGGAAGAACGCACCGGCGCCATCCACTATCCGGTGGACGCCGGGGACGTGCTGCAGAACAACTCGGGCGGTGGCGGCGGCTGGGGCAACCCCCTGGAGCGGGACCCGCAACGGGTGCTGGACGACGTCATCAACGATTTCGTCTCCCTCGAATCTGCCCGGCGCGACTACGGCGTGGTCATCGACGCGCAGCGCATGCGCGTCGACGAGGCAGCGACAGCCACCCTGCGTTCCTGAACGAGAGCGTCGCGGGGCAGCGTCGAGGCCTTGCTGCCTGGCGTGGGCCCTGTCGTTTGTGACACGACAGCTCCGCTGCTATTAATCCCCGGAGAGGCAGGTCTCCGCAGTGTGTTTCGGAAAGGAGATCGTTGGAAGCCATCCCGTCCTGCTGTGGGTGAAACCGCCGCAATTCGTTGAAGTGAGAAACATTTGAGTGACGAGGAACAGGACATGAAGAAGCTATTGACTTTCGTAATTTTGCTGGCCCTGCTGTTGCCGCTGGCCGTCACGGCGCAGGACGCAGAGCCGACGCCGGACGTCGCCATGCTCGGCGAAGGCGAACTGAACATTTCCTACTGGAACGGCCTCAGCGGCTCCGACGGAGTCACCATGAATGAAATGCTGGCGACTTTCGTCGTCGATAATCCCGATATCTCCGTCACCAGCGAGATCATCCCATGGAACACGCTCTATGCGAAGTTGCAGGCGGCCTTCGTGGCCGGCAACCCGCCCGATCTCATCCTGATGCATGCCTCCGAAGTGCCGCAGTACGCCAGCTACGGCGTGGTCAAGGACCTCGGCTACCTCTACGAATCCGGCGGCGGCTGGTTCCCCGACGAAGACGTCTCCGCCATCACCTACGCGGGCATGCAGTGGGAAGGCACCATCTATGGCATCCCGCTGGACAACCACGGCCGCGGACTGTGGATCAACATCGACCACTTCGAGGCCGCCGGACTGGACCCGAACATGGACCAGCCCACCACATTCGAGGGCTGGGTCGAGCTGTTCCAGCAACTCACCCTGGATGCCAACGGCAACAACCCGACTTCCGATGACTTTGACGTGGACAACGTCGTGCAGTGGGCCTACGGCGTCGGCAACTGGCCGCTGGCGGACTTCCTGACGCTACTCATTCAGCATGGCGGCAGTATGGTCAGCGAGGATGGCAGCACCATCACCATCAATTCCGAGGCCGGCATCAAGGCCCTGTCGCAGTATCACGACCTGGTCTACGAGTATCAGGTCTCGCCACCGGCGGCCGGCTTCGATACCTGGGGCGCCTTTGCGGCCGGCCAACTGGCCGTGATCCCGACCGGCACCTGGTTCCGCAATTTTGCCAGCACCCTTGACGTCAACGGCCAGGCCTGGACGACGGTGCAATTTGGTGAGAGTCCCTCAACCTGGTTCGGCATCCACACCTTCCTGATTCCCGACAGCCTGGAGGGCGACACGCTGGCGGCGGTCGAGCGTTTGCTGCAATGGATGAGCGACAGCGAAAACCAGGTCTACTGGGCCGGATCCGGTCAGGTGCCCGCGCTGCTTTCCGCCCAGGCGGTGCTGGACCCGGAGAACTACCCCTCCAATATCGTCATGGGCCAGAGCTTCACGGATTACGGCTTCCTGGATTTCAAGAGCACGGTCACCCAGGAACTCTACGCCGCGCTCGATCCGGAACTGGACGCCGTGCTGAACGGCCTGAAGTCCGTTGAAGATGCCCTGAACGACGGCGCGGCGCGCATGCAGGCAATCCTGGACCGCGCTGAATAGGCGATTGCGGCAGAAAACAGGGTCTTTCGGGAGGGTGCTCCTGGAGACCTGGCTGCATCTGCGGTACCATGGTGCAGGCTGGTTCTGGCGAATTTCGTCGCCTGCGCCAGTCTGCACTTATCGCATCAATTCATTTATGTTGTGAGGATTGGAGAAAGTCATGAACGGAAACATTTTCAGGCTGGTCATTCTGGCGTTGCTGGCAGTTTTGGCGCTGCCCTTTGCGGCAGTGGCCCAGGATGGCGAGGTCACGGACCTCGGCGAAGGTGACCTCAAGGTCTCGTTCTGGCACGGCCTCGGCGGCTCCGACGGCGCCACCCTGAACGAGATGTTGGTCAATTTCGTCGATGAGAACCCGGACATCGGCGTGACCGCCGAACTTATCCCCTGGGATACGCTCTATGCGAAACTTCAGGCTGCGTTCCTGGCGGGCACGCCGCCGGACCTCGTCCTTATGCACGCCTCCGAGTTGCCGCAATACGCCAGCTATGGCGTGATCCGCGAGATGAGCGACTGGTACACCTCCGGCGGCGGCTGGCTGCCCGATGAGGACCTCGCCCCCTCCACCTACGGTGGCATGCACTACGACGGCGTGCTCTATGGCATACCGCTGGACAACCACGGTATGGGCCAGTGGATCAACGTCGACCACTTCGAGGCGGCCGGCCTGGACCCGGACGGCCCCATGCCGGATTCCTATGAGGGCTGGGTCGAGTTGTTCCAGCAACTGACCCTCGACGAAAACGGCAACAACGCGGCCTCGGATGACTTTGACGCGGAGAACGTCGTCCAGTGGGGTTACTCTGTGAGGCAATACCCGCGGGTCATTTTCCTCGCCCATCTGGCGCAGCATGGCGGCAGCCTGGTCAGCGAGGACGGCACGACCGTCACCGTCAACTCGGAGGCCGGCATCGCTGCCCTGCAGAACAGCGTGGACCTGGTCTACAAATACAACGTCTCACCGGTTCCGGCCGGCTTCAATGCCTGGGAAGGTTATGCCAACGGCGCCCTGTCCGTGCTTCCCGCCGGCACCTGGTTCCTCAATTTCTCCAGGACCATAGACGTCAACAGCAAGGCCATCGCCTTTAACCAGTTCGGCCCCGAGCCGGCCGCCTGGTTTGGCGCACACACCTTCTTCGTGCCGGCAATCCTTGAGGGCGAGAAGCTGGGGGCCGTAGAGACCCTGCTGCAGTGGGTCAGCGCCAACCAGGGACACTGGGCCATGTCCGGCCAGGTGCCGGCCCTGCTGTCCGTGCAGGCCTCGCTGGACCCCGAGAATTTCCCTTCCAACATCGTGATGGGCGCCAGCTTCGCAGACCACGGCGTTGTCGATTTCAGCAGCACCGTGACCGCGGAGTTGTACCGGACGGGTCTGGAACCGGAGTTGAATGCGGCGCTAAACGGCCAGAAGACGGCCGAACAGGCGCTTAACGACGCAGCCGAGCGTATGCAGGCGATCCTTGATCGCGGCGAATAATTCGCTTTGAGCAATATGGCCGGGGGCGGATGTCCCTCCCCCGGCCATGGTCGGCGCGGGCAATACCATGAGATGAAAGCCAGCGTTACGAGACCTGATCTGTCATGACGGGCGCTTCCGCCAGACCAGGCGCGGGCCCCGACTGGCGGCCTGCCTGGTTGCCGGAGATCAACCTGAAACGGCGCGAAGAAATCGCCGCCTGGTTGTTTCTGACGCCTTTCCTGATTTTCTTTGCCGTCTTCATCGGTCGCGCCATGTTTGCGGCCGTGCAGATGAGTTTCTACGACTGGCACGCCCTGCGTCCCTCAAGACCCTTTGTTTCCTTCGAAAATTACGAGGAACTGCTCAGGGATGACGTCTTCTGGTTCGCCCTGAAAAACACCATCGTCTTCACCGCCATGACTGTTGCAGGTACGACAGTTGTCGCCCTTGCGGCCGCCCTCGCAGTCACGCAACCTGTGCGGCAGGCCAACTTTTTCCGCGTACTGCTCTACATGCCATCGCTGTTTTCGGTTGGCGCGGTGGGCCTCATCTGGGTCTGGTTGCTGAATTCGCAGTTTGGCGTCATCAACTATGGCCTCAGTTTCTTCGGTATTCGACCCGTCAACTGGCTGGGCGACCCGGCACTGGTGCTGCCGGCGCTGAGCCTGACGACCATCTGGTGGGCCTTCGGCTTTCCCATGCTGATTTTCATCGCGGGCTTGCAAGGCATTCCCGAGCACCTCTATGAAGCGGCGCGCATCGACGGCGCCAACGGCCGCCAGCTGTTCTTCAACATCACGCTGCCCCTGCTGCGGCCGACCATCCTCTTCGTCACCGTCACCGGCGTCATCGGTCACTTTCAGGTCTATGGCCAACCCTTCATCATGACCAATGGCGGGCCCGGACGCTCCTCCTACACGGTTATTTTCTACTTCTACCATACCGCCTGGGCTTCTTTCCGCATGGGCTACGGCGCTGCGGTAGCGGTGGCTTTGGCCGTCATCATGGCCGTCGTGACCGTCGTGCAATTCCTGGTCATCAGCCGGCGCGTGGAGTACTAGAAGGACCCGCCCATGGCATTGATGCATCGGAGACGCGCCTGGCAAAACAGGTTCTGGGCCTACCTGGTGCTGGTGGCGCTGTCCCTCTTCGTGTTTTTGCCCATGCTGGTGGTCATCTCACAGTCCCTCATGACCAACATGGAAGTCACTCGCTGGCCGCCGCAGATCGTTCCCGTCCATCCGACGCTGTTCAACTACAATGACGTGCTCACGCGTCAGGACCTGCGCCTCGACCTGTGGCTGCGCAACAGCATGGTGGCGGCGACGGGCCACACGCTTGCCGTGCTGGTCATTTGCGCGCCGGCGGCCTACGCATTCGCGCGTCTGCGTTTTCGCGGCAGCAACGCCCTCTTCGCCATCCTGCTGCTGACCATCATGATTCCCTCCCAGGTCACCCTCATCCCCAACTATCTGCTGATGCGGGACCTGAAATGGCTGGATTCCTTCAACGCCCTCATCTTCCCGGGCGCGGCCAACGTCTTTGGCGTTTTCCTGCTGCGACAGTTCTTTATGCAGATTCCGCAAGAACTGGAGGAAGCCGCCGTGATGGACGGCGCCGGCTACCTGCGTCGCTTTACGCAAATCGTTCTGCCGCTCTCCTCCAACGCGCTGACGGCGCTGGCTATCTTCGTCTTCCTGGGTCACTACAACGATCTCTTCTGGCCCTTCATCGTCACCAACAGCCTGGAAACGCGTACCCTGCCCGTGGGTCTGACCATCCTCAACTCGGCCTACGGCATGCAGTATCGCCCCATGGTGCTTGCGGGCGCCGTGCTGTCTACCATCCCCATCCTGATCGTCTACATCATCTTCCAGCGCCGCATCATCCAGGGCGTCACGCTGACCGGTGGCATGGGCGGCCGCTAAAGGCGATCACACAAGGGTTTTCGGATTTCCCACGGGAAGGAGCGCCAGTGCCCGACAACAGGACGGCTCACCTTTACATCGACACCAGGCGAAGCATCAGTCCGGTCTCGCCCCTGATCTTCAGCGGCTTCGCCGAGCACATGGGGCGTTGCATCTATGGCGGCATCTACGACCCCGGCTCGCCCCATGCTGACGAGAATGGCCTGCGCCGCGACGTGCTGGCGGCCCTGCGTGAGTTGAACTTTCGTTCCATTCGCTATCCGGGCGGCAACTTCCTCAGCGGCTACGACTGGGAAGACGGCGTTGGCCCGCGCGACAAACGGCCGGCGCGGCGGGATCTCGCATGGCAAACTCACGAGAGCAACCATTTCGGCAGCGACGAGTTCATCAATTTCTGTCGCGAGATCAAAAGCGAACCCATGCTGGCCGTCAACATGGGCACTGGCAGCATCCAGGACGCTGCCAACCTGGTTGAATACTGCAACGCCCCGCCCGGCACGAAGTACCCAGACTTGCGCGTCGCCAACGGCAACCGGCAGCCACATGGCGTGGGATACTGGTGCCTTGGCAACGAGATGGACGGCCACTGGCAAATCGGCCATCTGGAAGCGCATGAGTACGGCCGCAAGGCGCTGGAAGCCGCCAAAATGATGCGCTGGCACGACCCGGATATCCAGCTCGTGCTCTGCGGTTCCTCCACCTGGGAAATGCCCGGCTTTCCCGAATGGGACCGCATCGCCCTCGAGCATTGCTACGAACTCGTCGACTATCATTCGATGCACAAATATGCCGACAACCGTGACAATGACACGGACAGCTTCCTCGCCACGACAGTTGCGCTTGAGGAATTTGTCGAAACACTCGAGGGTGTACTGCGTTACGTCAAGGCGAAGACGCGCAGCAAACGCGAAGTCTACCTCTCCTGGGACGAGTGGAACATTTCGGGTGACTACGGCGAGGTGAAGGGAGACTGGAAAGAAGCGCCCCGGCTCATCGAAGAAGTCTACACCCTTGAGGACGCCCTGGTGGCGGCCCAGTGGCTGAACCTCTTCCTGCGCCGCGCCGACGTAGTGAAGATCGCCTGCCTGGCGCAAATCGTCAACGTCATCGCGCCCATCCTCACGGAAACAGACGCCCTGCTAAAACAGTCCATTTTCTACCCCTTCCTGCTCTTCAGTCGCCTGGCCAGAGGCAACTCGCTGGACCTGCTGCTGCAATCGCCGCGACACGAAACGAAACGCTACGGCGACGTACCCCTGCTCGACGTCTCCGCCACCCACGACCCGGAAACGCGTCTGGGAGCCCTCTTTCTCGTCAACCGCAGCCAGTCAGAGGAGGCCCTTCTCGGCTTCCACTGGCAGAACGTCCGGCCGTTGAACACGCGCGCCTGGCAACTCGCCGGCACTGACCCGATGGCCGTCAACAGTTTCGAACAGCCCAACAGGGTGGTCGCGCGGCCGTTGGCCGTGCAGTCGATCGAGACTGGCAGCCAGTTGCTGCTGCCGCCGCTGTCCTTCACCGCCTTCGAGATGATACTGCGTTAGTCATTGCCGGCGGGCTGACCGAATCATCTTGCGGCGAGACGTCATGCGGGGCCTGTCCCTGACCGGCGGCATGGGCGCTCGCCAAACCCGGTGACATAATCGCAGGGCTGACCCGCAACCAGGAGACGAATCCATGCCGCAGAGTGAAGCCGCCCATATCCATATCGACGTCAATCGCGTCATCAGCCCGGTCTCGCCCCTGCTCTTCAGCGGCTTCGCCGAGCACATGGGTCGCTGTATTTACGGCGGCATCTACGAGCCGGACTCCCCGCGCGCGGACGAAAAGGGCCTGCGCCGTGACGTTCTGGCGGCGCTGCGCGAGCTCAACTTGCGCTCCATTCGCTATCCAGGCGGGAACTTTCTCAGTGGCTACCACTGGGAAGATGGCATTGGCCCGCGTGAGCGGCGGCAGGCGCGACGCGACCTCGCCTGGCAATCTGTCGAAAGCAACCAGTTCGGCACCGACGAATTCATCGACTTTTGCCGCCAGATCAACACCGAGCCGATGCTGGGCGTCAACATGGGCACCGGCAGCATCCAGGACGCCGCCAACCTGGTCGAATACTGCAATTCCCCGCCCGGCACGAAATACGCCGACATGCGCGTCGCCAACGGCTACAGCGATCCCCACGCCGTGCGTTACTGGTGCATCGGCAACGAGATGGACGGCCCCTGGCAGATCGGCCATCTGGAGGCGGAGGAATACGGCCGCAAGGCGCTGGAAGCCGCCAAAATGATGCGCTGGCATGACCCGGACATCGAGCTTGTGCTTTGCGGCTCCTCAAGCTCAGCGATGCCCACCTACCCCGAATGGGACCGCGTCGCGCTCGAACACTGTTATGATCACGTCGACTACCATTCGATGCACTACTACGCCGCCAACCGCGACGACGACACGGACTCCTACCTCGCCACCGCCGTTGGCCTTGAGGACTACGTCGCGACCCTGGAAGGGGTGCTGCGCTACGTCAGGGCGAAAACGCGCTCGAAACGAGACGTTTTCCTCTCCTGGGACGAGTGGAACATCTGGTACAAGAACCAGCAAATGCAGGGCGGCTGGAGAGAAGCGCCGCGGCTCATTGAGGAGGTCTACAACCTGGAGGACGCCCTGGTGGCGGCCCAGTGGCTCAACGTTTTCCTGCGCCGCGCCGACGTGCTGAAAATCGCCTGCCTCGCGCAGATCGTCAACGTCATCGCGCCCATCCTGACCGAAACAGACGCCCTGCTGAAGCAGTCCATCTACTATCCCTTCCTGCTTTTCTGTCGACTGGCCAGCGGCAACTCGCTCGACGTCCTGGTCGAAGCGCCGCGACATGAGACGCAGCAATATGGCGACGTGCCGCTGCTGGACGTCGCCGCCACCCACGACCCGGATTCGCGACTGGGAGCCCTCTTCCTGGTCAACCGCAGCCAGAGCGAGGCGGTCTCGCTCAACTTCAACTGGCAGAACGTCCGCCCGCGGAACGCGCGAGCCTGGCAAATGCGCGGCACGGACCCGAAGGCCGCCAACAGCTTTGAAGAGCCCAACCGGGTCGTGGCGCGTCCGCTGCCGGTCCAGTCTGTTGAGACCGGTAGCGATTTGCTCTTGCCCCCGCTTTCCTTTACCGCCCTGGAGATGATGCTGCGTTAGGCCCGCCTACCAGTAACGCATGGCCGCGCGGAAGAGCTCAATCAGGTCGTCGCGCTCCGCCGGGCGCGGCGAAAGCCTGGTGACGCGGTGCTGCGGCAGAGTGCCCTCCGCCAGCGCCGGGGCGTCCGACTCGCGGTAACCCAACGCCGCCAGACCATTGGGCATACCGGTCGCCCGCATGATGTCGATGATCCCTCGCGCCAGAATCTCGCCGACGTCCTCCGGCGCCGCATGGGTCACGTCCAGACCCAGCAGCCGTGCAGCCAGGAGATGCCGCTCGGGGTTGGCGCTGGCTGTAAAGCGAAATACTGCCGGCGCGTTGACGATGACCGCCATGCCATGCGGTACGATGGCATGACAGACGTAGTAGCCCTCCGGCAGGAAGTCGCGCACCATGCCCGAGACCGGGTAGGACATGCCGTGCGGCAGGTGTACGCCGGCGTTGCCGAAGCCGATGCCGGCCGAGGCGGCCGCCAGCAGCATGTTGCCACGCGCCTCCTCGTCGTCGGGGTCCCGGCTGGCGCGCAGCAGGTTGGCGCCCACCATGCGCAGGGCCTCCGCCGCCCAGATGTCGCTGACCGGGTTGGCGCCCTGGTAGGCGGGGCGGGCCTGAGGATGCTCCGGCGCCGGTCGCTGCGAAAAGGGTAGCGCGGTAAGCGACTCGATGGCGTGGCTGAGCACGTCCAGACCGCTGCAGGCCGCCACCATGGGCGGCAGCGTGGCCGTGTTGTGCGGGTCGATGATGCCCAGCGTGGGACGCAGGGCGCGATGCGCGATGCCGGTCTTGGCGCGCAGGGCTTCATAATCGAAGATGGCCACGCCGGTCGTCTCACTGCCTGTGCCGGCCGTCGTCGGCACGGCGATCAGCGGCTTGAGCGGCCCTGGCACGGGCAGACCGCGGCCGATGGGCGGGTTGACGTAATCGAGAAAGTCATCGGGCGGCCAACAGTCATAGAGATTGGCCACCTTGGCAGTGTCCATCACCGAGCCGCCGCCAACCGCCACGAAACCATCGAAGTTGCCCCTCTGCGCGTAGGCGATGGCCTCCTGGAATGAGGCGTCGCTCGGTTCCACCCGCACGCGGGAGAACATCGCGGCTTTGACGCCCGCCCGGTTCAGCGATTCGCGCGCGACCTCGACCTGCTCCCCCGCCGCCAGATTGGCGTCGGTCAGCAGCATCACCCGTCTGGCGCCCAGCGCAGCCATGTCCCCGCCCAGTTCGCGCGTCGCGCCCGGGCCATACTTGATGCTGGAGCTGTCCATTGTGAAGACGGTCTCGCGGGCGCTCATCGTCCCACCCTGTCTGGTGTTCGCCTCTGAAGATAGCGCGTGGGCTGCGTCACCGCGACGTGTTCAGCCGGAAAAGCTCCGCCGCCGCCAGTGGCGACGCCAGGCCGCGCTCTCCTGCATTTGCGAGCGCAGGCGCTCGGCGATGTCCCGGTCGGGCGGCTGCGCCAGGCCGTCCGGAGCTCGCGTCACCACCCACTGGTCTTCGTCGATCCGCGCAAATCGCAGTTGGCTGCTCCTGTCCAGCCACTCAATGCAAGTCTGAATCGTCAGTTGCGGCTGCGCCGCGCGGGCGGCCAACAGGTCCAGCGACAGGACGCCGTCGCGCTGCCGCAGGGCGAATTTCGCCATGCCGGCCACCAGGTTCAGAAGCTCCTGCGCCGTCCCCCATGGCGGCGCCTGCGCAAATATGGCCACCTGCTGCGGCCTGACGGCCTTCAGCGCCGCCTGCCAGGTGACGGCGTCCGGCGGAATCGTCCAGACCACCAGGGTCCCCGCCGGTCGCAAGGAAAAGCGGTCCACGCCCTCCAGGTCCGTCCCTCCCTCGCGCCAGACCAGGGCATCCGGGTCAGCAGCCAGCAAATCCGCCAGGCGCTCACGGGGCGCCGGATGACGGCGGCAGTCGATCGTTTCCCAGGTGCGCCGCCGGACGACGACTTCGCCCTCCCGCACGCGAGCGCCCAGCCACTCCATCAGGGCCTCGTGCTGCCCGCGATACTCATTTTCGCGCAGGGTGAAGGCCATGTCGAAGGAGCCCTGAGGCAGCGCCTCCGCATCTCCCGACCACCAGATGACGCGGCGTTCCACGTCTTCACTGTCCGCCACCGTCAATTCCAGATGGTCGCCGCGCCGGTCCAGTTGACGACGGCGCAACAGCCGCAGGTCGCGCGCCACAAGCGTGAGGGGCGGATTGCCGTTGCCAAAGGGCGCCAGGCGGCCCAGCTGCCGGGCCAGGTCCAGCGAGACCTCCTCCAGCTTCAGGCTGGCGTCGATCTGCAGTTCCGGCGGCGGCGGATCGTCGCCCCTTTGCTCACGCACGGCCCGCGACAGGCCACGCCGCAATGCCGGGATGTGGGCGGAATCCATACGCAGCCCCGCCGCCATGCTATGGCCGCCATAACCCCCCAGCAGGTCCGCCTGGCTATCCAGCGCCGCCACGATGTCGCAGCCCGCGACGGAGCGCGCTGACCCGCTGGCCAGTCCGTCCTGCTCGCCCAGCAAAAGCGCCGGGCAGCCGTATGCCTCCGCGAGTCGGCCGGCGACGATGCCCAGCACACCGCCATGCCAGCCCGGCTGACTCAACACCAGCGCCGCGTAGTCCAGCAGCGAGGGGTCCCTTTCGATCTGCTGCCGCGCCGATGCCTCCACCTGCTGCGTGAGGAAACGCCGCTTGTCGTTGAGCTCCTCCACGTCTTTCACCAGGGCAGCAATACGCTCCGGGTCGTCGCCGGTCAGCAACTCGACGCCGGCGCTGGCATCCGCCAGGCGACCGAAGGCATTGAGACGCGGCGCCAGCGCATAGCCGATGTCACTTTCTGTCAGCGCCGCTGGCCGGATGCCGATCGCCGTCATCAGGGCGCGCAGGCCCGGTCGCTCCGTGGCGCGCAAGGCATGCAGGCCTCGTTGCAGCAGCCAGCGTGTGTCGTCCACCTGGCGCATCACGTCGGCCACGATGCCCAGAGCCACCAGGTCCAGCAAATGCTCGCAACTGCTGCCCCCGGAGAGCGCTTCGATCAGCTTGAAAGCCGTCCCCACGCCAGGTAACTCGCGCAGGGCGTGGCCCTCCGCCAGGCGCTGCGGGTTGATGACGGCGCTGGCCGGCGGCAGCGAGTCCGTCAGCTTGTGGTGGTCGGTGACCACGACGGCGGCGCCCTGCCCCTGCGCCCAGGCGAGCGCTTCATGCGCGCCGATGCCGGTGTCGCAGGTCAGCAATAGGTCGGCGTCGCCCAGTTTCTGGCGCAGTGTGGGCAAATGCAGGCCGTGACCCTCCCGAAAACGATTGGGGACGTGCCAGCGCACCCTTGCGCCCAGATCGCGCAGCGCCGTGACCAGCAGCGCAGTCGCTGTTTGGCCGTCGACGTCGAAGTCGCCCCAGACGAGGATTTCGCCCCGCTCGCGGATGCCGCGCTGCAGGCAGGCGACGGCTGCGTCCATGTCGGGCAGTTCGTCGGAGGCCGCGGGCGCATAGTGGTTCGGGTCGAGAAATCGGCGGGCCGCCGCCGGCGTGAGGATGCCACGCTGCGCCAGAGTCTGCGCGACCAGCGGGTGTCCGCCGACGGCCTCGCGCAGCGCCGCCGGCACCGGTACCGGCGTCGCCTCACGCCAGACGGTCACAGGAAGCGCGTTTGCAGCTCTTCCGGGATTGCCTTGCCAGTAAATGGATCTGCCAGAGCTGGCAGCATGGGCAAGCGGTCCGTGAACCAGTCTTCTATTGACCACAGCTGCGCCCGCGGAAAGGTCGATGCGCCCAGAACAATGCTCCCTGCTCCGGCCAACTCGGCTTCTGCATTCTGTCGACGCCGACCGCGAAGTGTGTCCAGCGTGATGAAAACACCGAATGCCGCACTCTCACGTTCCAGCGTGTGCAGGAAATCCCGCAAGTGCGAAATGCTGTAACTGCCGCCCTTCACCTGCGCCACCACCTGGTCGCTGAATTGTTCTGGTTTCAGAATCAGTGTGCCACGCCCGTCAATTCCTCCGTCACCGCGTTGGCTGGTGTTGGGCATCATTCCTGAAATACAATCGATGGCCCACTTTTCAAAATCGAAAGGGTTTTCGCGAGCCAGTTCTTTCGCGCCTTCCATGTCTACAGGAAAGCCCAGCGTATCGATGCGCATTCCCGGAAAACGACGCTTGACGATGAGTTTGATGGCAAAGGGCGATATGTCGATTCCCAACCAACGCCGCCCAAGGTTGTGCGCGGCAGCGACTGTTGTGCCACAACCGCAAAAGGGATCAAGAACAATGTCCCCTTCCTTTGACGATGCTGTGATGATTCGCTCAAGTAGCGCGACCGGCTTTTGAGTTGGGTACCCGAGCCGCTCCTTGCTGGTTCGGCCAATTGGTTTGACTTCATCATCAACCCACAGGTCATGTACGCGAGGGGGGTTGGCTTCCTCAAGGTATCGACGCCATGATGGAAGTCCGCCTGAACTGAAGTCGATAAAACCATTTTTGGCAAGGGCCTCCAAACGTTCACGAACTGTGCCTTGCAACTTGACTCCAGTTTCCTCTTCATACCTTTGCTGCAGAATTCGGGGGACCGTCCAATGACCAGTGGGGGCGATGCCGCGCCAGGGTTGGCCACTATCACCACCGGAGGGACCGGCAGCAGTCAAAGGCCGGCTTGCATACACTCCTCTTTCATCCGTTTTGTTGTACCAAGTATCCAGGACCTTCTCGTCATGATCCTTCAAACGGGGAGGAGTGAAATGAAAATTTGCAGATCTTGAGTAAAACAGAAGACGGTCCGAAGATCTCCCATACTGACCGGCATCGCTTTTGCCGCCAAGCAAGCGACGCCATGCAATCTCATTACGAAAGTTGTTGCGTTCAAAGACTTCGTCCAGCAGGATTTTCAGATAGTGGCTGGCCGTCGGGTCACAGTGCAGATACAGACTGCCAGTCGGTTTGAGCAGGCGTTTCATGATCGCCAGCCGCTGCGCCATGTAACTCAGATAGGCAAGCATGCCGGTTTTGTCCAGCATCAGACGCAGCCCCTTTATGGCACGGTGGGCCGGATGGGCCAGGGCATTCTCGATTTGCTCAACTCGCCGGACAGCAGAAGCATCCCAGACCCAAGTGTCCTCAAAAGCCAGGAGCTGCGCCCGACGACTGGCGCTTGCGCCGTAAAGAATGTTGTAGTCCGTGTTGCTGTTGAAGGGCGGGTCGAGGTAAATCAAGTCGATACATTCATCCGGCCATCCTGCCATGATCTCCAGGCAGTCGCCGTAATACAGGGTGTTCTCGCGGAATTCCATCGCGCCTCCGCCACGATATTGCCTGACGACTTTATCACGCTCCCAGTCAGCCGCCATCAAAACGCAACCTCGTCCAGCGCGTCGATGTCGAGCGTGTCGGTCGGCAGGGCCATGTCCTCATCGCCCTCCCATTCCGCCAGGGGGCCGGGCTTTTCGCCGCGGCCGCAGAACGAACGGTAGACGCAGAAACGGCAGCGGCGCTCGTCGTCGGTGAGCGGAAAGGCCTCGCAGCGGTCGATCTCACGCGCCAGGCCGCGCAGAAAGCGGTCGTCGGCCCGGTATTGCTCCGCATCATAGGGAAAACGCAGAACGTCTCCTTCGTGCTGCGCGTACCAGTAACGCATGTCGATGCGCGCCGGGTCGATCGCCTCGCCGCCATTCAGGCGCGCGCCCGCCCTGGCCAGCACGTAACGATAGACCCGGGTCTGCATGCGCTCCGCCAGGCGAGCGGGCCGCGGCTTGCGCCGGCCAGTCTTCCAGTCCAGCAGCAGCGCCCTGCCGTCCGCCGCGATGGCCACCAGGTCCATCTTCGCCAGCAGCAGCCACTTGCCCAGGGGCGCCGTCAGGGTCAATTCGGGCCAGCGCTGCGAAGGGACGTCGGCCAGGCCGTTGGCCAGCCAGGCATCGTACCAGCCCGCGACCTCGTCGTCCTCGATGCGCGGCCGCAGGGTTTCCGGCGGCAGACCCAGCAGGCTCTGCTGCACCAGGCGATGGAAGGAGGCCCCCTGCTCAAGGTGGCGTTCGAAGGCCGCCATGTCATCGACCTCGGCCGCCGGCCAGCGCTGATGACGCAGGTATTTCAGTTCAAAGCGGCGCGGGCAATCGACGTAGTCCTGCAAATTGCCCTGGGTGAAGACGAATTCCTCCGGCAGATTCATGGCGCGCGCTCCGCCGCCATGGCTTCCCGCAACGCCCGCACCGGCATGGCCTCGCCCATGTCGCCCTGGCGGCCCGTGTTCCAGGTGATGACCAGTTCGCGCCGCGCGCGCGTGATGCCGACGTAGAGCAGGCGCAGCCGTTCCGCCGCCAGCAGCGCCCGCGCCGCGCGCGTCGGCCCGCCCTCACGGTAAGCCGCGTCTTTGGTTAGCGCCTCAAGCTGGGCCAGGACCTCGGCCTCAAGGTTCAGGTTGTCGCGGACAAACCAGCGCTCTGCGAAATACTGGTCGCCATCCATGGCCGAGGGAAAGTCATAGGTATTGGCGGACATGAGATAGACGCGGTCCCATTCCAGGCCCTTGGCCTTGTGCAACGTGGTCACCACCACGACCCCGCGATGCTGCTCCGGGTCGAAGCCGCTGTCTTGCTCGCCCATGGCCAGAAAGCGTCGTCGCCCGGCGGCGATCTGGCGCAACTCCGACGTGAACTCCGGCAGGCGGGCGTCCGCGTGCAACTCGGCGAACTGCCGCATAAGCACGGCCAGGCTCCAGACCATGGCGACTTCCATCTCGGTGTGAAAGAGGTCACCGCCGATGGTCAGCAGCAGCTGGTCGATCGGCAGGTCGGCCGCTTCCTGCCAGCGCCGCAACACCCGGCGAAAGTCGTCCAGATGCTGTCGCAGGGATGCGTCCGGTCCGCAGAAGTCGTCCAGCCAATCGTCACCCGGCGCGGGCCACAAGTAGTCTTCCGTCCGGCGCAGCCGTCGCAGGTGGCCGGTGAGACTCTTTATGCTGCGCCGCGCGTCCTCCCTGTCGCGTTCGTCCCTTCGCCAGACACGATAGATCTGGGACAGGTGAGCGCTGTGATGGGGGTTGGCCAGATACTCCAGGGAGCGGCACAGGGAACCGGACACCGCCCGCGCGCCATCCGTAGAAATCAGGTTTTCCCGATAAGGCAAGCCCGCCGCGCGCAACTGCTCCACCAGTTTGCTGCCGCTGGCGTTGGTCGGCAGCAACACGGCGACCGTGGAGTCGGGGTTCTGCGGCAACCAGTGGCCCAGGGAACGCAACACAAGCGAGCGTTCTTCATCGGCAGAGAGCGCTTCATGATGCAAATGCGGATACCCGTCCACGTCGTCAGGGTTCTTCTGTGGATCGTCGGGCGGCGCGGGCTCAACATACGGCGGCTCCAGTGGCTGTCGCCGGCGCACGTCCGGCTGCGGGTGCTGAAGGGACCAGTCGATCAGGCCGTTGGCGAGATGGTAGATGGCCGCCGCGCTGCGCCCGCTCTGCGGCATGTCATACGAAGCGACATCGGCTTCTTCGAGAAAGTCGCGCAGAAAGTTGGGGTTGGCGGTGGTATAAGACTCGTTGATCGCCTGGTTGGGGTCACCGACACGCGCCCAGTTGCCCTGCGGGCCGGCCAGCAGGCGCAAGATGCGCTCCTGCAGCATGCTGCTGTCCTGGGCCTCGTCCTCCAGAATCCAGGGCCAGCGCCGCTGCAGGCGCGCCAGATAGTCCGCGTCGCTCTTCAGGACGCGCAGGGCCAAGCGAATCAAATCGCTGAAGTCGACGCCTCCACGATAGCGCAATCCGCTCTCGTAGCTTTCGAAAATGGCCTGGCAACTGTCGGCCAGGGGCAGTGACATGCCCTGTCCCCGCAGCAATTCGCGAAGGTGATCGGCATCCAGTTCCTCGTCCTTTGCCTGGCGGATGTAGCGCCCCGCGACATCGCGCATTAGGTGCGGCCAGTCCTGCTGCAGCACCTTGCGATTCTGTTGAAAGGATTCGCCCAACCAGTTTCCGGCGACCTCCGGGTTACCGCGCAGCCAGCCATCCACGGCTTCCTGCATGATGTCCCGCGCCTCGCGCTCGTCGATGACGCGGAAATCCTCGGCCAGGCCCGCAAGCCCCGGTCGTTCCTTCACGACGTCATTCGCCAGGCCATGCAGGGTGCGTACGCGAAAGCCCACCATGCCTGGCAACTGGTCGCTGCTGTCCTGCAGTTCCTGCGCCAGGCGCGCGGCGACGTTGTTCACCGCAGAATTGACCAGAGTGACCACCAGCACTTCCTGCCCAGGCGCCAACCCGCCCGCGCGCACGAGTCGCGCCGCCAGGGCCACCAGGGTGGCGGTCTTGCCGCTGCCCGGGACGGCCGAAACGCCCATTTTGCCGCCGCGCCAGGCGAGAATGCGCGCCTGTGCCGGTCGCGGTCTAAACACCGTCGCCCTCAGGCATCAGGTAACGTTGCATGTTGTGAAGCGCCAGCAGCAGAGGGCCGCGTTCTTCCATGCCCCGTTCGCCATACTCGCTGATACCCAGGTAAACGCGCTTGCGGCAGCGACGTAGGAGGCCCAGTGCCACGTTCGCCAAAGACTCCGCGCCGGCCGCCTCTTCGTCGGCATCCAGCCACTTGCGCCCTGCTTCCCAGTGACGACTCAGCACCCAGGGGTGGGTCAGCGGCTGATAGACGCGGCGTCCCCAACCGCTGCTGCCCACGTTGAGCCAAAACTGGTAGTCCACCGGACGATTGCTCATGAGATAGGTGTGGGCCGGCGCCAGCAACACACCCTCGCTGCGGTCCAGTTCCCAGTCGCGCAGGTACTGGTTGGCCAGGACGCCCTCTTCCACCATGCGCAGGTAGTCCTGATTCACAGAAGCTGCGGGGCCGAGCTCCGTTAGCAGGCGCCGGAAGCTGCGCGCGGAATCGACCAGGTTGGCGACCGTCGCTCCGGAGGATTCGCGCCTGTGAAGCCCGAAGCCGGGTTGCGACATGACTTCCCCGAAGAAGGAACTGAAGAACAGGTCCAGCGGAAGTTCCGGCGGGACCTGCGCCAGCCAGCCACAAAGCCTGTCGTACCTTTCGCCCAGTTGAAAGGTGATGCGTTGCTGCAGGCGGGCGTCCGTGATGTTTTCGAAGGGCAACAGACCGCCATCGCGATAGAGCGCGTCCGCCAGCAGGCGCGCCCGAATTGGGTCCATGGCTTCGATGGCGGTGGTCAATGCGCTGGCCACGTCAAAGCGGTCGGGCGCCAGCCCCGGGGCATGTTGCGCCAGGCGCGCGAATGTCAGCAGGGCGCGCACTTCCGGCTCGTCGCGCAAGGCCCGCGACGGCCGGTGCGAGCGATGCGGCACGCCGCGCTCATCCAGCCGCGCCTGCAGGGCGAAGCGCAAGGCGTCCGGCATGAACGGCGCCACCACCACGATCTCCTGCGCCGCCACCCCTTCCTTATGCACCAGACGGGCGATGTGTTGCACGGTCCAGTCAATCATTTGCGGATGCCAGCGCGCCCTCGCCGGCCAGCGCAGGGCCGCGCGGCCATTGCCATGCTTCGGCAGCGGGCCCTCGGCCCGGCCCAGCGTCTTCGCCATGGCAAAATGTAGCGCGGCAACGTCCTCCGACATGGCGCGGCGACGGTCCAGTGTGACAGAGAGGTCGCACAGCGCCTGCAGGGAGCGGGCCTGCGCCGGGTCCGCGCCCAGGAAGCGGCGCAGTCCCGCCTCGCTGTCGTAGATCAGCAGGGCGGAATCGCAATGTGGCAGCCAGTCGCCCAGCAAATCGTGCAACGTCGGCGTGTCTTCTTCCAGGTTGTCAACCAACACATGACGGTAGCGCCGTATCAGATAGCCGCGGGCGTTCTCCAGCGGCCAAAGCTGTTTACGCAGGATGTCAATGAGCAGCGAAAAGTCAATCAGGTTGTGTTTCAGGCATGCGGCGCGAAAAAGGCTGGCGCAGGCCTGGGCATCGTCGTAGATGAAGGCCTGTTCTGACGAGCCACGCCAGGCCGCTTTCAGGCGGGCACCGATTTCCTCGGGCGGGAAACCCACCAGCGCCGACTTGTTGAGGTTGTCCACAATCTGGGTGTAAAGGCGGTTGCGACTGATCGTCACGCCGCGGAAGTAGTCGCGCCTTTCGATTTCATCACCCACGAAACGCCGCATCAGGTATTGCGACAGCTCCAGTCCCGGGAAACGGGGCGGCGCCAGGGGCCGGGCGCAGCCTGTGTCCGCGGCGATGAGCGGCCAGAAGAGTTCGAGCAATTCCCGCGCCAGGCTGCCCAGGGTCGTGACACGTACCTCGGCGCCGCCGGGCGCCCGCGATCGACGCAGGGCCTCCTGCCAGGGCAGGCCGGTGGCCCGCTGTGGCACAAGCACCAGAACGCGAGTGGGAGGCGCGCCGGCATGCAGCAATTGCTTGACCCGCTCAATACCGGCAGTCGTTTTGCCCGTGCCGGCGAGGCCCTCCAGGAAGACCTTGCGGTCCAGGTTGTCGCGCGCCACCTGTTGTTGCTTGACCAGGAGGTACATGCCCCGCCTCGTCGCCCCTCGAACTGTTTCAGTATAGCAACGGGATTGCCGGACTCTGGAAACCTGAGTTCGCAATGTGAGCGCAAGTGTTACAATGTGGTCAATACAATGCGGCAATGAATAGACAATGGGGAATGGGCCTATGCGCATCAAAGTAGTTTTGTTTCTGGTCATTGTTTCCTTGATCTTCCCGCTGTTTCCGGTCAGCGGCCAACCCTCGGGCGAACTGGTGATTGCCCTGCCCAACGACCCAACAGGCATTTTCATAGCCAACGCTTCCGACGTCACCGCCATCAGCGCCACGCGACCCCTCTATGACGGGTTGGTCGTTTACGGAGCCGATGGATCGATCCAGCCCGGCCTGGCTGAAAGCTGGGACATCAGCGAGGACGGCCGAACTTATACCTTCCACCTGCGCGAAGGGGTGACGTTCCACAATGGCGAAGACTTCAACGCCCACGCCGTCGGCACGATCTGGGAATATGGCATGACGCCCACCAACCAGTGGCTGTCCTACTATGATTCGGTGGCCTCGGCCGAAGACATCGTGGTCATCGACGACTACACGGTCCAAATCACCACCAGCGAAGCCGATGCCTTCTTCCTGAGCGAAATGGCGAACGGCTGGTTCGCCATCCCGCCGGGGTACCTTGCGGAAGTCGGGCTTGAGGCCTTCGAGGCGTCTCCGGTCGGCACCGGGCCCTTCATGCTGGAACACTGGGCGCCGGGCGACCGCATTGTCATGCGCGCCTTCCCGGACTACTGGAACCCGGAGCAGCCAAAGGTCGAGCGCCTGACTTTCCGCATCATCCCTGACGCCACCACGCGAATGGCCGCCATCCAGACCGGTGAGGTGGACATCGTCACGCGACTGAATACCGACGACGTCGCCCTTCTGGAATTCAACCCTGACGTCAATATCGTGTCCTACCCCAACGACCGCGTGTACTACGTCGCCTTCAAGAACATCGGCAACGGCGTCGGTACGCCGCTGGAAAACGAACTCGTGCGGCAGGCTCTGAACCTCGCGGTGGACCGCGAAGGCCTGGTCGCAGCGCTCTTCAGCGGCAACGGGCAGACGGTTTCCGGCTTCGTCATACCAAGCAATCTGGGTTACGACCCGTCGCTGCTGCCCTACCCCCATGACCCGCAGCGGGCCCGGGAATTGCTGGCAGAGGCCGGCTACCCCGATGGCTTCGGGATCGGCATGAGTTGCCCGGCCGACGCCTACACCAACATCAACGAGGTCTGTCTTTCGGTGCAGCGAGACCTCGGCGCCATCGGCGTTGACGTCGATTTGGAATTCAAGACGACCAACGCTTTCTGGTCCGAAGCCCACTACGCGACAACCGGGCCCATGTACGTGGACAGTTGGTCCTCACCCAACGGAGAGGCCTTCTGGCGCCTTGAGGGCTCCCTCACGCCCGGCTACTACTACAGCACCTGGACGGATCCGGACATCGTTGACTATCTGGGGCGGATCGCGCAGGCGGTCGATCGCGAGGAGCGGGCCGCGCTCTACGCTGAACTCTCCCACTACATGTATGACGACCCGCCCTACATCTATCTTTACATTCTCAACCTCTTTGAGGCCACGACCAAACGCGTCACCGGTTACCAGCCATTGCCCAACGAGACCTTCTACCTCAATGAGGTCGGCGTGGACGGCTAACAGGGAGAGCGCACCTGGTCCGGCTTTCGCCAGGGAGTGATGCGATTTTCCAATTCCTGTATCGTCGTATCCTGCAGTCCATCGCCCTGATCATCGGCGTACTGGTACTGGTCTTTTTCACCGTGCGTCTGACCGGCGATCCCGTGGGTCTGATGGTGGCGCGCAACGCCACACCGGAGCAGCGCGAGGCCTTTCGCGTCGCCCATGGTTTCGATCGCCCGCTGGCCGAACAGTTCCTCGGTTACCTCGGCAACGCGCTGGGCGGAGACCTGGGCAAGTCGCTGCGTTTGCATCTGCCCAACACGGAACTCATCATGCAGCGTCTGCCGGCAACCATGGAACTGGCGCTGGCGGCGCTGGCGCTCTCCTTGCTGATCGCCGTGCCGCTGGGCATCGTCAGCGGCGTGTTTCCGGGTTCGCCTCTGGATCTGCTCGCGCGCCTGATCGGCCTCGCCGGGCAGACCATCCCGTCCTTCTGGCTGGCGATGATCCTGATTCTGGTATTCGCCGTGAATCTGCGCCTCTTCCCCACCTTCGGACGAGACAGCCCGCAACATCTGGTCCTGCCGGCCGTCGCCCTGAGCGTGGCGGGCATGGGGCAAATGGTGAGGCTCTTGCGTTCAGCCGTGCTTGAGGTCTGCCGGGAGAACTACATCCGTACCGCCCGCGCCAAGGGCCTCTCCGAAGTCGTTATCACCCTGCGCCACGTCACGCCCAACGCCCTGATCCCGCTGGTCAGCGTCGTTGGCGTCAATTTCACCTACATGCTTGGTGGCTCGGTCTATATCGAAACCATCTTCGCCTGGCCGGGCCTGGGCACCCTGCTCAACGATGCCATCAATGACAGTGACTTCCCGCTGGTACAGGCCATCACCATCTTCATCGCCGCCTTCGCCATCGGCCTTAACCTGCTGACCGACATCGCCTATGACCTGATCGACCCGCGTGCCCGGCAGCGTTGACATGCTCGTACGCTTCATCGACGCGCTCGACCCGAGGCAGCCGCGATCGCGACTTCGGGTGGCCCTCCCCTACGGAGTCCACCGCCTGCTGCACGACCCCGGCGCATTGCTCGGCCTCGTTCTCGTTTCCATGGTGTTGCTGACAGCCCTGTTCGCGGATCAACTGGCACCCTACGGACCGACGGAAGGCAGCCTGCTGGACGCCAAGCGGCCGGAAGCCTGGCAGGAGCAGGGGCTGCCGGGCCATGTGCTGGGCACGGACCAGCTGGGCCAGGACATCCTGAGTCGCGTCATCTACGGCGCGCGCGTCTCACTGGCGGTCGGCTTCTTCGGTGTGCTGCTGGCCAGCGCCATCGGCGTGACCCTGGGCATGAGCGCCGGCTATCTGGGGGGGCGGGTTGACGAGGCCATAACCGCCGTCGTCAACCTGCTGCTCTCTTTCCCCTATCTCGTGCTGGTGATCATTGTCGCGACAGTCTTCGGCCGCAATCTGCTCAACGTCATCATTATTTTCGGCGTCACGGATGCGCCAGTCTTCGCGCGCCTTGTCCGCGGTGAGGTCTTGCGCCTGCGCAACGTCGATTTCGTCGTGGCCGCCGTGGGACTGGGCGTGCCGACCTGGCGCATCCTGCTGCGCCATCTGCTGCCCAACCTGGTCGGGCCGCTGGTGACCCTGATGACCTTTGAGATGTCGGCCATGATCTTCTACGAAGCCGGCCTGAGTTTTCTCGGACTCAGCGTGCCGCCGGAAGTGCCCAGCTGGGGCAACATGCTGGCCCTGGGGCGCAAGTTCCTGTACATCTTTCCGTGGATGTCGATTTACCCGGGACTGGCTATCTCGCTCACCGCCTTCGGCGTCAACCTGCTGGGCGACTGGCTGCGTGATGTCCTGGACCCGCGTCTGCGCCGCGCCGACTGAGGCCTGCTAAACCGGGATGCCCAGGTCCGCCGCGCCGGTTTCCGAGGTCACGGCAGCCGGACTGTAGCGCCGGATGATGTCCCGGGCGATGGCGGCGCGGCGCACGCGTTCCCGCCCCAAGGCTACGGCCGTGGCCTGCAAATGGTATCCCGAGGGGTAGATGTTGGGTGAATTGCGCAAACCCAGCTTGACATACATGGGCGACGCCACGCGGATCATCTCCGGTATCTCGTAGTATCGCACAAAGCCGCCGAAGTCGTCAGGCGCTTCCACGTAGATATCCAGGGGCAGTTTGCAGGCCTGGCGAATGGCCGCCAGCTGGGGCAGCGAAAGATCGGTGGGTGTGTTGTAGGTGCCGGCCCCCAGTTGCTCCATCCAGCGCACCGCCAGGGCGTTGGCCGGGCCCATCTGCACTGAAATCTTGAGTACCAGGTCCGCCGGCAATTCACCGGCCCTTTTCATCTCGTTCACCAGCCACAGCAGGCCTTCGTCCGCCACCAGCACCGAGCGCAGGCCCAACGCGCAGGCCCGTCTAATGTCCTCGACCGCATGGACCACCTGCTCCATGCCGCGCAGGCGCGCGCCGAGGTTCCTGCCCGCGCTGGCCACCACCTGCGCGCCGGTGTCCCAGGCGGCCCGTGGCCCGACAAAGAGACTGACCTCGATGCCCGCTTCACGCCCGAGTTGCGCCATCTCCCGTATTTCGGCGTCGGTTTGCAGCATGATGCCGCTGCCCTGTGAAACGCGATGAATGCGCGTCTGTTGCGCCTCGGCTTCTTCCAGCACTGCGCGCAGCACTTCCGGCCCCTCGCAACTGGGGATTTCGATGCGCCATTGCGCGCCGTCGGGAAAGCGCTTCGTCGAGTCGGGCAGGTCGCCCGGATCGCCGCCGGGCAGACCCAGACGGCTCAGGAAATCTCGCGTCGCCTGCATATCAACCACCCCAGGCAGGTTCCGGCAGTCCCCTGACCCCGGGACGGACCCGATAGAGGCCACCGGCCTGCTCCTGCTGCCCCCCGTGTTTGAGCATATCCGTGCGCGCCGTGGTGATGTACAGGTCTTCCAGGTCAGGGCCGCCAAACATGACGCTGCTGGTGCAGGAGGCTGGCACGGCAATCTCGTCGATGACGCGACCCTGCGGGTCATAACGGACGACCTTCCAGCCGCCCCAGTGCGCCGCCCAGACGCAGCCCTCGCTGTCGACGGTCAGACCATCCGGCATGCCATCCGCAGGATTTGTTTCTGCGAAGGGACGTTCGTTACTGACGTCACCGGTCTCGGGATCAAAGTCCCGGACGCGAATGCCAATTTTGCTGTCGCAATAGTAGAGGACGCGATCGTCCGGACTCCAGCCCAGACCGTTGGAGATGTACACCTGCGGATCAATGGTGTGCAGGCTGCGGTCAGGGTCGAGGCGGTAGAGCCCGCCAACGGGCTCCTCGCCATCGGCCATCGTCCCGGCCCAGACGCGTCCCTGACGATCCACGGCCGCGTCGTTGAAGCGGTTGGCCGGCTTGTCCGGTTCGGGGTCGACGATCAGTTCCGGCACGCCGCCTGGTTTCCAGGTGTAAAGGCCATGTTTCATGGCGAGTACGAAGCCGCCACTCGCGCGCAGCAGGACCGCGCCAACCTCCTGGCCCACGTCATACTGCCGGTGCTCGCCGCTGGCCGGGTCGAAACGATGCACCTGCTCGCCCAGGATGTCGACCCAGTAGAGCGCTTGCTCCGCAACGCTCCACATGGGGCCCTCGCCCAGGGTATTGCGGCAATCCAGCACCAGTTCCACGTCAGTCATCGGCATGCCTCCCTCATGACAGCGCGCTCAGCCTACCGGTTTTCAGCGCAGGCGGCAACGCATGTCACGATTCAGCGCAATGGTGCATACGGGCACTTGACCGCGCCAAACGCCCGCATACCATTGCTTCAGCTACAGGACTTCCGGAACGACTTCCATGTTGAATATTGGTGTGCTGGCCCTGCAGGGCGCTTTCATCGAACACGTACACATGTTGCGACGCGCCGGCGCCGTCGCCGTCGAGGTACGTCTGCCGGAAGAACTGCAAGGGCTGGACGGGCTGATCATTCCGGGCGGGGAGAGCACCACCATCGGCAAACTGGCCGTCAGCGCCGGTCTGGTCGCGCCATTGCGGGAATTTGCCGGTTCGCGGCCCACCTGGGGCACCTGCGCCGGCATGATTTTTCTCGCGCGCGAACTGGACCATCACGCCCAGCCCATTCTGGGGCTGATGGACATCCGCGTGGACCGCAACGCCTTTGGCCGCCAACTCGACAGCTTCGAGATGGAACTGCAGATCCCGGTTCTGGGCGATGCGCCCTGGCACGCCATTTTCATTCGCGCGCCCGTGGTGACCGGCGCGGGAGATGACGTTGAGGTGCTGGCGCGCCTTGCGGACGGGCGAATCGTCGCCGTACGCCAGGGACATCTGCTGGCCACCGCCTTCCACCCCGAGTTGACCGATGATCTGCGTTTTCACACCTGGTTTCTGCAACTGGCGCAACAGGCCGGTTAATCCCTGCTGAATGTCATTGGCAAAACACGAGGCAATCCCTGGAGAAGTGATGCACGATCCCGAATCCCCTCTGGCCATTGCATTGAACTCCTTGTTCGACGATGACGATATATTCGATGAACCGACCGACGAGGAATTGCTCGAGGAAGAGACGGACCTGGAGGAAGACCTTGAGCCGGTTGATGATGAGGGTTTCGACATCAGCGAGTTCGACGAGGACGATGAAGGATCGCTCTACGGGGACGATGACGAGCTTTATATCGCCGGTGACGAAGACCTGCCGGATGATCCCGACGATGACGACGGGAACGATGATGACGATGACGAGGACCCGGCCAGTGACCTTGGCGATGAAGTGGGCTGGTTTCCCCTGAGCCTGAACTGAAACGGACGGGCCAGACCGTCACGAAGTCGAACTGGAGGTATGATGGCCACGCCTCATGAACAATTGCAACCCAGGGTCGATGAAGCCATTGACGCCGGCGAAATGGCGCGTCTGCGACAGTTGCTGGCGGACCATCACCCCGCCGACGTCGCCGACTTGCTCGAGCGCATGGAGTCGGCACAGCAACACCGCATTTTTCAACTGCTGGATGATGAACTGGCCGCCAGTGTCCTGGACGAAATCGGACGCGACGCCACGCGCGACCTGCTGGACAGACTGCCCGCAGACAATGCCGCCCTGTTGCTGGGCCGGTTGCCGATGGACGACGCGGCCGAAATTCTCGCCGAGGACGTGCCGGAAAAGAAGGACGAACTGCTGGCGGCAATGGACCGGGAAAAGGCCGCCGGTATTCAGCGGCTGCTGCGCTATCCACCGGACAGCGCCGGTCATCTCATGACCGAACACTACGTGGCCCTTCAGGCTGACATGTCTGCCACGGAAGCCCTGGCCGAGGTGCGCCGCATGGACGAGACAGCGGAAACTGTCAGCGAACTCTACGTGCTGGATGACGAACGTCAGTTGTTGGGAGTCATCTCCCTGCGCGAACTGATCAACCTGCCGCCGGCCGTCAGGGTTGGCGACCACATGACGACCCGCGTGATCAGCGTTCACCCGGAAACTGACCAGGAACACGTGGCCCGCGAGGTAGCACAGTACGACATTCTCGCCATCCCCGTCGTGGACAGCGGACGCCGGCTGCTGGGCATCATCACCGTTGACGACATTATCGACGTGCTGGTTGAGGAAAACTCCGAGGACATCCTGCGCTTCGGCGCCGTCGAAAGCGGCAGCGTGGACCAGCCCTATTTCACCGTGCCCTTGATGCGCGTATTGCGCAATCGCTTTGGCTGGTTGCTCTTGCTCATGGTCGCCGACACCCTGACCGGCGCCGTGCTGCGTCAGTTCAGCACGCGGCTGGCCGCCGTCGTGCAACTTTCCTTTTACATTCCACTGCTGATCGGCACGGGCGGCAACACCGGCGCGCAGACGGTTTCGACCATCATTCGCGGCCTTGCCATCCGCGACGTGCATTTCAGCGACCTGTGGCGCGTACTGCGCCGTGAGTTGCTGGGCGGCCTGTTGCTGGGCCTTGCCCTGAGCCTGGTCGCCGGGGCCCGCGCCTGGCTCTGGGACCGCGACCTGCAACTGGCACTGGTGGTCGGCATCTCGATCGTCGTGATTTGCACCTGGTCCAACGTGATGGGTTCCCTCATTCCCTTGCTGGCCAGTCGCCTGGGCATCGATCCGGCGGTGGTCTCCGCGCCCATGATTTCCACGCTTGTGGATTCCAGCGGGCTGTTCATCTATCTGAGCATCGCCGGACTTCTCTTGACCGGCGCCATTTAGCGTCTCACCGGGCCCGAAGCCGCAGACGTTCAAGAATGCCCCTGCGCCTGGTCGGACGTTCACTGGCCGCTGAATGAGTCAGCGTGAGCGGACCACCGCCCTGAACGTCGAAGACCGGGCGCAATTCATCGAGCAACTGCTGTCGGTCCGGTGAGGGACTGCGCGCCTGCGCCAGTTCCCACAACCCGGCGTGCCGCCGATAAAGGGCGCGCGCCTCATCAACACGGGGCGCCCCGTCGCCTTCCTGCGGGACCGCATTGTCCTCAATGTCGCCATCCCAGCGCCAACGCTCGGGATACCAGTAGTAATAAAGCAGGTAGGGCGTGGGGGTCAGCGCAGAGACGCCGCGCACGTCATATTGCCACAGGGATTCGCCGGCCAGACTGGCGGCCTCCGCGCAGAGGCAGAGCGCCTGGGCCGTCAGCAACATGCGCCCCAGGCTCTCCCCTTTCCGCCCCTCGGCGGCGCGCCGAATGTAGCCGTCGAAGTGCAGGTCGCTGCGCACACATTCGCGAAATATCTCACAGGCCCGATCGAAGCGGCGCTCGTCTTCCAGCGCGATGGCGCTGGTCAGGCGTAGCAGATTGAGCCACATGGCCTCGACGTGCAACAGGCCCACGTCCCGCTCCAGGCAAGAGTCCACCCGCTGCGCGTAGCCCCGCAGCCATGCCCCACGCGCCGAAAAGGAGGGATGGTCATGCAGCAGTTCATGGCATTGCGTCTGGAGCAAAAGAGTGACGATCTGCGCAAGATGGCCGACACCTCTCGCCATCGCGGTCTCCCCGGATTGCAGCAGTTCCAGGGCGCGTTCACCCGCCTCAAGGTCATCGTTCAGTCGATACAACAGGCTGCCCTGTTGCATTCGCTCCGGCGCATTGCTCGGCCGGCGACGCACCAGGGCCTCCCAGGCGCCGCGCAGTGAATCGCTGCTGCGCAACTCGCGCGCCCGTCTGCACTGATCGGCACTGAAATACAGAGCGTAATGTTGCGGATCAAACATGGGCGTTTACCAGGCTACGCAGGGAAGGGTGGTGGCTGAAGCCAAAGGGATGTTCAGAGGCTCTGACGGGCACAATCCCGCGCGCTAGAGGTCGTCCAGTTCACCCTGGCGCAAGGCACACTCAAAGGCGCGGCCAATCAGGAGGATCTGCTCCACCCACAGGATGACGTCTTCCTCGTCCAGCGTGTTCTCCAGCGCTTCGGCCACTTCCTCCGGCGTGCTGTAGTATACTTCCGTGGCCAGGCACGAGACTGCCTGCTGGACCGCATCGCGGGAAAGCGGTGGATCGCCCTGCATCAACTGTTCGAACCAGCGCGCCACGATCGGGTGCACCTGTTCACAGGCTGAGCCATCGCCCAACTGTTCGTTGGCCAGGTCCTCAATCGGACGCAACCAGTGCGGAGAATCTTCGTGATCGGGATGATCGCTCATGGGTATCCTTGTCTGTGGCGGCGCGCCTGCCCACAGTGTACCACTTTTGCGCAATCCCTTCCGTCAGGCATGACCAGGAAACCCGGCCCGTTCCTGCCATGACGACTCCACTCCAGGTCGGCATCATCGGCGCCGGCGTCACCGGCCTGAGCGCAGCACGAGACCTCGCGCTTGGCGGCCACCAGGTACAGCTTTTTGAAAGCGGGGAACGCGCGGGCGGGCTGGCGGCCGGCTTCCGCGACGAAGGCTGGGACTGGTACCTGGAGAAATTCTATCACCACTGGTTTGAGGGCGATCGGCACATCCTCCAGCTCATCGAGGAGATGGGTCTGGGCCACAAGCTGCTTTTCCCACGTCCGAAGACCAGTTACTGGATCGATGGACAAATCTACCGCGCCGAGATTTCGCCCTCGGCCTTGCTGCTGCCGCTTTCGCCCCTGGCCAGCCTGCGCATGGGACTGGCCGCCCTGCGCCTCAAGACGATGAGGGACTGGCGCCCGCTGGAAAGGGTGACCGCCCACGACTGGCTGCATCGTCACATGGGCCGGGAAGCCTGTGAACGCCTGTGGCAGCCCCTGCTCATCGGCAAGTTCAGCGATCGTTATCGCGAGGTCAACATGGCCTGGCTGTGGGCGCGCATCGTATCGCGCAGCCTGCGCCTGGGGACTTTCGAGGGCGGCTTTCAGGCCTTCCTTGACGCCCTCGCCGACGACTGCCGTCACCACGGAGCGGGGATCCGCTTTAACACGCCCGTGACGCGCGTAACGCAGTCTGGCGACAGGCTCTCCATTGGTCTGAAGAATGGCAGCGAACATCGCTTTGACCGAGTGCTGAGCACCACCTCGCCGCGGCTCATGTTGCGCCTCTGTGAAGGACTGGCCGACAGCAGCTACGGCCGGCAACTCTCGGAGTTGCGCAGCATTGGCGGGGTCTGCGTCGTGCTGGCGCTCAAACGCTCGCTGTTGACCGACGGTACCTACTGGCTCAACCTGCCCGCCACCAGCCCTGACCGCGAGCGCAGCCAGTTTCCCTTTCTCGCGCTGGTAGAGCACAGCAACTGGATGGACCGTCGTCACTATGGCGGCGACGTACTGGTCTACTGCGGTGACTATGTCCCGCCCGCTCACCTCTGGTTTCAACTGGATGAAGAGGCGCTGGTGCAGCGCTTCACTTCCGCCCTGCCGCTCATCAACCCGGACTACCGGCCGGACTGGCTGCGCAAGGCCTGGGTCTTCCGCGCGCCCTATGCCCAACCTGTGCCCGGCGTCAACTACAGCGGGAAGATTCCTGACCTGAAGACCCCCTGGCCCGGTCTGTACCTGGCCAACATGAGCCAGGTCTACCCCTGGGACCGCGGCACCAATTACGCCGTCGAACTGGGGCGCCGCGTCGCGCGCCTGATGCAGGACGCGAAGCCCTGATGCCCACACTCTGTGATAGACTGGCGCAGCATGTAGCCCGGGAGCTCAGGGGGGTGCGGTGAAAATCATCGTTGTCGGCGCCGGTTTCGTAGGCCTCACCCACGCCGCCGTCAGCTCGGAATACGGCCATGACGTGTGGGCCTGCGACGTAGACCCGGACAGGCTGGCGGCCTTTCGCAGCGCCCGCCGCGAAGCCATTGAGCGCTACGTCAATGAGCCCGGCCTGGCCGATGTCATCGCGGACAAGATCGGCCGCAGCCTGCACTTCGTGGATGACCTGCGGGATGTGATCGATGGTACGGATGCGATTTTTCTCTGTCTGCCCACTCCTTCCGGCGCCAATGGCTCGGCCGACCTGAGTTTCTACTTCGACGCCCTGGGCACCATCGCGCCCCTCCTGGCCCAACGTCGGGACCCGCGTCGGGTGGTCATCATCAACAAAAGTACGGTCCCGGTGGGCACAGCCCGCCGGCTGGAAGGCTTCCTGCGCGAGCACGGCGTGCGCAACTTTGGCATCGCCTCCAATCCGGAGTTTTTGCCGGAGGGGGAGGCCGTCGCCCGTTCGCGTCACCCGGACCGCGTGGTGGTGGGCGCGGACCGCCAGGAGGACTTCGAGAGTATTCGTCGTTTGTATTCCCAGTTTCACAATCACGTGCGCATCCAGTACATCGAGACCACCCCCGAGACCGCCGAGGCCATCAAGTACGTCAGCAACACCCTGCTGCTGACCTACATTTCCTTCTGGAATGGCGTCGGCGCGCGCCTGGCCGAGACCTTTCCCAATGTGCACATGGAAGACCTGAAACGTGGCGTCACCTCCGATCAACGCATCAGCACCTGGGGCTCTTACGTGTCCAACGGCGCTGGCGGCTCCTGTTTTGGCAAGGACATTCAGTCGCTGGTCCATCAACTGGGAAGCGCCGGTCAAAACACGGACCTGCTGGAGGCGGTGTATCACATCAACGAATACCAGAAGGTCTACCTGATCGAACGCGCTCGCCAGGAAGCCGGCTATGACTTCAGCGGCAAGACCGTCGCCCTGCTGGGTCTGGCATTCAAGAAGAAAACCAACGACGTGCGCGATTCATCCTCCCTGTCCGTGGCACAGGGTCTGCTGGAAGCTGGCGCCCGCGCGCTGCATGCCTACGATCCCCTGGCCATGGTTGAAGCCAGCCAGGCTCTGGATCCCACGCGCAATCCGCTCTTCGCCCGCATCCGCTATCACGAGAGCGCCGGGGAGGCGCTCTGCGGCAGCGACTGCCTGTTCATTTCCACCGACTGGGAGGAGTTTCGCGGCCTCTCCGGCAGTATCGAGCGACACCTGGCGCCGCCGGCGCTCATCATGGACGGGCGCCGCATGATCCCCGATTATCAGGACCTGTTGCAAAAAGGTTTTCGCTATCTGGCCGTCGGCTCGCCCTTTCTGCAAGGCAATGAAATAACAAACCGCACATGAACCGTCATTCCGTTTTCCCTCCTTTTCATCCTGCTCGCCTCACGCCGGCTTCCGCCTGCCACAGACTCTGCCGCCTGGCTGCAGTCCTTCTGGTCTCGCTCCACGCTCTGTCCGCGTTGCCCGCGTCGGCACAGGAGATGACGCCGACAGCAGAGACTTCGCCGGCAACCCCGACTCCTGTTGCTCCACCGCCCCCGACGCGACCCGATCCCGCGCGCTATCGGCTGCTCCCGATCGCCTCCGGCCTGTATCGTCCCGTCTACCTGACGCACGCCGGCGACGGCAGCGACAGGCTTTTTGTGCTGGAACAGCATGGGCGTATTCGTCTCCTGGTCGATGACGTGTTGCAACCGGACCCCTGGCTGGATCTGACCGCCCTCGTCAGCAGGGATTCGATGCGGCAGTTTTCCGAGCGCGGCCTGCTGGGTCTGGCCTTTCATCCCGACTTCGAGCAAAACGGTCGCTTCTTCGTACACTACAGCGATCACGGCGGCCATACGGTGCTGGAACGCTTCAGCCTGCAGCCTGACGATCCGGCCAGGGTCGACATGGCAAGTCGTCTGCCCGTTCTCAGGGTGCAACAGCCCTACAGCAACCACAACGGCGGCCAGATAGAATTCGGCCCGGACGGCTACCTCTACATGGGGCTGGGCGATGGCGGCTCCGCCGGCGACCCGCTCAACAGCGGGCAAAATCCTGCCACCTTGCTGGGAACGATTCTGCGCCTCGATGTGGACGTGGAGGGCGGCTACGGTATCCCGCCGGACAATCCCGGCCTGACGCGCAACCTGTTGCTGGCGCCACAGATCTGGGCCTGGGGACTGCGCAACCCCTGGCGCTTCAGCTTTGACCGCGTCACCGGCGAACTCTACATTTCCGACGTCGGTCAGAACCGGCTGGAGGAAGTCAACGTCCAGCCCGCCGACAGCCCGGGCGGCATCAACTATGGCTGGCGCCCCATGGAAGGCAGTCTGCCCTACAGCGGCGAGACCATCACCCTCGACATGCAACTGCCGGCACTGGAATACGGCCGCGGGGACGGTTGTTCCATCACCGGCGGCTACGTCTACCGCGGCTTCTCACTGCCGGAACTGCAGGGTATTTATTTCTATGGCGACTGGTGCAGCGGCTACGTGTGGGCCGCCTGGCGCGACGCTTCCGGCGACTGGCAAAACATGCGTTTCGCCGAGAGCGGATTGCAGATTACTTCCTTCGGTGAAGACGAGGACGGCGAACTCTACGTCCTCGATTACGCAGGCGTCATTTACCGCCTCGTCCGCGCCTGAGGCAAGTCACGTCGAGGAATCCCGGCCGTGGTCGTCTTCCCGGCCGCGGGCCCGCATCCCCCCCAGGGCATAGAGCAGGACGCCCGAGGCGGCCACCGCGAATCCACCGATGAGACCGGCCGCCTGCAGCGGGCCGAAATAAATGTCCTCGGCATACAGGGCGTGCACGTTGGAACCGAAGCCCAGGACGTCGGCCGCGGAGGCCATGCCGGCGATGAGCAGCGCCGTCAGCGAGAGGCGCACCGCGATTTGTTGCGCAAACGTCGCGCGGGCACGAGGGTAAAAGGCCGCCTTGACGTAAAGCAGGGCGCCAAAGATTAACAAACTCAGCCCGGCCAGCATGGCCACCAGCTGCAAGGCGCCAATGCCACCCACCGCCACCTGACCAGTGAGGCTCGGGAACAATCCCGTCACCGCCATCATGACACCGGCCGTTCCCGACAGTATCCCGGTCTGTTCAAGACGTTGCACAGAATCAACCTTCCGGAAGCGCGGCCTTCAGCATTCGCAACATGTTGCCGCTCATGATTGCGACAATGTCATCGGGCTGGTAACCGCGTTCAGCCAGGCCGCTGCCTATGGCCCCAAGGTCAGCCACCGTGTCGACGCCTTCCGGCGCGCTCTCCGCGCCAAAGCCACCGTCAAGATCGCTGCCGATGCCCACGTGACCGGCGCTGCCTGTCAGCTGGCAAACGTGGTCAATCACCTGCAGCACGACTTCCAGCGGCAGGCGCTGCGGCCCGCTCCAGTGGTTGCTGAGAAACCTGTTGAACACTACCGCGCCACACACGCCATCACGCTCCGCCAGCTGGCGAATCATGCCATCATCAAGGTGACGGTCTGTGTCGCAGAAGCGGCGCGGATTGCTGTGGCTGGCAAAAACTGGCCCCTCGTAGCGGTCCAGCGCCTCTCGGCAGGCTTCTTCTGCCATATGAGACAGGTCCAACAACGCGCCAAACTCTGCCATGATTTCCAACAGTTCGCGTCCCTCGTCCGTCAACGGGCCCGGTTGCCCGGTACCGCCGCAGTAGCGGGAGGCCGTCCAGGCCGGCCCCACGATGCGTACGCCGCGGGCATACCACTCCTCGAATTGCTCGGGTTCGATGATGGGGTCGGCGTTCTCCATCAGTAAAACAAGGCCGATCTCACGCCCGCTTTCGGGCCGGCCTCGCTCCCATGTCGCCAGCACCGCGTCCAGCTGCCCCCTGTCCGCCACCAGGGTAATTTGATCATGTTCGTCCGCCAGGCGCTCATAGTAATCCAGTTGGCGCAAAGCCAGGGCGTACGCTTCCGGAGCGTCACCGTAACTGAGGTTGTCCCAGGGGCCGGCATGGCGGCTGCGCGGCGCGGTGAACAGCGTGGCAAAAATCACCGCCACACCCCCGGCCAGTGATTCTGGCAAACCGGTGCTGGCCAGACCGGCCCGCGCCCTGCCGGCCTGCCCCGCCTCCTCGCGACGAATGTCCAGCGCGCTGCGCCGCCAGTCCCGTCCACCGGCCAGCCAGTTATAGGCGATGTCTTCGTGCGCATCGACAATGAGCATGGGTAAGTTCTCCGCAACCGGGAACGTCTGGAATTGTATGCCCTTGTCCACCACCCTGCCATGCGTAAGGGTTTCGCAAGATGGCCATGGACAATGTGTTGTATACTGGTCTCACTCATAACAGGATGTGGCAATGAACGAAGAAGGAACCGAACGGGGCGAACGGGCTATCGGCTACGGGGCGCTGGCAGGCTTGTTGCTGACGATCCCGCTGGTGGCCATTTTCTGGCTTGCCGACGCATTTCTGGGCACGCCTTTCGTGCCCTTTGACGTGCTCGACTGGGCGGCGCGCAACATGCCCGGCGGGCTCATCACCTTCGCCATCGATACCATGGTGTCGATCATCACTGCGCTGCAGCTGGGCGAGACCTCCACGGCCGCCAAGGCCGCCGAGCAACTCATGGGAATCGCCGGGATGGTCATCTCCGGCGTAGTCGTCGGCGTCGTTTTCTATCACCTGGCCCGTCGTCGCAGTGCGGAACGCCTCAGCTTTCAGGTCGGCCTGATCCCGGGTCTGGTGTTGGGACTGCCTGTCGCCCTGCTGAGCAACGACGTCAACTTCTCCGCCCTGACCGCGCCCCTCGTCAATTTTCTCTGGATTGTGGTCGGCTTTGCCGCATGGGGCCTCGCCCTGGCCGCCATGTACAACAGATTGCTGGCCAGCCCGGCGCCGGTAGAAGAACCTGCCGCCGAAGCATCGGTCGAGACCTTGGACCGTCGCAGCTTTCTCGTGCGCATGGGCGGCGCCGCGGCCACCATTACCGTGGTTGGCGCCGGCGTGGGCGCCCTGCTGCGCGAAAGCGGCGGCAGCGCCACGACCGTGCGCTACGCCAGTTCGAGCGGAGGCGTCCTGCCCAACGTAGATGCGTCGGTGCAGCCCGTGCCCGGCACGCGGCCGGAACTGACGCCGGTCGAAAAGCACTATCGCATTGACATCAGCTCGCGTCCGCCGATCCTTGAGGAGGAGACTTGGACCCTGCCCGTCACGGGAATGGTGGATAACCCGCTGGACCTGACCCTGGCGGACTTGCGCAGCGACTTCCGACCCATGGACCAGTACCTGACCCTGTCCTGCATCTCCAACCGCATCGGCGGCGACCTGATCGGCACGCAGAAGTGGACCGGCTTCAGCCTGCAGGACCTGCTGGCGCGCGCGAAAGTGCAGGAAGGCGCGCAGTACCTGCGCATTTTTGGCGGGGACGGTTTTCACGAAACGGTCGACATCGACCTGGTCAATGAAGACCAACGCATCATGCTGGCCTACGCCTGGGACGACCAGCCCCTGCCGGAGCGAAACGGCTTTCCGCTGCGCATTTACATCCCCGATCGCTATGGCATGAAGCAGCCCAAGTGGATCACGGGCATCGAGGTCGTGGAAGACTACGAGCAGGGCTACTGGGTCACACGTGGCTGGGACGAGCAAGCCTTGATGCAGACCACGTCGGTCATTGACGTGGTGGCCACCGACCAGGCCTTCATCAGCGCGGGCATGACCTACATCCCGGTGGGTGGAATCGCCCACGCGGGCGACCGCTCCATCTCGAAAGTCGAGGTGCGCATGAACGAGGGTGACTGGCAGGAAGCGCAATTGCGCGATCCGCTTTCGGACAAGACCTGGGCACTGTGGCGCTTTGACCTGCCCTTCAGCGAGGGCCGTCACCGCATTGAGGTGCGCAGCGTTGATGGTGAGGGCGAGCCGCAAATCGAAAGCGTGCGGGGAACCCGGCCAAGTGGCGCGACCGGCGTTCACGGCCGCAACGTGGACCTTGTGCTGGAGGCCGAAGCCGGGAGCGAAGCCTAGAGTTTACAGTCAGAGCGCGGGTGCCAGGTCGGGAATCGCTTCCACTGGCGCCCCCTGCCTGAACTGCTCTTCGATTTGAAGCGCAATGATGCGGGCCTCGACCACAAAATTGTACATCGCGCCGCGCCCCTTGTAGAAGATTCCGGTGACGTACAACCCCGGCTGTCCGCGCAGCTGGTAGCCGGTGTGCGGCAGATAGCCTTCATAGACCGGAAAGTCTTGCACCTCCCGCAGCGGCAAGCCCTGCTCATCCACCTCGTAATCCACGTCGAGGAAATCGAGTACGGGGCGAAAGCCCGTCGCCAAAATCAAGGTGTCCAGCGGCAGGTGGCGACCGTCCGGCAGAATCGCCGCTTCGGCCGTGAAGTCGACCGGGACGTCCACCGCCTGCGCTCCCCCGCTGCGCACGGCATTCAGTAACTCCGGACCGCGTGTGCCGGCCGCGCTGGTCGTCTCACCCGGGCCCGGTACCTTGATGCCGCTGGCCGCCACGGTCCTGTATTCCAGCGCCAGCATACGCCTTTCCAGCCAGCGCGTGAGGCGATTGGGCCATTTCTCGGCCAACAGCATCCAGCCATGCTTGGGCAGACCCCAGGGATAGCGCGGCTTCAGCACGATGCCCGTACGCTGCGCCAGGTAGACCGGCCGGTCCACTGTCGTCGCCAGCGCGACGACCAGGTCCATGCCGCTGGGCCCGTTGCCGACCACCATAACGCGTTGACCGGCAAAGTCGGCCTCGTTGCGAAAGTCGGCGGAATGGAGAACCTGCCCTGCAAAGCGCTCGATTCCCGGCAGCCGCGCCATCCAGGGGTTGCCGAAACGCCCGGTCGCCACGACTACAGCGCGCCAGATGCAGGCTCCCTCGCTGCTTTCCACCAGCCAGCCATTTCCCGCGCGCGTAACGCACTCTACCTCCACCCCGCAGTGAATGTTGAAGTCGTGTTGGCTGACGTAGTCCAGCAGATAGTCATGGTACTGCCGCGCGCTGGCATAGATGCCGACGTGCAGTGGAAATTTCTTTCCCGGCATGTGGGAATAGAAACGCGACGTGTTCAGTTTCAGCGAGGGGTAGAGGCGGTCCCAGGTGGAACCGACGACTGCTTCACGGTCAATGACACGATAGTCGATGCCCGCAGTCTCCAGCGCCAGGGCGCAGGCGATACCGGCCGGACCGGCGCCAATGACCAGCACCTCATCGCGACGTTCCATGGCGTCAGTTGCCCGCCCGCGCCGTGGCGGTAGCGATCAGGAGCGGCCGCAAGGCCGTGGCCGCCGCTTCCGCTGTAACGGCGAATTGTTCCGCTTCACCGGTGCCTCGCGGCAGGGCCTGTTCAATGAAGGCGTCGCGAGTCGCCACGACCCGTTCATGCACTTCATCGTATTCTTCATGCGGATACTGGATGCCCAGTACGCCGACGCCATACAACGCTGCCACAAACATGATGGCCGACAGCAGCAGTACCACCAGCGCGGCGCGGCGGTTGCTGGCGCGCAGCGACCGCGTATGCACGCGCATGGGCAGGGAAGCCTCCGGGTCGGCCAGGCGCTGCACCAGACCGTCCAGATCACCCGGCTCAACGGGTTCAAGGTGTTCGATCAGGGCCGGCAGGCGGGCGTCTTCCGCCAGCAGCGGCACGATGCGCCGACCTCCATCAAGAGCCTGTTCCAGTTTCTCCAGTACCTGTGGGTCGTCCACTGCTTCGGTTGACAGCAGCACCAGGGTCGCTCCGCTGTCCACCGAAGCCATGTCCTTTTTCACTTGTCGCGCCCACCCGGAATCGGCGGGATGATGAATGATGTCGATCATCGGTCTCTCTGCAGACTGCGAATATAATTGACCAGATGCCAGCGTCCACCCTCCGAAATGTTTCCCGCGCAGGGCGGCAGCGCGCGCCAGCCCTCCTGCGTCATGGTGAAGAGTTGTTCGTCCCGCAGGCGCGGCAAACGCGTGACGACCTCCTCCAGCGCGGCGCCCTCCCAGGCGCAGTGCTCATCATACAACGAACGTCCGCGCGACAGTGAGGCCGCGTCGGCAAGCTCCGGGTTGACGATTGTCGGCAGCGGCCATAGCGTCTCGCGCCAGGCGGCATCGTTGCGCGCTACCAGCGCCACGCCAAGCCCGACGATCAGCCCGAAGGCCAGGGTCGCTCCAATGGCTGCCGCCAGACTCGCCGGCTGCCAGTTCAGCCAGCGCAAGGCGCGCCGCAACGGAGACAGCATCGACCAGAAAATGGCCAGTGCCAGCACGAGTATGGCCAGCCAGTGCTGAACGCCGGTCGGCAGCGAAGTTTCGAATGTCGCCTCCCGTTCAATCTCCCAGGCGAAGGCGGCCCGCCGCCATGGGCCCGACCCTGCCCGGAAATCCACCAGGGTTTGCCAGTGCCCTCCGTCATCGATGACGTCCGTGCTCAGAGTGAAGAGCCCGTCGTCCAGGGCGACGGTTTCCAGCCAGGCGCTGCGCCAGTCCCGATACGGCGCCACCATTTGCACCTGCGCCTGAGTGGCGCCTGGGATGCGCAGGTCGAGGCTGTTGATGCCCGGCCCTCCCGGCGCCAGGCTGATGTCGACGCGGTTTTCTGCCACCCACTGCGTGGCTGAGGGCTCGGGGGGCGCGGCTCCGAGGTCCGGTGGCGGGACGGCTGCCGCGGCCAGCAGCGCCAGGGGGGCCAGCGTCATGGTCAGCAGTGTGGCCTCCAGGCGCAGGCCGGTGTGGACCGACAACACCGGCCAGCGAGCGCCACCAAACCACTTTGTTTGTCCGGCCGCCGCCAGCAGCGACAGCGAAACGAGCGCCATCTTGGCCAGCAAGGCCAGGCCCCAGTCCGTGTCCGTCAGGTCAGAGGGACGCTGCAGCCAGTTAAGCGCGCTGAACAGGCCGCTCGCCGTCAACACGGCCAACGCCCGCAGCGCCATCCAGGTGAAACGTCGCAGGACGGCCTGGGTCGCCGCACTCCGCTGCGCCGCATTCAGGGGCCGGAGCGCCAGTGGCAGCAAGAGCGCCAGGGCCACCAGGGCGCCGCTCCATGCAGCGGCGGCGAGCGTGTGCAGCCAGTCGACCAGCAGCGCCAGCCAGGGATGACGCAGGGAACCGGCGGCATGGCTGTTGATGCTGAACGTGCCCAGCAACAGCGCCACCACCCACAAATTGGCGGCCCACAGGGGCCTTACCTGTTCCGGGTGATGCCGGCGCCAGCGGATGGCGAGCACGACCAGCGTTGCGCAGAGCAGCAGCAGCAACAGGCGGGCGGTCCACACGTCGCCGAAGCGCGAGCCGATACGCACAACCTGCCACAGTCCGTCGACCAGCACGGCGCCGGCATCGGTGGCGAAAAAGACCATGCTTTGCTGCAGCATGGCCAGCAGGTTGGCGACCAGGGCGACCGCCAGCGCGGCCAGCGCGATTTGACCCAGTCGACTCATCACCCGTGCTGGCAAGCCGCCGGCCCGCTGCGCCCGACTGCCCCAGGCCGGCAGCAATACCGCGCCGTACAACACATGCGTTCCGAATAGCAGCAGGCAGGAACCGTAGAGCAGGGCCCGCCAAAGCGCTTCCAACGGCTCAATGGCATAGCCGCCATCGCCGCCAACGGCCGCGTCCGCCGCCTGGCCCAGGAAAAAGACGCGCGTTTCGGGCACGACGTGGCCGTCGCTGGCGAAGGCCGGCCGCAAATCGACCAGGTAGACGCCATCTTGCAAATCGGCGGGAACAGCCAGGTTCATCTGCAGTGGATTGTCGGGATCAACGCCACCCTCAGCGACGATGCTTCCGTCCTGTCGGCGCAGCGTGAGGGTGCTGAATGCCGGCTCCAGACTCTCGCTGAACCAGTAGCGCAAACGGGCCGGCGCGTGTTCCAGTTCGGCACGGTCTTGCGGCGTGGCGCGCACGATGAATCCATGGGCATGTGCCGGCAGGGCCGGCAACAGCAGCGCAAGGGCGCACAACAGGACGTGGCGTAGCCGCATGAATGCAGTCAGACCGCCAGGCGGGCGTGTAACAGCAGCATGATACTATTTGTACATTATTTCACGATGTGTGTCGCGGAGACGCTTCAGAATTGCATCATCGCTTTCAGACAGCCGCTGGCGGGGTCCAGCCAGGTCGGCAGGTCATGGATGAGTTCCGCCGGCGTGGCGCGATGGGTGATCCAGGGCGTCGTGTCGATGGCGCCAGTCTCTACCATGTCGATGACCTGGCGGAAATCTTCGGCAGTGCCATTGCGACTGCTCATGACAGTCATTTCACGCCGGTGAAACTCGGGGTCGTTAAAGGTGATGTCGTCCGTCACCAGTCCCACAAAGACCAGAGTCCCGCCCATCGCCAGGGTGTCAAAGGACGCGTTCATGGCGGCCGCGCTGCCGGAGGCGTCATAGACCTGGGTCGGCATGTCGCCGTCAGTGATTTCGGCCAGTTGCTCCAGCGGCCGGTCGCGGGCGTCGACCACGTGGCTCACGCCCGGCATTTCCTGGGCGAACTCAAGGCGCGCCGGATTGACGTCCATGGCGATGATGTCCACGCCGCTGGTGGCGGCCGAGGCGATGACCGTCAGCCCGATGGGGCCGACGCCAACCACCAGCAAACAGTCATCCGGGCGGGGCGCGCCGCGCCGGATGGCGTGCGACCCGATGACCAGCGTCTCCACCAGCGCCAGCTGATCCAGCGTCAGCACAGCCGAGGGGTGAAGCTTGTCGACCGGGACGCGGATGACCTCGCGCATGCCGCCATCCGTATGCACGCCCAGCACGCGCAGGGAGCTGCAGCAGTTCGTGCGGTCACGGCGGCAGGCGATGCAATGGCCGCAATTCAGGTAGGGCTCGACCGCGGCCCGGTCCCCGGCGCGCAGACCCGCCACGTTGGGGCCGATTTCCAGGATTTCCACGCCAAGTTCGTGCCCGAGGACGCGCGGGTAGACCAGAAAGGGCATCTCGCCCTTCCAGGCCTTAAGGTCGCTGCCGCAGACGCCCACGCGCTGCACCCGTACCAGGGCCTCGCCTGGTGGTAGCGGGCCCTCAGGTGGCGGAGTCTCCACAAGCGACAGACGGCCCGGCTGTTCCAGCACGACAGTCTGCATGGTCAGGCCTCAAGTGAGCGCTGTACGGCTGCGACGACGTCTTCCGGCCCGGGCAGGAGATGTTCCTCCAGCGGCTGGCTGAAGGGTATGATGCCGGCGCCCAGGGTGACGCGCACGACCGGCCCTTCCAGCGACCAGATGTTGTTCTCGGTAATCTGCGAGACGACCTCCGCGCCCCAGCCGCCGGCGCGCACCGCTTCCTCGACGGTGACCAGATGCCCGGTCTTCTCCACCGATCGGGCGATCGTCTCCATGTCCAGCGGCACCAGCGTACGCGGGTCGATGACTTCGCACTCCACGCCCTGTTCGGCCAGGGTATCCGCCGCCTTGAGCGCCACGCCCACCATGCGTTGAACGGCCACGATGGTGACGTCGCCGCCCTCGCGCACGACGCGCGCCTCGCCCATGGGCACCAGGTGGTCGGCATGGTCGGGCACCTCGCCGCGCTCGGCATACTGACCCTTGTGTTCAAGGAAGATTACCGGGTTGTCGTCACGGACCGCGCTCTTGAGCAGGCCAAGAATATCCGCAGGCGTGCCGGGCACGCAGACCTTCAGGCCGGGCGCGTGCATGAACCATGACTCGCAGCACTGCGAATGTTGCGAACCGAAGCCGCCGGCGCTGCCCTGGGCCATACGAATGGTCAGCGGCACCTGGATCTGGCCGCCGGACATGTAACGCAGTTTGGCCGCCTGGTTGACGATCTGGTCCAGCGTGACTGCAGCAAAGTCCGCGAACATGAGCTCGATGACCGGGCGCATGCCGGTCACCGCCGCCCCCACGCCCGCACCGACAATGGCATTTTCAGAGATCGGCGTATCGCGCACGCGCCGCCCGCCGTACTTTTCGTAGAGGCCTGGCGTCACCTTGAAGACACCGCCGGCCTTGCCCACGTCCTCGCCAAAGAAAATGACGTCCTCGTCGCGCGCCATCTCCTCATCCAACGCGCGCACGACCGCATCGCGACAGGTCATGACGGCCATTACGCCCCCTCCCCTACTCCGGCGTCGTCGCCTGACGGCGCCCAGATATCTTCCAGTGTCTCCTCCAGCGCCGGCCAGGGCTCGTTCATCGCCCATTCGGTGACGCGCTGTACCTCGGCCCTTTGCTGCTCCCGCAGGGCCTCGAACTCCGCCGCCGTCAACTGGCCGTCGGCCTGCATGCGACCCGCCAGAATGTTGATCGGGTCGCGTTCCATCCAGCGCTCCAGCTCGCCTTCCGGCCGATAGGTCGCCGGATCGCTGCGCGAATGGCCGCGGTAGCGGTAGGTCAGCGCTTCCACCAGGGTGGGGCCGTCACCGGCGCGCGCGCGATCGGCCGCCTCAAGCAGGACCGGATACACGGCCTCGGCGTCCTGGCCGTCAACGATGACGCTAGGGATCCCGTAGGCGGCGGCGCGGTCGGCGACGTTCGGGACCGGGGCCGTGTCTTCATAGGGTGTGTATTCGCCGTAGCGATTGTTTTCGCAGAGAAACACAGCCGGCAACTTCCAGACTGCCGCCAGGTTGACCGCCTCGTGCCAGGCGCCGATGTTGGGCGTGCCGTCGCCGAAAATGGAGATCGAAATGGCGCCCGTGCCACGCATCTGCGCCGTCAGCGCCGCCCCGTTGGTCACGGGCAGGCCGGCGCCCACGACGGCAAAGGTGCCCAGCAGGCCAACGTCCAGATCTGCCAGATGCATCGAACCGCCCTTGCCTTTGGAGCAGCCCGAGACCTTGCCCATCATTTCGGCCATCATGGATTCCAGCGACATGCCCAGCGCCAGGGCGTGGCCATGCCCGCGATAGGTGCAGGTCACGGTGTCGCCGCGTGCCGCGTCGACGACTTCCGCCATGGCCACCGAGACAGCCTCCTGACCTATGCAGAGGTGCGTCGTGCCGCGAATAACGTTCTCAAGAAACAACTCCTGAATGCGCTCTTCCGTTTGGCGCACCAGCAGCATGTTGGTCAGCATCTTGTGGCGCACTGCCGCGCCCAGGCTCGTGCTCATTCCTCGTCCTTCCTCGTCTTCGTCTGCGTTCAGGCGTCGAATGCCTGCAAGTGATGGTCCAGCGCGGCGATGAAATCCGCCGCCAGCATGCCATCCACAAAGCGGTGATCGGCCGTCAGGGTCAGGCGCGCCGTCGTGCGAACATGCAGGCCGCCATCAATGACCAACGGTCGTTCCCGCAACGCCCCGACCGCCAGGATGCCGATCTGCGGCGGATTGATGATGGCGGTGAATTCGTCGACCTGTTGCACGACTCCGAGATTGCTGAGCGTGAAACTGCCGCCCTGCATCTCTTCCGTCTTCAGGCGTCCTGCGCGCGCCCGTGCCACCAGGTCGCGGGACCGTTCTCCCAGCCCCTCAAGATTCTCGCTATCGGCGTCGCGCAGCACCGGCGTCAGCAGGCCGTCGGGCAGCGCGACCGCCTGCGCCAGATCGATTGACCTGTGACGCCAGAGCGTACCGTCCTCGAATGTGGCGTTGAACGCCGGCGCCTCCTTCAGCGCCTGCACGGTCAACCACAGCAAGAGGGCGTTGACGCCCACGCCTGCCGGCAGCGCGCCCAGGGCCGCGCTGAAGTCCAGTTCGGCGCGCACAAAGAATTGCGGCATCTCCTGCATGCCCTGCGTCAGGCGCCGGGCGATAATCTGCCGCATGGTCGAGAGCGCGACGGCCTCCCGCCTGGCCCCGGTCTCCTGCGCCGGTTCCCTGGTGGCAATGCGGGCTTCAAGCAACTCGCGCGTGATTCGCCCGCCAGGGGCGCCGGCAGCCAGTTCCTCCAGATCCAGGTCATGTTCGCGCGCCAGGCGACGCAGCGCCGGCGGTACGCGCACCCTGCCCGGAGCAGACCTCTCGGGGGCGGCCGCACCGGTCGCACCCGCCGGCGTTGACGCTGAGGGCATTGCCCCGGTTGCCCCTGGCGGCGCTGCTGCTTCAGGCTCCGCCGCTTCGCTCCGAATACGGGCCAGCACGCTGCCCACCGGCACCGTCGTCCCGGCCGCCACCAGTTGCTCTTCCAGCACGCCGTCTGCCAGGGCCTCCAGTTCGACGGTGGTCTTGTCACCCTCAATTTCCGCCAGGGGCTCGCCCTTGCGCACGGCATCGCCCGGCGCTTTCAGCCAGGCGAGCAATTGCCCTTCTTCCATACCGAAGCCCAGGTTGGGCAAAACGACGTCAACCAGCACGATTTTCTGTCCGTCCCCCGCCTGCATACGCTCAGGTCAGTCTACCAGTGTCGGCGGCAACGACAAACGCTACTCCTGGTCAAGACCAAAGTGGTCCGCGTCCCCGGGCATGCCCTCTTCCCCGTCTTCATCCGCCAGCCTGCGACTGCGCAACCAGCTGTAAGCCATAATGAGGGCGAATACCACCGTGATGCCCAGGAAAATCACTTCGTCCCAGACACCCAGCGCTCCATGAGCGAGAAAAACCCGCATGTCCCGGGCTCCGTTTGCTGTACCCCTGACAGGACTCGAACCTGTGCACAAGGTTTAGGAAACCTCTGCTCTGTCCTCTGAGCTACAGGGGCTTCGGCGCCGCCGCAGTATAGCAGAGGCAGATTCCCCACTCAATGCGCAGCCCGTCTCCACAGGCGCAGTCGATTGTCGCCACCGCCGCTCGCCAGCCAGCGTCCGTCCGGGCTGAAGGCCAGCGTCAGCACCGGCCGTTCATGCGCCGCAAGAACGCCGACCCGGGCCCCATCCTCCACGCGCCACAGGCCTATCTGACAGTCCCTGCCGCCTGTTGCAAGGGTACGACCGTTCGGTGCGAAAGCCACGCAGTCCAGGCCGCCGTGCTCGCATACCAACGATTGAAGTGGCAGGCCGCCGCGACAGGGTCTGAGACGCAGTTCACCGTCGCGACTGGCGGACAGCAGGAGACGGTCATCGCCGGGCATGGGCGTCAAGGTCCGCAGCCAGTCCTCGTGCGTTTCCTCGCGCAGCAGACGACCGGCGGCCCTGTCGTGCACACAGACTCGCCCGTCCCGACCGCCGCTGACCAGCAGGCGGCCGTCTTCGCAGAAGCACAGGGCGCGGACCTCGTCGTCATGGCTCCCAATCGAAAGCAGTTCGGCCCCGCTACGAACGTCGTGTACGCGCAGCGAAGCATCAGCGCCGGCGGAGGCCAGCAGCGCGCCGTCCGGCGTGAAGGCCACGCGTTCCACGGAACCAGCATGGCCGCCCAACTGACGCATGGCGGCGCCGCGCGTCAGGTCCCAGAGTCGAATGCTGCGGTCGGCGCCGGCCGAGGCCAGCATTGCGCCATCGGGGGAGACGGCGATTCCCTTGACCGGCCCCTCATGACCTTCCAACACCGCGCGCAAATGCAGTTCACTGCCTCGGATGGCGTACAGGGCGATCCCGGTGGCCCCGGCCAGGGCCAGCGCCCGTCCGTTTGGCGCCCAGGCGAGTTCGCTGATCCAGCCGCGAGAGGCCTCTGCCAGCAAGGTCCAGGCGTCGCTGGAAGAACCTTCGTCAATCACAAAGAATCATGCCTCCCGCCCGTAGCAGGACTATAATGGACGATCACAGACCCGCACAGGGATGCGGCAAACGCCATGCCTCACGTCGGCATCAACGCCCACTTGCTGTCCGGCCAAAGCGGCTTTCGCAGCGCCGGGATACACGGCTATCTATGGCAAACCCTGTCGCACCTGGCCGCCGAGGCGCCGCCGGACTGGCGATTCACCGTCATGTGCGGGCGGGACAGCGCCGCCGACGTTCCCGGCCTGCAATTGCGGCGCTCGGGGCTTGACACGCAGAACCCGCTGCGCCGCATTCTCTGGGAGCAACTGGCCCAGCCCTTTCAATGCGGAACCTTCGACCTGCTGCACGCGACGGCCTTTGTGGCCCCCCTGTTGCAAACCAGGCCCCTGGTGGTGACCGTATACGACCTCAGTTTTCTGCGTTTTCCGCAACTGTTGCCAACAGCGCGGCGACGATACCTGCAACTCCTGAGCCGTCACACTTGCCAAAGGGCGCGCCGGGTCATTGCCATATCGCAAAGTACGGCGACTGACCTTGGCGATTTACTTGACATCCCGTCGGGACGAATCGACATCGCCCTGCCCGGCGTGGACAGGGAACGCTTTCGCCCCTTGCCCCGGGCGGAAGTCGAAACCTTTCGGCAGCGGATGGGCCTGCCGGAACGATTCTGGCTCTTCATCGGGACGCTTGAACCGCGCAAGAACCTGGTGACCCTGCTGGAGGCCTACGCCCGTCTTTCTTCACGATTGCCGCTCGTCATCGCCGGCGCACGGGGCTGGGACTACGCAGAGATTTACGCAAACGTTGAGCGACGTGGACTGAAGAATGAAGTCCACTTTCCCGGGTTTCTTCCGGCAGACGAACTCCCTCTCTGGTATAATTGCGCGGAAGTGTTCGTCTATCCCTCCCTGTATGAGGGCTTCGGTATGCCGGTGCTTGAGGCCATGGCCTGTGGCACACCGGTCATCGTCGCGGACGCATCATCGTTGCCAGAAGTCGCCGGAGTGGACGGCACCTGCCTGCCGCCCATGGAAGTCGATGCCTGGGCGGACACCCTGCAACACAGTCTGCTCAATGCCGGCTGGCGCGATCAGGAACGTCGTCGCGGCCTGCAGCGGGCCCGACGCTTCAACTGGCGCGCCACAGCCGGGCGCACGATCAGGAGCTATGCATGGGCCCTAAATCAGGCGAAGCTCTGAGAGAGGCGCCACAGCGCCGCAGGACACAACGCGAAAGTCCCGCGTCGGCTGCGGAACGTTTTCCGCCGCCCCGCCCGCGGCGCTCGCCCATGCCAGCCTGGACCTTACCAATCGCCGACTTCATGCTGGCCCTGCTGGCCTTCATGCTGGGTTACATTGCCCGCTACCACTTCACCCTGTTTCGCGCCGTAATGGAGACGAATCAGGCGCCCTTCGACCCCTATATCCCCTTCGCCTTCTTCTACGCCTTCATGCTTTACTTCGCCCACCACAGCAACGGCCTTTACCGGCAGATGCGGGGCCGCTCCCTTATTGAGGAACTGACGGTCAGCGCCAACGGCATCGCCACGGCGACGGTCACCCTGCTGGCCCTCTTTTTCGTGATTCAGTCGGTCGTCTCCAGCCGCCTCATGCTGGTCTATGTCGCAGTGATCACCCTGTTGCTGATGGGGTTCGTCCGCATCGCCCTGCGTCTGTTGCTCGCCATGCTGCGCGCCCGTGGCATCGGCGTGCAACGTGTGCTCATCGTTGGCTGGGGCGAAAGCGGCGGGGCCATTATGCGGGCGATGGTGGCGCGCAAGGACTTCGGCTACGAGCCCGTCGGTTACGTCGACGACAACCCGCGCATCGGCCACGTCGACCTGGGCCGCATCCGGGGCCTGGGCACACTTGAAAACCTGGACGAGACCATTCGCGAGCACCAGATCGACCTCGTCATCATCACCCTGCCCTGGTCGGACCACGACAAGATCCTCTCCATTACGCAGACGGCGCGGGAAAGCGGCGCGGACGTGCGCGCCGTTCCCGACGTCTTCCAGCTCAATACGCGTCAGATGCAGGTCGAGAACCTGGACGGCATTCCCCTGCTGGGTTTCGGCCGCATGGAACAGCGCTTCCGCGGCACCGACCGCGTCATCAAGCGCGCCATCGATTTGGGCCTCGTGCTGGTGACGGCCCCGCTGTGGGCGCCGCTGGTCTCGCTGGCGGCGCTGGCCATCCGTCTTGAGAGTCGCGGGCCGGTGACCTATCCGCAGCGGCGCGTTGGCGAGGGCGGTCGCGAATTCAGCATGTACAAGCTTCGCAGCATGGTGCCGGACGCGCACCTCATGCGGGAGGAACTTGTTCAGGCTTCCGGCGAGGACCCGCGCCACCCAAAGATTCGCAACGACCCGCGCATCACGCGCGTCGGCGCACTCATCCGTTCCATCAGCATCGACGAACTGCCGCAGTTCATCAACGTGCTGAAAGGCGAAATGAGCCTGGTGGGCCCTCGCCCGCCCACGCCGGACGAGGTGGCGCTCTACGCGCCCTGGCATCTGCAACGGCTGCAGACCATCCCGGGCTGCACCGGGCTGTGGCAGATCAGCGGACGCAGCAACATCCCCTTTGACGAGATGTGCCTGCTGGATATTTACTACATCGAAAACTGGTCCGTGCGCCTGGATTTGCAGATCATCGCCATGACCCTGCCGCACCTGCTGCTGCGTCGCGGGGCGTGGTGAGCGAACAACAAACGATCTGGCTGGCGGAGTCTCTCTCGCGCGCCCTGATCTTCCTTGTGGGCGCCGGGCTCGTGCTGGGGCCATCGCTTCCGCCGTGCGCACCTTCGTCGTGCCGCGCGCGCAAAACAGCCTGCTGACACGCTTCGTCTTTCTCACGTCAGGGCGCGTGTTCAACCTCTACCTGACCTTCCGTCGAAACCGCCATTGGCGTGAACGTGACCGCGTACTGACCTTCTTTGCGCCCGTGACCCTGCTCGTCCTGCCCCTGGTCCGGGTTGTCTGCATCACGCTCGGCTACGCGCTAATCTTCCGCGCGCTGGGGGTTGGCGACCTGGATACTGCCCTGACCATATGCGGTTAGTCCCTGTGACTCTGGGCACGACACCCTTCATCAACATCGGCATCACCCTGGTCCAGTTTACGGAGGCCGCGCTCGGCCTCGGCCTGGTCGCGTTGCTGATGGCCTACCTGCCCACCATGTACGGCGCCTTTTCGCGGCGCGAGGCGCGCGTCGGGATGCTGGCCGTCCGGGCGGGCACGCGGCCACTGCCATCGAGTTTCTGCTCCGCCTGCATCGCATTGGCGGTCTCGACAATCTGCACGAGACCTGGCAGGAGTGGGAAGTCTGGTTCACCGAACTGGAAGAGAGCCACACGTCGCTGGCGCCGCTCATATTTTTCCGTTCGCCCGTGCCGGAACAGTCCTGGGTGACCGCCGCCGGCACGATTATGGATGCCGGCGCCCTGATGACGGCCGCCGTCGACCTGCCGCCTGACCCGGCCGCCCAGCTTTGCCTGCGCGCCGGTTACACCGCTCTGCGCCGCATCGCCGATTTCTTTTATTACGACTACGATCGCGACCCGCTCTGGCCGGACGTGCCGATATGCATCATGCGCGAAGAGTTTGACAGCGCCTGTGAAGCCCTGGAAGCAGCTGGCCTGCCCCTGCGCCAGGACCGTGAAGCCGCGTGGGCCGCTTTCGCCGGCTGGCGCGTCAATTACGATGAAGTGCTGCTGTTCCTCGCGGACATCACGGAGGCGCCATGGGCGCCCTGGTCTTCCGATCGTGGGCGAACGGACCGTAGCGAGCGCCGCATTCGCCTGCTCCGGCGACGGCGACGGTAGCGGAACCGGTGATTGCGTCCGACCTTGGCCAGGCGGCGGGCTCAAGGGTCACAGGGGCGGGTTGGGCTTGCCGGACACCTGCTACAAGGAGACTTGGTCCCTGCGCCTGGACCTGAAAGTCATCGCCGGGGCCTTCCCGCACCGGCTGCTGCGTCGCGGGGCGCGATGAGTCAGTTGAAACAATCGCAGCGCGGCAGTGTGTCCGTGCCCGACTGCGCAGCCGGCGTAAATTATCACGGGCTCAGCGAGGTATCCAGGCGGTTGCCCAGTCCAGGAAGTCTTGCGCCACCTTCATCAAGTCGCCCAGCAAGCCGGAGGCAGCCGTCGGCGCGGCCAAAAGGGGTGCGAGAATTTGTGTCATGAACATGCAGGCAAGAACGAACAGTCCAACAACACCCAGTGGCCAGCAGCCAATGACCAGCTTCCGCTCTCCAATCGGGATTTCTATTGACTTCCCGTCCGCGCTCTGTTGAGCCCTGGAGACGATTGGCTTTTGGCCGTCTGGCGATTCTTCGATGTTCCTGCTCGCAGTAGTCTGTAGCGAGCTTTCGATTTGACTTTCTTCGCGAGTGGATCTCCGCATTTCGCTTCTCAAATCTGAAAACTCTTTTGCGGCCTGGCAGGCACAGGTTACTCACGAACCCAGGAATCGCTTTCCTCGTCAAATTTCCAGCCGTCCGGCGGGTCGCGCAGGCAGGATTCCGGAAAGTCCACAACGGGTTCACTCTCAAAGACGATGCTGACATTGTCGCTGCCTGTCACCGCGCTCAGGAAGTTGCCGAGAACAAGTTTCGCTTCTCTTTCGGCCATTGCTGGCAAGCCTTCATCAAGAGCCATTTCACGAAACGCAGAAATCGCCTTGCTCTCTGCGAGCAACCTGAGTTCATCCATGTTATATGGACAGACAACGGGCATGGTGAAGCTCTGGCCTTCAAACCTGCTACTGTCTATTCGACAACTTGTGATTGTTGCCGGACCAAGTTCCAAGGTCCAATTGTTGGTCAATGAGTCGTAGATGATGTCACTGCCACTTACTTGACCCAAATCTACTCCAGCCTCGACGGTACCTTCCACCTAGTATTCAACAGACTTGCCGCATGCATTGAATATGCCAGAACGTACACCTGCGCTTACGGCAACACTAGTTGAATAGCTGGCTGTTTCCAGAAACGCCATGTGATTCACTGCAAGTAGCAGCAAATTCCTAGTTTCAAGGCTGGCACGCTCTTCTGACCTAAATGCCTCACGGACCGCTTTCGCAACAGACGCCGGAATCTCTGCAATGGTTTTTCCCAGGTCTTCAAGACCTTGCCCAACCCCCTCGACTACCCAATCGGCTGTACTTCTCGCAAGGAAATAAAACGCCACCATCACAACAATCGTCAACAGGACGAGAACTCCGATGACCTTCAGGCAGCCCCGGACACTGAGTACAGACTCTGAACCGTTCGTCATTCGATTGTTCTCCAGGGAATCGCCGGCCATCACCCCGGCGGCGGCGCGCTGAGGTCGAGGCGGTCTTCCATTACCTGCTTCAGCTTGTCCAGCGAGGCAGCCATCTGCCCGCGCACGCCCGACAGCACGAAGGGCCGGACGAAGAACATGAACCAGGGGATGCGGATGTCCGTGCGGATGATGACCTCCGTGCCGCCCCCCACCCGGTTGTAGTCGTAGGTCGTGCGAAAGTTGTAGCCGCCCATCACGCCGGAATAGGCCAGGCGCTGGTTGGGCGTGAGATCGACCACGTCGGCGTTGAGGAAGTGCATACGCCCCATCATCCGTTGTTGCCCCACGATCATGTCGCCCATGCGCAGCTTGCCAACCCGCTCCAGGCGCATGCCCGACGGCTGCCAGCGCGGATTGTTGCCAAAGTCGCTCATAAAGCGGAAGATGTCCGTCACGGAACGATCAATGGTGACGCGTTGCTCAATTAAAGGCATGGCTTTTCCGCCTGTTCTCCGCAGCGACCATGTTACCACGTCACCGGGTTCTGCACATGCTTGCGAGGTTCCATGAAAATCACAGAAGTCCGCGTTGAGACCTTCCGTTACACCAGCGACAAGGCCAAAGACATCCAGGGGCACGCCCATCCGACGGCCCGCACGATGCCCACCAGTCGCTGCTGACGATCGAGACCGACGAAGGAGTCTGCGGCTACAGCTTTGGGGAATAAGTCGGCATGGCGCAAGGGCTGGCGCGTCCCCTGCTGCCGGGTGAAAACCCCTTCTACCGCGAACGCATCTGGCAGAATCTCTACCAGCGGCAGCGGGACGGATCGACCCTGAGCGACAGGGCGCTGGACGTCATCGATCAGGCGCTCCGGGATCTGGCCGGACGTGCCCTCGACCAACCGGTGTACCGCCTGCCGGGCGCCTTTCGCGACAAGGTGCCGGCCTACGGCAGCACCATGTGCGGCGATGACCTGGACGGTGGCCTCAACACGCCGAAGGCCTACGCCGACTTCGCCCTGCAACTGGTCGCACGCGGCTACAGGGCCATCAAGTTGCACACCTGGAACACCCCCATATCCGGCGCGCCGGATGTCAGGAGCGACGTGGCCGCCTGCGCCGCCGTGCGCGAGGCGGTGGGCCCAGACATCGCACTGATGCTGGACCCCTTCCACTATTACACGCGGCAGGAAGCGCTGCAGCCGGGCCGCGAACTGGAAAGGCTGGATTTCTACTGGCTGGAGGAACCAATGGACGAGGCCAGCGTGTCCTCCTACGTCTGGTTGACGGAGCAGCTCGATCTGCAGATCTGCGGCCCGGAGACGGCGAAGGGCGGCCTCAGGACGCGCGCAGAATGGATGCTGCGCAACGTCGCCGACATTTCAAGGGCCGGCACGCAGGACGTCGGCGGCCTGACGCCCACGATGAAGATTTACCATCTCGCGGAGGCCTTTGGCATGCAGTGCGAGTCGCATGGCAACGGCGTTGGCAACCTGCACGCGCTCTGCGCCACCAGCGTCGCCGGCAAGTATCACGAGCGTGGCTTGCTGCATCCCTTCATCGATTACGAGACGTCGCCGCCCTAGCTGAATGTCCTGCCCGACCCCATGGATGACGACGGCATGGTGTACGTGCCGCAGGGGCCTGGCCTGGGTCTTGACATCAATTTCGACTACATCCGCGACAATCTCGTCAGTTCCTGACGCGGCTGCTACCCAGCAGCCCGTCGTAGAGCGACAGGGTCGCAGAGATCACCTGCTCCAGCGAAAATTCGCGCCGGGCCAGTTCGCGGCCGGCGGCGCCCATGCGTCGCCGTGTGGCCTCGTCCGTCAGCAAGCGCCGCAGGGCCGCCGCCAGGGAAGCGGCGTCGCGCGGCGGCACCAGCAATCCGTTGTGCTCATGTCGCACAATTTCACGGCAGCCCGGTACGTCGCTGGCCACCAACGCCCGACCGCAGGCCGCGCCCTCGATCAGCGCCAGTGGAACGCCCTCGCGCCAGGAAGGCAGACAGACGACCTGCGCGTCAGCATAGACTTGCGGCATATCGTCGCGTGGGCCCAGGTAATCAACGACCCCTTCCCGCTGCCAGGAGGCCAACGTCGCCTGGGGCACGCTGTCCGGATTGCCCGCCTCGCCATAGCCGGCGATGGTGAAGCGGGCGGGGAACGCTTCCGCCCGCAGCAGACGTGCGGCCTCCACGAACTCGGCCAGTCCCTTTTGCCACAACAGTCGGCCGGCATACAGCACCCTGGGGATGTCGTCTGGCTCGGGCCTGGGGACGAAGCGGGTCATGTCCACGCCGGAGCCACGGATGACGCAGGTCTGGCCCTCCCGAACCAGACCGCGGCGCAGAAACTGTTCGCAATCGTCGGGATTCTGGAAGATGGTGCGGGAATTCGGGTGGCGCAGGAGAGCGCGGTAGCCAATACTGACGGGGCCGCGCAACACTCTGGCGCGAAGGTCCTCCGAGGAAAATAGGTAGCCTAGGCCGCTGACCGTGTTGACGACCGCCGGCACCCCGCCCAAGCGCGCGGCAAGGCCACCGTAAAGCAATGACTTGACCGTGATGTGGTGCGTCAGGTCCGGGCGCAACGCGCGGTACAGGGCGTGAATGCTGCGCAGGGCGCGGATTTCGCTGAAGGGATTGGCGCCATGTTGCTGCAGGGGCAGCCCGTGCCATGCGAGACCTGTGGCGCAAATGCGCTCGACATTGGCGCGATCGTATTGTGACGTGGCCACGTGAACCTCATAACCCGCTTCGCGCGCCGCCAACGCCAGCGGCAGTCGATGCGTCATGAAAAATCGTGGGATGTTGACGAGATAAAGGAGACGCGCCGTCATAGCGTCGGCTGCAGCTCCCGATAAAGCGCAAGGGTTTCCTGCACCATACGCGCTTCGCCAAAGCAGGTTTCAAGTCGATGCCCGCCCCGCTCACCCATGCGCATGGCCATCCCTGGATCGCGCAGCAGGGCAAGCAGGGCATCGCAAATGGCCGGGACGTCACCGGCCGGCGCCAGCAAGCCGGTCTCGCCATCCACGACGACTTCCGGTATGGCGCTGACGCGCGAGGCAACGACCGGCAAGCCCTGCGCCATGGCCTCCAGCAACACCAGACCAAAGCCTTCCCACAGGCTGGGCATGAGAAAGACGTCGCAGGCCGCCAGCAACTTTGGCACGTCCTCACGCCATCCGAGAAAGCGCACGCTCCCGGTCAACCCGGCCTGGGCAGCCTCGTCTTGAAGCCGGTCGCGCAGCGGGCCGTCGCCGGCGATCAGCAGACGCGCCTGCGGGAAGTCGGCGCGGGTCCCGGCGAAGGCCTGCAGGGCGTCGCTCACGCCCTTTTGCTCCACCAGACGGCAGGCCATGACGACCACGGGTTGCGTATCGTCCAGACCCAGTTCGCAGCGAAGATCGCGACGGCTGCGCTGACGATCGACATCCGGCAAGGAATTCTGTTGCAGACCGTAGTGAATCACGCGCAATTTGTCCCTCGGCGCACCTTCCACTTCAACGGCAAAGTCGGCCACGGCCTGGGAGATGGCGATGCCGACGTCCGCCATGCGCCACAACTGGCCGTTTAGCGCCCGCCAGGGCTGGCGGCGGCGGAAGGCATTGTCGTTGTGGCGGCTGCTGACCAGTGTCGGCACGCGCTCCAGACGGGCCGCCAGAGCGCCGTAGAGATCGGCATGGAAGAGATGCGTGTGAACAATGGGCGGCTTCCCTTCGCGCGTCAGGGCGCGAAGCCTGCCCGTCAGGGTTACATCGACGTGTCCCCGCATGGGGAAGGAATGAAAGGGGATTCCCGAGTCCCGCAGTTGCGCCTCCAGGCCTGACGTAGGTGTCTGTCTGGCGGTCAACAGGGCCAGTTGGGCATCGAGGCCGGAAGCGCACAGACCGGCCAGCAGCGCCAGGACGTGCCGCTCGGCGCCGGCCACGCCCGTCGCCCGCAGAACGTGCAGGACACGCATCAGATTCCATTCGTTGGTCGCTGTCGAACAGCCGGCCCTTCAGCCCTGCGCTGACGTCGCCGCATGCGCGCCAAAAGAAGCCCCCAAAGCAGGAGCGACAACACACCGAGCGCCACCATTGGCGGCTGCATGGCCGGCGACACCTCACTGACCAGCAGCGCCAGCAGGCCATAAAGCGTGCAAAAGCCCAGCAGCAGCACAAGAGTTTCCCGCTGTCCGCGACCTGTCGCCAGCAGCCGATGCGCCGTGTGGTCCCGGCCTGCCTCGGCGGCCGACCGACCTTCGAGGATTCGCGTCCAGGTGACCAGGTTGACGTCAAACACCGGCAGGGCCAGTACGAACACGGGGATAAACCAGCGCAGGGAAGGCGCCTGGTCAAACTGCAGCTTGATCGCCAGCACGGCCAGTATGAAGCCAAGCGGCAGAGTCCCCATGTCGCCCATAAAACTGCTGGATGGATTGAAGTTGTAGACCAGAAAACCCAGGGCGCTGCCCAGCACGGCCGCTGCCAGCAGGCTGACCAGACTGAGGTCCTGACTCCAGGCGATCACGAGGAAGAAGAAGGCGGCGATGGCCGTCGTCCCGGCGGACTGGCCGTCCATGTTGTCCAGGTAATTGACGGCATTGGTGATGACAAAGATCCAGATCACCGTCAGCGGCACGTCAATCCAGTCAACCCCGGTGAGCATCACCTTGACTCCGGTGGCGGCCATACCCGCCGCCGCCAGCAACATCACCGGCGCCTTGCGCCGCCAGGAGAGATCGTAACGATCGTCCAGCAGGCCCAGCAAGGCCAACAGGGCCGCTCCGGCCAGCACCGCCGCAAGGGCCGCAATGTGCCGCGCCGGGCTGAAAAGCAACAGGGTCAGTGCCAGCGCGAGGTATATCGCGAGGCCGCCCATCATGGGCTTGCTGTCCAGATGCAGCTTGCGCTGTGCCGGTTGGTCAATGACGCCCAGGCGCAGCGCCAGCTGGCGCGACACAGGAGTCAGGACCAGCGAAGCCGCGAAGCCCACGAAAAGGATGGGGACCACCTGCATGATCTCGGGCATTTCCGTCCCAGGGGAAGCGCCGCGCAGATTTCAGTATAGCGTTGACGGTAAAGGGGGTCTACGGACGCTGGCTGCCATCCATGTTCCAGCGCGCCTCCCAACCCAGCAGACGGCGCGCCTTGCCGCAATCGACCGGGCTTGCTGAACCGCGGATTTCCGGCGCGACCGGATAGTCGCCAGGGTAGTGGCGCGCCAGCAGGTCCTCTATCGGGATGTCAAGCCGGATTTCCGGCGCTGCTATGTAGAAGGCCTCGTGGCCTGGCCGGTTGTTTTCCATCGCCAGGCGACAGGCGCTGGCGGCGTCGCGCACGTCCACCCAGGTCCAGAATGCGCCGCCACCGCTGGATTCTCCCCGCGCCCTGGCGCGTCGGGCGACCGTCAGGTCTTCCTGGTCCAGCGCCCAGGTGAAACGCAGACTGCTGACCGCCAGATCAGGCGTGCGGCGCACGAATCCCTCCGCCAGCTCTTCACCGACCATCTTGGACAGGCCGTAGCTGTCCTGGGAGAGCAGCGGGTGCGTTTCGTCGATCGGGATGCACAGGGGATTGAAGTCGCGGTGACGAAAGGCATATCCCAGCGCCGAGATACTGCTGACCAGCACGACGTTGCGCACACCGAGCAGTGCTGCCGCTTCCAGCACGTTGAAGGTGGACATGACGTTGTTGCGGAAGACCACCTCCGGCGGGTCACTCATGGGCGAGGGGATGGCGGCCATGTGCACGACGGCATCCACGCCATGCATCACGCCGGTCACGTGGCCGAGGTCCTGCATGTCGACCGCCACCGCATCTTCATCGCGCTGCGCGCTGCGATCGACGGGCGTCACCTGGTATCCATGATCCTGCAGTTCGCGCACCACCGCGCTTCCCACGCGCCCCGCGCTGCCGGTAACCAAAATTTTTTTGGCGTCCATAACCTTGCCATAATGCTTGATGTTCCGGGAGTATAGATTACCATCGTCGCAGGAAACAGACATGCATCGCGGAGGGCCGGGTCATGAGCCAACAAATGCGCGTCGCCATCGGGCAGTACCACTCGGCCACCGATGACTACCTGATCTTCGCACAGCAGCTGGGGGTCAGCGGTGTGCAGTTCAACATCTCCGGCCCAACCCAGGACCTGCCCGGCGCGGAAGGTTACTGGCGCCGCGACAACCTGAAACGCCTTAAGCAGCGCGTCAACGATTTCGGCCTGCGTCTCGAGGCCATCGAAAACGTCCCGCGCAACTTTTACCTGGAGGCCATGCTGGGCCTGCCCGGCAGGGACGCGCAGATCGAGAACTACCAGCGCACGGTGAGCAACATGGGCGAGGCCGGCATCCCCCTGCTGGGCCTGAACTGGATGCCGGGTGGCGTCTGGCGCACGCCGGTCGCCCGGGGCCGCGGCGGCGTGACGGTGACGGCCTTCGACGGCGACGCCGCGCTGGCCGGCCAGTTGACGGCCGGCGATCTGGCCCACGAGTACAGTGAAAAGCTGCTGCTCGACAGCTATCTGTATTTCATGGAAAGGGTATTGCCGGTTGCCGAGGAAGCCGGCGTCCGCATCGCCCTGCACCCGGACGACCCGCCCCTGCCCGCGCTCGGGCAGCAGGGACGCCTCTTTTACAAGGTGGAAAACTTCCGGGTGGTGCTGGACGCCCTGCCGAGCCCGGCGCATGGCCTGGACTTTTGCATCGGCTGTTTCTCGGAGATGCTCTACAGCGATCGCAGTTCGGGCGAAGGCGTCCTTGACGCCATCCGTCACTTTGGCGGCGACGGCCGCATCTTTTACGTCCACTTCCGCGACGTGCAGGGCAACGTGCCGAACTTCCAGGAGTGCTTCCCCAACCAAGGGAACGTCGACATGCTTGCCGCCCTGCGAACGCTGCAGGACGTCGGCTTCGACGGTTTCCTGATCGATGACCACGTACCGGCCATGCTGGATGACAGCGCCTGGCACCATCGCGGGCGCGCCTGGTGCACCGGTTATCTGACCGCGCTGGTCTAGGCGGTAAAGACCCTGAATTAAGTCCGCGGCGCCTTGCCCCGGCCAGGCGGCCTGGCTACATTGTCACCCTGAACCCGGAAACGGGAGCGGCCTTGAACGAGAACATCGCGCAGCGGGATGAAGAACCGACCGAAACCCGGTCGGACGCGCTGTGGCAGCAGACACCTCCGGCCGTTTCAGAGGGACCAGGCGCAGGGGCGGACCTGGTCGGGCCCGCGCCGCGATCCCTTGCGCCCCTGCCAGGCAGTTCCCGCCAGCAGACGCTGTCGCTCGGTCTCTTCCCTGGTTTCGGCGAACGGGACCTGCTCGCCTGCTCCTGGTATGAAAGCCAGGGGGAATTGCGGCGGGAATTCATCTGGCTGGAACGAAGATATCTGCAGCAGGCGGCGGGCAATCTCCTTCCGCTTGTGGCAGAGATCTGGCAGAAAGGCAGGGCTGCGGCCCCCGTTCCCTGGCCCACCGAGGCGCGCCGCGAATGTCTTCAATCGTTGCTACAGCAACACAATGGCGATCTGGCCCCCCTGTTGCAGATGTTGGCTGCAGCGCTGGATGAGCGTGGCTTGCTGCTGGACGGAGGGGAACGCAGCACGCGCAAGCGGCTCGCCCTGGTTCAGGGCCTGATGGCGCTGCTTCCGGCGGATGCCCGGCACTTGCTGGGTTTCGCCAGCAACGTGAATGACGTCAGCGAAGGCGCGCCGGCCATCCTGTTTAGCGATGCCATGCTGCATACAACGCGCTGGCGCGTCAGCGACGAGTTGACCCTGCCTGCCCGGCCAGGTGGTCACTACCTTTCCCTGCTGGCGCAGTGGTGGACCGCGGACCTGGACCGTTTGCTGGCGGCCATTGATGGTCTGGGGCCATTTCCTGCCGGTAGCAGCCTGGCTGCCGGTCTGGACCAGTTGGCGAAGCTGTTTGAATTCGCCGGTGACGTCCGTAGCGGTGCAGATCTTCCGGCGGATGACATCAAGGACTTTCTCAAATCCGGACTTCCCCTGCCCGCCAATCTGCTGCCGGAGGCCCTGGGTCGCTTGCTGCAGGAAGCCCTGGACGAACGCGACAGTGAGGCTGCCAGACTCGTTGCAAGACACATGGATGCGGACCCGGCGCTGGATGCCCGACTTGACTCCGGCCTCGCAGCCGCCCTGCAAAGCCGCCCGGATGCCGTATACGTCTTTGCGCGAGCGCAACTGACGGCGAATGGAAGCGCAGCGCCACGCTGGCGCAAGCGCCTGCAGGTGGCGGCGCTGTGCTCCCTGCAGATCGCCATTTGCGAGGCGGATGGCGCAACCATCATCAACTGGCTGCGCCTCATTGCCCTTGAACCGGAGCACTACAGACTTTCGACCATTTTGCATAACGGCTTGCTGGCGGCAAGGCAGCGGGCCCATGACGACGGCGAAATCGCCGAACACTTGCTGGAACTCGCCGTCCACCACGCACCGGACACGCTCGAGGAGTTGCTGGCGGACAGGGTACTGCTGGCGTCACTGCCTGACAACATCGGGCTGGTACTGCGCGACCACGCCGGCGATCCCCTGTTGACCCTGCAACGACGGGGGCCGGAGTTTTTCCTGATTGCCATCGCGCAGGCGACGGCGGCGCGCGTGGCGGGCGCAATCAGCAGCGCGGCCCTCGAACAGATCTGGCTGCTGTTTCGTGCCGGTCAGCGCAACAACCTGCCGGCACGTTTTCAGCCCGAAGCCATCGTGACGGCCTTGCTTGAGCAGGGTCCGGCCTGGTTGCCGGCATCGTCCCTGGGCAACATCAGCGCCCTGTTGCTGGCGGACCGGCGGGATGCCTTGTTTCTCGAATTCGCGTCTCGCCTGGCGCGGGAGGACATGCTTGCCGGGACGCTGCCGGATGCGGCCCATCGCAGTCAGCGCAGCAGCGTGGACCTGGTGAAGCTGTTTGGTCAGCTGCCGGAGGACCTGCCGCGCCAGATCATCGTCGACAGCAATCTTGCCTTGCTGCGTATGCGCGCCTGGAATCAGGAAGCCCTGCCCCTCGCCGAACTGCTCGTGCGCAATTTGCAGCAGGGTGAATCGCCGCGAATCGGCGACGAATCCCTTTGGCAGTTGCTGGATTATGCCGCTGCAACACGCAGCGAAATGGTCGCCCGCATTGCGGGCCGCCGGCTTTTTCAGACCCGCTGTACTTCCGCTTCGGAGCCACAGTTGACCGTCCTGCTCCTGCGATTGCAGGAGGCCCTGGGCTGGAGCGCCACGCTTCAAATGCAACTCACCGACTGGTGGCGGGCATGGGCCCGCACCCTGGGCATGGCCGACCTGACACACCTGGACGAGGTCCTGGCCGCCAGCCGGCCTCTCCTGCGCAAGCGGGAAATCGTACAGACCATTCTCGCCTTCCGGCGCATGCTGGGGACGGACAACATGCAGGAATTTGCGGCCAGAATTGATTCAGTCTTCGACTTGCTGCAACACCTGTCGCTCGCCTTTGACCCGCGGAATAATCAGCCATCCGGTTTCGATGCGGAAACGTTTCGCGCCGAACTGGCCGCCAACGGCGAGGAAATGTCACATAACGCGCGCGCCGTTCTGGCGCACGACCTGCGCGAACTGGCGCAACTGATCGGCACCATGGGCGACAGGCGCAGCCATAACACCCTGGTCCGCCCGAACATCGAACGTCAGTTGCTTGCAGGAGAGCACGCCCCGGAAAGCGCCGTCGACGCGCTGAAGTGGATCGCCGCATGGCTGGAGCACAGCCAGCGGGATGCGCCGCCGCCTGGCGAGACGACGCGAGCGAACGGCGACAATTGATCAGTCCGGCAGGCCGGTCGCTTCAAGTTCCGCCAGTGTCGGGTTGGAGCGATCGCGCGCCGACAGTTGCGGGTCCTCCGTCCCCCAGGGGATGCTGAGTTGGGGATCGTCCCACGCCAGTCCCTGTTCGTCCGAGTTGTCATAGTAATTGTTGACCACGTAGGTCAGGGTAGCGTCTTCCAGCGCCAAAAAGCCATGCGCCACTCCCTCCGGGATGAAGAGGCCCGGCCCGCTGTCGGCCCCCATCTCGACCCGCTCCACCCTGCGCCAGGTGGCTGAAGAACGACGCAGGTCCACAAGCACGGCCCGGATGCTGCCGCGGGTCACAACCCAGTAGTCCACCTGGCGTCGGTGCCAGTGCAGGCCCCGCAGGACCTGCTTTCGGCTGTCCGAGCGATTCATTTGCAACCGGTCCCAGCTAACCTGCGGAAACCACTCTCGCCGAAAGGTCTCCATGAATCTGCCGCGCTCATCGCTGAAGGCGCGCAACTCAACAATGCCGACGCCGGCGATGCGCCCGGATTCGCGGACGACTGAAACTGCGCTCAAGACTCTCTGCTCCTGTTCCCCGCTACAACCTGCGGCGTTTGCAACAGACGCACACGGCGTGCGAAGTCCATACCCTGCAGGCGACGCTCAAGCACCCAGGTGATGTAGCCGGTGAGTACGCGTTCAAGGTCATTGTGCAAGGCTTCCGGCACGCGCAGGCTGCGTAACTGTTCCCAGGGGCTGCGTTGCAGGTGCCGCATGACCCGCAACGTCGCTTCAGCCAGCGGCATCTGACCCAGCCCGCGGCCGGCACAGCGCGGACACACCACGCCACCTGCTGCATGGCTGAAGTACTGATCTTCGGCGATGATCACCTCGCCCCCGGGAACGCAAGAGTGTAACTCGGGCCGGAAACCCGTCTCGTCCAGCAAATTCAGTTCGAAATGGCGAACGACAAGTCGCGCATCAGGCTCGTGACAGAGCCGGCCAAAGGTGGCGTCCAGCAATTCGAAGACAGCCCGCAAGTCGTCGTCGCCCGGGTTGGTGAAGCGTTCCACCAGTTCGGCCACGTGCCCGGCCCAGGCGCTTCGCTGCAGGTCCTCATGCAGGGCCTGCCAGGGCTTGCGCAACTCCGCCTGGACGGCCAGCCCCAGTTCGCGTCCCCGATGCACCAGAAGTTCACTGCGGGTGAACAATTCCACGTGCCCGGTTTTGGCGCTGGATGGCCGGCGCGCGCCTTTGGCGATCAGGTCCAATCGACCCCGTTGTGGCGTCAGCACCGTAAGCAGTCGATCGGCTTCACCAAAATTGCGGCGCCGCAAAATGATGGCGTCGGTACGAAAGGTCCTGCTCCGCCGCTCCGCCGGCGCGTCGCTCACCCGACCAGCCCGGAGGGCCCGAACCCGCGCGGCAGCAACTCCTGCAGGGCAACTTCATAGCGGATTTCCCCCTCCAGTGTTGCCACTACCACCTGCATGTCGGGAGAAAACTCGTAAAGCATCTGGCGACAACTGCCGCAGGGCGAACCACCACTCCGCGTCACCACCGCGATGGCCAGAAAGTCACGGTCGCCCTCGCTGACGGCCTTGACCAGCGCCGTCCTTTCCGCGCAGAGGGTGGAGGGATAGGCGGCGTTTTCGACATTGCAACCCCCGTAGGTTTTCCCGTTGGCCGCCAGCAGCGCCGCTCCTACCGGGAAACGCGAATAGGGGACATAGGCATGCCTGGACGCGGCGATCGCTGTGCTGACAAGTCGGTCGCGATCCCGTTTGGCATTCATGCGTCACCGCCTGGTGTGCCGGTCACCGCGGCCAGCGATTCATCGGCGCGGCTTACCTGCACCTTGCGAATACGCAATCCGTCCAGTGAATCGATGCGCAGGGTCAGACCGTGGTCCGTCACCGGCAAAACTTCTCCCAACCGAGGCACCCGCCCCAGCAAATTGTAAATGAAGCCACCCAGAGTGTCGCTGGAATCAGTCGGCAGGTCCACCTTGAGCAACTCGTTGACATCGTGCAGGTCCATGCTGCCGTCGATACTGTACTCATCATCGGTCTGACGGATGAACTCCACTTCCTCGCCAGTGTCGTATTCGTCCTGAATGTCGCCCACGATTTCCTCAACAAGGTCTTCGAGAGTCACCACGCCGGCCGTGCCGCCGTATTCATCCAGCACGATGGCCAGATGAATCTTGCTCCCCTGCAGTTCCTTCAGCACCAGATCGGCGCGTCGGTCGCCGGCCACAAAATGCGCCGGACGCATGAGCGCAGGAATGGGGGGTGGATCATTGGCATCGTTGTGCCAGGCGGCCAGCAGGTCCTTGGCGTAGAGCAGACCCTCGACGTGGTCGATGTTGCCGTCATGCACCGGCAGTCGGGAATGACCGCTGCCGACAAACAGTCCCAGCGCTTCCTGCGAGGTCGTCTCCCGCGAAATGCTGACGATATCGATGCGCGGCACCATGACCTCGCGCACCAGGGTATCGGTAAATTGCAGCACGGAGAAGATCATGGCCTTCTCCTCGTCCTCAATGGTGCCTTCCTTTTGGCCGGCGTCCACCAGGGTCATGATTTCCTGCTCCGTGACGCTGCCTGCCTGCCTCGCTGCACTGGTGACCCGTCTGAGGTAACGATTGAGTGGCGACAGCAGCGCCAGCACAGGCCAGGCCAGTCGCAACAGCAACAGCCCCGTGCCTGCCAGCGCCGGGGCCAGCCGGTCCGCCCAGGCGGCGCCGGACACCTGGGGGATCATGCGGCCGGCAATCTGAAACAAAATACAGGCAGCAATGACCAGCAAGACCTGCGACAGGCTGTCGGCTTGCATGGGCAGCAATGCGCTGCGGGCCACCCAGGCGAAGGTCACAACCAGCAAGAGCGAGCAGGTCTGAAGTGCGACCTCGAGACTCTCTCTGGCTTCATCCAGCGAAAGCGCGCGGCGGGAGCCGGCGTGGCCCGCTTCCGCCAGCTCCCGCTGGTTTGTTCTGTTCATATTTTTTAGCGCTGCCTGCACCAGGTTGATCAGCGCAAACAGGGCAAACAGCGCCAGCAGCAGGGCGGCCTGCGCCGGCTCAGGAATCAACATGCAAATTCACTCCGGACGGGAAGGGCACATCCCAATCAGCCACGGCGTCGCAGCCATGGCGATTGTGATCGATATGTTTGTTACGAGAATCGGGTGGGTCGCTGTCTTCGGACACAGCCTGTGGCAACCAGCAGTCGTTTCGCTTGCTACACTTTAGCACGTCTTCCTGCGCCATGCAACGGGGCAAATCGCCTGTATGACGTCCCCCGCCTCCCTGCAAAGGGCCCTCGAACAACTTTGCCAACCGGTGCGCCGTCACAATTATCCCCTTTCCCTGGCGGCCATGCGCGCCATGGCGGTCGCGTCCGGCCTGGCCCGGCGCGACGTCCTAGCAATCGTCGTCACCGGTTCCAGCGGCAAGAGCAGCCTCAGCCATCGTCTGGCAGGGCTGATGCGGGCCTCCGGCCTGGATTGCGGCTGTTACCTCAGCCCGCATTTGCACGGCTTTCGCGAGCGCTTTCTGTTGAACGGGAAGCGCATTGATCTGGCGACATTCTGCGAGGGCGCGGCGCTTGTGGCACGGGCGGCGGAGAAATTGCCCGATACGGTCAGCACCTTTGAACGCAGTACCGCGCTGGCGCTCTGGTGGTTTCAACAACGCGGCGCATCTCCGGTCGTGCTGGAAACCGGCATCGGCGGTCGCTTCGATGCCGTCAACGTCGTCGACAACGGCCTGGCCCTGTTCACCTGCATCGAAGAGGAACATGCGGAGTGGCTGGGGGGAGATCTGGCGAGCGTGGCCTGGCACAAGGCGGGGATTTTGCGGCGAGGGGGCCACGCCATCAGCGCGCCACAGACTCCCGAAGTGCGCGCCATTCTGCAGTCGGAAGCGAAACGTGTTGGCGCCAGACTGAAATTCACCGACCAGGACCTTGCCGATGCCGCTCAGGCCAACCTGGTTGAACGGTGTCTGCTGCCACAGACCCCGGACCCGCCGAAAGTACCGGTGCCTGCCTTGCCCGGCAGGCTGGAACTCGTGTCGCCTCCCTGCGGCCCACGCCTGCTGATCGACGGCGGCCACACGGCCGAAGCTGCGCGGCATCTGCGGGCATTCATCGAGCGCGAGTCAGGCCGGGGTGGAAGGCTTCGCCTGATCACCGGATTTCTGGCGGACAAGAACGCCTGCGCCTGGCTGAGGGTCTTCGATGATCCGCGTTTCCACATCACCCTGACCCGCGCTCCCGGACATCGATCTGCCGATCCGCAGCGAGTCCATGCCGCCTGCCGGCTGGACGAGGCGCACATGGACGTGCAGCCGGAATTCGGGAACGCGTTGCGGCTCGCCCGCCAAAGCGACGCGCAGCTGGTGGTCGTCAGCGGCTCCCTGCGGCTGGCGGCGCAGGCCCACGAATCGCTGGGGCTGCTTTCCGATGAGGAATTGGCCGAGGCGCGCCTGACAGCGCAGGTCTTCGGTGGCGACGCTTACCTGTCGCGCCTGCCGGACTGACAGGCGAGCCAGGCGGCGATTTCCCCCGCAGCGACCCGCGCCTGACGGAGTCGGTCTTCCAGCAGTGGCGCTCCGTAGTCGCTGCCGATCAATGCGATGCCCGCCGGCAAACCCTGCCGCAGCGCCGCCATCCTCTGTGCATGTTGCGGCTCGTGGACTTCCAGGCAGTCCGGGCCGGGCCAGCGCGCCACCCGCGCGACCCGGTGCGTGGACGGCCAGCCCATGTTCGCCTGCAACTCGGCGATGACCTGCGCCGCCGGGACGTTCGCCGGCACCAGGCGCAGCCCCAGTTGCAGCAACACGTGGCCAGGCGGTACGCGGGAGGGATGGTCGGTCCAGTGGCAGAAGGCGAATCCCGTGTCCGGCGGCGCGGGCACGGGCAGCGGTACGTCCTCCCGTCGGTAGCCCAGGGTGACGCGGGTGATGGCGTCGTGATGAAAGTCGCGCAGGGCAGCGCCGACCTGCGGGCGCAGGGAATACAGCATGCGAGCGGCGGAATGCGCCGGCGCGGCGAGCACCAACGCAGGCGCCGTCAGTACGATTCCATTCTCAAGGCAGATGTCGAAGCCCGAACCAAACTGACCCAGTGAACTGACCGCCATGCGGGTAATCAGGGCGCCGGCGGGCAAAGCCTCCAGCAAGGGCATGATCAGGGATTGGCTCCCCTCCCTTGTGGCGTGCAGCCGCCGTCCGCCTTCCTGTCCCTGAAGTTCGAAGAACGCTTCCTCCGGCCAGGGGCTGTCCGCCAGTGGATACGCCGGGTCCCTTTCGAAGGCCAGGGGGCCGCTGTCCAGAACGAAACCCTCGCAGTGCTCGCTGCACAGACTGCCCCCGGCCCGCTGCCGCAACTCAATCAGGGCACAGGGCAGGTCGCGACGCAGCAATTCACAGGCTGCCGCCAACCCGCTCAATCCCGCGCCGATGACGATGACCCGGTCTGACACGCCCTGCCCCTTCCCTGATTGCGGTCTGGCCTGCGCAGTTATAAACTGCTGTGGGTCAGGTGGCCAGGGTTGTGGCCGGCCGGCGCCGAATTCTGATGAACAAGGTCGGCAACATCCGGATAACCGGGACACGATGAAAGACGCTGCGAACCATACCGCCAGGGAAAGCGTGGCAGGGCAGGCAACGCAACACAATCTGGCTGCGGCGCACGTCGTCAACGGGCTTGGAGCCCGGCGCCATCTCGTGCCCTGGCACAACTTTCGGCATCTGCTTGAAACCCAGGCGCGCGTTTCGCCCGACAAGGTCTTTCTCATTTTCCATGATCAACAGGGGCAACGCAGCGAATACAGCTACGCGTCCTTTACCGCCAGGGTCCGCCGCATCGCGCATTACCTTGGCCATGAACTCGGCATTTGCCAGGGTGACCGGGTGGCGACGCTCTGCAGCAATCACAGCGACACCGTCCTGCTCTATTTCGCCTGCTGGTGGCTGGGCGCGGTGGTGGCGCCGCAGAACATTGACGAAGACGACCGTCGCATCGCCTTCATCCTGCGCAACAGTGAGGCCGTCGTCTGCTTCACCCGGCCGGACCAGCTGCAGCGGGCGCGGCGACTGGTTTCCGGCGATGAAGCCGCAGGCGCAGCCAATGTCCGACACATTCTGTCCACGGAAGCCCTGTCAACGGCGCCAGACCCAGGCCCCCCGGTCGACTGGCAGGCGGAGACCCGGCCCGGCCTGGAAGACGAGGCCCTGCTGGTATACACCAGCGGCACGACCGGCGCGCCCAAGGGCGTGGTCCTGACGCAGTACAACCTGCTGGTGGACGCCAGCGGCATCAGCGCCTGGCAGGGAATCACAGGCAATCAGCGCATGATGTGTGTGTTGCCCGTCCATCACGTCAATGGCACGGTCGTAACGCTCGTGACGCCGCTGGTGACGGGCGGCTCAACCGTGCTCAACGCGCAGTTTTCCGTGCAGGCCTTCTGGCGCCGGATCGTCGATGAAGGCGTGCACGTCGTCAGCGTGGTGCCCACGCTCCTGCAATACCTCATCGAGCAAGCCGAACGCTTCCGCCAGGCTGGCCATGGCAAATTTGGGCCGGGCCTGTCAGCGGCAGACCTGAAGCATTTTCGTCACTTCATTTGCGGCGCCGGCACGCTCGCGCTTACCCTGGCGCGTGAATTTGAGGACTGCTTCAATCTCACCTTGCTGCATGGTTACGGCCTGAGTGAGACCACCTGTTACAGCTGTTTTCTGCCGATTGATCTTTCGCCGGAAGATCGGCGCCACTGGCTGCTGGAGCATGACTATCCCAGTATCGGTTGCCCCATCGCGCCCAACGAGATGGCGATTTTCGCGGCCGACGGCAGCGGGCGGCAACTGGGCGAAGGTCAACGTGGCGAAATCTGTGTGCGCGGCCACAACGTCATGAAACATTACTACCGCCGTCCCGACGCCAACGAGGAAACCTTTCGTTTCGGCTGGTTTCGCAGTGGCGACGAAGGATTCTGGCTGCGGGACGAGTTTGGCCGCCGCTTCTTCTTCATCTCCGGTCGCATCAAGGAGCTCATAAACCGCGGCGGCGTCAAGTACAGCCCGCTGGATATCGAGGAGGTCCTGCTGGAGTTGCCAGGCGTACGCGCCGGTCTGGCCATCGCCTTCCCGAATACCTGGTACGGCGAGGAAGTGGGCGCCTGGGTCGTGCGTCAGCACAATGCGTCGCTCGACGAAGCCGACGTCCTGACGCACTGCCGTGCGCGTCTTCCCTTCGCCAAGTGCCCCAAGGTGGTCGTCTTCGGTGAGGACGTGCCGGTTACCTCGACAGGGAAATACCAGCGCCTCAAGCTGCAGGACGCCTTCGCGGCCTGGCGAGACAAACAGTTCCGCGAAAGCGACAGCACACAGTGAATTCTGGCAGCGACCGACGCCTCGCCCTTGCCCTGGCAGCGGGACTGACTTGCGGTGTGCTGACGGGCCTGTTGCTGCAGAACCTTTTGCTCGGTATCCCGCCCGGCATTTTGCTGGGCGCCCTGCTCCATCTCGCCCTGCGACCGGAGAGTTAAGGCAAGCCGTGCCTACGCCCTTCACCCACATTGCCGCCGCCCAACGGCTGCTTGCCGACCCGGACCTGCCGCAAGGTGTGCGCAATCGACTGGCGCTGGAACTGCCCGCCTTTTTGCTGGGCAGCATCGCCGCTGACGCCACACGGCTGCACGCGCCCGGCACGCGCGAGGATACGCACTTCTATCGCTACGACGAGCCGATCGACGGGCAGCCCTGGCGCCGCATGCTGGAGCGACATCCGATCCTGCTGCAACCCCGTGATGAGGCGCAGCGGATCTTTCTGGCAGGCTATGTGGCGCACCTCGCCATGGACGAAATCTGGACCCGGGAAATCATGTGGCCCCTGATGCGGGGAATCGACGACGTAGACGAGCGGCGGCGGCGCGCCCTGGCCATCACCCTGTTGATGACACATTGCGATGAACGCGATTACATCGTGATCGCTGCCAGCAGCGTCAATGCCCTGGGGATGGCGCAACCGCGGGCCTGGTTACCCTTCCTCAGCGATGCCGACCTGGTGACCATGCGCGATCTCATTCTGGGCCAGTTGCGGGAACGCAGCCAGACTCTCGAAATCCTCAGCCGCCGCTGGGGTCTGACGCCACAGGACTTCAGGACGACGCTGGACGACCCGGCCAGATTTGCCGCTGAAGTTCTGTCCTGGATCCCCGAAAGGCAACTGCTCCTGGTCGAACAAAACATGGGCCTTTGCATGCGCGACCGTTTGCAGGACTGGCTAGGGGAACAGGCGCTTCAATCCTCCAGCACGGCGCTGACCCGAAACTGAAAGTCTTCCGCGTCCGGCGCGTTGGCGATTACCTCATTTGGCGTCAATGCTGCGCCGACCTGGTCCGCCCGCAGAACGTTGCGCAGGGGCAAAACGGAAGCGGTGGGTTCCACGTGGTCGCTGTCCACTTCCTGTAGCCTGCGAAAGTGATCCAGACAGGCGGAAAGCTGCTCCGCAAACAACTCGATTTCAGCCTCGTCCAGGTCCAGCCGCGCCAAGGCGGCAATTTCCCGTACGGCTTCCGGAGTTAATTCCATGGGACTACCCAGGCGATGGATACAGACGATTCGGCCCTCAGTATAACATCCGTCCTGGTGTATCCGCAGTTTACAGAACTCCCTGCGCGGGTTAACATGCAACGCCGTTGCGCAGCCTGGATGCACGGCACCTGGGAACAGGGGGCGGATTGAGGAAGTTCCTGTTTGTGTCTACGCTGGCCCTGTTGCTGGTCAGCGCATCCCTTGCCCAGGAAACCCCGGGCCCGCGTATCGAGATCACAGGTGTCAATCCAGGTGGCCTGCCGCGCGTCGGCGTGATGATCAACGCCTTCGACAACCTGGGTCAGCCACTCCCGAACCTTACAGCAGAAGATTTTCACGTCACTGGCGAACTGGCGCCCCATGCCAGAGTCAGCAGCGTCGTAAGTTTTAGCGACCCTGAAGCCGTGCCCATCAGCGCCATGCTGGTCATTGACGTCAGCACCAGCATGGCTGGCGAGCCCATCGAGAAAGCGAAGGAAGCTGCCGCAGCCTTCGTCAACTCGATGGCCGCGGATGACCCGGTCGCTGTCCTGACCTTCTCATCCAGAGTCAACCTGATCCAGGGATTCACGACGAACCGCGAAGAACTGCTGGCCATAATCGACAGCCTGGCCTATGGCGGCCAAACACTGCTCTACGACGCCACATTGCAGGCAATTGCGATAACGGCCGCCATCGACAATCCGCGCCGCGCCATCATTCTGCTCAGTGACGGTGTGCATTATGACGACCAGGACCGATCGAGGGTCAACAGGGCACAGGCGAACCTGACCGCCGTGGTGGAAGGTGTGCCCGTATACACGATCGGGCTTGGCTATGGCGCGGACCGCACCTATCTGGAACAAATTTCCACGGACACCAACGCTTTCTTCAGCGAATCTCCGTCTCCGCAGGAATTGAATGACATTTATACCGGCCTGGCCGACCTGCTGCGGACCCAGTACGACATAACGCTTGACGTGGACGTGCCGCTGGATGGCCGCGTCTGGCAACTCGAACTGGAAGTGGACACACCCTGGGGAGCGGTGCGCAGCAGCGGCAGATTGCGCGCCCCGGTGCCCGTGCCGGTATTCAACTTCGCGCCCATCGACCAGCCCGTCAGCGAACCCCTGGAAATCATGCCCGACATCGTCGCGGATGACGGGATAGCGAGTGTGGCCGTGGCAATGGACGATGAGCGACCGGAAACGGTCGCCGGCCCGCCCTTCACCGTGCTGGTCGATCCCGTGACGCTCAGCCCCGGTGACCACAGCCTGACTTTCAGCGCGACGGACCGCGATGGCGACAGCGGCAGCGCCACCCTGGAATTCAGCGTCGCCGCCCTGCCGCCTGAAGTCCGCCTCGAACCTGAACCGGGCGGTGAACTGGCCGAGGCACAGACCTACACCCTGGAAGTCGGCGGCCAGACGCCCCTCGACTCTGCCAACTGGCGCCTGGATGACGGCAGCGCCCACCCCCTCGACGCAGCGCTGGAATTCACGATTGATCCCCACACTCTCGAGCCGGGTGAGCACAGGTTGCAACTGGAGGTCACCAACACCGGGGGTGTGACCAGCAGACCTGACTATTTCTTCACTGTGCCGCCCCTGCCCATCCGCTTTGAAATTGAAGGCCTTGAGGAAGGCGACCTGCTGGAAGACAGCGCAGAAATTGGCGTGTCGGTGCTGAGCAGCCAGTTCCCGGTCACGGACGTCGAATACACTCTCAATGACGTCCCCCTGCCAGACGTCGATGACCGCATTTCCCTTCATGCCGCAGAGCTGGTGCCCGGCGCGGCCCGTCTGGACGTCCTCGTACGCAACGCAGGCGGCCAGGTTGAGACCGACTCGCTGGAATTCGAAGTCGCGCGTCTGCCCATCCGATTTGAGATTGAGGGCCTTGAGGAAGGCGACCTGCTGGAAGGCAGTGCAGAAATTGGCGTGTCGGTGCTGAGCAGCCAGTACCCGGTCACGGACGCCGAATACACTCTCAATGACGTCCCTCTGCCGGACGCAGATGACCGTATTTCCCTTCACGCCGCGGAGCTTGTGCCTGGCGCGGCCCGTCTGGACGTCCTCGTGCGCAACGCAGGCGGCCAGGTTGAGACCGACTCGCTGGAATTCGAAGTCGCCGGCCTTCCGCTGGAAATCGATCTGGCAGACTTGCCGCCCGGCGCGTCAATCGATCGCGACCTGGAGCTGGGCGTTGCCGTGAGCGGCCAGGGCAGCGACTTCGAGCTCGAAGTCCTGTTGGATGGTGAGCCCCTGGTGTTGACGGAGGCCAGCATTCCGCTGGAGATCCTGCAGCTCGCTCCTGGTCAGCACAACCTCGTCATTCGCGCCAGGGACGAGTTCGGAAACGTCGGAGAGGAGAGCTTCAACTTTTCGGTGAGCCCGGGACCGGCGCAAACCGCCACCCAGGCCCTGGCCTACCGACAGGCCACCGAAGCATCCATCCAGCGACGCGCCACTTCCGCAGCGCGCTCGACACAGGTCTCGTCGCAGAATCGAGCCCGCGCCAGCGCGACGGTCGCCGCACGGGCCACGTCTACACAGGCCGCCACCCTGCAAATGGCCACGGCCGCGGCGGAAGCTACAGTCTTCGCCCGGTCGACGGGAACGCAGGCCGCCATTGAGGGCCACGCCACTGCATCCGCCCGCTCAACCGCGTTTGTTCAAAGAAACCGCGAGCGAATAGCGACGATGATGGCGGCGCGATCAACGTCTACCCAGGTCGCTGCCGAGCAACAGGCAACGGCAGTTGCCCGGGCAACCGCCACCCGGATCGCTGTGGAGCAAAGGGCCACACTCGACGCGGAATCCACCGCAGTCGCCCTGGCGACCGGCACCCAGGTCGTCGTCGAGCGCCAGGCCACAGCTGCGGCCCGCTCGACGTCTTTTGCCCAAAGAAATCGCGAACGTATAACGGCGTTGCTGGCCGCGCGCGCCACCTTTACCCAGGTTGCCGGGGAACAACGAGCCACACGTGAGGCCGAAGCTACGGCGACCCAGGTCGCGACTCAGCGGATTGCCACGGCCACTTCTGCCGCCGCGAGCACCGCTACCCAGGAAACCTTTGAGCGGATCGCGACCGCCACGACTGCAGCGGAAGCGACTTCCACACAGGTCGCCATGGCCACGGCCACGAGCGCTGCCGGGGCCACCGCTACGCAGGCCGCCACGCAACGCATCGCCACCGCCACACGCGCCGCCGAAGCTACGGCCACCCGG
>JAPPOB010000012.1 GCA_028818375.1 Anaerolineaceae bacterium
CGCGATTATCCCCTTGTGGTAGGTATGCTATACTCAGCCATCGGCAAACAGGAATCGCAGCGATGGCCAAGACGTACACGGTGTTCGACTTCAACCGCGACTATCCGAACTCTGACGCGTGCCTCGATAAGTTGATGGATCTGCGGATTGGAGTCCGGTCCACGTGCGGTCGCTGCGAGCGCGAGACGCGCTTTCATCGCATCCGCAAGCGTCGGTCGTATTGCTGCCAATGGTGCGGCTACCAAGTGTTTCCGTGCGTCGGCACGATCTTCGAGGGCTCGCGCACACCGTTGGTGAAGTGGTTCTACGCGATCTACCTGTTCGCCAGCTCGCGCCACGGCGTGCCAGCGAAGGAACTGGAGCGGCAACTTGGCGTCACGTACAAGTGTGCGTGGCGCATGGCGCACAAGATTCGCGAGTTCATGGCCGAGATGGATGCGGGGATGCTCTTTGGCGAAGTCGAGATTGACGAGAGTTACATCGGTGGCCACCGGCCCGGTACGCCCGGCCGTGGCGCTGGCGGCAAAACCATCGTGCTCGGCATGAAGCAGCGCGGCGGTTCGATGAAGGCGTTTGTGATTCCAGACGCTAAGGCTGCGACCATCCAACCGCTGATCGATCAGCACGTGGCGTACGGCACGACGGTCCACACGGACGAATGGTGGGGCTATCGCTTGCTGACGTGGCGTGGCTTCGATCACCGCAAAGTTCGCCACGGCAAGGGCGAATACGCGCGCGACGGCATCCACACGAACTCGATTGAGAACTTCTGGGCGCGCCTCAAACTCAGCATCCGCGGCAGCCACATCCACGTCTCGCGCAAGTGGCTCCACAACTACATCGCGGAGTTCGCGTTCCGGTACAACCACCGCGACGTGGCTGACCAGATGTTCGCCCGAATGCTCGGAGCGATGGCGTAGCGTTCAGCTACGGCAGAGTTCGGTCCACGCGATATCTCGCGCCAGTTGGAACTTGCTCAGCCGCCGGACAGTGGCCAGCAGCATCACATGATTCTCGCAGCGGGATGCGGCGTCGCGCTGCCACTCGCGCAACTCCAGCATGGCGCTCCGGCGCTCCCAGTCGTTCGTCGCGCGGTGGACGTTTTGTTGGAGCCGATGACGGTGTACAGCGTCGCGCCGGTGAAACCATCGCCATGTGAGATCGGCGAAGCGGTCGGGTTTGGCATGTGCGGCAGGGGTTGGTACGCTCACGGCGTCTCCTTCGAGACAGCAGTCGCCCGCCCATCTGGCTGGACGCTGCACGAGCTCACGCACTGCTGGCATGCAAGACGTGCGAGAGCAAATCATTTTGGCCGGTCCCCCGACCGGCTCGTCGTTAACATAACAGACGCCCGGGGCTTCAACCCCGGGCGTCTGTTATTGCTAGATCAACTTTAGATCACTTTGCTTGCCATGTTCTTTCGCCATCTGGCAACCAAATCCGATCACACGCTTGGAGAACTTTCAGAACTGGATGCTCTGGATGATCGTCACCAGTAAAGCGAAAGAACGCTTCATAACGCTCACCGTCATGCCATGCAATTGACCGAAACCTAAGCGTCTTGTAGTAGACCAGATCTAATGCGAACTCCACTTCGTCGGCAAACGACGCAAATACCGCGTGCTTACTATTTGACTCTTTCCACCACAAATCCTGCGGGTCGGCACTTTCAAACCGATACTGAACGCGCACGTTATTGTAAATGTTGCCACTGATATACGAGTCGTCAGGGAACCACACAAAGACGTTCAGTGAGTCTTGATCGGTTGGTATGCAACGTGCAGATATCCCGTGCCGGCCTGCGAAGTGTGAAGCTGAGTGTGTTTGCTTGCCACTGATGGCATCGCGGGCTTCTCGGTAGACCCAGTTTGGCCGGGGATGCGGTGTCGGTGTTGGTTCCGGCGTTATCACGAAGTCTCGCCAGTCGCAGCGTTCGTCGTGCCAGTGGTAGTTGAGGAACGTATGGCCACAATCGCGGTCCAGGTCCCCTGGGTGTGCAACTGCGATCGTCGCTGTTCCAACGCCAATGATGGCAACGAGCACGGCAGCAACCAGCCGGCGGCGAATGTTGGGGTAGCGCATACGCGCGCTTTCTCGGGCCCTCGGTGACAAAACGCGGCCCCGAACAGAACCGCTGGGCGAGAGTCCCTGTTGTCACACAGAACCCCAGCGCGACCCGTCCGGGGCCGCGAGGACTCTCATCTGTGTGACGGCCGCCAGCGTAGCACCGGCGCGATACCTACTGAAAGGGGATAATCGCGT
>JAPPOB010000007.1:0-102479 GCA_028818375.1 Anaerolineaceae bacterium
CCCCCCCCCCCCCCCCCCCCCCCCCCCCCCCCCCCCCCCCCCCCCCCCAAACCGCCCTGTTTTGTTCATGTTCAAGGCTGTCCGGCAGGAACGAGTCCTGTAAATCCTGTGCCCCCGACCCGCTATACGCCCTCACACAGCGGCGCAGCTTCGCGTAAGATAGCGTCGCGTTCATCGCCGCATGGAGAGCTTGCCGTGATCCGCTTATCCGCAATTCTGCTGCTGGCGCTTGTCGGCGCCGGCGCGCTTCAGGCGCAGGACCGCTGGCTGGGCCTGCCGGTCACTCCCGAAGCGCGCTGCGCGCCTTTCGACGCCGCCGACTATCCCGTCCCCGACGCCACTGAGTCGCAGTTGCTCAACGACCGGGCCAGGTCCTTTTGCAGTCTCTACAACAACCAGTGCTTCATCGCGGAGCGGGACGTGGTAATCGATCCCGTCATCGCCCTCGCCGAGGCGCATGACAGCGGCCTTTGCGCCGCCGACAGCGAAACCCGCAGCGCCTTCGCCGCGGACCTGCGTAACCTGGCGATCGCCGCGCCCGGCCCCGATTTCAACCGGAAAGGCGCGCGCGACGCCGCCGCATGGCTGCCACCCGAAAACCGCTGCTGGTTCGCCGAAACCGTGGTCAAGGTGCGGCAGGCCTACAACCTGAGCATCGACCTGCAGGAGGTGGACGCGTTGATCGGCGTGCTGACGGGCTGCTTCGCGGCCAACCGCCTGCAGCCGGTCGGCGACTACGTCGTGATCGGCCCGGACAACGTTAACGCGCGCGCCTGCCCCTCCACAAGTTGCGCCGTCGTCACCCGTTTCCTCGGCGGCCAGCTGCTGGAGGTCGTCGGGCACGTGACCGGCACGTCCCTGAACGCTGACCCACAGTGGCTCAAACTGCGCCATGAAGAGGGCGACGTCTACCTGCATGCCTCGCTCGCCGAGCCCTGGCAATCCGATGTCGCGCCGGTCACGACGGACACACAGTCAGCCGGAGTGCCGGCGGTCGTCGCCCCCGCCCCGTCGCCGACCACCTGGTACGTCAATGCCTCGCGTTTTGCCAACGCCCGCAACTGCCCGGACACGAGATGCATCGTGGTCACCAGTTTCCGGCGCGGCGAGGCGCTGCAGGTCCTGCAACGCGTCACTGGCGAGTCCATCAATGGCTTCGCCGACTGGCGGGCGATCAGACACGGCGCCGACGTGCTCTACATCCATGAGCCCCTGCTCTCCCGCAGCCAACCCGCACAGGTCGCGCCGACGCCGCTGCCACAGGCGGCGCCGCAGCAGGGGCAGGCTCCGGGCCGTGTCAGCGCGCCGGCGATCGGCGGCGGTTTCGCCCTCGGCGGCCAGGCCCTCGGCTTCACCGCGCCACACCACATGCACGCGGCGCGCATGACCTGGGTCAAACGCCAGGTGCGCTATCACCGGGGCAACAACCCCGGGGACGTCAACTGGGTGATCGGCCAGGCCCGTGGCGCGGGCTTCCGGGTCTTGCTCAGCATCGTCGGCGAGCCCGGCGAGATGGCGCCCGACCCCGCCGGCTATACGCGGGACTTCGTCAACTTCCTCGGCGGCGTGGCGTCGCTGGGGCCGGACGCCATCGAGGTCTGGAATGAGCAGAACATCGACCGCGAGTGGCCCAGGGGCCAGATCAACCCGCAGGCCTACACCTCCATGCTCAGCCAGGCATGGAACGCCATCAAGGCCGCCAACCCCAACGTCATGGTCATCAGCGGCGCGCCCGCCCCCACCGGCTTCTTCGGCGGCGGTTGCGGCGCATCCGGCTGCGACGACCTGCCCTTCATCCGTGGTATGGCCGCCGCCGGCGCCGCCAACTACATGGACTGCGTCGGCGTCCACTACAACGAAGGCATCCTCGGCCCCGACGCCCGCAGCGGCGACCCGCGCGGCAGCAGCGGCCACTACACGCGCTACTACTCGCGGATGTTTGAGGTCTACGCCGCTGCATTCCCCGGCAAGCCGCTCTGCTTCACCGAGATCGGCTACCTTTCCAGCGAAGGCTACGGGCCGCTGCCGGGCGGCTTCGCCTGGGCCGCCAATGTCAGCGTCGCCGACCAGGCCGCCTGGCTGGGACGCGCGGTGACTCTCGCGCGCAGCAGCGGGCGCGTGCGTTTGTTCATCGTCTGGAACGTCGACGCCACGCGCTACGACTCCGACCCCCAGGCCGGTTTCGCCATCGTGCGCCCCGGCGGCGGCTGTCCCGCCTGCGCCTCTCTGGCGGCCGCCATGGGCTGAGCGCGCCATCCGGCCGGCTCCAGGGCGCTCACCGGGGCGTCCTGTTGCCTGGTCGGGCGTTCCACTGCCGGCCACCGCAGGGTAGTCGCCGGTGGAGGGGAAGTCGCAGGGGGCCATGCCATGCTACAATTCGGCGGCCGGCCTGTAAGTGGAGATGGACCATGAACAGCCCGTCAGACGCGCCCAAACCCGACGAGCTCAACCAGCGCATCGGCGTGCTGACGCGCCGCGAGACCGAGGCGCGCATCCTGGCGCCGCTGATCGACGCCCTCGGCGAGGCATTCGGTCGCGAGCGCGTGCTGGAGGTGCTGCGCGAGACGATCATCAGGATCGCGCGCGAGCAGGGCGCGGCCATGGCCGGGCAGACGGACGACGTCGACCTCGGCGCTTTCGCCGATACGCTGCCCGCCTGGCAGAAAGATGACGCCATGCGCATCGAGACCCTGCGCCAGGACGACGAGGCCTTCCACTTCAACGTCACGCGCTGCCGCTACGCGGAGCTGTACCGCGCGCTGGGCATCCCGGAACTGGGCGCGCTGCTCTCCTGCAACCGCGACTTCGCGCTCATTGAGGGCTTCAACCCGGACGTGCAGCTGGAGCGCACGCAGACCATCATGCAGGGCGCGACGCATTGTGATTTTCGCTATGCGCTGCCTGGGCGGGGGGACGAGGCCTCTACTGATTCAGCGTGATGTGCCAGTCATTGTCGGCCAAGTCACAGATGGCGGCAAGTTCTCTGAGATACGAGGCTGCACGATTTGCGAACATGAAACAGAGGTGCCACCCATTCTCCAGTTCCCGATCCCAGTCGTGTCGTCGTTGGTTGGCCAACTCGTCCGGCAACTGCGCAGCAATTTCCTCAAAGTCCGGCCTTGGAATGGCAACCTTGTTGGTGAAGAGGGCAACCAGATTATTCCATGAATGTCTCGGGACTTCCCAAGTCTTGTTGCGGATGGTGAGGCTGGCGACTTTTGAACCCGCATAGTCAAAGTTTCGTTTGGGATGACGATCCGGTCCGGGAACACTGGGGGTAAGCGCAGGCCAAATCTGGCATAGTTTCTCTGTGAGCCATGAAGTGCGCTCATGGATCGCCTGCTCGTCCCATCGTTCGGGCCAGGGATAGTGTTTGTTGAGTGGCAAGTCGTGTTTCGCCAAACATTCACGCTTCTTGTGCCACGGTTGGTTTGACATTCTGGAGTTGTATCCTTGCGTGACCAGGGTGAGGTTACCAAGGGTATTCAACAGGTCGCGATGCACACGCTCATGATCCGGGCCCAATTCACGCTGCCATTCGGCGCCGGGTTGCTGTGGCATAATGTGCTCGACAGTCGGGTCGTCAACCAGCACGGGCGTGACATCAACGCCTTGTGGCAGGCAGCGGTTGATCTCCAGCAGACTGTAGACCAGAAATTGCCGGTTCTGTCTGCGGGAGTAGATTTTCCGGTAACGCAACCCTCGATGTAACTGATCGTTTGAGGGATAGCCTCTTGCAAGCAGGCGGCGTTGAAGATGGCCCACATCGCCCGTGCGTCGGTCATCGATCATCGCCGGAAACAGGTTATTTAGGCCGTCAGTTTCGTTTCTGGCCAGACGGTCACGCGCAAGCCAGTTTTCGAGAAATTTCAGGGCTTCTATGAATTTCGCCCGGGGCAGGCGTTGTTGCTCGAACGCATGATAGAGGCTCAACATCAGTGGATAAACCACTGTACGGTTCAATATCGTAATGCGGTTCACAAGGTCGCGCAGACTGTGGTCCGGCTCCCGGTCCGGGCGCAAAAGCCGGTCATAGAAGCAGGCGTGTAGATGAAGCGTTGCCAATTCTCCCCTGAAGGCCGCCGGGTCGAGGAAGTCGCGTTCCATGCGCAGGCGAAAAGCATCATAGAACCGGCTACGAGCTTCATTTCGCCGTGTGAAGCGAGCCAGATAATGCTGCAGGAACGCGGTCAATTCATTGCCACGACGGTCATCAAGCATGGATGTGATCGGCTCCCAGTGACACTCGTAGGCATCATCCTGCTCTGCCTGTGGCAGGCGCATGGCGAGATAATTGCTCACCAGTTCCGGTATGGTTAAATCCACTCCCTTGGCATTTAGACTCTCAAAAATCTGGTGTGGCCTCTCCTCGCGCTGCAGGTTGATGAAGACGATTTTCAGGTTATGTATGATGGATTCAAACAGTTCCTGCGCCGTGAGATGCTTCTGCATAATAATCTTGTCGGCAACACGCCGGTAGTAGGCACAAGCCCTGGCCAAACGGGATTTGCTTTCTTCAGGCGCAACACGGCCCTCAACCAACGCCTGCCAGGTTTCGCGGTCTCCATAGCGCTGCGTCGGCATAACCTTGTAGCGCTGCTCTCCCTCGCCAAAACGATTGACCAGGTAACTGCGGATTTGCTCTTGCAGGAGCTCGTCCTGAGTCAACTGCGCCAATGCACATAACAGGGAGGAGATGGTGAGCAAGCGCTGCTGGCCATCAACTACAATGTAGGTCTTGATGTGGAGCGGACTGGCTTGCTCCCCAATGACAACCATCGCGCCAAGAAAGTGTTCCGCGCGTCGGCTTTCGCGCGAAAAATTTCGGAGTTCCAGAAGATCGTCCCAAAGTGTCTGCCACTGTTTTTGTTCCCATGTGTAGGCCCGTTGAAAACGCGGCAGGACAAAATGCGTCTCGCCCCCGTGATTGAATACTTTGGCCATATCAACTATGTAGGCTTCCACGGACGTTTCTCCCATTTCCTGTAGCTTTTGTATCCTAGCACAAAGCCGCTGGGCTCTCAGCTTGCTACAACGCCAACCTGGGTGAAGCCTTCATAGTCCTTGCAACCGCTGTCTGGACTAAAGCGACCCCTCCCGTTTGAATACCAGGCGCGCTTCGGGTTATCTTACGGGGCATATATCGGATTCCTTCAGGAGATATGACATGGTCGAATCGATGGCTCTGGACTATTCAGCAAGTACCCAACTGGTCGACATGTTTCGCAGGCACCTGGAACTCTGCAAGGTGCATCCCGGCGAACACATCCTCATCCACACCGACCCGGGCAGCTACCCCCACTACGCCGCCGCCTACATGGGCGCGGCCATCCAGCTCGGCGCCGACGTCTTTCAGATCGTGCACCCCAACCGCGAGGAAAAGGCCGTCATCGACGCCTGGAAGCGCGCCGACCTGGTCATCGACGTCTCCTCCGGCCCCCATGCCTACGGCCACATCATGCGCGAATCGATGGACAGCGGCACGCGCCTGCAGCGCATCGGCGTGGCCGTCAACACCATGCGCCGCCTCTTCCCCACCCAGGAACTGCGCGAGCGCGTCCTCGCCGGCCAGCAACTCATGAAGAACGCCAAAACCATGCGCATCACCTCCCCCGGCGGCACCGACCTCACCTTCCACAAGGAGGGGCGCGACCCGATGGGCATCTACAGCGTCTCCGACGTCCCCGGCCGCTGGGATATCTGGCCCAGCGGGATGGTCTGCTGCGCGCCGGAAGAACACAAGGGCGGCGGCGTGCTGGTGCTCTCCCCTGGCGATTACATGCTGGTGCTCAACCAGTACATCAACGACTACGTCTATCTGGAAATGAACGACGGCCGCATCACCGACATCAAGGGCGGCATGCAGGCCGAATTGCTCAAGCGCTGGTTCGCCCAGTTCAACTCCGAAGACTCCTACCGCATCGCCCACGTCGGCTGGGGCTGCGAGAAGCGCGCCAACTGGCTGATCCCCGGCCAGGACAACGAGTGCATGTACGCCAACATGCAGATCGCCTTCGGCTCCAACATCGGCATCTTCAAGGGCGCGACCACGCTCACCAATTCGCACATCGACTTCCCCTGCCTCAACAACAGCTACTGGGTGGATGACATCCAGATCATGGAGAACGGCGAATTCCTGCTCGACGAGCTGCGTTACAAGGGCGACGTCGGCATCACGACCGAGACCGGCGGCACGCAGACCGGCCACGGCGCCCGTCCGGGTTGACAGTCACCATGGACAAGCAACCCTTCGATTACGCGGCGCGCTGCCGGCGCGTTCAGAGTGGCCTGCGCGCCGCCGGCGCCGACGCCCTGCTCGTCGGCCCTTCCAGCGATCTGTTCTACCTGATCGGCCTGAACCGGCCGCAGTCCGAGCGCCTGACCCACTTCATCCTGCCCGCCGCCGAAGACGAGAGCCCGCGCCTGATCCTGCCTTCCTTCGAGACGGCCCTGGCGGAGCCCCTGGCGCATTTCTTCGATCTCGTCCCCTGGGAGGAGACTGAAAGCCCCTTCGAACGCTTCGCCGCTTCGTTGCCCGCGGCCCGCACCGGGCAACCTTTGCGCCTGGCCGTTGCCGATCAGATCTACGCCCATTTCCTCTATCGCCTGCAGGCCGCCGCGCCGGAGGCCGAATTCGTCCCCGGCGGCGCCCTGCTCAACCCGATCCGCATGGTCAAGGAAGCGCAGGAACTAGAATACCTGACCCAGGCCGGCGCCGCCGCCGACCGCAGCTACATGGCCCTGCTGGAACTGCCGCTCCTCGGTATGAGCGAGGCGGAGGTCAAACAGCAACTTATGGCGCTGCTGCCGCAACACGGTCACGACCCCGGCGCGCCCGCCGGCGCCATCGTCGGCGTCGGCGAAAACGGCGCGTCGCCGCATCACCACGTCGGACCGCGCCGTATCCGGTCCGGCGATGCCGTCGTCGTCGATTTCGGCAGCGGCGTCAATGGCTACTGGTCCGACATGACCCGCAGCTTCCATTTCGGCCCGCCTTCGGAGGAATACCGCCGCGTCTACGACGTGGTCAACGAGACCAACCAGGTGGCCTTCGAGGCCGTCCGGCCCGGCGTCACGGCGGAGTCGATCGATGCCGTCGCCCGCGCGCACATCATTGCCGCCGGTTATGAGGAAGGCATCCTGCATCGCACCGGCCACGGTCTCGGTTTCGATCTCCATGAAGCGCCCTACATCGTGCAGGGCGATACCACCGTCCTGCAGGAGGGGATGGTCTTCAGCATCGAGCCCGGCATTTACCTGAAGGGCCGCTTCGGCGTGCGCATCGAGGACATCGTCACCGTCACGGCCGACGGCGCGCGACGCTTCAACCTCAGCACCCACGACCTGCAGGTCCTGTGATCATGGGCCCCATCGAACGCATCCTGGTCATGGGCGCCGGCCCCGGCGGGATGGCGGCCGCCGCCGCCCTCGCGCGCCGCGGCTACCACGTCCATCTCTACAACCGCGCACCTGAACGCATCGCCGCCATCACGGAGCAGGGTGGCGTGATCATCGAGGGCGACCTGGTCGGCGGGGACGAGGCCGGGGAGCTGGTGCCATTGGCGCTCATCACCACCGACGTCGCCGCCGCCATGCAACACGTCGACCTGGTGCTCATCGCCGTGCCCGCCTACGGCCAACGGGCGATGCTGGAGGCCTGCCTGCCCCATCTGCGCAGCGGCCAGATGATCCTGCTGCTCACCGGTTCGGCCGGCTCGCTCGAACTGGCGCCGCTGCTGCGCCAGGCCGGCCACAGTCTCGATGACGTGTTGCTGGGGGAAACGGTCACCCTGCCGCAGTCGGCGCGCATGGTCGCGCCGGGCAGGCTGCGCATCCGTCTGCCTTCAAACCTGCGCTTCTCCGCCTTCCCCGGCCGCAATACCGACCGGCTGCATGAACGCCTCGGCGATACCCTGCGCCTGATCCCCAAACCCAACGTGCTGGACCCCGGTCTCAACAACCCCAACTTCATGATCCACCCCGCGCCGATGCTGCTGAACTACGCCGCCGTCGAGCGGCAGGACGGCTATCTCTCGATCATGAATGAAGGGATGACGCCCGGCGTGTTGCGTCTGCTGGACGCCGTCGATGAGGAGAAGATGGCCCTGCAGCGCGAACTGGGGCTGGATGTCGTCCTGATCGATGACCTCTACCGCGAGACCGGCAGCGGCCCGCACGTCTACCGCGTCCAGGGCGAGCCCTTCAACCTGCGCGACCGCATCTGGGACCGCTATATCACCGAGGACGTGCCCTACGGTTCGGTGCTGTATTCCGCGCTGGGGCAACTGCTCGACGTGCCGACGCCCGTCAACGACAGCATCAACCACATCTTCTGCGTGACGGAAGAAGAGAACTACTGGGCCACGGGCCGCAACGCCGAAGCGCTGGGCATCGCCGGTATGAAGCGTGAGCAGTTGCTGCACTATCTGGAGACGGGCGAACGCCTTTAGGGCGACCGGCGATTGCCGGCGCCGTCGCTCTCAATCGAGACCGATGGGCGCCAGGTCCGGGTGGACGAAGCGACCGTCCTCCGTGATCGGCGCGCCGTCCAGCCAGATGCTGTGCGCCAGCCCGTTGAAGTCGATGTGGGCGGGGACGTCGTTGCTGCCGTCGCCGATGTACCAGGACGTATCGCGCCCGAAGGCGATCTGGAACACGCCAGGGTAGGATTCCGCGTCGCCGATGCCGCCGGTCGGCCCGGCCATCCGGCCCCAGTCGGCGCGCTCGTCGCAGCCCCAGCCGACGTGCGAAAGGTGATACGCGCGTTCATCGCCCCAACTGGCGAACCAGTTGCGCAGCAAATGCGCGTCCAGACCTTCACCCTCGATGCGGGTGATGATGCCTTCCTCGATAATGAGTTCGATACGCGTGGTCGCGTAGCGCCGCATGCCCAGAATGATGTCGCCGACGTCGATGACCAGTCGGCCATTGCTGTTGGGGCGGTTGGCGCCGCCCACAACGACCGCCACCGACCAGTGGTCCCACTTCCCGGGCCGGTCGGCAGCGCCCCACAGCCCGAAGGCCTTGCGACCCGCCGTGTTCAGCACCAGGTCCGTCCCGGCCGGCGAGGTCGCCCGCAACACTTTGGCCGCGGCCAGCAGGGCCTCGCAGCGCAGCACGCGGTCGCGCAGGACGGGCAGCGGTCGCAGACGCGAGAGCACGTCCTCCGGCTGCGTCACCCGCAGGACGCGCGCGCCCGCTTCCAGCGCGCTGACCCGCAAGGGCCGGTAGATGCTGGTGCCGATCGATTCCAGGTCCACCACCAGATCGACCGCGTGCCAGATGTCCCACACCGGCCCGGAGAGGATGTCTCCACCTTCCGTGGGCACTTCCAGCTGAAAGACATCCGCGCCCATGCCCTGCGCCGCGGCCATGGCGGCCTTGGCATAGTGCGCCGGCGTGTGGTGATCGCCATAGACCATGGCGCGTTCGCCCGCGCGCAGTTGACAAAGTTCCAACGTGTGCCGGAAGAGCGGGATCAGGTCCGTCAGCGCCCCGCCGGAATCGCGATACGTCCAGTGAAACACAAACCCTCCCCGCGCCCGCCTGCGCAATGTGTTGCGGCCAACTCCTGTGCCTGAGTATAGTCGTTGCGCAGGAGCAAACCACAGGAGCGGCCACCGTGAAGAAATTTCCGCTGGATTACAGCGCCTCCACCGAGTTGATCCCCCTCTTCAAACGCTCGTTCCAGCTCTGCAACCTGCGCGAGGGAGAGACCCTGCTCATTTACAGCGACACGCATACCTCGCCGCACTATCCGGCGGCCGCCCTCGGCGCCGCCATCGACCTGGGCGTGGAGGCCTTTCAGGTCACCGTGCCGACCACCGTGCCGGAGAACGACAAGGGCATCATCGCCGATATCTGGGCCGGCGTCGACATGGTGATCGACCTCGTCAGCACCGTCGCCCACGCCTATTCGCTGCTCAACGCGGCGGCGCTGGAGAATGGCGGCCGCGTCCTGCGCTGCGGCCAGCCGCAGGACGTCCTGATGCGCCTCGCGCCCGACCCCGTCATTCGCCGCCGCGCCCTGGCCGGCGCCGACCTGCTGCGCGGGGCGGAGACGATGAGGGTCACCTCCGCCATGGGCACGGACCTGACCTGCAACGTCAAGGACCGCGTCGTCCTCGGCCTTTACAGCCTCGCCGACGAGCCCGGCCGCTGGGATAACTGGCCCAGTGGCATGGTCACCGTCGGGCCGGATGAATACAGCGCCAACGGCACCCTGGTGCTGGATGTCAATGACGTCATCCTGCGCCTGGGTCGCTACGTCACCTCGCCGGTGAAGATGACCATCCGCGACGGCCTGATCGTCAACATCGAGGGCGGCCTGGACGCGCGCCTGCTGGAGGACTGGTTCTCCGCCTTCAACGACGAGACGGCCTACCGCATCGCCCACATCGGCTGGGGTTGCGAGCACCGCGCCGACTGGAACCGCATGGGCGCCTATCTGATGGAAGGCGCTGTCCAGGACCAGGAAGCTTTCTACGGCAACATGCAGATCGCCTTCGGCGCAAACACCGCCATCTTCCAGGGACAGAACGTCTCGAAGGCCCACATGGATTTCCCCTGCCGCAACAAGAGCATCTGGCTGGATGAGAAGCAAATCATGGAAAAGGGGCAGTTCCTGATCCCCGAACTGCAATGACGGACGGCGCCGCGCCGCCTCCCCTCCCTTACCGGCGCCTCAACCCGCCGGAGCGCACCCTCCTCGGCCCGGACCTCAGCAACGCCTCGCCGCGCGCGCGTCAGGGACTCATCGGCGTGCTCGAAGGCGCCAACGACCCGAGCTTCCTCGCCGTGCTGGAGGAGGCCATCGCGCGCCTGCGCCAGCTTTGGCGCACGGACAACGAAGACACCTTCCTCGTCCCCGGCTCCGAAGAGACCGCCCTCGAGGCGGCCCTGCTGAACGCCCTGCAGCCGGGCGAGACCGCCGTCGTCGCCGTCAGCGGCTTCTTCGGCGAGCGCCTGGCCGAGGCGGCTGAACGCTGCGGCGCGCGCGTCGTCCGCGTCGTGGCGCCCGCGGGCCAGGCCGTCTCCCTGGAAGCGCTGCGGGACGCCCTTGACCGTCAGCCGACCCGCCTGCTGGCTGTCCTGCACGGCGAGGGCTCGACCGGTGTCCGGCAGCCCTTGACAGGCCTGGGCGAGCTGGCGCGCGCGCGCGACGCCCTGCTGCTGGTCGATTCGCGCTGGACGATCAGCGCCGTCGACGCGCCCCACGACCATCTGGGCATCGACATTGGCGTCGCCGGCAGCCAGAAAGCCATCAGCGCCTATCCCGGCCTGGGCCTGATCACCTTCAGCGCGCGCGCCGCCGCCGTCCACGCCGCCCGCCAGGTGCGGGTCGCCAGCCCCTCGCTGGACCTGGCGCAACTGCGCCGCTTCCGCGAGGAAGAGCGCGCCGCCCAGACCATGCCGGCGCCGATCGTCTACGCCCTCACCGAACTGCTGCAACTAATTTCCGAACAAGGTATGGACTACCGCGCGGACCGTATGGTGAACCGCCGCGATGCCCTGGTCGCCGCCTTCGCGGAGCTGGGTCTCTCCGTTTACGCGAAGCCGGGTTTCCGTCTGCCGACGGTAACGGCCTTCATCGTGCCGCAGGGCGTGGACGCCGCCGCCATCCGCCGGCAGTTGCTGACGCCCTACCGCATCGACATCGGCGGCGGTCTGGGCGACCTGCGCGGCCGGGTCTGGCGCGTCGGCATGCTGGGACATTCCGCCCAGCCGACCTTCCTGCTGGCGCTGGTGACGCTGATGGAAATCTTGCTGGAGGAGGCCGGGCGCCCGATCCGCGCTCGCGGCGCGGCCGCCCGTACCCTGCTGGCTGAACTGGACTGATCCGACACAGACGGGAGTGGGAATCCATGAAGATCACGCATGCCGGGCTGATTCTGACGAAGGTGCCGACCGTGCGCACGCATCGTATGTCCTTCGCCACCACGCGCCACCAGGAATGTGTCTACCTGCGCCTGCACACCGATGAAGGCATCGTCGGCCTCGGCGAGGCGCCGCACATGGCCGGCTTTTCCGGCGCCGGGGAGACGCAACTGACCGTCGCCCTGCAGCTGCGCGAGCGTTTGCTGCCCGCCATTTTCGGCAAGGACCCGCGCGAGATTGAGGCCCGTCAGCTGGACATGGACCGCGCCCTGCCCTGGAACCCGCGCGCCAAGAGCGCCGTCAACATCGCCCTCTACGACATCGTCGGCAAGGCGCTGAACACGCCGGTCTACAACCTGCTCGGCGGCCTGTACCGCGACCGCATCCCGCTCAGCTGGTCGATTCCGATCACCGACCACGACCACGCCGCCGAAGATGCCGAAACGGCCCTGTCGCGCGGCATCCGCATCCTCAAGATGAAGACCGGCCACGAAGACCCCGACCACGATATCGAACGCACGCGCCGCGTCCGCAGCGTCGCCGGCGACGCGATTCGCCTGCGCGCCGACGCCAACCAGGCCTGGGACGTCAACACGGCCATCTACGTCATCAACGCCCTCGACGAATGCGGTCTGGAATTTATGGAACAGCCGGTGAAGGCCTGGGACCTCGACGGTATGGCCGAGGTGCGCCGCGCCACCAACGTCTACATCATGGCCGACGAGGGCGCCAACTCGCCGCGCGACGTCCTGGAGCATGCCAAAAAGCGCGCCTGCGACCTGATCAGCGTCTATATCAACAACGGCGGCGGCATCATCAGCGCCAAAAAGATGGCCGTCGTCGCCGAACCGGCCGGCATCGGCTGCTACGTCGGCGGCGCGCTCGAAGGGGCGATCGCCTCGCGCGCCTGTCTGCATTTCGCCGCCTCGACGCCCAACGTCACCTGGGGCTGCGAGATGGGCGGCCAGTTCCTGCTGGAAGCCGACCTCGGCGCCGAGCCCGTCCCCTTCGTGGATGGCGCGATGGTCGTGCCGCAGGGACCTGGCCTCGGCGGCGACCTGGACCCCGACCTGGTCGCGCGCTACCAGAGCGATTCCTTCGAAGTCCACCCGGCCTGAGTCCCGCCGGCACACCCCGAAAGGAGTAACAGATGCGATTCGGCTTCGGCTTCGTGCCATCCCTGCCACCGGCGGACAGCCTGCGCGTCGTCCGGCTGGGCGAGCGGCTTGGCTACGAAATGGCCTGGATTCCGGACCAGACCTTCTACCGCGATCCCTTCCTGGTGATGGCCCACTGGGCGCAGGCGACGGAAAACATCCAGTTGATGATCGGCGTCACCAACCCCTACACGCGCCATCCGGCCCAGGTGGCCCGCGCCATCGCCACGGTGGACGAAATGAGCGGCGGCCGCGCCAATCTGGGCATCGGCAGCGGCAACCGGCGCGAACTCCTGCTGCCGATGGGCCATGAGCAGGACGCCGCCGCGGCCCGCAGCCGCGAGATGCTGATTCTCGTGCGCGCCCTCCTGCGCGGCGAGACCCTGCATCACGACTCTCCATACGTCACCGCCAAAGACCTGCAGCTGACCTGGACCCCGGAGCGCGCCGACATCCCGATCTACATCGCCGCCCGCGGCGCGCGTATGCTGGAAGCGGCCGGCGAACTGGCCGACGGCGGCGCCATCGGCGCGCTCGTCTCCGAAGACGGGCTGGACTACGCCTTTGGCGCCCTCGAACGGGGCGCGGCCCGCGCCGGCCGCAGCCTGGGCGACTTTGAGATCGTCAGCTGGGTGACCTGCCGCGTGGTCGATGACGAGGCCGCGGCCCACGAACGCCTCAAACCCTCCGTGGCCCACATCATCGGCGGCGCGCCGCTCTCGCTGCTGCGGGCCATCGGCATGAAGGATGGCTACATCGCCGACCTGAAACGCGCCTACGCCGCGGGCGGCCCGACCGGCGCCGCGCCCCTGGTCACGCGGCGCGAGATCGACATGCTCACCATCGTGGGCAGCGCCGCGCGCGTGCGTGAGACCTGCGAGCGCCTGGCGCAGCGCGGCGTCGGACAAATCGGCATTCTGCTCACCGGCGCCGACGCCGACAGCAATTGCCAGGTCCTGGAGCGCATCGCCCGCGACGTGATGCCGCACTTCCGCTGACGCCGCGCAACCCCGCCGGCGCGGGACCGTGAACGCAGGGCAACGCAAGGCCGCAGCGCCGCGCAAGACCCTGTCCCTCGCGTTGCAAATGGCCGCGGAGCAGACCTTGCTCTACGGCGTGGTCCTCTTCGATGCCGTACTGGCCGGTCAACTCGGAGTCGACCCGCTGGCCGCGCAGATCGTCGTCGCCCGCCTGGTGGAAATGAGCGCCGTGCTCTTCCAGGTGACGGCCATCGGCGGCTCGATCCTGGTGGCCCAGGCGGTCGGCCGCGGCGACGGGCAGGAGGCCGGGCTCATCCTGCGCAGCGCCGCGCTGCTCTCCCTGGCCGTCGGATTCGCCCTGATGCTGCTGGTCCAGGTTCTCAGCCCGCAGCTTGTGTCGTTGATGGGCGTCTCCGGCGCGGTCGGGCAACTGGGCACGCCCTATCTGCGCGCGCTGGCGCTGGCCCTCCCGCTGCAATTCCTGCTCCTGAGCGCCAATGGCTGCCTGCGGGGCGCCGGCGATGCGCGTCGGCCGCTGCTGGTGATGGGCCTGGCCAACGGGCTGCACGTTCTGCTGGCCCTGCTGCTGGTCTTTGCCCTGGGGGCGGGCCTGACGGGCCTGGCGCTGGCCAACATCCTGAGCCGGGTCGCCGGCCTGCTCCTGCTGGCCTTCTGGCTCTGGCGGGGCGTCGCCGGGCTGCGCTGGCGCGGCTGGCGCACATCGCGGCAGACCATGCAGGACCTGCTGCGCCTGGGGACGCCAGTCGGTCTGGAGCAACTGGCGATACGCGGCGCCCGCCTGGTCCAGTTGCGCCTGGTGACCGGGCTGGGCGCGACAGCCCTGGCCGCCTACGCCGTGACCTCCCACACCCTGTCCATCATCCTGATGCTGGGCCTGGGTTTCCTGCTGGCCGCGCTGACCATCACCGGCCAGCTGACCGGCGCGGGCCAGACCGGCCAGATCTACCGCAGCGCACTGCAACTGCAGCGCCAAGCATGGCTCGTCCTGGGTGGGCTGGCGCTGCTCTTTCTTGCGTGGCCTTCCGTAACCCGGCTATTCTCTGGCGATGAACTGGTGCGGGCGGCGGCCCTGCCAGGCCTGCAACTGATTCTGCTGGCCGTGCCGCTGGAGGCTGTCAACCAGGTGCTGACCGGCGCGCTGCGGGGCGCGGGGGACACCCGCTACCCGATGTGGGTGACGATCGTTGGTCACTGGCTGGTCGCCCTGCCGCTGATCGTCCTGTTCACGGGCGCCCTGGATTGGGGGCTGGCGGGAGTCTGGGCGGCGATGTTCCTGCAGATCCTGCTGCGGGCGCTGGCGACCGGCGGGCGTTTCTGGCGCCGCTACCACCCCAGGTTCGTGTCTGTATGATCTGTTTTGAATGAAGAGAGGAGAGTTTACATGTCCCATCGTGAACCCAACCATGCCATGTTTCCCACCGCGGAGTATCTGGGCCGCGTCGAACGCGCGCGCGAACGCATGGACGCGCACGGCATCGACGCGCTCATCGTCACCGCCAAGGAAAATGGCATCTACTTCTCCGGCATCCGCACCATCGGCTGGAATTCCAAGCACCGCCCGCTGGGCATCATCGTCCCCCGCGACAACAGCAAGCCCGTCATCAGCGTCGTCGCCGAGAGTCTCTTCGACGTCGCCTACCAGTCCTCCTGGATTGAGGAGGTGCGCCCCTGGGGCGGCTGGCGCATCGCCGACGCCGCGCCCGACCCGCTGACGGCCATTTACGATGCCTGCGAGCAGCTGGGCGTGGCCGACGGCACCATCGGCCTCGAGCTCGGCTACGGTCAACGCATCGCCATGTCGCAAACGGACTTCGAGGACCTCACCGGGCGCTTCACGAAGGCAACCTTCGTCGACGTCGGCCCGCTGATGTGGGAACTGCGCATGATCAAGTCGGCGCGCGAGGTGGAAAAGCTGAGAAAAGCCGCCGACGCGACGACCCTCGCCTACGAAAAGGCCTTCGCCGAGCTGCGCCCTGGCATGACCGAGCGCGAACTGGGCAGCCTGCTGCTCTCCGAGATGGTGCTGCAGACCGGCGAAATGCCGGGCTTCATCATGGTGCGCTCCGGCATTGAGAAGTACGGCATGGTGAACGTCGAACCCTTCGAAAGGCCGATCCAGCCCGGCGAACTGATCGTCGTTGACGCCGGCGCCAATTACCACTATTACTGGTCGGACTACATGCGTATGGCCTCCATGGGTGAGCCCGGAGCCGAACAGCGCCGCTTCTTCGACGCCAACCTGGCCTCGCAGAAGGCCGGCGTGGCCGCCGTCAGGGCCGGCAACACCATGAACGACGTCTTCTCCGCCTGCTACGACGTGCTGATGGAACATGGCATGAAGGTGCACGTCCCCGGCCTGGAGCGCGTCGGCCACGGCCTCGGCCTCGACGTCCATGAGCCGCCCTCGATCGCCAGGGGCAGCGACACGGTCATCGAGCCGGGCATGGTGCTCACCGTGGAGCCGATCTTCTGGGACCGACCGGACCACGTCATCGGCAACTTCGCCATCGAGGACATTCTGCTCGTCAACGAAGACGGCTGCGAAATCCTCAGCGGCTTCCCCAAAGACCTCTATATCGTGGACTGCTGATGAACGATTACGCAGAGTACACAGACCGCGCCCGGCGGGCGCAGGCCGCCATGGCCGCGGCCGATTGTGACTGGCTTTTCGTCTCCCACTCTATCGACCTGCTCTACCTGATCGGCTTCACCAAGCGGCCCAGCGAACGCCTGGCCCTCCTGCTTCTGCCGCGCGAGGGCCGCGCCACCATGGTCGTCCCCGGCTTTGAAGTGCAGGTCTTCCAGCCCTACGCCGGCTTCTTCGACGTGGTCGGCTGGGAAGAGACCGAAGACCCGGTGGCGAAGGTCGCCGACGTCGTCGGCGCCGGCGCCGGGCAGACCATCGCCATCGCCGACCAACTGCACACAGTCTTCACCCTGAGGCTGCAGGCCGCCCTGGCCGGCGCGCGCTACATCGAAGGCAACCGCATCCTCGCCGGCATCCGCATGATCAAGACCGCCGCCGAAGTCGACGCCCTGCGGGGAGCCGCCGCCAGGACCGAGGACGCGCTCGCCTCCCTTTTCGCCGAACCCGTCAGCGGCAAGACGGAGCGCGACGTGCTGCGCTTCCTGCACAAAGGCCTGACGGAACGCGGCCTCGAGCTCAGCGGCGGCGGCATCGTCGGCGCGGGGCCGCACAGCGCCTCACCGCACCACAAGACGGGCGAGAAACGCCTGACCGACGGCGACGCCCTGGTCATCGACTTCGGCGGCGGCTGGCAGGGCTACCGCTCGGATTTGACGCGCAGCTTCCATATTGGCGAACCGCCCGAAGAATTCCGTCGCATCTACCGCATCACGCAGGAGGCGCAACAACTGGCCTTCGAGGCGACCCGTCCCGGGATAACCACGGAGCAGATCGATTCGGTCGCGCGCGACTACATCACGGCGCAGGGCTACGGGCCCGCCTTCATCCACCGCACGGGACACGGCGTCGGCATGGACGGCCACGAATACCCCTACCTGATTCAGGGCGATACCACCGTCGTCGAAGAGGGCATGGTCTTCAGCATCGAACCCGGCATCTACCTGGCGGGCAAGTATGGCGTGCGCATTGAGGATGTCGTCGCCGTGACGGCGGACGGCGCCGAACGGCTGAATCACTATCCGCGCGACCTGCAGATTGTGGACTGAAACGGGCCGCGACGTGGCCTAAACGAGGCGCGGCATCACCTCGTCGGCGAAGCGACGAATGGCTTCTTCGGACTCGCGGATGTCCGGCGCGTTGACGAGGATGCCAATTTCATTGATCCCCTGCCCGATCGCCCGCTGCAGCTGGTCCGCGACTTCGTCCGCGTTGCCGATGGCCATCAGGCGCCTGACCAGCGCGTCGGAGACAAGGTGAGCAGCGCCCTCGCTACCGCGCTCCACGTAGACCGCCTTCAGGTCATCGCGAAAACGGTCGCCCAGGCGCAGGGCTTCGAAGACACCCGGCGGCGCCCCGGCCAGAACGTGGGCGGCCATGGGGCGCGAGTGATCGAGCCAGCGCGGGGCGTCTTCGGTGATGTGACAGGTGATCCAGATCATGCGACCGATGTCATCAAGGTTGCGGCCGCTCCTTGCCGCCCCTGCCGCCACCTGCCCCAGCGACCAGGCCAGCGCCTCTTCATCCAGCAGGGCGCCGATGACCGCGCAATCGGCCAGTTCGCCCGCCACCTGCAGCACCAGCGGGCCGCGCGCCGCCAGGTAAAGCGGCACATCCGGATGCGGCGCCATCTCCAGTTCGACGCCATCGGCGACGAAGCAGTCGCCGCGATGATTCAGATAGTCACCGCGCAAGAGCCGACGGCACAGGACCAGCGCCTCGCGGCAATGGGCTGCCGGCCGCTCCTGTTCGCCCCCGAGCGGCAGGATCAGTTCGCGGCGGTTACCGGCGCCATAGCCGAGCGCCACCCGACCTGGACAATGGTCGTCCAGCGTGGCGGCGGCGCGCGCGACCTGCACCGGATGGCGCGTGTAGGGGTTGGCGACGCCGATCACCAGTTCGATGCGTTCGGTCTGGCCGGCGACGACGGCGAGGGTCACGAAGGGGTCCGGGAAGAAGGTCTGGTCGGGGATCCAGGCCGCGTCGTAACCGAGGCGCTCGCCCAGCTGCACGAGCCGCGTGAAGTTGGTGACGGGCGCTTTGGGTTTGGCGCCAAAGATGAATTTCATGCTTGGTCCGTCCCCCGCAGTCGTGGGTCCAGCGCATCGCGCAGGCCGTCGCCGAGCAGATTGATGCACATCACGGTGATGAAGATCGCCAGGCCGGGGAAGACGGTCATCCACCATTGGCCCGAACGGATGTAATTGCGGCCCAGACTGAGCATCGCGCCCCATTCCGGATGGGGAATCTGCGCGCCCAGGCCGAGAAAGCTCAAACCGGCGGCGATTTGAATCGCGCTGGCGACGCGCAGGGTGCCCACCACGATCACGGAGGAGACCACATTCGGCAAAATGTGCTGCCACATGATATGCCAGTGCGACGCGCCCATCGCGCGCGAGCTTTCGACGTAAATCTTGTTCTTCTCCACCAGGGTATCGCCGCGCACCAGGCGCGCGAAGGCCGGCATGCTGGCGATGCTCACCGCCAGCATCGCGTTCTGCAGCCCCGCTCCCAGAATCGTCACCACGACGATGGCCATCAGTATCGCCGGCAGCGTCAGCATGATGTCGAGGAACCGGCTGATGACGTCATCGATTCCGCCGCCGAAATAGCCGGCCATCAGGCCCAGCGCCAGACCGATGCTGATCGCCGCGCTGATGGAGACCACCCCGACGCTGATGGTCGTGCGTCCGCCGTGCAAAACGCGCGAAAACACGTCGCGCCGCAGATCGTCCGTGCCCATCCAGTGCTCCGCGTTGGGCGGCACGAGCAAATCGGCGCCGTCCCTGCTCTGCTCCAGGGGGTCAAAGGGGGAAATGGAGTCCGCCAGCATCGTCAATGCGATGATGATCAGCAGGATGGCGCCGCCCAGCAGGGCCGCCTTGTCCTGGCGCAACTGGCGACGGACGAAGAACCACTGGTTCTGCGATTGCCCGGCGCCCGCGTTGTTTTCAGGCAGGGTCTTGATGGCCGCCGGCGCGGCAGCCGGCTGTCCCCCGGCAGGGCTGCGCTCAGGCATAGCGGATGCGCGGGTCCACGGCGGTGTACAGCATGTCCACGCCGAAATTGATGAGCACGAAGACTGTGGCCGAAAAGAGTGTCACGCCCTGCACCAGCGGGAAATCGCGGTTGATGATCGCCGTGACCACCTCGCGTCCCAGGCCGGGGAAGACGAACACCGTTTCCACGATCACGGCGCCGCCCAGCAGATAACCGAATTGCAGGCCGAGGATCGTCAACACGGGGATGAAGGCATTGCGCAGCACGTGGGCCGTCAGCACCCACGCCTCGCGCACGCCCTTGGCGCGCGCCGTGCGCACGTAGTCTTCCCCCAGCACGTTCAACATGCTGGAGCGGGTCAGGCGCGCGATAATCGCCACCGTCGGCGCCGCCAGCGTGATCGTGGGCAGAATCAGCGTGATAAAGCCACGATCGCCGACGAAGGGCCGCACCCAGCGCAGTTCCACGCCGAAGACGTACATCAACATCAGGCCGAGCCAGAAGGGCGGGATCGACACGCCCACCAGCGCGCCCAGCATCGTCACGTAGTCGTGGAGCGTTTCGCGTCGAATCGCGGCGACGATGCCGGCCAGAATCCCGACGGGCAGCGCCAGCAGCATCGCCGCCACCGTCAACTTGAGGGTCGCGGGAAAGCGGTCGGCGATGATGTCAATCACCTGGGCGCGCTTGAAAATGGAGCGGCCGAAATCCCCGCGCAGGATGCCGCGGCGCGTGCCCCGGGAATCCGGCAGTTCATCGCCGTCGGTATCCACCTGCACATAATCGTTGCCGATCAGCCAGAACAGGTATTGTTCCGGCAGGGGGCGGTCCAGCCCCAGGTTGCGGCGCATCTCCTCGATGGCGCCGGGGCCGGATTTCACCTCATGCAGCATAATCGCCACGGGATCGCCCGGCACCAGGTGAATCATGGCGAAGATCAACACGCTGACGCCCAGCAGGATCACGATGGAGGCCAGCAAGCGACGGATGAGGTAGGCGGTCACGCCACGAGGCTCCTGTATTGCCTAGCGACGGGAGTGGAGCAACAGGCCCGACCCGGATGCCACATGAGCGTCCGGGCCGGGCTCCTCTCAGGGTGAAGGCAGGGCCTCTACAGGCTTAAGAGAGCCAGGTGTCATAGAAGTCGAAGAAGCCCTGCGCGTTGGTGCGGAAGTTTTGCACGCGTGAGTTGACCACGAAGGCGTTCTCGATCACGTAGAAGGGGACGTAGGGCATCTGGTCCAGCATGATCTCCTGAATCCGGTGGTAAATCGCCGCCCGCGCCTCCAGGTCCAGCGTGCGTCGGCCCTCCTCGATGAGACCGTCCACCTCCGCGTTATTGAAGCGCGCGGTATTCCAGGCGGCGTCAATCGACGACGAGTGCGCGATGATGTTGAACACGTCCGGGTCCGTGGCGGGGAAGAGCATGCCGGAGAGTTCCCACTTGCCGGCGCGCATGTCGGCCAGGTAAGCGCCGATTTCTTCCGTCTCCACCGTGATTTCGATGCCCAGTTGCGTCAGGTCATTGACGACGATCTGGCCATACTGGTCAAAGGGGAAGCCCGGGCTGATGCCGTAGGTGATGCTGAAGGCCTGGCCGTCCCTGTCGAGGATGCCGTCGCCATCGGCATCGCCCCAGCCGGCTTCCGCCAGCAGCGACGCCGCCATGTCAAGGTCGTAGCCGGGCCACTGGTCCATACCCTCGCTCCAGTAGCCGAAAAGGCCGGGCGTCAGGATGGCTTGCGGCACCGCGCCGATGCTACCGAACACCTCGTCCAGGATGCGCTGGCGGTCCACCGCCCAGGCGACGGCGCGGCGGGTGGCCGCGTCATCGAAGGGGAAGCGTTCCGTATTCAGCACCAGGATGCGCGGCACACCGGTGCGCGCCGCGGTGGGCACGTAGAAGTCCGGATCGTCCTGGAAGAAAGGCAGCTGACTCGCCAGCGGACTGTAGATGACGTCGACCTCAAAGGTTTCCACCAGCGCCATGCGCGTGCTGTCCTCGCCGACGTGCAGGGCGATCAGCTCTTCCAGGTAGGCCGGGCCCTGATGATCGTAGTAATCAGGCGCCCAGTTGTAGTCCTCGTTGCGCGCCATCACCACCTCTTCATCCGGCATGGTGCTGACGAAGCGGAAGGGGCCGGTGCCCACGGGGTTCAGGCCGTAGTCCTCGCCATGCTCCGCCACGGCCGCCGGCGAAACGGGCGCAAGGCCGATCTGCGTCAGCGAATCGAGGTAGGGGGCGAAGGGTTCCTTGAGGGTCATCACGACGGTGTAGTCATCCGGCGTCTCAATGGTCTCGACCGGCCCGACGATCGCAGCCGCCCAGGGAGAAGCCAGTTCGGGATCGCTGATGCGCTCGAAGGAGAAGCGGACCGCATCCGCGTTGAAGGGCGTGCCGTCATGGAACGTGACGCCCTGGCGCAGGTTCAGGGTGATAACCGTGCCGTCGTCGCTGAAGGAGAAGGACTCCGCCAGCCCCGGTCCGATGTCGCCGGTTGTCGGGTGTTTCCGCAGCAGCGGATCATAGATGAACTGCATGATGTTGCGGCCGAAGGTGTTGGTGTTGGCCGCCGGGTCCAGAACGCCCCATTCCGAGGAGAACACCACCGACAGGGAGCCCCCGGACATCGGTTCCTGCGCCCCGACCGACCCCGCAAACAGGAGCAACAGCAGGCTCAGTAACAAGGCAAAACGAGTGCGACTTCTCATTATCTTTCCTCCACAAGCCGTCTTTACGAAGCTTCCCGCGAGGGATAACCTGCAGGATTGTAACGCAAGGCCACAACGCCGGCCACACACCTGGCCACCCGCCCGGCACAGGCCCCGCTTCCCGCCAACCGCCTGCGGCCGGCCACGACCCTGTCCGGCCTCCGCCTGCGTGCTACAATGCCCGCCATGCAGGACCCCGTCACGCAGCCCGCATGAAACTGCTCGTCGTCCCGGCCTCGCTCGATCTGCGTCAGCCCTTCAGCGCGACGCCGGCCTGGTGGCAGCTGCTCAAGGCATTGCACGAGGAGGGCGCCGAACTCGTCGCCAGCCCTTGGCAGGGCCCACCCATCGAAACGCTCTGGTGGCGCGCCGGGAGCAACCCGGCCAAATGGCAGGGCGACGCCTGGCTGGGCGCCCGCAAACTCTGGCGCCGCGTGATCGGTACGCCGCCGCCGGTGCAACTGGACGAATACGACGCGCCGCCCGCCAGACTGATGCGCGAGGCCTGGTCCGAAAAGCTGCTGCGCTACGTCTCCCGCGCCACCATCGCGCCGCTGTGGTACGCGCATCTGAAGAGCACGCTGCGGGAACAACCGGACATCAATGCCCTGCTCTTCCTGACCCTGCCGCTCAACCAGTTGACCGGCGTGCCGCGCGAGCTGTCGCGCGAGTTTGACGTCCCGATCTTTTTCTACGACGGCGACGTGCCCGCCAGCCTGCCGCAGATGGCCGGCTTCGCCAGCGGCTTCCGCATCTACCAGGGCGCGCAGCCGGAAGAATACACGGCCTTCATCTGCAACAGCCTGGCCGGCGCCGCCGAACTGCGCAATCTGGGCGCGAAGGCTGCCTACACCGTCTACTACGGCGTCGACGAGACGGTTTTCAGCCCGGCGCAGGTAACGACGCAGGACATCGACTTCTTCTTCTACGGCCATGGCCGCGAGTACCGCTCACTGTGGATCGACGACATGATCGCGCGGCCGGCGGTGGCCCTGCCCGACGCGCGCTTCGCCGTGCGCGGCACCGGGCTCGGCGAGCTCGGGCCGACGCAACAACTCCCCTACCTCAGCTTCAGCAAGCTGCGCGAGTACGTGGGGCGCAGCCGCGTCAACCTCTGCATCACGCGCCGCGCGCACGCCAGCGTCTACGGCTCCTCCAGCTCGCGTCCCTTCGAACTGGCGGGTATGGGCGCCTGCATCGTGGCCAGCCCCTACGAGGGCCTTGAGCTGTGGTTCGAGCCGGAGCGGGAGATCATCGTGGTGCATTCGTATGAGGAGGCGCTGGAGCGTTACCGCTGGTTGCTGGAACACGACAGTGAGCGCCGGCGCATGGGCGAGGCGGCGAGGCGGCGCGTGCTCTCCGAACACACCATGCGTCACCGCGCCCGCCAGCTGCTGGGCATCATGCGCGGGCATATGTAGGGAAACGTTAAGGCTTCCTGTATAATGCTCGTCGTTTAAAGGGAAGTGCAATCGAAACATCAGTAGCTGTTTTGACTAAGTCAAGCACTCGTTGGAGCGAAAACAGTGGACGCTGAACAACTTTTCTTGGAGTTGTGGAGTTGCAAGAACGAAGAACAGGTTGACAAACTCATATCCACTCTGCCGGCATTGAAGGATGCAACGAATTGGAAAGCACTGGGCGGGCAGGAAGGCAATCTAGGTGTAGTCGAAAACCAACAGTCAAAGCCAGCCGCTGCATTAGTCGAAAAAATCGTCAATTCGATCGATGCCATCCTCATGCGCAAGTGTCTTGAATCGGGCACAGACCCGACGTCAAGTGATGCGCCCGAATCTGTCGAAAAGGCTATAGAGAGGTTCTTCCCAGCACATAAATATTGGGATCGTGGACCAAAGCGTGTAGAGCAAGCGCGCGACATCCAGGTACTGGCCGATAGCGAGGAGGGTGATACGAGAAATACATCAATCATCATTTACGACGCCGGTGAAGGTCAGCACCCAAGAGACTTCGAGCGTACATTTTGTTCTTTGTTGAGTGGGAACAAAAATGAGATCCCTTTTGTGCAGGGCCGCTATAACATGGGTGGCAGTGGTGCATTGTCGTTTTGTGGCAGAAAGCGCTACCAGTTGATCGGGTCGAGGCGTTTCGACAGCGGAGATTTCGGCTTCACACTCGTCCGAAAGCACCCAAGAAGTACAAGGGAGGAACAGACTACGAAAAATTCATGGTATGAATTTTTTGCGCCACTTGGCAAAGTTCCAAGCTTTCCTGTCTGCACACTTGACTTAGGTTTACACAAGACACAATTCCAAGCCGGAACAATTATCAAACTTTATTCCTATGACACTAAAGGCAACCGCGAATTGCAGCGAGACATGGGACGCAGTTTAAATGAATATCTCTTTATGCCAGCGTTACCCTATTTCGTCGTGGAAAGTAACAAACGCTTTCAAACTCACGGACCAAGCATACAATTCGGGCTCAATGACCGATTGGCCAAGCGTGAACACATAGAAACCCACTTTTCTCAGACCATGGAAAACCAGCAAATGGGCCGAGTTGAAGTCGATGTTTTCGTTTTTAAGTCCAGAATTGGAGAGCGTGACGTTAAGGCAACCAGAGAATTCATCCGCAAAGAGTTTCTCAAAAATAATATGTCAGTTCTTTTTACCCTAAATGGTCAAGTACACGCACACTACACTTCCGAGTTCATCACACGTCGCCTGAAATTTGATTTGCTAAAGGAGAACCTGTTAATCCATGTCAATTGCACCAAAATGAAACCGGGCTTTCGTGAAGAGTTGTTTATGGCCTCTAGAGATCGATTGAAGGACGGCGAAACTTCACAATTGTTGCGCGCTCAGTTGGGAGAAGTATTGAAGAATGGGCCATTGAAGGAAATCAATAAACAGCGAAGGGACAATATCGCAGTAACGGCCGGCTCATCAGACGAGCTTTTGAAACAAATCGGCAACAGTCTGCCTTTTGACAAGGAACTTCGCAAACTCTTTGGTGACGCCATGAAGTTAAATTCGCGACCTGAAAATCATCGCCACAAAACGAAACATCAAACAATCCAGCAACAACCTAACTTTAGGCCAGGACGCTATCCTTCCTTTTTTGATCTCGACACACACAAAAAAGGGGATTCGGACGTTTACGAGATTCCACGTAACGGTTCTAGAACTTTGTTGTTTGACAGCGATGTTGAGAATGACTATTTCAGTCGTTCTGAAGACCCCGGTGGATTGCAACTGGCGGTTATGACTTGGCACGCAAACGACAATGAAGGGGGCAATGAAAGGGGAACGGTAAACGCAATTGGAGAGATTTTGTCAGTGGAGATCCAGAGTCCACGTGATGGAAAGATTAAAGTCGTTCTGCAACCCGACAAGGCTTTGAAGGTAGGAGATGAAGTCCAGATTCGAGCCAACCTAAGGGAGAGAGGAAATCCAAACGGCCTCCCCCCAAAAATGTTTTGGGTACGTATCACGGACCCTCACCGGCCATCAAAACCAGCCAAACCACCTAAAATTGAGGATCCTCTGTCGCTTCCTGAGTTAGGATTGGTTTTCGAAAGTCCCAGTGGAAACGGACACAAGAGCTGGGACGAGCTTTCGGATAACGGCGCTCCGATGGACCATAACACAGTGATGTATCCATACTGTAACGAAGATGATGTACTCGAAACAATTTACGTAAATATGGATTGTCAGATATACAAGAAACACCGCTCAAGGTTAAGGACAAACGAGCAAATCACCGTTGCAGAGAACAGATACATTACGTCTGTGTATTATCACACGCTCTTTCTCTACACAATTAGCAGGCAGCGTGGCTACGAAAATGTCACCAAGCAATACTCAAATGAATCTAACGTTAGACAGGGTCTCGTAGAGTACCTTCAGGACATATTTGCCAGTCACTACGCTCAGTTTCTTTTGGCGTTTGACCATGGAGCAGTTTTGGACGCACTGGCGTAATTCGATTGAGCCTATCCTGACGTATGTCGGATTCAAGTGAGCGGGCTCTTGCATCCAAGCCCGCAGCGGTCAGCAAATAACTCACAATTCGAACTGGTAATGCCAATTCAAGGCGCGGCTTTGCTCGCTTGGTGCCAGCAGCCCCCTGCCGTCACATATTCAATTTGTGTGTGTGAATTGAAACGAGGGCGCGCGGGAGCTGGATTCCCGCGCGCCCCTTGTGTCTAGAGATTCAGCCAGGACAGGCTGGCCTTCATCAATTGCCGCTGCCGCCACGCCTCGCCGCCCATGGCGTTGCGCGCGCGCAGCCCGTCGTCGTACGTCGCGGCCGGCGCTTCTCCCCGCGACGCGTCCCACCCGTTTGCCGCCCGTCGGACCAGACCCTGCGCGCGCGTCCGGTGCGGTTGCCATAGTCCGCGCAGCAGACTGACCGTTGCCATCGTTGGTTCCTCCTCTTCTCCCGTCTCCAGTATTCATTACGCGACAGTTCGCCAGCCGGTTCAAGAGACCAACAAGTCCATCCAGGATTTTGCCGGGCTTTCATACGTCCTTCCAACACTTGTCGCGCCCACTGCTCTCCAGTAGGCTGGGCACCATGGACCTGCGCCCCAACCCCATCCGCACCGACAGCAGCAACCCCTTCGCCCAACGCACCATCCGCGAACGCCTGCCCGCCATCCTGCGCGAGACGCGCGAGCTCAACCCCGACTATCCGTCGCAGATCCACGACGGCATCCAGCGCCTGCATGACGAGCTGGTCGCTGACGCGCCGGTGCGCCTGATCGAGACGCCCGCGCCGGATTACGACGACTGGCGCCATGCCTGGATGCCCTTCCGCGCGAGCACCTGGCAGCGCTGTCAGTGGTTCTTCGCCGAGGTCTACAGCTACCGCCTGCTGATGGAGGCCGCGCGCTGGTGGGAGACGGGTCGCGACCCCTTCACGCCGAAGAAGGCGGAAGAATACGCCAGTGAGGCGCACTGGCAATTGCTGGCCAGAGCATTGGCAGTACAGGGATCGATGGAAGAGCGCCTGGCGACGCTGCTGGAACTGACCGTCCGGGGCAACCGCATCGACCTCAGCTACGCGGTCGCCTCGGCGCACGGCAGCGAACTTGACGTCGATGACCTGCTGGTTGACGAGCGCGGGTTATACGTCGAACACCTGCTGCGCGAGCGCGGCGAGTTTCATATCATCGCCGACAACGCCGGCAGCGAACTGACGATGGACCTCGTGCTGGCGGCCATGCTGCTGACGGAAAACATCGCCTCGCGCGTCGTGCTGCACCTGAAGCAGCATCCCACCTTCGTCAGCGACGCCATCGTCGCCGACGCGCTCAACTTTCTCGACCTGCTGGGTCAGCGCAGCCAGGACCGCGACGCGCAGCGCCTCGGCGCGCAACTGACGACTTGTCTGGAAACGGGCCGTCTGCGCCTGGCGCCAGACCCTTGGTGGAACAGCAGCAACTTTCTCTACGCCCTGCCGCCGCGCCTGCAGATCCCCTTCGCGGGCGCGCGCCTGACCCTCATCAAGGGCGACGCCAACTACCGCCGCATGGTCTACGACACCATCTGGCCGGCCGAGACGCCGCTGAAGGCCATCGCCGGCCACTTCCCCTGCCCCCTGCTGGCCCCGCGCACGCTGAAGAGCGACCCGGTGGTCGGCCTGCCGCCCGGTCTGGCCGAAAGGCTGGACGGCATCGACGCCGACTGGCGCGTCAACGGCAAGCGCGCCGTGCTGCAGGGGACCTTACAGCCTCAGTCCGAGTCCACTTCGAAATCACGCCAGGGAACGAATCGCTCGCGATAGACCAGGTCCTGCCAGTAACGCCGTTTGCCCGGTTTCATCACGAACTGCGGATTCGGCTGCGGGTGGCCCAGACAGAGCACGATCCAGGGCGTGAAGCGATCCGGCAACTTGAGGATCTTGCGCAGGGCGGGCACGTTGAAGGAGGTCACCGGCCCGCTGGCCAGCCCCAGGGAATGCGCTGCCAGCGCCATGGTCTGCGCCGCCTGGCCCACGTCCATCAGGAAGACGGGGTCGTCGGCCTCCTCGTCGATGTAGGTGGGGAAGTTGCGCCGGTCGACGCAGACGAAAATGTAGGTCGGCGCGTTGGAATAGATGCCCGGCGAGACACGGCGGATCAGTTCGATCAGCTCGGCGTCCTGCACCACCAGAAAGCGGTTGGGCAAATGGTTGCTGCCGGTCGGTGACCAGCGCCCGGCCTCGAGAATGATCTCCAGGTGTTCCTCCGAGACCTGCTCGTCGGTCATTTCGCGCACCACGCGGCGCGTTCTTATGTTGTCAAGCACAGGGTTGCTCATGCCTCACCTCCCGTCGTCAGACCGGCGCGCGCGGCCAGGCAATCGCCCAGCGCCTCGTTGAGCTCCACCACGATCGCCTTGTACTGGTCGCGCCTCGTGGTGACCGTGTGCGAGACCGGGATGCGCTCCAGCGCCACGTCCAGCAACTGGCGCACTTCCGGCGAGACGTCATCGTAGACCATGGCCGCCAGGCGCTCGGCGGCGGTCAACTGGCGCAGGGGCCCGTAGAGCGCCGGCTCGCGCAACAGCAGTAGCGAACAACTCAGAAACAGCGCCGTTAACTCGACCACCTGGTCTTCCGTCAGAAATTTCTTTTCCTCAGCCATGGGCAACTCCTTCCCCTGCGCGGAGTATGACACGCGGCGCATACGGCGGCGACCGTTATGGTACACTGCCGCGCCATGAGCGACTGGGTCCCCGTCATCGGCCTCGAAGTCCACGCCGAGCTGGAAACCGGCAGCAAGATGTTCAGCCCCTGCCCGGTGGTCGACAGCGTCGGGGCCGCGCCCAACAGCGCCGTCGACGTCGTCTCGCTGGGCCTGCCGGGCACGCTGCCGGTCATCAACCGCCGCGCCATGGAGTACGGCATGATGGTCGGCCTGGCGCTCAACTGCGAAATCCCGCCAGTCAACCGCTTCGACCGCAAAAGCTACTTCTACCCCGACCTGCCCAAGGGCTACCAGATCAGCCAGTACGAGCATCCCCTGGCCATAAACGGCCACGTCAATATCGAACTGGCCGAGGGCCGTTGCAAGCGCATCCGCGTGCGCCGCGCCCACATGGAGGAGGACACCGGCAAGCTCACCCACGTCACCGGCGGCTTCAGCCTCGTCGATTACAATCGCGCCGGCGTGCCCCTGCTGGAGATCGTCACCGAGCCCGACCTGGCCAGCGCCGCCGAGGCCGAGGCCTTCGCGCGCGAGCTGCGCGCCATCCTGCGCTGGCTGGGCGTCAACAGCGGCGACATGTCGAAAGGCGTGCTGCGCTTCGAGGCCAACGTAAGCCTGCGCCGGCCCGATGACCCTGACCTGCGCACGCGCACAGAGATCAAGAACCTCAACAGCATCCGCCACATAACGCGCGCCATCGGGAGCGAGCTGCGCCGGCAGCGGCGCCTTTACGAGACGGGCGAGGAGGTACATCAGGCCACGCTGGGCTGGGACGAGGACGCGCAACGCATCGTGGTTCAGCGCTACAAAGAGCGCGCCGACGAGTACCGCTACTTCCCGGAGCCGGACCTGCCCGTCGTCGAGGTCAGCGAGGCCTGGGTGGAGGTAGTGCGCGCGCGCATCCCCGAACTGCCGGCCGCGCGCCGTCAGCGCTTCATGGATGAACAGGGTCTGCAGGCCGCCGACGCGCAACAACTGACTTCCGAACGGGCCGTCGCGGACTTCTACGAGGCTGTGCTGGACGAGGGAATCGAGGCACAGGTCGCCGCCAACTGGATCTGCGGCGCGCTCTTCGCCCTGATGAACGCCAGAGAGACTCCGCGCGAGGCCATCGGCGGGTTGCGCTTCGGCGCCGTTCAGTTCGCGGACCTGTTGCGCATGGTCCGCGACGGGACACTCAATCGTGGCACGGCGACCGCCGTGCTGGAGGCCATGTGGGAGCGCGGCGCGGACCCGCGGCACATTGTGCGCGAGCGCGGGCTGGCGCAGATCTCCGACAGCAACATCATTGAGGAGACCGTCGACCAGGTGCTGGCGCAACAGCCGCAACTGGTCGAACGCTATCGCGCGGGCGAGACGAAGCTGCTGGGCGCGCTTATGGGCCAGGCGATGCAGGCCCTGCGCGGCCAGGGCAACCCGGCCGCCGTGCGCCAGGCCCTGCAACAGCGTCTGGACGCCTGATTCAAACGGGGCCCGCAGCGCGCCAGCCTGGCCCTGCGCATGAAAACGCCGGCCAGTCCCGTCGGCACACTTTCCAGACTGCTACTGTCTCGTCTTCACTCTTGTCTTAAGCGGGCGACTCGGCCTCGCCTTCGGCGGTCAGGCGCTCCTCGCGGCCCTCAAAGCGTCCCTCCAGCCGCGCCAGGCGCTGGTTACCTTCGTCGACTTTCGCATCGACGCGGTCAATTCTCGTCTCCAGGCGCAGGATGTCACCCCTGAGTTCCTTGCGCGATTCATCGACTTTCTCGTCCAGGCGCCGGATATCGCCCCCGAGTTCCCTGCGAGAATCGGCGATCCGTCCCTCCAGACGCCAGACCGCGCCCAGGATCGCCAGGATCGCGAGAATCACTTCCAGAGACAAAGAAGTGTCCATGTTCACGGGAGTGCACCGTCGCGCTTCATACATCAATGTTAACGCGATCCGCAAGTCGGGTCAAATCGGCAGGCGACGCCTCCGGCAGGCCGCCCACCCCATGGTATGGCGTCCCTGCGGCCCGCGTTTTTCCGGTGCGGGCGCGCCTCAGTAACCCGCGCGCAGCAACAGCCAGGTGACCAGCGCCAGGCCCGCCAAAATCAGCGCGCCGTAAAGCAGCAGACTGCGCAGCACGCGCCCTTCGTCGCCCTGGCCGATGCCGACCGTGCTGGCGCCCACCAGGATCTTGGCCGGCGCCATCATGCTGGCGATGGCCCCCGCGGAGGTCTGCAGCGCCAGCACCAGCGGCACGCTCAATCCCAGCAACTGCGCGCTGTCCATTTGCAGGCCGGCGAAGACCGCGTTGGAGTTGGTGTTGCTGCCGGTCATGAAGGAGCCGAGCGCGCCGATCAACGCGCCCACCAGCGCGTACCAGTCGGGCGCGACGGCGCGGCTGAGCCACTCGGCCAGGGTGCGCGTCATCCCGGCATGCTGCATGACCGTCGCCATGGCCACCATCGCCAGAATGCCGATGGCCGGACGCAGACCCTGGCGACGCACGCCGGCCAACACCTCCCGCGCCGCGCCCGCGCCCAGCCAGCCACGCCGGCGGTAAAGCCGGAAAGACAGCAGCGCGCTGTAGAGCAGCACCGACGCGCCGTGCACCAGCAGCGGAATGCCCACTGCGCCGGCCCCTGTCACCCAGCCCGCCGACGTCTCCAGCTGCGGAATCTGCACGGAGAGTCGCAGTTGACCGAGCGCGGCCTTCACCGGCTGCACGCCGATCAACGCGACGGCCAGGACGATCAGGATGACATAGGGCGCGATCGCCAGAGCCAGGGACGGGCGGCGCTTCTGACTTCCAGCTTCAGTCGCGCCCGTTCCGCGCCGGCGACGCCCGCGCGTGAGCAGCAGGCCCGTCGCCAGTCCCGCCAGACCGGCGCAGGCCGAAGCGATGTTCCACAGGTCGATGACCGACATGACGTACTGCACCAGGGCCATCACGGCGCCGATGACCAGCAGCGGCGGCAGCGCTCGCCACAGGCCGCGCAGGCCGGCAGCTGCGTACGCTGCCAGCGCGCCGCAAACCGGCGCGGCCAGTCCCAGCAGAATCGAGGTGGGCGGCGCCAGCAGGGCCGGCGCCAGGCCGGTGGCGCCCGTCAGCGCGATGAAGGAGGAGCCCAGCGAGCCGTAGGTCACCGCCCAGGAGTGGCCGATGAAGGGCACGATGACGGCCGGCAGGGGCGCCAGGCCAATGCCCACCAGCAGCGGCGCCGTCACCGCGACCGGGACGCCGAAGCCGCCCACGCCCTGCAGAAAGGAGGCGAAGACCCAGCCCAACAGCAGGACGCGCAGCACCGGGTCGCCGGTCAGGCTGCCAAACCAGGCGGCAATCACGTCCAGCGCGCCGGCCGCCCGCACGACCATGTAGAGCGCCAGCGCGGTCCAGACGATGAGCACGACGTCGAGCGTGAGCACCAGGGCGCGCAGATGGGCGTAGAGCAACAGGTCGCCGCCCGCGCCGAAACGCAGCACGGCGATCAGCAGCGCCACCAGCCAGCCAACAGGGCCTGCTTTGGCGCCGCCCATGCGCAGGCCGGTCATCAATGCCAGCACGGTCAGCGGCGGGGCCGCCGCCAGCAACACGCTCAGGGCGTCGGAGGGCATGGGCAGGACTATACACCTGCGCCTGGCCCCTGTCAGGCGACGCCCGGCTTGCTTGCATACCGGATGCGATTTACACTAACCGGGAATTCACAGCCTGAAACATCGTCCCTTATCGTGGTTGCATAAATTGACACTTGCAGGGTTGATACCGCTTCACGAGAAACGAGACTTCAGGCCGTCCAATGGACTTGTTACAGCTTCCAATCTCCCGCAGTTACTGGATATAGAGCGGCTGGAGCTTTCAAACCGGCTTTCAAAAAATCCGAAGAAACGCGCTGAACTTGGACAGTACCTTACGCCAGAAAATGTTGCCTGTTTCATGGCAGGAATGCTCAGGGGCGAAAGGCTCCCGGATACACTTCATGTTCTGGATGCAGGTGGCGGTAGCGGCATCCTGACGGGAGCTGTCGTAGCCGAATTCTGCGGCAGACCTGAGTATGACAGACCGAAACGATTGTCCGCCACAGTCTGGGAAATCGACGAGCGGTTTGCCAGTATTATTTCACGTACCTTCTCGCTTTGCCGGGAAGTCTGCCGTCAGGCGGGGATCGAGTTTGTTGGTGAGCTTTGCCAAGGGGATTTCATTCTTGAAGGCAGTGACCTGATTGATGGAAACAGTCTCTTTGCAAGAGAGCGTAACCCCTGCTTCGACATTGCAATTCTGAATCCTCCTTACCGAAAACTCGCGAGCGACAGCAAGGAACGATCCCGATTACGCTCTGTGGGTATAGAAACAAGCAACCTCTACTCCGCCTTTGTCTGGCTCTCTCTTAAGTTGCTGAAAGACTGCGGCCAACTGGTGGCGATTACGCCTCGCAGTTTTATGAACGGGTCCTACTTTCGCCCGTTCCGTCAAGCGCTCCATCGGGACCTCGCGTTTCAGCACGTCCATGTTTACGAAACGCGAAACACCGCCTTTGCCAGCGATGATGTTTTGCAGGAAAATGTCATTTTCCACGGCATTCGCAGCGGCCAACGTTCCAAAGTCAAGATCACCACGTCTGCCAGCCCGGCAGATACAGGGATTGCCGAGCGTATCGTTGACCCGGATGAACTCATCCGGCCAACGGACCGAGAGTTTGTTTTGCATCTGGTTTCGGATGAGACAGACGCTCGTGTCGCCCAGGTGTTGAATGGCCTGGACAATCGACTCGAAGACCTTGGCGTTCATGTGTCTACGGGACGAGTGGTGTCATTCAGAGCGCGGGATCACTTGCGTGCCCATGCCAGGGCAGACGACGTTCCATTGATCTATCCGCAACATTTCGCCGACGGCTTTGTGTCATGGCCTGCGAAACCCGGCAACAAACCGAATGCCATCGCCAGAAAAGATGCAAATGATGACTTGTATTTGCCAAATGGTTGGTACGTTCTTGTGAAGCGGTTCTCTGCCAAGGAAGACAAACGACGGGTCATGGCCGCCGTTTTTGACCCTTCCCTTGTAGATTCTGAATTCGTAACGTTCGATAACAAACTTAATGTGCTACATCGTCAGAATGCCGGCCTCTCTATGAGACTGGCCAAAGGGCTCGCAGCATTCCTCAACAGTACTGCGGTCGACATGTACTTTCGTCAGTTCAGCGGCCACACCCAGGTAAACGCTGCGGATCTGCGCTCCATGTGTCTTCCAGGTTTCGACGAACTTGAATACCTTGGCCGATTTGTTCAGGAAAAGTTTCCTCCTGAAGGCAAATTGAACCATCTTGTAGAGGAGGTGGTCCCTTCGATGGAAGAAGCAAGATACTCGATAGAAGCGAGAGAAAAAATACGTGCTGCTGAAGAAATCCTAAGGGACTTGCAAGCACCAAGGGGGCAGCGCAATGAACGTTCAGCACTGACGCTTCTTGGATTGCTGGATTTGTCTCCTGAGCAATCCTGGCCTGATGCGCAAGCCCCGCTCCGTGGGGTTACTCAACTCATGGACTGGATGAGAGAAGTGTACGGCAAGAATTACCAGCCAAACACTCGCGAGACGATTCGGCGCTTTACCCTTCACCAATTCATCGAAATGGGTCTGGTTGTTCCAAATCCGGATGATCGGGAACGGCCACCCAACAGCCCACGAAATGTTTATCAGATCGAACAGTCTGTCTTAAAGTTAATCCGCCTTTTTGGCACCGAAAAGTGGCCTCAGGACTTGGACACTTACCTCAATTCCGTGAAGTCCAAGAATCGCCTTCGCGACCGGAAACGAGGAATGCAGCGAATACCGGTCACGCTTCCGAATGGCCGGTAAATCGAACTTTCCGCCGGTGGACAAAACGTATTGGTCAAGGAAATCGTCGAGCAATTCGCGCCCCGTTTCACTCCTGATGGCGTCCTCGTTTATTTGGGGGACACCGAAGAGAAACACAAGCACTATGAGATTGAATATCTAAGAAGCCTGGGAGTCGAAATAGACCCACATGGCAGAATGCCGGATGTTGCCATTCATTACACAGAACAAAACTGGCTGGTCATTGTTGAGGCTGTAACTTCTCACGGTCCGGTCAACGCGCTACGACACAACCAACTCAGGGACCTGTTCGACGGTTCGAAAGCGGGCCTGGTGTTTGTCACCGCCTTCCTCAACCGCTCGACAATGCGCGAATATCTGCCTGATATTGACTGGGAAACTGAGGTGTGGGTCGCCGACGCACCTGATCACCTGATTCACTTCGATGGTGAAAGATTCCTGGGACCTTACGAAAGCAGTTAGCACTCGCAGAGGCAGGCCACCCCCTTTGAGAATTATCGCAAAGTCTGACCATCTGGCCATCATCGCGCCGCGTTCCAGACCCCGGGACCAACCATGAAACTGGCCGGACTGGCGCGGCAACTCGGACGGGCGCAGGATGAAGGCGAGCGGCGCGGCCTGGCGCTGGAGTTGCTGGAGCGCAGCCGTCGTCGGGAGCACGTCGATGCGGCCCTGCGCGCGCTGGAAGGCTGCGACCTGGACGACGCCGCGCGGCCTCTGCTGCGCGCGCGCGCGCTCCACTACTTTGAGGAGACCAGGCGCGACAACGGCGCCCTGATTCGCGAGCAACTGCTGCGCCTGCTGCTGGGCATCGGCCACCCCGACGAGCGAGATCTTTGGTTGCGCGCCCTGCATTGCTACGAAATCGAGCCCATGATGGGCGAGGTCACGCAGAACCTGCGCGCCATCGGCCTCGTGGGTCTGGCCATACACGAAGCGGAACTGGCGCAGCTGCACGCGCTGCGTCTGCTGCACGAGCCGGAATCCGCCTCACGTTTCAACAGTGAGCCGGCGTTGACCGCGCTCAACCTGCTGGCGCAACAGGAGCAGGCGCAGCTGGTCTACGCCTGGCTGCTGTCCAGTGCCAGCGAGGCGCTGGACCTGGCGCTGGACGAACTGGTGGGGCGCGCCCTGGAGTCGCTGGGGAATGACTTCCCCGCCGACCTGTACCGCCCGCTGCTGGAGCAGTTCGCCCGGCGCGACCGGGCGCTGGTCAGCATGGGCCTGGCGACGCACATCATTGAAAGTCGCTCGGAATCACTCTACGACGCGCTGGAAACGATTCTCATCAAGACGCGGCACGACGAACTGCACCATTACATCCTGGTGCTGCTGGCCGGCGCGCGCGACGATGAACTGGAGCGGCGTCTGCTGGCCCTGGCCAAACTCAGCCCGCCCCGCCGTCGCAGGAATTTCCTCGCCGCCCTGGAGCTGTTGCCCGCTGAGCCGGACCAGGAACTGCTGGCCCGGTTGCGCCAGCCGCAGGACTCCTGAGAGCAGGCTTCGGCTCAGTCGATGTCGTCGCCGCTGCCGTAGCGCCTGAGTATGTTGATCTCGCCATCCTCAATGACGAAAATGCCGCTCGGCGAGTTCACGCATTCTCCACCTTGCCGGCAGCTGATCGTGCCGGAAGCGCTCACGTAGCCCTCCAGCGAATCGACGTAGTCCAGCAGCGCAGCGCGGTCGATGCGCAGCCCGCCTTCGTCCCCTGGTTCCGCGACGGCCTCGATGGCATCCAGCAGAATGTGCCAGGCGTCAAAGCCGCCGAGATAGTAGGGCGCGACAGGCGGCTGGCCATACGCCGCCTCGAAGCGCTCCTTCAGCGCGGTCGCCGCTTCCGAATCCGGCTCCAGCGGCGTGACTCCGTAGAGCCCGTCCGCGCCGGCTCCGAGCTCGTCAATCAGGCTGTTGGCCCAGCCCAGTTCATTGCCAAGAAATGGCAGGTCGCCCAGGCCCGCCGCCTCGCGCCCGGTCAGTACTGCAAAAGTGTGCGCCATATCGCAGGAGCAGAACAGCCAGTCCGGTCCGGCCGCCGCGATATCCCGCAGCAATTCGTCCAGCGACTCCTGCTCCAGCCCGGTCGGCAGCAGCGCTTCCAGCACGATCTCGCCGCCCATCCCGCTGAAACGCTGGTCCAGTTCTCCGGCCATCCCCTGGTAGAAGAGGTTGCTTTCGCTGGTGACGATGGCGACGCGACGCGCCCCGACCTCTTCGTAGAGGTAATGGGCGGCCCCCTCCATCACGCCGGTATCCGGCCCCACCAGTCGATGGAAGCTGCTGAAGCCCTGCTCACTGAGGGCCGGTAGCGTGCAACTGGGGGTGATGCTGGTGTAGCCGGCCTCATCCAGCAGCGGCGCGACAGCCATGCAGGCGCTGGAGCAGTTGGGGCCGACGATGGCCGCCACTCGCCCCTGCTCGACGAAATCCGCCGCGAGCACCGCGGCCTGGTCGGCGTCACAGCCTGAATCGCCGTGAATCGCCTCGACGGGGACCACGCGTCCCGCGATGGACAGCGTCGGGCGTTCCGCCTGGGCCAGCAGGAGGCCCAGTTTGCTGACGTCGTCGTCGTCCCCTTCCAGTGAGGAGCGCGTCATCACGCCCAGGGCCACCGGCTCATCCGGCGCGATGACGAGCACACCGTCTTCAGCGGCCAGCGGGGCCGGGAAGAGCAACGCCAGGAAAACCAGGGGACCAGTGAACAGTTTCTTCCACCCGTTGAGGGTCATTGTCCTGCCTCCCGCACAGCGCCCGTCGGTCACTGTGCCATTATCCAACAAGTCAGCCGGCAGCGTCCTGCTCCGCGCGGGCGGCGAGGCGGCGGCGGGCGCGCTGCAGGTCCTGTTCATGCTTGAGCAGCACCGACAGCGTGCGTTCCAGCGTGCGCCGGTCGAGCGTGTCGGCCTCCAGCGCCACCAACGCCTTCGCCCAGTCAATCGTCTCGGAGATGCCGGGGTTCTTGCGCAGGTCCAGGTCGCGCAGGCCCTGCACCAGCGCCACCACCCTGGCCGCCAGACGCTCGTTCAGTTGCGGCACGTGCAGGCGCAGGATCTCGAGTTCGGCTTCCTGCGTGGGATAGTCGATGAAGATATAGAGGCAACGCCGCCGCAAGGCCACGGAAAGCTCGCGCGTGTGGTTGCTGGTGAGCACCACGGCGGGGCGATGGCGCGCGCGGATGGTGCCCAGTTCCGGCACACTGACCTGGAACTCACTCAGCACCTCCAGCAGAAAGGCCTCGAACTCGGCGTCGGCGCGGTCGATCTCGTCGATCAGCAGCAGCGCCGGTTCCTCGCTGGTGATGGCCTGCAACAGTGGCCGCGCCAGCAGGAAGCGTTCGGAGAAGAAGACTTCTTCCTCGGCCGCCAGGCGGTCGGCGGCGTCAGCCAGGCTGCCGGCCCGGGCCAGCATCTCGCCCAGCTTGTCGCGCAGCAACTGCGTATACAGCATCTGCCGCGCGTATTCCCATTCGTAGAGCGCGCGACTCTCGTCCAGTCCCTCGTAACATTGCAGGCGAATCAGGCGGCGGCCGGCGGCGGCGGCCCAGGCGCCGGCCAGCGCCGTCTTGCCGACGCCCGCCGGACCCTCGGCCAGCAGCGGGCGCTCCAGTTGCTGCGCGAGGAACAGGACCGTCGTGAGTTCGTCGCCGGCGATGTAGCCCTGCGCGCCCAGGGCCTGACCCAGGGCGGCGGGGGCGTCAGACATGCGGTGTGGAGAGTTTATGTCGCAGTTGTTCGTCGGTTTCGCCGAAGCGCCGCGTACGGCGGCTGTATTCTTCCAGCGCCTCGCGCAGATGCTCCCGGCCGAAGTCCGGCCAGTAGACGGCCGTGAAATGGTACTCGGCGTAGCTACCCTGCCAGACGAGGAAATTGCTCAGGCGCCGCTCGCCGCTGGTGCGAATGATGAGGTCCGGGTCGGGCAGGGAGCCGGTGTACATGTAGCGGTCGATCAGGTCCTCGTCGATGGCCTCCGGCGGGATGCCCTCGGCGACGATGCGGCGCACGGCCCGCACGATCTCGTCGCGGCCGCCGTAGTTGAGCGCCACGTTGAGGATCAGGGTGCGGTTGTGGCGCGTCCGGGCCACGGCATGGCGGATCTTGCGCTGCAGCTTGGGGGGGATGCCTTCCAGTTCGCCGATGTGGCGGATCTGCACGCCCTGTTCGTCCAGTTCGCGCAGTTCGCGATCGATGACCAGTTCCAGAGTCTCCATCAACACGCGGATCTCGGCGCGCGGGCGTTTCCAGTTCTCGGTGGAGAAGGCGAAGAGCGTCAGCACCTCGATGCCGGTTTCAACGGCGGCGCGCAGGATTTCGCGCAGGTTTTCCGTGCCCTGGCGATGACCCACCGCCCGCGGCAGGCCGCGCGACCGGGCCCAGCGCCCGTTGCCATCCATGATGATGGCCACGTGCCGCGGCACGTGCACCGGCGAACTGCCGTTTTGGAAAGCGCCCGTGGTTTTGCTCATTGGCGGCCCTGCGCGGGTTCAGACCTCCAGGATTTCCGTTTCCTTGGCCACACCCATCTCATCGATTTTGGAGATGGTGTCATCGGTGAGTTTCTGCACCCTCTCCTGACCCGATTTCATCTCGTCCTCGGAGATCAGCTTTTCGCGCTCGAATTCCTTCAGGTCGTCATTGGCCGAACGACGGATGTTGCGCGCCGACACGCGCGCATCCTCGATGCGCCGGTTGAGCACCCTCACCAGTTCCTGGCGCCGCTCCCGCGTCAGGGGCGGCATGTTCAGGCGGATGACGTCGCCATCCGTGCCCGGCGTGGCGCCCACGTTGGCCTGCAAAATGGCGCGCTCGATGCCCTTGATGGCCGCCTTGTCGTAGGGGCGGATGAGGATTTGCAGGGCCTCGGGCGTCGAAATGTTGGCCAGCTGACGCAACTCCGATTCCTGACCGTAATATTCGACCTTGAGCCGGTCCACCAGCGCCGTGCTGGCGCGACCGCTGCGGATCCCCGCCAGGTCCTCGCCGAGAAAGGAAAGCGTCGCGCGCATTTTTTCCCTGGCTTCGTCCATGATGTCGTCAATCATGGTCGTCCCCCTGTTCCACGGGCGGCCACAGGGGCCGCCTGCCCTTCCCAGCCGCGCGCCTGCCAGGCGCTGTAGAGCGCGATGGAGCCGACCGTGGCCACGTTCAGACTGGCGACCTGGCCGCGCATCGGCAATGATAACAGCATATCACAGTTGTCGCGCACCAGCCGACGCATGCCCTGCCCTTCACTGCCCAGCACCAGCCCCAGCGCCATGTTCAGGTCCGTCTGCCCGAGGGTTGGGATATCTGCCCCGGCCTCCAGACCGACCAGCCACACGTCCTGCGCCTTGAGCGCTTTCATCGCATTCACCAGGTTGGGTACGCGAATGACGTTCAGATGCTCAATGGCGCCGGCCGAGGCGTTGACCACCGCCGGCGTGATGGTCACCGCGTTGCGCTGCGGCAGAAAGACGCCGTGCACACCCACCGCGTCCGCCACGCGCAACAGACTGCCGACGTTCTGCGGGTCCTGCAGCAGGTCCAGCAGCAACAGAAAGGGGCGCTCGTCGCGCTCCTCTGCCAGGGCCAGCACGTCCTCGCTGGCGGCATAGGGGTAGGGACTGACGCGCAGGACGACGTTTTGATGATTGGCGCCGTCCGCCAGGTCGTCCATGATGCGGCGCGGCACCCGCCGCAGGGGCAGACCGCGCTCCTCCGCCAGCGCGATGATGACAGCGCTGCGGCCGCCTTCGTCGGCGCCCTCGGTCAGCAGGAGCTGTTCGCCCTGCCGGCGATTGGCGCGCAGGGCTTCCATTACGGCCCAGTGACCGTAAAGGAAGTCGCTCATGCCCCCTCCCGGCGCCAGACGGTGCCGCCGGGCCCGTCCTCCAGCACAAAGCCCAGGCCGGCCAGTTCGTCGCGGATGCGATCGCTGGTGGCGTAATCGCGATTGACGCGGGCTTCGGCGCGCAGGGCGATGAGCAATTCAACCAGGTCGCCCTCGCGCCGGCCGTCGCCGCCCTCCTGCTCCGCCGACGTCACAACGCCCAGCACCGCGCCACCCAGATCGCTGTAGAGCGCCTCAATCGCCGCCAGTGTCGACAAACCGGGTCGCGCCGGGCCGTTGAGCAAGGTGTTGACTTCGCGCGTCAACTCGTGCAGCACCGCCAGGGCCCGTGGCGCATTGAAGTCGTCATTCATCGCCGCCGCGAAGTCCGCGCGGGCGCGCTCCAGGCGCGGCAGGAAGGCGTTGCCCTCGTCCCCCTCCGCCGCGCTGTTCATGCGCTGCCGCGTCTGCCGCAGGGCGCCCTGCAGGCGCTCCTGACCGGCGGACGCGGCCGCCAGCGCGTCCTCGCTCCAGGTGACCGGGTTGCTGTAATGGGCGCCGAGGACGAAGGCCCGCAGCGCTTCGGGACGGGCGCGGGTCAGCATGTCGCGCACTGTGATGAAGTTGCCCAGGCTCTTGGACATCTTGACGGGGATGCCCTCGTCGTCGAGCACCATCAGGCTGCCCACCAGCAGCCAGTAGCGCGCGAAGTCCGCGTCGTTGGCGCATTCGCTTTGCGCGATCTCGTTTTCGTTGTGCGGGTAGATGTTGTCGATGCCGCCGCCATGGATGTCGAAGGTCGGGCCGAGGTATTTGCGCGCCATCGCCGAGCATTCGATGTGCCAGCCGGGAAAGCCGACGCCCCAGGGGCTGTTCCAGCGCAGAATGTGCTCCGGCTCGGCCCGCTTCCACAGGGCGAAGTCCGCCGGATGGCGCTTTTCGTCGCGCACGGCCTCGCGGCTGCCGGCCTCCTGCTCCTCCAGCACGCGGTTGGAAAGCTTGCCGTAGCCCTCGTGCGACGCGACGTCGAAGTAGACGTTGCCACCCGCGTCATAGGCGTGGCCGCTGCGGATGAGATTCTCGATCATTTCAATCTGTTCGGGCACGTGGGCGCTGGCGCGCGGAGAAATGTCGGGCCGCTGCACGCCCAGCGCGTCCATGTCGGCGAAGTAACTGCGGGTGTAGGTCTCGACGACCTGCATCGGCCCTGCCTGCACCTGACGCGCCTTGCGCAGGATGCGATCCTCGCCACTGTCCAGCAGATGACCGACATCGGTCAGGTTTTGCACGTAGAGGACGTCCCAGGCGCTGTGACGCAGCCAGCGGACCATCACGTCGAAGGAGACGTAGGTGCGGGCGTGGCCAATGTGCGCGTCGTCGTAGACGGTGGGGCCGCAGACGTACATGCTGACCTGGCCCTCCGTCAGCGCTTCAAAGGGCTGTTTCTCGCGTCCGAGCACATTGAACAGCTGCAGGGCCATGAAGCGCCTCTCTCCTCGCCGCCATAATGGCCGTCATTCTGGCGCAGAGGGGGCGGGGCTGTCAACGCCCGTGGCAGGCCATTGACTGCTTGCAGGCAGCTCGCGACGCGCTAGACTCTCCCGCATCCGGCGCAGCCAAAGGGAGCGGGGTGCCATGAGCCTGGTGAGCGCGCGCAGCGGCACGTCCCGTTCCTTGCTGCGCCTGTCTCTCAGTTCGCGCCAGAGCGAGGCGCTGACCGGCATCCTGATGGCCTCGCCCTGGATTCTGGGTTTTTTGATCTTCATCGTCGGCCCCATGCTGGTCAGTCTCTATCTGTCCTTCACGCGCTGGGACCTCTTCACCGAGCCGCGCTGGATCGGCCTGCGCAACTACGAGCAGCTTTTCCTGCGCGACGCGAAGTTCCTGCTCTCGCTGAAGGTGACCACCATCTACGCCTTCGTCAGCGTGCCGCTGCAGGTCAGCCTCGGCCTCGTGCTGGCCAACCTGCTCAACCAGAAGATCCGCCTGCTGGGGTTCTTCCGCACCGTCTACTACCTGCCCTCGGTGATCGGCGGCATCGCCGTGGCGGTCATGTTCCGCTGGATTTTTGGCACACAGTTCGGACTGATCAACGGCATGCTGGCCACGCTTGGCATCCAGGGCCCTTCCTGGCTGGGCGACCCGGACCTGGTGCTGGTCTCCTTCGTTCTGATGAGCATGTGGGGCGCCGGCGCGTCGATGCTGATCTACCTTGGCGCCTTGCAGGGCATCCCCACCGAACTCTACGAGGCCGCCGACGTCGATGGCGCGGGCAACCTGGCCCGCTTTCTGCGAATCACGGTGCCGATGATGACGCCGGTCATCTTCTTCAACATGATCATGGGCATCATCACGGCCCTGCAGGAATTCGTGCTGCCCTTCATCATGACGCGTGGCGGCCCGGCCAATTCGAGCACTTTCCTCGTACTCTACCTCTATCGCAACGCCTTCGAACTCTTCAAGATGGGCTACGCCTCGGCGATCGCCTGGATCATCTTTATCTACATCATGGTGCTGACCATTTTCATCATCCGTTCCTCCAGCATGTGGGTCTACTATGAGGGGTCGCTGAAGGGTCGCTGAGATGGCGCAACGGACCGCGCGGCTGCCGGCGCAGGGCAGCGACACCCGGTGGTCTGAACAGGCAAAACGCCTGTCGATTTACCTCGTGTTGCTGGCGGGCGCGATCATCGTCTTCATCCCCTTCGCCTGGACGCTCTCCACCGCGCTCAAGGCGCCCGACCGCCTCGCCGAGTTTCCGCCGCGCTGGATTCCGGACCCGGTCGTCTGGGGCAACTTCCCCGAAGCGGTGACCATCAAGCCTTTCGGTCGCTGGTTTCTCAACACGCTTTTCGTGGTCGGCGTGGCCACTACCGGCACCATCATGTCCGCCAGCCTGGTGGCCTTCTCCTTCGCGCGCCTGCGCTGGCCCGGTCGCAACCTGCTCTTCCTGGTGCTGCTGGCCACCATGATGCTGCCTGACCAGGTGACGCTGATCCCGACCTTTGTACTCTTCCGCCACCTGGGCTGGGTTAACACCTATCTGCCGCTGGTCGCGCCGCCCTTCTTCGCGCGCAACGCCTTCTTCGTCTTTCTGCTGCGCCAGTTTTTCATGACGATCCCGCTGGACCTCGACGACGCCGCGCGCATGGATGGCGCCAGCTATTTCCAGATCTATCTGCGCATCATGCTGCCCATGAGCAAACCGGCGCTGGCGGTGGCGGCCATCATGTTCTCCCAGTTCAAGTGGAAGGAGTTTCTCGCGCCGCTGATCTACCTCAACAAGCAGGAGATGTTCACCGTCTCGCTGGGCCTGCGCACCTTCATCGGTGAAAGCTGGGGCACAGAGTGGCACCTGATGATGGCCGCCAACATCATCTTCATGATTCCGCTCATCCTGATTTTCTTTTTCGCCCAGAAGTACTTCATCCAGGGCGTGGTCATCACCGGCGTCAAGGGATGACGAGCCTGGTTGCCAGGAGAAAGGAGTTGCCCGCGCATCTGCACGATCAATGCCGGAAATTCATCAGTTGAATGACAGGGAGACCATCATGTCAGAGAACACAGGCAGACTTTCGCGCAGGGGTTTCCTGCGCGCGACGGCGGCGGCCATCGCTGCACCCGCCCTGGGGCAGGTTGCGACGACGGTCGTTCATGCCCAGGAACCGGTCACCATCCGCCTGACGGCCTGGGGCAACCCCACCGAATTCACCGCGCGCGAGGCGACCAACGCGCTCTTCGAAGAGGCCCAGGACGCCATCAAGATCGAGTTCATCCACATTCCCGACAGTTACAGCACCAAACTGCAGACCATGCTGGCCGGCGGCGACTATCCGGACGTGATGTACATCGGCAACGGCTGGACCGTGCCCTTCGTCTCACGCGGGCAGCTGGAATCGCTCGACAGCTACATCGAACGCGACATGTTCGATACCACGGATATCTTTGAGGCCAACCTGAAGCTTTATCAGGTGGATGGCGTGCAGTACGGCTTCCCGCTGGACGCGCCCAACCAGCAGATCTTCTACAACGTCTCCTGGTTTGAGGAGATGGGCGTGCCGCGCCCGTCTTCGGACTGGGAGGACGAGAGCTGGAACTGGGACACCTTCCTCGAGGCGGCCCTGGCCCTCACCGACCGCGACAACAACCGCTGGGGCTTCCAGGTCAAGAACGGCTTCCGCCCCTGGTGGATCTGGGTGACGGCCAACGGCGGCGGCTTCTACAATGACGATTACACAGCCTGCATACTCAACGAGCCCCCCGCGGTGGAAGCCTTCGAGTTTCTCGCCAGCCTGATCCACGAGCATCAGGTGGCGCCACCCATCGACGTCGCTTCCGAGATGGGCGCCTGGAACATCTTCGAGGCCGGCGTGGTCGCGATGGACACCTTCTGGCCGGCCATGGGCCGCATGCGCAACAACATCGGCGACAAGTTCGTCTGGGACGTCGCGCCGCACCCGGCCGGCGCGGCCGGCAAGTCCACTGCCGGCGGCGGCTCCGGCCAGGCCATCTCGGCCTTTTCGGAGCAGAAGGACGCCGCCTGGGAGTTCCTCAAGTTTATGGCCAGCACCGCCGGCGTCGAGGTCTGGACCGACATCATGGGCATCGTGCCGCCGCTGCAATCGGTGGCCGCCAGCGATGTCTTCCTCAAGCCCGGCGAGCCGCCGGAGCACATCTCGGTCTTCACCGACGGCGCGCCCTGGCTCCGGCCGGACCCGCGCCACGCGACCTTCGCCCAGGCGTCCTCAATCGCCGTCAGCGAGCTGGATCGCCTGTGGATCGGCCAGGCCGGCGCCCAGGAAGTGGCCGACAGCCTCGTCGCGCAGATCAACGACCTGCTTTAGGCCATCATATGCGGGAGGTCCGGCTACCGGGCCTCCCTCTCTCTACCGGAAAGGCTTCCCTTGCTCGCCATTCACGACTGCCTGGCAGGACTGGCCAGGAAACGACCACTGTTCCATTCCGAGGCGGATTTCCAACTCGCGCTCGCCTGGCACCTTCAACGCGCGCACCTTACTGCGCAGGTAAGACTCGAAGTGCCCTTTGAGGCAAGACAAGGGAATCGTATTCGCGTCGATATCCTGTTTCAGGACAACGACGGACTGGTGTTACTGGAATTGAAGTACACGACACGTGGCCTGGAGTTAAGCGTTGGGAAAGAAAGTTTCCGGCTTGCCAACCAGGGCGCTCAAGATGTTCGTCGTTACGATTGCATAAGGGACATTGTGCGATTGGAAACGCTGGTCAATCAGGGACATTGCAGCCATGGTTACGCCATCCTGCTCAGCAACGACCCTGGCTACTGGACGGCCCCGCTCTCCCATACAGTAGACGCTCAGTTTCGTTTGCACGAGGACGACAACCCACTGTATGGCACACGACATTGGGACCCCGAAGCTTCCGCCGGAACGAGACGTGGGCGGGAAACGCCGCTACCGCTGTCTGGCAGGTATTGCAACCGGTGGCGTGACTATTCGCGCGTCTCCGAGGGTGTCGCCGGTCAGTTTCGCTATTTGTTGCACGAAGTTCGCGCGGTTGACGCGACCACAGGCGTGGAGACGACATGAGCGAGCGGCCCAACATCGTCATCATCATGAGCGACCAGCAGCGCGCCGACGTCTCCGCGCGCGAGGGCTTCGCCCTGGATACCACGCCTTTCCTCGACGCCCTGGCGACGGAGGGCGTCTGGTTCAAGCGCGCCTACACTTCCATGCCCGCCTGCCTGCCGGCCCGCGTCAGCATGTTGACCGGGCGCTATCCCGGCGCGACCCGCGCCCGCACCAACCACAACGGGGAGGACGTCACCTGCGAACGCGACCTCTACCAGTTGCTGCGCGAAGCTGGCTACCGCACGGCGCTCTGTGGCAAGAACCACAGCCACGTCGGCCCCGACGACATGGACCACTACTTCCCGCTGGGGCATCACGGCGGCTTCGGCCCGGAACGCACGCCGGCGGAAGTGGCCTTCGACGACTACCTCGCCGGCCTGCGTCACCGGGCCGACTTCAAGCCCGCGCCCGGCGGCGTCGAGGTCCAGTGCCCCTACCGCGCCGTCAGCAGCGCCATCGATTTCGTCGACAGCGCCGCTGACGAGCCCTTCTTCCTGTGGCTCTCCTTCCCGGAACCGCACAACCCCTACCAGGCGCCGGAGCCTTACTTCTCGCTCTTTCCGCCCGACACGCTGCCGCCCACGCTCTCCGACGTCTCCGCGCTGGAGGGCAAGAGCTTCAAGTACCGCTGGCTGCGGCAGATCGGCGAGACCGCCTTCACCGACTATGCGGAACAACTGCCACAGGCGCGCAGCAACTACTTCGCCATCCTGCGCCTGATCGACGACCAGGTGCGCCGCTTCGTCGGGCATCTGGACGCGCGCGGTCTGCGCGACAACACCATCCTCTTCTTCCTCTCCGACCACGGCGACTACGTCGGCGAGTACGGCCTGGTGCGCAAGGGCGCCGAGCTGCCGGAGGTGCTGGTGCGCATCCCCTTCCAGGTCTGCGGGCCGGGCATCCTGGCCGGCGCGGAGCCCCACGAGGCGCACGTCAGCATCGTCGACATCCTGCCCACGCTCTGCGAGGCGACCGGTATCCCCGTACCGGACGGCGTGCAGGGACGCAGTCTCTGGCCGCTGCTGAGCGGCGACGACTGGCCGCGCGAGGAATTCGCCAGCGCCTACGCCGAGCAGGGTTTCGGCGGCCTGCACTACACGGAAGACGACGACTTCGACCCGCAGCAGGACGGCTTCCACCCCGCCATCAGCTTCGACGAACTTAATGGCTGGACGCAGAGCGGCAACATGCGCATGCTGCGCCGCGGCGACTGGAAGCTGCTCTTCGACATGCAGGGCCGCGGTCAACTCTACAACCTGGCGCAGGACCCGGTCGAGCTGAACGACCTCTATGATGACCCGGCCTGTGCGGCCATCCGGGGCGAACTGCTGGCCGAATTGCTGGCCTGGACCCTGCGCGCCCAGGACCCCCTGCCGCATCCGCGCCGCCGCTACCGCTTCAAGTCCGACCCGCGCAATTACTGGTCACCGTACCGGGAGTCGTGACGGCGTCGGCGCATCGCTGCGCCGGAGGTGGCGCCGGGCGCACTCATGGACGTGTTCAGAGGTATCGGATAGACGAATCATTGGCCGACCGTTTTCCCCACCGCGCATTGCGCACTGCGCGGTTTTCTTTTGTGTGGTAAGACAAGGGCCTGCGTGAAATCTCCAGGAGGGAGCACGATGGCCAGCATTCGCGTTGCGCCGGAGCAGGGCACCGGCCGCATCAACCCCAACATTTACGGCCACTTCGCGGAGCACCTCGGCGCCTGCATCTACGAGGGCATATGGGTCGGCGAGGACTCGAACATCCCCAACACCAGGGGCCTGCGCAACGACGTCATCGCCGCCCTGCGCAGCCTCGCGCCGCCGGTCATTCGCTGGCCCGGCGGCTGCTTCGCCGACGACTACCACTGGCGCGACGGCATCGGCCCGCGCGAAGAGCGCCCGCGCCGCATCAACCTCTGGTGGGGCGAGGACATCGAGACCAACCACTTCGGCACGCACGAGTTCATCGAGCTCTGCCGCCAGACCGGCGCGCAGCCCTACATCGTCGGCAACGTCGGCAGCGGCACGCCGGCTGAAATGCGCAACTGGATCGAATACTGCAACTTCGGCGGCGACAGCACACTCGCCCGTGAGCGGGCCGCCAACGGTGCAGCGAAACCCTTCGACGTGCGCTACTGGGGCGTCGGCAACGAAAACTGGGGCTGCGGCGGCAACATGGACCCCGAAGACTACGCCGCCGCCTACCGCCAGTTCGCCACTTATCTGGGCGGTTTCGGTGGCCCCGATCCATTCCTCATCGCCTGCGGCCCGCGCGGCAACGACGTCGACTGGACGCTGCGTTTTTTCGAGAAGCTGGGGCATCGTCCTCGCTCGCGCATCGACGCCTTCGCGCCCCACTACTACGCCCGCGCCCAAAGCGCTGCCCAGGGTGATGACGACGCCTGGTCCGCTGAAACGGGTTCGGCCACCGAATATGATGCGGGCCAGTGGTATGCCCAACTCCACCTGGGGCTGCAGATGGAGCCGCTGGTGCTGCAGCAGCGCGCCGCCATGGACAGCTTCGACCCGGCGCGCCGCATCGGCATGATCGTCGATGAGTGGGGCACCTGGCACCCGCCGACGCCGGGCCGCCATCCGCGCCACCTCTGGCAGCAGAACACCATGCGCGACGCCGTCGTCGCCGCGACCACCCTGGATATCTTCAACCGCCACGCGGACAAGGTCATCATGGCCAACATCGCCCAGACCGTCAACGTGCTGCAGGCCATGGTGCTCACCGCCGGCGACCGCATGCTGGTCACGCCGACCGGCCACGTCTACGCCATGTACCGCGCCCACCAGGGCGGTCAGAGCCTGCACACCCGCTTCGAGAGCGAGGGCCTGGACTATAACTTCAGGGGCGAGGCGCAGGAAATGCCGGCGCTGGCCGGCTCCGCCTCACTGAAGGGCGCGGAACTCACGCTCAGCGTCGTCAACTGCAGCGCCAGCGACGAGATCGAGGCGGAGATAAGTCTGGTGGATGCGTCCGCGCGGGAGGTGGCCCTGACCACGCTGGCGGGGCCGGGGATTCATGCCCACAATCGCTTCGAGGCGCCCAACCTGGTGCGCCCGCAGACGCAGGCGCTGGACGTCAGCGGCGGCGCCTGGACGCAGAGCTTCGCGCCCGCTTCGGTCAGCGTATTGCGGATCGTGCTGTAGCCTGGGGCTTCCTACCAGAGCGTGTAGCCGCCGTCCACCACCAGGTCGTGCCCGGTGACGTAGGCCGAGGCCGCCGAGGCCAGGTAAAGGACCGCGCCCTGCAGGTCTTGCGGCGTGCCCACCCGCCCCATCGGCGTGTTGGAGACCCATTCGTCGCCCATGACCGGGATGGCTTCCACCGTCATCGGCGAGACCGTGTGACCCGGGCTGATGCAGTTGACGCGTACGCCCCGCGCCGCCCACTCCGCCGCGCAGGAGCGCGAATATTGAATGACGCCGGCCTTGGCCGCGTTGTAGTGTGAATGCAGTTGCGGCCGGTTGACGATCTGCCCGGACATGGAGGCGATATTGATGATCGAGCCGCTGCCACACGCCAGCATGGCGCGTCCCTCGGCCCGCGTGCTGAGGTAGATGCCCTTGAGATCGATGCCCACCACGTGGTCCCAGTCGTCTTCTTCCAGCTCCTCGGCGCGGGCGCGGGTGGCGACTCCGGCGCTGTTGACGGCCACGTCCAGCTGCCCCCAGGCGTCCAGCACCTGGTCGACCATGCGCTGCACCTGGTCGGCCTGCGTCACGTCCACCTCGATGGCCAGCGTCGCCGCGCCCTGCGCCGCCAGCTGCCGCGCCACAGCCTGCGCCTTGTCCGGGTGACGGTCCGCCAGCGCGACGCCGGCGCCGGCCTCCGCCAGCGCGGCGGCCAGGCAGGCGCCGATGCCGCTGCCGCCGCCGGTCACCAGGGCACTCTGACCGACCAGGGAGAATCGCTCGCCAACACCCATGGTCACCCTCCCGCTCGTGTAAGACAAAGGCCCGACGCGCCCGTCAGGCCTCTGTGCCAGGGCCCGGACTCGAACCGGGGACACCCTCATTTTCAGTGAGGTACTCTACCAGCTGAGCTACCCTGGCGCCGCGCGCACTATAGCATGGCGCCCGCCGGACAACAAGTGAGGCGCGGGCCGTTTTGTTTCCCGCGCCGGCCCGGGTAAGATTGGCGCATCGCGTTCAGGTGGCAGGGACCATGAGCGAAGAAGCCGCGGCCAGATTGCTCGACATCGCCGAACGCGTGCGACGTTGCCAGGAATGCGGCCTCTACCAGGGCACGACCAACGCCGTGCCCGGCAGCGGCAGCGCCACCGCCGACATCGTCTTCATCGGCGAGGGGCCCGGCTTCCATGAAGACCGACTCGGCCTGCCTTTCGTCGGTCGCTCCGGCGACTACCTCGAGTATCTGCTGGGCCTGATCGACGTGCACCGCGACGAGGTCTTCATCGCCAACGTCGTCAAGCACCGCGCGCCCGACAACCGCGACCCGCGCGCCGACGAAATCTTCGCCTGCAAGCACTGGCTCGACGAGCAACTGGACATCATCCGGCCGGCCGTCATCGCCACCCTGGGCCGTTTCAGCATGGCGCGCTACTTTCCGGACGCGCGCATCAGCCGCATTCACGGCAAACCGCGCTACGGCGGTTCCCCGATCACGGCGTACTACCCCCTCTTCCACCCGGCGGCCGCGCTGCGCAACCCGGGCCTGCGGCGCGACATGGAGGCCGACATCCGCCGCCTGCCGGACCTCGTCGCCGAGGTCAAGCAGCGCCGCGCGCGTCAGGAAGAGGCGGACGAAGCGCCCACCCAGCTCAGCCTGTTCTAGAGCCTGCAAGACGGGCAGTTTTGATCAATCGCCCCCGCCCTGGACGATGTAGGGGCGACATACATTGTCGCCCGGCGCAAAAGGACGTTGCGACGGGCGATTTGATCAATCGCCCCTACACCTGAACCAGGAAAACGCGTGTACACTTAAACCAACGACAGTGGGGGTGAAGTACGCTCATGTACGCCAGACGAGTGTCGTTGCTGCTCTTGATTCTGTCGGCGCTGCCACTTGCGGCGCAGGAGACCATAATCGTCGCGGAGGGCCCGGCGCCAGCTTTCGAATGCGTGGAGGCTGACTGCGAGCGCCTCGCCTGGCTGCCCAATGGCGCCGGGGTCAGCGTCATCGACCAGGTGGAGGGTCGCGAGCTGGAAGGCAGCACACTTTGGTACGAGGTGCAGCTGGACTGCCCCTGTTTCGACTTTGAGCGCAACAGTCTGCGCGATATGCCGGACACGAAGGACCCGGAGCGGGCCATATTGTATGACTTTCACCTCTACTGGGCGCCGGACAGTCAGCGCATCGCCACCGTCGCGCGCGACGGCTTACACGTCTGGGACGCAGACAGCGGCGAGCGCTTGCTGCATGAGACATTGGACCTCTTTAATCCCTCCAGCATGGCCTGGTCGCCGGACGGGTCGCGCATCGCCGCGGGCGGAGGTTTCCACTTCGCCCACGAGGGCGGCGAACACGTCACTCAGGTCGAGCCGGAACGCAGCCTGTTGCTCATCGACGTCGACGGCCGCTCGCCGCAACCGATTGGCGGGCAGGCAGGCGGCGTGTGGGGCCTGGCCTGGTCACATGACGGGACGCGCATCGCCACGGTTGGCGAGACGCTGCGCATTCTGGACGCCCACCAGGGCGATACCCTGCTTGACCTCGAAGCCCGTGGAATGCACCTGCCCTGGTCGCCCGACGACCGCCATATCGCCCTGATTGAGTACAGCGTGGACCCTGAAATCAGCATGTTACGCCTGAGGGACGCGGCTGACGGCACGGTGATCGCATCCTTTGAGGGCGATTCCGGTACGCATTTCAGCGACGTGGCCTGGGCACCGGATGGCGAGCGCCTGGCCTACACAAGCTACACGGTGGTCGAGCGTGAAGGCGACCATGGTCTCGTCACCGGCAGCGAACTGCACGTGCGGGACGCATTCGGGGAGAACCCCCCGCAGACCCTGCTCACGACGTCGGACTGGATTCTCAATTTTGACTGGTCACCCGACGGTCGCTTCATCGTGCTGCCACTACAGGGCGGCATCCACATCCTGGACGCGCGTGATGGCCGCCGCATCGCCAGTCTGGCGCCGGAGTCCGTCCCGAATTATGGCCAATGGCCCGAGGGCCACTTCATGCTGAATTCAATGGACTGGTCGCCTGATGGCAAACGCATTGTCGCTTCCGGCATGGAGCTGGGTGAAAGCCTGGGTGAAATCCAGCCGGCGGCCCTGGTCTGGGACCTGACGCTCATTCCGGAAGGACCGACCCACGGCTTCATCCACAGCGGACAGTTGGGGAACGATTGAGCCCGAGTCCAATAAAGGCCACTCTTGCCGGACAGGCCATCCGACCTGTAGAATGAATCTCGCCCGATTGCAAACCAAACCTCCGCTGTGGAAGGAGTAACGGCGTCAGCCACTCTGGCCGGCTGACCGCGACATGTCAGAAGCATTGCCCTGCTGTCCATCAAAAACTGATCCTCGGAACGGTCAGCCTCAATGATCGTTCCGCGTCTCGAACAGTACCGCCACATTCTCAGAGCCTACATGCTTCCCTGGCGCAACCGCGTGTTGCTGCTGGCGCTGATGCTCTTTACCAGTATCGGCCTGCAACTGGTCACGCCGCAGTTGCTGGGCCTCTTCATCGATACGGTGCGCGGCGACCGCGCGGGCCTGCCGCTGGAGCCGCCGCCCTGGCTGGGGGCCGACCCCCTGCAGGGTGAGCTGCTGCTGATCGCGCTGGTCTTCATGCTGGTGGCCCTGGCGCAGCAGGTGGTGGCCGTGGGCGCCGTCTACTTCGGCGAGGACGTCGGCTGGAAGGCCACCAACAAGCTGCGCTCCGACCTGGCGGACCACTGTCTGCGGCTGGACATGAGCTTTCACAACAAGCGCACGCCCGGCGAGATGATCGAACGCGTCGACAGCGACGTGACGCAAATTGCCAACTTCTTCTCGCAGTTCGTCGTCACGGTGCTCGCCAACATCCTGCTGCTGGCGGGCGTCGTCTTCATGGTCTTTCTTGTGAACGAGCAGGTTGGCATGGTCATGGCCGTCTACGCGCTCTTCACCCTGTGGGCGCTTAACGCCGTGCGCAGCCTGGCCATCCCGGCCTGGGGCTCGGCGCGGGAGGCCAGCGCCAGTTTCTACGGCTTCCTCGAGGAACAGCTTTCCGGCACCGAGGATACGCGCTCCAGCGGCGCCGTCCCCTGGACGCTGCGCAACTTCGCGCGGCTGATGTACTTCCGCCTCAAGACCGAACAGAAGGCCAGCATCATGAACGCCGCCATCTTCGGCGTGGTGGCTTTCTGCGCCATCCTCGGCCTCGGCATCTCTCTCGTGGCGGGTTACCTGCTCTACAATCAGGGGCTCATCACGCTGGGCACGATCTTCCTCTTCGTGACCTACACGCACATCCTCGTGCGACCGATGCGCGAACTCACCATGCAGGTCCAGGAGTTACAGAAGGCCGGCGCCGGCATCGGCCGCGTCATCGAACTGCTCAACATCAAAACCAAAATCGAGGACGGGCCGGGTGTGCCCGTGCCCGGCGGACCGCTGGACGTCGCGTTTGACGACGTCACCTTCGCCTACAATGACCGGGAAGTCGTACTGCAAGACGTCGACTTCCGCCTGGAGCCGGGGGTGGTGCTCGGCCTGCTGGGGCGCACCGGCAGCGGCAAGACGACCATCAGTCGCCTGCTCTTTCGCCTCTACGACCCCGTGGAAGGCAGCGTCCGCCTGGGCGGCACCGACCTGCGCGAGGCCTCGTTGCAACAACTGCGCCAGCGCGTCGGCATCGTCACCCAGGACGTGCAGCTTTTCCGCGCTTCCGTGCGCGACAACCTGACCTTCTTCGATGACAGCATCCCCGACGAGCGCATCCACGAGGCCATCCACGACCTGGGGCTGGGCCCCTGGCTGGCGCAGCTTCCCGAAGGCCTCGACACGCGCATCGAATCCGGCGGGCGCGGCCTCTCCGCCGGGGAGGCGCAACTGCTGGCCTTCACGCGCGTCTTTCTCAAGGACCCCGGCCTCGTCATCCTCGACGAAGCCTCCTCACGGCTCGACCCGCTGACAGAGCATCGCATCGAACGCGCCATCGACAAGCTGCTGCACCGGCGCAGCGGCATCATCGTGGCGCACCGCCTCGCCACCGTGCAGCGCAGCGACGAAATCATGGTCATCGACAAGGGTCGCATCATCGAGCATGACAGTCGCGCCCGCCTCGCCGCGGACCCGGACTCGCGTTTTTCGCAATTGCTGCGCACCGGGCTGGAGGAAGCGCTGGCATGAAGGACTGGCAAATCGTCCTGCAGCTGATCCGCTTCCGACCCGGCCTCTTCGCCATCACGATCCTCTTCGCCGCCCTCGGCCAGCTGGCCCAGCAGGCCCCGGCGCTGGTGACGCGAGAGTTTTTCAACGTCCTGACGGACAGCGCCCCCGTCCGCTTCGACCTCTGGGCGCTGGTGGCCTTGCTGGCCGCCTCCGGCCTGGCCGAAATCGTCGTGCGCTTCGGCGTCAGCTGGACGCGCGCGACCTTCCAGTTCACGGTCATGGCCTTGATGCGGCTGAACGTTTTCCGCCACGTGTTAAAGCAGCCCGGCGCGCGCCCCATGCCCACCTCGCCCGGCGAGTCGATCAGTCGCTTCGGCGGCGACCTGGACGAGATCGGCATGTTCTTCCGCCTGCTGGAAATGCTGGTGGGACACTTCATCGCCTCGCTGGTGGCCATCGCCATCATGGTGAGCATCAACCCGCTCATCGCCCTGGTGGCCTTCGCGCCCCTGCTGCTGGTGGCGCTCATCGCCAACCTGACGCACCAGCGCGTACAACATTACCGCCGTGTGCGCCGCCGCGCCGCCGCGCGCGTCGTCGGCTTCGTGGCCGAGACCTTCGGCGCGGCCCAGAGCGTCAAGGTGGCCGGCCGCGAAGAGCCGGTGATCCGCGAGTTCCGGCGGCTCAACGAGGTGCGCCGCGTGGCCGCCCTCAAGGACCGCGTCTTTGAGGAAGTCCAGCGCTCCACCTATTACAACGCCGTCAACATCGGCACGGGCGTCGTTTTGATCCTCTCCGCCAGCGCCATGCGCGACGGCAGCTTCACGCTCGGCGACTTCGCGCTCTTCGTCTTCTATCTGGAGCGCATGACCCAGTTCATGCGCATGTTCGGCTTCTCCCTCTCGCGCTACAAGCAGATCGGCATCTCCATCGATCGTGTGGAGTGGCTGCTGGGCGGCGCGCCGCGCCAGATCATGGTCGAGCACAACCCGGTCTGGCTGGATGGCCAGCTGCCCGGCATCCCGAGGATGTCGGTGGGCGAGGACGATCGCCTGCACGCGCTCGAAATCGAGGGGCTGAGCTACCAGCATCCAGGCAGCCAGAACGGCATCGACAACATCAACCTGCGTCTTGAGCGCGGCACGTTTACGGTGATCACCGGTCGCATCGGCGCCGGCAAAACCACACTGCTGCGCACCCTGCAGGGCCTCTTGCCGCCGGACCGCGGCGAGATCCGCTGGAACGGCGCGCCGGTCGAGCATCTGGCGGAGTTCTTCGTGCCACCCCACACGGCCTACACGCCCCAGGTGCCGCGTCTCTTCAGCGATCCCCTGCGCGACAACATCCTGATGGGCATTCCGGAAAAGGATGCCGACGTCCCCGAGGCCATCCGTTCGGCCGTGATGGAGCGCGATCTGAAGGAACTCGACGAAGGCCTGGACACGTTCGTCGGCCCGCGCGGTGTGCGCCTGAGCGGCGGCCAGATGCAGCGCACGGCCGCCTCGCGCATGTTTGTGCGCGAACCGGAACTGCTGATCTTCGACGATCTGTCCAGCGCCCTCGACGTGGAGACCGAGCAGCGCCTCTGGAACCGCGTTTTCTCGCGCGATGGCGCCACCTGTCTCGCGGTTTCCCATCGCAAGGCCGCCCTGCGGCGCGCGGACCAAATCATCGTGATGAAGGACGGGCGCATCCACGCCCAGGGGCGGCTGGACGATCTGCTGCAGCACTGCAGCGAAATGCAGCGCCTGTGGGAAGGGGACTTCAGCGAGGAAGCGCGCAACGGTGTGCGGGCGTCGTCGCAGCCCGCCGCGGCGTCCTGAAGGGCGTTTCAGCCGAAGCGGCCGGAGATGTAGTCCGCCGTCTCCTGGTGCTCCGGTCCCTCAAAGAGCTGCTTCGTCGGCCCGAATTCGACCAGTTCGCCCCAGCGCAACTCCACGCCATCCAGTTCGCGCTTGCGAATGTTGAAAAAAGCCGTGTAGTCCGACACGCGCAGGGCCTGTTGCATGTTGTGCGTGACGATGACGATGGTGTAGTCTTGGGCCAGATCGCGCATCAACGCCTCGATGCTTTGCGTGGCGATGGGGTCCAGCGCCGAACAGGGCTCGTCCATCAGGATCACCTCGGGTTCAACGGCCAGCGCGCGCGCGATACACAGCCGCTGCTGCTGCCCGCCCGAGAGTTCCAGACCGGACTTCCTGTGCAGGTCGTTCCTGACCTCGTCCCAGAGCGCCGCCTGCAGCAGGCTGTGCTCCACGATGGTGGTCAGCGACTTGCGGTCCCGAATGCCCAGCAAACGCGGCCCGTAGGCGACGTTGTCGAAGATGGACCTGGGGAAGGGATTGGGCTTCTGGAAGACCATGCCGATGCGCCGGCGCAGTTCAACCGGGTCGACGCTTTCATCGTAAAGATTGTGCCCCTGATACCTGATTTCGCCCTGCACGCGGGCGCCGGGGACCAGGTCGTTCATGCGATTGATGGCGCGCAACACGCTGCTTTTGCCGCAACCCGAAGGCCCGATGAAGGCCGTAATGCGGCGCGGATTGATCGGCAGGGTCACGCTGCGCACGGCGCAGGTCTCGCCGTACCACACGCCCATCCGTTCGATTTCAAGCAGGTCCCGGGACGCTGTCTCGATCATAGGGTCCTTCGCGCCCTGGCGCTGTAACGGTTGCGCAGAATGATGGCGCTGACGTTGAGCGAAAGCAACAACAGCAGCAACACAATGATTGTGGCGGCGGCGACGTCCTGAAAGCCCTCGCGCGGGTCCGCCGTCCAGCGATAGATCTGGATCGGCAACACGGTGAAACGCGAGAAGGGACTGTCCGGATCGATGAAGATGGTCGTGGCCGCGCCAACCACCACCAGCGGCGCGGTCTCCCCGATGGCGCGAGAGACTGACAGGATGACGCCGGTCAGCATGCCGGGCAGGGCCACCGGCAGCACCTGGCGCGCGATCGTCTGCAGTCGCGTCGCGCCAAGGGCATGGCTGCCCTCGCGCAGCGCCTGGGGCACGGCGCGGATGGCTTCCTGGGCATTGATGATGATGATCGGCAGGATCAGCAGCGCCATCGTCAGCCCGGCGGACAGGACGGTGCGCCCGTCCGTGCCACCCATCCCCGCCAGACGCCCGCTGGTCAGGGGTTCCATGGCGCGCACGAACACCGCCAGACCGAGTATGCCGTAAATGATCGAGGGCACGCCGGCCAGGTTGCGGATATTGATCTCAATGAAACCGTTGAGCAGGCGCAACAAACGATGGTTGTTGACGTCGCGGGCGTACTCCTCCAGATAGATGGCCGCGCCCAGCCCCAGCGGCAGTGACACGCCGATGGCGATCACCAGCATCCAGAGCGTACCCAGCAGGGCCACGCGGATGCCGCTGGTCAACGCCTGGCTGGAGCCGGGCGTGCGCAGAAAGTCGGCGTTCAGCCAGGAGCGGAATTCAAGCGTCGCCTGCGGGAAGTCCCGCGCGGCCCGGTCCCGGATCTCGTCCTGGCGCGTCAGCGAGTCGATCAGGTTCCAGCTTTCCAGTAACTCGATTTGCACGACGTCGCTATAGACCAGTTCCAGCAGGCGACCCTGCTCCACGTTGTCGGCCAGCAACGTGGCGATGTCGGCCCTGGCCCTGGCGTCCCGTTCGCTGCGCTCCACGTCCGGCAGGCGCAGGTCAAACAAAGTGCGGTCGGCCCACTCCTGCGGGAATTTCTGGCCGTCGATCAGGGCCTGGCCCAGAGTCAGGTTGCGCAGCGCGGAAGGCGGCAAGGCCGTCCGGGCGATCTCGTCCAGGAACAGGGTGAAAAGGCGGTCCGTGCTGACGTAGGGACGTCCCTCCTCGTCGAGGGTGTCGCGGGCGAGGCCGGCCAGTTCACCCGCGCTCTGCCGGTCAAGGCTGCGGCCGTCGGCGCTGACCAGGCTGGCCGGATCGACGACGTTGACGACGGCGACGGTGCCGAAGGCGTCATCCACGATCTTGAGCAGCAGAATGACCAGGGCCAGGGCCGCCAGCCCGACGCAGGCCTGATAGACCCGCGCCCAGACGCGACCGACGCGCCGGCGTCGCGCAAGACCGCCTTGTTCCGACATGTTGGCCATCTCAGCTCGCCTCACGATAGCGACGCGTAATCGCGCCGCTGACAATGTTGAAGGCCAGTGTCAGCAGGAATAGCAGCAGGCCAATGGCGAAGAGGCTGTTGTAATCGATGGTGTTGTAGCTGATGTCGCCGCCGGAGATGCGAACGATGTGCCCCGTCATCGTCTCCGCCCCTTCCAGGGGGTTGAAGGTGAAGTTGGGGCCGGCGCCCGCCGCCAGCGCCACGATCATGGTCTCACCCACCGCGCGCGAGATGCCCAGCAGGAAGGCCGCCATGATGCCCGATACGGCCGCCGGCAAGACCGCGCGCCGGATCGTCTCCTGACGCGTGGCGCCCAGCGCGCAGGAGGCCTCGCGCAGGGCCCGCGGCACCGCGCCCAGCGCGTCCTCACTGATGGAAGCGATGGTCGGCACGATCATGATGCCCATCACCAGCCCCGCCGACAGGGTGTTGAACTGCTTCACTTCGGGCCCGATGATCTGCTGCAGGAGCGGCGTCATCCAGGTGAGCGCGAAGTAGCCAAAGACCACCGTCGGCACGCCCACCAGCAATTCCAGCACGGGCTTGACGAGGGAGCGGACCCGGCTGCTGGCGAATTCGCTGAGGTAAATCGCCACGCCCAGGCCGACGGGCAGCGCCGTCAGCAGCGCGAAGAAGGTCGTCATCAGGGTGGCGTTCAGCAGCGGCCAGATTCCCAAATGCCCCAGCTGCGGGTTCCAGCGTGTGCCGGTCAAAAACTCGCCGGGGGTGACGGCAGCCGGGCTGAACAGGGGCAGGCCGGCGCTGTGGCGGGCGGGGTTGCTGCCATCCTCGCCGCGGCGCACCGTCAGCATGTCGGACACGGGTTCGACCAGCAGGACGCGCATCACCTCCTCGTCGGCCTGGATCAGGTCATCGACCTGAAAGGCGGCGGCCGCGCCTGGCGGCAGTTCAATCACCGTGTCATCGGCCGTCATTTCCGCGCCCAGCAGAGCGGTGCGCTCCTTGTGCACGAACACCGCCGTATCGACAGGGTGAGCCAGCGCCTGCGTATCGTTGGCGCCGCGCTCCACTTCCAGGCCCTCGCGCCTGGCCGTCACCACCCGCATCTGCTCCACGCCCAGTTCAATCAACTGGCCCTCGCTGATGGGCAGTGTGGCCCGTTCATCGAGGTTGAGCGTCAAATACCGGTCCTGCGCGTCCATGGCCGCGGCGAGGGACACGTCCTGCCCCAGATTGACCACTTCGGCGCGTTCCACGCTGTCGTATTTCACCTGCTGCCAGGAGCGTTGACTGAAGAAGAGCAGCGAGTTCTCCCCCAGGGTGACGAGGATGCCGATGGTGGAGAGAATGGAGACCAGCCCACAGAGCAGGAGAAGCAGGCGGACGATGGCTTCAAGCGGCCGCGGCCGTCGTTTGAGGCTGCGGCTGCGCAGCGCGCGTTCCAGCGTGGCCGCCTTGCCGGCCCCCGGACCCTGCACCGCCTGAACCTGCGCCATTTCTGCCTGCCTGATTGTCGGAGATCGTCCGCGCGGCAGTATAGCCGACTGCAGGTTAAGGAACGGGGCTGTTGCGTTAAATCCCGATTAAGCACAATGTCCCACACTGGGCGATTTGATCAATCGCCCCTGCACAGATTGGTGATTGTTGTACGGGCGACATACCATGTCGCCCGCCACACAGGCACGCGCGGCGCCCGGCCCCGGACCGGCACATGAAGAAAGCGTTTGGGCAAGCAGTCAGATTTTGCCTTTCACAACGCTATACTCCCCTGCGGACAAGGAATGAATGCGAGGCCCGTATGGCAGATTACTTCTTCGAGTCCCGCGAGGACTTCCACTACGACAACAGCGGCTACTACGGTTACATCGTCTTCAATGGCGATGAAAAGACGCTGAACGGACTGCGCAATGCCCTGGGACAAGGCAAGCAGTCCCATGGCCTGGGCTGGTACCGCTACGGCAAAAGCTTCCGCCCCGCCAACGATGGCAGAATGTACGACTGGTACATCCGCCTGCACAGCGGCGGCAATGACAAGCCGGCCGCGCAGGCCGTCGACGATTTCCTGCGCAGTCATTTGCAGCCACCGAAGGTCACTCCCGGGCCATCCGGGCACTCCCGGCGCCCGAGTGCACCCCTCACCCGGGACCTGCAAAGGCTGCAGACTGACATCGCCCGGGAGAGAGCCGTCCACCAGGAAGCCTACGGCGCCCAGCAGCGTCTGGCCACCTTGCTTGGCAGCTTGCAAGGCATTGACACACGCATCAGCGACGACCTGGAGCAGTTGCGTCTGGACTTGCAGGATATCGCCGATACCTGGCGCGCGGACAACTGGAGCGACCTGAACCTCGGGTCGATTATCCACGCTCTGGATTCGGTCAACGAACGCCTGACCCGGGACCTGACCCGTCTGCAACGGGACTACAGCGACATCGCCAGCGCCCACGCCGATACCCTGCGCGCCCAGGACGAACTGGCCCAGGTGCTGGAGCGCATCAAGGATCATGACCGTCACATCAGCGACGACCTGGCGCGCCTGCAACAGGACGTGCAGCGAATTGCGGAGCGGGAGAGTTCTGAGCGCGCGGGCGAAAGTCAGGAGGCCCTGCTGACGCGCTTCGACGATCTTGAGCAGCGAATGGGCGAACGCATCAGCGAGTTGGAACGCGCTGTGAAGACTGGCACCGCTGCTCAGGCATCGCTTGAGGAGATGCGCACGCGCCTTGAAATAGCCGAAGAGGCGCAAGAAAGTGCCGAGCAAGCGCAAGCCGAGGCTGAAACCGCTTTGGATGCAATGCAGGCAGAACTGGCTGCCATGCAGGAAGAGAGTCCTGGTGATCAATTCTGGCATGAGAAATACAACGATTCCGAAAACCTGAACCGGAAACTAAACAAGGACAACAAGACTCTGGAAAAGGAAAATAAAAGGCTTCAACGGGACCTGAGAAAAACAGCCGGAGAACGGGACAACTTTTCCAGGCAGTTTCTTGAGGCGAGTAAAAAAATCGGCGAAATGGAAAAGAACGCTTCACAAGAATTGCCGGAGCCCTTCCCGTTGCCTGCCGATCGGCGAATGAAAACAGGTGATCTGCAGAACATCCTCGAAGGTGCATTTCCCAACCTGGTATTGGCTCGAGATTCTCTGGATACACTCCATCACGAAATACAGAACTACCGACCTGTGTTTCAACGTCTAAGCCAAATCGTAAACGTCCCGGAGTACAACGGAAGAAACTCGCTCAAGGGGAAAAGCAAGTGGCGAGAAGACACAATTGGCAAGAGATGGCGCATCTACTTTTGCAAGGAATCCATGCCTGGCAACAAGTTGGTCGTTTACCTGGGAGACAAGAACCACCAGAACGATGACATCGCATGGCTGTTCAGCAATCCGCCCGAGACCTGCCTGTAACTTTTGTTGACTCTATCTGACTGAACAAGAGAAAGGAGCGGCGGGGTTTCCCCCGCCGCTCACACAGTCTCGCGCTGTCCCCGCCGCTCAGCCGCCGGTGGCCGCCGCCACCAGCAGGCGCGCCAGGTTCAGACCGGCCGCGTCCGCCGGGAAGTAGCCGGCGGCCTCAACCTCATCATTGACGACGCTCAGGTAGTAAACCAGGAAGTCGCCGACCTGCGGCTTGCCGGCGATGATCTCCGGCGCCGCGTAGAGGAAGAGCGGGCGCGCCAGCGGGTAGCTGCCATCATCCACGCTGCTGCCGGCCGGCGCCACACCCTCGATCGGGACCGCGTTCAGAATCTCGCGGTTGGCCTCGAAGTAAGCGTAGCCGAAGAAGCCCACGGCGTAAGGATTGCCCGACACGCCCTTCACCAGCACGTTGTCGTCCTCGCTCAGGCTGGTGCGCGCGGCATCCAGAATGCGCGCCTGGTCCCTGTCGAAGACCTCTTCCGCGAAGTAGTCAAAGGTGCCGCTGTCGGTGCCGGGGATGAAACGCTCGATCGGCTGCGCGGGCCAGTCCGCGTTGACGTCCTGCCAGGTGTCGGCCGTGCTGAAGAGACGGGCCAGTTCCTCCAGGGTCAGGCTGTCGGCGAAGTAATTGGCCCGGTTGACGACCACCGCCAGGGCGTCCGTCCCCACGCGGATGGGGAAGGCGCTGCGGCCGATGGCGCGGCAGTTCTCCACCTCGGCATCCCTGATCGGGCGGCTGGCATTGGCGACGTCGGTCACGCCTTCGGCGCAGAAGCGCTCGAAGCCGGCGCCCGAGCCAATGCTGTCGACGGTGATGTTGCCCGCGTAGCCCTCGTCACGGAAGCGCGTGGCAATGGCGTCGCTGAGCGGGAACACGGTCGAGCTGCCGGCGACGATGATGTCACCGTCCACGAAGGCGGGGACCACCTCGGCCAGTTCGATTCCGGGCAGCAACAGGGAGTCAATCAGTTGCAGCCTGCCGTTGTCGGCCTCCACCGGATCAGCGACGGCGACAGCGTCCGTCATGTCACCGTTCAGATGCTCGCCGATCACCGCGGACAGTTGATCGGGATTCTCCAGCAGCCAGTTGAGCGCGAAGTCCGGCAGGGCCGCGAAGGCCTCGTTGACCGGCGCGTAAAGGGTCAGGGGACCTTCTGCGGCGAGGGCGTCGCCCGGTCCGGCCGCGACAATCAGCGATTGCAGTGTGGTCAGGTCTTCGTTTTCGGCAACCAGTGCAGCCAGTGAATGGCCCTCCGCCTGAACGACCGCGAGTGGCGGGGCCAGTACAGCGATCAGAAACAGAATGCTGCGGACTCTCATCATCTCTTTGCGCTCCCCGTGACAGATGTCCTTCGTCCGCGGCACATGCTGTCACGGAAGCTTTAAGTACAGGCTGCCCCTGGATTAAGAAAAGTCATTGCGTTCCTTAACCGCAGGATAATCCGGCCCTGCTTTCACCGCTCAGCTCAGTCCCCGATGGCCGCCTTCAGAATGAGGCGCGAGCGATTGAGCACCTGCGCGTCCGCCGGAAAGTAGCCGGCCGTCTCGATTTCCTCGTCAACCACCGAGAGGTAGTAGCTCAGGAATTCGCCGACCTGCGGCCGCCCGGCGATGATCCCGGGCGCAGAACAGAGCAGGAGCGCGCGTCTCCCTCATGACCCGGTTCTCCTGATGCCCTGCCCTCCTGACAGGAACCGGGAGACATCCAGTCATTGCGGGCATCAGCATAGTATGGCGGTTCAGCGCGGGATACGCAGCCGCCCCGCGCTGCACTATAATCACCGACACTGAAGACCGGAGACTCAATGCCCTTCCGCCGCACAGGCATTCTGGCGCACCCGCGCCGCCCGCAGTCCGCGTCCGTCGCTAGGGAAATCGCCGCCCTGCTGCGGGAACGCGGCCTCGAGACCTGGGTGCGCGAGGTGTGGACGGAAGAGGATGTCCGGGCGGAGGTGACGGGCTCGGACCTCGTGGTCGCCATCGGCGGCGACGGCGCCATGCTGCACGCCGCGCGCGTCTGCGCCGAACCCCGTGTGCCGGTGCTGGGCGTGAACATGGGCAACCTCGGCTTTCTGACCGAAATCGTCAATCCGGGTGACTGGTCGCAGTACCTGGACCGCCTGCTGGGCGGCGATTTCTGGATCGAGGAGCGCATGATGATCCGCGCCCAGGTGCTGCGCGACGACGCCCTGCTGGCCAGCGAGGACGCGCTCAATGACGTGGTCGTCAGCAGCAACCGGGTCACGACGACGGCGCGCATGGACATGTACATTGACGGCGACTGGGCCACGACCTACACCGCGGACGCGCTCGTGATCGCCACGGCCACCGGCGCCACCGCCTACGCCCTGGCCGCGGGCGGCCCCATTCTGCCGCCGGAACTGTTCAACATCCTCGTTGTCCCGGTCGCGCCGCACCTCAGCATGAACCGCCCCATCGTGCTCTCGCGGGGCTCCGTCGTCGACGTCATCCCGGCTGCCGGGGACCGCAGCCCCGCGCTGCTGAGCGTCGACGGCCGCATTCTGCGCGCGCTGGAGCCGGACGAGCAGTTGCGTTTGCAGGCCAGTTCGCGCGTCAGCCGCTTTGTGCGCATGCGCGATCGCAACTACTTCTACCGTTCCCTGCTGGACCGCCTGGAACCGCGAATCGACGCGCCGCCACCACCGACCCTGCCCCGGCGCGGCCTCGTCCCCGGATGAACGCCATGAGCGACGCGACCTTCTGCGCGCGGCACCCGGATCGTGAGACCGGTCTGCGCTGCAACCGCTGCGACCGCTTCATGTGCCCCGCCTGCGCCGTGCAAACGCCGGTCGGCTATCGCTGCCGCGAATGTGTGCGCGAGCAGGAGGACCGTTTCTTCAGCGGCACAAGCGGCGACTACGCGCTGGTCTTCGCCATCAGCGCGGTCGGCGCGGGACTGGCGCAATTGCTGGCCGGCCTGCTGCCATCGATCTTTCTTATATTGCTGGCCATACCGCTGGGCGGGGGCATCGCCACACTGGCGCTGCAACTGAGCGGGCGGCGGCGCGGTCGCTGGTCCGGCGTTGTGGCGGCAACCGGCGTGGTCGCCGGCAGCCTGCTCTTCGCGTTGACCCTGAGCGGCCTGGGGATTCGCACCCTGCTTTTCACCACGATCCTGGCCGTCACGGTCTACGGCCGCTACCGCGTCAGAATTTAGGCAGGGCCCAGCGCATGCTTGAGGAACTGCAGATCCGCAACCTGGCCGTCATTGAGGACCTGAGCCTGGTCTTCGGGCCGGGTTTCAACGTCATCACCGGCGAGACCGGCGCCGGCAAGTCCTTGCTGGTCGACGCCCTCGGTTTGGCGCTGGGCCGTCGGGCGGACCCCGTCTTCGTCCGCGCCGACGCGGAACGCGCCAGCGTCGAGGCCTGTTTCCGCCTGGACGATGCGACGCGCGCCAACCTGGCGCCCCTGCTGCGCGCCGAAGAGCTGGAAGACGAAGTCGGCAGTTCCCTGCTGCTGACGCGCGTGATCCGCCGCAACGGCCGCTCCACCGCGCGCGTCAACGGCATCGCCGTGCGCAGCAGTCTGCTCAAGGCCCTCGGCGAGGCAATGGTCGACATCCACGGCCAGTCCGACCATCTTTCGCTGCTGCGGCCCGCCACCCACGTCGACCTGCTCGACCGCCACGCCAACCTGCTCGACCAGCGCGCCGCCGTTGCGAAGCTGGTGGGTCGCCTGCAGGCGACGCGCGCGCAACTGGGCCAATTGCAGCTGGATGAAGGCCGGCGCGAACGCCGCGCCGAACAACTGCGGCGCGAGGTCGCGGAAATCGAGGCTGTGGCGCCGCAGCCCGACGAGGACGAGCGTCTGCGCCAGGAACGCGCGCGGCTCGGCAACAGCGAACAACTGGCGCAACTGGGCGCGGAGGCGCAACTGGCGCTCAGCGGCGACGAGCGGGGCGGCGAGACGCCTGGCGCGCTCGAGCAGTTGATGCAGGCCGAGCAGTTGCTGGCCCGTCTGGCGCGCATCGACCCGCAACTGCAGGAGGGACATGCCCTGGCCGACGCCCTTGCGCAGCAGGTGCAGGAGTTGACCGGCGCCCTGCAGGACTACCGCGACCGAATCGAACACAACCCGCAGCGTCTGGCGGACGTAGAGCAGCGCCTCGAGGCCATCAACACCCTGCGCCGGCGCTTCGGCGCCACAATTCAGGCCGTGCTGGCGCATGCCGACGAGGCGCGGGCGCAACTCGACGCGCTGGAACACAACGAGCAACAGCTGCTGGCCTGTCAGGCGGAGGAAAACCGGCTGCTGGCCGACCTGGGCCGGACGGCATCGGCCCTGAGCAGGGCGCGGCGGGAGGCCGGCCAAAAGCTCGCGCGCCAGGTGATGAGCGAACTGGCCGACCTGCGCATGGGCGGCACGCGCTTCGAGGTCAGCATCGCGCAACAGGAGAGCGCGGACGGCTGCCTCGTCGAGGGACGTCGCCTGCGCTTTGACAGGGTGGGTATCGACCGGTTGCAGTTTCTCATGAGCGCCAACCCCGGCCAGCCGCCACAGCCCCTGGCGAAGGTCGCTTCCGGCGGCGAGGCGGCCCGCCTGATGCTGGCGCTCAAGCACGTGCTGGCCCGCGCGGACCGCACCCCTGCCCTCATCTTTGACGAAATCGACCAGGGCATCGGCGGGCGCGTCGGCGCCGTGGCAGGTTACAAGTTGCGCGCGCTGGGCGACGCCCACCAGGTGCTGGCCGTCACCCACCTGGCCCAGCTGGCCGCCTGCGCCGACCGCCATTACCGCGTCGACAAGGACCCGGCCGACCGGCGCGCCCGAGCCACGGTGCAGCTGCTGCAGGACGAGGAAGCGCGCGTCGCCGAGCTGGCATCGATGCTGGGCGCCGCCGGCGACAGCGGACGGCAGACCGCGCGCGAACTCTTGCAGGCGGCCGCAAGGCACGCTACCCGCGACGCGGAATGAGGACTACAATGCTTTCAGCAGGAAACGGGGAATGCAGCCATGACGCTCATCGGGCATGAGGAAACCCTCGTCGATTTCGACGAGATCATCGACCGCCGCAACTCGGACAGCGCCAAGTGGAATCGCTACGACGGGGACGTCATCCCGGCCTGGACGGCCGACATGGACTTTCTCTCGCCGCCGCCGGTAACCGCGGCCCTGCAACGGCGCGTCGCCCACGGCGTCTTCGGCTACAGCGCCGTTGGACGCTTTGGCAACAGTGGCGGGCTGCAGGAGGCGGTCAGCGAGCGCTACCGCCGGCGCCATGGTCTGGATTGCGCGCCCGATGACGTGCTGATCGTGCCCGGCGTGGTCAGCGGCCTTTACGCCATGAGCCAGTACATCGCCCCGGACGAGAGCATCCTGATTCAGACGCCCAACTACTGGCCCTTCTTCAGCGCCGCCGAGACCAACGCGCGCGCCACCGTGAGCGCGCCGCTGGTGCCCTGTGCGCAGGGCCCGCTGGACCGCTACGAGATCGACTTCGACGCCCTTGAGGCGGCCATTCAGCCACACACGCGCATGTTGATGTTCTGCAACCCGCACAATCCCGTCGGCCGCGCCTACCGCCGCGACGAACTGGAGCGTCTCGCCGACATCTGCCTGCGCCACCGCCTCGTCATCTGCTCCGACGAAATCCACGCCGGCCTGACCTTCCCCGACCACGAGCATCTGGCCATCGCCGGCATCGATCGGGAAGTCGCCGCCTGCACCGTCACGCTCAACTCTTCCACCAAGTCCTACAATCTGGCGGGCTTCAAGCTGGGCGTGGCCATCGCCACAAGCGCGGAGATGCGGGACTGGCTGGGCGCGTACTACCAGAAGGTGGGGGTCTATTCCGTGTCCGCGCTGGGCCTGGTCGCCGCCGAGGCGGCCTTCCGGCAGGGCCAGCCCTGGCTGGACTCGCTGCTGGCCTACCTGCAGGACAATCGCGATTACGCCATCGACTTCGTGCTGCGCGAAATGCCGGCGCTGCGCCCCACCTGCCCCGAGGCGACCTACCTGCTGCTGCTGGATTGCGCGGCGACGCCCTTCGCCGCCGACCCCGTCCAGTTTTTCCTCGACGAGGCCCGCGTGGCGCTCAGCGGCAACTTCGGCCCCCAAGGTTATCCCAATCTGGCGCGGCTGAACTTCGGCTGTCCGCGCGCCACGCTGACGGAAATGCTGGAACGTATGGCGGCGGCCTGCGCCCGCGCCTGACGCTCAGGGACGCAAGGCGCACTCCAGCGCGGCCAGCAGGGCGCCCTCCTCGTCCGGCAGGACCGTGCGCGGGTCCAGCAGGACGCGGCCCTCGGCGATGCGCGCGATGACCGGCGGCTCCGCCGCGCGCAGACCCGCCAGAAACTCGTTCGGCTGCGCAACCTCCAGCGCCAGCAGCCAGGTCGGCAAGGTCGCGCCGGGCAGTGACCCGCCGCCCACGGCGGACTCGCCGGCCAGCACCTCTCCGCCCAGACGCCGCGCCCAGTTGTCGGCCACGGCGCGCAACTCCCCCGCCTCACGCGCGATCATGCGCCAGATCGGGATCTGCGTCAGCGCCTGACCCCGTAGCCAAAGGCCCAAGGTGGCGGACAGCCCCGCCAGGCAGAGTTTGTCGGCGCGCAGGGCGCGCGCCAGCGGATGCCGCCTGAGGGCCGCCAGCGGCTCCGACCGACCGACGATGATGCCCGCCTGCGGCCCGCCGACCAGCTTGTCGCCGCTGAAGGCCACCAGGTCCGCGCCCGCCGCCAGGCTTTCCATCACGGTCGGTTCGTGCAGCAGACCGAAGTCGGCAGTATCCAGCAGCGCCCCGCTGCCGAGGTCGTCGACGAGCAGGAGTTCTCTCGCATGGGCCTGTTTTGCCAGCTCCGCCAGCGGCGTTTCTTCGGTGAAGCCGCTCATGCGGAAGTTGGAGGCGTGGGCGCGCATCAGCAGGGCTGTGTCGGGGCCGATGGCGTTTTCGTAGTCCGCCAGGCGCGTGCGATTGGTGGCGCCGACCTCGACCAAACGCGCCCCGGCGCCGGCCATCACTTCCGGCACGCGAAAACCGCCCCCAATCTCGATCAACTGGCCACGGCTGATGATCACTTCCCGCCCCCGGGCGAGGGTCGCCAGCAGCAGCACCAGAGCGGCCGCATTGTTGTTGACCACCAGCGCCGCTTCCGCGCCGGTCAGTTCGCAGAGGGCCTCCTCGCAGTGTATCAGGCGGCTGCCGCGCGCGCCGCGCTCCAGGTCGTATTCCAGCGTGCTGTAGTGCCCACCGACCTGCGCCATGGCCTGGATGGCCGCCGGCGCCAGGGGCGCGCGCCCCAGGTTGGTATGCAGGATGACGCCGCCGGCGTTGATCACCGGGCGCAGGCCGGGCCGAAAGCGTTGCGCCAGTTGCGCGGCGGCGCGCCCCAGCAGACTCTCGCGCGTGGGTTCCTGTCCGTCCCCGGCGCGGAGCGCGACGCGCGCCTGCTGCAAACAGTCGCGCAAGGCCGCCACGGTGGTCTCGCGACCATACTGCGCGCAGAGCGCCAGGGCCGCCTCTTCTCCCAGCAGCGCGTCCACCGCAGGCAGGCGGCGCAACGCTTCAGCGACGCTCACTGGCCAGCTCCCGGCCGCGCAGCATGATCTCCAGGATGATGAAGACCAGCGCCACCAGCAGCACGATGTGCAGTTGCAGGGCGCGCGGAATCTGTAGCCAGACGCAGATCACTGCGAAGAGTCCGATCCACACGCTCTGCCGCACCAGCACCACGGCCGGCGGCAATGGCATCGCGCGCGACGTAAAGCGGGCGTTGAGCGCGCGCACCAGTGGTAGCGCCGTGCCCGTGACGGCGACCTGCAGCAGCACGAAAAAGACCCAGCGCGGCCCGATGCGCGGCGTCGTGCTGATGACCAGCAGATAGATGCCGCCCCAGCCGACCAGCAGCATCACCAGAGCGGCGATCAACACGCCAACGTGATCGGCGGGAAAGCGTCGCCTGCGCGGTTCATTCATGGCGCACAGTATAGCGACGGCACCTGCCGGAAGCATCCCTGTGGGGTAGCGACGGCCCCGGCCGGAAGCATCCCTTCGGGATAGCGACAGCGCCCTGGCTGTCAGCGCGGCTCCGGCTCCGGCACTTCCAGCAGATGCTGCGCCAGGGTCTGCAGGCCCGTCTGCAGGGCGGGCGCGCAGGGCAAGGCGTCGGCCAGTTTCCCCAGGCGAAAGCTGTCGTCGAGGCAGTTGGCGCGCATCACGCCCAGGCTCTCGTCGCCGAAACGCCGCCGCAGGTGCGGAAACTCCTCGTCGAGGTGGTAGCGCAACCCGGCCAGGATGAGACCCATGCTCATTTCGCGCCGGTCGATGCGCAGGCGCATGGCTTCCGGCGCGACGCCCTCGCGCGCGGCCAGCGCCTCGACCGCCGTCAACTGTTCACTGGCCGACACACGCCAGCGCTCGATGGCATCCGCGCTCGCCGGCTCGTTGCGCAGGGTGCGCACCAGGGCCACGACGAAGGCCCGCAGCACCCGCCGCGCCTTCATCGCCGCCGCCACAGGACGAAGAAGATGAGCGCCAGACCCAGCAGCGCCGCCTGCGCGGCCAGCGCCAGAATCACCCACAAGGGCGCGTTGCCAGCCCCCTGTCCGGAGGGCGCCTGATGGGGCGTGGCGCGGGCGGGCAACGGGCGGGCTGCGGTGACAAGGTCCGGCGGCAGACGCTCGCTGGTGGCCCCGGCGCGCGGCGTCGACGTGGAGGTCGCTGCCAGCGTCGGCGACGGCATGGGCGTGCCGGTCGCAGCCGGCCTGCCGGGCGTGGGCGTGTAGGTGCCGTCGGCGGGCGGCACAAGGAAGATCTCGCCCGGCTGCAGCAGATTGTCATGCTCCTCCATGCCGTTGATCGCGCGCATGTAGGGCAGGTCATCCCAGGAGTAGCCGTAAATCAGCGCGATCAGGCCGAGGGTGTCGTCGGGCTGGATGCGGTGCATGATAAAGCCGCGCGGGTCGCGGCCGACAACGTAGGAGGGCGGCGCGGCGGGCGCGCTGCGACCCGGCGCCACCGGCGCGCCGCCCGGGTTGCCGAAGACGATCACATAAGCCGTGCGACCGTTGGCGGCCCTGGCGTAGCCGATGCCCATCTCCTGCAGGTAGGGGCCGGTGAGCGTATCGTAGTGGATTTTCGAGCCGAGCCAGAAGCTCCAGGCGTTGGCGACGCTCCCGCCCATGTAAATGATTTCCGCCACCCAGGTGGTAGGGTAACCGGCGGCGCGGGCGCGCGCGCGCAGGTCGGTGCCGTCGGGTCGGGTGTGGCGGATCAGGCCGCTGTCGGCCATCCAGCGCGCCTGGCTGCGCGCGGCGACCCCCAGCGCGTTGTTAACGCGCATGGCCGCCAGGCCCTGCGACGCCCGCAGTCTGTTGACGCGCTGCGCCAGGTCCGCGCCGGGGTCCTGGGCCTGCGTTGTTGCGGCCCCGATGAGCAGTGCCGCAAGCAACAGGCAGCGACGAAACATGACATACATTCTAACACGCGCCAGGGCCGCGGCTATAATGACGGAGCAGCGTTAAGCCACCCAGGAGACCCCCTTGCAATGAGACCGGCTGTGGAGGGGCGCGCCCCGGCCAGCCAGGGCGGGAGTTTCTTCCGCCGCCATTTGCCCGTCTGGCTGCGCGAAATGCCGCGCTACGGGCCCTTCCGTCCCGCCCAACCGGACCCCCGCTTCCGGCTGCTGGACCCCGACCAGCTGGAGCGGGTGCTGCAGGGCGTGCCGGAGGCCGTGCGTCAGGAGATTTACGAGGATGTCGACTACCTCGAATACGAGGTGCTGCGCCTCTTTCGCGAGCGCGATCATCGCGCCAAGATGCAACAAAACCGCTATCGGCGCCAGCAAATCAACTTCCTGCTGCTGGCCATTCTCTCCACCCTGGTCGGCTCCCTGCAGCTGATCGCCCTCTCCAACCAGCCGGAGCAGATGCCGGTCTTCGCCTTTATCGAGACGATTATCTCCCTGCTGACGGCCTTCCTTGCGGCCGTCGGAGGGCGCGTGCCGCCCCAGGAGCAGTGGCTGCTCAACCGCCGCCGCGCCGAGGAATTGCGCCGCGAATACTTCCGCTTCCTCACCCGCGTGCCACCCTATGACGAGACCGGCGGTTACCAGCGCCGCATGCTGCTGGCGCAACGCGCCGCCGAGATCAACCGCGGCCTGCAACCGCGGGACGCAGCCACGGGGGCCGCAACATGATGCCGCCCGAACAACTCGAACGCATGCGCCTGCGCGCCGCCTATCGTATCTTTCAGTGGTTTTCGCTGGAAGACCAGCGCAACTACTGGCAACGCGCCGCCAGCCAGTACCGCCGCGCCGGCAACCAGGTCAATTTCATCGTGGCCGTCTTCGCCTTCATCGCCGGTCTGGCCGCCGCGCTGGCCGGCCTGCTGGCCACCGGCTGGCTGGTGCCGGGCTCCTTCGCCAACAACGGCGCCTGCGCCGAACTGGCGGACAGCCAGGGGCTGGTGCGCAGCATGCATCAGCTGGGGCTCATCGAACAGGCGGACGCCGGGGATGACGCGCTGGCGGAATTCGGCGAACTGCTGGCGACCTCACCCATCGCCCAGGCTCGCGTCGATGGCATGGAATTCATCGGCGCCCTGAACGACATGGCCGGCATCGACAGCGACGAATGCAGCACCGTGCACGCCCTGACCAACCTGCTGATGCTGATCGCCGTGGTCGCGCCCGCCGTCGGCGGCGCCTTCACCACCCTCGCCGGCCTCTACCAGTGGGACCGCTCGGCCAACATTTATGAAAGCGCGCTGGAGAGCCTCGAAGTGGCCGATTCGCAGTCGCCGCTGGACGACATGGACACGCTGACCTATCGCGCTGCCCTGCGGGCCTACGTGGAAAACACGCTGCAGGTGATGAGCGACGAGTCCGCCCAGTGGGGCCAGTCGGTGCGCCCGCCGGCGCAACTGGAACAATTCCTGAGTGAAGAGCGCGAGAAAGCCCTGCGCGCCACGCGCCTGGGCAACGCCTGGGACCTCGGCGGCGGCGAAGACGAGGGTATCGGCCCGCTCGGCTGAGCCTTTACTCAGTGCTGCTGCTTGATGGTTGCCGGGTCGATGATGCCCGCCGTCGCGCCCTTGCGCACGGCCAGCTTGACCTCGCCGATGGCGCGCGTCACCTCAATGCCGCGCGGACAGGCCGGCGTGCAGTTGAAGATCGTGCGGCAGCGCCAGACGCCATCCGGCGCGCCGAGGGCGTCGAGGCGGGCGTCGTCGCCCGTGTCGCGGGTATCGAACAGGAAGCGGTGCGCCTGCACGATGGCCGCCGGCCCGACGTACTCGCCATTGGCCCAGAAACTCGGGCAGGACGTCGTGCAGGCCGCGCAGAGGATGCAGTTGGTGCTATCGGTGATGAGGTCCTTGTCTTCCTGCGCCTGCAGGCGCTCGCGCCCGTCCGCCGGCAGCGGCCCGTCGTTGACGAACCAGGGCAATACCTGGCGATAATGCGCGAGGAAGGGCTCCATATCCACGATCAGGTCCTTGATGACCCGCAGACCGAGGATCGGCTCCACCTGAATCTTCGGGCCCACGTCGCGCGCCAGCAGCTTGCAGGCCAGGGCGTTGCGCCCGTTGATGCGCATGGCGTCCGAGCCGCAGATGCCACTGGAGCAGGAGCGGCGGAAGGCCAGCGTGCCGTCCTGTTCCCACTTGACGCGATGCAGCAGTTCCAGCACCCGATGGGACGGCTCGACGTCGTTTAGCTCGAATTCCTGCCAGTAGGGCTTCGTCCGCCCGGCTTCCGGATTGTAGCGCCGGATGCGAAAGCTGATGTCCATGCGGCTCACCGTCCCCTGCTAATAGACGCGTTCTTTCGGCGCGAAACGCTCGTCCTCCGCTTCCAGCGAGCGGTCCACCGACTTGTCGTGATTCAGCGCCAGCTCCAGCTGCTCCGTGACGAGGCCGCTGGCCTGGCTGCTGATCAGCGAATGCACCATCCAGTTCGCGTCGTCGCGTTCACGGAAGTCCTCGCGGCTGTGGGCGCCGCGGCTTTCCTCGCGCGCCAGCGCGCACTCCGCCGTCACCACGGCCGTATCCAGCAGACAGCCCAGCTCCCAGGCTTCCATCAGGTCCGTGTTGAAGACCTGGCCGCGGTCGTCGATGCCGAGGTCCTGCAGGAAGCGCTGGCGCAACTCCAGCACGGCGTCGCGACCCTGCCGCATGCCATCCGCGCTGCGGAAGACGCCGACGTGCGTCATCATCAGGCTCTGCATTTGCGCGCGCAACTCGCCGGGCCGGCTGCTGCCCTCACTGTTGCGAATGCGTTCGAACTCCGCGCGCACTTCCTCAGCGGCGTCCATCGGCGGCGGGATCAGGGGCGCCTCGCGCACGAAATTGGCGATGCGCTTGCCGCCGCGGCGCCCGAAGACGACCAGGTCCACCAGGGAATTGGTGCCCAGCCGGTTGGCGCCGTGGCAACTGACGCAGGCCACCTCGCCCGCCGCATACAGGCCCTGCATCACCTTGCCGGCCGCGTCAACGATCACCTCGGCGTTGACGTTAGTGGGGATGCCGCCCATGGCATAGTGTGCCGTGGGTTGCACCGGCATCGGCTCCTGCAGCGGGTCCACACCGGCGTAGGTGCGACAGACCTCCAGGGTCTCCGCCAGGTTGCGCGCGATGAAGTCCTCGTCGATGCGCCGCGTCTCGCCGGCCTCCGCCAGATAGCGGTTGACCGTCTCCGGCCGGATGTCGAGGTGCAGGTAGTCGCTGCCGCGGATGCCCTTGCCGTCGCGCAGTTCAAGATACATGGAGCGGCTGACCACGTCGCGGCTGGCGAGGTCCTTGATCGTCGGCGCATAGCGCTCCATGAAACGCTCGCCATGGCGGTTGAGCAACACGCCGCCCTCGCCGCGGATGCCCTCGGTCAGCAGCACGCCGAGGCCGTACAGCCCGGTGGGATGAAACTGGTAGAACTCCATGTCCTCCAGTGGCAGGCCGCGGCGCAGGACAATGGCCGCGCCGTCGCCGGTCAGGCTGTGGGCGTTGCTGGTCACCTGCCACACGCGGCCCCAGCCGCCGGTGGCGAAGAGCGTGGCTTTTGCATTGAAGCAGTGAAACTCGCCGCTGCCCAGTTTGATGGCCACCGCGCCGCAGGCCACCCCCTGATTGAGCAGCAGATCGACCACCTGGTACTCGTCGAAGAAGCGCACCTCGTTGCGCAGACACTGCTGATAGAGCGTCTGCAAAATCATGTGGCCGGTGCGGTCCGCCGAGTGGCAGGCGCGGCGCACGGCCTTCTCACCGAAGTTGCTGGTGTGGCCGCCGAAACGCCGCTGGCTGATGCGCCCCTCGGAAGTGCGGTCGAAGGGCAGGCCCATGTGCTCCAGTTCGATGACGGCGTCGACGGCCTCCTCGCCCAGCACCCGCACCGCATCCTGGTCAGCGAGGTAGTCGCCACCCTTGACCGTGTCGTACATGTGCCATTCGGGCCGGTCTTCCTCGTGGTTGCCGAGGGCCGCCCCGATGCCGCCGAGGGCCGCCCCGGTGTGGCTGCGGGTGGGGTAAAGCTTGCTGACCACGGCGACCTTCGCGCCGCCCTGGCTGGCGTAAAGCGCCGCCATCAACCCGGCGCCGCCGGCGCCCACGATCAGTGCGTCAAACTGGTGGGTCTGCATCGTCTCCGCGTCTCCGCTTCAGGAGCCGGCGTGCAGGCGCTCCATGGCCTCCACGCCCATCTCGATGGCGGTCTCGTCGATCGTGCCCAGCAGCGCGCCCACGCCCAGCACCAGCAGCGTCAGCGCGCCCAGCATACACAGGTATACGCTGGCGCGGCGCAGGAAGGGGCTGTGTGAGGTGTAGTCGGTGAGTACGTAACGCAGGCCGTTGAAGCCGTGCGCCACGACCAGCGCCAGCAGCGCGAAATCGTAGACGCGCCAGACCGCCACGCCGCCCACCAGCAGGTTCCAGCGGTTGGCGACGAACTCGACGGCCGTGCCGCTTTCATTGATGACGCCGCCCGTCCCGACCACGTCGTGCCCCTGGGCCGTGATGTCGAAAACGCCTTGCAACACGTGCATCACAGCCAGATGACCGAAGACCAGCGGAAGGATCAGCAGCGAACTGACGCGCATGAAGGACCACCAGAAACGCTCGCTGCGGCTGCCCTGGGGGTCAACGACGCCGGTCGCGCTGTCGCCGCCGGAGATCAGGCCGTGCAGACCGGACAGGATCAGCGCGGCGACGATGGCGGCGATGAAGCCGGGTAGAAAGACCAGTTGCGCGCGCAGCACTTCCGTCAGCGGCAGCACCTGCGGCGCCGAATTGTAGAAATCCAGCACGTGGCCGAACATCAGCAGGAAGACCGGCGCCAGCACGACCAGCGTGACGAGCAGCACGATCTGCGCGGCGCGTTGCTGATGGCGCCAGAGATGGGGATTGTAATCGAAGAAGACGATGCGCAGGCCGTTGAAGGCGTGGTAAACCACCGCCGCCACAAGGCCGAACTCGCCGATGGTGAAAAGCGGCGACTGGTAAGTGGCGATCGCCTCCTCGTAGAGCTCGGGCCAGAAGACGGCCCAGGAGGTATCGACGACGTGCAGCACCAGGAAGAGCACCACGCCGAGCCCGCTCAGGCGGTGCAGCACCCAACTCCACTGACCGATGGCGCCCCGGTAGCGCAGCGTCTCGGTGACCGTGATGACCAGTGACGTCAAGGAATGCCTCCGGGCTGCGGGCGCAGGCGCGCAGTATAGCAGCGCGGACAGGCCGTCGCAATGCCGCCGGACTGCGGGCGCGGGCTGCCGCGGCACAGGGCCGGATCAAATGACGGTCTTGTCGCTGTGGCCGTTCAGGACGTTTCGGAGAAGATGTCGCTGACGGGGACGCGGAACCCCGGCAGCACCTCGCCGCCTTCGATGAGGTCGTCGCCGCGCAGGGTACGTGGCGGACCGTCGGCGACGTGAAGCTCGAGCGTACCCGTCCGCGGGTAGAGGAGCCAGACCATTGACGTGCCATGCTGCAGGTAGCGTGCCGCTTTCACTTCCAGTTCGCTGCGGGTGTTGCTGCGGCTGTGCACCTCCACCGCCAGCAGGGGGGCTTCGGTCGGAACGCCAGGGTCAGCACCTGTCCGCTGGACGGCGACATCCGGCTGACAGTACCAGCCGTCGAGGTTGTGCAGGGCTTCGGTACCCACGTCGTAGCCGGGCAAGGCACCGGCATCCAGCCACGCCGCCAGCAACACGGCGACGCGCGCCTGCTTCCTGGAGTGCAACCAGCTCGGCGCCATCTCGACGATTTCCCCCCTGGAGTTGAATGTGAACTTCTTGCCGGGGTACTGCCTGACCAACTCGAAATACCGCTCCAGGGTCAGTTCGGCCGGGTTGCGAACGGTGACAGCCATGCTGCGCTCCCTTTACGCTCCGCCTTCAGTATAACCGACAGTCGCGCAGCCAGAGAACCGGGCGTAGTGACGCGGGCTGCCCCGTCCCGGGGCGGGATTAGTGGACGGTCTTGTCGCTGTGGCCGTTCAGGACGTTTCGGAGAAGATGTCGCTGACGGGGACGCGGAACCCCGGCAGCACCTCGCCGCCTTCGATGAGGTCGTCGCCGCGCAGGGTACGTGGCGGACCGTCGGCGACGTGTAGCACGAGCGAAGCCGTTTGCGGATAGAGCAGCCAGACCATCTGCGTGCCCTTCTGCAGGTAGCGCGCCGCCTTCGCTTCCAGTTCGCTGCGGGTGTTGCTGCGGCTGTGCACCTCCACCGCCAGCAAGGGGGCTTCCTGCGCAACGGGCGGGCCTTCCTCGCGGCAAATCACCACGTCCGGTTGACAGATCCAGCCATCGAGATTGTGCAGAATTTCCACGCCTGTTCGAAATCCAGGCAGGGAACCGGTCAGCAACCAGTTTTTCAGCAGCCAAGCAATGTCCACCTGCAGGAAGCCGTGAGCGCGTACAGGTGCCATCTCGATGATTTCCCCCCTGGAGTTGAATGTGAACTTCTTGCCGGGGTATTGCCTGACCAACTCGAAATACCGCTCCAGGGTCAGTTCGGCCGGGTTGCGAACGGTGACAGCCATGCTGCGCTCCCTTTACGCTCCGCCTTCAGTATAACCGACAGCCGCGAGACCAGAGAATTGGGCGTGGTGGCGCGGGAAGGCCGTCGCCACGCCGCCTGGCTTGACGCTGCGCCGCCGCCTCCTGTAAAATGTGCCGCCAGCGGGCCTGTAGCTCAGTTGGGAGAGCGCCACAATCGCACTGTGGAGGCCAGGGGTTCGAGTCCCCTCAGGTCCACCAGAATCTGAAATGTGAGACCCCGACCAGGCGCACGCGGGGCGGCCAGGAGCAAACGGGATGGCCGGCAAGTCATCAGGGAAGTCAACCAGCTTCGAGGAGAGAGCAGCTGCCCTGCGGGCCAGCGGAAAGCCCGTCCTGCTCTCCGGCGGCAACCCGCAGATCCCCAAAGGCGACGGCGACGCGCCCGTGCAGGCCTACATCGCCGCCATGCCCGGCTGGAAGCGCGCGCTCGGGCGGCGCATCGACGAGATCATCGTGGAACAGGCGCCGGAGGTGCGCAAGGCGGTGCGCTGGAACTCACCCTTCTATGGCATCAAGGGCCAGGGCTGGTTCCTCAGCACCCACGTCTTCACGCGCTATGTAAAAGTGACCTTCCTCGACGGCAAGTCGCTGGATCCCTACCCGCCCGGCTCGGGCAAGGACCCCGACGCGCGCTGGTACGACATCTACGAGGATGCTTTCGACGAGGAACAGTTCGTCGAGTGGGTGCGGCAGGCGGCCGCCCTGCCCGGCTGGGACGGCTTTTGATACGCTGAACAGTCAGGGCCGTCGCCGCTGACCGGTCCGCCCGTCTTCAGATCTCGTGCTCTAAGGTCATGTCGTGCTGTTCGGCGTGGCCGGCAGCGAAGCCGCCGCTGCCCGACAGCCCCGCCAGCTCGCCGGTCCCCGAGCCCGGCACGACCTCGCAGCTCGCCCTGGCCTGCTCGCCGTCGTAGACGCCCGTATGCCGCAGCACGAAGCTGCCGGTCCGCCCGCCCAGAGTGCCCACGACCTTTTCGAAGCCCAGGAAGGAGGCGTTTTCGTCGTCGAGGTAGGTCATCGCGTACATCAGGACGCCCGTCGCGACCAGATCGCCCTCAAAGGACTTGCGGATCTGCGCCCGGGTCAATGTCGGGCCGTCCTCCGGCTCGTCAAAGGCTTCTTCGTCCCGGCCCAGGATTCTGAAGGTCACACTGGCGTGCATTCGCCTTTCCTCAAATGGTTGACTGGAATCAGCATACACCGGGCGCGCTGTGAATCCCGGGGGCAAGGGATCGGCCGCGGAGTGACGCTGGCCGCCCTGTCTTCAGACCTCGTCAAGGGGCTGATGGAAGTAGTAGCAAAGTCCGTCCGGCGCGATGACGAAGAAGACCTGAAGCTTACACCCGTCCTCCTCGTCCACGCGCCAGTTGCCGGTTTCGACGCCTTTGGCCTGCAGTTCGTCGCGAGCCCTGTGGATGTCCGTGACGCGGATCGCCGCGCCCTCGCTGGCGGGATCGCCGCCGTTGACCGCAAAGCCGATTTGCACGCCGTCGCGCTCCAGCGTCACCGCCGGCTGCGGCCCGCCGCGCCTTTCGACTTCCCGCAGCCCGAAGGCGTGACTGTACCAGCGCGTGGCGTCATCGATGTCCGCCACCGGCAGGGCGAGGACGTCGTCGCCATAGGGGAAGGCCGCCTCGTAGAGTTTCTCGCTCATCCTGTCCGGGTCTCCGTTGATGTGGAGTCGCTTGCGGGACGAATGACGGACTCATCCCGCTCTGGAGATGATTGTACAGCCCTCCGTACACCCGTCTAGCGTTCAGACCCGGAATTTGAAGGGCTTCTTGTGGCGGTACTGCGGGATTTCCACGCGCGCGCCCCCCTGCATCGCCGACTCATGCGCGCAGACCCTCAGCTCCCTCGCTATACTCCGGCGCAGGTGGCAGTTGTGTCAGGAGCATGAGCGATGGGCTACCAGCCACTGGACGAAGTGCGCAAGACGCTGCGCGTGGAGTGGTATCGCAGCCCGATCCCCGGCGCGAAACTGCGCGAACTTTCGCGCCGCAGCGACCGCCAGGCCTGGTTCCAGGCCGGCGGGCACCTGGCGCTTTTCGTCATCACTGCCGCGCTGGTCACCCACTTCTGGTCGCTGCAACTTTGGGGCGTCTTTCTGGTCGCGCTCTTCTGTCACGGCACGGTCACCAGCTTCTTCACCGGTGTGGCGCCGCACGAGCTGGGCCACGGCACCGTCTTCCGCACGAAATGGCTCAACAAGGTCTTTCTCTACCTCTTCAGCCTGATCGGCTGGTGGAATATCTACGACTACGGCAGCAGCCACACCTACCACCATCGCTACACCCTGCACCCCGAGGGCGACCGCGAGAACCTCTTGCCGCTGGAACCCTCGCTGGCCTCCTTCTTCATGCTGCAGCTCTTCACCGTCAATCTGGTGACGCAGCCCCGCCGCGTCTTCAGCAAGGGCGGCCTGGTCTCGACCGTATGGGTCACACTCAAGGCCGCCTTCGGCGTCGTCGGCCCGCCCGAGGTGCCGATCTTCGAATGGCTGCGCGCCCTGCACGTCGACCAGCCGGAAGAGTTCCGCAAGTCGGTGCGCTGGTCGCGCATCCTGATCCTCTTCCATGGAAGCGTTCTGGTCATCGCCATCCTGACCGGCCTGTGGGTTCTGCCGCTGATCTTCAGCGTCGCGCCCTTCATCGCCAACTGGTTGCACTACTTCGTCGGCATGACGCAGCACTGCGGCCTGATGGAAAACGTGCCCGACTTCCGCAAGAGCGTACGCTCGATGCGCCTTAACCCGCTTTTCTCCTTCCTCTACTGGCGCATGGAATGGCACACCGAGCACCACATGTACGCCGGCGTGCCCTGCTACAACCTCGGCCGGCTTTACGAGGAAATCGCCGACGACATGCCCGAGCCGCGCAGCCTCATCGGCGCCTGGCGCGAGATGCGCATGATCTGGCGTGTACAGAAGCGTGACCCCGACTACCAGTTCGACACGCCCCTGCCGCCGACGGCGCGCCGCATCCGCAGCGAAAAGCCGGAAGCAATCGAACTGGAAAGCTCCATCGGCGAGCTGGCGCCGGCGGGCCTGAGGTAGGCCTGGCCCTCGCTTCCTGACCCTCTTTGCCTCGTGAGGTGAGCAAGGGATTCAGGTGAGGGCGAATTGCCCCAAGTCTTTCTCCTGTCCCGCTCCAACGGGAGAGCCCTTCCCTCAGCATAAGGGCCGCCAGGCAGACGCTCGCCTCCCTGGCTATACTCCAGCGCAGGTGGCATCTGTGTCAGGAGTGTGAGCGATGGGTTACCCAGCGCTGGCTGACGTGCGCAAGACCTTTCGCGTCGACTGGTACCGCAGCCCGGTCCCCGGCGCGAAGCTGCGCGAGCTATCCCGCCGCAGCGACCGCCAGGCCTGGTTTCAGGCCGGCGGGCACCTGACGCTCTTCATTCTCACCGGCGCGCTGGTCTTTCACTTCTGGACCCTGCAACTCCAGGGCGCCTTTCTCGCCGCGCTCTTCTGCCACGGCACGGTCACCAGCTTCATGCGGGGCGTGGCCGCGCACGAACTCGGCCACGGCACCGTCTTCCGCACCAAATGGCTCAACAAGGCCTTTCTCTATCCCTTCAGCCTGATCGGCTGGTGGGATCATTACGACTACGGCAGCAGCCACACCTACCATCACCGCTACACCCTGCACCCCGAGGGCGACCGCGAGGTGTTGCTGCCGCTGGAACCCTCGCTGGCCTCCTTATTCATGCTTCAACTCTTCACGATCAACATAACGACGAAGCCACGGCGCGTCTTCGACAAGGGCGGCCTGATCTCCACCGTATGGGTCACACTGCAACGCGCCTTCGGCGTCGATGGGCCGGCCAGGGTGCCGATCTTTGAATGGTTCCGCGCCCTGCACGCCGACCAGCCGGAGGAATTCCGCAAGTCGGTCCGCTGGTCGCGCCTGCTGCTCCTCTTCCATGGCAGCATTTTGCTGATTGCCATCGCCACCGGCCTGTGGGTGCTGCCGCTGATCTTCAGCACCGCGACATTCACCGCCAACGGAATTCGTTACTTCGTCACCCTGCCGCAGCACTGCGGCCTGCAGGACAACGTCAACGACTTCCGCAAAAGCGTGCGTTCGATGCGCCTCAACCCGCTCTTTTCCTTCCTCTACTGGCGCATGGAATGGCACCTCGAGCACCACATGTACGCCGGCGTGCCCTGCTACAACCTGCGTAAACTTTACGAGGAAATCGCCGACGACCTGCCCGAGCCGCGCACCCTCATCGGCGCCTGGAAAGAAATGCGCATGGTCTGGCGCGTGCAGAAGGGTGACCCCGACTACCAGTTCGACACGCCCCTGCCGCCGACGGCGCGCCGCATCCGCAGCGAAAAGCCGGAAGAAATTGAGTTGGAAAGCTCCATCGGCGACCTGGCGCCGGCTGGCCTGCAGTAGGGGCGATTGAATTAACCGCCCATGGTGACAGCATGTCGCATGCGGGCGACATGGTATGTCGCCCGTACATCCCGGCACCTACATCTGTAGGGGCGACTTATCAAGTCGCCCGCCACGTCGGCATGTCACACGCGGGAAAGGATTTTGGGGTGAGGGCTCTCTGGCCCGACGTTTGCCCTCACCCCCCAACCCCCTCTCCCTGAGGGAGAGGGGGAGATGCCTTTCTGGTTTCTCTCTTCAGATCTTTGTGCAAACGAAAAAAGTGAAACTCTTTTCGGTCTTTTCGCTTTGTTAAAGTCCCTCTCCCTGAGGGAAGGTCTCCTGCGACTGAGCGGGAAAGGATTTAGGGTGAGGGCGCACTCCCCCCGATCTCTTTCCCGTCCCGCTCCAACGGGCGAGCCTTTCCCTCAGCGGGATGGCCGCCAGGCAGACCTTCGCCTCCCTGGCTATACTCCGGCGCAGGTGGCATTTGTGTCAGGAGTTTGCGAGATGAGTTACCCACCGCTGGCTGACGTGCGCAAAACGCTGCGCGTGGAGTGGTACCGTAGCCCGATTCCGGGCAAAAAGCTGCGCGAACTGTCCCGCCGCAGCGACCTGCAGGGCTGGTTCCAGGCCGGCGGTCACCTGGCCCTCTTCTGCCTGACCGGCGCGCTGGTCTTTCACTTCTGGTCGCTGCAGCTTTGGGGCGCCTTTCTGCTGGCGCTTTTCTGCCACGGCACGGTCACCAGCTTTTTCAGCGGCATCGCCCCGCATGAGCTTGGCCATGGCACCGTCTTCCGCACCAAATGGCTCAACAAGGTCTTCCTGCACATCTTCAGCCTGATCGGCTGGTTCGATACCTACGACTACAACATGAGCCACACCTACCACCACCGTTACACCCTGCACCCCGAGGGCGACCGCGAGGTGCTGCTGCCGATAGAGCCCACGCTGGCCTCGACCTTCGTGCTGCAACTCTTCACGATGAACTTGCTGACGCGGCGCGGGCGCACCTTCAGCAAGGGCGGGCTGTTCGACAATATCGTCACTTCCCTGCGGACGGCCCTCGGGCTCAACGACCCGGGAAGAGCGCCCGGCACGGACTGGGTGCGCGCCCTGCATCAGGACCAGCCGGAGGAATACCGCAAGACCGTGCTCTGGTCGCGCATCCTGATTCTCTTCCACGGCTCGATTTTGGTCATCGCCATCCTGACCGGCCTGTGGGTGCTGCCGCTGATCTTCAGCACCGCGGTCTTCACCGCCAACTGGCTGGGTTACTTCGTCGGCCTGCCGCAGCACTGCGGCCTGCAGGACAACGTCAACGACTTCCGCAAGAGCGTGCGTTCGATGCGCCTCAACCCGCTCTTCTCCTTCCTCTACTGGCGCATGGAATGGCACATCGAGCACCACATGTACGCCGGCGTGCCCTGCTACAACCTCGGCCGGCTCTACGAGGAAATCGCCGACGACATGCCCGTGCCGCGCACCCTCACAGGCGCCTGGAAAGAAATGCGTATGGTCTGGCGTGTACAGAAGGGTGACCCCGATTACCAGTTCGATACGCCCCTGCCAGCGACGGCGAAGCTCGCCCGCAGCGAGGTCGTGGAAGATCTCGAACTGGAAAGCTCGATTGGCGAACTGGCGCCGCAGGGCCTGCGTTAGGGGCGATCGGTCAGATCGCCAACATCCACAAAACGCAACGCCCGCAGGCGACATCGTGTATCTGCGGGCGACATCATATGTCGCCCGTACAACGATCCCCAATCTGTGTACGGGTAGCGAGAGCGCAAGCTCGAAGCATCCCGCAGGGACGACTTGTCAAGTCGCCCGCTTCACCCCGAAACCCATATGGTACTGGATGGTCGCGGGAAAGGATTTGCTGGAGGGCTCCCGCGACTGAGCGGGAAAGGGCCGTCCCCGCCCGCGGTCGTTTTCCTGTACAATCATCCCGGCCCGGCAGGATTTGAACGGGCTCGCGCCGCGCAGAGTCCGCCGACAGGAGCGACCCAGTCCCCGTGAGCGTCATCCTCGGCATCAACAGCGAACACGCCGGCGCCTCGGCCGCCCTGGTCATCGACGGCCAGCCGGTCGCCGCCATCGCCGAGGAGCGTCTCAACCGGGTCAAGTACTACGCCGGTTTCCCGCGCCAGGCCATTCGCCAGGTGCTGGACATGGCCGGCATCGGCCCGCAGGATATCGACTGCGTCGCCGTCCCGCGCGATCCCGCGGCCAACCTGACGCGCAAGGCCGCCTTCCTCTTCGGCAATCCGACGCGCCTGCCCGCCCTGCTGCAAGCCGGCGCCGGTCAGGTGAAGCAACTGGACGTGAAGTCGCAACTGGCCGCGGAATTCGGCCTCGACCCGGCCGCCCTGACCTTCCGCCAGCTGCGCGTCGAACACCACCTCGCTCACGTCGCCAGCGCGTACTTCAGTTCGCCCTGGGACGAGGCCGCCGGCTTCAGCGTGGACGGCTCCGGCGACTTTGTCACCTGCATGCTGGCCCGTTGCCAGGGCGATGACATCAAGGTGCTGCAGCGCATCCACGTGCCGCACTCGCTGGGCTCGCTCTACACCATGATCTGCCAGTTCATCGGCTACGGCCGCTATGGCGACGAGGGCAAGGTGATGGGTCTGGCGCCCTACGGCGAGGACTCCTGCCGCGCGCATTTCGACGACATGCTGCGCCTGACGGACGACGGCTTTCGCCTCAACAGTCGCTGGTTTCTGCCCTTCGGCGCCGAGCAGTCCATCAGCATCAACGCGCGCGGCGAAATGGAGATCGGGCGCCACTGGTCCGACCACATGGTCGCGACCTTCGGCGCGCCGCGCAAGCCGGGCAGCGAGATCACACAGCGCGACATGGACCTCGCCCGTGGCCTGCAGGCCGCTTTCGAACGCGCCTGGCTGCATTTGTTGCGGCGTCTGCACACCCTCGCCCCTACCGACCGCGTGGTGATGGCCGGCGGCTGCGCGCTCAACAGCGTGGCCAACGGCCTCGTCACAACGCAGACACCCTTCCGCGAGACCTGGATTCACCCCGCCGCCGGCGACGAGGGCCTGTCACTGGGCGCGGCGCTCCATGCCGGCCGGCAAACCCCCGACAGCGGCGAGCGCTACGTCATGGGCAGCGCCGGACTCGGTCCGGAGTACACGCAGCAGGAGATTCGCAGCGCCCTGGCGCGTCGGGGCGTGGCGGCGCAGGAGTTGCCGGAGCCGGAGCTGCTGGAACGCACGGCGGCGGCGATAGAGGCCGGGGCGATCGTCGGCTGGTTCCAGGGCCGTATGGAGTGGGGGCCGCGCGCCCTTGGCAACCGCTCCATCCTCGCCCACCCGGGCCTGGCGGACATGAAGCAGACGCTCAACGACCGCATCAAACGCCGCGAGTGGTTCCGACCCTTCGCGCCGGCTGTGCTGGCGGAGGCGCAGACCCGGATCTTCGAGCAAGGGGAGCCCTCACCCCACATGCTGCACGTCTGTCGCATCCGCGATGCGTGGCGCGAGCGTCTCTGCGCCGTGGCTCACGTCGACCAGACAGGCCGTCTGCAGACCGTGGTGCGCGAGCACAACCCGCGCTATTACGACCTGCTGAAGGGCTTCGAGCGGCGCACGGGCCTGCCCGTCGTCGTCAACACCAGCTTCAACGAAAATGAGCCCATCGTCTGCACGCCGGAAGAAGCCATCGACTGCTTCCTGCGCACGCGCATGGACCTGCTCGTCATCGGCGACAGCTACTGCGAGAAACCGCCGGGCGCCGACTAACCCGGCCCCTGCCCGACAAGAAAGCAAAAGGCCGGCCCCGAAACGGGACCGGCCTTCCGGTCAGTGGCAGTTCCGGACTACCACTGCACGTAACGCACCGTGTGGTGCTCGTCAATGGTGATGATGTAGGGCTTGTCGACGTCCGGCCCCTTGTCGGCGTAGTAGGTGCTGAGCGTCATCGTGCAGTCGCCATCGTAGCTGACGGTGTAGGCCTTGTTGGCGGCGACGTTGGTGCCGCTGGCCAGATTGTCTTCAGCTTCAGCCTTCGCGCCGCAGAGACTGGAGGCGCTGGTGACGCTGGAGAGCGATTGCACGGTGCTGTCCTGGTAAACACCGTAGAGCGTGTAGGACGAGTAGTCGGCGTTGGCGCAGACCTTGATCGGGGCGGCCTCGTCGGTGTTCAGGCAGTTTCCGCCGACCCCGCCGCCGCCGCCGTCACCATCACCGCCGCCGCCCGGCACGGAAGAATTCCACAGAGCGGCGCAGTCCACGTCCGGGTCGACGCAGAAATAGTAGACCACGGGGTGGCTGTCCACGTAGATATTGGAACCACTCGGGGCCACGGTGCGCAGGGTGATGCGAACACTTTCATCCGGCTCGAAATCGATCAGGTCCGCGCCGAATTGAATGGTCTCGAAGGAATCAACCGCCTGGGCCTCTGCCTGGACCTCTGCCTCTGCCTGGGCCTGGACCAGGACCTGACTGGTGCCCAGATTTTCCTGGCCGCTGGCCGAATTGCCGTCCGAGTTGTGCGCATTCCACTGGAAACCGTCAGCGCTGGCGATGACCGTGCCCCTGATGGGAATGTTAACTTCGAAGGTGCCGCCGGTACCCTCGGTCTGGGCTTGCGCGGTAGCGGACAGGCTGACAGTCGCATCCACCGGCGGCGGCAGGGAACGAACCAGAGTTCTGGGGTCGCTACAGGATTCGTGGACCGGATAGCAGAAGATCAGGCTGGGGCTGTCGCTGTAGGTTGCGTCATCAAGGGCGGCCAGACCGGTCAGCGAGAAGGAGACGATGTCACCGTCCTCGTATTCCAGGTCCTCGGCGGAAATCCGGATGGTGCCGGCATCAGCGGGCGAGACTATTTCTTCCGCCTCCGTCCTTCTGGATTCAATGGCTGAAAACAGTTCAACGGATTCAGCGTTATTGAACACACTCGTATTGGATGACGTAACGACAAAGTCGCCGGTTTCCACGTCATTCTCAATGTTCGAATCGAGCGTCACGACCGGCGATTCCGGCACGGGCAGCGGTGTTTTCGTCGCAGGGGGATCCTGAGCCAGGGCCTGTCCCGTTACTGCAAGCAACAATACAAGAACCAAACACACCACGATATGGCACCTGTCAGTGTTCATGAGTGTCCTTCCCCACGTTATGTGACAGTTCATGCGTTCACAAGCATACGTTGAGTCATCAAAGTCTGCCAGCGCTACGCTACCCCGAATCCGGCGCAGTCATCAGGCTTTCGCCGACTCCCCGGCCTGGTATTCGCAGGGCGCGCGGCCCCGTCGCCAATCCGGCCGCACATTATAGCGTGTCCTGATGGTGACGCAAACTGACCTGTTGTGAATGCCGCCTGGTCCCGTCGCCCCGCTTCATCCAGAAAACGCGTCCGGGCCCTGCCGGCATTGTTTGCAAGGCCAGGAAAACTGTGTTACAGTCCCGCGCAGGTAGCGAAATCGTTTTCGGAAGTGCCTTGTGCCTACCTCACTCACGGACATAGCGCGGCGGCTGGAACTCTCCCCTTCCACCGTCTCCAAGGCCCTCAACGGCTATCGCGACGTTTCCAGCGACACGCGTGAAATGGTGCTGCGCGCCGCTCTTGAACTCGATTACCAGCCCAGCAGCGCCGCGCGCGACCTGCGTCGCGGCCGCACCGACCGCATCGGCCTCTTCCTTAACACAACCCTCGAATACGTCGTCGATTACCTTTCCGGCATCATCCCCGGCGCCGTTCGCTGCTCGCAGGAATGCGGCAAACGACTGCTCATCTACACCCTGACCGACAACGACCCCGGCCAGTTGCTGCAGGTCTGCCGCGCCGGTGAAATTGACGGCGTCATCCTTTTCTCCACCCACTACGACAGCCACACCATCGAGGCCCTGCTGGAAGACGATTTCCCCTTCGTCGTCATGGGCCGTTACATCCCCGATGAACGCGTCTCCTGCGTCGTGCCCGACTATTACGACGGCACGCGCCAAATCATGGACCATTTGCTGGCTGTGGGGCATCGACGCATCGCCTTCATGACCCGCCCCGAACTGACCACCGCCAACGAAGCCCGCCTGCAGGGCTATCTCGACGCCCTGGCCGCGGCAGAAATCGCGAGGGACGATCGACTCATCGTCGAAACGCGCCTCGAACCCGACAGCGGCGTCGCCCCCACCCGTCAGTTGCTGGCCCTGACGCCGCATCCCACGGCCATCGTTGCCGCCCACGATCTGGTGGCCGTGGACGTTATCAACACATTGCAGGCGGCCGGTCTGTGCGTCCCGCAGGATGTGGCCGTCACCGGTTTCGACGGCCTGCGCGCCGGTTTCCGCACCCTGCCGCACATCAGCACCGTGCAACAACCCCTGGAGCGCATCGGCGAACGCGTCGTAGAACTGGTCAACCGTCGATTGAACGAGCCCGCCGCCCCGGCCGTGCAGGAGACCCTGCCGGTGCAACTGGTGTTGCGTGGTTCCGCCTGAGTATGCCGCAGCAAGGAGGCCCCATGAGCGAGAGAGAAGAGACGACGGACGCGCAGGACACCGGCATCACCCTGCAGGACAAGGTCGACATCCAGAATCTGCGCGACGCCAACGGTCTCCAGCGTCAGGGGATGAAGGGCTTCAACCCCCGCTATGAGGATTTCGTGGACTACATCATCGGCATCACCCACGAAATCTGGGAAGAAAAGGCCATCGGCAAGCTTTACGACTACTACGCCAACACCATCCGCCTGCACACTTCGGATGGCGCCAGCTATGGCCGTGAGGCGGTCTTCGCAGCGACCCTCGGCACCCTCGCCGCCTACCCCGACCGCCGTCTCTATGGCGACGAGGTCATCTGGGATGGCGACGATGAACAGGGCTACTACTCCTCGCACCGCCTGGTGCATACGGGCACCAACCGCGGCTGGTCGCTCTACGGCCCGCCGACCAACAGGCGCGTGCGCTACTACGCCATCGCCGACTGCTTCTGCCGCCGCAACCGGGTCGTTGAGGAGTGGCTGGTGCGCGACGAGCTGACCCTGGTGCATCAACTGGGCCTGGACCCGGTGAAGACGGCGCGCGCCATGGCCTGCGCCGAACCCCCGCAACAGCATGCCGCCGATATCGAGCGCGGCACCGGCCAGCTGCCGCCGCCCGCCCTGCCGGAGCCGCAAGGCCCCCTCGACCCCGCCGACTTCGCCCGCCGCGCCATGCACGAGATCTGGAACTGGCGCTTGCTCAACAAGGTGCGCGAGTACCATGCGGAGACCCTGCGGGCCGAAGGGCCTTCGCTGCGGCGCATCCACGGACACAACGAGTACCAGGGCTTCGCGCTGGCCCTGCTGGCGCCCTTCCCGGACCTGGCCTTCACGATCGAGCGCAGCACCTGCTGCGGTGACGGGGAGAAGGGCTGGCGGGTGGCGCTGCGCTGGCGCATGCAGGGCACGCACACCGGCTACGGCAACTACGGCGAGCCCGGCGGTCAACGCATCAACATTCTGGGCATCTCGCACATGCTGATTCAGGAAGGGCGCATTCAGCAGGAATGGATGCTTTTCGACGAATTCGCGCTGCTCAGACAAATCCACCGCCCTCAGGATTCAGGGAGTTAGCGGAGTGACAGGCTCCGTTTTGACCCATTTTTCGGTTAGCGACAGGAGAAGACATGTACCGTCAGAAGTTTTACGTCCTTGCACTGCTGGCCCTGTGTATGGGCCTCGTCGCGATGCCCGGCGCCGTCGCGCAGGAAGCCGGCGCATGCAACGTTGAAGCGCCGATGGAAGCCGTTGAGCTCAACGCGCTCGGCTGGAGCTTCCCCATCCTTGATTTCTACTACAGCGAAATGGAGGCCTGCGACGCGGTCGAGAACATCGACATCAACGTCAACCAGCTGTCCGGCGAGGACGTGCAGGAGCAGGTCAACCTGGCGCTCTCGGCCGGCGGCGATTCGCCCTACGACATCCTCAGCGGCGCCAATGGACAGGTGGCCGACTGGGGCGGCAAGGGCTGGTTGATGCCGCTCAACGACCTCATTGACAAGTACCGCGACGAATACGACCTCGACGACATTTCGGCCTCGAACTGGGACGTCGGCGCCATCGACGGCAACATCTACGGCATTCCCGTCATCGCCAACACCCTGCATCTCTTCTATCGCAGTGACGTGCTGGCCGGGATGGGCATGATGCCGCCCGAGACCTACGCCGACGTCATCGCGCTCTGCGATGCCATTGGCCTCGACAACATGGACTGGGACGCGCCCTTTGGCATGGACCTTTCCCGCCCCCGCGGCTGGGAGCTGGAATTCTTCATGGTGCTGGGCGGCCTCGGCGGCAGCTACCTTGATGAAGGCGCCATGCCGGCCTTCAACGGGCCGGAGGGCGTACAGGCCGTCGAGATCATGCTCGACTTTTTCAACAGCTGCCTCGGCGAAGCGGCCTCCTCCATGAGCAACAACAACATGGAGACCGGCATGCATCAGGGCACGCTGCCGGCCGTCAAGCTTTGGGCCAGCCGCGCCGCCGGCATGAGCGACCCGGACAACACCGAGCTCAGCGAGGTCATCGATTTCGCGCCCGCGCCGCGCGTCGTTGAGGGCGGCCCGCGCGCCGGCTCCGCCTGGCTGGACTTCTTCTTCATCCCGGCCAACACCACCAACGACCCGGACCTCATTTTCCGCGTCATCATGGAAGCCGTCGACGCCGCCTCGCAGCAGCAGGCCGCGGTATTCGGCATCCCCACACGCGGCTCGGCGGCTGATTTCGGCGGCAAGTATCTGCCGGCCGCCAGCGGCACCGTGGCTGACAGCGTCGGGAACTACTCCAAGCACCCGGCCAACGACATCGCCATCGACAAGCTGAGCGAGTTCCTGCCCCTCACCGCCACCGGCGAGCTGAGCCCGCAGGAGGCGCTTGACGCCGCTGCCGACGCCTACATGGAGGAAGCGACCGCCCAGGGCTACATCGGGGGCTAGACGCTTCAGCGACCGGGCGGGGTGGCGGGCGTCCGCCGCCCCGTCCTCACCCGGTTGGCCAGAGAAACGAGACCATGGATCGCCGGATATTCCTGGGCTTCGCCGGCCCGAGCATCATCGTCATGCTCCTGCTGATGGTCCTGCCGCTGGCCATGGCCATCTGGCTGGGCATGCACTTCATGACTTTCGACAACGTGCTGGAGCCGCAGTGGGTCGGCCTGCGCAACTTCGTCGCCGCCCTCGGCGACGAGCGCTTCTGGCAGTCCTTCAACTTCACCGCGCTCTACATCGCCGTGGTGGTGCCGTCCTGGATCGTCATCGGCTTCATCGTGGCCCTCCTGCTGGATCAGGTGACGGGACTGGCGCGCGGCGTTTACCTCTCCATCTTTTTGCTGCCCTTCATCATCGTGCCCATCGTCGGCACCATCATGTTTCGCCAGTTGTTTGAACCCTCCGGCCTGCTGCGCTGGGTCTACCAGGAACTGCTCAACGAGCGTTTCCGCTACACCGAGCAAACCGTGAAGGCGCTCATCTTCCTCCACGGCATCTGGTACGTCACGCCCTTCACCCTCGTCGTCTACTTCGCCGGTCTGCAGACCCTGCCCCCGGATCTGATGGAGGCCTCCGGCATCGACGGCGCCAGTCGCCTGCAGAAGATTCGTCACATCGTCATCCCGCACGTGCGCTCGCTAACGCTCTTCATCCTGCTCTTCAGTATCATGGATTCCTACCGCGTCTTTGACAGCGTCTTCGTCCTGACCGGCCTCAATCCCCTCTACAAGGCCAACACCATCATGACCTATACCTACCAGACGGCGACCCAGTTTGAACGCCTGGGCAAGGCCAACGCCATGGCCGTGCTCACCGTCATCGGCATCATGGTCGTGCTCATTCCCAATCTCTACCTTTCCTGGAAAGAACAGATCGCGGAGCGTTAGGCGATGGACCCCGTAACCAGCCGTCCCGGACGCGTACTGATCCATGTGTTTCTGCTGGCCTTCGCCATCTACAGCGTGGTGCCTTTCCTGTGGACGGCCCTGCAGTCCATCAAGAAACTGCGGGACGCCAGTTCGCGCACGCCCAAATTCCTGTTCTCGCCCACGCTCGAGAATTATGAGGATCTCTGGTTGCGCTCCACGCCGGAGAACCCGGAAGCCCTGGCTTTTTTCCTGTTGCTGGCCCTGTCGCTGCTGGTCTGCCTGCTGATCTTCGCGCAGCACATCCCCCTGCGCCGGAACCTAGTCTATGGCATCGCCCTGTCCGGCCTTGTCGGGCTGCTGTGGCTGATCCCGCAGGTGCTGGATATGGCCCGCTTCTACGACTTTTTCATCAACACCCTCATCGTCACCGTCGGCACCATCGTGGTGTCGATCAGCTTCGGTTGCCTGGCGGGCTATGCCCTCGCCCGTTACGCCGGCCTGCTGGGTGTGGTCGTGCTGATCGCGGCGCTGGCCTTCCGCGCCCTGCCGCGCCTGGCCTACGTCCTGCCCTATTACTGGATCGGCAGCGCGCTCAATCTCATCGACTCCCACATCCTCGTCATCATCACCCTGGTCGCCGTCAACCAGCCCTTCACCATCTGGATGCTGCGCAGCTTCTTTATGGAGATTCCGAAGGACCTGGAGGAATCGGCGATGGTCGACGGCGCCGGCCGTCTCGTCGCCTTTGCGCGCGTCATCATCCCGGTCATGTGGCCGGGAATCGTCGCCACCGCGCTCTTCACCCTGCTGCTGGCCTACAACGAGTTCCTGCTGGTGCGCATCCTGACCCAGACCAACTGGACCTTGCCGGTGGCCATCTCGCGCTTCACCGGCGGCGAAGATCCCCGCCACCTGACGCTGGCGGCCGCGGCGGCAGTATCGTCCACCATTCCCATCATCATCGTCATCCTCTTTTTCCAGAAGCAACTGGTCAAGGGACTGGCAGCCGGCGCTGTGAAGGGTTAGGGAATACATGGAAGATCGTCTGGCGCAGGCCAAACAGATGGTGTGGGACTTCGCGCAAGCCCGCGAACAGGGTCCCGCCGCGCGTCGCGATCTGGCCCGCTTCCTCGGGCCGGACCTGGAGTGGCACGGCATCCAGCCCCTGCGTTTGCTGGCAGGCCGCGACGCCTTTCTCGAACGCTTTCTGCAGCCCCTCTACTGCGCCTTCCCGGACTGGCAGCGCCGACCCTGCCTCTTCCTCGGCGGCCATTTCGAGGGCGAGGTCTGGGTCGCCGCCATGGGCGACGCCATCGGCAGCTTCGTCAACGAATGGCGCCTGACGCCGGACCTCGTCATCGCGCCGACGGGCTTCAGCCTGCGCACGCGCTACGGCGAGTTCTGCCGCGTGGAGGCCGGACGCATCGTCGAAATTCGTTACCTGATGGACCTGCCCGCCCTGCTGCTGCAGGCCGGCATCGATCTCATTCCGCCTGGCGCCGCCCACGAAGTCTGGCCGCCCGGCCCGGCCACCGGCGACGGTCTCGACCATGCCGGTCGCGATCCCGCCGAGTCGGCCAGGACCCTGGCGCTGGTCGAGGCGATGATCTTCGGCGGCCTCAACAAGTACGACGGCCAGGACCCCGACAGCCAGGACCTGGTGGAATACTGGCATCCGCAGATGACCTGGCACGGGCCGCGCGGCACGGGCTCCTCGCTGGATCTCGACGAATTCCGTCACCTCGCCCAGGCGCCCTTCCTGCGCATGACGCCCGACCGCAAAGGCGTCGGCCATCGCGCGCGCATCGCGGAGGGCCATTTCGCCGCCTCCACCGGCTGGCCCGCCTCGGTCGGCACCATGACCGGCGACTTCCTCGACTGGCCCGCCAGCGGCCGCGAAATGCGCCTCAACGTCATGGACTTCTGGCGCCGCGAGGGCGACATGCTACGCGAGGACTGGGTACTCATCGACATGATCGACGCCGCCGCCCAGGCCGGCGTCGACGTCTGGCGGAAGGCCGGCCTGCGATGAAATCCATGGAAAAAACTGCGCGCCTCACCACCCCTTTTCGCAAAATGGCGACCGTTCCCCTGCGGACGCGCCTGTTGTATCGTTTCATTTACCGTTGTGACAGAGAGGACTCTCACATGAAGAAGTTCGTTCTACTGCTCGCCGCACTGGGGCTGGCCCTGACCGGCCTCCCCGCCATGGCAGACATGCACGGCTGTGACGTCGCCGCGCCGGCGGAGCCGGTGCAGGTCAATTTCATCGGCTGGACCTTCCCAATTCTTGATTTCTACGCCAGCGAAATCGAAAGCTGCAACCAGGTCGAGAATCTGGACGTCAACGCCCAGGTGTTGCAGAGCGCCGACGCGCAGAATGAAATGCGTCTGGCGGCGTCCAGCACCGGCGCCTCGCCCTACGACATCGTCCACGGCAGCAACGCCTTCATCGGCGAACTGGCCGCCCTGGGCTGGCTGATGCCGCTCAATGACCTGATCGACGAATACAGCGAGGCCTACGACCTCGGCGACATGTCGGACGCCATGTATGCCGCGGCCACCCTGAACGGCAATATCTACGGCATCCCGATCATCGTCAACACGTCGATCTTCATGTACAACGGTGATCTGCTGGAGGCCGCCGGCGTCGAGCCGCCGCAGACCTATGACGACGTCATCGGCATCTGCAACTCGATGGCCCTTGAGGGCGCCGGCGCGGACATGGGCTTCGGCCTCGTCGTTTCCGCCGGCTGGGCCTGGCGCGTCGAGTACGTCAACCTTTACGGTACCTGGGGCGGACATCTGCTGGACGAGAACCTGATGCCCGCCTTCAACAGCGAGACCGGCATAGCCGCGCTGGACAAGCTGCTGGAAATCGTGGATGCCTGCCTCGGCGAGGAAGGTGTCCTGCTCTCCACCGATGACGTGCAGGCCGGCCTCGCCAACGGCAGCATCGCCATGGCGCACATCTGGGCCAGCCGCGCCGCCATGATGGACGACGAGGAACTCTCCGACGTGGTCGGTGTGATCGAGTTCGCCCCGGCGCTGCACGCCACGGCGGATACGCCCAACCGCGGCGGCATCCCCTGGGCGGATTTCCTCGCCATCCCCGCCACCAGCGAGATCGACAAGGACCTCCTCTTCCAGATCATCATGGAAGCGGCTGACCTCGACTCGCAACTGGGCGCGGCGGAGTTCGGTCTGGTGCCGCGTAACGGCGCCTCGGCCAACGCGCCCCGTTATTCCGAAGCCTCCCTGACGACCATCGCCGAGGGCGGACCCGCCATCGATCATCCGGCCCAGCAGATCGCCAACTCCGCCCTGGGGCAATTCCTGCCCATGGCCGCCACCGGCGAAATGACCTCCGCGGAGGCCCTGCAGGCCGCGGCCGATCTCTACGTTGAAGAAGCTACGGCCCAGGGTTACATCGGGTAAGCTTCTTCGCACACCGCTGACGGGCGGGCACGCCAGCCCGCCTGTCAGTCACACGAACAGGGGCGGAAAAGCGCTTGCCCGCAGACGAAAACCAGGCCGCAAAAGAGACCGTCCGGTCCCTGTGGCAGGCCCTGCTACAAGAGGGGGAGGTCGCAGCGGCGCTGGACTCATACGCCGCGCCGGACCTGCGCCTGCAAGCCTTTCACCCCGTCAACGAAGTGCAGGGCGCCGACGCCCTTGCGCGCGACTTCGTTGCGCCCCTGCGTCAGGCCTTCCCCGACCTGCAGCGCCGCCCCTACATCAGCATCGCCGGGCGGCACCGGGGCTCGACCTGGGTCGCCACCACCGGCGATTTCATCGGCAGTTTTGTGAAAGGGTGGCTCGGCATCCCGGCCTGTGGACACAGCGTCCACATGCGCTTCGGCGAATTTTGCCGTGTGGCGAAGGGCCGCGTCTGTGAGATCATGCTGCTGCTCGATCTGGTCAGTCTGTTGCGCCAGTGCGGCCGCCAGGCCCTGCCGCCGGAAAGCGGCGACACGCGCTGGATCCCCGGGCCGCGCGCCGGCGACGGCCTGCGCCAGTCCAGCTCCGACCCCGCCGACTCCGCGCGCAGCCTCGAGCTGGTGCTGGCCATGATCGACGCGCTCAACGACTACGACGGAAACAACCTGGTCAGCATGGGCATGACGCGCTTCTGGGCGGAGGACATGCGCTGGTACGGCCCGGCCGGCATCGGCTCGACCGTGGCGCTGGCCGGCTTTGAAGAGCACCACCAGGTCCCCTTTCTGCGCGCCTTTCCGGACCGCGTTGGCGGCACGGAAGACACCGTCTGGATCGCCGAGGGTCCCTACGTGGCCTGCGCCGGTTTCCCGGTGCTGCACATGCGCCACCTGGGTCCGTATCTGGGCCATCCGGCCACCTGCCGTCCCGTCACCATGCGCGGCATCGACTGGTGGCGGCGTGACGGCGACCGCCTGGCCGAGAACTGGGTTTTCGTTGACCTGCCGCACTTCTTCGACCAACTTGACGTGGACCTGCGTCAGCGGCAATGAACAATCAGGAAAGGGACTATTGAGAGAAAGGAGGAACGATGAGCCGCAAACACTTTTCCTTCTTCGTCGGCCCCAGCATCGTCATCATGCTGCTGCTGATGGTCGCGCCCCTGCTGGCGGCGGTCTGGCTGGGTTTCCAGCTCATCACCTTCCGCAACGTGACCAGCCCGGAATGGGTCGGGCTGGAAAACTACCTTTTTATGCTGGGCGACCCGGGCTTCTGGAACGCCCTGCGCTTCACCCTGATTTACATCGTGGTGACCGTGCCGCTGCAAATGATCATCGGCCTGGGGGTGGCGCTGCTGCTGGACCAGGTGAGCACCTTCCGCGGCCTGTACATCGCCGCCACCCTGCTGCCCTTCATCGTCACGCCCATCGTCGGCACCCTGGTCTTCCGCCAGACCTTTGACCGCTACGGCATTTACCCCTTCATTCTTGAGCAGGTTTTCGGTCTCGACATAAACTTTTTCACGACCGACAACATCACCTGGCTGGTCATTTTCCACGCCATCTGGTACGTGACGCCCTTCGCCATCATCACGCTCTTCGCCGGCCTGCAGACCGTGCCGCAGGAGCCGCTGGAAGCCGCGAAGGTCGACGGGGCCGGCTGGCTGATGCGCCTGCGACACGTTGTGCTGCCGCATCTGCGCAGCCTCTTCCTTTTCATCGCGCTCATCTCGGTCATGGACGCCTACCGGGTCTTCGACAGCATCTTCGTGCTCACCAAGCAGAACCCGATCTACAGTCATATCGAGACCCTGATGTACTACAACTATCTGGTGGCCGTCGAATTCCAGCGTCTCGGCCGCGCCAACGCCATGAGCGTGCTGACCGTGCTGGGAATCTTCATCATCCTCATCCCCTTCCTCATCATTTCCTACCGTGAGCAGGTGGAGGAACGCTGATGCAACGCACCAACAGCGCCTGGGCCCGCGGCGCCATCCATCTTGTGCTCATTCTGTGGGTCATCTACAGCGTCGGCCCCTTCATCTGGGCCATCATCGGTTCCACCCAACGCACGCGCGACGCCATCGCGCGCGAACCGCGTTTCGTGCCGCAGTTCATCCTCGACAGCCCCCTCGCCATCGTGCTGCTGATCGCCCTGCTGGTCCTCGGCGCCGTGTTCTGGATTCGCCGCAGCGCCAAAGTCGACGAGGAGACCGGCGTCGTGCCCAAACCCCTCGCCTGGCGCTGGCCGATTCTCGCCATCGTGGTGCTGGCGGGGGTTTTCCTGCTGGCCCATGGCGGTATCAACGATCGCAACATCTTCAGCGGCTCCATGAACAACTACCAGGAGCTGTGGCTGAGCGAAGACCCGGCCGGCCTGACCGGCATCGCCTTCGGTCTGGTCGCCCTGCTGATCATCCTGATCGCCGTCGGCGTCTACGCCCGCAACCTGGAAAAGTGGCGCACGCAGATCTACTTCGCGATCGCGGCCATCGTCGTGGGCGTCATCCTGTGGTTGCCCTCAATCGTGCAGTTCGCGGAGTTCTACGACTACTTCCTCAACAGCGTGGTGGTCACCGTGGGCACGGTGCTAATCTCGATCAGCATCGGCTGCCTGGCGGGCTACGGCCTGGCGCGCTACTCGGGCATCGCCGGCGTCGTCATCCTCTTCGCCGCGCTGGCCTTCCGCGCCCTGCCGCGCATGGCCTTCATCCTGCCCTACTACTACTTCGCCCAACTCTCCGGCCTCTACGACACCTTCCCGCTGCTGATCGTCACCTTCGTCGCCATCAACCAGCCCTTCACCATCTGGATGCTGCGCAGCTTCTTCATGGAGATTCCGCGCGAACTGGAGGAGGCGGCCATGATCGACGGCTGCAACCGCCTCACCGGCTTCGTGCGCGTCATTGTGCCCATCGTCTGGCCGGGCATCATCACCACCGCGCTTTTCACCCTGCTGCTGGCCTATAACGAGTTCCTGCTGGCGCGCCTGCTGACGGCCACCAACTCCACCCTGCCGGTCGGCATCTCGCGCTACACCAGCGGCGAGGACGCGCGGCTGATCCCGCTCTCGAACGCCAGCGCGGTTTCCATCACGCTGCCGATCGTCTTCATCATCATTTTCTTCCAGCGCTATCTCATCAAGGGCCTCGCCGGTGGCGCGGTCAAGGGTTGATCAATGACTCCCTCACCCCAAACCCTTTCCCGTTCTGCCGCGGGGCGGCGGGAAAAGGGCCGGGGTGAGGGCAAAAGACCGCTACCTGCTCTTCCAGGGGGCGGCCGTTGTTTTCGCATGCTGCACGCAGCGAAGGAGAATACGCCATGGGCGAACAGGAGCGCCGCAACCACCAGCTGGTCGAGGACATGTACGCCGCCATGAACGAGAACCGAACCGGCGTCATGGGAGATTACTGGTTCGACGACATGGTCTGGTACGGCCCGGCCGGCATCGGCGCCAAACGCGGCATCGATGAGTTCGACCTCGACTACCGCAGGGAATTCATCCACTCCTTCCCCGACAAGGTCGGTGCGGACGTCATCCGCCTCGCCCAGGGCGACTGGGTCGCCGGTACCGGCTACCAGACCGCCACCTTCGCCCGCGACTGGCTGGGCATCCCCGCCACAGGCCAGCAGATTAAAATGCGCTACATGGACTTCTGGCGCGTGGAGGAACGCGAGGGCGTGCGCAAGCTGGTCGAAAATCACGTGCTGATCGACATCCCTGGCGTGCTGGAGCAGGCCGGCTACGACGTCAACAAGGTGCTGCGCTTCGTCGGCTCGCAGCCGCCCGAATTCTTCGAGGAACAGGATAAAGAGAAGGCGGGTGACTGATGTCGCCCAACGCCATTCCTGACCGGCGCGCCGGAGACCCGTCAAAAACCTTCACGCCCGTTGACCAGAGCCGCAACCTCGCCAACAAGCGTCTGGTCCAGGCCGCCTGGGGGGACCTGACGCTGGCGCCAGTAGAGCAGCTTGACCGGGTCCTCGCCGCCGTCTACAGCGAGGACGCCGATTTCCACGGCACGCACCCGGTCAACGACCTGACTGGCCCTGACGCCATCCGCCGCGAGTTTCTGGAGCCGCTGCGCCTGGCCCTGCCCGACGTCGAACGGCGCGAGGGTATCCTCGCCGGCGGCGTCTACCAGGGCCGCGAACTGGTCGCCTGTTACGGCCACTACCTCGGCACCTTCGCTGAAGACTGGTTCGATATCCCCGCCACACAGCAGATTCTGAATGTGCGCTTCTGCGAATGCCACGAAGTACTGGACGGGAAGATTCGCCGCAGTTACGTCTTCATCGACTATCTCGACGTCATGCGCCAGGCCGGTTACTGGCCGCTGGCCCCGTCGCTGGGCCGCGAAGGCGTCTGGCAACATCCCATGACCCGTGATGGCGTCCTGCTCACGCCGCAGGACGAGGCGACGTCGCGTCGCAGCCTCGACCTCGTCATGGCCATGCAGAGCGCCATGACCTGGTATGGCGGCGGCGCGCCCACGCGCGCCAACCTCGACGACATGCAGCAGCGGCGCTTCTGGCACCCCTGGATGCTGTGGTATGGCCCGGCCGGCATCGGCAGCACGCGCGGCCTCGCCAATTACGAGCAGTACCACCAAATCCCCTTCCTCGTCGCCTTCCCGGACCGCGGCAAGCTGCAGGGCGCGGGCTACAGCGGCCATTTCATCCGCATCGGCGACGGCGACTACGCGGTCACCGGCGGCTGGGGACATCTGCTGGCCACGCATACGGGTGTTGACTGGCTCGGCCTGGCGCCGACCAACAGGGTCGTCAACATGCGCGTGATGGACTTCTACCGCTGCGATACGGACGAGGCCGGCGTGACCACCCTGCGCGAAAACTGGGTGCCGATCGACATCCCGCAGTTGCTGCTGCAGATGAGCGTGGACGTCTTCGGCCGCATGCGCCACCAGTTCCGCCAGAGGGGCACCATCAACGCCAGCGACTTTCTGCTGCGCGAGAGGCGCTGAAGGCCCTGCGCGCCGGACGGAGGCTGTGTACGACAGCCCCGGCTATATCCTCCCGGAACCGGTTGCCGGTTACCAGGGAATTGAGGCTGTCATTTCTTCGTTCTGTCCGGTACGAAGAGCGCGATGGCCAAGCCAATCGGGCCCAGCAGGGACCCAAGCAGACAGCCTGCCACGCGCGATTGCCCCCGATTTGCCAGAATGTTGCCCGCCACAATGCCACAGACCAGCCAAATGAGCGGCAGGATCAATAATTCCACGCTTAACTGCTCCATTTCACCCTCTCCCCTATTCTGGAGCGCGCGCCCGTCCCGCGCAAGTGACACGGCGCATCCCACTCGACAGCGCGGTTAAAAACGTGGCACACTACCTCTTCCGGTGGTGCCGGAGGCTGCGTTGACAGCATATCCAACCCCAGGAAAGGCGGCGACATGAAGATCATCGACATTGAACTGCGACAGTACCGTTGGGAGCGGGGCACAGCCATCCGCAACGGCAAACACGTTTACACCCACAGCGGTCTGAATCTGATGTGCGTCCATACCGACGAAGGAGTCACGGGCATCGGCTGGGCGCACAAGCCGCAGACGATGGGCATGGCCAAAGTGACGCAGGGCTTGCTGGAATACTTCAAACCGCTGGTGATCGGCCAGGACCCCTTCGATTACCGCCGCATCTGGGAGACGCTGTGGGAACCCAAACTGGTCGGGCGTCGCGGCATCACGACGCGCTTCATCAGCGGGCTGGACATCGCGCTCTGGGACCTGATGGGGGTGGCGACGGGCAAGTCCGTCCACAAACTGCTGGGCGGCTTTCGCGATCGTGTGCCCGCCTACATCGCGGGCGGCTATTACGAAGAGGGCAAGGGACTCGACGGCCTGGCCGCGGAAATGGAAGAGAACCTGCGGCTTGGCGCCAAAGCCGTCAAGATGAAAATCGGCGGCGCCCCGATCCATGAAGACGTCGAGCGCGTTCGCGTCGCGCGCGAGACTGTCGGCGACGGGATCAAACTGATGGTGGACGCCAATTGCGCCTACAGCGTGCCCGAGGCGATCAGCATCGCCCGCAAGATGGAGCCTTATGACATATTCTGGTTTGAAGAACCGATCGCGCCGGATGACTTCCGCGGGCACGGCAAACTGGCGCAGGCCACCACGATCCCGATCGCAACGGGCGAGAACGAATACACGCGCTACGGATTCCGTGACCTGATCGCCGCCGATGCCGCGGCGGTGTTCAACGCGGACGCGCAGGTTCTGGGCGGCATTACGGAATTCATGAACGTCGCCGCCCTGGCGGCCGCCCATGACCTGCAGATCGCGCCGCATGGCGACCAGGAGGTCCATCTGCATCTGGTCGGCGCCATCCCCAACGGTCTCATCGTCGAGTTCTATCGCGAGACCGTCGACATCAACCGCGCCAGGAGGTTCCAGGAAACATTGACTCTGGATGAAGACGGCTACCTCACCGTTCCCGATCGCCCGGGACTGGGGGTCACGCCGGATTTCGAGTTCCTTGAGCGCTTCCGCATCAACTGACGTCCGCATCACGCGCCATCATCGGCGGCCGCAGCGCCGATTGCCTCGCTGTTTCCCTTGCAGCCGGGAGTCAACCCCAATCGGACGATCGCCATGATGGCCGAATGCTGCGCGGGGGGGGGGGGGGGGCCCCCGGGATTTTGATATCCCCGGCCCAATTTTGAATTAAAAAAAAGGGGGGTGCCCGTAAATGAATGGTATTTCCCGGGGGGCCCCCGGGCAC
>JAPPOB010000007.1:102489-696024 GCA_028818375.1 Anaerolineaceae bacterium
CCCCCCCCCCCCCCCCCCCCCCCCCCCCCCCCCCCCCCCCCCCCCCCCCGCCAGGGCATTAGAGATCGCCCTGCCAGATTTCGAATTCATCAACATGGCGTGACCGGTAATCGAAGGTGATTGCCGAGGCGGCACCCTGCCAACCCACGTAGGTATCCTCGCTGCGAGGCTTGCTCGACAGGTACACCGGGATGATTCGTCTGTTCTGTTCGTCAAGTAGATAAATCAGACGATGGCTGCCGACCTGGGTTCGACGGAACAGCCCCTGCAATTCTGGATCGTCAACATCCCGCATCGGCGCGTGTTTGCCACGCGGGCCCTGCTGCAGTTTCACAAGTTCGGCGACCAGCCTCTTGCGAAGCGTGGTGTATCGTTTCAGTGTTTTCCTGACATCCGCCCGGAAGATTCCGTGCAGCAGGATTTCATATGAAGTAGTCATCCAGGGAGCTGATTCTGCGAACCTTGCTGGTCTCAAAGTCGGTTTCAGTGACGGCCCGGTTCAACTCCGCCATAGACCGGAGCAACTCCGGTCGAGTCATGATTTCCAGATCTTCCGCCTGTTCATCATCAAGCGTGACGGATACAGAACTCCCGCTGTGCCCACGCAACAAAACACGTCCGCGACGCATGCCCTGCAGACGCGGGTCACGGCACAGGTTTTCGTCGAGTTCGCGACATCTCAAACAGCCAAAGTGGGTAGCACTAAGGCGAATTGCCTCCGCATGGGCGGGCAGGCCTTCCGCGAAGGCATCACAAAGTTCGCGCCAGGTTTCGCCGGGCCATGCCTTCCAGCGACCTTCAGCGCTTGCGCCGTTGCGTAAAACCTGACGCTGCACGAGATCATCTTCGAACATATGCAGCAACTGGACGGATACGTCACGACTGTAGGGGCCTTGGCGGCTGAAGTGAAAGGTGAAGGGTTTGGGATCGACGTCGCGCGTGGCGCAATAGAGCAGTTTCTGCAGGCGGTAGCTGCTGCGGACGCCATCGGGAAGCTGGTCGATGAGGTATATCAGCGTGAGCCGCTGGAAGGTCTGACGGTCTATGGTCCCGGTCATGGCGCGAACTCTCTCCACTCCCACCAGTGTAGCACAGCCTTGAGGCAGCGATCGGCAGCCATCCACCGAAATGATCGCTCAAATGGTAAATCCCGGTGCTGACTACTCTTGCCTCAATTCTTCGGCTTATCCGTTAAATCGCTGCCGCTGTGCTTGCAGAGGATGGCCTCAGCCTGAATGAATTCTGGCAGTAGGGACATTTACGCATGCCAGCATAAGAACGAGCGGCGAGTTCCTGTTGCTTTTCCGCTATTTTCTCAGCACTGTCACTGACGAGCAAAATGATCAAAAGGCCCACAGGGCCAAATAGTAACCCCAAAAGCCATCCCGCTGCTTCGGAACGGCCTCTGTTATGCATCATGGTCGAACTGATCAATCCAAAGATCAACCAGAGAATCAGTAAGAAAATAATTGCAACGAATGACAGCCCCGAGTTGTTCATATCTCTCCCCTTTCGCTCAAGTCATTGGACAAAAAATCTTGGAGAGTGTCTTTCAGTTTTCGAAGCCTCACCCGAGCGGCCGGCCGCCATCCACCGGGATCACGGCGCCGGTCGTGAAACGCAGTTGCGTGGCGACTACCAGTACCGCCGCGGCCACGTCTTCAGGACTGGCGATGCGCCCCAGCGGCGTTTTGTCACGCTGCTCCTGAATCAGCGGCGGCGGCATGCGCAGCGCGTATTCGCCTTCCACCCAGCCGGGAGACACGCTGACCACGCGGATCTGCGGCGCCAGCGCCCGCGCCAGACTCTTCGTCACGTTGTCCAGCGCGGCCTTGCTGGCGCAATAGGCGATGTTGCTGCCCAGCCCCGTGCGCCCCGCCACCGAGCTGATGTTGACCACCAGGCCGCCCTCGCCCGCCGCAAGCAGGGGCCGCATGGCGCGCGCACAGGCGATGGCGCCGCGCACGTTGACGCGGAAGATGGAGTCGATGAGGTCATCGTCCAGGGCCTCCAGGTCATCGTGCGGCACGCCGCGGGTGATTCCCGCGTTGTTGACCAGCAGGTCCAGTCGACCAGGGCCTTCGGCAACGCGCCTTGCCAGCGCGGCCAGCGCGGCGCTGTCCTCCACGGCGGCCTGCGCGACGAGATGGCCCTCCCCTGGCAAGTCTGCTGCGAGAGCGACGGCCCGCGCCTGGTCACGGTTGAAGGTGATGACCACGGTCGCGCCGGCCGCCGCCAAGGCGCGACAGATGGCGCTGCCGATGCCGCCGGCGCCGCCGGTGACCAGCGCGACCTGACCTCTCAGCGGCTGCCACCCCATCAGGTTGCCGCGGCGGCGACGCCCGCGCCGTAGCGTTCGGCGCGCAGTTCGCACTGGGCCTGATGGCCGCTGAAGCCCTCAAGGGCGCAGAGCCGCGCGCCCACCTCGCCCAGTTGCGCGCTGGCCTCGTCGCTGGTGACGCGCTGGTAGGTGACGGTCTTGAGGAACTTGCCGACCCACAGGCCGCCGGTGTAGCGCGCCGCGCGTCTGGTGGGCAAGGTGTGGTTGGTGCCGATGACCTTGTCGCCGAAGGCCACGTTGGTGCGCGGCCCGAGGAAGAGCGCGCCGTAGTTGCCCAGACGCTCGAGAAACCAGTCCGGCTCCCGCGTGAGCACCTCGACGTGCTCGCTGGCAATGTCATCGGCGGCCATCACCATGTCCTCCTCGTCGTCAGCGAGGATGATTTCACCATAGTCGCGCCAGGCGACGCCGGCCAGATCGGCCGTCGTCAGGGTCTCCAGCTGTCGCCCGATCTCGACCTCGACGGCCTCGGCCAGCGCCCGGCTGGTGGTCAGCAGCACGGCCGGTGAGGTCGGGCCGTGTTCGGCCTGGCCCAGCAGATCGGTGGCGCAGATTTCAGCATCGCTGCTCTCGTCGGCGATGACCAGCACCTCGGTGGGGCCGGCCAGCAGGTCGATGCCCACGCGGCCGTAAAGCTGGCGCTTGGCCTCGGCCACAAAGGCGTTGCCCGGGCCGACCAGCATGTCGACCGGCTCTATACCGATCAGGCCGCAGGCCATGGCCGCCAGGGCCTGCACCCCGCCCAGCAGGTAAATCTCGTCCGCGCCGCCGAAGTGAATGGCGGCGACCGTCGCTGCCGGCAGTTCGCCGTTAATGGGTGGCGTGCAGGCCACCAGGCAGGGGACGCCGGCCGTCTTCGCGGTCACCACGCTCATGTGCGCGGAGGCGACCATCGGATAGCGGCCGCCTGGCACGTAGCAGCCCACACGCGCCACCGGAATGTTGCGCTGGCCGAGGACCACGCCCGGCAGCGTCTCCACCTCAATGTCGCGCAGGGAAGCGCGCTGGGCCTCGGCAAAGTTGCGCACCTGCGCCTGGGCGAAGCGTATGTCGTCGCAGACCTGCGGCGGCAGCGTGGCGATGGCTGCCTCGATCCGCTCGGGCGTGAGGCGAAAGTCCTCCGGGGACCAGTTGTCAAAGCGCTGCGAGAGTTCGCGCAGGGCCTCGTCGCCGCGCGCCTCAAGGTCCGCCAGCAACTCGCGCACGGTGACCTCGACCTGCGCGGCGGCGGCGTCCCGCGCCGCGGCGGTCCTGCCACGTTTCAGATAGTGCAGGGCCATCGTTGTTCCCTTTCAGCTCTTCGTTGTCGACGCGTCTGCCGCTGCAGCGGCGCCAGGGCTGCATCACCTGGTTCAGCCAGATCAGGTGCGTCAGTTCCGTGGCGTCTCTGGCGAGCAGCCCGGGGCGTTCACATCAGGCCCACAGACGCTCGCTGGCGAGGCGCGCACCCTCGGCCAGGGAGCGCAGCTTGGCCCAGGCGATGTCCGGGTGCACCGCGCCAAAGCCGGCGAAGGTGCCGAAGCCGCAGTCCGTGCCGGCCAGCACACGCTCGCGCCCGACGATGGCCGCGTAGCGTTCGATGCGTTCGGCGACCAGCTGCGGGTGCTCGACAAAGTTGGTGGTGGTATCCAGCACGCCGGGGATCAGGATGCGCTCGTCGCCGAGGTCGGCGTCGGCCCAGACCCGCCATTCATGCGCGTGGCGCGGGTTGGCGCCTTCGAACTGGATGGCCTGCGCCTTCACCTGCAGCACGATGTCGATGACCTCGGCCAGGTCGACGTCGCGCGTGTGGGGCCCCTCGTAGTTGCCCCAGCAGAGGTGAATGCGCACGCTCTCCACCGGGACGTTTTCCAGCGCGGCGTTCAGCGCTTCCACCTGCATGGCGGCAGCGCGCCGGAAGGTCGCCGTGTCCGCGTCACGAAAGCGAATGTGACGCCCCATGGCCAGGTCCGGGCAATCGACCTGCAGCAGCAGGCCCGCCCCGGTGATGCGCTCGTACTCCACCTTCATCACCGCCGCCAGGGCCTCAAGGTAGTCCGCGTCGCTGCGGTAGTACTCGTTGGGCTGGAAGACGGCGATGACGCCCGGCGAGGCCGCGTTCATGAAGGCTTCCTGCGCGCCGGCGGCGCGGGCCGCGGCCCTCAGGTTGGCGATGTCCTTCTCCAGCGGCGCCAGATCGCGCAGCTCGATGGGCCCGCGCACCACCGGCCGATGATACTGCGGCGTGCCGCCCTGCTGCGCCAGACGGTCGCGGAAGGCCGGGAACTCGTCCAGGTCCAGCGGGGTAGCGCGCGGCGGCGGCGCATCCGACAGTTCGAAGCCGGTCAGGCGGTGGCGCATGTAGGTCGCGTAGCTGATCTTGCTCATTTCGCCGTCGCTGATGACGTCCACGCCGGCGTCGGCCTGCTGCTGCGCGACCTCGCGCACGGCGCGGGTCATGGTCGCGTCGAAGGCGGACTCGTCGTAGTCGGCGCCGCTGTCCTGGGCGAAGAGCTGGTCAACGACCTCCTGCGGCCGCGGCAGGCTGCCGACGTGCGTGGTGAGGATGCGCTCGCGGCTGTGTTTCACGCGCCGTTTTTCCCCTGCCCGTCCGGTCGCCAGTCCGCCAGGCTGCAGCCGGTGAGCTCCTGGTAGAGCGTGAGCAGGCGTTCCTGCTGCTGTTGCCTGAGCTGCTCATAGTCCGGCGGCTGGACCATCTTGCCCTTGTCGTCCGCGTGGAAGCCATGCGTCGCAGCCTGCTGCTCGATCTGCGGCGACCAGTAGGGGTCCTTGCCCTGGTAGACTTCGTGCGCCTCCAGCACGGCGAAGAACCAGCCGACCTCCTCGCCTCGGTATTCGAAGCTGCGGTACATGCCGGGCGGCAGGGAGATCAGGTCCCAGGCGTCCAGATCAAAATGGCCCTCGGCCTTGGCCGGATCATCGCTGTTGCCCCAGTAAAAGCGCCAGGGGCCGCACAGGATGAAGAAACTCTCGGTGTAATCGTGCGTGTGCCAGGCGGGGCCGCAGCCGGGCGGCGCCCAGGCCATGCCCAACTGGAAGCGATGCGGCGCGGTGATCATGCGCTGCAGGCGAAAGTCCGGGTTCTCGCTGGCGGTGTCGCCGATGACAGCGTAGTTCATGCGCCAGTGCGCCGGCAGAATGCTGTCGATAAACATCAGCGGCACGCCGCGCGCCTTCATGTCATCGAAGCGCATGACCATTTTGCTCATGCTTTCCTGTGTCTGTTTGGGATGTTTCACGGCTTCGCCTCGCGCGGGTGAAATCGGCTACGTACGGCGGCCCAGTCTACTCCGCGCAAGGGTCAGGGACAAGGTTGGGGATGGGTGTTACGAGGAGCCCATCACTCGCGCCTTCTGTGCGTCGGTCAGGCCGTAGAGTGAGCAGACGGCCGCGTCGATTTCCGCGTTCAGGGCGTCCAAGCGGCGACCCAGTTCTTCCTGCTCGTGGCTGCCTTTCATGGCCGCGGCGTGGCGCGGGGCAAGGTCGAGCGCTTCACGAACGCAGAGCTCGATAGTCTGGCGGCGCGGTTCGTTTGGGTCTGCGGGGACGATGGGGATGCGGGAAACGTAAGGCTTTTTCCAGCGGAGACCCGCCTTTCGATTTGTACTCCCCAGTGCAGCTGCATTTTGCTTGAAGTAGTGCAACAAAGGTTTGGAGTTCAAAATACCCAGCAGGTAGACATCACTAACGGAAATGATGTGGACAGTGTCTCTTGGATAGAAACCTGCCGTATCCAGAGTGAATCTGCCCTCAGGCGATATTTCCGGGTATATCAGCTTGGGTTGCTCGAAATCAGTAAATCGGGATTGGGGAGGGTATGTTTCCCACCACTGTTTGCCCTGATTTTTACGGGAAAAAATCTGTGGGATGAATTTCGAGAGGTGATTCATAATTTGCGGGTGGTGCTTACGCATCCAGATTTCCGGGTCTTCGTCTCCACACTGCTCTCTGGTCCAACCAGTGTGGATTCCAATCAAAAACTCGTCATTAAACTCAACAAAATACCTGCGCAGGTCTTTGCCCGCGAGTAAAGGCCGTAACAATGGTGCGCTTTGCGGATTCGTCCTGACAATTGAGTTTCGAAGTCCCTTTGGGATGATAAACGCACCATTCATGCCAGTAACAATTCCGCGAACCATCACAACTTGGTCGCCAAGGTACTCCTGTAACTCAATACTCGTGACTCGCATTTGGTCGTGAATTTTTGCTTCTGCATCTGTTGAAAATGACCAGATGTTCTGAGACAGTGACCGAGAGTCCTGTGCTGCGAGTCCTTCACTAACGGCAATGTCGAAATCCAAAACATTCTGGTCGAAATCGTCCGATCTCAATTCGTCAGTTGCGGAAAAATAGAACTCGTAAGTGTCAGATGGTGTTTTTTGCCTTTGTGTCACGACAATTGCTGAATCAACAGCAACACCTCTGAAAACTTTGACCCCTGCAAGATCAACGATGTCTTGAAATTTCGAGTTCTCCGCAAGGAAATTCCGGAGTCGTTTTGCATTCAGAGACCTGAAGAACTTGTTGGAAGAGATGAACCCAAGTAATCCACCTTCGCACAACAGATTCAGCGCCCTTTCATAGAAATAGAAATACAGGTCCGCTCTCGGCTTGAAGGAACAATATGTCGCTTCTGCAATTGCCTTAAACTCCTGCGACAGCGCCTCTTGGCGAACATACGGCGGATTGCCAATCACCACGTCGAAGCCGCCCCCGCCGAATACCGGCGGGAACTCGCGCTGCCAGTCAAAAGACTCATCGACAAGGCTGTTACCCTCACGGACATTGGGAATTTCAGGCAAAAGCTCCTGTTTGTCCACCGCCCGCAGCCACAGGTTCAGCCGTGTCACTTCCACGGCCTGCGTATCCAGGTCCACGCCGAATAAATTCGCCCCAAGAATATGGCGCCGACGTTTGGTCGTTTCACTCAAGCTGTGGTCGTTTTGCGCGAACCAGTCGTCCAGCACGTCGAAGGCGGCGATGAGAAAGCTCCCGGAGCCGCAGGCAGGGTCCAGCACGCGCAGCTGCCGCGCTGCTTCCAGACCGCCCCTCTCCATGGCCGCCTCCAGGGCGCGCGTTAGCGTGTTGCGCACGATGTAACTGACGATGTAGCGCGGCGTATAGTAGATGCCCTGCAGCTTGCGCCGCTCGCGCTCGGCTTGGACCTTTGTCAGATACTGTTCGTAAATGGTGCCCAGAACATCCACGCCTATGGCGGAAAAATTGTAGGTCGTCCCATCTATCCGGTGGTCCAGCCCCTTTACCATGTCCACGAGCGGCTGGGCTTCACCAACATAGTCTTCCGAAAAGTGCCTCGCGAACAGCCTCGCGTTGTAGACATCATCCAGTTGCCGGAACAGATCGACCAAGCGTTTCGGCAGGGCAGCGCTGGTACGTGGATTGTCGACAAGTTCGTGCGCCAGAGAAACCAGATGCGGGTCTTCTATTCCACGATCTTCGACACTGCGGATGAATATCAAGCGGTTCAGAATACGTTGAACGGCCTCTTCACATTGCTCTTGCGTCCAGTTTTCGTTGTAAGCCTGGGCTGCGCCAAGCAGGTCGCGCCGCCATTCAGCAAGGTCTTCAAACAATTGTTCATCAACAGGCTGCCGGCGCGGCAGCCCACGCATCTGTTTGGCCAGTTCACGGGTATCAGTTGGCGTGCGACTCAACAGCCACAGGTCATCAAAACGGCTCTCATATTCGCTGTGGTGTAGTACCAGCACGGGGCGATGACGTTCCCCCCGTCCAAAGTGGCTGGCGTAGAACACCCTGATTTCATCGAAGTTGCAGAGGACAGCCCAGTCCACGCCCTGGTTCCATGCATAGTCCGTTGCCTGACGAATGCTGTCTGAATCGTCCAAAGATGCTGTTGGGCGTTTGGCTTCCAACAGGAAACGAGTTACGCCACGAGTCTTGAATGCGTAATCGACGCGCTTTCTTCGATTGACGGTGTCTTCACGCGCGACCTCGGCGTTATCGTGCATATTCCAGCCCAGCGCAGCAAAGAGCGGATCGATGAAGTCGTTGCGCGTGGCGGTTTCGTTGTAGGCCCGGCGTCGGGCGGGGGTCAGGTTTTCAAATCTTGCGACCAAGTCGCGGATGGCGGCTCGGGCCCGGTCGCGATCCAGTCGCGCGCTAGTCATGGCGCGGCCATTTTAACGTCCAGCATCTTGCGCGGCCTGTTCGAGCCAGGCTCCAACTCTCGTTTCTGAAGTGCCCGGGACCCATCGATACACAGGATAGCCATGCATGCGCCACGGAGGCTCTCCAGATGTTTCAGTGCCAGCATTCATGTCTTTTATTGCATCAAGGCGGATTCCCAGCAGTCCATTTTTGGGGATTCTTCAACAAGGATTGCTGAATTTCGTAGTCAACCCATTTCCGTTCACTTGTCTTTGCACCGATAAGCACGACTGTGACCGATGTGTACTTCAACTCTCTGTTGATCCAACGTTTGATGGCCAAATCACTGGTTTTGCGGACTTCTTCCCACTCAACGCCGTCAAGAAATTGCCATTCGTCACGATCCAGGAATCTCTGACTGTTGCGTACCACAGCCGCACGACGAACATCGCGTTCATAGTGGAAACTGAAGAACACTCTACGCATACATCACTCCCGGCGTTGCTACCGCAACCAATATAACTGGGGCCATATGGTAAAACAGGACCGTGCGCGAGAACAGCGCGCTCCAAAAGCCGCCACTGTCAGAGGTGGCCATTGAGTAGTCAGTGCTTTCCGCCCCTCGCACCGCATCGTAAAGACCGCGAAACAACCGCTCCTGCCACAGGTAGTAGCCATCCAGCGCAAAAAGGATGATGAAGGGTACCAGCACCAGGAATCCCGGCCGCAACTGTCCCGTGCCGCCCTGGGCCACGAAGGCCAGCCAGCCGGTCGCCAACGCCGCGCTCCAAGCCTTCAACTGGAAGGAATTGCGCCCCATGCGCTCGATGACACCCTGAATCATTTTCAGGTGCTCAAGCACCTTTTCGTCGTTGCTCATGGCAGGGTCCCCGCCACCGCCTGCGGCCCTTGACAGATCCATAGGCATGGTCGCATTCCCTTTCAATCTCTGTTTTCAGTATAACCGGGAACCGGGAGCGGCAACGCTTCCCCCTACCCCCGCTCGATCGCGGCGGGGCGCTGCTGGGCGGCGCGGATGCGCACCATGTCGAACTTGACGCGCCGGTCGTAAGTGTAGATGCCGTTCTGCTCCTGCAGGATGTCGGTCAACTGCGTGTAGCAGTAGCCGAACATGTTGACGTCATCCAGCAGCACCGCGCAAAGCCGCTCGAAGCGATCGTAAAACTCCTCGATGTCGCGCGGGCGCTCGCCATAGCCCCAGGAGTCCTCGTCCTCAGCGGCCGCGGGGTTCCACCAGATGCCGCCGAACTCGCTGACGAAATAGGGTTGGCCGGCGTAGGCGATCGACCAGCGCGCGTTGCCCCGGTAGCGCTGCGGGATGCCGCGGCCTTCAAAGCTGTTCTCGTAGGGCCTGCCCTCCGCCAGACCGGCATGCCGCCGCGCCAGGTCGTCGGGGTCCTGGCTGTAGTCGTGGCTGTCGTAGACGTCGGCGCCGCGCACGCGATGCGAGTAGCCGGAGGCGTCCAGCACCGGCCGCGTGGAGTCCATCGCCTTCGTCGCCAGGTACATGCCCTGCGTCACGTCATCCAGCATCGTGATGCGGTCCGTGAGCGACTGCCAGGTCTCGTTCAGCGGGCACCAGCCCACGATGCAGGGGTGTGAATAGTCGCGCTCCAGCACCTCCAGCCACTGGGCGACGTAGTCCGGCCCCGGTCTTTGGTGCTCGCCGTCCAGCGGGCCCATCTGACGGCAGCCCCAGTCGCCGAATTCGCCCCAGACGAGGTAGCCAAGGCGATCGGCGTGGTAGAGGAAGCGCTCCTCGAAGACCTTCTGGTGCAGGCGCGCGCCGTTGAAACCGGCCGCCAGGCTGAGTTCGATGTCCGCCCGCAGAGCGTCGTCGTCGGGCGCGGTCATGATGCCATCGGGGTAGTAACCCTGGTCCAGCACCAGGCGCTGGAAGACCGTCTCGCCGTTGATGTTGATCGCCACGCCGTCGATGGCCACGCTGCGCAGTCCGGCATAGCTGCGCGCCTCGTCGACCGCCTTTCCGTCGGCATCCAGCAACTGAATGTCGACGTCATAGAGCTGAGGGTCGCCGGGCGCCCAGAGCCGTCGCCGCTGCGCCGGAATCGGCAGATCGACGCGCGGCGCCAGGTCGAGGTCGGCGGCGCATTCGGCCTCACTGACCACGCCTTCAGCGTCGCGCAGGGTCGCGCGCAGGCGCATGCACGGTCTGTTGCCGCTGATCGGTTGCTCCAGGCGAATAAGACTGTTGGCGAGGTCGGGGGTCAGACGCGGGCGACGCAGGGCGATCTCCGGCACGGGCTCCAGCCAGACGCTTTGCCAGATGCCGGTGGTGCGCACGTAGATGGCGCCCTGCGGCCCGAAGGCCGTCGCCTGCTTGCCGCGCGGCTGCGCGCCGCGATGCGTGTCGCGCGCGCGGACGACCAGCGTGACCGTGTCGCCGGGCGCGGCCGCGCCATGCAGATCGCAACTGAAGGGCGAGAAGCCGCCGCGATGCCGCCCCACCTCGACGCCGTCCACCCACACCGTCGCGTCGTAATCGACCGCCTGGAAGTGCAGCAGGACTCGCCGCCCGTCCCAGGCAGCAGGGATCGTCAGCTCGCGCCGGTACCAGACCGCCTCGAGAAAGTCATGATTGCCGATGCCGGAGCGTTCTGCTTCAGGGCAGAAGGGCACGAGGATGCGCTCCTTCAGCTCACGCTGCAGCAGGCCACGTTCGAGGCCGCTGTCCCCCTGGTCGATCTCGAACTGCCATTCGCCGTTGAGGCAGAGCCAGTCCTCACGCACAAACTGCGGCCGCGGGTACTCGCTGCGGGGGATGGTCATGAGGCTGCTCCCTTCAAGAATCTAGGCTAATAGATGAAGACTACATCAGATAAGCGCTTACGGCAGAGACAACACCACGCAATTCAAGGGCTTTAGGTATGAGAAAGGCTTGAATTAGTATTTCGTGATTTGAGACTTGTTACGGTAAATTACCGCGAACAATGGTTCTAAGATGACCATTTCAGGGAGATATTGAAGCATTCCATATGTTCGAAATTTCTATCTCACGGAGTGTAACTCATGCCCACAAAACTAAATGACTTGTCAGGAAAGGAATGGCTCCCTCGGACACGTAGTGTTTTTGTGGATGGAGTCGAAAACCCAAATCAGTTGCTCTCTTGGGAAAATGTCTCTGCCTCATTTTCAGTTATGTCTACAGCAACTGCTCGCCCCCCTTCCAAGAAGGAACATCCCGCAACATTTCCAGAAAGTGACGCGCGTCGTTTGATCAAATTTTTCACCAAGACCGGTGAATCGGTTTTGGATCCCTTTATGGGAGCGGGAAGCACTGCGGTTGCGTGTGTGCAGGAACAACGTGCCTGCACAGGATTCGAACTCTATGAACGTTGGGCACGTCTTGCAAGAGAGCGAGTAAGGGAAGCTGACAAGAATGGCATCGCAAATGTCGAGATTCGCACTGTTGATGCCCTAAAGGGATTAGCTGAACTTGAAACCGGATCCCAAAGCTTCATCCTTACGAGTCCACCCTATTGGAGCATATTAAACAAGAAAGATCATAAGGCTTCTTCAGAACGAGTTGCAAATGGATTGGAAACGGATTATGGTAAAGACTCCAAAGACTTGGCTCAAATTGAACATTACGGAGCCTTTCTAGCTGAGCTTGGCACTCACTTCAAACAGTGGCAAAGGGTTTTGCAAGACAAAGCATATGCCGCAGCAATTGTCTCCGATTTCCGTCATGGCAGCCGTTACTATCCTTTCCACGCTCATGTTGGCGAACAAATGGAAATGGCGGGGTTGATGATGCAAGGATTGATCGTGATTGTGCAAGACAGCAAGCGCCTTTATCCGTATGGTTTCCCATCAAGTTATGTGCCCAACATTTGTAACCAATTCGTTGTTGTTGGAAGAAAGCTTTGATGCCGTCGTTCCAAAGTCGTCTCGCCAAAGCAGATCGATTGGAATCCCCTTTTATAGAAGCGTTCAATTCCTCGTGCCCGAATCATAAAATCGTAAAATTCGGAGTTGAGTCTACTGAAATGGGTAGAATCCACTCATTCATTCGATCCGCAAGGGACACAACATCACAATTCGTCAGGTATCTACCAGATTCTACTTTGGTTCAAGTAAGAGGCATTGGAAACTCCACAGACCCGAAAACGTCGCTTATCGAATTTAAGGTCCAAGATACCCTCATTTACAGTGACAATCTCTTTAGGAAAATCAAAGCCGCTCATGGGCAGGGCAGTCCACCTTTGCGGCAAAAGCAGGACGTATTCGGGACCGAAAGAGATGCCCTAGACTTGTACAATAAAATCGCCGAAATCGGAGTGAGAGTCATTATTGTGGCATGGCAACGGCCTCGATCCTCATTGGACTGCCTGAGAGCACAATATGTCGAAGACATCGTAATTTGCCAACAACAGGTCCCAAGCGAAATGGGGACAGGAAGCGGTACTCCCATGTCAAACGTTCATTTCGACAGTTTATTTCCCGTTAGTGACTTCTTTGAAAGTGAGTTCGGAATTGAATCTGAAATTTTTGATGGCGTGGTTTCCAAGGTCATTCAGGGGCAAGTTCCTTAACTCGCCATTTGCCGAGCCAATCAGAAGCGGTTTCATCTTCAGTGGTCATTCAAGACATGAACCAGCGATGAGATCTGCTGAAAACATTTAAAAGCGAAATTATTGGCGCCCTGTTGGACTCGCTGCCAAAATCGACCCGTCGCCCGCACCACACTGGAGAAACGCGATGAAGATTCTGGTCACCGGCGCCACGGGGCGCATCGGCGCCAACCTGGTCATGCGCCTGCTGGACAAGGGACACTCGATTCGGAGTCTGGTCTACCCCGGCGATGCCAGCCGCGCCGGCAAGCTGGACGGCCTTGCCAACGTGGAAACCCTGTTCGGCGATCTGCGCAACCCGCAGGACCTGCGGGACGCCGTGGCCGGCGTCGACGTCGTCTACCACCTGGCGGCGGCCTTTGGCGGACCCTTTGACAATCGCCAGTTCCTGGACATCAACGTCACGGGCACGCTCAACCTGCTGGAAAGCGTGCGCGAGTTATGCCCGAATTTGCATCGCTTCGTCTACGCCAGCACCGCCGGCGTCTACTGGAGCCTGCGGGAATACGGGCGCTACTTCGAAACGCCCATCAGCGAGGATATGGTGGACCGCCGTTACCCGGACATGCCCTACCTGATGACCAAGTGGCTGGGCGAGGAACTGGCCGTCGCGTATCAGCTGCAGTACGCCCTGCCGGTTACGGTGCTGCGTTTTTCCACCGTCATCGATCCGGGCGAGTTCCTCAACGAGCGCGGCTGGCCGTCGCTCTTCCTCTACAGCACGGCGTACGAGCGCTACAAAACAGAGACCCGCGCCGACCCCGCGGAACAGACGATGATCGATGAACTGCTGGCCGGTTGGGATGGTCAGGAAAAATTCCTGATCAGCCTGAACCCCAACGGCGTGCCCTACCACGAACAGTTCGCCGACGTACGCGACATCGTGCAGGGGCTGGAGCTGGGCATCAAGGTTGATGCGGCCGTCGGCCAGATCTTCAACCTCTCCGGCGCGGCCATCTTCGACTGGGGTGAACTGGTGCCGCGCCTGGCCGAGCGTTATCAATTGCCCGTCGCCGAGGCGCGCATTCCCTACGCCAACTACTACGAGATTGACCTGGGCAGGATCGAAAAACTGTTGGGCTTCCGTCCCCGGCACGACTTCGACAGCATCCTGGCGACAGCGGAAGCTATCCGTCGCGGCGAAGCCACCGACGTCGTCCCCGCCGGCGTCGCCTACGGGCCGGCATGAGGGAGGGGAGGCCATGACAGCTTCTCGAATCACGAGAATAGAGGCAGGAACCCTGGTGGGGCGCCGGCCGCGAATTGCCGGCAGCAATTCACGCCTGTCCGTACACGGCCAGGAGGTGCGCGTGCCCCTGCTCCGCCTCAGCACGGAGGATGGCGCCAGCGGTTTCGGCCCGGTCAACCTTGACGCGCTGCGGGTGGCCGGAGCCCTCGGCGCGCCGCTCGACGCGCTGATCACTGCGGAGCGCGGCGTCGCCGACGCGGCGCCGGCCCTGGAGTACCCGCTGTGGGACCTGCTCGGGCAGGTGACGGGCGAACCCGTCTACCGGCTGGTGGCGCAGCAGGCAGGGAAAGCCGTGGCAGCGGGACCCCTGCGCGTCCCCTGCTATGATACGACGCTCCTGATCGACGACCTGCACCTGGAAGATGACGCCGGGGCCGCCGCCCACATCGCCGAAGAAGCGCTCTTCGGTTACGCCAACAACCACCGCGCCTTCAAGATCAAGGTCGGGCGCGGCGCCTTTCACATGCCGCTGGAACAGGGCACACAACGGGATATCGCCGTCGTGCGGGCCGTGCGCGAGGCCGTCGGCCCTGACGCGCGCCTGATGATCGACGCCAACAACGGCTACAACCAGAACATCGCCAAACGCGTGCTGGCCGAGACGGCCGACTGCCAGCTCTTCTGGCTGGAAGAGGCCTTTCAGGAAGACCCGGTCCTGTATGAGGACCTGCACAAGTGGATGGAGCGGGAAGGTCTGGCGGTGTTGATCGCCGATGGCGAGTCATGGGCGCCGCGGGAACTCATGGACTGGGCGCGCCAGGGCCACGTGGACGTGATCCAGTATGACATCTTCTCTCACGGCTTCAGCAACTGGCTGCGCACGGGCGCGCAGCTGGATGCCTGGGATGTGCGCAGCGCGCCGCACCATTACGGCCGCCACTTGGGCAACTACGTCTCGGGCCACCTGGCTGCCGCCATCGACAGCTATACCTTTGCCGAGTGGGACGAGGTAAGGACGCCGGGCCTGGATGCCTCCGCGTACCGTGTCGAGGGTGGCGAGGTGGTCATCCCCGATTCACCTGGCTTCGGGCTGGCGCTGGATGAGGAGGTATTCCGCGCTGCCGTGGCGCAGGGCGGTTACGAGTTGACGCTGCGCGATCACGGCCACGCGCTGCGCCAGATTTTGCCGGGCGCCTGGTACGCCTGAAGGCCGCTACGTTGTCGTCAGGCCTCAGTCCTCCGGGAAGGGGAAGAGATCGCTGACGGGCAGACTCAAGCCCGGCAGGACCTCGCCGCCGTCGATCAGGTCGTCGCCGCGCAGGGTCTGCGGCGGGGCATCCGCGCGATGCAACTCCAGCGTTCGTTCGTCCGTGTCGATCAGCCAGACCATCCGCGTGCCGTGCTCCAGGTAGCGAGCGGCCTTCGCGCGCAATTCGCGCCAGGTGTTGCTGTCGCTGCAGATCTCCACGGCCAGCAGCGGCGCCTCGCGCGGAAAGATCTTGCCGCGCGCCTGATGCACACAGACATCCGGCTGACAACGCCAGTCACCCAGATCAAAGGTGATTTCGCTTCCGGCATGATAACCGGGCAAGGCCCCGGTCCACAGCCAGGGTATCAGGCGAGCGCCCACCATCGATTGTGTGTTTCCATGCTCGGCCACTGGCGCCATGACGATTACATCCCCTGCGGCGTTGAATTCGAAGTGTGAGTCGGGATTGCGCTCGACCAGGGCGAGGTAGTCGTCCATGGTCGTGTCGGCGAAGGGCGCGATGATACTGCCCTCTGTGACCTGTGTGCACGGTATTGAGGCTGCCATGATCAACTCCGGTGTCAGTTACCAGACAGTATAGTCGTCAGACATGGAGCGCGGCCAGGGCTTGCAGCCTGATTGCCGGCCGCCAGGGGAAAAAGAGGCGCGGCGCGACCCGTCACCAGCCTCAGTCCGTCGGTTTCGGGAAGAGCTCGCCCAGCGGCAAGCGGAAGCCCGGCAGGACCGCGCCGCCGTCGATCAGGTCGTCGCCGCGCAGGGTCTGCGGCGCGGCATCTGCGACGTGCAGTTCCAGCGAACGCGAGTCCATGTCGACCAGCCAGACCATCTGCGTGCCATGCTCCAGGTAGCGCCTGGCCTTCTCCCGCAGTTCCGGCCAGGTGTTGCTGTCGCTGCGCACTTCCACAGCGACCAGCGGCGCCTGTTTTGGAATGACCTTGCCTTGCCGCAGATCGATGGCCACGTCCGGCTGGCAGCGCCAGTCGCCGAGGTCGTAAGTCGGCTCCACGCCAGCCCGATAGCCTGGCAGGGCGCCCTGCCACAACCAGATATTGAAATGAGTCACGATGGCGCCCTGAACATCAGCATGAAGGAAGGTTGGCGACATTTGAATGACGTCTCCCGCGGCGTTGAAGCGATAGTGGATGTCGGGATTGGCCGCGACCAGCGCGACAAATTCGTCCAGGCTGAACTCGGCAAAGGGCGCGACGATGGCGTTGTCGGCGGCTTCGGTGTCACGCACCGGGGATTGCATGATGGCCTCCTGCGATTCGCATGGATCCAGTTTACCTCAACATCCTGCCGGTCAGCCTCGCGGCGCTTACAGCACCTTTGTCACCCTGCCCGGCAGGTCCGCCCGCTCCTGGCCCGCCGCCTCCAGCGCCGCCGCTGACCCCAGCACAACGATGTCTCCCTGATCTCGCACGGCGGCCAGGGCATCGGCGAAACGGCGCAGGTCGGCGCCAGTGGTGGCCAGCACCTGCTCGCGGTTCTCCTGGCGCATGTCGTCCGTCAGGCCGACCAGATGACGCATCAGCGAGCTGTAACCCTGGGCATCCGGCAACTGGTAGCTGTCCAGGCTGCCGATGGCGCCAATGATGGCTCGCGTGACCTCGTCGCGGCCGGGGCGGTACTGCGCCAGGGCAGCCGCGGCGCCATCGCAGGCGTCGAGGGTGCGCAAGAGCTGCGGGTCGCGATAGGAGAGGAAATTAAAGACGCCCGAGAGACGGTCGTGAACGGCGAAGCCGCCGTAAGCGCCGCCCTGCACGCGCAGCTTCTCCCAGAGCCAGGAGGTATTCAGCCAGCCGCGCGCGACCATGGCCGAGCCATGCCAGGAATAGCCGTGGTCCGTCAGGCGCGCGCCCTTGCCAACGTAGTTGACCTGCGCCGGCAGGCTCAACCCTTCGCGCGCGGGCATGGTCTCGCGCCCCCAGCGCTGACGTTGTGACGGGGCTGCCGGCAATGTCTCCAGCAAGGCGCCCAGTTGTGGACGAAAGGCGTCCAGGCCCTTTGCATCCAGCGTCACGTTGGCGATCATGCACTTGCGGTTGACGAGGCGGCGGCGAATGTCTTCCAGGACGGCGCCGGCCTCTGCGTTGCCCTCCTCGCTGTGGCGAATACGCTCGCGCAGGAAAAGGAGGTTGCTGACGCCGCCCATCTGCTCGCCGACCCAGCCCGCTTCGGTGAAGTGGGCGCCAAGGCGCGAGTTGACCACGGCGTGGCCGCCGGGGATCAGGCCGCTTTCGGCGCCGGCTTTCTCCTCAAGGGCCAGTTGCAGGAAGCGTTCCGGGTCCTCGAAGGTGGCGTCCAGCAGCACGTCGCGCAGGATGTCGAGCATGTCCTGCGCCTGGGCCAGGGTGCCCTTCGCGCGCAGCATCAGCCAGGCGCTGCATTCCTCGCTGCCGACGACGGAGGAGAGCAACGTACCGGCGCGGACGCCGCCGGTCTTGCGCCCGATGCGCTTCGACAGGCGCAGGTAGTCCTCGTGGCGCGTGCCCATCTCCAGCAGGGCGGCGCTGAAGAGCGGCACCCAGGGCAGCAGTTCGCGCGGCAGGGCGCGCAGGTTCAGCGCCAGATCGAGATAAACGATCCCGTTGGTGAAGAGGTCGTGGGTCAGGAGGGGAACGTCGTGCAGCCGCTCTTCCTCAATGGGGATGACGCGGCTCCGGGGTTCCAGGTCCTCCAGGCGCAACAGGGGGATGGTGGCCAGAGCTTCGGGCGTATCGGGCGTCTCCTGGGCGCGACGCAGGGCCTCCGCCTCTTCCCTGAGGGCCTCCATTTCCTGCCCGCTCATGGCGCTCCGGGCCGCCTCCAAGCGCACCTGTTCGTCCGCCAGGCGCTTTTCCTCGGCCGCGGGATCGGGCTCCAGCAACACCGTGGCCCGGTGCGGGTTTTCCAGCAACCACTTGCGAATCAGCGCCTCAAACCAGGGCTCGCCGCGGGCAATGCGGCCCTTGAGGGCGGCCAGCGGCGCTTCAAAAGCCAGCGGCGCCAGCGGGTCGCGGTCATGGAGCCAGCTGGTCATGGCGCGCAGCATCAGGGCCAGCCCGCGCGGAAAGCCGCCGGTGTTGTTCTCGCGCAGGCGAAATTCGACGGTATTGACGGCCGCCTCGATCATTTCGGCCTCAATGCCCGTGGTCGCCAGGGTCTCCAGGGTGTCCAGTATCAGGCGCTCGACGCGGTCGGCGTCGGCCACGTCGATACCCTTCATCCCGGCGGAGAAGGTCATCTGACGCAAATGGCCGCCGGTGCCGCCCGTCACGTCCTCGCCAAGGCCGAATTCGATGAGCGCCACCCGCAGCGGCGAGGCGGGCGTACCCAGCAGGATAATGTCGAGGATGCCGAGGCCCAGCGTCAGTTCGGCGTCGCTGAACTCGTCCAGCATCCAGTTGAGCGTCATCAGCCCCCTGGGCTGCGCCTCGTCGCCGGTGACGGCATAGCCCACGCGGATACTGCGCGGCTCCGTCCAGCGTTTTTGCAGCGGGATCTGCAGCGACAGCGACTGCGGCCCAAAGTCGCGGATGAAGTCGTCGATGAGACGCAATCGCTGCTGCGGATCGTCGTCGCCGTAGAACCAGATGCGCGCGTTGGCAGGATGGTAGCAGGTCTCGTGAAACTGGCGGAACTGTTCCCAGGTCAGGTCGGGGATCTGACGCGGGTCGCCGCCGGAATCATGACCGTAGACGGTATCCGGGAAAAGCGCCTGCTCCGATTCGCGGCCCATCAGGCTGTCCGGCGAGGACCAGGCGCCCTTCATTTCGTTGAAGACCACGCCCTGATAGACCAGATTACCGTCGTCGTCGGGCTCATGGCGCCAGCCTTCCTGGGCCAGCACGCGTGGCGAAATGCGCGGGTAAAAAACGGCGTCGAGATAGACGTCGACCAGGTTGTAGAAGTCCTGCAGGTTCTGGCTGGCGACGGGGTAGGTGGTCTTGTCGGGGTAGGTCATGGCGTTGAGGAAGGTGTTGAGCGAGCCGCGCGCCAGCTGGATGAAGGGGTCCTTGACCGGGTACTTGCGCGATCCGCAGAGCACGGAATGCTCGAGGATGTGCGGCAGGCCGGTCGAATCGGGCGGCGGCGTGGCGAAGGTGATGCCGAAGACCTTGTTGCTGTCGTCGTTTTCGAGCGAGATGAGCTGCGCGCCGGTGCGCCGGTGGCGGTAGATGCGCGCGTGACTGTTGATCTCCGGGATGTCCTGCTCGCGCAGGATCTCAAAGCCGTGAAGCAGGTTCATGGCCACTCCTGTTGACGGTGGGGGCGCGATTGTAGCAGTTGCGGCGCGACGCGGGCAGGCCGGACGCTTGTCAGATGCAGCCCCCGCGTGGTAGGCTGATGACACCCTGATGCGGTGATTTCCACAGGGCGAGCGCCGGCGCCCTGCCGGCAAAGCGAGGAGAATAATGAGCTACCAACCTGCTCCGGCTGTACAGGAAGTCGGCGGTCTGCCCTCCATACCGGGCGTGGCGATTCAGCCGCTGCTGCGCCAGGTCTACATGTGGATGACGCTGGCCATGTTGGTCACGACCGCCAGCGCGCTGGTCATCAACAGCGTCGCCCTGGAACTGCTGGTCACCAACCCGGCCATCATCATTGTCGCCGTCGTCGCGCAACTGGGGCTGGTGCTGGCGCTCTCCTGGGGCATGCAGCGCATGTCCGTCACCCTGGCGCAGGTGCTGTTCTTCGTCTACGCGGCCAGCGTGGGTGTGACCCTGTCGCTGATCCTGCTGGCCTATGAAGGCTCGACCGTCATTTCGGCTTTCGCCACGACGGCCGTGCTCTTCTTCGTGATGACGATGTTCGGCCTCACCACGCGCGTGGACCTGACCCGCTACAGCAGCTACTTCATGATCGGCCTGGTCGGCCTGTTCATCGCCCTGATCGTCAATTCCTTCATCGGCAGTTCAACGACCGAACTGCTGCTGAGTTTCGTTGGCGTGCTGCTGTTCTCGGGTTTGACGGCCTACGACACGCAGCGCATCCAGCGCATGGCGCAGGACCCGCGCCTGGCGGGCGAGGGCGAGGCCACCATGTCGCGCCTGGCCATCATGGGCGCGCTGGGCCTCTATCTCAACTTCCTCAACCTCTTCATCTTCCTGCTGCGGCTCTTCGGCGGCGGCCGCGACTAGCGCAGGGCGCGCACCCGCGACTGCTGGAGACGCAGTTCCGGTAGTCGAGCGACTCCGCCGCCAAACGCTCGATGTGGGGCGTCTGCGCGCGCGTCGCCGGCATGGCCGCAGGACTGCAGGCGCAACTGGTCGGCGAGGACGAATATCAGGTTCGGGCGGGCATCGGACACGGCAGTTCCTTCAGGCGGAACGGGGGTGATCAGCGCTGACCGCCCCCGCCTGTGCCTTTACTGGAAGAGCTCGAACTCCTCCAGGCGGGTTTGCGCGTCGGCCAGCGCCAGGCCGACGATGATCAGTCCCGGCCCGGCCAGCAGGGCAAAAAAGGCCGTGTGCTCCAGCGAGGACCAGAACAGCTTGTCCTGTAGCAGAAGCTGGTAGTTGCGCAGCCCGATGAAACGAACGTTGCTGCCGATGACGTCCCACTTGTGCAGCGAGATCCAGAAGCCTTGCAGGATGGGCAGGAAGGTAAACAACAGGTAGAGCAGCAGGAAGGGCAGGATGAAGAGGTATGCGATACCCGCATCGCGCCACTTGCGCTGTGACAGGGTGTTTGCCAGGCGTTGCGCCGCGCCGGGCTTCAGTGCGCTTTGCATCGCCTCTTGTCCCGCAGTTGTGAATGCTGCCGCTTATCCCCCTTTTGGGGCGCTGTGCCAGGGGAAGAATATGATATAAAACACGTTTCTCACATTCGCTGCACTGCCGCTATCGACAGGGTACCGCTCTCATCTGACACCGCGATACGGCGATCATCCGGTGACCAGGCCAGGCTGGCAATCGGCGCCCTGAACATGGCATCCGCCAGCAAAACGGGTTTCTTCTTCTTCACTCTCCAGATCGCCAGCAGACCCTCATTGCCGCCAGATGCCAGCAGCATACCCTGTCGCTGGAATTGCAGATGCTTGATGAGGTGCTGATGTTTTTCCAGCATCATCGGTCGGGTATCTGCCGGTCCCTTGCCGGAACAGTCCCAGATCACGACCTGAGTCCCGCCGCCGGTCGCCAGATAGCGGCCATTGAAGCTCCATGCCAGTTCCAGCACCTTCGTTTCGTAACCCCACATCTGCAGGTCTTTCCCGGTATCGACGATCCAGAAATGCACTGTCGAGTCCTGGTCGCCAGTGGCGATGTATTTGCCATCGGGACTCCATTCCAGGGAAAGCGTCGAACCCTGCCATTCGAAACGGCGCAGCGGTTCCGCCTCTGCAGGGTCATACAGTACGACGCCATTGTAGGCGGAGATGGCGAACTGCTTGCCGTCATGGCGCCACTTGATGTCCGTAATCGTGCTGTTCGCATCGGGATATTCGCGGATCAATTCCCCGCTGCTGTTCCACAGTCGCAGTTTGCGACCGGCGGCTGACACCAGCCAGTCGCCGACCGGGCTGAAAGCGACGCGCTCCACCCAGCTCGCCCCGCCGGCCATTTCCGATCGCTGCGTTCCTGTCCCGGCATCCCAGAGCCGTACCTTGCCGTCTTGCCCGACGCTGGCGAGGAGGCGACTGTCCCTGTGCCAGGAAATGGCCATCGTATCGAGGCCATGACCGGACAGTTTGTGCCGAACCTCGCCCTGCGCGCCATCAAACAGAGTAATGGGGCCAGACACCCCTGCAACTGCCAGGTTCCTGCCATCCGGCGACCATGCCAGCCCAATCGGATGATCGTCAATGTTGGCGCGCCACATTGCCTTGAGCGCTGGCCTGGCCGGTTTGGACCTGGCCTTGCGCTGCATCATGACGCGAGACATTCACGGAAGCCGTTTTCCAGCGCAGCCCGATCCAGGTTTCGCCCGATGAAGATCATCTTGTTATGACGCAATTCATTCCCCCAGGGACGATCCGGGCGGCCATCAAAGAGCATATGCACGCCCTGAAATACGAAGCGCTCATCCCACCCCTGCACGCTCAACACGCCTTTCATACGGAAGATGTCCAGTCCGTGGACGCGCAGGAGCTGGCTGAGCCAGCCATTGAGCTTCTCCAACTGGAGATCGCCGGGGATGGAGATACCGACGGAAGTCACTTCTTCATCGTGTTCATGATCGGGCTTGTATTCACGGGTCTCGAGCGGGTCAGGCAGGGATTCCCCGCCGCACAGGCGCGCGTCGAATTCATCCGGGTGATGTTCGGTGAAGAGCATGTAATGGCCCGGCTCCTGGATCGCGAATTTGAAGACAGTCTCACCCTTTTCATTCAACACGAGCTGGTTGTACTGTCCCTTGCCGAGGCGCATCATTGCGCCTGCCTCCAGGGCCTGCTCATCTTCAGAGAAGGTCAGTACTGCGTCCATCAGTGTTGCTTCCTGCGCCGCCAGTCCCGTATTGGCCAGGGGCAACAGCGCCGCTCCCATCGCCGGGTCAGGGCCTTCGCCCATCACCCATTGGTAAGTCCCGCTGTTCAGTCGATAGATGCCCGACCATTCAAAGGGGTATTCCGGCTCCATGAACTTCGGGTCGATTTCCATCGCCCGATCGAGGTTGAAACCGCCCACATTCAGGATCTTGTCCATCTCCACCACCGCGTCGCGGCTGCGGTAGATTTTCGCCATGCTGTTCATGCCTTTGATGCGGGCTTCGAGTCTCTCAAGGTCTTCCGGGGCGACCAGATCAATCTTGTTGAGCAGGATGACATCTGCAAAGGCGACCTGTTCTTTGGCTTCGTCGCTGTCATCAATATGTTCCCAGATATGCTTGGCATCGACCAGCGTGACGATCGCGTCCAAATGGAGCTTCTGCTGCATGTCATCATCGACGTAAAAGGTTTGCGCGACAGGCCCTGGATCAGCCATGCCGGTCGTTTCGACCATGATGTAATCAAACTTGTCGCGGCGTTTCATCAGATGACCGAGGATTCGAATCAAATCACCCCGCACGGTGCAACAGATACAGCCGTTGTTCATCTCGAAGATTTCTTCTTCCGCGCCAATGACCAGATCGTTGTCGATGCCGACCTCTCCAAATTCATTCTCAATCACCGCGATTTTTTTGCCGTGATTTTCGGTCAGGATGCGGTTGAGCAGTGTGGTTTTTCCTGACCCCAGAAAGCCGGTCAGCACAGTAACGGGAACTCGTGTTTCAACAGTATCCATTATGTTTCTGCCTCCTCGTTTGATCTGTCGTATCGAGATGCAACATCCGCAGCCCGAGAATTGTGTTTTGGCATGGGTCCTGGAACCATCACGCCATGCACCGCGACCACTTCCAATCCTGGCGTGCGCGCCGATAACCCCTGCCCCCGGCAGACTGGCGCAGACCGGGCAGACTGCCACGCTGCCGGCATCAACCAGGGAGCGCCGCTGTTGAAAGCATGTGGCGCCTCCTCAAGCCGGCACTCCTGCAGCAGCATGAACAATCTCCGGGAAATCAAATGGCTCATAAAATTGAAAGTCGCTGTAAATTTCCAGTTTCTGCCGCAGATGCGGGCTACGAACCAGAGTCAGGGTATCGATGAGGGACACAGTAGTTATCTGAACGCATTCACTCCGCAAACTGTCCAGAATCGACGCCAGCCCCTCCGGGTCTGCCAGCGCCGAGACAGGTAGAAGCGCGTAATCGGCATTCAGTCGCCCTGGCAGCGAGACAAGCGCGGTCGCCAGCGAACAACAGACACAACCGCCCGCCAGCCGCTGGCGCGTTACCCCGTCTATTGTCATCGGCACATCGCTGTTGTCGATCAGCGCGAGGCGGTCCGTTTCGGCAGACAACACTTCAACAAGCGCCTGCGTGAACCTGGCTTTTGGCTGATGCAGCATCCCGGTGATGGCGATCAACTGCATGGCTGGTCCCCGGTTGCGATGGCTCCATCCAGCGCAAACAACGGGCGGTAGGCATCATGCCCGTTGCCATAGGTTCGATCCATCAAAGCAGCGTACTCGGCAGCATGGGCCGGATTGCTGCGCCAGCGCACACCGAGATATTCGGCCGCCTTGACGACGCCCAGCACAGCGTGTTTGATCTCCTCAAGGGTGTAATCCGGTCCCACCGGGACGAACAACCAGCGGGCGAGGTTCGCCGCCGTTCCCCGGTGACCAGGCGCGCCGTCGGCACGGAGCGCGGCATAATGCAAGGGCTGAACCTGCGGCAGCCAGCGCACGGGCGTGTTTTCCTGCTCGACATAGGCGTAAAACGTGGCGGCGTCGCACTCCGGCGGAATCTGTACCGCCACCGCGGTCGCCAGCGCCAGCCTGTTGGGCTCCTGCGTCGCCAGCCCGGCGGCTTCAAGCAGACCGCGCCGCGCCTCCGTCAGAGTCGCGATTTGCCGCTCTGCCAGTTCTGGCAGACGTTCACACTGCGCCAATGCCTGCGCTGCGTTCGGGCAGTCAGCTGGTTCACGCAATGCCTTTACCTCTGCATGGAGCGCCTCATCACCGAATACCAGCAGCGCGCCGGGGCGGTTGTCAGCACCAGGCAGATGCAAGCCGTAGAGCGTCACCGCCGGGCGCTCTGCCGCGCCGGGAACAGGCAGGGTGTCGGCGCAGTCGAGCCAGGTAGCGTTCTGCGGCTGCCACAACCCGCGCAGCACTTGCGTCCAGGTGAAGCGCGTACAGGGCGTCGCGAGCCGCAGCTGCGCGTCAAAGTCCAGAAAGCGCGGCAACGCCCCGTGATGTTTGACCGACTCCGCCAGGTCATGGCTGGCATTCGCCGGGATACCGACCCCTTCGCCTGGCTGAATCCCCGCCGCCTGATGCAGCAGGCGGCGAGCGCGGCAGGCATCACGCGCCAGCACAACCATTGCGCCGCCCAGTCGTTCCGACCATGTCTGTTCGGCGGACTCCAGTGTCACATCGGCGCGTAACCTTGTGTCAGAGGGCGGAGTGAGCAAATCATCCAGCGGCGGATGGGCAGCATAGTCCGCGCCGCGCACCGGCAATCCGCCCAGCGCCCCCACGGGGCAAAAACCGCCCAGCCACAGAGTTCCCCAGTCGACTGACGAATTCATCGTGTTCATTCTCCCGAACAATCAGACCTTTTGCTGCGCATGAGACTTTCAATTCCTGCTTCTTATTGATACCACGTCTCATTAAGACTGGCAAGATGCAATTGGGGACGAGTTCAGCCTGAGATGAATGCTGCAGTTCTTCGGCGGCAGGCGCGCCTGAACATCGCAGACGCCACAAGAGACAGCGCCCGTCAGCGACGGCGGGCGCTGTTAATTCACGCATGGCGCCCGGGCAGAACCAGGCGCTGCTATACTTTGAGCGGGAAAGACCACCGGAGTTCAACATGGCAGCCACCCCCACCACCCGCGCAGGTCGCCGACGGCAAAATCATCGCGCCTTTCGCCGATATGTCGATAGACGAGTACCTCACCCTGGTCGCGGCCAATCCCGACTCACACTTCGAATTCAACGCCGCAGGGGATGTTGTCACCATGACGCCAATGCCCGATCACGCCAACACCAGACGATGACTGGCACACGCCTGACCTTGTGGCTGTGGACCGGTGCGCTGCCAGATTATGTAGCCGGCAGTGAACTCACCATTGACCTGGGCGACTGGCGCTGCCAGCCGGATGTTTCCCTCCACCGCGCCGGTGAGCCGGTCCAGACCCTGGGCGGGGACGACACCCCTGAGGGCGGCGCGACGCTGCCCGGCTTTTCCATGAGCGTGCAGGAACTCTTCCCGGCATGACGCACCGGGTCTGTTGGCGACAACAATTGATGCAATTGGAGAAAGGTTAATCTCCGGTCTGAAACAACGCTTTGCGCTATACTGACAGAGTAGCCAGGTAGCGCAGGCGAAGCGAAAGGGACGGGTGCGAAATCGACATGAGACGACTTACAGGGACGCTGGCGCTGTTGATTTTCGGCTTGCTGACGGCCGCCTGCAACATGAGCATCCAGGAGATCGTGGATGCCAGGCGGGGTTCGTCGGAGTCGGAAAACATCATGGTCGCCGCGCCACAGGCACAGTTCATCTATTCCCACGCAGTGTGGTGACCGACCTGTCGAGCGAATACGCCTGTCGTGAACAGGCTCAGGGCAAACTACGACGGTCGGGTCGAGTTCTTTGAACTGGACGTTGACAACCCGGACTCCAAAGCCATGCGTGACCGCTACGGTATGCGAGCACAGGCCATTTACGTTCTGGCTGATGCCCATGGCGGGGAGTTGAACAGATGGTTCGGTCTCCTGCCTGAAGCGGACTTGATAGCCGCCTTGGACGGCGTCCTGGGTTAACGGCGCGGAGACAATCCATGAGGGACTATCCACACCGTCCGCTGCCATTCAGCGAGGTGGCGTTGACGGACGGGTTTTGGCGGGCGCGGCAGGAGACCAACCGCCGCGTTACCCTGCGCGTCAATCTGGACAAGTGCGCCGAAACCGGCCGCATCGACAACTTCCGCAAGGCCGCCGGCGAACTGCCCGGCGCCCATGAAGGCATTCAATTCAATGACTCCGACGTCTTCAAGGTGATCGAAGGCGTAGCGCTCGACCTGCAACTGCGGCCAGATCCGGCGCTGCAGGCGGAAGTCGAGACCATCATCAGCCACGTCGCCGCCGCCCAGGAACCCGATGGCTACCTGTATACGGCGCGCACGATCGATCCCGCACACCCGCACGAGCACGCCGGGTTGGAACGCTGGTCCTGGCTGGCCGTCAACCACGAACTCTACAATCTGGGGCACATGTACGAAGCGGCAGTCGCCTGGACCGGGGCCACCGGCAGCGAAAGCCTGCTGGATGTTGCGCGCCGCAATTTCGAACTCATCGACGCCACCTTCGGCCCCGACGCCCTGCGCGAGGTGCCCGGACACCAGGAGATCGAACTCGGCCTCGTCAAGCTTTTTCGCCTCACCGGCGAGCAGCGTTTCCTGGACCAGGCGCGCTTCTTCCTCGACGAGCGCGGCCACGCCAACGGTCGGGAGTTGCAGACGAACTACGGCATCCCTGGCTACATGCAGGACCATCTGCCGCTGCGCGAGCAGCGCGAGGCCGTTGGGCACGCCGTGCGCGCCACCTACATGTATGCCGCCATGACCGACCTCGCCGCGCTCGACGGCGACGAGGAAATGGCCGAAGCCAGCCGCGCCCTGTGGCGCAACGTCAGCGGCCGCAAACTGGCGCTCACCGGCGGCATCGGCGCCCGACACCACGGCGAGGCTTTCGGCGACGACTACGAACTGCCCAACCAGAGCGCCTACAACGAGACCTGCGCCGCCATCGGCAACATTTTCTGGAACCAGCGCCTCTTCCAGCTGGACGGTGACGCGCGCTACCTTGACGTACTGGAGCGAACGCTCTACAACGGCTTTCTTGCCGGCATCGACCTCGCCGGCGACCGCTTCTTCTACGTCAATCCCCTCGCCGCCGACGGCGTCACAGACTTCAACCGCGATGATTCGCTTGAGCGTCAGCCATGGTTCAGTTGCTCCTGTTGCCCCACCAACGTGATTCGCCTGCTGCCCACCCTGGGCGGCATGGTTTACGCGCAGCGCGACGATCAACTCTACGTGAACCTCTTCATCAGCAACGCCGCCCGCGCCACCATCGCCGGCGTCCCGCTGGACCTGCAACTGGATACCTCCTGGCCCTGGGCCGGTAACCTGCGGTTGCGCCTGAATCCGGAGCGACCCCTGCGTTTCACCCTGAAACTGCGCGTGCCCGGGCCGCTGCTCGGCCAGCCGGTTCCCGGCGACCTCTACCGCTATCTGGATGAGCGGCCGGCCTGCCTGCAGCTGCGCGTCAACGGCGCGGCGCAGGCCGCCGACGTGCAGGACGGCTACCTGTCGCTGACGCGCGACTGGCAGCCCGGCGACGCGGTCGAATTGGACATTGAGTTGCCGGTCCGGCGGGTCGTGGCGCATCCAGAGGTCGCGGACCTGGCGGGCCGGGTCGCGCTGGAGCGCGGGCCGCTGGTCTACGCGGCGGAGGGCATCGACAACGATGGCCGGGCGCTGGACCTTGTGCTGCCGGACGATCTGGAGCTGCGGCCGGAGGCGCGGCCGGAACTGACCGGCGGCGTGACCCTGCTGCGCGGCGCCGGTTTCAGCGTCATCCCCTACTACGCCTGGGGCCACCGCGGCGTCGGCGAGATGAACGTCTGGTTCGAGAGAGCCGCTGCGCAAAACGGACTGTTGACGCCTTGAGGCGCGGGAGACTCTCAAGGCGCGAATGGCTGCGACTGGCTGCGACTGGGCCCCTCGCGCTGCCGGGCGCCGCCTTGACCGCGGGTCAGCCGATCCTGGCGCTGGATCCGGCGCACAGGGTTTCGCGCCCCAAGGTCGCCACCGGCGTCGCGATTCGTTACATCAACACCGGTTTGCGTCAGGTCACCCTGACCTTTGACGACATGTACAGCGAATACCACACGCTGCGCATCGCCCGCGCATGCGCCCGACGGGGCATTCGCGCCACTTTCTTCCCCACCGGAATCGCCGCCCAAAACACCCTGGAGCGCTCCGGCGACCCGGACCTCTACCGGCGCCTGCGCGACATGGGCCACGAGTTCGGCACGCATCTCTACACACACCGGGTTCTGCGCGAACTGACTTACGACGAACTCGTCTGGCAGGAGATGAACCCCGCGCTGGACGTGTTGCGGCGCTCGCTGGGCGACGACTTCGTGCCGGTGGCGATGCGCCCGCCCTACGGCATCGTGACCGACGCGATGAAGGAACTGTCCCGGCAGTTCAACCTGCCCATGGTGCTGTGGAATCTCGATTCGCGCGATACGCTCTGCGTCGCCAACCCATACAAGAGCGCCCTCGTCTGTTGCAGCGAGATGTTGGCAATCATGCGGAAGGAGTTAACGCCCGGCAGCATCGTCCTGATGCACACCATCGCGCCTTCCTCGCTGGCCATTGATCCCATCGCCGATCTGCTGGCGCGCAGGAACCTGAAGGCCGTGCCGCTCTCACAAATGTTGGGTTCATCCGCATGAAGCGCCGACGCATTTGACGGGCTAATCGGGAAAGAAGTCCCTGACCGCCGCGCGGAAGCCGGGCAGCGTCGCGCCGCCCTCGATAAGGTCGTCGCCGGCGAGCATCCGCGGCGCCGCGTCGGGCAGGTGTAGTTCCAGGGAACGCGCTTCCGGGTCCACCAGCCAGACCATGGGCGTTCCCGCGGCCAGATAGCGCGCGGCCTTGCGCCGCAACTCTTGCCAGGTGTTGCTGTCGCTGCGGATCTCCACAGCGAGACGCGGCGCCTCGCGCGGGATAGCGTCGGCATCCGCGCGCTGCAGGACCACATCCGGCCGGCTATGCCAGCCCCCCAGGTCATGCGCAACGTCCCCGGCCGACCAGTATCCGGGAAGCAGGCCCCTGTCCAGCCACTCATCCAGAAAGCGACCAATCCTGATCTGCAAGGCGCCATGAATCAGCTTCGGTGACATTTCGACGACGGCTCCCGTGGAGTCGAAGGAGAAGTAGCGGTCGGGGCAGCGCTCAACCAGCGCGATGAATTCGTCCATGCTCATGCGGGTGGCGACGGCCATGCTGGCCTCCTGCGACTTGCTGATGACAAGTGTAGCACGGTGCTGGACTCGCCAGGCGGGGGGACTACTCGGGGAACAGTTTGCTCACAGTGACGCGGAAGCCGGGCAGCGTCGCGCCGCCCTCGATTACGTCGTCGCCGGAGAGCATCTGCGGAGCCGCGTCGGATAGATGCAGTTCAAGTGTCTGCCGGCGGGGATCGACCAGCCAGACCATCGCCGAGCCGTATTCCAGATAGCGCGCGGCCTTGGCCCGCATCTCGCGCCAGGTGTTGCTCTGGCTGCGTACCTCGACGGCGAGCAGAGGTGCTGCCAGTGGATAGTCCTCGGCCTCAGAACGCACAAGCGCCACATCCGGCTGACAGATCCATTCTTCCAGTCGATGCATGAGTTCGGCGCCAGCATTGTAGTCTGGAAGCCCCGAGTTTCTCAGCCAAAGTTTCAACTGAAACAGGATTTCACTTTGTACAAAACTGTGAATCTTGTCTGGTGACATCTCGACAGGGGCCCCCGTGGAATCCGGTTTGAACTTGCGGTCGGGGTATTCCCCTTCCAACGCGATGTAGTCTTCGATGCTGTAGCGCGTTCTCACGGCCACGATGGCCTCCTGCGACTTGCTGAGTTCAAGTGTAGCACGATGTTGGCTGCGGTCAGTGTTGTCGATCAGTCGGGAAACATTTCGCTCACGGTGACGCGGAAGCCGGGCAGCGCCTCGCCGCCCTCGATGACGTCGTCGCCGGCGAACATTTGCGGCGTCGCATCGGGTAAATGCAGTTCCAGGGAATGCGCTTCCGGGTCCACCAGCCAAACCATGGGCGTTCCCGCGGCCAGATAGCGCGTGGCTTTACGCCGCAACTCTGGCCAGGTGTTGCTGTCGCTGCGGATCTCCACGGCCAGGCGCGGCGCTTCCCGCGGGAAGGGGCCGGAGCCAACGCGCATGAGCACGACGTCCGGGCGACAGTGCCAGCCGCCAAGATCGTGCGCAACCTCTGAGGCAGGCCGGAATCCAGGCAGCCAGCCACGCCTTAACCAGTCATTCAGCAGGATTCCGATGTCCATCTGACACAGGCCGTGAATCTCTGAAGGTGACATTTCGACGACTGCTCCCGTGGAGTCGAATTTGAAGTAGCGGTCGGGGCAGTTCTCAACCAGCGCGACGAATTCATCCATGCTCATGCGGGTTGTGACGGCCATCGTGGCCTCCTGCGACTTGCTGACTTCAAGTGTAACATGATGTTGATTGCGGTCGGCGACGCAGATCAGTCGGGGAACAGGTCGCTAACCGTGGCGCGGAAGCCGGGCAGCGTCGCGCCGCCCTCGATAAGGTCGTCGCCGGCGAGCATCTGCGGCGCCGCGTCGGATAGATGCAGTTCAAGCGTCTGCCGGCGGGGATCGACCAGCCAGACCATCGCCGAGCCGTACTCCAGGTAGCGCGCGGCCTTTGCCCGCATCTCGCGCCAGGAATTCCTGTTGCTGAGAACTTCAACGGCCAGCAGCGGGCCGCGGTTCGGATAGGGGCCGTCGTCCCGATGCGCAACGGCCACGTCCGGTTGACAGACCCAGTCCTCAATCTGGTGCATGAGTTCCGGGCCGGCCTTGTAACCTGGCAGCGCGCCGGTCCTCAGCCACAATCTTAACACGACGATGATTTCGCCCTGAACGTCAGAGTGATCCATACTCGGTGACATCTCGACAGGGGCCCCCGTGGAATCCGGCTTGAACTTGCGGTCGGGGTATTCCCCTTCCAGCGCGATGTAGTCTTCGATGCTGTAGCGCGTTCTCACGGCCACGATGGCCTCCTGCGATTTTCCGGCTTCAAGTGTAGCACGATGCGGGTTACGGTCGCTCCCTGTCCCTGCGGGATGCTTCGGGCCGGGGCCCTCGCTACAACCCGATGCCGGCGAGGTACTCGCGGTTGCGGCGCGCGCTCTCCTTCGGCGTGCCCAGACCGGGCAGCACGTCCTGCTCGACCACGATCCAGCCCTCGTAGCCGATCTCGTCCAGCACCCGCAGCACCGCCGGAAAGTCGATGTCGCCCTGCCCCAGCTCCGGGAAGACGCCCTCGCCGACCGAGCGCGGCCCGTCCCAGCCCTGCTCGCGCGACTGTTGCGCGATCTGCGGGTCGTGGTCCTTGAAGTGCACGTACCAGACGCGCCCGGCGAAGCGGCGCAGGTCGGCCACAGGGTCGCCGCCGCCGAAGCGCCAGTGGCCAGTATCGAAGACGATGCCCAGCAGGTCGGGGTCGCTCAGTTCCAGCAGACGTTCGGTCTCGCCCGGCGTCTCGATCCAGGTGCCGATGTGCGTGTGCACCACTGTACGCAGGCCGGTCTCGCCGCGCACCTGACGCGCGATCTCCTCCGCGCCGCGGGCGAAGGACTCGAACTGCGCGTCGCTCATGGCCATGTCGGGCGTGATGCGGCCGCTGTTGAGCGAGCGCATGGGGTCGCCGTAGGGGTTGTTGCCGAGCACGATGAAGCAGTCTTCCCCGCCGACCGCCGCCAGCAGCCGCGCCGTGCGTACGCAGGTCTCGATATCCTCATCCAGGCGCGCGGCGTCGTGCAGCCAGTTGTTGACCCAGGAGCCGAGCATGCGCAGTTGGCGCCGCTCCAGTTCCAGCGTCAACTGCGCCGGATCGGTGGGCATGAAGCCCCAGTCGCCGAGCTCGGTGCCGCCGTAGCCGGTCGCGGCGATTTCGTCCAGCACGCGCGCGTAATCGTAGCGCTCGCCCTCAATGTTCTCGATCACGCCCCAGGAACAGGGCGCGTTGGCCACCCGATTCATGCTCTCACTCCCGCGTTGAAGTCATCGCCCGCATTGTAGCGAGGGCGTAAGCCCGAAGCACCCCGCAGGGACGATGTGCTGCGTCCACGGGCGACATGGTATGTCGCCCGTACAACAATCCGAAATCCCTCTACCCTGTAGGGGCGACTTATCAAGTCGCCCGCCCCGTCGGCATGTCCCGAAGGGGTAGCGAGAGCGCCAGCTCGAAGCATCTTGCAGGGATAACGCGTCGCCAGTCTGACGGGAGTTTAGCGCCCAAACAGAAGCCACAGACGGTGCAACAACCCCCGCTGCCGCATGGCCAGACTCAGCAGCGCGATCGTCAGCAGCAGGATCGACGTGATCAGCGCGATGATGCCCGCGTCCGGCCGCACGAACTCGAAGAGCTCCGGCTGCGCGTAGAAGCCCAGGATCACCAGCAGCGTGAAGGCCAGGCCGATGGTGGTCGCCGCGCGCTGCTGCCAGAGCGTGCGCGGGCGCGCGAAGTCGATGCCGAAGGTGTTCCAGAAGATGAGGATGCCGAAGAAGGTGGCGAAAATGGACAGCGCGCTGCGCGCCGCCGCCGCGTCGCGGCCCGTGGCGAAGTACGTCGCCGTGTAGAGCAGGGCCATCATCACCGAGCCGATGAAGGCACCGCTGACCACGTAGTCGAAGACGTCGTCGCGGAAGTTGGCCATGAAGGCCGGCCGCAACCACTTGATCGCCACCAGGGTCGCGATGACGTTGACCGTGCCGAAGGTCACCCAGTTGATCTGCACCGGCGTGATGGCGAAGGGCAGCGCCATGAAGCCCACGAAGACGAAGAGCAGCACGTTGTAGAAGGTCTTGGTCAGGAACATGCGCACCGTGCCGTAAATCGTCTGGGTGATCTCGCGGCCCTCGGCGAAGGCTCGCGGCAGGGTCGACATGGCGTTGTTGAGCAGCAAAATGTCGCCGATCTCGCGCGCGATGCGGGCGCCGTCGTTCATCACGATCGCCAGGTCGGCCTGCTTCAGCGCCGGTACGTCGTTGACGCCGTCGCCCACCATGGCCACGTGAGCGCCTCCCGCCTGCAGGGCCTCCACCAGACGCCGTTTGGTCTCCGGCGCGACGCGCGCAAAGAGGCTGCCCCGCTGCGCCGCCCCCGCAAACGCAGCCTCGCCCATGTTCTCCAGCTGCGGCCCCGTCCAGGCGGGTTCGGACGCCATGCCCGCCGCGCCGGCGATGGCGCGCACGGTCTCCATGTGGTCGCCGGAGATGACTTTCAGCGCTACGTTCTGTTCGCGGAAGTTCTGCAGGGTCTCGGCGGCGTCCGGCCGCAGGCTGTCGCTGAGCGTGACCAGCGCCAGCGGCTCGGCGTCCTCAGGCAGCCGGCCGTCCTGCGGCGGGGTGAGGCTGCGCGCGAAGGTCAGCACGCGCAGGCCGCGCGCCGAGAGCCCCTGCGCCTGTTCGCGCAGCCCGGCTGCATCCTCCTCAAGCAGACGCTCGGGCGCGCCAAGGATCAGCGTCTCCTGCGGCAACACCACGGCGCCCCACTGCCGCGCCGAACTGAAGGGGATCTCGCGCAGCTTCTCCACGGCGGGCGGCGGCAGGGCCGCCAGAACGTGCCCGGCGACGGCCGCGGCGGTGCCGTTGTGGTGCGCCAGATTGGCAGTGTAGCGCCGCAGCTGGCGCACTACCTCCTCCGGCGTCGCGCCATTGAGCGGCAGGATGTCGGCCACGACCAGCCGGTTTTCGGTGAGCGTGCCGGTCTTGTCGAAGCAGAGCACCGTGGCGTTGGCCAGGGACTCGACGGCGTTGACGCGGCGCACCAGGGTCTGGTGGCGGGCAATGCTCAGGGCGCCGATGGTGAGCGAGATCATGATCACCAGCAGCAGACCGTAGGGCACCAGGCTGGTGATGAAGACCACGCTCTCCTTGACGCGTTCCAGCAGGTCCAGCCCGGCCAGGGTGCCGGCCAGCCAGAGCATGGGGGCCAGCACCAGCATCAGCAGGATGGCGACGTCGACGATGGCCATCACCTTGCGCTGTGTGGGCGTCAGGGGGTGCTTCCAGGCCCGCGCCGACTGCGCGATGCGGTTGATCATGCTGTCCGCGCCGACGGCCGTGGCCACCATCAGACCCGTCCCGGCAACGCACCAGGAGCCAGAGTAGACGGCATCGTCGACCTCCTTGAGCACGGAATCGGATTCGCCGCTCAGTTGCGATTCGTCGAGCTCCAGCGCGTCACTGGCCAGCACGCGCCCGTCGACCACCAGGCGCTCGCCCGGCTGCAGCGGCAGGACGTCGTCGATCACCAGATCGCGGATGCCGACTTCGCTCAGCGCCCCGTCGCGCCAGACGCGTACCTTGTGTTCCGATAGCGCCACCAGACGGTCAAGGCGGCGCTTGGCGATCATCTCCTGGGCCGTGCCCAGCACGGCGTTGCTGACCACGCTGAAGCCCGCGAAAAGGGCCACCATGTACTCACGGAAGTGGACGATGGCGCCCAGCAGCGGGAAGAGCACAAGGTTGAAGATGTTGAAGAGGTTGTCGCGCAGGATGTCGAGGTAACTGCGGCCGACGCGCGGCTGCCAGGCGTTGTCCTCGCCGCGCGCTACCCGTGCGGCGACTTCTGTGCTGGACAGGCCCCTGGTTGACACGGCCGCAGGCTCCCGCGCTCTGGCGTGAATTCGAGTTTACCACAGGCGACTCAGCGTCGATCCGGGGTGGCGAGCCTTTCGTAGTGCGCGATGACCTCGTCCATGGCGGCTGACCAGTTGCGCGCTTCGGCGTCTGCGCGCGCCTGGCGGCCCAGCGCCCGGCGATGCTCCGCGTCTGCGGCCAGGCGGTGTACGCCATTGACCAGGCCGGCCTCGTCGCCCGGCGCGAAGCTGTAGCCGTTGCGACCCTCGCGCAGCAGCTCCGGAACGCCGCCGCTGCGCGCCGCCACCAGCGGCAGACCCGAGGCCATGGCCTCCAGCACGACCAGACCGAAGGACTCGACCAGGGAAGAGAATACAAAGACGTCCGCGCTGGCGTAGGCCTGAGCCAGTTGCTGGCCCTGCAAGGCGCCGGTAAAGCGCACCGGCAGCCCGGCAAACCGCGCTTCCAGCGGGCGCCGCGCCGGCCCGTCCCCGACCAGCGCCAGTTGCGCCTGCGGGACGGCCTGCAGAACGGCGCGCAGGGAATCCAGCCCCTTTTCCACGGACAGACGGCCGACGTACAGCAGTTGCAGATGCTGCGGATCGACGGCGGCCAGACGCCGGCGCATGGCCCCGTCCGCGTGGCGCGGGTGAAAGCGCTCGCTGTCCACGCCGCGCCGCCACAGATGCACCGGCGCCGTCACGCCAATGTCGCGCAGGCGTTGTTGCGCGCTGCGCGAGGGCGCCAGGGCGCAATCGGCGCGCCCGAGCACCTGACGCGTCAGCAGGTTGATGCCCGGCTCGATGGCGCCGGCGTGCAGAGGCCCGAGGCGCCAGTGTCGGGCGATGCGCCCGTAATCCAGATGCCAGGAGACCAGCGTGGGCAGGCCCAGGCGGCGCGCGCCCCACCAGGCCGCCAGGCCAAAGATGGAAGGATGCAGGAAATGGGTTACCTGCGGCGTGAAATCCCGCAGGCGGCGCCACTGCCGCGGCGTGGGCAGGGCCATGCGCAGGTCCGTGTAGGGCGGAAAGGGCAGGCCCGGCGCGCTGCAGACCCTCGTGGCGGCGTAAAGCTCAACCGGCCCGAGCTGCGGCGTGAACAGCATCGACTCGATGCCGCGGGCGGCCAGTTGATCAAGCAGTCGACAGAGGACGGTGACGATTCCGTCAGAGCGCGGGAGAAAAGTCTCGCTGAAAAGCGCTACGCGCACATGACTTGCCAAATACAAAAAGAGCGGGACATATCCCGCCGGAGTCTGGCTGTCGCGGGATTTTTCCGTCTAGACGCGGGAGACGTTGCTGGCCTGCTTGCCCTTCTGACCCTCAACGATCTCAAACTCCACCGTTTCGCCTTCATCAAGGCTGCGGAATCCGCCGCCCAGAATCGCCGTATAATGAACAAAGACGTCCGGCCCACCCTCCTGGGTGATGAAACCGTAACCCTTGTCGGCGTTGAACCACTTGACAACGCCTTTAATGCGGTCTGCCATCTTGCTACTCCCTGCCTTGCAATTCAAACGAGATTGGCCTTGTACCCACAGCCTGTCCCGTTTCAGGGAGTCTGTGACACGCAGCTGCTCCGGGGCCTGTGCCCCCCTTGGACCATAAACTTACATCAGCACATTAACAATTACAAAAAATGGCCTTATCCTTCAGACATTAACTTCACCCTGACTGCTGCGCGCCGGCAGGACCTCCTCCCTCGTCGGCCCGGCGGGGCGCGACTGCGCGGGGAGCAACATCGTCAGCAGGCTGGCCAGCACGATCGCGACAGCCACCAGCTGGAAGGAAGGCCCCAGGCCAATGATGCCGGCCAGCCAGCCAATGAAGGCGCTGCCCACGGCGCCGGTGCCGAATACCAGGCCCAGCGCCGCGCCGGAAGCCATCGCCCTGCTGGCCGGCAGGAAACCCTGGGCCAGCACGACAACCAGACCGTGAGAGGCGCCGCTCAGCGTTCCGGAGAGGACCGCCAGCGTAAACGCCGGCACGCCATCCACCAGGGGCAGCAGGAAGAAGGTCGGCGCCGACAGCAGCATGCTGACCGCAATCACCAGGCGTTGGTCATAGCGGTCCGCCAGGCCGCCGAAAAATACGCCCGCGAGACCGGAACCGACCCAGAACAAACTCGCAATCAGGCCGTATTCCGCTGGAGTCCAGCCCTTCTGCTGGAAGAGGAAGGGGATGAAGGAGACCACCCCCGGTGAGCCCAGACTGCGCAGGCTGACCATGGCGACAAAGATCAGCAGGACGGCCAGTGACAGACGACTGCGAACGCCGTTGTTCGTGCCCGTCGCTGCGTTGGCCGCCACCTCGGCGCGATGCGCGCGACGCCCTGGCAAATGCATCAGGATCAGGAAAAATCCGGGCAGGGACAACAGGGTCACCCACACGGCCGGCAAGGCCGATCCCCGTCCCTGCAACAGTCCCGACAGGCCCGGTCCCAGCGCCGCGCCGAAGGCGTTGCTGAGCGGTACGGCGTTTTCCAGCAGCAGCCCGACCAGGGCCGGCCCGAAGGCCAGGCCCATCTGACCGGCGAGGAAGAACCAGGCCATGTTGCTGGCCTCGCGCGGCGGGTGACTCTCGGCCGCATACTTCATCCCGACCGGGTGGAAGGCGCCGCTGCCCAGGGCGGTGATAATGAAGATGACGGCCATCAACAGCATCAGGCCGCTCTCCGCCGCCAGCAGACCCATAAACATCATGCTGGCCGTCCAGCATACGCCAACGGAACCCGTCCAGCGCCCGCCGATGCGGTCTGTCAGCCAGCCAAACATCGGCTGCGTGACGGCGCCGGTCAGTTGCATCAGGCCGACGATCAGGCCGAACTGCACGGCGCTCATGGGTAACACGTAGAGACTGATGAAGGTCAGCAGCACGGGGACCGAGCTCATGACGACGTCGAGCGAAAAGTGTGAAATGGCGACGGCCCAGAATTGCCGGGTGCGCGGAACGTACATGAACCTGGTCTCTTAACGGTCAGGGCGGCCCTGCGGCGGGCGCCCATCATGCCGCGGCGGCGGCGGCCCTGTCAACCGCATTGGACTGCGTTGGGCGATGCGGGTAAGGTTTGCAGACCTCAACGCATCCAGAAAAGGGATGTACAACAGGGAAAGGCCTGACCATGAATATCACCCCGGGGCTGCGACGCAGACACGCGCTCACCCTGCTCGCGCTCGCCATTTTCGCCGCAGCGCTGGCGCTGCAGGGCGCGCCCATGAGCGGGCAATCGGGATGCGCGGCGCCCGCCTTCGTGCGCTTCACAAGTTTCTGGGATACCACCGATTTCTGCATGCACACGGTGCCGCTGGAGGAAATCTTCTCCGGTGGCGTGCCGCCGGACGGCATTCCGCCCATCGATGACCCGGCCTTTGACTCGCTGGAGGTCGCCGCCCAGTGGCTGCAGCCGCAGTCGCCCGTGCTCTCACTGGAACTGAACGATACCGCCCGCGCCTATCCCCTGGCGATTCTGACGCGGCACGAGATCGTCAACGACGTTTTCGACGACCAGCCCGTCGCCGTGACCTTCTGCCCGCTCTGCAACTCGGCCGTGGTCTTTGACCGCCGGGTGGATGGCGAGACGCTGCGCTTCGGCGTCTCCGGCAACCTGCGCCACAGCGACCTGGTGATGTGGGACGACCTGACGAAGAGCTGGTGGCAGCAATTCACCGGCGAGGGCATCGTCGGCAGCTACGCCGGTACCCAGCTGGAATTGCTGCCCTCACTGCTGGTCAGCTTCGGCGAGTTCGCGCAGCAGTATCCGCAGGGTGAAGTGCTCTCGCCCGGCTTCCGCGGCTACGGCTCCAACCCCTACGTCGGCTACGACAGCAGCCCGCGCCCCTTCCTCTTTTTCGGCGAGCCAGACGGGCGGCTCTTCGCGACCGAGCGCGTGCTGGGCGCCTTCCTGGGCGGCGAGGCCGTCGCCTGGCCCTTCCCGGCGCTGAAGGAAGCGCCGGTCATCAACGACCGCATCGGCGATTTCGAGGTCGTCGCCCTGTGGCAGCCGGGCCAGACCAGCGCGCTGGATGCCAGCGACATCAACAGTTCGCGCGACGTCGGCATGGCCGCGCTCTATGACCGCGAACTGGAGGGTCAGGTACTTAGCTTCGCGTTGGATGACGAAGGGCGCATCGTGGACGAGCAGACCGGCACGCGCTGGAACGTCTTCGGCACGGCGCTGGAGGGTGAACTGGCCGGCAGCCAGTTGCGACAGCACCTCGCCTTCCCGCACTTCTGGTTCGCCTGGGCCGCCTTCCGCCCCGAGACCCGCGTCTACGGCCTGTCGGAATAGTCAACAGCAGGGGCTGCCAGGCGCAGCCCCTGCTTCACGCCCCCGCGTTCAGTCGGGGAAGAGTTCCCTCGCTGCCACCTGGAAACCGGGGAGTGCGTCGCCGCCCTTAATAACGTCCGTTTCCGCAAACACGGCCACCTCCGCACCCACGCGGTGGACCTCAACGCTGCGCGCGTCGGTATCGACCAGCCAGACCATTTGCGTGCCATGCCGCAGGTAACGCGCCGCCTTGGCGCGCAACTCCCGCCAGGTGTTGCTGTCGCTGCGTATCTCGACGGCGAAGCGCGGCGCCTCGCGCGGAACAGCATTGCCGAGCCGTGGATGGACGGCCAGGTCGGGGCGGCTGCGCCAGCCTTCCAGTTCAAAGAGGCAGTCCGTGGGCGCGCCATGACCCGGCAGCGCCCCGGTTGACAACCAGATGTTGAAGTGCGTGGCGATTATGCTCTGGACATCCGCGTGGATGTACTTCGGCGACATGGCGACAACGTCTCCCGCGGCGTTGCATTTGTAAAGGAAGTCGGCACTGGACTCGGCAAGCGCGACGAAGTCGTCCATCGAAATGTCCGCATAGCGCGCGATGACTGCGCCCTCGACGACTTCCGATATGTGCGCAGCGGGCTCCACGGCAATCTCCTGTGTCTGGCTCGCTTTCAGTATACCCTGAGGGGCCAGGCCAGTGCCGAAACGCGCTTCCATGGCCTGTTAACAGTTGCCATTCGGGAATGCGTTCGCGCAGTCCGGGTCTCAAATCAGTCCGGAAACAGATCGCCAACCATCACCTGAAAACCGGGCAACGCCGGGCCGCCTTCAATGAGGTCCGTTTCCGCAAACACAGCCACCTCCGCATCCGCGCAGTGGACCTCAACGCTGCGCGCGTCGGTATCGACCAGCCAGACCATTTGCGTGCCATGCCGCAGGTAACGCGCCGCCTTGGCGCGCAACTCCCGCCAGGTGTTGCTGTCGCTGCGTATCTCGACGGCGAAGCGCGGCGCCTCGCGGGGGATGAGTTTGCCAAGGAGTGGAACGATGGCGACATCCGGCCGACTGTTCCAGCCATCCAGCTCGTAAGCGCCTTCCGTTGCAGCCCAGAAGCCAGGCAGCGCATCGCTTGACAACCAGTTGGCAAGGCGAGTGGCAATCAAAACCTGGACGATGGTATGAATGTTGGACGATGACATAACGACGACATCTCCCGCGGCGTTGAATTTGAAGTGGATATCGGGATTTGCTTCGACCAGCGCCACGAACTCGTCCATCGTGATGTTGGCGTAACTGGAGACGATCGTTCCGTCGGCGATGTCCGTGCTGAGCAAGGTGGAATCCATGATGTTCTCCTGCGTCTTGCCTGTTACCAGTGTGCCATCTTCCCGCCTCGGGAACTCGTCCCTGCCCCTCATCGCGGCCGCAGACCCTGCTCCTGGGCGAAGCCCTGTAGATAGTCCTCCAGCTCCGTCAGCGAGCGCACCAGGCGGTTCAGCGAAAACTGCAGCATCAGATTGACCACCTGGTCGTCGAAGGTCAGGCGCATGTCCGTGTAGACGCCGACCAGATGCTTGCCGCGCGCGTAGGCGTAGCCCAGCTCCCAGGCCGTGCCGTCGTCGCTGGTGACGCCATTCAGGTTGGCGATCACGAGGTCCGCCCGTTCCAGATTCTGCACGTCCCAGTGGAAAATCCTCTCGGGGTCGAAGGTGTCGCCGCTGTCGGGCGACTGATCGCGATGCGGTAGAAAGGTCTCGAAACCCGCGGCCTCGGCCGCCGCGTTGATCTGCTCGTCGAACCAGCGTTCCCCTTCATTGAACAGCGGGCCGGCTATGTAGGCGTACATCGCACTTTTCCTGTCTTTGTCGTTCCCGTAATTATCCACATTCCTGCAGCGCGCGTCAGTCCGCGCCCCTGTGATTTGTGCGCCCGGGCTGCCATAATGCCGCCCATGAATCGCTGTGGGAAACTCCCGTTCTGGCTCCCCTGACTATCTGGCCGCTGCCGGCGCCGGTGCGGCAGGCCGCCTTTGACCTGCCCGAGGTCATCGACGCTGCGCTGGCGCGCGCGCCGGAGGGCCTGCGGGAGGGCGACGTTCTGGCCGTCTCCAGCAAGTACGCGGCCATCAGCGAAGGCCGCGTGCTGCGTCTGGCCGACGTGGAGGTCACGCCGCAGGCCCTCGACCTGGCGCGACGCTACCGCATGCAAGCGATCATGGCGCAACTGGTGCTGCAGGAAGCCGACCACATCTTCGGCGGCATCGAAATGGGCTTTCTGCTGACCGTAAAGTGCGGCATCCTTTCGCCCAACGCCGGCCTCGACCGCTCGAACATCCCGACAGGCCAGGTGGTGCTATTCCCCGCCCGTCCCTACGCGACGGCCGCGCGCCTGCGCGAGGCGCTGCGGCAGAGTCAGGGCGTGAACGTCGGCGTGGTGCTGACCGACAGCTGGCTCGTGCCGGGCCGCCTTGGCACCAGCGGCGTGGCGCTGGCGACGGCCGGCTTCCGGCCTGTGAAGGACGAACGTGGCCGGCGCGATCTCTTCGGCAATCCCATGACCGTCACGCAGCGCGGCATGGCGGATACCATCAGCGCCGCGGCGCAACTGGTGATGGGCGAACGCGACGAGGCGACGCCGCTGGCCATCGTGCGCGGCAGTGGCGTGGACCTGGACGACGCAGCGGTCTCGCCCGCGGACGTGGCCATCCCCTGGCAGCAATGCATTTACGTCGAATCGCTGACGCGCGGGCTGCTGGCGGATGATGCTGCCAGCCTTCCCGGCTCCTCCGCCGCGGAGGCGGTCAGGGCATGAGACGGCTGCGGGACCTGGGCGTCGAGCCGGGGCGGCTGCCGCCGGGCCGACACAACGCCATCACGGACGTTCCAGGCGTACGCGTGGGGCACACGACGCTGATCAGGGGTGAGGGACCGCTGCAGGAAGGCGTCGGCCCCGTGCGCACAGGGGTGACCGCCGTTCTGCCCCATGGCGGCAATACCCATCGCGACAAGGTCGCCGCGGCGGTTTACTCCTTCAATGGCTACGGCAAGGTGATGGGCTTCGAGCAGATCCGCGAGCGCGGCAGCCTGGAAACGCCCGTCCTGCTCACCAGCAACCTCAGCGTGGCGCGCGCCGGCGACGCCCTGATGAGCTACATGCTGCGGCAGAATCCCGATATCGCGCTGACCACCGGCACGGTCAACTGCGTCGTCGGGGAATGCAACGACGGCATGCTCAGCGACGCCCGCGGCCGCCATATCCGGCCGGAGCACGTCTTCGCGGCCATCGATGGCGCGTCCGGCGGGCCAGTGGCGGAAGGCAACGTGGGCGGCGGCACGGGCACCACTTGCTACCAGTTCAAGGGCGGCATTGGCACGGCCTCGCGTCGGCTGCCCGACGAAGGCTACGTGGTCGGCGCGCTGGTACAGGCCAACCATGGCAAACGTGAGGAACTGCTGGTGCTCGGCGTGCCGGTGGGCCTGGCGCTGGCGGACGTGGAGATGCCGCGCCACAACCCCGGCTCGATCATGATCGTGCTGGCCAGCGACGCGCCGCTGGACGCGCTGCAACTGACGCGCGTGGCGAAGCGCGCCGCCCTCGGCCTGGCGCGCACCGGGACGGTCAGCCACGACCAGAGCGGCGATTTCTTCATCGCCTTCGCCACCGGCACGCGCATCCCGCACGAGCCGGAAGACCTGTTGTTCCAGTCACCCCGACTGCATGATCGCAGCGACATTCTCGACTGGCTTTTCCTGGCGACGGTGGAGGCGGTGGAGGAGGCCATCCTCAACGCGCTGCTGGCCGCCGAGACCATGACCGGCCGCGATGGCTTGCGGGCGCCCGCCCTGCCTCCTGACCGACTCTGCGAACTGCTGCGACGCCACGGTCGCCTTTGATTGTCAGTCCGTCTGCGGCGGCGGGAAGATCTCACTCACGTTGGCGCGGAAGCCCGGCAGCGCCGCGCCGCCCTCAAGGACATCCCCGCCGGACAAGGTCTGCGCAATCTCGCCCGCGCGATAAAGTTCCAGCGAACGCGACTCCGGGTAGACCAGCCACACCACCGGCGTGCCGCGCTGCAGATAGCGAGCGGCCTTCGCGCGCAACTCACGGCGCGGGTTGCTTTCGCTGCGAATCTCCACCGCCAGCAGCGGCGCCACCCGCGGGTAGGGGTCCGCCCGCTCCAGCTGGATGGCCACGTCCGGGATACACAGCCAGCCATCAAGATCGTGCGTCGCTTCTGTGCCAACCGCGTAGTCAGGCAATGCGCCCGACTCCAGCCAGTCATCCAGAAGTTTCCCGATCCGTAGTTGCAGTTTGCTGTGCATCCAGCTTGGCGACATTTCGATGATGGCTCCGTTGGCGGCGGGTTTGAACCTGCGCTCCGGGTAACGCTCCTCCAGCTCGAGGAATTCTTGCAGGCTGAGTCTCTTTTCACTGATGGCGACGGCCATGACCGGCCTCCTGCTCATTGCTGTCCCCAAGTATAGCCTGCCCGCCGCGTGGACGGCGGCGCCTGTGTGTTACTCTCTCCCCGTTCCGCCGCGCCGGTGTACCCACGGAGGGCCTCATGCGACCCAACATCGTCTTCATCACCTGTCACGACCTGGGGCGACACCTGGGCTGTTACGGCCAAGGCACGGTGTCCTCACCCGCGCTGGACGCCCTCGCCGCGCACGGTCTGCTCTTCGAACGCAGCTTCTGCACCGCGCCGCAGTGCAGCCCCTCGCGCGCTGCCCTGCATACCGGCCGCCACGCCCACGCCAACGGCATGCACGGCCTGGCGCACGATCCCTTCCGCTGGCGTCTGCACGCCGACGAGCGGCACCTGGCGCATCATTTGCGAGAGACAGGCTATCACACGGCGCTCTTCGGCATCCAGCACCTGACGGACGCCGCAGCAGCGCCCGACCTGGGCTACGACGAGATCCATGACCGGGCTCCGGCTGCGCTGTTGGGTCAGGCCGCGTCCGACTGGCTTGCGACGCGCGCCGCCACGGCGCAACCCTTTTACCTGGAAGTCGGCTTCTTCGAACCGCACCGCCGCTGGGATTTCGGCGACGTGGAGCCCGACGATCAACTCGGCGCGGCCCTGCTCCCTTACCTGCCGCAGACGCCGGAGGCGCGCGCCGAAATCGCGGATCTGCAGGGCGCCATCGCGGCGCTGGACGCGGCCGTCGGGCAGATTGTGGCTGCGCTGGAGGCCCAGGACCTGCTGCAGGATACCTGGCTGATCTTCGTCACCGACCACGGCCTGGCCATGCCGCGGGCCAAGTGCACGCTCTACGATCCCGGCATCGAAACGGCGCTGCTGATGCACTGGCCCGGCGGCGGGCTGGCGGGAGGGGGGCGCATCCCGCAGATGATCAGCCACGTGGACGTCGTGCCGACCGTGCTGGAGGCGCTGGGTCTGGAGCGGCCGCCGCGCCTGCACGGACGCAGCTTCTGGCCGCTGCTGCAGGGCGCGGACTACGAGACGCGCGACGTCGTCTTCGCCGGCAAGACTTTCCACACCGCCTGGGAGCCCATGCGCGGCCTGCGCACGGAAGACCACAAGCTCATTTTGAATCTCTGTCAGGACGTCGCCGTCAACGTGCCCTCCGACATACAGCTCAGCCCCGTTTACCCGCAGATGATCGAGGCGATCAGCGCGCGCCGGCCGCCCGTCGAGCTATATGACCTGCAGGCGGACCCGCTCGAACAGGACAACCTGGCCGGCCAGGCGCCGCACCAGGCCCTCGAACGCGCACTGCTGGAACGCCTCTACCACTGGATGGAGGGCACGGGCGACCCGCTGCTGCAGGGTCCGGTGGCCTCAACCGCCTGGGAGGCCGCGATCGCAGAACTGCGCCGCGCCACCTGAAGGTCGCCCTCCGTGCTTGCCGCGACCCCGGAAGCCCGCTAGTATGGGGACAATGGCTGTCACCGGGCTACCCGACCCAGGCCCTGCGCGGCGGGTCCTCCGAACCGTGTCAGGCCTTGACGGGAGCAGCACTAAGGAGTTCTTCCCGGGTGTCGCAGACCGGCCTGGGCCGGGTAGCGCCGTGACAGCCGCCCCCAACTGCCTACAGCGGTGATCCCTTGCCCCTGCGACTCTGGCATCTGGTCCTTGTCCTGCCCATGCTATTGCTCGCGTCGCTGGCCGCGGCGCTGCTGATCGCGCCCTTTGTGCTGGAAAAGGACCTGACGCTGGTCGTTGACGGTCAGGCGCTGTCGCTGCGCAGCCGCGCCGGACTGGTCGGCCAGCTGCTGGGTGAACAGGGCATCGAACTGCAGCCTGACGATCTGGTGGAACCTGGCGTGGCCAGTCTGCTTTTCGATGGCCAGCTGGTGCGGGTCAGTTTCGCCCGCGAGGTCCTGCTGGGCGTCGACGGCGTGACGCGCATCCTGCGCAGCCCGCTCAACGACCCCCTCGCCCTGCTGGCCGGGGCCGGGCTGGCGCTGGCTCCCGGCGACGCCCTTTACGTCAACGGGCAACCCTTCGACCCCGCCTGGACGATGGACCCGGCCTCGCCCCTGACGCGACTCGAACTGCGCCGGCCGCAACCCTTCCTGTTGCAGGATGGCGACAACCTGCGCAACCTGCGCAGCAGCGCCCGCACGGTGGGAGAGGCGCTGCCGGAGCATGGCGTCGCGCTGCGCGAGGGGGATGTGCTTCACCCGCCGGCCGCAACCTCCCTGGTGGCCAACATGACCGTGCAGCTGCGTCGCGCCCTGCCACTCACCCTGCACGCGGACGGCGACTCGCGCCCGCTGCGCCTGCCCGGTGAGACGGTCGCGGAGGCGCTGGCTGCCGCCGGCGTGCAACTCCGTGGCGAGGACTTCAGCATCCCGCCGGGCGACACGGCTTTGGTAGCCGGCATGCAGTTGCGCGTCATTCGCGTGTACGAGGAGGTCTTGTATGAGCGGGAAACCCTGCCCCACAGGACGCTGACCCAGGCCGACCCGGACCTGGAGCTGGACCAGCGCCGCGTACTGCAGCAGGGCCAGGACGGCATCCGCGGCCTGCCGCAGCGCATCCGCTACGAAAACGGCGCGGAAGTCAGCCGCGAAACGGGTGAAGTGGAAATGCTGCAGGAAGCGCGTGCCCACATCATCGGCCTGGGCAGCAAGATCGTGCTGCGCAGCATCAACACGCCCCAGGGGCCGCGGCAATACTGGCGCGTGCTGCGCATGAAGGCCACCAGCTACCACCCCGGCTCGCAGGGGAACAGCACGGCCACCGCCACCGGCGCTTTCCTGCGCAAGGGCGTCGTCGCCTCCAACCCGAAGGTCATTCCCTACGGCACCGAGGTCTACGTCGAGGGCTACGGGGTCGGCAGCATGGAAGACACGGCCGCCGCCTGGTACGTGCAGCAGCAACCGATGTTCATCGACCTCGGCTACAGCGACGCGGACTACCAGCCCTGGTCCAAATGGGTGGACGTCTATCTGCTGACGCCCGTGCCCTACGGACGCTTCCCGCTCGCCCTGCCGGGCTGAAGCGCAGCGCGCTCAGGAGGGTTGCGGCAGGTCCTCCGCCAGGACCAGGCCGGCCAGGGCCAAACCGACGGCGCCGGCCATGAAACTGACGCCAATCCACATGTGCGTGCTCCACCAGATGCCGGCCCCCGATTGCAGGATGACGAACAGGCCGAAGGTCATGATGAAGGGCACGGCGAAAGCGCCTTGCCGCAGGGCCGGCAGCGGCGAGCCCGGTTCACGCGCCAGCAGCCAGTCGCCCGCCACACCGGCCAGCAGCGGCGCCAGCAACACCGGCGCGTGCGGGGCGGTGTCCTCGAGACGAATGAAAAACATGATCAACGCGTTGGTGAACAACAGGTAAGTGACGGCGCCGACGGGCAGGACCATGCGTCGGCGCAGAAACAGCAGGGCGCCGGTCATCAGCGCGGCGGGCATCAGCACGGTGGCCACCGTGTAGGCCTCGGCCAGCCTGCGGTTGCTGTCGGGGTCGAGGGCAACATAGCGGTCCACCTGGCTCCAGACGTTGTTGAAGCCCGTGAACAGGGTGGCCAGCGTCAGCGCCATCAGGGCCGCCGTCAGCGGCGGAAACAGGACCTTCCAGCCCTGCCCCGACTCGCCCTGCGCCAGGAAAGAGCGCAGCGGGCCGCTCATGAAGAGCAGGCCGCTGAGCGCCAGCAACAAATGCGCGGGACTCACCAGGGCCTCGATGCCGGCCTCGAAGCCGAAAAGCGTGTGCCAGATCAGGTCAAAGACCCCGCCGACGCCGAAGAGCAGCACGCCGCCGAAGGAGAGCAGGTAGGCCTTCGGCAGCGCCTGCAGCAGACGATGACCGCGAGCGACGTAACGGTACTGCATGACGACGTAGAACAGGCCGTTGGCCGCTATGCCCGAGTACATCAGCAGGTGAAAGGGCGTGAAGAAGGTCTCGTCCACCTGGCCGTGGTTGTGGGCATGGATATCCACGATGGCGCCCAGCAAGACCCAGACGCCCAGCGCCAGCGCCGTCCAGGTGAAGGCCGGCGTTACAGCCGGGTAGCCCTCACGGCGCCCCGCGCCCGCCGCTTTTGTGCCGGAAGCAAGATCTTCCCGGAGCGCCATTTCAGTCCCTCGCGACTTCAGCGCTTCAGTCCGCCTGCGGGTAAGGCCGGGTGGTCAGCAGGGCGGCCAGGCCCAGACCGACGGCGCCGGCCATCAGGCTGACGCCCGGCCACATGTGTGCCGTCCACCAGATTCCGCCCGCCGTCAACTGCAGGAGGATGAAGAGGGCCAGCATGTAGACGGCGGGCACGACGAAGGCGAATTGCCGCAGCGCAATGACGTGTGAGCCACGCTCCGGCCGCGCCAGCAGCCAGTCGCCCAGCAACCCGGCGATGATCGGCGCCAGCAACACCGGCAGATAGACCTGATTCCACTCCCAGCGGATGTAAAGCATGATCATCGCATTGGCAAGGAGCACCAGGGTCACCGCGCCGAAAGGCAGCCGGATTCGCTGGCGCAGAAAGATCAGGGTGCCGACCATCAGCGCCGCAGGAATCAGCACGCCGGCCACCGTGTAGGCATGCAGGGGGCGCACATTGTCGACGACGAGCTCGGGCGTCACGTAGCGACTCAGCTGTGTCCAGACATTGGCGTAGAGCGTGAACAGCGTGCCGATGGAAAATACCGCCGTCGCCGAGGCGATGGGTGGAACAAGCTCCGACCAGGTGCCCGTCGACCTGCCCTGGGAAAGGAAGGAGCGCAAGGGGCCGCTGATGAACATGATGCCGCTGAGCACCAGCAGCAGGTGCGAGGGACTGACCAGCGCGTCGACGCCCTCCTCAAAACCGAAGATTTCGTGCCAGGCGAGGTCAAAGACGCCGCCGAGGCCGAAGAGCAGCACGCCGGCGAAGGACAGCAGATACTCCTTCGGCAATGCCTTCATCAGCGTATGGCCGCGGCCGACGTTGCGAAACTGCGCGACGACGAAGAACAGGCCGTTGGCGGCCACGCCCGAATACAAAAGCAGGTGCCAGGGCGTGAAGAAGGTGTCGTCCACGAAGTTGTGGTTGTGGGCGTTGATATCCACCACGGACCCGAAAAAGACCCAGAGGCCCAGCACCAGCGCCATCCAGGTAAAGGCCGGCGTCAGTTCAGGATACCCGTCCCGGCGCGACATGCCGGTTGCCTTTGCTTCAGAACCAGATCGTACGCCAACTGTCATTTTCGTCCCCCAAAAACCGGTTGTCTCCGTCCATGCATGTTCCGGAATTAATTCCTGCAGCGCCCTCGCGCACTGTCACGCGGAGCCGGGCTGCCCACACCAGTGGTCCAACTCACCTGCGCGCGGTATCTCGCGCCGCGGCCGGCGCCTGCCATGCGCTCTCTCCCGTCCGACCTGCCCGGTCTTGCGGCTCCCGTCCGGGCGCCGGCGATCCCTCCGGCGGCAGCGGCGGCGGCACAGCGACAAAGCTCAGCGCCAAGCCGAAAACTCCCGCCAGAACACTGACGCCCGTCCACATATGGATGCTCCACCAGATGCCGCCAGTCCATTGCAGAATGACGAAGAAAACGACATGGTAGCTGAAGGGCACGAGAAAGGCGAAGGCGCGCAGCGGCAGGGCCGCGATCCGCGGGCGTTGCAGACCGCGCAGCAGCAGATCGCCGAGCAAACCGGCGACCAGGGGCGCCAGCAGCACCAGCCAGTTGTCACCGCCATGGCTGGCGGATCGCAGCAGGAACATCAGGGCGCTGTTGGTGACCAGCAGAAAGGTCACCGCGCCGAAGGGCAGGGCCCAGCGGCGCAGCAGCAGCAGCAATACGGCGCTCATCAGCAGGGCCGGGAAGATCACCTTCGCCGTCATGGCGTGGTCCCGCAGCAGGAGTTCGTCGGGCTCGCCCCCCGGCGTGAAGAGTTCCACCCAGGAAATGGCGTGGACAAACTGGGTGAACAGGCTGCAGATCGAATACACCAGCAGGGCCGAGGCGATGGCCGGGAAGAGTTGTGCCCGGCCGCGTTGCGCTTCCGCCCGTCCCCACAGGGCGCGCAGCGGGCCGCTCATGAAGACCAGAGCGCTGAAGGCCAGCAGCAAATGCGGCGGGCTGACCGCGGCCTCGATGTCAGCCTCAATGCCGAAAGCGCCATGCCACAGAAAGTCAAGGAAGCCGCCGGTCGCCATCAACACGATGCCGACCAGTGACATCAGGTAACCGCGCGGCAGGGCCTGCAGCCAGTGGTGGCCGCGACTCACGTTGCGCCACTGCATGCCCGCCAGGAAAATACCCTTGGCCAGCATGCCAGAGTAGAGCAGCAGGTGGAAGGGCGTGAAGAAGCTGTCGTCGGTGGCGCCGTGGACGTGGGCGATGCCATCCGCGTAGCCCCCCAGCAGCACCCAGGCCGCCAGCGCCAGGGCGATCAGGTCGAAATTGCGCGAGGCGGCCGGGTAGCCCTTGCGGCGCGCGCGCGGCGCGACGCTGCCCAGGCCAGGCTCGACATGTTCAAGCTGGGTCATGATCTTCTTCCCGCTTCATCGCCCTTTCACTCTAGCACAACGGGTCCTGTCTCGCCCGACGCTGTGCGCCGCGCTGACCGGCGCCTATACTACGCGGGGAGGCAGACAGACGGAGCAACAGCGACCTGCATCAACTCGCCCCTGACCCCGACCGGCCCGCCCGTCTGGTGCTGGCCTCGGCCTCGCCGCGGCGGCGTGACCTGCTGGCTTCGCTGGGCCTGCGCTTTCGTGTCGACGCGCCGCAACTGGACGAAAGCCCCCTGCCGGGCGAACACCCGCAAGCCTGGGCCACGCGCCTCAGTCAGGCCAAGGCGGCCCAGGTCGCCGCGCGCCACGCGCCGCCCGCGCTCATTCTGGCCGCCGACACCCTGGTCATCGACGGCGCGGCGGCGTTGGGCAAGCCCGTCGACGCGGCCGACGCCCACCGCATGTTGCGCCGCTTGCGCGCCAGTTCCCACGAGGTCTGCACGGCTTTCACCCTGCGGCGCGCGGGCGCGAGCGGTCAGCGGCTGACGCGCCTCTGCCGCACCCGCGTCCACATGCGCGCATGGAGCGATGCCGAACAGGCGGACTACGTCGCCTGCGGCGACCCGCTCGACAAGGCCGGCGCCTACGCCATCCAGCACCCGGTCTTCGCGCCGGTGGAACGCATTGAGGGCAGCTACAGCAACGTGGTCGGCCTGCCGCTGGAAATGCTGCAGGAGACCCTGCCGCACTTTGGCGATCTGGACACCTGGCGCTGAAGGATGTCAGAATCACGTCGCAGCAGTGGAGACCAGCGATGACGCTCAGGGTCGCCATCGTCAGCACCGGCAACGTCGCCGGCAACAACTATCTGCCCTTTCTGGCGCGGCAGCCGGACCTGACCTTCAGCTATTTCAACCGCACGCGCTCCAGGGCGGAGGCCTGCGCCGCGACCTTTGGCGGGCAGGTCGCCGATTCTATCGACGGCCTGATGCGCGCCGACCCCGACATCGTCTTCCTGCTCAGCAGCGAGACCGCGCGTTATGAACTGGCCCGCGCCATCCTGCAGCGCCGTCCCAAACGCCTCTTCTTCGAAAAGCCGCTGGTCGCCATGCTGGGGCAGGCCCAGGTGACGGAGGACGACTTCGAAAAGGGGCGCGAACTGCTGCGCTGCGCGCGGGCCGGCGGCACCGAAACGGCGATGATCTTCAACTATCGCTTCTTCGACCAGACCCAGACGGCGCTGCAACAGGTGGCGGAGCGCGGCTTTGGCGCCCTGACGCAGATCACCGGCCTGGTGCATTACAATTGCTGGTCGCATTGCATCGACCTCGTCCACCTCTTCGCCGGCCCGCTGACGGAGATCGCCGCCCTGCCGGGCCCCGTGGTCCATCGGAAGGCCGGCTACGTCGTGGAGGACGTCGCGGCTGCCTTCAGCGCAGGGAAGGCCAGCGGCACGATCATCGGCACGGCGACCATCGACCGTGGCTTTCCCCTGTTTGAAATGCTCTTCAGTTTCGAGGGCGGCCGGCTGACCTTCCGCGGGCTGGATGGCGACATGGAAATCCTCGACTACAGCGGCGCGCGCCACGAGCTGCTGGCCCTGACGCGCGAGCACTCCAGCCGGGACCAGTACCGGCTTTCCTTCGACAAGGCGCTGGACGCCTACCTGACCTCAGTGCGCGAAGGGGGCGAACCGCCGGTGACGGGCCTGGCGGGCCTGCAGGAGTTGCAGTTTGAGGCGGCGCTGAAACGCTCCATCCGCCTGGGCCGGCCCGTCCAGGTGCAGGACGAGTTTCCCCTGGATTGACGGGGCGAAACATCCCGCAGGGGCGCCATGCTGTGGCCGCGGGCGACACGGTATGTCGCCCGTACAACAATCAATCCGGGATCTTTGCAGGGGCGACTTGTCAAGTCGCCCCTACATCATCCGCAGGGTACTGTCAGCGTCTATTCGTAGCAGCGAACCCCGAAGAGTGTCGCCGGCACGTCACCCTCCGTCGCCGGCAACTCGATGTGCAGTCGGTCCGTGACCAGGGGCTCGTCCAGACGCACGCGATTGATGGTCTGGTGGTTGTCCCCACACTCGACCACGCACTGGCCCTCGCCATCCAGAATGCGCCAGTGCGTCACCATGAAGGGCACGACGTTCTCCGGGTGGCCCATCAGGGTGGTCTCCATGGCATGGTCGCTGTCGGAGTCAAAGGTCAGCACGATTTCGCGGATGGAACGCGGCGCGTCCCGGTGCAGACTCAGCGTGGGCCGCGGGCATCGGGGTCGGCATCCAGGCGTTGACGCCGGTGGTGGGCCGGCCGAGGCCGTCGCTGACGTTGCCGGGGTCGAAGGCGTCGATCACCGGGCGAATCGCCATCGCCAGGTTCTGCCCGGCGGGGCGGCGGCGTCCAGAACTCGAAGCTGTCCACGCCGATGTCCTCCGGCGGCGGCTGGTCGCGCCAGTGCCGTAGCGACAGCAGGCCGCTGAGTCGCTCCTCGCTCAGATGGGCGCGGACCTCTGCGTTGGCCATCAAACAGTAGAAGAGATACTGGTCCTCGTCCACGCTGACGTCGAAGTCGACCGTAACCCGCTGGTTGGGCCCGGCATCCAGCCCGATTTCCTGCGCGCCCAGGGTCACGTTGGGCGTGTAGTTGCCGAGGCGCTCGCTGGCGCGCAATTCAAGGCGCAGGGTGGTCGGCTCATCAACGTCGCCACGAAGTCCACCTCCGGCGCGGGGCCGGCCGCCAGTATCGCGCACGGCGAGGCCCACGCCAGGAGCGTTATCGATTTCCCCGTCGATTTCGAGGCGGATTGCAAATTGCGCGACCAGATCCGTCTGACCCAGGCCCTGGCAGCGCTATCGGGGCGGCGCAGTGCCCCGCCCCCCTGACCGCCCTCACCCCCCGGCGACCACGTCCAGGCCCGCGAAGAGCACCATGTCCGGGTTCAGCAGCTGCCGGTCGGTCGCGCTGACGTCAACCCCGACGGTGTGCGTCCAGGGGGGTTCGCCGGTCCACAGGCGCAGCATGAGCGGATGATGGCCCGGCGGCGCGTCCGGCGGCAAATCCAGCCCCATCGTCTTGTGCACGATCGTGCCCGGCAGAAAGGCCGTCGAGGGCAGCAGCGTGCCCAGCTGGGGGTCGTCATCCTGGGCGATGGACCTGAAGTCCGGCCCCGTCAGCGCGTGTAGCGACACCAGCAGGGCCGGTTCGGACAGCGCCCGCCGCGCCTGCCAGTAGAGATGGACACGGACCTCGTCACCAGGTGTGGCCGGCGCGCCCTCCAGCCGGTAACCCAGCAGGGCAAGGTCGCCATCGAGATATTCCACCAACACCTGCTCGCCCCCGAAGTGCAGTTGCACGGCGGGCGTCAACCACAGCCAGGTCGCGTAAGCCGCCACGGCCAGCGCGCCCGTCAGCGGCACCAGCCGGGAGACCCTCATCCAGCGCGCCGGCCGTCCCGCGCCGGACCGTTGCGACGACAGCATCCCCTGCGCCAGCAGCAAGAGGCCCCCCAGCGCCAGCGTCACGCCCGCCAGTTCCGCCATTTCCTCCAACAGGTCCCACCAAGGTTTCTGCGTGGAGAAGGCCCGGCAGCCCGCGATCAGCCAGCCAGCCCCACCGCAGTCAGAACCGACCCGAACCATGGTGTCCAGCAGCGAGTCCAGCAGGACGGCGCCGGCCGCCATCAGCGCCAGACCCGCGAGCAGCAAGCCGTATTCGCGGCGGCGGCGTGGGCTGGTGGCGAGCAAAAGCAGGAGCGGCAGGGCGACCAACAGCCCGGCCAACAGGTACAGCATGCGCCATAGCGGACGGTTCGTCTCGTGAATCAGGAAATACTCGTCAAGCGCGAGGAAGAGGAAACCGAGGCCCAGCAGGAACCAGAAAAGTCGGAAAAGCGGCGGCGGCAGCCGCCCGTCGGCATCCTTCCAGGCAAGGCCGGCGGCGAGGCCCAGGGCCGCTGCGCCCGCCATCAGCAACTGCGCCGCGGCCATGGCGACCGACAGACGATACTCGCCGCCCAGATTCAGATGCCAGCCCAGGGCGCCGCGCTGCAGGGCCACCATGCCCGGCTGCGCCAGCGCCAGCACAATCTCAAGCGCCAGGAGCAGGAGCAACAACCGGCGCACAAAAGGCGGCGGACGGACCTGCCAGAGCAGAATGAAGCCGACCGGCAGCAGGGCCAGAATCGATGCCGCCAGCAGGACAAGCAGCAGGAATTCATTCATGGTGTGGCCAGTTTACCGGCCATGTCGCCTGTCGCGCTTTACTCCTGCGCGAAATCCCCCCCCCCGCAGCAGCAGACCGGCCGCGACCAGGCACCAGGTCACAGTGAGCTTCGGCTTTCATGCGGCAACCTGCAGACCGGCGAAGAGCACCGTGTCTTCAGTCAACAGTTGAAGATTGTCGGCCCGCAACGCCTGACCCTTCAACTCACGCCAGGGGGGTTCGCCGCTCCACAGGCGCAGCGTCAACGCATGGCTGCCGCCGGGCAGGTCCTCCGGCAAGTGCAGCGGCACCGTCTTGCGCACGATCAGGCCGGGGATGAAGGCCTCGCCGTGCGCGAACTGACCGATGCGCACGTCGTCGTGCTGCGCCACGGACTCGCCCAGGTCCGGCCAGACCAGGACGTGCATGGAGAGTCGCAGTTGCGGCAAGTCCAGCGGGCGGCGCGCCTGCCAGTAGAGATGCACGTCGACACGCTCGCCGGGCCGCGCCGGGCCTTCGTCCATACGGTAACCCAGGAGCGCCAGGTCACCGTCGCGCCATTCCACCAGCACCCTCTCGGCCCGCAACCCGAGCTCCAAGGCCGGCAACAGCCACATCCAGACGGCAAAGGCCAGCAACACCAGCGCCCCGCCGAGGGGGACGGCCGCGTCAGCCAGCTGGCTGACGACACGCCCACCGCCGGGCTCGCGGCGCGGCGTCAACAGGAGCAGCGCGCCAATGACCAGCGTGAAACCTGCCAACTCCGACACTTCCTCCAGCATGCGCCAGAAGGGCAGGTAGAAGTCGAAAGCCTCGCAACTGTCCTGCAATACCATCCCCTCGCAGCGCAGGCCATCCTCGACAACCCCCTCCAGCAGCGCGTCCAGCAGAATGCCGCCTGCCCCCAGCAGCGCCAGACCCGTCAGCAGCAGGGCGACCAGACGGCGCCATGACGCGACCCGCAGCATCAGGACTGGCGGCGCGACCACAAGAGCGCCGGTCAGCAGGTAGACCGTCTTCCAGGTGTCTTCATCGGCCTCGTGCAGCAGGAAAAACTCGTCCGCCGCCAGATACAGCAGCCCTGCGCCCAGCGCGAGCCAGTAGAGGCGCCGCGCGGCCGTCAGACGGGGTGAGGCGACGGTTGCATCGCCGGCTTTCAGGGCCAGGGTCAGGGAGGCGAGCGCGGCCATGACCGGCAGCGCCGCGGACAGGGCGGAGGCGAGCCGGAATTCCCCGCCCAGATAGAGATGCCAGGACAGGATATGGCTGAGCTCCGGCAGGATGCCGGGCTGCAGCAGGCCGAGCAGGGCGGCGCCGGCCAGCAGCGCCAGCAGCAGACGCCGTATGCCGCGCTCCGGGCGGGCGCGCCACAACAGCGCCAGGCCGGCGACGAGCGTGGCCAGCAGACCGGCCAGCAGTACATGCAACTGCAGAAAGTCGTTCATCGAACCGGGGTCAAGCGCCCGTCCGGCGGCAGGACGGCGCCGCTTCAGGCATAGGGGTGGATGTGAGGGTTGCGCGCGGTCAGCAGGTCCGTGCAGCGCTGGCCGATCAGGGCCATGTGCGGTTGCTGCCAGGGATGCGTGTAGATATAGAAGCGCCCTTCACGCAGCGCAGCGAATGTGCATGCCGCCACTTCCGCGGGGTCCATGCCGTTTTCGATGGTGGTCGAATGCCCGGCCAGCCACTCGCGGCGGCCGGGAATCTCGATGTCGCGCTCGTCCGGTTCATGCGCGATGGCCGCCGGCCGGTTACGGCGGGCGCCCGTCAGCGCTGTGGCCACCGGCCCGGGCAGGAGCACGTGCGCCTGCAGCATGGTGTCCATGCGCGAGAGTTCCTCGTGAAGCGTCTCGCTCAGCGCCACGACCGCGTGCTTGCTGACAGTGTAAATGCCCAGGTGACCGGCGATGAGGCCGGCGATCGAGGCCGTGTTAACGATGTGCGCCGGCTCGTTTTGTTCCAGCAGCCGGGGCGCGAAGACATGCACGCCGTGGATCACGCCCCAGAGGTTCACGCCCAGCAGCCACTGCCAGTTGGCGAGCGTGCCCGCCAGTACGCTGCCCGCCACCGCCGAGCCCACGCCGGCGTTGTTGCAGAGCAGGTGTACGCCACCGAAGCGCGCCCAGGCCCTTTCGGCCAGCGCCTCCACGTCTTCGAGGCGCGAGACGTCCGTGCGCAGCGGCAATACCTCGGCGCCGCCCGCGCGCAGTTCAGCCGCGGCCGCGTCCAGCGCAGCCTGCTCGACGTCGGCCAGCACCAGGCGCATGCCCTCCGCCGCCGCCCGCCGCGCCAGCGCCAGGCCGATGCCGCTGGCGCCGCCAGTGATGACCGCGACCTTTCCCTCGAATTCCTGCATGCGCTACACTCCCCGCCCCTTCACTCAGCACAGCGCCTTTCACTGCGTCGCCAGCGCCCGCAATCCGTCCACCACGCGGCCATGAATGTTGGGGTTGGCGGCGATGACGCCCTTGTTGCGCGCCAGTGTTGGCCCCTGGGAGAAATCCAGCGCCGAGCCGTCCAGATCGCTGACGATGCCGCCGGCGGCCTGCACCAGGGCCGTGCCCGCCGCGTGGTCCCAGATGCGGTGCGCCCCGCGGCCCGGCAGGGTCTGACGCAGGTAAAGGTCCGCCTGCCCCGCCGCCACGCGGCCATATTTCTCCTGGCTGTCGATGCGTTCAATGCGCGCGGCAGCCAGGCCCGCTGTCTCGCAGACCTGCTGCATGCGCGAATGGCTGGTGTGCGCGGGCTCGAAGCTCTCCATTAACAGCATGTCGGCCGGCTCGCGGCGCCGCGAGACCTGCAGTTGAGACGCCGCGCCGCCCGCCAGCGGCTCCATCAGCGCCACACCGGCCCGGGTATACAGCAGCCGACCTGCGCCCGGCCAACCCGGCGCGGCCAACAGGCCGGCAACGACCTGACGACTGGCGTCCAGCAGGCCCACGGCGATCACGTAGTGGCGCGACGCGATGAAACCCTTCGTGCCGTCGATCGGGTCGATGACCCAGGTGCGTTCCGCCTCGCGACTATGGTCCTGGTCCAGCCAGACGCAGAGCTGCGCCTCGCTGACTTCCTCGCCGAGCGCGGCGCTGACCTGTCGCCGCACCTCCTCGCGTTCCCCCGTGTCGATGAGCTGCAGGAACTCGTCGCCGCCCTCCTCGGCGATGATGGCATCGTCCGGGAACAGGCGGCGGATCGCGCGGCAGAGGATGGCCTGGGCGCCGTAGTCGGCAATGGTGACGGGTTCGTGACCCTCCTTGCGCCGGACGGCGTCGTCCTGACTGGCGGAGCGAATGTGGACGCGCTGCACCCTCTGGCACAGGGAAGCCGCCTGTCGCGCGGCTGGCAAGAGTCGCTGAAGAACATCCATGGGGCTTCCTGTCACCGAATGCGGGCGTCAGGGGCGGAGTATAACAGAGCCGCCCTGGCGCCGGAGCGGCAGGGGCACGCGCTGCAGGTCCCGGCCGTTGAGGACCGGTCCGTCATAGCCCTCGCGGACCTCGTCCGGCAGGGTGTCGCAGTTGCCGCCCCAGCTGAGCTGGTGCACCAGCAGCAGCAGGCCGGGCCGGACGCGGCGGGCCAGGGCCGCCAGTTCGCTGGCGGAGGTGTGCACGCTGCCATGGTAGCGCTGCCAAGCCGGCGTCAGTGCAGCGAAGGACCGCGCCGAATAGACCTCGTGCACCAGGATATCGCAGCCACGCGCGGCTGCCTCAATGCCGGCGCAGGGCGCCGTATCGCCGGAGACGACGATGCAGCCCTCCGCCGTCTCGAAGCGGTAGGCCCAGGCGGGCCAGGAGCCGTGCTCGACGCGAAAGGCCCTGACCTCGACCCGTTCGTCCTGAAAGACCGTGCCCGGCGTGCCGAACTCCCGCGCCAGCAATCGCTGTCCCCCGTCGTTGGCCGGTTCCAGACCCTCCAGCCGTTCCCGCACGTCCTCACGCCAGGCCGCGCCCACGCCACCCGCCAGCGCGGCCAGGCCGAGTGGGCCGTAGACCGTCAGCGGGTCGCGTCGGCCCAGAGTCCAGGGGGTCAGCAGGAGATCGGGCAGGCCAGCCGTGTGGTCGTGGTGCAAATGGGTCAGGAAGGCAAGGCGCAGCTGCCGCGGCGCCAGCGCCTCAATGCCCTGCTCACGCCAGGCGCGCAGGGCGCGGCGTACGACGCCGGGGCCGAAGTCCACCAGGTAGGAATGGCCGTCGACCACGACGGCCAGCGCCGACCCGTGGCGGTCGGCTTCGGCGTTGGGCGTGCCGGTGCCCAGCAAGACCAGTTCAGTGGCCATGGAATGCCGTTGCCGCCCGCTGCAGGAATACACAACGACCGGCGGATCTGCCGGTCGTCATCTGCGTGCCTGGAGGGATTCGAACCCCCGACCTATGGTTCCGTAGACCATCGCTCTAATCCACTGAGCTACAGGCACCCGCGCTTCATGGTGGCACAGGCAGTACGGACTGTCAAGCCCGCGGCGGCCCGGCGGCTTTACAGTTCAGGCGTCGGCGAGGACCGCGCCCTCCGGCACGCTGACCTCGACGTCGCCACCGTAGCGCATGTTGTCAAAGGCGATCGTCAGGCTGACTTCGGTCGTTTGCGCCTGGGCGCCCCCGCCCAGCGCAGCCGCGTCAATGGCCAGCCCCAGGTTCAGGCCCATCGCGCGCATCAGGCCGCTGTCCAGTTCGACCATCGATTCAATCGTCAGCAGCAGATCCTGCAGCAGCATGCCCAGCATGGGCCCCATGGCGGCCAGGCTGTCGTCCTGCGTCACGTCGCCGGCCACCGTCATCAGGTCGTTGAAGGCCGGCGAGCGCAGCCAGGCGCCCATGTCGACCTCGATCAGGATTGTCGCCATGCCGTCGGCTTCCGAGCGGACGCCGCTGCTGAAGGCGTCAAGACCAAGGGATTCCAGCCAGCCGAGGACATCGACGGCCTGGGCGCCGGCGATCTCGCTGGTGTCGGCGGGCAGGCCGGCATCTGCAAGACCCTCTTCCAGCGGCATCACCTGCCAGCCGTCCTTTTCGTTCATTAGCAGATACAAAATGTTGTCCACCAGGCGCAGACGCAGGATGGCCGGCGTGGCTTCCAGCTCACCCGCGCTGGACGCGCCTTCCAGGTCCACCGTCATCAGGGGCAGGCCCATGGCGTCCACGCCAACGGCGCCGGAACCGGCGAGGTCGACACCCATCGCCAGGGTCGGGTCGCCCGCCACGCTGGCGTTAAGGCTGATATCAAAATGCAGCGTGTCCGCGTCCAGTCCGGAAGCGTTCAACAGGGCGATGTCGTCTTCATTGAGGCCATCAATGGCCATTTGGGCCTGGGCCAGCACAGCGCCCGCCAGCAAAAGCAATACGCTTGACAGAATGGCAAATTGACGCATGTTGACTGCTCCCGATTTCACGCAGGGGATTTGTTGATGATGCCAGTGTATTGTGCTGCCCGGGGACTGTCAACCAGCCCCGACGCTGTGGGCCCCTGCCGATGGCTGCGTTGCGATGAGTCCGCATACTTGCTATGCTGGCGCGCATGACAAGGAACGCTCCACGTCGGCTTTGGCTGCTGCCGGCAATCCTGTTGGTGGCGGCAGCCTGCAGCGCCCTGGAACCCCAGGCGGCGCCACCCACGGTGACGTTGGTGCCGCGCTCCACGGCGACGCCCCTTCCTTCAGAGACGCCGCCGCCCGCGCCGACGCAGACACCCGGCGCAACCCTGACCCCGGAACCCAGCGAGACCCCCCCGCCCAGCCCCACGCCCGCCCGCAGCGGCCTGATCGACGCCGTGCGCTCGGTCAACCTGCGCTCCGGCCCGGGCGTGAGTTATGGCGCCCTGGCGGCGCTGCAGCCGGGCGAACGCGTCATTCTGCTGGCGCAGGACGAGGACGCCAGCTGGCAACAGGTGCAACTGGCCGATAGCCGGGTCGGCTGGGTCGCCGCCAGCCTGATCGTCGAGGCCGGGGAACCTGCCGGCGAGCTGCCCGTGATTGACGTTGAGTCCGTCCGGGCGACCGCCACCGCCATCGCCGCCGGCGACTCTGCCCTCGCCGAATCCGCCGCGGTGGCTGCCGAAGGGCCCGGTGAGACGGCGGGCGGCGGCGCCCTGCGCACCGGCGTGGATGTGCTGGCCTACTGCGATGACGCCGAACACGGCTTCCCGCCGCCAGAAAGTCTGGTCGCCGGCTCGACCATCGATGTCTGGTGGACCTGGTTTGCCAGCACCCGGGCGCAGGTCGAGGACCATTTGGCCCACGCCATCTACGAAGTCACGGTGGACGGGGAACCGCTCAACGACTGGCGCGACTACCGTCTGCCGCCCGAACGCAACGATGACGGCAATACCTACGTCTACTGGTACGTGCGTTATGGCCCGCTGGAGGCCGGCGACCATCGCATTACGTATCGGCTGACCTGGAGTGAGGCCATCAGTGATGGCTACCGTCGCTTCGGCCCGGGCACCGACACCACGCAGGAATCCGGCAGCTGCAGCTTCCGCGTGCTGCCCGCCGGGGGCTAGACGCGCGTCCGGCTAGAACTGAAAGCCCTTGCGAAAGGGCAGGATCTTGCGCTCGTAGTCCGATGTCAGTTCCTGCAGACGCGTCTCCATGGCCTCGAAGCGCGGGCTGGACGCCAGTTCGAGCAGGTTTTCCTCGCTCTCGGTCACAAACTCCAGTTGCCGCACGGGGTATTCGCCCCAGGCGACGTGCCAGACGCGAAACAGATAGACGCCCATCGTCTCCAGCTCCGGCACAAACTCCTTCAGGACAAAATGGTAATAGGTCTTCACCTGCTCCGGGCGAATGTCGTAGGTCAGCAGCAACTTGTAACCGGGAATGATGGTTGCGGGCATGACGGCGTCCGTCGTTGAACCTGCCACCATTCTAGCACGATGGTCGCCGGGTCGCGTCCCCGCCCCGCCGATGACAGGCGCGGCCAGGATCGTATCTGTCCCGAATTGGCCAGGGCGCTCTGGCGCGACGGCCAGGGCGCCGTGCTTGACGCGCCTGACCGAATGCGTCAGGATTACGCGGCCTGAACGCGCCGGGAGTTGACCATGAGCCACCTGCAGGAGCGCCTCGAGGAGTTGCGCCGACGGCTGATGGCGGCGACCGACGACGCAGCCGCGTTGACGCGACTTGAGGCCGAGGCGCGCGCCCTGCTGGCGGACGCGCGCAACACCCCGCACGAAGGCGCCGCCCAGGCGCTCTTCGCCGAACTGGCGCGCATCAGCAACCCCACCTCGCCCACCGCCGCCACCGTGCGCGGTCTGCTGCGGCGGGCGCGCATCCGCATCGAAATCGCCGGCGATGATGACGACATCGACGAGGCCATTGACATCCTCGCCGAGGCCCTGGCCCTCGACCCCGAAGCGCCCGACACCATCGCCATGTTGCAGCAGGCCGGCGCCTGGAGCGGCCAGGCGCGCCAGCGCGTCAGTGACCTCTTCGCGCGTCACAACGTCACCGCCAGCGCCAGCGCCCCCAACAACGACACCGACGTGACGGCGGCGGTGCCGGAAGCCCCGGACCTGCCGGAGGATCTGCCATCCTACACGCCCTCCTACGAGCCGGAACCCGGTGAAACGGGCGGCGATCCGGCCCGGCCCGCAGCGACGGAGAGTTCGACCTGGTTTGGCCCGGATATCGAGGACACGCTCTCGCGTCTGACCCAGGCCTATTACGCCGGCGAGTACCAGCAGACGGTGGACCTCGCCAATCGCGCCCTGACCATGCAGCCGGGCAACCCTGCCGCGCTGGAATACCGGCAGAAGGCCGAGGACAACCTGATCCGCGGCGTGGTGCCCGATCATCGCATCCCCTTCGACGCGCGCGTGGCCTACAACCGCGCCAACTCGCTGGTGCGCGCCGGTAACTACGACGAGGCTGAACGGCTCTACCGCGAAGCGCGCGACCTGGCCGAACACAGCGGCATCCTCAGCTGGAAGGATGCCGAGCAGGCGATGCTCGAAATCCAGGATCTGGCCCTGGCGCGTGAACTGCTCAACGAGGGCGACCGCCTGATGGAGAGCGACCAGTGGAGCGAGGCGCTGCGCAAGTACGAGGGCGCCCTGCGCGTGGTCGCCAACGACCCCCAGGCGGAGGAACGCATCGAGAACCTGCGCCGCGTCCAGCAGGATGCCGACCAGGCCGGTACACAACTGGGCATGCTCAGCGGTTCGCTACAGGAGCAGGCCAACCAGCTGGAAAACATCATGACCATCATCCAGCGCGCGCACCAGCGCCTGCCTGGCAGCCAGCGCCTGCGCCAGTTGATGGAAGCCACCAACCAGCGTCAGCTGGCCATTCGCAACCGGCTTTTTGACCAGGCGCGCATCGCCCTTTCCCGCAACGAGAACGCCGACTCTTTGGAGGAACGCCTGCAGCTGGCGGGTGAGGCCGGCGCCCTGCTGGAACTGGCCGCGATGCTGGACCCCGGCGACGCCGACCTCGCCGCCACGTCGATGGCCGCGCGCAGTCAGATTAGCGACATGGAGAACGCGCGTCAGACCATTGAGCGCGCCGCCGCCCTCGTCGCGCAGAATTTCGAGAACGACCTGACCCAGGCGCGCAGCATGCTGGCCGGTCTGGAGGATTATTCCCAGGACCCCCGCTGGCGCAGTGTGGTCAACGAACTGATGACCCGTTACCTCGAGCGCGTCGAGGATGCGCTTGAAGCCGGCGACCTGGACCTGGCCCGCTCCTGGCTGGACGCCGCCAACGAAGTGCCCTTTAACCTCGTCGGCCGGCGCACCGAACTGCAACGCCTGGAACGCGCCTTGCGCCGCCGTCGCGACCGTCGTCGCATGCGGACGCTGCTGCTCGTCGGCCTGCTGTTCATCGGCGCCGCCGGCGTTGCCCTGCTGTCCCGACCGCTGTGGTTCCCGGTGCTGTATCCGCCACCCACGCCCACCCCCACCAGCACGCCGACGCCGAGCAACACGCCCACCATCACCCCCACCGGCACGGCCACCGTCACGCCCTCATGGACGCCGACGGCCAGTCAAACCCCGACCCACACGAATACACCGACCGCCACCTTCACGGCCACGGCCACGCCGACCATCACCCTAACACCGACCATCACCGCCACGCCGACCATCACCCCTACGCCGGTCGTGCTGTGTCGCGTCTTCAATGTGCGCGACGAGGCCATCAACATTCGCGCGGCGCCCTCCACCGGATCCAGCCGCGTTGGTCTGTTGGAACCCGGTGAACTGATGGAGGTCGGTGGCCAGCAGCTCAGTGAATTCGACGGCCAGCTATGGTATCTGGTGCGCGAGGAGCTGGGCCCCAGCGCGCGCATCACCGGCTGGGTGCGCGACGACGTCGTGCGGGCGATCGATTGCCCGCCACTGGATGGCTGAACGCGCTAGAGGCAGAAGGCGAAGCGCTGCAGGTCGATGAGCCACAGCCCGCCGTTGACGCCGTTGGCGGCCAGCGCAAGCGTCGTGAAATCCGGCGAAAGCGCCATGCGGCTGCGCGCATCCGGCGCCAGTTGCAGCGGCAGCTGGCTCAGGTCATGCAGGGTCTCTGAATCCGGATTGTAGCATTGCAGACGCGCCTGGCCTTCCACCGGGCGGGCGATATAGATGCGGCGTCCGGCCGGGCTGTTCGCGAACCAGGGCGCGGGCCAGTGATTGCCGGGCGCCTCTGCCTCGAACATCGGCACGGCGTAGTTGGTGGCGCTGTCCTTGAGGAAATAGCCGGTGACGCCATCAATGGTGGCGCTGATCACCACCCCGCGGCCATTGGCGGAAACGCCCGGCACCGTCCGCGAGGGAATGGCCTCCGACGGGTGCAGGCTGAGCCGGCGACCCTCGGAATTGCCGACCGCGTAGCTGACCGCCGTGCCATGGCCGGCGTGAAACCAGGCGATGAACACGCCGCTGTCGCCCTGCCAGCTGATGCCCTGCAGGGAAATGTTGTAAATGTCAGCGACAATCACGCGCGGAAAGCTGCCGTTGGGCTCCACGGTGAGCAGCGAATTGACCGCACTGCGGTAAAAGGCGCGGCGCCGGCCGGGCGCAAAGCTGAAGAAGGAACGGCGAAACAGCAAGGGGTCGCCCTGGCTAATGGCCTGCAGCAATGGCTCCGTCACCGCCGCCGCCCGCGGGTGCGCCGGCAGCGCGACGCGTTCCCCACCCGGCTGGTCAATCTCAAACCAGTCCCGTTGGGTGAAGACGTCGCGCCAGCAGCCACTGCTGTAACGCAAGCGTCGCGCGTCCACCCATTCCAGCTCGACGATCTCGCCGCTGTCAACCTGACGAATGCCCGGCAAATCCTGCGTAATGCGGGGTGGCGCGAGGTCGCGCGGGTCGGCCTGTGGCAGCACATCAATGGCGGCATCGGGCGGCAACTCATCCACGCCAAAGAGATCGAGTTGCAGCGCGAAGGGCGCGCTCTCCGACGGCCGCAGGACATGGTCTGCCGGCAGCGCTTCGCCACAGGCGCCCGTCAGAAAGCCAAAGGCCTCGCCGATCAGCGCGCCATCGGCGCTGTAGACCCTGGCGACCAGCTCGTCCACGGCCCAGGCGTTTTCGCCCGTATTCTGCAGCCGCCCCTCAATATAGGCCCCCTCCTGCCCCCACACGTCCGGCCGCAGCGCGACGGCCAGATCCAGCGGCTGCAGCTCTCCATCCTGGGCCGGCAGCGGGGCGGCCTGGACGACGAAGAGCAGGAACAGAACCAGCGCGCGCAGCTGTGGCATGCAGGATCCCGTGACGGACGGCCGAACGATTGTAGACGATGGCCGCAACCGGCGGCCACTGTGAACCCCGGCGCCGGACCGTTACAATCCGCCCTGAAGGGTGAAGGGAAGAGCGGCCATGGTGCGTTGCGGCATCGACCTCATCGACATCTGCCGCGTGGCCGCGGGAATCGAACGCTTCGGCGAGCGCTTCCTGCAGCGCTTCTTCACGCCCGGTGAACGCGCGGACTGCGAGGACCGGCCGGGTAGCCTGGCTGCGCGCCTGGCCGCCAAGGAAGCCGTCGCCAAGGCCCTCGGCACGGGCATCGGCGCCGTGCGCTGGCGCGACATCGAGGTGCGCTGCGCCGGTGAGGACGGTCGGCCCGAACTGCATCTGCACGGCGCGGCCGCGGGCATCGCCAGCGGCCTGGGACTGACGCATTGGGACGTCAGCCTGACGCACACCGGCGAACAGGCGGCCGCGGTGGCGGTCGCGCAGCAGGACGGGCGCGGCCTGGGTTAAACTGCCCGCGGCCGTCAGTAGCGGAGGCGCCCATGCGTCATACGGAATCGGGCCCGCTGGGCCTGTACTACGAGGATATCGAGACCGGCGCGGAATTCGTCACCCGCGGGCGCAGCATCACCGAGGCCGATATCGTCCAGTTCGCCGCGCTCACCGGCGATTTCAACCCCATGCACACCGATGAGCGTTACATGCAGGGCCACCCCATGGGTCGGCGCGTGGCGCACGGCATGCTCACGCTCAGCTATGCCGTCGGCCAGATTTACCAGCTGGGCTTCATGGAACGCACGGTCATCGCCTTCCGCAGCGTGGAGATGAAGTTCAGTCTGCCGGTTTTCATCGGCGACACGCTGCACAGTGTGCTGCGCATCACGGAAAAGCGACCTGCGCGGCGTCTCGGCGGTGGCACCGTCACGGCTGACGTGCGCATCCTCAACCAGGATGGACGCGCCGTACAGAGCGGCACGATGACGCTCATCATCGCCTCGCGGCCGGCGGAGGCGGCCGACGGGGCCACTTGACACACGCGCCGGGGCCAGGCTACGCTGAATCCCCGGGAGCACAACGCAGGCCTGTGTATGCGCATCAAACGCGACTATTCGCGTCCCTTCTTTGGCTCCCGCCGGCGCCGGCTCCCCGGACGCAACCTGCTCCCCGTCCTGCTGCTGCTGGGCATGGCGCTGGCCTTCTTCTGGCTGCAACGCGATACCCTGCAGTACGCCGCCCTGGATCTCGTCGGTCTGGCGCCCACGCCCACGCCCTTCGCCAGCGAACTGGCCACCCGCGGCGCCGCGCTGGCGCAGGCCGGCGATCTGGCCGGCGCCGGCGCGCATTTTCTGCGGGCGGTGGAGCAGCGGCCGGACAACCTCGATTATCTCTATGAGTACGGCAAGCTGTTGATCGAACTCGACCGGGCGCAGGAAGTGCTGGAGGAGCAGCCGCTCTTCGGCGGGCTGACGCTGGTCGACCGCGCCATCGAACTGGACAGCCGCGATGCGCGCGGCTACGCGCTCAAGGCGCGCGCGCTGGTGTGGGTCGACGAGGCCGCCGACGCCATCCCCGTGGGCACCGCCGGCCTGGAGCAGAACAGCGACTTTGCCCCGCTGAACGCCGCGCTGGGGCGCGCCTACACGCGCATCGGCCGTTACCAGCAGGGTCTGGACTTCGCCGAACGGGCCGTGGAGCTGGACCCGCTGGACGTCGAGGCGCGGCGCAGTTACGCCATCGCCCTGATCTGGGTCGGCCAACGCTATGAGGCGATCAGCCAGCTGGAGGACGCGGCCGCCCTGCAGCCACGCTGGAAGGGCCCCTGGTTCGAACTGGCGGCCCAGTATCTGGCCACCGACCAGGACGAACTGGCCATCGCCACCTACGACCAGATCCTCACCCTGGACCGCGGCGACAAGCGCGCCATGCTGCGCCTGTGTCAGGCCTGGGCCAAGGTCGGCCGCAACGACCAGGCGCAAGGCTACTGCCAGGACGCGCTCGACATCGACCCGCAATACGCCGAGGCCTGGATCGAGATTGGACGGGCCAAATACACGCGGCGCAACTACGAGGGCTCGATCGAGGCCTTCGAGAACTGCGCCAACTTTGGCTCGACGGCCATCGAGTGCTGGTACCTGCGCGGCCTGGCGCACTACTATCTCGGTGAGTGCGACGAGGCCTGGACCATCCTCAACGAGGCGCTGCCCATGACCCTGCGACTTGCCGAACCCGGACCCATCGTCGCCAACATCCGCGAGGGATTGCGCCTGACGACCATCTCTTGCCCGGCCTACGCCGGTGTGGCGCTGCCCACCGGCATCCCGCCCACGCCAGTCCCGCCAACCCCCATCGGCGGCTGAGGCCGTGAACCTGCGCATCCCCAAACGTTACCGCCGCGGCCAGCGCCGCAACCTGTTCTCCCTGCGCTGGCTGTGGCTGTGGCTGCTGACGCCCGTGGCCCTCTACGCCGGCCTCTACGTGCTGCAGAACCGCGAGCAGTTCGCGCCCGTCGTCGAAGAGCGCCTCGACCAGTTCATCGGCGACGCCGAACGCGTGCTCGCCACGGCGCTGGCGCCCACGCCACAGCCCACCGAAGACCCCACCGTGCGCCTGCGGCTCGCCGACGCCGCCTGGCAACGGGCAGCTATCGGCGAAGCCGCCACGCTCTACGCGGAACTGGCCCCGGCGCTGCCCAACGACGTCGCCCTGCACCAGCGCCTGGCCCTCGCGCTGGTCATGGATGGCCGTCTGGCCGAGGCCCTCAACGCCGCCGAAAACGCCGTCACCGCCGATCCCTTCAGCGCCGACGCCTGGGCCCTGCGCGCCCTCATCCTGAACCGCAACGGAGACTTCACAGCGGCGCTCATCAGCGCGCGCCACGCCCTCGGCCTGGCCGGCGAGGCGCAGCCGGCCGCCGCGCGCGCCGGCGCTTACCTCGCCGAAGCGCTCTTTGACCTCGGCTATCGCGAACGCGCCTTCAGCACGGTCAGTAGCGCGTTGCAGGAAAACCCCGACAGCCCCGAGGCGCTGCGCGTGCGCGCCCACATCAACGAGTACGCCCGCTTCGATTACGAGGCCGCGCTGGTGGACCTGCAGCGGGCGCGTGAGCTGGCGCCGCATTTGCCCTACATCGTCATCGACCTGGCGCGGCTGCACAATTACCGCTTCGGCGACGTCGACACCTCCATCGCCCTGCTCGCGGACATCATCGACCTCAACCCGCGCAACACCATCGCGCTGCTGGAGCTGGGCACGACCTACCTGCGCGCGCTCGGCGATTATGGCCGTTCGATTGAATACCTTTCACGTTGCATCGAAAGCAACCCGCGCCACCAGAGCTGCCATTACTGGTTGGGGCGCGCGCAGATGAATGGCAATCAATACAGCGAGGCGGCTGCCTCCTTCCGCCGCGCCATCGACATCGGCCCCGACAACGCCCGCCACTACTGGTGGACCGCCAACGCCGATGCCTCGCAGGGCAACTGCACGGCGGCCGTCCCCTGGTTGCAGCGCGGCTATCGCCTCGCCCAGGAGAGCGGCGACGAGGTGCTGACCGGTGAGTTCGAGTTCCTGATGAGTAACTGCGGGCTGCTCACCCTGCCCGAATCGATCGGCGATCAGGGCTGACGCGCCAGCAGCAACTGCGCCGCGCCCCGCAGTTCCCAGACGCCGGCGCAGGCCGGCACCAGCGCCGTCCGCCCCGCCCGCAGCGCAAGCTCGCCCGGGCCGCAGGCCAGTGTCGCCTGGCCCGCGATGCAGGTCAGCGCCTGGAAGCGCCGTCCCGCCGTGTCGCGCCGCAGGCGGTCGCCGGCCCGCGGGTTGAGTTGCAGCAATTCGCAGACGAAGTACGCGCAGCGCGCCAGCTCGACGACCTGTTCCTGGCGCCCGCCGTGATGCTGCAGCGGCGCCGGTTCGTCCATGTTGGCCACCATCAGGCCGCGCTCAATGTGCAAGGGGCGCGGCTGACCGTCGAGGCCGCGCCGGCCCCAGTCGTAGAGGCGGTAGGTGCGGTCCGAGGTCTGCTGGATCTCGTAGACCAGCAGGCCCGGGCCCAGCGCGTGCAGCGTCCCGGCCGGCAGCATCAGCGCGTCGCCTGGCCGCACCGGCGTCTCCAGCAGCAGCTGCGGCAGCGTGTCCGCGCGGATGGCCGCCGCCAGCTGCTCGCGCGTGCAGCCCGGCTGCAGGCCGCGCACCAGGCGCGCGTCAGGTTCCGCCGCGACGACGTACCAGGCCTCGGTCTTGCCGCGCGGCTCGTTTTCAAGGCGCTGCGCCCAGGCGTCGTCCGGGTGCACCTGCAGGGAAAGCCAGGCGGAGGCGTCCAGCAACTTGGCCAGCAGCGGCCAGCCCTCGCCCAGGTCGACCTCCGGCCCGGCCAAATCGGCGCCGTACTGCGGCAGCAACTCGCCCAGTTCGCGCCCAGCCAGCGGCCCCGCAGCCACGGTCGCGCTGTCGTGCATGACCCAGGCCTCGCCGTATGGCTGTGCGTCGGGCAGGGGGATGCCGGCCGCCTCAAGTTTGCGCCCGCCCCAGACCTTGACCTTCAGCGCCGGCTGCAGCAGCAGCGGCCCGCCATCCATGCGCGCTCCTGACGTCATCGCCCGCGCAGTATAGCGAGGGCCCCGATCCGAAGCATCCCGCAGGGACAGCCCTTTTCACAGTAAACACTGCTGCACAGGCGGAAGGTCTGTGATACCCTCATTTTCATGCGGGCGAGACACCGACGTACCCTCGAGCGCCTGTTCAGCCAGCCGACGCCGGCCAACATCCGCTGGCGCGAAGTTGTCGCCCTGATGGACGCGTTGGATTACGGGATCAGCGAACGATCGGGCTCGCGGGTGGCTTTTCAGTCCAGCCGCGAGACACTTGTCGTGCACAAACCCCATCCGCGCCCGGAGATTGACAGGAATGCGGCGCGTGTCATCGCCCGCTTTCTGAAAGATGAAGGGATTACACCCTAATGGAATACAAGGGCTACATCGCCAGAATAGAGTATGACGACGACTTCAAATGCCTGTGCGGCAGCGTAATGAACAGCGGCCCGTACTCCATCGTCACCTTTGTCGCCAATGACGTCGAGGGCCTGGAGCGCGAGTTTGCCATCTCCATTGATATATATCTGGAAGCATGCGCGGAAGCGGGGCACACACCCAGGAAACCCGAGCCAGTTGAGATGCCCCTGTCCGAACCAATCTACCTGCAACTGGGCGAATCACTGCATGAGCGCATCTGGCAGGCCGCCAGGGACAGCGACCAGAGCCTCGACTGCTGGGTCGCGCAGGCGCTGGAGCGCAGCCTGGCCGCGGAGACGCCCACGCCCCGGGTCTGAGCCGGGCGCGTTTGCGCCTGCGTCACCCGCCCGCTACCCTGTGGCGCATGTACCTCAAGAGCCACGTTACCCGCTACATGCGCGACATACGCAAGATTTACCGCAGCGGCCAGGCGACCGAGCATTCCTATCGTGCTGCGCTGGTTGAACTGCTACAGGCGCCCGGCAATGGACTCGAAGCCATAAACGAGCCGCAGCGGCAGGGCGCGAACGCGCCGGATCTGGTTCTGCGGCGCAACCGACACGTCCTTGGCCGCGTTGAGTGCAAGGATTTACACGTTGCACTTGATGACGTGGCGGAGGGTCCGCAACTCAAACGTTACCGAGTAGACTTTCACAACCTCATCCTGACCAACTATGGCGAATTCCGCTGGTACCACCACGGCGAGCCGGTGGGTGATCCGGTGATCGTCGCACGTTTGCAGGACGGGGACATCCAGTCGCTCAGCAGGAACTATGGAGACTTATGCGACCTGCTACAAGCTTTCTGCCTTACTACGCCATCAGGAATCACGTCGCCAGAGGAGTTGGCCATTGTGATGGCCTTTTGGACGCGTGTAATTGTCGAGCGCATCCTTCGTATTTTGAAAACGCCGGGGCCCGGCAGCTTCCTGCATCGACATCGACAGGACCTTGAGCGCGAGTTGCTGCCACCGCTTTCAAATGAAGAATTCGCCGATATGTATGCCCAGACCCTGGTTTACGCCCTCTTCGCCGCACGCCTCTATCACCAGGGGCGGCCAGAAGAGTTCACCCTGGAAAACGCATTCTTTAATATGCCGGATACCAACCCTTTCCTGCATCGCGAATTCCGCGCCATCGTCACCGAACTGGACCCAAGCGTACAGTGGGCCGTCGACCAACTGGCGCAGCATCTTGCGCAGACACAGATTGATGAAGTCATGGAAGGTTTCGGGAGTCGGACCGAGCGTCGCGATCCGGTTATCCACTTCTACGAAGACTACCTCGCCGCTCTCAACCCGCAGCAACGCGAACAGCGTGGCGTCTATTCCACACCGGATCCGGTCGTCGGGTATATTGTACGTAGTGTGGACGCCCTGCTGCGCAGTCACTTTGGCCGCCATGACGGCCTCGCTGCACCGAACGTGCGTATTCTGGACCCGGCGGCGGGAGCGGGCAGTTTTCTCCTGAAGATTATTGAACAGATATTTGACACGATGGCCGGACAGCGCGGCATCTGGCCGGCTTACGTGCGCGAGCAACTCTTGCCGCGGCTCTTCGGCTTTGAGCTATTGATGGCACCCTATACCTTGGCACACATGCGCCTTGAAAGGTATCTGGAGACAGAAACAGGCTTCAGATTGAAGACTGGCGAGCGCCTAGAGATTTACCTTACGAATTCGCTGGAACTGGATGAAAGCGGAAAAACACGTTTGGAAGGAGAGTTCCTTGATCACATACAAGAAGAAGCACTTGCAGCATACAAGGTCAAGGAAGAGAAACCCATCATGGTCGTGCTGGGAAATCCACCCTACAGTGGTACGACAGCGAACAGGAATGACTGGATCGACAAACTGTTAGACACTTACAGGAGAATTGACGGGACTAGGACTAAATCCAAAGGCCGTGGATGGTTGGTCGACGACTACGTAAAGTTCATCCGCTTTGGTCAAAAGCAAATTGTTGACAATGAAGAAGGCGTACTGGCATTCATCACGAATCACGGCTGGTTGGATAATCCAACATTTGCAGGTATGCGCCAGTCCCTGCTGAACAGCTTCAGCGAGATTTACGTACTGGACCTGCACGGCAACAGCCGAAAGAAAGAGATAACGCCAACGGGCAACAAGGACCAAAACGTCTTTGATATTCAGCAAGGCGTATGCATCGCCCTCTTCATCAAACTGCGTGACCACAGAGGATTGGCGCGGGTATTCCACAACGACCTCTGGGGGCTGCGCCCAGACAAGTACCATGCGCTCAACACAAATGACATAGAGAGTTCGGATTGGAAGGAAATCGCGCCGCAATCTCCCTTCTATCTCTTCAAACCCTTCGATAGTGAAACTTGGCGCGAATACGAGAAAGGCTGGAAGGTAACCGACATTTTCCCGATCCACTCAACAGGTATGGTGACAGGTCGGGATCAATTTGTTCTCGACTTTGATTACGAAGTCTTGCGGAAGCGATTTGAGAAAACAAGAGATTTGAGAATCCCCCCAGATGAAATACGGCATCTCGTAGAGGGCTACGAGTTGAAAGACAAATCGCACTGGCAACTGGACCCAGGACGGCGGGCAATTGCTTCCGAGGATGATTGGGAACAGTTTTTTGATCGGTGCCTCTACCGTCCTTTCGATGTTCGCCACATCTATTACCACGATGCCTTCGTCTGGAATCGGCGATTTGACACAATGCGGCATATGAGATATGGAACGATAAAGACTGTCAGACAGTCAGCTTGCACTCATCACAACCCGGCAGCAGTCACAAGGCGGCCCATGGGCATTGTGCTGGGTCGCAGACATCCTCAGCGAGTCTTGCTACATCTCAAACAAAACAAAGGAGATCAATCACATCTTCCCACTCTATCTCTACCAGCCGGGAGAAATCTGGCCCTGATGACAGCGCGAGGCATCGAGCGGGATCGACTTTGGGATCAAGTCATCTGCACCCAAGAAACGGCGAGCCATCACGCACTTTCTATCAAGGAGGTGAATGTCCTCCTACCTCTTTTCCTTTACCTAGACGAAGAAATCTTGGTCTGATTACAACGAGGACGACAAAAGATGAGTGGGGCGCATTCTGTACACATTCGATTTGCGGGCACAAATCATATGCTGTATATGACATCAATTACATGTTCCCACTCTACCTCTACGACCAGGTTCCAAGCTCAACCTTTACCTCGGGCGCGCCGGTCAGGTGATCGATGCCGGTGAGTGGAACATCGTGTTCTGCAGCGACACTATCGCCGACCTCAACCTGTTTCGTCGAGGCGGGCAGGTGCTCTTTCCCCTCTACCTCTATTCCCGGGCGCCGGATGCCTGAACGACTTGCCGGCGCCCGCAAGATGTGTCAGAATTCGCTTGTGACGGGTGGAGGACATCATGGCAGCTACCATCGAAGACCGCGTCAGCAAGCTGGAAGGCGCTTTCGACCATCTGGCCACCAGGGCCGATCTGGCCGAACTCAAGGGCGAGTTCAAGGCCGACATGGCCGAACTCAAGGGCGAACTGAGGGCCGACATGGCCGAACTCAAGGCCGACATGATCAAATGGATGGTCGGTTTGATGCTGGCCTCGGCGGGTTTGGCAGCATCCATCGCCCTGGTCATTCAACGTTTCGCTTCAGCATAAAGCTGGCCTGTAACTGCCACGGTCTGCACGACAGGCGCCGGATCATGCTGGCGCTGGAGAAGCAACTTGCCCGCTGAGCCGCTTCCCTCGCTGCAGCCGCCGACGCGGACGCCCAATCTGGCGCCCGAATTCATTCGCGACTGTGAGGCGAAGCTCGGCCTGCGCTTTGTCGAAGAGGCCACCGGTGAGCCCGATTCATTCTCCCCCGAGGACGTCTTCCACTACATCTACGCCATCTTCCACAGCCCGACCTACCGCGAGCGTTACGCCGAATTCCTGCGCATCGACTTCCCGCGCGTGCCGCTGACAACCAGCGCGCCGCTCTTCCGCCGGCTGGGCGCGCTGGGCGGCGAACTGGTCGCCTGGCATCTGCTGCAGCACGAGGACCTGCAAGGCGTGAGCGCCCTCGACACCACATTCCCCGAAAGCGGCGACAACATCGTCGCCGGCGGTTACCCGAAATACGACGACGTTAAACAGCGCGTCCACATCAACAGGACGCAGTACTTCGGGGGCGTCCCTCCGGAACTGTGGCGGCACATGGTCGGCGGCTACCAGGTGCTGGACAAGTGGCTCAAGGACCGCAAGGGACGCACGCTGGGCATCGACGACATCTCCCACTATCAGCGCGTCGTGCGCTCCCTGGGCGAGACGCGGCGTCTGATGCGCGAGATCGACGCGGCCATCGGCGACTTCCCGCTGCCCTGAGCTGACGCCGCCGACCCTGGTGACTGAGCGCAGCGCCCTCGAAAGGGGTTGACAAGTGTCAATTGACACTTTACACTACTGACCGTGATTCGTAGTTTCCGACATCGCGGCCTCAAACGCTTCTACGAGCGTGGCGACAGCAGCGGCATTCGTCCGGACTGGCGTGGTCGGGTTCAGGATGTGTTGACCCTGCTCGACATGGCGAACTCACCGGAAGCAATGGACCTCCCCGGCCTTCATCTGCATCAACTGAAAGGTAATCGCGCCGGATACTGGTCTGTCACTGTGAGTCGCAACTGGCGCATCATCTATCGCTTTGAAAGCGAAGATGCCTACGATGTGGATTTGATTGACTATCACTAACGGAAAGGATTGGGCCCATGCCCATGCACAGTCCCTCCCATCCCGGCAGAATAGTACGCAACGTCTGCCTTGAGCCGCTCGGGCTCAGTGTGACCGAAGGCGCGAAGGCGCTGGGCGTCAGCCGTCAGGCGCTCTCCAGCCTGGTCAACGGACACGCCAGAATTACGCCCGAGATGGCTGTCCGTCTGGCCAAGGCCTTCGGCTCCACGCCAGAACACTGGATTCGCATGCAGTCCGCCTGGGACATCGCGCAGATTCGCAAGCGGGCCGACGAGATCATGGTTGAGCCATACATGCGCAAGTCAGTGTCGGCAGATTGAACCAAATGTCTTGCCAATGACCTTGTCAGGCCTTACACTCACGATGAGTGTAAGGCCTGACAAGGTGGCAAACACAATGTCTTCCACCGAGAAAAGAAAAAAGGCATTCAAGCTTTTGCGTGACGCGCGGAACATGCGTGCGCACGGCCTTATCAATGATGAAGAGTATAAATTGATCGTGTCCAGCATCCTGCGTTCGGAAATAGAGAGTTATCTTGAGCCGCGACTGCGTGAACAGAACTCATACATTCAGAAAGTTCTGGACCATGCCGACGAACGACTCTTGTCCCTCTCCCACGCTGTTGGATTGCCATGAAGGAAGAAGAGCAGGTTCCGGCCAGCGAATCTGACCGAAACCCCGTGTCTGACGAAAAGAGCCTGGACACGTTAGAGAGCAAAGAACTGGAACAACCCCACGAATTGTTGGAAAAGCTTCCGCCTGAACAGCGAGAAGTCGCAACGCAATTCATGCGTCCTTCTCTGAATTCCATACAAGAGTCCCGGCAATAAACCCGCAATAAACAAGTTTAATGACGATCATGTCCACAAATTGCTCGGCCAGGTAGGACACCAGGAAACGAGCGCCCATGAACTGCGCAAGAGCAACCGGTTGTTTCACCTGGCTTACTTTCTGGTTGGCGTAGCAATCTTGATTGTTGCAGTGGTTTATCTGCAGCCCAGGGACCCAGAGTTACTCGATACCATTTTAAAGTATCTGTTTGCTTTTGCGGGTGGTTTCGGCTCTGGAGCCACATACATCGTGATAAGAGACCGCAACAGATAGGCCTTCCCGGCGCAACTCTTCAGCCTTGGCCCTGATCAACTCAAATACCCTTGCTTTAGTTGCGTAACTCCTCCCCCAACTGCGCCAGCGCCTCGCTCTCCGTCGCGTGGATGGCCAGCACCTGCGCCGCCAGGCCCTCGCGGAAGGCCGTCAGTTCCGCCTCCGTCATGGGGAAGTCCGCACTTAGTTGCTCAAACAGCTCTGACTGCCGCTCATGGCAGCGGCGCATCTCCGGCAGCGCGTCCATGCCCTGTTCATCCAGCAGCGCGTAACGCCGCTGCAACAGTTGACGCGTCTCGGCCAGCGCCGGCGTCTCATCCGGCAGCAGCATCCGCGACAGTTCGCGCCACTGCGCGTGACTGCGGCGCAGGGTCTCGCCGACCTCGCGCAGCGCGGGACTGTCGAGGATGACGGCGGCCTCGTCGAGGAAGTCCGCGTAAGCGGCGCGCTCCATGCCGTCGAAGCCCCACAACTCGATGAAGCCGAAAGCGCCGGGCTGGGTGTGGTTGCCGGCCAGCGCCATCATCAGGTCGCGGCCCGGGGCGAAGTAGCGCGCCCAGGACTGCTTGTTGCGCGTGTTGGTCAGCAGCTGCGCCCAGCGCTCCAGCGCCAGCAGACCAAAATTGTTTTTGCTGCCGCGCGGCGGCCCCTCCGTGAACAGCGCGTGGCACTGCCGCAAACCGGCCTCGACCGCACTTTCCAGGCGGCTGAGATCCGGCGCGCCCAGCGTGGTCACGCGGAATCTCTCCTTCTTGACGCGGCCGCGGGCGGCGGCCAGGGTCGCGGCGGGGATGACCAGGGGTCGCGACGAGGGCCCGGCGACCCAGGCGTTCTCCTCGTCCAGGCCGTAGACCAGCAGCGGGGTCATGGCCCAGTTGCGCACGTCATGCGGCAGCAGCGTCCAGGGCAGGCTGAAGGAATCGGCCATGACGATGGCGGCGCGCCCTTCGGCGAGGGCGTCGCGCAGGTTGGCCGCGCCCTTGTCCGCGCTGGCCGTCTGCCTGACATCCTGCGGGATGGCGAGACGCTCACAGAGCGTCGGCAGCGGGTCGAAGGTATTGCGCGTCAGCAGCACCAGATGCGGCGGATAGCCCTGGTACTGAAAGGTGAAGTAGCCGAAGGCGATGCCGCCGCTGATGCCCAGCAGCAGCGCCTCGGAGAGCGGCTCGCCGCTGTGCGGGGCGCGCACACCCTCCCAGGCGAGGGCGTCGCGCAGGGCGCCGGTCTCGTAGTGGCGGCCGGCGAACTCGCAGTAGTTGTCAAGAACGGGCATGGTCCTCTCCCCTTTCGTCCCGGCCGGCAGTGTACAACAGGCGGCGTGACGGGCGGCAAAAGAGCGACATACTTTGGACTTTTGGGGAACTCAACCGGAAAGCCACTTCCCGCGCAGGGGCGGGACAGGGGTTAGGGGATGAGGGCCGCCTGAACCAACTCCGCCGGCGTGATGCCCTGCCTCACCCGTGCCCAAAAAAACAGGGCGGCCGACCCGCCACAGCCGACCGTCTTCGTTCAATAGCTGGCGCGAGAGACTATGGTTCCATGCCCGCCGGAGACCATCCGCATTGGACCCTCGTCCCTGCGGTAGTCGAGCAGGCAACGCACCAGTAGCACCATTTTTGCCCGTTTTTGTACTGGCAGGGCCCGGAAACTGTCTGGCTGCAACCTGGACGCAATGACAATGGCCTGGGTTCAGATTGATTTGGTGGTTCGGTTTCCGTTTGATTGACCTCACATCCTGCCAATGAAGCATCTGGAGAATCGGACGCTGCCTCAGCCCCCCTGGCAGATGCAAGTACAACAACCGCGACCATGACTATCAGGATTACTACAAGGTATGGCCTTGAACGGCCCTTGCCGCCCTGAACGCCGGACTCGCTGCGCTGCGCCCGTTCAACATCACGCCTGACCTCGGCGGCATGGGCTTCAGCCAGCATGCCCTGACGTTGCGCATTGCGCGAAGGATCATACATGGTTGCGCCTCCAAAGCATTTTCTCCAGTGTAGCATGGCCTGAATAAACGACCGCAATCCTGCCAGTCTCTCAGGCCTGCAATTCCGCCAGCGCGATGCCCTGCTCGCCCTGCACCGTGTAGAGCAGATAGAGACGGCCATCATCGTCGAGGAAGGGACAGGGATCGCGCAGCTGGCAGACCGGCTCATGCACCGCGCCGCGCTTCGATGGCGCCGGCGGCAGACCCGCGCCCTCCCAGAGTCGCTCCGGCAACAGCAGTGTGCGCAGGGGCCCGGGCCGCCAAAGACGCCAGTCCGGCTCGCTGACGTCGACTTCGGCCAGCATGACGTGCTCGGGCGAGTCGCCCTGGCGCGAGCAGAAGACGTAGAGCCTGTCGCCATCGAGTTGCATGGCCAGGTGACGAATGGAGGGCGTGCCCGGCGGAAAGAAGAAGTCCTCGCGCCGCGCATCGTCTCCAAAGAGCAGCGGCCCGCTTTCGAAGACCGCCAGACCATCAGGGGAGCGGCAGAGCAGGCCCGGCATGCTGATGCCATAGACCATGCCGCGCAGGGCGACCACGCGCAGGTAGGCCGGCGCGATCAGCTGCGGCTGCACGTCAAAGTTCAGGCCGTCCCGCGAAAGCGCGACGCGGCTGCGCTGGGTGTAGAAGAAGCGCTCGTCGATCTCCGGCGGGACCGTCCCGCGGTCCCTGGCCGTCATCATGCCGTGGTAGTAGAGATGGATGCGCCGCCGTTCATGATCGACGAGGATGTGGGGCGAGGCGATGTGCCCCTCGAAGCCGCTGTCTTCCAGCTGCAGCACGCCGCCTGCGTGAACCCGCCAGGGGCCGGCCAGGTCGTCGGCGCAGGCCAGGCGGATGTGATCGCCGGCGTGGTGCGCAAAGTAGAGATAGTAGCGCCCCAGGGGGGAAGGCACCCAGTCCGGCACGCGCAACAGGCAGGGCCCGTTGATGTTCCGGCGCATCAGGGGGTCGGCGCCGGGCGTATCCGCTGTGATGATCGCTCTGTCGAAAAGCCGCCGGGCCTGCATGGCCGCGAAATCGCTGCGCCTCAGGTCAGGCGCGTGTACCACTCCACGATCTGCTGCTCGTCCACCGGAATGGGCATCTCGTTGCGCTCGGGCACGCGCTCGAAAGTCGCGCTGAAGTTGTCCGCGTCGAGCGACATGTATTCCGGCACCGCTCCCCGCGATTCCAGCGCCTCGGCGATGTGCACGTTCTTGCGCATGCGCTCGTGGACGGAGATGACGTCGCCGGTGCGGACCTGGGCCGAAGCGATGTCGAGGCGGCGGCCGTTGACCAGGATGTGGCCGTGGCCGACCAGCTGGCGCGCGGCCCAGATGGTGGGCGCGAAGCCGGCGCGGAAGACGAGGTTGTCGAGGCGACGCTCCAGCAGGACCAGCATGTTGGTGCCGGTGTTGCCGCTCTGCTTGCGGGCGCGCACGAAGTAGCGCCGCATCTGACGGTCGCGCACGTTGAAGATGAAGGCCAGTTTCTGCTTTTCGGCCAGTTGCAGGCTGTAATTGCTGCGGCGACCGGAGCGGTACTGCCGGTCGCGGCCGTGCTCACCGGGCGGATAGGGACGCTTCTCAAGGATGCGCTGGTACTTGGGGCGCGGCACCAGCACCTCGCCGAAGCGGCGCTGAACCTTCGCCTTGGGCCCGTGATAGGATGCCATCTGCCTCTTCCCTCTGCTCCGCGGGCCTCTCGCGCCCGGTCCACAAAACGGACGGCCCATTGTACAGGCCGCGTGTTCAATTGCCAGCGTCAAATCAGGGCGCTCTGATGAGGCGTCGCTCCTGCGCCACAAATACCGACGGCTCCAGTCCCTTGTGAACCATGGTTGTGGCCGCCGCACACCAGACCTGCATCGCGCGGGCGATGTCTTCCACCAGCGGCACGACCACCGAGTTGCCAAACTGTCGGTAGGCTTGGGTGTCCGATACCGGGATGATGAAGTTGTCCGGGAATCCCATCAGGCGCGCGCATTCGCGCGGCGTCAGACGGCGCGGGTTGCGACCATCCTGTTTGATGAGAATTTCGGAGCCGTCCTTGTAGTAGCGCGCGCTGAGCGTGCGCGTGATGCGGTCGCGCGCCGGGTCGACCAGGCCGTAGCCGAAGCCGTTGCCGCGGCGCCTGTGTTTCGCCGCATAGGCTTGCAGATAATCCCAGAGATGATCGCTCAGGGTGTACTTGTCGTCGACCTGCTCCTCAAGAATGTCTCCGATTCCAGGGCCATGCTCTGGAAGCGTTGGGAAAGTGAAGGTCAGGTCGGGCCAGAGGTCGCGGCGAAAGCCGACGATGAAGATGCGCTGACGATGTTGTGGCACGTAACCTTGCGCGTCCAGCACCTGATGATGCACGCGATAGCCCAGGCGCTGCAGTTCCCCCTTGATGACCCGAAAGGTGCGTCCGCCATCGTGCGTCTTCAGGTTGCGCACGTTCTCCAGCAGAAAGGCCTGAGGTTGTTTTGCCTCAAGGATGCGAGTTATGTCAAAGAATAGATTGCCCTGTTTGTCGTCAGCGAAGCCATGCGCCTGACCGAGGCTGTTCTTCTTCGAAACACCGGCAATTGAGAAGGGTTGGCAGGGAAAGCCGGCCAGCAGCACGTCGTGGTCGGGGATGTCATCCGCATCAATCGCGCGAATGTCGCCGGCGGGCGTCTCGCCGAAATTGGCAGCATAGGTCTGCTGCGCGAACTTGTCCCACTCAGAGGTGAAGATGCATTCGGCGCCTATATTCTCAAATGCCGTGCGGGTGCCTCCTATTCCCGCAAACAAATCAATGAATGTTTTCATCAGATTACGCCGTTTCTCTTCCACCTATCCATTGCTGGGTCAAGATAATCCTGAAAGAAGTCTTGAAAGCTCAATACATTTGGTGCACTCCTGTATGCACTTTGCTGTTGTTTGATGTCGTGAGGACAAACTAGATGAACGCGGTTTGCCAGCATTTCTTCCAGCTGGTTACGGGAGAGATCCTTGTCGATCGTGGCAAGAAAATACGCCAGTCCTCTTGTCCCTTCCGTTACTACCAGCCTCCATCTTTCCCGCACAGTCCTCTTTACAGTAAAAATTATACAGTCTGAAGCGTTTTTCTGATAATGACCGGCTGACGGTAGCAAAAAGTCTGGTTTCCCATTTATCAGCGCTTGTTCCGAAAAAGGGTATCCCAACCCTCTGAACAGGTCATTGTGAAATGTCTCAAACGCACCACCAGCCCGTGCCTTTCTTCCTTGTGCCAGAGACAGAAAGAATTTGTCGAGCAAAGAGACATTTGCCCCCAATTCGACGCCCACATCGTTTGGATCCTTGATCCCACCCTCCTTGACAAGATGCGAGATGTATAGGCCCAAGACTCTTTTGCAGTACTCCTGCTCATGTTTTCTATAGAGTGTGTGAGCCTCTTGTTCTGCTTCATTCAAAATTTGGTCGAAATTGGCCTTTATCTCGGCGGAGGAATATCCGTACCGTGCGGTCAGGTTATCTATTAACTCGGAAACCAGATCCTTTGGTTTGGCCAGTTCGACACCCTGCTGCTTTGCGAAATCCCTCAGATCATTTATTTCTGCCATTTTGTCTCCATTTCATCATTCTCGCCCCTCCAGCCCCAGGGCGTAGACCGCACGGCGCTTCCAGCCGGAGACTTCCGCCACGGCCCTGGCCGCGCTGCCGAGCGGCTCGCCGGCTGCCTGGCGCTCCCGCAACGCCGCCCGCACCAGCTCCGCCTCCCAGACCTCGGCCTCCTCCGCCCCGCCGATAACCAGCATGATCTCCCCGCGCGGGCCCTGCGTTTCAAGCTGACCCAGCACTTCACTGACCGTGCCGCGCAAGTATTCCTCATGCAGCTTGCTCAGTTCGCGCGCCACGACCAGCGGCCGCTCGCCCAACGCGTCACGAATATCGGCCAGCGTCGTCAGCAGGCGTTGCGGGTTCTCGCAAGCCAGCAAGGTGCGCCGCTCGTGACGCAGGCTCGCCAGCAATTGCGAACGCGCGCGGGCTTTCACGGGCAGAAATCCCAGCCAGATGAAGCTGTCGCTCGGCAGGCCCGAGCCGACCAGGGCCGTGGTCAGGGCGTCCGGGCCGGGCAGGACCTCAACGCGCAGGCCTTCCGCCAGCGCAGCGCGCACGATCTCATGGCCGGGGTCGGCGAGGGTCGGCATGCCGGCGTCGCTGACCAGCGCCACGTCGCCCTGCGTCAGCGCCTGCAGCAGCTCTGCGACGCGCCGCTCCTCGTTGTGATCGTGGTAGCTCAGCAGGGGCGTGTCAATGTCGTAGTGGCGCAGCAGGACCCGCGTGCGGCGCGTGTCCTCGGCGGCGATCAGCGAGACCTCACGCAGCACGCGCAGGGCGCGCAGGGTGATGTCCTCTAGGTTGCCGATGGGGGTCGGCACGACGTAGAGCACGCCCATCGCGATTTCTCACAGCCGCCGGCCGGCGCAGTGTACCATGCCCCCTGTTTCCGGGCGCCGCCCTTTTCCCGCCCGGTAGCGGGAGCCCGGCCCCGGCCCTGTTCCCGCCGCACCCGTCGCTGTACCATGCGGCCCGTCATCCACGCCTGCAGGAGCGCCATGCCGCAGCCCAACATTCTGGTCATTATGAGCGACGATCACGCGCAGTGGGCCTCTGGCTGTTACGGCAATCACGAGTTGCGCACGCCCGCGCTGGACTATCTGGCCGACGGCGGCCTGCGCATGGACAACGCCTTCACGCCCACGCCCGTCTGCTCGCCGGCGCGCGCCTCCTTCTTCACCGGCCTGCTGCCCTCGCAACACGGCATCCATGACTGGCTCTGGTACGACGTCAACGTCCACAGTGAAGCGCAACGGACGGCCCTGGCAGGTCAGCCCTCGCTGGACGGACAGGTCACCCTGGCGCAGCGCCTGGCGCAGGCGGGCTATCACTGCGGCCTGAGCGGCAAGTGGCATTGCGGCGGCGACGACACGCCGCAACCAGGTTTTCGCTTTTGGGACGCCCTGCGCGCCAACCGGCCGGCGCTGGACGGCCCCTACAGCGTCGCCGGGCAGCTCGTCGAGCGCCAGGGCTGGCACAGCGAGATCATCACGGATAACGCCCTGCGTTTCCTGCGCGAGCGCCCGCGGGTGGAAGCGCCGCGGAGTGAAGCGACGACGGCGCGGACATCCCCGAAGGGGAGAAAGCCCTTCTTCCTCTTCGTCGGCTACATCGGGACGCACAGCCCCTGGAGCGGCCACCCGGAACGCCTGGTGACGCGCTACCGCGGCTGCCGTTTCGCCGACATCCCGCAGAACGACCCCAGGCCATTCGGGCGCTTCACCGGCGAGGGCGTCAAGGTGCGCGACCGCGAGGAGGCGCTGGCGCAGTATTACGCCGCGGTCAGCCACATCGACGAGGGCGTGGGCCGCCTGCTGGACGAACTCGAGGCCCAGGGTCTGCGCGAAAACACTCTCGTGGTGTATACCTCCGACCACGGCCTCAACTGCAGCCACCACGGCCTGTGGGGCAAGGGCAACGCCACCCGCCCGCCCAACATGCTGGAGGAGTCGATTCGCGTGCCGCTGCTCTTCAACTGGCCCGGACGGGTGACGCCCGGTCAGACGGCCGCCCACGTCGTCGATCACTGCGACCTGCACGCGACCTTGCTCGACCTGGCCGGACTGGACCCGACAGCGCCAGTCGGGCCGGGCCGCAGCCTCGCGCCGCTCTTCAGCCACGCCTCCGCGCTGCCCGACTGGCGACAGTTTCAGGCCGGCGAATACGGTCCGACGCGTATGTGGCGCACTGAGCGTTACAAGCTGGTGCGCGAGGGACCGGGGGGCCGCGAACTGCTCTTCGACCTGCAGACCGACCCGCGCGAGACGCGCGACATCCGCGCTGACCGGCCGAAACTGGCCGCCGACCTGGGCGCGCAACTGGATTCCTTCTTCGCGCAGTACGGCGATCCCGGGCGCAGCGGCCTGCGCGCGCCGCAGGGCCCGCGCCACAATTTCCACGAGGCATGGCGGGAGCGCCTGGAGCTGTAGCGGCAGGCGCGCGCAGGGATGATCTGAATATCCCTGTCGATAAAGGGGCGTCAATCCGAGCGGGCCTGAAGCTGTCAGTTTTGTCAAAATGGAGTCCAGAATTGCGCCTGGAGGCGCAATTCTCTACTCAATCCTCGGTCATTTCAGGAATCAGAATTGAATCTCGTCAGGTTACAATTGAGTCCAGAATTGCTCCAAAGAGCGAAAAGTTCTACTCAATTCTCGGTCACTTTTGGAGTCAGAATTGCGCGGATACCTTCGCACCCACGGATTCATAGACTTCAAACTGGATTTGAAACTGCTGGACTGGCGCGCCTGGCAGCTACTGGTTTGCGACTCAGAAAGCAGGAAAATGACGACTGACTCTGATAATACGAAATCCCTCGTGCAATTGCTAAAAGGGCCTTGTACCTGGGGCAACCTTCGCCAACCGGGAAGGAATTGCTCCAGCAGCTACGAAGAAAGTAAAACGAAGGAAGTTCTGGAAAACGGTTTGTATCTCAAGAGTCAAGGAGTTGAATTGTGAACAGGATTGTGTCCGTTATCCTTATTTGTGATGGTGGTTGTGGGCATGGTTGGTCCTTCGATGGCAGGAAGCGAGCCGGAACAGGCTTCAAAACAGGAACCTGTCTGCGATTTGCTCGACAATCCAGACAATCAACCAGTAACTCCCAGAACGCTGACTTGCTGGTTTGCTGAAAGGAGCGCAACTGTATGTACTGATGATCATTGCATGAGGATTTGTTATCGTGTGTTGTGTTGCCGGTTTACGTTCTCTTTTACCTATTGCCACAGGGTCAGCGATTACTACCCTTGTTGAGGGCCGGGGATGCGATATCGATGAAGAATACAGGCATTGGACATAGTCCGCGACCCCGATCTCACAGATTGCCAGTTCTTTTGCTTTACCTGTTGATTCTTGCAGGACTGCTGGCTGTTCATTTTTACCTGGATGCGGAGTGTGAATGGACAAACGGCATTACATTGGAATGTTCCTGAAGCAGGAGAGGGTTCTGTGAGGTAACAGGATGCGCGGTCCGCTGAAACGGGCCGCGTTTTATTTCTGCCCGTGGCTGTTCGGGTCTGATCAACACAGGTTGCCATGCTGGTCCAGGAGGTCCACTGTTATGAGGCCAAGGTGAGTTGGCCGCACTTCAGCCTTATGGGACAATACGAAGGCATTCAGGTTAGGATAGCGACAGACAGAAAACGGAGTTGCGATGGCGATCACGACGCAGGACGTGCTTGACTATCACCGCCGCGGACGCGCGGGCAAGATCGAGGTGCGCGCCACCAAGCCGCTGGCCACCCAGCAGGACCTCTCGCTGGCCTATTCGCCCGGCGTGGCCGAGGCCGTGCTGGAGATCGACCGCGACAGCATGAATGGCTGGGAACTGACCGCGCGCGCGAACCTCGTCGCCGTGGTCACCAACGGCAGCGCCATCCTCGGCCTCGGCAACCTCGGCCCCCTGCCGGCCAAGGCCGTCATGGAGGGCAAGGGCGTCCTCTTCAAGCGCTTCGCCGACATCGACGTCTTCGACATCGAGCTCGACTGCGACGACCCCGAGGAAATCATTTCCATCTGCAAGGCGCTGGCGCCCACCTTTGGCGGCATCAACCTTGAGGACATCAAGGCACCGGAAGCCTTCGAGATCGAAAGACGCCTCCGGGCCGAACTGGACATCCCCGTCTTTCACGATGACCAGCACGGCACGGCCATCATCGCGGGCGCGGCCCTCGTCAACGCCGCCGACCTCGTCGGCAAGCAGATGGTTGACCTGCGCGTGGTGATCTCCGGCGCGGGCGCCAGCGCCATCGCCTCCGGTGAATTCTGCGTCCAGCTGGGCGTCGCGCGCGAGAACATCCTGATGCTCGATTCGCGCGGCGTCATCTACGCCGGCCGCGAGGAGCATTTGAACGAATACAAGGTGCGCTTCGCCAACTACACCGACGCCCGCACCCTCGACGACGCCATCGACGGCGCCGACGTCTTCATCGGCCTTTCCGCCGCCGGCGTACTGACGCGGGACATGGTGAAGAAGATGGCGCGCGACCCCATCATCCTTGCCATGGCCAACCCGGACCCCGAAATCATGCCCGAGGACGCCCTCGCCGCGCGCCCCGACTCCATCGTCGGCACCGGCCGCAGCGACTACCCCAACCAGGTCAACAACGTGCTCGGCTTCCCCTTCCTTTTCCGCGGCGCGCTGGATGTCTACGCGCGCAGCATCAACGAGGAGATGAAACTGGCCGCCGCCCGCGCCCTGGCGGCGCTGGCGCGCGAGGACGTGCCCGACAGCGTGCTCACGGCCTACGGTCTGTCCTCGCTGAAATTCGGGCGCGATTACCTCATCCCCAAGCCGTTGGACCCGCGCGTGCTGCTCTGGGTGGCGCCGGCGGTGGCCCGGGCCGCCATGGACAGTGGCGTGGCGCGGCGCCGGATCGACCTCAAGGACTATCGCCTGGAGATGCTGCGGCGCCAGGGACACGGCCAGACCGTGCGCGCCAGCATCATGAACAAGGCCCGCGCCGGCGGCGCCGAAACGCGCGTCGTCTATGGCGAGGGCGAGCACCCGCGCATCATCCGCGCCGCCTACCAGATGCGCGAGGAGGGCATCGGCACGCCCGTCCTGCTCGGCGAACGCGAGGTCATCGAGTCACAGATCCGTGAACTGGGGCTGGACTTCGCGCCGCGCATCATCACGCCGCACCTGGAAGAGCATGAGGACCGCGTGCAGGCGCTGCTGGACCTGCGGCGTCGCCGCGGCATGACCGCGACAGTGGCCAGCGCCCTGTTGCAGCAACCCACCTGGTACGGCCTGATGATGGTGCACACCGGCGCCGCCGAGGTTTTTCTGAGCGGCCTGACCCAGGAGTATCCTGACGTCCTGCGTCCCTCGCTGCAGATCTTTGGCACGGCGCCCGGCGCCCGCGTCGCCAGCGGCCTCTACCTGATGATCGTCGAGGACCGCAGCTACGTCTTCACCGACACCACCGTCAACATCGCTCCGGACGCGGAGACCCTGGCCGACATCGCCGTGCTCGGGGCGGACTTCGCCCGCAGCCTCGATTTCGAGCCGCGCGTGGCCATGCTCTCCTTCTCCAACTTCGGCAGCACGCCGCACCCCCTCTCGCACAAGGTGCGCGACGCCGCCGCGCTGGTGCGCCAGCGTCGGCCGGACCTGCTGATCGACGGCGAGATGCAGGCCGACACGGCCGTCGTCGACGCCATCGTCAACGAGCGCTTCCCCTTCAGCGAGGTGCGGGACGCCAACGTGCTGGTCTTCCCCGACCTCGGCTCGGCCAACATCGCCTACAAGCTGCTGAATCGCATGGCCGGCGTCGAGGCCATCGGCCCCGTCCTGCTGGGCATGGGCGAACCGGTGCAGGTGCTGCAGGCCAGCGATGACGTCGACGACATCGTCGCCATGACCGCCGTCGCCGTCATGGACGCCCAGGCGCGCCAGGCCGCGCGCAACTGAGGAGTCCTGCGTGCCCGAGCTCGAATTCCTCAATCAACTGGACCCGCAGCTGCGCAACATCATCCAGCGCGTCCTGCTGGCCGTGCTGGCATTGCTCTTCGTCTGGCTGCTGCGCCGCCTGCTGACGCGCCTCGTGCTGATCCCCTTCAGCCGCTTCCTCGACCGGCGCGACAAGGAAGCCGACGAGATCTTCCTGCGTATCGTCGAAAACCCCGTGCGCCTGCTGGTGATCGCGCCCGGCCTGCTCATCGCCGGCACCGTGCTGCCCGGCGATGCCGGCACGACGCAGTTCTTCACGCAACTGGCGCGCAGCTTCGTCATCATGTCGGTCTTCGCCGCCCTCTACAACGCCGTGGGGATCATCGTCGAATCCTCGCTGCGCCTGGAGCACGTCACCGGCATCCGGCTCGACCAGCAACTGGTGCCCTTCCTGCGCACCGGCCTGCGGGTCGCCGTCCTCGTTCTGGCCATCGTGATCCTGCTGCAGGAATGGGATTACGACGTCAGCGGCCTCATCGCCGGCATCGGTCTCGGTGGCCTGGCCATCTCGCTGGCCGCCCAGGATACCGTCGCCAACCTCTTCTCTTTCACCACCATCATCAGCGACAAGCCCCTGCGCGTCGGCGAGTTCATTCGCACGCCCAGCGTGACCGGTATCGTCGAGGAGGTTGGCGTGCGCGCCGTGCGCATCCGCCAGCTGGACCAGGCGCTGGTCACCGTGCCCAACAACATGTTGACCGGTGAGCCAGTCATCAACTTCTCGCGCATGGAAAAACGCCGCATGGACGTGACCGTCGGCGTCACCTACGATTCCACCAGCAGCGACCTGCGCGCCCTCGTCGCCCGTCTGCGCGCCATGCTGGCCGCCCACGAAAAGGTGGATTCCGAGACGGTGATGGTCTTCTTTTCCGGCTTCGGCGACAGCTCGCTCAACATCCTGATCCGCTGCAACGTGACCGAGCCCGCCTGGGCGGACTTCATGGAAGTGCAGCACGGCATCCTGCTGACAATCATGGACATCATTGAGGACCTGGGCCTCAGCGTCGCCTTCCCCAGCCGCACACTCTACATCGAGTCCTTCCCGGACGCGCCGGAAGCCCCGGCAGACGCCGACAAACCGGCCACGACCTGAACGCGCAGCCGGTGGCAGCGCTGACGATCTCGCGGGGGCTGGCTGAACCCTGCCGCGACCAGGCGGCCCTGCTCTACATGGAGGCCTTTCGCCCGCTGCTGCAACCTCTCCTGGGCGACGGCCCGCGCGGCCTCGACGTGCTGGCGCGCTCCATGAACCCGACCCATGCCTTCGTCGCCACCCGCGCCGGGCGTCTGGCCGGACTCGCCGGCATTCAGGACGGGGGTGGCAGCCTGCTGGACATTGGGCTGCCTGCGATGATTCAGAGCTACGGTCTTGCCGGCGGCAGCCTGCGTTACCTCGGTATGGGGGTGTTGCTGTCGCGCAGACGGCAGCCCCGCACCCTGCTGATGGACGGTATCGCCGTGGCGCCGGAGTGGCGCGGCCAGGGCATCGGCACGCAACTGTTGCTGGCCGTCTGCCACCAGGCGCGCGAGAACGGTTACCGCGATGTGCGCCTCGACGTGCTGGACAACAACCCGCGCGCCCGCGCCCTCTACGAGCGAAGCGGCTTCCTGGTCGTCAAGGAGCGTTCGTACCCCTTTTTGCAGCGCTACTTCGGCTTCAGCGCCGTGACGGAGATGCGCCGGCCCCTGTGAGCGCTGCGTGCCGGTAATTTGCCTGACACACGATCCCTGATATGCTTTGGGCGTCAGTGAGCAAGGTAGCCAACCATGTACAAAAACCTCACGTCAGCCGAATTGCCAAGTTTCGAAGTCGTGTCGGATCAGATCCTTTCGAAAATCAGCATCGATCAGATTCACCATGGCGATGCGCTTGAGGTACTTGCGACCATGGAATCTGATTCCGTGGACCTGATCTTCACTTCACCACCTTATGCGGATCAACGCAAAAGCACCTATGGCGGAATCGCTCCTGACGACTATGTCAACTGGTTTCTGCCTGTGGCTGCTGAACTTCAGCGTGTTTTACGCCCACAAGGGTCATTCCTGCTGAACATCAAGGAACGTGTTGTTCACGGGGAACGCCATACCTATGTGCTGGAACTCATTCTAGGATTGCGGCAGCAAGGCTGGTTGTGGACCGAGGAATTTTGCTGGCACAAGAAGAACAGCTACCCCGGCAAGTGGCCCAACCGTTTTCGAGATTCCTGGGAACGCTGCCTGCAATTCAACCGACAGCGCAAATTCGCCATGTACCAAGAAGCCGTGATGGTTCCGATGGGGGACTGGGCCAAAACGCGTCTCAAATCGCTGAGCGACACAGACCGCCTGCGCGATGAATCGCGCGTGCAGAGCGGATTTGGCAAAAACGTATCCAACTGGGAAGGTCGGGACAAAGCTTATCCCACCAACGTGCTGCACATGGCCACTGAGTGCAACAATGTCGGCCACAGCGCCGCCTTTCCCATATCGCTGCCTGCGTGGTTTATACAGCTGTTCACACAGCCAGGTGACGTTGTGCTTGATCCCTTCATCGGTTCCGGCTCAACGGCTGTCGCCGCGAAAGGTCTGGGTCGCCATTACATCGGCATCGACAAGGTGCTGGAATACTGCGAAATTTCGCGGGAACGCGTCGCCGCCCAACCCTTTGCCGAGGCCCTGGATGCCGACCTTTGACCCCCGGCGACTCAACGAGTTCGCCAATGAAAGGATCGAAGCGTTTCACAAACGCAGATTGGTACAAAACTTCGAACAGGCTGTTCGCGTTTTGCAGCAGGGTGATGCCACAACACATGTTCAACCGGTCCTCGGCATTTGTTATGGACGCGCAAGAACTACACAACTGTGAAATTACATCAAGTACGAAGGCCAGAGTTTCTGGCACTTTTTGTCCGGCGATCCCGCTTTGTATGTCAACCTGATTGAGCCGGCAGGTTTCAGGGCTCGTGAGCACAGTGAAAGTTTTCGGACACGGCGAAAGCAGGTCGAAAAACAATTCATTGAAGAGTTCTCAAGGGATTATTGCTACCCGGACGGCACAATCGACTGGAATCGTCTGCTGAAATTCAATTCTGGCAACCTGTAATAATCTCACAGCATCACCCGAATCGTTCCAGCCAGTCGCTGTAGCCGCCGACGTGGCTGGTCAACTCGCCGTCGCGCAGTTCGACGATGCGGTCCACCGTGCGCTCCAGGAAGTACCGGTCGTGCGAGATGGCCAGAATCGCGCCGTCAAAGTCCGCCAAGGCCGTCTCCAGCACCTCGGCGGTGGGGATGTCGAGGTTGTTGGTCGGCTCGTCCAGCAGCAGCAGGTTGGGACGCTCCAGCACCAGGGTCGCCAGTTGCAAGCGGCTGCGCTCGCCGCCGCTGAGCGCGGCCACCGGCAGTCGCAACTGTTCGTAGTGAAACTGGTATTTGAGCAGGAAGGCGACCGCGTCGTTTTCCGACATGGGACGGATATCGCGCACGCGCTCCAGCGGCGATCGCTCCAGCCAGGGGCCGAGCGTCTCGTGGTCCTGCGCGTAGTAGCCGGGCTGCGTCCCGGGGCCGATGCGAATCTGCCCCTCCAGCGGGGTCTCCTCGCCCAGCACCAGGCGAAAAAGGACGGACTTGCCGGCGCCGTTGGGGCCGATCAGTCCGACGCGCTCGCCATGCCGCAGGAGCAGGTCCAGGTCGACGAAGAGCAACTCGTCGCCGTAGCCCATCGCCAGGCCCGTGATCTCCAGCGCCTTCGTGCTGCCGCGCCAGCCGCTGAACTCCGCCTGCAGCTGACGTCGCTCGACGACCTTCTCGATCATCTCGCCCTTTGCTTCCATGCGCTCCAGCATGCGCCGCCGGTGACGCGCCTTGCGTTTGTGGCGCGGGTCCTCCGTGATACGCGCCCAGTGCTCAAAGCGTTTGATGGCCTCCTCGATCTGGCGGATGCGTTTCTGCTGCGCCGTGTACTGTTGCTGCTGCCGCAGGCGCGCCAGTTCGCGCTGCGTGGCGTACCAGCTGTAGTTGCCGGCCCAGACCTTAAGCACACCCGCCTCCAGTTCGACGATCTCCGTGACCACCTCGTCCAGCAGCCAGCGGTCGTGCGAGACGATGATGACGGCGCCCTCGTAGTTGCGGATGAAGGCCTCCAGGCGGCGGCGCGCGACCATGTCGAGGTGATTGTCGGGTTCGTCCAGCAGCAGTACGTCGGGTCGGGCGACAGCCAGGCGCGTCAGGGCCACCAGCTTTTTCTGGCCGCCGCTGAGCGCCTCGCAGGGCAGGTCGTAGTCGGCCTCGTCGAGGCCCAGGTGCGCCAGCAACGAGCGCACCCGGCTTTGGTGCTGCGCCCCGCCGAGGCGTTCGTAATCCGCCAGGGCCCTTTCCTGCTGCGCCAGGACCTGCGTCAGGCGACGCTCGTGGTTGTAGACCGCCGGCTCGGCCAGGCGCGCTTCCACTTGCGCCAGACGCCCCTCGACCTCGGCCAGCGCCGGCGGTAATTCCATGGCCGTTTCCAGCAGACTGCGGCCCGCGGGCAGGGTGACCTGCTGCGGCAGGTAGCCGACGCGCGTCCCCGGGTGGCGCTGCACCCCGCCGCTGTCCGCTTGCAGGTCGCCGCTGATGATGCGCAGCAAACTGGACTTGCCGGCACCGTTGGGGCCGATCAGGCCGCTGCGGGCGCGGTCGTCAATGGCCCAGGAGAGCTCCGCGAAGATCTCGCGGGCGGCATAAGACAGGGTGACGCGGTCGAGGGTGATGCAATGCATGGCAGACGTCCATGGACGGGGTCAGGTTGTTGCGTTGGCGCTTTTTCCCGGGAGAGCTCCGCTGCCTCAACCGGGCTCGACGAGTTCCAGTTGCTCACGGCCGCCGGGATCGCCGGTCGGCACCCAGACGCCGCAGGGACCGCCATGCTCGCTGACCCCCATCTCCAGCTCCTCGCCGTCGAAGGTCAGCAGCGGCTGGTAGAACTTCGCCACCTTCTCCGCCTCGCCGACGATGTAATGCGCGATCATGGCGCGGCGGAAGCGGTCTTCGGTCGTGTTGGGCCAGCTGCCGTGAATCACCTGGCCGTTGAAGAAGAGCACGTCACCGGGCTGCATCGGCAGGCTGAGCAATTCCATCCACTCCGCCAGTTCGACGGTCGTGCCGCTGAAGAACTTGCGTCGGTCCGCATCGATGATGCAAAGCTTTTCCAGGTCCTGGCTATGCGGCACGATCTTCATGCAACCGCTTTCCTCGTCGCTGGCGTCAACCGCCATCCAGGCCGCCAGACAGGTGCCCGGCCGCACTTCCAGCGAGCGCTGGTCCTGATGCAGCGACTGGCCGCGGGCGCCGGGCGGCTTGAAGTAAAACATGGTCTGGGCCGCCAGCGGCTCGCGCCCCAGCAGGGCCGTCGTCCAGGCGCGCAGACGCGGATCCAGCAACCAGTCGCGGCTGAGCGCATCGTAACGGTGCGGGTGGATCATGCGCGGATAGCGGTAGAGCGGATCGAACTCGTCCGTGATGCCGTCATCATGGAAGCCGATTTTGCGCGCATGCAGACGCATGAAATGCGCCTTGATGGTTTCCACTTCCTCAGGGGGGAACAGGGCGGGCACGATCACGTAGCCCTCGTCGGCAAAGCGCCCCAGCAATTGTTGATCAATCACGATGCTGCACCTTTCCCCAGGTTAATAGCGCCCCTTGTAGAGCCAGCGCATCAGGCTCAGATCGAAGGACGGGCCACCCATGCGGGCGGACATGGCCATGATCTCGGCGCGGTGAATGAGGCCATGGTTGGCGATGTGCAGCAGGATGTGCCACACGCGGTTGTCGATGCTTTCACCGGCATGGGACAGGTAGGGCGCCGGGGCGGCCAGGCCTGCCTCGTCGAGGCCACCGGCGAATGCGCGCACCTCCGCCCCGACTTCGTCCAGCTTCTCACCCAGTTCCGCGCGCCCTGGCAGGTCCCCGGCGCCGAATCGCGGTACGGGTGGACGCCCCCGGGCCCGCTCCAGCCAGGTCCATTCCCCGTTCAGCACGTGCAGCAGGGTTTCATGAATGCTGCCATGCGAATAGCCAGAATCTTGCAGGTACTGCGCCTCGTCCAGCTGCAGCACACAGTCCTGCCAGACCTTCTGTTGTTCGCCGTAATGGTAGTCGAGCAGGGTTCGGATAATGTCGGGAGTCATGGCTGGCCACCCATGCGGACGGGCGCGCAGTCTAGCGCAGAAGCGGCTGTGCGCGCCAGTCAGGGCTGTGCGCCCGCACTTTCCCTGCGGGATGCTTCGGGCCCGCGCCCTTGCTATAGTGGGGCGAAGAGTCAGGAGCGACCGTGCGCGTACTCATCACCGGCTCAAGCGGCCAGATCGGCAGCAACCTCGGCCTGCATCTGCTGCAGCGAGGTCACGAGGTCTTCGGCGTCGATATCCGCCCCAACACCTGGACGACGCGCATCCCGACGCTGCTGCAGGACCTGGGCGAACGCACCGCCCGCTTCAGGGGCGGCGTTGGCGACCAGGACTGGCCGCAGGATCTCGATCTGGTGGTACATCTCGCCGCCCATGCCAAGGTGCACGAACTGGTCGAGAAGCCGCTGCGCGCGCTGGACAACATCACCATCACCTTCAATGTCCTCGAGTTCTGCCGCCAGAATCGTCTGCCCGTCGTCTTCAGCAGTTCGCGCGAGATCTACGGCGACATCCACCGCTACATCACCGACGAGGCGCACGCCGACTTTTACTATATGGAGAGCCCCTACGCCGCCAGCAAGCTTTCGGGCGAGGCGCTGATCTATTCCTACGCCCAGTGCTACGACCTGCCCTACCTCGTCTTTCGCTTCAGCAACGTCTACGGCCGCTTCGACAACGACCTTGAACGCATGGAGCGCGTCATCCCGCTCTTCATTCGCGAGATCAGCGCCGGCCGCCCGGTCACCGTCTACGGGCAGGAGAAGGTGCTGGACTTCACCTACGTCGACGATTGCGTCCAGGGCGTCAGCGCCGGCATTGAGCGTTTCCTTGCCGGCGCCCTGCGGGACGAGACCATCAACCTGGCCTGCGGTGAGGGCCACCGCCTGCTGGACATGGTGCATTTCATCGGCGAGGCGCTGGAGACCGGGGCAGAACTGCGCATCGAGCCAAGCCGCGCAGGCGAGATCACGCACTACGTGGCCAACATCGACAAGGCGCGCGAACTGTTGGACTACGCGCCGCAGACCTCGCTGCGCGAGGGTATCCGGCGGGCCGTCGCCTGGTCACGGGAATGGGCCGACGGGCAGGGCTGAAACGCTACGTCCATCCGGCCTTTATGCGCCCTTTCTTAATGCTATAGTGAATGTGTGTTTTTCGGGACAGGACGTCGACCTGCGCCCGATTTTTGCACACAACGGAAAGGAATACCCCCTCATGCGTTTTCGATTGACTGGCCCTGCATTGACCATGCTGACGCTCGCACTGCTGCTCGCGGCGTCGGCGACCCCGGTCGCGGCACAGACACCCTGCGACAGCCACGCCGGCCGCCTCGCCGACCTGAACAGCCGCGAGGAACTGAAAGCCTTCGTCCACTGCGCCGCCGCCCACGTCGAAATGGTCGGCTGGGAGCAGGCCGCCCAGGACTTCGGGGGCCACCAGTGGCTGGACGGCCCGATTTATCTCTTCGCCAGCACCCTGGACGGGACCATGCTCTTCAGCCCCGGCACGGACTACATCCCGGGTGAAAGCCTGTGGGAACTACGCGATTCGGAGGGCGTCGCCGTGGTGCAGGAGCAGGCCCGCATCGCGCGTGACTTCGGTGGCGGTTACGTCTATTACCGCCTCGAAAACATCCAGAGCGGCGCAGAAGAACCCAAACTGTCCTATGTCCTGCAGCTGGACTACCAGGGCGAGCCGGCATTCATCGGCGCCGGCCTGCACCCGCAGGACACGCACGGCACCTGCCCGGCGGATACGGTGCGCGCCTCCCTCGTCTACACCGAACAGGACATCGAGACCTTCGTCGGCTGCGCAGCCCATCACCTGCAGCGGAACGGACTGCAGGCCCTGCATGACTTCAACAGCGACCCGCGCTGGAGCTCCGGCCCGACCTATCTCTTCCTCTACGACCTTGAGGACGCCTTCGCCGTTTTCAACGCGGGGCAGCCGCAGGTGGTCGGCACCATCCGCGACACCTCCGCCTACGCCGAAGGTCGGATAGCCGTCGTGCCCGAGATGCAGCGTATCCTGCACAGCCACGATGACAGCTACATCTATTATCGCTTCCGCAACCCGGCCACCGACGAGGAAGGGCGCAAGATTACCTACGCCCGCCGCGTCCTCCACAACGGCCACGAATACCTCCTCGCCGCCGGCCTCTATGTCCCCTCGCTGGAATGCAACGCCCTGCCCCTGGCGCGCGACATCAACACCCGCGAGGAGTTGCAACTCTATGTGAACTGTGGCGTCGAACTTCTGGAGGAGCGCGGCGAACTGGCCTTCGACCTCTTCCGCTATCATCCGCAGTGGGTCGGCGGCTCGTCCTACCTCTTCGTATCCGGTTCGGACTGCCGCAACATCTTCTACCCGCTGGATTATCTCTACGATGAATCCCAGACCTGTGACTTTGTGGACTCCGCCGGCAACCTGCCGAACCAGGACATCCTCGACATGTCGACCAGCGAGGCCGGCGAGGGCTGGGTCGATTACGTCTGGCTGAACCCGGCCAGCGAAACACTCGAGACCAAGAGTTCCTACATCATCGCTTCGACGCTCAATGACGAACACGTCTCGGTCGGCGCCGGCCTCTACGAATCGGAACTGCAGTAGCGACTTCAGCGGATCGCTCCCGCCCGCCACTTACCTGGCGCAGGCCGGGAGCGGTCCCTTTCATATCCCGCAGAGGAGAATGTGATGCAATTTCGTTTGCGCGGCCACAGGTTGGCCGCAGCCCTGTTCACCCTTGCGTTGCTTGCGCTAAGCTTGCTGACCGCCCCGGCCGCAGCGCAAACGCCCTGCGACAGCCATGAGGGGCGACTGGCAGACCTTCACACCCGCGATCAACTGAAGGCCCTTGTCCGGTGCGCCGCCGAACACGTTGCGGCCGTCGGCTGGGAACAGGCCGCGCAGGACTTCGAGACCGACGCCTGGTGGGAGCGCCCCGTCTACATCTTCGCCACCAGGGCGGACGGGACGGTCCTGCTCAGCCCGGGTTCGGAGATCAACCCCGGCGACAATCTGTGGGACTGGCAGGATCCGGACGGTGTCTACCCCTCCCGCGAGCAGGTACGCGTCGCCCGTGACTTCGGTGGCGGCTACGTCTATCTGCGCTCAATCAACCCGGATACCGGCCGGGAAGACCCGCTGGAGACCTACGTGGCATGGATTGACTATCAGGGCGAACCGGCCTACCTCGGCGCCGCGATCTACCCGCTGGACACGCACGGCACCTGCTCGCCGGAGGTGGTGCGCGCCTCAATGGTCTACAACGAGCGCGACGTCGAGCGCTTCGTCACCTGCGCCGAACACCATCTGCAGCAACGGGGCCTGCAGGCCCTGCACGACTTCAACAGCGACCCGCGCTGGATCGCCGGCCCCACCTACCTCATCCTGCTGGACATGGAGAGCCTCGTCGCGCTGCTCATCGCCGGGCAGCCGCACATGACCGGTGTGGATGGCAATGCAATGAGCGATGTGGATGGTGTGCGCTTCGGCCGGGAGAAGCAACGCATCCTCGCCAGCCACGACGATGGCTACGTCTATTACCGCTTCGAAAATCCGGCCAGCGGCGCCGAAGAGCCCAAAAGCACCTACGTGCGCAGGGTGCTGGTAGATGGCCACGCCTACATCCTCGGCGCCGGCCTCTACGTCCCCGCCGCCGAATGCCGCGCCCTCCCGCCGGCGCAGGACATCGACACGCGTGACGAACTGCAGCAGTACGTGCGCTGCGCCAAAGACCTGATCGACGAGCGCGGCGAACTGGCCTGGGACCTTTTCCTCAACCATCCGCAGTGGATCGGCGGTTCGGCCTATCTCTTCGTGCTGGACGACCAGTGCCGCCAGCTGGTCTACCCGCTCGATTACGAACGCCAGGAAAACGATGAGCCGCGCTGCCACGTCACGGACGCCAATGGCTTCCCGGTGAACCAGGAAATTCGCGCCACGACGCGCAGCGAGGTCGGCGAGGGCTGGGTCGACTATGTCTGGCTGAATCCGGCCAACGATGTCGTTGAGGTCAAACACTCCTACGTGATCGGAGGCGCGCTTCATGGCGACCGTGTGACCGGCGAGCACATCTCCATCGGCGCCGGCCTCTACGAATCGCAGATGCAGCCGGATGGCCAAGGGTAGCCGCGCCCGGCGGTAAACTCGTCGGGCACAGTGATACAGTACGGGGAATTAACCCTGTGGCTTGCGCGCCGTGATGCGCGCGCTGAAAAGCGGCGGCATGCCCGGCTGAATCGTGACAATCGCGTCGGCGTTCTGCATGTCGGCGACCTCAATGTCCACCAGACCGGCCTCGCGCATCAGCCCGGTGTAGTCCGCCAGTGGAATCGCGCCAGTCACGCACTCCGCCCACCTCTCGCGGTCCGCCATCAGTTCCGGCGCGAAGTCGCCCGCGCTGACGATGTCGCTGACGGCGAGGCGGCCGCCGGGCTTCAGCACGCGAAAGGCCTCGCGGAAGACCGGCGCCTTGTCCGGTGTCAGGTTGATGACGCAGTTGGAGAGGATCACGTCGACCGTGTCCGCCTCCAGCGGCAGGGCCTCGATCTGCCCCTCGCGAAACTCGACGTTGGCGATGCCCATGCGCGCGCGCGCCGCTTCAGCGCGTTCCAGCATGGCGGGCGTCATGTCGACGCCGATGACGCGCCCCGTCGGCCCCACCGCGCGCGCCGCCAGGAAGCAGTCGATGCCGGCGCCGCTGCCGAGGTCCAGCACCGTCTCGCCCGGCTGCAGCGCCGCGCCTTCCAGCGGGTTGCCACAGCCCAGCGACAGGTCGCCGGCTTCCTGCGGCAGACCCTCCAGCAACTCCGCGCCATAAAAATCGGGCGAACAGCAGCTTTCGCCCTGCCGCGCCAGCGCGCCGTAACGTTCACGCACCTGCTCGTGGATGCTCTCGTTCATGACTCTTCCCCTTCCCCGTCGCTGACCCGGACCGGCGCCAGGCGGTAATCCGGCGCGTAGACGCCCATCAACTCCCCACAACAGGCCGTCGGATTCAAAACGGAACAACTGGTCAACAGACCGTCAGGGAAGGGCCGCCGGGCTCGGGCGTGAAATCCTCCTCTTCGTTAACCGTTTGCTGCTCATTCTCCTCGCGATCCCTGTCGCCAGTACCGCCATAGTTGTCAGGTATCTCGTCGACAATCCCGTCGCGGTATGCCGAGCGATACCATCCACAGATCCAGGCGTGGCGACTTTCCCAGGAGTTGCCGTCGCCGCAATCGGTCTGATCTTCAAAGCATTCGTTGCCTTCATAGTCCTGGGCTGAAATCGGCAAGGCAACAATCAGCAGCAGCACAATCGTCAGGCGCCAGAGCATTCCCGCAATGGCGTATCCCGCCGGCAGTCGCCGGGACGCCGCAGCCACTCGTCGCATTTCAGACAGGTCCAGTCGTCGCGCTCGCGGATCATGGCCGCCAGCCGTTCTCATCGCTGACCCTTGTGTATCATGAACCAACCCTCCATCACCTCAAATATCGCCCGTGGCAGTCGTTACACCTGAGACTGGTTGGCTTCCCGGTGTGAGAAAAGAATCGCCAGTACCGCCCGGTCACAAGCGACATATCGCCGCATAACCAACACTCACGACAGGTCACGTTTCCCGTTTCCACATCGTCATGGCGGGCAGGACGCGCCCTGTTCCTTTCGTTGTTCACCGCTCAAATTCGAATTACTGCGCTCCACAATGGCCTTCCCCGCGGACGGCCATCGGGCGTACAGGGCAGAGCGACGTGGCGTTTACCGCTGCGCTGTGGCACACGATACTGCTTACCGGCGCCGGCCGAAGCCTTCGCAATTCGCAGCGCCCCATTGTACATACCCGCCCAATAAATGTTCAATCATGTGTCAAGCGCGCAACGCATCGTCCGGCCGTTGTACAATGATTCCGTTGCGCGTCACAGAATCGCAAGAAGCGCATGCTACAAGAAGGACCCTGCTGGAGGAAAATCGTCGAGCCTTCTCCCCCTCCCCCCTGGGGAAGGGCTCCCACCGGAGGTGGGAAAGGCTCCCGCGACGGAGCGCAAAAGGGGTTGAGGGTGAGGCCCTGGTGCATCTGCAAATGTTGACAAGGCGCAAAAGGCTGACCCGGTGGATCCTCGCCCTCCTGCTGCTGGCCGCCTGCAGCGCCGGCGAGCCCGACGGGCAGCCCTACAGGGGCGTCAGCTACCCGGTGGATTACGCCACGACCTACACGCACTACGCCACCGTCGACCGCGGCGACGGCACGATCCGCGATTTGTACATCAGCCCGCGCGCGCTGCAGGGCCTGCGCAGCAGCGGCCGTCTGCCGCACGACAGCGTGCTGGTCATCGAACTGTGGCAGGCCGCCCTCGATGCGCAGGGCGAGCCGCTGCTGGATGCGGCGGGCCGCCTGCGCAAGGGCGAGATGCAGGACACGCTGCACGTCTCCCACAAACGTATGGACTGGAACGAAGAGGACTTCACCAGCCCCGCCCGCGCCGGCAACTGGAACTTCGGCTCCTTCGACCGCGCCAGCGGCGCGGCGATCGACGAGAACCTGACGGCCTGCTTCAACTGCCACCAGGCCAGTTCGCGCAGCGACTTTCTCTACAGCGCGCAGGAACTGGCGCGCTTCGCCATGAGCGACGCGACGCAGTACTTCTACTGCGAACTCAGCCGCCGCAGCCCCTGCCCGTGAGGGCGGACCGTGTCACACTCCCGCCACCGATGCACAAAGTGTACAATGACCTCACGCTCGCTGTTGCGGGGTAGTGAAAATGTATTCGTCATTTCGGGTTCAGAACTTTCGGGGCTTCAAGGACCTGCGTCTGGATGACCTGGCGCGCGTCAATCTGATTGCAGGAAAGAACAACACCGGCAAGACGGCGCTGCTGGAGGCGATTTATACCTATACAGGCGTCTATGACTCCAGCATGCTTTTAAGGATTCCCGTCGACCAGAGGCGGTCATTCAAGAGTTACCGACTTGAAGAAGGCGCTGAACTTATCAATCCTGGCTGGCCGCTCCTCTTTCACAATTTTGAGACTTCAAGAGAAATCCAATTGTGTGGTCAAAATGCCGGACAGGGGGATCTTGAACTCCTGGAAGACGGAACTTGCTCTGGCAAATCTCAACAACTGGTGATTTCACTGGAAGATCCCGACAGATTGTACGAGCTTGCTACGCGCAGGATTGATCTCGAGCGTGTCGTCGATGAAAGTGGACGGGTCCTTGTCTTTAGAGAAGGGCTAAATTACTGGGTTTCATTTAATCCCTACACGCGGTCCAGGAACACCGCCGCCGTATTCGTTGGCCCGCAAATGACAGAGGAGGCCCTGCGCGATACAAGATACGATTCGCGGTTTCTGTCTGTAAACGCAACCTTGTCCGCTGACGCTGAAGCGTCACTTTTTACCGATGTACGACTCTCAGGACAGGACAAATCTCTGCTGTCCGTCGCCAGAATAATCGACCCCCGCACAAGGCACTTTGAGTTGCTCACCAATGGCCTGAGAATTGAACTTCATGTTCACCTGGAAGGATTGAAGCAACCCTTGCCCTTTTCCTCCATGGGCGATGGGATGCGGCACATCATCAGTCTGATGCTGGCCATCGCCAACACTGAAGACGGAATCGTGCTTGTCGACGAAATCGAAAATGGATTGCATTACTCCGTTCAGGTTGATGTCTGGAAAGCAATTGCCGAGGCAGCGCGCGCCTGCAACGTGCAAATCTTCGCCACGACTCACAGCTATGAAATGGTTCGCGCAGCTAGTGAGGCTTTTCAAGAGGTGACCTCAGAGAACTTCCGCTTGTACCGTCTTGACCGAAGCATGGATGACAACGAGATTACGGCGGTAACTTATGACGAAGAAACATTGGATGCCGCTATCGAAGCTGGTTTTGAGGTGCGTTAGTGCCTCGCAGACCGTGGAATGTCAAAATCTCCGCAGACTATGTCCTCATTGTTGAAGGGCCGGATGACAAGCGTTTCTTTGAAGCCTTGCTGAACCGTTCCAAAATTTCCGGGTTCCAGGTTGTACACGTTGAAGGCGTGGACAATCTCCGGGTTCGAGTGAGAGCCCTGAAAAATCAAGGTGAGTTCAAAAGGGTCGTTTCATTCGGAATTGTATGTGATGCGGATGACGGTCGTGATGTCGCTTTCAGAAAGATGCGTCGTGCGTTAAGGGCCGCCAATCTCCCTGTCCCACCAGCTCCGCAGAAGATAGTTGGCGATCGTCCGCGTGTCTCAACGTTGGTAATTCCACCTGATGAAAACATGTCAGGTCGGATGCTGGAAGACCTCTGTCTGAAAGCAGTGGAAAACGATGCGGCCATGAGTTGCGTGGATGAATACTTCAGGTGTCTTGAAGATCAAAATATCACCCTGAAGGAGGTTGCAATTCCAAAGGCGCGCCTGCATACCTTTTTGGCCTCCAGAGAAAAACCAGGGCTAAGGCTGGGCGAGGCTGCGGAGAAAAACGACATTCCCCTCGACAGCCCGGTCTTTGAACCGGTTGTCAACTTCCTGCGGCAATTGAGCGCTGGTTAGTCCACCCCGTCCAGGGCGAGGAAGCTGGCCGTCGAGGCCGGCAGACGCAGTTGCTTCACCTCCTGATACGCCGCGGAATTGTAGAAGTCCTGCACCGTCTGCAGCGATGGGAACTCGATCAGCACGAGACGGCTGGCCGGCGCGTCTCCCTCCAGCGTGACCACCTCACCGCCGCGCACGAGGAAGCGGCCGCCATATTTCTCGATGAGCGCCGGCGTCTGCGCCGTGTACTTGCGATATTGCTCCATGTCGTGCACCTCGACCTGGGCGAGCAGGTAGGCGGCCATCGTCATCCTCCACCGGGTTGGCGATCCACGAGCGCGCAGTATACCCCGCCCCGGTCGCCGCCTGACTTAGTTGCTTCTAATCGGTGACGCCCTGGCCAGACGCTATACTGACGGCAACGAACAGGACACAGAGACCCTCCATTCCGTGAACCCTTCCCCCCTGCGGCGTCTGCTGCTGGCCTTGCTGCCCCTTTTTCTGATTATCTTCGGCTTTGCCCTGGGCAGCGTTTTGCTGCCGGGCCAGGCGGCGCCCGTCCTGCAGGTCATCGCGCCGCCGCCCACCCCCGATTTCGACGCGCTGGAGATTAGCGGCGCCGAGAGCGAGATCGCGCGTCTCTACGTGGAAGTCAGTCCCTCGGTCGTCTCCATCAACGTGGCCGTCGTGCAGCGAGGCAGCGTGGAATCCGTTTCCGGCTCCGGCTTCGTCATCAGCGACCAGGGCCACATCGTCACCAACACGCATGTCATCGAGGACGCCATGCGCGACGGCATCGAGGTCAATTTCCTGGATGGCGCCATCCTGCGCGCGCAAATCGTCGGCATGGACCGCGACTCCGACCTGGCCGTGCTGCAGGTCTCCACCCCGCCGGAACAGTTGCGCCCCCTGGTCCTTGCCGATTCCGACCGACTCGTCATCGGCCAGACGGCGCTGGCCATCGGCAGCCCCTTCGGCCAGCGCTGGACCCTGACGCGCGGCATCATCAGCGCGCTGGACCGCACCATCCGGGGACTGGGCAGTTTCTCCATCGGCTCGGTGATCCAGACCGACGCGGCCATCAACCAGGGCAATAGCGGCGGCCCGCTCTTCAACCTGAGAGGCGAGGTCATCGGCGTCAACTCGCAGATCGTGACCGGGTCACGCTTAATCCCCGGCAACGCCGGCGTCGGCTTCGCCATCCCCTCCAACCTCGTTCGACGCGTCACGCAAGACCTGATCCGTGACGGCGAGGTACGCTACAGCTTTCTGGGCATCTCGGCCATCGCCGACGAGGAACGCTCCATCAGCCTGAACCTGATGGAAACGCTCAACCTGCCCAACAATTTGCGCGGCGTGGTGATCGGTGCCGTGACGCCGGGTGGCCCGGCCGAGCGCGCCGGCCTGCGCAATGCCGGCGAGGCCGTGCGCGTCCGGGGCCAGCGGGTGCCCACCTCGGCCGATATCATCACCTCCATTGACGGCGTCCCGGTCCATGACATGAGTTCGCTCATTTCCTGGATGGCCATCCATACGCGGCCCGGCGACGAGGTCACGCTCTCCATCTGGCGCGATGGCGCGCCCATGTCCATGCCCGTGACCCTCGGCGAACGTCCTTGAGACTCAATCCCACAACTTCTCGAAGCGGCGTCCCTGCAGCAGCATGACGTCCGCCAGGATGGAGTGTGTGCCGCAGAGCAGAATGGTCCCGGATCGGCCTGCCTGCTTTTTCGCCAGCGCCAGGGCCGCACCCAGCTGCGGGACATGCGCGACCCGCGCGCCATGTGCCCGACCCAACGCCAGCAATTCTCCGTCCGGCGGAAAGCGCAGAACAGGGTTGCGCGGCGTCTCGCAGAAGATGAGGCCGTCGCTGGCCGGCGCCAGCGCCTCGATCACGCCGGCGTAGTCCTTGTCATCGGGCACCGCCAGAACGACCTGCAGCGGCCGCGCGACCGCAGCCCCCAGCGCCTCCAGCGCATGGCGGGCCGACTGGCCGTGGACGGCGCCGTCCACGTATAGCGCGGGCGAGTCCCCCAACTTCTCCAGGCGGCCGGGCCAACGCAGGGTCGCCAGGCGCGCGGCCATGGCGGCGGGGTCCCCGCTGACGCCCAGGCGGGCCGCCACGTGGGCTGCGGCGCGCAGCGCCAGCGTGGCGTTGGCGGCCTGGTGGCGTCCGCGCAGGGGCAGGTCGAACTCGCCGAAGGGCGCCAGCCGCAAACGCTGCCCCCTGGCCGTCCGGGCCTGCGGCTGCGCCAGTTGCGCGGGCGTCAGGACCCCCAGGCGAGCCTCCTGCCGCTGCGCTTCCCGCTTCAGTTCGGCGACGACGGGGGTGGCCTGCGGCAGGCTGATCACCAGACTGCCCGCCTTGATGATGCCGGCCTTGTGCCAGGCGATGCGCGCCAGCCCCGGCCCGAGCCAGAAATCGTGCTCGCGCACCACGGGCGTCACCAGCGACAGGGCGTTGGGCGCCAGCGCCACATCATCGAAACGCCCGCCGCGCCCCACTTCCAGCACGGCCGCCGCCACGCCCTGCTCGTCGAACCAGCGCAGGGCCAGCGCCAGAAACAGCCCGGTGGGGCTGAAGTACTGCCGCGGGCCCAGGCGCGCCTCGATGCGCTCCGTCGCCGGTCTCAGCCAGGCGAGGATGCGCAGGAAGGCCGGCAGCGGGATGGCCCGGCCGTCCACCCGCACGCGCTCGCGCCAGGAGACGAGATGCGGGCTGGTCAACATGCCAACGCGGCGACCGGGCGCCTGCAGCAAACGCGCCGTCATGGCCGTCGTCGAGCCCTTGCCCTTGCTGCCGGTGACGACGACGTACTCGCGGGCGACGGAGGGCAGGCCCAGCGTCTGCAGCAGTTCCCGCGTGGGCGCCGGGTCACGCCCCCGGTCGTCAGGCGGGCGCGGCTGACCGCGCAGTTTGCGCAGGGAGCGGAAGACCCAGGTGACGGCCTCCGCCTCGCTCGCGAAGGCGCTCATGATGCCGATTTTGCTAGCGTCTGCGTGAAGGCGCGGGACGCCTGAGGGCGAAGAACCAGATGAGCGCGCCCAGGGCCAGCATGGCGACCACCACCAGCAGCGCGCCCAGCAAAGACAGGCCGACACGGGGCAGCAACTGCGACAGATTGCCTGCTCCCCGGGTCGGCGCGGCGGCCGTCGCCAGGGCTTGCTGCGGCGCGGCGTAGTCGATCAGCGTGGGCGCCCCGCCATCCTCAATGCGGCGGGTGAAGATGACGCCGCCACCGGCCTGGCGCATGCTGTCGCTCACCAGCAGGGTGTATTCGCCGGATTGTAAAAACTGGAAACAGACCACACCCTGGGCCGCCAGCGGGGAATCGTCCAGTTGGCCGCTCGCGACCACCAGACCGTCCCCGTCGCGCAGGTCGGCGCTGACTCCCGCCGTCAGCGGCGGCTCGCCCGGGTCGAGAGTCCCGTTGCCGTTGCGGTCCTCAAAGGAACGCAGGCAAAACTGCCCGCCACCATCCTGTGCCGGCAAGGGCGTCACGGCTGTCAGCAGCAGCAACCCCGCAATCAGGGGGAAAATGCGGGAGACGGGAGGGACGCGCACGTCAGCGACGCCGCAGCGACAGCGTCAGGGCGCCTCCGGCGATCAGGGCCAGCCCTGCCATGCCGAAGGCGACGTAACCCAGGTTGGCCAACAGGACGTCCAGCGGCCCTGCCGTGCTGTCCGGAACGATGTCGTCGCTGAAGACGTGCACCTCGTCCGGCGCCGGCGCCACAGGGGGCTGCAGGCCCGCGGCCGCGCCAACCGCGACATCCAGGCGCGCGCCAGTGGGCAGGCTTAACTGCATTTGCCCCGGCGCCGTCAGCCCGTAGCCTTCGGGCGCGATGATCTCCAGCAGCCAGGCCCCGCCCACCAGGTCCTCAAAGCAGCTGGCTTCCTCGCCGGTGGCCATGCGGGCCGGGTCACCGGCGCCGATCAATTGCAGCAGACCGCTGGCCAGGGCAGTCTCGTCCGGCTCGCGCAGGCGGTTGCGGTTGACGTCGTCGAACAGGGTCACGCAGACGCTGGCGCGCATGGCCAGCGGGTCCATGGCGGGCAGGGCCGCGACGGAGACCGGCGCGGGCGCAAGGTCCGCGGCGGCGGCGGCGGTAACGGCCCGGCGTGAGCCAGGCCGGCCACCACTGTCGACGACGCGATCCGGCGCGGGTTCGGGGGCCGTCTCTGCCGGCGCTTCCTCCACCGCAGCGGCGCGCTCCTCAGGCGCGCTGCCGCCGCCGCCGCGGCGCACGAGGATACGCTGGCCGACGCTGATGATGCGCGGGTTGGTGATTTCAGGGTTGAGCGCCAGCAACTCGGGGCGCGTCAGATCGTAGGCGACGGCAATGCTGTCGATGGTGTTGCCGGGCCGCACGACGTGCACGAGGGAGCCATCATCTTCCGCCTGCTGGGGCGCCACGAAAGGCACCTGAGGCGGCACCGTGGGCGCCGGCGCGGCCGCTTCGACGCCGGCAACCGCGCCACCCGGCCCGCCGCCGGCCAGCGACACGTTGTCCCAGTAGGTCTTGTTGAGTTCGGCGACGCTTGCCTGGGTCGAATACAGGAAGAGTGTCGCGGTCGGGCCAGTGACGGTCGCGTTGACCGTGACCTGCAGCCACCTGTCATGCGGCTGCGACCAGTTCGACCAGACGATGTCGGCGTCATTCGGGTTGTTGCCGCCATTGGGGTCCACGCCGATGCGCGTCTGCGAGCCGGATTCGATGGCCGATCCGCAGACGCCGCTGCCGCCGTGGTTGCAGGCCCGGACATGCGACCAGGCGCTGGCCGTCACATTGCTGTTCGCCGCCACGCTGACTTGCTGATAGACGGCGACGGTGCAGGTCACGTAGCCGCAATCGATCGCCAGAGCGCGGCTGCCTTCCTGCGGGTTGGGGCCGGGACCGGGATGCGGCTGAATGTCCACCTTGTCGGCGCGGTTGTAGAAATCTTCGGCATCGCCGCTGTGAGGATGCAACCAGATGTTCCAGCCACCCGGCACGCGAATGGGCTTTTCGCCCTCGCGGATGCTGATGTAGTTGCCTTGCATGCCAGGGTTCTGCAACAGTTGTTCCTGGGCAAGCAGTGGCAGCGCCTGCAACAGGCAACACAGGAGCAACAGGGTCGTCAATGACCGCATCGCTTGCACTCCATTCCGGGGGCGGGGGGCGGCATCTGCTCTCCGCCCGACCCTGCAGCGAGTATAATACAGGCAGGGTGGCGCGGCAATGCGGCGTCGCCCGGCCCGCCACTGACCAATGCTGGCGCTTCAGACGATGAACATTCTGCACCTTACCCCCTACCATGCCCCGGCCTGGGCCTACGGCGGCGTACCGCGCGCGGTGCAGGGCCTGGCGCGGGCCCAGCAACGCCGCGGCCACCGCGTCACCGTGCTAACGAGCGATTCCCTCGCCGCCGGTCAGCGCCACCCCGGCCCCGCCGACGAGCTCTGCGACGGCGTGCGTGTCTTGCGCGTTCCCAACGCGCTGCCCTGGCTGCGCGACCGTTTCAATCTCTCCACGACGCTGCGCATGCGACCGCTGGCGCGCGGGCTCTTGCCGGAGATGGACGTCGTCCACTGTCACGAACTGCGTACCCTGGAGAATCTGCTGGTGACGCCGCTGGCGCAGGCAGTCGGGCTGCCCCTGGTGCTCTCACCCCACGGCACGCTCAGCCACGCCACCGGCCGCGGCCGTTTCAAGGCGCTCTGGGACCGCGTCGCCGGGCCCACCCTCGCGCAGCGCTTCAGCCACGTCATCGCCCTTTCGGAGGCAGAAGTTGCCGAGCTGAGCGCGCTCTGGCCCGCCGGGACGCCCGTCAGCGTCATTCCCAACGGTATCGACCCGGGAGAATTCGCCGACCTGGGCGACGGCGGCACCTTTCGCAAGGCCTGGCGGACGGGCGACGGCCCGCTGTGTCTGTTCATGGGCCGCCTGCACGAACGCAAGGGACTGCAGGCGCTGGTCGAGGCCTTTCGCAGGACAGGACGCCCGGACGCCAGACTGGTCATCGCCGGGCCCGACGAGGGCATGCGCGCCCGTCTCGAAGCCCTGCAGGACGGACGCCTGCTGTTTACCGGCCTGCTGACCGGTCGGGAACGCCTGGACGCCCTGGCCGCGGCGGACCTGCTGGCGCTGCCCGCCCGCGGCGAAGGCCTGCCCATGGCGGCGCTGGAGGCCATGGGCGCCGGCCTGCCGCTGGTCCTGGCGCCAGGCTGCAACCTGCCCCAGGCGGTGAGCCGCGGCGCGGCGCTGGAAGTGATGCCTCAGCCCGCCCCGCTGGCGCAGGCGCTTGAATGCCTGCTGGCAGACCCTGCGCTGCAGTCGCAGATGGGAAGCCGGGGGCGCGCCCTGGTCAACGAGTGCTTCACCTGGGAGCGTATCGCCCGGCGCTGTGAGGCCGTCTACCGCTCCTTGATATCCGGGCGGCAGCAGCCTGTGTTATAGTTCCTTCACTCGCATGGGAAGCTGCGGGTGCTGCCATGGCCGACAACGACGAACTCGAATATTACGACGACGACGACATCCGTGACCAGATCCCCGATGACGACGGACAGGACGAAGGGGGCGGGGAACGGTCAGCGCCGCCGACTCCGGTAAGGCCGCTGCAGACCTCGTCTCGTCAGCCCGCCGCCCGACCGCCGGCGCGGCCGCCTCGTCCCCTGCCCCGTCAGCCGCAGGGTGGGCCGCCACCCGAAACCGGCGCGCAATCCTCGTCGCCGCCGCCGCGCAGGGCCAGGCCAACTCCCGCCAGTTCGTCACCTCCGCCGCAGGACTGGCCTGCGGCCTCTGAGTCGGAGTACCAGCCTCGCATCGTACACAGTCGACCCGGTGAACCCCTGCGCGACCTCTCTCCGCCGCCACCGACGCCGACGCCTGACGCGGATACGCCTGGCCGCCTCGCCCGTCTGCTGCGCCGCAGCCGGCGACAGGATTCGCAGCCCGGGGCGCAGCGACCAGACCGCCTGCAGGCCCTGCGCGCCCGTCTGCCGGATATCGGCGTTCCCGACCTCCTGGGGGATCTGGCGCAACGCGCGGGTGGCGCCTGGCGTCTGCCGCTGCCAGGCCGTCGGGAGCAGGAACCGGCGCGCCAGGGCGGCGGGGCGCGCAGGCGGCGTCGCAACAACAGCAAGGCGCCCCGGCTTGGCGGCAGCGGCCTGACTCTGGACAACAAGCTGGACATCCTCGGCGTGTTGCTGGTGCTGGCCTCACTGGCGCTTTTTCTCAGCAGCCTCTCCACCATCCGCGGCCAGTTAACCCAGGTGGTCAACACCTTCCTTGGCAACTCCTTCGGCTGGGGCGCGCTCGCCGTGCCGCTGCTGTTCTTCGCCATCGGCGCCTGGCTGATCGTCCGTCACTTCGGCAGCGAGGCCCCGGTCGTCAACCCGCTGCGCGTGGCCGGCGGGGCCCTGTTCTTTGTCGGCCTGCTGCTTTTCTTCCAGTTTGTGGACAGCTTCAACCCGAGCTACTCCAGCATCGACCTCTCCGACCCTGTGCGGCTGCGCCTGCAACTGGAACTTTCTTGGAACGCGGGCCGCGGCGGCGGTTATGCCGGCGCGGAGCTTTACTACCTGCTGGTCACCGGCCTCGGCGAGGTCGGTATGCTGGTCAGCACGACAGGTCTGTTGCTGATCGGCGCCATGTTCGCCCTGCAGATCTCGGTGGCGGACCTGGCCGCCCTGGCCAGCCGCGGCTGGCGGCGCCTGAAAAACGCCCGCGAACGGCGCGCCCGCCAGCGGGAGGAGCGGCGACAGGCAGCCCGCGCCGCGATCCTTCAGGCAAGGGCAACGGGCGCCGTCGCCGCGGATGACGAGCCGCGCTCGATCCCGATTACGATGGGCGGCCGCACGGTAAAGGCCGTGGTGAGCGAGCAGCAATCGGACGCCTCCGCCTGGTCGGGACTGCGCGCCCTGGCGTCGCGGCTGCGCGCCGGGACGGCGGCGGCGCTTTCCGCGCTCAGGGGCGCCAACGAGCCCGCCCGGCTTCCTGACAACCCGCCCTCTCCCGCGCCGGCTGCCGACCTGGAGACCATGGCGCCGCCGCAGGAGGGCCTGCCTGCCTCCGCGCCGGCCGGGCCAGCGCCACCCCTTCACGAAGGCTTCCCTGCTGCGCCGGCAGAACGGCCGACGGCGGGGGCCGTCACAGCGCCGACGGAAGAGAAGGAGGAAGCGCCGCCACAGGTTCTGCCGCCAGCCGCGTCGCAACAACCCCTCGCGGCGGAGGCCCCGTCATCGGCGACAGTGGAGGAAAGGCCGCCGCGGATTCCGCCCTCGCCAACCTCGATGCGCCCCACCCTGGCCGCCGCGCCGCGCCGCCGCCCGCGCGACTGGCAACTGCCGGACCTGCGCAGTCTGCTCAACGTCGGTTCCGAATCCGACCTGGACCGCGAGATTCTGCTGGGCCGCGCGCGCACCATTGAGGAGACCCTGCAAAGTTTCGGTTCGCCCGGCCGCGTCGTGGAAGTCAACACCGGCCCGGTTATCACCCAGTTCGGCGTCGAGCCGGACTATTTGCTGACGCGCGCCGGCAAGAAGACCCGCGTGAAGGTCGGCGCCATCGCCCAGCTGGACAAGGACCTGCAACTGGCGCTGGGTGCGAAGACGATTCGCATTGAGGCGCCGGTGCCGGGCAAGGGCTACGTCGGCATCGAGGTGCCCAACGCCCAGGCCGCCATCGTCAGCCTGCGCGACGTGATGGAATCCGAACCCTTCCGCGAGCTACAGGAAGGAGCCGCGCTGGCCATCGGCCTCGGCCAGAGTGTGGATGGCACGCCCGTCGCGGCCGACCTGGCCAGCATGCCGCATTTGCTCATCGCCGGCACCACCGGCTCCGGCAAGTCCGTGCTGGTCAACGCCATCATCGTCAGCCTGCTGGTCAACAACACGCCCGACAGGCTGCGCTTCATCATGGTCGACCCCAAGCGCGTGGAACTGACCAGCTACAACGGCGTGCCGCATCTGGTGGCGCCGGTGGTCGTCGACCTCGAGCGCACGCTGGGCGTGCTCAAATGGGTCACGCGCGAGATGGACGAGCGTTATCGCCGTTTCAGCGAGGCCGGGGCGCGCAATATCGAAGACTACAACCGCCACCTCAACAGCGACCAGGAGCGCATGCCCTACATCGTCGTCGTCATCGACGAACTGGCGGACCTGATGATGCTGGCGCCGGACGAGACCGAACGCGTCATCACGCGCATTGCAGCCCTCGCGCGCGCCACCGGCATCCACCTCGTCATCGCCACCCAGCGCCCCTCGGTGGACGTCGTCACCGGCCTGATCAAGGCCAACTTCCCGGCGCGCATCGCCTTCGCCGTGGCCGGCGGCGTGGACAGCCGCGTCATCCTTGACCAGCCGGGGGCCGAACGTCTGCTGGGCAAGGGCGACATGCTTTACCTCAGCGGCAGCGCGCCGGCCGCCGCCCGACTGCAGGGCGTGCTGGTCTCACCGGAAGAAGTCGACAACATCACCGGTTACTGGAAGCGTCAGGCGCTGGACGAACCCGGCGCCACGCCGCTGCCGGACGTGGACGCGGGCGACGACGATGCGCCTGCGGATTCGCCCCCGGCGGACATGCCGCCCCTGCCGTCGCTGTCGCCGGACGCCGAAGCGAGAGCGGCGGCCTCGCAGCAGGCCCACCTCGCCTTCCCGGATTTCAGCGCCTGGGAGGAGGAAAAGGGCATCGAACTGCACGAGCGCGTCAGCGACGAGCGCGACGAACTCTACGAGCAGGCGGTGGAGATGGTGCGCCGCCTGAACAAGGCCTCGGTCTCGCTGCTGCAACGGCGCATGCGCATCGGCTACACGCGCGCCGCGCGCCTGATCGACATGATGGAGGACCAGGGCGTCATCGGCCCGGCCCAAGACGGCAGCAAGCCGCGCGAGGTCCTGCCGGAGTGAGGGTCGAGCCTTTCGTGTACTGTGAACCGCTTCAGTTGGTCATAAAACCAGATATTGACTGGAAAGATGGGTTTTGAGATACTAGAACATATGAGCGGGAGATGATGATGGACAGAAAAGACTGGCTGCTGTTAGTCATTGCAGCTGCGGAGGGCGATCTCCTTTCGCCCGTCCAGTTACAGAAATCCATGTTCCTTCTTGGCGAGGAACAAAAAAGCGCGGTTGGCAAGGGGTTCTACAATTTCATTCCCTATGCCTATGGCCCATTTTGTGTGGATCTGTATCACGATGCTGAAGACCTGGAGCGACAAGGGCTTGTTTCAATTCATCTAAATTTGAGTGGTCGGTGGCGGGAGTATCGTGCAACGCCAGCCGGTGTTGAACGTGCCAGAGAAATTGGCGAGTGTACCAACAAGCAGGTTGTTGATTATGTAAGCCGGACCGTGAACTGGATCAAAGGGATGAGTTTTCATCAGCTTGTCAAGGAAATCTACGATAAATATCCCGCCTACCGCAAACACAGCGTGTTTCAGGATTGACTCGTGACACTTGTCATCGGCACCAAGTGTCGTAACGGAATTGTAATTGGCGCGGATAGCATGGCTACCTTGGGAGGCCCTGTAAGTGTTCAACAAAGCAATTCAAAAATTCGTGTCTACGACAAGAACGTAATTGTAGGAATTTCCGGATCCCACGGCATGAGTCAGATAGAGTTGGACAGTCTGGAGGGGCATTGGCAGACTGAAGTAGTTAACAAGAGCAAGAGCGACGCCAAGTTGTTCATATCACAGACGGCGTTTGCTGCCACACTCCCCTACATAAATCTTTCCAAGACTCTACTGAACGGACAAGTGGATCAGAATCTGTTTACCGGTCTGCTGGTAGCGGCTCCAATTTGCAAAGAACCTGTGTTGCTATCTTATGACGAGCAAAAGTCCGTCATGGAAGCAGATGACAGTATCTTCTTTCTGTCTCAGGGATCGGGTACACCGATGGCAACACCCTTTTTGAAGTTCATTGACCGGATTTTCTGGAACGGAAAGCCACCACAGACAATCGTCGACGGTGTTTTTGGCGTTCTTTGGGCTCTGCACCATGTCATTGAAACTAACGCAACAATGGGGGTTGGGGGCGACGCTAACATCGCTGTACTTGAGAAAGCCCAAAATGACGAATGGAAAGCCCGAATTTTGGAAAAGGAAGAACTGCTAGAACATCAAAACAGAGTGATGGATGCAGAAAAAACCATAGGAAATTACTGATCTCCAGTTGAGTTTGACACAAGTTGCAAACCACGTGTCTACTTGTGCGCAACATCGGCCCGGCCCAGGACGGCAGCAAGCCGCGCGAGGTCCTGCCGGAGTGAGGGTTATTTCAAACGGGGAACCGGTCGTGTTAGACTGTCCCCTGAAAATGCAGAGACTTGACAATCAGCATGAGTCGCAAGGCAGACAACCTGGCCACATTGCAGCTCTTCAGGGATGAAACAGATCCGGGTTCGCCTGAAGGGACCGTCATCATCGGGCAGCCGGTCCTGGCCTGCGAGGACAACCTGGTCTTCATGCGCGGCCTGCCCGACGGTATGTTCAAGCTGATCGTCACCTCACCGCCTTACAACCTGGGCAAGGAATACGAGACGCGCAGCCCGCTGGATGAATATCTGGCGGACCAGGAGCGCGTCATTGGCGAATGTATCCGCCTCCTGCATCCCCGGGGGTCCATCTGCTGGCAGGTGGGCAACTATGTCAACCACGGAGAAATTGTCCCACTGGATGCAGTCCTCTACCCTCTGTTTCGGAACGCCGGGCTACGCCTGCGCAACCGCATCGTCTGGCACTTCGGGCATGGTCTGCACGCTTCCAAAAGACTGTCCGGCCGCTACGAAACCATCAACTGGTGGACAAGGGGCGACGACTACACCTGGAACCTGGACCCCATTCGTGTCCCGTCCAAATACCCCGACAAGCGACACTTCAAGGGGCCAAAAGTTGGTCAACTTTCCGGAAATCCAATGGGCAAAAACCCGAGTGATGTCTGGGAGTTCCCGAACGTGAAGAGCAACCACGTCGAGAAGACTATTCACCCCTGCCAGTTCCCGGTTGAACTGGTGGAGCGCCTGGTGCTCTCCATGACGGACGAAGGGGACGCAGTTCTCGACCCCTACATGGGCGCCGGATCAACAATCATCGCTGCCCTGATGCACGGGCGCATGGCCTGGGGCTGTGACATCGTCGCCGATTACGTGGAGATCGCGCGTGAGCGGGTGCGGCAACTCCACGCCGGGACCTTGCGCACACGGCCGATGGGCAAGCCCGTGTATGACCCGACCAAAGCAAACGGCGGCCATTGATGCAAATCAGGGCCCGCTATTCTCACCTGAATGGTGAGGAATACCTGCTCGTCCACCGCAAGCAGTTGTGGCAGGAAGTGCAGGACGTAATCGCAGGCGTCGATGCGGCTGCCTGCCGTACAAAAAGGTCCAGGGAAAAGACCCGATCCGGGAGATTGCTGTATTCTCCCATTGATATGAACCGGGCCTTCAGCGATGGCCTCAAGGGACGTGGCAGGAGCGAGCGCCGCAGGAGTTTCTGGTTGTCGGCCGACGAAAGACTCATGCGCAGCATTTACGGGCTGCCGGAGGAAGAGCAGAAGCTGGCGATTGAGAAAGCCGGTCACGAGCCGATCATGACCTACAACCAGACGGACTTCGTGAAGGAAAGGGTCGCCGTTGAGGTCCAGTTCGGTAAATATGCCTTTGTCGCCCATGACCTGTTCGTCAAGCATCTCAGCTTCTATGTCTCGGATGTCATTGACGTCGGCATTGAAATCCTGCCGATGAAGGAACTGGAGCAGGAAATGTCCTCCGACGTCCCCTACTACGAACGGGACCTGCTCAACGTGCTGCGGCAGGGTCGGGGAGTTCCGGCAGTCCCGCTGGTGCTGGTGGGGATCGCACCCTGAGCAACCTGGCAGGAACAAAGCCGACCCTCCGCCTCTTCGTCGCGCTGGCCCTGCCGCCGGCGCTGCGCCAACGCCTCGCCGCCCTGCCGCTGGACCTTCCGGGCCTGCGCCGCGTCCCGCCGCAACAACTGCACGTCACCCTCTACTTCATCGGCGACAGCGACCAGACGGAGTCGATCGGCGCGGCACTGGCAGGGGTGGAGGCCGCGCCCGTCCCGCTGGCGCTGCAGGGCAGCGGCCGCTGGTCCGGGGTGCTATGGGCCGGCCTGCGCCAGAATGCGGCCCTGAGCGACCTGCACAGAGGCGTGACGCAGGCCCTCGGCAGCTGCGGCCTCAAGCCGGAGCGGCGGCGCTTCCGCGCGCAACGCCCGCCAGGCCGCCTCAAGGCATGGCTGCGAACCTGGCGCTCGCTAGACTCCTCGCCCGTCGTTGTGGACGAGTTCTGTCTCTACGCCAGCGAACTCACGCCCGCCGGCGCCCGCTACCGCATCCTGCAGCGTTACCCCCTGCGCGCGAAGGTGGAGGCATGAGCGCACTCATCCTGCTGCTGACCGGCCTGTTCCTCTACGCCCGCTTCGTGGAGCCGCGTTGGCTGCAGGTGAAGCGCGTCCCCCTGCGCCTGTCGCAACTGCCCGAGGCCTTCGACGGGATGCGCATCGCGCAGATCAGCGACCTGCATCTGGGGGGCTGGCTGCGACCGGCGCGTATGCGGGCCTGGCTGGCGCGCGTCAACGCCCTGCAACCGGACCTGGTGCTCATCAGCGGCGACTTCGTTGAGGAGACGGCGCGCCAGGATACGGAAGAACTGCTGGCTACGCTGCGCGCGCTGGAGGCGCCGGTGCTCGCCGTGCCCGGCAACCACGACCACCGCCGCGGCGTGGCGCGGGTCTGCCAGGCGCTGACGGCCCATGGCGTCCGCGTCCTGCGCAACGAGGTCCATACGCTGCATCGCGGCGACGCACAGTTGCACATCGCCGGCCTCGGCGACCAGGCCTGGGGCGATGACGACCTTGACGCCCTGCTGGGGCGGCTGCCGCCCGAAGGCCCCGCCATCCTGCTGGCGCACGAGCCGGACGTCGCTGACCTAGCAGGCCCGACCGAACGCTTTGCGCTGCAGCTATCCGGCCATACGCATGGCGGGCAGGTGCGCCCGCCGCTACTGGAACGGCCGCTGATCCTGCCCGCCTGGGGCCAGCACTACACCGGCGGCCTGGCGCGCGCCGGCGCCATGCCCGTCTACACCAACCGCGGCCTGGGGATGATCCGCCCCTGGTTTCGCTTCAACTGCCGCCCGGAAGTCACCCTGCTGGAGTTGCAGTCTGACAGGCCGGCGCCCTGAATCCTCAGCTCGTCGCCAGCAAGATTTCGAAGTCCGCCGCGCGATCCTGCGCCGCCGCCAGCTGTTCCTGCTGTAACTTGCAGACCAGCGCCGTCAGTTCCCTCGCCATGGGGTCAAAATCGATATCATTGGCGCTGCGGACCTGCTCGATCCAGTCCTGGCGAATGGCCGAGGCGCCGTGCAGCGCGCCGGCGATGGCGCCGGCCTTGCCCGCGATCGAGTCGTTGTCGCGGCCGTAGTTGGTGCCCCCGCAGATGCTGCCCGCAAAGTCGCCCTTCGCGACGACCAGGAAGGCCAGCGCGATCGGCACCTCCTCGATGCTGTGCTCGCGGCCGGGCGTGTTGTCGTTGTTGCCCTTTCCGCGGTCGCCCAGGATATCCGGCGCGCCGTCCCAGGGGCGCATGGCGTCGCGCAGCGGCCCGATGGCCTCGAACCAGTCATCGTAACCCCGCGCGCACGCCACCACGGCCTCAATGGCCTTGCGCGTGCCATCCCTGGCCAGCGACAGCACGACGTCGATGATGCTGTCGACGCTGGCGCCGGGCCGGAAGGCCTCGGCCACCGCGGTGGCCTGCACGGCGGCCGCCTCCAGACCGTAGCTGTACTGGTGCGCGCTGAGCACGTCGACCGCCTCGTAATAGGCGCTGACGGGATCGCCGGCGTTGACGATGCCGATCGGCGCCGCGTACATGGCCGCGCCGCAGTTGACCATGTTGCCCACGCCGGCCGTGCGGGGGTCGGCGTTGGCCAGGCCGTTGCGAATGTAGATCCACTTGTCGGGGTAGAAGAGACGCTCCACGATGGGCATCTCGCGCTCAAGGTCGGGAATCCAGCGCGGCGCCAGTATCAGCGGCACGATGCGGCGGGCGAAGCTGTGGGCGTCGAGGTGGCCGCCTTCGTCGATGTAAGCCTGGCTCAGGGCCTGCACCATGTGCGTGTCGTCCGTGTAGCGCCCTTCCGTGCGGTAGCGACGCCTGGGACTGTCGTCGAGGGTCGGCACGAAATCGGTGATTACACCGTAAAGCTCGTTGATCCTTTCGGGCGTATAGCCTTCGACGGGCGCGCCGAGGGCGTCGCCGATCGCGCCGCCGTAGAGGCAGCCGCGCACCTTGTCCAGCAGGACGCTGTTGTCAGACGGGATCATACCAATTCCTTTCGTGGCATCAGGCAGACCTGTGTTATACTTCCGCGCGCCGCGAATGGCTATTTTGGTGGAGTTGCATGATGGACAGCGAACTGAAAGAACTGCGCGTCTCCAATGACGCCATGTACGACGGGGACGAGTTGCAACGGCGGCTCGCTGACGAAGGCTACCTCTTCTTCAAGCAGTTGCAGGACCCGGACAAGATGATGGAGTTGCGGCTCGACATCAACACGGTGCTGCAGGAAGGCGGCTGGTTGCTGCCCGACACGGACCCGATGGACGGCATCGCCGATGTGGACCGCGTCTGCACCGAGGGTGACGAGGGCTACACCGACGTCTACCACAAGGTCTACGCCCTCGAGTCCTTCCATCGCTCCGCGCATCTGCCGGAGATCATGGACACGATCGCGCGCATCGCCGGCAAGCCGGTGTTGCCGCATCCGCAGAAGGTCGCCCGCCTGTGGTTCCCGCAATACACCGAACACACCACGCCCACCCATCAGGACTACGTCCACTTCCAGGGCAGCTTCGATACCTGGACCGCCTGGGCGCCCGTCGGTGACTGCCCGGTCGAACTGGGCGGTCTGGCCGTGCTGCCCGGCTCGCACAAGGTCAATCGCGTGCTCGACCACCACTTCTCCCTCGGCGCCGGCGGCCTGAACGTCGAGGTGGACGGCTTTGACGGCGCCTGGCACACCATCGACTACGAACCCGGCGACACGTTGATCTTCGAGGCGCTGATGATCCATCGCGCCCTGCCCAACGTCACCGACAACCGCATGCGCATCTCGCTCGACAACCGCTACTTCGCCATCGGCAACCCGGTCAGCGAAGGCATGATGACGCCGCACCTGACCGAGCACGTGGACCCGCCCATCACCTGGGAAGAGATCTACGCGGACTGGCAGAGCGACGATCTCAAGTACTACTGGGAGGGCCATGACTTCCCGATCCGGGCCGGCGACCCCAGCTACAGCCAGCGCGGCTTTGAACAGGCGCTGGAGATGGCGCGCAACGGCAACGAGCACGCGCAGTTGCACCTGCGCCGCGTCGTGCGCATGACGAAGGACGAAGCCCAGGCGCAACGCGCGCTGGAGGCCCTCGGCGAGGGCTGAGGTTACAAGCTCGCAAGTATCTCATTTTAGGACTTTGTCTTCTGCTGGCGACGAGTTGTCGCCAGCAGAAGAATTGCGGGCATCCAGGAATTTGTTGCTTTGTGTCAATGCCTGATAACAGGACCCCTTGACAATGTCACTTCAAAAGAACCACCTCCATCAAGGTGACACTTTGGAGTTGTTGGAGAAAATTGAAGACAATTCAATTGATCTGATTATATGTGACGGTCCTTACGGCGTATCCAACAATGAATGGGACAGAATCGACTGCATTCAGGAATACAACCTCAATCTGATAAAGCGCTTTGCGCTGAAACTAAAGGATGGGGGAGCGCTCTATCTTTTCGGAAAACCTGATTGCATTGACTTCATCGATTACCGCCCATTTTTGACTCTCAAATCAAAATTAGTCTGGTATCAACCCGGCAGTTTAGCCCAGGGCAGGATCTCCTATACAAACAACTATGACATTATTTGCTACTTCATCAGGGGAAACAGGGCGCGTCAATTCAATCTGGATAGCATCAGGGTGCCTCAACTGGTCGAGTTGGAGCATCGCCTTCGCTGCGAAAGTGTCCCATCAGTTAAAAACGGCAAGTATCCCGGGACAAAATTCAATGAAAAGGGAAAGAATCCCGGTGATGTCTGGGGCGATATCAAACAACTTACCTACAAATCGAAGGAGCTGGCTTGCAGAGAAGCGCTCAATACGATCCAGAAACCCGAGAAGCTGCTGGAACGGCTAATTCTGGCTAGTTCCTCTCCGGGTGACCTGGTTCTTGACCCGTTCGCGGGTGTAGGGACCGGGCCTGTAGTGTGCAAGAGAACCAGCCGTGATTTTATCGCCATGGAAATGAATCCAGACTACATTCAAATTGCCAATGAAAGATTGAGTAAAGTGGAAAATTCTCAGATGGCACTGGATTTGTAGAATTGGCGAAGCGAAGTTACGAGCGCATCATCGCTCTTGTGCTGGAAGCTTCAAGGCTGGCAAAGGCGATGGGAATTCCCAATCTACTCCAGCCTGGTCTCGTCAAGGAAATGATCATTGCAGAAATCCTCGGGCATGAACTGATCACCTCGAAACGCGACTCTGATGCCCGCGATTCCGAGAATCCACACATTGTCTACGAGTATTTGACTTGTAAGGAAGGTGGCTCGGGACAGTTCGACAGAATGTTTAAGAGCCCGGCGGAAAAGCGTGAACAATCACTTACAAGAATCAGACGGAACAGCAAAATCTATCTCGCTATCTTTTACGCAGAAGATCAAACGAAAGTCAAAACGATATACGAACTTGAACCAAACTCAGTAGAGAAGGAAACCATTCGTCGACTGGGCAATAGTCGAAATAACATATCTCATGTAGGCTTCTCAGAGAGATGGGCAAGAGAAAATGGAATAGTGGTTTTTTCAGATAACCAGGATACCTATTGACCAGAGTTTGCGTTCTCTAGATCACTGACAATTCCGCACAAATTGATTGCCCCTCCCTGAGAGGGGCTCACTTCTCCTTGGGAAAGCAGGGGCCGGCGAGCGGGGGGGGCTACACCCCCCCCCTCACCACAGCAGCGACCAGTCCGGCTCGTCCTCCGGGTCGCCCAGGGGGCCGAACATGTTGCGCACCACCCGGCGCTGGTTGTCGAACCAGTCCGAGTACTCCTCGGAGGGCCGGAAGGAATCGTTACGCAGCGCCAGAAAAGCCTCCAGCTGCGTCTCAAGTTCCGCCTGCAGGTCGGCCGCAGCCGCCGAACCCGCCAGGTTGTTCATCTGCAGCGGGTCCGCCGCCAGGTCGTAGAGCTCGTCTTCGCCGGCCAGACGCCGCGCGAAGGAATGCGTCTTCGTGCGCACGCCGCGCCAGTCGTGGCCGTCCAGCAGCCAGTCATGCGACGCGCTGAAGTTCATGGTCAGAAGGGCCTCCTGCTCGAAGGCGCCAGGCAACCCGCGCCAGGCGTCGGCCAGGTTGTAGCCCTCGACCGTGCGCGGCAGCGGCAGGTTGCAGAGGCCGCAGAGCGTCGGGAAGATGTCCACCGGCGCGGTCAGCGGGTCGCGCCTGATGCCGCCCTCGAAGACGCCTGGCCAGCGCATCATCCAGGGCACACGTATCGACTCCTCCCAGGGCTGCTTCTTCTCCCAGGCGTGGCCGCCCTGGGAGCCCATCTGCGTGCCGTGGTCGGAGGTGAAGATGACCAGCGTGTCCTGCGCGCGGCCGCTGCGCTCGAGCCAGGCCAGCAACTCGCCCACCATGTCGTCGAGCGTCAGGATCATGGCGAGGTAGTCGCGCAGGGACTGTTGCAAGCCCTCAACCATTTCCGGCGGCGTGTTGGCCGGCAGGGTCAGTTGCTCCGGCAGGCGCTGGTAGTACTTCTCGGGCGCGTAGCGGTAGGGCGTGTAGTGCGCCTGGTGCGGCGAGACGAAGAGGCAGAAGCGCTCGTCGTCGCCGACGCCCTCCATGAACTCGATGGCGTAACGCGCGAGGGCGTCGGTCTCGTAGCCTTCCCAGTGCTCCTTGTGCCAGTCTTCGGTGTTGACCGTTCCGCCGAAGTAGTCGGTGTGGAAATTGTAGCCGCGCCAGTGCTCGAAGCCCAGGCGGTCGCGACCCTCGGGCACGTAGTCGCCGCCGTCGATCTCCGGGAAGGAGCCGCGGTGCAGATGCCACTTGCCGACCCAGGACGTGCGCCAGCCGTTGCGCGCGAAGACGTCGCCGAGGCCGATTTCGTCGTGACGCGTGTTGATGAAATTCATGATGTGACCGGTGGTCTGCGGGTGTCGGCCGGTGGTCAGCATGGCGCGGTAGGGCGTGCAGACCGGCGCGGTGGCGATCATGTTGTCCAAAATCACGCTTTCGCCGGCCAGGCGCTGCAGATGCGGCGTCTCGATTTGCGTTTCGCCCCACATCGGCAGCGAACTGGCGCGCACCTGGTCCGCCAGGATGAACAGAATGTTGGGTCCCTGTGACATGCCCCGCCTTTCCTGCTGTGTTTGAACGAAACCCTACTGCCCTTCGCGGCCCTTCAGCTCCGGCCAGACGCTGCGCATCTGCCAGACCTTCAGCGAGCGCAACTGCACGGGCCGGCCGCGCGCAAAGAGCGAAATGCCGCGGCTGTCCGCGCGCTGCGGATAAACGCGCAGGGTCAGACACTGCCGCTCGTTCGCGAAGACCTCAATGATGCTGCGGTCGATGAAGATGCGTAGATGCAGCGCCTCGCCCCCGGCCAGGGTCAGCGGCCCGGTCTCCGCCGGACGCGGATGCACGTCGGCCGCCAGCGAACTGCGCGACGGGTCGATCTGCAGCCAGCCGGGGTTGGCGCGACGGCCGAACTGCCAGGGGTACCAGGAGACGCGCGTCTGCTCCGCGCCGTCCGGCGAGCGCAGCACGTTCAGCCCGAATTCCAGCGCGTCGCCGGAGTCGATGATCGCCTCGATCTCGATCGCCTGGCCGCCCATGCCCTCCAGCGGCAACTCGTCGTTGGCCGGGATCTCCAGCGGCCCGCGCGACTGTTCGTCGTAGCGCAGCGCCTCCAGTTCGGGCACCGGCGCCATGCGCAGCGTGTCGTCCTGCGCCAGCCAGTAGTGCCGCGGCAGGGTCATCACGTCGTTCCAGCCGCGGTGCTCGCGGCCTTCCTTGACGTTGAAGATGCCGAGGTAGCGGCCCGAGTCGTCGATGGTCGCCGAGGGCGCGTGCAGACTGCCGAGGGCCCAGGGGCCGTAGTTCATGCGCCCGTGCGTCTCGGGCGTGAAGCGGTGCGTCTCCCGGTCATAGTGGCCGATGTAATAGCGGCCGGCGCGCTTGTGGCTGTAAACCAGCAGCAAGTGGCGTCCGTTGCCGATCGGCCAGAAGTTGGGCACCGCCATGTCCTCGCCCGCCTCGGCCAGCACCTCGTCGGCCACCATCGGCCCCAGCCACTCCCACCGCGACAGGTCCTTCGAATGGAAGATGTGGTCTACGCCGCGGCAATCGACGCTGCGCGTGCCGCCGTGGCTGCCCTGCATGTAGGCGCCGGAGAGCGCATAGTAGCCGTCCTCCTCTTTCCAGATGCAGGGATCGAAAACGAGATACTCGCCGCCAGGAGCGACGCAGGTGCCGACATCCTCGGGGTCGGTCTCGCCGGGGATGACGGGGTTGTTCGGGTGGCGTTCCCAGTTGAGCAGCAGCGGGTCGCTGGCCGTGGCGATGGCGTTGCCGGCGAAGAGCCCATGGTACATGGCGATCACGCGTTCGTCCTCGACCAGGGTCTGGCCGCTGAAACAGGAGCGTTCGCCTCCCGCCGGATGCAGCGCGATCGGCAGGTCGCGCCAGTTGACGAGGTCGTCGCTGACCGCGTGACCCCAGCTGATGCCGACGCTCGGCGACTTGAAGCCGCCCGGCTCCATGCCCGCCGGGTGGAACTGGTAAAAAAGATGGTAGCGCCCCCCCCACTGACAGAGGCCGTTGGGGTCGTTCATGAACTTGCCTGGCGGCGACAGATGGTAGAGCGGCCGCGCCGGATCATGGAACAGCGCCTCACGCGCAGCGGTATAGCCCAGCACTTCTTCGTCCCGCTCCAGGGCCTGCAACTGCGCCTCCAGCGTATCCGGGAACTGTCGCGCTGCATTCATGATCCGGTCCTCCTGTGATTTGTTGCGCTCAGCGGCCCTCGAACTGTTTCAGTTCCGGCCAGACGCTGCGCATCTGCCAGGCCCTGAGCGAGCGCAACTGCGCCGCGCCGCCGCGCGCATAGACACTCACCCCCGCGCTGTCCGCCCGCGACGGATAGACCCGCAACGTCAGACACTGTACGTCGTTGGCGAAGACCTCGATGATGCTGCGGTCGACGAAAATGCGCAGATGCAGCGCCTCCTCCGGCCCAAGCGCCAGCGGGCCCTGCTCCGGCGGTCGGCCGTGTACGTCGCTCGCCAGCGATGACTGTGCGGTGTCGATCTGCAGCCAGCCAGGGTTGGCGCGGCGATCCTGCAGCGGCGTGAACAAGGAAATGCGCGTCTGCTCCGCCCCGTCCGGCGAGCGCAGCACCGTCAGCCCGACCTCGCGCGCCTCGCCCGGCTCGATCACCGCCTCAATCTCGATCGCCTGACCGCTCACATTTTCAAGAAGTCGCTCGCTGTTGGCCGCGATCTCCTGCGGCGGGGCATGCACTTCATCGAAGCGATAACCCTCCAGTTCCGGCACCGGCGCCTGGCGCAGCGTGTCGTCCTCCGCCAGCCAGTAGTGCCGCGGCAGCGACATGATGTCGTTCCAGCCGCGGAAATCGCGCCCTTCCTTGATGTTGAAAATGCCGAGGTAGCGACCCGACGCATCGACCGTGGCGCTGGGCGCGTGCAGGCTGCCGACCGTCCAGGGGCCGTAGTTCATGCGCCCGTGCGTCTCCGGCGTGAAGCGGTGCGTTTCGTAATCATAAGTGCCGATGTAGTAACGACCCGCGCGCTTGTGGCTGAAAAGCAGCAGCATGTGTTTGTCGTCGCTGATCGGCCAGAAGTTCGGCACCGCCATGTCCTCGCCCGGTTCCGCCAGCACCTCGTCGCTCACCATCGGCCCCAGCCACTTCCATTCGCTCAGGTCCTTCGAATGAAAAATGTGAACGACGCCGAGGGCATCGACGCTGCGGGTAGCACCGCGCGAGCCTTGCGTGTAGGTGCCGGAAATCGAGTAGTAGCCGTCGTCTTCTTTCCAGATGCAGGGGTCGAAGAGGAGATAGTCCCCGTCGGGGCCATGACAGACGCCGACCTTGTCGGGGTCGGTGTCGCCGGGCATGGCGGGGTTGAAGGACGGATGTTCCCAGTTGAGCAGCAGCGGGTCGCTGGCGATGGTGATCACGTTGCCGGCGAAAGGGGCGTGATACGTGGCGATCACCCGGTCGTCGTCGACCAGGGTCTGGCCGCTGTAGCAACCCAGTTCCACCCCCACCGGCCGTAGCGCGATGGGCAGGTCGCGCCAGTTGACGAGGTCGTCGCTGACTGCATGACCCCAGCTGATGCCGCGGTGCTCCCGCGGGGAGCCGATCGGCTCCAGCCTGTCCGGGTTATACTGGTAGAAGAGATGGTAGCGCCCCTGCCACTGGCACAGGCCGTTGGGGTCGTTCATCCACTCGCCGGGCGGCGAGAAATGGTAGAGCGGACGCGCCGGGTCATTCGCCAACGCCTCACGCGCGGCCGTGTAGCCCAGCACCTCTTCGTCCCGCGCCAGGGCCTGCCATTGCGCTTCAAGCGTCAGTGGATATTGCGCTTGCGCCATCAGGACTCTCCTCCCGGGCAAATCACCGGTCTCAGCGGCCCTCGAAAGCCTTCAACTCCGGCCAGACGCTGCGCATTTGCCAGGCCTTCAGCGAACGCAGTTGCGCCGCCCCGCCGCGGGCGAAGAGACTCACGCCCGCGCTGTCCGCGCGTGAGGGGTAGGCGCGCAGCGTCAGGCACTGTACGTCGTTGGCGAAGACCTCGACGATGCTGCGATCGACGAAGATGCGCAGATGCAGCGCCTCGTCCGCTGCAAGCGCCAGCGGCCCCTGCTCCGGCGGGCGAGCGTACACGTCGTCGGCCAGCGAGGACTGCGAGACGTCGATCTGCAGCCAGCCGGGATTGGTGGGGCGGTCCAGCAGCGACACGTAGAAGGAGATGCGCGTCTGCTCGGCGCCGTCCGGCGAGCGCAGCACGTTCACACCCACTTCACGCGCCTCGCCCAGCTCGATCACCGCCTCAATCTCGATCGCCTGACCGCTCACATTTTCGAGCAACTGCTCGCTGTTGGCGGCGATCTCCTGCGGCGGGGCATGCACCTCATCGAAGCGGAGCGTTTCCAGTTCGGGCACCGGCGCCATGCGCAGCGTGTCGTCCCCCGCCAACCAGTAATGCCGCGGCAGCGACATGATGTCGTTCCAGCCACGTCGATCGCGCCCCTCCTTGACGTTGAAAATGCCGAGGTAGCGGCCCGAGTCGTCGATGGTGCCCGAGGGCGCGTGCAGGCTGCCGATCCGTATGGGGCCGTAGTTCATGCGCCCGTGCGTCTCCGGCGTGAAGCGATGCGTCTGCTGGTCATAGGTACCGATGTAGTAGCGGCCGGCGCGTTTGTGGCTGAAGAGCAGCAACATGTGTTTCTCGTCGCTGATCGGCCAGAAATTGGGCACGGCCATGTCCTCGCCCGGTTCCGCCAGCTGGTCATCGCTCACCAACGGCCCGAGATAGGTCCACTCGCCCAGGTCCTTCGAGTGAAAGAGATGGTCCACGCCGAGGGCGTCGACGGTGCGCGTGCCGCCAAAATCGCCATCCATGAAGGTGCCCGAGACGCAATAGTAACCGTCGTCTTCCGCCCAGATGCAGGGGTCGAAGACGCGATACTGGCCGTTTCCGCCCACCACATCGACGCGACCCCCGCCAGGACGTTCCCGCAATTCGCCGGGGATGACCGGGTTGTCCGGGTGCATCTGCCAGTTGAGCAGCAGCGGGTCGGAGGCCGTGGCGATGCCGTTGCCGGCGTAGGTGCCGTGATACATGGCGATCACCCGGTCGTCCTCGACCAGGGTCTGGCCGCTGTAGCAATCGCGCTCGACGTCCGGATGCAGCGCGATCGGCAAATCGCGCCAGTTGACGAGGTCGTCGCTGACCGTGTGGCCCCAGCAAACGGGTCCACGCTCTCCGGGTTCGACGCTGCCATGCGGCACAAACTGGTAGAAGAGATGGTAACGCCCCTGCCACTGGCACAGCCCGTTGGGGTCGTTCATCAGGTTGCAGGGCGGCGAGAAGTGGTAGAGCGGGCGCGCCGGGTCTTCTGCCAATCGTTCGCGACTGGCGCTGTATTCCTGCAGTTCTTCGTCGCTGTCAAGGGCCTTCCATTGCGCTTCGAGCGTCAGGGGAAATCTGGCGCCAGAGGTCATAACCTGCTCCTTCCTGCGTGACCGCTGCGCTCAGCGGCCCTCGAACTGTTTCAGTTCCGGCCAGACGCTGCGCATCTGCCAGGCAACGAGCGAACGCAACTGCGCCGCGCCGCCGCGCGCGAAGAGACTCACGCCGTTGCTGTCCGCGCGCGAGGGGTAGACGCGCAGGGTCAGGCACTGTACGTCGTTGGCGAAGACCTCAATGATGCTGCGGTCGATGAAGATGCGCAGATGCAGCGGCTCGTCCGGCGCGATATCCAGCGGCCCCTGCTCCGGCGGGCGGCCATGAACGTCCTCCGCCAGCGAGGACCCTGTGCTGTCAATCTGCAGCCAGCCAGGGTTGGCGCGGCGATCCTGCAGCGGCGTGAACAAGGAAATGCGCGTCTGCTCCGCCCCGTCCGGCGAGCGCAGCACCGTCAGCCCGACCTCGCGCGCCTCGCCCGGCTCGATCACCGCCTCAATCTCGATCGCCTGACCGCTCACATTTTCAAGAAGTCGCTCGCTGTTGGCCGCGATCTCCTGCGGCGGGGCATGCACTTCATCGAAGCGATAACCCTCCAGTTCCGGCACCGGCGCCTGGCGCAGCGTGTCGTCCTCCGCCAGCCAGTAGTGCCGCGGCAGCGACATGATGTCGTTCCAGCCGCGGAAATCGCGCCCTTCCTTGATGTTGAAAATGCCGAGGTAGCGACCCGACGCATCGACCGTGGCGCTGGGCGCGTGCAGGCTGCCGACCGTCCAGGGGCCGTAGTTCATGCGTCCGTGCGTCTCGGGCGTGAAGCGATGCGTCTCGTAGTCGTAGCTGCCGATGTAATAGCGGCCGGCGCGCTTGTGGCTGAAGAGCAGCAGCATGTGCTTGTCATCGCTGATCGGCCAGAAGTTGGGCACCGCCATGTCCTCGCCCGGTTCCGCCAGCTGGTCGTCCGTCACCAGCGGCCCGAGGTAAGTCCAACTGCCCAGGTCCTTCGAGTAAAAGAGGTGGTCCACGCCGAGGGCGTCGACGCCGCGCGTGCCGCCAAAGTCGCCATCCATGAAGGTGCCGGAAATCGAGTAGTAGCCGTCCTCTTCTTTCCAGATGCAGGGATCGAAGACGCGGTATTTGCCATTTTCGGCGACCACCTCGTCGCCGCCGCCGCCGCCGAGCCCCTGCGGGTCGCCGGGGATGACCGGGTTGTCGGGGTGCTTTTGCCAGTTGAGCAGCAGCGGGTCGCCGGCCGTGGCGATGCCGTTGCCGGCGCGCGTGCCGTGGTAAAGGGCGATCACGCGATCGTCCTCGACCAGGGTCTGGCCGCTGAAGCAGTCGCGCTCCACGTCCGGGTAGAGCGCGATGGGCAGGTCGCGCCAGTTGACGAGGTCGTCGCTGACCGCGTGGCCCCAGCAGACGCCCTGCCTGCGCTCCGGGGTCAGCTGCTCGCCGCCGGGCAGGTACTGGAAGAAGAGATGGTAACGCCCCTGCCACTGGCACAGGCCGTTGGGGTCGTTCATGAAGTGCATCGGCGGCGAGAAGTGGTAGAGCGGGCGCGCCGGGTCGTCCGCCAGCGCCTCGCGCCCGGCGACGTAGCCCTGCACTTCCCCGTCGCTCTCCAGGGCATTGAGCTGGGCTTCCAGCGAATCCGGGAACTGTCGCGGTCCGGCCATCGGGCAAATCCTCTCGTTGAGCAACAATGAAGGAACAGGACCGGATAGTACCCAATCCCGGGGCAGGTTGTCGCAATTGGTTTCTGAATCAGAAGGCGGCGAAAGGACCTTGCCCTCTTCGCCGCCCCTGGAGTCTGTCTCGCTATTTCTGGTCTCTTGCCGATGTTCTTTCGAACGGTTCGAAAATCCCCGAAACTCCAGAATCGCAACTGCGAAGCAAGGTTCGGCCTGTCATCTCCTGGCCCCTACAACGCCAGCGTGACCACCTCGCCGCCGGAGAGCGCCAGCACCAGCTGATCGCCCTGCGCCAGCAACGCCAGGCCCGTCTGGTCGGGGAAGCGCCGCAGAGTCTCCCAGGTCGCGCCGCCGTCACGCCCGAGCAGCAGGACCTCGTCCAGCGTCAGCGCCAGTCCCTGCGCCGTGTTGGCCATGGCGTTAACGGCCTCGCCCGCCACCGGCAGGGCCACGGCCCCCCAGGTCTCGCCGCCGTCATGGCTGACCTGCAGGCCATGTTTCTCGGTGCCGGCGAACAGCGTCCCGTCCGTCCCGAAGTCGGGCGAAAGCTGCAGGCTGATGACAGGCGCGAGGTCCATCGGGAAGGGCAGCGGGCGCCAGGCGCGGCCACCGTTGCGACTGTGAAAGATGCCGCTCTCCGTGCCGGCGAAGGCCAGCGAGGGTGTGGCCCAGGCGAGGGCGTTAACGTTGAGGTCGATCAGGCCGAAGTTCCAGCCGCGCCAGGTGACGCCGCGGTCGGTGGAGGCGAAAATGCCGTCCTCGGCGCTGCCGGCCAGCAACGCGCCGTCTTCCTCGTAGGCCGGGGACAGCGCCAGGGCCACGACCAGCGGCGGGGGATTGCTCAGGGCGGCGGTGAACCAGGTGCCGCCGCCATCGCTGGAGCGCAGCACGCCGCCATTGATGCCGGCGAAGATATCCCGCCCGCACGCCACCAGCGAGGTGGTCGCAATCATGCCTTCCTCGCCCGGCTGGCCGCTGGCGTATTCCCAGCTGGCGCCGCCATCCGGCGAGCGGTACAGGCCGCCGGCGCGCCCGGCAAAGAGTTGGCCGTCGCTGGCCGCGAGGGCGAAGGTCGTCATGGATTCCAGCGTGGTTTGTGCTACGTCCATCAGGTCGGCACTCCAATCATTTCCGGCTCGCGCAGATGTACCAGCACGTCGATGGTCAGCGCCAGCGCGGCGGTGGCGATGGCGTTGCGCGTGGAGCGCTTGACCACTGTGGCGCAGTCGAGGATGCCGGCGTCCTGCAGGTCCACCACCTCACCGCTCAGCACGTCAAACACGGAACCGGGGGGAGCGAAGGACATTTTGGCCATCACGTCACTGGCGTCGTAGCCCGCGTTCTCGTAGATCGTGCGCGTCGGCGTCGCCAGGGCATCCAGCAGAATGCCGATGGCCGCGCGTTCATCGGCTTCCGTCGCCGCGGCCAGACGCTCTTCCAGGGCCGGCCGCGCGTTCATCAGCGCCAGGCCGCAGCCGGGCAACACGCCCTCGCGCAGCGCCATACGCACCGACGTGGCCGCGCGCTCCGCCAGATTCTTGCGAACCTCGATCTCCGGCTCGGTGGAGCCCCCGACAAAGAGCGTGGCCGAGCCGCCCAGCAGCTTGCCGATGCGCGCCTCCAGCTGGTCGCGCTGTTCCTTGTCCTTCTCGACGCGGAACTGCTCCTCCAGGCGCAGCAGATGCTGGCGCCACTGCCGCGGATTGCCGCGCGGGCCGTGCAGCCCGAACTGGTGCGCCGTGGCCCAGAAGCGCCGCGTCCGGCCGAAGTGCGCCGGGGTGATGGATTCGAGGGTATGCCCCATCACCTTGAGCAGGGGCGTCGCGCCGGTGAGCACCGACAGGTCCTCGATGGCGGCGTTGCGCATGTCCGGGTTGGGGTCCGGGATCTTGAGGGCCAGCGCCTGAAAGCGGTCGGGGCGGTTGGCCGCATGCACCAGCGAGAGGGCGGCCTCGTTCATGTTGCGCGCAAAAATCACCAGCGACTTGAGCTTCGCGTCCACCGCGCATTCGATCACCGGGAAGAGCTCGCGCGGGTCGTCGATGGTGAAGTCGCAGATGAAAATGCTGGTGTCAAGCAACTCGATGCGTTTCACGACCTGATCGTTGACCAGCACGCGCGACAGGAGGCCGCTGTTGAAGTAAATGCCCTCGACGTAGTCGCGCCGCAGCCCGCGCGTGTTGTCCTTGCGAATGTCCAGCTGGCCGTATTCGCCGATGACGTCGAAGATCTCGCCCATCATCTCGGCCATGGGCGGGTCATGCGACAGGGATTCGGCGATGCGCGCGTAGTCTTCGATACTGTCGATGGCGTAGGTCTGGCGGTCCAGTTCGCCAAGCACCAACGGCAGTAACTGCTCCAGGTGATGGCGCAGTCGCTGGCCGTTGCCGCCGGCGGCGACGTAGCGCAGGCCCGCCTTGTAGATGGCTTCGAAGAGCACCGTGGCGGTGGCCGTGCCGTCGCCGATCTCGTCATGCTGGCGGCAGACCATGGCGCGCAGCAGCATGGCGCCCATGTCCTCGCTGGCATCCTCCAGCTCGATGATGCGCCGTGCGATCACGCCGCCGCTGTCCAGTAGCTCCGGCCGGCCCTTTTCCTTCGTGATGTAGTTGATGGCCACCGTGCCGGAGGAGGGCCCCAGCGTGGGGCGGATGGCGCCGGCCAGCAGACTGATCCCGTCGCGCAGGGCATGGCTGGTCTCCGGCTGAAAGATCACGCGCGGAACCCCCTTGCCCTTGATGCCCTCGCCCTTCTTGCCCTGCATGATGCGCATGGCATCTTTTGAGAAACTTGAAGTTGCCAAGGTCAACTCCCCTTGTGTCGCTGCATCAATTCTCCGCGACCGCCCGTTATCCGGCCGCGCAACTCAAATTACTGAAGGTGGCCTGGCCCTCGTTGACGAAGAGGCCCCAGTCGCCCGCCGCGTGATCGTACATGCGGCAGGTCAGCGCCACCTCGTCGTTGGCGTAAACGACCACCACGCTGCCCTCCACCAGGACGCGCAGGTCCAGTTGCTCGCAGTCGTTCAGCGGCCGCTCGAGGATGAAGGGCTCGTCGCCGGGCCGCGGCCAGCGGTCAAACACGATACGCCCGGCCTGCGGTTCCCAGCGCACCTGGTAGTACTTCTCCAGCGCCTCGTCCACGCGCAGCAGCAGGCCACAGGAACGCGTCTGCGCGTCACAACGAATGCTGGCGCCGAGGGCGGCCGTATGCGGCAACTCGCCCAGGCTTGCGGCGGAGAAGCCGTCGTCGAAGGCCGCGCGATGAGCGCCATTGACCGTATCCCAGGCGCCGCAATGCGGCTCAAGGCGGGTCGCGCGCGGCTCGTTGAAGCGCTCCAGCAGGGCCGCTACCGGCTTCACGCCCAGGTCGTCGGTGACCTCGTGCACGACCATGTCGCCGCCCCATTCCCAGCCGCCGCTGTCCTGGTCCCCCTCACGCGTCGGGTCCCAGGCGAAGACGAAGCGACGCCGGCCGTCGCCGGCGGTCTTGGCGGCGTAGTAGGCGCGGCCATCGAAGCCGTCGTTGTGCGGCGCCAGCCATGGCCCGGCCAGGGAATCGCTGACGCGGAAATGGGTGATGTTGCGTTCGCTGAAGGTGGAATAGACCAGCACCCACTGGCCCTTGTGACGGAACAGGTCCGGGCATTCGTGGGTGTAATACAGGCGCGGCGCCCAGAAGGGTGGCTGGACGGTCCACTCCAGCAGGTCGGGCGAGGTCATCAGGGCGAGGCAGCCGCGGCGATTGTCCGGCCCTTCCAGTTCGCGCGCGGCCAGCAGCATCCAGTATTCACCGGCCTCCTCGTTCCAGAAGGGGAAGGGATCGCGCCAGTCGATCGCCTCGTACCAGCGCGGGTCGGCCACGATCAGCGGGTTGCGCGGGTCCTTGTGCCAGCTGCGCAGGTCCTCGCTGGTGGCCAGGCAGACCGTCTGCGGCTTGTCGCGGCCGGCGAAGCCCGTATAGAACATGTAGAACAGGCCGTCCTTCTCGATCAGCGAGCCGGTGAAGCAACTGATTTCGTCCGGGTCGCCGGGGCCGCCGGGGCCGATGGCCACCGGCCATTCCTCCCAGTGCGCCAGATCACTTGAGACCAGGTGCGCCCAGGGGGTATGAAAGGCGCCCTCGCGCCGTGGCGGCAGGGGCGCTTTCAGGTAGAAGGCGTGATACAGGCCCTGCCAGTAAAAGGGGATGACATCGCCGACGATGCCGTCCGCCGGCCGGTGAAAGATGCTCATGCCGTCCTCCCGGGTGCAGCGATCATGCACGGATGCCACCGCTCACCCCTCCCCGCGACCAACGACGCAGGCCGAAGAGAAAAACGAGCGGGAGCGGCGCAGTGCCGACTAGTATGCCCGCAACCTCGCTGTTGCGCCAGTCGCGCGCCAATGCGAGGAAATCGATCATGCCGCCGCGCGCCAGGGCGCTCTCGTGGAGGGCGCCGGAAAGGGCCGGGAGTTCATGGACGGCGTCGAAGACGGCCCGGCTGACAAAGAGCGCCAGCAGAGCGATGACGGGCGTCGCCAGAGGCAGGGCTGCGCGGAAAAAGCCCTGCCAGGGGCCGGCGCCCTCAAGCTGGGCGGCACTCTCGTATTCGGCCGGGGCGCGGCGAAAGCACTGGCGCAGGAGAAACACGCCGAGGGCCAGGTGCAGGCGCATGTGATGGCTGCCCGCAATCCGCCAGGCGAACTGACCCTCCAGCGTCCCGCCCGGCGCGGAGGACAAATGGAGCGCTGGCAGGAGCACGTGGTCCGGCATGAGCAACAGGACCAGCGCCGACCAGAACAGGGGTCCGTGCCAACGGAAAGGCATGCGCGCCAGGGCGTGACCCGCCAGCGTAGACAGGGCCAGCATGCCGACCACGACCAGGGTGGCGTAAATCCAGGCCAGCGCGACAGCCGGGAGCGCCGCCGGCAGCCAGGCGGGAGGGCCGCCGTTCATGGCATGCGATTCGCCCGACCGAGCCAGCCCGCCCCGCGCAGCCAACGGACGCCGCTGTTGCCCAGCAGCGCGGCCGCCAGGGCAGCGACGACATAGCTGGCGACAAGCAGGGCGGCGGCGTAACCGAACAGGCCCTCCCTGAAGGACACCTGGATCAGGTAAATCAGGCCCGTGCTGCCGCTTTCGCCGAGGCTGCCGGACAAGGTGATCTGCGGCCGGTCAAGGACCTGTACGACGCGGAAGAGGTCCAGCATCGTCGCCACGAGAATCGTCGGGGCGAGCAGCGGCAGCGTCACCGTCCACAGGCGCCGCCAGGCCGGCCCCCCGTCGACGCGGGCCGCTTCCAGCACGTCCCGCGGGAGCGCCAGGGCGCCGCAGAGATAGACACAGAAGGTGAAGCCCGCGAATTCCCGGACGGCGCCGAGGGTATCGACCCAGTGGGCCATCGAGCCGGCGATGCGCCAGCGTTCTTCCATCGGGAGCCAGGCGAGGAGCGCGAAGTCGATCAGAAACATGCGGAAACGGTTGGCGCTGAAGTCGGGGCTGAAGCCCGGGTACAGGAAGACCGCAGCCACGCCGCCGATCGCCAGCAAGAGCGCGGCGCGCGGGTTCCGGGCCAGGCGCCGCCAGAGCCCGGCCGCAACCAGCGCCAGCGACAGGGCCAGCGCCTGGCTGATGGCCACCGCGCTCGCGAGTTGCAGAAAGGTGAAAGCGGCGATGGACGGCAGCAGCGGGTTGCCCGTCAGGCGCACATAGTTGGCCAGGCCCGCGAACTGGACTGGCCCGAAGTTTTCCCGATGCTGCAGACTGATCCCCAGGGTATCGAGCGCGGGCGCCAGCACGAAGACCAGCAGATAAAGGAAGAGCGGCAGCAGAAAAAGCGCCGCCAGCAGATCGCGGCGGCGCTTCACGGTGGCGTTGCTGTGCGCCCGCAGGCGATCAGCCCTTGATGCCGCCCATCATCAGGCCTTCCAGCAGATAGCGCTGGCCGAAGATGTAGACCACGATGACCGGGATCACGCTCAACACAATGCCGGCGAAAACGACCGCGATACTGCCGGTGGACCATTCGCCCTGCAGTTCGACGATGCCCATCGTGATCGGCATGGCTTGCTGCGAGTTGATGAAGACCAGCGGCGTGAAGTAGTCGTTCCAGCGGCTGTTGAAGGTCAGGATACTGAGGATGGCGATGCCCGGTGCGGCCAGCGGCAGGTAGATGCGACGGAAGATCTGCCACTGGTTGGCGCCATCGATTAACGCCGACTCCTCGTAATCGCCCGGCACCTGGCGGAAGTACTGGCGCAACAGGAAAATGCCGAAGGCCGTGAAAATCGAGGGGATGATCAGCGACCAGAGCGTGTTGACCAGGTTCAGGTATTTCACGCCCATCAGGATGTAGACCGGGATGATGGTCATCTGGCCCGGCACCATCATCGTCGAGAGCACCACCCAGAACAGCACGTCGCGGCCGCGGAATTGCAGGCGCGCGAAGGCGTAACCCGCCAGCGCGGAGGTCACCGCCCCGCCCAGCACGGCGCCGCCGGCGTAAGCGAAGCTGTTCCTCAGCATGTTCAGGAAGGGAATGGTGTCGAAGACGGACTGATAGTTGCTGAAGTCGAAGTCGAAGTGGATCCACACCGGCGGCACGGTGAAGGAATCGCGCAGCGTGCGGAAGGAGGTCGAGATCACCCAGAGCAGGGGCATCAGCGTCAGCAGGCCGATGAAGAACAGGAAGGCCATCTGGATCCAGCGGCCCCAGGGCCTGTCCAGCGGGTTGACGGTATGCCGTTCCTGTACGGTAGTCGTGGTTGTGCCGGACATTGCTTACCCCCTACCCGTAAAAGACCCAGCGGCGGCTGAGCGCGAACTGGATGCCGGTGACGATCAGGATGGCGATGAAGAGGGTGACGGCGATGGCGGAGCCGTAGCCGAATTCCTGTTCCTTGAAGGCCACTTCGTACATGTACATCACCGCCGTGCGGCTGCCATCGCCCGGCCCCCCGCGGGTCATGATCTGCGGCTCGTCGAAGATCTGCATGGCGCCGATGACGTTGATCACCGTGGCGAAAAGCATGATTGGACTGATGAGCGGCAAGGTCACCGTCCACAGGCGGCGCCAGCCATGGGCCCCGTCCACGTCGGCCGCGTCCAGAATTTCCTGCGGGAGACTGACCACCCCGCCGAGATAAATGACGAAGATGAAGCCCAGATTTTTCCAGACGGCAGTGATGATGATGGTATACATCACCGTGCTGGCGGAGGTCATCCAGGGTATGCGGTCGATTCCCAAAACGCCCAGGTAATAGTTGATGGGGCCGAATTCGCGCTGGAAAAGATAGGACAGCGTCACGCCCACGGCCGCGCCCGACATCAGCACCGGCAGGAACCAGGCAGTGCGCAGGAAGTAGGCAAATTTGCGGCTGCGTAGCTGGGTGACCCCCAGCGCCAAAGCGATGGCCAGCACCTGCGTGATGACCACCGTCCCGACCACCAACAGCATCGTGTTGCCATAGATGCCCGGCAGGCGCGAATCGGTCAGCAGACGTTGGAAATTGGCGATGCCGATGGGGTCCGGCGGTTTAAAAATGTTCCAGCGGTAAAAACTGAGGCCGAAGGAAACGAACATCGGACCGACCACGAAGGCCACCAGGCCGATGAAGGCCGGCAACAGAAAGAGGTAACCGAGGATGGCGCGCTGACGCCGCACCCCCTCAAAGGTGTCCGCCCGGAACCAGCCGAGCAGACTGCCCCGCCGCTCCCTCGTTGCTAGGGTCTCACTGGCCATAAAGAATTCCCTTTTTGGTTATTGAGGGGGAGTCGTGAACGACTCCCCCTGCATGGTCATATGCCGCCGAAGCGGTCCTGCCTAGCCGCGCGTGCGGGCGAAGAGTGCGACCAGCTCCGCCTGCGCCTGGTCCATCGCCTCCTGCGGCGACATCTCGCCGGAGACGGCCAGACCGGTGAAGCGCGTGTGAATGTTGGTGACGGCGTTGGCTTCCGGCGGCGCCGGGATCGGGCCCGTGTCCTGGCGATCCAGCGTGTCGTAGAAGACATGCCAGTTGGCCGGGCCGCTGGGCTCGTAGGATTCATCGCTGGCCATCGAACGACGCACCGGCGTGGTGCGCATCAGCGGCCGGTAGCGGTCCTTCAGGCTGAGCATCTGCTCCCGCTTGACGGAGAACTTGAGGATCTCCCACATGACGTCGGGGTTGGGGCTACCGGTGAAGATCCAGTTGCCGCCGACGCCCAGCTGGTGCCGCTGCGACTTCCACTGCGGCCAGAACTGCACGTCGAAGGTGCCCTTTTCCATACCGGCATTGATCAGACCGCCGGCCCAGAAACCGCCAGCCGGCGTCATGGCCAGCTTGTCGGTGACGTAGAGGCCCTGCAGCGAGGAACCGCCGCCCATCTCGATGCCCGGGCTGATGCCCTCGGCCACGAGCGAGGTGACGTATTCCAGCGCCTCGACCGTGTTGGGGTGGTTGGCGCTGGGCTCCGGCCAACGCCAGCCGCCGCCGCGATGCGCCACGGTGTCGTTGTCCGCGTAGAAGGTCTCCCACAGCCATTCGCCACCCGGCGCGCGCTCCTCGGTGAGGAAGTTGCTGTCGTTGACGAAGTACCACGGGCCCCAGCTACCCCAGAGACGGTTCGTCCAGGCGTAACCGAAGGTCTCCTGACCACCGGCGTTGGTGGTGGCCACGGCGTACTCGTGGAAGTCGTCCTTGGTCCAGTCTGCCGGCGGCACTTCGAGGCCCGCCAGTTCCAGCACGTTCAGGTTGAAATACATGTTGGGCGCGTTGCAGCCATCCGGCAGCTGGTAGAGGTCGCCCTCCCACATCATGACTTCCGGCAGAATCGGCGCCATGTCGGAGAAGTATTCGGCCAGCTCGTCGGCGTTGTCCTTCACCCGGTCGGTGAGCGATGTGGCGACACCCTGACCGGCGTAGAGTACCGTGGCCTCGGTCGCGGCGTAGCCCGCGTCCAGCGGCTGACCGGCGGCCAGCAGCGAGAGAATCTTGGATGCGACTTCCTCGTGGTCGATGCCGGTGATGCTGAGGAACTCGATTTCCACCGGTGTATCAGCCATCTCGTTGAAATTGTTGACGACCGGCGTCCAGCGCTCTTCATTCTGCGACCAGCGGATCTGGACGGCATCCTGCGCGGGCGCCATGGCCGGCGTCAGGCCCGCCACCAGTCCGACCGCGCCGGCGGCCGTGCCCTTCAGCATGTCACGACGGCTCAGTTTGTGAGTCATTGTTCTCCCTCTAACCTTTCTTTCGATACGGGTACAGCCAAACCTCTGTGTTGCAACGCTTTCGTCTGGCGCACCTCCTTACAGCAATTTTTCACTTTCGCGCCGCGTAGCATAACAAACCCGCTCACGTTACGCAAACCGACGATGCAGAAACGCCGGGCCGGGCGTTTCCTGTGCCGACGGGATATACGCGCTGTAGTGGTTAATGTGAAGGGGGAGCCACGAACGGCTCCCCCTGATTGCACAGGCCGCCATGGCGACCGTGACGCTTACGCGCGAGTGCGGGCGAAGAGCGTTTCCAGCTCCGCCTGCGCCTGGTCCATCGCCTCCTGCGGCGTGAGTTCGCCGGAGAGGGCCAGACCGGTGAAACGCGTGTGAATGTTGGTGACGGCGTTGGCTTCCGGCGGCGCCGGGATCGGCGCCGTGTCCGGGCGGTCCAGCGTTTCGTAGAAAACCGACCAGTTGGCCGGGCCGGTTGGCTCGTAGGCCTCGGCGATGGCCATCGAACGACGCACCGGGGTGGTCGTCATCAGGGGACGGTAGCGGCCAGCCTGGGAGAGCAACTGGTCCACCTGGATGGAGAACTTGAGGAAATCCCACATGCGGTCGGCGTTGGGGCTGCCGGTGAAGATCCAGTTGCCGCCGACGCCCAGCTGGTGCCGCTGTGACTTCCAGTGCGGCCATAACTGCGCGTCAAACTGGCCCTTCTCCATGCCGTTGTTGACCAGGTAACCGGCCCCGAAACCGCCCATGGGCGTCATGGCGATCTTGTCGGAGACGAAGAGACCGACCAGCGAGGCGCCGCCGCCCATCTCGATGCCCGGCGCAATGCCTTCGTTGGTCAGCGAGGTGACGTACTCCAGCGCCTCGACCGTGGCGGGGTCGTTGGCGCTGGGCGCCGGCCAGCGGAAACCGCCGCCGCGGTGCGCCACGTCGTCGTTGTCCGGGTAGAAAGTCTCCCAGAACCACTCGCCACCCGGCGAGCGGTCCTCGGTCAGGAAGTTGCTGCCGTTGACGAAGTACCACGGGCCCCAGCTGCCCCAGAGACGGTTGACCCAGGCGTAGCCGAAGGTCTCCTCGCCACCGAGGCCGGTGGTGGCTACGGCGTATTCGTGGAAGTCATCCTTGGTCCAGTCCGCCGGCGGCGTGTCCAGACCCGCCTGTTCCAGCAGGTTCATGTTGAAAAACATGTTGGGCGCGTTGCAACTGTCGGGCAACTGGTAAATGTTGCCTTCCCAGAGCATGGTCTCGGGACAGATCGGCGCCATGTCCGCGTAGTAATCGGCCAGCTCGTCCTGCGCATCCAGCACGCGCTCGGTGAGCGAGGCCGCGACGCCCTGACCGGCGTAGAGCACGGTCGCCTCGGTCGCGGCGTAGCCCGCGTCCAGCGGCTGACCGGCGGCCAGCATGTTGAGGATCTTCGAGGCCACTTCCTCGTGGTCGATGCCGGTGATGTTGAGGAATTCGACATCCGTGCCGGGCATAATTTCGTTGAAATTCTCAAATACCGGCGTGAAGCGCGCCTCGTTCTGCTGGAAACGCAATGTGATGACATCCTGCGCGGGCACCGCGGCGGGCGCCAGGCCCGCCACCAGCCCGACCGCGCCGGCGGCCGTGCCCTTCAGCATGTCACGACGACTCAGTTGGTGTTTCATCGTTTGCTCCTTCCATAATTATCATCAGCGTCATGCGACAAATACGGACCGATCCTTTCTGCGCGTAACGCACCTCCCTGCTTCACTCTTCGGGAGGCGAGTCTAACATCCCCCCTCATGCCTGGCAAATCGCCCAGGCCTGCGGCAGGCCCCGTGCGACTGCACGGGCGACATATCATGTCGCCCGACGGCCCCTGTCAGCCACGTCCGGCGTATTGGCGGGCGCCTAACTATGAAGGGGGAGCCATGACCGGCTCCCCCTGAATTGCAGGTTTCGCGGGTGCGGGCGACTCTAGCCGCCGCGGGTGCGGGCGAAGAGCGCTTCCAGTTCCGCCTGCGCCTGGTCCAGCGCGGCCTGCGCCGACATCTCGCCGGACATGGCCAGACCGACGGCGCGGTTGTGAATGCCGGTCATGCCGGCGGCTTCCGGCGGCGAGGGGATCGGGTAGGTGTCCGGCCGGTCGATGGTGTCGTAGAAGACCCGCCAGTTGGCCGGGCCGGTCGGCTCGTAGGCCTCTTCCGTGACCATCGAGCGACGCACCGGCGTGGTCCTCATCACCGGACGGTAGCGGTCCTTCAGGGCCAGCATCTGGTCTGTCCTGACGGAGAACTTGAGCAGTTCCCACATGAGGTCGCCATTGTCGGTGACGCTGGAAAGCCAGTTGCCGCCGACGCCCAGCTGGTGCCGCTGCGACTTCCACTTCGGCCAGTACTGGACGTCGAATTCGCCCTTCTCCATGCCGTTGTTGTACAGGCCGCCGGCCCAAAAGCCGCCGGCCGGCGTCATGGCAACCTTGTCGGAGAGGAAGAGGCCGCTCAAGGATTGACCGCCGCCCAGTTCGATACCTGGCGCCAGGCCGTCAGCCGTCAGCGACATGACGAACTCCAGCGCCTCGACCATCAGGGGGTCGTTGGCGTTGGCCTCGGGCCAGCGGAAACCGCCGCCGCGATGCCCCACGTCGTCGTTGTCCGCGTAGAAGGTCTCCCAGAACCATTCACCGCCCGGCGCGCGTTCCTCGGTCAGGAAGTTGGTGTTGTTGACGTAATGCCAGGGACCCCAGCTACCCCAGATGCGAATCGGCCAGCCGTAGCCGAAGGTCTCCTCGCCTCCGAGGTTGGTCGTGGCCCTGGCATATTCCACGAAGTCGTCCTTGGTCCAGTCCGCCGGCGGCACGTCCAGGCCCGCCTTGTTCAGCATGTTCACGTTCAGGAACATGTTGGGCGCGTTGCAACCATCGGGCAACTCGTAGAGGTCGCCTTCCCACAGCATGGTCTCGGGCAGGATCGGCGCCATGTCCGAGAAGTACTCGGACAGTTCGTCCTTCGCATCCAGCACCCGCTCGGTGAGCGGGGCGGCGATGCCCTCGCCGGCGTAGAGCGCGGTGACCTCGGTGGAGGCCTTGCCCGCGTCCAGCGGCTGCCCGGAGGCCAGCAGCGTCAGGGTCTTGCTGGCGACCTCTTCATCGTCGATACCCGTGACGTTGATGAATGCGACCTCGGTGCCGGGGAAGAGTTCCTGGAAGTTCTCAACCACCGGCGTCCAGCGCTCGATGCTCTGATGAAAATGCAGCGTCACCGTGTCCTGCGCGGGCGCCATGGTGGGTGTCAGGCCCGCCACCAGCCCGGCCGCGCCGGCGGCCGTGCCCTTCAGCATGTCACGACGACTCAATTTGTGACTCATTTCTCACCCCTAAGTCTCTTTTCGAACGATACGGTCTGACTACTTGCGTTAAGAAACCGCTGTGGATGCACCTCCCCGCTCCCCTGTTTCAGACGATTGTACCGCCCCATCTCATTAACACCAACTTCCCCGCGTGTATAGTTGTCGCCATGGTATCATGTCCCCCGCTGCCCGCCCTGTCACGTCGCCTTGTCGCCCTCGTCTGGACCCTGTTGCTGTGCTTCATCCTGCTGCAGCCAGGCCGCGACCCGCTCATCGGGCCCGCCGCCGCCGGCGACCACGACGCCTTCGGTCTGCTGTTGCTGCATCTGGCCCATCTGCTCGGATTCGCCCTGATGACCTGGCTCTGGTGGCGCGCGCTCAATGCCATTCGCCCCGCCCTGCTCATATCGCTGGCCTGCGGCCTGCTGACCGAAGTGGGCCAGACCTTCGTGCCCGACCGCGGCCTCTCGGCGCTGGATCTGGCGCTCAACGGCGGCGGGGCTCTGGCCGTCGCGCTCTGGCTGCGCCGGCGCGACGCCTGATCGCTCAGGCCTGCTGCACCAGGTTACCGCATGGTAGGGGCGATCTATTCGTCCGTCGCGCGGATTCAGGCATGCTGCATCAGGATGCCGCCCAGCAGCGCGATCGAAATGCAGACCACCACCAGACCGGCCAGCGGCGTGCCCAGCAGCACGGAGGCCACGATCGCGAGGCCGAAGCTGGCGCCGGTGCCCAGCAGCCGCGTCTGCAGTTCGCGCGTGGCCGTCATCGCCGCCGCGCCGCAAAGCGCCAGCAGCAGCCCCAGCAGGGGAATGGTCATGACGCCCGTGATGAGGAACTCGAAAAAGAGTTCCGGTGGCAGGTCCTGCAGGAAGCGGAACCAGGCGAGCAGCGCGCCGGCCAGCAGAAAGGCCAGTGGCAGCAGCACGTCGGCCAGAAAGATCTGAAAGCCGTCCAGGGGCAGGAACTGGCGCAGGAAGGGCTCCTGCACGTCGCGGCGGAAGGTGTAAAGCAGCCCGATCGGCGGCGCGATGCCGGCGATCAGCAGCCAGCCGATCCACAATGGCACCGGCAACTCGTTGGCCAGAATCAGGCCCGCGGCCCAGGTCATGCCCGCGCCCCAGAGCGCGTTGACCAGCATCAGCGAGGGGTGGCGCAGGCCGGCGATGGCCGAGCGCACCACCATCGCCCGCTTGCCATAGACTCTCGGGATGCGCAAACGCGGCCGTTGACCGGCGCGCGCCTGCTGCAGGCGGATACGCAACTGCAGGTCCGGCATACGCCAGGCCAGCAGGCCCAGCGCGGCCAGACGCGCGTACACGGCGCTTTCGTCCGCCGCCTGGATCATGTTGATGCGCGCGCCGAGGATCACGAAGCTGGCCACCAGCCCGGCCGCCACCAGCGCGATCAGGGCCAGCGCCGTCAGCGGCGCCAGGTCGTAGACGCTGAGCACCAGCAGGCGCCCCGGCCACAGGGTCTGGTCCGGCGCCACTTGCGCCAGGGGCAGCAGCAGCAGCGGCGTCAGCCAGAGCCAGCGCCAGCGGCTGACCTGCGGATACACCAGGCGCAGGATGCCCAGCAGCCAGGCCAGCGACCAAGTCAGCACCACCAGCAGGCTCACGACCAGCACCACGCGCAGGCTGTCCAGCGGCGTGGCGGGCGCCAGCGGCGCGCGCAGCAGGACGGTCAGCAGGGCCCAGACGGCGCCGAAGATGATGCAGCGCGTCAGCACCTGCCGGATGAAGCCCGGCAACACCGGCACCGATCGCGCCAGCGGCGAACCCACGATCCAGGCCATGTCGGGGAAACTGAGTTTGAGCGGTGTGCTGCGCAGCGAGGCCATCATGGCCCAGGTTTGCAGCAGCAGCACGGCCGGCGGAATGCGCTCCAGCAACTGCGCCAGGGTCTGCGGCGCCATGGACTGGCCGATCGACAGGGCGAGGTCATGGCCCCAGGCCCACATGGCGAAGAACCAGATCGAGCCGATGCCCAGCAGATAAAGCACGTAGACCCGCTGCATCCAGGAGCTCGCCTGCGCATCGTAGCCCAGCAGGCGCAGCCAGAAGACCGCGCCGGAGCGGAACTGGCGCCAGCGCAGACCAAAGAGGATGCGCAGGTCAGTCAGCGGCAGCGGCGTCATCGGGCCTGGTTGAATTGCGGCGGCGGCGCAGGGCGGCGCGCAGCATGCTGTCGAGGGTCAGGGGGTCGTCCGCGCCAAGGCCCAGCGAGGCGCGCAATTCGTCCGGCGTGCCCTGGCCGATGATCTCGCCCTGTTCCATGATGAGATAGCGATCGGGCCAGGCTTCATGCGGCAACTGGTGACTGCTGAGCAGGATCGTCATGCCTTCGTTGCGGTGGCGATTGAGTTCGATCCAAAGTTCGTCGGCGGAGACGGGGTCCAGCGGGCCGAGGGGCTCGTCCATCAGCAGGATTTTGGGTTCGACCAGCAACGCCATGCACATGGCCAGCTTGTAGCGCATGCCGCGCGAGAAGGCGAAGGGGAAGGCATCGCGATTGTTGAAGAGGCCGTAGCGCTCCAGCAGGTCCTCGCCCTCGTCCTCCCAGTCGCGCCAGCCATGCGACTGCGCCGCGAACTGCAAATGCTCCCAGGCGGTCAACTCGTCATAGAAGGGCGGCGTATCCGGCAGCAGCACCACGTGCTCGCGCGCCTGACGCTCGTTTTCCGCCAGCGCCTGGCCCATGATGTGCACCTCGCCGTCGCTGGCGCGCGACCAGCCGGCGATACAGCGCAGCAGGGTGGACTTGCCGGCGCCGTTGCGCCCGACGAGCGCGATCAGTTCGCCCGCGCCGGCCTGAAAGGACACGTCGCTGAGCGCGTGGAAGGACCCGTACTTGTAGCCGAGGCCCTGCACCCGCAAAAGGTCGCGGGGCGCATCGTCGGCATTGCGGGCCGCAGGGTTTTCGTCGTTCATGAGCTCCTGTCATCCGGCGCCGGCTCCATGCTGAGCAAGGTATGGGGCCGCGCCACATAGTAAAGGCGCCAGGTCGCGCCATCCTCGATGGCTGCCAGGGCAGCCTCGGATACGGCGAATTCCTGCTCCGCCACGCGCAGATAGTAACCGGTGCGCGAACCCGGCCGGCCGGCGATGTCGTCCGTGCGGCGCTCGCGCAGCACGTAGCAAGTGACCGGGCCGCTGACACAAAGGACGTGACCGGGCGCGAGCAGGGCGCGAAAACGTTGCCACAGTATCCACAACAGAAAGGCGAGGCCCGCCGTCAGCGCCTCGGCGCCGAGGGCCAGCACGATGCCCTCCGCAGTGGCGCCCGGCAGCAGGCCGAGGATGACGCTGGCGGCCAGCAGGCCGATCAGCAGGGTCAGCAAGGCGAGGACGACGATCAGCCGGCGGCGACGCGCGAAGACCCGGTTGCGCTGGCGCGCGCTGAGGCGTCCCTCGCGGTTGGCGCGCAGTTCCGCCTCGTCAAACTTCAGGGCCTCGCCCGCGTCCATCCCCGCTCCGCTGCAATTGCCCGCATCCGGCACAGGCGCGCCGACGGGAGGGGCGGATGCTGGCGGCGGTCCTGTATTTCCCTGCCGCGCCTCCGGCGACCCGGCGCCTTGGGCGGCGGCTGTCCGAACGCCATGATACTGCCGCCGCAAGTGCGCTGCCAGCCCCTGGGCCCTCAGGCGACGGGGCTGGTGTAGCGCCGCAGACCCGGGTAGCGCAGGGCGATCACGCCGGTCAGCGCCAGCGCGGCCAGGCCGCCGGAAACGATGGCGAGGGGCGCGCCGAAAAGCGCCGCCACCAGACCGGCCTCGATTTCGCCCAGTTGCGGGCCGCCCATGGCGAAGACCATGTTCACCCCGGTCATGCGACCGCGCAGGCCGTCGGGCGTGTTCACCTGGCGGATGGTGTTGCGGATAACCGAAGAGACGGTGTCGCCCGCGCCGGTCAGCGCAAAGAGCAGCCAGGAAAGCGCCAGGCTGGTGGAGAGACCGAAGAGCGCGGTCGCCAGCGCGTAGAGCGCCACGCTGACCAGCAACGCCAGCCCCTGGCGCCGGATCTCGCGGCCCAGCGCCAGCAGGCTGCCGGCCAGCACGGCGCCGGTCGGCTGGGCGGCTGCCAGCAGACCGTAGCCCTGCGCGCCCACGCCCAGCACGTCCACCGCGATGATGGGCAGCATGCTGCGCGCCGAGGCGAAGAACACCGCCAGAAAATCCAGCAGCATGGTGCCGCGGATGATGCGCGTGCGAAAGGTGAAGCGCAATCCGTCCATGAAGGCGCCCGGGTTCAGGTGGCGGCGGCCCGGCGACGCGCCCCGATGCCGCAACAGGGTCACGGCGAGCGCCGCCGACAACAGGGCGAGCGCCGTCAGCGCGTAGACCATTCCGACCGGCCCGCTGAAGTGCGCGCCCTGCCGCTGCGCGGCGCCGATGAGCGCTCCGGCCAGCGCCGGCCCGATGATGTTGGCCAGTTGCCAGACCAGCATCTCAAGGCTGATGGCGTTGCTCAGGTGTTCGCGGCGCACCAGCTGCGGCACCAGCGACTGGCGCGCGGGCAGGTCGAAGGCCATCAGGCCGGCCGCCAGCGCCCCCGCCAAATAGACCGGCGCCAGCGTCGCGCCGCCGCCGAGGGTCAGCAGCGCCAGCCCCAGCGAGAGCAGCGCGGCCAGGGCGCGCGTCACGACCATCAGGCGGCGTCGCTCCCAGGCGTCGGCCGCCATGCCGCCCAGCAGCGAACAGAGGATGATGGGCAACATGCGAATCAGACCCAGCCCGCCCAGCCCGAGGGCCTCGGCGCCCAGCGCCAGCTCCTGCCCGAAGAGTTGCAGCGTCAGCGTCTGGTCCTTGAGCAACTGGAAGACGTGCCAGTTGATGGCGAAGGTCTGCATCTGCGAGCCGGTGGTGGAGAGCAGTTCGGCGCTCCAGAGCAGACGATAATCGCGGTAGCGCAGGGCCGCGAGGCGCACGCTCAGCCTGGCCGCATGCGGAAGAGGGCCGTGCGCGTCACCTCCACACAGAGCGCGCCGTCCTGGTTGCGGCCGTAATGCCGCAGCGTGACGAGGCCTTCACCCGGGCGCGAGCGACTCTCCCGTTTGGCAAGCACCTCGGTCTCCACCGACAGCGTGTCCCCCGGGTAAAGCGGGTGCGGATGCCGTACCTGCTCGTAGCCGAGATTGGCGACGATCGTGCCATGGGTGAGTTCCGGCACGCTGATGCCGACCACCAGACCGAGGGTGAACAGGCCGTTCATGATCCGCCGGCCAAAGACCGTTTCGCGCGCGAAGTTCTCGTCGAGGTGCAGCGGCTGCGGGTTGTGCGTCAGGCTGCTGAAGAGCAGGTTGTCGGTTTCCGTGAGGGTGCGGGCCAGGCGATGGCGGATGCGCTGGCCGGGTTGCAGGTCTTCGTAATAGCGCATGCCCGGGCGCTCCTCCCCGCCCGCCGGGGAGTATAACAACCCGTCGCCACACATAAACAGACCGTGCGTTGTGCGGGGGGACACACCGGCGCACGATCTGTTTCGTTTCCGGCTGCGGTTACCCGCTCGCCTGCGAACCCGACCTGCCAGACTTGCCACGTATGGAGGAAGGAGAATTCCTGTATTGCACAGTGGTCAGATTCGTCTTGTCGCCAAGAGTAGGGGCGGCGCGTAAGTGGCCGGTGAGTCGACCATGAGCAGCCAGTGAGAGTTGCGTCAGCCGCCGCTGACCGGGGGCCCGATGTAGGCGCCGGTCTCCAGCGTGGCGCCGGCCGGAGGCTGCCGGCCCGGCAGGCCGACGCCCTGCTGGCAGAGCAGGTTGGCCTCGTCGCGCCGCTGCGCCAGCGCGGCGTCGGCGCGCAGGACGAGGGCCTGCTGCAGTTGCTCATGGGCCGCGCAGGGATCGCCCTGGGCCAGCAACTGCTCCGCCCAGGCCGCGTGCTGCCCGGCGAGCAAGCCGGGCAACTCGCCACCGCGATAGCCGGGGGCCACGTCATAGAGTTCGCGCAGGGCCGGGATGGCCGCCGCCGGGCCGCGGCTGATCTGGCTGCGGGCGTCGAGATACAGGGCCGCCACGTAGCGCTCGTAGCGCAGGCCGCTGTCCGCCGACAGCCCGTAGCGGATCGCCTCGTCCGTCACCAGGATGGCTTCCGCGAGGCGCTCGCCACTGCGAAAGAGGCGCTGCGCCTGGCGCGTCAGGCCGTTGAGAATGAGCTCGCGCACGGTCACGCTGGCATAGTCCGGCGCCAGGGCCTCCAGCGCCTGCAACAGGTCCACGCCCTCTTCATAGTCGCCGGCGCCGATGGCCGCGCGCCCCTGGCGCAGCAACTCCTCCGGGTCCCAGGCGACGGTCTGCGGCGCCACGACGGTGGCGGTGATCGTGGGCGTGAAGGTGGCGGCGGGCGTGAAGGTGAGGGTTGGCCGCGCCAGCGCGGTCGCCGTCTGTCGCAGTTGCGGCAACTGCGGGACGGCGGGGGTCAGGTCGGCGAAGAAGTCCAGGCGCGCCTGCAGCAACTGTGTGTTGCCCGCGGCCACGTCGCCGGGGATGCGGTTCAACTGGTCACGCAGGCGCGCCGCCCGGGTGACGGCGATGACGTCCCGCGCCTCCTGCTGCCCGGCCGTCCAGCCCGCCAGGCCGGCCAGCGCCACGATGAGCAGCGCCAGCAAAAGCAGCGCCAGCGCCGCCAGGCTCTGGTAAAGACAGTTGCGGTTGTCGCGCCGGGCCGGCGGTCGCCGGCGTCCCGGCGTGGGGCGCGCCCGCTGCCTTTCCCCTGTTGGCAGCGGCGGCAGCGGCTGCGTATCGTCCTGGGGCGTACTCATGGATGCTTGTCGGGCTCCTCCCGCGAGGCGCGCGCCAGTATAGCAGAGCGCGAGGGCGCCCTGGGCGGTCGGCTGGCTCTTGTGTCCGGCCGGTCCTGGCTGGTACGGTCATCAGCGATCAGGGAGGACTGGGTGACTCCAGCGTGTTAAGCCGCGTTTCCGCGCCGGACAGCAGCAGCAGCTGGCGTTTCGTCATCCTCGCGCTCTGCGTGCTGACGCCCTTCGGCACCGTCACCATGCCAAACATGTCGCTGCCTCCCATGTTCGGCATCATCAGCGAGGAACTGGGCCTCTCCCTGGTGGAAATCGGGGGTATCTGGGGCATGGTGGGCTTCAGCGGCGTCTTCTTCGCCATCATCGGCGGCACCATCGGCGACCGCCTCGGCGCGCGCAACATGCTCTTTCTGATCTGCCTGTTCAGCGGCATCTTCGGCCTGCTGCGGGCCTTCGCGACGGACTTCGTCAGCCTGTTGCTGTTCTCCATGCTCTACGGCTTCGCCCAGGGCTCCGTCCCGGTGATGGTCTTCAAGGCCATGCGCCAATGGATTCCGGGGAAGAACCTGGGCATGGCCAGCGGTATCATCTCGGCCGGCTTCGCCGGCGGCCTGATGCTCGGCCCGCTGCTCAGCACCAGCGTCATCCTGCCGGCCCTCGGCGGCTGGCGCCAGGTGCTGGTGCTCTATGGCCTGCTGGCCATCGCGATCAGCGTACTGTGGCTGCTGCTGCACCCGGCCGGCCGCCACGCCGAGGGCGAGGACGGCGGCGCCGTCAGCGTGCTGGCCGGTCTGCGAGCGGCGGCCCGCATTCGCAACCTGTGGCTGATGGGCATCGGCGGGCTGGGCATTGGCGCCTGTTTCAGCGGCTTCAGCGGCTATCTGCCCACCTACCTCAAGGCGGTCGGCTGGGCGCCGCTGGACGCGGACCGCGCCCTGTCGCTCTTCTTCCTCGCCAGCCTGGTCTGCGTGGTGCCGATCTCCACGCTCTCGGACCGGCTGCGCATCCGCCGCGGTTTTCTGGTCGCCCTCGCCTTGCTACTGGGCCTCGGCGTCGGCGCGCTGGGCCTCGTGGCCGGGGCGCTGGTGCTTTTGGTGGCCGTCGTCACCGGCTCGTCCTTCGATTCGGTGATGGCGCTGCAGCAGACCAGCGTCATGGAAGTGGAGGGCGTCGACAACTCGCTCAGCGGCAGCGCCCTGGGCATGGTCACGACGATTCGCAACCTCGGCATCGCCTTCGCGCCGCCGCTGGGCAACAGCCTGGCGATCTACAGCGCCGGCCTGCCCTTTCTCTTCTGGGGCGCCTGCGGCGTCTGCGCCGCGCTGGTCTTCAGCGTCGCCTACAACCCGCCGCGGCGGGCGACGACCTGAGGGACTGCCTTCACAGCGAGGAACTGCCCTGCGAATCCTCGCTCATCAGATGCGGCAGCAGCAACATCCCGATGCAGAAGAAAAGCATGATCGGCAGCGGCACGACGCGCTCCAGCAGCACCCAGCCCGAAAGGGTGACGCAGATGATGGCCGCGCTGAGTTCCAGTCTGCTGATCAAGGGCCCTCCGCCCGCGACCTTCAGGCGCTGAACTTCTCCGGATAGACCTCGCGCGCCAGCTGCTCTTCAAGGCGCACCATGTCGCGCAGGATGGCCAGACCCTCGTTCCAGAACTCCGGGTCGGTCAGGTCCACGCCCAGGCGCGCCAGAATGTTGTGCGGCCAGTCCGAGCCGCCGGCCGCCAGCACGTCCAGGTAGTCGGGCACGAAGTCCGCGCCGCGTTGCTGGTAGAGGCGGAAGAGCGCCAGCACCAGCAGTTCACCGAAGGCGTAGGCATAGACGTAGCCCGGCACATTGAGGAAGTGCGGCACGTAACTCCACCAGTGACCGTAGTCCTCGCCGATGTTCACGCTGCCCCGAAACATCTCGCGCTGCGTCTCCAGCCAGATGTCGCCCAGTCGTTCGGCGCTCAGTTCGCCCGTCTCGCGCCGCGCGTTGTGGTAACCGTGCTCGAAGCGGTTCATGGCGACCTGGCGGAAGATGGTGCCGAAGCTGTCCTCGATCTTCGCCGCCAGCATGGCCAGGCGCGCCTCGGCGTCCGGCTCGCGCTCCATCAGGTCATTGAAGACCAGCATCTCGCCGAAGGTCGAGGCCATCTCGGCGGTGGTCAGCGGAGTCTGCGCGTTGAGCAGGCCCTGGGTTTCCGTCGCCAGCACCTGGTGCACGCCGTGGCCCAGCTCGTGCGCCAGAGTCGAGACGTCGCGCTCGCGTCCGGTGTAGTTCATCATGATGAAGGGGTGCGCCGAGACCGGACCGGAGGCCGAGAAGGCCCCGCCCATCTTGCCCGGCGCGAGGGCGGCGTGGATCCAGCCCTCGTCGAAGAAACGCTGCGAGATTGCCGCCATGCGCGGGCTGAAGGCCTGATAGGCCTGCTGCACGATGTCGCGCGCCTCCTCCCAGGGGTAAATCCGGTCGCTGTCGGGCACCGGCAGGGGCGAATTGCGGTCGTAGTGCAACAGCTCGTCGTAACCCAGCAGTCTGCGCTTGAGTTCGTAGTGTTCGGCCACGATGTCGTAGTTGGCGGTGACGGCTTCCACCAGCGCCTCGACCACGTCGTCGGCCACCTTGTTTGAGAGGTTGCGCGAGGAGACCCAGGTGTCGTAGTCGCGCTGCCGGTCCTCGGAGGCCTTGTCCGCCGCCAGTACGTTGAAGACATAGGTCAACTGCATGGCCTGGTCCTGCAGGCCGGCGGTGACGGCCGCGGCCGCCTCGCGGCGCAGCTCGCGGTCGGTGTCGAAGAGCTTGCTCAGCACTTCCGACTGCGTCAGTTGCTCGCCGCGCAACTCGTAGCGGGCGGCGCCCATCAACTGGTTGAAGAAACGGTTCCAGGCCTCGCGCCCGGTCACCGCCTTCTCGACCAGCAACTTCTCCTCCGGCTCGCTGAGCAAATGCGGCTTGTAGCGCCGTTCGGCCTCCAGATAGTGGCGGAAATGCGCCAGTTCGGGCCGCGCCAGCGTAGCGGCGGCGGCGGCGTCATCCAGAGCCGTCCATTCCAGTTCGAAGAAAAGCAGGCCCTGCTGCACGCGCGCGGCGTATTCGGTCAACTTTTGCATCAGCGCGCCGAAGGTCGGGTTGTTGGTGTCGGTGACGTAGAGCATCTGGGCGAACATCTCAAGGCGGTAGACGCGGTCCAGCAGCGCCTCAATGCGCTCCATGGCGGCCAGCAGGCCGGCGGCGTCCAGGCCGGCGACCTGGTCGCGGTAGTCGTCGGCGAAGGCGGCGATGTCGGCGTCGATGGCCGCCATGTCGGCCTCGATGGCCGGGTCCTCCGGCCCGCTGTAGAAGATCGAAAGGTCCCAGACGATGTTTTCGGCGCCGGTGGTCGGCTGCGAGGTCGCTTCGCTCATTTACGCGCTCCGTATGCTGTCCTGTTGTGCCTCCATCATAGGCGGGGGGACGGGCGACGGGAAGTGCCGCCCGCCTTTCATCTGCCTGGCGCGCCGCAGGTGGCAGGCCGCCAAACATGCCAAGGCAGATTTCCGCCCCGGCGCCTTGCAAGGGACAAAAAACAGGCCCGCGGCGCGGGCCTGCGATCTAGCTTTGGTGGTCTTCCATCAGCAATACCTGAACGGCCTGCCGGGATGGCCATATCTCCACTCTTCTTCAATCCAGTAATGCGTCCACGGACCAACGATGTGAACGTGACACTGCCTCTTGTACAGACAGAACCAGCCAATACAGCCCGAATCCTAGTAACGGCAACAGTTCAGAACCCAGGGGGAACAATGTACCCCGCCTCCGTGCAATACCAGATCCTCATCGGGTTCCTCACCAACAAATTCCTCGATCGGAAATCCCTCAGGGATTTCAACCCCTGGAGGAGGTTCAGGTATCTCCGATCCATGTGTGACGATTTCATCATCTTCCGGTATCCGGTCAGGTGGGTTTTCATGGGCCAGCGAGGGCGAAATTCCGACGAACATCAACATCAATAACAGGAATACCAACGACAAATGCTTTTTCATCTCTCTTCATCCTCAACTCCTCAACAGGAATCCGGCCCGCAATGCGGGCCCGACAACCCGTAACCGGTGAAGGCCACGGGCGTTTCCCTGAGTGAGATCGCCCCCGCCGAGCGCGACATCCAGCCAGGGCCGGATCGTCTTGCCCTGCGCCGGGCATTAATTCTGCGCGGGGCTTTCATAGCCTTGAAGATCTTGCGCATCTCCTGATTCTTGCGTTCCCTGCGCGCGCTCACCAGTCTGTCCTTCCTTACATCACATATAAGTTAATGTTAAGATATGACTCTTGATTGTCAACCCGCCAATTCTGTTTCCTGCCTCAGACACATGGTACGGCCAGAGAGTGTAAAAGGACTGTGTCGGCTGGAAGCGCGAACAGATAGCGTTCAGGGCAGGCTGCTTTTGTAAATCACGCCGCCCTTCATTCGGGCTGAGTCCCGATCCGCCGCAACAGGCCGTCGGGCGCTGTGAGAAAATCAGGGTTGACATGCAAGTCATTGCTTGCCTATAATAAGGCATCGTTATGCAGGCGACGACTTGCCCTGGACGAACATGTGGACATTTACCGCGCGATCGCTGACCCGACCAGGCGAGCCATCCTGGATGAGCTCGTCGATCGCTCAGGTCAAACGCTCTTCGAACTCTGCGCACGTCTGACGATGAAGCATGGCATCAACTCCTCGCGGCAGGCGATCTCGCAGCACCTGGACGTGCTGGAAGCCGCCGGGCTGGTCCGCACGAGGCGCGAGGGGAGGTCCAAGCTCCACTGGTTCGTGGGCGCTCCGCTGAAGGCCATCGGGGAGCGGTGGCCGATCTCGACAGATGACAGTATTTCCGACCCGACAGAGGAGGATAACCAGCAATGAGACTCAACCTGACCGGCGTCTTCGTGGACGACCAGCAGAAGGCGCTTCACTTCTACACAGAGATCCTTGGTTTCCGCATCAGGCACAACATCCCGCTGGGAGAATACGCCTGGATCACCGTCGTTTCCGAAGAAGCGCCAGAGGGGACGGAGTTGCTGCTGGAGCCCGACGCCCACCCCGCCGTCCCTCCCTTCATGAAGGCGCTGGTAGAGGACGGGATCCCCGCCAACTCCTTCGCCGTCGATGACGTCGCAGCCGAGCACGAGCGTCTCGTGGCAAAGGGTGTGCGCTTCGTGCAGCCGCCAACGGACCTCGGGACTGTGATTACCGCGGTCTTCGACGATACCTGCGGCAACCTGATCCAGATCGTGGAGCAGAAGGGTCAACCCTGACCATCGCAACAGCCCCTGTCGCCCAACCTGCCCGCGGGGGCGATGCGGAAGGAGCGCATCGCCCGCCCGCGCAGGGCCTCCGCGCTCAATCCAGGCTGTTTTTGTAAATCACCCCGCCCTTCATGATGAGGCGCAGGTTCGCCTCGGGCCGGGCCATCACGCCCAGGTCGGCCAGGGGGTCGCCCTCCAGCACCAGCAGGTCGGCATGCGCCCCGGCGATCAGCTCGCCCAGATCGCCGCTGCGCCCCAGCAGGTCCGCCGCGTTGCAGGTGGCCGCGCGCAGCACGTCGATGGCCGGGATGAACTCGCCGCGAATGGCGAATTCGTCCAGTTGCCGCCGCCGCATCGGCCCCAGCAGGTCCGTGCCGTAGACCATCTTCACGCCGCCCCGATACGCCATCTCCAGCGCCCGCTTGCCGGCGTCCAGCACGTCGAAGACCTTGCGGTACGATTCCTCTGGCAGGCCGGCCGCGAGGCCCTCGTCCGCCAGCGCCTGATAGGTCGACAGGGTCGGCACCAGAAAGGCGTCGTGTTCCAGAAAGAGCTCGATGCTGCTCTCATCGAGCAGGTTGCCGTGTTCCACCGAGCGCACGCCACAGCGCAGCGAGCGATTGACGGCGCGGGCGGTGTAGGCGTGCACCATGACATAGAGGTTGGCGTTATCTGCCTCTTCCACCGCCGCGCGCAGCTCCTCTTCCGAGAATTGCAGACTGTCGATGCGGTCGGTGGGCGAGGCGACGCCGCCGGAGACCATCAGTTTGATGTGATGCGCGCCGCGGCGGATCTCCTCGCGACAGGCGCGGCGCAGCTCGCTGACCCCGTCGCATATCCAGCCCAGGTCCGGCGTCAACCAGCTGTAGCCGCGGCCGTCATCGCCGGAACTGCGCATGTCGCCATGGCCGCCGGTCGGCGACAGGGCGTGGCCGCAGAAAAACAGCCGCGGCCCGACGAGCAGCCCCTCCTCCACGGCCTGCGCCAGGCCCCAGTCCGCGCCGGCGCCGTCGCGCACCGTCGTGAAGCCGCGCATCAGCGTGGCCTCGAGCTCCTGCGCGGCGAGAGCTGTGACATAAGCCGGCGACCAGTGTCGCTGGGTCGCCATGGCCGCCGTGGCGGCGGTGACGTGCACGTGCGCGTCGCAGAGGCCGGGCATCACCACGCGCCCGCCGACGTCGATGCGCTGCGCCTCCCCCGCCTGCGATGCCTCGCTGACCGACGTGATGCGGCCATCCTCAATCAGGATATGTTGGCTGTCCAGCAGCCTGCCGCCGCGCGTATCCAGCACGCGCGCATTGCTCAAGACCATCTTCTTCATCAAACTTCTTCCCGTAAACCAACGAACCAGGTGTTTGGACAGCGTGAATTGTAGCGGCGCCGGCGGAGGATGGCCGCGAACTGCGCCAGCTGCGGCGCGGGGACAAACGTCGCGCCCGCTGCGGCCAACGACCCGTCCCGTATCCGCTATACTGACGGGGTGAGACGAGGGAGCGATAGCATGCCGACACCGGCCCTGAACGACGACGAGATTCGCGAGCGCCTGGCCCGCCTCACGGGTTGGCAGCGCGAGGGCGACAGCATCGTCAAAAACTACCGCACGGATACTTACCTGGCCGGCATCGCGCTGGCCACGGCCATCGGCGTCATCAGCGAGGGACTCGACCATCACCCGGAGCTGACCATCGGCTGGCGCCGCCTGCGGGTCAGCTACTGCACGCACGACGCCGGCAACCGCCTCAGCCACAAGGACTTTGACGCCGCCGAACGCGTCGACGCGCTAGGCTACCCGCCCGGGAGTTGAGCCGCGTGCGCGTCACGCTGCTGCGTGACAAGGGCATCGTCCTGGGGGTGACGGGCAGCATCGCCGCCTTCAAGGCCGCCGACCTCGCCAGCAAGCTGACCCAGGCCGGCGCACAGGTCGACGTCATCCTGACGACGGGCGCGCAACGCTTCGTCACGCCGCTGACCTTTTCCGCGCTGACCGGCCGCGCCGTCCACAGCGACATGTGGGCCGCGGATGCCGACCCCGACGGCCACATCGCCCACGTGCGCCTCGGCGAACACGCCGACCTGCTGCTCATCGCCCCTGCCAGCGCGCACACGATCGCCAAACTGGCCCATGGCCTGGCCGACAACCTGCTGACGCTGACGGCTCTCGCCGCGCGCTGCCCGCTGCTGCTGGCGCCGGCCATGGACGGCGGCATGTACCACCACCCCGCCACCCAGGCCAACCTGCAGACCCTGGTCGAACGCGGGGCAACCCTCATCAAGCCCGACGAGGGGCGCTTCGCCTCCGGTCTCGGCGGGCGCGGCCGTCTGCCGGAGCCGCCGGAGTTGCTGGGTCACGTGCGGCGCGCGCTGGGGCGGGTCGGCGCGCTGGCCGGGCGTCAGGTGGTGGTCACCGCCGGCGGCACGCGCGAGGCGCTGGACCCGGTGCGACAGTTCGGCAACCGCTCCAGCGGAAAACAGGGGCACGCCCTGGCGCAGGCCGCGCTGGACGCCGGCGCGGAGGTCACGCTGATCAGCAGCGCGCGGCACCTGCCGACGCCGGTCGGCGCGACGCGCGTGGCCGTCGACACGGCGCAGGAGATGCTGGAGGCCACGCTGGCGGCGGCGCGGGCGGCGGACGCCCTGATCATGGCCGCGGCGGTGGCGGACTTCCGCCCGGCGCAGCGTCAGACGCAGAAGCTGCGCAAGCGCGGGCACGACGAGGGCCTGCGACTCGACCTGGAGCCCACGGCGGACGTGCTGCTGGCGGTCAGCGAGCAGCGCGTCCAATACGGCCGACCGCGCTTCCTGGTCGGCTTCGCGGCCGAGAGCGAGCAGCTGTTGCAGCGCGCGGCGGAGAAGCTGGCCCGCAAGAAACTGGACCTCGTCGTGGCCAACGACATCAGCGCGGCGGACGCCGGCTTCGAGGTCGATGACAACCGCGTTACCTTGCTGGCGCCAGGGCGCGCGCCGGAAGAACTGCCGCTGATGCCCAAGAGCGGGGTGGCGGAGCTGGTCGTCGCCCGCGTGGCCGGGGCGTTAGTCCAGCGCGCGTAGCCCGGCGATCGACGCCGACAGGCGCTTCATGCCGTGCCCGCTGAAGACCACCGTGACTTCTTCGTCATCGCGCGTGGCCTTGCTTTCGATCACCATGCCCTGACCAAAGTGGTTGTGCAGGACGCGCATGCCCGTGCGGAACTGCAATTCCGCCTTTGGCGCCGCGACGACCGGCGCCGGCGCCCATGAACTGTCCACCACCGGTTCATACGTGCTGCGCAGGGAAGGCGACGCGCTGACGTTAAGCAGGTCGGCGGGAATGTCATCCAGGAAACGCGAGGGGTCGTACACGGCGTTGGCGCTGCGAAAGGTGCAGGACAGGTACAGCGCATCCATCGCGCGGGTGATGCCCACGTAAAACAGGCGGCGTTCCTCGGCCAGCTGGTCGGGGCTGTCCAGCGAACGCAGGTGGGGCAGCTGACCGTCCACGACACCGGCGATGAAGACCACCGGAAACTCCGTGCCCTTGGTCGCGTGCAGGGTCATCAGGGAAACGGCGTCAAGGTCCGGATCGCGTATGTCGACATCCGTATACAGAGCCCTTTCCGCCAGAAAATCGCCCAGCGACTGCCCCTCCTGCATGGCCTGTTCCAGCTGGCCGCGCAATTCCGCCAGGTTCTCGCCGCGCTCCCGCACCTGTTTCTCGTCATCACTGACTTTCCACAGCCAGTCCTCGTTGGCCGTGGTCGGCAGGATGCGGTCGAAGAGGGCCGGCAGGTTGCCCGTGGCGGCGACGCCCCACCAGGCGATGCAGCGACCGGCGAGGTTCTGCAGACTGCGCGCCATCCGCGCGGGAAAGGGCGCCTCCGCGCCATCGACCAGGCGGACCAGCGCCTCGCCGCAGCCCAGGTGTTCGCGCTCGCGCCACAACTTGAAAGCGCCCAGGGTCTTGTCGCCGATACCCGGCCCGAACTCGTTGACGATGCGCAGAAAGGACACCTGGTCGTTCGGATTGTGCGAAAAACGCAGGCAGGCCATCATGCCCTGGACTTCCCTGCGGCTGTAGAAGGCCACGCCGCGCACCAGGCGATAGGGAATCCCGGCGTCGACGAAAGCCACTTCCAGCGCGCGCGACTGGAAGTGGCTACGGTACATCACGGCGAAGTCGCGCAGCTGCAGGCGACCCTCGCCCATTAGCCGCCGCGCGTTCTGCACCACGTGTTCCGCTTCCTCGCGGCTGTCGAAGGCGGAGTACAGCTGAATCTTCGCGCCGCGTTCGCGCGCGGTAAAGAGCGCCTTGTCCACGCGGTCCGGGTTGTGGCGAATGACGGCGCGCGCCGCCTCGACGATCGTCTGCGTCGAACGATAGTTTTGTTCCAGCCTGAATTCCTGCGCCTGCGGGAAGTCCTTGCGGAAGCTGGTCACGTTGCGCCAGTCCGCGCCGCGCCAGGAGTAGATCGCCTGGTCCTCGTCGCCGACCACGAAGACGTTTTGTTGCGGCCGGGCGAAGAGGCGCACCAGGCGGTACTGCGCCAGATTTGTATCCTGAAACTCGTCAACCAGCAGATGCTCGATGAGATTGCCGTATTTGCGGTACAGCTCCTCGTTTTCCTGCAGCAGAAAGACCGTCTGCATCAGCAGATCGCCGAAGTCCATGGCATCGGCTTCCAGCAGGATGTTCTGATAGCGTGGGTAGACCTCCTGGGTCAGCAAATGGGCGTAGTCGGGCGCGACGTAGTCCTGCGCCGTGACGAGCTCGCACTTGGCCCGCGAGATCTTGTTGACGATGTCGCGTGCCTGGCGCCACTCATGCTGCATACCCATGTCGGCCAGCGCCATCCGCACGGCCGTGCGCTGGTCGTCGGCGTCAAAGATGACGTAGTCCGAACTCCAGGGCAGATGTTCGGACTCGGCGCGCAGCAACCTGCCGCAGATGCTGTGAAAGGTGCCGACCCGCGCCCCGCGCAGTCGACCGCCCAACAGGGCCTCGACGCGGCTGCGCATCTCGCCGGCGGCGCGGTTGGTGAAGGTCACCGCCATAATCGCGCCGGGATAGACTCCCTGCTCGCGCACGAGCCAGGCGAGGCGCTGCGTCAGCACGCGCGTCTTGCCGCTGCCCGGGCCGGCGTAGACGATGACAGGGCCCGGCCCGGCGGTCACCGCCGCCCGCTGCTGCTCGTTCAGCTGGTCGAGGTCCATGGAAAGCCCGTGTCTTCCGCGCCCAGGGTCATTGTAGTCTACGTTGCAGAAAAATGGGGCGGGGAGGCGCGGCGCCCTGCGCTACACTGGGGTTGCCTGACCGCCCGAACGGAGTCCCAATGTCCGCCAGCGATTCGCAGTCCCTCGCGCGCCAGCGCTTCGGCCGCTTCGCCGCCGCCTACGTCACCAGTGTGAATCACGCCAGCGGGCCCGACCTTGCGCGCCTGCTGACCATGGCGCAGCCCGAGCCGCACTGGCGCGCCCTCGATATCGCCACCGGCGGCGGCCACACCGCCCTGACCTTCGCGCCCTTCGTGGCCAGCGTGGTCGCCAGCGACCTGACGCCCGCCATGCTGGAACAGGCCGAGGCGCACATTGGCGGGCTGGGCATCCACAACGTCAGCTACCGCGAAGCCGCGGCTGACGACCTGCCCTTCGACGACGACTCCTTCGAGCTGGTCACCTGCCGCATCGCCGCGCACCACTTCCCGGACGTGCCGCGCTTCTTCCAGGAGAGCGCGCGCGTGCTGCGGCCGGGCGGGCTGTTGCTGCTACAGGACCAGGCCCTGCCGGTCCATCGACCCTCCGCGACCTGGGTCGACGACTTCGAACGCCGCCGCGATCCCTCGCACCATCGCGCGTACAGCGAGACGGGCTGGCGGGCCTTCTTCGACAGCGCCGGCCTGCAGGTGGAGGGGGGCGCGCCGGTCGTCAAGCGCCACAATTTGCAGGGCTGGGCGCGGCGTCAGGGCAACGACGAGGCGGCCATCGCCCGCCTGGACGCCCTGCTGCGTGAAGCGCCGGCGCCGGCCGCGCTCTGGTGCGCCCCGCGGGACCTCGGCGGCGCGGACGCCAGCTTCCTCATCCGCCAGGTCCAGCTGGCGGGGCGCAAGCCGTAGAAGCTCAACTTGCTCCAAACGCCAACACGGCGACCAGTCCGAGCAGAAGCAGAACACAGAGAACCTGATACAAACTTGTCTTCCTCTCGGCCTGTTGCCGCAGGCGCAGCAACTGTTCGTTTTCTGCTCTAAATTGCTTCATGGCTTCATCAGCCCGCCGGCTGTCCTCAGCAATGCCTTGAGCGGCACGTGCATGCCCGACGATGGACGCAATTTTGCCGAAACTGTCCGAGTCAATCTGATGTGTCCTTTTGTTGCGCGGAACTGGGCTTCCTGCGTCACAGGCTTCCAGCATCGCGGACAGGATGTGCGCCGTTTCCCTTTCCTCAGCCTGCCTGAACCCCATGGCCCTGTCTATCACCCGGAAATGCTGCTGTGCCTCGCCTGGACTGGCCCGGTAGTGCGACAGAAAGTCGTAGAGGGGGCCATCCGGCTCAAGACAATGGCGACGGGTCCGCTCCTCCAGATCTGCCGTCAGACCGATGTAGCAATAGGCGCCGGCGGGATGATCGAAGCGGTAAATCGAGTGCGGCCGATGATCCTCGATCCTCCGCCTTTCCTCGTTGGTCCATGTCCCCTTTGTCACCGACTTCCCTTCCATATCGCTGGAAACAGACTTTCACGCCAGGAGTTCAGTCATTTCCGGATCAGGCCTTCCGGGTGGACTCCCCTGTTTCCAGTTCCTGCAGAAAGCGGGAGGCCTCATTTTGTCGAGGTTTGTCGAATGTGTCCTTCCGCGTAGCGGCCCAAGTCAGATACAGTTCGTCTTCGGCGCGGGTCATCCCGACGTAGAACAGGCGCCGTTCCTCTTCCAGCCTTGCCGGCGCTTCTGTCGCGCGGTAGTCGGGCAGCAACTCTTCTTCCAGCCCCGTGACAAACACGACCGGGAATTCCAGACCTTTGGCGCGATGAAGCGTTGAGAGGGTCACGGCGTCCTTGCCCCGCTCACGGAACGCCTGCGCCAGTTCGTTCGAATCCAAAAACTGTTTCAGGGTGTGGCCTTCGGCTTCAGCGCGTTCAAGTTGAGCGCGGAACAGGTCAATGTTGCCCTTGCGCTCCCGCGCCTTCGGCGATTCTTCCTGGTCCGTGGAGCCGTTGTAGATGTCGATGTACCGGTCATAGTCTGTCTGTTCCCGAATCCCGTCCAGCAGCTTGGTGAGCTGGTCCCGCGCTGCAAGGATACGCCAGTCGCGGAACAGGAATTTGGCAAACTGGAAAAACAAATCCCGCCGGTGGTCCGTCAGTCGTTGCGGCCTGACGCCGTCCAGCAACGCCATGAGCGCCTCGCTCACGCGCAGCCCGTCAGCCCGGATCCAGTCAAAAAACGCGCCCAGGGTTACCGGACCGATGCCGCGTCTGGGCGCATTGATCACGCGTTGAAAACTTATGCGGTCATCGGGATACACGCAAAGGCGCAGGTAGGCCAACATGTCCCGAATTTCAACGTAACGTAGCAGCGGGGTATCATCATCCGCTTCGCGGCAGGGAATGCAGGTGCGCGCAAGAGCAGCCTTCAGTGCCTTGCACTGATAGTTGTTGCGATAAAGCACCGCATAGTCCGACCATTCCTCGTGTCTGTTCTCGTCTTCGCTGCGCAGGCGTATTTTTTCAGCGACATAGTCCGCTTCCTTGCTTTCGTTCGCCGCCCCGTGAACATTAACCGGTTGCCCGGCCTTGCGCAGGGTGAACAATCCCTTTTCACTGCGACTGGTATTGTTCTGGACTATCTGCTGTGAAGGCTTGAGAATCGTCGGTTTTGAGCGAAAGTTTCGCCTGAGAACAAATTTGCGCAGGTTCGGGTAGTCTCGCTGGAAATGTTCAAAATTGCGCGCATCCGCGCCGCGCCAACTGTAGATCGCCTGGTCCTCGTCGCCGACGGCGAAAATGTTGCCCTGCATCCCGAACAGCCGCGTCAGACAGTACTGCGCGTGGTTCAGATCCTGAAATTCGTCCACCAGAACGTACTGAAAGCGTCGCCCTACGCGCTCACGCAGGGAGCGCTTCCGCTGGAGCAGCAGGGCGGTCTGCATCAGTTGGTCGTCAAAATCCATGGCGTTGATGGTCAGCAGACCCCGCTGGTAAAGCGGATAGTATTTGGCAACCAACCTGGCGACGTCCGCCGGCACATCCCACGGGTTTTCGGGACGGGTCGAATACCGTTCAGGAGAAACCAGCCAGCTTTTGGCAAATGAAATCCCCTGCAGGATGTCCTTGTCCTGCCTAGGAAACTGGTTCCTGTCCGGATCCTGGTCACGCATGGCCCTTACCAGGATATCCCGGCGCCTGTTCTCACTGTCGCGTTTGATGAATTCGATGCCGGGCTCCCACGGAGACAATTCCTCAGCGTGCATCACACTCAGGAGATTCCGGCATACCTTGTGAAAGGTCCCGATCCAGACCTTCTCCTCCTGTGTTCCCAGTAGCAAATCGCAACAGCGGACACGCATCTCTTCCGCAGCCTTCACGCTGAAGGTCATGGCCAGAATGCTTCCCGGCGGTATGCCGCGTTCCTTAACCAGCCAGACAATTCGCGCTATCAAAACCTTCGTTTTGCCGCTGCCGGGTCCGGCACTAACAAGTATCGGTCCTTCAGGCCCTGCCCTTGCCGCCGCGCGTTGTTGATTTGTTAGTCCTTCCAAGGCCGACGTTCTCTTCATGTAAAGTCCCTCCCGCAGCGAATATACCCCGCCTGTTGACACGCGCTGCACGCCGTAGACAATCCACAGCATGTGGAGTAACCCGTGAACGACCTCTACGACAGCACGCGCAAGGGCTGGAGCGACATGTGGGAGGACGCCACGGTCGCGGACGAACTGGCCACCATGTACTACCCGCGCAGCCAGGCGATCATGCAGGCCTTCCTGCCCTGGCTACCACGCGACGCGCCCGTCCTCGAAGCCGGTAGCGGCCTCGGCGGCCCGGTCATCGCGCTGCGAAGGGCCGGCAACAGCAACGTCATTGGCATGGACTACGTGGAGAGCGCCCTGCACGCCGCACGGCGCCATACCCCCGGCCTGCCGCTGTTTACCGGCGACATCCACGCCATCCCCTGCGCCGACTCCACGATCGGCGCCTACCTTTCTTTCGGCGTGCTGGAACACTTCGAGCAGGGCATGGGCCCGGCGCTGGCGGAGGCCCGGCGCGTGCTGCGGGCGGGTGGCATTCTGGTGCTGACCATTCCCTATCCCAGCCTGGTCCAGCGCCTGGTCGCGGGCAGGCGACGGCTGCTGGGCAAGGGCCCACTGGTCCATGATGACTTTTACGAAAGGACCTACGGCCGGCGCGAGTTGGTCGCCAACGTCGTTGACGCCGGTTTCGAACTCTGTGCACTGCGGCCCACCAGCCACGACTACACGCTGTGGAGTCTGGGCGGCCCTTTTCGCGCGCCGGGTTACTATCGCAGCAGTCGCCTGGCCGAAACGCTGGGCGCGGCGCTGGCGCGGCTGCTGCCCTGGGCCTTCAACTACACCACGCTGATCATCGCGCGCAAGCCGGCGTAGACCCCGGCGCGCGGCGACGCTTTCAGACGGCGGCGAGGGCCCCTCTGGCCTCCTCCAGGCGCAGGTAGCCAACGACCACCAGCGCCGAGGCGACCAGCAGGACGATCAGGCTGGTCAGCGGCCGCGAGCCGCGGCGACCGCCGAAGAGATGCGTCAGGATCACCGCCACGGTCATCGTCAGAGCGTGCTCAAGGCGGTACAGCGGCCCTGCGGCAGGGGACGGGGCCCCGTCTCAGACAGCGTCAGCCTCAAACAGCGAGGGGAAGTGACGCAGCGGATCGCCGGGCTCGCGCAGCAGAATGCGCTGGCGCGGCGTCAAGTCGACCGCCGTCGGCGCTTCCACCCGCCTTGAGGTCCAGACGAGGTGCGACTTGGAGTATTTGTAAATCAGCGTGCGCCGTTCATGATCGGCCTGCCAGGTGGCCGTTCCGTGGGTCAGCGCCTCGCTGAAGAGGATGACCGAGCCGGCGGGCATCTCGGGGATGACGACCTGCGGCGCTTCCTCGAAGTTGTCGCTAATTTGTTGCGGCAGTTTGTAATTGCTTTTGTGGCTGCCGGGAATGCAGCAAAAGCCGCCATGCCCCGGCCCGGCGTCGGACAGGGCCCAGGCCACGACGACGAAGCCCTCGTAAATCTGGTCGCTGCGGAAAGCGTAGTATTCGCCGGGATGAACGTCCTCGTTGGGGGCCGTGGCACCGTAATCGGCGTGCAGTTTGCCATAGCCCTGCCCCTTGCGCATATACATGCCGTAAATGCGGTCCAGACGAAAGGCCTCGCCGAGGCGGATGCGCAGCGCCGGCATGATGGCCGGATGATCCAGCAGGTCGCAGAAGGACTTGCCCCAGTCAAGAAAGCCGGAGCCCACCCTCTCGTCGCGGCCCGTCTGCACCATGCTGTCCGGCACGATCGATTCGGAGCGGATGAGCGAGGAGCCGAGTGTGGGCGCGCTGCCGAAGCGCGGCGACTTGTCCGGCGGCGGCAGATTCTGCCCGTCGATCAGGCGGTTCAGGGCCGCCACTTCACCCGCGCCCAGGGCGTTTTCGATGACCAGGTAACCCTGCAGGTCGAAGAGGTATTTTTGCAGTTCAAGGTCGTTCATGGGGCTGTCCTCTCGCGCATATCTGCAATTGTGATCCGTGTTTTATCAATAACGCTCATAGGAATCACGCAGCAGGGGTTTGGCCCGTTCGAGGTCGTCGCGAGTGTCAATGTTGAGTATCCAGTAGCTAGCAGACACTGTTACGAGGTCGTCTGGCGGGGGAGTAGATTGTGTTCGTTTCAGCACCCATACTCGGACCCCCTGATTTACATTCAGCCGCACAGTCGCAAAGACCGGTGGCCATTTATGCCTGACATCCATCTCTTTCATACGTCGAAATGAAATCTGCGTCTCATACGCATCCGGTCGCATTTTGCCCAACGTCTGTGCGAATACCAGTAACTCTTGGAAGAGTTGTTTCACCTCCGGGTTCGTCCGATCCCAGACTTTGTACTTGCTGAAGTCTTGACGTTCTAAAGCTTGTGTTGGGACGGTCGTTGAAATTGGCTCTGTTTGCTCTGGGATGGCAAGTGCCATGTCAGTCACTGCGACAGGTGCGGAGCTAGGAGACCCCTCGCCTTGCACCCATTCCAGCAAAATGTGATTCTCACCAAAACGACGATAACGCACTAGCTCAATGTCGTCAGGTATTCGTCCCGCTGCTGCTATCTGACGCGGGTCGAAATCGCCAGCGATGATAATCAAGCGCGGTGACCAGTTTATCTTTCTCGCGCACGTGTGCTTTGCTTCATTCACAAGCAACTTGAACTCTGCCTTGTTTTCCAGCAAAGCAGATAAGTATCCAGCCGATTGGTCAAGTACTCCTCTATTGACGCCAGCCTTGTACTCGATGATTACCGGGCGACATTTGTCATCAATACCAATGGTGTCGATTTCATAGCTGCCGATCGGGAACTTGGATTTTAGAAACTGCACGCCAAGGTATTCACTCAAGTGTTGCACCATGAGTTTGTGCAATGGCGTTTCCAATGAAAACGGATTGTCCTCCAGTCGGAAAACCTGACCGTAAACCTTGTGAAACAAGCGAATCTCACCCATCAATACACCCCCTGACCCCGCTGACCCGTCACAATCGCCACACCGACGCCGGCTGTGTGCAGGTCGTTTTCAGCGTCGTTCGACCCAGTGAAACGCTCTCCACTCAGGAGAGTGCCAACTCTGTCAACATTTTGTTGTAAGCGACCTGCAGATACGGCTGCGCCTTTTGCAAGTCGTCCAGACTGCGAATCTCAATGGCCAGATTTTCATAGTGAAAGGCGCCCGGATTCCGCTGCCAGGCCGGGTACATGATGTCTGGATGTTCGGTTGCGGCCTGCTCGACGAACTCTTCATCGACATCAACCTCAACGTGCAACCCCGCTTGTCGCTTGTAGACCTTCATGATGGCAAGGCGACGCGGGCGATTTCCCTCAAGGTTGCCAAATGCTATGTATGTCTTGCGCACATAGGTCTGCACCTTTGAACCCAGACCTTCCACACACTCGCACAGTGCCGCAAACAGGGAAAGTCGCTCAGAATCGGAGCGGAGAAAGTCGAAGTTTTCATACTCATCCAGATTATGAGTTGCGACAATGACATCTGGCTCTGCTTCAAACACTTCTTCGGGATTCGTTTCAGATACAGATTCAGACCTTTTGACCAACCTTTCCTCCGGACTTACTTCATGTGTGGCAGTCACGGTTTCAGGTTCAGCGCTGGTCGGAATTGCCGGCATCGGGTCCATTGACGATTTCGTTTCATTGTCCGGCAGTGGAAACATCTGTATCAGTGCAACGAAATCATTATCAAAGCGGAAATACTGCCACAACTCGATATCACGGCGGCTTTCCCTTGCGGCAACGTAGTCCCACTCCGTAAATTCCCACGCGACACACAGCAACCATGCATCGGCGAAATCGATGTTCTCTACGTTCCTCTGATCAAATTTGGAATGCGCCAAGCTGCGAAACCTTGCCTTGTTGTTTCGAAGCCAATCGAGGTAGTAGAGACCTTGGTTGATGATGTTCTCATTGGAACGACGCTTGTACTCCACCACCACAGGGCGACCATCTACATCCAGCCCTAGTGTATCGATACGACTGTGATGAGGTGGCCCAGTCATATATTCTGAAACGAGAAAGTGAACGCCGACAAACTCGTACAGGTTCGCTTCAAAAAACGCCTGCAATTCCCGTTCTGTGGAGAATGGTTTGTCCTCACACTCATGTGCGTGATTTCCTGACTTTCGAAACAGCCGAATACCGCGATCTTCGCCCATCAATACGCCCCCTCGCCCCGCTGACCCGCCACGATCGCCACGCCGGCGCTGGCGCCGATGCGCGTCGCGCCCGCCCGGATCATCGCCAGCGCGTCCCCGCGCGTGCGCACCCCACCAGAGGCCTTCACACCCATTCGCGGCCCCACCACGCCCCGCATCAGCGCGATGTCCTCCACGGTCGCGCCGCCGCCGCCGAAGCCCGTGCTGGTCTTCACGTAGTCCGCGCCCGCCAGCTGACTCACCACGCAGGCGATGATCTTCTCCTCATCCCTGAGCAGGGCCGTCTCCAGGATCACCTTGCAGGGCGCGCCCGCCGCGTGGCAGACAGCCACCACCGCGTCGATATCCTCCAGCAGCGCGCGCAGGTCGCGGTCCTTCAGCGCGCCGATGTTCAGCACCATGTCGATCTCGCCCGCGCCGGCTTCCAGCGCCAGCCGCGCCTCCTGCGCCTTCGCCCCCGGCAGACCGGCGCCCAGCGGAAAGCCCGTCACCGCGCAGACCACAACGTCGCTGCCCCGCAGCAGGTCCGCCGCCAGCGGCACGCGCCCGCTGTTGACGCAGACCGTCGCGAAGCCCTGCTCGCGCGCCTCCGCGCAGAGCTGCCGGATCTGCGCCGCGTTGGCTTCGGGTTTGAGCAGGGTGTGATCGATGAAGGGCGCCAGGCCCGCCTTCAGGTCGGGAGGCGCCGCCGGCAGGGGCTCGCCGGGCGCCTGGCCCGTTTCCTCGAGGATGGCGCGCGCCGCCTGCCGCGTCTGCCGCGCCAGTCGTTTGATGGTCGCCGGTGACAGACGCTGCGCCATGGGTCCCCTTCCACGCTTGCCGGCAGATTGCGCGCGAGTATAGCAAGGGCGAAGCCCGCGGCATCCCGTGGGATAGCAAGGGCAAGGCTCACAGCATCCCGCAGGGGTAGCAAGAGCGAAGCCCGCGGCATCCCCGTGGGGCAGCAAGCCCTGTGCTATAGTTGGCGCCACGCAACAGACGGGAGAGCGGAACGGTGGCGACGGAGCCTGACAGACAGTTCACGCTGGCGGTGATCATCCCCTGCTACAACGAGGTCGACAACATCGAGACGCTGCTGGGGCGCGTGCAGGCCACCGGCCTGGCGGACGAGATCATCATCGTCGACGACGGCTCCACAGACGGCACGCGCGAGGTGCTGGCGCGCATCGCCGACGAAGGCCATGAAGGCCTGCAGGTGCTGCAGATGGCGCGCAACCAGGGCAAGGGCGCGGCCCTGCGCCGCGGTTTCGCCGCCGCCGGCGCCGACCTGCTGCTGATCCAGGACGCGGACCTGGAATACGACCCGCGCGATTACCCCTCGCTGCTGCAGCCGCTGAAGGAGGGCATCGCGCCCGTGGTCTACGGCTCGCGCTTTCTGGGCGGGCCGCGCAAGGCCATGTACTTCTGGAACATGCTGGCCAACAAGGGCCTGACCCTGCTGACCAATGTCCTCTACAACGCCATCCTCAGCGACATGATGACCTGCTACAAGGTCTTTCACCGCGAGTTGCTGACGGACATGCGGCTGCGCGCCGACGGCTTCGACTTCGAGCCGGAACTGACGGCCAGGGTGCTGAAGCGCGGCATCCACATCTACGAGGTGCCGATCTCCTACAACGGCCGCGAGTGGCACCAGGGCAAGAAGATCCGCGCCGTCGATGCCTTGCCCGTGCTGTGGACGTTGCTGAAGTACCGCTTTGTGGATTAGGGTTGCGCGCGCCGGGCCAATTCCACATATCTGCGACGCAATGGGTCCATTACTTTCTCAAGGTCTTCCCGCTTGTAAATGAATATCTTCGGGCCGGTCTTTCCAGTTATATTGATGTCAACATAATCTCGTTGCGGGTGAGCGCCAAAGTAGCAAAGATTGGAACGAGTCCCTTTCCTAAGCCTGGCGACCCAATGCCCGTTTCTTGCCTCGACCCACACTTCCTGGTCCACCGATCTGATGATTTCTACAAGCCTGAGGAAGTATCCGTACAACGCTTCATTTGCAACCAGTTGATCCAGTGCGCTGAATTTACTGAAGTCGATTTCATTGGGCCGCTCACGCCCGTTAGTTGAATTGGCCTCTTTGCCATATGCCCAATCCAAGAAGACTGTTGACTCCCCATGCCGGCGCACACTTACCAATCCTATCCGTCGAATATTGGTCTTTGCGTTTTCCACGTCTTCCCGCTGAAACTCACTGGCGACGCAAAGTAGCCGGGCGTTCCTGAAGTCAATGTTTCGTGTACGATCAGCGCCAAGACTACCGCGCACCAGTTCACGGTAGTCTCCCCGGTGGTCCATCAGCCAAGCAAGATAATCAAGGCCCTGGCTGATGGTGGCGCCTCCATGGCCCAGCTTGTACTCGATCACCACGGGCCGTTGCTTGCCGTCCAGACCCAGCGTGTCGGCGCGGCGCTTGTGGCGACTGCCGGTGCGATGCTCGGTCGCGACAAAATCGATGCCCGTCAGGTCGCGCAGGTGTCTCTCAAAGAGACCCTGCAATTCCTTTTCGTTACGGAAGGGCGTTGCCTCAAGCTCGCGCGCACCGTCCTGGGTCGCGTGGAAAATCTGGATTTCGCTCATCGGGGTTTCCCGTCTATCCAGCCTCGTCGTAGCTGCGTTTGAGCAAGGGCTTGGCGCGTTCAAGTTTGTCCACGCTATCAATAAAGACCTTCAAATTGCATCTTCCGAAGTTTGACCCTTCCGGCAGCAGCTCCGTAAACCCTTCATGCAGGACAGTGCGTTCCAAATCGGCGATGACATAGACCAGCAGACGTTTGTATCTTGGTTGCAACCTTACGAACGCCAGAGTGGCTTGTCTCCACAAACCAATGTACTCCTGCGTGGGGTTGACCTTTACATCATCGCCCAGGGACCGAGCATAATCGCGCAACGCCACAAAAAGACTGTGAAGTTCGGGGGTGTCCATCAGTCGCTGCCAGTATTTGTACTTGCTGTAATCGGGTTCTTCGGCTGTTTGTTGTTTTTCCTGGTTACGTCGCCGCGTCTCTGCCGCTTTCCGACCCGCCTCGCGCTGTCGTTCCTTGCGCGCCTCTTCTTCTGTTTCTACCTTCGGAACAGAATCTCCCCCATGCATCCATTCCAGGACGATCGTCGATTCACCCAGACGCCGGACGCAGAGCAATTCGATACTGCGGGTATTCGTCTCCGCGTTGATAATGTCTTCGCGCCTGAACTCGCCGGCGACACAGAGTAGCCGCGCGTTTTTGAAATCTATGTGTCGTGAACGATCATCGCCAAGACTGCCGCGCACCAGTTCACGGTAGTCACCCTTATGGTCTTCCAACCAGAAGAGATAGTCCAGTCCCTGGCTGATGGCGGCGCCTCCATGACCGAGCTTGTACTCGATCACCACGGGCCGTTGCTTGCCGTCCAGCCCCAGCGTGTCGGCGCGGCGCTTGTGGCGACTGCCGGTGCGATGCTCGGTCGCGACAAAATCGATGCCCGTCAGGTCGCGCAGGTGTCTCTCAAAGAGACCCTGCAATTCCTTTTCGTTACGGAAGGGCGTTGCCTCAAGCTCGCGCGCACCGTCCAGGGTCGCGTGGAAAATCTGGACTTCGCTCATCGGGGTTTCCCGTCTATCCAGCCTCGTCGTAGCTGCGTTTGATCAGCGGCTTGGCGCGCTCAAGGTCGTCGTGGTTGCGGATGGTGAGGTCGAGATTGTAATAGCCCTTCCCGTCACCCAAAACGTGGATAAATCCTTCTTCTGGTTGGACAGACTGCACAGTTGATGGATCGAGGTGAAGCGAAACACCTAGACGGTTATTTCTGGGATCTGGGTTAAGATAAAAAATGTTGAAGAAATCACCTCGCTTCCTTTTCCCAGAAAAGACACTGCTACTTGGTTTGAGCCACGCGTTTTCACCCAGTCCCCTGACAAACTTGTAAAACTCCATAAACAGTCTGTGCAATTCCGGATTCTCCTCGACCCGCTTCCATCGCCAGTACACGCTGAAATCAGGTGAGCCATCCAATCGCCGACTATCTGGCACGGATTCTTCAGTTGCATCTTCTGTTTCAGAGAGAATGGCTGATTGCAGTCGGGCCCGAACAAGATCGTTGACATGCGCACGAAGCGCCTCACGCACGAAGCGTGCAAATTCCTCCATCCTCGCCTGGGTAAGTGGCTTGGAATAAACCTGCTTCGCGAAGTGCCTGACGAACTGTTCGGAAGGTTCACGGAATTCCACAGCAATTCGCTCACCAATTTCACGCATGAAACGGAGTTCTCTGGCAGAAGAGAAAATCTTGTCGGCGTCGAAAGCATCCTTCGTGAAGCGTTCCAGTTCCCTTACATGCCGCCCGTCCAGGTTCTCCATGTCAATCGTAAGGAACGGCGTAGTATCCATCTGGTTCTTCTCATCCAATTCGGTAAAGAATTGGTAGACAATGCCGTTCGTTAGAATCGCGTACCGCACGTCGGGCGTTACCATGAAATAACGGGTCAGTTGAGAGCGTTGATCCGGGCCGAGGACGACGCTGACATCCTTGCACTCGATCAAGAAGATTGGGCGACCATCCTTCAAGATCGCGTAATCGACTTTCTCACCCTTCTTCGTGCCAACATCGGCGATGTATTCAGGAACCACCTCAGCCGGGTTGTAAATGTCATAACCCAAGTCACGAATGAAAGGAATGACAAGAGATTGTTTCGTTGCCTCCTCGGAACGAACATGCGGTTTGCGTTCACGAAGACGGTCGGCCAGTTTCCTGAAATGATCCGAAAAGTCCATGTCTCTGCACTTTCGTTTCTTACGTAGAAACGAAACTATAGCGCAAAATTAATTGTGGTCTATTTCCCCACCTCCCTCAACCTGAAGGGCGTCACCTCGCCGTCCTCCACCGAGAGCTCCGCGCGCAGGCGCCGCACGTCCGCGCGCAGCTGCGCCACGTTCAGCCCCTGGCAAACGTCCGGCAGGTCGCGCAGCCACTGCGCGCTGCGCAGCAGCATCTTCAGCGCGCCGCGCCGGTTGCCGCGCTGCGCCTGGTACAGCGCCACGCCCACCTGCAATACCGCCCGGTATAGCTCGCGCACCGGGCCCTCCGTCTCCACCCACAACGCCTCGAAGACGTCGTGCTGCGCGTAGTACTCGCCGGCGTTGAAGAGCCGCACTCCCTCGCGCGCGCCGGGCGGAAGCGCCGACCCGCACTCACATCCCAGACGCGCCTGACGTTCGGGGTCCGGCGGGCGGGCATACTGCCGCAGGATGGCTTCCGGCGCCGCCAGCAGTTCCTCCGCCTTCAGGGCGGCGTCGGCCCCGGCCAGCAGGGCGGCCGCGTGTTGCCCCTCATCGGCGACGGCCAGGGTGGGGATGCGGCGGGTGGCGTTGTTGGCGCGAGCCGCGCTGATCCAGCGCCGTCCGGCTTCATCGGAGGCATCGGCCAGCAAGAGCGCCGGCCCCAGGTCCGTCAGGCGCGGCACGAAGCCCGGCCCGGTGGGCAACGCCGTCACCCTGACCCGCGCCTGCAGGGCCGGCAACCAGGCCGGCGCCCCGGCGACTGCAATGCGTCCTCCGCCCACCATTCCTCACCTCCCCGTCTGTTCAGGGCCTGCGCGCCAGGCTATACTGTTGGCGCCTGCGAAGCCCCTGTCAAGAGGTGGACGCCTTCTGGATATCAACTGGTACGGTCAGGACTGTTTTCGCTTCAGCGGACGCGGCCAGATCGCGATCGTGACCGACCCCTGCGCGCCCGTGCAGAAGAAGGGGCGCGGCCTGAAGGCTGACGTGGTCTGCCTCATCCAGGGCGAGCCGGGCACCGTACAGACGCAACTGTCGCTTGAGGACGAGGAGCGGGCGCCGCTGCTCTTCTGGCGGCCCGGCGAATACGAGGTCGCCGGCATCTTCATGCGCGGCATCCCCACGCACGCGGCGAGCAACGGCGCGACGCGTCACCATCTCGCCTGGCTTTTTCACTTCGGCGATCTCAACCTCCTGCACGCGGGCGCCATGCGCGAGCTGCCGGCGCAGGACGCGCTGGAGAGCCTCGGCGAGGTGCAGGTCCTGCTGCTGCCGCTGGGCGCTGGCCGCCTGGCGCCGGAGGACGCCGCCGGCCTGGTCACCATGCTGGAGCCGCGCAGCGTCGTGCCCGTCTTACAGGGGGCGCCGCAGGACGCCGCGGCGGCGCTGGCGGCCTTAACCGGGGCGCTGGGCGTCAGCGAGCCGCAGGAAGAGGAAGTCCTGCGCGTCACCGCCGGCAACCTGCCGCAGCAAACCCGCGTCGTGCTGTTGCAACCGCGGCCCCTGCCGGAGTAGACGTGCCTGACGACCTGGCCGGCATGGACGTCAAACTGATCATGACCTGGGATATCCGCCCCGGGCGTGACCAGGAGTACTTCGAGTTCCTCGTGCGCGAATGGATTCCCGGCACGCAGAACCTGGGCCTGCGGCATACCGGCGCCTGGATGACCACCTACAGCCTCGGCAACACCGCGCAGATCATGACCGAGGGCATCGCCAGCGACCTGGACGCCATGCGGGATATCCTCCACAGCGACTCCTGGACGCAGTTGCACGAGCAATTGCTGGATTTCGTCATCAATTACGAGCAGAAAATCGTGCGCGTCTCGGGGCACTTTCAAATCTGAAGCACGGCGCCCGGCGTTGTGACGGCCGGCGCCAGGCCATCGACAGGGCAACCAGGGGAGAGACGGAGATGCGACTGGGCGGCGTGGACGACTGGTTCTCCGGCTGGCTGAACGTCGACGAGCAGGTGGTCGGGGAGCTCGTGGCACTGGGTTTCAGCGGCATGGGCATGCATTACCCCGGCGACCCGCTGGAGCAGCCCCTGGCGGAGGCCATGCGCACGCGGCAGTTGCTACAGGACAGCGGCATCGAGCTGGTGCAGTTCTGGGGCGCCTATCCCTCCATCATCAGCCGCGACGAGAGCGTGCGCCGCGCCGGCCTGCAGGTCTGCCGCCACGTGATACAGCGCGCCGGCGAACTGGGCGCGCACATGGCCTCGCTGCGCCCCACCAGCATGTATGACGGCTACCAGTGGGCGCCGCACGCGGACAACTTTCTGCCGGAGACCGAGGAGCGCCTGGTGCGCAGCCTGGCCGAAATCGGCGAAGCGGCCGCGCAGTTCGGCGTGCCGGTCGCGATGGAGTGTCACCTGACCACCACGCTGGGCGAGCCGGCCAAAATTCGGCGCATCATCGAGCGCAGCAACCCGGACTGGATCGGCGTGAACGCCGACGTCGTCAACTTCGTCAAGGACCTCGACAGCGTCTACAACACGACGGCGGTCATCGATCACTTCTTCAATCAACTGGGCCCCTGCATCCGCTCCGCGCATCTCAAGGACGTCACTGTTGGCGAGCAACTGGTGCTGCACATCGAGGAGGCGGTGCCCGGCACGGGTCTGCTGGACTGGGACCGTTTGTTCCGGCGCTTCGAGGCGCTGATGCCGGAGGGCTACGTCCTGATTGAACACCTCAGACGCCTGGAGGACGTGCGCCAGGCGCGCGATTTCGTCGTTGGGCGCCTGGCGCAACTCGCCATCGCCATTCACTGAAGCCAGCGCCCGGCCAGGAGAGACGCGCCGGCATGAATGAGGAACGCAGGCCAGAAGAGCGGGAAGGCGACCTTCCCTTTCACCCGCCCCAACCTGAAGGAGAGGCCGGCCCGGTCGGGCCGCCGCGACGGCCCCAGGCGGCCAGGCCTGCCCGACGCCGACGCCCGTCGCGGCGGCGGGGAATTGGACCGCGCGGTTGCCTGATCGCCACCGTCGCCGCCGGCGGCTTTCTCTGCGGCGGGCTGACGCTGACGGTGCTGCTGGCCGTGACGCTGCTGGGCGCTCGCATCGAGGGACAGCTGGCCGAGCGCGTGGCCCAGGTGGATGACTGGCGCAACTTCGAGAGCAGCTTCATTTACGACCGCTACGGCGAGGTGCTTTACGAGTCCTTCCGCGAGGGCCGCCGCACCTACGTCCCGCTGCGGGATATTCCGCCCGCCCTGATCGACGCCACCCTGGCGATTGAGGACGACACCTTCTACAGCAACCCTGGCATCGACGTGGCCGCGACCCTGCGCGCCTTCCTGCAGTACGTCGGCCTTGCGCGCGGCAGCAGCGGCGGCAGCACCATCACCCAGCAACTGGTGCGCAACCTGCTCTTCACGCCGGAGCGCCGCGCCGAGCGCAGCATCGATCGCAAGCTGGAGGAGATCGCGCTGGCCCTGGTGCTGACTCAACGCAAGAGCAAGGACGAGATCCTCGAGCTTTACCTGAACGAGATCTACTACGGCAACCTGGCCTACGGCGCCCAGGCCGCCGCCAGCACCTTCTTCAACAAGGACGTCAGCCGCATCAACCTGGGCGAGGCGGCCATGCTGGCCGGCCTGCCCCAGGCGCCCGCCAGCCTTGATCCGCTCAACCCGGAGCAGGAGGTGCAGGAGGCCGTCAACCTGCGCTGGCTCACCGTGCTGGAGCGCATGCTCGTCGAAGGCTTCATCGACAGGGCGCAGCGCGATCAGGCCATCGCCGACGGCCTGAGCTTCGACACGCCCGACGTGCCCTTCCGCGCGCCGCACTTCACCGTCCACGTGCAGGCGGAACTCGAGCAGCTCCTGAGCAGCCTCGGCCACGGGCCGGACCTGATCGCCAACGGCGGCCTCAAGGTCTACACCACGCTCGACCTGCGCGTCAACGACCTGGCGCAGGACTCGGTGCGGCAACAGGTGGCCCGTCTGGCGGGCAACAACGTGGGCAACGGCGCCGTGGTCGTCACCCGGCCGGACAGCGGCGAGATCCTCGCCATGGTGGGCAGCGCCGACTATTACGACGACAGCATCGACGGTCGCGTCAACGTCACCAGCGCCTTGCGCCAGCCCGGCAGCACCGTTAAGCCCATGACCTACGCCGCGGCGCTGGAACAGGGCATGTCGCCGGCCGAAATCCTGTGGGACACCAAACTCGAGGTGCGCGGCCCCAACACCCCGCCGGACTGGCCGCGCAACTACGACAAGCTTTTCCACGGCCCGCAGCGCATGCGCCAGGCCCTCGCCAACAGTTACAACATCCCGGCCGTGGTCACGCTGCGGCGCATCGGCGTGCCGGCCCTGCTGGAGATCATGGAGCGCTTCGGCGTGGCCAGCCTGGGCCGCGAAGCCGGCCGCTACGGCCTGTCGTTGACCCTCGGCGGCGGCGACATCACCCTGCTGGAGCTGGCGCAGGCCTACGGCGTCCTCGCCAACGAGGGCGCCCGCGTGTCGCTGCACAGCATCCGCTGCGTACTCAACCGCGAGGACGAGGTGCTCTATGAACTGGACGAGGGTTGCCCCCACGGCCGGCTGACTGCCGGCAGCGTCCAGCGACGCGCCCTCGGCCAGCAGGTGCTGGACCCGCGCATCGCCTTCCTCATCAGCGATATGCTGTCGGACAACGTGGCGCGCAGCCCGGCCATGGGCGCCCGCAGCCCCCTGCTGATCCCCGGCCTCACCAGCGCCGTCAAGACGGGCACCACCGATGACATCCGCGACAACTGGACCGTGGGTTACACGCGCAACGTCGTGGTGGGCGTCTGGGTGGGCAACAGCGATGGCGCGCCGATGGTGGATTCCACCGGCCTCTCGGGCGCCGCGCCGCTCTGGAACGCCGTGATGGCCGGCATCTACCGCGACGCCGGCATGTTGGCCAGCTTCGCGCGCGATGGCATGCTGCTCAACGACACCCTGCAGGCGCCGGCCGGCCTGCAGCAGGTCAGCCTCTGCGACCCCGGCTCGCTGAAGGACCCCGCCACGGCCTGCGCGCGCCGCGTCGACGAGTGGCTGCTGACCAGCCCGGTCGGCCTGCCGGACGCGGACAGCGGCCTGCTCTATCCCGACCCCACCGCGCCCGGCCCCACCCTGCAGAGTAGCGGCGTGCGCCTTGAGGAGGTCGAGCCCGGCATCTACCGCGTGTTGGCCTTCCGCATCCCGACCGAAGTGGCCAGCGGCATCCGCTACCAGAATCCGGACAGCCGCACGCCGCCGCCGCCGCCGCTCTATTGTCAGGCGCCGCAGGAACTGGTGGCGGCGGCCGTTTCCCTCGGCGCGCGCGAGCAACTCTTCCTCGCGCCGCCCCTGTCGCCCTCGCCGCAGGAAGTGGTCGAGGCCGAGCTTTTCGCGCGCAGCCGCAACCTGGCCTTTCTGCCCTCGATTCGCTGCAGCAGCGCCCTGTTACGGCCACCGCAACACTATGACCCACCGGTCGCCACCGCCGTCATCACCTCGCCACAAAATGGCGACGTGCTCTCGCGCTGGCGCGCCGCGCCTGTCCTCGGCAGCGTCATCTTCACGCCGGAGCAGGCGCAGTTTTACAAGCTGGAGATCATCGGCGGCGCCTTCGACAGCTGGGTGACCCTGGGCAGCACGCACGACCGCAGCGTCCCCAACGGGCAACTGGAAACCCTGCACGCGCCCTCGCTGGGCCCGGGCTGGTACCACCTGCGTCTGGTGCTGATCAGACCGGACGGGAATATCCTGCAGCGGCCCTTCGAAATCTCCTTCAGCGTGGAATAGGCCCGCCGCCGACCTGCACCTGCCAGCCCGCGTCAGCCTGTTCGCGCCCACAGAGCGCCACGGCGGCGGCGGCCACCTCGTCCACGTCAGCGGGCGCTGCGATACAGAGCGCGTGTACGCGGATGCCCGCCGGCGCCAGTTCGCGGGCGGCCTGCCGCGCCAGTCCCCCGAGGCCGGCGCGGGCCGCGACCGTGGCGACGTCAGCGCCGGCATGGCCCGGCGCCAGCAACAGGATGACGCCACCGCCCTCATCCGCCATCACCCGCGCCATCAGCTGGGTGCAGAAGAAGGCGCCGGTCAGGTTGACTTCCAGCAGACGACGCCAGTCCCACTCGTCGAGGCGCAGCAGGGGCCGCTCCAGCGGGCCGGCGCCGGCCGCGTGCAGCAGCAGCGAGACGCGGCCGAAGGCGTCGCGGGCGCGCTCGATCAGGTTGGCGGCCTGAAAGCGGTTGGAGACGTCGCCGGGGCAGGCCAGCGCCTGGCCGCCGCCCGCGGCGATGGCGGCGCGCACGCTTTCGGCGCGGTCGGGATTGAGATCGTTGAGCGCCACGGCGGCGCCGGCCCGGGCCAGCGCCAGGGCGATGGCGCGTCCCTGCCTCCCGCCCGCGCCGGTGACGATGGCCGCGCAACCTCCCAGGTCGACGGGGCGTTCAGGCACCGCTGTCATCGGGGTCGGGCTCGAAACGGTAACCGACGCTCCATACGGTGCGAATGAAGGCCGGGCGGGCGGGGTCGGGCTCGATTTTCTCGCGCAGCCGCCGCACGTGCACCGTCACCGTGCTGTCGTCGCCCTCGAAATTGTAGCCCCACACCTGGTCCAGCAGCTGGTCGCGGCTGAAGACCTGGCGCGGGTTGCTGGCCAGGTGCCAGAGCAGGTCGAATTCGCGCGCGGTGAGCGCGACCGGCTGGCCATGGCGCCGCACCTCGCGCGCCCGCGGGTCCAGCGTCAGCGGCCCGATCTGCAGCGGCCGGCCGTCGGCCTGGCTGACGGGGTCGCTGCGGCGCAGGACGGCGCGCACGCGCGCCACCAGTTCGCGCGGGCTGAAGGGCTTCGTCAGATAGTCGTCGGCGCCCAGCTCCAGGCCTTCGACGCGGTCCTGTTCGTCGCGGCGCGCGGTCAGCATGATGATCGGCACAGCGTGTTCGGCGCCGAGCACGCTGAGGTCGCCGCGCAGGCGTCGCGTGATGCTGAGTCCGTCGATGCCCGGCAGCATGAGGTCGAGAATCAGCAGGTCCGGCGGTTCACGGTCCAGCGCCTGCAAGGCCGCGCGGCCATCCGCGGCCTCGTCGACCAGCCAGCCCTCGCGCTCCAGATAGCGGCGCAGCACCTCGCGCACGGTGGGCTCGTCATCCACCACCAGAATGCGATGCCGCCGCTTCACAGGGCCGCGCTCCGCCCGCGCATCAAGGTCCGTCGCCCTGGTCCATCAAAAAGGCCTCGACGGTGGCGCGCTGCGGCATGGCCGGGATGGCGCCGCGGGCGATGGTCGACAGCGCGCCGACCGCGTTGGCGAAACGCGCCATCTGCGCCAGGCGCCCGGGCCAGGCGTCGCCGTATTCCAGCAGGCTGGCCAGAATGGCGGCCACGTAGCCGTCGCCGGCGCCGGTGGTATCGACGGACTCGACGGCGAACCCAGGCGCGTGGACGCGCTGTTCGCGCGTGTACAGGGTGGAGCCGCCCGGGCCGTGCGTGACGATCAGCAGTCGCGTGCGCTCGCGCCACAGCGCGTCCAGGTCGCCACCCGTGAGGAAGTCCACCTCCTCGTCGCTGACCTTGACCACGTGGGCGTACTCAAGGCCGGCCAGCATCCAGCGCCGCGCCGTGGCCGCGTCCGGCCACAGACCGAGGCGCAGGTTGGGGTCGTAAGCGAGCAGCATGTCGCGCGCCAGCGCATAATCGATGGCCGCCAGCAGCGACTCGCGCGAGCTACCCGCGATCATGGTGAGGGAGCCGTAAAAGAAGATGGCATGGCCGTCGATGCGCGCCAGGTCGAGGTCGGCGGGGGTCATCAGCATGTCCGCGCCCGGATGGCGGTAGAAGACGAAACTGCGCTCGCCGCCCTCCGCCAGGGAGACGAAGGCCAGCGAGGTGCGCGCCTCGGGCGAGAAGCGGATGCCCGCCACGTCCACGCCTTCCGCGGCCAGCAACTGCGCCAGATAGTGGCCGAAGGGGTCGTCGCCCACCATCGCCAGCAGGGCGCTCGCGTGGCCCAGACGCTTCAGGGCGACCATCACGTTGGCCGGCGCGCCGCCGGCGGCCTTCAGGAAGCCACTGGCCTCGCCCACCGTGACGCCGCTCTCCAGCGCCACGAAGTCGATCAACAGTTCACCCACGCTCACCACGCTCATCGTCGCCCCCTCCCGCGCCAGGCGTTTGTCACCGCCCCAGGCGCAGCCCCCAACTGTACCGCATCGGGCTTTTGCTGTATCATGCCGCCGCGAGCCCGCCGAAGCCCGGAGTCCCGCGATCGCATGTGGATGAAGCGCATCACCATCATATTTGGCATCTCAATGGCCGCCATTCTGGCCCTGACCACGCTGCTCTCGGCCGTGGCGCCCAACCAGCCGCGCGTCGTGCCGACCGCGGCGCCCGTCGCCACCTTCCCGCCACCGCCGGCGCCGGAGAGCATCGTCTTCGCGCAACGCTTCCTCCACCCCGCCGGCCTCTATACCCTCGCCCTGCCCGCGGGCTGGGCTGTCGACGAGGCGGAGAACACGCGCGCGGGCCTGCGCACCGTCCTGGCCAACGAGGCCGCGCAAAGCGTGATCCAGGTGGACGTGGACCGGCCGCCGCGCAGCAGCGACTCGGGCCCGCTAACGCTGGACGTCCTCGACGCGCGCTACAACGACGCCTGGCTGGGCAGCAGCTGGCGCGAATATCGCGACTGGGAAGAGAGCGAACGCCGGCGCAGCGCCGACGACCGGCTGATCATCGACTTCGCCCTGCAGCACGGCGGCCAGACCTTCGTGGCGCGGCAGCAGTCCTGGACCGACGGCGAGTGGATCTACGCCGTGCGCGTCGTCACGCCGGAAAACGCGACGGCCGCCCTGCTGCAACTGCTGGAGGGCACGGCCGACTCGCTGCGTCCGCTCAAGGAACTGGCCGACACGCCCTTCCTCTGGAACGCCTGGTTCGACGGCGAGCGGGCGCACTTCATCCGATACCCGCAGGACTGGACGCTGAGCGACAGCGCGCCCGGCCGCCCCACCAGCCTCAGCGGGGGCGACGCCTCGCTGCGCATCGAGAGCCTCGAGGGCCAGGTGGCTGACGAAGCGGCCGCCGGCGCCAGCGTCAGCGCGCGGCACAGCGGCGCCGAAGTCCTCAGCGTCAGCGCGCTGGCGCAGGAGGGGGCGGAGGGCTTCGCCGTCGCCTGGCGCGGGCGCAACGTGGATGGCGACAGCCACAGCGGCTTCGACGCGCTGCTCAACGGCGCCGACGGGCAACTGCACGTGGCCAGCCTGCGCTTCCCCGGCCTGACGGACCTCAACACGGAGGAGGGCGCGGCGGCCGAGCCGGACCTGGAGATGATGATGCGCTCCTTCCGCCTGCTGCCGGACCTGGCCGCTGAACTGGCTGGCTGAGACGCGCCATCGCCCGCGGCACCGCAATTGTTTCCCAACCCATTCAGACGTCGGGTATAGTTCCGTGATCCCGTAACCAGGTCTCTGGTGAAGCCCATGGGCGAGCGCAATTTCGCAAACCGCACCCTCTATCACGGCGACAACCTCGCGTTCCTGCGCGGCATGAACAGTGAGACCATGCACCTCATCGCCACCGACCCGCCCTTCAACAAAAACCGCGACTTCCACGCCACGCCCGACAGCCTGGCGGCGGGCGCAAGGTTTCGTGACCGCTGGCGCTGGGACGAGGACGTGCACGAGGAATGGACCGACGGCATCATCGACGACTGGCCGGCGGTGTGGGAGGTGATCACGGCGGCGCGCGCCGCCTACGGCGATGACATGGGCGCCTTCCTCTGCTGGCTGGGCGTGCGCCTGATGGAGATGCACCGCGTGCTGCGGGCGGACGGCAGCCTGTATTTGCACTGCGACCCAACCGCGAGCCACTACATCAAGGCAATTCTGGACGCGATTTTCGGCTGGAAGAACTTTCGCAACGAGATTGTGTGGCAAAGAAGGCACGACAAACACAACTTGGCCACAAAATCTATGGGACGAATCGTGGATTCCATCTTGTGGTACGCAAAGTCGCCGCTCCACAAATACAACATTCAGTATTTGCCATACTCCCCCGAATACATAAAGGAAATGTACAAACATACGGATGATCGCGGCAGATATCGTCTGCTTCCCTGTACAAACGAGACCGGTGGCAATAAGACTTACAATTTTCGTGGAGTTAAGAGAGCATGGCGTTTCAAGCCCGAGCGAATGCAACGAATGTTTGAAGATGATTTATTGGTTCAAGCTAGGCCAGGTTCTCCCTTTCAATACAAGAAGTATCTGAAAGATGCTGAAGGCATAAAACTCGATAGTCTGTGGATCGATATTCCTGGGGCGAGAGGCAACGAACGCACCGGCTACCCCACGCAGAAGCCGCTGGCCCTCTACCGGCGCATCATCGAAGCCAGCAGCAACGAGGGCGACTTCGTCCTCGACCCCTTCTGCGGCTGCGCCACCACGCCCGTCGCCGCCGAGCAGCTGAAGCGCAAGTGGGTCGGCATGGACATCTGGGACGGCGCGAAGGACATCGTGCTCAGCCGCCTGGCGGAAGAAGGCATGCTCACGGAAGACAAGCAGCCTCTGCAATTCTGGACGAAGCGCGTCCACGTCGAAACGACGCCGCCCGAACGCAGTGACGACAACGAGGTCGCCGCGCCCTCCTTCCGGCTTCCCGTCCAGCGCCCGCACGAACCCTGGCAGCGCATCAGCCATCGCCAGATGACCCACGCGCTTTCGGCGGCGCAAGCTTCCGGCGAGGGCGTCATCTGCGCCGGCTGCGGCCGCCTGCTGGAGCGCGAGTTCATGCAACTCGACCACATCCAGCCGAAGGCCGAAGGCGGCGCCAACCACATCCTCAATCGCATCCTGCTCTGCGGCCCCTGCAACCGCCGCAAGCGCAACTACCTGACGCTGGCCGGCCTGCGGCGCGAGAACAAGAAAAAGGCGGTCGGCTGGATGCAGGACGAGGGCCGCGCCCTGCTGGCGCAGGACAGCGCGCGCGCCAAAGCCGAGTGGGTGCGGGATCACTTCGATACGCCCGAATGCCAGCAGCTGATCAGGGGACAGAACTGACTGTAGCCATGCCCTTGCCCTGCGCCGGCCTCGTGCTGCGCGCGGCGCGGCGCGGCGAATTCAATCCAGCCGGTAGAACGCCACGTCGGGCGGGCCGGATTCCAGGCCGGCGAGCAAGGTGAAGTGGCGGGTGTTGCGGGTGAGCACGCGCAGGCCATGGCGCCAGGCGCCGGCGGCGATGTAAAAGTCATTGAAACCGGGCAACGAGAGGCGGTCGCGCCGCTTCGCGTTTTGCGCTTCCAGCGCCGCCTGATAGCCGAGGGCGATGCGCTCCAGCGCCGGATGCAGGCCTACCATGGGGAAGGGGCGCAGGACCCGGTAGCGCTCCTCTTCAGTCCAGTGCCGACCTGCGGCGCGCCCCAGGCGCAACTCCAGGAAGGTGACGAACGAATAGCAGACCCTGATGCGTTCCAGCCGGACCTGATCGAAGATAGCCTCAATGGTGGAAGATCCCCGTTCGAGATCGATGAAAACGGTGGTATCGAATAGCCATGCAAGATCCGCATCAAGCCGCGTAACAATCACGACGCGATATGCGGCAGACCCTTGCGGAAGTCGCGCGGCCCGTTCATGATTTCGTCCCAGTCGTCCACAGCGCCATTCGCCGCGCGGCGCGCCTGAATGCGCCGGACGGCTTCGCGCTGTTCCTCCCACATGGGATGATCCGGCGCCGGCCGCCAGTCCTGCGACAGCGGGGCGTCATCCGGCTTCCGCCGCCCCGGTCCGTTGTCGTTCTTCTTCTGCCGCTGCGGGTCGCTCATGGCCCCGCCCCTCCAACAGGCGCATCCTTTCATGATAACCGATTTCAGGGCAACGCACACCCTGTCGGCATGTCGGACGCGGGCGACATGATATGTCGCCCCTGTGGCGCCGGTGGGTCGCGGGCGCAGCGCCTACTTGTCGCGGGTCAGGGCGAAGCCGCTCATAAACTGTTTCTGCAGGGCGAGGAAAACCACCAGCGGCGGGATACTGGCCAGCACGGCGCCCAACATCAGCGGGCCGAAGCTGTCGCCGGTTTCCGTGCCGCTGCGCAGCGAACGCAGGCCCAACTGGACCGGCTTGAGCGTCGTCTCGTGGATGACCATCAGCGGCCACAGGTACTGGTTCCAGGCATAGAGGAACTGGATCACGAAGAGCGCGGCGATGGCGTTCCAGCTGATGGGAATCAGCACGTACCACAGGAACTGCAGCGGGTTGGCGCCATCGATCTGCGCCGCCTCGCTCAGTTCGCCGGGGATACTGGCGAAGTGCTGGCGGAAGAGGAAGCTGCCGGTGGCGCTGGCGATGAAGGGCACGATCATCGCGTCGTAACCGCCCCACTGCAACTCAACACCCACCAGGCGGAAGAGGGCGATGGCCATCACCTCGGTGGGCATCATCAACGTGATCAGCACGAAGCCGAAAATCAGCCACTTGCCGGGGATGCGGAAAAAGACGAAGGCCATGCCCGCCAGCAGCGAAAGCACCGCCTTGCCGGTCGTCATCACCAGCGCCACGATGACCGAATTGAGCATGTAGCGCGGCAGTTGACGTTCATGGATCACCAGGTCCCAGTTGCGCTCCAGATAGGTGCTGGGCGTCAACTGGTAGTTGAAGACCTGGGTGTTGGACTGCGTGGCGACGACGACGGCGTAGTACACCGGGAAGCCGGTGATGATGATGGCTGTGATCAGGATGACGTGCGCGTACCAGCGTTTGGGCAGGCGCCTGCGCCGGGGAGTCACTGGCGCCGCAGCGTAGGGAAGTCCCAGCTTTTCTTCCATCATCAACTCCCGTACATCACCCGGCCGCGGCTGAAGCGGAACTGCAGGATCGTCACGCCGATGACGATGCCGAAGAGCAAGAGCGAACGCGCCGCCGCGCTGCCCAGGTTGCGCGCCACCACCCCCACTTCAAAGACCTCGTACATCATGGTCGTGGTGGATTCGACCGGGCCGCCGGCGGTGAGAAAGTCAATCAGGCCGTAAGTGTCGAAAAAGGCATAAGTCGTGGTCGTCACCACCAGGAAGAAGGTGATGGGCGAAAGCAGCGGGAAGGTGATCCTGAAGAAGCGTTGTATGGCGCTGGCGCCGTCGATGGCCGCCGCTTCCAGCAGATCATTGGGCACATTTTGCAGGCCGGCGATGTAGAACAGGATGCAGAAGCCAAGGATATTCCAGGTCGAGGCGACCACCACTGTCCAGGGCGCGATGGTCGGATCCAAAAGCCAGGGCACCTTGAAGCCAAAGGTGCTGTCGAGCACGTGGTTGAGCACACCGGCGGTATTGTGAAACAGCAACTCAAAAATGATGCCGGCGATGACCGGTGAGAGCGCGTAGGGCCAGACCAACAAGGCGCGGTAGAAGCGGCCACCGGTGATGGGGCGGTAGGCCATCTGCGCGATCAGCAGCGAGAAAGCCAGCGAGAACATCACGATGAACGCGGCGAGGAAAAAGCTGATCAGCACCGTGCGCCCGTAGTCAGGGTCTCCCAGCAACTGGTTGAAATTGCGCATGCAGACGAATCTCGTGCGTGGCGCCCCCAAACGCGCCAACTGCGTTGAGAGCTGGAAGGTGTCGAACATCGGATAGTAGAGAAACAGCGTGAGGATCGTCAGTGTGGGCGCCAGACAGAGCAGCGCCAGCAAGGTAGAGCCCGGCCCGCTGAAGAGACCGGTACGCGTCTCCGTGGCGCCGGGCAAGGCCTCGCCGCGCAGCCAGCGACCGACCAGCGACGACACCACGCGATGCGCCAGGAAGGCGCCGCCAAGCAGAATGAAAACGCCCAGCATGACGTTCAGCCGGTTGGCGTTGCCGTCGCCATCCAGTTCAAAGGGACAGAAATTCAGCGGCGCCAGCAAGACCAGGGCGCCCGCCGCCGCGCTGACCGCGCCGAGCAGGGCCAGCAACTGCGCCCGTTGGCGGACCGCCGGGGCCGCGCCCTGCGCCCGCGCGCGCCACGCACTCCAGCTACCGCCGACCAGGGCGACCAGCAGCAGCAGGATCGGCGGTGAAACGAGATACATGCGCCTGCCTTCCGTAAATCAAACGGGGCAGCCGGGATGATGTGAAGCCCGGGCTGCCCCGTCGGGTCGCTTTACGACCTACTCATCCACGTAAAGCAGATTGTACTCCTCAAGCAGGACGTTCGCTTCCTCTTCGGCCGCCGCCATGATTTCAGCGACGTCGCCGCCGGTCAACATGGCGTCCTCAATCGCCTGGGTGATGATGTTGCGCGTCTCCACGAAGGTGCCGAAGATGGCGCCCTGGGTCGCGATCGTCACCTGCGACTCACCCAGCTGGATGCTGGCGGTGAGGAAGTTGGGGTTCTCCTCGTACCAGCCCTGCTCCTCCAGCAGCGCGACCGAGCTGTTGCGCACGGGCACGTAGCCGCTGGTCTGGTGCCATGAGGCGGAGTTCTCGGTGTTGGAGAAGAAGAGCAGGAAGGCCATCGCGCCTTCCTCAATCTCCGGCTCGAGGCCGTCGGTGATCCACATGGTGGCGCCACCGAGGATGTTGCCGGTCCAGCCGACCTCTTCATCGTAAACCATGTTGCTGGTGCCGACCTCGACGCCATTCTCGGCCGCGTTGCGCATGATGCCGCCGGCGCTGGCGCTGCTGGTCATGATGAAGGGCAGTTGCTGGCTGTTGAAGGCCTGCACCGCGCCGGACCAGTCCCGCTGCTTGCCGCTGTAGGCATAGTAGCCCTTCTCGTACATGTCCTTGTGCCACTGCACGATGTTGAGCGAGGCTTCGCTGCTCAGCAGCACCTGGGTGGGGCGGCCTTCACGGCCGTTGCCGTTGTTGACCAGTTCGGTGTTCTGCTGCGCCAGCCACTGCTCGTAGAACCAGCCGTGATTGGGCCAGACGATGCAGCCGGCGATGCTGCCGGCGTCGACCATGGGCTGCAACTGCTCGCAGGCCGCCTCAACAGCCTGCCAGGTCATCGGCAGGTCCATAATGCCGGCCTCGCCCAGGATGTTCAGATTGGCGTAGAGGATCGGCGTGGAGGTGTTCCAGGCTACCGAGGACCAGTCGCCGCCGATGGTGTAGTAGCTGGAGACCACCGGGATAATGTCGTCGAAGTCTACCGGCTGGCCCAGAACCTCGTCACGGCCGGCAATAATATCGCTGGCCGGCTTAAAGTAGCCGCTGTCGATGGCGAACTGCGTGCCGACTTCAAAGAGCTGCATGATCTCGGGCGGATTGCCCTGCTCCTGCGAGAGGATGTAGGAATCCAGCAGGGGCTCGTAGTCCGAGAAGGATTCGATGTTCACCACGTACTGCGGGAACATCTCGCCGAATTCCACGGCGCGCTCCACGGCCCAGTCCAGACGATGATCGGTGAAGCCGATCAGGGCGTCGATTTCGCAGGGCGCGTCGGCGCTACAGCCCTGCGCCTGCACGGGCGTCAGCAGGGTCAACCCCGCCAGCAGTAACAACGTGAGTACCAGAAAAGTCTTGCGCATTTTGTGCTTTCCTCCGGTGAACGAATTGAAATCCCGATCCATGGGATCGGCGCCACTGTAGCGCAGGCCCGTCAAGCGCTCCTGATGGCCAGTTTACGCTGTGCGGCCATGCGGAACAGCGTACTTAACCTGCACTTAACACAAGTTATCGTCAGTCCGGGTGCCTGTCAAATGCCCGCGCGGGCCCCGTCAATCGTAAAAGACGAGGCGTTCAAGCGCCAGCAGGGCCAGTTCAACCCCCAGGGTGAGGGCAATGAGGCGCAGGGAGCGTCCCTGTCCGCGGTGTTTCCAGTGGTATTCCAGGCCGAACACCGCCACGGCCAGCAGCAGCAACCCCCCGCCAATGGCGGTGACGTTGCGCAGCACCGTCATGACGCCGCGCGCGTTGGCCGGCGCGACCAGATCGTGCCGCGCGATCAGCAGCGCCGAGCCAAACTCCACCGTGCGCACCAGCGCCAGCAGCGCCAGCACGCCGAGGGCGAGGGTCAGCAGATAGAGAATCGCCGTCAGCAACACAAGGACGCCGCGGCGGAGGAGTCCGTTCCAGTCCTGGCCGGTGAGGGGTTCGCTGTTCGTCATGGGCCGATTGTAGCGCGCGCCGTGTGGCGGCCACAGGCAGGACCTTCCCCCGGCTGTGATATAGTGAAGCAGGTTGTTCACGGGGGAAGCGGAAATTCCATGGCCGTCATCGAAACTCGTGACCTGACGAAAGTCTACGGCTCCGGCCGCCATGAAGTGCGCGCGCTGGACCAGCTCAACCTGCAGGTGCAGCAGGGCGAGATCTTCGGCTACCTGGGGCCCAACGGCGCCGGCAAGACCACCACCATCCGCCTGCTGCTCGATCTCATCCGTCCCAGCGCAGGCAGCGCGACCGTGCTGGGCATGGACGCCCAGGCGGACAGCGTGGCGCTGCACAAACGCATTGGTTTCCTGCCGGGCGAACTGGCGCTGTGGAAGGGGCAGACCGGCGCCCAGGTCCTGCGTCTGGTGGCCGACCTGCGCGGCGGCGTCGATGCGGCCTACCGGCGGGAACTGACGGAACGCCTGCAACTGGACCTGAACATCCGGGTGCGCAACTACTCCAGCGGCAACCGGCGCAAGCTGGGTCTGGTGCTGGCCCTGATGCACAAACCGGACCTGCTGATCCTCGATGAGCCCACCGGCGGGCTCGACCCGCTGATGCAGCAGATCTTCCACGAGATTATGTTCGAGACGCGCGACGAGGGCCGTAGCGTCTTCCTCTCCTCGCATTTGCTGCCCGAGGTGCAGGCCATCTGCGACCGCGTCGCCATCCTGCGCCAGGGCCGGTTGATCACCGTCGAACAGGTCAGCCGCCTGACCCAGGTCGGCTTCCGCTGGGTGCGCCTGCAACTGCGCGAGGTGGGGTCGCTGCCCGGCCGGCTTGAGGCCCTTGAGGGCGTCAGCGAGGTCAGCGTCGAGGACAGCAGCGTCCGCCTGCGCCTCAGCGGCGACTTCGACCCCCTGCTGCGCGCACTGCAGGACTGCTACGTTGAGGAACTCCACGTCCACGAACCCACGCTGGAGGAAATCTTCCTCGCCTACTACGGCAACGGAGGCGCGGCATGAGCGGCGTCCTGCTGCGCGCCACGCTGCGCCAGCACTGGCGCCCGACGCTCTACTGGAGCGCTGGCCTGGCGCTGCTGGGCCTCTACGTCATCGCCGTCATTCCCGACCAGGAGGCGCTGGACAACTACGTCGGTCTGGTCGCCTCCATGCCACAGCCGCTCCTGGACGCCATCGGCGCGGGCGACACCCTGCTGCTGCGCACGCCGGAGGGCTTCATCCAGTACGGCTTCGCCACCTGGGCGCAACTGATGCTGGCGGTTTACGGCCTGCTGGCGGGGCTGAACCTCTGCGCCAACGAGGAGGAGGCCGGCATTCTCGACGTGCTGCTCAGCCTGCCTCTCTCGCGCCGCCGCCTGCTGCTGGAGCGCTTCCTCGCCTTCACCCTGCTGACCCTGCTGATCGTGCTGCTCAGCGCGCTGGGCCTGGTGCTGGGGAGCGGCGCCACGACCTTCAACCTGGCGCCGGCCACGCTGTTTGCCACGGCCTTCAACCTGGTGCCCGGCACCCTGCTGGTGATGGCCTTCACGGCCCTCGCCGCGGCCGCGCTGCGGCGCCACATGGTCGCTACCGGTATCGGCATCGTCTTCGTCATCGGCAGCTACTTTCTGGATTTCATCGCCAGCGCCATCAGCGAGGGGCCGCTCAACCAGCTGGGCCGGCTCTCCTTCTATCGCTGGAGCAGCGAGGGCATCGCGCCCGGCAGCTTCCTGCCTGCGGAAAACCTGGCCCTGCTGCTGGGCGTGACCCTTGTGCTACTGGCCGGCGCGTTGTGGTTCCTTGATCGCCGGGACATCGGTCTCTAGAGCGCGGAGGTTCGTCGCATGACCGGAGTGATTTTCCTCAACACGCTGCGCCGCACATGGCTGCAAATGGTCTACTGGGGCGCGGGCCTCGGCCTGATGGCCCTGTTCACCGCCGCCATGGTGCCTTTCTTCGACTCGATGAAGATGGTCGAGTTGATCCAGGGCCTGCCGCCGATTCTGCTGGCGGCCGCCGGTTTCGACGCCGATCTGCAGGTGCTGGCCACGCCGGAGGGCATCATCACGGTCGGCTTCTTCGGCAAGTTCGCGCTGATCTTCGCCGCCTATCCGGTGGTGATGGGCATGCGCATCAGCGCCAACGACGAGGATGACGGCGTCATGGAAGTGATCCTGAGCCTGCCGCTGCCGCGCTGGCAGGTCATCGTCGAGCGCTTTCTAGCCTACAGCCTGAGCATTGTGGGCGTGGGTCTCCTGGTCTACGTCGGCCTCTGGCTGGGCGTGGCCCTGGTCGATGTGCAGCTGGACATGGGGCGCATGGCGACGGTGGTCTTCAACGTGGTGCCGGTGCTGATTTTCGTACTGGCCTTCACCGCCCTGATGGCGGCCCTGCTGCGCCGCCGCCAGCGCGCGCTGGCCGTCACCACCGCCTTCGTGATCGCCAGTTTCATGATCGACACCGTGGCCGGCATCGTCGGCGAGGGCCTGTCGCAGACCCTGCGCGCGGTCTCCTTCTTCAGCTACTACGACGCCGCCGGCATCGTCGGCGAGGGCCTCGACCAGGGCAAGACACTGTTCATCAGCGCGCTGGCCGTGCTGCTGGCGCTGGGTAGTGTGTGGGCCTTCCGCCGCCGCGACGTGGGCCTCTGAGGCCCTACATCAGCGTTTGATTAAGTCCCGCGCCGCCCGGCTGCGGGCGCGTTATGCTCAACTGTCGGCCTGCTTCCTGCCCTACAGGAGTCGTCCATGTCGGGTGACAGCTTTCGTCGCGCCCTGATTTGCGCCGCCACCCTGCTGCTGCTGGCTGCGCCCGTCCTCGCGCAGGCGCCTGACCCGCCGACCGCTGTGGACCCGCGCGCTTTCCTGCCCGCCGACGTCGACGCCTGGCTGCGCCTCGACCTCGACGACCGCGACGCCCTCGATGCGCTGAATATCGCCGCCCGTTCCGCCGCCCTGCTGCAACCGGCGCGCCCGGGCCTGCAGGCGCTGCAGGGACTGGAGCAGGCCCTGCCGCTGCAACAGCTCGATACCGAGGCGCTGCCCGTTTTCGCCCGCGATTTCGCGCCCTGGCTGGACGACGAATTGTTCCTCGCCTGGCGCCAGGACGCCGACAGTCCGGCGCCCCTGCTCATCCTGCCCACGCAGGACCTGCTGCAGGCCCTCGGCAGCTTCAGCGACATCCTTGACGAGCAGGACCTGCTGCAGCGCGACCAGCACCAGGGCCAGCGGCTCTGGCTGGCGGACCGCAGCAGCATCGCCTTCACGCCTGGCGCCGTCCTCATCGGGCCGGAGACGCTGGTGCGCGCCGCCCTGGACGCCCAGGCGGGCGCAGGCCCCGCCTTGCTGGCGGAGGGCAGCGGCATGACGCCGCGCGACGGCGAGGGGACGGCCTCCGGCGAGATTCTCTCCGGCTGGCTGCGCGGCGCGCAGACTCCGCAGGCCCTCGCGGCCCTGCTCTCCGGCAGCGAGGAAGCTGAACCCCTGCTGGACGCTTTCGCTCAGGCTCTGGAGGGCCTCGGCGGCGACCCGACGCTGCCACAACTGGCGCTGGGAGGCGACGTCCGGGCGCTGACCTTCTCCCTCGAAACCGACCGGCCACGCCTGAACGTGCTGCGTCTTTCGCTGACGCTCCACGGCGACGACGACGTTGCCGCCCCGGCGCCTGCGCCATTCAATTCCGCGGTGCTGGAGCCCGTGCCGCGCAGCGCCATGCTGGTGGCCAGCGGCAGCGACGCGCGCCAGCTGGCCTACAACCTGCTGGCGGCCCTGCCCTTCAGCGCTTTCGGCGGCGAGTTGCTGGGCCCTTTCGGCGTCCGGCAGTCGCAGGGCGCGGCCAGCGGCCTCCTGACGGCGCCGGACGCGGACACCATCAACACCCTGGTCAACGGCTGGCTCATGGCCCTGTGGGACCAGGCGAATTTCGACCTCGACCTCGATCTCCTGCGTCGGCTTGACGGCAGCTTCAGCCTGGCCCTGCTGCCGCGTCCCAACGATCCCCTGCCGCCGCTGAACATGCCCTGGGACCTGTTGCTGGTCGCCGAGGTGGACGACGGCCAGGCCGTGATCGACGCGCTCGACCGCCTCTTCTCCCTGACGCTCGATGCGCGCGGCCTTGCCGGCGACGCGGCGGAGGGGAGCCTGCGTCGCACACTGCCCGGCGATGACCTGGTCGAGACGCCGCTGCAGGTCTGGCTCGAGGATGGCCTGCTGCTGCTGGGCACCGGCTCGGCGCCCGAGGCCATGGAACGCGCGCTGCGCGGTGACGACCGTCTCATCGATCGCGCGCGCTGGCAGACCCTGGCGCAGGACCGGCCGCCGCAGCTCTATGTCGACATCGCGCCGCTCTACGCCACCTTCCTGCCCGCCGCCTCCGGGCCGCAATTGCAGCAGCTGCGTCAACTGGGGCTGCGCAGCGACAGCCCCGCCACCGGCCGCCATCAACTGGACATCACGCTCACGCTGCCGGATGTGATCAGCTGACCGGCCAGGCCGGCCACCCCCCCCCCCCCTGTGTAAAATACCCCTCGCGCTGGGGCGACGGGGGATTCCGCAGATGAACATGGGCGGGCTGACACGCAATCTGGCGCTGACTCTTCTCGCCATCACGCTTTTCGGGCCGCCGACCCTGGCGCAGGAGGCGCTGATCGAGTCGGTCTGTCTGGTCACGGACGTCGGCCGGGTCGACGACGGCACCTTCAACCAGGGCGGTTACGAGGGCATGCTGGCCGCCGCGGCGGACTTCGGCCTGGAGACCAGCTTCATCGAGACGACCCGCCAGGTGGACTACGAAGACAACCTGCAGACCTGCATCGACGCGGATTATGACGCCATCATCACCATGGGCTTCCTGATCGCCGACGCGACGCTGGCGGCGGCCCAGGCCAACCCGGACGTGTATTTCATCGGCGTGGACCATTTCTACAGCGAGGCCCCCGCCAACCTGGTGGGCCTGCAGTTCCGCGAGGACCAGGCCGGCTTTCTGGCCGGGGCGCTGGCCGGCCTTGTGACCGAAAGCGACGTTGTGGCCGGTGTTTACGGCATCGACATTCCGCCGGTGCTCCGCTTCCGCTGCGGCTTTGAGAACGGCGTCGCGCACAGCAACGCGGCGGCGCGGGCCGCGGGCGTTCACGTCCCAAGCTTCATCGACCCGGCGACGGGCGCCGAGACCGCGCTGCAGTTCATCGCCGAGGGCGCGGACGTCATTCTCGGCGCCGGCGGCGCCACCGGCTCCGGCGCCATCCTCGCCGCGGCTGCGGCCGGCGTCCGCGTCATCGGCGTGGACCAGGACGAATACCTGACGACTTTCGGCGGGGGCGAGAGCCCGGGCGCGGAATACCTGATCAGCAGCGCGTTGAAACGCGTGGACCGGGGCGTCTACCTCTCTGCAGGCGCTGGTGGAAGGCGACACCGCGAGCTTCCACGGGGAGGGTGGTCTGCGCGTGCTGGACGCGGCCAGCGAGGGCATCGGCCTGGCGCCGCCACATGACTCCGAAGTGCCGGAAGGGGTGCCGGAGCGTCTGGACGGGATCCATGCCGCCCTGCAGGATGGCAGCCAGGGGACCGGCTGCGACCCGATCACCGGCGCAAGGCTGGAGCCGCAGCCAAGGGAGGAGAGTGGCGGCTGAGGACTTTCGACTGGCGCCCCGCTGCTTTATCGTCCGCAGATTTTGGGTTACAGTAGCAGATGTGCATTATCGACCACGAGAATGAGAGGAACCCGCGCTGTGAACAGAAAAATCGTCCTTATGCTCACGCTGGTGTTACTGGCGACCATGTCGCTGGTGTCGCCGGCCCTTGCGCAGGACCCGCTGATCGAGTCGGTCTGTCTGATTACGGACGTCGGCCGCGTCAACGACGGGACCTTCAACCAGTTCGCCTACAAGGGTATGACGGACGCGGTGGAAGAATTCGACCTCGACTCAACCTATATCGAGACCACCAGCCAGGTGGACTACAATGCCAACATCCAGACCTGCGTCGACTCCGGCTATGGCGCCATCATCACGGTGGGCTTCCTGATGACGGATGCGACCCTGGCCGCCGCCGCCGTGAATCCGGACGTCTACTTCATCGGCGTCGATCATTTCTATCCCGAAGCGTCGCCCAACCAGGTGGGCGTCCTGTTCCGCGAGGACCAGGCGGGCTTCATGGCCGGCGCGCTCGCCGGGCTGATGACCGAGAGTGGTGTCGTGGCCGGCGTTTACGGCATCGACATCCCACCGGTGATCCGCTTCCGCCATGGCTTTGAGAACGGCGTGGCCCATACCAACATGGATGCCGCGGCCCTCGGCGTCTACATCCCCAGCTTCACGGACCCGGCAACCGGCGCCGAGACGGCGCTGCAGTTCATCGCCGAAGGGGCGGACGTGATCTTTGGCGCGGGCGGCCCGACCGGCTCCGGCGGCATTAAGGCCGCGGCCGCGGAAGGCGTCTACGTGATCGGTGTCGACCAGGACGAATACCTGACAACCTTCGGCAATGGCGAGACGCGGGGCGCGGAAATGCTCATTTCCAGCGCCATGAAGCGCGTCGACCAAGGCGTCTACCTCTCGCTGGCGGAGCTGGTTGCGGGCGACGACATGAATTACGGTGGTAACCGCGTGCTGGCCGCCGAGAATGACGGCGTCGGCCTGGCGCCGCCGCATGATTCCGACGTGCCGGAGGAAGTGCTGGCGCAGCTGGAAGAGATCTTCGCCGGCCTGCAGGACGGCAGCATCAGCACCGGCGTTGACCCCATCACGGGCGAGATGCTGGACATGGACGACATGGAAGAAGACATGTCGGACGATGACGGGGAGATGGAAGAGGAAGAGTCGGAAGACTCCGACGCCTGATCCCGAGCATCCCGTATCACAGGGTTCCCGTCCCATCAGCCGGGGCGGGAACCTTCCTTTAAACCGAAAGTCCATGGCGCAGGTCGGGGAGGGGCAGGATGACCATGCCTGATACGGCGACGCCGGCCCAGGTGGCGGACGCGCCGCTGGCGGCGTCGCTGCTGGACGACTACCGCAGGAACGGTTATCTCGTCGTCCCCGATGCCCTGCAGTCGGAGGAGATCGCACAACTGCAGGCCGAGACGGCGCGCATCTGCCGCGGCGAGCGCGGCCCGCTGCGCAACGGCCTGTCGCACAGCCCGCAGGAGAGCGACGAGGAAGTCATCCGCCAGTACCTCTGCATCCATTTCCCGCACAAGATTTCACCCCTGATGCGCGCGCAGCTCTCGCACCCGGCCATCGTCAACATCCTGACGCAGATCATCGGCCCGGACGTCAAGTGCATGCAGTCGATGCTCTTCATCAAGTCCGCCGGCAAGCCGGGCCAGGCCTGGCATCAGGACGAGGACTTCATCCCCACGCGCGACCGCAGCCTGACCGGCGCGTGGATGGCGCTGGACGACGCCAGGGTCGAGAACGGCTGTCTGTGGGTGTTGCCGGGTTCGCATCGTTACGGCGTGCTCTGGCCGCTGGAGCAGCAGGACGACCCGCGCTTCGACTGCACGGACGAGAGTCAGGGATTCCCCTGGCGCGACGGGGATGCCGTGCCGGTGGAAGTGAGGGCCGGCTCGATCGTCTTTTTCAACGGCTACCTGCTGCACCGCTCGCTGCCCAACCGCGCCCGGGGCGGCCACCGCCGCGCGCTGGTCAACCACTACATGAGCGCGCAATCGCTGCTGCCCTGGATGCAGTTTGCTGAAGGGACGCGCGCGGCCACCGCCGACTACCGTGACATCGTCATGGTCGCCGGCGAGGACCCCTACGCGTGGAAGGGCGTGACGGACGTCGCGCGGCCCTCGGTGCGCCCGAGCGGCGAGGGCGGCTGCGCGCGCTGAGGGGGAGCGTGCGTTGTGGATCCTTACGCCAGGACAGTCTGCCGGGGAGACTCTACGACTATTGGGATATAGTCTCCTCGCGTCTCCTGAAAGACTTCCAACCTGACACCACTGCTAAACGACCACACAGTGAATTGCGCGACAACTTCAGGAGCGCCGGATACCGACAAGGAAAGAGCATCGGGTTCGGGTACTGGCAAGTTGTCTTCCAGCAGGGAATAGATATATACCTGCCTTGCCTCTCCGAGTTCCCTGATTGCTTCCTCAGCAGTCAACCCTTGTGCCAAACATCCCTTAAGTTCCGGGTTCCTGGCAACTACAACGACCGTCTCGTCAGTGAGTGTGTCTTCGATTGTCACAACTTTGTAGGGACGGGCGGCGAGTTCACCTGCCTTTTCCCACAAGTCATCGCGAATCATGACTGATCTCCATATCTCGCTATGACTTCATCGATTGCTTCTATAGCATCTTTTACATATTCCTGCGAAACTTCGCCGGAATGACTGACAATTGTCACGCGTATATCCGTTCCTGGAAATGTCGCAACCTGGTGACTCCCCTTGCCCGCTCGAACTTCGAATCCATACCGCAACAGTAGACTACGAAGCTTTTTGAAACGCCAGCCTTTTGGGCTTGATCGCGCCCTTTCTAATGCTTTCTTCTTTTTTGCCACAGCTAATTTGCCTGTGCAGATGTCTCCAACTGCACAATTTCAAGTGGTACTACGCCCAATAGATGATTGTCTACCAAGAGACGAAATTCATGTCGAGAAGGCTTGTCAAACTTCATATCTCTAATGCCAAAGATGAAGGTGCCCTCTGAACTGTGACCCGGCTGTGGTTTGGGAAAGGCAAATGTGCCTTCCATTTTCATAAGCTCTTTTCCGTCTTCATCAAAATGCAATACGTTGATTTTACGTTCCACTTCAAACTCACCAAGTTCTGCAGCTATCTTGGCAACGAGATACATTGCCGGATGAATTGCTGGAAACTGTCGTGCATTTATCGTGTTGAAAGCACCGATAACGTTTAATTTTCCAGCACTTTCATTTGCAAAGTCTGCAAGCAGGAAAATTCGTAGTTCCACAGTCCACCCCTCATTTGACTACCTCGAACTGGAAAACATTGTACAGCGAATCCTGCTCACCAGAAAAACTGCTGCGGGGCGCTGGGCAAACCAAATCTGGCTACTCAAACACCACCTCGACCAGCGGGCTGCCGGCGACGCGGCTTTCCTGCTTTTCCGGCGTGTCCTTACCGGCGAAGATGCCGCCCAGCACACGACGGCGCTCGACCTCGTCGCGTACAGGGATGGCGCGCGCCGCCAGGTCGGCCTGCAGACTCTCCTTCAGGTGGAAGGTGAACTGCGGGTTGGCCAGCATATTGGCGAGCCAGTCGCGCGTGCCCGGCGAGCCGGTGATGTACCAGCGGCCCTCAAACTCATGGAACCAGATCTCGAGGCGGCGCGGCCGGCCGCTGCGGCGCCCGGTGGTGGTGATGTCGATGGTCAGGTCGCTGGCCAGAGCCTGGCGAATGGCTGCGTCCATGTCTGCGCTCCCTTCCTTTTCTGCGTGACTGTCAGGTCAACCCGTGCTGCAGGGTGAAGTTGGGGACGTGAACCGGGAACGTCGTTGCTTTTTCAAGGAAGCCATCTGTTCAGCGATGGTGAGCGGGCGCCATCTAATGTTGATCGATCCTGGACGGATGTCGATCACCGTTCCTTCCCTTACAATCGGAACGACGCGCAGGTTCGAAACAGGAGACCTCTTGCCCATTTTACTGCCCTTTCTGTTCACGACCACCCAACCCGGCCTCATACCCCCGCCTGCAGCGGCTCATCCAGCTGGACGGCGGCGTTGACAGCCGTGACCCGCACCTCCCAGGTGGCGACGTCCGGCTGGCTCAGCACGAATCGCAGCGGCAGCAGCGTTTCGTAGTCAATGTAGACTTCCGTCTGCACCTCGCCCGTCAGCTGCACCAGGTTGACCAGCAGGGCGCTGACTTCCTCGCCGCGCGCCGGGCCGCGCAGCAGATGCGCCGCCCGCCCGTCTTCCAGCGCCACCAGTCCCTGCCAGGTCAGACCCAGCAGCGCCTGCCCAGCGCGATCGAGGCCGCTGCCCGATGCGACCAGTTGCTGCGGGTTGAAGTCCGGCACGAGGACGCCGCCCTGCCACTGGCCGCCCGTCAGCAGCGCGTTGCGATACCACTGCTGCTCACCCCGGGCGAAGAGGTCGACCCCCGCCGACAGACCAAAAATTTTCACGCCGGCGACGACCTGCAGGGTGTCCGGCGCCACGAAACTGACCTCGGCCTCTTCGAATGCCACGTTACCGACGTCCGTGGCGATCACCCAGGGCTCGCCGCTGTGCTGTACCTCCAGACGCAGGGTGGCGCTGCTGCGGATGTTGTGGAAGGCCTGCGTCAGCAGCTCGACTGTATCCGGCGGCGCTTCCAGGACGGCGACAGTTGGCAGGGCGGTGGCCGACGGGGCCGGCGCCAGGTCCGAACAGGCGGCCAGGGTGGGTGCGGCAAGCAGGAGCAGCAGCGTCAGACGCGGGATCACGGGCTTCCGGCCCCTTGCAGGGCTTCGCATGCCACAACTACGCAGCGAAGGTGGCAAAAGCGGATGGCCAGGCTGGCGCGGGAGGACAAGGGCCGGCGTTGCGTGCTTCAGCCCTTCAGGTCGTCAGCGGTCGCGACCAGGGATGGCAGACCATAGTGGGCCCGCACGGCATTCTCGATCTCGCCCTGCACGGCGGGGTTTTCCTGCAGATAACGGCGCGCGTTCTCACGGCCCTGGCCGATCAGGGCCTCGTTGTAACGGTAGAAGGCTCCGCGTTTCTCCACGATTTCGAGGACGATGCCGAGGTCCAGGATTTCGCCCATCTTGCTGATGCCCTGCTCGTAGAACATGATGTCGAATTCCGTCTCACGGAAGGGTGGCGCGACCTTGTTCTTGGTGACGCGCACGCGCGTGCGGTTGCCGATGGTGCTGCCGCTCTGCTTGATGCCCTGGATGCGACGGATATCCAGGCGCACGCTGGCGTAAAACTTGAGCGCGCGGCCGCCGGGCTGAGTCTCCGGTGAACCGTACATCACGCCCACCTTCTCGCGGATCTGGTTGGTGAAGAGCACGGCGGTGTTGGATTGCTTGATGGCGCCGCTGAGCTTGCGCAGGGCCTGGCTCATCAGGCGCGCCTGCAGGCCGACGTGGCTGTCGCCCATCTCGCCCTCGATCTCCGCGCGCGGCACCAGCGCCGCCACGCTGTCCACCACCACCACGTCCAGCGCGCCGGAGCGCACCAGCGCCTCCGCGATTTCCAGCGCCTGCTCGCCGGTGTCCGGCTGCGAGATGTAGAGCGTGTCGACGTCCACCCCCAGGCGTTCGGCATAGACGGGGTCGAGCGCGTGCTCCATGTCGATGAAGGCCGCCAGGCCGCCCAGGCGCTGCGCCTCGGCGATGACGTGCAGGCAGAGTGTGGTCTTGCCGCTGGATTCCGGCCCGTAGATTTCCACCACCCGGCCGCGCGGGAGGCCGCCCACGCCGAGGGCGATATCCAGCCCCAGCGAGCCGGTCGGGATCACGTCCACGGACAGGCCGCTGGCCTCGCCCAGACGGATGATGGAGCCATCCCCGAAGCGACGGGTGAGGTCCTGCACCGCCGCGTCCAGGGCCTTCAGCCGCGCGGTCTCCTGCCTGCCGCCCTGCGCGTTGCTCTTCGTTCGCTGCCTTGCCATCGCGCTCACTCCCGCTGGAAATCCGGCCCCGCCCAGTGTAGTCTGGCAGGCGGAAAATGCCACTGGTCAATCTGCCGGAGCAGTATAGAACAGATGTTCTGTATTGGCAAGGCTGTTGCGCGACGATGAAACTCTACACCCGCGGCGGCGACGATGGCACGACCCTGCTCTTTGCCGGCGGACGCGTGCCGAAGACGCATTTGCGCGTCGCGGCCTGCGGCGCCCTTGATGAGCTAAACGCTCAACTGGGCCTGGCGCGCAGCCTCGGCGCGCGCGACGATGACTGTCTGGCGCAATTGCAGTCGCTGTTGCTGCGCGCCGGCGCTGATCTGGCGACGCCGCAGGGCGCCCGCAGCGACCACATCAGGCGCATCGACGCGGAGACTGTCACCTGTCTGGAAGCGGAAATTGACCGTCTTGACGCCGACCTGCCGCCACTGACGGTATTCATTCTGCCGGGCGGCACGGCGGCGGCGGCGGCGTTGCACGTCGCGCGCACCGTCTGCCGCCGCGCCGAACGCCAGGTCGTCGCCCTGCAGGCAGGGGAAGACATCGGCCCGCATTTGCTGCCCTGCCTCAACCGCCTCTCCGACCTGCTCTTCGCCCTGGCCCGTCACGACAATTACCTGGCCGGCCGCGACGACGAGCCCTGGGAGTCCTGATCCATTTTGCCGCCTCGTTGTCCGACGCGACGGCATCCATCGAAGACGCCTTCATTGATGGCAGAACCCGGCATGAGCCTTGTGAAGGCCTGTGCAATCCTGGCCCTGGGCCTGACGGGCCTGGGCTTGCCCGTCGCCGCGCAAACCGGCAGCTGGACAGCCGAGTACTACAACAACACTGACCTGGCCGGGAACCCCGTGGTCGTTCGCAGTGAAGCAAGGCCCCGCGGCAGCTGGGGCCTGGGCTCGCCGCATGCGGGTATCCCGGCCGATTTCTTCGCGGCGCGCTGGACGACCCGCGTCTGGCTGGAGGGTGGCGCGTACCAGTTAAGCGCCCAGGCCGATGACGGGATTCGCGTGCTGGTGAATGACGTGGCGATCATCGACGCATGGCGCGCGAGCGACGCGGAATTCCTCCAGGTGAAACTGCCGCTGGAGACTGGCGAGCACGTGGTCGTGGTGGAATACCTGGAGCAGACTGGCCCCGCCCACCTGCTCTTCAACATGGACCCGCTCCTGACCCCGCCGCCGGACGACGCGCCGCGCGCGCGCATCACAGCGCGCTTCCTGAACATGCGCAACGAGTCCGGCGTGCACGGCGACGTCGTCAGACTCGTCACCATGAACCAGGTGCTGCCGGTGGTCGGCCGCAACGGCCTCGGCACCTGGCTGGAACTGGCATTTGGCGATCTGCGCGCCTGGGTGAACGCGAGTTACGTCGAGGCCGAAAACCTTGCCGGCGTGCCGGTCACAGACGGCAGCCCGCGGCCCGTCACCAGGGTCACGGCCGTGGTGAACACGGGAACCCTCAACCTGCGCGCCCTGCCGAATCAAACGAGCCGCATCCTGCTGAAAATCCATGAAGGAGCACGCTACGCCGTGTCGGGGCGCAGCCTCGATGAGGACTGGCTGTGGCTGAACGTGGGCGGCGTCAACGGCTGGGCGCACAGCGACTGGCTGGACGTGGAGCCGGGTCTTGAGACCGTTCCCGTGCTCAACGAGGATGCCGTCCTTTCTGAAGCCACGGTCACTGCCGGTCACCTCAACGTGCGCGCGGAGCCCTCGCTCGACGGGCGCCTCCTGCACATCGTCAGCCAGGGCGAGAGCTTCGCCGTCATCGGCCGCAACGCCGATGCCAGCTGGGCGCAACTCAATGTCGACGGCATCGCCGGCTGGGTCAGCGGCGCCTGGATCACCGTGCTGCCTGACCTGCAAGCCGTGCCCGTCATCGACGACAGCCGCGAAACGCCGCCTGTGGAAGAAGGAGACGTCGGCGAGGGTGACTCCCTCCCCCCTGCGCAAACACCGGTCCGGCAGCAGGTGACAGCGGAGCCAACGCCCGCGTCCAGCTGAGCTTCTGCAGCGGCCCTTGCCGTCCCCGCCGCCACGGCGCGGTGACCGAAAACCCCTGACGCGGCGCCATCCCCGTCGTGAGCATGCGCGATGACTTGCCGGTAGGGAACCGGATCCGTTAAGACTATTTTACGTAGCCTTGCCAACAAGCGTGTATACTCCCCGCCCGGCACCACAAGAGGAAGGGGATTTGATATGACGCCGGTTTTACGAATTGCCATAACTGTAACGATTTTGCTGATCGCCACGACGGCGGGCCCGCTGGCCGCCCAGGAAGCAAGTGGGGACGAGACTCCGGCGGAAATCACGGCGGTGGTCGCGACCGGCCGGCTGAACGTCCGCGACACACCCGTGTACCTGCTGGGACGGATAGTGACGCAGATCGACCGCGGCGAAAGCTACCCCGTCGTGGGGCGCAACCTGGAAGGCACCTGGGCCCAGCTCGACGTCGACGGCATCCTGGGCTGGGTCAACGCCCGCCACATCGTCGCGGCAGGCCTGCAGGAAGCGCCATTCAGCGCCAGCGCGGCAGCGGTGGGTATCGTCAATGCCCGCGTGCAGACCGGCCGGCTCAACGTGCGCGACTTCCCGCATCACGAGTTCGGCTTTGTGCTGACCAGGGTCTACAACAACACGATCTGGCCCGTCACCGGCCGCAATGCGGACTCCACCTGGGCGCAGGTGGACATCAATGGCACCAGCGGCTGGGTCAACGCGCGCTACCTGCTTGTGCCTGATCTCATGGTAGCGCCGGCAGTGGACACGGACCTGTCCGACCTGCCCGTCAACGCGCGCGTCGACACCGGTCGGCTCAACGTGCGCAACATCCCGAACTTCTTCGGCGGTGAGGTAGTGACGAAACTCTGGCGCGGCGAAGTCTATCCGGTGCTGGCGCGCAACTTCGACGGCAGCTGGGCACAACTGGACATCGACGGGGAACCCGGCTGGGTCAACGCCAGCTACATTGAGGCGCCGCGGCTGGAGCTGGCGCCACTCAGCGTGGACGCCCAGGCCGCGCAGGACATGATCTTCGCGCGCGTCAATACGGGCCGGTTGAACGCTCGCGACATCCCCGACCTGCTTGGCAGCGTGGTGGTGACAAGACTCTGGCGCGGGGAAATCCACCCCGTGGCGGGTCGTGACCTCGGTTCGGACTGGGCGCAACTGGATATCGACGGCACGACCGCCTGGGTCCGGGCTGCCCTGATCCAGACCTCGCCCGATCTGGAGTTCGCGCCACTCAGCGTGGAGGCCCAGGCCGCGCATGAGATGATTTTCGCCCGCGTGGACGTGAGCCGCCTGAACGTGCGCGCCAGACCCGTTTACCCGGATGGTGAAATCCTGACGCAGTTGTCGCGCGACCAGGTCGTCACCGTGCTGGGGCGAGACGCCAACAGCAACTGGATCAAGATCGACTATGACCACCGGGGCGAAGGGGCCACCGGCTGGGTCAATGGCCGTTACCTGTATATCCCGCGCCGGAATGAGGTGACTGTGACGCTCTACGGCTGACAGCGCCGGCGCAGCGTCGCCGGGGACGGCGGACACCCGGGGTGATCGCCGTCCCTGCCACACCATGTTCGCAAGCACGCCATGTTAATGTAATGCTTCATTTTCTGGCTGCACACGCCGCCGGGGCGACGCTATACTGGCCGCCCGCAACCGGGTCAGTGACGGCGGACGCCAGTGGCCCGCCCTGTGGCGCGCGCTGAAGGAACAGGCACCCATGATCGAAGTTGAAAACCTGAGCAAGCGCTATGGCGAGGTGAGCGCCATCCGGGACGTCAGCTTTCAGGCCCGGCCCGGCCAGGTGACCGGCTTTCTCGGCCCCAACGGCGCCGGCAAAACCACCACCATGCGCATCCTCACCGGCTTCATGCCGCCCACGTCCGGGCGCGCCATCGTCGCCGGCCATGACGTCTTCACGGACAGCATGGAAGTCCGGCGGCGCGTCGGCTATCTGCCGGAAAACGTGCCTCTCTATCGTGACATGACGGCCATCGGCTACCTGAAGTTCATCGCCGACATCCGCGGCCTGCGCGATGGCCGGCGCCGCGCGCGCGACGTGCTGGAGCGCGTCGACCTCGTGCATCGCGCCGACAGCCGTATTCGCACCCTCTCCAAGGGCATGCGCCAGCGCGTTGGCGTGGCCCAGGCCCTGATTCACGACCCCGAGGTGCTCATTCTCGACGAGCCGACCATCGGCCTCGACCCCTTCCAGGTGCTGGAATTGCGGGACCTCGTGCGCGTGCTGGGGCGCGACCACACCGTGCTTTTCAGCACCCACATCCTCTCCGAGGCCGAGCAGATCTGCGACCAGGTGGTCATCATCGATCGCGGCGAGATCATGGCCCAGGGCTCGCCCCAGGCGCTGCGCAGCGAACTGGAGAGCGGGCGCCCGGTCGTCCTGCGCGTCGACGCGCCGCTGGACGAGGCGCGGGCGCTGGTCAGCGCGCTGCCCGGGGTCGATCGGGCCGAGATCAGCGCGGACGGCATCACCGCCATGCCCGCCGACCCGCAAACCGACCCGCGCCCGGCCATCGCCCGCGCGGTGCTGGAGCGCGGCTGGGCGCTGAACGAACTGCGCTCGGTGGCCGTGACGCTGGAGGATATCTTCCTCGAGGTGGCCGGTAGCCGCGCGTCGCCGGAGGAGCCGCCCGCCGACGGCGAAACCCCGGCGGAGACGCCGGAGGAGGACGAGGTGCGCCATGCATAGCATTCTGGCCGTTTTTCGCCGTGAACTGGCCCTCTATTTCCGGTCGCCGGTGGCCTACGCCATCGCCTTCGCGCTCCTGCTCTTCCTCGGCGTGCTCTTCAACGGCTTCATCGCCCAGGCCAACGCGGCGCTGTCCTTCGGCAGCGGCATCCCGGCCGACGCCGGTTTCGCGCCCAACCTGCTGACCTTCCTCATGTTCCTCATCGCTCCGCTGCTGACCATGCGTCTGCTGGCCGAGGAAAGCCGCGAAGGCACGCTGGAGGTCTTGATGACGCTGCCGATGCACGAGAGCAGCTTCATCATCGGCAAGTTCCTCGCCGCCTGGGCCTACTACAGCGCGCTCCTGCTGCTGTCGCTGGTCTTTTACGTCCTGCAGTCCTTCATCGGCGTTCCGGATGCGGGCGTGGCGCTCAGCGCCTATGGCGGCGCCTGGCTCTATGGCGGCGCCGTGCTGGCCATCACCCTGATTTGGTCCGCCGTGACCGAGGACCAGATCGTAGCGGCCTTTCTCGGCTCGGCCACCATTCTGGTGCTCTACCTCGCCGAGATCGCCGCCATCTGGATCGCCGGCCAGGGCAGTTCCAGCCTGCTGGCCGACTTCGTGCGCGAGCTGGGTTTGCAGGCCCATTTCTCCGTCACCCTGGCGCAGGGTATCGTGCGCGCCGAGGACGTCGTCTATTTCATTTGCGTGATCATCGGCGCCCTCTTCATCACCACCCGTCTGGTTGAAACCCGTCGCTGGAGAGCCTGAGCATGCAAGACAACCTTTCCGACGATCAGCCCTTCCTGCCACCCCGCAGCCTGCTCTTGCTGGCGCTGGCCGCCGGCATGGCCGCCCTGCTGGCCTTTGCCATCAATGCCGATGCCGTCGTCGCCTGGGGCGCGCTGGGCATCGCTTTGCTGGCGCTGCTTGGCTGGGGCTTCACGGCGCCGCAGCAGGTGCGCGCCGTGCTGACGGGACGCACCCTGCGCTTTGGCGGCACCAGCCTGCTGGTCACCCTGGTCATGCTGGCCGCCCTGGTCGCCATTTACACCTTCGTGCGCCAGGCCAACCTCAGCGTCACCCTCAGCGAATCCAATGAGTACGCGCTCTCGTCCGAGGGGCGCAGCGCCATCGCCGCCATCGGCGCCGACCCCACGCTGCCGCAGGTGCACGTGACCACGTTCATCAGCGCCACCTCGGCGGGCATTCGCGACCAGCTGGAGCTGCTGATGGCGGAATACGTGTCCGTCAGCCAGGGCAAGGTGATCAGTGAATTCGTCGACCTCGACCGCAACCCCCTGCGCGCCGAGCAAATGGGCGCCGCCAACCCCAACCAGCAATTCGTCACACGCCTCAACGCAGAGGGGCAGCCGGACCTTGAGGAAGGCGAACTGCTGCGCTTCTTCAGCCAGGACGGCCTGACCAACGCCATCCTGCGCAACGCCGTCGCCGGCGATTTCCGCACCTGGTTCATCGAGGTGCAGGACGGCCCGGGCATGAACGCCTCCGGGCCGGAGGGACTCTCCACCCTCAGCCTCGGCCTGGAACAGCAACTGGACTGGACCAACCGCGAGGTGCCGCTGCTGGATTTCACGCGGCCGGAAAGCGATTTGCGTCTGAATGACCCGGCCATCGACGGCGAGATCATGATCATCGCCGGGGGCAGCCGGCCACTCTCCGAACCGGAACTGGCGGTGCTGACGGACTACCTCGCCGGTGGCGGCAAGCTGATCCTGCTGGCCGCGCCCGGGCTTGAGACCGGCAGTGCGCCGCTGGCCGCGGATGCCGCGCTCGGCGACTGGCTCTACCAGCATTTCGGCCTGCGCTTCCGCAACGACATGGTGCTCGACCGCAGCCAGGCCTTCCAGAACCCGCTCTACCCGGTCAGCACGGACATGGACGCCTACCATCGCATCACGCAGCCTTACTCACAGGGCTTCGCGCTGGTCTTCGAGGCGCCGCACAGCATTGAGATCGCGGAGCAGCCGCCGGCTTCGGTGACGCTGACCTCGCTGGCTTCCTCCTCGCCCGACTCTTACAACATGAGGGACTTCAGCGCCGTGCTGGAAGGCAACATCGAGCCGGAAGAGACGAGCCTGACCGGGCCGCTGGTGCTGGCCGCCGCCGCCGAAAACAGCGAGACCGGCGCGCGCGTGGTGCTCTTTGGCAGCACCTCGATGCTGGCCAACGGCTTCACCGGCATCAACGGCGTGGCCAACTTCGACGTGGCGGTGGACAGCATCTTCTGGGCCACGGACTTTGAGGACTGGTTCTCCCAGGTCAACATCCAGAGCGCCGCGCGCCCGCAGGACGCGCCGCTCTTCGCCGACGCGCAGAGCCTCGCGCTGATCAACGTCATCACCTCGCTGTTGCTGCCCTTCGGCGTGCTGGCGATCGGCGCGCTGGTCTGGTACCGCAACCGCGAGAGCGCGCCACAGGGAGGGCAGTGAGCCATGCGTCTCAGCCGCAATACCCTGCTGCTGCTGCTGGTCAGCGTCATCATCATCCTCGCCGTATTGTTCCTCAGCCAGGAGCGGGACGCGGACGAGACCGTCGCCACGCCCGTCGTGCAGGAGGAGGGCGGCCCGCTGCTGCCCGACCTGGCGCCGGCCGACGTCGTCAGCGTGGGCCTGCGCGACAACCTCAGTGGCAGCGCCCTCCGGTTGACGCGCAGCGACGAGGTCTGGGCTCTCGAAGGACCGGCGGACGCGGCGCAGCGCACAGTCGACCAGGCGGCGGCGCAGGAGGCCGTCGCGGACCTGCTGGAACTGGCCGTCAGCAGCAGCTTCGAGATTGACGAAGCGGGCGCCTTCGGCCTTGACGCGCCGGACTGGACCCTCGAAATCGACCGTGGCGAAGGCCCGCTGGAGATCGTCTTCGTCGGCAAGCAAAACCCGCAGGGCACGCGCTACTACGTCATGAAGCGGCAACTGGACGCGATCGCCTCCGCGCCGGACCTGGAACAGGGCAATCAGGTCCTGCTGGTCAACAGCCGGCCCCTGGACACAGTCCTGGAGCGGATCGACGACCCGCCCTGGGAGCCGCTGCCGACGGCGACGCCCCTGCCCACGGCCACGCTCAACCCGCTGAGCGAGGTTGAGATCGCGACGGCCACGGCGGAGGCCCGGGCGACGGCCACGGCGGAGACCGCAGCCCTGCTGGCGACCGTGACGGCGGAGGCCGCCCTGACCCCGACGGCCGACGACGCCGGTTGAAGTTGTGGTGCCTGTGCCGGAGCCGGCCAAGGCTCCGGTACGTCAGTCGGGCGCACGCCAGAAGGCCCCGACCAGCGGGCCGGGGAACTCCGGCAGGGGATATGGCGAGTCGCCGGCCAGCAGTTGGCGCGCGGCCATGACCTCGCCCAGGTGATACCAGTAGTGGTAGATCAGGTGCAGCATGGCGGAGCCGGCGTTCTCCACCTGTCGCTCGTCGCCGGGCAGATATGCTTCCATCTGCGCTGAAGTCAGGGTATCCAGCCAGGGGTCGGAGGCCGTGGTGATTGTCTGCCAGGCATCCCACATCTCGTCCAGCGGCGGCGCGCTGTCGGGCTGGCCGTAAGCGCAGGAATAGACCTGCGGCGCCGGGCCCTCCTGCTGCTGACCCTCCATGAACCACAGATACTGCTCATGGCTGGCGAGGTGGCCGACCATCCAGCCGATCGGGTTGATGCGCCCGTGGCGCTGCAGGGCCTCCGCCGCCGTGACGTCGCTCAGGCCACGCTGCCAGTGACGGCGCGTGAAGCGCAACTGTTCAACGAGTACGTGTGCCATGTTTTCCTCCCCGCGTCCGCGCGGCTGTCGTCGCTCTCGGTCAGGCCAAGTGTAAAACATCCGCTCCGCCGCCCCAACCGGCGTTCACGACTGCCGGATGCCTGGCGGGCGCGCTGCCTTGTATTCTTTCGCGAAAGGAAGCTCCCTGCGTCAGTCAGGGCGCCAGGGCGCCGCGGCCATCGACCCGACGAACTCCGGCAGGGGCTGCTGCGACTCGCCGGCCAGCAACTGGCGCAGGGCCAGGGCTTCGCCCAGGTGGAACCAGTAGTGGTAGTTGATGCGCAGCAGGCGCGTGCCGATGTCCTCCTCGCGCCTGACGTCACCCGCCAGATAATCGCTCATGCGCTCTGTCGTGAGCGCATCCAGCCAGGGGTCGGCCATGGCCGTGATGCGCCGCCAGGCCTCCCACATTTCGTCCGGCGGCGGTTCGCTGGCGGGCTTGCCGAAGCCGTAGGCCGCCAGCTCCGGCATCGGGGTCGGCCGCTGCGCCAGGCGAAACCAGTAGAATTGTTCGTGCCAGGCCAAATGGCCGATCATCCAGCTGATGGCGTTGAGGCGGCCGTAACGGCGGCGCGCATCCTCCGCGTCCACGTCCTGCAGGCCGCGTGTCCACTCGCTGCGGGTGAAGCGCAACTGTTCAACCAGCGGATGTGCCATGCCTTCCCCCCTCGCTGTGGTCAGGACCCGTCGCCCACCTGCTGCCGCTTGACCTCTCCGTTGCGGCGAATACGCCACCAGGCGGGGCGCCGGCGAGCGTCACGGGCCACCTCGCCCTCTGGCAGCAGTGGCGGGGTATCCCGCGCCAGCGGGAGGCGCACACGGAAGGTCGTGCCCCTGCCCGGCGCACTATCGAGATCGATGCGTCCGTGATGCGCGTCCACAATCCACTTCACAATCGAAAGGCCGAGGCCGGCATCCTGGTCGCGTTGCTGCGCCCGCCGCCGCGAGGGGTCTGCCTGCCAGAAGCGATCGTAGATGCGCTGCGTATCTCCCGGCGCGATGCCGATGCCGCTGTCGCCAACCTCCAGCACGGCGTCGTCGCCGTCGCGGTACAGGCCCAGTGTAATGCGGCCGCCGTCGGGCGTAAACTTGATCGCGTTGTCCAGCAGGTTGAGCAGCAACTGCTTGATGCGGTCGGCGTTGCCCCGGGCGCGCAGGGGTTCAAGGCGGCGCATCTCAATATCCAGGTCGCGTTCTCCGGCGAGCAGTTGCGCCTCCCGCCCGGCCTCCAGCAAGAGGGTGTCGAGGTCCAGCGTATTCAGCTCCAGCGCCAGACCGCCGTAGTCCGCGCGCGCCAGCAGCAACAGATCATCGACCATCCGCGCCATACGCCCGGCCTCGCCCTCAATGGCTTCCAGCGAGGCTTCGTCCATGCCATAGCGACGGATAAGTTCGAGGTTGCCGCGAATGGCGGTCAGCGGCGTACGCAGTTCGTGGGACACATCGGCGACGAAGCGTTGCTGCACGCTGAAGAGGCCCTGCAGGCGCGCCATCATTTCATTGAAGACCGAGACGAGGCGCCCCAGGTCGTCACGCGGCCCCTGCCATTCCAGGCGGGTATCCAGATCGTCCGTCCGCGCGATGGAGGCCGCCGCCGCCGCGATGCGACGGATGGGCCGCAGGGCGCGCTGCGAGAGCCACAGGCCACCGGCGATCGAGGCCAGCACGACCAGGCTGCCGCCCAGGCCCATGACGAGCAGCAGGTTCTGGCGCGTCTCGTGCATGGCGCGCAGGGACATGACCAGTTGCACGTTGGCCAGCAACTCGCCACCGGCGGTCATCGGGCTGCTCAGCACGCGCACGGCATGGTCGTTAAGCGTGACGTTGGCGTAGACCGGCTCGGTCGCTCCCAGCGCGCGCTCGTTCAGCGGCAGTTCCAGGGTGGCGATGTTGCTGGAGGAGGCTTCCAGTTGCGGGGGGCCGTCATCAACGGACCAGACCTGCACGCCCACACCCGGAAAGCTGAAGATGTCCAGGCGGGGCAGCACGATGACGCGCTGGGTGCTCACCAGGGAGGACAGGCCGCGGCTGTTGTTGATGACGATGGTGGCGGTCTCTTCCAGGCGACGATCGACGGACTGCATCAGGGCGCTGTCCAGTACCGTGTAAACGAGTACGCCAAAGACAAGGATGAAAATGGCCAGCAGGCCGGAAAAGTAAAGGATGAGCCGTTTGCGAAAGGTCATGTCGACGCGGCTATTCCTCCCGCAACACGTAGCCCACACCCCGCACGGTATGGATCAGACGCGGTTCGTCGCCGGCCTCGCCCTTTTGCCGCAGGTAGCGCACGTAGACCTCAATGATATTGCTGGCGCCGCCGAAATCATAATCCCAGACGCGATCGAAGATGACGTTGCGCGTCAGTACCTGGCGCGGATTGCGCATGAAGAGCTCGAGCAGTTCGTATTCCTTGGCCGTCAGGTCGATCATGCGCTCGCCGCGCTGCGCCCGGCGGGTACCGGTATCCAGCGACAGATCGGCGAAGCGCAGCACCTCGGGGCGGCTGGCGGGCGCGTTGCGCCGCAGCAGCGCGCGGATGCGGGCCAGCAACTCCTGAAAGGAAAAGGGCTTGACGAGGTAGTCGTCGGCGCCGGCGTCAAGGCCCTGCACACGGTCGCTCACGTCATCGCGCGCCGTCAACATCAGCACGGGCACGTCGCTGGCCCGGCGCAGGCGCTTGCAGACCTCCAGACCGTCGAGGCCGGGCAGCATCCAGTCGAGGATGACCAGATCAGGCGGATCATCGCGTACGGCGGCAAGGCCGCTGTGGCCGTCGTGACGTATGACGGGACGGTAATTCTCGAAAATCAGGCCGCGCTCAATAAAGCGGGCGATGGCCACTTCGTCCTCGATGACCAGGATGCGTTCGCCGGTCATGTCCAGCTCCTGCCTGTGGCTTGCTGTCCAACCTTTGTAACGCCACTATAAGGATAGCGGATTAATGGCTGCTGAACTGGTTCTGTGACGGCGGCGCAGCGGGCGCGTATACTGGGCGGGACATGGAGCGCGAACGATGAACGCCAATGCTCGCTGGCGACTGATGCAACTGCTGCTGCGGACGGGGGACGCGCGCCTGCGTCAGGCCCTGCGGGATCTGCTGCGGGAGGGGCGCTGGCAGCAGCGCGTCGCCGCCCTGGCGACGGAACTGGCCCGTTCCCTGCCGCAACTGCAGGAGAGCGAGCAGGTCCGTGAACTGAAGTTGCTGCGCCGCCTGCTGCTGGACGAGCGCGTACCCCTGTGGCAGAAGGCCATCCCGGTCGCCGCGGCGCTGTATCTTGTCTCGCCGCTGGACCTGATCCCGGACTTTTTGCCCCTGCTGGGCCAGCTGGATGACCTGGCGCTGCTTTGGGGCAGCCTGCGCCTCTTCCGCTCGCTGGTGCCGCCGGCCCTGATCGAGGAGCACCTGGCCTACATCAATGGCGAACTCGTTGACGCGCCCGGCTGGCGTTCCAGCCCAGGCACAGGCACTGCTGGCTTCGCCGCCAGCAGCACAGGCACTGAAGCCTTCGCCCCCTCCGCTTCGCCGCTCCGGGGACAGGCCGGCTCCAGCACAGGCAGCGGTAGCCTGGATGCACCTTAAGGCCATTCGCCGCGCGGCGGCAAACGCGCGCGCGCTGTCGCTGCAGCCGGAACGGCACTTCTGGCCGATCGTCGGCCTGATCATCCTCGCCGGGCTGCTGCTGCGGCTGCTGGTGCATGACTTCGGCCTGCCCTGGTTCGAGGAAATTGACGAGCTGCGTATCTGGTTCCTCGGACGCATCGCCCGTGACATGCCTGTGGTGACCGGACCCAAATACGCACCTGATTATCCGCCGCTGAACGTCTGGCTGCAGCAACTGGCGCAACCCTTCGCCGAGGCGCAGGGGCGTCCGCTGGCCATGGACGCAGTGCTCGATTTGCGTCGTCTCATGCTGGTGTTCAATGCGCTCGGCATGGTCTGGTTCGCCATGCTGGGCCGGCGCTGCGGCGGAGCGCTGGCCGGCATCCTCGCCGCGGCCCTGTGGGCCTTCGACGTCGACGTGCTTGAGGTGATGATCTACGCCATCGGCGAATCGCTGGTCATTCCCCTGCTGGTGCTCAGCGTTCTGCTGGCCGCCCACGCCCTGGAATCGCCCCGTCGCTGGCGCCTGGCGCTGGCCAGCATCGCCCTCGGCGTGCTCTGTTTTCTGGCCGAGTACCGCCTGTTGGTCGCCGTCATACCAGGCGTCGCCGCGCTGCTCTGGCAGGCGTGGCGCCGCTATCGACCGGGCTGGCGCCTGGTCCTGCTTTTGGGCGGCGCCGGCCTTGTGTCCGGCGTCACTGCCGCCATCCTGATTCTGGAACGCCTGCCGCCACGCTTCCAGATCCACGCGCAGGAGGCGCTCCGCAGCTATCTGTGGGATATGGACGCCTTCTTTCTGTTTCTGGAGAGAAGCGTCCGTCTGATCCATCCCCTGACGCTGCCGCTGGTCCTGCTGCTGGTGCTGCTCGCGCTGCGCGAGCGTTCTGCGCGAACTGCCACGCCACTGTCCATCCCCGCGGTGCTGGCGGTGGCCGCCATCATGTTCCTGACGACCTGGGCGTCCAGTTCGATCCGCCCCTACGGCCAGGATTCGCTGGAACGCATCTGGTCGCGCCATCTCTTGCCGGCGACATTGATGCTTTACCTCCTGCTGGCCACGGCCCTGGTGCAACTGTTGTCTATCCTGCGGCAACCGCATTTGCGGCGGCTGATGCAGGTTCTGCTGCTGGCCTACCCCTTGCTGTTGCTGCTGCCGACCACCCTGCGCCTGGTGCAGGACTACCGCGTCCCGCCCTGGCCCGTGATCGTGCGCGACTGGCTGGACGACCACGTCGAGTCCTCCAAAATTCTCGTCTACGAAGCCACCGAACGCTGGTTCAACCCTGTTCGCACCAGAATGCCGCAGCGCGTCTGGTACGACTGGTGGACGGTCGATGACATCCGCGACAAGCCGCCGGCTACGTGGATGGGCGACTACCACATCACCTGGGCCCTGATTCCCGCCGCCATCCACGCGCAACAATTCGGCGACAGCGCCGAATCACAGGCCTACCTGGACCAGATGCTGTTGATACGCGAGTTCACGCCCCCGCCAGTGCGCCGCGACACCGGAGCCTTCCTTTACCGCCTGTGGCGCATGCAGCACGAGACCGATATCCGCTTCGGTGACCACATCCGCCTCACCGGCTACGACCTGCATTCCCCCCACCCCCGGCCAGGTGACGACCTGGACCTCACCCTCTACTGGAACGCCACGACCACGCCGCCGGAGAACTACTCGCTCTTCCTGCATCTCGTCGGCGACGATGACCCCCGCCCGCTCGCCCAGGTCGACGGCAACCCCGCCGTCCCCGCCCGCCTCACGCAGACCTGGGACCGCCCCGAAGAGACCCTCATCAGCCCGCGCTTCTCCCTCCCCCTGCCCGACGACCTGCCACCCGGCGACTACCGCGTCATGCTCGGCCTCTACAACGTCGAGACCGGTGAACGTCTGCCCCTGCGGGATGCTTCCGGCGCCCCCCTGGGCGACGCCTGGGAACTGTTGCGCTTTGGCGTTCCCGACCAGTAAGCGGACATGCAGGGACGACTGTCGGCATTGGCGACCATGGTGAAAGACCGGCCCGGCACCCTGCTGCTGGCCCTGACCCTGCTCGCCCTGGTGCTGCGCCTGGCATGGGGCCTGGGAGCGCTGGCGGAAGACAGGTCGCTGGTTGACGAGGGTGACTATACGTCCTATAGCCAGGCCGCGCGGCACTTCCTGAAGAGGGGTAATTTCAACAACAGCCACTTTCTGGTGCGGCCGCCGGCCTTTCCCCTGCTGGTGGCCCTCGCCGGGGTGAACGCCGCGCTCGTCATCACCTTCAACGCGCTGATTGGCGCCCTGCTGACTCCCCTGACCTGGCTGCTGTCGCGTCGTCCGGGACTGGCGCCGGGGGGCGCCCTGCTTGCCGCGCTGCTGGTCGCCATCGACCCGCTGTCTATCCGCTATACCGCTTTCCTCGGTCCGGGGGCGCTGGCCTTCGCCGGCGCGCTGGCGATGATGGTCGGCCTGCTGGCAATGCTGCAGGCCCGCAGGCAAGGCCGCGCCATCCTTTGGGCCGCCCTCGCCGCCCTGATGCTGCTGCTGTCGGTGTACGCGCGTCCTTCCATCTATGCCCTCCCGCTCATTCTGGTGTTATGGCTGCTGTGGACGCGACGCGCCCGCTGGCCGGCGATCCTGACCTTTGCGCTCATCAGCCTGGCGGGCATGCAGTTGTGGGTGAACCACAACGCAAGCGTCCTGGGCAACGCGACTTTCTCGACCGTCGGCACCTGGACCCTGACCTGGTACCGCGCAATGCCGGTATTGCGTCTGGCAAAGGGCATGAGTGTGCAGGAAAGCGAGGCGCAGGTTCTCGCGGCGGTGCAGGCAAGGCTCGGCGGCGACCCGGCGAGCGCGAATCGACACGAGTGGCTCGCCGCCGGGCCGGAGGTGGAACAGGCGCTGTACAGCGTCAGCCTGGAAATCTTCAGGGACCACCCGGTCGCCTGGCTGGCGACCTTCCCGACGGGCTTCCTGCGCCTCTACAACCTTGTCCCGCCCCTCTCGCCACGCAGCGAGCTCTTCAACCCCGTCCACTATCCCCTGCTGCTGTGGAACTGGATTCTGCTGCTGCTGGCGATCGTCGGCCTGTGGCGCCTGCTGCATGAGCGGCGCTGGCTCCTGTTCTGGTGCCTGTTTCTGGTCATCGGCTACTTCAGCGCCGGCACCCTGCTGGTCAAGTCCGCCGGTATGAGCGGCCGCGAAAGCCGCATCGTCCTGCCCTTCCTGGCCATCGCGGCGGTCTGCGGCGCGCAATGGCTGCTACCCCGCCTGCGCAAATTCCTGCGCCGGTAGCCGCGGCGCTGCGCTATACTTTGCGCAGTAATCCCTCAAGGAGAGGCTCTCATGACGACCTGGCATCAAACCATCATCATAGGCAACCTGGGACGTGACCCCGAGCTACGTTATCTCCAGAGTGGTACGGCCGTGTGCAACCTGAACGTGGCCGTCAGTGAAAGCTGGAATGACCGTCAAAGCGGCGAGCGGCGCGAGCGGACGACCTGGTACCGCGTGTCCGTCTGGGGCGCGCAGGCCGAGACCTGCAACCAGTACCTCAGTCGCGGCAGTCGCGTGCTGGTGACCGGCACGGTCAGCGCCCGCGCCTACACCAACAACGCCGGCGAGCCGGCCGCCAGCCTGGACCTGCGCGCGCGCGACGTGCGCTTCATGAGCAGCCGCCAGGACGATGACCGCGGCGGAAGCTTCGACAGTGGCGGCGGTCAGGCGCCCCGTCGCGATCGCCCCGACGATTTCGCCCCGCCCTCCGACGTCGGCGAGATCCCCTTCTAGCGCGCGTCCTGGCCTGGCGCGGCCATCCATGCCTGTCCCGACACCCCTTCCAGGATTAGGGGCCAGGCGTCATTTGAGCGTCAGCTGCAAGGCATAGTCCAGCGCTTCGGTGGTCACAGCCGCCATGGGTGACAGCGCCAGCGTCACCTGCGTCGTCTCCGGCTGCAGCGCCAGGGCCCAGACGCCGGGCCCCGTCACCAGCCAGCGCTGCAGCTGCGGCTCGCCCGCGCCCCGCTGAAGGGCCTGCAGCCACATCCGCTGCGGCACGTCATTGTCGCTCCAGACCCAGCCGCGCGCCTGCCAGCCGCCATCGTCCTTTTCGAAGTCGCTGTGGTAGTCCAGTTCGGGGATGCGGACGTCATCGACCAGCATGCCGGGTTGGGTGATGGCGTCATCGGTCAGCAGTTCGAAGCGCAGCAGCAGCTCCTGCCCGGCCCAGGCGTCAAGCGGAATGCGCTCCTGCAGCCAGCCATCGCTGCGGCCCGTGTAGCCCGGGCCAATGGCGTTGCCATGCGGGTTGGCGCGGGTCATGGCCGAGCTTTGCAGCACCTGCCAGCGCTGTCCGCCATCGACGCTGAGCAGCACGTGGCCGTAGTCCCAGAGTTCCTCCATGTGGTACCAGAGGCTGAAGTGCAGCGTCGCCCCTGACAGGTCGCGCAGATCGAAATGGCGCGTGAGCGTCGTGTCGCTGTTGTCCTGGCGGTTGCTGTACCACAGGCGCCGACCGCTGGCGGGCGTCGCCGCCGTCAGTCGCGCCTGCGCCGGCAGTTCCAGCGCGATCTCCACAGACCGCGCGCCCTGCAGGTTGTCCAGCCGCAGATAGTCCGTCGCGTACTGCGCCAGCCTGGCGGAACGCGTGAAGGGGTAGGCGTCGACCGTCGCGGCCAGCGCCGGCGGGCGCAGGGGCAGAAAACTGCGATAGCCGTAGCGGCCGTCCGCCAGATGCGCATCCTGCAAGAGGTTGGCCAGCGCCCAGTCCGCGAAAAGCGTGTCAAAGCCTGGCTCGCCGCGCTCGGCCAGCAGGGCGTCCAGCGCCTCCAGGGCCGGCGCCGGATGCTGCGATAGCTGCCGCAGAAAGTCCGCCCCGAAGCGATCGTACAGGTAAGTCACGAAGAGCAGGCCGGCGCCGTAGTGCGGAAAGGTGTTGCCGCTCTCCGGCCAGGTGTTGAGTTGCGTCCCGGGCTGCGCCAGAAAGGCCCGCGCCTCGGCTTCGGCGCCGAAGCTGAAGCCGGTATACAACTCGGCGAAGCCGGAAAAGCCCTCGTTGAGCCAGACGTTCTCGTTGGGGTCCTGCTGCGCCTGGATCATGTGCTGGAACTCGTGCGCGGCGAGGCCGGCCAGCGCCCCGGCGTGAAGATCCGTCCCCAGCACGTCCAGGTTGAAGATGACCATCTCGCGCTGGTTGCTGGTGGGCACGGCCGCGCGCGGCCAGCTGTGCTCGCTGGAGAAGTAACCGGCCACGCGCGGGCCGAGACCGCGGGCGAAAAGCACGTAGACGCGCGGGTCGCCGTCCACGCCCGGCCTGTTTTCGCTGCCGAAGAGCGCGCGCAGCGGGCCGTAGACCTGTTCGTCGAAGAATTCCGCCAGAGTGTTCAGGCTCGTCAGGTCGATATCGACGCCCCTTTCGACCCAGAGCCAGACGTGCTCGCCGCCGACACGCAGGCTGGCCTCGACCTCGAAGCGGCGATTTTGCGCCTCGTTGGTGACGTTGAAGCGCAGGACATCGCCGGGCTGCCAGTCGGGCGGGGCGGATGGCGCCGCACTGAAACCTTCGCCGGTTTCAGCATAAACCAGGGACATGGGCGCTTCCTCCACCAGGCCGATGACGCGCCGCGCCAGCTCGACGCGGTCGCGCGCCGGCACCTCCGCCGCGGCTAGGGCGGCCAGGGTGTCGGGGGGTTGCACAGACTGCGCCGTCAGCGGGGCTACGGTCAGCAGCAGCAGCAGGGTCAGCAGCAGCGCGGGACGTCGCAACGAGATCTTCCCCTTGTCATCCTGTACACATTGTAGCCCGCCCCGGCGTTGCCCTGACGCCGGACGCCGCCTACAATCGGCCCTCCCGTCAACGCAGGCAAGGAGCGCGGCCCTGGGCGGCACCCTGCTCAACGCCATCGCTGTGCTTTTCGGCGGGCTGACCGGCCTGGTCATCGGCCGGCGCCTCAACGATCGTCTGCGCGGCGCGCTGGTCAGCGGCATCGGCCTGGTGACCGTCGTGGTGGGCGTCAGCAACGCCGGCCAGAGCGGCAACATCATCATCCCGCTGGTCAGCATCGTCAGCGGCGTGGTGGTCGGCGAACTGCTGGATATCGACCGGCGTCTGCAGGGCTTCGCCGCCTGGTTGCAGGCGCGAGTGGGGGATTCGGCGGACGGTGCAGCCCGCGCGCGCTTCATCAACGGCTACCTCTCGGCCAGCCTCGTGTTCTGCGTCGGGCCGCTGACCTTCGTCGGCTCGCTACAGGACGGCATGGGGTTGCCGATCGGCTTTCAGCAACTGGCGATCAAGAGTGTGCTGGACATGATCACGGCGGCAACTTTCGCGGCCAGCATGGGCGTCGGCGTGCTCTTCAGCATCGTGACCATCCTTGCCCTGCAAGGGGGCCTGGCGCTGCTGGGCAGCACACTCGGCGAAGTGATGAGCGTCGCCATGATCGCCGAAATGACGGCCGTCGGCGGTGTCATCCTGATCGGGCTGGCGCTGGTGCTACTGGAGCTGCGGCCGCTGCGCGTGGCCAACTTCCTGCCGGCGCTCATCATCGCGCCGCTGCTGGTGGCCCTCGCCGAGGCGACCGGCATCATCCTCTACCCTTTTTAAATTTGCAGTGGCGGACGACCGGGTTGTGGCGGCGCCGTTCGGCGGCACACGGCGGCACACGGCGGCACTACTTTCTACCCTTTTTAATTGGCAGTGGCGGACATCCGGGTCAACGCAGCGCCCTTCGGCGACGCCGACAATCGTCTTTCTCTGTCCCTTTTAAATTGACAGTGGCGGATGTCCGGGTCAACGCAACGTCCTTCGGCGACGCACGGCATCGCCTGTGCCGGCGGCGGTTTATCCCCGGAGCGGCCTGTCCCCGGAGCGGTTTATGCTGGCGGCGGCAAAGCCGTCAGTGCGAAGCGGAGGGGGCGAAGGTTTCAGTGCGAAGCGTCCAGTGCTTTTCTCTACCCCTTTCCAAGCCAGTTGAGGTTCCGGCCTGCCCGTTAAAAGCTGCGGCCCAGGGGATTAGCCTGGGCCGCATGTCGAAGGTCGGGTGGCTGACACCGCTCCGCGGCGTCCACTCACCCCCGCGTTACAGAGGTGAGTACCTGGCGGAGCCGTACCTCCACCTTACCTTGATCGCTCACAGGATCACCTCCTCTTGTCTACGTTAGCAGATGGCGCCAGTATAACGCCTTTGCGCCCGCGCGCAAGTGACCCACGTCAGGGATTGATGCTGGCCGTCATGAACTTCACGTTGGAGGATTTGCGCACGCCCTCGTTGGCCACACGGAAGGCCACCATATGCGCCGGCGGGTTGTCGGCCGAGAGGTGGGCGAAGAAATTGTAGCGAATGCAACCGGCCTCCTGCTGCGTGGCGTGGGCCACGGCGATCATGGCGGCGATGGCCTGCTCGCGCGTGCCTTCGTTGACGACAATGTCTCCGGCGACGACAATCATGGGACTCTCCTGTGGGGTGTTGCCCGATAAGAGTCAGGCCGACTCGCCGACGCGGCGCTCCGTGCCCGACAGCAGACGGCGTATGTTACCGAGGAAGCGGACGTAGATCAGCAGCGCGCCCAACACAGCGTACCCGTTGTAAATTTCCGGCAATTCGCCCGCGTTGACCATGACCAGGATCCACAGCATCACCAGGGTGACCCCGGTCAACACCGCCAGCGACATGTAGCGCGTCAGGCGCAGCAGGACCAGGCCGACCGCCAGACTGACGAGGAACTGCAGGGGTGCGACCAGCAGCAACGAGCCGAAGAGGACGGCGGCGCCCTTGCCGCCGCGCAACTCGCGCGTCAGCAGCAGCACGATCACCGACCAGTTGTGGCCGACCATGCAGGCCAGGGTGGCCAGCACGGTGGCGGCGTCGGGCTGCTCCGGCGCCAGCGCGCGCGCGACGAGGATGGCGACGATGCTCTTGGCCATGTCCATCAGGCCCACGATCTGGCCGGCGCGCGGGCTCACGGCGCGGGCCACGTTGGTGCCGCCCATGTTGCCGCTGCCGACCTCAAAGATGTTGACGCCGTGCAGACGCGCGATGAGCCAGGCGGAAGGGATGCTGCCCAGCAGGTAGGCAACAATGGCGACGGCAATCCAGGTGCTGTTGTCAATCATGCTTCGCTCTCCTCTGCAGCGAAAAGCCCGGTCTCACTCCGCCCAGGCGCTGAAGATGCGCTGCAACTCGCGTTCGTGGAATGTGCGTTCGGCCGCGCGCGAGGCGTCGGGCGCCAGGCGGCCCAGCTCGCGCGCATGGCGGAAAAAGCCGGCGCCCGGCAGGCCGTCCGCCTTGCGCACCACCAGCGCGCCCAGCAGCGGCCAGCCATCGCTCACCTCGTCCGCGTTGACGGCCTCCACCAGTCGCGGCAACTGCCGCATCAGCACGTAACGCTGCGGCGGCAGGCCGACGCGCCGCGCCAGTTCGCTGTAGCTGATGGTGCGGCGCGCGCAGGCGCGGCGAATTAGCGTGTCGCGCACGGATTCCTGACAGCGCTCGAACTGCGCCTCGTTCGGCATCCCCCCTCGCTCCGGCGCGCTTGACTCGGCCGCCGCCCGCGATTATACTCGCTGTGCCGAGAAGCCCTAACGAAGGTACACAACCGGTGACCGAACTCTGTGTCTGTCTGAAGCAGGGCCGTTAGCAGCCACTTCAGACGACAACCCCCGGCAGACCGCCGCCGACTGAAAGGCTGCGAACGTCCCTGAGCGATGGACCTGCGATCCATCGCCCGCGCGGAAACGAGACGTTTGCGCCTTTTTTGTTTTGTGGACGGTCTGTTTTTGTTTGGCAGGAGAAGGACGGGTATGGCACTTGCGCTGAACATCGACGCAGCCCCGCCAAAGGCCTATGGCGGCGTCAACCTGGCGCAGCAGATCGGCAACACGCCGCTGCTGGATATAACCCTGCCCGATACGCGCCTGCCGCATGACGTGCAGGTGCTGGCCAAGGCCGAGTGGTACAACCCCGGCGGCAGCGTCAAGGACCGACCCGCCCTGGCCATCATGCAGCAGGCTATCGCCGACGGCACCCTGCGGCCCGAGACCCCGCTGGTCGACAGCACCAGCGGCAACACCGGCATCGCCTACGCCATGATCGGCGCGGCGCTGGGCTATCGCGTGCGCCTCTACCTGCCGGAAAATGCCAGCCCGGAGCGCATCGCCATCCTGCGCGCCCACGGCGCCGAACTGGTGCTCACCGACCCGCTTGAGGGCAGCGACGGCGCCCTGCTGGCCGTGCGCGACCTGCTGGCGCGCGAGTCGCGACGCTGGTTCTACGCCGACCAGTACAACAACCCGGCCAACGTGAACGCGCATTACGAGACCACCGGCGTCGAGATCTGGCGGCAGACCGGCGGCGCCGTCACCCACCTCGTTGCGGGGCTGGGCACCAGCGGCACCTTCACCGGCACGGGCCTGCGGCTGCGCGATTGCAACCCCGACGTGCAACTGGTCTCGGTCCAGCCGCAGTCGCCCTTCCACGGCCTGGAGGGACTCAAGCACATGGACTCGGCCATCCGCCCCGGCCTCTACGACCCGGCCCTGGCCGACCGTCATTTGCGCGTCAGCACCGAGGCGGCCCATGACCTTGCGCGGCGTCTGGCGCGCGAGGAAGGCTGGCTGGTGGGCATCAGCGCGGCGGCGGCGCTGGTCGCGGCGCGCGAGATCGCGCTGGAACAGGCTGACCTGGGGCAGCCGGCAGTCATCGTCACCATCCTGCCGGACAGCGCCCACAAGTACCTATCCGAGTCTTTCTGGCAGGTCTGAACCACGCCCTGCCGCCCTGGCGCGACCCGCGTCATCCTGTTGTATACTTTCCCCGTCCGCGACAGGACCTCATCTCACGCGCATGGACCGCGAACCACCCGTCCCCGCCGGCCTGTACACCGAGGAATACTTTCGCACAGCCTGCGAAGGCTACGATGAATTTAACGCCAGCGAAGGCGAACAGCTGTCGCGGCGTCTGCGGGCGGCCTTCGAACTGGCTGAAGTGCTGCCGGGCATGCGCGTGCTGGACGTCGGCTGCGGCCGCGGTGAAATCCTGTTGCACTGCGCGCAACCCGGCGCCTTCGCCTGCGGCGTGGACTACGCGCCGGCCGCCCTGCGCCTGGCGCAGCAGGTGGTGACCTCGCTCGACCCGCAAGCGCCGGGGCGCATCGCGCTCGGCCAGGCCAACGCCCGTCGACTGCCTTTCGCCGGCGCCAGCTTTGACCGCGTGCTGCTCTTCGACGTGGTTGAGCATCTCCACCCCTGGGAGTTGCAGGCGACGCTGCTGGAGGTGCGCCGTGTGCTCAAGCCGCAGGGCCGCCTCATCGTCCACACCGCGCCCAACCTCTGGTACGACCGTTACGCCTACCCGCTGGTGCGCCTGGTGCGTCGCCTGATGGGCCAGGGCGCGCAGTATCCGCGTGATCCGCGCCAGTTTCTCGTCGACGCCAACGAACACGTGCACGTCAACGAGCAGTCCCTGCTGAGTATGCGACGTGTCCTGCGTCGGGCCGGTTTCCGCGGCCGCGTCTGGCTGGACAGCCCGCCGCAGCAGCGTGACGAGGGCCCGCCGCTGACCCTGTTGCGGCGTCTGGCCTTCGACGTGCCGCCCTTTCGCTGGTTCTTCGAGCGCGAGGTCTTCGCCGTCGCCGCTCCGGCTCACTCGCTGCGCAGCGCCAGCGCCGTCGCCAGACGGCCCAGGCGCCAGGCCGGGTAGATGCCCGCCAGCAGCGCCGCGCCCACCGCCACCGCGAAGGCCGTCGCCAGCGCTTCCGCCTGCAGCGTCGGCGTCAGCGCCCAGCCGAAGGCGCGCAGGTTCACGACCCGCACCATCACCAGCGCCACCAGCGCGCCCACCGGCAGGGACAGGGCGCCGGCCGTCACGCCCATCAGCCCCGTCTGCAGCAGGGTGTAGCGCCAGAGCTGGACCGGCGACATGCCGCAGGCGCGCAGCACGCCGTATTGCCGCGTGTGTTCCAGCTGCAGGGCCAGCAGCGCGCTGAGGATGCCGATGAAGGCCACCAGGATCGCCAGCAACTGCAGCGCGCCGGTGATCATGAAGGTGCGCTCAAAGAGCACGAAGACGTCGGCGCGCAGTTCGCTGTTGGCGCGCGCCAGCAGGTTCTTGTCCGCCAGAATGTCACTGCGCAGTCGCTCCAGCAGGTCCGCCGACGACGCGCCATCCTCCAGAATGAGTCCCAGCGAGGAGATCCAGGGGTCGTCGTAAAGCGCGCGGTAGGCGACGGCTTCCATCAGGACCGTGCCCTGGTCGCTGGAGTAGTCGTAGTACACGCCGGCCACGGGGAAGCTGCGCGGCCCGCGGTCCGTCTGCAGCGTCAGGCGGGCGTTATCCGGGTCGATGCCGCGGCGGAAGGCGAAGGACTCGGAGACCAGCAACTGCCCTTCGCCAAGGGCCGTCCAGGCGTCTTCCACCCCCAGCCAGGCAAAACGCCGTTCCCCCTGCGTGACATCGCCGGACACGACGTCCAGGTTCACCGGCGGCAGTTGCGGATAGTCCGGCGCGTCCACGGCGACCGCGCGCACCCACACCGCCTGCGCCACGCCGGGCAGGGACTGCAGCCCGGCGACGATGGCGGGGTCCACGTCGCGGGTCTCGCCCTGGCTGCGGTTGCCGGCGAAGAGCGTCGTCGAAATGTAGATATCCGCCGCCAGCGTGACGTCCAGCCAGTTGGAGACCGCGTTGCGATAGCTGGCGATGGTCATGCCGACGCCGACGATCACGCTGACGGCCACGGTCAGGGCGGCCACGGCCACGGCGCTACGGCTGAGCGAGCGCAGCACGGCGCGCGGCGCCATACGTCCGCTGACGCCGAATAGTCGCCCGGTGACCGGCGTCAGGGCGCGCAGCAGCAGGGTCAACGCCAGCGGCGCCAGCGCGGCGCCGGCGACGATGAAGGCTGTCAGCGCGATGAAGGCGAGGCGGATGTTCCCGCCAGGCAGTTGCAGCAATGCCAGCGCCAGCAGCGCCAGGGCGAGGGCCACGCCACTGGCCAGGGGGAGCAGGCGGCGCGCGCGTCCCTCCAGACCGGAGCGCAGCATGGCCCCCGCCGGCGGGGTGAAGGTCGCCTCCAGGGCCGGCAAACAGGCCGCGCCGAGGCTGGCCAGCACGCCCGCCGCGATGCCGCGCAGCAGAGTCCGGGGCGCCACCGGCAGGCCCTGCACGTTCACCGAGAAGTAGAGGTCGCTGATGGTCTGCGTCACGAGGGCGACCGTCACGCGGCCGAAAATCAGCCCCAGGCCGATCCCCGCCAGGGTGCCCAGGGCGCCGGCGATCAGCGCCTCGCCGAGGATGAAGGCGAAGATCTGACGGCGGCTGGCGCCCAGCGCGCGCAAGGTGGCGATCAGCGGTCGTCGCTGCACCACGCTGAAGACCACCGTGTTGTAGATGAGGAAGACGCCGACCACCAGCGCCATTACGCTCAGCGACTCCAGGCTGATCTCGAAGGCCTCGGTCATTTGTGACAGGCTGTCGTCGTCCTCCTGCGCCGCGCTGAGCGTCACGCCCGCCGGCAGCAGGGCGCGCAAGTCGTCGAGATCCTGCTCCGGCGGCAGCAGCAGATCGATGCGGGTGATGCGCCCCGCCATGCCCAGCAATTCCTGGGCCGTGGCGATGTCAGTCAGCAGCAGATCATCCAGCGCCTGGCTGCTGACGCGGTCCGTGGGTTGCAGCAGCCCGGCCACGCGCACCGTGGCGAGGCGATCGCCGCTGCGCAGAGTCAACTCGTCGCCTGGCGCGACCCCGAAGCGTTCGGCCAGGGGTTGGCTGGGCAGCACCAGACCGGGCTCGCTGACGAGGCGCGTGAAGACCCGCAGGTCGATGCTGCCGCCTTCCGCCAGATAGTCGCGGAAGGGCGCCTCGGCGAAGGGGTCCACGCCCAGCAGGCGCAGGGGGCGCTCGCCCAGATCGTCGACGCGCACCTGGCGGCTGATCACCGGCGCGGCGTTGCGCAGGCCGGCCTCGCGGCGTAACTGCGTGTAGAGCGCCGTGGGCAGGCCGCCCGGCCCGCCGGCAATGCTGTGCGTGGCGCGGCCGCGCACACTGCGCGCGCTGAGGGCGAAGGCCTGACTGGCGGCGCTGTTGGCGAGGTCGATGGCGATCACCATGGCCACGCCGAGGGCCACACCGATGAGCAGCAGGGTGGATTGCAGGAAGCGCTGCGCCAGGGAGCGCTGTACCAGACGCAGAATCACAGGGCGGCTGGCTCCCGGGACGATGGCGCTGCGTTCGAGGGGCGAATTGCCGGGGCTATCGGGTTCAGACCTCCGGGCCGGCCGGCTCGGGGTCGCAGCCGAGGCGCTGCAACGCTTCCAGGGCCGCCGCGCGCAGCTTGCCGTCGGCGGAACCCGCGATCAACAGCAGGGGTTCGATGGCGCGGTCGTCGCCGAGGCGTCCCAGCGAGCGCGCCGCGTGCAGGGGCGTCTGCATGCCGGGCGCGTCCAGCGCGTTGATGAGCGGCTGCACGGCGCGGGTATCCCCCAGGCGCCCCAGCATGAGCGCCGCGCGGCCGCGCACGATGAGGTCCTCGTTACGGTTCTGCAGCGCCATGATCAGCGCCTTGACGGCCTCGTCGCCGCCGACCAGGCCCAGTTTCATGACGGCGCTGCGCCGGCGCTTCTTGTTGTAATCGCCCAGTTCGCTCAGATACTGGCGGATTTGTGAGCGGTCCGGCCTGCTCATGAACCTTCTCCTGCGCCCGTCCCTGCCGCCACGACCTCCGGCCCGCGCTGGCGCGCGCCCGCCGTCACCGTCAGCGCGCCGTCTTCGATTCGGCCCACGCGGTCGGCCAGATTCAGTGTCCCCGCGTCGTGGGTGGCCATCACCAGCGTTTTGCCGGCGTCGCGCGTCAGGGTCAGCAGGAGTGCCATGACGCGCTCGGCGCTGTCGCTGTCGAGGTTGCCGGTGGGCTCGTCCGCCAGGATGAGCGCCGGTTCGCGGATCAGGGCGCGCGCGATGGCGACGCGCTGCTGCTCGCCCGCGCTGAGCAGGTCCGGGAACTGGTCGGCCAGGGGCTCAAGGCCGGTCTGCGCCAGCAGGTCGCGGGCGCGGGCGCGGGGAGCCGGCCCGCCTTCGCCGGCCAGTTCCGCCGGCAGCACCACGTTCTCCAGCACGGTCAGGATGGGGATCAGGTTGAAGAACTGGAAGACGATGCCGATATGATCGCGGCGGAAGCGCGTCAGTTCGCGTTCGCCCAGCGCGCCGAGATCGCGCCCGGCGACGCGCACCGTGCCGGAATCGGGCCGGTCGATGCCGCTCAGCATGTTGAGCAGCGTGCTCTTGCCACTGCCGCTGCGGCCAAGGAAGACGAGAAACTCGCCCTCATCCACGCGCAGGTCGATCTCGTTAAGCACGACACGGCGGCGCTCGGCGGCGCCAAAGGCGCGACTGAGACCGCGCAGTTCAACGACCGTGGCGGCGTTCACGTGGCCCGGTCCCGCGTCAGCAGACGCTGCGCCAGCTGCAGGGCGACGAGGGCGATCAGCGCGGGCAGGGCCAGCGGCAGCAGCAGTTCCAGCGCGATGCGCCAGGGCGCCGAGAGCTCCAGCAGGCGCGGCATGTTGATGAGCAGGAAGTAGAAAAAGATCTGCCCGCCAATGGCGAGGTTGGCGTGGACGCGCACCGGCGCCAGGGCGCCGGTGGCCAGCGCCAGCGCCGCCACCATCAGCGGCTCCAGCATCAGCCGCAGCAGGGCGGAAAGCAGGCCGAGCAGGAGCGCGACGCGCGAGGCGAGGGAATGGTCCTCAAAGGGCCAGTAGCGCGCGTAGAGCACACCGATGACCGGCAGGGTCAGCAGGGAGGCGACCATGATGATCAGGCCCAGGTCCTCCACCTGGCGCCACACGCCGGCGGCCGCCTTGCTGTAAAGGATCTGCCGCAGGGACATGGGCGTGGTGCGCAGCAGGATCAGGGTGTTGTCGCGCTGTTCCTCCACCACCAGCTGCACGGTGAAGAAGCCGACGCGCAGCAGCAGCCGGGCGTAGAGCGCGAAAGTCGCCGGCAGCAGCACAAAGGCGACCGGCAACAGCGTAAAAATCAGGGGCAGCAGCAGGGGCAGCAGCACCGAGAGGGCCAGCAGCGCCGTCTGCGCGAGGATGATGCGCGCCAGCAGGCCGGATTCAAGCGGCAGGATTTTCCAGTGGATACCGAGGTGCCGGCGCACAACAGGGTTGGAGCGCCGCGCCCAGTGCGGCAGGCGCCGATCCAGCATCGGAACAAAGGTGACGTTCCAGAAGGCCGAGCCTGCGACGCTGTTCAAGGTGTTGTCCCTGTCCCCGATGGCCTCAGTGTAGCAAAAAGGCGTCCTGGCGACGAGATGCAGTACAATCCGGTGACAGGCAAAACATGATGAGGTCTTCATGAACGTCAGCGAAGCCATTCGCAGTAAACGGGCGGTGCGCGCATTCCGCGACGAGCCCCTTTCGGAAGCGGAAGTGAACGCCATTCTGGACGCGGGGCGCCGCTCGCAAAGCTCGAAGAACAGCCAGCCCTGGCACTTCATCGCCGTGCAGCAGCGCGAAAGGCTGCAGGCCATCGCCGCGCTGGGCGACAACATCGGCCACGCCGGCGGCTCGGCGCTCTGCGTGGTCATCGTGGTGCCGCAGGACAACGAGCGCACCCTGTGGCACTTCTTCGATACCGGCCAGGCGGCCGCCTACATGCAACTGGCCGGCCAGGAACTGGGCATCGGCTCCTGCCTCGGCACCGTCTACGACCCGGACGGCCTGCGCGATCTGCTCGGCTTTCCGGCGGACCACCAGGCGCGGCTGCTGATCTCCTTCGGCTACCCGGCGGCGCAACAGCCGCGGCGCGGTCTGGGCGCGGGCGGGCGACGGCGTTTTGCCGAGGTGGCGCACCACGAGACCTGGGGCGGCTAAACCACGACACGGAAGCCCTGCATCAGGGAGGAACAGGGATGAAATACAGCTGCGAGTTAAGCATCGATCTGCCGCGCGACGAGGTCATCGCCCTCTTCGACGACCCCGACAACCTGGTCAAGTGGCAGCCCGGCCTGCAGAGTTTCGAGCACCTCAGCGGCGAGCCCGGGCAGCCGGGCGCGAAATCCCGCCTGCTTTACGACGAGGGCGGGCGCCGCATCGAGATGATCGAGACCATCGTGACGCGCGACCTGCCGGAGACCTTCTCCGGCATTTACGAGGCGAAGGGCGTCTGGAACGAGGTGAGTAACCACTTCCTCGAGGAAGATGGTGTGACGCGCTGGGTGATGGACAGCGACTTCCGCTTCAGCGGCTTCATGCTGCTGATGTTGATTTTCATGCGGGGCGCCTTCCGCAAGCAGACGGAAAAGACCATGCAACGCTTCAAGGACTTCGCGGAAGGGCGCGAGGTGACGTAAGGCGCTGATTAGCCTGCGATGTCACAACCGAGGAAGCGCCGCCCCTGCCCCTGACAGGCCTCCAGCACGGAGAAGCTGCCGGCGGCGGGGTCGATGACCAGGTCGCCCGGCACAGTGACCGCCGCGATCAGCCTGGCCTGCAGTTCGACCGGCTTGCGATGCGTGTGGCGGCCGCGCTCCACCCGCTCGCGCCAGACGTCGGGGATGTCATGCGCCGTCCAGACGCCGCGGGCGCGGCGCGGCGCCTTCTGCAACACGACCAGGTGCTCGCTCTGGCGGCGGCTGCGGTAGCCCATGCCCATGCGGCCCTTGTCCCAGGTGATCATGTCCACCACCTCCAGGCGCGTCCCCGTCAGCCAGGGGCTGAAGCCGCTGCAGAGGTGGAACTTGTCCAGCCACAGGAAGAGGTGGCCGCTGGCCCGCAGGGCGCGGTCGATGCCCTGGATGAAGGCGGCGATGGTCGCCTCGTCCATCTGTTGCAGGGCGGCCCGACGCCGGCCGCGATTGACGCCCTCGTTGCCGTAGGCCAGTTTGTCGAGCACGCCGCGGTACTGCGGATCGAGGAAGGCGAGGGGGACTTCCTCCTCCGGCAGGCGCGCGAGGAAGTCCAGGCCGTCCATTTTGAGGCGGGTGTTGAAGCGCAGGTCGGAGGGGAGTGGGAATCCCGGCGCTGCTGCGTCGCAGGGAGGGGACGGGACCCTACTGTGCGATGAGGCGGGGGCAGGAATGCCGCTGTGCATGCTTCGTGATCAGGAGAGGCTGAAGTTAACGGGTTGCTCGTCTTTTCCGTTCTACACGTTGCAGAAAAGCACGGTCAATTTCCACGCGTTCGTCGGCTGCTCGCCTAATCTCATTGGCGAAGCTTTGACTCCCGTAGAACAGCCACACCTGTATCCCTTCAGATCGAGCCAACTCGATGGCTGGCAGGAAGTCACTGTCGCCGGTTACAACCGCCGCATGGGTGATCTGCCTCTTTGTACACAACTGCGTGAAATCCAGCCCCAACAACAAGTCAACTCCCTTTTGTTCGAAAATCTTTTTTCCCTCGGAACTGAGGCCTCGGTACTTCAATTGGCCCTGTCGCACTACATATCTCGGCAATTCCTCCAGCCACTCGAAGAATTGGTGCTTTTTCTCATAGCGTCTGTTTTCTTCGTTGGTCGTTGGGCGAGATTTGTACGGCAGGCAATCATAGTAGTACGTTCTTGAGATATCCAAAGGTTCTTCTGTACCTATCGCAACAGTGTCCCGAACAAGATGTGGAAACTTTTCAAAGTCAACCCATACGTCAGCTTGCTGTGCCAAAGTACTCAGATACCCTCCATCTATAAAAATCGCGAGCCGTGCCATATCTTTTCCCTAATAAAACTTCTTCGGCCGGCAATACCCCAAAATTAAACCTGGCATACTCTATGAGCCCAATTCGGGTCCCACTTCGAGGATGCCAGGGGGTATTGTGCATAATAGGGTAACGCACACTTTAGCCGCTGTCAAGCATTTTCCGCCTGACGATACTGACAAGTCTCCCCTTACTAACCGCCAACTTCACAGAAAGACCGGGCGCATACGGCCCGGCCTCTCTCTATTCACCTGACATACCCCCGCGAATACCCTCCGGCACCGAGATGCCCAAGAGGCAGGTTAACGCCAAGGTGCATGATACATAGAGGTCACGTCAGAATCGCGACACTGTCAATCTCTCTGGCGCCGCACCGGCCCTTCGATTGCGTTACAGTCTGAAGCGCGTCACGACCGAAGGAGCCTGCCTCGTGCCTCAGAAAACCTTTCCGCCCTCGCGGGCCCCGCAGTTCCGCTTCGCCGACACGCTGGAGGAGCAGGAACGCCAGCTGGCGAGCAACCCGCTTATGCGGCGCATGCAGGCGGCGCGGCGCGCAAAGGCGGACGACCCCTGGCGCCCGCTCTATCACTACGTCAACCCGGAAAACACGCTCAACGACCCCAACGGCCTGTGCTTCTGGCAGGGGCGCTGGCACCTCTTCTACCAGGCCGTGCCGCCGGAGGAAACGCGCCAGCACTGGGGCCACGCCGTCAGTGATGACCTGATCCACTGGCGCGACCTGCCCTACGCCCTCCATCCGGGGCCGGAGGACCGCTGCTATTCCGGCACGGCGCTGGTCGAGGAGGAGCGCGTCGTCGCCATCTATCATGGCGTCCGCTACGGCAACATGGTGGCCACGGCCCGCGATCCGCTGCTGCTGAACTGGGAGAAGCTGCCGGACAACCCCGTCATCCCCTTCGCCGGCGCGGACGATGCGCCCCCACCCTACGGCGTCTTCGATCCCTGCATCTGGTCCGCCGACGGCGCATACTACGCCCTCGCCGGGGGGATCATTCCCGGCCAACGCGAAGGCAGGTACAGCGCCACGGACTACCTCTTTCGCTCGCAGGACCTGCGAACCTGGGAGTACCTCCACCCCTTCATCGAGGGCGACCGCTTCACGGTCCCGGGCGATGACGGCGCCTGCCCCTATTTCTGGCCGCTCGGCGACCGCCATATTCTGCTTTTCTTCAGCCACATGAGCGGTGGCCAGTACTGGCTCGGCGACTATGACCGGCAGCGCCAGAAGTTCGTCGTCGACGCGCACGGCCGCTGTAATTTCGGCGCCACCTTCCCCGCCGGGGTCCACGCGCCCACCGCCGCGCCCGACCGCGAGGGCGGCGTCATCGTGATGTTCAACATGAACCCCGGCAAACCCACCTACCGCATGAACGACTACCTGGGGGATTTCTTCGGCGACCAAGGCGGGCAAGACGACGACCCGGGCCAGGCTGCGCGTCACTGGGACCAGATTTTGACGCTGCCGCGGCGTCTGACGCTGCGCAACCCTCACGAACTCAACATCGAACCCGCCGGCGACATCGAGTCCCTGCGCCATGACCACCGGCTCATGGGCCCGGGCGTCCTGCCCGAGAACCGCGATCTCCTGCTCGACGACATCCGGGGCAACGCCATCGAGTTGCAGGTCACCTTCGACCCCAAACAGTCGTCGATGGTCGAGGTCGACGTGCTGCGCTCGCCGCAGCGCGAGGAATGCACGCGCATCTGTTTCTTCAACAAGCGCGGTTTCCGTTACCGCCAGCCTCACGCCGACGACCCGCACGCCCATCGCGTCATGTCGACGATGCTTTCAGATCCGGTGCGCCACGAGAGCATCATCTCGATCGATACCTCCCTGGCATCGACGCTGCCCGACGCGCTGTCGCGGCCGCCCGAGTCGGCGCCGGTCTTCATTGAAGCCGGCGAGCCGGTGCGGCTGCGCATCTTCGTCGACCGCAGCATCGTCGAGGTCTTTGTCAACGACAGGCAATGCCTCGCGCTGCGGGTCTATCCCGGACGCGCGGACAGCACAGGCGTCTCGCTGCTGTCCCGCGGGCAGGATGCGGAACTTCTCGCGCTCGATTGCTGGCAGATGAGGAGTGTCTACGATCCGGCGTAGCGCCGGCGCGCCTTTCAGCGCTTCAGGGGCAGCATAAACAAGAGGAGATGCCAGAGGGCCTGGCCGCCATGGCGCAGCCGGCTGCGCAGCCCGGCGCCGGGATGCATACCTTTCACCTTGTGCAGCGCGTTGCGGGGGTCCAGCATCCAGATAACGCTGCTCGCCAGCGTCACCAGCGACACCAGGCCGATCACTTCGGTGGGCTTGTTAAGGGCGCTCGCGCCGGCGTCCGTAAACTGTTTCAGCGCGGCCGTCGCGCAACCTACACACATGGGTCGTCTCTCCAGGGCATCCTTGCCAGCGCCCGCACCACGCTACCTTACCCGCTGTCAGGGGACTCGTCAAACGCCTCGTCATCCGCTGCAGTTGCGGCAACATCTACAGCGCTTTCCCTGTCGGCCTTCGGCGTTTTGTCCTGGCCGGAGACCGCGCCGCCCGTGGCCGCCTCCATCAGCAGCAGCAGGCGATCGGTCATGGCGGCCGGGTCCGGGTGCAGGCCATCCTGCAGCAGCGCCGTTTCGTAAAGCTGTTCGATGGTCGCGTCGATCAGGGGGTCCTGGGGGCGCGTCGCCAGCATGCCGCCCAGGTTGTGCAGCAGGGCGTGACGCGGGTTCAGTTCCAGGGTCCGCACCGGCAGTTCCACCTCGCGCTCCAGCAGGCGGTTGACGCGATAGAGGTAGCGTTCCTGGGCGCCCTCAACGCTGACCAGGCGGGCCGGGCTGTCCACCAGGCTGTGGCCGGCGCGCACCTCCTGCACGCGTTCGCCCAGCACGGCCCGGAACCGCGCCTGCAAGGCGTCGAAGTCGCTTTCGCCCAGGGCCTCCCCCTGTTCATCTTCCGTTTCATCGCCCGCGTCGCCGATGCCCTCCAGATCGATGTCGGCCTCGTCCACGTTGCGCAAACGATGCTCTCCGTAACTCTCCAGACCCATGAGCATGAAGGGATCGACGGGGTCGATGAAGTAGAGCACCTCAATGCCACGGCGGCGGAAAGCGTCGAGATGCGGGCTGCGACGCGCGCTGTGCATGTCCTCACCGAGGATGTAGTAGATGTCCGTCTGTCCCTGCGCCAGGCGCCCCGCGTAGTCCTGCAGGCTGTGCCAGCTGGCCGCATCGTCATCGCGCGTGCTGTTGAAGAAGAGCAGCGCCTCCAGCGCTTCGCGTTCCTCCTCGCTCACCGCCAGACCCTGCCTGAAGTAGCGGCCGAACACCTGCCAGAGTTCGAGGTAGCGCTCGCGCTCTTTCTCAGCCATGCGCTTCAGTTCGCCCAGCAGGCGGCGCGTCAGGGTCTGTTTCAGGCGCGCCATGACGCGCGTGGCCTGCACACTCTCGCGACTGACGCTGAGCGGCAGGTCCTCGCTGTCGACCACGCCCACGACGAACTGCAGCCACTCCGGCAGCAGATCGGTGGTGGCCTCCTCGATGAGGACCTTGCGCGCGTAAAGTTTCAGGCCCGGCTCGCGTTGCATGCCGAGCAGGTTCGGTCCGTCACCCTGCGGCACGTAAAGCAGCGCGTAGAACTGCAGCGGCACGTCGGCGCGGACGTGCAGATGCGCGCGCGGCTCGCCGAAGTCCAGCGTCAGCGTGCGATAGAACTCGCCGTACTGGTCCGCGCTGATGTCGCGCGCGCCCTGCCGCCAGAGCGCGGTCTGGCGGTTGGTCGCTTCTTCGTCATCGCCGACGAAGATCGGAAAGGCGATGTAGTCCGAGTGACGGCGAATGACGTCCTTCAGGCGGAAGGGCTTGAGAAACTCCTGCGCGTCATCCCGCAGCGTGATGATGACGTCCGTGCCGCGGCGCTCGCGTTCCGCCTCCTCAATCGTCCAGGTCTCGTCGCCGCCCGATTCCCAGGCCCAGGCGCGCTCGTCCGGCCGATGCGAGCGCGAGACCACGCGCACGCGCTGCGCCACCATAAAAACCGAGTAGAAGCCGACGCCGAACTGCCCGATGACGTCCTGCGCCGCCCCGTTGCCCTCCTGCATGGCGGCGACGAAGGCCTTCGCGCCGCTGTGGGCGATCACGCCGAGGTTTTGCTCCATGTCCGCCCGCGCCATACCAATGCCGTTGTCGCTGACGGTCAGGGTGCCGGCTTCCTCGTCCATGGCGAGGCGGATTTCCGGTTCCGCGTCGGCGTCGAGCATGTCGTGCTGCGTCAGCTGCTCGAATTGCGCCCGGTTGAGGGCGTCGGAGGCATTGGAGAGCAGTTCGCGCAGGAAGATCTCGCGCTCGGTGTAGAGCGAATGCACGAGAATATCCAGCAGTTGACGGATCTCCGCCTGAAAGGCGCGGGGTTCAGCCATCCGGGTCACTCCTGTTTCCATTTTCGCCAAAGTGTTTTTGTACCACAGATCGACGCCTCTGTGACCTGGCAGTCGCCCGCCCAAGGGGGACGCCGTATCGTGTACAATGGCGGGCAGTGTCCGTCACACAGGGGGCAGCCATGGCAGCAGCGCAGAGCGCGCGGGCGCAACGTCTGCGCGACGCCGGTTATCGCCTGACGCAGCCGCGTCTGGCGGTGCTGGAGGCGCTGGAGCGTTCCCGCGGCCACGTCACCTCCGCCGAGTTGCTGGAGATGACGCCCGGGGTCGGCCGCGCCAGCGTCTACCGCGCCCTGGAGCTCTTCACGCGCCTCGCCATCATTCGCCCCGCCTGGCTCCACGACAGCACGACGCCCAGCTACCTGCTGCTGCCCGACGGTCATCATCATCACATTCTCTGCACCCATTGCGACCGCATCATCGAGTTTGACGACTGCCAGCTTGAGCCACTCCAGCGCGAACTGGAAAGCCGTTATGGCATGCGGCTGCGCGGCCATTTGCTGGAATTCTACGGCCACTGCCCCGACTGCGCCGACACGACGGAGGGATGAGGGCGCGCATGCACGTCGCCCTCAATGGCTGGTTCTGGCAACAGCCGCACAGCGGCAGCGGCCAGTATCTGCGCCAGTTGTTGCGCGCCCTGACGCAATTGCCCGCGCCGCCACAACTGACCCTGGTGCTGCCTCCCGGCGTTCCCGCCGGCGGGGACCTGCCGGCCGGCGTCGCCACGCTGCACCCACCTGGCCGCGGCGGACGCCTGGGCAAGCTGCTCTTCGAGCAACAGACCTTCCCGCGGGCAGTGGCTTCCTGCCGCGCCGACATCGCCCACGTGCCCTACCACGGCGCCCCCCTGCGCTCTCCGGCGCCGCTGGTCACTTCCGTTCTGGACGTGGTGGCGCTGGTCATTCCGGACTACGCGCGACGCCTGCCGGCGCGGCTCTATACGGCGCTCGTCAGCGCCGGCGCCCGCGGCTCCTCGCAGGTCATCACGCTCTCGCACGCCTCCAAAATCGACATCGAAGAGCATCTCGGACTTCCCGACGAGCGCATCACCGTGACCTGGCTGGCGCCCGACGCCAACTGTCACCCACGTCTGGGCGCCGAGCGCGACGAGGCCCTGCGCGCCCGCTACAACTTGCCGGAACGTTACGTCTTCGCCATCGGCGGCTTCGATCTGCGCAAGCAGTTCAAACAGTTGCTGCTGGCCTGGTCCTGGGTCGCGCAGGCCGAGGGCGCCGACTGCACCCTGGTCATCGCCGGCCACGAGCCCGTCTGGCACGCGCCGCTTTTCCCGGACCTGCGCGCCTACGCCATCGAGCTGGGGATCAGCGACCACATCCTGTGGCTCGGCGAGATTGCCGAGCAGGACAAACCGGCCCTCTACCGCATGGCCCGCGTCTTCGCCTTTCCCAGTCGCTACGAGGGCTTCGGTCTGCCCGTGCTCGAGGCCATGGCCTGCGGCACGCCGGTCGTCGCCAACGAGATTTCCTGCCTGCCCGAACTGGTGGAGGACGGCGCCTTCCTCGTCGAGCCGGGCAACGCCCGCGCCATGGCCGGCGCCATCATCGCCCTGCTCAATCAGGAACCCCTGCGCCAGGCGCAGCGCAACGCCGGTCTGGCGCGCGCCACCCACTTCAGTTGGCGCCGCACGGCGCAGCAGACCCTCGCCGTCTACGAGCGCGCGCTGGCCCCGTCCTAAAGGCTGTGCGACTCGCCGGGCTGCAGCACGAGCGGCTCGGTGTCCGTCTCCCGACGCACCCTTTCGGCCCAAGCGCCCACGTCGACGGCCACCAGGTCAAAGGTGTTGTAGTGCATCGGCACCGCCAGACGCGGCTTGAGCAACTGCAGCGCCGTCACGGCGTCGTCCGGCCCCATCGTGAAGTTATCGCCGATGGGCAGAAAGGCCACGTCCAGACCGCCCGCGCCGATCAACTGCATGTCGGAAAACAGCGCCGTGTCGCCGGCGAGGTAGAGCCGCTGACCCCCCGTCGTCGTGAAGACGAAGCCATTGGGGTTGCCGCCATAGCTGCCATCCGGGAACGACGAACTGTGAAAGGCGATGGTCTGCCGCGCGTGCACGAAGCCGAAATCGCGGCCGCCGCCGGAATTCAGCGGATGCGCATTGAGCCCCTTCCCTCCCGCCCAGGTCGCGATCTCAACGTTGGCGACCACCGTCGCCCCGCTGCGCGCCGCCACTGACTCCAGATCGGCGACGTGATCGCTGTGCGCGTGCGTCACGAAAATCAGTTCCGGGTTCAGACTGTCCGGATTCACGTCGGTCGCCGGGTTGTCGGTGATAAAGGGATCCAGCAGAGTCTCATGCCCGTCGAAGTGGAACACAAAGGTGCCATGCCCTATCCAGGTGAAAGAAACGCCCATGAAACTACCTCCCTTTCTGCGAGGAGTGTCGGCGACTGGCCTGTCGCAAAACCTTCCTGTCGAGTGTTCATTGTATTTAAAGATAATAGTAACAGCAGGGTCTGTCGAAGATGTGCAAAAGTGCGGCACTGCGCTGTGCCGGGGGATGATTTATCGCAGGTTTTGGTCTCAAATCACAGATTATTTACATATATCCCTGTTTATCCCCGGCGATATCGCAGGTCGGGCGCAAGAGGCTGTGCAAAACTGCCTGTGCACAAGGGCGACGACTATGCACACTGTGTATAACTCCGGCCTCAACTGTGCACAGGCGGGCAATAATACACAGCGATAGAAACGACTTATGAACAGGTACAGGCAGCTTTTTGGCAGGTTATCGACAGGTTGTGCACAGCGGGTTTGCGAAAAATCGGGGTAAACCTGCGAAAAGTTGGGATAAGACGTCCGGAGCCCATGCTATACTGCCGGGCCGATTCCCCCTTGTGGCGAGGTGTGGATGTCGCTGCTGAGCGCCGCCAGGCTGGCCTGTTCCTTCGCGGCGGATGAAATTTTCGCGGACGTCAACGTGGAGATCGCGCGCGGGGCGCGCATCGCGCTGGTGGGGCCCAATGGCGCGGGCAAGACGACCCTGTTGCGCGTGCTCTACGGGCTGGAGGCGGCGGAGGCGGGCAGGGTCCGCGTGGCGGGCGGGACGCGGATTGGCTATCTGCCGCAGCGGCCGGAGCTGGCGGGTGCGCACAGTCTTGAGACGGAGGCGCGGCGCGGCTTGCGCGAACTGGAAGGGCAGGCGGCGCGTCTGGCGGCGCTGGAAGCGACCATGGAAGACCCGCAGCGGCGCAAGGCAGCGCTGGCGCAATACGGGCCCCTGCAGGAAGACTTCGAGCGGGCGGGTGGCTATACTCGTGAGAGCCGCTTGCGGATGGTGTTGCGTGGTGTGGGTTTCGCGGGGAGGGATTTCGCGCGCCCGTTGACGCAGCTCTCGGGCGGCGAAAAGACGCGCGCGAATCTGGCGCGATTGCTGCTGCAGGCGCCGGACCTGCTGCTGCTGGACGAACCCACCAACCACCTGGACATTGAGGCGATCGCCTGGCTGGAAAACTGGCTGCGTTCCTTTGTCGGCGCCGTGTTGCTGGTCAACCACGACCGCTGGTTCATGGACCAGTTCGCGCAACAGATCTGGGAACTTGAGGGGGGTCGCCTGGGCGTTTACCGCGGAAACTACAGCCACTACGCCCGCCAGCGCGACGAGCGCCGGCAGCGACTTTGGCTGGAGTACGAGGCGCAGCAGGAACGCATTGCGAAGGATGAAGCCTTCATTCGCAAACACATGGGCAGTCGCCTGACCGCGCAGGCCAGAGGTCGACAGAAGCGCCTGGCGACGCTCGAGAAGCGCGGTCTGCGGCGGGAACGCCCGCCTGGCGAACGCCGGCGGATGGGTCTGGACATGGGGGAGACGCAGCGCAGCGGCGATGAGGTGCTGATCACGCGGGACCTGCTGCTGGGCTATCCCGATGATAACCTGCCGCTGCTGCGCGTGCCGGATATCACCCTGCGGCGGGGCGAGGTGGCGGCGCTGGTCGGGCCCAACGGCGTGGGCAAGAGCGCCTTTCTCAAGACCATCACCGGGCAACTGGCGCCACTGGCGGGCAGCCTGCGCCTGGGGGCCGCGGTGCAGGCCGGCTACTTCGCCCAGGCCCATGAGAACCTGCGCGAGGACCGCTCGATCCTTGACGAGATTCTGGAGCGCCGTCCCCTGAAGGTCAGTGAAGCGCGTGACCTGCTGGGTCGCTATCTGTTCAGCGGTGACGACGTCTTTCGGCGGGTCGATACGCTAAGTGGTGGCGAACGGGGCCGGCTGGCGCTGGCGCTGCTGGCGCTGGCGGGAGCCAACCTGCTGCTGCTGGACGAGCCGAGCAACCATCTCGACATCGACAGTCAGGACGTGCTGCAGCAGGTGCTGGAGCAGTTCGGCGGGACGGTGCTGCTGGTCAGCCACGACCGTTGGCTGATTGATGCTCTGGCGACGCAATTGTGGATCGCGTCAGCGGGCGAGATCAGGCTGTATGACGGCAGCTGGACGGAGTACCGGCGGGCGCAGGAGGCGAGCGCCAGTTTGCCTGTGAACGGGGGCGCCGCGCCGCCGCGCCGTCGCAAGGAGCGACCGGGCGGCGGAAAAAGGAAACAGCGCGCGCTGGAACTGGAAGCGCGCATTGATGAGCTTGAGCAGCGCCAGTCCCGGCTGACAGCGGCGATCGAGGAGGCCGGCCGCGACGGTCAGGCGGAACGGGTGGCGGAGCTGGGGGCGCAGTGGGCGGAGGCTGAGGCGGCGCTGGAAACCGCGCTGACGGAATGGAGTGCGTTGGCCGACTGACGGCCCGTCAATCCACTCCGTCCGCGCCTCAGCGATGACGACGGAGAGGGGCTATTCGACGGGCAGACTGCCGAACTTGCCGTCCCAGTCGCTTTTGCTGACGAATTTGGTGAGGTTGCGGCCATCCCCGGTTTTGGCGCGGATGGCGTAACGCACCTGGCCGTTGCGGCCTTCGTAACTGGTGCGCGTGATGCCGCTTTCATCGATTTCAACACTGGTGCGGTTCTTCACATCATAGAAATTCTCGGCCATGTAACATGCCCTCTTCCATGGTAGCGGCGGGCGAAGGGTCTACCCGCCGTCGCGAGCGCGCCGTCGTTATACATGAAAAGCGCGCGCGGCGCAATTCGGGAATCGGCAGGCGTGGGAGAAGGCAGGCCGGAGACAGAGAGACACAAGTTGCGGAGTTGCGTAACGAACAACAACAAGACTGCTTGACAGGTGCCAAAGAATGATACACACTGATTTTAGCAGGGTAGCTCGTTGCGTACCGAACGCCTTGGTGCCACCAAGGTTAGTAGAGCAGGTAGGTTACGTGGGGGCTACTCGCTTGTTCATTAAAACTGGCCGTTGAGTGGCCTGGATATCCGGTGACGGCAAGGTGTTTTCCACCGAAGGTCGGGATGTACCCAGGGAATTAAGCCGGGCTGAAAGTCAGGGACGATGCCTCGCACAAGATTTAAGACCTGTGTTGACAACTTGTCCTTGGCGATAGTCTTGCTTGCCATTTTGCGAGTCACCGGATCAACAGTTGCGTAGCCGCGGTTTAGTCGGAATTGCATGGCTCCAAGTAAAACATCAAGACATTGCAGCAAGTCACTTTCTCGTGAATCAATCTCACCTATCGCGTCTGTACGGATATGGAATTCGCCATCGTTTGATGTAAGAAATTCTTTGGAGTGACCGTTGAGAGCGTATAGAGACGCAAAAAACTCCTGTTTTTGGGAAGGTGTGCCGGGAAGGTTATCCAATCGAATTTGCAGGTAGATCCTGCCAGGACCAAGATCACTGTAGCGATAGTCAAAGGCATGCTCAATAAACTGATAGTAAAGCAGAGAATATTTGTTCGCGCGATGATGTTTGGACAATTTGCGTGGCAGGAGAGAGTTCGGCGTAAACATGATCCGAACCTTGACGTCACCAGATCGAACGAAATTGAAGAAGAAGGACACAAGCTGAATGTATTTCTCAAGGTAGTTACGTGAGGTTTTCTTCCATTTCACCTCGTTGCGCAGATTGAGGCGCAACTTTTCTTCCGCCAGCGCAGACGACACAGGCTCCACTCTGTCCGAGGAAATCAACAGGCCGCCAAAAAAGTTGGAATAACGAGGCCCCTTTTGCGTTGATTCATCAGCAATGAGGATAAATTCTCGCGGCGTCACCAGCTGCTCCTGACTTCAATAAAATGCAACAAAGCATGACAGGCACAAAACGCCCCCGGTCGAAGGCCGGGGGCGTTGAGGTTAACACAGGGGTCTCAGGCCTGGTCCTGCTCCAGGTCCTGGTCGACGCGGGGCTGCGTCAGGGTCAACCAGTCGGGGCCGGCGCCCTCGTGGCGCTCGAAGAGCAGGTCACCGTCCTGCTCGTCAATGCGTACCAGATCGCCGGGGGTGAAATCGCCGCGCAGCAAGCGGATGCTGAGGGGATTTTCGACGAAGCGTTGCAGGGCGCGGCGCAGCGGGCGGGCGCCGAACTGCGGGTCGTAGCCGCGTTGCGCCAGCCAGCGACGGGCCGCTTCGGTCAACTGCACGTCGACGCCCAACTCGCGCAGGCGGTCGGCCACGGCGTGCATTTGCAGGTCGACGATCTGCTCCACGTCCTCCGGCGACAGCGTGGCGAAGATGATGATTTCGTCGATGCGGTTCAGGAATTCGGGGCGGAAGGTATCGTGCACGGCCTTTTCGATGCGGCCGTGGTCGGCGACGGCGAGCTCGTCGGCGGGTTGCACGAATCCCAGCGCGCCGCCACGACGCACGAAGTCCGTCCCCAGGTTGCTGGTCATGATGATGACGGCGTTGCGGAAATCGACCACGCGCCCCTGGCCGTCGGTCAGTCGTCCGTCCTCAAGGATTTGCAGCAGCGCGTTCCAGACGTCGGGGTGTGCCTTTTCGATCTCGTCAAAGAGCACGACGCGGTAGGGGCGCCGGCGCAGGGCCTCGGTCAACTGGCCGCCTTCCTCATAGCCGACGTAGCCGGGAGGCGCGCCGAAGAGCCGGCTGACGGTGTGCTGCTCGCGGTATTCGCTCATGTCGATGCGCACCATGGCCTCCTCGTCATCGAAGAGGAAACCGGCCAGCGCGCGCGCCAGCTCGGTCTTGCCGACGCCGCTGGCGCCGAGAAAGATGAAGGAGCCGATCGGCCGGCGCGGGTCCTTGAGGCCGCTGCGCGAGCGGCGGATGGCGTCCGCGAGGGCCGAGACGGCCTCGTCCTGGCCGATGATGTGTTCGTGCAGCGCGTCCTCCATGCGCAGCAGCTTTTCACTCTCGGTCTCCAGCATTTGCTGCACGGGGATGCCGGTCCACTGGGCGATGACCGCGGCGATGTCCTCGGCCTCGACGACCTCGTCGAGGGTGTTTTCCTGCTGCCAGCGATCGCGCTGTGTGCCGAAGTCCTCTTCCAGCTGCAGGCGGCGCATCTTGAATTGCGCGGCGCTTTCGTAATCGCGCGCCAGGCTGGCGGCCTCCTCCTCGGCGGTGAGGCGGTCGATCTCGGTCTTGAGCGCCTTGAGGTCCTCGGGCAGCGAGAAGAGCGCGACGCGCAGTTTGGCCGCAGCCTCATCGAGGAGATCGATGGCCTTGTCGGGCAGGTTGCGCTCGGTCACGTAGCGGTCCGAAAGGCGCGCGGCGGCGACGACGGCGTTGTCGGCGATGTTGACCTTGTGATGCGCCTCGTAGCGGTCGCGCAGGCCGCGCAGCATCTCGATGGTCTCGTCGACGCCCGGTTCCTCGACGAAGACGGGCGCGAAACGGCGATCGAGGGCGCTGTCCTTTTCGATGTACTGGCGATATTCGTCGAGCGTGGAGGCGCCGATGGCATTGAGTTCGCCGCGCGCCAGGGCCGGCTTCATCATGTTGCCGGCGTCGAGCGCGCCCTGGGCCGCGCCCGCGCCCACCACCTGATGCAACTCGTCGATGAAGAGGATGATTTCGCCCTGGGAGCGTTGCACCTCCTCGATGGAGGACTTGAGGCGCTCCTCGAATTCGCCACGGAAGCGGCTGCCGGCCAGCATGGCGCCCAGGTCCAGGCTGACGACCTTGCGCCCCAGCAAGAGTTCGGGCACGTCGCCGCTGTCGATCTTCTGCGCCAGGCCCTCGGCGATGGCCGTCTTGCCCACGCCGGCCTCGCCGATCAGCACCGGGTTGTTCTTGGTGCGGCGGCTGAGGATCTGGATGACGCGCAGGATTTCGGCGTCGCGGCCGATGACGGGGTCGAGTTTGCCCTCCGCGGCGAGGCGCGTCAGGTCGCGGCTGTATTTCTCCAGCGTGCGCCAGCGGCTCTCGGCCTGGGGGTCGGTGACGCGCTGGCCGCCGCGCATGTCGTGGATGGCGTTGTTGACGCGCTCGCGGGTGATGTTGTGGCCGGAGAGGACGCGCGAGACGCTGGTGTTGCGCTCCTTGAGGATGGCGAGGAAGATGTGCTCGGTGGAGATGTACTCGTCGTTCAGCTGGTTGGCTTCCTCGGTGGCGAGGTCGATGATGCGCTTGACGCGCGGCGTGATGAAGACCTGACCGGTGCCGCCGCCGTAGATGGCGGCCTTTGGGCTGGCGCGCAACACCTCGTCAAGGCGGGCGCGAATGGCGTTGGCGTCGCTGTCGAGCTGGTCCAGCAGCTGGGGAATGGCGCCGTCTTCCTGCTCCAGCAGGGCCAGCAGGATGTGTTCGGTATCGACCTGGTTGTGTCCGTAACGCTGCAGGATCTCGTAGGCGCGGGCGGCGGCGTCCTGGGCGCGTTCGGTGAAGCGTTCAAAGCGCATCATGGGCGGTGGTCTCCGGTGTTGGCCGTGCGGCAGCGGGCGGGCGAGGGCGTCACCCGAACGCTGCGTCAAGCATACCCCGTCCCGGGCGCGAACTGTGTTTGCATTCTGTTAGTATTTCAGAGTCGAAAAGGGCAGTGTCGGACATTTGGTGTGAAACGCAAGATTGAGAGAAAAGGCAATTTGTGAAGTTTTGAAGTGTGGAAGGTACACTGCTTATACTGGTAATGCGAAGCATGGATTGAAACAAAAAGGGAAGCTGTTCAGGAACGCAAAAGGATATCCAATGTCTCTCTCGACAACATCGTCGCAAGTTACCAAGAAAAGAAAATCACCAGAAGGTGTCACTACCAGCGACATAATTCGCAGCGCACACAGCGGATTCAATGAGGATGTATTTCCGAAAATCCTCAATTTGCATGTTCCAGTTGGCTCCGTAGTTGCGGATGTCACATACGGCAAAGGCATTTTCTGGAAGAAAGTTCCTGAGGGCACCTATGACCTTCTGGCATCGGACATCGAAACTGGTGTCGATTGTCGTGATTTGCCATATGAATCGGGTTCCATCGATTGTGTCGTTCTAGACCCACCTTATATGGAAGGATTTTACCGGAGCAACGCCAAACATCTCGCTGGACAAGGCACGTACAATGCCTTTCGCGAAACGTACTCCAATGGAGTTGCGCAGTCCGGCCCGAAATATCATGCGGCAGTGCTTGACCTATATTTCAAAGCTGGCAAAGAAGCTTTCAGGGTGCTTCGCCGAAATGGCGTTTTCATCGTGAAATGCCAAGACGAAGTTAGTGCGAACATGCAGCACCTAACGCATGTCGAACTCATCAATGAGTTCACGACGTACGGATTTTACGCCAAGGACCTGTTTGTGCTCGTGCGAGCGAACCGCCCGGCGGTTAGCCGGATTGTCAAGCAAGTACACGCCCGCAAAAACCATTCGTATTTCCTCGTATTCGTAAAGGTAGGCGGAAAGGACTTGTAGAAGCCAACGTTGATATGGGGATCATTGAGGATTGGGGAATAACGATTGATGATTTAGATGCGGTTCTGTCTGAACGGCCTAGTGTCCGAGGCATTTTGGTGGGATTCTTGGCCGAGTACAAATTGCAACGAACAATCTTTTCGGATGCCCGCATTCATAGATTGATACGTTATGATGACCATGATCGAAGCCGTCCTGCGGACTTCAGTTTGGAGTTTCAGGGCACACAAATCACGGTAGAAGTGAAATCTCTGCAAACGAAGTCTGTGCGCGGCAAAAATGGCGGTTACTTCGGAAGATGTCAAGTCGATGCGAGTGACAAGCGCACAATTTCTCTTCCGGATGGCAGTAGTCTCGCAACAACGTGCCTGCTGGCGGATACGTTTGATATCTTGGCAATTAATCTGTTTGAGTTCCGGCAGATTTGGGAATTCGCCTTTATAAGGAACAAAGAACTGCCACGTTCGCGTCACAGGGCATATTCAGAGACGCAACGGCAGTTCCTGCTTGCCACCTCTGTTCCCGTTGATTGGCCACTTGAACCACCATTTCACGACAGCCCGTTTCCCCTTTTGGAAGAAATCGCGCGGGAGAGGCGTAGCACACGGCGGTGAGGCAAGTCGAGGCGAAGAGAAGAAATCGCCAAAAGAGGCTTCTCCAACGATTACGCAAGCGCAGGGGCGCCAATCCACGAAAGTGCGTGGCAACGAGCAAAAATCTCAATCTGTGAACACAACGGTCCTGCCCGTCAACCCGCGTTATCCGCAGGCGAAGGCCATCGCCGCGGCGGCGCGCGCCCTGCAACAGGGCGGCCTGGTGGCCTTCCCGACCGAGACGGTTTACGGTCTCGGCGCCAACGCCATGGACGCCGACGCCATCCGGCGTCTCTACCGGGCCAAGCAGCGCCCGGCCGGCAACCCGCTGATCGTGCACGTCGCCGACCTGGCGCAACTGGAGGGACTGGCCGTCGATATACCGGACCCGGCGCTGCAGCTGGCGCAGCGCTTCTGGCCTGGCCCGCTGACCCTCGTGCTCAAACGGCATCCGGCGCTGCCGGACCTTATCGCGCCGCAGCGCGATACGGTGGCCCTGCGCTTGCCGGCGCACGCGGTCGCACAGGCCCTGATTCGGGCGACCGGTCACCCGCTGGTGGCCCCCAGCGCCAACCGTTTCGCGCGGCCCAGCGCGACGCGCGCGGCCCACGTCCTGGCGGACCTGGAGGGACGCATCGACCTGCTGCTAGATGGCGGGCCGACGCGCATCGGGCTGGAATCGACGGTGCTGGACCTGAGCCGCCAGGCGCCCGTCCTGCTGCGGCCGGGCGCCATCACGCTGGAGCAGTTGCGCGCGCAACTCGCGGATGTGCGCAGCGGCGGCGCGATGCTGGACCTTGACGATGACGACGCGCTGCCGGAGTCGCCGGGCCAGTATCGGCGCCACTACTCGCCGCGAGCGGAACTGCTGCTGTACGAAGGTGAGGAGGGGGCCGTGCTGGCCGCCATGCAGGACGCCGTCCGCGCCCATGCGGGCAGGGGTCGGCGAGTCGGGCTGCTGGGCGCGCTGCCAGACCTGGCGGACTGTGAACAGGTGTCGCCAGGCGAGGGCCAGGAAGCGACAGGGCGCGGACTCTTCGCGGCGTTGCGCGAACTGGATGCGCGCGGCGTGGACGTCATTCTCGCGCGTCTGGAAGAGTCGGGTGGGCTCGGCGCGGCGATTAACGACCGACTGCGGCGCGCGGCGGAAGGGCGCATCATCCGGGTGTGAGCGCGGGCGTCAGGGCAGGCCGCCCTGACTGATGAAGCCGGCGGCCAGTCTCAGCCCAGGCGGCCCTGCACAATAAATGGCTCCGGCGCCGGATGACCCGCTGCCCGGAACTCCTGCAGGACAGCGGCGACGTCCCAGGGGACGCGGCGCAACTCGACCGTCGCGACGCCGTCGGCAAAGGTGAACAGGCCCCATTCGGCCATGCCTGGCGCGCCGAAAGACCAGCCGACGCTGCCGACGTTGGCCGCGCGCCAGTGGCCCAGGTCGCGGTCCATCTGCAGGTGGGTGTGGCCTCCGATGCCGAGGCGGCCCTCGCGGTCCAGCAGGGCGTCCAGCGCCTCCTCGGCGGGCGAATCGGGGCGCAGCGCGGTCGATTCATCGTCGCCGGGGATGGCGTGATAGCCGATCACCGGTCCGTAGTCCGGCGCGAGCAGGGACAGTTCGCGGCCCGCAATGCCGCGCAGAAAGTCATATTCCTCCCAAGCCAGTTGCTCCACGCTCCAGTTGAGCGCCCGGTCGCGCGCGTTCCAGGCGGGCGCCAGCGCGCGCAGGCCGTCGGCATCCGCCGCCGCGGGTGTTGAGGCGGATCGCGAGCCATGCACGAGGTAGCGATCGGTGTTGCCGCCGATGACGCGCAGCTTCTCCTCACCGCATTGCGCGCGCAACTCCAGCACGCGGCGCACGCAGTCGGCCGGGCGCGGGCCGAAGGCCGCCAGATCGCCGAGCAGCCAGATTTCATCGAAATCGCCCCGGGTCTGGATGTCCGCCCAGGCGGCCTCGAAGGCCGTCCGGTTGCCGTGGATATCCGCCAGTACCGCCAGTCGCATGCGCGTCCTCCCCGTCGGGCAGGAGTATAGCCGGCCAGGGGTATACTGCTGCAATCCCCGCAATCGCGAAGGCCAGGTGCATGGCGACTCTCCGCGGCAGGGTGGCGCGCGTCACCTTTCGCAACCCGGAAAACGGCTACGCTGTGCTTCGTCTGGAAGCGCAGGGGCGGACGCCGTCGGGCGCGCGCAACCGCGAGGGGCGCGTGACCGTGGTGGGGGTCATGCCGCAGTTCAACGTCGGCGAGGAACTGGCATTCGCCGGCGAGTGGATCGAGGACGCGCGCTACGGGACGCAGTTCCGCGCCGAGACGGCCACGCCGCTGCCACCGGTGGGCGAACGCGGCATCACCAGCTACTTGAGTGGCGGCCTCGTCAAGGGCATCGGCCCGCGCACGGCGGAGCGCATCGTCGACCACTTCGGCGCCGACACGCTGACGGTGCTGGAGGAGGCGCCGGAGCGTCTGACGGAGGTGCTGCGGCCGGCGCTGGCGGGGGCCCTGGCGGAGGCCTGGCGGGCGCAGCAGGACAGCCGCCACGCCCTGATCTTCCTGCAGGAGCAGGGCGTCAGCGGGCGCATGGCGCAGCGCATCCACGAGCAACTGGGCATGGAGACCATCCCGGCGGTGCAGGCCAACCCCTGGACCCTGGCCGACGAGGTCTACGGCATCGGCTTCCGCCGCGCGGACGACATCGCGCGCAACATGGGCAAGCCGGCCGACGCGACCGAGCGCCTGCGCGCCGGTCTGCGCTTCGCGCTGTCGGAGATGACGAAGGAGGGGCACGTCTTCGCGCCCCGCGGGCAACTGCTGGCGAAAGCCGCCGACCTGCTGGCGCTGGACGACCCGGGCGCGCTGGAAGCGGTGTTGCAACGGGCGCTGCAGGCGGGCGACCTGACGCCCGGGGACGGGATCGAGGTGGAGGGCCAGGAGGCCATTTACCTGCCGGAGTGGCAGCGCGCCGAAAGCGAGGCCGCGCGGCGTCTCGCCGGGCTGGCGCGCACACCCTCGACCCTGTCGCAGCGGGCGGCGCGGCTCGACTGGTCGCGCCTCACGCCCGCTCTGGCGACGAAGGGGGACGCGGGGTTGACGGCGGAGCAGGAGGGCGCGGTGCAGGCGGCCTGCGCGCACAAGCTCAGTGTGCTCACCGGCGGCCCGGGCACCGGCAAGACAACGGCACTGAAAGGCGTGATCGCGGCGCTGGAGACGCTGAAGGCAAGCGTCGCGCTCTGCTCGCCGACGGGACGCGCGGCGCGGCGTCTGGCGCAGGCCAGCGGGCGCAGCGCCAGCACCATCCACCGCCTGCTCGGTTACAGCCCCGCGGAGGGCTACGAGCGCAACGAGGACAATCCCCTGGAGCTGGACGTGCTGATCGTCGACGAGGCCTCGATGATCGACCTGCAGCTCTTTCACCATTTGCTGCGCGCCCTGCCGCCCGCGGCGCATTTGCTGCTGGTGGGCGACGTGGACCAGTTGCCCAGCGTGGGCGCCGGCAACGTGCTGCGCGACGTTATCGCCTGCGGCCTGGCACGGGTCACGCGACTGTCCTTTATCTTCCGCCAGGACGCGGACAGCGGCATCGTCAGCAATGCGCATCGCATCAACCGCGGCCAGATGCCGCTGCTCGACAATCGCCGCGCGGGCGACTTCTTCTTCCTGGAGACGGACGCGGAACGCATCGTCGACGAGGTGGTCGGTCTGGTGCGGACGCGCCTGCCGCGGCGCTACGGCCTCGACCCGTTGCGGGACATTCAGGTGATCGCGCCCATGTATCGCGGCGCGGCCGGCATCAATGCCCTCAACGAGGCGCTGCAGGCGGCGCTCAACGGCGACCGGCGGCGGGCCGTCAGGGAGATCGGCGAGCGCCGCTTCCGCGTCGGCGACAAGGTGATGCAAACGCGCAACAACTACGAGAAGGAAGTCTTCAACGGCGACATCGGCTTCATCCACGCCATCGACGAAGACGCCGGCGGCTTCGAGGTGATGATGGACGGGCGCTTTCTCTTCTACGAGTGGGTGGAAGCCGAGGAGCTGCTGCAGGCCTGGTGCATCAGCACCCACCGCAGCCAGGGCTCGGAGTACCCGGCGGTGGTGATGCCCCTGCTGACGCAGCACTACATGATGCTGCAGCGCAACCTGCTTTACACGGCCATCACGCGGGCGCAGCGTTTGGTGGTGATCCCCGGCTCGCGCGCGGCCATCGGCATGGCGCTGCGCAACAATCAGGTGGCGCAGCGTCACAGCGGCCTCGTGCCGCGCATTCAGGCCACGGCGGCGGGTTGAGGCGGCTCGTCAGGCGCCGCGTCCGTCGCGTTTCTGCAGGGCCAGCAGGGCGATGAATTCGTAGACCAGGTTGGCGGCCAGCAGGGCCGTGACGCCGGCCGGGTCGTGTGCGGGCAACACCTCGACCATATCGAAAGCGACGAAGTGCAGGCCGCGCAGGCCGCGCAGCAACTCGTGGCAGACGGCGCCGCTGAAGCCGCCGGTCTCGGGCGTGCCGGTGCCGGGCGCGAAGGCCGGGTCGACGAAGTCGATATCGAAGCTGAGATAGCAATCGCGCCCGCGCAGCAGGTCCTGCACCTGCCGCAGCACCTCGTCCACGCCGCGGCGATGCAGGTCGCGCGCCGTCACCACCTGAAAGCCCAGATCGCGGGAAAGCTGGACGTCCTGCTCGTCGTAGACCGAACCGCGCAGGCCGATCTGAATGGACTGGCGGGGGTCGATCAGCCCCTCCTCCAGCGCGCGACGGAAGGGTGTGCCATGGGTGTCGAGGCCGCCGTAGTAGCCGCTCCAGATGTCGCCATGCGAATCGAAGTGCAGCAGCGACAGCGGCTCATCGCGGACGGAACCGGCGGCGCGCAGCAGCGGCAGCGAGACGGAATGATCGCCGCCGAGGAAGACCGGCGTGACGCCGGCGCGGAAGAGCGTTTCGGCGGCGGCGGCGATGTCCCGGTGCGAGCGCGGCAGATAACCGGGCACGGTGGGCAGGTCGCCGTAGTCCACGCCGGAAAGCGTCGGGAAGAGCGCCACCTCCTGGTCCGGATGGTAGGGACGGAGCAGCACGGAGGCGGAGCGGATGGCCTCCGGCCCGAAGCGCGCGCCGACGCGGTAGGTGGCGCCGGTGTCGAAGGGCACGCCGGCCACGGCGAAATCGACGCCGTCGAGCTGCGTCACGTGCGGCAGACGCATGAAGCTGCGCACACCGCCGTAACGCGGCGAACGCATGCCGTCGGGCGGGCGCCAGGGCGGGCCGCTGCTCATGGTGGGACTCCCCGGATGTGAACGCTGCGCGAGTCTAGCAGGCGGGCCGCCGACGGGCGAACCAGGACGCGTCAGGCGTGGTCGGCGATGATCAGGTCGGCGGCCTTCTCGCCGATCATGAGGCAGGCGGCGTTGGTGTTGGCGTTGACGAGGGTCGGCATGATGGAGGCGTCGGCCACGCGCAGCCCCGCCAGGCCGCGCAGGCGCAGACGCTCGTCGACCACCGCCAGCGGGTCCTGACCCATACGGCAGGTGCCGGCCGGATGGTAAACGGTCGACGCGACCTTGCGCAGGTAGTCGATCAGCGCGTCATCAGATTGCGCGTCGGGGCCAGGCAAGAATTCCGCGCCGCGCCAGGGGTCGAAGGCCGGCATGGAAGCGATGCGCCGCGACAGGCGCAGGCCCGCCAGCAAGGCGCGCAGATCGCGCCCGTCCTGCAGCAGGGCCGGGTCGATCAGGGGCGGCGCGAGGGGATCGGCGGACTGCAGGCGCAACGCGCCCACGCTGTGGGTGACCACCACGCCAGGGTGGAAGGTGAAGCCATGCCCCCCGGGCGATTCGAAGTCGTCCAGGGCGGACCAGTTGGGCGCGAAGTGGAGTTGCAGTTCCGGCACGTCGGAGTCCTCGCCCAGGCGCATGAAGGCGCAGGCCTCGGCGTTGCTGGAACTCAGCAGGCCGCTGCGCTCGCGCCGGTAACGCTCAAGTTGCGCCGGGTCGTTCTTCGCTGCCAGGGTGACCGGTTGCGTACAGTGGTAGGAAACCGGCGCCTCCACGTGGTCGCGCAGGTTGCGCCCGACGCCCGGCAGGTCATGGACGACGGCGATACCGAGGTCGCGCAGCTGCCGGGCGGGCCCGACGCCGGAGCAGAGCAGCAGTTGCGGCGAATTGATGGCCCCGCCGCAGAGGATGACCTCACGCGTGGCGCGCGCCTGACGTTGGCGTCCGTCATGCAGGAAGCGCAGGCCGCGGCAACGGCGGCCGTCAAACTCCAGCGCGGTCACCTGGGCGAAGGGGATGGCGCGGAAGTTGGGTCGGGCGAGGGCGGCCGGCAGGTAGGCGGCGGCGCTGCTGCGCTCGCCGTCGCGCTGGTTGACCTGGATCAGGCCGCAGCCCTCCTGCTCGCCGTCGTTGAAGTCGGGGTTGGGGCGCAGGCCGGCCTGCTGCGCGGCGGCGACGAAGACCAGACTGAGCGGGTTGGGGTCGCGCAGGTCGGACACGTGCACGGGGCCACCCACCCCGTGATGCCGGGAAGCGCCGCGTTGCTGGTGTTGCGATCTGCGGAAAAAGGGCAGGACGTCGGCGTAACTCCAGCCATCGTTGCCGAGGGCCGCCCAGCGATCGAAGCAGGCCGGGTGGCCGCGCTGGTACACCATGGAGTTAATCGAGCTGCTGCCGCCGTAGAGTTTGCCGCGCGGAACGGGCACGCGGCGCCCGTTCAGGCCGGCCTGCGGCACGCTGCGATAGTCCCAGTCCATCGTCGTGCGCAGCAGGTTGGGAAAGCGGCCGGGGATGCGCACGTCCTCGTGGTCGTCCGGCCCGCCGGCCTCCAGCAGCAAGACGCGCCAGCGGCCGTTTTCGCTGAGGCGCGCGGCCAGGGCGCAGCCGGCCGAGCCGGCGCCCACCACGATGAAATCGGCCTCCGGCGGCGCGTCCACACTGGCGTCGGGACCCTTCACCGGCTCAGACCCCGAGGCGGTTGCGGCGCAGGATCTCGTCGCTACTCTGGCAGGTGGTCGGCTGGTGGCCGGGCAGGGGCAAGAGACGCTCGTGGATGGTGTCGAGGATCCAGTCGGCCTGCGGGAAGAACATCGCCTCCAGCTCCGCCGGCGGGGTGATCCAGTTGCGCGCGCCGACCACGGCGGGCGGCCCGTCCAGCGCGTCGAAGGCCAGCTGGGTGATGTTGGCGGCCATGGTGTGCAGGAAGGAGCCGCGCTCGCAGGCGTCGGAGACGAGCACGATGCGGCCCGTCTTGCGGACGGAATCCAGGATGGGTCCGTAATTGAGCGGATTGATGAAGCGGGCGTCGATGACCTCGGCGGCGAGGTCGTGGCGATCCTGCAACTGTTCCGCCGCTTCCAGCGCGCGGTAGAGGGTGGCGCCCACGCTGAGGATGGTGAGGTCCTCGCCCTCGCGGCGCAGGGCCGGCTCGCCCAGGGGCAGCTGGTACTCCCCGACGGGCACGCCGCCGGGCTCAAGGGTCTCGGTCAGGGTGTAGAGGCGCTGGCTCTCGAAGAAGACCACCGGATCCGTACCCTGCAGGGCCAGCGAGAGCATGCCCTTCGCGTCATGCGGCGTGGCGGGGAACATCACCTGCAGGCCGGGCACGTGCGCGACCAGCGAGGACCAGTCCTGCGAGTGCTGCGCGCCGTACTTCATGCCGACCGAGACGCGCAGCACCAGCGGCATCTGCAGCAGGCCGGCGGACATCGCCTGCCACTTGGCCATCTGGTTGAAGATTTCATCGCCGGCGCGGCCCATGAAGTCGCAGTACATCAACTCGGCGACGACGCGCCCGCCGCTGAGCGCGTAGCCGACCGCCGCGCCGACGATGGCGCCCTCGGAGATGGGACTGTTGAAGAGGCGGTGATGCGGCAGGCACTCGGTCAGGCCGCGGTAGACGCCGAAGGCGCCGCCCCAGTCGCGGTTCTCCTCGCCCCAGGCGACCAGCGAGGGGTCGTCGTAAAAGCGCAGCAGCAGGGCCTCGAAGAGCGCTTCGGCGAAGGTCAGGGCGCGCAGCGGCGAGCGGGGTTGCCCGTCCTCATCGAGGCCGAAACGCTGCTTGTTGCGTGTGACGCCGAGGCGCGTCTCCTCCAGCGGCAGCAGCGTTTCAGGCTCGGCCTGCCACATGCGGGCGCGCTGCCCGCCGGAGAACATCAGGCCCGCGATGTCGGCCGCGGCATGCAGGCGCGGCGAGTGTTCGCTCGAGCCGGCGGCCCGCAATACCCGGCGCAGTTGCTCCTGCGCCTCGTCGAGCAGGGCATCCAGCGCGCCCTGGTCGCAGTGGCCCTGTTCCAGCAGGGTCGCCGCGTGGCTGGCGAGGGGGTCCTGCGCGCGCCAGAGGTCAATTTCCTCGCGTGTGCGGTAGGCGGAGGCGTCGGAGGGGCTGTGGCCGGCGAAGCGATAGGTGACGGTGTCCAGCAGCACCGGGCCGCGTCCGGCTTCCAGCGTGGCGCGCTTGCGGGCGATGGCGTCGGCCACTGCCAGGGGGTTGAAGCCGTCGATGCGTTCGGCGTGCATGGCGTCGGGGTTGACGCCCATGGCCATGCGCGCCAGCATGCCGAAGCCCATGGTCTCGCCCTGCGGCTGGCCGCCCATGCCGTAGAAGTTGTTCATGAAGTTGAAGAGGACGGGCGGGGCGCCGCCCGGCTCCAGCTGCCACAGGGTGTGGTACTGGTCCATGGCGGCGAACATCATGGCTTCCCAGACCGGGCCGCAACCGGCGGCGGAGTCGCCGATGTTGGCGATGACGATGCCCTTGCGGCGGTTGATGCGCTTGAAGAGCGCCGCGCCGACGGCGATATCGGCCGAGGCGCCGACGATGGCGTTGTTGGGCATGACGCCGAAGGGCGGGAAGAAGGCGTGCATCGAGCCGCCCAAGCCCTTGTTGAAGCCGGTCGCGCGCCCCAGAATTTCGGCCAGCGTGCCGTAGAGCGTGAAGGCCAGCGCCAGCTGCCGCAGGTCGGCGCCGGCCGGCGTGAAGCCCTCGACGACGCGCAAAACGGCGCCCTCCATGTACGTCTCCATGATACGCAGCAGGCGGGCATCCGGCAGCTTGTCGATGGCCGAGAAGGACTTCGCCAGAATCTCGCCGTGGCTGCGGTGTGAGCCGAAAATGAAATCCTCCGGCGCCAGATGGACGCACTGCCCCACGGCCGCGGCCTCCTGGCCGATCGAGAGGTGCGCCGGGCCGCCATGCTGACAGTCAATGCCACCCCAGGCGCCCTCGCGCTTGATCTGTTCCAGCATGGTCTCGAACTGGCGGATATAAAGCATGTCGCGGTAGATGCGCAGCAGTCCCTCGCTGCCGTAACGGGCGGTGTCGGCGGCCGGGTCCGGGCGCCAGGCGTTGGCCGGCAGCTGCGGCGCCGTGATCGTCGCCTCGCGGCGCGCCTCGCGCGGGTCGATGGGGATGCTTTTGGTCATGGAGCCTCGTCCACTCCCTTGTGATCGGCGGGGCTGATAGCTTCCTCGATCCGCGTCAGACGCTGCGCGAGGTCCTGCAGGAAGCGGGCGGCGGGCGCGCCATCCAGCACCTGGTGGTCGATCGTCAGCGACAGGCCGACATGGGGCAGGAAGGCCACCACGCCATTTTCCTGCACGGCCCTGAGGTGGATGGCGCCGACGCCCAGAATGCCCGCCTGGGGCGGGTTGAGCACGGGCGTGAAGCTTTCGACGCCGAAACTGCCGAGGTTGCTGACGGTGAAGGTCGCCCCTTCGAGTTCCGGCGGCTGGACGGCGCCATCGCGACAGGCGCGCACCAGTCGCCGCGCCTCGTCGGCCAGTTGCTGCAGGCCGAGGCGCCCGGCATCGTGGATGACGGGCACGTAGAGCCCGCGCGGCGTATCCACGGCGAAGCCCAGATGCACCACCCGGAAGCGCAGGATGTGGTCGTCCGCCAGTCGGGCGTTCAGCTCCGGATGCGCCGGCAGGGTTCGCGCCACGGCGTAATGCAGCAGGTCGTTGATGGTGACCGCGCGCAGCGCCGGGCTGATTTCGCCCGCTTTCAGGCGCCGGCGCAGGGCCAGCAGGGCGCGCGCGTCGGCGTGCGCGTGCAGCGTCAGCTGGGCCGTGCTCTGCAGCGATGCCAGCATGCGGCGGGCGGTGACGCGCCGCGCCCCGCGCAAAGGCACGCGCTGCGCGTCCTCCTCTGCCGACGCGGGGATCAGATCGCGGCGCCGGATGCGCCCGCGCGGGCCGCTGCCGCGCGTCGGCAGACTGTAGCCGCCCTCGCGCAGCATCGCCTGCGCCACGGGCGTCAGACGCGGCTGCCCGGCAAGGGCGGCCTGCACGTCGCGTTCGAGGATGCGGCCGCCAGGGCCGCTGCCATGCAGGCCGGTCAACGCGATGCCCCTGGCAGCCGCCAGTTTGCGGGCGCGCGGAGAGCTGGCGGGACGGCCACGGAGCAGAGAGCCGGTTGGCATCGTCGCGGACGGGATTTGAGGCGCCGGCGCGGCGCCAGGCCTGGATGACGGGCGCAGGTCTTCAATGTCCTCGCCGGGCGCGCCGATGGCGCCAATGGGCGCCATGACCTCGACCTCGTCGCCGACCTCATGGAAGCGCGCCAGCAGCAGCCCGTCGGCGGGACTTTCGATCTCCAGCGTCGCCTTGTCGGTCTCGATCTCGGCCAGCAACTCGCCCTGCGCGACCGCATCGCCGACGGCCTTGTGCCAGGCGATGACAAGCGAACTTTCGACCGAGTTGCCCAGTTTGGGCAGGAGCACTGCGCTGGCCATGGGAACCTCAGATCGCGTCCGGTCGCGTGGGCGTGGCGCGCCGCGGGCTCAGGGGTTCCGCCCCGCCGCCCCTGATCAGGAAGCTTTCTTCAATGTGCAGCGAGGCTTCGCCGGCGAGGAAGCTGCTGGCCTCAAGGTTGACCACCATGTCGACCTCGAAGGGCAGGTCGGCGGGAATGTTAAGGCAGTCGTCGCGCAGCCGCAAGCCGTTGTCCGCCACAACAACCGGATAGTCGCGCACTTCGAGGCCGAGGCCGTGGCCGTGCGGCGCGGCCACGCGAACGTCGCTGCCGTCGATCACGTCTTGCATGGCGCCATGCGCCTGGGAGCCGCGCCGGCCGGGCCGCAACTGCTCGATGCCGGCGTCGATGCAGGCGCGCAGCGCGTCATAACGGCCTTGCAGCTCCGCCGACAGGGGGCCGAGGGCCAGGGTCAGGCCGCTGTCGGAGTAGCAACTGCGCCAGCGGCAACCGAAATCCACGAACATCGCGGCGCCGGGCGCTAGGCGGTGTTGCGTTTCCGTGGCGATGCCGACGCCGTCGATGCCGATGGCGAAGTGGTCGAAGTCGGCGCCCGCCTGCGCGACCCCGGCGCGGTAGGCCAGGGACAGTTGCGCAAGGCTGACGCCGGGCCCGGCCTGCGCCAGACTGGCTGTGGCGGCCGCCTCGCTGATCTGCGCTGCGCGGCGCAGGCGTTCGATTTCGTCGGCGGTCTTGACGGCGCGGACGTAGCGCAGCAGGTTGCTGCAGTCCAGCAGTTGCGCCTGGGGCAGGCCGTCGCGCAGGGCCTGCAAATGCCTGGCCGGCAGTTCCTCCAGTTCGATGCCGAGACGCCCGTCCTGCAGGCCGCGTTCGCGCAGCAGGTTCAGCAGGGCATCGTTGGGCGTGGCGGAGCGGAGCGAGTCGGCCTGGGCCTGACGGACGCGCGGCCAGACCTGCGGCTGCGCGGGCGGGTCGCGCTCCTCGATGGTGGGCGCGCCGAAGGCGATCAGGTCGCGCACCCACAGCTCGGCGGCGTTGACGGCCATCATGGGCTCGACGACCAGGGCCGGCTCGCCGTCGCGCGGGAAGAGAGCGTAACGCTGCATGCGCCGGCCCGGCGCGCCGGGGTTGACCATGTACTCGCGGAAGAGCGGGTCCAGCCAGAGGGTGAAGTCGCTGAAGGCGGTGATGTTGACCGGTGTGCAGGCGATCAGCGCGTCGAGACCGGCGGCGTCCATGCATTGGCGGGCGCGGGCCTGGTTAAACAGCATCGGCCTTCAGCGCCTTACTGGCAGGTGTAGCCGCCATCGACGAACAGGGCCGTGCCGGTCACCCAGCGCGACTCGTCGGAGGCGAGATAGAGCGCAGCCCAGGCCACGTCTTCGGAGACGCCGATGCGGCCCAGCGGATGCATGCGCAGCAGGTCGTTCCAGCTGATGCCGGGCGGGAAGATGCGCGCCGGCTCGGCCTGCATTTGCGAGACCTGGTCGCGGTTCAGTTCGGTGAGCACCCAGGCGGGGCAGACCGAATTGACGCGGATGTTGTCGGCGGCGAAATCCAGCGCGAGGCACTTGGTCAGCAGTTCCTGGGCGGCCTTGGCGGCGTTGTAGGCGCCCTGTTTGGGCTGCCCCACGTAGGCGGAGATGGAGCTGATGGCGATGATCGAGCCGCCGCCGCGTTTACGCATCTCGGGGATGACGGCGCGGGCGCAGTACCAGCTGCCGCGGGCGTCGATATCGAAGGTGCGTTGCCATTCATCGTCGTCAAGTTCCAGCAGGGTGCCGATGGTGGCGCGCACGCCGGCGTTGTTGACGAGCACGTCGATCTGGCCGAAGCGGGCGAGGGTCTGCTGCGTCAGGTGATCGACGGCCGCCGCGTCGCTGACGTCGGTCGGGACGACCAGCACCTCGCCGCCGGCCCCGAGGATCTCGTCGGCCGTCTCCTGCAGGGTGGCTTCGGTGCGGCCGCAGATGGCGACGCGGGCGCCTTCGGCCGCGAAGAGGATGGCGATCGCCTTGCCGATGCCGGTGCCGCCACCGGTGACGATGGCCACCTTGTCTGCGAGTCGTCCTGGCATCGTGTCCCGTTCCTTTTTTTACCTGTGTCCCTGATGCATGATCCCGGGCCTCAGGGCGCGATCCATGGTAGCAAGGTCGCGCAGCCGGCTTCCCCTCCAGGGACGCCGCGGCAGCAAGCAACAGTCAATGCCTGCCGTCCGCCGGCTCCGGGCCGGGCCGTCAGGGAAGGGGCTGCCCGGGCTCAACTTGCCAGGCCGGCGCGCACGTCGCCGAGGGCCTGCATCAGCGCGCCTGTCATGAAGCCCAGGTCGAGGCCGATGGAGACCAGCCGGCTGCCCTTGTTCGCCCAGGCGAGGACGGTCTCGACCGGCGCGTCCGACGGCAGGGGCACGCCGATGGGGATGTGCTTCGCCACGGCGACCTCGATGACGCGCTCCATGGCCTGAATCACGTCCGGATGGTCGGGCGTCTCCAGCAGGCCCATCGAGGCCGACAGGTCCATCGGCCCGAGGAAGGCGAAGTCAACGCCCTCCACGTTGAAGATATTCTCGATGTCTTCCACCGCGCGGATGTGCTCGATCTGGATACCGGCGAGGATGACGCTGTTGGCCAGACGCACGTAGTCTTGCATGGCGCGGCCGTAGTAACTGGCGCGGCGCGGGCCGAAGCCGCGTATCCCCTGCGGCGGGTAACGGCAGGCGGCGACGGCCCGTCGCGCCTCCTCCACCGAAGCGACCTGCGGCACCAGCACGCCGCCGAATCCCATGTCAAGGCAGGTCTTGATGAGTACCTGGTCGTTCCAGCCGACGCGCACCAGCGAGACGGCCCGCGTCCCCTCGAAGGCCATCAGGATGCTGGCCAGGCTTTCCGGCGAGAAGGGCGCGTGTTCGGTATCCACCAGCACCCAGTCCAGGCCGGACCCGGCCATGACTTCCGTCACGGCCGGGTCGCCGAGTGTCACCCAGGCGCCGGGGGCCCGCTCGCCGGCAGCGAGCTTGTCGCGCAGGGCGATGCCGTTCTCAAGCAGGGACATACGCGCCTACCAGGTGTAGCTGTTGGACGGGATGAAGACTTCCCGCTCGCTGACCTCGCCGCTGTCGGGCCGGTCGAAGAGCGGGTAGGTGGTGCCGCGCGGCTGGATGGCGACCACGTTGGCGCCGCGCATGTCCAGGCGGAAGGGAATTTCGCCGATGACGCGATGCATCGTGCGCTCCGGCACCGGGAAGCGGATGTCAACGACGTCGCCGGGATTGAGGCCCTCAAGGCAGACCATGGGGCCATCAAGGCTGTAGTCGGCGGCCTCACCGTTCACCGTGGCCGTAACGGCCCCCAGGTCGATCCACTCGGACATGCGCACGTAGACCTTTGGCGCGTCCTTGATGGTCAGTTGCACGCGGCCGTCGGCCGGCAGCCAGCTGGCCACGTCCAGCCAGGGGGAGGCGCGGTTGAGCAGGAAGTTGACGGTCGTACTGCCGTCCTCGCAGCGCTGGACGGCGCTGTCCCAGACGCAGTAGAGCGTGCGCGCGCCGTTGGCGGTGCAGCAGTGCATGATGCCCTTGCGGGTCAGTTTGTATTCACCGTCCTCGTTCCATTGCCGCTCGAAGCCCTCGTTGGCGCGCATCCAGCCGAGGAAGGAGCCGACCGAGCGCTCCAGCACGTTGTCGGTGTCCGGGTAGGGCGTGTCGTACTGGCCCTCGACGAAGCAATCATCCGGGATGTCGTTGATGAAGTCGGCATCCAGCACCTGGCCCTCGGCATACATGTTACGCACCCAGCGGTCGACGTCGTCGATGTAGGCGCCGTCGCCGAAGCCCTCGCGCGTCAGCGTCAGCGCCAGCCAGACCATGTCGGCGATTTCGCAGACCTCGACCGTGTTGCCCTGGCGTTCCAGATAAAGCTCGGCGCCTGGCATGATTTCCGCGTAGAAGCCGATCAGGGGGTCGCCCATTTCGCGCGCCCAGCGGTAACAGGCGTCGACGCGCTCCAGCACCTCGCGGTCCTGGGCGGCCACGCCGTATTCACAGACGGCCATCAGGGCATAGAGGCCGTGATGGAAATGGTAGAAGTCGTAGTGGCCGTCCTCGTGCTTGAAGATGCGCTTCAGGGCCCAGCGCGCCAGACCGCGCGCCAGTTCCAGCGCGGGCTCGTAGCCGGTGAGACGATAGAGCAGCGCGGAGCCGTGGCCCGAGGAACCGACCGAGTAGATCAGGCTCAGGTCCCAGTCGTATTTGTCGCCCAGGGAGCCATCAGGGATTGGGCCGCCGGGCTCGTCGGCGTCGGGCGGCGGCGAGGCGCCTTTGGGCCAGCGGCCGCGCCAGAAGAAGCGATAGTCCTCGCGCTCGACGGAGAGTTCGAGCAGGCGGTCGACCTTGCGTTTGGCGGTCTCGTACCAGATCGGATCGTCATCGAGCTGGCCGATGAAGCACAGCGCCAGGATCAGGCGTCCCTCGCCCCAGATTTCGGCGAAGGGTCGCAGCGCCTCGTCCAGCTCGGGCAGGGTGTCCTCCGGGGTGTAGGTGAGGCCGTCCTCGCCCAGCAGTTCCAGCTGGTTGCGCAAGACGTTGAAGTCGACGTCGATGTTCTGGTCGCTGCCGGAGACGGTGCGGCAGACCGTCAGCGCCTCCAGGAACTTGGCGGGGATGTTGAGATAGGCGTCGGTCAGGTGGTTGATCCAGATGACCGGCGGCCGGTGGGCGATGCTTACGTCGAATTGCAGGGCCCAGCGCTCTTCCGGCACAAAGGCGTTGGTGAGGGCGTTGATGGCCAGTCCCATCCGGTCGGCCAGGTTGAGAGTATCGGGGACGCTGGCGGTATAGCGCTCGCCCTCGAGGCAGCGCTCCATAGGGTTGTGCTCAAGCATTGTTTATCGCCCTCCCGGACGTTGTGAAGCCTTGTGAAAAACTTGCGCGGAGTGACGCGACCGACCACGGCGCCCTCGCGGACGCTGTGAACCGGTATGAAGAATTGACGGTGAAACAGCTGCCGGAACGGGACAAGGCCGCCTCCGGAGCGCCCCGCGTCAGTAGCTGACGCGGCGGCGCGAGAAGAACCAGAACTGAATCAGACCCAGGGCCAGCATGACGAAGAACCAGATCACTGCGACGGCCGCGGCGTAGCCCTGTTTGAAGTTCTGGAAGCCCTGTTGGTAGATCAGCCAGATGACGGTGGAGGTGCTGCCGGCCGGGCCGCCCTTGTCCTCATGCGAGACCTGGCCGCCGGTCATGATATAGACCGGTTCGAACATCATCAGGCCGCCGAAGGTGAGAATCACCACCACGAAGGCGATGGAAGGCATCAGCAGGGGCACGGTGATCTTGCGCAGGCGTTGCCAGGCGCTGGCGCCGTCGATGGCGGCGGCCTCGTAGAACATGTCGGGGATGGTCTGCATGCCGGCCAGCAGGAGCAACATGGCGTAGCCGATGCCGCCCCAGACGGCCACCAGCGCCAGCGAGAGCAGCGAGGTCTCCGCCGAGAGCAGCCAGCGGCTGGTGGGCAGACCGAAGACATGCAGGATGCCGTTCAGGACGCCGTTGCTGGTAGGCGCCAGCAGGGTTTTCCAGAAGGTGGCGGCGGCCGCGAGGGGCACGATGTGCGGCAGAAAGAAGAGCGAGACCAGCACGGTGCGCGTGGCGATGTTTTTGAAGCTGTTAATCACCGCGGCCAGCAGCAGGCCCAGAATGGTCGTCGCCGGCACCACCATCAGCACGTAACGCAGGGTGACGCCGATGGCGTTGTTGAAGGCGCGGTCCTGTAACACGCGCTGGAACTGCATGCCGCCCACCGGGACGCGACGCAGGGTCAGGCCGCGATGGAAGGCCATATCGAACTGGTCGAGGATGGGATACCAGAGCATGATGCCGTAGAAAATGAAGACGATGACGATGACCAGCAGCGCCAGTCGCGATTTGGGCAACAGGCCGCTCAGGCGCCGGCGCCGTACTCGCGACAGATCAAGTGATTTCGCTGTCAGGGCAGTCATGTCGGGGTCCCTCCCGCTTGTCGTCTGCGACCGGCCCCGCCCCTGTCAGGGACAGGGCCGGCCGCGAGGGAAACGCAATGCAGCCTGGGCTGCAGGCGGCTAGCGCATTTGGGCCATGGCGGCCTGTTCCTCGGTCAGGTAACTGGCGTGCACGTTGTCCCACCAGTCCTCGGCCGGGATCTTGCCGTCGGTCCATTCCGGATGCGCCACGTAGTCGGCGCGGGTGAGGATCGTGCCAGGCAGGCTGTCGGAGAAGGCCAGGATCGAATCGGCCTCCTGCTGCAGTTCCTGGAGCACCTGACGCACGGGCTCGTTGTTGTCGTAGCAACGGCTCCACGCGGTGTTGGTGGCGGTCCACATCTCCGGGCTCCAGTAGCCGGGTGAGACCGAGTTGCCGGGCTGGTGCTTCTCGAAAGCGCCGGCCCAGTGTGGGTTGTCGGCGGTGATGGGGTCCATACCGACGGCCTCGAGACGGCCGGGCAGGTAGTTGAGGGCCACGGCGTTGGCGTGGGTCCACTCGACGGAGTAGAGCGCCTTCCACAGCTCCCAGGCCGCGGCGAGGCCCTCGCCGCTCTGGCCGGAGGTGTTGCCCCAGCCGAGGTGGACTTCCTTCCAGCCGTAGGGCGGGCCGCCGCTGGGCGTCGGATGGGTCATGACGCCCCAGTTGATCTCCGGATAGTCGCGGCGCAGCACGAAGCCGACCCAGAGCTGCTGCGACAGGAAGTAGGCGTTGCCGGTGTAGAACTTGTCCAGCGCGCTCAGGCCGAAGCGGGCGTCCAGTTTGAAGTCATCGAACATGGAGAGCGTGATCTGCCACGCCTCTTCCCATTCGTCGCTGTCGAAGCCGGAGCGCCGGTCTTCCTCCCACCAGAAGCCGCCGAGGTTGTCGACCAGCGCGGTGTAGAGGTCGAAGGTCGTGCCGCCCGCCAGCGGCCAGGCCGAGAGCGTCGGCTCTTCGGCATCGTCCGGCCAGACGGTCAGTTCCTTGACGAAGGGGATCATGTCGGAGAGCTTGCGGGGCAGCTCGGTATGGTCGATACCGGCAGCCTCGAGCAGGTCGATGTTGTAGAAAACGCCGCGCTCCCACCAGCCCCAGGGCAGGATATAGATGGCGTCGTCGATGCTCAGGAAGTCGTTGGCGAAGCTGCCGAAGGAGCCCACCACGTCGATCAGGCCTTCCGGCATCGCGTTGATGGCCATCAGGTCCAGCATCGGCGGCACCCAGGTCTGGTCCACGTTGCTGATGTCGGGCGGGTTGCCGGCGGCGACCGAGGCCGTCAAACGGGTGAAGGTATCGCCCGTGGAGTCGATCGTCTCGACAGTGACGTTGCCCGGCAACATGTCCGGCAGCAGGTTGTCGTAGAAGTTGGCAAGGGCTTCAAGGCCCATGGGCCCGCGGGTATCGAAGGGCGGGCGCCAGAAGGTGAGGCTGATCTCGTCCTGGGTCGCCACAGGCAGGCTGGCAGCGAGGCCGACGGACGCGGCCGCGCCGCTGCCGACCAGCTTCAACATGTCACGCCGGCTGAGCTTTTGGCTTGTCTCGTTCATTCCTTAACCTCCATATCAGAAGAATGTTCGTACCAGCGGATTGCCTGTGTTTCCTCCTCTCACGCCCTTTATCTGAATCCGGTCATGCCCAGGCCGGCGGTGATGTAGCGCTGGCCGAGCAGGAACACGATGAGCATCGGGAAAATGACGAGCAGCGCGCCTGCCGAAAGCACGCCCGGGTTGACGCCGTAGCCGAAGGAGCGCGAGGCTAGCCATACGCTGGCGACCTGCATCTCCCTGGAACTGGTGGCCACCAGCGGCCACAGGAACTCGCCGAAGAGGCCCATGAAGATCAGGATGGCGAGCGTGATCGTCTGCGGCCGCACGACCGGCAGGGCGATCTGCCAGAAGGAGCGCAGGAAGCCGGCGCCATCGACCCTGGCCGCGTCAAGCAGTTCGTCCGGCACGGCCAGCATCGCCTGGCGCATCAGAAAGACGCCGAAGGCGTAGACGATCCTTGGCAGCAGCAGCCCCTGGAAGGTATCGAGCATGGGGATGCCGGTGATGTTGGTGATGCGCTGCAGCAGGGTCACCATGGTGACGATGTAGGAAGCCAGCGGCATCAGCGAGGAGGCGACGATGGTCCAGAAGAGGATGTCGCCCACGATGGAACGATGCTTGACGACCACGTAGCCGATCAGCGCGCTGACGACGACGGCCAGCAGGGTGCCGAGACTGGCGTAAAACAGGCCGTTGGCCATGGCGCGCGGGGCGCCTTCATTGATCACGAACTCGAAATGTTCCAGCGAGAAACTCTGTGGAATGAAGGTCAGCGGCACGCGATTGGCCTCGCCGGCCTCCTTGATGCTGGTCGTCAGCAGGAAGTAAAAGGGCAGGAAGGAAAAGAGCCCCAGGATGCAGAGCGCGATGAAAAGCAGGACGCGCGTGCCGCCGCCCTGCCTCTCGCCGGCCCAGGTCGAGGCGACGATCTCATCCGGAGGTGTCAAAACATCCTGACTGGCCATAAGCAAATCCGTTCTCTAACAATAATTCCGTACCTGCGGGGGATTGTACCCCGTATTGCCCGCATGCATCAAAATCTACACGCGTAGAATGCCGCCATTGTAGCCGGCCCCCTGCGCCTGTCAACTATTGCCCCGGTTTCCCTGTGCCTGGCGGGGGTAAAAGAAGGCCGGGCGATGGCGCGGGTCCGGTTGACAGGGCCCGGTCGGGCAAGTACACTCCCCGCCTGAATCTACGGGCGTAGACCGCTGCCGCCAGGGGCCGGAAAGGGCGAATTTGGCCGGAAAAGTCACGCGGGACGACGTCGCCAGGCTGGCCGGCGTCTCCACCGCCACCGTGTCCTACGTCGTCAACAACGGGCCGCGCCCCGTCGCCAGACGTACGCAGCAGAACGTGCTGGAGGCGATCGAGAAGCTGGGCTACGAGCCCGACGGCGTGGCTCGCAGCCTGGTCACGCGGCGCACGCGCAGCATCGGCTTCATCGTGCCGGACATTCTGAATCCGGCGCACACCGCCATCACCCGCGCGCTGGGCGATGCCCTCTGGGACGCGGACTACAGCCTGACCCTGGGCAACAGCGATGAGAACCCCGAACGGGAGCTGGCCTGTCTGCGCGCCTTCCGCGGCAGGGGCGTGGACGGCGTCGCGCTGACGCCCGGCGGCGGTAACCTGGGCGCGCTCTTTGCCCTGCACGAGAGCGGCCGCCCGCTGGTGCTGCTCGACCGCCAGATCGAGGGGCTGCCGGCGAGCTGCGTGCTCTTCGAGAATCGCGGCGGCACGCGCGCGGCCGTGGAGCACCTCATCGAGCTGGGTCATCGCCGTATCGGCCTGATCAACCTGCCCGCCGCCCTGACGCCGGGCCGGGAGCGCCGCGACGGTTATCTGGACGCCCTGGCCGCCGCCGGCCTTCGCCGCGACCCCGCGCTCATCCGTGAGGGCGGCTTCAAGGGCGGGGGCGACAACCCCGGCCGGCGCCTGGAAGGGCGCCTGCTGGCCGCCGACCTGCTCGACCGGCGCGACCCGCCGACGGCGCTCTTCGTCAGCAACAATCGCCTGATGCGCGGTGTGCTGCACCTGGTGCGCGAACGCGGCCTGCAGGTCCCCGCCGACCTGGCGCTGGCGACTTTCGACGACATGGAATACTACGAGGACATCACGCCCTCCATCACGGCGGTAGGCACATCGCTGCGGTAATTCGGCCGGCAGGTCGCCCGGCTCCTGCTCGACCAGATTGAACAGGGGCAGAACGGCCGCGAGCCACGCGTCATTCGCGTCCCGTTCCGGCTGAATATCCGCGAATCGACGCGCGGGACCTGAAGGCGAGCCCCGCCCTTGATGAAGGGCTGCTGTATCCGGCAGGCCAGGGAGGAGAGACCATGTCCGGGAAGATCCGACTGGCGCTGGCAGGCGTGGGCAACTGCGCCAGCGCCCTGCTGCAGGGCCTCGCCTGGTACGCGCAGAACGATTCGGAAGTCGGCCTGACGCAGCGGGTGCTCGGCGGCTACGACGTCTGCGACATCACGCCCGTGTTGGCCTTTGACGTCAGCGCGCACAAGGTCGGGCGCGACCTGGCGGAGGCCATCATGGCGCCGCCCAACTGCGCCTGGCAGGTGCCGGAGGTCTGCGTCGGGATGACGGGCGTGGAAGTGCTCCCCGGCCCTGTCGCCGATGGCATGCCGCCGCACCTGGCGAAATATGCCCCGCTGTCGGACGCCGCGCCGGTGGACCTGGTCCAGGCGCTGCGCGATTCGGGCGCGGAAGTGCTGCTGAACATGCTGCCGACCGGCTCGGCGAAGGCGTCGCGCCTGTACGCGCAGGCGGCGCTGGAGGCGGGCGTGGCCTTCGTCAATGGCATGCCGGAGCTGATCGTCTGCGACGAGAGTTTCACAGACGAGGCGCTGGAACGCGGCGTGCCGGTGGTGGGCGACGACGTGAAGAGCCAGCTGGGCGGCACGATCCTGCACCGCGCGATGGTGGAGGCGATGCAGGCGCGCGGCATTCACATCCGCCGCACCTATCAGCTCAACTACGCCGGCAACACCGACTTCGACAACCTCGTCAATCGCGGCGAGAGCAAGGAACAGACCAAACGCGAGGCCGTCGAAACGCTCATCCCCTACGAGACCGGCGTCTCGGCCGGTTTCTCCCACGTGCCGGTGATGGGCGACCGCAAGACCACGCGCTTCTACTTCGACGTGGTCAATTTCAGCGGCGCCCCGCTGCATATCGACGCCACGCTGGAAGTCGAGGACAGCGCCAACTTCGGCGGCACGGTGGTCGATGCCATCCGCTGCTGCCGCGTCGCGCTGGACCGCGGCGTGGGCGGCGTGTTGCAATCGGCCTCGGCGCTGTATTGCAAGCACCCGCCGCAGCCGCTGACGGATGCGACGGCCCTGCAGCAGGTCGCCGAATTCCTTCAGGGCGAGCGCGAACGTTAGGCGGGCCATGACGGGGCAAACGCCGGAAATCGTCTTTGCCGGTCACCTGGTGCAGGAGATGATCCACTTCCCGGACAGGGAACTGGGCCCGGTGCTGGGCAGCCCGGTGGCCTACGGCTCGCTGACCGCCAGCCGCCTCGGCGGACGCGCCGGCCTGGTGTCGATCGTGGGCACGGACATGCCGCCGGAACTGCTGCAGCCCCTGCGCGCGGCCGGCGTCGACCTGACGGGCCTGCAGGTGCTGGATGGCGAGCACAGCACCCGCTCGCAACTGGTTTACGACGAGAGCGGCCACAAGCAGATTCGCTACCCGCAGCAGGCGCCGCCCGTACTGCCGGAACACTTTCCGCCGGGCTTCCGCGATGCGCCGGTCGTCGCCGTCGTCACCATGGACCATGACCTGCCGCTGACGACGATTCGGCGGCTGCGGCATCTGCCGGGCGCGCTGGCGGTCGATCTGGGCGGCTATGGCGGGGCGCATTCGCGCGCGCGCCCCGACGCAGTGGCGCAACAGGATCCGCGCGAACTGCTGGAACTGGTCGGCTGCTTTGACATCGTGCGCGCCAGCGTGGAAGATTGCGCGCTGCTATTGGGCGCGGCGGCCGTCGCCGATGACGCGGCGCTGCGCGCGACGCTGGCGGCCTGGCTGGCGCAGGGCCCGGCCGTCGCCATGATCACGCTGGGCGAGCGCGGCTGCCTGCTGGGGACGGCGGATGGCATCCGACAGATTCCCGCGCAGGCGGGTCCGGTGGTCGATACGACCGGCGCGGGGGACGCCTTTTTCAGCGCCTTTCTGCTGCACTGGCTGCGCCACGACGATGCGGGTGCGGCGGCGCGCTTCGCGGCGGCGGCCGTGATGCCCGTGATCGGGCGCAGCGGCGGCGCGCATCTGGAGCGCTTTCCGCAGTTGGCCGATGTTGTGCTGCAGCCCGACAGCTGAGAGACGGACCGGGAGGACGCCAATGGACAAGGTCAGATTCGCCGTCATCGGCTGTGGCAGCATCGCCGAAATCGCGCACTTCCCCTCGCTGGCGCAAGAGCCGGCGGCGCAACTGGTCGCCTGCTGCGACCTCAACGCCGCTACCGCGCAGAAAGCTGCGGACAAGTGGCATGCCGCGGCCTGGTACAGCGATTACCGTCAGATGCTGGACGAGCGCCGGGACCTGGACGCGGTGATCATCGCCACGCCCAACAACGTCCACCGCAACCAGGCGGTGGCGGCGGCGCGCGCCGGGTTGCACGTCGTGGTGGAGAAGCCGCTGGCGGCCACCAACTACGAGGCCTGGGACATCGTGCGCGTCTGCCGCGAGGAGGGGGTCAAGCTGATGGTCGGCTGCGACCGCCGCTTCTGGACGCACAACCAGTGGGCCAAGCAACTGATCGACGAGGGCGTGATCGGCGACGTGCTGATGGCGCGCGCCTCGCTGCACGAGCACTGGCACCTCTACCAGAACAACGTGGCGCACACCGCCTTCCGCCTCGACGCGGCGGTCTCCGGCGGCGCGGCGCTGACCGACACCGGCGCCCACGCCATCGACCTGCTGACCTGGCTGACCGGCAGCCGCGTGCAGCGCACCGTCGGCATTGCCAAACGCCTGGCGATGCCGGCCGACTACACGTTGAACGACGATACAGTCTGGCTGCTGCTGGAATACGAGAATGGCAGCTACGGTTGCGTCAGTTGCAACCGCTTTTCGCCGGTGGTCTCGCAGGCCACCGAGCTTTACGGCACGGAAGGCACCATCTTCACGGCGACGGACGCCACCAATCCCTTCCAGAGTTCGCCGATGGCCGTCTACAGCAACCGCGACTATGCCTTCGCGGACCTGCCGCAGATCCTGAAGGACTATCGCTGGCCGCAGCACTTCTGGGTCGAGGACCACATCGACGAGTACGTGCCCAAACGCTGGATGCCGATCATGCCGCCGCGGCGGCCCGGCAACTACGAGCGCATGACGACGCACTTCGTCAACTGCATCCTCAATGATACGGAGCCGCTGGTCTCCGGCGAGGACGGCGCGCGCGCGGTGGAGGTGATGTGCGCCGTCATCAAGTCGATGGAGACCGACGGCTGGGTCGGGTTGCCGCTGCCGGCGGGCGAGCGCATCGCCCCGCCGCACTATCAGCCCCTGCCCTATGAGGACTAACGAAGACTGGTGAGGACTGGCGAAGACTGGCGAGGACCAGGGAGAGGGAGGCCATCATGACACGCAGCCTGGTGATTGGCGGCTCCGGCTACGTGGGCCGCGAACTGGTGCGGCAACTGGCCGCGCGCGAGGGCGACGAGGTGCATCTGTTGGGCCGCTCGCAACCGGCGGGCGACCTGCCGGCGGCCTGGATCGGGGCCGACATCACGCAGCGCGAGTCGTTGCGCGCGGCCCTGGCGGGCCGGCAGTACGACGTCATCTACCATCTCGCCTCGCTGCCCGGCGACACAGGCGACCCGCTGCAGATGGTCACGGTCAACCTGCTGGGGCTGACGCACGCGCTGGAGATCGCGCGCGACATGCCCGGGCTGCAACGCTTCGTGCTCTCCGGCAGCATTTCGGCCTACGAATGGTATCCGGCGACGAAATTCCGCGCGCCGGCCTACCAGCCCGTCGACGAGGAGCACCCGACGCGGCCCGAGGACATGTACTCGGTGACCAAGCGGGCCCAGGAACTGATCGCCCTGACCTTCTGGCACCAGGACCGGTTGCCGGTGACGGTGCTGCGCCTGACGGCGGTGATCGGCCCCGAGGGCAGCGGCGGCGGCCGCAGCTGGCGCGCCTTCGCGCGCATGCTGGTGGAGGGTGTACGCGTGGAGATCCCCTTCTTCTCAATGGAGGAGATCTGCCACTTCATCGACCTGCGCGACGCGGCGCGCATGCACGTCGTGGCGGCGGAGCATCCCGGCGCGGTCGGGCAGACCTTCAACTGCTGCGGCGCGGAGTCGACCTCGGGCATGGAATTTGCGGCGGCGCTGGAGCGCCTGCGGCCGGGCATCGAGGTGGTCACCGGATTCCCCTGGAGCATGGCCCAGGGTGACGTGATCGAATTCGACATGCGCAAGGCGCGCGACCTGCTGGACTTCGTGCCGCAATACGGCATCGGGGACAGCCTGGCGCATATTCTGGCCTGGGTGGAGGGCGACGGCCTGGAGCGCACGCCGGACCCCGACGAAGAGGTCAGCGACACGGGCGTCGAGGCGGAGCAGGGTCGCGCCAGCCAGGATGCTTCGGGCTGACGCCCTCGCTACCGCTGCGGCGGATAATGTACGGGCGACATATCATGTCGCCCGCGGGCACACGATATCGTCCCTGCGGGATGCTTCGGACTTGCGCTCTCGCTACCCCTGCAGCCGATGCCTTTTGCGCCGGAATCGCATCGTGGTTATGCTCTTTCCGGTAGTTCTCCGGGAGGAAGCGCTTGTCTGAAAATGGCGGCGCGCTGCTGCAGGTTGAGGAAGTCTCGAAGTCCTTTGGTGGCGTGCAGGCCCTGCGCAGCGGCTCCTTCGAATTGTCGCGCGGCGAGATCATCGCCATCGTCGGCGCGAACGGCGCCGGCAAGTCCACCCTGATCAAGATCGTCGCCGGCGTCTTCCGACCGGACAGCGGGCGCATGCTCGTGCGCGGCGAGCCCGTCGCCCCGCGCGACCACAACGTCGGTCACATGCGCCACCTGGGGATCGAGGTGGTCTACCAGGACCTGGCGATCGTGCCCAACATGAACGCGCCCTACAATCTCTTTCTCGGGCGCATCCCGAAACGCTTCGGGATCTTCGTGGACGAGCACGCCATGCGCCGGAAGACGCGGGCAATCCTGGAAGACCTGAAAGTCACGACCGTGCAATCCCTGCGAGAGCCCATCTCGGCGATGTCCGGCGGGCAACAGCAGAGTGTCGCGATTGGCCGCGCCATCGCCTGGGGCCGAGAGATCGTCATCCTCGACGAGCCGACGGCCGCCCTCGGGCCGACCGAGACCGGCGAGGTCGAGCGGCTCATGCACGAGATTCGTGACCGGGGTACGGCCGTCATCCTCATCAGCCACAATCTGGAGCAGGTCTTTCGCCTGGCGGACCGCATCCTGGTCGTCCACCACGGCCTGACCACGCCCGCCTTCCCCAGGTCCGGCGTGACGAGCGAGCAACTGGTGCGGGCCATCACCCTGGGAGAACAGGTCGCTTGAGCGGGCCGGAGCCGGGGCTCGGGGTGGACGCGTCGGAGGAGGCGCGCGCCGGTCGCAGCGAGATGTTGCGCAACAACGTGCCCTACATCGCCATCGTGCTGGTGGTCCTCCTCTTCACCATCGTCAGCGGCGACCGTTTCCTCTCCGTGCGCAACTGGACCTTCATCGCGCAGCAGACGCCGGTGCTGTTGTTGCTGGCCTACGCCCAGTTGATTGTGGTCACGACCGGCTCGATTGACATTTCCGTCGGCTCGAGCCTGGGCTTCAGCATGTACATGGCCGTGCTGGGCATGGTCTGGCTTGGGCCGGCGGGCATCGTCTGCGGCATCCTCGCCGCCACGCTGATCGGTTTTGTCAACGGGAGCATCTTCTCGCTGCTGAAGATCTCCTCCTTCGTCACCACCCTGGCCATGTTGATCATCGTGCGCGCCCTGCTGAACATCATCTCCGACGGGGGCTCGATTTACGTCACCGAGCAGGCGGCCACCGGCACCTACGTCGATTCAGTGGCGGCGCCCTGGCTGCTGGCGCTGGGGCGTTTCCCGAACATCCTCATCTTCGCCCTGGTCGTCACCGCCCTGATGTGGGTCTTTTACGAAAAGACGCTTTTTGGCCAGCAATTGAAGGCCCTCGGCGGCAGCGAGCGGGTCCTGTCCCTCTTCGGTGTTTCCGTCACCTGGTTCAAGATCCAGGTCTTCGTGGCCGCGGGCTTCATGGTGGGTCTGGCCTCGCTGATCAGTCTCGGCCGTTCCGGCGCCGGCACCCCGCGCGCCGGTGAGCAATTTGAACTGGACGCGATCGCCGCGGTGGCCCTGGGCGGCACGCCGCTCACCGGCGGTCATGGCAGTGTGCTGCGCACCGTGGTCGGCGCGCTGACCCTGACGGTGGTCGCCAACGGCCTGACCATCGCCGGCGTCGATCCCTCCTGGAGCCGGGTGGCGCGCGGCGTCCTGTTGATCATCGCCATCGCCATCTCGCTCAACCGGCGCCGCATCGGCGTGGTGAAGTGAACAGCTGTCACCGCCGGGTAGACGAGGAGGCGCCTGTGTCCTGAAGCCCTTGCACGGCCCTGGCCGGTCTGCGGCCGGGGAAAGACAGAGATAAAGGAGTTGGGAATGAAACGCGCAATTATCTTGCTGGGTCTGCTTGTGATGCTGACAGGCGTCGCCGTGACGGCGCAGGACATGGTCGAGCCGCGCATGGACCTGGTCATCGCCGACCTCGGCCAGCCGGAGACCAACCCCTGGGTGATTAACCGGCACCGCTTCGAGCGTTGCGTGGCCGAATCGCTGGGCGTGACGCTGGACGAATTTGACGACGAGAACTCCGAAGAGAAGCACGTCAGTCAGGCGGAGTCGATCATCGCGCGCCAGCCGGACGGTCTGATCTTCAACCCCCTGACCTCGCCGGCCGGCATTCAGGTGGCGCGTCTGCTGGAAGAGAACGCGATCCCCGGCGTGGCGGTCGGACGTCTGGTCGTCAGCAACTACGACACCGACTATGAGGGCGAGCACTTCATCGCCCAGGTGACGCAGAACAACGACACCTGGGGCCAGGCCATCGGTCAGGCCACGGTCGACGCCGGCCACAAGAAGGTCGCGATGATCTGGAACCAGAAGGGCGTCACCAGCGCCGAGGAAATCTGGAATGGCGTGCTGAGCGTCCTCGAGATGCATGAGGACATCGAGTTGATCGCGGAAGCCTGGGACCGTCTGAACCGCGAGAACGGCATTCTCTATGCCGAGCAGTTCATCGCGCGCTTCCAGCCAGGCGAGATCGATGCCATCATCGTGCTGGGCGCGGTCGCCGGCCTGGGCAGCCAGTTCGCCGTCGAGCAGGCCGGGCGCGATGACATCTCCATCATCACGACGGACATCGACGAACAGGTCGCGCAATTCATCAGCGAGGGCAAACTGGGCTTCAGCATTGGCGGCCACTGGATGGTCGGCGGCTTCGGCCTGATTCAGCTCTACGACTACCTGCACGGCTTCCCGGTCGAGAACACCCAGCCGCTCTTCAGCCTGATCCCGGTCGACGCCAGCAACATCGACACCTACGCGGAGGGGCTGCTGCAGGGCTGCATCCTCAATGACGAGCAGGTGAAGAACCTCTCCCGCGTCCACAATCCGGACGCCGATCTGCCGGGCTTCATCGACGAGTTCTCGAAGAACTGGGAGGAATTCGTCACGGCCGACATGATGGAAGAGGAGATGGAAGAAGAGGAATCAGAAGGGGACGGGTAGGCAGCGACACCCGTAACGAAAAAGGCCGGAGCCAGTGACCAGCGCTGGCTCCGGCCCCGATTCCGGCGCGCCCTGGCATGGCGCGCCTGTGACTCAACACGCAGGGGAAAGCGGGGAGGTCGGGATGAGACTGTTCGGATATGCGCCAGAGAACGGCGCCGCGGCCGGGGACACCATGCCCTTCTGGCACGAGGGTCGCTGGCATTTGTTCTTCTCCCAGCCGCCCCTGGGCGCCTGGGACTACGTCGAGCGCGCGCGCGTCTCGACCGCGCATCTGGTCTCCGACGACCTGGTGCACTGGGAGGTCCTGCCCGACAGCTTCGGCCCCGGCCCGGACGGCAGTTGCGACGGCAACGGCATCTGGACCGGTTCGGTCATCGAGCACGGGGGCGTCTTCCACTTCTTCTACACCGGCTACAACCGCCACGCGGACTCGCCGCAGAGCATCTGCAAGGCCGTCAGCACGGACCTCATCCACTGGGAGAAGGTGGCCGACAATCCGCTCTTCGGGCCCGACCCGCGCTGGTACGAGACCGTCGACTGGCGCGATCCCTTCGTCTACCGCGACGAGGAGCAGGGCTGCTTCATGATGCTGATCTCCGCGCGACTGAAGGAGGGCCCGCTTTACCGGCGCGGCTGCGTCGCGCTGGCCGCATCGGAAGACCTCGACACCTGGGAAGTGCGCGCCCCGCTCACCGCCCCCCTGCTGACCCACTGCCCGGAATGCCCGGAGCTTTTTCAGCTGGGCGACTGGTGGTATCTGGTGCGCTCGCGCTATGACGGCCAGGCGCAGACCTTCTACCGCGCAGCGCCGACGCCGCAGGGCCCCTGGCGCGCGCGCCGCCTCGACACCCTGGACGGGCGCCGCTTTTACGCCGCGAAGTCCGCCGGCGACGGGCAGCGCCGCTTCAGCTTCGCCTGGATCCCCTACCGCAAGCACCACGAAGCCCGCGGCGACTGGGTCTGGGGCGGGCAACTGGGTTCGCCGCACGAATTGCTGTCGCTGGCCGACGGCACGCTGATCACGCGCCTGCCGCCGGAAGTCGCCGCCAGTTACGGCGAGTCGCTGGCCTGGGACGTTGGCGAGGGCCTGGGCGACTGGCAGCGCGAGGGCGCGGACCTGGTCTGCGACGCGGGCGACAGCTACGCCTGGCGCCCGCTGGAGGTCGAGGCGGGCGATGAGGTCCTGCTGGATACAACTATTGAAATCGAGGCCGGCACGACCTCCGCCGGCGTGCTGCTGGAGACGCAGGGCGCGGAACTGGAGTCGGGCTACTGGATCGGGATCGAGCCGCTGCAGGGACGCGTGGTGCTGGACCGCTGGCCCACGCCCATGGACCCGCTGTGGGACAGCCTGGTGCTGGGCGAGCGCCACGGCGTGCAGGTGCGCCAGGAGATCGACGCGCCGCTGGCGGTCCGCCCGCTGGCCTTCACGCCGGAGGACGGGCGTTACCGCCTGCAGTTGCTGCGCAAGGGCGGGCTGGTCGAGTGTTACGTCGCGGAACAGGTGGTGGCCAGCTACCGCATCTACGAGCGCGGCGACTGCGCCTTCGGCCTCTACGTGCAGGAGGGCAAAGCGCGCTTCGTGGCGTCGCGTTTCCTGCGCTGAGCTTCGGGCCCGACGAAAAGGTTCGCGACACGGGCGTCGAGGCGGTGTAGGACGTCAACGCGCTTAATCGCAACAATAAACCGGAACCAAAATCCGGTTGCGAAAAACAGACCCTTGAAACGGAACTCAAGATATGCATAATGACCTCTGACGTCTGTCTGAGGGAGGAATTTTGCATGGTCCAAGGTCCCATTGGCGAATTCAGGATGAGGAGTAGCCATGGCAATGAGGCAGCGAGAGCGTACGCAGTTCGGTATCCAACAGGGCAGCCCGGTGAGGGCAGAAAGGAACGATCAGTGGACGACAATGTCTACGAAGTGCAATTGCTGAAGGGGCAGCCGATCGACTACCCAATCAGGGGAGAAAGATTGAACACGTTCGTCGGGACACTCAAGTTCGGAGACCTCGTAGGGCGATACCGGATCCCGCACAGGGTACATGCGACAAACAAAGGGTATCAGCGCAAGGCAAGTACCAGTCGGATCAACAAGCTCGTTCGAGATCTGAAGCGACGGAAAGTGCATCTACCGACTTCGATCTTGCTCAGTGTGAGAGAACGGGAGCCATATCCGAAACTGGAAGCATCCGGGCGTTACGTGTTGACGATTCCGGCAAATGGATCGTCTCCGTTCTTTGTTGTCGATGGTCAGCACCGTCTTGAGGCCCTGAAGATAGTCATGGAAGAAGATCCAAACGGTAACTGGCATGACTTCTTGATCCCCACGGTCATCATCTTTGGTGCAGATTCAGACTTGGAGATGGACCAGTTCCACACTGTCAATTCCAACGCCAAAAGCATTGACACTCGCCTCGCCCATGATCTGCTCAAGACGCTGGCAAAAAAGGACGATGACCTCAGGAAATATCTTGACGAAGACCAAGTCAGCTGGAAGGTCGATGCCCAAGATCTCACTGAGCGGGTCGCCCGAAGGAAGATGTGGCGAGGGAGAATTCGCTTTTCCAACGAACCCAAAGGGAACACCCTCATCAACTCCAACTCTGTAGTGTCTTCGCTGAAGCGTGCAATCGAACATGACTACTTCGCCACCTATTTGCCAGAGCAACGGGCTGAAATCATCGATGCATATTGGCAGGGGATAGGCAAAGCGCTTCCCGAATGCTTCCGAGACCCTGAAGAGTACAACATCCAGAAAACTGTCGGTGTCTACGTTCTTCACTACCTCCTGCCCACGGTCTTGTCCTACGCGATTAGACTTGGGTGCCCCGTCTCCGAACCGGAAACGCATTACCACATCTTTGCAACTACCTTGCGCGAGTTGAGTGGGGACAACCAAATCGATGGAGAGTCAGTTGGTTCCGATTTCTGGAAGGTAGGGGCCGAAGGTGCGTCAGGTACGTACAGCAGTGGCGCTGGCCAGCGTGTGCTGCGGGAGAAAATCAGGAGGGAATTGCAGGAAAACCTGAGCGAGCAGCTCAGTTGAGGACAAACCCTCAAAGGACGGGGCCCGGTGCTTGGCACCGGGCCCGCGAATGACCCTGGAAGGACTCGAACCTTCAACAAATTGATTAAGAGTCAACTGCTCTGCCAATTGAGCTACAGGGCCGTGCAGCGGGCACTACTCTAGCGCGGCGGGGGCAGAGATTCAAGGCCTGCCTGCCCGGCCGCATGGCTTGTCAGGCCGCACAGTGGTGTTACACTGATGATGGTGGCGCCTGTCGCAGCCGCGCCTCGCTGACCGCCCGCCGGCGCAAGGGAGACATGCATGACCCATGAGGCCCGCCCCGTAAAACTGGTTGACCTGCCGATGGTCTCGCGGCTGCTGGAACGCACGGTGTCGCTGGACAGCGAGATGGCCTGCACCGGCACCCTGGATCTGGGGACGGCGGCGCTGGTCTCGCGTTTCCTGCTGCCGCACCGCAACGTCTGCACCCTGCTGGCGCGGCGCACGGGCGCGCAGGTCATCGGCCAGTTCCGCACCGACCAGCCGCGGCGCGCGCGCATCGTCGCCATCGCGCCGGGGCATGAACCGCGCGCCGACAACAGCGCCTGGCTGGCCCTGCTGGACGCGATGACCGTGGCCGCCGGCCGGCGCGGCGCGCATTTCCTCAGCGCCGAGGTCGACGAACATGAGGCGCTCTTCGAGACCATGCGCGTCGCCGGTTTCTCGATTTACGCGCGCCAGGAGATCTGGCTGCGGCGGCCGGACGAGGCGCCGCGTCTGACGATGGACGCCGTGGAGCTGGGCGAGGAACAGGCCCGCGACGCGCACGGCATCCAGTTGCTCTACGGCAATATCGTGCCGCGTCTGGTGCAGCCGGTGGCGACGCCGCCCGCGCACAGCATCGGCCTGGTGTATCGCAAGCAGGAGCGCGTGGAGGGCCACGTGGCGCTCTCGCAGGGGCGCAACGGCGTCTACCTGACGCCCTGCCTGCATCCGGACGTCTTCAGCGAGGCGCCCGCCATCCTCAGCGCGGCCATCGACCACGCCCGCCGGTCGCGCACGCGCCTGCCGGTCTACGTGGCGGTGCGGCGTTATCAGGACTGGCTGGAGGACGCGCTGGTCGACCTCGGCTTCGTGCCCTGGACGCGCCAGGCGGTGATGCTGCGGCATCTCACCGCTGGGGTGCGGCAGCCGGCCTTCGCCCCGCTGGCGCGCGGCCTGGAAGCCGTGCCCGGCTCGATCAAGCCGCCCGCCGCGCCGGCCCTGCCGGACCGGCCCTGGGACCCCTTCGACAAGGAGGCGTAGCGATCCCCCGCGAACGTCGCATCACGGACGACATCGACAAACTGCGCGAAATCCTGCCGCCGGAATTGCAAACGGCCTTCGACGGCCTCGACTCCACCCACGACCTGATTGAAATCGTGCTTGATCTGGGGCGTGTGCCCACGGCGCGCTTCACCTGTGACGAACTGCGGCTGCTGGAGCGCGAGATCACCCGTGACGACATCGACGCCATCGACGCGGTGACCGGCGACTTCGATGCCGACAACCGCGCGGGCATGGAGCGCACCCTGCACCGCATCTCGGCCATTCGCAACCGGCGCCACATCATCGTGGGCCTGACCTGCCGCGTCGGCCGCGCGGTCTACGGCACCATCGACATCATTCAGGACCTGGTCGAATCCGGCCAGAGCGTGCTCCTGCTGGGGCCGCCGGGCGTGGGCAAGACCACCATGCTGCGCGAGGCGGCGCGGGTGCTGGCGGAGCGGCGTCGCGTGGTCATCGTGGATACCTCCAACGAGATCGGCGGCGACGGCGACGTGCCGCACCCCGCCATCGGCCGCGCGCGGCGCATGCAGGTCTCGCGCCCCGAACAGCAGCACGAGGTGATGATCGAGGCGGTCGAGAACCACAACCCGGAAGTCATCGTCATCGACGAGATCGGCCGCGAACTGGAAGCTATGGCGGCGCGCACCATCGCCGAGCGCGGCGTACAGTTGATCGGCACGGCCCACGGCAACGCGCTGGAAAACCTGATGCTCAACCCCACGCTCTCCGACCTGGTCGGGGGCATCCAGTCGGTCACACTGTCGGATGACGAGGCGCGGCGCCGCGGTACGCAGAAGACGGTGCTGGAACGACGCGCGCCGCCCACCTTTGACGTGCTGATCGAGATCCAGGCGCGCAACCGCTTGCTGGTGCGCGAGGACGTGGCCGCTTCCGTCGACGGCATCCTGCGCGGCAACCTGATGCCGGTCGAGCTGCGCACGCGCAACGCGGACGGCGGCATCGAAGTGGAGACGCAGCAGCCGGAGATCAGCGTGATCGCCGAGCAGCAACGCGCCGACCGTTACCGCCGCCCGCGCAACGGCCGCCGCAGCCGCGACGAGACGCCGGCGCCGGCCCCGCCGCGCGCGCAGGCGGCCTCCAGTGCGCCGGTCATGGTCTACGCCTACGGCGTGGCGCGCAACCGGTTGCAGCAGGCGGCGCGGCGACTGAACCTGCCGGCCCGCCTGACCGATGACATTCGCCAGGCCGCGGCCGTCGTCACCCTGAAGAACTATTACCGGCGCCGGCCGCGTCTGATCGTGGACGCCGAGCGCCGGGGCACGCCGATTTTCGTGCTGCGCGCCAACACCGTCACGCAGATGGAGAACTTTCTGCATGATCTCTTCATGCTGGACAAGGCCGAGCCGCGTTACGGTTCCTTTGGCGAGGCGATGAATGAGACCGAGGAGGCCATCCTGCGCGTGCAGGCCGGCGAGGACGCGGTGGACCTGAGCGCGCGCCCGGCGGAGATTCGCCGTCGCCAGCATCAGATGGCGGAGCAGGCGCAACTACTCTCGCGCAGTCTGGGTCGCGAACCGCGCCGCCACGTACAGATCCACCGCGAGGGCTGACGATGTTCATCAGCATTGAGGGTCTGGACGGCAGCGGCAAAACCACCCAGGCGCAGCGCCTCTACGAGTGGCTTTCGCGGCGCGGCCACGACGTGCTGCTGACGCGCGAGCCGGGCGGCACGCCCATCGGCGAGCAGATCCGCGGCCTGCTGCACGACCTCGACAACACGGCCATGCAGCCCTCCACCGAGTTGCTGCTCTACAACGCCTCGCGCGCGCAACTGGTGGCCGAGGAACTGCGGCCGCAACTGGAACGCGGCGGCATCGCGCTCTGCGACCGCTTCGCCGACTCGACCCTGGCCTATCAGGGTTACGGCCACGGCCAGGACCTGGAGCGCCTGCGACACGTGATCGCGACGGCCACCGAGGGCCTGCAGCCGGACCTGACGATCTTTCTCGATATCGCGCCGTGGGAAGCGTTGCAGCGGCGGCGCATGGCCTCGCTCTTCGGCGACGAGTGGAACCGCCTCGATGACTACGAGATCGTCTTTCACGAGCGGGTTTACGCGGGCTATCGGGAGCTGGCGGCGGCGGAAGCGCAGCGCTGGCTCTGTGTGGACGCGCGCCGTTCGATCCTCGATTTGCAGCAGGAACTGCGCGCGGCGCTGGCCGGGCGCCTGCCGCAAGCGCCCGGGATATAAGACAAACGGACGGCCCGCCCCGGGGCCGCATCCGGGCCTTCGCCGGCCCGGGCACAAGCCCGCTTCGCACTCTATTTTGTATGTTGGCGCGGCTACTTCAGGTCGACCTTCGTACTGACGGCTTCGCCGCCGCCAGCATAAACACTGAAACCTTCGCACTGGAACCTTCGCCGGTTCCAGCATAAACCGCCGCCAGCATAAACGCCTTCGGCCTGTTGCGGCTACTTCAGATCGACCTTGGCGCCCTCGGCTTCCAGCTTGCTCTTCGCGTCGCCGGCGGCTTCCTTGCTGATCTGCTCCAGCACGGTGGAGGGCGCGCTCTCGACCAGTTCCTTGGCCTCGCGCAGGCCGAGGCTGGTCAGGCCGCGCACGGCCTTGATGACGTTGATCTTCTTGGGGCCGATGTCGGCGAGGACGACGTCGAATTCGGTCTGCTCTTCCTCTTCCTCGGCGGCGTCGCCGTTGGCCGCGGCGGCCACCATCATCGGCATGCCGGAGGCGGCGGTCACGCCCCACTTCTCTTCCAGCATGGTCTTCAGCTCGGCCGCCTCAAGGATGGTGAGCTCGCTGAGTTCCTCGACCAGTTTTTCCAGTTCAGCCATGACAGATGTCCTTTCCTTCGGCTGCCTCAGGCAGCTTCCTCTGCTTCTTCACTGTTGTCCTGCACGTAGGCCTGCAGGACGTTGACGATATCGACGGTGGCGGCGTTGAGCGTGTTGACGATGCCGGCGGCGGGCTGCATCACGAGGCCGGCCAGGCTGGCGCGCAGTTCGTCCAGCGTGGGCAGGCGCGAGAGCGCCTCCACTTCCGCCGGGCCGAGCACGTCGCCATCCATGATGCCGCCCTTGATGACGAAGACTTCCTCGTGGTCCTGCTGGAAGGCCAGCAGGGTTTTGGCCATGCCGGGCATGTCGCCATCGGCGAAGGCCGTCGCCACCGGGCCCTGCAGCATCTCTGCGGGCACGGGCCAGTCGTTTTCCTGCAGCGCGCGCATGAAGAGCCGGTTGCGCGTGATCACGTAGCTGGCGTTGTTGGCGCGCAGGCGCAGGCGCAGGTCGTGCAGGTCGGCGACGCTGAGGCCGCTGTAGCCGGTGAGGATGAAGCCGCCCGTCTCACCCAGCAGCCGACCATAGGCCGCCACGAGCGCTTCCTTTTGCTGTCTTGAAATGGCCAAGCGGGGCTCCTTTCCCCTGTCGGGCTTTTATGCCCGCGGCGGTTCATCCTTGCCTCGGCGAAGAGGCGAGGGCGAAGCCGCGGGTGTGATGGCAACAAAACGGGCGACCCGCATGCGCATGGGCCGCCCGGCAAAATCGCCTGGGGGATGGGTCCACGCCTCGGCAGGGGATTAAGCGCCCGGCGGCGCGCCTGCGGTCTGCGGCAGTCGGTCTGTCTGTTAACCGGCGGCCATCATAGCGGCGGCGGGTGGGGAGTCAAGGGTGGTGAGGGTACTTTCACCTAGCGGAATGTTCGCGTAGAATGATGTAGTCAGTTCTGGAGTGAATTTGCTGGCCGCGCCTATGTGTGCGGTCTAGTTGTTCTGAATCAAGGGAATAGCTCAATGAGCGATGACAATCGCAACAGCGAAATCAAAGCACAAGAGTACTTCGACGAGGCGTACCAGGAAGCGCAAAAAAGGTTCGGCAAAAGGGCTGCCGGCCTGGGATGGCTGCGCCATATCAGGGCGGACATTGGACGCAGGCAGGGAAACTACTGGAAGTTTATGCAAGACAATATGCCGGAATGGCACAGGGAACCCGTTCCCGAACAGAGTGAGGGACTTGCTCTTGAGCCCGGCAAGACTGTAAGAACTGTAGTTCCCGAAGCTGCCACAAAGGGTCTGATATTGGCAGTTGACCTGATGTTTCTGGAATTGAGAGAGTATGGCATGGGCATCATCGGGTCGTTCGATGGCGCGATCGACCAGGGGGCCGAAGCTTTTTCCAAGTTGATAGGAACTGTTCGTCATACAGGCTTTGATGATGAAGACAGGGACTATGCGATACACCTTGAAATGAGTGAAGAAGAACAACAGAGAGAAGAGGAAAGCCTGCCCATCAATGTGTGGATGAGATGGGGCTATGGTGCGCCTGATGAAGAAGCAGCCAGACGACACGGTTACTACGTCCAGTACAGTCACAAAGGGTTTCGTTACGTTAAGCGGCCAGATGACGGATCTGTACCCTCAACGTGGGTCGATGTGGAGGATTAGCCGCTCGTATAGGCGGCTGCGATTCACCGATGCGCGCTGGTGTAGAATAGGGGGCCATTGACACAGGCATGAGGCAGGCGGCATGGGCGAGGCCAACTGGGCCAACCGCAGCATCTTCACCGGCGACAACCTCGACGTCATGCGCGGGATGAATTCCGACAGCGTCGATCTCATCTACCTTGACCCGCCCTTCAATTCCAATCGCATCTACTCGGCGCCGGTGGGCAGCGAGGCGGCAGCCGCGGCCTTCAAGGACGCCTGGACGATGAACGACGTCAAGGTCGAGGAACACGGCGAGGTCGCCGAGCGCAACCCGGCCATGTACGCGGTCATTGACGCGGCCGGGCAGGCGCATGGCAAGGCGATGAAGGCCTATCTGACCATGATGGGGGCGCGCCTGCTGGAGATGCGGCGTGTGCTGAAGTCGACGGGCAGCATCTATTTGCACTGCGATCCGACCGCGGGTCACTATCTCAAGATGTTGATGGATTCCGTCTTCGGTCAGGACAATTTCCGCAACGAAATCGTCTGGAAGCGCACGTCAACCCACAGCGACGCCAAACGCTGGGCCCGGGTGAACGATTACATCCTCTACTACGTCGGCGGCGAGGACGCGACCTGGAACGATGTGTATGCCCCTTACGACAAGGCCTACGTGGCGAGAAACTACCGTCATGATGATGGCGACGGCAAGGGGCCTTACATGCTGGACAACATCAGCAGTCCAAACCCGCGCGAAAACCTGATGTACGAGTACAGGGGCTATCAACCTCCGAAAAACGGCTGGCGTTACAGCCTTGAGACCATGCAGCAACTGGATGCCGAGGGCCGCATTTGGTATCCGGCTGACAGGAGCGGGCGCCCCCGGCTGAAACGCTACCTGAATGAAATGCCGGGCCGCAGTCTGGATGCCAACTGGGCGGACATCAACCCGCTGGGGTCCCAGGCGAAGGAGCGCGTCGGCTATCCGACGCAGAAGCCGCTGGCCCTGCTGGAGCGCATCATCAGGGCCGGCAGCGAGGCGGGCGACGTCGTGTTCGATCCATTCTGTGGCTGTGGGACGGCCTGCATCGCCGCCGAGCGCCTCGAACGTCAGTGGCTCGGCATCGACCTGTCGGCGCGCGCGGCGGAGCTGGTGCTGATTCGCGCCGAACGGGACATCGGCGCGCTCTTTCCTCTCCATCACCGGGAGGACATCCCGAAGCGCACGGACCTCGGCAAACTCCCGAACTACCGCACGCACAAGCACACACTCTTCGGCCAGCAGGAAGGCCTGTGCGCCGGCTGCGGCCATGCCTTCCCCTTCCGCAATTTCACCATCGACCATATCGTCCCCCGCGCTCGCGGCGGGCCGGACCATCTCGACAATCTTCAACTGCTGTGTAACGCCTGCAACTCGATGAAAGGCACGCGTTCACAGGCGGAATTCAAGGCTGAACTCAGGCGCATTGGCATCAACGCGCCCTGAGCGCTTAACAGGTATCACCGGCGCGCAAGTCTTCACCCCGCAAAGACCCTGACGCCTCACAGTTGCACACCCTCCGCATAGTCGTCATGCTTGTGCTACCTTAATCCATTGGGAACACGGGGCGGGCGATGCAAAGAATCGTAAGGCCCCTGGCGCTGGTCCTGACCCTCGCCCTGCGCGACACGCTGGACGACATCATCGCCGAATGCAGCGGCGAGCCGGCGATCGCGTGGGCGTCGCCTGGGTGCACGTGGGTTTCCCGGATAGCTGGAGGCTCAGTCGCGGGCAGTCGCCTCTGCGGCGCCGGGGCGGCTGCGATTTACAGTCAGCGAGAACACGTCCGGGCGGGCGTAGTGCCCGCTGACGTCGAGGGTCATGCTCTCCTGCGCGATCAGCCGCAGGTCCAGGTCGGCGTGCAGGATGCAGGCCTCGTCGAAGCAGGGGCCGGCCAGGGCCGCGCCATCGGGCCCGTAGATGGCGCTGCCGCCGCGCAGCAGCAGGTCATCGGGCGTCAGCTCAGGCAGCGTCTCCAGCCCCGGCGGCAGGTCACTGACGCGCAGCAGGCTGCCGGCGGCCAGCACGAAGCAGCGGCCCTCGAAGGCGTAGTGGCGGCTGGCGACCTGGTGCATGTCGCGCACGGTGGGCCAGGCGGCGACGTGAATCTGCTCGACGGCGTCGTGCAGGGTCTGACGCGGCAGCGGCATCCAGTGCTCCCAGCAGACCAGGGCGCCGACGCGACCCGCGGCGGTTTCGGGCGCGCGCAGGCCGGCGCCGTCGCCCGGGCCCCAGACGAGGCGCTCGGTGTAGGTCGGACGCAGCTTGCGATGGTGATTGCGCAGCGCGCCATCGCTGTCGAAGGTCAGCAGGCTGTTGTAGAGCGTGTTGCCGCAGCGCTCGTTGATGCCCATGACCAGCACGATGCCCAGGTCGCGCGCCAGCTGCGCCAGGGCCTCCGTGGCCGGGCCGGGCACACTGGGGCTGTTGGCGACGAGCTCGGCGAAGAGCGACCTGGTGGTGGCGTTGTCCCACAGCGCGGCGCCGGGGCAGACGTCCAGCCAGGCGGGGTAGCCCGGCAGCCAGGTCTCGCCGAAGACGACCAGTTGCGCGCCGGCGCGGGCGGCGTCGGAAGTTAACGTCTGTGCCCTTTCGAGCGAGGCGTCCAGGTTATAGTAGGCGGGGCGCGCCTGGACGATGGCGGCGTTCACAATCATGCGCAAATCCTGGATGTCGGCGAGCATTGTAGCCCGCGCCGGTCGATGGCCGCCAGCGGGCGGGAAGGCGCCGTGAGCACACCCTTTGACGAACGCCTGTTGTGGGTCCACCTGGGCGGCGACAACGTTCTGGAAACGGACATCGCCGCGCTGGCGGGGCGCATACGGAGCGCCACGCCCAACGTGTCCGGCCTGCTGCTCAAGACAAGCCACGGCGCCGACTGGCAGGGCGCGCGCGAAAGCCGGCCGGCGCTGGCGATCACCGGCCCCGCCACGCTGCAGCGCTGGGTGCGCACCCTGGGTCGCCGGGGGCTGGAGACGCATTTGTGGTGCGTGTTGCGCGGCGTGGACCTGGACGCGGAAGTGCGCCTCGTCACCGAGGCCTGCCGGGCGCCCGGCGCGCGCTCCATGCTGCTGGCCTTCGAGGCCGAACCGGGCGGCAGCTACTTCAGCGCCGGCGACGCGGCCCGCGCGCGAGAACTGATTGCGCGCATTCGCGCCGGCATCGCGCCGGACTTTCACCTGGGGCTGAACCTCGACGCCCGCGGCCGGCACCCGGCAAACATCCATCTGCGCGAGTGGGCGCCCTGGGTGCAGAGCCTGCACCCCATGATCTTCCATTACGAGTTCGGCGGCGGTCGCAGCAGCGCCGACGCCTGGCTGGACCAGGCCTTCGGTACCCTGGAACGTTACGGCCTGCCGCTGGTGCCCATGTTGCAGACCTATCCGCGGCCCGGCCCGGTGCCGCCGGAGCATATCGCGCGGGCCGCGGCCGGCGCCTGGAGCAAGGGCGCCAGCGGGCTGAGCCTCTTTCGTTACGGCGGGGACTGTTCCGGCGAGTCGGTCCTGCAGGCCGTGCGCGGCATCAACCCGCAGGGGGCCCGGGTGCAGGTCGGCGCCACGCAGGAGGGTCCCCGCCGCCGCCGCTTTCGCGTCAACGCGGCGAGCCTGCGCGCGCGCCGTCTGCCGCGCCGCCGGTCCACGGTGCTGGGGCGTTTGCCCTATGGCAGCATGGTGGACGTCAGCGGCGATTCGCGCACGGAGATGGACGGCTACGTGTGGTGGCGCGGCCCGCAGGGCTGGCTGCCCCAGCGGCGCAGCGACAGACGTCACACCCTGATGGTCGAGGTTACGTCGGCCACGCCGCCGCAGGGGCAGGCCCTGTTGGGTTCGCGCCTGCGGCCGCCGGAGGGCGTTGACGGGCCGGAGACGCCGCTCAAGCGTTTTCGCGTCCTCGCCGACGGCCTGAGCGTGCGCAGCCAGGCGGCCTTGCACAGCGACTATCTACGCAGGGCCCGTCTGCAGCGGGACGACGAGCTGTGGGTGGAAGCGGATGCCTGGGTGGAGCAGGACGGCTTCCGCTGGTGGTTTCATGGCACGGGCTGGAGCGCGGAACTGGCTGCCGGCAGCGGTCTGCGCTTCCTCGAAGACCTGACGCCGGCGCTGCAACCCATGCGCGCGTCGCGGCCGCCGTCGGCGCAATTCGGCGTCCAGTCCGCCACGCTGCGCACCTGGAGCGACGGGCCGTCGGACCCGGTAGGGGTCGGGGGCGAAGATCTGGAGGTCGGGGAAGACGGCGATGTGACGAAAAAGGTTGACGGCGCGGAAGAAATCGGGCGCGCGGATAAAATTGAGGTTGGGGGAGAGGCGCCGGTCAAACGATTTCGCGTGCGGGTGCCGCGCCTTTCCATTCGCAGCCATCCCTCGCTCTCCGGCACGAAGAACGAGACGCGCCTGCTGGAGGACGAGACCATCGAGGTGCGCGCCGACGCCTGGGTCGAGGAAGACGACTACCTGTGGTGGCTGCACGGTCCCGGCTGGAGCGTGGAACGCGGCCTGCGTGAGGGGGAGGCGCGCTTCATGGAAGACCTCACGCCGGAGGTTGACCGCAGCGTCGACGGGGCGCGCGGCCGGCCGGAGGACTTCCCCGGCGCGCCGCCGCCGCGCGACAGTCGCCCGCGCTGGCAGGTGCTGGCGCTTGCCTTGCCGGTGCATGACGCGCCCGGTTCGAAATCGGTGCGCTCCGGCCGCCTCGAACAGGGCGACGTCCTGCGCGTGCCCGAGGACCCGGCGCGTCTGGTGGAGGCGGACGATTACCTCTGGCTGCGCCATGGTGAGGGCTGGAGCGCGGTGCGTCGTCTGGACGGACGGGCGGAGTTTCTGCTCAATCTGGACAGCCTGCCGCTGCTGGGGGCCCTGCTGCGGCGGCATCCGGTGGACCTGGCGGAGACGTACTGGGCGCAGTACTTCGGTAACACCAGCTTTGCCTGGCGGCGCGGCCGCGAATACAGTTACCATCGCTACGCCCAGGGGCTGCACAGCGGCCTGGATTATGGTTGTCTCAGGGATGTGCGGCCTGGCCCGCGGGTTTTCGCCGGCCTTGAGGGCGTCTCGGACGGGCGCGGCAACAAGTACGGCCCCAACCGTCTCGACGTGCGCGTCGGCCCCTATCGCATCATCTACGGCCATCTGGGTAACCCGGCCAGACTTCCGCGCGGGGCCCCGGTGTCACCACGGACGCAGATGGGCCGCATTGAGGACACCCTCTTTCACCTGCATCTGGAAATCCGCTACAAGGACAGCTTCATCCTCAATCCGCTGCTCTTCATGTCGGGCCGAATGGTGAACGAGTTTGTGCAGCGCTTCCCCCTGCGCGTCGGCCGGGCCGACGACACCCACGTGATGCGCTTCATGCAGACGGAGACCTGGGACCGCTGGCTGACGCCGCTGGACCAGCCGGTCATCCGCCTCGGGGGTGAGCTGATCGGGCCGACGGCCGGCTAGAGCGACAGACTTAAGAGGCGCAGCAGGAAAAACAGATTGATGCCGACGTGGGCCACGATGCTGGCGCGCGCCGAGGCGTTGCGCGCGCGCAGGACGCCCGGCAACAGCCCGAGCGCCAGGCGCGAGACGACAAACGCCGCAGGGTCCGCGCTGCCAGGCGCGCCCGTGTAGGCCAGCGTGTGAAACAGCGCCCAGGCCAGCGCCGTCAGCAGCAGGGCGAGTCGCCGGCTGCTGCGGGCCTGCAAGGCGGGTTGCAGCAGGCCGCGGAAGACCAGCCCTTCGGCCAGCGGCTGCAAGAGCAGGAGATACAGCGCCGCCGCCAGCCAGGCGACCGCGCCCGGCGCTCCGGCGATGAGGCCCGCCAGTTCCGGCGCCGCCAGGCCGCCCCCGCGGGACGCCAGCGTCAGGGTATCGAGGAACAGGGCCGCTGCCACGCCGGTCAGCAGGGCCAGCGCGATGGGCGTCCCGCCCGGCTCCAGCGGCAGCGACGCGCCGTGCCGCCGGTAGCGGGCCCGCAGCGCCAAGAGGGCCAGGCCCGCGCCCGCGCTCCAGCCGGTCAGCGCCGCCCAGGGCGCCCCGTTCGTCAGAAGCAGGGCCAACAGCGCCCCCAGCGCCAGCGCCGCCAGCAGACTCACAATCGCCAGCAGTGCGCGCGCCAGGCTCCAGGGTGGGGCAGTCATGCCCGCGATTGTACAGCGGCGCACCCGCGAATCGTCCCCCGGTTCATTAATTGGGTATACTGGCCGCAGCGGAGGGGTAGCATAGTCTGGCCTAATGCGCTCGCCTGGAACGCGAGTACGGTGTCAAAGCCGTCGTGGGTTCGAATCCCACCCTCTCCGCCACAGGCCTGCGGACAGGGAGTGACATGTTGCCGGGCGAGGGGCACAATTCCCGCGTGAGCCCGGGCATGCGCGCCCGGTGATTCGTCGCCTGCAGGCGCTGCCGCTGCGCTGGCGCCGCATCGCTCTCGGCCTGCTCTTCGTCGCCGGCCTGCTGGTTATCCTGCTGGTCACCCTCCTTCTGATCCTGCTCACCTTCAACGCCGGCGGCCGCCGGGACAGCGCCATCGCGCTGGAAGCGGGCGTGCGCGTGCGCGAATTCGCGGCCCTGCCGGATGACGACGCCTACCCCGCCGCCATCAGCGCCGCGCCGGAGGGCGCGCTCTACACCGGCAGCTTCGTCAGCGGCGCCATCTGGCGAGTCACGCCGCAGGGCCAGGTGGAGGAACTGCCTGGAACGCGCGGGGGGCTGGGCGCGGTGGCCGGGCTGCAGGCCGCGCCGGAGGGCGTTCTTTACATCATCGACCAGTGGGATGCCAGCCCCCTGAGCACCGGCGGAGCGCTGCTGCTGCGCGAGGCCGACGGCCGTCTGCGGGAACTGGCGGATGATTTCAGCGAACCCGATGACGTGACGCGCGACGGGGCGGGCAACGTCTACGTCAGCGACCGCGGCGCGGGCCTGGTGTGGCGTTTGACGCCCGCGGGCGAAAGCGGCCCCTGGTGGCGCCCGCCCGCCGGCGAAAGGCCCGCCGCGCCGACCGGCCTCGCCTGGGACGCGACGCGCCAGGCGCTGGTCGTCACCGACAGCGCGCGCGACGCGATCTACCGCGTGTATGCGGACGGGACGGGCGAGACGCTCTATCATCACGGCGAGGGTGAACACCCGCCGGGTCTGGATGGCGCGACGGTGACGCCGCAGGGGCAGATCCTGGTAGCGGCGCAGAGCCAGAACGGCCTGGCCCTGCTGGAGGATGGTCAGCTGCGCTATCTGGCCGGCGTGTTTCGCGGCATCAGCGACCTGGCTTGGTCGGCGGGGCGCGTCTACGCCACCAATTTCGATTCCTTTTCGCTGGTCGTGGGCCTGTTGCGGCCCCGACTGCCCTTCGCGCTGGACGTGATCGACGCCGGCGCGGCGCTGACGGGCTGAAGCTTACCGACAGGAGGACACCATGCAACTGAACGACAGGGTCGCGGTGATTACCGGCGCGGGACGCGGGCTCGGCCGCGGTCTGGCGACGGGCTTCGCCGCGCAGGGCGCTGCGGTCGTTTGCGCGGCGCGCACGGCGGAGGAAATCGGGGAAGTGGCCGCGGAGATCCGCGCCGCGGGCGGCCGGGCGCTGGCGCAGCCGACGGACGTGAGCGACCTGGCCTCGGTGGAGGCCATGGTGGCGGCGACGCTGGCCGCGTGGGGCCGCCTCGACGTGCTCGTCATCAACGCCGGCATCTGCCCGGACATGGGCCGCAGCATCTTCGACAGCGAGCCGCAGGCGTGGGTCGATACCGTCGCCATTAATCTGAACGGCGCGTATTTCTGCGTCAAGGCGGCCGCGCCCCACATGCGTGAGAGCGGCGGCCACATCATCCTGATCGGCTCCGGCAAGGGGCACCGCGCCATGCCCGACGACAGCGCCTACGCCTGTTCCAAGGCCGGCGCCTGGATGCTGGTGCGCACCATGGCCGGGGAGCTGGCGTCGTCGCGCATCTGCATCAACGAGTTGATCCCCGGTCCGGTCGACACCCCGATGAACCCGAAGGGCAGGGATCAGCCCTCGGCGGCCGAGTGGCACAAGCAGCCGGAGGACGTGCTGCCGCTGGCGCTCTTCCTGGCGACGCAGCCCCTGAGCGGGCCCAGCGGCCAAAGCTTCAGCCTGATGCGCCGCGATTCGCAATGAACCTGGCGTCTTTCATGGCCACGCAGCCGCCTGGCAGCCCCGCCGGGCGAGGCCCCCGCGTCCCGGCGTAATGCTGGCGAAGCTTTACGGCTGGCCGCACGAGATGCTGCATCTGCTGGCGTTGCGTCTGGTCGGCCGGCGCGCGCAGGGCGTTACGCACGAGCACGTGGACATCCCGGCGGACCTCGGCCGCGGTCAGTTCGTCTTCGTGGCCGGCCTGCCGGCGCTGGTCTTCTGGCCGCTGGGCGCCTTCGGCCTGCAGCAGTTGCTGGTGGCGCAGGACCTGGTCAGCGCGCTCTTCTGGATGCTCTACGGCGCGCTGCTCTTTCCGGCGGCGACCGGCACCCTCGGCGACCTGGCGCTGATCCTGTGGCGGCTGCGTCAGGGGAAGTGACATGATGCTATCATGGCGGGCGCAGCCGCCCTTGGAGACTGCCTGATGGCCCTGACGGAACACACGCTGAACGACGAGCTGGGCAACCTGCTTGACCGGATGCGGCGTCGCTGGCGCGTGCAGGCCGAACCCCTGGGCGAAATCGAGGGCAGCGCACAACGCCCGGACATCCTGATTACCGAGGATGGCGCCCTGCCCCTCATCATTGAGCACGAAATCAGCCCGGCACGCACGGTGGAGCAGGAAGCGCGCGAGCGCATCGGACTGCATTTGCGCGCGAGCGGCCGCGAAATCCGCGTCGCCATCGCCTTGCGCAGCCCCTCCGCGCTGACCTACGGCAACGCCGGCGCTGCGCTGCGGCGGCGCTGGCTGGATTGCGAGGAACTGAATTACGTCATGTACCGGCGCCGGCGCGGCGGCGAGGTGGAGCGCTGGCCGGCGGCCGGCTGGCTCAGCGGTACGCTGCGAAGCCTGGCGCTCTTCATTCAGCAGGCCATGCGTCCTGGCGAGGAAATCGACGCGCTGGCTGATATCCTGGAACGGCGCATTGAGCAGGCTGCTGCGGCCTTCAGCGACGCGTGGCCGCATGACGACGCGCGCGCCCGGCACATGCTGGCCGAACAGTTGCGCCTTGAGGACGACGGCGTGCAGACGCGGCGCATGGCCATGGCCATCCTCGCCAACGCGCTTATCTTTCAGCAATCGCTGGCGCCGCAACTGGAGGGCGTCGAGCCGCCCTCGCGCCTCTTTATCGACGGGCAACTGACGCAGGGGCCCGTGCTGCGCCAGTGGCGCGCGATCCTGAAAATCAACTACTGGCCGATCTTCCATGTGGCTGCGGAAATCCTGGCGTGGATGGACCAGCCGCGGGTCGCCGCGAACATTCTCGACCTGCTGCACCAGGTGAACATTCAAATTGAGGAAAGCGACGCGGCGCGCTCCCACGACCTGACCGGCTTCGTCTTCCAGCGCCTGATCGCCGACCGCAAGTTCCTGGCCACCTTCTACACGCGCCCGGAGTCGGCGGCTCTGCTGGCGGCCCTTGCGCTGCCACAGCAGCGCCCGCTGGCTGGCGCAGGCTGGGATGACGCTCTGACGCTATCGGCGCTGCAAATCGGCGACTTCGCCTGCGGCACCGGCACGCTGCTCTCGGCGGTCTACAACCGTCTGGGCGCGCTGCATGAACTGCACGGCGGCGACGCGGCTACGCTCCATAAAGACTTGCTGGAGCAGGCACTCGTCGGCTGCGACGTGTTGCCCATGGCGTTACATCTGACTCTCACGATGCTTGCCAGCGCATATCCCGAGATCCGATTTGACGATTGTCACATGCTGGTGATGCCTTACGGACGGCAGCAGACGGACGACGACGGGCAAAACTACAGTCTGGGGGCACTGGATTTGCTGGCTGCACAGGAAGCGTTTCCTACCTGGTCAACACGACCGGGTGCTGTCGGCGGCAGCGGAGAAACATCCCTGGCGCCTGAGGGACACTTGGTTGAAGACGGCAGCTTTGATTTGGTGATCATGAATCCGCCTTTCACCCGTCCTACAGGACACGAAGGCCAAAAGAAAGGCATAAGCGTTCCATCATTCGCCGCCCTAGGCACGAGCAGCCAGGACCAGCGCGCCATGAGCAAGCTTCTCTCTTCAGGGCGCAACCAGATTCCCTACCACGGAAACGCCGGACTTGCCTCAGCTTTCATTGGACTTGCGGACAACAAGCTGCGACAGGGAGGAACACTGGCGCTCGTTCTCCCCTTGTCATTCCTGAGTGGCAGCGCTTGGGAAGACGCGCGAGTCATGCTGCTGGAGACTTATCACGACATCATGGTAGTCACAATCGCAGGCGAAAAAGCTCAGGACAAGGCGTTTTCGGCAGACACAGGTCTTGGCGAATGTCTTTTGATTGCGAAAAAAGGTGGGTGTGAACAGAAAAGGGCGCGTTTCCTCACCTTGAAGGAGCGGCCACGCAATGAACTGGACGGTCTGACCATAGGACAGGCAGTTCATCACAAATCCGGATTGCGAACTCTTGAAGACGACCCGACAGGGGGAACAGACATTCAGGCTGGCGCTGATGAAGCAGGCCAGTTGCTCGATTGTCCCTTGCCCAAACGTGGGGCATGGCAATATGGAGGAATCCTGGATTTTGCACTGGCCCAGTCATCGTTTCGGCTTGCCGGGGGCACTCTTTTGTTGCCCAGAATGAGGTCTTCAGAATGCCTGGTTGTGCCGGTTGCGAGACTTTGCAACCTGGTCCGGGAAAATCCGACCTATCATATGGACATTTCTTCAGGATGGGAAAACGTCGACAGACCGCCCCGAGCGCCCTTTGACATAAAGAGACCGACCCTGAATCCCGCCCCAACATGGCCCGTAATTTGGGCCCATAACGCTCAAGGTGAGCGCTGTATGGAGATTTCTGCTGACAGTGAAGCAATTGTAAGGCGTTCCGATTCAGCAGACGTTCAGGAAAAGATTGGCGAGAAGGCTGCAAGTATCTGGGCCACCGCCACGCGGGCGCACATCAATCGCGACTTTCGATTCAACTCGCAATCCCTGTGCGTGGCGATGACGGAAACCGAATGTATCGGTGGCCATGCTTGGCCGTCTGTCATTTTCCCGCGCGAGAGACGCAGCGCCTGGGAACCGGCCTTCGCCGTCTGGTGTAACAGCACACTCGGCATCCTGCTTTACTGGTGGGAATCCAACCGGCAGCAAGGCGGGCGTGGACGAACCTCCGTGACCGCCATCCCCGACCTGCCCACGCTCGACCTGCGGGCGCTGGACGACGGGCAACTGGCCGCCGCCGCGCGCATCTTTGAGGACATGAAGCACTGCCCCTTGCTGCCCGTCAACCAGATCGACGAGGACCCGGTCCGCGCCGAACTGGACCGGCGCCTGCTCACCGAGGTGCTGGGCCTGCCGGCGGAACTCTGCGCGCCCGATGGCCCCATGGCCCTGCTGCGGCGCAAACTGGCCGCCGAGCCTTCCATTCACGGCGGCAAAAAGAGCAAGGTGACGCTCGACGTGCCTGAGGGCTGCCTGCCGCAGTGCACTGACTGACCCTGCGCCGCAACACCTTCTCACAGATCCAGCGTCAGGCTGACCGGGCAGTGGTCCGAGCCCGTGACGTCGCTGTGGATGGCGGCGTCGATGAGATATGGCTGCAAATCGCGTGAAATGAAGAAGTAATCGAAGCGCCAGCCGATGTTGCGTTCGCGCGCGCGGGTGCGGTAGCTCCAGAAGCTGTAGGCGCCCTCCCGTTGCGGGTGGCGGGCGCGGAAGGTATCGATGTAACCGGCGGCGATGACCTCGTCGAGCCAGGCGCGCTCAACGGGCAGATAGCCGGCGCTGTTGGCGTGATGCTGCGGGCGCGCGAGGTCGGCGGGGCGGTGCGCGCTGTTGATGTCGCCGCAGAAAATGACCGACCGGCCGCGGGCGCGCAGGGCGTCGCAATGGCGCAGCAGGGCGCGGTAATAGCGCATCTTGTAGCGTTGACGCGGGTGCCCCTTTTTCACGCCGATGGGACAGTAGCTGACGAGCAGGACGAAGTCGTCATAATCGGCGACGATCGTGCGCCCCTCCGCGTCAAATTCCTCAATGCCGAGGCCGACCTGCACCTGGCGCGGCTCGCGGCGACTCAGCAGCGCCGTGCCGCTGTAACCCTTGCGTTCGGCGCCGGCCCAGTACGCGTGATAGCCGTCGGGCCGGCGCAGGGCGTCGTCAAGCTGCTCCGGCGCGGCCTTCGTTTCGCAAAGGCCGAGGATGTCCGGCCGCTCGCTGTGCAGCCAGTCGAGAAAGCCCTTCCTTTGCGCGGCGCGCACGCCGTTGACGTTCCACGCGAAGAGTCGCAGCATGGTGTCAGTTATTGGCCCTCACCCCCGACCCTTTTCCGCTCAGTCGCCGAAGTCGAGCGTCAGGCTGACCGGGCAGTGGTCCGAGCCGTGGACGTCGGGGCGGATGGCGGCGTCGACCACGTGGTCCAGCAGGTCGGGCGAGATGAAGAAGTAGTCGAGGCGCCAGCCGACGTTGCGCTCGCGCGCGCCGCTGCGCATCGACCACCAGCTGTAGGCGCCCTCCAGTTCCGGGTTGCGCGCGCGGAAGATATCGACGTAGCCGGCGGCGATGACCTCGTCGATCCAGGCGCGCTCGACGGGCAGGAAGCCGGTGTTCTTCTCATTGGCCTTTGGCCGGGCGAGGTCGATGGGACAATGCGAGGTGTTGACGTCGCCGCAGAAAACGACGCTGCGGCCATCCGCGCGCAACGCCTCGCAATAGCGCAGGAAGTCGGCGTAGTAGCGCATCTTGTAGTCCAGGCGCGGATGTTGCGGCTTGGGGCCGCCGTTGGGGAAGTAGGCGTTGATCAGGACGAAATCATCGAAGTCGGCGACGATGGTGCGCCCTTCCACGTCGTATTCCTCAATGCCCAGGCCGATTTCCACGCGGCGCGGCTGCCGGCGGCTCAACAGCGCCGTGCCGCTGTAGCCCTTGCGTTCGGCGCTGGCCCAGTACGCGTGATAGCCCTCGGGCTGGCGCAGGGCGTCATCCAGTTGTTCCGGCGCGGCCTTGGTTTCGCAGAGACCGAGGATGTCCGGCTGCTCGCTGTGCAGCCAGTCGAGAAAGCCTTTTCTTTGCGCGGCGCGCACGCCGTTGACGTTCCAGGTGAAGAGTTTCAGCATGGCCGGTCTCCTGTGGTTGCCTTTGCGCCCTGTCCCGCTGAGTCGCGGGAGCCCATCCGGGTGAGGGAAAAGATACCCTGGCGTCAGGAGGCCTCCCTCCCGAAATACCAGTACTCCAGAATCTCGCGCGCCAGCGGCGCCGTCACGGCCGAGCCCTCGCCGGCGTTTTCGACCAGCAAGACGATGGCGATCTCCGGTTCGGCGGCGGGCGTCCAGGCCGCGAACCAGGCATGCGGCAGCGTATCCTCGCCCGGCGTTTCCGCGGTGCCGGTCTTGCCGCAGACACCCTGGGCCAGCAGCGGCGAGCCGCGGAAGACGTGTTCGGCCGTGCCGCCCGGCTCGCTGACGACCGTGCACAGCGCCCCCTGCACCAGCGCGATGACCTCGGGATCGAAGTCGCTTTCCGCCAGCAGTTCGGGCTGCAGGGTGTAGGTCGGGGTGTCGCCCAACATGCTGACTTGCTGCACCAGCTGTGGCCGGTAACGCGCGCCGTCGTTGGCGATGGTGGCGTAAAGCTGCGCGACCTGCAGGGGCGTGACGCTCACGCCGCGCTGGCCGACGGCCATGCTCACGGCCTCGGAGGGGTGCCAGTTGAAGCCCTGTTCGGCCAGAACGTCCGGATCATTGAGTTCACCGGCGGCCTCCGTCAGGTCGCGCAGGCCGGTTGGCGCGCCGAAGCCCAGGCGTCGCGCGTAGTCGGGCAGGGTCCAGGGGTCGGCGTCGTCGAGGTCCCAGGCCATTTCGAAGAAGCAGGAGTTGCAACTGTATTTCAGAAACTCGGGAAGGCTGAGCAGGCCATGGCCGCCGGCGAGCCAGTCCCGCCGCGGCAGGTCGCGGTTCCAGGCGCCGGTCGACAGGTATTTGCGCGTCAGGGCGTAGAGACCGCTGTCGGTGGCGGCGATGGCGGGTACCACCTTGAAGATGGAGCCGGGCGGGTAAAGGCCCAGCGTGGCGCGGTTCAGCAGGGGCCGACGCGGATCGTCCTGCGCCTGGGCAGCGAGCTCGAGCGCGGCCTCGCGCCCCATGGCCGGGAAGGGCGCGAAGACGTTGTTGTCGTAGGAGGGGTCGCTCACCAGGGCGAGGATGGCGCCGCTGCGCAGGTCCAGCACCACGGCGGCCGCGCCATCGGAGCCCGGCGCCCAGGTCTCGGCGGCGCGGCTGCGGGCGCGTTGCAGGCTGTCGTGGATGAAGGCCTGCAGCGGGGCATCCAAAGTCAACCACACGCTCTGCGAGGGGCCGGGCGCCCTTTCGGCCAGTGTGGTCTGACCGCCGCCGGCTTCAGCCACGTAGAGCCGGCCGCCGGGGATGCCGCGCAGGGCCTCGTCCCGGCTGGCCTCGACGCCGCTGCGGCCGATGATGCTGTCCTGCGGGAAGCCGGCCGCCGTCAGGGCGGCGACCTGGCTGTCGTCCGGCCAGCCCACGTAGCCGACGCTGTGCGCGGTGGCCGGGCCGGTCTCGTACTGGCGCGCGGGACGTTCGATGAAGCGCGCGTTGCAATCCCGCTCAAGGCCGGCCCGCGTCTCCTGCCAGACGAGCGGGTCGACGGCGCCCATTTCGCTGAGCCAGTCGGCCGCGCGCGCCGCCAGAATCTGCTCGATGAGGGAGATATCAAGGTTGAGCGCCGCGGCGAGGCGCAGGTTGCAGTTGCCGACGTGCGGGATGTCGTTCTTGATGACGTTGACAGTGATGATGCGATTGTTGCGCGAGGCCAGCGTGCGCCCCTCGCGGTCGTAGATGTTGGCGCGGCCGGGCAGACGCGCGTCAAGCCGCAGCGTGCCGCCGTCAGCCAGCGCGGGCAACAGGTCCGCGGGCGACCAGATGACGCGCCAGTTCTGCAGGCGCGTGTCCCAGGTCAGGCGCAGGGTGCGTCCGCTCTCGCTGAAGCTGCCGACCTGGCGGGTGTGGAAAACGACGTCGTAGCCGAAGGTCATGCGGCCGCCGGGCCCGGGCAACTGGCCGGTGATGCGGGTCTCCAGCGACTGCAGCGTCATGGTCGCCTGGTTGCGCCGGTAAAAATCGCTGAAGGCCGGCAAGAGGGTGGCTTCCTGGCCGCCGAAGCTGAGCAGGCGGTGCATGCCCGCCATGTCGTTGTCCTGCCAGGCCTGCAGAAACAGGCGCGCGACGCGTTCGGCCTGCTCCGGCGTCCGACCCTGCGGCGTGGGGGAGGCCGTTGGCGTGGGCGCAGGGGGCGCTTCGTTCCAGGCGCTGCAGGCCACGAGACCGACCAGCAGGAACAGGGCCAGGCCCGTCCGGATTTTCACGAGGCGCTCACCCCCTCCCGCGGCGGCATGGTTTATGATGGGCAGGCGAGACAAGGATTAGTTTAGCGGGTTGTGGTGCGGACGTATACGGCACAGAGTGCGGGGCGGGGCCCTTGCGGCCCTTTCAGGATGCTCGGGCTGGTACCCTCGCTACACTACCCCTGCGGGATGCTTCGAGTCGGGGCTCTCGCTACCCTTTCAGGATGCTTCGGGCTGGGGCCCTCGCTATACTGCCGCCAGGCCCGCGGCGAGGAGAGACAGAATATGGCAGACGAGACGGACGCTGTCGAGCAGCAGGTTGAAGAGGGACAAAAGGCCTGTGACTTCGCGCTGGAAATCGACGGCCAGCGCGTGGAGGGCATCCGCGCCGTGCGCGGGCTGGTCGCCTTTCGCCTGGACGTGCGCACCACCACCGCGATCCGCAAGCTGCAGGAACCCTTTAAAATCACCCGCCTGGTGCAGCAGGACCCGCAGCACCCCTGCGACGTCTGGGTGAATGAGTCCTTCGGCGCCGGCGAGGACATCGTGCGGCCGGCGCGCACCCTGGCCCTGCTGGCGCTGCAAGAGGGCGAGGTCCTGCGGCGCTGGACCGTGCGCGACGCCTGGATCGCGGAAGTTGGCTATTCGGACTTCGACAGCAAGTCCGACGACGTGCTGGAAGAGACGCTGACGATCCACTACAAGGACATCGAGCCGGACCCGCTCCCGGGCAAGGAGAAGGTGCTCCCGGCGGATTAGGCGCAGCGGAGACTTGCATGGGTCGCTGGTTTATCCCCGGAACGGCGAAGTGGAGGGGGCCAGGGCGTCAGTGTTTATCCTTGGAGCGGTTTATACTGGCGCTGGCGAAGGCATCAGTACGAAGCGGAAAGGGCGAAGCGACGGGGACAAAGCGGAGACTTGCATGGGTCGCTGGCCGGGCAAGACCCTCATCGGCCTGACGGGCAACATCGCGGTCGGCAAGAGCCAGGTGCTGGGGCAGCTGGAGTCCATGGGCGCCGGCGTCATCGACGCCGACCGCGTCGCGCGTGAGGTGCTGGAACCAGGGGGCGCGGCCCTCGCGGCGGTCGTCGCTGAATTCGGCGAGGCGCTGCTGGACGGGCAGGGGCGCCTCGACCGCGCGGCCCTGGGGCGCGTCGTCTTCAGCGACGCGGCGGCGCTGGCCCGCCTGGAGGCCCTGACCCACCCCATCATCCGGCGCCGCATTGACGCGCTTGTCGTGGCAGCGCCGCAACGGGTGCTGGTCATTGAGGCCATCAAGCTGCTGGAGGGCGACCTGGCGGAGGCCGTCGACGCGGTCTGGGTGGTGGATGCCGCGCCGGAGACGCAACTGGAGCGGTTGACGGGACAGCGCGGCATGAGCCCCGCCGACGCCCGTCAGCGCCTGCGGGCGCAGAACCCCCAGGCGGACAAACTGGCGCGCGCCGACCTCGTCATCCGCAACGATGGCTCGCTGGCGGCCCTGCAGGAGCGGGTGCGGGCGGCCTGGGAATCGCTGGCAGACGGGCTCAGTGGGCGTGCTCGTTGACCTGCAGGAGCAGGCCGTCCGGGTCCCGCAGCAGCAGCGAACGGCCGAAGGACTCCTGCCGGATGCCGCGCGCGGGCGCGATGTCCTGCGCTTCCAGACGCTCCACGAGCGCTTCCAGCGGCCCGTCGCTGACCAGCGCCAGCGCCACGCGGTCGGTCTCCTGCAGCGCTGGCAGGGGGTCCAGCACGTGCAGGCCCAGCGAGGCGTCGCCGGCCTTCAGCGAGGACCACACGCCGTCGCGCTGCAGGTAGTCGGCCTGCAAGCCCAGCGCCAGGTAGAAATCCAGCGAGCGGGCCATCTCCCGCACGTAAACGATCGGCATCAGTTTCAGCATGTTGTGAGTCCTGTGAACACTCCTCGTCCGTCGCAGTGTATCATGCCGCCGCCGGGCGTGACCCGTCCATGAGCGCCTCGACGCGGCATCTGGCGGGGTTCACACTGGCGGCGCTGACCCTGGCGCTGGCCCTGCAACTGGCGCTGGCCCCAGTCCCCTTTGGCCTGCAACCGGCTGCAGTCCCGGGAGACTCGCCGCGGCAGTCGTCCGGCGTCAGCGGCCCTGCGACCGAGGGAGCATTGCGCCTGGCGCGCGGCTACGGCGTCGCCGGGGACTACTGGACGCTGTATTTCAGCAGCCCCTCGCGCGGCAACGCGCCAGTATCGTCTACAGCCGAGCGCGCGGGCGGCATCGACGCGCCCCTGGCGGCGGCCATGGACGCGGCGCAGGTCTCGCTGGATATCGCCGCCTTCGAACTGAACAACCCGCTGCTGGCCCGGGCGATCCTGGACGCGGCGGAGCGCGGCCTGCGGGTGCGCGTCGTGACCGATGACGAGCATGGCCTGCGCGCCGCGGACGGCCTCATCGCGGCACTGGGGGCGGCGGGCATCCCGGTGGTGGACGACGGCCGCAGCGCCCTGATGCACAACAAGTTCGTCATCGTCGACGGCCTCAGTGTCTGGACCGGCTCGATGAACCTGACGGTCAACGGCGCCGGGCGCCACAACAACAACCTGCTGCAATTGCGCTCGGCGCAGGCCGCGCGTCGCTATCAGGCCGAGTTCGATGAAATGTTCGACCAGGGCCGCTTCGGGCCGCGCTCGCCGCGGGGCGACACCACGCCCTTCGAAGAGGGGACGGCGCGCATCGCCCTCTACTTCGGGCCGGAGGACGAGCCGGCGGCCGCCCTTTACGACGCGCTGGCGGAGGCGCAGGACAGCATCCGTTTCATGGCCTTCTCCTTCACCCTGGATGACATCGGCTCGCTGCTGCTGCGCCAGGCGGCGGCCGGCCTGCAACTGCAGGGCATCTTCGAGCGGGTCGGCAGCGAAAGCGTCTGGAGCGAACTGGGGCCGCTGCATTGCGCGGGCCTGGACGTACGCCAGGACGGCAATCCGCACCTGCTGCACCACAAGGTCTTCCTGATCGACGACGACGTGGTGGTGACGGGCTCGGCCAACTTCTCCGCCGGCGGGACGCAGAGCAACGACGAGAACATGCTGATCATTGAGGACGCGGCGCTGGCGGCGGCCTACCAGGCGGAGTTCGCGCGCCGCCGGGACGAGGCCTCCACGCCGCGGGGGATCGATTGCAACTGAGCGCGTTATGATTGGCGCCGGACAGTAGCGGAAGCGACCATGACTGAAAACACCCTCTTCTACGGCGACAACCTGACCCTGCTGCGCGACCGCGCACACTTCCCCGACGCCTCGGTCGACCTCGTCTACCTAGACCCGCCCTTCAACTCCAACCGCAGCTACAACGTGCTCTTCCGCGACGAAAGCGGCCGCGACAGCGACGCCCAGATCACCGCCTTCGAGGACAGCTGGCACTGGGGCGAAACGGCCGAGGCCACCTACCGCGACCTGATTCTTGGGGCGCCGGAGAAGGTGAGCACGGCGATTGAGGCACTGCTCAAGCTGATTGACCGCAACCCGATGATGGCTTATCTGGTGATGATGACGCCGCGCCTGGTCGAGTTGCATCGGGTGCTGAAGCCGACCGGCAGCCTCTACCTCCACTGCGACCCGACCGCCAGCCACTACCTCAAGCTGGTGCTGGACACCATCTTCGGCGAGTGGAATTTTCGAAATGAAATCACATGGCAACGAACTGAAAGCCACAACACCGCCGAAAAATACGGCAATGTCGCAGATATATTGCTTTACTACACCAAGACAGAATCCACGATCTGGAATCAACAGTACCAGAAGTACGGCGACTCCCAGTTAAGCCGATTCCGGCACAGCGATTCTGATGGGCGACGGTACAAACTGGATGACCTGACTGCGCCACGTCCGGACTCTAATTCTGGAAAGTTTGAATGGCGCGGCACAATGCCAGGGCCAACGCGTGGCTGGGGTTACAGGATTGAACAACTCGAGGAATGGTGGCAGGAAGGGCGTATCCATACGAAAAGGGACGGGACACCCCGGATGGATGGCCTGAAGGTCTATCTCGACGAAGCACCAGGCAAGCCCCTTCAGAACGTCTGGACGGACATACCCAGAATCGGCAACACGTCATCCGAACGCCTCGGCTACCCGACGCAGAAGCCGCTCGCCCTGCTGGAGCGCATCATCAGCGCGTCGTCGAACGAGAGCGATATCGTGCTGGACCCCTTCTGCGGCTGTGGCACCTCCATCGCCGCCGCGCACAAACTCAAGCGCCGCTGGATCGGCATCGACATCACCCACCTCAGCGTCTCGCTGCAGAAGTATCGCCTGCTTGATATGTTCGGCCTGGTCTCGGGCGTGGACTACAAGGTCATCGGCGAGCCCGCCACCGAATCCGGCGCCCGCGAACTGGCTGCAGATTCGGCCAACGAGGGACGCTATCAATTCGAATGGTGGGCGCTGTCGCTGGTGGGCGCGAAGCCGGTGGGCGGGTCGGCGGGGACGCGCAAGGGCAGGAAGGGCGCGGACAAGGGCATAGACGGCGTCATCAATTTCTTCGAGCAGGACGGGAAAGGCAAGCCGCAGGCGCGCAAGGTCATCGTGCAGGTGAAGTCGGGCAAGGTGAGCAGCCCGGTCGTCAATGAACTCATCGGCGTGCTGGAGCAGGAGCGTGCGTCGATTGGCCTGCTCATCACACTGGAGCCGCCGACGCAGCCCATGATCAAGGCGGCGCTGGCGGCCGGCTACTACCAGTCAGAATTTTGGGGCAAGTCCTTTCGCCGCCTGCAGATCCTGACCATCGGCGATTTGCTGGGCGGCGCCGGTGTCGATATGCCTCCGCAGCACGGCACCTTCCGTCAGGCCCCCCGCGCCCCCGAGCAGCGCGATGCGCAGGGCCGACTGTTGTAGGCTGCGTCATACTCCCCCCCCCGACCTGGGCGCCCACCTGCAGCCGGGCGCGCGCCGGGCCACGGCTCGATCGGCCTGCCACCTGAGAGCAGACCGAAGCGAGGATAAACCCCCTCCGCTTCGCGCTGGAACCTTCGCCGGTTCCAGCATAAACCGCTCCAGGGATAAACCCTGCGCCTGCGCGCGCGCCACGGGTATACTGCCGTGAGCGGGCGGAAGGGCTCCCGCGACCGGGCGGGACGGAGCAGGAGGACGGCGACAGCGCTTATGGACACGGCCAGGCACGACAGGCGGGTGCTCTCCGGCATCCAGCCGACCGGCAACCTGCACATCGGCAACTATCTCGGCGCGCTGCTGCAATGGGTGCGCTTCCAGGAGCAGTACGACGCCTTCTATTGCGTCGTCGACCTGCACGCCATCACCGTGCCGCACGACGCCGGCCGGCTGCGCGCGCATACCCTGGAGGTCACCGCGCTCTACCTCGCCGCCGGCCTCGACCCGCAGCGGGCGACCATTTTCGCGCAGTCGCACAACCCGGCGCACGCCGAACTGGCCTGGCTGCTGACCTGCCTGACGCCGCTGGGCTGGCTGTACCGCATGACGCAATACAAGGACAAGGCGGCCCGGCAACAGGAGGAGTCCGTCAACGCCGGCCTGCTGGGCTATCCCGTGCTGATGGCCGGCGACATCCTCCTCTACCAGGCGCACTACGTGCCGGTCGGCGACGACCAGCGCCAGCACGTCGAACTGACGCGCGACCTGGGCCAGCGCTTCAACAGCATGTTCGGCGAGACCTTCACCCTGCCCGAGGTGGTCAACCCGGAGACCGGCGCGCGCGTCATGGGCCTGGACGAACCCAACAACAAAATGAGCAAGAGCGCCACTGGCGAGAACCACGCCATCTTCCTGCTCGATCCGCCGGACCTCATTCGCCGCAAGGTCATGCGCGCCACCACCGATTCCGGCCGCGACATCCGCTTCAGCGACGACCCGACGAAGGCCGGCGTCAACAACCTGCTGACCATCTACCAGGCGCTGACGGGCGGCGAACGCGCGGCGGTCGAGGCGGAATTCGAGGGCCGGGGCTACGGCGACCTGAAGAAGGCGGTCGTGGCGGCGGTGACTGATACGCTGGCGCCGCTGCAGCAGCGCTACCGCGAGATCAGCGCCGAGCCCGGCTACGTGGAACAGGTGCTGGCCGACGGCGCCGAACGCGCGGCGGCGATCTCCGAACGCACATTGAAGTCGGTGAAGGACCAGATGGGATTCCTGGAGCCGGCGCGGCGCTGGCCGGGTGTGGACTGAAGCATGGTCAAGTGGGAACCGCCGTCCCACTGGGGTCGCGTCACGACCATCGACGCGCACGCCGCCGGCGAGCCGCTGCGCGTCATCTGCAGCGGCTTCCCCCTGCCCGCCGGCGCGACCATCCTCGAACGGCGTGAGGCGGCGCGGCGCCAGTACGATCACCTGCGGCGCAGCCTGATGTGGGAGCCGCGCGGCCACGCCGACATGTACGGCTGTCTGCTGACGCCGCCGGCCACCGACGACGGCGACCTCGGCGTGCTCTTCCTGCACAACGAGGGCTACAGCACCATGTGCGGCCACGGCATCATCGGCCTGGTCACGGTGGGGCTGGAGTGCGGCCTGTTCACCATGCCGGTGGGTCGGTCAGAGATCCGCATCGATTCGCCGGCCGGCCGCATTGTGGCCACGCCCCGCTGGCAGGACGGGCGCGTGGCGGCGGTCAGCTTCCTGAACGTGCTCTCCTTCGCGCTCATGCAGGACCTGGACGTGGCGGTGCCCGGCCTGGGCGACATCCGCTGCGACATCGCCTTCGGCGGCGCCTTCTACGCCCTGGTCGACGTCGCGCAGACGGGCCTGGCGCTGGAACCGCGCAACAGCGACGCGCTGATCGCCGCCGGCCGGGCCATCAAGCGCGCGATCATGGCGACGCAACGCATCGAGCACCCGGCGGGCGACCCCGACCTCAACTTCCTTTACGGCACGATCTTCACCGAGTTGCGGCCGGCCGGCAGCGAGGTCCACAGCCGCAACGCCTGCGTCTTCGCCGAGGGTGAACTGGACCGCAGCCCGACGGGCACCGGCGTCAGTTCGCGGGCGGCGCTGTATCACGCGCGCGGCGAACTGGCCGCGGGCGAGACGCTGCAGATCGAGAGTCTGATCGGCACGCGCTTTTCGGTGCGGATTGTGGAACGCGCGCGGGTTGGCGCGCTGCCGGCCGTCATCCCGGAGGTCACGGGCAGCGCCTCGATCACCGGCATGCATGACTTCCTGATCGACCCCGCCGACCCCCTGCGCGAGGGTTTTTTGCTGCGCTAGTTTTTCCCTTGTCTGTTGCGCGACAGGCTTTCTGCTGCGCCAGTTCTTCCCTTGCCTACTGCGCGACGGGCTTTTTGCTGCGCCAGTCGATGCGCCCCGGCGCATCAGCCGCCACTGGCGTCCATCAGTTCCGCTGAACTGAAGACCACGCGGAAGGGCACGCAGTAGATGACCGCGCTCCGGTATTCCGAGAGGTCCACCTCGGCCGGGATGCTGTAGTTCTGGTTGCCGACGTTGCCCTTGAGCGGCCCCAGATCGATGTAATCGCCGCTCCCGCCCACGCCGGCGAAAATGCTGGTCGGGACATTTTTGGTCAGCAGCACGTGCAATTGCGGGCCGTTGGTGACGCGGAAGTCCTCGAAGCGCAGGACGCGCTCCTCACCGGCCAGCCAGATGGTGGCGCTGCCCTCCGCGCGATGCACCGGGTCGATTTCAATCCAGGCGCCGCTGAGCAGCGGATGCGGATCCGGCGCGCCGTCGGGCATGTCATCCTGCATTGCGCTGTCCGGCTCCATCATGGCGCGGGCCGTGTCGGCGGCCATGTCGCGGGCGTCCTCGATCATGGTCAGCAGGGCATCGCGCTGGTCCCCGGGCATGTCGCGCACGCTTTCGCGCTCGGCGCCGCTCAGCGCGGGAAAGGCCTCGTCGACTTCATCGTTGATGAAGAAGGTCCAGGGTCGCGTGACGAGCACCAGGACGACGGCGACCAGCACAAGGGCGGAAATGACAAGACGTCTACGGTCCATGATTGCCTCCTTCAGGCCCCGGCCACCATGGCGAGGCGGCGACCGGCGAAATACTCGCGCCATTCGGGGGAGAGCCCCGGGAGCTGGCTGGCGCGTTCCGTGGCGTCGGGGTCATCGGGTTGCAGCAGGCGCAGGCGAAAGATGGCGCGCACACTCATGGGCTGCTCCTCCCGCTCTGTCAGTGAGACGCGGTCACCGGCGCCCAGCTTACCCGTCTGCAACACACGCAGGTAACAGCCGCAGCGTTCGGACTGCGTGAAGGTCCTGACGAAGTCGGGCAGGCCCATGCGATGCGCCAGCTTGTGGCAGGGGATGCGCGGCTGACTGACCTGCAGCAGGGTCTCCCCCACGCGCCAGACGTCGCCGATGCAGACCTCGTCTTCATCGAGGCCGCCAATGGTGAGATTTTCGCCGAACTGGCCGGGGGTCAGGTCGTCGCGCTCCAGTTGCTGCGCCCACCAGGCGTAATGGTCACGGGAGTAGGCGTAGACGGCCTGGTGCGGTCCGCCATGATGCTGCAGGTCCGCCTGGCCGTCACCTTCAAGATTGGTGTGGCCCAGCCGCACCCGCCCCGTCACCGGATGCTTGTAGATGCCGGTGCGCAGCAGGCCGCCGCGGGCCGGCACGGTGACCGGTGTACCGACGTTGACGGAGTGCAGCTGCATGCCTCCGCTCCCGCTCATCTTAAACCAGGGCTACGGTCTCGATCTCGACAAGGGCGCCCAGCGGCAGACCGGCGACGGCGACGGTGGAGCGGGACGGCGGGTCCTGCGGGAAGTACTGCGCGTAGATGCCGTTGACCGTGGCAAAGTCGTCCATGCTGGCGAGGAAGATGGTGGTCTTGACGACGCGTTCGGGGCCCGAACCGGCGGCGCGCAGCACGGCGCTGATATTCTCCATGACCTGGCGCGTCTGCGCCTCAACACCGCCTTCGGCCAGGGTGCCGCTGCCGGGCACGATGCCGACCTGACCGGCGGTGAAGACGAAACCGTTGGCGCAGACGGCGTGCGAATAGGGGCCCAGCGCGGCGGGCGCGTCCGGGGCTGAAATGATGGTTCTGGACATGGGAGCTCCAGGCGGTCGCTGAGGTTAACGCGGGCATTGTAGCGGTCGGACGCGCCCGGCGCGAGTCCGGCGCGTCTACAGGGTGGCCAGCAAGGCCTCAATCCGCTCGACGCGATGGTCGAAGCGATGATGGGCCAGCACGTGCTCGCGGGCGCGGCGGGCCATTTCCTCGCGTTCGTCGTCATGCGCCAGGAACCAGGCCACCTTGTCGCGCAGGTCCGCTTCATCGCGAAAGGTGAGGATGTTTTCGCCCGGCGTGAACCACTTGTGAATGCCGGGCCGGTCGTCGGTGATTTGCAGGGTGCCCACGCCGGCGGCCTCGAAGAGGCGAGGGTTGCCGCCGTACTGCATGGTTTGCCCGTGGGGATTGACGGCCAGTTTCGCTGCCGAGAGGATCTCCAGCATTGACTCGCCCAGCGCCGCGCCGCGCAGGAAGGGGCGCAGCTCCGGCGGCGCATCGTGCACGCTCCAGATGCCAGGGTTGAAATCGCGCAAGGCGACCAGCATGCGCACCCGCTCGCCATAGATATGTTCCGGCAGCAGGGTGCCGACGAAGGCGACATCGCAGGCCAGGGCCGCGCGCTGTCCGTCGTCCAGTGGGCGCGGGTAATGGAAGTCGGGGTCCATGGCGGGCACGGGCAGGGTGACGACGCGCCGCGCCCCCAGTTCCCGCATCTGCATACCGTGGTAAAGGTCATTCACGATCACCAGGTCGACAAGGGGCAGGAGCTGAAGCATGAAAGGGAAACGGAAGATTACGTGCGACTCACCGTATTCCACGAGCAGCCGGCAGCCCTGCTCACGCCGAATCGTGGCCAGAGTTTGCGGCAGGATGGTGCGGTTGCCGCTGCACAGCCACAGGAGGTCCGGTTTGAATTCCCTTGCCTTTTGGATCAACTCCTGGTTGCGTCGCTGCAGGACCGGATTGAGGGATGGCGGAAGGCGCTGCATGAGCGCCGCGGCCGCCTTGCCAGGGGTGAGACCGGCGTGAAAGCGGTAGTTGCGCGACGGTTGTTCACGCCAGAAGACATCAGGCTCGTGGCCGCGCCGGCGCAGGGCACGCACGTAGAAATGCTCCTTCATGCTGGTAGGAAAGAGTGGCGGTTCTTCGCCCGGCGCTGTGTCGGCGAGGGCCTGCCAGTATTCCTTCACATGGGTGAGAGAATCGATGAAGAGGATGCGCAAGGTCAGGGCCTCCAGGCCTCGACCAGGATACAGTCCGCCGCCGCGCGCGCAATGTGCTGCTTCCGGCCGTTGATACGCAGCGCCAGCGGCCCGCCAGCGGCGGCGACACCCATGATTTCGACACGGGCGTTGAGCGTAATCCCTTGGCTGACGATGACCCGCAGCATGTCCTCACTGCGGCTGCGAATGCGCGAGACGACGGCCGGCCGGTCCGGCGGCCACTCACTGAGGGGCTGCAGGCGACGACGCAGGATGGTGCCATCCGGCGCCGGGATGGGGTCGCCGTGGGGGTCGAGACCGGGCTCGTGCAGACGGCTGGCGATGGCCTCGATGAAGCGCTCCGAGACGGCGTGCTCAAGGCGTTCGGCCTCGGCGTGCACCTCGGGCAGTTCGTAGCCCAGCTCTTCCACCAGAAAGAGTTCGATCAGGCGGTGGCGCCGCAGGATCATGAGCGCCTCGTTTTCGCCGGCGGGAGTCAGCCGGATGCCGCGCCACTTGCGCCAGGTGACGAGGCCGGCCTCTTCCAGACGCTGCGTCATGTCGCTCACGGAAGGCGCTGAAATCTGCAGGATGTCCGCCATGGCGCTGGTCGATACCAGTTCGCTGCCCTGTTGCAGGGTCAGCAGCGACTTGAGAAAGTTCTGCACCGATTCCGATTGCAGGAGTCCGCGCCGGGCTGCCATGGGTCGTCGCCCCGTTGTTCGCCAGACCAGCATAGCACAACCAGCCCGGCGTGGCGTTGCAGCGTCCGGGCGCGTACAATCCCACGCCGTGAAACCCGCGAGCCGGAGATGCGATGGGACGCAGGGAAGAAGTTGACCGCAAGCACGAGCGGGTGCGTGAGTTGCTGGCCAGTCACAAGGCGCCGGCGCTGTTGCTGACGCAGACGCGCAATCTCGCCTGGTTCAGCGCCGGCGCCGACGCCGGCATCCCGGTGGACAGTGACGCCGGCATCTGGAGCGCGCTGGTCACGCCTGACAGTCGTGACATCGTGACGAGCAATATCGAACTGACCCGCCTGCGCGCCGAGGAACAACTGGAAGCGCTGGGTTTCGGCTATCGCGAGTATGCCTGGCATGGCGAAGCCCCGACCGGGCCGCCGGGAACCCTGGTGGACACGCAGCCGGAGGTGGCCGACGCGCTGCTGCAATGGCGTCTGGTGCTGGATGCCGGGGAGCAGGAGCGCAGTCGCCGCCTCGGCGAGGAGACCGCCGCCGCGCTGGAGGAAGCCATCCGCGCCGCCCGACCAGGCGACAGCGAACTGGAGATCGCCGCGCGCCTGGACGCCGCCTGCCGCCGCCGCGGCGGCCTGGCCGTGGTCAACCTGGTGGCCACGGACGAACGCATCGCGCAGTTCCGTCACCCGCTGCCCACGCAGAAGCGCATGGAACGCCTCGTCATGATCGTGGTCTGCAACCGCAAGTGGGGCCTGGTGCTCTCCGCCACGCGTCTGGCGCATGCAGGGCCGCTGCCTGCGGACCTGCGGGACAAGGCGCAGAAGGTCGCGCAGATTGACGCCGCCGCCATGCTGGCCACACGACCGGGGCGCCGCCATGCGGAGGTTCTCGGCGATATACAGGCCGCCTATGCCGCCTGCGGCGAGGACGAACAGTGGCGCCATCATCACCAGGGCGGGCCCGCCGGCTACAACGCACGCGAGATTATCGTCACCCCCGGCGACGACTCCCGGGTGCAGGCCGGCAGCCTCTACGCCTGGAATCCCTCGATTGTGGGTTGCAAGTCCGAGGACACGATTCTGGTGGGCGATGAAGGCTTTGAAATCATTACGGCCGCCGGGGCCGCCTGGCCGATGATTCAGGTCGAGCAGGTCGGTCAAGGCGTCCCGCGTCCTGGCATCCTCGAACTGTAGCATGGGACGAGAGGTCCACCCTTGACCGGGCGGGACGCCGTCAGGCGCCTGTGGGTCCCGGCCTGTTTCTGCCTGCTGGCCGTCATCGTCCTTGCCACGCAATTCGCCGGCACGGGTTTCGGCATCAAGGGACAGCACTACGCCTGGGTGTCCTCACATAATCTGGCGATCGTCACTCACGCGACGCCGGAAAACGGCTTCGTCGGCCACACCTACATCTTGCTGGATGCCGACGGCGCGCCGGACCACCAGTATTTCGACCGCTACCCGTTTTTTTTCAGCGCCACGCTGGGCGCGCTCACCAGCCTGACGGACGATCTGGCGACAAAGGTCTGGATCGCGCGGCAGGTGATGCACGTCATTTTCATTCTGACGATGCTGTTTGCCTGGTTGTTGCTGCGGCGCCTGGGGCTGGCACCGGGCGCGGCGCTGATCGGGGTGATCCTGGCATTCAGCGGTCACATGTTGCTGTTTTACCGCGAGATGATTCATTTCGATCAGCCGGCGCTGATGGGGATGATGCTCCTGCTCTACGCCATCGCGCGCGTGAAGCTGGAGCGACGAGAACGCTGGCGCTGGCTGGCCCTCGCCACGCTGGTAGCCGTAAGTGCGGGTCGGGGCTTTCTGTCTCTGGGCGTACTGGGGCTGTGGGCGGCCATGGAAGCGGCGGGTCTGTTGTGGCAAGGGGAGCGACCCCTGGCGCAACGGCTGCGTGCCATATGGCGACACGACGCGACGCGCATGCTGCTGCTGGGGGTTGTGTGGAGCGCGCTAATGCTGGGCTATAACATCTCGCATGAGATGGCGCGGCGACAGTTACCCTTGGAGGAGACCAACATCGTTCAAAGCATGTGGCTTCGCTTGCCGGGCGGTGAGGTCACAAGGGGTTGGGAAGCGGACTACGATGCATTCGCCTCAACGATGGAACGGCGGCTGTTGCGTTGGCATTGGCCGCTTGATGTCGAGAGCGGCCAAATCGTTCACCAGTGGGCCCTGCTGCCAGCGCTGCTGTTGAGTTTGCACTACATCGAGCGCCAGAGTGCAGCCCGTCGGCTTGTGCTGTTGCTGACAGCTTTCTCCGGCCTGGCCTGGCTGTTCGTGATGATCAACCTCGCCTGGTTCCACGACTACACGACCATGCATGCGCTCGGCTTCGCGCTTGTGTTCTGGCTGGCGCTTGTGAGCCGGGTGCGGTCAACGCGTTTGATCAACCTGCTGCTGCTGCTGGCCCTGACCGTATTCCTGCGTCAGGCGCTGGAGGTGGAAGCGGGCAACCGCGCCTGGAACGAGGAGGCCGCCATCTACACCGAAAACTACAATCGCATCCTGCAACGGATTGGCAGGAGTGGCTCGGTGGTGTACAATGATCCGGTGTTGCAGGACAGGGCAATCAACATTCCCAAATATTTGTTTGGCTTCTACCTCGGCGACAACTATCTTGCGAACAGGCTCGACGATGCGGACTACATGGTGGCGGACCGCGCCTGGCTGGCCTTGCCCGGCGCCGCTGGTCGCGATGGCCTGCGGCTGCTCTACACCCTGACGCCGGAAAACCAGGTGGGCTTCCTCTTTGACCTGCGAGGGGGTGAACGCTACGCGCCGGACGATATCACGCCGCGTTCCAACTTTGGCAATTCGCTGACCCTGGGCCACCGGGAGCTGCTGGACAGTGTGCAGGCGCTTCCCTGCCAGGAGATTCGCGTCGAGAGCTGGTGGCAGGCGCAGGTCCCGCTGTCGGCCAGTTACCGCCTGCAACTGTCCCTGGTGGATGAGGACGGTGGCATCCTGGCGTCCGCGGACGGCGCTCCGGTGGGCGGCGACACGCAGGGCTGGCGACCAGGGCGCTGGTATCCGGACGGACGGACGCTGCAAGTCCCCTGCGAGGCGGCGGCGGGAGCCTGGTCCCTGATTCTCAGCGTTTATGACCCGGAGACGGACGCGTTGAATGACAAGTTGCCGCTGATCAGAGCCGATGGCAGCGCCGGCGACACCTGGCTATATCTGACGACGCTCTTCGTCAACTGAAGTTCCGGGACGAGTCCCTGATGTGCCCCCCGACACCCAATTCGCGTCAGCGAGTCCCGCGCGGTCTGCCGGTGGCGGCATACTTCTGTCTGCTGGCCCTGATCGTCTTTGCCACGCAGTTCGCCGGCACAGGCTTTGGCGAGCGCCCGCATCATGGCTGGGTTTCTTCCCACACGCTGGCCATTGCAGGCCGCGCCACTCCCGAAAACGGATTCCTGGGTCACTCCCGTCTTTTAATTGATGAGGAAGGCGCGCTGCATTACGATTACTTCGATCGCTATCCTCCCTTTTTCAGCGCAACGCTGGGCGCGCTCATCGGCCTGACGGAAAACCTGGCGACGAAGGTCTGGCTCGCGCGCCAGATCATGCACATCATCCTGGTCCTGACGATGCTCTTTGCCTGGCTGCTGTTACGGCGTCTGGGGCTGACAGCGGGCCTGGCGCTGGTCGCGGTGACGCTGTCCTTCAGCGGCCCCATGCTCTTGTACTACGGCGAGATGGTCCATTTCGATCACCCGGCGCTGGCCGGGATGCTGATCCTGCTCTACGTCATCGCGCGGGTGAAGCTGGAGGGCCGGGAGCGTTGGCGCTGGCTGACGCTGGCGACGCTGCTGGCCGTCAGCGCGGGCCGTGGCAATGTCTCCCTGAGTGTGTTGGGACTGTGGGCCGCCTGCGAGGCCGTTGCGCTGCTGTGGCAGCGCGATCGGCCGCTGGCACAGGGTCTGCGGGCGGTCCTGCAGCATGATGCGACGCGCATGTTGCTGCAGGGCATCGCTTGGAGTGCAGTGCTGCTGGGCTACAACCTGGCGCAGGAGATGACGCGGCGCGACGTACCCCTGGAAGAGACGAGCATCGTCCAGAGCATGCGCGAACGACTGCTTGGCGACGTACTCAAGAAAGGGTGGGAGGAGCCGGACTACCTTGAGTTCACGCAACAGTTAATGGGATGGCTGTCGCGCTGGTTTCTCCCGTGGAGCGATGAGCAGATTGCAGGCATTCATCCCTGGGTCGTACTGCCGGCGCTGGCGCTCGTCGTTTTTCATCTGCGCAACCGGCCTCCACCGGAACGCATCGTGTTGCTGCTGACGGCCTTCTCCGGGCTGGCCTGGCTCTACGTGATGATCAAGCTCGCCAGGTCCCACGACTACACAACCATGCACGCCCTGGGCTTCGCGTTGGTATTATGGCTGGCGCTGCTGGCGCGCTTGCGTCAGCCGCGCCTGACCGGCGCCTTGCTGGCCCTGAGTGTGGCCGTCTTTTTGCGCAGCAACCTGGCTGTTGAGGCCCGGCAAGGCGAACACTTCCGCGCTACAGCGGCCTACACGGAAGACTACGATCGCATCCTGAGACAAACCGGTCGCAGTGGCCAGGCCATCTACAGCGAGAGCAACGTGCAGGATGCGATCATCCACCGCAACCGTTATATGCTCGGCTTCTATCTGGGCGACAATCTGCTGGCGGCCTCCGCCGCGAACGCTGACTATATTGTGGCGTCCCAGGAGTGGCTGGCCCTGCCCCCCGCCAATCCCGGGGACGCAGGCAGTGGCTGGCGCCTGTACCGTACATTGACGCCGGAGAACCGCGTCGCCTTTCTCTTCGACAAGAGCTACGTTGACCATTTTCCGCCAGAGCAAACCAGTGCCGCACACCATTTCGGCACCTCAATCGCGCTGGGGCACTGGGAATTGCACGACAATACCCAGGTGCAGCCCTGCCAGCGCATCAGGGTCGAGAGCTGGTGGCAGGCCACCCGGGTGCCGTTGCCCGATTACAGCATGCAACTTGCGCTTGTGAATCTGGCTGGCGAGTCCCTGGGCGCCAGAAATGCCCGTCTGACGACGGTCGACTCCAGCATGTGGAAAACGAAGGCCTGGTTCCTCGATCTGCGCTCGCTCACGGTACCCTGTGACGCGCCCGCCGGTGAATATCCACTGGTGTTGAGCGTGTACGATCCCCTGCTGCTCGCCGAAGAGGGGCCACTGCCGCTGATCAATGCCGATGGCAGCGCCGGCGACACCTGGCTATATCTGACGACGCTCTTCGTTGAGTAGACGGTGAACGCAGGGAAAGGCAGCGGGACGGCGCATGACGGGGAACGCTGAGGGCAGGAAAGCGGGGCGCTTCCTGGCCCGGGCGTATTTCTGTCTGCTGGCGCTCATCGTATTCGGCACGCAGTTCAGCCACGCGGGATTCGGCGCCCGTCATCACGGCTGGGTCACGTCGCATGGTCTGGCCATCGCCGTGCATGCCACCCCCGCCAACGGTTTTGTCGGGCACGCCCGTCTCTTCGTGGAGGAAGGCGGTGCGTTGCGCCTCGACTATTTTGACCGTTACCCCTTCTTCTTCAGCGCCCTGGTTGGCGCCCTTGTCCGGCTTGCGGAAGACCTGGCGACGCAGGTCTTTATCGCGCGCCAGTTGATGCATGGCATTTTTGTTCTGACGATGCTCTTCGCCTGGCTGTTGCTGCGGCGGCTGGGGGCGACGGTGACGGCGGCCCTGGCGGGCACAACCCTGGCCTTCGCCGGTTACGGGGTGCTTTACTTCCGGGGAGCCCTGCACTTCGACCAGCCGGCGATGCTGGGGATGCTGGCGCTGCTCTGCTGCGTCGCGCGGGCGAGCCAGGCGCACCCCGCCAACCGCCGCTGGTTGCCGGCAGTCACCCTGGTGGCCGTCAGCATGGGTCGCGGCTTCTTTTCCCTGGGTGTACCCGCGCTGTGGCTGGCCCTGACTGCGCTGTCTGTCCTGCGGCGACCGGGCCTCTCACCCGGGCAGCGCCTGCGCCTCCTTGTGGCGCATGACGCCTTCCGCATGTTGCTGGCCGGCGGGTTGTGGCTGGCCCTGATGCTGGGCTACAACGTCGCGCAGGAGATGCGCCAACGTGAGGTGCCGCTGCAGGAGACCAGCATCGTGGCAAGTCTGCAACGACGCGCGCCGCTGGGCCACGAAGGCGGTCGCAACCTCACCACCTCCAACTACCGCATTCCGACCTGGGACGCCTTTGCGACCCTGCAGGCGGACCGTTTCCTGCGCTGGTACGCGCCGCTGCGTTACGAAAGCAGCGACATCGCGCCGGCGCCCGCCAGCGGGCCGCTCCTGCTGCTGGTGCTGGCGGTCGCGCTGACGCATGCCCTGCGTCAAGAACGGGCCCTGCGCGAGCCGCTGCTGCTGACGGCGCTTGCCGGGGTGCTGGTCATCGCCGCCATGATTAACCTCACCGCCGAACACGATTACACGATCATGCATGCGCTCGGCCTCGCGCTGGTGTTCTGGCTGGCCCTGTTGCGTCCGCTGCAGACCCACAGACGACTCATCGCGCTGGTGCTGGTCACAAGCCTGGCGCTGTTCCTGCGCTCCAGCCTGCTGGTGGAGGCGGAAAACCGCGACCTGTTCGCCGAAGCGTCGCGCTTCACCGATGACTACAATCGCATTCGCCTGGCGCTGGAAGCCAGGGGCGTCGGCCAGGCCCGCATCTTCGATACTTTCAAGGGTCATTGCCCCATTTTTCATTCCAAGTGCTTCGCGCCAGGCTTTTATCTGCGCGATCATGCCATCGCGCGCGATCTGGCGGACGCCGGCTTTGTGCTCAGCGACTACCCCTTTTATCCTACACAGCCCTGGCTGGCTCCGGGCGACCGGGAGGGGCTGCAGTTGCTCTCGCTAAGCCTGACGCCGGAGAACGGCGCCTACCACCTGTTCGACACGGCGGATTTCGAAACCCGTCATCTGCCGCCGGACATTGCGCCGCGACAGGTCTTCGGCGGCGAAGTCGCGCTGGGGCACTGGGAACTGCGCGACAGCGTGCAGGTGCAGCCCTGCCAGCGCATTCGTCTGGAAAGCTGGTGGCAGGCCGCCCGTCGGCCCGCCGCTGACTACAGCATCCAGCTGGCGCTGGTGGACCTGGCGGGCGAGTCTCTGGGCGCCAGCAACGACCAGTTGACGACGGTCAACAGCGCGGTATGGGCGCCGGAGCTCTGGTTCCTTGACCTGCGCCCGCTCGCGATTCCCTGTGACGCGCCGGCCGGCGAGTATCCGCTGGTGCTGAGCGTGTACGACCCGCTGCGACTGGCGGAGCAGGGGCCGCTGCCGCTGATCAACGCCGACGGCAGCGCCGGCGACACCTGGCTTTATCTGACGACGCTCTTCGTCAACTGACTCCGGCCCCATGCCTTCCCGCAACGATGCTTCGGGCCTGTGCCCTTGCTATCCCGCGGGATGCTTCGAGCTTACGCTCTTGCTATCCCACGGGATGCTTCGAGCTTACGCTCTTGCTATACTGACGGCATCGTCTCCATCGCACAGGCGCCGTCCATGGCCGAGCTGGCCCGCCCCTCGCCACGCAACAAGCCCGTCTCGCTTTTCGTCACCTGCATCATCGACGCGCTCTACCCGCCCACCGGCATCGCCGTCGTCGAGGTGCTGGAGCATCTGGGTCTGGAAGTGCGCTTTCCGCAGGCGCAGACCTGCTGCGGCCAGCCCGGCTTCAACGCCGGCTTGCATGACGATGCGCGCCGCGTCGCGCGACATTTCCTGCAGGTCTTCGCGGACGCCGAAGTGATCGTCACGCCATCCGGCAGCTGCGCCACCATGCTGCGCCACTACTATCCGCAACTCTTCGCCGCTGACCCCGTCTGGCACGAGCGCGCCTGCCGCGCCGCCCGCATCACCTGGGAGTTCAGCGAATTCCTCGTCGACGGCCTCGGCATCAGCGACCTGGGCGCGCGCCTGGCGCCGACGCGCGTGGCCTTCCACGACGCCTGCCACGGCTTGCGCGGTTTGGGCTTGCGGGCGCAGGCGCGCGCGCTGGCGGGTCAGGTCGAGGGAGTGACGCTGGTGGAGATGCAGGGCGCGCAGCAATGTTGCGGCTTCGGCGGCCTCTTCGCCATCAAGCTGGCCGATATCAGCAACGCCATGCTGCAGGAAAAAATGCAGGCCATCGAATCCACGCCGGCCGACGTCTTCCTCACCGGCGATTGCAGCTGTCTGACGCACATTAACGGCGGCCTCGCCCGCCACAGGCGGCCGCAACGGCTGCGCCACGTCGCCGACCTGCTGGCCGAGGGTCTGCGGGACGCGAAGGTGGCAGGGGTTGCCCAAACACCGGAACCGGAGGAAATACCATGAAACGCATGTTGCTCACGCTAACCCTGTTGCTGACCCTCGTCACGGCCGCGCAGGCGCAGGAGGCCTGGCGCGCCCTGACCGTCACCGGCAGCGGCAGCGCCGGCGGCGCGCCCGACATGGCGTTGGTGCGCCTCGGCGTGCAGACCAGCGACGAGGACGTGCTGGCCGCCTTCGACCGTAGCAATCAGATCACCGCCGACATTGTCGAGGCCCTGCTTGAGCTGGGCATCGAGCGCGCCGACATCCAGACCAGCGGACTGTCCCTGTATCAGGACCGGCCCTACGACCCCTACAGCGACGTCGAGGACGGCACGATCATCTACTGGGCGCAGAACACGCTGAGCGTGACCCTGCGCGACGTGACGCTGGTGGGCCAGGCCCTCGGCGTCAGCGTACAGGCCGGCGCCAACTCCATCGACCGCCTGTCCTATGGCATCAGCGACCCGGCCGAACTGGAGGCCAGGGCGCGCGAACTGGCCGTCGCCGACGCACGCGCCCGCGCCGAACACCTGGCCGAACTGACCGGCGCGCAGCTGGGCCGCGTCTTCAGCATCAACGAGAGCGACGGCGGCTTCCGGACGCGCGCGGAAAGCCTCGAATTCGCCGCGATGGCGGCCGATGCCGGCGGCACCGCGACCGTGGAAGCCGGTCAGTTGAGCGTCAGCGTGCAGCTGCAGATCACCTGGGAACTGCAATAGCGCCGCGTCGGCCTGGCGGGTTTCGCTTCCGGCCTGTCTCAATGGCAGATTCACGCTGTGTCAGGGCTCAACCCCCCTGTTTGAGGGCCGCAAGGGTCTGCGCTTCCTCGCGCTCGCGGTAGCAGGGTCGTTCTCTGCCAGGGCTCAACTTTCCTGCTTGAGGGTCGCGAGAGCCCTGGCTTCCGGCCTGTCCCGATAAAAGTCATCCAGCGGATAGCAGCCCGAGACCAGGTTGTTGCGCGGCGCGGTGGTGCAGTCGCTGAAGGTGCGGCAGAGCAGCTTGCGCTGCAGCGGCCGCCCGGCCAGCGTATCCGCCGGCAGTTCCGGGCAGGCCAGCGCCATGCGTCCCAGACCCACGACATCGACCATCTCGCGCTCGACCGCCGCCTGCGCCACCTGTGGCAGCCATTCCTGCAGATAGGAATAGCCGGAGCCGGTGAAGCGCAGCCCCGGATGCGCGGCCTTGAGCTGCGCCGTGGCCTGCACCAGGCGCGCGACGCCCAGCAGCGGGTCCTCGGGCGGCAGGTAGCCATCCGAGGGCGGGAAGAGCGCCGGCCGCTGAATGTGCGGCACGTAGTAAGGGCTGCCGGCGGTGATGCAGACCATCTGAATCCCCAGTTGCGCCAGCAGCGCCAGCAGGCGATGGGCCTCGTCCATGCCCGCGCCATGCTCGCCGAAGGCCCGCGGCCAGTCGTCATCGGCGGGCCAGTCGTCGGGGACACCGACGCCGTCCGCGCCGGGCTTCCAGGGGGGCATGTCGAAGGCGCTCAGGCGCACGCCGATGCCGAGTCCCGGCGCCTCGCTGCGGATGCCGGCGACGATCTCGCGCAGGAAGCGCGAGCGGTTTTCAAAACTTCCGCCGTAGCGTCCCGGGCGACGGAAGGCGCTGAGAAACTCGTGGCCGAGGTAGCCGTGGCAGTGCTTGATATCGACCCAGGCGAAGCCGGCGCGCTGCGCCAGACGGGCCGCGGCGACGAAGTCCTCGATCAGGCGGGCGATCTCGTCGTCGCCGAGAAGGACCGCGTCGTTGTCGGGCGCGATGCCGAACTTCGCGTCCAGCAGGGGATGACGGTAGAGGGTGCGCGGCTGCATTCCCTGGCCGGGGTCGGGGCGGCAGAAGCGGCCGGAGTGCGTCAGTTGCAGGCCGACGCAGAGGTCATCGACCGCGCCGAAGCGCTCGCGGTGGGCCTCGACGAGGGTCTGGCGCAGGCCGGCGATGGCGGGCAGGGTGGCTTCGTTGAGCAGCAGCTGATTGGGGTTGGCGCGGCCCTCGTGGCGCACGGCGACGGCCTCCCCGCCCCAGATGAGCTTGGCGCCGCTGAGGCCGAAGCGTCGCCAGCGGCGGACCGTCAGGTCCGTGGGCTGGCCGTCGAGCGTCCCGTCCCAGCCCTCCATGGGCAGGATGCACCAGCGGTTGCCGACGGGGCCGAAGTCGCTGTGCAGCGGCCGGGCCATGGGCGAGGCGGGCGCGGCCAGCAGCTCGTCGGCGAGGGGCAGGTCGGCGCCGATGCGCGCCAGGTGCTCGCGGAACTGCTCGCTGCGGCGCAGGCGCGCGACGCGCGTGATGCGCTCGGCGGACATGGCGTGGCCTTCGGGTGGCGGCGGGTCAGAGGGGGAGTATAGCGTGTGGGGGTAGGATGGGCGGAGGAGAGGGTTGTGGAGGAGATAAAGTACGAAAATCGCCAATCATTCAGTTACAATATTTTTGGCGATTTTCTTCACAATGATTTCGTACAAAAGTCAGCCAACTTTCGTACCAGTACCATTGCTTTCTTTGTTCCGTCGCGTACGTGCCGAATCCCTTCCTTTCTTCTTTCGCGTTGTGTGACTGCCACAGTCTGGTGTGGTGGTGCATATTGAAATTTACGTATCCTTCATCCCGCATAATTTGAACGATTTCACTAGGAAGAAACTTCCTGCGTTCGGTCTCTTTCAGGACAACATACAATTTGTTCAGTTCCTTACCTGCTGCGGACTCGGGATCTAGGAATTCGACAGCCCTATCGGCTTGCCCTGGCCGATTTGCAAGTTTCCGCGTGAAAATCAGACGTTCGGAGAACTTTCGGCTATTAAATTCGTCATCAGCCAAAGAGTTATCAAATTCATTTATGTAGTCGCTGACGACAGACGGTATCCCTTCCATGACTTCGGAACCCCGAACAATCTGACTCTGCATCAGATCACGAAACTGGATCGTATAGGATAAGTGATCTTCTATTCCAAATCTGTCGCCGTGCAGCTTGGTTATGTAAGTTGCAAAGTTTAGTGCACAGGCGTGATACCTCCCGCTTAGATAGTCATCGAGACTGACAGCCATCTGGTGTTCAATCACATTGCGCAATCCAATCAGGAAGCGCAGATTGTTCTTGGTATCTCTATCGATTGGACATTCACTGAACTTCAAGCACTTCGTTAGGTCCCAATGCCGAATTTGGCCATCACTTGTGCGAATGTATCTCTTTCGTTTTCCTCTTTTCTCGTAATAGCGGTAATCGACCCCTTTCCTTCGGTAGTAAGCATGAAGGAGATAGGTCCACGCGATAATCATCAAGACAATGTAGGACTCGGATTTGAACTTTGAAGTTGGGTTATTGAATATCTGAACAGCACTCAGTGCTGCTTCACGGGACTGGTACACCAAGTTATCAGCAATGGACTTGAATCGGCGTTTGCGCTTCGCAGCCATCACAACAGCCGGCCCTGCGCGTCACGCTGCTCGGGGGCGCGGGGGGCCTGGCGGAAGGTGCCGTGTTGAGTCGGCATCTCCACCGACTTGCCGTCGAGCAGGTCCTCGATGGTCAGGATTTGTATCCGCGGGAAGCGACCCCACATCTCCGACTCGTAGTAACCGGCTGCGAAAGCCGACTTCTGCATCTGGCTCGTGGGTGGCTGCAATGTGATGAAGACTCCAATGGCTGTACCGGCACCAAGCAGGCCGCGCAGGTCGCCGATATCGGGGCGACTCACCTTACCCGACTTGACCTGCACGACGACGCGCTGTGTGCGCTTTTCCTCGTCGAGGAAGTGGATGACGCCGTCCACGCCGCCGTCGGCCCCTTTCTTGCCGCGTCGCCCGCCACCTGAACTACCCAGCGGTCTTGCGCCGACGAGGGAGAGGGCCCACCACTGGAACTGGTAGCGGCCGTCCTGTTCCTGCTCGGCGAGGTTGCGGGCGCCGGCGAGGTCCTGCGGCTCGCCGATGACGCGGTAGTCGCTGCCCGCGGGCTGGCCGCCTGTGGCCTTCGCCGGCCAAGACGACAAGCCATGGCGGTCCTGCAGGCGGTACTTCATCAGAGCGACGCTGAGGTGGGTGATGTCGATGCCGATCCAGCGGCGGCCGAGTCCCTGGGCGGCGTCGATGGCGGTGCCGCAGCCGCAGAAGGGGTCGAGCACGACGTCGCCGGGGTTGCTGCTGGCGCGGATGATGCGCTCCAGCAGGGCGAGGGGCTTCTGCGTCGGGTAGCCGAGGCGTTCCTTGGCGTGTGCGCCGATGGGCCCAACATCCGTCCAGTTGGTATCCATGACGCGCCCCGGCATCTCGCTGAGATATCGCTTCAGGCGAAGCCGCTTGTCCCTTGACGCGGGATACCAGACGCGCCCTTCTTCATCCAGTTTTTGCATGGTTTCCTGACTGTAACGCCAGCCACGCTCTGGGGGTTGGTACCCTTTCCACACGTACCAGCCGCGAGGTCTGCCGGTTTCAGGGAGGATTGCAGCCATCCCTCCGCCTTCTGGCGCCGCCATGTTGTCAAGCGTGTAGGGTCCTCTGCCGTCATCATCGTCATGGCGGTAATTTTTCTGTACATATTCGTCATCGTAGGGACCGTACTGTGTGTTCCAAGTGGCATCGTCGTCTTTGACATAGTAGAGGAGAATGTCGTTCACGCGTGCCCATTTCTTGGCGTCGCTGTGGGTCGTCGTACGCTTCCACACGATTTCGTTGTGGAAATTCCACTCGCCGAAGATGGTGTCCAGCACCAGCTTGAGGTAGTGGCTGGCGGTCGGGTCGCAGTGGAGGTAGAGGCTGCCGGTCGGCTTGAGCACGCGGTGCAGTTCGGCGAGGCGGGCGGCCATCATCACCAGGTAGGCGGACATCTGGTTGCGGCCAAGCAGGCCCGTCTCATCCTGGCCGCCGACCAGCGCGGTCAGCAGGCGCACGAGACGCTCGTCGGCGCTTGTGCCGCGAGCGGCGAAGCGAGAGGCGCCGGTGACGAGGTCGGTGTAGAGGTCTTCGGTGCCGCGGCCCCAGTGCCAGCTGTCCTCGAAGGCGGTGATCTGCGCGTCGCTGTCGCGGCCGCTTTCGTCGCGGAAGAGCACGTTGTAGCTGCGGTTGGAGTTGAAGGGCGGGTCGAGGTAGATGAGGTCGACCGAGGCGTCGGGGAAGTACGCGCGGTCGCGCAGCAGGGTCAGGTTGTCGCCGTAGAAGAGGGTGTTGGCGTGGGTCATGGCTATCCGGAATCCTCACTCTTCCGGGCGCCTTCGGCCAGTGGGCTCAGGATGTTGACGCGGTCGCTGAAGTTTTCGAAATCTCTGTCCAGTGAACAGATCGTGTCAAGACCGTGGACCAACATGGTGGCCAGGATATTTGTGTCGTGGGTCCGTTTGCCTCGCACCTCATACTTGCGAAGCAACTGAGGCAACAATTCATGCACCGCGTGCGGCTGGTCCACAATTTCGAAAAACAGCGGCATCGACTCGACTATTCTCAAAAGTGGTTCCATCTCCAGCGGCAGTGCGCGATCCCTGACCGTCGCCTGCTCGAAGGTTCCGGGGTTGTTGGCCCGGACGTAAAACTCGCGAATCACCTGCCCGCTGATCGAGAGTTCAACACCTTCATTTTTCAGCCGTTCCAGGCAAGCCCGGCACACTTCGCGGGATTCCAGTTCGGGAAAATAGGATGGCAAGAGAACGCTGGTATCCACAAAGACCCTATCGGCCATCGTCACCGTACCAGTCCGCGCGGCGTACGGAGGGCTCTTCCTTCACTTTCCAGTTCAGGCTGACGGCATCAACCAGGCGAAACTGCTCATCAAGGGTCAACTGCCGCTGTTTACCGACGCGCATCAGCAGGCGCGCGACGAGGTCGTTGTCGTGTTGTCTGGTGACTTCCTCTGTCAGTTCGCTGATGAGCGCATCAAGATGCGCGACGCGCTCTGCCAGTTGCGGCGGCAGGTCCGGTTCGATCAGGCCGGCGGCGGCCATACGATGCCAGCCTTCAACGACCCTGAGCAGGATGGCGGCACGTTCCCTGAGCGGAGGAACCATTTTTTCCTCGTAGGCAGCGAAGGTTTGCGCGAGGTCCAGATCGTCCGTCCAGTTGTCAAACTTGCGGGCAGCGTCGTCGTCCTGCCCGGCATCCCGAACGAAATCCACGAAGCCAACAAGGGCGAAATTGACCAGTTGCTCGCTTTCTTCGACATCCTTTTCGAAGCGGGAAATTTCCTGCTTCATTTGCTTCGCTTTGTAATTCCGGCCAGGCAAGCCGGTTGGTGTTTCGGCAAGTAACGCGCCGAACTGAGACGGCAGTTCAGTTTCCCGGGTTAGAGGTTGCACAGCCATCGCTGGACTCCTTGCCCTGACAACGCGCAGTTTCCATTGTACACGCGGAAATACTGTCTTTGCGTTGCTACAGGCGCTGCCAATGCTGGCCGTCGCAGACGGAGCCGGGGACGGGGTCGGGGAAGCCGTCGGCGTGGATTTGGGTCCACCGGTTCCTGGGCAGGTCGCCCGCACATCATTCCCCTGCATTATTGCGCGATAGTTGCCATCACGCCGACGTGATCGGAAAGCAGCAGACTACCATCAACAATCGACTCTGTGTTGACCTGTGAGACGCTGACCACCCTGTCAAGACTGTCGCGCTGCATAAAATGACCATCGATGCGTTCGGCGAGCGGCCGGTCAGGGCGCCAGGGAGAAGTGTATCCGGTCTCGCCCCCGTTTTTCGCGGCCCAGAGATCGACATAGCGATGTGCTGCAAGCGGCGTCAGGTATTCCGGCTGCGTGTCGAGATTGATGTTGAAGTCTCCGGTCAAAAGGTGTTGGCAGCCGCGGAATGCCGGCGATCACGGCCCCCGGCCAGTTCAGGCGGCAGTGCAACGCCACAAATTGCCTGTTGCACAGCCATCATCGGTCCGACGGCGGACAGATTCCATGGCACATGTGAACATGCGCGCCGGGCGTGGGCGTCAGAGGCGCTGCAAATGCTGGCCGCCGTCAATGTTGATCACCTCGCCCGTGCTGAAGGGGAAATGGCCCTCGACGATCGCGACGCAGGCCAGCGCCACGTCCTGCGGCAGGCCGAGGCGGCGGATCGGCGTGAAGCCCTGGCTGACGAGGCGGCGGTAGCGCTCCAGCACCACGGCGGTCATGTCGGTCTCGATGATGCCGGGGCGCAGCTCGTAGACGTGGATGCCGTGTTCGGCGAGGCGGTCGGCGTAGAGTTTGGTCATCATGCCCATGCCGGTCTTGGAGATGCAGTATTCGCCGCGGCTGGTGCTGGCGACGACGGCGCTCATCGAGCCGATGTTGATGATCGTGCCGGCGCGCTCTGCGGCCAGCATGTGCCGCGCGATGCCCTGGGTCAGAAAGAGGGGGCCGCGCAGGTTAACGCCCATGACCTCGTCGTAGCTGGCCTCGGTCATTTCGAGGATGTCCACGCGCTGACGCGGCGCCATGCCGGCGTTGTTGACCAGCAGGTCGACTCCGCCCCAGGCGCCGATGGCCTCGCGCAGCAGGGTCGCGCGGCCCTCTGACGCAGCGACGTCGGCCTGGATGGCGCGCGCCTCGCCGCCGGCCTCCCCGATCTCGCGTACGCAGGAAGCGGCCGAGTCGGCGTCGGCGCGGTAGTTGACGAGCACGCGCCAGCCGCGCTCGCCGAGGGCGAGGGCGATGCCGCGTCCGATGCCGCGTCCGGCGCCGGTCACGAGGGCTACGCGCGGCCCTGTCTGTTCAGATGTGGACATACTGCCTCCGGGAGGGAATGGAGCGGCTACTCATCAAGGTAATGGCACAGGGCTTCCGCCAGACAGACACTGAAGCGGCTCCGTCGTTCGCGAAGGTCCGTTCATTCATTCAGATAGTGGCACAAGGCTTCGAGAAAAAAGTGATCGCCCCACATGACACTCTGGTTGACGCCGAGGCCGCGGCGCTCGTGGTACAGGCCGCAGCGCAGGATGCCCTCGTGGCCGTCGTCGGCGTCGATGAGGAAGGGCGGAACGCAGAGCGTGTAGAGGATGCGACGCGCCTTGCCACGGTACAGCTGGACGCGAAGCGGATCGGTGGAGAGTTGCGCCAGTTGCTGGAAGCCGCTGGCGGCGATGGCGGCGGCCGAACTTTCGTGGGGGTGCCGCGGCTCCGGTTCGAGCAAGTCGTTGGGCGGAATGCCGTACGAGGGCGTGTGCTCGATGTAGCAGGCGGCGCAGGCCTCGGCGGTTTGCAGGAAGCGCGGGTCGCCGCTGAAGCGGTAAACTGTGGCGAAGCCGTAAAGCGCCCAGGCAAGGCCGCGCGTCCAGATTGTATCGCCGCGCCAGCCCTGGTGGGTGCTCTGACGCAGAAACTCACCCGTGTCGGTATCGAAGATGCCCTCGTGCGCCGTGCTGCCGTCGCCGCGCACGAGGTAGCGGCGGGTGGTGAGGCAGTGCTGGTTGACGCGGCGCAACAGGTCGGCGTCGCCCGTCTCCTGCGCGGCGAAGTAGATGATGCCGACGTTCATCATGATATCGATGAAGAGGCTTTGCGGGCCGACGAAGGAAGGCAGGTAGCCGCCCTTTTCGCGGAAGCGCGAGCCGGCGGTGTGGCCGGCCTCGATGATCACGTGACGCTGGAATTCCTCACCGTCCGCATCGTACCAGCGCTTCCAGCTGGACCAGAAGAGGAAGCCGAGGTCGTGGACGCTGGTGTCGGTCGCGCGGTGTTCGATCAGGCGGCAGTAGTGGATGGCGCGCTCGCGAAACCAGGGATGACCGGTCTGCTGGTGGATGAGCCAGAGCTGGCCGGGCAGGAAGCCCTCGCACCAGTTGGTCCAGGACTCGCCTTCGTGGCGCCATTTGCCGTCTTCAGTGTAGAGCGGGAAGTAGTCCGGATGGTCGGTGACGAGGCGGCGCAACTGGCGCGCGGCGTAATCAAGGGCGTTTTCGGCGCGTTTGCGCAGTGGTACAGGTGCGCTCATTGGGCCTCCCCGAAGCGCTGGATGAGGGAATACATGATGCCGGCGCCAAATGCCATGGAGGCGACCGGGATGCGCTCGTCGGCGGCGTGCAGGGCCGACATGAACTCGATCTTCGGCGGCAGGTCCATGGGAAGAAAGCCGTAGCTTTGGATGCCGAGTTGCGAGAACCAGCGGCCGTCGGTGCCGGCTGGCGTTATGGCCGGCACAGGGATGGCGTCGGGGTCCCCCTGGCGCAGGACATCGGCGAGGGTGGCGAAGAGGCCCATATCGGGCTGTTCGGGGGAGACGCCCTTGCCGGGCATGCGCAGCAATTCAAGGTCGACGTCCGGGCCGAGCAGGTCGCGCAGTTCGGCGTGGACGCCGTCGCAGTCCTGGCCGGGCAGGATGCGCACGTCGAGGCGCAGACGTACCTCGGAGGGGACGACGTTGCTCTTGTGGCCGCCCTCGACGATGGTGGCGTTGAAGGTGTTGTGCAGCAGCGGTTCGAGCCAGCGGCCGAACTCGCCCAGCTGGGCGAGCACCTGACCGGTCTGCGCGGGATCGAGCAGGCGCAGCAGCTGCTCGCGTTCGTCGGCGGGCAGGGGCTCGGCGAGGGCCTCGATCATCAGGCGCACGCCGGGCGTGACGTGCACCGGCAGGCGGCTGCGGTCGAGGGTTTGCAGGGCGCGTCCCAGTTGCGCCATGGCGCCGCCGCGCAGGGGCATCGAGCCGTGTCCGCCGGGCCCGCGGAAGGTGACCATGGTGCCGCAGCCGGACTTCTCGGCGACCTGGATCGGGTAGTATTTGCGGCCCCTGAGGTACGAGGTGTAGCCGCCGACCTCGCCGATGCCGTAGCGCACACCGGCGAAGAGTTCCGGGTGTTCGTTGACGAGATAGCCGGCGCCGTAGCGGCCGCCGACCTCCTCGTCGGCGAGCACCAGCAGCAGCACGTCGCCGGGGGGCGTGAAGTCATGCGCACGTGCCCGCAGGCAGGCGGCGATCATCATGGCCACGCCGCCCTTCATGTCCAGCGCGCCGCGGCCCCAGACGTAACCGTCGGCAATGGCGCCGCTGAAGGGCGGATGGGTCCACTGCTGGTCGGCGGCGGTGACCACGTCGACGTGGCCGTAAAGCAGCAGCGGTGGCGCCTGGCCCGCGCCCGGCAGGCGCGCCAGCAGGTTGGGGCGGGCCTCGTCTTTGGCGATGATTCGGTAGTCGATGCCCTGTTCCGCCAGCAGACCGGCGACGTACCGGATGCAGGCGGCCTCGTTGCCCGGGGGGTTGGTGGTGTCGAAGCGGATGAGCCGCTGCAGCAGTTCGGCGGGGCGCTCGTGGAGGGGCGTCATGAGGATGGTCCTAATGTGTCACCAGGGAATTCAGTGTACAGTGGGGATGTGGTGACTGCCAGGCATGGCGGCCACCCCGGACGATGAGAGGAGCGTTGGATGGCGAGACAGTATTCGATGGCGCCCGGCATGATTATTGACGTGAGCAAAAGCTACGTGGCGCATTTTCATACCAGCCGTGGCGATTTCGACGCGCAGCTCTTCGCGGCAGAGGCGCCGCTCACGGTCAACAACTTTGTCTTTCTGGCCGGTGAAGGCTTTTATGACGGAGTCATCTTTCATCGCGTCATCAAGAACCCGCCCTTCATGGTCCAGGGGGGCGACCCCACCGGAACCGGCCGCGGCGGACCGGGCTATCGCTTCCCGGACGAGGCCTCCGCGCTGGAACTGAAGCATGATGGCCCGGGCGTGTTGAGCATGGCCAATGCCGGACCCAACACCAACGGCTCGCAGTTCTTCATCACGCACATCGCCACGCCGCACCTGGACGGCAAGCACGCCGTCTTCGGCCGGGTCAACGGCGACGGCCAGCAGGTGGTGAACGCCATCGAGCAGGGCGACCAGATCGAAACCCTGACCATCAGCGAACTCGATTGAGCAACATTTGACCCCAACATCCTGTGATGCGCCCGTGACGCCGGCTGTTGCGGATTGCCGTCGCCCTCGCGCTGCTGCGCCGGGTGGAGGCGGCGGGCCAGCAGGTCTTACAGGATCTGGCTCAGGAAAAGCTTGGTGCGCGGATGCTGGGCGCGTTCGAAGAAGTGCTCCGGCTCGCCCTGCTCGACGATGCGGCCCTCGTCCATAAAAAGGACGCGGTCGGCCACCTCACGCGCGAAGCCCATCTCGTGCGTGACGACCAGCATGGTCATACCGGTCAGCGCGAGTTCCTTCATGACGTCCAGCACTTCCTTGATCATCTCGGGGTCCAGCGCCGACGTGGGCTCGTCGAAGAGCATGATCTTGGGTTCCATGGCGAGGGCGCGGGCGATGGCGACGCGCTGCTGCTGCCCGCCGGAAAGCTGGCCGGGGTATTTGTGAGCCTGCTCGGGGATGCCAACGCGCTCCAGCAACTGCATGGCGTCGTTCTCGACCTCGGCGCGCGGGCGGTGCCGTACGCGAATGGGAGCGAGCGTGATGTTTTGTATCGCGGTGAGGTGCGGGAAGAGGTTGAACTGCTGGAAGACCATGCCGATCTCGCGGCGAATGGCGGCGATGTTGCGCACGTCGTGGCCCATCTCCCGGCCGTCAACGATGATCTGCCCTTCCTGATGCTCCTCCAGGCGGTTGATGCAGCGGATGAGGGTGGACTTGCCGGAGCCGGAAGGGCCGATGATGACGACCACTTCCTGCGGGGCGACGTTGACGTTGATATCGCGCAGGACGTGAAACTCGCCAAACCACTTGTTCATGTCGCGGCAGATGATGATGGGCTCTTCATCCATCTGGCTGATCGTGGTCCCCTGGCTCAGGGGGTCATTCCCGGCAATGGCCATGACGTTCCTCCGTTGGCGCTCAGGCGCGGGCGGCGCCGGAGCCGCTGGCCTCGATGCGGCGGCTGACATTGGACATGACAGAACTGAAGATGAAATAAATGATGGCGATGAAGATATAGGTCTCGCGGCGCAGGCCCTGGAATTCGGTCTGCGAGGCGATCAGGTTGGCGACGCCGGTGAGGTCGATGAGGCCGACGATGGTCACCAGCGAGGTGTCCTTGAAGAGCGAGATGAACTGGCCGACCATGGCCGGGATGACGGCGCGCAGGGCCTGCGGCAGGGTGATGTGCAGGGTGATGCGCCAGGCGGGCAGGCCCAGCGCGCGGGCCGCTTCCACCTGCCCCGGCGGCAGACTCTGCAGGCCGCCTCGCACGTCTTCGGCGAGGTAGGCGGCGCTGAAGAGGATCAGGGCCACCATGACGCGGTAGGGCGCGTTGTCCGGGCCGCCCAGGCCAGGCAGCACGAACTGCACCAGCAACATCGACATGAAGAGCAGGGTGATCAGCGGCACGCCGCGGAAGACCTCGATATAAAGCGTGCTGGCGGCGCTGACGACGGGCAGGGCACTGCGGCGGCCGAGGGCCAGCAAAATGCCGATCGGGAAGGCCACGACCAGCGCGACGACCGTCAGCACCAGGGTCAACAGCAGGCCGCCCCACAGCTGGGGGTCGCTGGCGCGCAGCACGCCGCCTTCGCCGAAGCCGGCGATCAGCAGGAAGGCCAGCGGAATGGTGACCAGCCAGAGCCAGACTGCCGATCGCCGCACGCGTCTCAGGGGTGTTTCCAGTTCCCGGTCACGCCGTCTCAGCCACTGCGCCGCGGCGTAGGCGGCGGCCATGACGGCCACAAAGAGCGTCAACCCGAGGTTGAGTTGCTGCAGGAAGGGCCCCAGCATCAGGCGCAGAAAATCGGCCGGCGGGCGCACACCGCGATACTGGTGATCGATGATGCCGAGCATCGGCAGGTCTGCGCCGCCGCCATCGCGCGGACGTCCCCCTTCGACGAGCAGGCGGTCGGTGGCGCGCACGTACTGGAAGACGCGTTCACCCTCGCGAATGAAGCTGCGGTCGAAGATGGGGTAAAGGCCGCCGGCGCGCAGCAACGCGATGCTGTCATCGCTGTCCGCGACGCGCTTCTCCAGCACGTACCAGCCGTTCCGCGGCAGCGTCTGACGCAGTTCTTCGCCCGGCGCGAGGCTGCGGCTGAAGATTTCCTCGCCGGTATCGCCGCTGAGCAGGGTGAGCAGGACCGGGTAGGCGCTGACTTCGTAAGCGCTGTGAACGGGCGGCGGGACTTCAGTCCTTGCGAGTTCCTCCTCGTAGGCCGCGCGCTGTCGCGCCGTCAGGCGATCGCCGGCCAGTTCCCTCTGGATCGTCTCGAGGCGTCCGGCGCTGCCGAGGCGGTTGGCGGCGGCGTTGCGCAGGGTATTGGTCATGACGTCGCTGAAACTCGTGAGTTGCGCCAGTTCCGCGTCGTCGGCGGGCGTGACGAGCCGAAAGGCGACTTCCTCATCCGCGCCGGCGATGAAGGCGATGCGTTCCAGCGGGCGGGCGGTGATGGAGCCGCTGGTGACCTCCCGTTGCCCGGCGGCCAGCCAGGTGGGCGGCAGCGGGATGGCGCCGGCGATGAGCCAGGGGATGACGAAGAGCGACAGCAGAACCCCGGCGAGGATCGCCCACAGACGCAGGTGGATGCGCGACCATGCGGCGAAATTCACGCCGGCCAGCACGGCGATGAAGAGGAAGAGGAAGGTGTTGCGCGGGTCCATAAAGGATTCGACCCGGCCGACCAGGAAGAGACGCAGGTTGAAAATGATGGAGTACCAGTTGCCCGTGCCGATGCTCCAGTCGAGCAGGAAAGAGATTACGGCGACGAGGAACAGCGCAGCGAGGAGGGTGAGCGCGGTATCCAGCGGAGAGCCGAAAAGATTGGCGCGCACCCAGGCCAGGGGGCCGACTTCCGTGATCGGCGGCCGCCGCTCCGGGGGTTCGTCAAAGTAGGCGATGTTGCGGTCCAGTCGCCGCGGCTGCCGCCTGCCTGTCATGCCGGTCTCCATCAGCGCGTCACCAGCTGGAAGCGCCGGTTGACGGCGTTCATGACCAGCGAAATCAGGAGGCTCAGGGCCAGGAAGGTGAGCATGACCATCAGGAAGCCGGTGACCGACTGGCCGGACTGGTTCATGATGGTCACGGTGGTGGTGAAGATGTCGGAATAACCGATGCCAATGGCGAGGCTGGAATTCTTGGAAAGGTTCAAATACTGGTTGCCGAGAGGCGGGATAATGACGCGCAGGGCCTGGGGCAGGACGATGCGCTCCAGCAGCTGCGCCTGCGAGAGGCCAAGCGCGCGTCCGGCCTCGATCTGGCCATGGGGCACGGCCTGGATGCCGGCGCGCACGATTTCTGCGATGAAGGCCGAGGTGTAGATGACCAGCGCGACCAGCAGGGCCATCATCTCCGGCGTGAATTCAAGGCCGGTCAGGAAGCGGCCAAAGCGATTCTGGGTGGGCATCTGCACCAGCAGCGGCTGCGTCGTGGTGCGCAGACGGTCCTCGGTGGAGAGCAGGCCGGCCTGCGCCGCCTCGGCCAGGGGCTGCAGGACGACCGCGTCACCCTGCTCCACGGGCACGTGGGTCGGGGGCGGCTCCAGACCGACCAGCACCCAGCCCAGCGCGGCCGGCACGAGCAGGGCCAGCAGCATGAGACGCCCGCGCGCGTAGGGCCGCCCGGTATCTTCCGTGCGGCGCCCAAGCCAGATCCAGACGAAGCCGGCGATCAGGATGCCGAGACCGACGTAGGCGAACCAGGGCGCGAAACGGGCGGTGGCCAGCAACTCAGGCATGACAAAGCCGCGGATGCTGATAAAAATTGCCGGGTAGGTCTCCACGCGCAGGCTGGCCATGGGCAGCATCCCGTAACCGAAGATCAGGGCCGCCGCCAGCGCGCCCAGCCCCAGGCCGCGCGCCCGCGCCCGCATGGTCAGGGGCAGCAGCTTGCCGCGCCCCAGCAGGAAGAGGTTGATGCTGACCAGCAACAGGGCCAGCGTGGGGATCGTCAGACCGGCGCCCGGACGCCAGGGCCAGCCTTCGCCGCGCTCGAAATGGCCCCAGGCGAGCAGTTCCGAGACCAGCAACAGGGCGCCGAAGCCATAAAGCAGGGCTTCGCGGCGCTCGAAAGCGACCGAGGGGCTGCCGAGATAGCGTCGCAGCAGCAACGCGAGCAGGAGCCAGAGCACGATGCGCAGACTGACGAAGGTCACCCCTTCCGCGGGAATGGTAATGGCGTCCCGGATCTGGGGGAGGCTGAACATCACGATGAAGTACCAGACGAAGATTTGCACCAGCAGGGGTGTGTTGCGCAACAGCTCGACGTAGGCGCGGGCGATGTTGCGGATGAGCCAGTTGGTGCTGAGCAGGAAGACGCCGACGAAGAGGCCCAGCACCGAGGCGGCCACGAGGCCGATGCTGACGACCCGCAGCGTATTGATCAGGCCGACGATGAAGGCCTGGCCGTAGGTGGAATCACCGCTGTACCACTCCGGACTCTCGCTGATGGCGAAGCCGGAACGCAGTTGAAGGAAGTTGAAGGTCGGCACGAGGCCCTTGGCGCGCAATTGTTCGGCGGCGGTGTTGCCCAGCACCCAGAAGACGCCCACCGCCAGAAACACGAAGAGGATCTGGCCCAGCACCTGCAACACCCGCTGGTCCGCCAGGATGCGGCGCAGCAAACCGCCTTGGGGTTGCAGGTTGGTCAGGAGAGTCTCGTCTTGCACGTGGGCTGTCCTGAAGAATGCGATGCGCCGTAATTCTAGCGGAAAGGCGGCGCGTACATCAGACCGCCGTCCGTCCACAGGGCATTTATACCGCGTTCCAGGTTAAATGGCGGCACACTCAGGTTGCGCGCGAAGATTTCGCCGTAATTGCCGACCTGGCGGATGACTTCCACCATGAAGTCGTTGGCGAGGCCGAGGTAGGAGCCGGAGGCGTTGCCGCCCTGACCCAGCAGGCGCTGGATGGCGGGGTCATCGCTGCCCAGGAAGTCGTCGACGTTGGCGCTGGTGATGCCGTACTCCTCGGCGGTCAGCAGGCCGTAGACCGTCCAGGCGATGATTTCGGCGAACTGCGGGTCGGACTGCGGCGAGACCGGACCGAGCGGTTCCTTGCTCAACGTAAGCTCCAGTATCGTGTGCGCTTCAGGTTGCGGGGCGGTGGCGTGACGCGCCAGCAGGGCGGACTTGTCGCTCGTCCAGGCCTCGCAGCGACCGTCGACGTAGGCCTGCCAGGCGGAAATGGCGTCAGGGAAGACCAGAATGGCGGTGTCCAGACCGCGGGCCAACACCGCGTCGGTGATGTTGAGTTCGGTTGTGGAGCCCTGCCCCACGCAAATCGAGGCGCCGTCCAGGTCCTCGATGCGGTCGATCCCGCTTGCGACGCGTGTGCCGATGCCCTGGCCGTCATAAAAGGTGGTGGGGCCGAAGATCGCGCCCCAGACAGCGTCGCGGCTGAGAGTCCATGTGGTATTGCGCGACAGCATGTCGACCTCACCGCCCTGCAGCGCGGCCTGACGTTCGGCGCCGACCAGGGGTCGGAAGGCAATGGCGTTGGCATCGCCCAGCAGGGCGACGGCCACAGCGCGGCAGATATCGATATCGAAGCCCTGATACTGACCGGCGCTGTTGACGGCGCCGAAGCCGACCAGATGGGCATTGGCGCCACAGACCAGCTTGCCGCGGGCCAACACGGCCTGCGTGACAGGCCCCGGGGCCCCGATGTCCTGCGCGAGGGCCACGGCGCCCGGCAACAACACAACCAGCAGCAGCAGGGGAAACTCTAGGCGTGCCATCGCACCCGGCGCGTCTCTTCGGCGTCCTTAGCGGAAAGGCGGCGCGTACATCAGACCGCCGTCCGTCCACAGGGCATTGATGCCGCGTTCCAGGTTAAAGGGCGGCACGCTCAGGTTGCGCGCGAAGATTTCGCCGTAATTGCCGACCTGGCGGACGACTTCCACCATGAAGTCGTTGGCGAGGCCGAGATAGGAGCCGGAGGCGTTGCCGCCCTGACCCAGCAGGCGCTGGATGGCGGGGTCGTCGCTGCCCAGGAAGTCGTCGACGTTGGCGCCGGTGATGCCATGTTCCTCGGCGCTGAAGAGACCGAAGATGGTCCAGGCGATGACTTTGGCGAACTGCGGGTCGGACTGCGGCGAGAGGGGTGTGCCGGGTTCCTTGCTGAGCAGGATGTCGAGGATCACGTGGGCGGCCGGGTCGCTGGATGTGGTGTGCAGGCCGATGATGCTGGCGCGGTTGGCAGTCCAGGCCTCGCAGCGGCCTTCAAGATAGGCGTGAAAGGTGGAGGTCAGGTCAGGATAGCCGAGGATGGCGATGTCAAGACCGCGCGCCGAAGTGGCGTCGGTGATGTTCAGTTCGGTGGTCGTGCCATGCTGGACGCAGATGGCGGCGCCGTCGAGTTCGTCGATGGTCGAGATGCCGTATTCGGCGCGGGTGCCGATGCCCTGGCCGTCAAAGTAGGTGGTGGGGCCATAGATGACGCCCCAGGTCGTGTCCCGACTCAGCGTGCGGGTGGTGAGGCGGGAGATCACGTCGACCTCGCCGCCCTGGATGGCCGCCTGGCGCTCGACGCCCCTCAGGGGGCGGAAGGTGATGGCGTCCGCGTCGCCGAAAATTGCCACGGCGATGGCGCGGCAGATGTCGACGTCGACGCCTTCAAAGACGCCGGCGTCGTCGATGATGCCGAAACCGGGGTACTCAAAGGGCACACCGCAATTCAGGTGGCCCCGGTCGAGCACGGCCTGCATGACAGGCCCCCGGACGACGCCATCCTGCGCGAGGACGGCGGCGGCCGGGAGCCACAGAGTCAGCAGCAGCGTGAAAGCTCGTACGCGCGCCACTGAGTCAGGAGCGCCCTTGCGCGGTCTTTAGCGGAAGGGCGGCCCGTAGAGCAGACCGCCGTCGGTCCACAGGGCGTTGATGCCGCGACCAAGGTTGAAGGGCGGCACGCCGAGGTGACGGTGGAAGATTTCGCCGTAGTTGCCCAGCTGGCGGATCACCGTGACCATGAAGTCATTGGGGATGCCCAGGTAGGAACCGGAGGCGTTGTCGTTCTGGCCCAGCAAACGCTGGATGGTGGGATCGTCGCTCATGAGGAAGTCATCGATGTTCTCGCTGGTGATGCCGGCTTCCTCGGCGTTGATCAGGCCGAAGACGGTCCAGGCGACGATGTCGGCGAACTGCGGGTCGGACTGGGGCGAGAGCGGACCAAGCGGCTCCTTGCTGAGGGTCACGTCCAGCACCATGTGCTGGCTGGGGTCAGCGGAGGTGGCGTGGAGCGCGGCGAGGCTGCTCTTGTCCGTCGTCCAGGCTTCACAGCGGCCGTCAAGATAGGCCTGCCATGCAGAGGCGATGTCCGGCTGCGCCAGGATGGTGATATCCAGACCGCGCGCGGCCACCGCGTCGGTGATGTTGAGCTCGGTGGTCGTGCCCTGGGTGACGCAGATGGACGCGCCGTCGAGTTCTTCCATGGTGGAAACGCCCAGCTCGACGCGGGTGCCGACGCCTTGCCCATCATAGAAGGTGGTCGGGCCGAAGGTGGCGCCCCAGACGACGTCACGGCTGAGGGTCCAGGTGGTGTTGCGCGACATCATGTCGATTTCGCCACCCTGGATGGCTGCCTGCCGTTCGGCGGCCGCCAGCGGGCGGAAGGAGACGGCGTTGGCATCGCCGAGCACGGCCGCGGCGACGGCGCGGCAGATGTCGATGTCAAAGCCCTCGAATTCACCGGCGTCATTGACGACACCGAAGCCGGCGAGTTGCTGGTTGACGCCGCAGACCAACTCACCACGATCAATGATCCGCTGCGTCACAGAGCCCAGCACCACGTCGTCCTGCGCGAGGACGCCGACGCCGGAAACCAGTAACGAAAGCAGGACAATTGCGGACAGCATCCTGGCCATGGTTCCCTTCCTCTCCATACTATGACTAAGTCTCAACTGCGCGCGCCGCCCATCGCTGCGCGCCACAGCAACCGCACAAGCGTAGTGTACCGTTTTCATGTGGGCCTGACCAGCGTCAGGCCCTTGCGGACCCTCTGTTTTGAACTGGTCTAACCTGCAGCGACAGCCTGGCCGGCCAGATACTTTTCGAAGATGCCGCGGATCTCGCCCTCTTCGGCGTGACGCCCCGTTTCCTTCTTCGAATACAGCAACTCACCGTTCACCACGAATTCGAACAGACCACCGCTGGCCGGAATCAGATTCCAGGATCGGACGTGCGCCAAAAGTTCCTTGTCACCGAGCAAATCTGCCGCCAAACTGACGGCCTGGGGGGTGTAGTTTCAAGAGGCGCAATAGGTCAGGGTGATATCGAGCGTTCCGTTCTGCATCACCGGTCTCCTTTCCCTTAATGACGGGTCGAACAAGGCCAATCGCTATATGAAGGCGTCGCAAGACAGCATTCACGAAACCCAGTATACAGCATTCGCCCGAAAGCGCGAATCGTGGCGACTCTTCAACGCTCGTCACCCTGTTCGGCCAGCCAGACGCGCAGACGACGCTGCAGATCGTCGCCCGCCCTGTCGGCATGTCCTGCACGGGCGCCTTGTCACATCGCCCTGCGTGACGGGCCCGACGTGAGACCTGCAGTCCAATCGCGTTGAATGGTCCTAAGGCCGCCTGGCGCGCGGCATTATGATACGCATCCCGTCACAGCATTTGCGTCAGGAGCGGCGCCTGTGAAATCCGCCTGGGTGTTGTCAGGCGCCATGTTCAGTTCCTATCTGGGCATTTCCATTCTGGCGCCGGTGCTGCCTCCCTTAATGAGAGAACTGGGCCTCAGCGAGCTGCAGGGCGGCCTGATCCTGACCGGCTCCTCCATCATGTGGGTCATCTTCAGCCCCTGGTGGGGCCGGCGCAGCGACGTCAGCGGGCGCAAACCGGTCATTCTGCTGGGGCTGGGCGGCTACGCGCTGGGCGTGCTGGGCTTCGCCCTCGTGACTCAGGCGGGGCTGGACGGCGTCATCGCCAGCGCGACCGTGACCTGGCTGCTGCTGGTGGGCGCGCGCCTGATCGTGGGCATGCTGTTCTCGGCGGCGGGGCCGGCGGCCCAGGCCTACATCGCCGACGTCAGCGCGGGCCGGCAGCGCGTGAGCGCGATGGGCATCCTCTCGGCCTCCAACGGCCTGGCCACCATTCTGGGCCCGGCGCTGGCCGCGCTGGTGGTGGGCCTTGGCCTGGCGGCGCCGATCCTGCTCTCCGCGATCACGCCGCTTTTCGGCATGCTGCTGGTGTGGCGCCTGCTGCCCGCCGTACCGGCCAAACTGAAGCGGGGCCAACGCGCGCCGGCGCTGCGCATCACGGACCCGCGCCTGCTGCCGCTGCTGCTGATCGGGTTCTTCGTCATGAGCGGGCTTTCGGTGACGCAGTTCACCATCGGTTTCCTCTTTCAGGACCGTCTGGGCTTGGACGGCGTGGAAACGGCGCGGCTGGTGGGCCTGGCGGTGATGGCCAGCGGCGTGGCCCTGCTCTTCGCGCAGATGGTGCTGATCCAGGTCTTCCGGCTGACGCCGCTGACGCTGCTGCGCCTGGGCATCCCGCTGATGCTGATCGCGCTGATCGTCCTGACGCCGGCGGCCGACTTCGCCGCCATGACCCTGGCGCTGGTGCTGATGGGCCTGGCGGTGGGCATGGTCATGCCAGGCTTTCGAACGGCCATTACCTTCGCCGTCGAACCCCACGAGCAGGGCGCCGCGGCCGGTCTGGCCAATTCGGTGCCGGGTTACAGCTTCATCTTTGGTCCGCCGCTGGGCACCGCGCTCTATGGCGTGAACGCCGGGTCTCCCTACCTGTTGGCGGCTCTGTTCGTGGTGGCCGCCTTCGCCATACTGGCCCTGCATACGCGGGAGCGCGCGGTGCAACCCGCGACCTGATGCCGGCTGCCAGGGTCTTGCAGTCCAATCGCGCGGATTGGTCCCAAAGGCCGCGCCACCGGAGCATTATGATACGGGTCTTGTCTTCGTTTTCCTCACAATTCGAGAGTCCTCTGTGAAACCTGCCTGGATTTTGTTTGGCGCCATGTTTTGCGCCAGCCTGGGGCATTCTGTGCTGGTGCCGGTGCTGCCGGCGTTAATGCGCGAACTGGGCCTGAGCGCGCTGCAGGGCGGATTGCTGCTGACCGGCTCGTCCATCGTGTGGGTCATTTTCTGTCCCTGGTGGGGCCGCCGCAGCGACATGCGCGGGCGCAAGCCTTTCATCATGCTGGGCCTGACGGGCCTGGCGCTGGGCGTCGGCCTGTTCGCCCTGGTCATGCAGGCCGGCCTGGACGGCGTCATCGCCAGCGCGACCCTGGTCTGGCTGTTGTTGATGGGCGCGCGCGTGATCGGGGCGGCCCTGCATTCGGCAGCCGCCCCGGCCACGCAGGCCTACATCGCCGACGTCAGCACCGGGCAGCAACGCACGGCCGCGTTGGGCATCATGTCGGCGGCCAAGGGTCTGGGCAGCATCGCGGGGCCGGCGCTGGGGGCGCTGGTCGTGAGCCTGGGCCTGAGCCTGGTCACGCCGATCTTTTTGTCGGCGCTTACGCCGCTTGTCGGCATGTTGCTGGTATGGCGTCTGCTGCCGCAGGTGCAGGCGTCCCTGAAGCGGGGCGAACGCGCCCCGGCCCTGAATGTCCTCGACCCGCGCCTGCTGCCCCTGCTGGTCATCAGCTTTTGCGCGATGATGGTGCCCGCGGTGGTGACCTTCACCATCGGCTATCTGGTGCAGGACCGCTTCGGCCTGGACACCCTCGAGACCACCCGACTGACGGGTCTGGCCGTGATGGCCAGCGGCGTCGCGCTGTTCTTCGCCCAGATGGTGCTGGTGCAGGTCCTGCGTGTGCCGCCGCTGAAGCTGCTGCGTCTGGGGATGCCGCTGGCGCTGGGCTCGCTTCTGCTGCTGGCCGCTGCCGCCAGTTCCATGCAGGTGATGCTGGCGATGGCCCTGATGGGGCTGGGCATCGGGATGGTGCAGCCGGGTTTCCGCAGCGCGGTGACCTTCGCCGTGGAGCCGCACGAGCAGGGCGCGGCGGCCGGCCTGGCGAGCTCGATCCCCGCCTACAGTTACATCATCGGGCCGGCGCTGGGCACCGCCCTCTATGGCGTCAACCCGGTCTCGCCCTTTCTGCTGGCCTCCCTGGTGATGCTGGCCGGAATCGCCGTGCTTGTCCTGCACCCGCGCACACGGGCGCTGCAGCCCGCCATCTGAGTGGCCGCCCTGCAGTCCAATCGTGGCCAATGGTCCTAATGTCGCGCAGCGGCAGAAACTATGATACGCGCCATGTTCCGCCGCCATCGTAACCTGTGAGTTGAGCCCCCTGTGAAAAGCGCCTGGATACTCTTCGCCGCCATGTTTTGCGCCAACATGGGTCATTCCGTACTGGCGCCCGTGTTGCCGCCGCTGATGCGCGAACTGGGTCTGAGCGCGCTGCAGGGCGGGCTGATTCTGACCGGCTCGTCGATCGTGTGGGTCATCTTCTGCCCCTGGTGGGGCCGGCGCAGCGACGATCTGGGCCGCAAGCGGGTCATCCTCATCGGGCTGGCGGGTTACGGGCTGGGCGCGGTGCTCTTCGCCATCTTCGTGCAGGCCGGGCTGGACGGCGTGATCGTCGGCGCGACCCTGGTGTGGCTGCTGCTGGTGGCGTCGCGCATGCTCGTGGGCGGGATGTATGCGGCGGCCGCCCCGGCCGCCCAGGCCTACGTCGCCGATATCAGCACAGGACAGCAGCGCACGGCCGCGATGGGCATTGTGTCAGCCTCCAACGGTCTGGGCGGCATGCTGGGGCCGGCGCTGGGGGCGGTGGTCCTGGGTCTGGGGATGAGCATGGTCGCGCCTATCCTGATGTCCTCCCTGATGCCGCTGCTGGGCATGCTGCTGGTCTGGCGCCTGTTGCCCCCGATTCGTTCGCCGCTGAAGCAGGGCGAACGCGCGCCGGTCCTGAGCTTTCTGGATGCGCGTCTGCTGCCCCTGATGATCATCGGTTTCTGCGCGATGCTGGTGCCGGCGGTGGTGCAGTTCACCCTCGGCTATCTGGTGCAGGACCGCTTCGGCCTGGACGCCATCGAGACCGCGAGACAGACCGGTCTGGCGGTGACGGTCAGCGGCGTGGCCCTGTTCTTCGCCCAGATGGTGCTGGTGCAGGTCCTGCGCCTTTCGCCGCTGAAGCTGCTGCGCCTGGGCATGCCGCTGGTGCTGGCTTCGCTCCTGCTGCTGATTGAAGTGACCGGTCCCACGCAGGTGATGCTGTCGATGGTGCTGCTGGGGCTGGGCGTCGGGATGGCCTTTCCGGCCTACCGCAGCGCGGTGACCTTCGCCGTGGAGCCGCACGAGCAGGGCGCGGCGGCCGGCCTGGCGAGCGCCATGCCCGGTTACAGTTACATCGTCGGGCCGGCGCTGGGCACCGCCCTCTACGGCCTGGCCCCCTTCCTGCCCTTCCTCCTGACTTCTGTGGTGATCGTGGCCGGCATCGGCGTGCTTTTCCTGCACCCGCGCACGCGGGCCTTGCAGCCCGCGATCTGATTCGGCGCCCTTTTCCCGCCAGTCGCGGGAGCCTTTCCCACATTCGGTGGGAGCCCTTCCCGGCGGGAGAGTGGCAAGGGCGAAACCATTCACGGGCCATGAGATTCTCGTCCGGACATGGCAGTTAAAGTCCCTCTCCCTCAGGGAGAGGGGTTTGGGGTGAGGGCCGCCGAAACCCGCCAGGTGCGAAAGTCTCCTGCCGAAACTCATTTCCTGTTTGCAGCCCGCGATCTGATTCAGCCCGCTACAGTCCAATAGCGCGATTGGACCCAGAGTCGCCTGGGTAGAGGCGCTATCATTGACGATATGCCACTGGCAACGCCACAGTCTGTGAGACATCCGTGAGATTCGCCTGGATCCTGTTTGGCGCGCTGTTCAGCGCCAACCTCGGCTATTCCGTGCTGGCGCCGGTGTTGCCCTCGCTGATGCGCCAGCTGGGCATGAGCGAAGTGCAGGGCGGCCTGATGCTGTCGCTGTCCTCCATCGCGTGGATCGTATGCAGCACCTGGTGGGGACGTTACAGCGACAGGCGCGGGCGCAAACCGGTCATCATGATCGGGCTGGCGGGCTACGCGCTGGGTTCGGGCGTGTTCGCCGCGGTGATGCAGGCGGGCCTGGACGGGGTCTTCGCCAGCATCATGCTGACCTGGCTGCTGCTGGTCGGGTCGCGTCTGATGGTGGGCGCGCTCTTCTCGGCGTCCATTCCGGCCGCGCAGGCCTACGTCGCGGACGTCAGCACGGGCCGGCAACGCACGCGGGCGATGGGCATCCTGACCTCGTCGGTGGGTATGGGCAATATCATGGGCCCCGCCCTCGGCGCGCTGGTGGTGAGCGTGGGCCTGGGTCTGGTGGCGCCCCTCTTCCTGGCGGCGCTGAGCCCGCTGCTGGGCGTGTTGCTGGTCTGGCGTTTTCTGCCGGCCGTACGCCCCGTCCTGGTGCAGGGCGAGAGCGCGCCGAAACTGGGCATGTTCGACGGACGCCTGCTCCCCTTTCTGATGGTCGGCTTCTGCGCCCTGCTGGTGCTGTCGATGGTGCAATTCACCATTGGCTTTCTGGTGCAGGACCGCTTCGGCCTGGACGCCATCGAGACCACGCGCCAGACGGGGCTGGTGGTGATGGGCAGCGGGGTCTCCCTGTTGTTCACCCGCCTGGTCCTGATTCAGGTGTTTCGCCCGTCGCCGATGAAACTGCTGTGGATGGGGATGCCGCTGATGCTGGCCGCGCTGCTGCTGATGGCCTTCTCGGCAAGTCTGCTGCATTTGCTGCTGGCGATGGTGCTGCTGGGCCTGGGCATCGGGATGGTGCAGCCGGGTTTCCGCAGCGCCATCACCTTCACCGTCGAGCCGCGTGAACAGGGCGCGGCGGCCGGCCTGGCCAGCGCCATGCCGGGCTATGGTTTCCTCGTCGGGCCGGCGCTGGGCACCGGCCTGTACAGCGTGAGCCCCTTCCTGCCCTACCTGGTCACCGCGCTGGTGGTGCTGGCTGGAATCGCCGTGCTGCTGGTACATCCGGCCACCCGCTCCGTGCAACCCGCGACCTGATTTTCCTTTGCGGCAGATGATGTGCGGGTTGTTGCGGGCGAAATGATCATTCGCCCCTGCGGGATGCTTCGGGCCAGAGCCCTCGCGACCCGTACACCAGTTGTTGTACGGGCGATATATCATGTCGCGCGCCTCACTGGCTTTTTCAGAGCAAACCAGGTTCAGCGCCAGCGCGGCGGGTTCGTCCGTCGCCGCTGCCAGAGGCCGAGCGGCCAGCCGGTCATCTTGGCGATGTCGCCCGTCGCGCGGATGAGCGGCAGCAGCGGCAGGGCCGCCAGCCAACGCTTGCCGCCACGCATTTGCCAGAGTCTCTGCAGCGGACGCGCCAGACAGGCCAGGCCCGCCAGCACCAGGATTCCCCACCAGAGGGGATGCAGCAGCGCGCCGGCGAGTAGCAGCAGCGGCAGGATCAGCAGATAGGCAGCGTAGCGCAGCAGGTGACGCTTCGTCCACAGGCCGGCGAGGCCGTCGCCGCGGGCGTAAAGCGCGTACTGGCGGAAGAAAGCCGGCAGCGAGGGGCGCGGGCGGAAGTGTGCGATGGCCTGCGGCGCGAAGACGAAGGGGCCGCAGCGCTGGCGCAGGCGCAGGTCGAAGACCAGGTCCTCGCAGTGATCGAGCCATTCGGGGTAACCGCCGACGGCCTTCCAGGCGTCCCGGCGGAAGGCCACGCTGCGGCTGCTGGGCAGGAAGCGGCGCCCGTCGATTTCGCCGACCCCCGGCAGGGTCGTGGCGCCGAGGGCCAGCTCGAAGGTGTTCCGCGGGTCGGCGCGGAAGAAGCCGGCCACGGCGACGGCCTCCGGGTCCGCCAGCAAGGGTTCGCTCAGATGTTGCAGCCAGTCCGGCGCGAGGCGCACGCCGGCATCGGTGACGGCGATGAGCTCGCCGCGGGCGGCGTTGATGGCGAGGTTGCGGCCGCGACTGATGTTGCAGCCGGGTTCGCCGAGCAGGCGCAGCGGCAGACGGTCCAGGTAGCTTTCGATGATAGCGCTCGTGTCATCCGTGCTGCCGCCGTCGACGATGACGATCTCGTCCGGCGGGCGGGTCTGCTGCAGCAGGGAGTCCAGCAGGGCGGGCAGGCTGGCGCCTTCGTTGCGCACGGTCAGGATGAGCGAGATCATGGGGCGAGTATACTCTTCCATAGCCATGGCAATGTGTCGGGGAGGCCGCGCATGGTGCGCCCTTTTCCCGTCCCGGGGGACGGGAGCCTTTCCCACCTTCGGTGGGAGCCCCAACGTCAGGGAGAGAGGGAGAAAACGCTTGCCTGGATCAGTTACGGGTTTGGACTGAGGAACTCGAAATCTTGAAGGAGGCCGCGCATGTGTCGCAATATTCGCAGGCTCTACAACTGTGATCCGCCGGTGGAGGCGGAGGAAGTGCGCGCCTCGGCGCTGCAGTTCGTGCGCAAGGTCAGCGGCTACCGTGTGCCCTCGCGCGTGAACGAGGCGGCCTTCGAACGGGCGGTGGACGAGGTGACGGCTGCGACGGAACGGCTGCTGGCGACGCTGGAAACGAAGGCGGCGCCACGCGCACGGCAATGGCCGGAGCGGCGGGCGACATGATATGTCGTCCCTACATCGCTGTTGGGCGTTCCCGGTGACACGGCGGGCGACATGATATTTCGCCCCTGCGGGATGCTTCGAGCTTGCGCTCTCGCTACCCGTACATCACCTGGTGTACGGACGAATGATCCATTCGCCCGCAGCGCCCCCAAAAAACCTGGTGCAGGGGCGACTTGTCAAGTCGCCCGCGGCAACCCGTCTTTGACTGCCAGGGCCTGGCTGGCTACCATCGGCGGGCACACAAATGGCGCGGGAGAGGACGATTATGGGACGGCTGGCGGGCAAGCGGGCGATTGTCACCGGAGGCGCGCAGGGGTTGGGAAGGGCGACCGCGCTGCGCTTTGCCGAAGAGGGCGCGCAGCTGCTGCTCACCGACGTAAAGGCCGACGCGGTCACGGCGGTGGCCGGGGAAATCAGGGCGGCGGGCGGCAGGGCCCACGCGCTGCAGGCGGACGTCAGTGCGGCGGCCGACGCGGAGCGCACGGTCGCGGCGGCTGTTGAGCATCTCGGCGGTCTGGACGTCCTGGTGAACAACGCCGGCGTCATGGGCTACGGGACGGTGGCGACGGCGACGGACGCCGACTGGCAACGCATCATCGGCATCAACCTGCACGGGGTCTTCCTGTGCTCGCGCGCGGCGATCCCGGTTATGGCGCAGGGCGGTGGCGGCAGCATCGTCTGCATTTCCTCCATTTCGGGTCTGCTGGCCCAGCCGAACCAGGCGATCTACAACGCCAGCAAGCACGGCGTGATCGGCCTGGTGCGCTGCATGGCGCTGGACCACGCGGCGGAGGGCATCCGCGTCAACGCGGTCTGTCCGGGCATGATGCTCACGCCGATGCTGACGCATCTGCCGGAAGAACAACTGGCGGGCTATGCCCAGGCCAACATGCTCAAACGCGGCGGCGACCCTGCCGAGGTCGCGCAACTGGTGCTCTTCCTCGCCAGCGACGAGGCCTCCTACGTGACGGGCGCGGTGATCCCCGCCGACGGCGGCGAATCGGCAAAATAACCGGGCGTCGTGGCGGGCGACATGGTATGTCACCCGTACATCGCCCGTTGCAGGGGTAGCGAGAGTGCAAGCTCGAAGCATCCCGCAGGGACGGATAATCAATTCGCCTGCTGTAGGGGCGATTTATCAAATCGCCCGCACCAACCCGCAAATCATCCACTGCAGGAGATGCGCGTCTTTGACAGCCAGGGCGGCACTGGCTACCATCAGCAGCCACATTAATGGTGGCGGAGAGGACGATTGTGGGACGACTGGCGGGCAAACGGGCCATCGTCACCGGCGCTGGATCGGGGCTGGGCCGCGCGACCTCCCTGCTATTCGCAGAGCAGGGCGCCCGTGTGCTGGTCAACGACATAAACGCCGACAGCGCCGCGGCGGTCGCTGCGGAAATCACAGCGGCGGGCGGCGAGGCCCAGGCGCTGCAGGCCGACGTCAGCCAGGCGGCCGACGCGGAGCGCCTGGTGGCGGGCGCCGTCGAGCACTTCGGTGGCCTGGACGTGCTGGTCAACAACGCCGGCGTCTTCCGTCAGGGTACGGTGGCGCAGGCGACGGATGACGACTGGGAATACATCATCGGCATCAACCTTTACGGTGTTTTCGCCTGTTCCCGCGCCGCGCTCCCGGTCATGGCGCAGGGCGGCGGGGGCAGCATCGTCTGCGTCTCCTCCACTTCCGGCGTGATCGGGCAGGAATTTCAGGCGATCTACAACACCAGCAAGCACGGCGTGATTGGCCTGGTGCGCTGCATGGCGGCGGACCACGCGGCGGAGGGCATCCGCGTCAACGCCGTCTGCCCGGGCCTGATGCTCACGCCCCTGCTGGCGCATTTCTCGGAAGAGGATTACGTGGTCGCTGCGGCCAAAAGCATGTTGAACCGCGGCAGCGACCCCGCCGAAATCGCGCAACTGGTGCTTTTCCTCGCCAGCGACGAGGCCTCCTATGTTACCGGCACGGCCATGCTGGCGGATGGCGGGGAGACCGCGCGCTGAGACGGGCCCCTGGCGTCCGCCGGAAGACGCTGTACCAGGCTGTTATTGAAAGGGACTGACGATGCGCGACGTGGCGTTCTGGCCCAAAAAGTTTCTTGACGAGGTGGAAGGCGCGAGGGTGACACAGGGCGCGTTGCTGCACGCGCTGGGCGGCCCCAGCTTCGCTTGGCGCACGCCGCAGGTGCTGGCCTGGATCGACCCCTATTTCTACGGCACGCCCGATGACTCTGTGCCGGACGCCTACCGCGCCGTGCCGATCTCCATCAAACCCGACGAGGTCGGCGCCGGCGACATCATCTTCTCGACGCACGACCACGTCGACCACTGCCACGAGGGCTCGCTGCTGCCGATGCTGGCCAATACAGAGGCCTTCTGCATCGCGCCGCCCTCCTCGGCCCGGCTGATGCGCGGCTTCGGCATCCCCGACGCGCGCATCCGCGAGGTCAAACCCGGCGACAGCATCAGCCATCGTGACCTGACGGTCCGCGTTTACCCCTCCTACGATCCCAACGAGCCCCTGGCCGTCTCCTACATTCTGGACAGCGGCGGGACGACCTTCTTCGTCTCGGGCGATACCTCCGACGGGCCGGCGCTGGCGGAGGTCGGCGAGCGCGAGGCGCCCGACTACGCCCTGCTGGCCTTCGGCCGCACCTGGTACATGGACGAGGCGGAGATGTTGCGGGTGGCGTCGATCCTGCGTCCCGGCACGCTGCTGCCCTTCCACTGGGAGTTCTGGCGCAACCACACCGGCGACATCGTCAAATTCTTCGAGTTGTATTTCAGTCAGAAGCCGGATTTCGACGTGAAGATCCTGAGCATCGGCGACTCGCTGCACATGGGCGGCCGGGCACCGGACAAGGGGAGCAGAAGATGACTGTCACTATCGACCACGTGGCGCTGATGGTCAGCGACCTTGAGCGCTCACGCGAATTCTATTGCGACCTGCTGGGCCTGGAGGTCGTTTCGCCGGAAGAACACAACGACGGCCCCATCTCCGAGATGGTGGCCATGGAGCGCGTGCACATGCGCGAGTATCGCCTGCGCGCGCCCGGCGGCGTCAATGGCCACACGCGCAGCGCCGGGCAGGGCTTCACCTTCGACCTGATTCAGTGGATACACCCCGAGAGCCCGGTTGGCCGGGTCCCGATTCACCACGTGCCCTCCGCGCACATCTGCTTCGGCGTGGAGGACGTGCCGGCGACCTGGGAGAAGTTGCGCGCGGCGGGCGTCGAGATCGTCTCGCCGCCGGTGCGCTTCGAGGGCGAGGGCGAGTGGCACGTGCTCTTCTTCTACGATCCGGACGGCAACCTGCTGGAACTGAACGAAATCGGCACGGGGCAGCAGGTGCCGCATGACTTCGACTGGACGGAGGCTTGATGGACGGGATGGAGCAGTTTATGCAGGACCCCGGCACCATGGTGCTGGTGTTGATCGCCGGCGCGGTGGGCGCCATGCTGGTCCTGTTTGTGGCGCTGTTTCTGATCCGCGGCCGCGACCGCGAGTTGCGGACCCTGCGCGTCGACCACAGCCTGGAGCGCGACCGGCGTTCGCGCCTGGAGGTGGAAAAGGAGACCCTCGACAGGCAGGTGATTGAGGCGCGCACCGAAATGGAGCGGGTCTTCAGTTCCAACGAGGAATCGCAGGAGCTGCTGAACGAGACGCGCAACCAGGCGACGCGCCTGGAGGCCGAACGCAACGCCCTTGACGAGCGCCTGGACGAGGCGCAACGCGCGCGCGACATCCGCGAGCGGGAACGCGACGCGCTGCGCACGCAACTGGAGAAAGCGCAGAACAAGGTCACGGAACTGGAGACGCAGGTGCAACATGGCGAGCATCTGCGGCAGCAACTGGAAAATGCCGAGCAACGCCTGAAGGAATCCTTTGATTCCCTGTCAGGCAAGGCGCTGGAGCAGAACCGCGAGCAACTGCTGGCCGACCTGCGGCGTGAGAATACGAACGCCCAGGAGACGGTTGGCGGCCTCGTCAAGCCCGTCCACGAGACCCTGGAGCGTTTGCAGCAGTCGCAGACCAGCCTGGATACGCGCATCAGTGACCTGCGCCAGAACTCGAGCGACCTGGAGGACCAGACGCGGCGGCTGGTGAACGCCCTGCGTCGGCCGGAACAGCGCGGCCGCTGGGGCGAGTTGCAGTTGCGGCGTTGCGTCGAGCTGGCGGGCATGCAGCAGCACGTCGATTTCTTTGAGCAGGAGCCCGTGCCCGGCGGCGGTCAGCGACCGGACATGATCGTGCACCTGCCCAACAATCGCATCATCGTCGTCGATGCCAAGACGCCCATGGACGCCTATATCTCCGCCTGGGAGACCCAGAACGAGGAGGAGCGCAACGCCTTTTTGCAGCAGCATGCCGAGCAGGTGCGGCGCAATCTCGACCAGCTTTCGCAGCGGCGCTACCAGGACAGTTTCGAGGAAAGTCCGGACTTCGTGGTCATGTTCCTGCCGGGCGAGGTGTTTTACAGCGCCGCGCTGGAGCAGCATCCCGCGCTCTTCGAGCACGGCATGGAGAGCCGCGTGCTGATCGCCACGCCGACCATCCTGATCGCCCTGCTGCGCTCGGTGCACATGGGCTGGCGCGAGGCCGAACTGGCGCGCGAGGCCGAGGAAATCGGCCGTCAGGGCCAGGAGCTTTACCGTCGCGCCAGCACTCTGGTGGACGGCCTGGCGGGCATCCGCAAGGGGCTGGACAACAGCGTGCGGGCCTACAACAAGGCGGTGGGTTCGCTCAACAGTCGCTTCATTCCGCAGGTGCAGCGCTTCCGCGACCTGCATTCCATCAGCGGCGAGGAGGTGCCGGAGCTGGAATCGCTCCCCACCGACTTGCGCCGGCCGCGCAAGCTGTCGCTGAAATCCGGGGCGGAAGGTTCCGAAAACAGGTAACAGGGCCACAGGAGGCATTCATGGGCGCAGTCACCATTCTGGATCACGTATCGGTCACGGTCAGCGACATGCAGCGCTCGCTGGACTTCTACTGTGGCCTGCTGGGCCTGGAGGAAGTCGAGCGGCACCGTCTGGAGGGCGACACCATCTCGCGGATGGCGGGCAAGCCGGAGGTCGTCATAGAGGTGGTGCGGGTGAAGGCGCCCGGGTCGCCGAAGGTGCTGCTGGACCTGCAGCAGTACGTGGTGCCCGACGGCAGGGTCTCCGACGCGCAGCTGGGCGACGCGGCCCACTCCCACATCTGCTTCGGCGTGCCCGACGTGTGGGGCACCTACCATGAGTGGCTGGCAAAGGGCGTCGACTTCGTCTCGGAGCCGGTCACCTTTGACCTCGGCTGGGGCGTGGTGCACGTGGTCTTTTTCAAGGACCCGGACGGCTTCGTGCTGGAGCTGATGCAGGACCCCATCGAGCTGAAGGATGGCGCGGAGATGCCGGGTTGAGCGGCGCTGTGCGCTACGGGCTGGAGGGCCAGGCGGCCATAGTCACCGGCGCGGGCCGCGGCATCGGCCGCGCCATCGCGCTGCGTCTGGCGCGCGAGGGGGTCGGCGTCACCATCGCCGACGTCGACGGGGGCAATGCCGCGGCGGTCGCGCTGGAGATCGAGGCGGCGGGTGGCGCGGCCCTGGCGCAGAGGACCGACGTGACGCAGCGCGACGAGGTCGGGACGATGGTGGCGGCGACGGTCGGGCGATTCGGCCGGCTGGATATTCTGGTCAACAACGCCGGCATCGGCATCATTCAGCCGCTGCTGGAGACGGACGAGGCCAGCTGGCAGGCGCAGATGGACGTTAACGCCAAGGGCACGTTGCTTTGCACACAGGCGGCGGCGCGCCACATGATCGCGCAGGGCAGGGGCGGCCGCATCATCAACAACGCCTCCGGCGCGGGCAAGATCGCGCCGGGCGCGGCCACGCCGCTGGGCGCCTACGCCGCCAGCAAGCACGCGGTGGTCGGCCTGACGCGGCAATTTGGCGCCGAACTGGCGCGGCACCAGATTCTGGTCAACTGCCTCTGCGCCGGCATCGTCGATACCGAGATGTGGGCCCTGATCGACCGCGAAATCGCGACTCTGGAGGGCGCCGAGGTCGGCTCGGTCATGCAGCGGGCGGTGGACAGCATTCCGCTGGGGCGCGTGCAGCAGCCGGAGGACGTGGCCAACATGGTCGCCTTCCTGGCCTCGGACGACGCGTCCTACAGCACCGGCCAGGCCTTCAACGTGAGTGGCGGGATGTTGCCCTACTAGTCCGGCGGGACACGGGAGACGAAGCATGATGGCTGGCAACGGAACGCGCGAGATCACCTTCGCCCAGGCGATTAACGAGGCGCTGCATGAGGAAATGCGGCGCGACGGGGACATCCTGGTCGTGGGCGAGGACGTGGGTCGCCACGGCGGCGTCTACAAGATCACCCAGGGCCTCTACGACGCCTTTGGCGAGGAGCGCGTGCTGGACAGCCCCATCTCGGAGGCCGGCATCACCGGCCTGGGGGTGGGCGCAGCCCTGAGCGGGCAGCGGCCAGTGGTCGAGATCATGTTCGGCGACTTCACGGCGCTGGTGATGGACCAGGTCGTGAACCAGGCGGCAAAGATTCATTACATGTCGGGCGGCAAGTGGCGCGTGCCGATGGTGCTGCGCACGACGATGGGCGCGGGTCGGCGCGCCGCGGCGCAGCACTCGCAGAGTCTGCACGCCTGGTACTGTCACATCCCCGGCCTGAAGGTCGTGCTGCCCTCTTCGCCGCACGATGCCAAGGGCCTGTTGAAGTCCGCCATTCGCGACGACAGCCCGGTCATCTTCTTCGAGGACAAGATGATGTACCGTGAGAGCGGCCCCGTGCCCGCGGGCGAGTACTGCATCCCGCTGGGCGAGGCGCAGGTGTGTCGCGAGGGCGAGGACATCACCCTGATCGCCACCTCCAGCATGGTCGGCCTGGCGCTGCAGGCAGCGGAGGAACTGGCCGCCGAAGGTATCAGCGCGGAGGTCATCGACCCGCGCACCCTTGCCCCGCTGGACGAGGAGACCCTGGTGGAATCGGCGCGCAAGACCTCGCGCTGCATCGTGATCGACGAGGGCTACCGTCGTTTTGGCGCCACGGCCGAACTGGCCTCGCTGGTCGCCGAGCGGGCCTTCTACTGGCTGGACGCCCCGGTACAGCGCATCGGCGCCATGGACGTGCCGGTGCCCTTCAGCCCCTCGCTGGAGGACCTGACCATCCCCGACCTGGACACCGTGGTGGCGCGCGCGCGCGACCTGGTGCGCGGCGAGGTGGGCTGAAGCCATGTACCGCGTGGTGATGCCGGCGCTGGAGATGGCCCAGGAGACGGGCACCCTGCTGCGCTGGCTGAAGCAGGAAGGCGAGCCAGTGCAGCGCGGCGAGCCCCTGATGGAGATCGAGACCGACAAGGTCACGCTGGAGATTGAGGCCGGCGGCAGCGGCGTGCTGGCGCAGGTCAGCGCCGCGCCAGGGGACGTCGTGCCGGTGGGCCAGGTGATCGCCCTCTTGCTGGCCGAGGGCGAGGCGGCGGAGAGCGTTGCCCCGGCATCGTCTGCGGCCCTCACTCCAAACCCTTTCCCGTCCCGGGGGGCGGGAGCCCCTTCCCGCCTTCGGCGGGAGCCCTTCTCAGGGAGAGGGGCATTAAGCGCCAGTGCCGGGCGCAGCGAGGATGCTTCCACGCAGCCGCGAAGCGGGCGCCGGGGGGCAGACAGCCAGCTGGCGGCCAGCCCGCTGGCGCGGCGTCTGGCGGCGGAACACGGCGTGGACCTGCGTCACGTCCGCGCGGCCTCGGGGCGCATCACCAAAGCTGACGTGGAGGCCTGGCTTGAGCGCCGCCCGGAGGAGGCCACCCCCGTCCCGATGCCGCTGTCCGGTTCCGGGGCCCGCCCCACCCCTGGCGGGAGCCCTTCAGGGAAGGGGGCCTTGGGCAGGGCTGAAGGGCGGGATGGGAACGTCGCGATACCGGCGTCGCCGCTGGCGCGCCGCATGGCAGCGGAACGCGGCCTTGAGCTCGCCACCCTGGAAGGTAGCGGGCCGGAGGGCACCGTGCTGGTCGCTGACGTGATGGCGGCCGCGAGGGAAGCTGAAGCGGCCAGCGCTGCGGAGACGATCGTCGCCGCGGCGGAGCCGACGGTCGCCCATGACCTGCGGCGCGTCGTGCCGCTGACGGGCATGCGGGGCGCCATCGCGGCGCGCACGCAGGCCAGCGCGCAGGCGGCCCCGCACATTTCCCTGACGCTCGGCGCCGACATGCGCGCGGCGCTGCTCCTGCAGCAGCAACTGTCCTCGGCGGTGGAGTCCGCCAGCGGTCACAAACTGACGCTGACGGCCGTGCTGGCGCGGGTGGTGGCGGAGACGCTGGGCTCGCATCCGCGGCTGAACGCGCAACTGCTGGACGATGGCATTCACGAGTTGCGGGCGGTGAATCTGGGCGTGGCGGTGGCGCTGGACGACGGCCTGCTGGTGCCGGTCATCCGCGATTGCGACGGCCTGGGCCTGGCGGAACTGCAGGCCAGGTTGCAGGAGCTGGCGCAACGCGCCCGGGCGCGGCAGCTGGCGTCGTCCGGGATGAGCGGCGGCACCTTTACCCTGAGCAACCTGGGTATGTATGGCATCGAGCACTTCACGGCCATCATCAACCCGCCGGAAGTGGCCATCCTCTCCGTCGGCGCCGTGCAGGAATGTGTGGTGGCCGACGCGGGTCAGGTGGCCGTGCGGCCGATGCTGCAACTGACGATTAACGTCGATCATCGCGCGGTGGACGGCGCCGTCGCGGCGGCCTTTCTGCGCGATGTGAAACGCCTGTTGGAAGACCCCTGGTCGCTGCTGGTCTGAGCCGCCAAAGGGGGAAAGGAGCCTGCCTGAAGACAAAAACGCAGCGCCGTCACAATTCCATCAACCAATTGGAGAGAAGACATGTTGCACAGAAAGACCTTGCTGATTGTCATTTTGCTGCTTCTGCTGCTGCCGGCGGCGCTGCAGGCCCAGGACGACACGGTCGTCATCGCGGTCGGCATCGAGCCGGTCAGCATGGACGCCTGGCGCGGCTTCGCCGAGACGGGCGGCCCCGGCTTCCTGAACGCCGTGGAGCAACTGGTCACGCGCGATTTTGCGTCTGGCGAGATGGTGCCCCTGCTGGCGACCGCCTGGGAGTGGGTTGACGACCGCACCATCCAGTTCACGCTGCGCGAAGGCGTGAGCTTCCACGATGGTTCGTACTTCAACGCCCCTGCGGCGGCGGCCAGCATCAACCACACCTTCGACCCCGAGAACGCCTTCGACCTGCTGGACTTTGTTGGCTCGATGAGCGCCGAGGCCGTGGGCGACTACACCCTCAACGTCTCGACGCCGGAACCGGACCCGATCCTGCTGAACAAGATGTACTTCGTGCCGATCGGCTCGGCGCAGCAGCTGATGGACGACCCGGACTCCTACCACACCAACCTGATCGGCACCGGCCCCTACCGCTTCGTCGAGTGGAGCAGCGGCGAGTCGATCACCTACGAGGTCAACCCCGACTGGTGGGGCCACGGCATGATGGACGAGGCCGGCGGCGAGGTCATTTTCCAGCGGGCGGTCTACCGCTTCCTGCCGGAAGACCAGGTACGCACGGCGGCGGTGCAGGCCGGTGAGGCCCACATCGCGCAGTACATCACGCCGGAGCAGTGCGCCGAGGTCTCCATGAGCGACAGCGCGCGCTGCGAGTCGGCCGCCAGCGTGGAGACGATCTTCATCCGCATGGACACCAACAGCCCGATGCTGGGTGACGTGCGCGTGCGCCGCGCCCTGCAGCTGGGGATCGACAAGGACCTGATCATCGAGACGATTCTGGGCGGCACGGCCACGGCCACCGGCCAGATCGTTAACGACACGGCCCTGGGCCACAGCCCGGACATCAGCCCCTATCCCTATGACCCGGACGAGGCGGCGGCCCTGCTTGAGGCCGCGGCGGCGGACGGCGTGCCGGTTGACATGCCGATCACGCTGGGCGCGCGCATCGCGGTGATGCCGGGCATCGACGAGACGCTGCAGGCCATCGCCAGCATGTGGGGCGACCTCGGCCTGAACGTGTCGATCGAGTTCTTCGACCCCGAGGGCTTCGGCCAGGTGATGCTGGTCAACATCAAGGACGTGCCCGAGGAGCGCAACTTCGTCGCCGTGCACCTGCATGGTCAGGAGCTCCTCGACTATCACATCTCCTACAGATTCTACTTCTCCTGCGATGGCATTCTCTCGGTGTACTGCAACGACGAAGCCGAGGCGCTGTGGAACGCCGCCGAGCCTCTGGCCGGCGCCGAGCGCGACGCCACGCTGCAGCAGCTGAACCAGGTGGCGCACGACGATGTGGCCGCCGGTTACATCGGCCATCTGGACTTCTCCTACGCGGTGAGTAACGCGCTGGACTGGTCGCTGAAGCTGGACCACCGTCTGCAGGCCAAGGAAATGTCGCCGGCGGGCTAGCAGACGCCGCTGACGACGGACACACGCGCGGCCCCTGGTCGATTCTGACCGGGGGCCGCCACACAGGAATTCCGCCATGCTCGCCTACCTCGCCCGGCGCCTGCTGCAGTCTGTGGCGGTCACCTTCGTGGTGCTGTCGCTGGTGTTCGTCGCCGGTCGCATCCTCGGCGACCCGGTGCGCCTGGTGGTGGGCATCGAGGCCTCCGAGGAGCGCGTGCAGCGCGTGCGCGAGCAACTCAATCTGAACCAGCCCCTGGGACAGCAGTACGCGAACTTCATCGGCGACGCCCTCAGCCTGCAGTTCGGCACCTCCTTCTGGCAGAAGGTGCCGGCCCTGCCGCGGGTGCTGGAGCGCATCCCGGCCACGCTGACCCTGACGGCGGCCGCCCTGGCGCTGGCCCTGCCGCTGGGCATCACCCTGGGGGCGCTCTCCGCGCTGCGGCCCTGGTCGCGCATCGACCGCGTCACCAACGTCATTTCGCTGGGCGGCGTCTCGATCGTCGAGTTCTGGCTGGCGCTGATGCTGATTTTGATCTTTCCCGTGCGCCTCGGCTGGTTCAAGACCTCCGGCTACGGCGGGATCGAATACTTCGTGCTGCCGGCGCTGACGCTCTGCTACAAGCCACTGGGGCGCATCGCCCAGATCACGCGCAGCGCCATGCTCGACGAACTGGCGAAACCCTACGTCAAGGCGGCGCGCGCCCGCGGTCTGGCGGAACGGCGGGTGGTCTTCGTGCACGCGCTGAAAAACGCCGCCGTGCCGGTGCTGACCATCAGCGGCGACGAACTGGCGGCCCTGCTCAACGGCGCCATCATCGTCGAGACGGTCTTCGGCTGGCCCGGCATCGGCCGGCTGACGATCCAGGCGCTGGAGCGGCGCGACCTGCCGATGGTGGAGGCCACCGTCTTCGTGGTGGCGATCTTCATCATCGTGACCAATCTGCTGGTGGACATGGCCTACACCTGGCTCAACCCGCGCATCCGCTTCAGCGCGGCGGGGGACGCATGACGACGGACGCCGTCACCCGCCTTGACAGCGCCAGCGAGGCGCCGCGCAAGGTCGGCATCGGCCTGATCATGCGCCGGCTGCTGCGCGACCCGGTGGCGGTCTTCTCGCTCATTGTGCTGACGCTGCTGCTGATCGCCCTGCTGGCCGCCGGCCAGGTCGCGCCCTACGACCCGCTGCGCCAGAATCTGCGCCTGCGCAACCTGCCGCCGGGGACGCCCTCGGTGGAGGAGGGTGGCTTCCCGCACATTCTGGGCACCGACGAACTGGGCCGCGACCTGCTCAGCCGCCTGATTCACGGCGCGCGCGTCTCACTGGCGGTGGGGCTGGGCAGCGCCTTGCTCTCCGGCACGGCGGGCACCGCGCTGGGCATCCTCGCCGGCTATTACGGCGGTCGCCTCGACGACCTGATCATGCGCCTCGTCGACCTGCAGATGAGCTTTCCCTTTTTGCTGCTGGCGCTGCTGGTGCTCTACGCGCTGGGGCCGGGCTTCCTCAACGTGATTCTGGTGCTGGCGCTGGTGCGCTGGATGGTCTACGCGCGCGTCGCCCGCGGTCTGACGCTGGCGATGCGCAGCTCACCCTTCATTGACGCGGCGCGCGTCACCGGCAACAGCGACCTGCGCATCATCCGCCGTCATCTGCTGCCCAACCTGGCCTCGCCGCTGGTCATCCTCTTCACGCTGGAGATCGCCGCGTTGATCCTCGGCGAGGCCGCGCTGAGTTACCTCGGCTTCGGCGTGCAGAAGCCGGAGCCCTCCTGGGGCCTGATGATCGAGGCCGGCAAAAGCTACGTCAGCACGGCCTGGTGGCTGACGACCTTCCCCGGCCTGGCGATCTTCCTGACGGCGCTCAGCCTGAATTTACTGGCCGCCTCGCTGCGCGCCATCAGCGACCCGGTGCAGCGTGAGCGCTGGCTCAACGCCGGCCTGCGGGAGCGGCCCTGATGGCGCCGTCCGAAGCGCTGCTGGCGGTGCGCGATCTGCGCGTCGAGTTTCGCACGGCGGCGGGCCTGACGCGCGCCGTGAACGGCGTGAACTTCACGCTGGATCGCGGCGAGACCCTCGCCATTCTGGGCGAGTCCGGCTCGGGCAAGAGCGTCAGCGCGCAGGCCATCATGGGGATTGTGGACAGCCCGCCGGGACGCATCGCGGGCGGCTCGGTGCGGCTGCAGGGCGAGGACCTGCTGCAACTGGACGCGGAGGCGATGCGCCAGGTGCGCGGCCACCGCATCGCCATGATTTTTCAGGACGCGCAGGCGGCGCTGGACCCGGCCTTCACGGTTGGCCAGCAGATCAGCGAGACGCTGCGCAGCGGCGGCGCCCTGTCGCCGCAAGAGGCGACAGCGCGCGCCATCGACTTGCTGGAGCGCGTGAAGATCCCGGAAGCGCGGCGCCGCGTCCACGATTACCCTCACCAGTTCTCCGGCGGCATGGCGCAACGCGTGATGATCGCGCTGGCGCTGGCGCTGGAACCGGAGGTGCTGATCGCCGACGAACCGACCACGGCGCTGGACGTGACCGTGCAGGCCCAGGTGATGCAGTTGCTCTCGGAGTTGCAGGCGGAGAGCGGCATGGGCCTGATCCTGATTACGCACGATCTGGGCGTGGTGGCCGAGGTCGCCGACCGCGTGGCCGTGATGTACGCGGGAAAGGTGGTCGAGACCGGGCCGATCGCCGCGCTCTACGCCCGGCCGGGGCACCCCTACACTGTTGGCCTGATGGACTCGATGCCGCGTGTCGACCGCCAGGAGGGACGCTTGCTGGCCATCCGCGGCTCGCCTCCCAACCTGATGCGCATCCCCGCCGGCTGCGCCTTTCACCCGCGCTGCGCCCTGGCGCAGGACCGCTGCTCGCAGGAGACGCCGGCCCTGCTGCCGCTGCCGGACGAGCCCGGTCGGCACAGCGCCTGCCACTTCGTGGCGGAGATCCCGGGCCGCCGGCGCAGCGAAGTCAGCGCGGAGGTGGCGGGTTTGGGCGCGTCGGGCGAGGAACCCCTGCTGCGGGTCGAGGGGCTGGTCAAGCACTTCCCGCTGCGCAGCCGCTCGCTGCTGCGGCGCAGCCCGGGCGCGGTCAGGGCTGTCGACGGCGTCGACTTCGAGCTTTATCGCGGCGAGACCCTGGGCCTGGTGGGCGAATCCGGCTGCGGCAAGTCCACCGTGGCGCGCACGCTGCTGCGCCTCGAGCGGGCCACGGCGGGGCGCGCCTGGTTCGCCGGCGAGGACCTGTTCGCGCTGCGGGGCGAGGCGCTGCGCAAAATGCGTCAGCACATCCAGATGGTCTTTCAGGACCCGTATTCTTCGCTCAATCCGCGCATGACGGCCGGCGCCATCGTGTCCGAGCCCTGGGAGGTGCACGAGGGGCTGGCGCCGCGCGAGGAATGGCGCGCCCGCGCCCGCGACCTGCTGCGGCGTGTGGGGCTGGACCCGGACGACGAGCGTCGTTACCCGCATGAATTTTCGGGCGGGCAGCGGCAGCGCATCGGCATCGCGCGGGCGCTGGCCTTCAACCCGCAACTCATCATTTGCGACGAACCGGTCTCGGCCCTCGACGTCTCGATTCAGGCGCAGATCGTCAACCTGCTGCAGGACTTGCAGCAGGAATTCGGCATCGCGGTTATTTTCATCGCCCATGATCTCTCCGTGGTGCGTCACATCTCGGACCGCGTGGCGGTGATGTACATGGGGCGTATCGTGGAGACCGGCACGCGCGACCAGATCTACAACCAGCCGACGCATCCCTACACCCAGGCGCTGCTGTCGGCGGTGCCGGTGCCGGACCCGGAGAGCGAGGCGCGGCAGCGGCGCATCATCTTGGAGGGCGAGGTGCCCGGGGCGCTGGACCCGCCCTCCGGCTGTCGTTTTCGCACGCGCTGCTGGAAGGCCGAGCCGCGCTGCGCGCAGGAAGTGCCGGCGCTCATCGAGCGCTTCGGCCACGGGCACCCGAGCGCCTGTCATTTCGCCGAAGCGCGCGCGACTGTGCCGGTCGAGGGCTGAAAAGAGGAAAGGAAGGGCCATGAATGACACCCGCCCGATGGAAGAATACGTAAGCGAGCTGGGGCCGCGTTTTTACCAGCAACTGGTCACCATCCGCGAGTTCGAGCAACGGGTGGCGGAGCTTTACATGCAGACGTTGATCCCGGGCATTGCGCACGTGTCCATCGGCCAGGAGGCGGTGGCCGTTGGCGTTTGTGGCGCGCTGCGCCGCGACGACTATATCACCAGCACGCACCGCGGCCATGGCCATTCCCTCGCCAAGGGCGCCAGCCCGGACCGCATGTTCGCGGAACTGCTGGGCAAGGAGGAGGGCTTCTGCCGCGGCAAGGGCGGCTCGATGCACATCGCCGACCCCGAGACGGGCAATCTGGGCGCCAACGCCATCGTCGGCGGCAGCCTGGCGATCGCGGCGGGCGCGGCGCTGGGCGCCAAACGGGCCGGCAAGGGGCAGGTGGCGGTATGCTTCTTCGGCGATGGCGCGCTGAACCAGGGGCTGCTGCTGGAATCGATGAACATGGCCTCGATCTGGCAATTGCCCGTGATTTACGTCTGCGAAAACAACCAGTACGGTGAGTACACGCCCACCGAACGCGTCACGGCCGGTAATCTGGTGAGCCGCGGCGAGGCCTTTGACATCCCCTCCGCCCGGGTGGACGGCATGGACGTGATGGCCGTCTACCGTCAGACTGGCGCGCTGGTGGAACGGGCGCGGCGCGGCGCGGGGCCGGGCTTCATGGTCTGCGATACCTATCGCTTTCAGGGGCATGGCATGAGCGACCCCGACCGCCCCTACCGCACGCGCGAGGAAGAGCGCGAGTGGATGAAGCGCGACCCGATCGAGCGTTTCGCGCGCCTGCTGACGGAAAGGGGCCATTGTTCGCGCGAGGAACTCGACGCCATTGAGGCGGCCGCGCGCGCGGAGATCGACGCGGCGGTGACCTGGGCGCAGGAGGCCGCCTGGCCCGCCACAGCCGAAGTGACCACCCATGTCTATGCGGAGTGAATCGGCCAAAGAGGAGAGAGTCAATGCCTGAAAAGCTGAAAGTCCTGTTCCTGCCGCACCCGGCGCGCGCGGAGATGTTTTACCCCTGGGGTGTGGACGTCGTGAACGCGGTGCGCGCCACGGGAAACGATATCGAGGTCTGCGATTACAAGGCGGACCTGGCGCCGCAATTCGCCGGCGTGGACGTGGTGATCGACGTCGGCGGCGCCGCCGGCACGGAGGAAATGGCCGACCTGGCCGCCGGTCAGGTGCGCCTGTGGCAAATCCTGGGCACGGGGCTGGACCACTTCGAGATGGACATCTGGCGCTCGCGCGGCATCCCGGTCGCCAACTGCCCCGGGCAGTTCAGCGCGGTGGCGCTGGCGGAACACGCCATGATGATGATTCTGCTGCTGGCGCGGCAGTACCCCGTGTCACAAAGCAACCTGCGCGAGGGCGTTTTTTACGAGCCGCTGGGGCTGGAACTGGAGGGCAAACGGCTGGTGCTCTACGGCTTCGGCGCCAGCGCCATCGAGCTGGCGAAGCGCGCGCGCGGCTTTGGCATGCGCATGTTCGCGATCGACATCCGCGATGTCAGCGACGACGAGCGCGAGTCGCTGGGCGTGGAGTTCGCCGGCAAGCCGGAGGACCTCGACGATCTCCTGCCGGAGACCGACGTGCTCTCCATGCATTTGCATCTGAACGCCACGACGCGGCACTGCGTCGACGCGCGACGCCTGGCGCTGCTGCCGGCGCAGGCCTGGCTGATCAACGTGGCGCGCGGCGCCCTGGTCGACGAGGCGGCGCTGGCGGATGCGTTGCGCGACGGGCGTCTGGCGGGGGCGGGCCTGGACGTCTTCAGCACCGAGCCGCCGGACCCCAATGATCCGCTGATGCATTTGCCCAACGTGATCGCCACGCCGCACTGTTCCGGCACGACCGACGGCACCTCGCGCAAGCGCTCGGGGGCGGCGGCCTCCAACGTGGAACGGATCGCCGCGGGCCTGGAACCCCTGTATCGCGTCGACAACATCCCCCTGGAGTGAAACGGTGAAAAACAACGAGGTACGACACAATCTGCTGGCAGGTGTGGCGCAGATCGGCTGCTTCATGGGGCTGGGCAGCCCCAACGTGGCCGAACTGCTGACGCGCGCCGGCCTCGACTGGCTGGTGATCGAGACCGAGCACAACAACCTCGACATCGCGCAGATCGAGCACATCCTGATGGCCGTGCAGGGCAGCGGCGCCATGCCGATCGTGCGCGTGGCCTCGTCGCAGCAGGTCTACATCCAGCGCGCGCTGGACGTGGGCGCCATGGGCGTGCTGGTGCCGATGGTGCGCAGCGTGGCCGAGGCCGAGGCTATCGTGGCGGCCACGCGTTTCCCGCCGGAAGGACGGCGCAGCTTCGGGCCGCTGCGCGCCTCGCACTATTCCCTGGATAACGAGGACTATCTGCGGCGCGCCAACGACCACATCCTCGTCGCGCTGATCGTGGAAACGCGCGAGATGCTCGACAACCTGGAGGAGATCGCCGCTGTGCCGGGCGTCGACGTGCTCTTCCTCGGCCCCTTCGATCTCTGCCTGTCGCTGGGGCTGGACCCGCTGCAGTTGCCGCTGCCGGAGGTCGACGCCGTGCTGGAGCGCATGCTGGAGGTCGGGCGCAGGACCGGAAAGGCCGTCGGCTACGCGGCGGATTCGCCCGAAGGCCTGCGCGCGCTACAGGCGCAGGGCGTGACCTTCATCAGCTACGGTCAGGACTACGGGTTGTTGATGCGCGCGATTCGCGAGGGCGTGGCGGCCTTCGGCAATGCGCCGGCGCTGGACTGAAACAGGGAGAAAATGGATGGGGCGAATCTGGTGTGAACGACCGGTGCCGGAAAGGTACCGGCACCTGGCGGGCGACGTCGAACTGGTCTGGCGCGGCCCGGAGCAAAAGGGCATGGAGGGTGTGCTGCGCAGCATGGCCGGCGCCCAGGGCGTCATCGCCTCCGCCTACGTGCGTTACGACGGCGAACTCTTTGACCGCATGCCGGAACTGCTGGTGGTCTCGCGCACGGGGATCGGCGTGGACGGCGTGGCGATCGACGAGGCGACCGAGCGCGGCGTGGTGGTCTGCAACACGCCGGACGTGCCCAGCATCGCCACGGCCGAGTTCACCATCGCCCTGTTGCTCTACAGCGTGAAGCGCCTGGGCCGCTGCGCGCGGCAGTTGCAGCGCGAGGAGCGCCTGGACTACTTCACGATGCACGACGCCACTGAACTTGCCGGCAAGCAAATGGGTCTGGTCGGCCTGGGGCGCATCGGCGGGCGCGTGGCGCGCATCGCGCTGGCCTTCGACATGCAGGTCGCCGTGTACGATCCCTTCATCAGCCAGGAACGCGCCGATGACCTGGGGGTGCAGCGCGTGGACTCGCTGCAGGCGCTGCTGGGGATGGCGGACGTGGTCTCGCTGCATCTGCCCTCCACGGCGGAGACGCGCGAGTTGATCAACGCCCGCACCCTGGCGCAGATGAAGCCGGGCGCGCTGCTGGTCAACGCGGCGCGCGGCACCCTGGTCGATGAGGCGGCGCTGCCGGCGGCGCTGGAGAGCGGTCAGCTTTCCGGCTACGCCACCGACGTTTTCGCGCAGGAGCCGCCGCCGCACACGCATCCCCTGGTGCGGCACCCCAACGTGGTGTGCACGCCGCACGTGGCCGGCGCCACCGTCGAAAGCAAGGCGCAACTGTGGCCGCTGGCCCTGCAGCAGGCGCTGCAGGTGATGAAGGGCGAGCGGCCGCCGCACGTGGTCAACCCGGAAGTGTGGGCGCGGCGGCGCGGGGCCTGACATGAGCGACAAAATCGTCCTCGTCACGGACTACACCTGGCCCTCCACCGCGCCGGAGGCGGAGGTGCTGGCGCGCGTCGGGGCGCGGCTGCTGGAGGCGGAGACGGGCAGCGAGGAGGAGTTGCTGCGTCTGGCGCCGGAGGCCGACGCCATCCTGACCTGCTTCAAACAGGTGCCGGCCTCCGTCGTGCGGGCAGGGACGAAGCTGCAGGTCATCGGGCGCTACGGTATCGGTGTCGACAACATCCCGGTCGACGAGGCGACGCGCCTGGGCATCCCGGTGACCAACGTGCCGGCCTACTGCCTCGATGAGGTGGTCGAGCACGCGCTGGCCTTTCTGCTGGCGGGAGCGCGCAACCTCCTGCGCTACGACAGCGCCGTGCGGGCCGACAACTGGTCGCTGGCGACGGGCATGCCGGTCTACCGCGTGGCGGGGCGCACGCTGGCGATCATCGGCTTCGGCAAGATCGGGCGCACGCTGGCGCGCAAGGCGACCGCTCTGGACCTGCATTTGCTGGCGCATGACCCCTGGGTGCCGGACGAGGAGATCCGCGCGGCGGGCGTTGAGCCGGCGGGCCTCGACGAGGCCCTGGCGCGGGCGGACTTCGTGAGCCTGCACACGCCGCTGACGGAGGAGACGCATCATTTGCTCAACGCGGAACGCCTGACGCGCATCAAGCCGGGCGCCTTCGTGATCAACACGGCGCGCGGCGCGCTGATCGACCAGGACGCGCTGCTGGGGGCGCTGCAGTCAGGCCGGGTCAGCGGCGTGGGACTGGACGTCTTCGTGCCGGAGCATCTGCCGCCGGGCCACCCCTTGCTGGCGCAACCCGGTGTGATCGCCACGCCGCATACGGCCTTCTACTCCGAAGAGTCGGTGCTGGCGCTGGAGCGTCTGGCGGCGCAGAACGTGGCGGATATTTTGAGCGGCAAACGTCCGGTTGACGTGGTCAACCCGGAGGTGCTGGCGCTCCCCCGCTGGTCGCATCTGGAGTAAGAGCCCTCTCTCGCCGAAAGAGGGGCAGACCTTTTCTTTGAGGCAGGCGAATACAGGCAAAAGTCAGGCCTTCTCCGGGATGCGGTCGCCGTCGGGGCGGGCGATGTAGTTGAAGTGGCCGTGGGGCTCCACGCCGCGGCAGAGAATGGCCCCCTCGTTCCAGTCGGGCAGCGTGCGCAGCACGTCGCCGGGGATGAAGCGCATGGTCAGGCCGCAGCGACGCCGCTGCGAGAGGTTCGGCTCCGAGCCGTGCAGCAGCAGGTCGGTGTGCAACGACATCTGGCCGGCGCGCAGTTCGACCGGCACGGGCGCGGCGCCGTACTGCGGGGCGCCCTCCACGGTCTGCCAGAGGACGTTGTTCTCCTCCGGGCTGCTTTCGACGTACTCGATGGCGCCGTGCAGATGCGAGCCGGGGATGAGCGTCATGGCGCCGTTGTCGACATCGGTGTCGTCCAGCGCCAGCCAGACGGTGACGGTCTTGCTGGGGCTGAGGGCCCAGAAGGTGGCGTCCTGGTGCCAGCTGACGCGCTTGCCGTCGCCGGGCAGCTTGTTGAAGTAGTGCGAGCCCCAGAGGATGACGGTCTCGCCCAGCAGGTCCTGCACGTAGTCGAGGATGCGGCCCTCGGTGACGAGGTCGTAGATGCCGGCGCAACTTGTGTGCCAGGCGTTGATGCCGTAGTTGTCGAGGCCCGCGGCCTCGGCCATGGCCGTCAACCCGTCGAAGTAGGCTCGATGGGCGGCGATTTCCTCGCCTGAGAAGACGTCGAGCGGAAAGATGTAGCCGCGCTCGTTGTAGTGCCGGATTTGCTCCGGCGTCAGGTGGCGCGGCGCTTCATTGCGGATGGGGAAGAAGCGCAGGTCGCGCTCCTCGCCGGGGAAGTCGGGGGCCATGGCGGGCTCCTTTCTGCTGGCGCAACGCAAGTATACACAGGTGAACGGGCAAGCCTGCATCCGGGGCCCTCACCCCAAACCCCTCTCCCATCCTGAGGGCGGGCAAACCATGACGCCAACCTAACGCCGCACTGCAAGCTCCAGTGCGGTCAGGGAATGCGGTTCGAGCGTGGCGGTCGCTTCGCTGTCCTGTGTCGGCAGCGATTCTGTTCGCAGGCGGACTTCGTTGGGCGTGTCGAAGGTGTTGCAGGCCTCGAGCGAGGGGCCGTTGAGTACGCTGAGACGCGCCGGGCCGTCGAATCGGCCGGCCTCCAGGTGGACCGTGACGTCGCTGTGGGCGTCTTCACTGCGGTTGACGAGGAAAAGCGTCAGTTGATGGCCCGTCCGGTCGCGGGTGGCGGCGACATCCAGCACGGGCACGCCGCTGTAGCCGTTGCCGCTGAAGGTGGCGTCGCTCTCCTGCCAGGCGTCGAGGGCGACCTCGCCGCTGAGGCGGCTGTAGAGCTCGAGCGCGTGCCAGGTGGTCTGCAGCACGAGGCCGTCGCCGTCAGGATCGCTGCGGATCGGGCCGCCCATATTCACGATCTCGGAGATATTGGCCATCTTGACGCTGTATGCGTGGCGCAGGAAGGCGTTCAGGTTCTGGGCGATGACCAGCATGTCCTGCAGGTTGAAGATGGCCTCGATGCCCCGGTCGTGGTCGATGAACTTGAGCACGTTGTACTCACAGACGGCGAGGTGAATCTCGCGTTCAATGCCATGGTTGAGGCGCATGATGCGGATGATGCCTTCCATGGCCTTCAGGCGTTCCTCCAGCAGCTCCGAGGTGGCCATCAGCGCCGGGAAGTCGACGGTCTCCATGCCGAGGCCGATGTACCAGTGGATGTCGAGGTAGTCGATCAATTCGCCGGCCTGTTGCAGCAGCAGGCGCGGCGTCTCGACCACGTCGGCGGTCCAGTCCGAGGTGCCGGCGGCCACCAGTTTGATGTCGGGATCGACCAGTTTCATGGCTTTCGCGAACTCGGTGTACGCTCTCGCGTACTCGGCGGCGGTTTTGTGGCCGATCTGCCAGGGGCCGTCGACCTCGTTGCCGATGCCCCAGTAGCGCACCCCGTGCGGCTCGTCGAAGCCGTGGGCCTGACGCAACTTCACTGGCTCCGTGGGGCGCGCCCCGTTGCAGTATTCGAGCCAGTCGCGCGCCTCGCGCAGGTCGCCGTCGCCGCAGTTGACGACGAGGAAGGGCTCGGCATCCAGCAGGCGGCAGAAGCGGATGAACTCGTTTGTGCCGAAGTGGTTGCTGTCGATGGCGTTCCAGGCGAGGTCGAGGCGCGCCGGGCGCCCCCCGACGGGGCCGACGCCGTCGCGCCAGCGGTAGCCCGAGACGAAGTTGCCGCCCGGGTAGCGGACGATCGGCATGCGCTGGCGGCGCAGGGCATCGATCACGTCGAGGCGCAGGCCCTGGTCGTCGCTCAGCGGCGAGCCGGGGTCGAAGATGCCGCCGTAAATGCAGCGGTGCATGTGCTCGGCGAAACCGCCGAAGATGTTTCGGTCGATGGCCCCCACGCTGCGCAGGGGGTTGAGCCAGACGTGGTTCATCCCTTAAGTCCTGAAAAGGCGACGCTCTCAATGATGAAGCGTTGCAACACGACGAAAATGATGAGGATCGGCAGCAGGGCGATCATGGCGCCGGCCATCAGCACCGACCAGTCCTGCACGTAGAAGTCCACCAGGCGCGCCAGCATGACCGAGACGGTCTGGATTTCGGGCGATCGCAGGTAGATCAGCGGCGCGAGGAAGTCGTTCCAGCGGTGCAGGTAGCCCAGCACGAAAAGCGTGGCGACCAGCGGCCGGGCCTGGGGCATGAAGACATGGCGGTAGATCTGGAAGAAGCTGGCGCCATCGACCTTGGCCGCGTCCTCCAGTTCACGCGGCAGGCCGGAGAAGAACTGGCGGCTGAGGAAAAGGGCGAAAGGCGTACCCAACAGGTAGGGCAGGATGACGGGGTTGAAGGTGTCGATCCAGTCCAGCTCGCCGAAGAGGATGAAGGTCGGGATGAGGGTGACGATGCCGGGGATCATCATGGTCATCAGCAGCAGGCCGAAAAGCGGGCCCTTCGCCGGGAAACGCATGCGGGCGAAGGCGAAGCCGGCCAGGGTGCTGGTGGCGATCTCGCCCAGGGTGGTGGAGAGGGCGATGAAGGTGGAATTGACGAGACCGCGCGCGAGATGCGTCTTCTCCCAGATCGTGAAGTAATGGTCGAGAATGAAGGGATCGGGGATCCACTGCGGCGGCATCACGAAGATGCCGCGAGCCGGCTTGAAGGAGGTGGAGAGCATCCAGAAGAAAGGGATCAGGATGATGAAGGCGAGCGTGAAGAGGCCGACGTACGAGAGGGCGCGCAACAGTTGCGCCTGACGGCGGGGGTCGTCGCGCAGGGGCGTGGCCAGTACGCGCGCGGCCTCAGACATGCTGCTCATGCTCGTAAAAGACCCAGCGCCGCGCGAGGCGGAAGTTGGCGACGGTGATGAGCAGGATGACCACCCCCAGCAGCCAGGCCTGGGCCGAGGCGTAACCCATTTCAAGGTCGGCGAAGCCGTTTTTCCAGATTTCCATGACGACCGTGCGCGAGGCGTTGCCGGGGCCGCCGCGGGTCATGATGTAGGGCTGGGCGAAGCTCTGGAAGCCGAAGATCATGCCGGTGACCAGCAGGAAAAAGGTGGTCGGGCTGAGGCTGGGCCAGGTGACGAAACGGAAGCGTCCCCAGAGGCCGGCGCCGTCGATCACGGCGGCCTCGTAGAGCTGGGACGGCACGGCCTGCAGGGCGGCCAGGTAGATGAGCATCTGGAAGCCGAGCGCGCTCCAGATGCCCATGATCATCAGCGAGGGCTTGACCGTGCCCTGGTCGCTGAGCCAGCGGCCTTCGGCAGGCAGGCCGACGCTGCCCAGCAGGTGGTTGAGGATGCCGAACTCGGGGTTGAAGATCCACAGCCAGATGACGGAGGTGGCGGCGATGGGTAGCACGTTGGGCAGGTAGAAGATGGCGCGCAGCAGGTTGCGGCCGCGCAGTTGCTGGTTGAGCACGATGGCGACGGCCAGCGCCAGCGCCATCCCGACGGGCACGGCCAGCAACATGTAGACGGTGTTGAAGAGCGCGATCCACAGCACGTGGTCGCGCGCGCCGAGCAGCCAGCGCTGGCCAACGAGCGTGACCTCGCTGACCACGCCGAAACGCTCCGGCAGCACCTCGCGGTCGCGCGGGTAGCCGGGTCGGCAATCGAAGGGTTCGCCCGTACGCTCGTCGTTGCGACGCTGCCAGTCGGTCAGTTCGGAGGCGGGCACGTTGCGGTGCCGCCCGCACTGGAAGAGCAGGTCGCCGCTGGCCTCGTCGCGGGCCTGGGGCGTATGCACCACAGAGACGCTGAAGATGGAATGCCAGTTTCTCGTACCGGCCCATTCGGCGGGCGAGAGCAGGTCCCATTTGGTGAAGCTGAGCGCCAGCGAGGCCAGCATGGGGCCGAGGACGAAGAGGAAGAAACCCGCCGTGACGGGCAGGATGAAAAGCCAGGCCCAGAAGGCCTCGCGGCGGGTGTTGCTGGCCTGGGACAGGCGCGGGCGCAGGCGGATCATCGCGTCAGGTTCTCATGCTGATTTGCAGTCACGCCGGGACGCCCGCCGCCCCGGCGTGACTGGCTGCGTTATGGCTAACCGCCCATGCGTTGTTCGTCGATGGTGGCCCAGGCGTCGTCGAGGCCGGCCTGCAGGTCACCGGCGACGTCCAGCAGGGCGTCCCCGGCGAAGGCAACGTTGTCAATCACGACGTCCTGCCACATGCGGCCCCAGGGTTCCGGCTGCCACACGAACCAGTGCGGCACGAAGGACCAGGGACCCGGCAACTGGCAGCGGGTCGTCTCAAGGAAGATCCGGGAATTGGCGGGCATCTGGCCGGGCTGCAGGAAGGCGTCGGTGTTGGCCAGTTCCATCTGGGCCGGGATGTTGTAGCCCAGCGCGGCCTGCGCCAGCTGGCCGTCCGGCCCGTAGATGAACTCGATAAAGCGGTAGGCCTGCTCCGGGTTTTCGGCGCCCGTCGAGCCGGCGATGATGGCGAGGCCCACGGAGCCGGACCAGCCGCTGACGCTGCAGCCCTCGGCGAAGGCGCGGATCTCGCCGCTGTTGCCGACGGGGAAGGGCCGCACGTCCCATTCAAAGTCCAGGGTCTCGCGGAAACCTGTGGTGGCCCAGCGGCCGTTCCAGTTCATGCCGACGCGTCCGGTATTGAAGAGGTCCCAGACGTTGATGCCTTCCAGCACACCGGGCGGCGGGGTGATGCGGTGGACGTGATTCAGGTCGGAGAGGAACTGGATGGCGTCGATGGTGTTCTGGTCCTCGTGCGCGATCCAGGTGCGGCCGTCCTCGCTGACGTAGTGGCCGCCGTTGCCGAAGATCGGCCCGAGGCCCCAGCCAGGCACGGTCAACGTGCCAAGGCCGAAGGTCTCGACGTTGTCGGCGTCAAAGCCTTCTTCATTGGGGTGCAGGCCGTTGACGTCGGTGGTGAGGGCGATGCCGGTCTCCACCAGCTGGTCCCAGGTCATGGGCACGTTGGGGTCCGGCAGGGGCACGCCCAGCTCGTTGAAGAGATCGACGTTGATGTAAAGGGCGGTGGGGCCGACGTCGCGCGGCAGTTCGTAGATGGGGCCGGTCATGAAGGCGCCGGTCTCGGCATCGAAGCGATAGCGGTCGGGGCCGGAGGGCCAGACGGCGTCGAGGTCGATGACCTCGCTGGCGTTGACGAATTCCTCAATGCTGACCAGGGCGCCGCGCGGGGCGAAGACGGCGAAGTCGCCGTCGGCGACGAGGGCGATGTCCGGCGGTGTGCCACCGGCAATGGAGGTCAGCAGGTAGTCGACGTAGCCGGCGCTGGGCACGCCTTCGAGGGTGATGAAGACGTCCGGGTTGGCTTCGTTGAACTGGTCAATCAGTTCCTGAAAGACCTGGTCGGCGGTCGGGTCGGCCCAGTGCAGGTAAGTCAGCTGCAGCGGCTCCTCGTCCTGGGCGGCCAGCGGCGCGGCAGCCAGGCAGAGCAAGAGGGACGCGAACAGAAGAAACACTATACGTTTCATGAATCCGATCCTCCAACAAGCAAGGCATGTCGAGGCAAAGTTTAACCTTGCGGGCGATCCTGCGCCACAGGACGACCCTTGTCCCGCTCAGTCGCGGGAGCCCTTCCCAGGGGGAGAGGGGGAGTCCCGTTGTCAGGGATTTCAGGCCGCAGGAGCAGCAGACCGAAATGCAACAGTCCCTCACCCGGGGGAGATGGGTTTGGGGTGAGGGCAGGTTGGCAAGGTGTCGATCGTCTCTGGAATTCCGGGGGTTACACCTGGATGACCATTTGGCAAGACAGACAGCAAGCCCAAAGAAAAAGCCCCTCTCCCTGAGGGAGAGGGGTTTGGGGTGAGGGCGGGCCCCGCCTATGCGCCCATCGCCAGGGGCTCGGGGCCGGTCTCCGGCGTGAGCGTGAGACCGCCGGGGCCGATGTCGACGAAGACGACGTCCCCTTCCTGGACCTGACCTTCCAGCAGCAGCAGCGCCAGCGGGTCCTGCAGTTCTCGCTGGATGACTCGCTTGAGCGGCCGCGCGCCGTAGACCGGGTCGTAACCCAGTTCGGCGAGCTGGGCGCGGGCGGCCCCGTCGAGCTCCAGAGCCAGGCCCTGCGCTGCCAGACGTTCGCGCAGGCCGACCAGCTGGATGTCCACGATCTCCAGCAGGTCCGCCTGGGTCAGGTGATGGAAGCGGATGACCTCGTCGAGGCGGTTGAGAAACTCGGGGCGGAAGTGTCCCTCAAGTTCACGCAGCAGGGCTGCGTCCAGGGCGCTTTCCTCCGTTCCCGTGCCGAGTTCACGCAGCAACTGTCCGCCGATGTTGCTGGTCAGGATGATGACCGTGTTGCGAAAGTCGACACGGCGGCCGTGGCCGTCCGTCAGGCGGCCATCGTCGAAAACCTGCAGGAAGATGTTGAAGACCTCCGGGTGCGCCTTTTCGATTTCGTCGAAGAGCAGCACCGACCAGGGCCGGCGGCGCACCGCCTCGGTCAACTGGCCACCTTCCTCGTAGCCGACGTAACCGGGCGGCGCCCCGATCAGGCGCGCCACCGAGTGGCGCTCGCCATATTCGCTCATGTCGAAACGCAGCAGGGCGTCCTCGTCATCGAAGAGGAAGGCCGCCAGGGCGCGCGCCAGCTCGGTCTTGCCGACGCCGGTGGGGCCGAGGAAGAGAAAGCTGCCGAGCGGTCGGGCGGGGTCCTGCAGACCGGTGCGGCCGCGCCTCACCGCGGCGGCGACGGCCTGCAGGGCATTGTCCTGGCCGATGACGCGCCGGCGCAGTTCGTCTTCCATGCGCAGCAGTTTGGCGCTCTCGCTTTCCAGCAGACGCGTGACCGGGATGCCGCTCCAGCGCGAGACGACGGCGGCGATGCCGTCGGCATCGACCTCTTCCTTCAGCATGGCGCCGTCGCTCTGCAGTTGCGCGAGACGTTCTCCGGCCGCGTCCAGGTCCCGCTCCAGGTCGGGGATCTGGCCGAAGCGGATGCGGGCCGCCGTTTCGAGGTCGCTGCGGCGTTCGGCCTGCTCCAGTTCGACGCGCGCGGCGTCGATGTCAGCGCGGGTGGCGCGCAGGGCCTGGATGGCGTCCTTCTCGGTCTGCCAGCGGGCGGCAAGGGCATCGCGCTGCTCGCGCAGGTCGGCCAGCTCCTGCTCAATGACCTCAAGACGTTGCTGCGAGGCTCGGTCGCGCTCCTGGTTGAGCGCCTCGCGCTCGATTTCCAGCTGCATCAACTGGCGCTTCAGCGTATCCAGGGCCAGGGGCCGCGAGTCGATTTGCAGTTTGAGCAGGGAAGCGGCCTCATCGACGAGGTCGATGGCCTTGTCGGGCAGTTGCCGCCCCGGCAGATAGCGCTGGCTGAGGGTCGCGGCGGCGACGACGGCGCTGTCCTGGATGCGCACGCCGTGATGCACCTCGTAGCGCTCCTTGAGACCGCGCAGGATGCTGATGGTGGCTTCCACGTCCGGTTCCTCGACGTAGACGGGCTGGAAGCGGCGCTCGAGGGCGGCGTCCTTCTCAATGTGCTCGCGGTATTCGTCGAGCGTGGTGGCGCCGATGGCGTGCAGTTCGCCGCGGGCCAGCATGGGTTTGAGCATGTTGCCGGCGTCAAGGGCGCCCTCGGCAGCGCCGGCGCCCACGATGGTGTGCAGTTCATCGAGGAAAAGGATGATGCGCCCGTCGCTGGCGCTGACTTCCTTCAGCACCGCCTTGAGGCGCTCCTCGAACTCGCCGCGGAACTTCGCGCCGGCCAGCAGGGAGCCCATGTCGAGGGCGATGATCTGGCGCTCGCGCAGGGCTTCGGGCACGTCGCCGTCGACGATGCGGCGCGCCAGGCCCTCGGCGATGGCGGTCTTGCCGACGCCGGCCTCGCCGATGAGGACGGGGTTGTTCTTGCTGCGGCGGCCCAGCACCTGGCTGACGCGGCTAATCTCCTCGTCGCGGCCGATGACCGGGTCCAGCTCGCCCTGGCGCGCCAGGGCGGTGAGGTCGCGGCCATAGCGCTCAAGGCTGCTGTAGGTATCTTCGGGGTCCTGGCTGGTGACGCGCTGGTTGCCGCGGATGGCGGTCAGGGCCTTGAGGATGGCGTCGCCGCTGACGTCGTGGCGCTGCAGCAGGGCGTCGGTCGGAGCGACCCCCGTCAACGCCAGCAGCAGATGCTCGCTACTGACGTAATCGTCGCGCATGCGTTTGGCCTGCGCCTCCGCCTCCACCAGGGTCTCCTGCAGGGCGCGTCCGGCGCCGACCTGCACGTTTTGGCCGGCGACCCGCGGCTCGCGCGTCAGTTCCTGCTCAAGGTCCTGCAGGAGTTCGGCGGGCTGCGCGCCGATGCCGGCCACCACGCGGGGCACGATGCCATCCTGCTGGCGCAGCAGGGCGGCCAGCAGGTGCAGCGGACGGATTTCCGCGTGGCGCTGTTCGACGCAAAGCGTCCGGGCGTCATAAAGGGCCTGTTGGGCCTTGTTGGTCAAGCGATTGAGGTCCATGGACACGCTCCTTCACTGCGTACGGCTTTTCCGCCAGCATGGCAGGCGCGCGCTAGAGGAACGTCAGCGGGACGTATGAAGGACGTTGGCGAGAGAAGGTGTTGCATGTCCCGGCGCCAGTGGGCCAGCCTGTGGCGCGGGCAGGACGCTCGTTCAGGCGAGGCTGCGGGGCAGGGTGAAACTGAACTCCGTACCGGCGCCCGGTTGACTGCTCACCTCAATGCGGCCCTGGTGCGCCTCGACGAGTCCGCGGGCGATAGCCAGGCCGAGGCCGGCGCCCCGTTCGCCATCCTGGTCGCGGCTGCGCGCCTGCCCGCCGCGCCAGAAGCGCTCAAAGACCTGGGGCAGGTCCGCCGCGGCGATTCCCTCGCCACTGTCGCTGACCGTGACGCGCACCTGCCCGGACCCGCTGGCGGCCGCTGCGAGGCGAATGTTGCCGCCGGCCGGGGTATGTCGGATGGCATTGCTGACGAGGTTGTAGAGCACGCGCTGGATTTTTTCAGGGTCGATCAGCAGCGGGTCGACGTCGTCGCTGACCTCGCCTTCCAGTTGCACCTCACGGCGACGGGCGACGGGGCGCAGGGCGCCGAGCGTATCCGAGAGCAGGTCGCCGAGGGAACTGCGCTGCAGTTGCAACTCGACGTGACCGCTCTCCAGCTGGGAGAGTTCGAAGAGGTCGTCGATGAGCTGGCTGAGGTTGCGGATTTCGCGCTGCGCGGTCTGCAGGTAGCGCTGCTGCGTGGCCTCATCGCCGGCGACGCCATCGACGAGGGCCTCGATGACCAGACGCAGTGAGGCCAGCGGCGTGCGCAGGTCGTGGCTGGTCCAGGCGATCAGGTCGCGCCGGTCCTGTTCAAGGCGCTCGCGGCGGGCGGCGGCTTCCTCCAGGCGCTCGGCCATCAGGTTGAAGCTGCGGGCGAGGGCTGCCAGTTCGTCCTGGCCCGCGGCGGGGACGCGGGTGCCCGTCTCGCCGCGGGCGATGCGCTCCGCCCCGCGGGCGAGGGCGCGGATGCGGGGCGTGAAGGCGTTGCTGATGAAGTAGCCGCAGCCGAGCGCGGTCCAGGCGCCGAAGACCAGCAGCACGGCGCTGAGGCCCAGGTCATGGGCGTCGAGGAACATTTGCCGCGCCAGCAACCAGAAGTTGGCGAAGAGGGTCAGGATGGTCAGCAGGCTGAGCAGCATGAGACCGTCGCGCAGGCTACGCAGACGCTGGCCAAGGCCCGGCTGGCCGATGCACCAGGCGATGAACATGCTCACGCTGCCGGTAAAGCCCATTAGCAGGAAGAGTTGCTGCTCGTCCACGGCGGGCGGGGCGAAGAGCGGCCGCGCCAGCAGTGGAATCAGCAGCGCCGCGCAGAGCCAGACGCCCAGCAGCAGCACGATCAGATGACGGACGCGGGTTGTGGCCATGACGCGCCTCCCTGCCTGGTGGACCGCTGACAATGGGTTGACTTGCGCTATAGTAGCGCAGCAACGCAGCAACGCAGCAATGCAGGCAGTGGGCAGGCAGGAGGGCAACATGACCCGCTTGAGTCGCGACGATCTGAAAGCCTTCCATGAGCAGGGCTACGTGGTGGCGGAGGGCCTGCTGGACCCGGTCGCCGATCTGGACCCCGTCATCGACGAATACCACGGCGTGCTCGACAGCCTGGCCGACGAGTTGTACGCGAAGGGCGAGATCAGCCAGCGCTACACGGAGCTGGACTTCAACGAGCGTTACATGCGCATCTGCGAGGAGAGCGGGCGCATTCACAGCCAGTATTTCGACTTTATGTTGCCCAAACGTAACGTGAAGCCCGACTCGCCGCTGTGGGTGGGGCCGGCCATCTTTCACATGATTCGCAACGAAAGGCTGCTGGACGCCGTCGAGCAGTTCATCGGCCCTGAGATCTATTCCAACCCGGTGCAGCACGTGCGCATGAAGCCGCCCGAGCATCGCACGCCGGTCAACCCGCAGACCGGCAAAATCCAGGTGGGCGCCACGCCCTGGCATCAGGATGGCGGCGTGGTGAACGAGGACGCGGACGAGACGGAGATGATCACCGTCTGGTTTCCGTTGTGGGACGCGCCGGTCGAGGCCGGTTGCCTTGAGGTGATCCCATACAGTCATTTGCAGGGTCTGCGGCGGCACTGTCCCTCGCCCACGGGCGGCGGCCCCAGCCTGCACGAAGCGGTGATCGAGCACGAGGAAGCGGTGGCGCTGCCGATGCGCCGCGGCGATGTACTCTTCATGTCGCGCTACATGAAGCATTCCTCACTCTCCAATCACAGCGACAGCATGCGCTGGAGTTTCGACCTGCGCTACAACCCGACCGGCCAGCCGACCGGGCGCGAGGTCTTCCCCGGCTTCGTGGCCCGCAGTCGCAAGCATCCGGAAAGCGAATTGCGCGACCCGCGCGCCTGGGCGCAACTGTGGTATGACGCGCGCGCGCGCATGGCCGCGCTGGACTTCGTGGACTTCAGCTACAACCGCTGGACCAGCGACTTCCCGGGCTGTTAGCCAGGGATGGCCCGCCCCGCGGGTCTGCTGGTCCGGGCGACAATTCGCGCTATAGTAGCGCCGCAACGGACGCGGGCAGGAAGCAGGAGGGCAGTATGGGCCTTTTAAGCCGCGAGCAACTGGACGAGTTTCACGACAAGGGCTATCTGCTGGTGGAAGGCCTGCTGGATCCGGTCGCCGACCTCGACCCGATCATCGCCGAGTACCATACGGTGCTGGATAACCTGGCCGACGAGCTTTACGCGCAGGGCCGCATCCGCGAGCGCTACAGCGAACTGGACTTCAACGAGCGCTTCCTGCGCATCTGCGAGGAGAGCCAGGACGTACACAAGCAGTACTTCGACTTTTCGCTGCCCAAGGGCGGCGTGAAGCCGGATACACCGCTGTGGGTCGGGCCGGCCGTGTTCCACATGATGCGCAACGAAAGGCTGCTGGACGCCGTCGAGCAGTTCATCGGGCCGGAGATTTACTCCAACCCGGTGCAGCACGTCCGCCTGAAGCCGCCCGAGCACCGCTCGCCCTGGGACCCCGAAGCCGAACAGATTCAGCTGGGCATCACGCCCTGGCACCAGGACAACGGCGTGGTGACCGAGGACGCGGACGACACGGACATGCTCACCGTCTGGTTCCCGCTGTGGGACGCGCCGGTCGAGGCCGGCTGCCTCGAGGTGATCCCCTACAGTCACGTGGAGGGACTGCAAATCCATTGCCCGGCCTATGGCGGGCCGCGCCTGATCGATGAAGCGCTTCAGCTTGAGGCGGCCGTGCCGATGCCGATGCGCCGCGGCGACGTGCTCTTCATGACGCGATACACCAAGCACGCCTCGCTGCCGAACCTGAGCGACTCAGTGCGCCTCAGCTTTGACCTGCGCTACAACCCGATCGGTCAGCCGACGGGGCGCGGCGAGTTTCCCGGCTTCGTGGCGCGCAGCCGCGTCAACCCGGCCGGCGAACTGCATGATGCCGGGGCCTGGGCGCAACTGTGGTACGACGCGCGGGCGCAGATGGCCGCGCCGGAGTACGAGGAAGTCAGCTTCGATCGCTGGGACATCAACCATCCCGCCTGCTGAGCGCGCGGCGCCGGCCGCGGCTACAGCGCGTCGAAGTGGTTCTGGAATGCCAGGCAGAGCAGCGGGTCGGTCGCCGCGTAGAGATAATGAATGCGCTCGTTGGCGATCAGCAGCGTGCCGCTGCCGCTGCAGGGTTCCATAGTGTCCGCCTGGGCGGAGAAGAGGTCGGTTTCGGGCAGGGCGCAGGCGAGGAAATTGCGCGCCAGACGCTCCTGGTTGATGACGGCCAGTGCGCCCACGCTGAGGCCCTGACCCTGGGCCAGGGAATCCAGCACGGGTTGGGTGTAGATGGCGGCGGCGATGGCGCCGACGTTCTCGTAGCATTGAATCAGCCCGTCGATGACGGCGATGGCGGCCGTGAGGCCGGGGTTGCCGCTGAGCAGCGAAACGCTTCCACCGAGAGTTGTGATGGCGTCGGTGATGCTGGAGGCGTCACTCCGGACGTAGCCTTCCAGGGCGGGGATGAACATCTGCGCCGAGGTCGCCTGGTCGGCGCTGTCGGTGCCGGTGGGCATGAGGTCGCTGCAGGCGGCGAGCAGAATCAGGATGGCCGTCAGCAACCCGACGCGGCGTCGATGTGCGATGGTCACAGCTGCTCAACCTTCCCTGAAGGCCCGTTGCCGGCGGCGCGCAGGCAGCCAGCTTTCAAGCAGCAACAACAGGGCCCCCAGCACAATGGCGTGGTCCGCCAGGTTGGAAACATTGGAGATGACGCCGGGAATCTGATAGTGGATGAAATCGATGACATGGCCGTGCTGCAGCCGGTCGACGGCGTTGCCCAGCGCGCCGCCGCCGATCAGGCCGCTGGCGAGGCGCGTCAGCGGACCGGCGGCGGCCAGGCGCGGATAATACCAGAGCAGGACGAGCAGAAAGACCACGGCGATGAGCAGGAAAACGTCGGCGGCCACGGGCAGAATGCCGAAGGCCGCGCCCCGGTTCTGGCTGTGGGTGAAGCGGAACCAGGCTTCCAGCGTCGGCAGCGGCGCCAGGCTCTGGCCCGGCAGCAGACGCGCCTGAACGAGCGCCTTGCTGGCCTGGTCGGCGAGCAGGACGCCGAGCGAGACCCCCAGCAATTGCAACCAGTAGCGTCGCATGCGCTCTCCCGTCCTGCCCCGATTGTAGCGGCGCGGGCCAGCGCCAGGCAAGCCTGCGCCCCGCCTGGCCGTCCGGACTGACTGTGGACGCCAACCTGCGGGCACGGGTGCGCACCGCGTTGCTGGTCGGTCCGCTGATTGTGCTGCTGGTCGTCGCCGGTGGGCCGGGCTTTCTGCTGGCGGTGCTGGTGGCGGGCGCGCTGGGCGGATACGAACTGGCGCATTTGCCGGGGAAGGCCCCGCGGCGCGTGGCCATTGCCATGGCGCTCTGCGTCCCGACCCTCAGCCTGGCCGTAGCTTATGGCCAACCCTGGCTCCTGCTGGCCCTGCTGGCGCCCGCGCTGGCCGGCCTGCACAGCAGACGCGCCACCCTGCCGGGAATCGCAGGCGCGCTTTACGTCGGCGTGGCCCTGGGTCTGCTGCTCCTGCTGCGCAATAGTGAGGACGGCCGCCTGTGGACGCTGGTGCTCTTCGCCAACAACTGGAGCGCGGACAGCGTCGCCATGCTGGGCGGACGGCGTTTCGGTCGCCACCGCCTGGCGCCGTCGATCTCGCCGGGCAAGACGGTCGAGGGGGCCCTGCTGGGTCTGCTGGCGGGCGCGCTTGCCGGGCTGGCCCTGGCCCTTGCGGGCGGCATGCCGCTCGCGTTGGCGCTACCGCTCAATGCGGGCGTGGCGCTGGCCACGCTGGGCGGCGACCTGCTGGAATCGCTGCTGAAACGCCAGTGGCAGGCCGAGGACAGCGGCACCCTGCTGCCCGGTCACGGCGGCCTGCTGGACCGCATGGACGGCACCCTGCTGGCGGCGCCGGTTCTGTGGTTGTTGTTGCAGATTCTCCGGTAATGGCCCGGGCCGGCGCCCCTGCCAGCCGGCAAGCCAACCCCGGGATCAGGCGTCCCCGCCGCCGGTGAAGCGCTGCGCCATGCGCAGGATGTCCAGCGGCAGCACCATCTTGGTGGCCGGGCTGCTGCCGATCTCGCGCAGGGTGTTCAGGTATTCGAGTTGCAGGGTGTTGTCACCGGCCTGGTGCGCCTCTTCCTCAATGGCCTTCAGCGCTGCGGCGTAGCCCTGGGCCTTCAGCAACTGCGCCTGCTTCTCGCCCTCGGCCTGCAGGATGGCGGACTGGCGGGCGCCCTCGGCGCGCAGGATGGCGGCCTGTTTCTCGCCCTCCGCCACGGTGACGGAAGCCTCGCGTTCGCCGCTGGCGCGCGTGACCTCGGCGCGGCGCTCACGCTCGGCGCTCATCTGGCGGTTCATGGCATCCTGCACGTCGCGCGGCGGCTCGATCTCGCGAATCTCGACGCTGGTGATTTTCAGGCCCCAGCGCTCGGTGACTTCATCCAGCTTGACGCGCAGGGTGTCGTTGATCTGTTCGCGTTTGGAGAGCACGTCGTCGAGCGAGATGTCGCCGATGACGGCGCGCAGGGTGGTGGTGGCGATATTGGTGGAGGCGTGCACCACGTGGTCGACGGAAATCACCGAGCTTTTGGGGTCAACGACGCGGTAGTAGACGAGGAAATCGATGGAAATGGGCGCGTTGTCCTGGGTGATGGCCGTCTGCGCGGGGATATCGAGGAACTTTTCGCGCATGTCGACGCGAATGGCGCGTTCGAGGATGGGGATGATGATGACGATGCCGGGGCCGCGCGTGCCCGCGTAGCGCCCCAGCGCCAGCACGACGAGGCGCTGGTATTCCGGCACGATGTGGACGTGGCGCACGATGAGCAGCACCACGAAAATCAGCAAAAGGACCGCAAGAATGGAACCGGGTTCAAATAACATGGGGGACTCCAGTCGTTGTCACTCGGTGGAAGCCAGGCGTTCGTCTGTGGTCACGGGCTGCGCGCGGTCGCTCACGCGCAGATTCAGCCCCTCGCGCCCGATGACGACGACCTCGACGCCCGTCGCCAGGGGGCGCTCGCTGGTCGCGCTCCACAGTTCGCCGCCCAGCAGGACCGTGCCGACCGGGTCGAGCGCGCGCGCCACGCGACCGGTTTCGCCGTGGAAATCGTCCAGGGCCCCGGCCGGCGGCGCCTTGCGCACGCGGGCCAGCACGGGCAGGAGGGCGAAGCGCCAGTACAGCAGCGCGACGGCCACGCTGAGGCCGATGATCAGCGGCGAGACCCCGCCGGCGGGGAACATCAGCAGGCCGCCGGCCACCTGCAGGGCCAGGCCGGCGACGGTCAGCAGGGTATGGCGCGGCCGCAGCAGGAAGGGCAGCAGCATGAAGGCCGAGGCGCCCGCCACCAGCAGCAACACGCCGATCCAGTGGACCGGCATGCCGGTCAGCAGCAGCAGCGAGGCGCTGATACCTGCGACGGCCAGCAACTCCAGCAGCCCCGTGCCCGGGACGAAGGTCGCCGTCACCCCCAGCCACAGGCCGAGAACGAGGCCGAGATAGACGATGTCCGGCGCAAGCTGAATCATGGGCAAGGCGGTATTCCCTGTCCACAGTATACAGGGGATTACGCTGGTGGGGTCATGGGTCCGTCGCGGGGGCGGGGCGCCCCGTTGTTGGTCCTGCGTGAGGTTTGGCCTAGCGCGTGCGGATTCCGCCGCGCAGATAGTCCGCCTCGTCGCTGAGCACGAAGGCGATGACTTTGGCGACGCCTTCAGGCATACCGTAGTGCTCGCCGGCGTAATCGTGCGCGTCCTGCTCCGGGCGGCCTTCACGACGGGCGCGGGCGATATCCACGCTGAGCTTGATCTCGGTGATGATGTTGCCGGGGTAGATGGTGTTGACGCGAATGCCGCGCTCCGCGAGGCGCTCCTGCAGGGTCATGGCCAGGCCGTTGGCGCCGCCCTTGCCGGAGGCGTAGGCCAGCGATGAGCTGGGGCCGAAGACGCCGGCGCCGGACGCGATGATGACGAAGACGCCCCGACCGCCGGCCTCCAGCAGAGGCGCGCCGTATTTGGCGCAGAGGAAGACGCCGGTGATGTTGACGTCGAGGGCGCGTTTGAAATCCTCCAGCGGCATCTCTTCGGGCGAGAGCCAGGGGCCGGGCAGCACACCGGCGGCGCAGACCACCTTGTCCAGCCCGCCGTGGCGCTCGCGCACAAAGTCGATGAGGGCCTGCACCTCGTGGTCATGGCGCACGTCCGTCTGCAGGAAGTCCGCGCAGCCACCCTCATCGCGGATGGCCGCGGCGCGCGCCTCACCGTCGGTCTTGTGGTCGGCGATGACGACGCGGGCGCCTCGCGCGGCACAGAGTTCGGCCGTGGCCGCGCCAATGCCCTGTGCGCCGCCGGTGACGAGAATGACGTTTCCCTGCAAATCGCCAGTCATGGAGACCTCCTGCGGCGTCCCCGGGAAGGCCTTCCCTTCCCGGTCAACATCATTTGCCGGCCGGCTGTGGCAGCGCCGTGCGCCAGGGGAAGAGCTCGGCGCGAAAGAGGCGCCCCTGTACGCCCGGATCGTTGCGCATGATGGCCAGCGCGGCGTCCTCGTCCGGCGCCTGAAAAATGACGATACCGAAGCTGTGGTAGTCCTCCAGTGTGCTGCGGCCGGCCAGTTGCACCGTGCCCTCGTCACAGAGCCGCTGCAGGTAGGCGAAATGCTGGTCAAGTACGGCTCTTTCTTCGTCCGTGCCGCCCGTGACCAGCATCTCAAGGCGCAGGGCCTGGATGCGGTAAAGCCAATGCTTCATGGAAGCTGCAACATCCGTGCCGTCAGGCCCCTGCCGGAACTTCTGGCAGCAGGTTGCGGCAAGTGGAGGTCTGACGCATCAACCTGCTAGCAATTACCCCTGTCGAGTTTGTAGAGTCCCATCTCTGTGTTGTTGTTGGCCAGGGTTCGCTCTGGAATCGCATTGTCGAAGTTGACCTGCGCGTAGATGACGTGATTGCTGTTGACGTGGCGTGAAATGGTCAACCAGGCCGTCGCGCCCACGGTCTGGCCGGGCTGGATGGGCGGGAACTCGCCGATTGCCTCTTGCGCCACGTCATCCCGCCGGGCCCCGTCGTCCCTGAGGCCATAATCCAGAAAACGGACCCTGCCGCCAGGTGAAGGCGTGGTGCCGAAGTTGGCCACGTCAACCTCCACCTGAAAACCGATACCGCAAACGATCACCCCGTTGGGCGAATTGTGGCGGACGAAGCCTGCGACGAGGTCGACGTCGCCGCCCGGAACGGCCGGCGGCGGCGGTGGTGGTGGCGGCAGCGCTGGCGGCACGACTTGCTGCAGGTCGCCGACAGCGCCTGACGCGTTGACGACAGTGGGTGAAATCCAGCCCAGGCGGCCATCCGACAGTTCAATGTGGAACCAGCCGGAGCCGCGACTGCTGATGCCAAGGGCGGGCGCGCTCGCGCCGTTGCTCAAGACGCCGATGATGCGGAAACGGGTGCTGTCGCCGGAGCGTACGTTGGCGTTGACGCGCGCCGTCACCGCAGGCGACCCGTCGGAGACGGGCATCATTTCCTCCATCTCCTCCGTCTCCTCCATCATCTCCATCTCATCCATGTCCTTTTCCATGACCATGGTCATGTCGTCGGCCATCATGCTTTCGTTTTCCACGCGCAGCGGCCCGACGACCTGGCGGGACATGTCGTCGTCGGTGGCGACGTTCAGGCGCAGTTCATAGAGCCCGTCGGGCACGGCGCCGGTATCCCAGGCGCCCAGCACGTCGTTGACGACGGGTGTCGGGGAGGGCAGGGTGACGGGCAACCAGGCGCGGGTTTCAGGCGCGCCGAGGTCGTCATCCAGCGCGCGATACTCGATGAAATAGGTGGTCATGCCGGGCAGGTTGACGGTGCCCCTCAGGGAGACCTCGCCGCGCAGAAGGTAAACGGGCGGCGGCCAACTGATTTCTGCCGTCGGTTCTTCCGCTTCCTGCGCCACGACAGGCAGGACCAGCAGACACAGCGCCACGGTGAACAGTGCGATTAACTTGCTGCGCATCACAGGCCTCCACAAGGCTTCTTTCCCGTCACAATAGTGCCGCACGAATTCTGCGGTGGCAAACTGGCGTACGGGCGACATACCCTGTCGCCCCTGCACGACCGGGCAAGGACAGAGGTCAACTGCCCGGAAAAGCGCCTGCCCGCAACCTTGTCAGCCGGTCATGGCGAAGAACGGGCCGAAGGCTGGTGTATGCGGGCCTGCTGCCGCGCTACCCTGTAGGCCGCCCTGTAATGAGGCTTCCAGGGCGGCCTACAGTTTTTGGCAGTCATGTCCCCTTCGCTGCCTCAACAGCCGGCCTGCGCCAGCGTGTAGTCGCGGTTGGCAGTGTTGTTGCCTTCGTTGCTCTCCGCCACGGCGTTGGCCGTATCGAGCGTGATGTTCAGACGGTGGGCCTCATTGTAAAAGGTGGTCACCGTCAGGTTCATCACCGCTGTAAAGCGTTGGCCTGGCTCCAGGGCGGGGAAGCCACCGTTGGTGGTCGCGGTGATCGTCCCGGAGTTGATATGCCAGTCCTGCACCAGGATGACGCCGCTGGTGCCCGAGTTGCCCGCCCCGATATTGGCCACCTGGGCCGTGATCTGGAAGGCGTCGTTACAACGCGGTTGCTCCGGTTCGAAGTTGATCCACTCGATGATCAGGTCCGCATTGCCGGGCACAGGCGCTACCGTATTGCCGGGCACAGGCGCTACCGTCGGGGGCGGCGGCAGCGGGGGCGGCACGATGCGCGGCAGGTTTTCAATGTTGCCGGACACCAGCACCACAACATCCGAGATCCAGCCGCGTCGCCCGTTGGGCAGGGCGATCTGGTACCAGCCGCTGCCCCGGCTGCTGACGCCCAGAATCGGCGCGCTTTCGCCCGTGAGCAGGGCGTCGATGGGGCGGAAGGCCGTGCTGTCGCCCGTGCGCACGTTGGCGTTGACGCGCGCAGTCACCCGCGGCGATTCATCGGGCACGGGGGTCACTTCTTCCACGACCATTCCCATGTCTTCATCCGGCATGCGCTCGTTTTCCACGCGCAGGGGACCGAGCACCTGCCGCATCATTTCACCGCCCGGCGTCACGATGTTCAGGCGTATCTCGTAAAGACCGTCCGCGACGTTGCCCGTATCCCAGGCGCCCAGCACGCCATCCACGACGGGGGTGCTGGACGGCAGGGTAACCGGCAGGAAGGCGCGCGAATCCGGCGCCGCAAGGTCGTCATCCAGCGCGCGGTACTCGATGTAATAGCTGGTCATGCCGGGAAGATTGACCGTGCCCATCAGGGAGACCTCGCCGCGCAGGACATAAACAGGCGGCGGCCAACTGATTTCGGCCGTGGGTTCTGCCTCCTGCGCCCATGAGGGCGTTGTCAGCAGGCACAGTGTCATAACGAACAACAGGACCTTAATGCTGCGCATCCCGGCCTCCTTTGCCTGAGTGGGCAGAACTGCGGCTATTGTGCCGCAAGTATTTCGGTGTGGCAATATGAACTGCGCCGCGCGCCATGCCGGAGATGACCTGGGACACGGGACACCACGCATCGTCACCGCGCGCCGGGTTTGACCGGCCTGGCCGGGCGGTTTGCGACGAGGCGCCGGCTGTCATCGCTGAATCCGCCAGCGGCGCCGGCAGGTTGATGGCGCCGAATTCAGCTGGCGGCCCCCGCTTTCGCATCACGCCGCCTGCCGTGAACGCAGGCAGGCCGCGGGTCATGGCAGGCCCTGCTCCTGCCGCAGGTCCGCCAGCGAAAGTGAAGCCGAAATCTCGATGCCATCCCTGGTGAAGACGCTGTGGTCATTGGCATGGAGCGTGACGGTCAGCGTTTCGGCTGCTTCGGGCAGCGCCGGGAGGTGAAACCATTCGCCATAAAGGCGGGCGATCTTCTCGCCATCGACGTACAGGTGCGCGTGGCCTTCATTGGGCAGGGGCTCCAGATCCACATTTTGCGGAGTAAATTCGAAGTTCAGCGTTTGCACGCGCAGATTGAAGCCGCCGCCGGCAAGCGTGATTAACTGGAGGTCCACCTGTGGCGCGTTTTCGGCATCAACTTCCAGCCCCTTGCCGTGGTCGTGCATCATGCCATCGTGGATAATCGTGTCGCGGTAGGGATTGACGCCCTCCACGAGCGGCGTCCAGTATTCCCCGTAGGTCGCGAAACAGTCGGCCTCGCCACCCAGGACTTCCCGCTGGCCGATCACGAAGGTATAGCGGCCAATCTCACCCCGGGGATGCCAGAGCGCAACGGTATAGGCGGCAGTCTGCGGCGCGACAAAGATGCTGTCCTGCCAGTTCCAGAAGTATTTGCGCCCGAAGGGTTCGTAAAAGTAATCGGGTTCGTCGCCGAGCGGGATCAGCGCCGCGCCCTGACCTTCCGGTATTTCAGGCGCCGCGGGCAAGTCCAGGCCGGCAGGGCCGGGCACGCCTGGCCCAAAGACCACCAGCAGCGGGGCGTAGACGTCGACGTCGTCGATCGCGGGAATGCTCAGACTGATCAGTACCGGTTGCCCGGCCGTCGCCTCAAAGCTGAAGTAGTCGATATCGCCCGCCGGATACACGTTGCCAAAGTAGGCATAAGAGATGGAGGCATCGGGGACCTGCCAGGGCGTGGCGGCGGTCAAATCGGCGAATTCACAGTAAGGTTGATGCGCCTGCAACGCAGGCAACTGCCAGGCCAGCAGGGCGCTCACCAGCAGGAGGCCTCGCAGCGTTTTCATGGCGTCACCTCGTCACACATTTCCGGCGCTGCGTGAACGGGCTTGGGCAGCGCGCCGCCACTGCCCCTATGCTATCCCTGTTCAGCCAGGGCCGATCACACGCTAACGAGACGTTCAGCCAGGCCGGCGCCCGGGCAGGGCGCGGCAGCGCTTCATGGCCGCGCGCCAGGCCTCCGGAGCGTCCTGCGTTATACTGGCGGCCGACGACAGGAGCGATGCATGGCAGAAATCGAAGAGGCTGCGCGGGTCTTGCGCATTGCCACCGCGCGCATTGACTACAGGCCAGAGGATAACAACCACGTGCTTGATGTAACGGTCAAGTCGGCCAGCGGCGTGGGCAGGTTGATGGCGCCGCAATGGTCGATGGTGCTGGACTTCAAGGAAGGACGCATTGACTGGCCGACCTACGTCGGGCGCTATCAGGAATTAATGCGCAAAAACTATGCCAGATACGCGCAGGTGTTTCATGCTTTGATACGGGATGTGATCACCGAGGGCAAATGCCTGGTCCTCACCTGTTACTGCAACACCGGGCCGGACTGTCGTGAATGTCATCGCTTCCTGATGGCGGACATTTTGGAAAAGATCGCGCTGAACGAAGGATATGAGGTGTGCCAGGAAGGTGAGCTGGAGCGCCGCCCGACGCCAGCGATTTCGCCGCAACCGACGCTGCCGGGCTTTGGCGCTGAATGACAGAGCCCGCGGTAAGGATTTACACCATCGGTTTCACACAGAAGAACGCCGCCAGGTTTTTCGGGCTGCTGCGTGAGCACGGCATCACGAAGGTGCTGGACACGCGCCGTCGACCGGGTTCTCAGCTGAGCCGCTTCGCGCATGGCGATGACCTGGCCTGGCTGCTGGCGGAACTGGTGCCCGGCTGTGAATATGAGCATCGACCTGATATGGCGCCGGCCGCGGAGTTGCTCGACCGCTACCGTGGCCGCGGCCCGAAGTCGCAGCACATCACTTGGCGGGGGTATGCAGGTCTCTATTTGAAGAACCTGCGCGACCGAAATCTGATAGCAGGGGAGGACCGGGCCGAATGGGCCGCTGGTCGCTACTGTCTGCTTTGCAGCGAGCATGAACCCGACAACTGCCATCGGCGGCTGCTCGCGAATGAAATCAGAAAGGAATGGTCGGGCACGAAGGTAGTGCACCTGTAGCGGGGTAACGGGATGGAAACCAGGATCCTAATCACCGACCTGACAGCCATGGGTGGAGACAGGGTGTGCATTGCCGGCATTGACCGGGAATGGAACGCGATTCGGCCGGTCTTCTCGTTGCCAGATATTCCGATTCGCAACGATCTGTACATGGGCCGCCAGGTTGTCATTAGACCGGGCGCCGTTGTGACCATGCAACTGGAGCCACTGACGAACCCTGAAGCCCCACACGTCGAAGACCACCTCTGGAGCGGATCGCATCGCATGCGCCATGCCGGCGTCCTGGATGACGAGCGCTGGCGCAACGCATTGCAGGGTCTGGTCGAGCGTAGTGCACGTCCTCTGTTTGGTGCGGAACTACGCGCTCTGGGCCGGCAACGCAATCGGATTTTCCTGCCAGGCGAAGCGACACATTCCCTGGCGACGGTGCGTTGTCGCCGAAATCTGGTCTTTCGCCTCAGCGAGAAAGATGGAGGCGGCTTCCGCTACGCACTTTCGTTCTTCGATGACAGGGGAGAGAGTTACCAGAATATCCCCGTTACAGACCTTGCCTTGCGCGCCTGGGCCAACGCCCAGGTGCGTCAGGGCGCAACTACAGATTTCATTTCCGACTTGCTGAGTACACAACTCAATGAAGCTCATCACGTCTACCTGCGTCTGGGTCTGGGGCGTGAGTATGAGGGCAAATTCTGGCTACAGGTAAACGGCATCTACAGCTTCCCGGACTGGCTGGATGGTCGCTGCTTCGCCGATTTCGACGCGGCGCCCGGCTGAGACCGCGCCAGCGATGAACGCCCGCCACATCCTGCTCGTCGTCCTCGACACCCTGCGCCGGGACCATCTGTCCAGCTACGGCTATCAACGCCCGACCGCGCCGGCCCTTGATGATCTGGCCGGCCGCGCTGCGCTCTTCGAACGCGCCTGGGCGCCGGCGCAGTGGACCCTGCCGGCGCATGCCTCACTTTTCACCGGCCGCTACCCCTCCCTGCATCAACTCACCCAGGCGCACGACCGCCTGGGACAGCAACACGCGACGCTCGCCGAGGTCCTGCAGACTGCCGGCTGGCGGACGGCGGCCTTCTGCAACAATCCTCTGCTGGCCGCGCTGGACAGTGGCCTGCAGCGCGGTTTCACGCATTTCTACAGTTACGCCGGTGTCGCGCGCAGCCGACCGACCCTGCGCAGCCGCGCTTCAGGCAGGGCCTGGGGCCGGCTCATGCAGCCCGTCCAGCAGCGGGGCGCGCGCTCGAGCCTGCTCTTTCGCGCCGCCCTGCGCCCGCGCCTGGCGCCGCTTTGGACGCGGCTGATCCGCTTCAAGGGCGATGGCGCCAGTTCCATCGAGGATCTCTGCGACTGGTATCGTCAGCAGCGCGCCGGTGGCGCGGACGCGCGCCACTTCATCTTCCTCAACCTGATGGGCGCCCACCTTCCCTGGCGGCCGCGGCGCGCAGCCCTGGGTCGGGTCGCGCCCGGGCACGGGCCGCAGGGGCGGCGCCATGTGCGTCGCTTCAACGCCCGCGCCGCCCGCTGGACCCTGCCGCCGGAGCCGCCGCTGACGGCGGACGAACGCCAGGCCCTGCTGGATGCCTACGACGCCGAAATCCTGCAACAGGACGAACAACTGGGGCGACTGTTTCAGGCGCTGGAGCGCATGGGCGCGCTGGAAGATACGCAGATTATCGTCGTGGCGGACCACGGCGAGACCCACGGCGAGCGCGGCTACATGGGCCACGGCTTCGGCGTGCCCCAGGAGCTGGTGCAGGCGCCGCTGCTGGTTTATGACCCCGCAGGACGCTTCCCCGCCGGCCAGCGCGTCGCTTCTCCCGTCTCCACGCGCCGCGTCTTCCATACGGCCCTGGCGACCGCCGGGCTGGATGCGCCGCTGGATGCGGCCCTGCCAGACGCCGACGTGGCGCGCCTGGACCTGGCGATGGCGGCGCAGGGAAACGATGACGCGGAGCGGGTTTTCAGCGAGGCCTGGCCGCCGGAGACCTTGCTGGCGCTTCTGCGGCAGCGCAACCCCGGCCTGCTGGCGCGACGGCGTTTGGCGGAACCGCGCCGCGCCATGGTCAGCGGGCGCCACCGGCTGCTGCTCTGCGGCGAGGACGTGGAAGCGCTTTACGACACGCAGGAGGACCCGCTCGAATGGCGCGATCTGGCGCCGCAGCAGCCGCAACTGGCGCAGCGTCTGCGGCGGGAGATGCTGGCCTCCCTGCCCGCCGCGCAGCAGACGACGCGTGGCCGGGAACCCGACGCCGCTGTGGCGGGGACGCTGCGGGCGCTGGGGTATATTGAATAGTCTGGCAATCAGGTGGGCAATTCCTGTCGGAACCATGGTAGAGGCGCAATGATAGCCAGAACACTCACCCTTCCCTGTTTGACCGGGCTGCTGCTGGTGTTCGCGCTGCTACCGCCCCTGATGACCGGCGCACAGGACGGGCCCCTGTTTCACGTCGTTCCGAACAACACCCTGAACCTGCGCGCCTGTGGCAGTCTGGATTGCGCCGTCGTGGACCGGATTCAGGCCGGCATACGCCTGCCCGTATACGCCGTGGAAGGCGACTGGTATCAGGTGCGCTCGAAGGGGCGCTTTCTCTGGCTGGCGGGCTGGCTGACGACGCGGGTCACGCCTATGCCCACGCTGCCCCCCACGAGCACGCCACGACCAACCCGCACAGCGCTGCCTCCCAGCCCGGCGAGCGACACGGTGGACAAGATACTTGAGACCGACGAGGTGTTTTGGGACAGGAACACAGGTTGTTACGTTTATATTGACAGTGAGGGTTTTGATGGCGACCTGAACATCATCATTAGCGGCGACCGTCAGAACGATCTGAAGGTGGATGTCTATCGCCCGGGGGCAATTAACCCCTTGCGCGCAACAGGGCGCTTCGATGATGTCTTCGAGGACAGCAATGAGCCTTTTATCTGGCAGTACTATTCCAGTTCACTGGTTACACCCAACAGACTGTTTCGCCTGGCCATTGAACTGGATGGCGGGTCCAGTCTGCTGGCCTGGAGTACCGGGCGAACGGGCGATCAGGTCATGGAAATTTACTGCCACGGGTCTGTTCCAGCCGCGACGAGAACGCCGCGCCCCACGGTGACCCGCCGGGCCACAGCCACGATGTTGCCAACCCGTACCCCTCCTCCGACATCCACTTCCGTTCCATCGGCAGTGTCTCAATCACCACTCACCGAAGTCAGAACTGGACTGGTACATCAGGATGCCGCAACAGGTTGTAACGTGCTGGTTTTGGTGTTTCCTCCAGAGCAAGAAAATTGGAAAGACTTATGGATTTTTCGAGATGGAGAATACCGACACGATGTACGGGTCGACATTTCGCTTGCCAATTCTGATTCTCCTCTGTATGTAGACAATGAATTCGAAGACCATTGGGAATCTGGTGAACCCGGAGTTTGGCAGACGTACTCTCCGTTCAATGACTGGCGCGATGGTCTATACCACATTGAACTGGGCCTTCACGATGCCACCAGCACATTGACCTGGCGCCTGGACGGCCCTGGCTACTATCAGATTGCCGTTTCGTGTTATGAGCCGGCAGGGCCGGCCCCGTCGGTGTGACGGGGCCGGGATGATGGTCGCTGAGGACTAGAGAGTCTTCTCGCCGGCGACCAGGGCCTCCAGCAGTTTTTCGAGCCAGTCGATGCGCCGCGTCAGCAGGGCGACCCGCTCGCTGAGGTCGCCGGCGCCCGCCGCCGCCTGACGCGCGGCCATGGCGTCGTCGTGAGCCGACTTCAACTGCGCCTCCCGCGTTTTGCGCGCCTGCTGCGCCGCGCTCGGCTGCTGCGGGTCATGGCCGCTGACGAGGCTGCGAATGGCGTCGGCCTGCACCTCGTCGGCCTCCGTCTCCAGGTGAACGATGAGGGCGCCCCGGCGCAGACTGATGCCGACCACGGGCGCGCCTGGCAGGGCGCGCAGGCCCTCGTCCAGGGCCTCAAGGTTGACGCCTGAAACGTTGCTGATGTGAATCTCGCGCATGTCAGCTGATCTCCCGCGCCCAGAACTGGGGGTGATAGTCGGCGTTGGTCGTGCCGGCGCCGACGCTCATGTAGATGGCGCCGCTGCGATGGCTGCGTTTCCATTGCAGGTGCAGGTTGTGCTGGCCGGCGGGCACTTCGCGCAGGAGCGCGCAGAAGCTGACAGGCTGCCAGTGGGTGGAGCCGGTATCGATGCCGACGAGGCCGTCGTCCTTGCCTGTGCGGCTGCCGTCGAGGGCCACGTCAAGGGAACCGCCGCCATTGTTGGAGGGGTTTCTCAGCATGCCGAAGAACACGACGAGCAGGTCGCCCCCGGCGGTCGTGAGGCTCAGGGCAAGGCGGGTGCGGTCGGCGTCGACGAAGTCATTGCTGCTGGTGACGTAGTCCGTCTGCTCGTCCAGCGAGACGAAAGCGGTGGGCGGGTTTTTGAGGAAACCCAGGTTGTCGCGCAACTGGCTGTTGAGGTCGGCCTCGGTCACCAGCTGATCGACCTGCCAGGTCAGGGGGGTGTGCCAGGCGGGGCTCATTGTTTCTCCTTTTGTCTAACGGTGGACAGGGTGGATGGCGTTACCAGGCCAGCAGGGCGTCGCGGTTAAGCTGACCCCGGCCGAGGAGCCAGAACGGGGAATGGGCGCTCTCCAGGCGCCAGGTGAGGCGCGCGCCGGCCTCCGGCGTAACCTCGACTTCCTCGCCGATGATGAAGTAGTCGTCACGATGACCGGTCTGGGCCTCCTCGATGCGGATGCGGTCGAAGAGACGGCGCGCCAGGGCCCGCGCGACGCGGTCAGCGCCGCTCAGGCCCAGGCTGTGGACGTGGCCGCGCGGCGTCTGGCGGCGCGCCAGTTCGAAGCGGGCGAGCGAGCGGGCCTGGTCGAGTGAGTCGAGCGCGGGCAGATCGAGGCGCAGCGCGGCCGGGCCAAAGCGGTTTTCACTGCCCAGGCTGCGCTGCGTCACCAGCAGCGGGTCGCCACTGTAGAGCGGCGTGCCGCGTAACTGCGCGCCGGCCTGCAACCAGGCAGTGGTACGTCCGCTGTTACGAATCTCCAGCAGCGCCGCGCTGATGCCGGCTTCACGCAGCAGCAGGGTCAGGTTGCCCGTGAGGTCCCGGCCACGACCGTCGGGGCGCGAGTTGGCCTGCCAGTCGCGCCCGGCGAGCGGCGCGATCAGGTCGAGCGCGCCACAGGGTTGGCCCGTGGCATCGCGATAGCGCAGCAACACTTGCTGCGCATCGTCCTGCCGCGCGTCGATGGCCAGCGCCTGCCCGAGTGTCCAGACGACGCCCGGCTGGCCGCGCCGCCGCGGCGTCAGCAGCACCTCGACCTGGCTGACGCGCTCGTCGGCCCAGCTGTAACGCAGGTCCTGCATGTCATCGCGGAAACCGGCCTGTGCCGCAACCTGCAGCAGCAGCTGATGACGGCTGAGATAGACGGCGCGTCCCTCGTGATCGATGTGGAAACGACCGCGCACGGCGGCGCAGACCTCCGCGATGGCCGCCAGCGCGGGGATGCCGGTGGCCCAGCTGTCGCCGGCGCGCGCCAGCCGGTCGGAGTCGCGGCCCAGTTGTCGGCCGATGTTGAGCGGCGCCAGGCCCGTGTTGCGGCCCAGTTCGCCCTGGCCGGCCTGGCCCAGCAGCCAGGTGCCGCGCAGACGCCCGCGGCGCAGCGGCACGGCATCGAGACAGCGCTCGATGATCTCGTCGGCGCGCAGGGCGTTCAGGGGCGGCAGGCGGATGTGGTGACCGGCCAGCTGCGCGCTGGCGTCCCGCGCGATGAGCAGGGCGCGCCGCGAGCCGAGAGCGCCGGCCTGCGCCTCGACGCGGGCGACGTGGCCGGTGAAGTGAACGCGTGACTGCGCGCCATCGTGGCTGCGGACCTGCAGCAGGCGACCCTGCGCCAGGGCGCCGCGCTCCGGCGAGTAGCGGCCATCGCGGTTGCGCAGCGTGATCTCCGCCTGACCCGGCTGCGCGACGCTGTCGTGGGGGCGACCCATGCCGCGGCGCCAGCGGATGGCCAGCACGGCCTGGCTGAGGTCCTCGCCGGCCTCGTCGAAGCGGCCGTCGTCGTTGTGGTCAAGGTGCACGCTCCAGCGCAGGCTCATGGCTGCAACTCCAGCAGCCAGCGGTGGCGGAAGGCGCAGCCTTGCCAGTCGACGCCGCCGTAGCGAAAGACGCCTGGCTCGACGCGCATTTTCGTCGGCTCCGCCAGGGTATCGCCGAGCGTGACGTCGGCGGCGAGGGCCGCGAGGCAGGCGTCGATGCCGTCGACGAGGGCGGGCAACTGGCCGCGCAGGCCGGAGCCGGAGCCCCGCGGCGCGACCAGCAGCAGGTGGGTGACCAGCACGGTCGCCCGGCGCGGGCCTGCGCTGAAGGTCAGCGAGGTGAAGGCCTCGCCCTGCTCGCGAAAGAGGGATGACTCGCGCTCGTGCAGGCCGGGCAAGAGCACCAGCAGGGCGGGCGCCTGGCTGCGCTCGATCACGGCGGGCAGCCGGTCGATGGCGAAGTTGTTGGCGACGCCGGGCACCTGCAGCCCGGCCAGACGGGTCAGTGCGTCGCGCAGTGGTGGCATTTGAACTCCTTTCAGCTCCGTTTCGTACCAGAGAGTGGGGACACAGCATCGCTATCGGAGAGCGGTGCGCCCGGTGATTGACCACGCGCAGGTGGTCGGCCCCGGCGCCGACGTGGTAGTTGCTTGTGAAAAGAAGAAAATGGAGGATGAAGAATGAAACCCGTGATGCGGGGAATGGCTATCGTCGCGGCGCTGCTGCTGGCGTCGGTGGCGGGCGTTACGGCCCAGGATGTGACCGCTGACGACTGCAGCGTGCGGGAATGGCTGCTTCCGCTACAGCAGCCGCTGCAGGATTACGGGGCGGTCCTGACCGGTTTGGAAACAGGCATTGCCGACATTGATGACCCCGAGGACCCGCTGGCGCTGGTCGGTGTGATGCAGACGCTGCAGCGTGCCAACCAGGAATTCATCGATGAAGCCGCCGGCATTGTCGAGGACTGCGACCTTCAGGTCGCTGTCGATGACTACCTGGGCTCCCCGGTCGAGCCCAATCCGCAAGTGGCCGACATCATGCTGAATTTACAACTGGACTAGGAATCCGGGATAGCGGAATCCTGCTGGCGTACGCCGGCCGGGGAGGCGCTCGGTGCCTTCCTTGGCCGGGGACTCGCGAATGTGGCCGTTGCCGAGGCCCTAGCTGAAGAGGCAGACGCGGGCAATTTTGACACCCCGCCAGATTATCTGGTCGTCACCTACGGCGCCGCGCTGGGTTACAATCGCGCGCTGGACGACATCGATTTCGATTGTGCGGCGGCGGGCGCGGACAGTGACGGCGGGCAGGAAGTCGCAGCCGCAACGCGCGCGCAGCCGGTCAACGCTGCGCAGGGTGATGCGCCCGCGCAAGAGCTCATGCCGCTGTGCGGTGTGGTGCAGGACAAGGTCGACCGGGTCGACACCTGGCACCTGGAATCGTGGCTGGACACTCTGCCTGACCTGAGGCAGACGGATGACATAATGGCGCTCACCAACCTAATGGTTGAACTGAAAGACATTGTTCAGGTCTGCCAGTACGGCACGATTGATGAAGAGGCAGAACTCTGGATTTACACTTGGGAAGAAGACCCTTGGGGAGATGGGTCTGAACTTCACATATCGGTTGCGGCCAATTTTGGTATCGACGAATATGACTTCGAGGCGACGGTGCGTGCCGGCGTGCGCTCTGAAGAAGTGTGGCTGAATGAAGTGCTGTTCGCCGGCGACCCTCCTGTTGAACTTTGTTGCGGCGTCGACAGAATTCGTCAGTTCGAGATCGAATTCATAGCCGTAACGGTTGAGGGAATTCTGAATGAGCCACGCTACTTCCGCTGCGAGCTGAGCGAACAGCAGGACGAGGTCGACATCTATGCCTGCACGGAACGCTGAGGCTGCGCTAACCGCCCGCCAACCCCCTGCGCTCCGTCGCTGCTGCTGCGGTGCGCCCGGTGATTGACCACGCGCAGGTGGTCGGCCCAGCGCCGACGTGGAAGTTGCTTGTAAAAAGAAGAAAATGGAGGAAGAAGAATGAAACTCGTGATGCGGGGAATGGCTATCGTCGCGGCGCTGCTGCTGGCGTCGGTGGCGGGCGTTACGGCCCAGGCATCTGTGCCGACTTGTGGCCCGGCACAGAGCATTGTTGCGGCGGTCGACCTGGCTGCGCTGGCGCAACTGCAGAGTGCTGCTGCCGGTGCTGAGCAATCAGCAGCGATGGTCGCACTGGCGGAACTTTTGTCTCAACTGGAAGAAATCGTGATGGCCTGCCCGGATGCAGCAGATGGTGATCCAGACGCACTCGCAGGCCTGACAGTCGATGCACCGCTGACGGTTTACGTCCGGGAGGATGAACGCCTGAGCGGCCAACTGCTGAAGGTCTCCCTAGAATCCACCTTTGATGTTGAGCAGTTTGAACTCGACCTGACCGTGCGCGCCGGTGTGCGCTCATCGGATTACTTGCAGGGTGACGCCATATTCGGCGGTGATCCTCCCGTACAACTCACTGGTTTTGAGGACGAGATTCGCAAGGACGACATCACACTCATCACCATTACAGTGGGCGGAATTCTTGACGACAAACGCAACTTCCGCTGCGAGCTGAGCGAACAGCAGGATGAGGTCGACGTCTACGCCTGCACGGAACGTTGAGGCGGCGCTGACCGCCCGCCAACCCCCTGCGCTCCGTCGCTGCTGCGGCGGGGCGCAGATGCGCTACACTCCCCGCGGCAGATAGCGGCGGCGAGGGCGGGGCCATGGCGAAGAAGAAAAAGAAGAAACGCGTGCGGCTGAATCGCAGGTTCTATGAGCGCGAGCTGGCGCAGTTGCAACTCGGGCTCGTTCGCCTGCAATACTGGGTGAAGCACAGCGGGCTGCGCGTCCTCGTGCTCTTTGAGGGGCGCGACGCCGCCGGCAAGGGCGGCCTGATCAAACGCATCGTCCAGCCCCTGGATACGCGCGGCGTGCGCGTGGTGGCCCTCGGCAAGCCCTCCGACGTCGAACGCACGCAATGGTACTTCCAGCGCTACGTGCCGCATTTGCCGGCCGCCGGCGAAATGGTGCTCTTCGACCGCAGCTGGTACAACCGCGCCGGCGTGGAGCGCGTCATGGGCTTTTGCACCGACGAGGAATACTGGGATTTCCTGCGCAGTTGCCCGAATTTCGAGCGCATGCTGGTGCGTTCCGGCATTCTGCTCTTCAAGTACTATCTCTCGGTCAGCGACGAGGAACAGGAGCGGCGCTTCCAGGCGCGCTCGCATGACCCCATGCGCCGCTGGAAGCTGAGCCCGATTGACCTGGAGACGCGGCAGCGCTGGGTCGAATTCTCGAAGGCCAAGGACATCATGCTGGAACACTGCGATATCCCCGAGGCGCGCTGGCACCACGTCGATACCGACGACAAACGCCGCGCGCGCCTGATTTGCATCCGACACCTGCTGGACAACATCCCGCACGAGGACGTGATGCCCGGGCCCATCGAGTTGCCGCCGCGACCGGCGCGCGAGGGCCAGTACACGCGGCCGCCGCAGGACCGCCATCTGGTGTTGCCGGATCCCTACGCCGACCGCTGAACGCGGCCTCATTAAGCGAACGCTTAACGCATTTACCATCTGTTTACATTCCGGCAAAACTGTCGTGACAAGTCGCCGCCATCCTTGTCATTGCCTGCGCATTGCAGGCCTGTGACGACAAGCGAGAAAGGACGAACGATGAACACCCGCAACCTGCTGCTCACTGCCCTGCTGATCACGACGCTGGTTTTCGGCGCCGGGATGATCGCGGCCCAGGACGAGAGCGGCAACGGCAATGAGGACGGCAGCGCCAACATGCAGCGCGATTACGGTCGGCGCGGCGGCTTCCATGGCTTCGTCTGGCACGGCCTGGCGATGCCCGGCGGCCCGGCCCCGGCCCTGATGGACCTGGTCGCGGAGGCCACCGGCCTGGAGCCTGATGCGCTGCGCGCGGCCCTGCGCGGCGGCGACACCCTGGCCGCCCTGATCGAGGCCAACGGCGGCGATGCGGAGGCCTTCATCACGGAAGCCACCGCCACGGTCACCGAAAGCGCGAACGCCCGCATCGCCGAACGCATTGAGGCCATGGTGCGGGGGGACCATGGCGTGGGCCCGGCCGGCGTGGACCGGGCGGAAATGGCGGCCGGCCTTCAGGTAGCCATGCAAGCCTGGCTGGACGAGGCCGTGGAATCCGGCAGGATCAGCGAAGAGCGCGCCGAGGCTTACCGCGAGGCCATGGCCGGCAGGCTGGAGGCGCTGGAATCCGGCGACTTCGCGCGCGGGCTGCGCGGCCGCGGCTGGCGCGGCTGGCTGGATGGCGGCAAACACAGCGACAGTCATGGCGACCAGGCCATGGACGACGACGAGAACTCGGCAACGACCGACGCCTGAGCGCCGCGACGTTCACACAGCGGGGGCGCGGGAGACTGCGCCCCTTTTTGATTCCGGTGGTCAGGACGCGGCGCTGTGGCGGCGCAGCGCGCGCAACTCGTCAGCGACGTCGGCGGGCAGGTCCCCGGCGGGCTCGCGATCCGGCTCGCGGTAGAGCCACGCCGCCAGACGCAGACAGAGCAGCGTGACGGTTGCGGGCGGCCGGTAAACGTCGATGGCGCTGCCACGGTTGTGGGTGGCGGCCGTCGTGCCCTGCGCGCCGCGTTCAACGTTCAGGGTATGATTGGCCGCGTCGAGCGACAGCAGGCGCAGGTACTCGTCGCCGATGCGCAGCAACTGGCCCGCATGGAAGCGGCCGCTGTCGGCGACCTGCAGGGCCGTCGCCGTCGCCGCCAGGGGAGGACGCTGCAAGCGGTCCACGCTGCGCCGCCAGGCCAGCGACCAGCGTTCGTGCCAGCCCCAGAGCCCGGTCACCTGCACGGCGTCGGGCCCGCTGAAGCGCTGCGACCCGGTCAGGCGCAGCACGCCGACGCTGCCCCCGGACGCGGCCGGCAGGGCCTGCACAGTGCGCCGGTCGATGTCGCGGCCGTCGCCATTGGCAAGGCGCTGCAACTGCAGCAGATCATCCAGCAGAATCAGCTCGCGGGGATGGCGCGCCCTGTGTGGCAACGCGGCCAGACGCGGCGTGAAGCGACGCCCGCTGTCGCGCTCAATGCGCGCCGTGGCCGCCGTCAGCGCGCGCCACAGGCGTTCGTCGTCCGCGGCATTCGTCTCAAGGTCCAGGCGCGCGCGAAGTTGTTGCATGGTTGCCAGGGTATACATGGTCTGCTCCCTTGTGACCGGTCGATGAAAAAGCGAATCGGAGGAAATCCGGCGCCGCTATTGAACAGACGCCGCCGGCAATGCGTAGAAAGGGTGTAACGAGGAGCGGGTGGATGCTGTCGGGCCAGAAGCTGGCTTCAGATGAGGCGCATGAGCGGGAAGAGCGGGGCCATGCCGACGAGAACGATCTGTTGCGCGCGCTGCAGGAAGGCGACAACGACGCCTTCGTGGCGCTCATGAAGCGTATGGAAAGCCCGCTGCGCCGTTACGTGCGGCGCCTGATCGGCGACAGCGAGGCCGAGGACGACATCGTGCAGGACGTGTTTTTCAACCTCTATCGCAAGAGCGACCGCATCGACGCACGGCGCGGCCTGCGACCCTACCTGTTTCGCATGGCGCGCAACCGCTGCTACGATGAACTTCGCCGTCAGGGCCGTTTCCAGACCGTCTCGCTGGATGAAGAGCCGGAGGGGACGTCCTTCTCCCTGGCCGAGACCCTGCCGGACCCGGCCGAGCCGACCGACGAACTGGCGCACTGGCTCTTCATCCAGCTGGTCGTGCGCGAGGCGATGGAGAAGCTGCCGGAAAACCAGCGCCAGGCGCTCATCCTCTACGCCGAGGAGCACATGAGCTACGCCGAGATCGCCGTCGCCACCAACACCAATCCCGGCACCGTCCGTTCGCGTCTGTCGCACGCCCGCCGTACCTTGCGGCGTCTGGTGCCCCCCTGGGTGCTGGACGCGCTGGACGGCGAGGCGATGCCCGGCGCGGCGCGGAAAGTGCCATGAAACGCGGGATAGCGGCGGGCCCGCTGCCGTTCCGCCCGACCTGCTCAGGCAGAAAGAGGAGTGTGTGATGAATGAGGAAACCCGCGAGCAGTTGCAGCAGATCCTGCGCGCGCTGAAGGCGCTGGACCAGTCCGTCCGCCATGCCATCCGCGCCGACGCGACGGCCGGCGCCGGCGCGATGATCCTGCGCAGCTACAGCAGCCTGCAGGCCCGCGCGGCCGAGCGCCTGCCGGACGACTTTTTCGTCTGCGAGACGCTGCGCCTGGAGCCTGAAGCCGATATCGACGAGCAGCAGCTCGTCGCCCAGGTCAGCCTTGCCTGCAGCCAGCTGACCGGCTACCTCGAAAGCCTGCTGCGCGCCCGTCGCCGCACCCAGGTCGACATCGACCTGGAAGACATCGATATCGGCGAGGTCAGTCGCAACCTGCGCGACACCCTGGTGACGCAGACGCGCGACACCATCCGCCGCGCCATGTCCGACATCGGCATCGACCTGGAGACCAGCGGCAGTTCCGGCCGGCGCCGGCGCGTGGTCATCGTGGACGCCGACGCCGACGGGGACGGGGGTGACGAAAGCCTGGCCGGCAGCGACCTCAGCGGGCGCGACCTGGGTAACGAAAATTTCGCCGGTCGGGACCTGCGCGGCGCGCGCCTGAGCGGCGCCAATCTGCACGACGCGGTTCTGGCCGGGGCCGACCTGCGCGGCGCGCGCCTGAGCGGCGCCGTCCTGCGCGGCGCGGACCTGGGCGAGGCGCAGCTCGCTTCGGCGGACCTGACCGGCGCCGACGTCGGCGACGCCAACCTCGCGGACGCCGACCTGGTCGAGGCGCGCCTGAAGGGCGTCAACCTCGCCGGCGCGCTGCTGACCGACGCGACGCTGACGGGCAGCGACCTGAGCGGCGCGCGGCTCAGCGGCGCTGACCTGCGCGCGGCCGACCTGAGCGGCGCGGACCTCAGCGGCGCCAGCCTGCACCGCGCCAACCTGCGCGAGGTCAACCTGGTCGACGCCAACCTGCAGAGCGCCGACATCCGCAGGGCCAGTTTCCGCGGGGCGGACCTGAGCGGCGCGACCCTGCCTGACGGGCAGCGTTATCAGGACCCGGCGGACCTGGAGCAGTTCGGCGCGGCCGGCGGGCCCAGGAGTGCGCCGCTGCCGCCGCGCTAACCCTGGATCGGGTCAGGAGGGGTTGCTGCGCCCCTGACAAGGGCCTGGCATTCGGGCGTATCGAAGTGATCCCGCACCCACTCGGCTTTGGCGCGCGCGCTGTCCTGCGCCAGCAGGGCGCGGCCCTCGTCCTGCATCCAGCCGACCGCCTTTTTCTTGTTCTCGCGCCGCAGGCCGGCCAGCGTCAGGTAGTTGCGCTTGCGGCGGTTGCAGGGGCCGCAGAGCAGGATGCGATTGAGGATGTGGTTGGCGCCGCCTTCGGCCTTCGGCTGGATGTGGTCGAGTTGCATGAATTCGCGCTCCAGCAGGCGGCCGCAGCCGGCGCAGATGACGCCTTCGCCGCTGCCCTGCGCCGCCGCCAGCGCGTTCGTCATCTGGCGATGGCTGAGGCGCTGCCAGGGTTCGCGCGGGCGCTGGATGCGCAGTTTGAGCGCGGGTGCTGCGATAGAGTTGTCGTCGCTGCGAACGGGGGGGGGTGTTCTCAATGGTAACTTCATGCGGAAACATGGGTTTTGCGTCCGCGGCCTCTGCCCCTTCCTGTGTGAAGAGCCAGTCGTCCTGCAGGCGCCGCAGCACGATGTCCCTCGCGCCGTCCCAGATGTCCATGCCGACCCATTGCCGTTCCAGTTGTTCGGCGGCGACGGGGGTGGTGGCGCAGCCGCAGAAGGGATCGAGGACGATGTCGCCTTCGTTGCTGCTGGCTTCGATGATGCGCCGGTAGAGCGCCAGCGGTTTCTGCGTGGGGTAGCCGGTGCGTTCTTTCTTGGGAGCGTGCATCATATCGCCGATGTCGTCCCAAACGGAACCATGTCGAAATTGCTCGACTACTTTGTCGTTTTCGACCGGCAGATCGTAGCGAATCCTTACATTCCCTGTCCGAGTCCTGTATATCCTTCCTTCAGCTTCTAGGCGTCTCACTGACTCATCGGTATAGTCCCCGCGTGGAGCGGTCTTGAACCAACCTCGGTCGTCAACTCTAAACCCCTTTTTTCTTGCTTCCTCAAAGGTAAGCAAACGTTTGCCAAGCTGCGGATTAAAGGCCCATTTTCGGGAACGAGAGTAAAACAATACCGTGTCGTGATTTCTCGCAAACTGCTTTGCAATGCCCTTTGCACCCCGTGCTGCTTTACCGTATGCCCAGACAATTTCGTTCCGAAAATGTTCCTTGCCAAAGATGGAATCCAGTAAGGCCTTAACGTAGGCATAGGCGTCGTAGTCAATATGAAGATATAAGGCACCATCGGGACGAAGAACCCGGTGCATCTCCATCAGGCGCACGCCCAGCCAGCAGAGAAAGGCGCCCATGTCATCGCCGTATGACGCCCGCGCCGCTGTGATCACCTCCCAGACCGCCGGCCAGTCGTCGATGATTCCGTCGGTCCATTCCTCGTGCACGTCCTCGTCCCAGCGCCAGCGGTCACGGAACCTTGCGCCCGCCGCCAGGCTGTCGGGCGTGGCGTGGAAGTCGCGGTTCTTGTTGAAGGGCGGGTCGGTGGCGATGAGGTGCACGGTCTCGCTGTTCATGCCGCGCAGGAACGCGAGGTTGTCGCCGTGATAGAGGGTGCGGTTGCGGAAGTTGGGCTCGGTCATGGTTTATGCTGAAACCGGCGAAGGTTTCAGTGCAGCCTCCCTGCGCGGGCCGGTGTGGCGGCCATTTTACCCTGCGGCGGGCGGGCGATCTGCTGCGCCCTCACCCTGAATCCTTTACCGCCTGGTGGAAGGGCTCCCCCGACCCACCGGCGCAGGGCCACGCGCTGTCTTGCCACGCACGGAAGGTCAGGCCGGCAACAGGGCGCGCGCCCACGGTCAGGGGTCATCCTCCGGATAGCCCTGCGGATGCCGGCGGTGCCAGTTCCAGGCGCTGGCGATGATCGGCTGCAGCGCCCTGTGCTGCGGCGCCCAGCCCAGCCAGCGGCCCAGGGCATCGCTGTCGGCCACCAGCACGGCGGGGTCGCCGGCGCGGCGCGGCCCGATGCGGGTCGGGATGGCGTGACCGGTGACCTGGCGGGCGCATTCCAGCACTTCAAGGACGGAATGGCCGTGGCCGCTGCCGAGGTTGCAGGCGCGCAGTTCGCCCTCCTCCAGCGCGTCCAGCGCGAGGATGTGGGCCGCGGCGAGGTCCATCACGTGGATGTAGTCGCGGATGCAGCTGCCGTCGGGCGTGGGGTAGTCGGCGCCGAAGACGGTGATCGCCTCGCGTTGGCCCAGCGCCACCTGCAGGACCAGCGGGATGAGGTGTGTCTCCGGCCGGTGGTCCTCGCCGATGTGACCGTCCGGGTGGGCGCCGGCGGCGTTGAAGTAACGCAGGCTGCAACCGGCCATGCCCCGCAGGCGGTTCATCCAGCCGAGCATGCGCTCGATCATGTGCTTGCCCTCGCCGTAGGGGCTGCCGGGCCGCACCGGCTCGTCCTCGCCGATGGGCAGGCGCTGCGGCGCTTCGTAGAGGTTGGCGGTGGAGGAGAGGATGAAGCGCGGGATCCCTTGTTCGGCGGCGGCCTGCAGCAGGTTGCCGCCGGCCAGCACGTTGTCGCGCAGGTAGCGCCAGGGCCGCTCCATGCTCTCGTTGACCAGGGTGTAGGCGGCGAAGTGCAGGATGCCGTCGTAGCGCTGGCCGTCGAAAAGCCTGCGCAGGGTGTCGGCCTGCAGCAGGTCGCCATGGACGAAGCGCGCCGCCGGATGCACGGCCTGGCGGTGGCCGTTGACGAGGTTGTCGCAGACCACGACCTCGTCGCCGCGCGCGACGAGCAGATCGGTCACGTGGCTGCCGATGTAGCCTGCGCCGCCGGTCACCAGCAGCTTCATGGGCGCTCCTGTCCCGGCCTTGCGGGAGAACCTTGTCCCTCGCATGTGCGAGCGAGTATACAGGATTTATCTTGCACACTGGATATGCCTGACAGGTCTGATGTGTGTGGAATCGGGGTAACGCTATGAATCCAGGGTGTCCTGGTCTTCACCGGGCGTCTGATCTTGCTTTCGAGTACGCAAGAAAGTTGCTACCAGAGCCGCCGCCGCCGCAATAACACCGGCAACACCAAATACACTTTGCCCCTGATTGATGAGAGTGAAACTCCCGATAAGTACCAGAATGGTGATGACTGTACTGCTGGCCCAACCGAGAAGGTCGAAGCGAATCGCACCTTGAAGCGACGCCTTTTCCATGGCGTGTCGGTGTCGCTGGGCTTCCTCCGTCATCTTCAGGATGCGTTCAGCGCTGCCCGCCAGGGTGTGTTCGTAGCCGGCCATGATTTCCGGATGTGGGAGAGGGCCAGAAAAGTGCGTTTGGCCCACGATTATCTCGCCCGGCACTCCGGAGATTTCCTCTGGAGACAATGCTGGCTCCGGCAAATTCTGACCGGAGCTACTGGCCTGAAGTTCTTCATCTTCCCTTTCCGGTTCGCCAGGGGAAGATGTCATCGTGTTTGCTCGGGCAAGGTCTTGCCAACCTCACCCGTAGCCCATGCTAGGTCCTTGCCGACTTCCTCCCAGTCTGACCTGATTGCCAGATAGTCTCTGTGCATTGCTTCCTGGGATGATTGGGCAATTGGGTAATAACCGGCCAGGTCACGCCTGCCGAACGCGTGTCCGATACCGCGCAGGAACGCAGACTGTGCGGACGACGGTATCCAGTCTTTGAAGGCAAACACATAAAGGGTTTGCATGATGGCCTCTTTTGGGAAAGTTGGGCACCATGATCTGCAGCCGAGGCATACAGGGAAAATCAGTATAGAGTGCCAGTTGAAGAGTGTCAATCAGGCCCATCAGGTGATGGTCACGTCTTCATTTAAGCCCTGTCATCACCCCTTCACAGCCCCGAAGGTCAGGCCGCGGATGAAGTAGCGCTGGAAGAAGAGGAAGATCAACAGCGTCGGCAGGCTGGCGATCACCGAGAGCGCGCCCTGCAGGCCCCAGGCCTTGTCGTAGGGGCCCTTGAGCAGCACGATGCCGGCCATAATGGTCCTGGCCGCGTCGTTCTTGATGAGGATGAAGGGCCAGAGGAAGTCGTTCCAGATCCAGGTGAATTGCAGCGTCGCCAGCACGGCCAGCGCCGGCAGCATCAGCGGCACCATCACGCGCAGAAGGATTTGCCCCTCGTTGGCGCCGTCGATGATGGCAGCCTCGCGCAGCGCGGCCGGAATGGTCGAGAAGAAGTTGCGCAACAGCATGGTCGTGATCGGCAGGCCGAAGGCCACGTGCACGACGATGAGCACCAGAATCGTGTCGTTGATGGGCGTGTGGCTGAAGAGCTGTTGCAGCGGGATGATCACGATCTGCGGCGGGAAGAAGAGGCCCGCCACTACAATGAGATAGAGAATCTCACTGCCGCGAAACGCCAGGCGGCTGAAGACGTAGCCGGTCAGCACGCCGAAGGCGATTGAGACGGCCGTCGCCGTGACCGTGACGACCACCGAATTGAGCAGGTAGTTGGGCACGTTGGTGCCGCCGAGGGCCCGTTCGTAATTCTCCAGCGTGATCTCGTCGGGGATGCGCCACAGGCCGTGGCGCGAGATTTCGCGGTCGCGCTGGACGGAGCTGAGCAGCACGCCGAAGGTCGGCACCGAGTAGACGACGACCAGCGCGATGAGCGCGACATGGAGCGCGCGGCGGCTCCAGCTTTGGGCGCGTTCACGTTCTGTAACGGTGACGCCGGCGCGCGCAAGCTCAGTCATAAAGATGTTCCAGACGGCGAACGCGACGGAAGTAGAAGACGATGATGATGACGGCGATGGCGAAGAGCACCATCGACACGGCGCTGCCGTAGCCGGCGCGCAGCGACTTGAAGGTCTCGCGATACATTTGCACCGCCAGCGTCGAGGAGCCGGAGCCGCCCTCGTTGAGCACCCAGACGAGGTCGAAGCTGCGCAAGGAGTTGATCACCGCCAGGGCGATGACGACCACGCTGGAAGGCAGCAGCAGGGGGATCACGATGCGCCGCAGCGACTGCCGGTAGTTGGCGCCGTCGATCTGCGCCGCCTCCAGCATTTCACCCGGCAGGGAAGTGAGGCCGGCGAGGAAGATGACCATCGACAGGCCCACCTGTTGCCAGGACCAGGCGAAGATGATGGCGCCCAGCGCCAGGCCGCGCGTGCTGAGCCAGAAGACCTTCCACTTCTCCACCCCGATGGTCTTGAGCAGGGTGTTGAGCAGGCCCCAGTCCGGCTGATACATCCACTGCCAAGTCTGGGCGATGACGATCATCGAGATGGTGATGGGCAGGTAGAAGAGCGACTTGAAGACGTTGGCGCCGCGCACCCTGCCGTGCAACAGCAGCGCCAGAATCAGCCCGCCGCCGGTGGGCAGAATCAGCGCCGCCACCATCCAGATCAGCGTGTTTTTGAGGGAGGTATGGAAGTAATCGTCGCCCGTCAGGCGTTCGTAGTTGACCAGACCGGCGAATTCCGGTGGGGCGAAGGCGCTGAAGGTGTAGCTCGTCAGGCTGAGCCAGGCGGTGGCCAGCAGCGGGCCGATGACCACCACAAAATAGACGCTGAGCGGGACGACGAGAAAGGCGAAGGTCCAGAGTCGTTGGGAGGCCTTGAGCGAAAGCTTCATGGAGCTATCGTAACGCAACTGCGCGTTCCGGCCGCCGGAAAAAGTTCAGGCGGGGCACAGCTTGCGTGCCCCGCCTGGAGTGGCGCTCGTGGGTACGAACGCAACTATCGCTAACATGCCCCTACTGCATGAAGCCTTCTTCAGCGCAGGCCTGGGTCGTCGCCAGCGTGCCGGCGATGTCGCTGGAGTCGTCCATGAAGGCCGAGAACATGTCGAGGCCGCACTCCGCCACGGGCGGCGTGGTGGCCAGGTCGTAGTTGAAGGCGTAGACGGCGGCGTTGGCGATGCTGGCGCCGGCCCTGGCCGCAACCACGTCATAGGCCATCGGGTCGACATTGACGTTGGGCGAGATGGAGCCGTAGCTGGTGTTCCACAGGGTCTGCGTATCGACGTCGTTGACGAGGTACTCAAGCAGGGCGCCGGCGCTGGCCGAGTCCGCGCCCGCCGTCATCACCCAGCCGTCAATCGGGCCGACGCCGGCCTGCGGCACCATGTCGATTTCGGGGAAGTCGAAGAAGTCGTAGTCTTCACCGGGGACGAGGCCCTGGCCCTTCCAGCGACCGCCGATCCAGGTGCCCATCAGGGTCACGGCCGCCTGGCCGTTGGCGACCTGATCGGCCGCGTCGACCCAGTCGTAGGCGTTGGCGCCATCGACGAAGTAACCGGCGTCGATCAGCTCCTGCCACATCTCCATGGCGCGCACGACTTCGGCGTCCTCGTAGGAGGCGTCGCCGGCCATCAGCGCGGCGCGGTAGTCCGGCCCGGCGGTGCGCAGCAGCAGGTAGTCAAACCAGAACTGGCCCGGCCAGCGGAATTTGGAACCGAGGGCGATGGGGTCGATGCCCTGCATCTCGAACTCGGCGAAGGCATCCATCAGACCGTCCCAGGTGTCGGGCACCTCAATGCCGGCCTCGGCCCAGACCTTCGGGTTGTAGAAGAAGGCGGCATAGTGGATGTTGAAGGGCACGAAATAGCGCTCGCCGTTGTAGAGCGTGGCGGCGTCGGCCACACCGGCCGGCACCACGTCGTCCAGGCCGGCGGCGTCCCACATGTCGCCGATGGGCTGCAGGGCGCCGGCATCGACCACGAACTGGACGCGCGCGCCGGCCCAGTAGGAGAAGACATCCGGCAGCACGCCGCTGGCGACGCCCGCGAGGATGCCGGCCTTGAAGTCCTCATGGCCGATCGGGCTGTCCACCACGCCGATGCCGGTGGCCTCGGTGAAGTTGGCCATCACGGTGTTGAGGTTTTCCTGATTCAGTTCGCCGGAGAAGTAGTGCGAGATGTTGACTTCCTCCTGGGCGACGACGGAGGCGACCGCGCCGAAAGTCAGCAGCGGCACCAGCAACACAACAAGAGCACGGTGCAAACGGGTCATGTCCATAGTCCTTTCGCAACCATCTGTTAATTTGGCCGGCCCCCGCGCTCGCCCGTAGCGGCGCGTCCGTCGGCCGGTATGATTGCACAGGATACAACCCGGTTTATCAATTGTCAAGTATTTGGAACCATGAACCGCATTGTTGACGTATTCCAATGCTGATTGTACAATTCCCAACAACCGCTAACCTGGAGAGAAGTGGTTATGGCCGAAATCCAGTCCCTCGCCAGAGGTCTGCGCGCACTCGATATTCTGGAGGCGGAGACGGAGGGCATGGGTGTGACGGGGCTCGCGCGGCGCATCGACATCGACAAAAGCACCGCCTCGCGCATCATGAAGACCCTGGCCATTTACGGCTACGTGGAGCAGTCCAGCGAGACACGTCGCTACATCCTCGGCCCGCGACTGGTGCGCCTGGGCCAGAGCCTGCTCAACCGTACGCCGCTGCGCGATCAGGCGCGGCCCTACCTGCGCGAGCTGGTGGCGCAGACCCAGGAGTGCGCCCACATCGCCGTGCGCGCCAACGACCAGGTGCTCTATCTGGACCAGGTCGAGGCGGCCGCCTCCCTGCGCGTCTCCTCCGGCGTGGGGACGCTGGCGCCGCTGCACTGCACGGCCCTGGGCAAGGTCCTGCTGGCCTTTGGCGACAGTCGCCTGCCGGAGCAACTGGAGCGCTACACACCGCGCACCATCACCGATGCCGACACCCTGCGCATGCACCTGGAGCAGGCGCGGCGCCAGGGCTACGCCATCGACGACGAGGAGTTCAGCTACGACGTGCGCTGCGTGGCCGGGCCGCTCTATGGCCTGGAAGGCGAACTGGTCGGCGCGATCGGCATCTCCGGCCCCGGCGCCAGACTGGCCCTGTCGCGCATTCACGATCTGGCCCAGGTGGTGCAGCGCATCGGCCAGGCGCTGAGCGACCGTCTTTCCTACCGGCACGAGGAATACGAGGCCAGCGGGGAGGACGCGTGAGCGAATTACGCGTCGGCTTCATCGGTACCGGGCGCATCTCCGACCTGCACGCGCTGGAATATCTGCAAAACCCGCGGGCGCGCATCGTGGCCGTCTGCGACACGGCGTCGGAGCTGGCGCGAGCGCGCGCCGCCGCCTGGGGCGTGGAGGCGGAGCAGGTCTACGGCGATCATCGCGAGATGCTGGCGCGCGCCGAACTCGACCTGGTCGAGATTCTCGTGCCCCATCACCTGCACTGCCCGGTCATGCTGGACGCCGCCGCGGCCGGCGTGAACATCTCGCTGCAAAAACCCATGGCGCTCACCATGGGTGACGCCGACGCCATGAACCGCGCCGCCGAAGAGGCGGGCATCGTCTTCAAGGTCTTCGAAAACTTCGTCTTCTACCCGCCGGTGATGCGCGCGAAGGCGCTCATTGACGCCGGCGAGATCGGTGACCCGCTCACCATCCGCATCAAGAGCAACTCGGCCACCAGCCCGGATTCCTGGCCCATCCCGCGGGCGGCGGAGGCCTGGCGCTTCACCCCGGAGCTCTGCGGCGGCGGGCCGCTGGTCTTCGACGACGGCCACCACAAGTTCGCCCTCGGCTGGCACTTCATGGGCCAGGCGGAGGCCGTGCACGCCTGGATCGACGAGACCGAGCGCGAAGCCGGCAACATCCTGGACGCGCCCGCCATCATCTCCTGGAAGTTCCCCGGCGGCCGCTACGGCTCGCTCGAGGTGGTGTATTCGCGCGACATGGAAATCTGGTCGCCCTGGTACGCCCAGGACGACCGCGTCGAGATCACCGGCACGCGCGGCGTCATCGAGGTCACCCGCGGCCATGGCAAGCTCTTCGACCGGCCGCCGGTCATTCTCTATCGAGACCGCCAGGTGCGCAGCTTTTCGGACATGCCCGTCGGCTGGGAGCACAGTTTCATCCTCTCCACGCGCCACTTTATTGACGCGCTGCACGCAGGCCAGCCGCCCGTGCTGACCGGCGCCGAGGGCAGCGAGGTATTGCGCTTCGCCCTGGCCGCGCAGGAATCGGCGCGCGAGGGTCGGGCCGTTACCCTGTAGCTGTCGCAACAAGGGCTGACTGTCTGACGCAGTGCCACCGCCGCCCGTGCTACAATCCGCCGAAATGACCTGTGACATCCCTCGAATGGAGATGACCATGCCCTGCAAAATGCTGATTGACGGCGACTGGGTTGACGCCCTCGACGGCCAGACCTTCCCGGTGGACAACCCGGCCACCGGCGAGGTCGTCATGGAAGTGCCCTTCGGCAGCGCCGCGGACGTGGCGCCGGCCATCGCCGCCGCGCGCCGCGCCCTGCCGGAATGGCGTGAGGCCAGCCCCTGGGAACGCGGCGCCATACTTCGCCGGACGGGCGAACTGATCCGCGAGCGCGTGGACGAACTGGCGCGGGCCATGACGCAGGAATGCGGCAAGCCCCTCGTCGAGGCGAAGGGCGAGTGGGGCTCCGCCGCTGACGTCTTCGACTGGTTCGCCGAGGAAGGCAAGCGCGCCTACGGCCGTCTGATTCCCTCCCACGTGGCGAACAAGCGCATGATGACCATCGTGCGGCCCGTCGGCGTGGCGGCCGCCATCACCGCCTGGAACTTTCCCGGCATCCTGCCCTCGCGCAAGTGGGCCGCCGGTCTGGCCGCCGGCTGCACCGTGGTCGGGCGCCCCAGCGAACTGACGCCGCTCAGTTCCATGCTGCTGGCTGGCCTGCTGGTTGAGGCCGGCCTGCCGCCGGGCGTGCTCAACCTCGTCAACGGCGACCCGGCCGGCATGGGCGAGGCCTTCACCGACAGCCCCGAGGTCGACAAGATCAGTTTCACCGGCTCGCAGCGGGTGGGGCGCATCCTGATGCGCAACGCCGCGCCGCACTTCAAGCGCCTCTCGCTGGAACTGGGCGGCAGCGCGCCGGTGATCGTCTTCGCCGACAGCGACATCGAACAGGCCGCCGAAAGCTCCGTCACGGCCAAGTTCCGCAACAACGGCCAGGTCTGCATTTCGCCCTCGCGCTTCTACGTCGAGCAACCTGCCTACGAGGACTTTCTCGAGGCCAGCGTGGCCGCCGCCGGGCGATTGGTGCTCGGCAACGGCCTGGATGAAGGCGTCACCGTCGGCCCCATGGTCACCGAGGCCGGCCGCGACAAGGTCGAGGACTTTGTCGATGACGCGCTGCAGCGCGGCGCGAAAGTGGTCACCGGCGCCGGCCGGCCGGAAGGGATGGACGAGGGCTGGTTCTACAAACCGACGATCCTGACCGACATTACGGACGACATGCGTCTGAGCTGCGAGGAGGTCTTCGGCCCGGTGATGGCCGTGTCGTCCTTCAGCTCGCTGGACGACGCGCTGGCCCAGGCCAACGGCACGCCCTATGGCCTGGCGGGTTACGCGATCACGCGCGACGTCGGCAACATGGTGCGCGTCGCCGAAGAGTTGGAGTTTGGCGTCGTCGGCGTCAACGATCTGGTGCCGGCGGTGGCGCAGGCGCCCTTCGGCGGCATGAAGCAGAGCGGCTTCGGCCGCGAGGGCGGTCAGGAAGGCCTGCAGGAGTACCTCGAAACGCGCTTCGTCTCGCTGGCCTTCTGAGGCGGTCATGGCGGAGAAACGGCCGCCGGGCCTCGCCGGCGGACTGACCGAATATGGCGACCGCGAGTTCGCGCAATATCTGCGGCGCTCCTTCGCCAGCGCGATGGGCCATACGCCGCAGAGCCTGGGCAAGCCCGTCGTCGGCGTGCTCAACACTTGGAGCGAACTGAATAACTGCCACCGCGGCCTGCGCGAACTGGCGGAAGCCGTCAAACGCGGCGTGTGGCAGGCCGGCGGCCTGCCGCTGGAATTCCCGGTCATCTCCCTCGGAGAGATCTTTCTCAGCCCGACCAGCATGTTTCTGCGCAACCTGATGGCGCTCGACGTGGAGGCCATGCTGCGCGCCCAGCCCCTGGACGCGGTGGTGCTCATGGGCGGCTGCGACAAGACCCTGCCGGCCCTGCTGATGGGCGCCGCCAGCGCGGACGTGCCGGCCATCGTACTGGCCGCCGGCCCCATGCTCACCGGCAGCCACGAGGGCGAACGCATCGGCGCCTGCACCGATTGCCGTCGCTTCTGGGCGGCCTGGCGTCGCGGCGACCTTGAGCGCGCGACCATCGACGACATTGAAGGACAGTTGGCGCCGACCGCCGGCACCTGTGGCGTGATGGGCACGGCCAGCACCATGGCCTGCCTCAGCGAGGCCATGGGCATGATGCTGCCCGGCGGCGCGGCCATCCCCGCCGTGCACGCCGACCGCCTGCGTCACGGCGAGCGCAGCGGTATCCAGGCCGTGGTCCTCGCCCACAAGCGACTGAAACCCTCTCAGATCATGACGGAAGCGGCCTTCGACAACGCCCTGCGTGTGCTGCAGGCCATCGGCGGCTCCACCAACGCCGTCATTCACCTGACGGCCATCGCCGGCCGGCTCGGCATCAAACTGGAACTTGATCGACTGGACGCGATGGCTGACAGCACCCCCGTGCTGGTGGGTCTGAAACCCTCGGGCGCGGCCTACATGGAAGACTTTCATCGCGCCGGCGGGCTGCCGGTCGTGCTGCAGGCCCTGCGCGGCCAACTGCATGGGGAATGCCTGACCGTGACCGGCGCGACCCTCGGCGGGCAACTGGCGAAGCCCTTTGTTTGGCCGGCCTGGCAGGACGTGATCCGTCCGCCGCACGATCCCCTGCAGGAGCAGGGCGCGCTGATCGCCCTGCATGGCAGCCTCGCGCCCGACGGCAGTGTGCTCAAGCGCTCCGCCGCAAGCCCGATGCTGCTGCAGAGCGAGGCGCGCGCCGTCGTCTTCTCCTCGCTGAACGACCTGGCGGCGCGCATCGACGATCCGGCGCTGGACGCGCGCCCGGACGACTGCCTGCTGCTGCAGAACGCCGGTCCCCTGGGTGGCCCGGGGATGCCCGAGGCCGGCTACCTGCCGATCCCGCGCAAGCTGACCGGCCAACGCGACATGCTGCGCATCTCCGACGCGCGCATGAGCGGCACGGCCTTCGGCACCATCGTCTTGCACGTGGCGCCCGAGGCCGCGCTCGGCGGGCCGCTGGGTCTGGCGCGCAGTGGCGACCGCGTGCGCCTGGATGCGCAGCGAAGGCGTCTGGACCTGCTGGTCGACGAGCGCGAACTGCTGCGCCGCGGCGAAGAGGCGCGGCCGCAGCCCCCGGTTGCCTCCCGCGGTTACGAACGCCTCTACCGCGAGTCGGTGCAGCAGGCGCAGCTCGGCGTCGACTTCGACTTCCTGCGCCACGAGAGTCTGCAGAGCGGGTGAGCGAGGGCTTGCCCGGCGGCGCTTCAGACAATGGCGACAGCGAGCGCTAATGCGATAAGGTAGCGCCCTTCGTCCTGAGCATTCAGCCAGTGCATCACCGCCCCCATGACCGACTTCTGGCGTCGCCTCGCCGCCGCCCCGCCCGGCCAAACCATACAAATCGCCCTTGATCCAGAGGGCGTCCCCGTTTTCCTGGGCCTGGATGAATGGCGTCACATCCTTCACAGACATCCCGAGATGAATGACTTTCGCGACCTGATTGAGCTTGCGGTTTCCCGGCCCGTCTTTCGCGAACCTGACAGGAGAGCAGACGTGCGGAGGTTCTATTCGAGCGTGCCTGCGGATCGGAACATTTCTACCAGGAACCTGCCGCTGCGAGTCAGGGTTGTGGTAAAATACGTGGACGAGCAGGATGGCCTGAAGGGCTACATCAGAACAGCCTTCCTGACGCGATAAATGGATGTCACCGATGCAAGCCCACATTCTCAACGGCAATCCGGACATCACCTGGGACTACAGCGATCTCCAGGACACGCTCTACATCAGGCTGTCTCAGGATTTCGACGCAACCTTCTACGACGAAATCGATTCATCGCCCGGCGTATTTCTGCGCTACACGCTCGATGAGGAGCAGCGCTTTGTGGGCATAACAGTCGAACAGATCGTCCGTCGGCTGAACGCGTCGCATCCCGAAGCTGCGGCCCTGAACGCTTTTGCCGAAGGCCTCGTCGCGCAGTTTGCGCCCCCCGACCAGCCACCCGGTCAAACCTGAGCAGACCGCGTCAGCCCCGCGCCAACGCAGAGCTCCTGTAGCCCGGACTTCGACTTATCGCGGCACGCGTGTAAGCAAAGAGTGTGATTGAAGCATTACTCTTAACAACATTTAATGTTAACGTTGTTGGCCATGTCTTCATCCGGGCCGGTTATCATTTATAGATTCGATTCGCCCTGCGGCAGATATTGCTATGTGGGTCAAACTCAAAATCTTCAGGCGCGGATTCAACAGCATCGCAGCGAAACTGGTGATACGGCGATAGCCCGCCATTGTCAGGAATGCGAGCAATGCAATCGTGCCCGACAATATCATGCGTCTCGTTCCTGGCCGAAACGTTTTACGCAACTCGGCAGCGCAACCGGAAAAAAACAGGTAGATGACCTCGAACACCGGTACATTGAAGTAGCCTGTGAGGATTACATCCGCGATCACAACAATCCATTCCCGCTAAATCTGAGGGCGGAAGTCGGCAGCGGCATCCTGTTGCATGCGGCAAGGAATCTCTACGAGATACGGATGACTCTTGAAGAGGAAACGTTTCGCATTGGCCCGTTGCAGGCAAATTTACAGAGCGCAGAGCAGGAACGTGACAGCCTCAAACAAAAGTTCGTCGAGGTTAAGAAAGAGCGGGTCGAGGAAAGAAGGGTCCGGAACAGCCTCACGAGAGAGCGTGACACTCTCAAGGAGGAACGCGACAGTACGAGACGAAATCTGCGCAAACTTCGCGAAGAGTGGGACGGCCTCGAACGAAAGTTGGTTGCAGTCGAGAAGGAGCGGAACAAGGAAAGAAGAGCCCGGATCAGCCTCACAAACGAGCATGATACTCTCAAGAGGGAACGGGACAACACCGGAGAAGAAAGGGACGAACTTCGTAACAAGCTGAAAAGTGCCAGGCAGATGCTGGGCAAAGCCAGGAAGGAGCGGGACCAGTATCGGGATGAGCGGGACGCTCTCAAGGAAGAGCGGGGACGACTCAGACAGGAGCGAGACGAAGCGGGACTAGCTCGCGAAAAACTGGACGATAAGTACTGGAAGCTGAAAGACCAGTGGAATCGTGAGAAGGATTCAATCCGGGCGGGCAAGCTGGTCACTGTGTTGTTCAGGTTTGCCAGACTGGCTCTCATTCCTGTTCTGATCATTGTGCTTGCAGTGCTTCTGAACTCTGGCTCTCGCGCCTGGCTGGGGCGGGTAGCCGGCCGGGTTGGACCAGCGCTTGCGTTGCTTCTGGAAGACCCTCTCAGATCCGGTGCCTCAGTACAGCCGGCAGAAATGCGGCAGTCTCCAGCGACAATCCCTTTGCAGGTCACGCCACGGTCAACGAGCACGTCAGCCCCAACACGCATGCCGACCTCCACTGTGTCACCACTTTCTGAACCCGCGCCGCAACAACTCGTCGTGGTTGAAACCGTTGGGGCCAACGCCCGTGCCTGCCCACGCATGGAATGCGAGGTCCTGGCCAAACTCGTGCGTGGCAGCCAAACTAATGTCATGGATGAAGTACGGGGCGAGACCTATCGCGATAGCGCACTGTGGTACCGTATCGCTTTGTCGGACAGTTTTGAAGAGGCCTTTGTGCACAGTTCCCTGCTGGGGCCGCCGCTCACAGCGCCCGATGGCTGATGGAAGGAACAGGACGAAAGAAGCCATGAGGGAGAGAACAAAGTACCTGTTTGAGCCAGGAGCTTCACTATGTTCCTGATTCTCCTGCTGATGTTCCTGGCGCTCTTCACCGCCACGGAAGAACAGGCCGGCGCACCCGCCCCCACCACGCCGACCCCGACCCCGCCTGTCGGCGAGCAGGCGCGCGTCCTGCGCGTCATCGATGGCGACACCATCGAAGTATCGCTCAACCGACGCAATCGCCGCGTGCGCTACATTGGCATCAACACGCCGGAGCGCGACGAGCCCTGCTCTAACGCCGCGACGGCCGCCAACCGACGCCTGGTCGGGGGCCGCGACGTCACGCTCGTGCGCGGCGCCGAAGAGACCGACCGCTACGGACGCCTGCTGCGCTACATCTACGCGGACGGCGTTTTCGTCAACGAGGCCCTGGTGCGCGAGGGCTTCGCCGAGAACTTCGTCTGGGAACCCAACACGCGCTTCGTAGACCGCTTCCGCGCGCTGGAGGCGGAGGCGCAATCAGCGGGCCGCGGCTGCCATCCCTCCGGCGTGTTCGACGATGGCGACACGGAGCGCTGATGCGATAAGGTAGCGCCCTTCGTCCTGAACATTCAGCCAGTGCATCGCCGCCCGCATGACCGATTTCTGGCACCGCCTCGCCGCCGCCCCGCTCGATGTGCCCCAGGCGCTCGCTGTCGACCCGGATGGATGTACGGTGTACATGAGTCGCGAGGTCTGGGAGCTGCACATAGTCAGAAAACGTCCCCGGATGTTTGCGCTGCGTGATTTTGTCGGTCAGACGGTCGACGACCCGGATTTTGTGATAGTTGAAGATCTTGCAAGAAAATACATTCACTATTTCAGAAAGGTTCCGCCCCAACTACTGGGCGAGTTCGAATCGCCGGATCACGAAATGCTGGTCGTGGTAAAGTACCTGTATCCAGATGTGTCCGGTGGTAAGCGAGTGGGCGTTGTTTCCACGGTTTATCTGCCGTACCTGGGAGAGAAACGCTGATGCATGCGCAATTGCCACAACGAAGCCCTGAAGTCGCGCTTGACCATGACAGCGAGGAAGACGTATTCCACGTCATCCTGCAGCCGGACCGACCTGACCTCAGTGACAGTTATTTTGTCAATCTGGGTGATCAACCCGATATTTTCCTTCGAAGAATGGTCTGGGGATCCAGACTTGTCGGCATTTCCGTGAAGCCGGCCTCGATCCGCCTCGGCACAAAAGCGCCGGGCCAGGAAGCCATGCGCCAGCTCGCTGACGAACTTGTCGCGCAGTACGGGCAGTTGGACGCGGACGAGATTGCGCGCCATCAATACGATACGTCCCACAGGCTCGATGAAGACTCCGGCATCACCTGGAGCTACGAGCCCTTTTCGGAATCCCTTTACATCGATCTCGAACAGGGAGTGACAGACAGGGAAAACCATGAGGCTGACGGGTATCCGCATCTGTATTTGCGGCATGCCTGTGACGACGATCGCATCGTCGGCATGTTCATGATTTCTGTCGCCCGCTATCTGGGCACGGAGATGCCCACGGTCGAGCAGTTGCGCGCATTGGCCAGGGAACTCGTCGCGCAATACGCACCTGACGCCTGAACAGACATAGTCGCGCCGGGGACGCGCAAATCACGGCCCCGGCGCATGAGTTCAGCAGCCGGCCAGTTCAGACCGTGATGTTGGTCAGGGCGCTGGCCACCTGGTTATCCCGGCTGACGAAGGCCAGACGCACCGTGGCCGTCAACTGGTAGCTGTCATAGTAGGGCAGGTAGTCGAGACTGACCGCGATGCGACGGCGGTAGCCCACAAACCAGCCCTGCCGCGCCACGCAGAGCGCCGTGCCTTTCGTGTTGTTGCCGGCTGTCTTCCCGTTGACCTTGCCGGCGGCGCCCTCGCTCAGCGGCATCTCCGCGCTGACGATCACCGGCGCGCCGTCCATGAAGCCGATCTGGCCGCTGCGGGCCGTGGCCTGCGCCCCGGCCTTGTCCATGGTCAGGAATTCCTCCAGACCCAACAATTTGGCGTAGGTGCCGCTGTCGACGATCCACGCCAGGTCCGCCGGTCGGGCTGCGTGGCGCGCCGCCAGCCTGAAGCGCGCCGAGCGCAGCAGCGCCAGGGTTGGCGCGCCGTTGGCGTCCACGCGGCCGTCGCTGTGGCTTACCAGCGCCAGTTTGCGCAGGCCGTTGAAGGCCCTGAAACGGCTGTTGCTGTCGGGTGTCTTGCCGTTGCTGTTGACGTTGCCGTTGCCGGTCGTGTCGCCGTTGAGCAGCACGTGGTCGATGCTGTCGATGATGGCGCGCATGGCCTGCTCGCGGTAGACGGCCAGCACCGGCACGATGGAGTCTTCCACCAGTTCCGCGCTGAAGCCGACGCGCAGCGCCAGCTTCTTCGCGTTCAGTTGCACCTTGCCGCTGCCGATCCTGCTATCCGGGATGGGGTTGCCGCTGCCAAGGTTCAGATGCGCCTCGTCGCTGGTCTCCGGCACAAAGTAGACGCTCGGGTCCGCGCCCTCAATCGGCAACTCGAAGGGGTTGGAAGGCATCTCGATCGACTGGAAGAGCGGCAGAATGGCGTTCTCCAGGCGCGCCTGTTGCCAAATCTGACCGCTCCACAGGTCCGGCACCCACTCGTCACCGAAGCCGGCCTGGGTGCTATGGCTGAGTTCGTCGGCCTTGACCGCGCTCAGCCCCTCGCGTCGCAGCTTGTGCGCCAGGGCGTTGCCAAAGCGCTCGCTCACGCCGCGGAACTGTTTCGTCGCGCTCAGCAGCATGTAGCCGTGCAGCATGTCCATGGCCCCCAACGAGTCGTAGGGGCTGCTGACCGACGTCAGCTTCAGCGCCTCGTCGGGGCTGGCCAGCGGCAGGCGTTTGCGCGCCGCAGTCGTCGTGCTTTTCTCTGTCATGTTCTCTCCCTGTGTTTCCCTTGTGACGGGTTCGGTAAGCAACGACGCATCCATGCCCAGCGCCTCCCATGCGCTCTTCAGGGTACGGACGTCGCTGCGGCGAGGCTGGGCCGGCGTGGGCGTCAGACTGCCCTCGACGATTGGCCAGCGGCGGATCTTGCCGTCATCCGCCACCTCGACCAGATGCTCCAGGCTGCCCGAGGACCAGCCAAGCGCGCCCTTCTCGATCAGGCGCTGCACGGCCCGCGCCCAGCGCCGGCGCAGGTCCAGTTGCGCCTCGGCCCACACGCCGGTCTCGTCCGGCGCCAGCGTGTCTATCGCGCCGATTACGGCCGCTTTCAGGGCGCCGTCCAGCCCGTGCTGATAGAGCAGCGGGCGCTGCGGATACCAGCCCAGACCCAGTTCCGTTTCCGCGGTGAAGTACTCACCCTGCAGGTCGCGTTCTTCGGGGCTGCCCCAAACCACCAGGTAGCCGCCGATGCGTCCCCCGGCGTCCAGGGCCTTGAGTGTTGTTTGCATGCCTTCTCCCTGTTGGCCCCTGCTGGCAGAAATGGAGCGCGGACCGGGGCCATCCGACGCCTCGCTTTCCCCTCGGTCCGTCCACACGCGGCTGGCAGCGATGGTGCAGGGGCGGGGGCCATGCGGGTGTGGCGTCGGCGCCGTCGGACGCCCGCAGGCGCGACCGCGCGTCAGCGACACCGTTGTTTGTGTAGGGGCCTGTGGGCCCGTCCCGGAGGCGCTGCTACCGCTTAAGCCTGACAGCGGTGTTCAGTTCTGTGGGTCACTGGTGTGCTGCATTCGGCAAGTGCGTGGCGAGTCGTGAAACAGGCCCCGCTCCCGGTCGGGAACAGGGCCTGAAGGCATGCTCTGATTTGCAGTCGAACAGGTCAGCGCCGCTACGCGGCAGGCCGGCTTGCTGCGTGTGTTCGTTAGTTGCCCTGCAGCCAGGCCAGGCTGTAGGCCAGCGCCTCGTCGATGACCTCCGGCCGTTCTGACAACACGTCGAAGACATGGTCGCCATCCAGCACCACCAGTGCCTCCGCGCCCTCATGGTAATCGAGGTAGACTTGGCCAGCCTGCGGCATCGGCGTCACGGTGGTGTCGCGCTCGCCCACGATGACCAGCAAGGGCCCGCCGTAGCCGGCGATCTCGGCCACCGGGTCCACGAGGTAGATTTCCTCGAAGAAGTGGCCCCTGAGCGAGGTTTCGACGCCCCATGGCAGCATGATAGTCGTCACTTCGTCGCCGCTGGTCGCGGCGGCCAGCACCGTGTCATGGCCCAGCAGGATGCCGTAGCTCACGGGCGGGCTGGCCACCGCCGACCACAGCACCACGTTGCTGACGCGACCGTCGCGCCCGGCCGTCGCCGCGGCCACCAGACCGCCCTGGCTCAGGCCGATGATGCTGATGCTGCCGCTGTCGACGCCCTCCAGCATTTCCAGATAATCGAGGGTGGCGATAGCGTCCGAAATCTGGCCGCTGAAGGTCGTGTCTTCCCAGGCGCCGTCGCTTTCGCCGGAGCCGCGGAAGTCGATGCGCAGGCTGGCGACGCCGCGCTCGCCCAGCCAGTGCGCGGCGCGGCTGAACATCGTGTCTTCGGTGCCGAGAACCGGCAATTCATGGCGCGTGCCGGTGAAGCCGTGCAGCAGCAGGGCGACCGGGAAGGGCCCCTCGCCATCGGGCAGCGCCAGGGTGCCGACGATGGTGTGGCCCATGTTGTCAATGTTGACGTCGCTTTCGCTGACGCTGTGTTCCGCCATGGACCCGGCCGCGGCGGCTGCGGCGTCGGCGAGGCTGTCCTGCGCCGCCAGCGGGCCCGCGAGCAGCGAAAGGGTCAGCAGCAGTGTGAGGTACAACAGGGCGTGGCGTGGGCGCGCTTTGTCAGACATTTGGTCTCCCCCTATTACAAAACATCAGTTGTCACTGCCAGGAATCTAGCGCGGGCGCAGGTCCGGCGCGAATGGCGCATCCCGCGCGGAGCGCCTACAATGGCGCGCCGGCAGTGAGGAGAGCCCATGGACCTTGAGGCCGCACTGGAAATCGCCGGCGTCATCATTCGCCAGGCCGGTGCGCGGGCACTGCGAAGCTACGGGCAACGGCACCATGAAGTGAGCAAGTCCTCCGTTTTTGACATCGCCACCGAAGCGGACCGCGAGGTGGAAGCGTATCTGGTCGCGGCGCTGGGCGAGGCCTTCCCCGAACATCACGTCGTCGGCGAGGAAGGCGGACACGCCGGCGCGCCCGCCAGCGCCGACTTTCACTGGTACATCGACCCCATCGACGGCACCAGCAACTATGCCGCTTCGCTTCCCTTCTTCTCGGTCAGCATGGCCCTCTGTGACCGGGAGATGCGGCCCCTGCTGGGGCTGGTGCTCAACCCGGTCGCCGGCGAGCTCTTCAGCGCCCGGCGCGGCGGCGGCGCGACCCTGAACGGCGCGCCCGTGCAGGTGTCGCCGACGGCTTCCCTGCAAAACGCGATCCTGTCCTGCGGCTATTCGCGGCATCCCGTCCACGGCGCGGCGCGCAACGCCCCGATTCTGCGTCTGCTGCCGCGGACGCGGGGGCTGCGCTGGCTGGGTTCCTCGGCGCTGGAACTGGCCTGGGTCGCCTGCGGCCGGCTGGATGGCTATTTCGAAGCGGGCCTGAGTCCATGGGACTTTCTGGGCGGCCTCCTGCTGCTGCGCGAGGCTGGCGGGCGGGCCAGCGACTACAGCGGCTGCGAGGAAGGTCTGACGGGCGCGGAACTGCTGGCCAGCAACGGCCATCTGCACCAGGCGCTGCTGCAGGAGCTGCGGCCCGACCCCGCCGATCTGCCCTGACCCGGTCCGGCCTGGCCCGCGCAGGTGAATGACCCTCGCGGATCGCGCCCTCACCGTCACCTGCAGCCCGGCGAGGCGGCGGCATGGCCGGGCAAGGGCGCGCGCCGGAGCGCCAAACGCGGCCGCGCTGACAGCCTCCTCCGGCCCCCGCCCTACACCCGGCCGACCATCGGTTAGTCCTCCAGCAGCCTCTCACGCGCCTCCCGGAAGACCCCCTGCAGCTCCTGACTGCCTTCCGCCGCCTGCAACTGCGCCGCCACTTCGAAGGCCAGTTCCGCCGGCAGCGCCCGCACCTCGAAGGGGCGCGTCCCTTGCTCGCCCTGACGCCGCAGCGTGAAGCGCTCCCAGCGGCCCAGTTCCTGCAGCGCCGCGTTGGCGGGCGTCGCTTCAGCGGAGTTCTCCCCTGGCGCGGACGCGGCCATTCCCGCCGGCAGCGCGCCCCATGGGGCGGGCGGCAGCTGGTAGTAGCGCTCGCGCAGCTCGTTGATGCTGAGCACCGGCATGGCCGTGCGAATCTCTTCGAGCCGCGCGTGGCTGTCTGTCGGCCGGATGTCCTCGAACTGCGCCAGATGTTCGCCGGGCCAGAAGGGCAGCAAATGTTGCGTGATCACGCTGGCGATGCGCACTAGGCGCGGCCACAGCGTGCGCTCGATGAAGAGTCGCTCCGCTACGCGCGCGTTGGCCTCGGTGGCGTTTTCGCTGACCAGACCCACCGGGATGCCGAAGAGGTTGAGGATTTCGTTGCGCTGCGCCTCGCGTCCCTTGAGGAAGTCGAGTTCGTTGTGGCTCAGGCCGATGTTCTGCCAGCTGATGCCGCCGCCGCGCAGAAAGGCCGTGCGTCTCTGCGGCCCGCCATAGCTCTGGCGCCACTCGCGCTTGATGCGCTCGAAGTCCGTGTCGCTGACGAAGTCGCGGATGCTGACGATGCCGGCCGGCACGCCGCTGTCCTGGCCGAAGGCGCTGTGGTTCCACTGCGCCATCGCGCCGTCGCTGCGGATGGCCAGGCGTCCGGCATCCAGCGCCGAGAGGCCGTAGTAGTCATTGGCGGGGTGCCAGCGGCGGAAGTGCAGCACCTCCGCCGCTTCAAGCGGGATGCGTTGCCCGTCGATCTCGTAGACGTAGCCGCGCACCAGGCCGGCGCTGTCCGGCACGACGCGCATGCGGTCCGGCCGCAGCGGCCAGATCTGCCCGGGCGCGGCGCCCGTGCCGCTCAACAGCCAGTATGCGTTGCCCGTCAGTTCCAGCATGCCCACCGTCTGTTCCATCAGCGCGAAGCGGCTGAGTTGCGGGTTGGGCGCGTCGAGCAGGCGTTCCAGCGGGTGGCGCTCCACCGCCAGGCGCCGCTCGCCCTCCAGACGAAAGACCTGCAGCGGCACCAGGGCGGCCGCCTCGGCGATGCGGTTGATGGCGATGTAGACCCAGGGCGACTGCTGATAGACGCGGGCGCGCGCCGCCTCGTCGCCTCCTTCGGGCCACAGACCGCTGTTGAGTTGCGTCAGGGGTTGTGGCTGCAAAAGGACTTGACGCCCTTTCCGCCCCGACAAACGCTTGCGAAGACTGTCCAGCATGGTGCATCCTTTCTCGTGACCGATGCATGACGTGAGTTCTGCGCGGCCCTCTCTGGCCGCTGACAGCGAAGGGAAGGCGGGACGGCCGATGAGCGATCGCCCCGAACTCGATCTCATTAATCTGGTGCAGAGAGCGCGCATGGCGCACGACGACCAGGCGCGCCCCTCGCAGATCCGTGGCGCCTACTGGCTGGAGGCGAAAGCGCCCCCCGGCCTCCGGCCTGGCCCAACCGGCCGCGCCGCCGAATGGCACGCCGGCGCCGACCTGGCGGAAATCGACGCGCTCTGGGAGACCTTGCGCGCGGCGACGCAGGCCGGTCGTCTGGGTTACAAGGCGAAGGTCGTTGCGGCCGCGCGTGAGGCCGCTCCCGAGCGGCGCGAACTGCGCGTGCTCGTCGCCGACCGCGCGGACGCGAGGGAAGTGGCGCGCGTGCGGGCCGAACTGCGGGCCCTGACGCCACACCTGCGCTGGGAACTGCTGCCGGACTAAAGCGCCAGGTCAGCAGATTACCCATGGTGTGGATGATGTACGGGCGACATATCATGTCGCCCGCGAGCACCAGGGCCCTCGCTACCCTTTCAGGATGCTTCGAGCTGGCGCTCTCGCTACAATCGCGCGGTATTCACAGGGAAGGCGGCGCCATGGGCAACATCTGGTACGTGGACGGTGAGTACGTGGACTGCGGTTCGGCGCTGCTGCCCGCCGCTGACCTCGCCGTGCTGCGCGGTTACGGCATCTTCGATTTCACCCGAAGCTACGGCGGCCGTCCCTTCCGCCTTGACGACCATCTGCAGCGCCTGGGTCGCTCGGCGGAACTGGTCCTGCTGGACCTGCCGCTGCCGCTGCCGCAGATTCGCGACGTCGTGCTGGAAACCCTGGCGCGCAACGGCTACCCGGGCAGGGGCGAGGCCCGGCTGCGCCTCGTGGTCACCGGCGGCGACAGTCCCGACGACATCACGCCGGCGGGGAACTCGCGGCTGCTGGTGCTGGTGACGCCCTTCGCCGCGCAACCCGCGGAGCGCTACCGCGATGGCGTCAAAATCGTCACCAGCCGCCAGGAGCGCCGGATGCCGGAAGCCAAGACCATCGACTACGTGTCGGCCATCCTGGCCCAGCGCGGCGCCCGCCAGGCCGGCGCCGTGGAAGCGATCTACGTGAATCGCCAGGGCCACGCGCTGGAGGGCACCACCACCAACCTCTTCGCGGTCATCGATGGCCGCCTGGTGACCCCGGGTGACGGGATTCTCTACGGCGTCACGCGCCAGGCGCTGCTGGAACTGGCCGAACAGGGCATGCCGGTCGAACGGCGTCCCCTGCCGCTGGAGGAACTGCTGCGCGCCGATGAAGTGTTCATCACGTCATCGAGTAAGGAGGTCTGCCCGGTGCGTCAGGTGGACGACACGATCATCGGGCCGCCCGGCCCACAGACCCGCGCGCTGATGCAGGACTTCAGGGAGATGGCCGCCGCCTGGGCCCGCTGTGGGTGAGGCGCGATTTAAGCGCTTCCCGGCCAATGGTTGACAAATACCAGTTTATCCTGGTACATTTGTGCTAATTCCTGGTCTGGCGGTGTCATGAATCGGCAGAAGCCACCGAAGGGCATCGAGTGGACTCGCATCCGCCAGGCGGATGGCAATGTGCTGCCCGGCTACACCTGGAACCCGACCGGTGGCTGCATGCACGGCTGCACCTGGCAGATGCCCGACGGCTCGGTCACCGAATGCTACGCGAAGACCGTCGCCGAGCGCATCGCCCGCAACTCCTACGTCCATGGCTTTGAACACCACTACTGGCGCCCGAAGGCGCTGAACGATCCCCTGCGTCTGCGCGACCCGGCCGGCATTTTTGTCGGCAGCATGGCCGACCTCTTCGGTCACTGGGTGCCGCGCGAGCAGATCGACCAGGTGCTTGAGGTGATGGACGCGGCGCACTGGCACACTTTCCAGACCCTCAGCAAGTACCCGTTGCGGCTGCCGGACTTCGATTTTCCGCCCAACGTGTGGGTGGGGGTCAGTCTGCCGGCGGGGCATACCATGAGCGCGACGGGCGCGACGCGCGCGCTGTCCGCCTACCTGCGCCACATGGAGGCAATCGAGGCCGGCGTCCGCTTCCTGAGCATCGAGCCGCTGTGGTTCGATGCGGCGCCGGTGTTCGCGCGCTGGCTGGAAGATAAGGAGCGCCTGCCCTTCGAGTGGGCCATCATCGGCGCGGCATCGAACGGCCGCCGTCTCTTTCAGCCGGAGCCCGCCTGGACGCAGTCGCTGCTCCAGCTGCTGGACGCGCAGGGCATCCCGGTGTTTTTCAAGGGCAATCTGGAGTGGCCTGCCAACGACTGGCGAAGGGCATTCCCAGTGAAATGGAAAGCAAAAGCGAAAGATACCTACAGATTTTCTATGTCTACTAAAATCCCGCCAAACGACTTTGGGGTAATCCCCTTATCACATCATTCCAGAACTTGATACCAAGAGGATGTTTGCAAGCACCAAACATTGTGTATTGCTGAACATTTTTGCTGTTCCGGAACACTCTTTCATTTCCAATTTGATATCCTAACCCTTCAAGTCGGGTCTTATAGAAGTCAATCAGCACCCTACGCTTCTCTGTGCTGTTCTTGTGTGCAACAGGTCTGTAGATTCGCTGCCACTCCTTCGATCCATACAATTTGTCTATCTTTTCCGTACTTCCGGCTTCAATCCACGCATTCGCGTTTCGTGTGATACCGCTGGTCCAAAAGGTGAAGATCATATCCATTCTTTTCATGCGGCCCAGTTTCTCCACTGTTTCCCAATGAAGTTCCAAGCCCTCCGGGTCTAGAATCGCCAGATTCAGACTATGCCAGTTGTAGCTCGTCGCCGTGGGTCTGTCGACTTCTTGAATTTCATTGACGATTTCATCCACCAGAATGTTGCAATCGCCATGCCAAACTTTCACACATTCTTGCAATTCGCTTGCTGACACTCTTGCTTTCAAAGTATCGCAGTTTGCTTGATCGAGTTCGATGAAGCGATAGTGAGTGAAAGGGAATTTAGCGCCTAAGCCGATCAGAGGTGAACCACGCTCTACTTCTCCACTTGTTACAAACAGATTCTTTCCTGGACCAGCTTCGATGTCGATGTAAAAAAATGCACGCCAAGGACGGTCTCTCATCGAAGTAATCATGCGGTTTGTGTATCTCTCAATGATAAGGAGCTTGTCTCGCGCGTATTCTTGGCTGTTGCGCATAACAAGGCCATCATCCATGGGCTCAAGCAGGTTGTCGTTCACGGGGATTCCTTCAGAGGTGCAAAACAACAAGGGCCCAAAGCATAGCACAAATGAGCGAAATCGAGAACGCGAATTCGCAGGAAAAAACAGGCCCGCCGCGCGGACGAGCCTGTCAACTGAGCGTCGCGTCTGACTGGCGCGTCAACGCATCCAACCGATCTACATAGTCCGCGAGGATGCCGAAGGTCGTCTCGACCGCCTTGGGGCCGGCCATGTCCACCCCCGCCGCGCGCAGCGCCGGCACCGGATACTCCGCTCCGCCCGTCCTGAGGAACTCCAGCACGGCCTCCGCCTCGCCGGCCTCGCCGTCCAGCAGCTTGCGCGAAAGCGCGTGCGCGGCCGAGATGCCGGTCGCGTACTGGAAGACGTAGAAGTTCATGTAGAGGTGGCGGAACTGCGCCCAGGTGCTGCCGACCCGCTCGCGGTCCACGTACATCTCGTCGCCGTAACCCTCGCTGAAGAGGTCGGCCATCAATTCGTTCAGGTCGTCGGCGGTCAGCGCCTGGCCGCGCTCGGCGCGTTCGTGCGCCTCCAGTTCGAAGCGCGCCAGGGTCGGCATGATGAAGAAGTAGCGATGCAGGTTGTCCATCGCCTCCTCGATGATGCCGATCTGGAACTGCGGGTCGTCGTTGTTGCGGAAGAGGTGGTCGCGCACCAGCGCCTGATTCAGGTTGGAGGCCACCTCGGCGACGAAGATCGTGTACTGGCTGTCGTGGAAGGTCTGGTGCCGCCGCGCCAGCAGCGAATGCATCGAGTGGCCCAGTTCGTGCGCCAGCGTGCTCAGCGCGCCGAGGCTGTCGTCGTAGCTCATCAGGATGAAGGGGTGCGTGTCGTAGGCGCCGTAGGAGAAGGCCCCTTGGGTCTTGCCCTGGTTGGGCGCGCGGTCCACCCAGCGCTGCTCCAGGCAGCCCCGGCGCATCTCGCGCACGTAGTCCTCGCCCAGCGGCGCCATGCCCTCCGCGATCCAGTCCACCGCCGTTTCCCAGGGGATTTTCGGCAGGTTTTTGGCGATCGGCGCCCAGATGTCGTAGGGGTGCAGCGTCTCGACGCCCAGGGCGCGGCGGCGCACGGCCCAGTAACGATGCCAGGTTGGAATGTGGCGGCGACAGGTGTCGATCAGGCTGTGAAAGACCTCGGGCGGAATGTTGTCGGGGAAGAGCGCGGCCTCCAGCGAGGAGCCGTAGCGGCGCGCGCGGGCGTTGAAGACGTCGCGGCGCACGATGGCGTTGTAGTTGCTGGCGAACGTGTGTTTCAGCGACAGGTAGCCGTCGGCGTAGCGTTCCCAGGCTGTTCGCCGGGCCTCGCGGTCGCCCTCACCGAGGATGGTCTGCAGCGTGCCCTGGGCCACCTCGACTTCTTCGCCCTGGCTGTTTCTGGCGGGAGCGAAACGCAGGTCGGCGCCGGACAGCACCTCGCCGGTCGTGTCGATGGCGGCGAAGGGTTCGCTGGTCAACGCCAGCACTTCCTCCACCTCCGCCGAGCGCACGTGGGCGGCCTTGCGGAAGAGATCGTCGAACCAGTGGGCCCAGGCCTGCAGCGCGGGCTCTTCGGCGACCATGGCCCCCACACTCTCCTCACCGAGGGCCAGAATCTCCGGCCCGGCGAAGGAGCCGGCCGCCAGAAAGCGGCTGTAAAGACTCTCGACCTGGCCGACCATGGCGGCGGCGGCCTGGTCCGCCGTGTCCACCGCCTGGGACATGAAGGCATAGAAGGCCAGCTTCTCCATGCGTCGTCCGAGTTCGTTTTTCAGTGACAGCCAGGCGAGCAGTTGCGCGGCGCCCCGACCCAGCGTGCCGGGGAAGGACTGCATGCCTTCCAGCGCGGCGCTGAGGGACTCGCGCTCCGCATCCCAGGCCCGGGCCGATGCGTAAACGCTCTCCGCGTTCCAGGTTTCTTCGACGGGCACTTCACTGCGGGGGGGCAGGGCCATGCGGGGTCTCCCTTGTCGGCATTGCCGCTGTTGACAGATGCGCGATAGTGCTGAAAACTCGCGTCAGTGTCAACGGTCGGCCCGCCTGTGAACGCAGCGACGCAACATCCCTTTCTGACCCGGCCCCGGCGCACGGTGCTCGCGCTCACCCTGCCGGTCGTCATCTCGCAGATCGCCGAGCCGCTCACCGGCCTGGTCGATACGGCCTTCGTGGCTCGTCTCGGGGCGCCGCCGCTGGCGGCCCTGGGCGTGGGCGGCGCGGCCATTTCGCTGCTGCTGTGGCTCTTCTACTTTCTCGGCATCAGCACCATGACCGAAGTGGCGCAGGCCCTGGGGCGCGGCCAGCTGATGCGCGCGCGAGAGATCGCCAGCCTGGGCCTGCTGCTGGCCGGCGTCGCCGGCACGTTGATGCTGCTGGCCGGCCTGATCGGCCCGGACCTGCTGGCGCGATTCATGGGCGCGGCGCCCGAGGTTCACGATCTGGCCGTCGACTACATCCGGCTGCGCCTGCTGGGCGCGCCGGCCGTGCTGCTGACGATGGTCGGCTTCGGCGCGCTGCGCGGCCTGCAGGACATGCGCACCCCGCTGCGCGTCGCCGTGGTGGTGAACCTGATCAACATCCTGCTGGACCTGCCGCTCATCTATGGCGTCGGGCCGCTGCCGGCCCTGGGCGTGACCGGCGCGGCGCTGGCCAGCGTCATCGCGCAATATCTGGGCCTGGCCATGCTGCTGCGGCATTTGCGGCGACGACCCGGCCTCTGCTGGCATCTGGACCGCCACGATATCCAGGTCCTGCTGCGGGCCGGCCGCGACCTCGTCGTGCGCAGCGGCCTGCTGACCATCTTCCTGATGCTCTCCACCCGCGTCGCCAACCAGATCGGCCCCGAGGCCGGCGCGGCCCACCAGGCCATGCGCACCCTGTGGCTCTTCGGCAGCTGGCTGGCGGATGCCTTCGGCACCTGCGCCCAGAGCCTGGTCGGCTTTTTCTTCGGCGCGGCGCAGTTGCGTCATGCGCGCCGGGCCGCCGCCGTCACCATTCTGCAGGGCCTGGCGACCGGCGTGGCGCTTTGCCTGATGTCCCTGCTGGCCACCTCCCTGGTGCTGGAGGCCTTCGTGCCGCCGGAAGCGACGGCGGCCTTCCTGTCCGCCTGGCCGGTCGCCGCGCTGACGCTGCCCTTGGCCGCGCTGGCCTTCGTCAGCGACGGCATCCACTGGGGCACGGGCGACTACGCCTGGTTGCGCAACGGCATGATCGTCTCCACCGCGATCGCCGGGGCCGCCTTGCTGCTGACGGATACCTCCGCGCCGCAGGCCTTCCTGCTGGTCTGGCTGGCGCTCCTGCTGTGGCTGGCGATACGCAGTTGTTTTGGTCTGCTGCGCATCTGGCCCGGTCACGCCCGCGCCCCGCTGCGACACATGCGCCTGACAGAGCCGGCCTGAAGCTGCGCAACATCCCGTAGCATGTCGGGCAGAAACCGCTATTCTTGTGCCTGTTCAGCAGTCAACACGAGTCACGGAGGTGCTGCGTTCATGTTGGTCACGGAAGCGCAGCGCGAGCAATATCGGCGCGAGGGCTACTTCATTCTCGAGAGCGTGATTCCCGAGGCCGCGCTGGGCGGTCTGCGCGAGGAATGCGGCAGCCTGCTGGCCAGGCGCGAGGCGCGGTGGAAGGCCAGGGGCATCGCGGGGTTCGGCCTCGACTTCTATCGCAGGAATGAAAGCCCCGACAGGGAGTGGCGCCCCGATCCGCTCGTTCGGGACTTCCTCTTCAGCGACCTGATGGCGGAGGTCGGGCGCGCCACGCTGGGCGAGGACGTCTACCTCTTCAACGAAGAGTACGACATCACGGCGGCGGGGCACGGCATTACGTTTGACAGCCACCTGGACTCGCGTGACATCGGCCACGATCGCCGGCCCTACCTCTCCTGCTGCTGCGCGCTGGATGACATGACGATCGAGCTCTTCGAGCACCGCGTCGAGGACAGTTCCAACGACAGGGTCGGCTACCACGACGACGCCCCCGCCGTGGCGGCACTGGCGCCGGCTGGCAGCATGGTGGTCTTCAGCAGCCGCGTTGTCCATCGCAGCGGCCCCAACACGAGCGAGCGCATGCGCCGCGTCTACCTGGCGCAGTTTTCCGCCGAGCCGATCATGAACAGGGAATGGAATCAGTCCATCCCGCTGCTGCTGAAGGGCGAGCGGCAGCCGGCGCCGGAGCCCGGCGCCGCCGCCAACTGAACGCCGCATCGTCCGCCAGGGAGGGCAACGGGGAGCCATGATCGTCACGGAAGCGCAGCGCGAGCAGTACCGCCGCGAGGGTTACTTCATTCTCGAACGGGTGGTCCCGGATGCAGTGCTTAAGGGTCTGCGCGAGGAATGCGGCCGCCTGTTGGCCGAGCGGGACGCGATGATGGAAGCCAAAGGCATCACGACCGACGGTATCAGCCACTACCGCCAGCGCTACTTCATCAGCAGGGAGTGGCGCTCCAGCCCGGTCATTCGGGACTTCCTCTTCAGCGACCTCATGGCTGAAGTCGGGCGGGCCACGCTGGGCGAGGATGTCTACCTCTTCAACGAACAGTACGTCGTCAAGGCGGCGGAGCGCGGCATGAAGTTCGCCTGGCACCAGGACTCTGGCTACATTGGCCACTATCACCGGCCCTACCTCTCCTGCTGGTGCTCGCTGGATGACATGACGGTCGAGAACGGCACGGTGTACGTGTTGCCCTACGAGCGCGCCGGTATGCAGCCGGACGATCTCTTCGATCACCGCGTCGAGGACAACTCCAACGACAAGGTCGGCTACCATGGCGATGACCCGGGCGTCGCGGCGCTGGTGCCGGCCGGCAGCGTGGTGGTCTTCAGCAGCCGCACCTTCCATCGCAGCGGCCCCAACACGACCGGCCGCATGCGCCGCGTCTATCTGGCGCAGTACTCCGCCGAGCCGATCATGAACAGGGCCGGCGACGGGTACTGGAACGATGCCATTCCGCTGCTGCTCAACGGGGAACGGCAGCCGGCGCCCCGGGCCGGGGTCGCGGGCAGCTGAGGGCCTGCCCGCGAAGGGAATAGCGCCGGGGTATGCCGGCCAGGACCTCTATGCTACACTTGCCGCCTGCCATGCAAGGGTATGATAGTTCGAGTGGATAGAAACAGGGAGAAAGCATGTCTGCAAAACTGAGTCGTCGTGATTTCCTGCGTGGCGCTGCCGGCGCCACGGCCGCCGCCACTCTGGCGCCCGTCGCCGGAGCCGTCGCGGCTTCCGCACCGCAGCAGGACGAGATCGTCCTCAACATGTGGAACTTTGCCACCAACCGATTTGAATGGATGGGCAATTTCATAGAGGAACTCTGGGCGCCCGCGTATCCCAACGTCACCGTCAACGTCGAGATTACGCCCCACAACGATTTGTGGCCCAAGCTGCATGCCGTGTTCGCCGGCGGCTCCGGCATCCCGGATATCGTCGACGTCGGCACCGGCCGCCTCGGCCAGTTCATGCATGACCCCGACAATGAACCCTTCATCCCGGTTGACGATCGTCTCGGCGACCAGCTCAACGACCTCACCATCGTATCCGGCACCAAAACCTGGACCGTGCGCGACCAGATCTTTGGCATCGGTAACGAGGTCAACCCGGTGCTGCTCTACTATCGCCACGATCTCTTTGACGAGATGGGTCTTGATGCCGAGGCCCCCGGGACCTGGCAGGAATTTGTGGACCAGCTTGGCCCGGCGGTGCGCGATACCGGCGCCGGCCTTTTCCCGATCGGGACGGCAAACTGGTCCGATTTCTTCATCCAGTACCATCAGGCCGGCGGCCAGTTTTTCGATACCGAAGGCAACGTTCTGGTCCATGAGGACCCGCTCGCCGTCGAGGTGCTGGCCTGGCAGAAGGCCCAACTGGACAGCGGCATCTACGTCGAACAGGGCGCCGGTGTTGCCCAGTACGCGCTGATGAACGAGGACGCCTACGTCACGATCTGGGGTGCCCCCTGGTACCAGGGCTTCATGAAGCAGCGCGCGCCCGAGCTTGCCGGCAAGTGGAAGATGCGTTTCCTGCCCGTCTGGGCCGAGGGCGGTCACCTGACCGTGCCGCGGGGCGGCACCGGCATGTGCATCACCGCCGCCAGCGCCATTCCCGATACCGCCTGGGATTTCATCCGCGAGGCCAACCTGACCGTCGAGGGTTCGCTGCTGGCCTTCCGCCGCATGAACCTCTTCCCCTCCTACAAGCCGGCCTGGGATGAGGAAGTCCTGTACCGCACGGACGATTACTTCAGCGGCCAGAAGCCCGCTGAATTCATCGCGACCGCCGCAGAAGCCATGGCGCCGGCCATTATCGACAACTACTGGTCGTTGCTCATCGACTCTCTCGCCCGCATCGCTGTGCAGGGCGTCATGCTGGAAGGCGCCGACCCGGCCACCGCCCTGACGGACGCCGTCGACGACTTCGAGTTCAACAAGTAAATGCCGTCGCGCTGCGGCAGGGATCTTCCCTGTCGCAGCGCGACAGGTAGCGGAGGCCGGCATGAGCACTTCCAGCATCACCGCGACGGAGACGCGCGCGCCGCGGGCCGGCAGCTGGTGGTCGCGCCATGAACGACGTTTCTTCCCCTACGTTCTGCTCATCCCCTTCCTGATCACCCTCGTGGTCTTCACCGCCTGGCCGGCGATCGATTCCTTCCGCCTGAGCTTCCACAAGGTTCGCAATTTGCAGTCCGAACGCGAGTATGTTGGCCTGGCCAACTACGAGCGCCTGCTGACCAAAGACAAGCGTTTTCGCACAGCCATCGTCAACGGCGCGGAGTTCGCCCTCGGCACCGCCTTCCTGCAGATGCCGCTGGCGCTGGCCGTGGCGCTGGCGCTCAACTCGGCCGTGGTGCGCTTCAAGACCATGGCCCGGCTCGCCTTCTTCGCGCCTTACATCACCTCGGCCATTGTGGTCGCCTGGATATTCACACTCATCTATTTCAAGCAGAGTTATGGTCTTCTAAATGGCCTGTTGGCCCAATTTGGCGTGGAACCGGTCTACTGGCTGAGCAAGGACCTCGCCATGCCCTCGCTCATCGTCCTCGGTCTGTGGACCTGGGTAGGGCATCATTCGCTCTATTTTCTGGCCGGCCTGCAGGCGGTGCCGGAGGAACTGAAGGAATCCGCGCGCATTGATGGCGCCAACGGCTGGCAACTCTTCCGCAACGTGACCCTGCCTTTCCTGCGGCCGATTTTCATTTTCGTCATCCTGACCGGCTCCATCGGCTCCTTCAGTCTTTTCTCGCAGCCCTACCTGCTCTTCGAAAGCGGTTCCGGCCCTCTGGATGCCGGCCTCTTCCCCTTGATGTACCTCTTTTTCATGGGCTTCCGCGATAACACCCGCATGGGCTACGCCTCGGCCATTGGCTACCTGCTGACCCTCATCATCCTGGCCATCACCGCCGTTCAATTGCTGCTCATTCGTATGTGGAAGGTCTAGTGTTTTGTTGAGACCATGGGCGCACTGACGCGCATCCTCCGGCCGGAAACGCGCATCACCAGCGGTGGCGAACGGCATTCGCCGTCAAAGATCGCCGTGCTCAATGTACTGGTGATTTTTGGCGTGGTGATCACCGTCCTGCCCTACGTTTACATGGTGACGGCGTCCTTTCGCACCCAGGGCGAGTTGTACTCGCTGCCCGTCACTATCTTCCCGCGCGAGTGGACCGACGCCAACTACCTGAAGCTTTTTAACGATACGGAATTTGTGCGCTGGTACGGCAACACTATTTGGGTTGCCGGGCTGCGTACACTGCTTGGTGTGTATTTTGCCGCCGCCGCCGGTTATGCCTTCGCCAAGTTCGACTTCCGTTTCAAGCGCTTCCTCTTCTTTACCGTGTTGGCCACGCTGATCCTGCCCTTTCACGTCCTGCTGATCCCGCTCTTCGTCATGATGGCCGACTTCGGCTGGGTGGACAACTACCTCGCCATCATCGTGCCCGGTCTGGTCAGCGCCTTCAATATTTTCCTGATGCGGCAGTACACCGAATCCGTCCCCAACGAGTTGCTGGACGCCGCCCGCATCGACGGCGCGTCCGAATTCGGAATCTTTCACCGCATCGTTCTGCCCCTGGTGCGACCGGGTCTGGGCGTGGTCGCCATCCTGACCTTTGTGCAGACCTGGAACGACTTCCTCTGGCCGCTGATCGTGTTGCACGATTCGAGCAAGTACCTGCTGTCCATCGGCATCGCCACCATGGATGGCCCCTACGACGTCGAGGTTGGCGCGATCATGGCCGCCTCCTTCCTCAGCACCGTGCCCATTCTCGTCATATTCGTGTTGATGCAGCGCCAGATCATCGCCGGTCTGACGCGCGGTGCCATTCGCGGTTAGGCCATCGATTCCTCCCCCTGATTCCGCGGCGGCCGAAGTGTTTCCGGCGTGTTTTCCTGCGCTACAATGGCGGCCCAGTGAACGTGCCAGCCAAAGGATGGTCGCCATGGCCGAATCGCCCGCCGTCAATGGACGCGCGTTGAACCGCAACAGCCGCACGCTTGTCGGCGGCGTCAGCCGCGCCGGCGCCCGCGCCATGTTCAAGGCCACCGGCCTCGGCGACGAGGACCTTGAGAAACCGCTGATCGCCATCGCCAACACCTGGACCGAGGTCGGCCCCTGCAACATCCACCTGCGCCGCCTGGCGACGAAGGTCAAGGAGGGCATCCGCGCCGCCGGCGGCACGCCGCTGGAATTCAACACGGTCACCATCAATGATGGCATCACCATGGGCACGGCCGGCATGAAGGCCTCGCTCATCAGTCGCGAGATGATCGCCGACTCGATTGAGCTGGTCACCCGCGCCAACTACTTCGACGGCATCGTCGCCCTCTGCTCCTGCGACAAGACCATCCCCGGCACCATCATGGGCCTGATCCGCCTCAACATCCCCGGCCTGGTGCTCTATGGCGGCACCATCCTGCCCGGCGACCTCGACGGCGAGCCACAGGACATCGTCAGCGTCTACGAGGCCATCGGCGCCTACAGCGCGGGCAAAATTCCGGCGGAGCGGCTCAAGCAGGTCGAGGACGTGGCCTGTCCGGGGCCGGGCGCCTGCGGCGGGCAGTACACCGCCAACACCATGGCCAACATCTCGCAAATTCTGGGCCTCTGCCCGATGGGCTTCGCCGACATCCCCGCGGTCGACGAGCAGAAGGACGAGGTCGCGCGCCAGGCGGGCGAGATCGTGATGCGTCTCGTCGCCGAAGACTTGCGGCCGGACCAGCTGGTGACGCGCAGGAGCCTCGAGAACTCCATCGCCGCCTCCACCTCTACAGTGGGCAGCACCAACAGCATCCTGCATACTCTGGCTTTCGCGCGAGAGGCCGGCATTGAGTTCACGCTCGACGACATCGAGGCCATCAGCCGCCGCACGCCGGTCATCGCCGACATGCGCCCCACCGGTCGCTACGTCGCGCTGGACATGTACCGCGCCGGCGGTCTGCGTCTGCTGGCGCAACGCCTCATCGACGGTGGCCTGATCGACGGCAGTACGCCGACAGTCACCGGCCGCACCCTCGGCGAGGAAGCGGCCGAGGCGCAGGAGAAGCCGGGCCAGGACGTCATCGTGCCGCTGGAGGCGCCCCTGAAAGAGACCGGTGGCCTGACGGTGCTGCGCGGCAACCTCGCGCCCGACGGCGCCGCGGTCAAGCTCAAGGGCATCGAGCCGCTGCGGCATCGCGGACCGGCGCGGGTCTTCGACAGCGAGGAGGACGCCTTCGTGGCCATCGACAACCAGCACATTCGCCCCGGCGACGTGGTCGTCATCCGTTACGAGGGGCCGGTCGGCGGCCCCGGCATGCGCGAGATGTTGCAGACGACGGCCGCGCTGGTTGGTCAGGGCCTGGGGCAGGACGTGATGATGGTCACCGACGGGCGTTTCAGCGGCGGCACGCGCGGCCTGATGATCGGCCACGTGGCGCCGGAGGCCATGCTGGGTGGGCCGCTGGCCCTGCTGCAGGAGGGCGACATCATATCGGTGGATGTTGAGGCGCGCAGCATCGACGTCGAACTGGACGACGCGGAACTGGCGCGGCGGCGGGCAGCCTGGCGGGCGCCGGCGCCGCACTTTACGACCGGCGTGATGGCCAAGTACGCGCGCACGGCGGCCCAGGCCGACGACGGCGCCGCGACGAACATTGTGCCGCTGCGGGCGTGAGGGTGCGGCCAATCAGCATTTCGCTATTGGAGCACCCGGGGCAAGCGAGCGAGCACTATCTCAAAATTGGGAATGTAACCGTCTGTGGTTGCGCGGATCAAATTCATGTCACCCAGGCGGTTCAGATCGCGCATCACAGTCTTCTGCGTCTTGTTTTCATAAGAGTTCCTCAACCATTCGGAGACGTTGCGAATGTCTCTAACGGGAACCGGACGTCCCAACGTCATCATGTCCAGAATCAAGCGCTTGCGCCTGTTGGTTGTTGACGAAGCCCGTTCGTTGAGGAACGCGTTTTCAACAGCATTGATCCAGTGGACAACAAACTGTTGTTCCTCGATTCGATGAATTTGCTCGTTGAGTCCGTCCACAAAGCCTTGCAAGGCGTAAGTGAAGAAGGCGTAGTGACCTTCAGTTTGATTACTCGACAGCCTCAGGTGTCGGTAGTAGTCGGCGCGCGTATCGTTGTAATGGTTACTCAGTAGTTGGGCTGCAGGCTTTGGCACACCTGCTTCGAGGAGTATTCGAAGTTCCAGCAAGCGCGCTGTGCGTCCGTTCCCGTCTCCAAAAGGATGAATCCATGCGAGATACAAATGGGCAAAGATCGCACGCAAAATGCCGTACGCGATGCGCAGATTCTCCTGGGGGGGTGCAAATCCCCGGTTCAAACGCTCACACATGCGGTTTAGCAAGTATCCCAGGTCCTCGGGAGGAGCACCCCTGTAATTCGCCACCCGGACCTCATGCCCGGGTGCCCGCAGCTTTCCCGGAACGCCTTCAACCAGATCCTCCAGTCCGTTCAGGACCATGGCGTTGAAATGACAAATGTCCTCAACCGCCAGTCCCGTGACCTGACCTTCAAGTGTCTGGTTGGCGATTTCATTGCAGGCGTCAATGATGTTGCCCACTTCCTTTCCCAGATATTCTTTTGAGGGAGGAAGTTCAAGTCTTCCATCTACCTTTTCTCTAACCTGTTCTTCACTTAGCGAGTTTCCTTCAATTGCTGTGGTCGCATGTACTCCCTTGGCCAAATAGACCCTGTGCAATTCCTCTGACAGGGAAGGCGTTAGCGGGGCCATGGAGATGTGTTCACACTTTGCCTGAGCCTGTCCGAGAAGCATCCAGGTCTTTGAGACCAGTTTGTTCTCGTCAAAGGCAAAAGTGATCCAGGGATGTGTCTTCTCATATGTCCGCACTGTAGTCCTCCAGTGTGTCCATGAGAGTGTCCGATCATTTAACATTTGACAGCCAATAGAGCAACCCTCTGTTGGCCGTTTGCCTGATATTGCTGGTGCAGGTTTCTGAATCGGTGAGTGCGCTAGTCCACCGGCAGGCCGCACAGCTCCGCACTCAGCGCCCAGAGACGCCGCGCCGCGTCATCATCCTGCGCCGCCGCCGAGGGCTGGCGCAGCCGGCGACGGTCGTAGTAGCCGCCGCTCTGACCCTCGACTTCGTCGGCCGTCGCCAGCCAGATTAACGTGTCCGCGCCCTGCTCCGGCGTCTTCAGGAAGGGCCGCACCACGCTGCCGAAGAGACCCATGAGCCCGCCGATGCCGCTGCCAAATCCTGTCGCAATCACACCAGGATGCAAGGCGTTGGCCGTCACGTCGCTGTCCGTCAGGCGGCGCGCCAGCTCACGCGTGAACAGAATATTCGCCAGTTTGGACTGGGCGTAGGCGGTGAAGCCCATGGTGCTCCAGGATCGGCCGTCGATGTTGTCGAAGTTGTAGGACCTCTGCCGCCGATGCCCTTCCGAGGAGACGTTGACGATGCGCGCCGGCGCGCTTTCCAGCAACATGTCCAGCAACAGCCGTGTCAGCAGGTAGTATCCCAGGTGGTTGAGCGCGAAGGTGCGCTCGAAGCCGTCGGCAGTCTCCGCCCGTTCGCCGAAAATTGCGCCGGCGTTGTTGAGCAATACGTCCAGGCGCGAAAAACGCTGTTGAAACTGTTCCGCCAGTTGACGCACGCCGGCCTGCGTCGAGAGGTCCGCCAGCAGGCCGCTGACCGCCTCGTTGCCACTTTCCGCGCGGACCATGGCGAGGGTGTCATCCAGTCGCTGCCGGCTGCGCCCGGCCACGGCGACTGTCGCGCCTCTCTTCGCAAGGTCCAGCGCCGCCACCTGCCCGATGCCGTTGGTCGCGCCGGTGATGAGAATTACCTTGCCCAGCATGTCACTCATGGTTTGCTCCTGCTTTCCTTAACCCGTCAGCATAGCAGGGGCGACAGGCCTGGTGAAGTGGCGGCTGCCTCGCGCAGCCGTCCGCACGCGGCTGGCGTGGATGGTGCGGACGCGGACAGCCATGCAGGGCGCGGGCCCGCGCGCCTTTCTCCATGAGGCGGGCGCGACGGGCCGGCGACCGTTGTCAGGGATGCGCGCTCAGGCGAAAGCCAGCGCCGTCCCGCTGCGCTGCAGGGCATGCCAGGCCAGCGCCAGCGCCATCACCAGGTCGTCGTGCAGGCCCGGCGGCGCGCCGTAGCGGTAACTGCCGTCCGGCCGCCGCAGCAGCGTGTAGTTGGCCAGTTCGTTCAGCAGGTCCTCGTCCGGCAGCAATGCCAGTTGACCGCTCTCGATCGCCAGCGCCAGGGCCTCGATCAGGGCGCGCTTGGCCGGCGCGGTGGTCTGGAAGCCGGTCACCGGCAGTCCTGCCTGCTGCAGCGCCTCGATGTTGGGCTCGCCCATGCTGTTGCTCTCGGCGACGATGCGTGACAGGTCCCAGCGCGCGTGCAAGGCCTGCAGACGCCCGCGTTGCCGCGCCCATCCCAGCCGCCGGAAGCGGTCCAGCGCCACCACGGCGCGTCGCTCACAATCCAGGATGACGATCGCCGTGTAATCGTGCGCCCGACCCCAGTCCACGCCGGCCACGTAGTGACCCTGCGCCTGCGGCCGCGCGTCAGCGGACGCCCTGGCCGCCCTGTGCAGGTTGTCAAATACCTGACCGCTGTCGCCGAGGAACTCGGCCAGGTACTCCTCGCGGAAGACGCGCTCCGGCGTCGTGCGGCGGATCGCCGCCAGTTCTTCCGCGTCCACCAGGGGGTTATCGACCGAGGTATGGCGGAAGGACTGCCACTGCGTCTGCGACCGCTCCTGGCCCAGTTGATAGAGCTGCCAGAACCAGTTGCGGCCATTGGGGCTGCTCAGAAACAGGGCGCCGCCGCGCCGCTCCAGCAGCATCGGGCGGACGACTTCCGGCCAGACGCTTGCCTCCATGAAGGCCGCCTCATCCAGCACCGCGAAGTCCAGCCCGGCGCCGCGCAAATGGTCGGCGTGGTGCGTACTGCGAATGGCCAGCAAGGCGCCGCCCGGCAGATCGATGCGCTGCGCGGCCTCGCTCACCCGCGCCTCCGGCAGCGGCGCCAACGTCTGCTTGAGGTCGCGCCAGACCTGCTCGGCCATTTGCAGCGTCGGCGCCAGCCACCAGCAACGCGCGCCCTGCAGGAAACGGCAGACGAGCGCCAGCTTGCCCAGCTCGGTCTTGCCGAAGCGCCGGCCGCAGGCCACCACGCGGAAGCGGGCCCTACTGGCCAGAATCTGCTCCTGCCCAGGGTGGGGCTTCATGAGCCGCACCGTCCTCACCCTGGAATTCGACGCGTACAAGCACTTCCTCCTGCCGTGGCAACAAGGCCATTATCCTGAGAATCTTGTCCAGCAACTGGTTCAACGCCGTGGCCCGCTGCCCCAGCGGCGCGTCGTCGATGACCTCCTGCAACGAACCGGCGAGCTGGCGCGCGTCCTCCAGCATGTTGACCAGCACCAGACGCTCCAGTTGCTGCTGCGCATCGCCGGGTGGGGCCGGCGCGGGTCCGGGCGCGCTTTTCGCCGCCGCCGCAACCCTCCTGTACGCTTGCCTTTCCTGTCGCGCCCAGCGGCGCAGGGTGGATACCGATATCCCCGTTGCCGCGCCGGCCTTGCGGTAGTTGCCCTTCTGCGCCGCCAGACAGGCCAGGGCCGCGCGGCGGGTTTCCGCGTCATACGGCATGCTGCCCCCGCATTATTCCAGAGTGTCAGGATGGTTCCCGGATGCGACCTGCATCGACCGGTAAAACCGGGAGGGGCGCTCGCGCCCGCTCCCGGTACGCTGACCGGCAGACTCACCATCCGGCTGAAGGCGGTACGGCAGTGGCTTTCGCGTGGGCTTGGCCGACCGCGCTGCGCGGTTCAGTGTCGGGTCAGGGCGCCGCCCGCGCGCCTTCAGCGATCGTGCTGCAGGTCGAGCAGCGTAATGCTGCGCGGCTTGTTCAGCTCCCGCGAGATGCGACCGGCGGCGCAGAGTTTGTCGAGATAGCGCACGACAGTCGTCGTGCTCATGTAACAGGCCCTCGCGATTTCACGCAGGGTGGGGGAGAAACCGTGTTCGCCGATGAAGCGCTGGATGAAGTTGTAGACGTCGTCGCTGGTGTCGATGTCGGACATTCCCTGTGCCTTCTCCTTCGTACTGTGAAGGGATACTAGCACAGGATAGAACAAATGTTCGTGACGAATGTACCCATCCGCAGGGGCTTGTGCTGCGGGAGCGGGTGGTCTCAGCGGGAACTGTCAGCGTGACGCCGGGCCAGCCAGGCGCGCCGGATCTCCAGCAGGGCGCTGGCCGAAAACAGAAAGAGCAGGGGGTCGGTGGGCGCACGATAGCGCGTACCCGGGTGGTATACCACATAGACCAGGGTCATGGAGAGTAACGTCAGCCAGAGCAGCGAAAGTTCCCGCCAGCGGCGCCGCGTGATGACCAGACCGGCCAGCGCCAGGGTGAGCAGGCTGCCGAACCAGTACCGATGGACCAGGCGGAACAGAAGGGCCGCGGCCGACTCGTCATAGACCCGCGTCGGGTCGTCGGCACCAATGGTTGTGATGGCGATGATGCCGGCCTCGCAATCGTCGGCGACGGCCTCGCCCGCGGCGCTGACGGGCGGGTTGCGCAATGGCTGGATGTCCACGCTCCAGTGCGTGATAAATTTCGTCCACAGCAGTTCGGGAATGACGGCGGCGTTTTCGCGCAGCCAGTTGAGCGCGACCTGCATCGCCAGGGAGTCCCGCTGCACCAGGGAGGTGAGCGCCACTTCCTCCGCGTAGGTCTCCCGCTGCCACTGCGTATCGTAGCCTGCGCGCAGGTAGGGTAGCGTGCAGGGATTGTTGCCCTGCCAGAAGTTGCGTCCCCCGTGCAGGGCAATGAAGACCGGCTGACCATAAATGCCTGCGCTGCGCGCCATCCAGGGCAGCAGCAGCGCCCCGCCCAGCAGGATCACGGGCAACAGGCGTGTCGCGCTGCCGCGCCAGCCGTGACGCAGTGCCAGCCACAGCCCGGCGAAAGGCAGCAACACCACGATATTGGGCCGCAACAGCGTGAGCAGGCACAGGGTTGCGCCGCACGCCGTCAGCAACAGCGCCAGGCGCCGCCTGTCCGCCACGCTCGCGTCGTTCAGTTGCAGCAACAACCAGAGCAGCAGATACATCCCGCTGATATAGAGGGAAGTATCGATCATCGTCAGGCTCTGGAAGAGCAGATAGGGATAGAGGGCGTGCAGCAGGGCCCCGATCAACGCGACTCGCGGCTCACCTGGCCAAAGTCGCCGCGCGATCCGGTGGAGCAGGGCGATGGAGGCCGCGTCCAGCAGCGCCTGGGCCAGAACAAGCTGCAAAGAGCCCCGCCCGGCGACGGCGTAGACGGCCGCCAGAAAGAGACTGTAGAGCGGCGGCAACACGCCGTCCGGCTCGCCTGGCTCGAAGCCATACACGCCGGTCTGCAACAGGTTTTGCGCGTAGACGTCGTGCGTCCCGATGCCCTGGATGATGCCCGTGCGCTCGAAGGCGAAGACCTCCGGCAGCGCCAGCAGGGCCGCCAGGCGCAGCGCGATCGCCAGGGTCAAAATGGCCTTCAACGGGTGGCGGCGGATCAACGAAGGGACGGGAGGCATGATGTCCGCTGACTTTCCCTTACGGGTATCTGAAACCGGACTGCGTACAGCGGAAAGGGCCTGGTTTCACCGCGGTACCTCCCGTCGCGCATCTGGTTGTTCAGCCACTGTGTTATGCTGCCCTGCGTGAGAGATGCGGTGAACCCCAAAGCCCTGCTCGAACGGCACGGCATTCATCCCAGCCGAGCGCTGGGCCAGAACTTCCTGCATGACCCCGGCGCGCTGCAGAAAATCGTCTCCTGCGCCGACATTGCGCCGCAGGAGACCGTGCTGGAAATCGGCGCCGGCACCGGCACGCTCACCCAGGCCCTGCTGGGCGCCGGCGCGCCGGTCATCGCCGTCGAGACTGACGCGCGCCTGCTGCCGCTGCTGCGCGCCACCTTGCCGGACACGCCGCAACTGCGCCTGCTGCATGCCGACATCCTGACGCTGGACCTGGCGGAGTTGCTGGCGCCGCACCCCTGGGTCTGCGTCGCCAACCTGCCGTACTATATCACCGGCGCCATCCTGCGCCATTTGCTGCAGTGTCGCCACAGGGCCCGTTGCCTCGTGCTCACCCTGCAGCTGGAAGTTGCGCAGCGCCTCGTCGCCGCTCCCGGCGACCTGGGCCTGCTGGCGGTCAGCGTGCAGTTTTATGGCCAGCCGCGTATCGTGGGTCGCCTGCGACCGGCGGCCTTTTGGCCGCGGCCGGAGGTCGACAGTGCCGTCATCCGCATCGACCTGCATCCGCAGCCCGCGCTGGACGTCCCCGACGAGGCAACCTTCTTCCGCGTGCTGCGCGCCGGCTTCAGCCAGAGGCGCAAGCAACTGCGCAACGCCCTGGGCAGCGGCCTGGGGATACGCGCCGCCGCCGCCGCCGATCTGCTGGCCGCCGCCAACATTGATCCGCGCCGCCGCGCCCAGACCCTGGCGCTGGAAGAGTGGGCCGCGCTGGCCCGCGCTTTGCGGGACGCCTGAGGGCGACTCTGGTGGCCTGCCCGGCGTATACTCTCTACAGGTTGCGCGTTTCCGGCGGAGCCGCTGCGGCTGCGCAACCCGGATTGTGGCCCTTGCAGTCGAAGCAGGGATAGACAGATGGCGCGCACGCTTTTCGGCCTCTTCCTTACCGTCGCCGGTGCCGCGGCGCTGCTGGAAGGCGACGGGAACCTTTTCGCCCTGGCGCTGCTGGGGTTGGGCATCAAGCTGCTGAACGATGCCCGCCCGCAACGTGAGGAGCAACAGGCCGCCAGCTCTGACAGTGCACGCCGCGCGCCAGCCACTGGCGGCTCGCCTCGCAAGGGCCGGCGCCGTACTCCCGGCCACGCCGACCTCGCGCTGCGCAACGCCGGCCACGACCCCGCCACCATGGCCCTGCGCGTCGATGACATTGGCGTCTTCGCCATTTGCCACGAACGGGAGACCCTGGTGCACCGGCTGCAACCCGTGCGCGATGACGTCGACTACATCCAGCCCTGGGTCGGGCTGCGCCTGCCCCGGGCCGCCGCGGGTAGCATCGGCTTCGAAATCCGCGATATGGACGACCGGCTGCACTTCCGTCACGAACGCAAACTGCAACTCGAAGCCGGGGGAAACCTGGTCAGCCCCGCCGCTCGCATGCCCGTTCATGACGCCCTGCTCACCGAAGGTGACTGGCAACTACACGTCTATGCCGATGGCAGGTTGCTGGCGGCGCACAACTTCTTTTGGGTGGAGGCCGAAGCCGATGAAGAAGAAAGTCGCCTGCGCGTCCACCTGCAGGAAGACGGGGAAATGAACGACGACCTGCGCCGGGCCTTCGAAGCCAGCAGCCGGGAGGAGGAGGTCAGCCTCGACGACCTGCTGGAATTTCAGGGTCGCCAGGCCTGATCTGGGCGGGCCTTGTCCGAGCCCGCAGTGCGTTGCCCGTAGCGTCGGGCGATTTGATAAATCGCCCCTGCCCTGCCGAAAGGGCGCCATAGCATGGCGTCCGTCGCGCCTTGTACGAATCCACGCCAGTGACGATGCCGGCCTCCCCATGCGATTTCGGGCCCGCGCCCTTTGGCGTATACTCCCGTCAGGCCTTTTGACAAGGAGGCGCCCGTGCGCCTGCGGCGTCAGAATCTCCCCTGGCTCGTCGTCACCGCTGCCATGCTGGGCCTGGCCCTGCTGCCCGGCACGGCGGGTCCCACACTGGTCGCGGCCCTGCTGGCCTGCGGCGCGCTGGCGCTGGGCAGTTCACTGTCGCTCAGACCCGGCGCGCTGGATGCCGGCCGCCTGCGCGAGTCCCTCTCGGCCCTGCCGCGGCCAGACAGGTCCGGCCAACAGCAGCCGGAGGTCAGCGAGTCGGCGCGCGCCGCCAGCGAGAAGGCGCGCCTCCTCTCAGGCAGCGGCCTGACGCCCGACCTGACGCTGCTGGATGTCGGGCTGATCGGTTCCCGCCTTGGCCCGGAGGGCATGACCATGCGTAAGGGCCTGCGCTTTTCCGACGACGATGACGGCCTGCGCCCCTACCTTTGCCTGCTGGTGCCGGAACACGAGGCGGAGCGCAGCGCGCGTCTGCGCTTTGAGATCCGCGATCAGCGCGGCGCGGCGCGCCTTCTCCACGAACAGGATATCTGGCTGCGCGCCGGGGTGCGCGACGTCCTCTCCGAGAATCACCTGCCCCTGGCGGGCAGCCCGGACCTGCCGCGCAGCAGCGGCGACTGGGAACTGCGCGTCAGCCTGGATGCCACGCCGCTCGGCGTGCTCACCTTCACCATGACGCCCTCGCTGCGCCAGCGGGCCGCGGAACTTGAGGAGCGCCAGGGCCGTCCCGCCGGCCTGGGTGACCCGCCCACGCTGGAAGAACTGATGGATGAGCCGCCCCGGCCGGATTGAGCCAGCGTCGCGGGGTGACAGGGCGATCAGGGAAAGTCTTGCCTAATTCGGGGTGACGATTTCTGTTACAGGGGCGACACCTTGCCCGCTCTGTTCGTCGCGTTTGCGCCGCCCTCGGCCGAAACGATTCAGGTCAATCCCGTACCAGGCCAGCACGTTGATCAGCAACAGTGAGGCGCCGGCCTCGTCCAGGTTGCCGACCAGCGGCAACATGTCCGGCAGCAATTCGAAAATGCCCAGCGAGGGATAGACTAGGTAGAGTGCGGCCAGTACGCCGGCAAACAGCGCCAGCAACTGCGACAGGAGATTGCGCCGGTTTTTGCCCAGGTTGCTGCCCCGGTAGCCCGGCTGAAAGCCGTACCAGGCCAGAATATTGGTCAGCAGCAGGGTGGCCGTGGCTTCATCCAGGTGTCCCACGCCGGGCAGCACGTCCGGCAGTAACTCGAAGAGCCCCAAGGAAGGGTAGACCAGATAAAGCGACGCCAGCGCGCCAAACCCCAGGGCCATCCCATGATGCAAAAGGTTCCGTCGGTCTCGTGGCTCGTCCTGCTTCATGGTCGTTCAGGTCCCTGATTCATTCGTCCGGAGCGCCGCGCTCAGTCCATGTGGGCGCAAACCTGATCGGTGAATTCCTGCGTCGACAGCGCGTTGTCGCTGTGGATGTCGCCGGTGTGTTCGCCATGGCGCAGCGTTTCATGGACGGCCTGCTCGATGCGGCGGGCGTCCTCTGCTCGCTGCCAGTGGTGCCGCAGCAACAACGCCACGCTGAGGATGCTGGCCGTCGGGTTGGCGATGCCGCGTCCGGCGATGTCCGGTGCCGTGCCGTGCACCGGCTCGGCAATGGCCACGTCCTCGCCCACGCTGATCGAGGGCGCCATGCCCAGCCCGCCGCCCCAGGCGGCCGCCATGTCCGAGAGGATGTCGCCGTAGAGGTTTGGCGTCAGCACCACGTCGAAACGCATGGGTTCCTTCACCATCCAGTAGGCCGCTGTATCCACCAGCAACTCGTCGGTCTCGATGCTGGTGAAGTACTCGCTGATCTCCAGCGCTGCCTGGCGAAACAGACCGTCGGAGCGCGGCAAGACGTTGGACTTGTGCACGATCGTTACCTTTTTACGGCCGGTGCGGCTGGCCAGTTCAAAAGCGAGGCGCGCCACGCGCTCGGAGGCGCCGCGCGTGATGACCTTTTGCGCCACGCCGGTTTGCCCGCCGTCTTTGGTGGTCTCGTTGCCAACGTAGAGGTCTTCGGTGTTCTCGCGCACGATGACCAGGTCCACGCCCGCGCGCGCGGTCGGCACCGGCAGGTAGCGCGTGGGCCGCAGGTTGGCGAAGGCCTGCAATTCGCGACGCAGGCGCACCACCGGGGAGAAATAGTTCTCCACCGGCCATGACGGTGAGTTCACCGCCCCGAACAGCACCGCCCTGCAGCGCCTGGCAAGCGCGAGCGACTCCTCCGGCAGGGGCGTTCCCTGCTCCCGAAAACAGGACCAGCCGCCGGCTGCCGGTCGTATGCGAATGTCCGGCGCCACGTGTCGCAGCACCTGAAGCGCCGCCGGAATGACCTCATGGCCGACGCCATCGCCCTCGAATACGCAAAGTTCCGTCATGCTGAAGCCCCCCGGGCAGCCTTGTCTGTAACCCGCTCCAGCAGGCGCGGGTCACCGAAACTGTGTTCCATGAAAATGGACTGACTGTCGATCCTGGGGTCATCCGGGCCGGGCCGAATGCGCGCGTAAAGGCCGTCCGTCCCCAGACTCCAGCCATTGCAGTTGTCCGCCATGGAGGTGACCAGCATGGTCAACACGCTTTCCTGATGGTCGGCCTGCAACAGCGGGAAGACTACCTCCACGCGGTTGTACAGATTGCGACGCATGAGGTCCGCGCTTCCCAGGTAGACCCGCTGCGCCGCCGGCGCGTTGCGGAAGTAATAGATGCGGCTGTGCTCCAGGAATCGTCCCACAATGCTGTGTACGCGAATATTTTCGCTGATGCCGGGCAGGCCGGGCACCAGACAGCACAGGCCGCGCACCAGCAGGTCGACCTGCACGCCTGCCTGCGAGGCCTGATACAGCTTGCGGATCACGACGTCTTCTTCCAGCTGGTTCATCTTGAAGATGACCCGCGCCGGCCGCCCCTCGCGCGCTGCCGCGATTTCCCCGTCCAGCAGCGCCAGCAGGCGGTCCCGCAGATATTCCGGCGCGACCAGCAGACGCCTGTACTGCGTGCCCGGCGCGTAGCCGGTCAGGCGGTTGAAGAGGTTGAGCGCGTCCGTGCCCAGGGTCGGATCGCTGCTGAGCAGACCCAGGTCGGTATAAAGGCGCGCCGTGGCCGCGTTGTAGTTGCCCGTCCCCAGGTGTACGTAGTGTCGCACGCCCTTTTCCTCGCGACGCACGACAAGCGTGACCTTGGCGTGCGTCTTGAGCGGCAGTTCCTCCACGCCATAGGTCACGTGAACGCCCTTGCGTTCGAGCATGCGGGCCCACTCGATGTTGTTTTCCTCGTCGAAACGCGCCTTGAGCTCCACCAGAACCGTGACTTGCTTGTCATTCTCGCGCGCTTCGGCCAGGGCATGCACCACCGGCGAATTCGAACCCACCCGATACAGCGTGGTCTTGATGGCCAGCACCTGCGGGTCGCTGGCCGCGCTGCGGAAAAACTCCTCGACCGGCAGGAAGGAATCGTAGGGATGGTGCAGCAGAATGTCGCTGTGGCGGATGCTGCTGAAAATGTTGTGGCCTGGCTCGGATATCGCCGGCAGGATGCGCGGCGCCCAGGGCGCGTGGCGCAACTCGGGGCGGTCGACCTGTTGCAGTTCCATCAGGTCCGCCGTGCCCAGCGAACCATCCACCCTGTAGACGTCGTGCTCCGGGTCCACCTGCAATTCGCGTTCGAGCCGCCGCAAGGTGCGTTCGTCGATCGCCATGTTCACGCTCAGACGCACCACGTCGCCGAATTCGCGCTCGCGCAGCGTTTCCTCAATCAGGGTGCTGATGTTCAGAAAGCGGTCTTCCAGCTCGTGCTCGTAGTCCACGTCCGTGTTGCGCGTCACGCGGAAGGGATGTTTCCCCGCCACCGTCATGCCCGGAAAGAGCAGGTCGAGATTGTCCGAGATGATGTCTTCCAGCCACAGGAAGTTCTCGCCACCGCGCCGCGTGTTGCCCCGTCCCCCGCTCACACGGCGCAGGTCCACCAGTCGCGGCAGGACGTCCGGCACCTTCAGCCGCACGAACTCCGGCTCGCGCCATTTCCCGTCGTCGCGCTGCACCCAGATGGCGAGGTTCAGGCTGAGATTGGAGATGAAGGGAAAGGGCCGGGCATGATCGACCGCCAGGGGAGTCAGGACCGGGAAGACCTCTTCGCTGAACCAGGCCCGCAACGACCTGCGCTCGCTCTCGTCCAGATCTTTCGTCTGCAGGATGCACACACCGTTTTCCGCCAGTTCCGCCAGCACTGCCCGCAGGGTCGCGCGCTGTTGCAGCATCAGGGTCGTGACGCGGCGGCGAATCTCGCGCAGGAGCGGACGCGGCTGCATACCGTCGGGGCGCTGCGTACCCAGCCCCAGTTGCATGCGGTTGTGCCAGCCGGCGACCCGCACCATGTAAAACTCATCGAGATTCGTGCCGAAAATCGCCAGAAACTTCACGCGTTCCAGCAAGGGCAGGACAGGGTCCTCGGCCAGCGCCAGCACTCGCCGGTTGAATTCAATCCAGCTCAGTTCGCGGTTGGTACAGGTTTCCGGAGTGAGTTCCGGCCCCTCGTCGGCAGTCATGGCGGGCGTTTAATCCTGACCGATCGGCGGGCGCATTTTAGCCTCTACCTGCCTGAAACTCAAACATTGTGGCGCAGCCCGCAACGCCCGGGCATCCGTAGACAGCTGACCCCTTCCCAGGCTATGATGGGCGCGGATGAGAAACAGGTAGCCATGAGGTAGCGCAGGATGCCCGTCTACACCTACCGCCGTGAAGATGGCAGCACCTTTGATATCCGTCAGCGGTTCAGCGACGACGCCCTGGAGCGCTGTCCCGAGACCGGCCAGAAGGTGACTCGCCTTGTCCAGGCGGCCGGCATCATTTTCAGGGGCTCCGGTTTCTACGTCAACGACAGCAAGAAGTCCGCCAACGGCAAGACGGGCAAAACGGGCGAAGGTGGCGCGGACAAAAAGGAAAAGAGCCCTGTGAAGGCGGAGAAAAAGGACGCCGCGCCCGCCGCGAAGACGGAGAAGGCTGCGCCCGGCGGCGGCGACAAGTCCTGAGTCGGCGCCCCCTGGCTTAACGGCGACGCCCGGCCATGCAGGTCGGGCGTCTGTCATTCGGGGCTTCAGTTCTGTTCTTCGTCCGCCTGCTTGCGGGCCCGCTCCGCCAGCACGAAGGGGTGCGTCGATGGTGGGCGGTGTGGCGGCTCCGTAAGCACCAGGCGCATCACCAGCGCCAAGGCGAGAATATCGACCAGAATGATGACGATCAGGATGCCCACGTCCGCTCCCGATGGTTGTCCGCTGACCGGTCTCCAGTGTAGCAATGTGACGCACGTTACGCCAGCGGCTCCCTCACCCCTGTGAATTCGCAACGGTGCCTGGCGGGCCGCCAATTCGGTCAATCGTACTGACCACGGCGCCGTCTGGATCGCCCTGAAGCGTGGCCCGTCCGGGGTTGGGGAGTCGGCTCAGGGGCCTTCCGCCGTCTCCACAGCCTTTGCCTCACGGATGACCAGCGTCTGGCCAACGGGGCTCTGCCCGCCACGAAGCGGCAATTCGTTGCGTGCCATGATGGCTTGCGGCTCGATGTCGTAGGCCAGGGCAATGAGGTCGAGGGTTTGACCCGCCTGGACAACATGCAGGAGCGGGCTGGCATCTACGCACTCGGCGGGCACTTCCCTGCTCCGCGTTTCGGGTCGCGTCACGCCTGGAATGACCAGTTTCTGCCCTGGATGCAGCAGGATGCCCCCGTCGCCCAACTGGTTGCGGATAATCAGCGAGTCCCGCCCCACGTCAAAGGCCCGCGCGATCCTGTACAGCGAGTCCCCCGGCCGCACCACGTACAGCACCGGGCCGTAAAACGCACGGTGGTCGGGTCGCTCCGGCTCTTCTTCCCGCGCCGCGGGAATCAGCAGTTCCACGCCGACCTGCAGCAGGCCGCCCGACAGTTCGTTTTGCGCAACCAGCTCCTGCAAACTGATGTCGTAGGCCAGCGCGATCGCCGACAGCGTCTGGCCCGGTCGCACGACGTGAATGCTGCTGCCGTCTTCGCGGGCGGGTTGCCGCTCAACACGCCTCACAGAAGCGGTCGGGCCGGCGATGTCGTCCCTTTCCGTTGCGACCGAATCCATCGGGATGCCTGGCGCGGCGGCGATGCTGTCGTAGGTGGCGATGACGGCGCCGCCCAGGTGTTGTCTGAACAGGACGTGATGGACCTTGCCCTCCTCCGTGATGCCCATGGATACGCGCACGTTGCCATCCGCCTGAACGTGAACGGCGACGCGCCCGTCCGGCGTGGCGAGGACCTGGCTTCCCGCTCCGGCGGCCTTCACCCGGGCCTGCGTCACCCGCAACAGCAGAATGCCTGCTTTCTACGGCGCGACCCCGCGTACCTCTATCGCCAGCTCCGGCTCGTAAAGGCGGCAAATCAGCCCGATGGCCCCCAGGCGCTGGAAACAGTCCGATCCCGCGTGCGCGGACGCGGCGGCCGACAGGAAGAGCAGGCAGGCCAACAAACTGGCGTGGCTTCATGGTCTTCAACACCATGGATCGACGGCGCCGCTGTTCAGCGCCCGCCAATAGATTGATCTGAACGCCGGCCCACACCGGCCCGGAGCCGCGCCGTCACGCCAATCAGGAATCTCCTGAACCGGCTTCCATTCCTTCCTCCGTGTCCCCGGCAGATCATTGGAAATCACGCAACCTGAGAGCGGGGGTCAGCTGCCTTTGGTCAGCGCCCGCGCCGCCGCGTAGTTCGTCTCCGGATTGGGGTCATCCAGCGCCGCGCGCAAGATCGGCAACGCCGCGTCGCCCAGCTGTAGCAGGGCGGTCGCCGCCGCGTCGCGCACCCTGGCGTCGGGGTCGCGCAGGGCGACGCCAAGGGCCTCGACCGCCTCCGTCGCCTCCAGCCGTCCCAGCGCCTGGGCGGCGAAACGGCGTTGCGCGGCATCGACGTCCTTCAGCGCCGCGCCCAGCGCCCGCTGGGCGTCGTGGTCGCGATGCCCGATCTTGCCAAGGGCCATGGCCGCCGCGCGTCGTACGGCCGGCCGGCCGTCGCCCAGCGCCTCCGTCAAGCCCTCCACCGCCGCCGCGCCGACGTGGATCAACGCGGAAGTCACCTGTACGCGCACGTACATGTCCTCATCGCGCAGGCCCTGCAGCAGGGAGGATAGCGAGGCGGGGTCCGCGAATTGCACCAGGGTGCGCGCCGCCTGGTAGCGCACGGATACGTCCTCGTCCGAACGCAACCGTTCGCCTACCTCCGGCAGCGCCGCCTGCAGCGAGAGCGACTGCACCAGATGCAAGCCGCCGACGCGAGTCTGCGCGTCCCCGTCGCGCAGGGCCGCGCGCGCCTTGCCGAGGGCGTCCGCCATGGTCTGTTCCTTTCTCAATCCCGCGCCCGTGGCCGGCGATACAACCATGGAAAGTCCGCGAGGGGGTAAATCGTCTCCAACTGCGCGTCCCACAAAAAGCTGCAGGGCTCGTCGCCGATGGCCAGCAGCAGGGCATCGATCCGCCGCGCCTTCGCCTCCAGGACGTCGTCATGGCGCTGCGTGCGCGCCATCACGCGACGCAACTCCTCGACGATGCTGCGCCGCAGCAGTTCCGGCTGCCAGTTGCGGGCGGCCCGGGACGGCTCGCCCACCATGTCCTGCAGGTAGCGCCCCATGGTATCCAGACGCGAATGCGCCTCCCGCTCCACCTTGCGCCGGTAATGCAGCGGCCACGCTTCACAGACGGAGTCGCGCTGCGCCTGCAATTCCGCGACCCTGGCGCCGGCCAGTCGCCCCAGGCGCCGCAGCCGCAATTCCAGCGCGCCCGTGGTCAGGGCCGGCATGCGTTGAAAGCTGAAGCCGCCATCGACACTGCCATACAGCGAATCGCCGCGCAGGTAGTTTTCCAGACCGGCGACCATGGCCTCTGCCTCGCGCAGGTCCCTTTCCAGGTCATACTGTCCTGTCATGCCGGACGCTTCAGGGGGCGTCGACGAAAAAGGCCGGGCTTTCGACGATGCGGTGCACCGGGCAGCGCCCGGCGATTTCGAGGATGCGGCGGCGCTGCGAGTCATCCAGCGGCCCCTGCAGGGTGATCTGCTGGCTGACCTCGTGCACAAAGGAAGAGTCGCCATCGTAGCCGGGGTAGTCCGCGCCGCGGCGACGCTCGATATCCAGCGCGATTTCCACGCCCTCCAGCGGCCAGCCCTTGCGTTGGGCGTAAAGCCGTGCGGTGATCGCCATGCAGGAACCCAGCGCGCCGAGCAATTGCTTCACCGGGTCGGCGGCCGTATCGCTGCCGCCGGCGTCCAGCGGCTCGTCGACGTGGTAGACGTGCGCGTCGGCGACGACCGTGGTGCGCAGGCCCTCCACACCGAGGCGAATGACGGTGCTGCCCATGGGCTCAGCCCGCCCGTAGCAGGCGCAGGCCCTGGAAGTGGGGGTCGCCCTGGATCTCGCGCCAGCGGCCCTCGCCGCCGTCGCAGTGCCACTCAACGACGTGCATGCCCTGCGGGTCGTCATAGGAGAGGGTGGGGCGCAACATCAAAATCTGGCGCATCACACCGATCAGTTCGCGGCTTTCCTGCTGCATGCGCAGATGGAACCAGGCGCCGGGCTGCCACTCGAAAATCACCCGGCTGCCGCCCTGGTTGCCTTCCATGCGCACAGGGTCGCTGACCTGCACGCAGCGCATGAAGAGGGTCTGCAGCCGGTTCTTCCACAGCGTGTGGTTGACACGTTCCTCTATGTAGTAGGGTCGCGCTTCAGGTGTGCTGTAAAACCAGGTGCGCGAACTGGTCGCCATGGCGCCTTTCTCCGCGTGTTGCGTTTGCCACGGGGCAGTGTACATGAAAGCGGCAGGTCAGGCCAGCGTGCAGAGCCCCCGCGGCGTGGTATTGGCGGGGGCGATCGCTCAGGTCACCATCCTGCGCCCTTCACCACAACGCCGGCTGTGCAGCGGGCGCCATGCCATGCCGCCCCGGCCCCGCCACTATTGACAGGGGAGACGACTGCTGTCCAGGTTGCAACAGAAAAATTCAGACGGGAATTCGCAACGCTCAGTGACTGTGGCGGATGACGGCGACGACCACGCCCTGCACACGACACTGGGCGGCGTCGACGTAGATGGGGTCCATGGTCGGGTTTTCAGGTTGCAGCCGCACGCGCTGGCCCTCGTGGTAGAAGCGTTTCAGGGTGGTGGCTTCCTCATCCGCCAGCCAGACGGCCACCAGCTCGCCGTTTTGGGCGGTGTCGGCGCGGCGCAGCAGCACGATGTCACCGTCGGCGATCATGGCGTCGATCATCGAATCGCCCTGCACCCTCAGCGCGAAGACCTCCCCCGGCGGGTTGTTGCCCAGCGTGGCCGGGGCCACGTCCAGCATGTCGCCGCTGCCGTCGGCGTAAGCCTCGACCGGTGCGCTGGCCACGATGCGCCCGGCGAGCGGCACCCGCAGCAGGTTATCGGCGGCGCGGCCCCACTTGACCAGGCGCATCCCGCGCGAGACCCTGTCGCGCCGTTCCAGATAGCCGGCCTGCACCAGCTTGTTCAGATTGTAATTGACCACCGACGTGGAGTTGATGTGAGTCGCGGCGCCAATTTCGCGGATGGTGGGCGGGTAGCCGTGCTCGCCCATGTACTGGTCCATGTAGCGCAGGATGTGCTGTTGCCGTGCTGAAAGCCCTTTTCGTTTGGTCATCGCGCCGGGCCCGATCCGCTGGTCAGAACATCCATTGCACTCCAGTATAGCGGTACACTTGTTCTAAGTCAAATCGGGCGATAATTCCTGGCGATTGTGCCGGGAGTGACAGGGTTGACGTGAGGGCGCATGACAAACGCTCCACTGTCACGGTCATGGTTCTGCGCCCTGCGAACGGCGGTGGTATGCTTGCCCGCAAGCGGGCGGGAGCTTCGAATGCGCATCACCGGCGTGGAACCCCTCATCCTGCGCGCCCCGCTGGGCGCGGCGCGCTTCCTTTCCTCACAGAGCGCTTTTCCGGAACGCAACAGTCTGCTGCTGCGAATCGAGACTGACGAGGGTCTGGTCGGTTGGGGCGAGGGCGGCCAGTACGGCCCGCCGGAGCCCGTGGCGGCCTGCATCCAGGCCGTGCTGGCGCCGCAAATCCTCGGCCGCGACCCGCGCCAACCCGTGCGCATCCAGGAGTTGCTCTATGCCCTGACGCGTGACTTTGGCCAGAAGGGCGCTTACGTCGAGGCCATCAGCGCCATCGACATCGCGCTCTGGGACCTGACGGGTCAGGCGCTGGGCGAGCCGGTGCATCGCCTGCTGGGCGGTGCCTTTCGCGATCGCGTCCACGCCTACGCCACCGGTTGCTACTATCGTCCCGAACATCAGCATGATCCCGCCGGCCAGTTGTCCGCCCTCGCCGATGAGGCCCGCTCCTACGTCGACGCCGGCTTCGATACCATCAAGATGAAGGTCGGCCTGCTTTCGATTGCGGACGACGCCGCGCGCGTCGCCTGCGTGCGCCAGGCCATCGGGCCGCGGGCGCGCCTGCTGGCCGACGCCAACCACGCCTACAACGGCTACAGCGCCCTGCGCATGGGCCGTATCCTGGAAGCGCAGGACGTCCTCTGGTTCGAGGAGCCGGTCGTGCCCGAGGACCTCGACGGCTACCGTCTGCTGCGGTCATCGCTGGACGTCGCCATCGCCGGCGGCGAATGCGAGTTCATGCGCTACGGCTTCCGCCGTCTCTTCGAGCAGGGTTGTGTGGACATCGCCCAACCGGACCTCTGCGCCGCCGGCGGCCTCTCCGAATGGGTCAAAATTCACGCCCTGGCCTCCAGCTTCGGCATCGCCACCATTCCGCACGTCTGGGGCTCCGGCATCGCCCTGGCTGCCGCCCTGCACGCCCTGGCCGCCACACCGCCCTTTCCTTATACGGCGCTGCCGCAACCCCTGATGAACGAGCCCCTGGTCGAGTTTGACCGCAACCCCAACCCCCTGCGCGACGAGTTGCTGCTGAAGCCGCCGCGCCTGGTGGATGGCTGTTTGCCCGTGCCACAGGGGCCTGGTCTCGGCATCCAGGTGGACGGGGAGGCCCTGCAGCGCTACCGGCAGCCGGACCTGCTGCCGGGCTGAACCGCGCCATGAAGTCCCTCTACCGCACGCTTGAGGACAGCGAGCGCAGCCTCCTGCCCCTGCTGGCGCAAATCTGGGGCGTGGCGCCGGCCGATCTCGAGCCTGGCGAACTGGTCACCGAACTGAACAGCGCCATGCGCGTGGCGGAGCGCGTGGAAGCCGTCTGGACGGCGCTGGACGAGGGTCAGCGGGGCGCCCTGCAACATTTGCTGGCCTCGGGCGGTCGCATGCCGGCCAACATGTTCACCCGCATCCATGGCGGCATCCGCCAGGCCGGCGCCGGCCACGTCGCCGAAATCGCGCAGCATCCGGCCAGCCCTGCCGAGGCGCTCTTTTACCGGGGCCTCATCGCCCTGGCTTTTGAGAGCGCCGATACCGGCCCGCGTCAGGTCGTCTACGTGCCCGAGGACCTCATGGATGTCCTGCCCACCCATTTGACGGCCCTGGATTCCGGCGCGGCCGCTGCCTCCCTGCCCACGGTGACGGCGCTCGACGCGGTCGAGGACCCGCGGCCGGCGGACACCCGCATCGTCGATGACATGACAACCCTGCTCGCCTGGCTGCAGGTGTACGGCGCCGCCCTGCAGGAAGGCGAGCTGTCGCCGCCGGATGGCGCCGCGTTGACGCCATGGCTGCTGGCGCAGGAGCCCGGCCGCCTGCGATTCCTGACAGGCGTGGGCCTCGCCGCCGGCCTGATTGCCGCTTCGGCGGGGCGGGCCCAGGTCAGCCGCGACCTGGCCCGGGCCTGGCTGGAAGAAGGGCGGGGCGTCCAGCTGCGTCAACTGGCGCGGGCCTGGCGCGACAGCCAGAACCTGCGGGACCTGTGGCAGGTGCCGGGGCTGGCGCCGGAAGAGGACGGTCTGGTCGGGTATGATCCCACCATGGCGCGCGGCGCCGTGCTCAACTTCATCGGCGAATTGACGCCGGCCGACGACTGGTGGTCGCTGTCGGACCTGGTCGCGGCGGTCAAGCTGGCCGACCCCGATTTCCAGCGTCCCGGCGGCGACTACGACAGCTGGTACATCCGGGACGCGCGCGGGGAGTATGTGCGCGGCTTTGATACCTGGGACCAGGTCGAGGGCGCGCTCCTTCGCTGGCTCGTCCAGGGGCCGTTGCACTGGCTGGGCATGATCGACCTCGCCGACGGCGCCGCGCGCCTCACCGCCTGGGGCCGCGCCTTTCTCGACATGGGCGCCTGGCCGGAACTCGTCGAGCCGCAGGATGCCATTGAGATCGGTCTCGACGGCGCCCTGCGCGTGCCGCGCCGTTTCTCGCGCCTGGACCGCTTCCAGATCGCGCGCTTCACGTCCTGGAGCCAGCCTGGCGACCCCTGCGTCTATCTGCTCGACGGGGCGGGCATCGCCCAGGCCGAACGCCAGGGCATCAATGCCGCCCAGATCCAGGCCTTTTTGCATCGGGTCTCCGGCGAACGCCCCACACCGCCGGGCGTCGCCCGCCTGCTGCAGAACTGGCTGGAAGGCCCCGTCGCCCGCGTCACGCTCGAGCGCCAGGTCCTGCTGCGCGCGGAATCGGCGGAGGCGCTGACGGAGATCTTTGAGACGCCCGCCCTGCGCCGCTATCTCGGCGCGCAACTGGGGCCCACCGCCGTGCTGGTGCGGCCGGAGCAATGGCCGGCCCTGCAGGCCGCGCTCGCGGAAGCCGGCGTCCAGGTGACTCTGCGCGACCTCGACGCGTAACCACAGTCTTGCCGATCGAAGCGACCCGACCTTTCGCATTTTCACGCTTGACAAGCCTGCGCACATCCATAGCATAGAACATGTGTTTAGTATTTCACCGTAGCCGAAGTGTACAACGAGGAGTTCAATGTTCACCGTCACCAAATACCCGCACGGCACCTTCTCCTGGGCGGACTGCATGACCAGCGATGCCGCCGCCGGTGTACAGTTTTACACCGGGCTCATGGGCTGGGATATCAACGAGATCCCCATGGGCGAGGGCATGGGCAGCTATTACATGTTCCGGCAGGAGGGTCGCAACGTCGCCGCGCTGAGCGGCATGATGCCGGACATGGAAGGCGTCCCGCCCGTCTGGAACAGCTACATCACCGTGGACGACGTCGACGCCCTGGAGCCGCGCATCGCGGAACTGGGCGGCAAGGTCGTCGCCGGCCCCTTCGAGGTCTTCGACAGCGGTCGCATGCTCACCCTGCAAAGCCCCGATGGCGCGCATGTTTCCCTGTGGCAGCCCCGCAATCACATCGGCGCCGAACTGGTCAACACGCCCGGCGCGCCCTGCTGGAATGAGCTCTATACGAAAGACCCGGCGGTCTCGACGGCCTTCTACGGCGACCTGCTGGGCTGGACCTTCACCCCGCACCCCGACACCCCCGGCTACCAGATGATCCGGAACAACGGCCGCATGAACGGCGGCATCTTCACCATGGACGAGGAAATGTCCGCCTGGATGCCGCCGGTGTGGATGACCTACTTCTCGGTGGCGGATATCGACGCCGCGGCCGGGCGCGTGGAGGAACTGGGCGGCAAGGTGCAGATCGGCCCGCTTCCCGCCGGCGATGTCGGCCGCTTTGTGCTGTTCAGCGACCCCCAGGGCGCGCATTGTTACGTGATCCAGCTGGCGCAGCCGGAGCCATGGATCGAGCACACGGCCTGACGCCGGCGCCATCGCCCCGCGCCGCGCGTCTGTGAGCCTTACGCGACGTCCGCCTCGCGGATGCGCAACTCCTGGCCGACCCGGAGCAGCCTGCCGCCTTCGCCCAGCCCGTTGCGCTCCACGAGGTCCTGCATGTCCTGCACGTCCAGGCCATAGGCGACACAAATCGTCCAGAGCGTGTCGCCCTCGCGCACCACATGCACCAGCGAGCCGTCGGCGCGCGGCGCCTGAGGCTCGACCCACGGCGCGAGCGGCGGCGCGGCGCTCGTCGCGGCGGGGACGGGGGCACGCCGGGCGGCCCGCCATGGACCGTCACGGCCTCGACGAGGTAATCGCTCAGGTTGTGCGGCAGGGTGGCGTGGTGCACCTTGCCCTCATGGTTGGGGCCCATGGAGAAGGTGATGTTGCGGTCGGGCCACACGACCACGCCGACGCGGTTGTCGGGCGAGTGGGTCACCATGCTGCCACCGGGCGCGGCGTCGGCCTGCGACTGCGCGACCCTGAGGATGAAGTGGCCCTCGCCGAATTCCGTGACGCCCCAGACCTGCACCTCGGGCTCGAGCGTCCCTTCAGGGCGGCAGAGCAGGCCGATGGCGCCCAGCTTGTGGAAACAGTCGAGCGGCAGCTGCTTCGGGCCGTGCCAGTTGTCCTCGTGGGGCCCGGGTCTGGCGACGACCACCAGAACGGTCGGGTCGACGATGGTGATGTCGCAATCCGGGTCACGGTTGTCCGTGATCGCGCCGGAGTAATCCGTGGGCATGTTGTTCTCGAAAGTGACGCAACCGTGCAGCTCAAGCGTGGCGCCTGCGATTTGCAACGCGCCCACGCCACCGTGATTGTTGCGAAGGGCCGAATCGCGGATGCTGGTGAATCCGCCCTGGTAGGCGTTCCAGGCGAGCAGCACGCTCCTGGATGCCGCGGAGGTGGCGACGTTGTCCTCAAAAAGCGCATTGTCGAAACTCGCGCTGCCCATGTTAAAGAGTATGGCGTTACGGCCATTGATCACCCTGATCTGCCTGGCATCGAGTTCGCCCCAGCTAAAGACGCGCACACCATCCAGCCTGATGTTCTCCAGCCGCAGCCGGCTGTTGGCGGCCAGAAAGATATCGAACCTGGTTGGGCTGCTGCGGAGGACGCGCCCGTTGCCGACCACGCGAACCTCAACACCTTCCGAGATGTTGATACGGCCCGTCAGGGTACAGTCCGCGTAAAGTTGGTACGTGGCCGAAACATCCAGATTACCGGGCCCGGGAAAGCCGCAGGTCATCAGCGACGGTGGCTGTGGCACGGCGTGTCCGTTGCCAATCGCGCCGCTGCAGGTGCCCGTGCTTTCATCCGTCCATTCGTTGAAGGGATCGAACACATTGTAGGGCATGTTGCCCGACAGCGTCAGGCAACCCGTCGTGGTCAACGCGCTCCCTTCGCGCAGCACGATGGCGCCGCCGCTGCCAAAATTGTTGTGCACGACAACGTTGTGCAGGCTCAGCACGTCGCCGCTGCGCCCGAGGATGGCGGTGCCATTGCCGCCATACGTCCAGGCAACCAGGTTATTGAAGGCCAGTTACACGTTGTTCAGGTTCATCTGTGCGGCGGCCAGAGCCGTCCCACGACCCAGGTTGATAAAGGACGCACGGGTGGCATCCAACCTCGCCGCCTGAACCAACTGCGAGAATTCCAGACCGCCGCCATTCAGGGTCACGTCGTTCAGGGTCAGCACCCCGCTCCCCACGCTGAACAGCACATCTCCGCTGCTGGTGATGCTGTGCCCGCCGCCGTTGATGGTGACTTCAATATCGGCAGCGGTGGTGCTGAGCATACTCGTTTGCGTACAGCTCGCGCTCAGGGTGTAGGTCACCGACGCGGAAATGGCGCCTCCCGCCGGCAGGCCGCAGGCGGCGACGGGCGGATTCTGCGCTGCGGCCGGGCTGGCGGTCAGCAACAGCGCGCCGGCCAGCCACAGAATTAACCCAGACTTGACGATGCCGGGAACCTCCATGACATCACCCCCCCCTACCTTAACTTAAGAGGGACAGCCAGAATACCCCCCCCCATTTTTTTCGCAAGTTCCTTGCGCGGCGCAGGGTCGGGCGTTGCTTGTCCTTCGCCGGTCCTCATGGCCGGCGTTCACTCTCGGGCCGGAAAGTCCGCCGTCTCTTTGACATCCCGCAAAAGCGCAGTATAGTTTCTCTGCCCGGCCTGGCGCGAGCAACCAAATGATTTTGGAAGATTTGCTGAATCGCAGGCGCGGGCGATCGCAAACCGTCGGAGTCCAGGTGAATTATTAGAGGAGGAAAGACATGGACCAGGACAATCTGAGGAAGGGCATTGTGCCGGGCGTCATCGCCGGCTATATCTTTCTCGCCTTTGTCGGGGCGGGCATGGTGCCCGTCATGGACGCCGAAGGCGCCATGACCGGCATGGAAATGGGCAATGGCATGCTCGACATGGTCGGCAGCATGCTCGGCGCCGACGCCTTTATCGGTTTCATCCTGCATATCATCATCAGCGCCGTCATTGGCGCACTTTATACGGCAGTTTTTGCGCCCAATGTGAACCTCGGCAACCCACTGGCGAACATCGTGGTCGGTGGCCTGATTTACGGCATTATCTGGTGGATCCTGGGCGGAAACATCATCATGCCGGCCGTCGCCGACGGGGACGTGTTGCAGCTGTCCATCGGGCCGAGCTTCTACGGCCACATCATCTTCGGCCATTTGCTGGCCTTCATCGTCATGCGCGACGCGCTGATGAGCGAGGAATAGGGGCAACATATCCTGTCGCCCCACAGCGGTCGCCCGCCCTTGCGGTACACGCAGCGGCGGGCGATTTAAATTAATCTCCCGCATACACAATTCGGATTGTTGTACGGGTAGCGAGAGCGCAAGCTCGAAGCATCCCTCAGGGGCGACATACCATGTCGCCCGCGCAAGACATGTCGCCCGCCACAACTCAACCCTTCACGGCCCCCAGTGTGAATCCCTGCACCAGGCGGTCCAGAAACAGGTTGTAGACCAGCCCCACCGGAATGGCCACCAGCAGCGCCGAGGCCAGCAAAGGCTGCCAGAAAAAGACGTCGCCGCGAATCAGCTCGGTCGGCACCCCGGTGCTCAGCGTGCGCGCCTCCGAGGCCGAGATGAAGACCAGCGAGTAGATGAACTCGTGCAGGGTCAGCGTGAAGGTGAAGACCACCACCGAGATGATCCCCGGCCGCGCCAGCGGCAGCACCACGCGCCAGAACGCCTCGTAGCGGTTGAAACCGTCCACCAGCGCCGCTTCCTCCAGTTCGGGTGGAATGGACTTGAAAAAGCCCATCAGCAACCAGGTGCTGAAGGGCACCGAGATGCTGGGATAGACCAGAATTAGCGAGAGCAGGTTGTCCCGCAGACCCAGCTGCACGATGATGCGGAAGAGCGGGATGAAGAGCAGCGTGGGCGGCACCAGGTAAACGATGAACATCAGAATGCCCATGCTCTCGCCCCGGCGCCCGGTCAGGCGCGCCAGCGCCCAGGCGGCCGGCAGCGACAGCGCCAGCGTGACGACCACGACGGCGATGCCGGTGACCGTGGAGTTGCGCACGAAGGACAGGTAGCGCGTGTCGTTGAAGAGGTTGTCGAGGTGTTCCAGCGTCGGCATGTCCTCGTAATCGAAGGGGCTGGCGCCGCGCTTGTAGAGGTCCTGGTCCGTCTGGAAGGTGACGACGCCCATCACCAGGAAGGGCGAGGCCGCCAGCAGGCAAAAGAACAACACCGCTGTCGTATAGAACGTCCCGCGCAGCACGCGCATGACGCGCAGCCGGCGCGCGCCGCCGCCGGGAGCCGGGCCGGCTGTCAGGCTCGCCATCAGCGGACCTCCGCCCGGCTGGCCGTGCGCAAGAGCACGACCGCCACCAGCAGCAGCACCGGAAAGATGAAGAGCGAGACCGCCGCGCCCTGGGCCAGGTTGCCGCCGTCGATGCCCACCAGGAAGGAATACATGGGCAGGGTCAGCGTGTGGGTGATCGGTCCGCCGCGCGTCAGGATGTAGACCACCGTCAGATCGCCGAAGGTGAAGATGAAGCCGAAAAGCAGCGAGATCAGCATGATCGGCATGATCAGCGGCAGCTTCACTTGGAAGAGCGTGCGGAAATAGCGCGAGCCATCCACCTCCGCCTGGTCCAGCAAATCGGTGGGGATGGACGACAGACCGGCCATCAGGATGACCGTCGCCAGCGGCGTCATGCGCCAGACGTGCACGAAAATGATGGAGGCCTTGGCCAGCAAGGGCTTGCCCAGCCAGATCAGGTTGTTGGCCGGTCCCCAGACCGTGCCCGGGCCCAGCAGCGCGAGTTCGCGAAAAATGTAGTCGATCGGGCTGTACTTGGAATCGAACATCCACAGCCAGCCCACCACGGAGAGCGACAGCGGCGTGGCCCAGGGCAGAATAAGCAGCATCCGCGCAATCCACATCCCGATGCGCCCGCTGCGGCGCTGCGGCAGCGGCGTGGTCAGCAACTGCGCCAGAATGTTGGCCAGAATGATCGTGCAGATCTGGGCGATCACGGTGAAGGAGAAGGTGTTGACCAGCGCGTCGCGGAAGGCGGGCGTCTGCCATACGTTGGCAAAGTTACGCAGACCGACGTAGTTGAAGGAGGCATCGCCGACCGTCGCCGTGCTCACGCTGAAAAGCAGCGCCGTGACGAAGGGCAGGCCCACCAGCAGCACAATGTAGAGGGTCGCGGGCGCCAGAAAGACGATTCCCATCAGGCGGCTGTCATCGATCCAGCGGGACATGATCGCGTTCACGCCGCGACCCCTTCCGCCAGGCGCTCGCCGCTGGCGACGTCGAAGAAATGCAACTGGTCGTGCGCGACGCCGAATTCGCAGACCGTGTCCAGCGGTATGTCGATCGTCACGTTGCTGGGAAGGCGCGAGACGGTCAACTGCATCTCGCCGCGATAGTCCGCTATGTGGCCGTAGAGCAGCCGGTCCGAACCAAGGTTCTCCACGCGCGTGACGCGCCAGGAGAAGGGCTCGTGGGCCGCGCCGGGCGGCAACTCCTCAAGTGGCAGGAGATGTTCCGGCCGGAAACCGCGCTGCACCCGCTCCGATACCAGTTGCAGGTTCATCCCCGGCGAGCCGAGGAAGGTGGCCACAAAGGTGTTTTGCGGCCGGTCATAGATGGCCTGGGGCGGGCCAACCTGCTGCACGAGGCCGTCACGCATCACCACGATGCGATCGCCCAGACCCATGGCCTCGATCTGGTCGTGGGTGACGAAAACGGTCGTGATCCCCAGCTTGCGCTGGAAACCCTTCAGTTCGTCGCGGGCATAGGCGCGCAGCTTGGCGTCGAGGTTGGAGAGCGGCTCGTCGAGCAACAGCACCTCCGGCTGCGAGACGATGGCGCGCGCGATCGCCACCCGCTGCCGCTCGCCGCCGCTGAGTTGCCGTGGCCGCCGGTCCAGCAGGTGCTCGATCGAGACCATCTGCGCCGCCTGGTAGACGCGCTGCTCGCGCTCCGTACGGTCGGGGCAGCGTCTCTGGGCTTTCAGCGGAAAGCCGATGTTGCCCGCCACCGACATGTGCGGATACAGGGCGTAGGACTGGAAGACCATCGCGATGCCGCGCTTGCGCGGCGGCAGGGCCGTCACGTCGCGCGCGCCGATGTTGATCTGTCCCTCTTCCGGTTTTTCCAGGCCGGCGATGGTGCGCATCAGGGTCGTCTTGCCACAACCGGAAGGGCCCAGTACCACCAGAAACTCGCCCGAGCTTATGTGCAGGTCCACCCCGGCGACGGCCTGCACGTCACCAAAGCGCTTGACAATGCCCTGCAGGTTGACGTCGCTCATGCCATGTTCCTGTGCAAGTCGTTGGCCCGGCTGTCTGGGGACAAGGGTATCAGGTGCGAGCCGGAGTTGCTGCCCGCGCCATTATAGTCCCGCCCGCCGGCAGGGGCGAATTGACAAATCGTCCCGCGGGACGCCTGGAGTTTGCGCTCTCGCTACCCGTACACAGACCGGAAAATGGTATACGGGCGACTTACCATGGCGCTCGCCGGCGCATCACGTCGCCGGCGGGTACACTAGGCCGCCAACGGCTTCTACCGGCCCTCGCCGCCGCCGACCAGTCCCTTCGCATGCCATGCGTCGAAGATCGCTTCGGCGCGCGCGTGGGCTTCGGCCACGGCATCCTCCGCCGTCACTTCTCCCAGCGCAACGCGCGCCACCATGTTAACAAGATGGTTCTCGGCGAAGAACTGGGCCACCGCCGGGTTGGCCGGGCCAGGGTGACCCACATAGGCGGTCCACTCGCCGGCGCCCTTCAGGACGGCCAGCTTGTCCGCCGGCTGCGAGCCGAAGGGATCATGGTCCAGCCAGGCGTCGAGTTGCGTCGCCGTGGCCGGATAACAGGGGAAGCTGTACAGTTCGGAGTGTTCAACCGCGTCGCCGTAATCGCCGGCGTGGTCCAGCAGGAACTTTTTGGCCAGTTCCAGTTCGCGGCCCTCGACGTAGCGCGGGATGACGTAGGCGAGAACGCCATTGGTGCCGGCGTACGCGCCCTCCGGCCCCGCCAGCGCCGGCGTGAAGTGGATGTCCGCCGCCGCCTCGGGGTCGATCTTTTGCAGGCTGCGGTAGGCCGAGACCGGATTGATGATGTAGCTGACCTCGCCGGCGATGAGCGCCAGGTTGTTGGAGGCCGGCGTCCAGCCGAAGACTTCGGCGCTCATCGCCTCGCGTTGCATTTGCGCCAGAAAGCGTACGGCGGCGACGGTCTCCGGGGAGTTCAGCACCACCTGCTCGCTTTCGTCCTGAACGCTGCCGCCAAAGGACCAGAGCGCCGAGTAGACGGCCGCCTGACTGTCCACTTCCGGGCTCAGGCCCAGGCCCAGGGGCACGCCCGCCTCCGCGTATATCGTCCTGCCGGTCTCGTACAGCTCCTGCCAGGTGGTCGGCCCCTGCGGCAGGCCCGCCGCGGCCCACAGGCCCTGTTGATAGTTGCCCGGCCCCGGCAGGTAGCCCAGCGCGAAACTGTACCAGGTATCGACCACCGGCAAATAGCTGGCGGTGGCGCAGGTCGATACACGCTCGCCAAAGGTCGCGGCGGCGGCGGCGTTGACGTCGTTAAGCGGGTGAAGACCCTCCACCCAGGCGGCGCCGGGCGTCAGCAACTGGATCAGGCTGTGGCCCTCGCCGGCGTCAATGGCGCCCGCCAGCGCTTGCGGAATTTGCTGGAAGTTGATGTGGTCGACGCGAACGCCAGCGCCGTTCTGCGCGCCCCAGTCCGCCGCCCAGGCGTCGAACCAGGGGTCGTGTTCGGGCACGAAATGGCTCCACTGCAGGACGGAGAGTTCCACCTGTCCCTGGGCCGGCGCCAGCTGCGCCGGCAGTAACAGACACGTCGCCAGCGCGATGATGGTCCTGTGCTTCACGGCAATCCCCCGTCAGAGTTAACGGTCGGCGCTGCAGCGTGCGTCGCGCCGGCGACCCGGGTTCCGGTGGGGGTCAACCCCCGCCGCCGACCAGGCCCAGCGCGCGCCACTCCTCAAAGATGACCTCGGCGCGGGCGTGGGCCTCGGCCACCGCATCCTCCGCCGTCCTCTCGCCCAGCGCCACACTGGCCACGACGTTGGCCAGCCAGTTCTCGCTGAAAAACTGCAGCACGGCGGGGTTCGACGGGCCCGGATAGCCAGGGAAGACGGACCACTCGCCGGCGCGGCTCAACACGGTCAGCTTGTCCGCCGGGACCGAACCGAAGGGGTCGTTTTCCAGCAGGGTCTGCAGGTCCGGCACTGTGGAGGGGTAACAGGGGAAATTGTAGAGTGCCGAGTTCAGCACGGCGTCGCGATAGTTGGCGGTATGATCGAGAATGAACTGTTTGGCCGCCTCCAGTTCATCGCCCTGAACGTAGGTTGGAATGATGTAGGTCAGCCAGCCGTGGGTGCTGGCGATCGGGCCGGCCGGGCCGGCCAGCGCCGGCGCCAGCCCGATATCCGCCGCCGCCTCGGGGTCGATGTGCTGCAGGGCGCGATAGGCCGAAATGGGGTTCAGGATGTAACTGGCCTCACCGGCGATGAGCGCCTGGTTGTCGGAGGCCGGTGACCAGGCCAGCACTTCGGAGGTCATCGCCTCACGATACAGTTGCGCGTAGTAGTCGACCGCCGCGATCGTCTCCGGCGAATTGAACACGACGTTCTCGTTCTCGTCCTGAATGCTGCCGCCAAAGGACCAGACGGCCGCCAGAATGCCCGCCTGACTGTCCGGCTCGGGACTGATCCCCATGCCGACCGGGATCCCGCTGCTTTCGTAGATGGCCCGGCCGCCCTCCAGCAGGTCCTGCCAGGTGGCGGGGCCGTCGGGGTAGCCGGCCGCTTCCCACAGGCTCTTCACGTAATGTCCGGGCCCGGGCAGGTAGCCGTGGGCGAAACCGAAGTACATGTCGGCGATGGCCAGATAGCTGCCATCCGGGCAGGTCTCGGCCGGCGCGCCATGGGCCTCCACCGCCGCGGCGTTGATGTCATTCAGCGGGTGCAGACCCTGCACGAAGGCGAAGGCCGGCACGATCATCTCGAAAATGCTGTGGCCGTCACCGGCGCTGATGGAGGCCGACAGGGTCTGGGGAATCTGCTCGATGTCCACGTGATCGACGCGAACGCCGACGTTGTTGGCTGCGCCCCATTCTTCTGCCCAAGCATCGAACCACTGATCGTGGGTGGGCACAAAATGGCTCCATTGCAGGATGGTGATGTTCACGTCGTCCTGGGCCAAGGCCAGCGGCGCCACCACCAACAGGCACATTACCAGCAAAAGTATTCCAGGGCGGTTCATAAGATCCTCCTGATCAATGCCGTTGCACGACAGGCAAAACGGCTGTCAAACCGGCACACCAGTGTAACGGCTAACTTCGTTTTGGCATCACAATCTGGAATCCATGACCGGGCGTCTGTCGGCGCCATGGCGCAGGGGCGGCATGCCCCGCCGCCCGCAGGGACAACATGTCGCCCGCGTGAAACAGGCCACCACGACGCGCGACCTGACAAATTGCACCCGCCAGTTGCAGCAGGACCAGGGACAAAAGGGGGACGGGCTTCCAGGCCCGTCCCCGCTGTTGCTTTCACGACTGCGTGATGGCGCCGGTCAGCCGTCGCCTCCACCGACCAGCCCCTTGGCGCGCCAGTCGGCGTAGACCGCCTCGGCGTATTCATGGGCCTCGGCCACGGCCTCCTCGGCCGTCTTCTCGCCCAGCGCCACGCTGGCCACCATGTTGACGATTACGTTCTCACCGAAAAGCTGCATGACGGCCGGGTTGGCCGTGCCCGGGTAACCGATGTAGACCGACCAGTCGTTGACCGTCTTCAGCACCTCCAGCTTGTCGGGCGGGTTGGAGCCGAAGGGGTCATTCTCCAGCCAGCCATCCAGCTCCGGCACCGTGCTCGCGTAGCAGGGGAAGTTGTAAAGTTCGGAGTTGTAGACGGCGTCGCTGTAAATGGCCGTGTGGTCGAGGATGAATTTCTTGGCCAGTTCCAGATGGTCGCCCTCGACGTATTTGGGGATGACATAGATCTGCCAGACGTGGCTGCTGGCAAAGGCGCCGGCCGGGCCCGCCAGCGCGGGCACGAACTTGATGTCGGCCGCGGCGTCGGGGTCGATCTTCTGCAGGCTGCGGAAGGCCGAAATGGAATTGAGGATGTAACTCAGCTCGCCGGCGATCAGCCCCTGGTTGTTGGACGCAGGATTCCACGCGAAGACTTCCTCGGTCATGGCGTCGTTCTGCAGTTGCGCGTAGAACTTGACGGCCTCAACGGTCTCGGGCGAGTTGAGCACGACGTTTTCGTTCTCGTCCTGCACACTGCCGCCCCAGGACCAGATGGCGGCGCGCGTGGCCATGCGGCTGTCCAGCTCGGGGCTCAGGCCGAGGCCGAGCGGCACGCCGAGGTTGTCCTTGATGTAAACGCCGCCGTCATACAGCTCCTGCCAGGTGGAGGGGCCATCGGGCAACCCCGCCTGCTCCCACAGGCTGGCCTGGTAGTCGCCGGGGTCCGGAATGTAACCGTGCGTGAAACCGTAGTAGGTGTCGGCGAGCGGCAGATAGCTGGTCGCCTGGCAGTTGGAGGTGCGCTCGCCATGCGCCGCGACGGCCGCCTCGTTGACGTCGTTGAGCGGGTGCAGGCCTTCGATGAAAGCCGCGGGCGGGAAGGCCATCTCGATGAGCGTGTGACCTTCGCCGGCGTCGATAGCCGCGGAAAGGGCGGCCGGCAATTCACCGACGGACACGTGGTCGACGGTCACGTTGGCGCCGTTCTCACCACCCCAGTCCACCGCCCAGCCATCAAACCATTCGTCGTAACGGGGCACGAAATGGCTCCACTGCAGAATCGAAATGTCCACTGCGTCCTGGGCCAGCGCTGCCGGCGCGAGGACGAGTACGCTGGCCAGCAGCATGAAAACAAGTTTACGGTTCATTGGAAGCCTCCTCTTCGAAATGCAACTTTGCTTTTGCGGCAAGAGCACGGGCCCGTTCCCGGGCAGGAGTATACCCCGCCGCCATCGCCACCGCATCTTTCGCCTGCTCTTGCCATCTGAGGCGGGCCGTATGTCCCGCTCCGCGCCGGTCTGTTGCAGACGCTCAACGCCCCTCGCGGATGAATAATTCCTGGCCTGGCGTCAACCAGCGGCCTTTGTCGGCCAGGTCATTGCGCTCCACGATCTCATGCGGATACATGAGTCCGTAGGCCTCGGTGATGGCCCAAATCGTATCGCCCTCCTGTACTACGTGGATGATGGAGCCATCGGCGCGCGGCGCCTGGGGCGTGACGAAGGCAGCCAGGGCGGGTGTGGGGGCAGGCGGCAGCAGCGCGGCAGGGTCGCAGGGCCGGCCGTCGAAGGTATCGAAGGTGCCGATGACGTGGTCGTTGAGATGGTTCTGCATCGTCACGTGGTGGGTCTTGCCCTCCTGGGGCTCGGGTCCCATGGAGAAGGTGATGCTGCGGTCCCGGTGCACGCGCAGGGCGACGCGGCCGTCGGCGGAGCAGGCGACCAGCCCTTCGGGCTGAATGGCGTCGATCTCCGCTCGCATCACCCGCAGAATGAAATGGCCACGGCTTTCCGGCGTGACGCCCCAGACCTCGATGGTGGGGCCGGGTTCCAGTATGACGCGGCAGATGAGACCGATGGCCCCCAGGCTCTGGAAGCAGTCGCGGGAAGGGTCGCGTTCCGGGGGTCCGTGGGGATTCCAGCCAGTCACGGGCGGCGCCGGGCCGACGACGGGCGGGTCGTCGCAGTTGTCGCGAGCGTCGTTCAGGGTGCCGGAGACGGCCTCGAATTCCGGCATCTGGTTGTTCTCCATGACAATGCAGCCCTCCAGGTTCAGCGTGGCGCTCCGGTACAGCACGGCCATGCGGTCGCCGCCGCTGTTGTTGCGGAAAATCACGTCGCGAAAGGTGGTCACGCTGGCAGAGTAGGTGTTGGAGCCGTAGAAAAGGCTGGCGAAGCTGGCCGAACTGTTGTCCTCGAAGAGCGTGTTGCTGAAGCTGGCCGACCTGCCAAAGTTGACCAGACTGGTGCTGGTCGCGTTTCTGAATTCGGAGCGCGTCAAGGTCAGCGCGCCGTCCAGATTGAACAGCCGCACTTTGTCCAGCACGAGGTTGTCCATGTCGAGGGTGGCGTTGCCACCGAGGGAGAAAAGGGCGTGGGCCTGCGGGCTGCCCGTGATGCGGTGACCGTTGCCGACGATGCGCACCCGGGTCCCTTCCCCTATGAAAAACTGGCCGACTCCCGCGCAATCCGAGCGCAGGGTCCAGGTCACATCCTCATCGACCAGCGCTCCCGCCGGGAGGCCGCAGTCCATCAGTGCCGGCGCAGGCAGCAGGGCCTGGCCCTTGTTGCCGATTTCGCCGCTGCAGGGCCCCGTGCTGTTGTCGTTCCAGGTACCGCCGCCATCCCACACCTCGCTGTGGATCACGTCGTAGGCCGGCGAGCCGTAAAAGGCGAGGCAGCCGGTGGTCGTCAGCGTGCCGCCCTGAATGACGTTCACGCCGTTATTGAAGACCTTGCGAAACACCGCGTTGTTGAGGGTTACGTTTGAGCCGGCGTACACGTTCAGCAAGCCGTTCACGCCGAAGCCGTTGCCTCTGCTGATGATGTCCTCAAACAGGACGTTGTTCAGTGTGGCTGACGCCGCGCCATTGACGAAAATTCCCGTGCGACCGCGCGTAAAGGTCACGTCCTGCGCCACCAGCGTGCCGCGCACGTCCACGATTGAGGGCCGTTGATTGAATTGCCCGTCAATCGTGACGTTGTTCAGGTTGACCGTATGTCTGCTGTCAGTGGCGGCGAGGAACCTCCAGGCGCCGGCGCCGAGCCGGATCCTGTGCCCCGCGCCGTTGATGGTGATCGTGTAGCCGGGATCTCCGGCGGACGGGTTGAGCAGGGCGAGTTCGCCGGTCTGGTCGCAGTCGGCGTCCAGCGTCTAGGTCGCACTGGCGACAACCACACCCTCCGCCGGCAGGCCGCAGTCGGCGGGCGGCGGATTGCCTTGCGCGGCGGCCGGGCCGAGGCAGAGCAGGATGACGCTGGTCAGCAGGGCAAGAGTCGACAGGCGGCACATACTGTGGAGGAGGCACTCAAGAGTAGTCTGTATGGCTCAATGTTATGAGCGATATCTTGCAAAGATAGCCTTTGACTCTCCCTTTTGCAACAGTCTGTTCTGGTCTCGTCGCCGTAACCGGGCCCTCGTTTCCTTCAGAAGAGTCGCTTCGCCAGGCCCAGTGCCCCCTGCTTCCAGGGAACCCGGTGTGTCACGCCGGATGACGAGGAAAAGCGCTCCAGGTTGGCCACGTACCAGTCGTAGTTGCGGATCAGCGACTCGCGGTTGGAGTAACGCGGCTGCCAGCCCAGGGCATTTTGCGCTTTCTCGATGGAGACGAAGGAATCGCGCACGGCCGTCTCGTAGACCCAGGGGTAAAGCGGGGAGAGGCCCAGACGGTCCAGCAGGCGCAGGGCCCACAGCGCCGGCGCCACCGGCAGGGGGATGACGCGTTTGCCGTGGCCGGCGTGGTCCAGCACCGCCTGAAAGTCCTCGCGGAAGCTGCCGAAACGTTCGGCGCCAATGTTGAAAGTCGTATTCACCCGCTCCGCCGGCAGGGTCGCGCAGAGCCAGATGGCCTCGCAGAGGTCCTCGACGTCCAGATACTGGTAGAGGTTGTCGCCTCGGCCGGGGATGGGGAAGTTGCGCCCGTCGCGCGCCCAGTCGTAGAGCAGGGCGAACACCCCCAGGCGTTCCGGCCCGATGAAGGACTTGGGCCTCAGCACGGGCAGGCAAAGTCCCTCGCCGCGGGCTTGCCGGCAAAGGCGCTCGGCCGCGATCTTGGCCTCGCCGTAGGGCCCCACGCCAATCAGTGCATCGGCTTCGGTCAGGGGATGGTGGTCCGGCACGCCGTAGACTGCGGTGGAGGAGATATGAATGAGACGCGCAACGTCAACCGCGCGCGCGGCGGCGATGACCTGTCGCGTGCCCTCCACCTCGGTCGAAAAAATATCCTCCCGACTGTAGAGCGGAAGGGCCGCCGCGCTGTGCGCGACGACGTCGATATCGCGCATGGCCCGCTCCAGCGTCGCCCGCTCGCGGATATCGCCGCGCACATGGCGCACCCGATCGCGCTCCGGGTAGTCGAAGTCCAGCAGATCCAGCGTGGTCACGCGCTCGCCGCGCGCCAGCAGGAGGCGCGCCAGATTGATGCCCAGAAAGCCCGCGCCACCCGTGATCAGCCAGGACCGACCCGTCACCTGCGCCTCCCTGTGGTGAGGGCGACATATCATGTCGCCCGTACGTCATTCGCTGCCGGGGCCGCGAGAGCGCAAGCTCGAAGCATCCCGCAGGGACGACTGATCAAATCGCCCGCCCTAACCCGCAACGCCCGCGGGCGACACAGTGTACCAGCGGGCGACATGATGTGTCGCCCGTACAACGATCCCCAAACCATGCAGGGGCAAGGCAATGTAAATTCCCGCTTGACTCATCCCGCCTCCTGCGTGTACCATGCCGTCCGGGCAGCCACCGCTGCCTGTTTCCCCGCGACAAACGACGTTTTTCACCAGGCTTGATACAAAATACCTGGCATGACCCTGTATGACGGGCCTGCACCCGTAGCCGCGACCGGAATCGACTGCCGCCTGCTGCAATTCGCCGCAGCGCTGTGAGGAACAGGTTGACACATGGATATTGCACAGCTTGACAAAAAGAACATCGGGGAATTGCGCAAGATAGCGCGCGATTCGGAGATCAACGGCTTCAGCCGCCTCAAGAAACCGGACCTGATTCTTTCCTTGCTGCGCCACGAGGCCGAAAAACGTGGCCACCGTCTGCGCGGCGGCGTGCTGGACAGCGTCGGCGACGGCATAAACTTCCTGCGCGCCGAGAAGTATCTGCCCGGCCCCCATGACGTCTACGTCAGTCAGACGCAAATCCGTCGCTTCGGCCTCCGCGACGGCGACATGGTCATCGGGCAGGTGCGTTCCCCGCGCGACAACGAGAAGTATCACAGCCTGCTGCGCGTCGAGGCCGTCAACGGCATGAACCCGGAAAAGGCCCGCCATCGCGCCCGCTTCGAACACCTCACGCCAATTTTTCCGGAAGTGCGCTTCAATCTGGAGACCAACCCGCGCATCCTTTCCACGCGCCTGATTAATCTCATCGCGCCCATCGGTCGCGGCCAGCGCGGCCTCATCGTCTCGCCGCCCAAGGCCGGCAAGACCACCGTGCTCAAGGAAGTGGCCAACGCCATCAGCGAAAACTATCCCGACGTTCACCTCATGACGGTGCTCATCGGCGAGCGGCCGGAAGAAGTCACCGACATGGATCGCTCGGTCGATGCGGAAGTCATCGCCTCCACCTTCGATGACCCGGTGCAACATCACGTCAAGGTGGCCGAGATGGCCCTCTCCCGCGCCCGCCGCCTGGTGGAGAGCAAACGCCACGTGGTCATCCTGCTCGACAGCATCACCCGCCTGGCGCGCGCCTACAACCTGGTCGTGCCGACCAGCGGCCGCACGCTCTCCGGCGGCCTCGATCCATCGGCGGTGCATCCGCCCAAGCGCATCTTCGGCGCCGCCCGCAACGTCGAGGAAGGCGGCAGCCTGACCATCATCGCCACCTGCCTCATCAATACCGGCAGCAAGATGGACGACGTCATCTATGAGGAATTCAAGGGCACCGGCAACATGGAACTGCACCTCAGCCGCAAGCTGCAGGAGCGCCGGGTCTTCCCCGCCTTTGACATCGAACAGTCCTCCACGCGTCGCGAGGAACTGCTTCTCGGGCCCGACCTGACCCAGCGCGTCTACACCCTGCGCCGCATGATCTCGCACCTCGCCGATGACGACAACGTCACCTACGCCAATGCTTACGAGCAATTGCTGAACCAGTTCCGCCGCAGCGACAGCAACGAGGAATTTCTCGATTCGCTGCCGGGTTCGGGCGCGTCCGTCAACAACAACCGCAGTCGTCGTTTCGCCTGACGGCCGATGGCGGCGTGGAAAGTCCGAAGCACTTCTGCAACAACTGTTGAAATTCGGCCTCGTCGGCAAGGTCCTGCTCCTGCCGCTCGCCGTCTTCCGTCACGATCAGGCGTCGATCGCCGAGGGTGATGCGTCCCGTCGGCGTGGCCAGGGAGCAGACGCGCTGCTGCGTGAAACTCGAGGACGGCGAGCGCTGATGGTAGTCACAGCCCGGCGTGAAATCCCGCAACTGCCGCGGCTGAAGCCGAAAGCGGTACTCTGCTTGCCAGTCACCCGTTGCCGTACGGCTGGAGTGGACCCCCTCGCAGCCGTCGTGCTGCACCCGCCAGACTCCTTCCGGTCGCTCCTGCGCGCCCGCTTCATCCAGCAGTAGCGGTTCGCGAAATCCCTCGCCAAAGCCCACGTCCAGCAGCCAGCGCCGCTCCAGCGTGGCCGCCAGGGTCAGATGGTCCCAGGGCCTGCCGGAGTCCCAGGTTTTCGCATGAACGCGCGCTTCCAGCAGGTCGACCTGGAAGCCCAGCGCGCGCAACACGGCCGCAAACAGCCCGTTCTGCTCGTAGCAGAATCCGCCGCGCCGCTGCGTCACGATCTTGTCGAAGAGCCGCGCCTCATCCAGCATAATGGGCCGGCCCCAATGGATATCGAGGTTCTCGAAGGGAATCGCCAGCATGTGGGCGTGGTGCAGCCGCTTCAGCGTGGCCACCGTCGCCGGCAGCGGGCCGCTGACCCCGATCCGCGCGCAGTAGGCTGCGATGTCGATGCCGGATGCCATGGCGATAGTATGGCGTAAAGGTGTCGGGTCTGCCTGGCGATTGCCCCGTTACCTGACCCCCGTCAGCCGCGGACAGCGTGGCAGCGCCCCTGCATGCCCGGCGGCCGCTCTGCTATACTGGCCGTCGCCAATCAGATCGAAGAGCGGGAACCACCATGGCGATTGACGTCAACCAGCTCCGCCGGGGCGCCACCTACAGCGAAGACGGCGAACTCTACCGGGTCCTCAACTACTCGCACAACAAGACCGGCCGCGGCGGCGCCACCATCCGCGTGCTGGTGCGCAACCTGCGCAGCGGCGCCCAGGTCGAGCGCACCTACAACTCCGGCCGCCGCGTCGATGACATTCGCGTCGAGGCCTTCGAGGTCGAATACCTCTACGATGACGGCGAGTTCCTGACCTTCATGGACACGCAAACCTGGGACCAGCCGCAAATGAACCGCGCCATCTTCGGCGACGACGTCCGCTTCCTCAAGGCCAACCTGCCCGTCAAGCTGTTGCGCTATGGCGAGGAAGTCATCGACTACGAGTTGCCCGGCAGCGTCGATTTCGAGGTCGCGGACAGCGAGGTAGCCGTCGCCGGCGACACCGCCAACAACCCCACCAAACTGGTCACCATAGAGACCGGCCTGCAGGTGCGGGTGCCGCTCTTCGTCAACGTGGGCGATACCATCCGCGTCAAGACCGAAGACGGCAGTTACGTCACGCGCGTCTGATGCCCAGGTGCTCGCCGCCGTTGACGCGAACCGCCTCGCCGCTGACATAGTCCGCGCCGACCAGAAAACGGACCGCCCGCGCCACATCCTGCGCCGAACCGCTGCTCCCCAGCGGCGTCGCCGCGGTCACGGCCTGCCAGCGCTCCGCGCTCATGCCCGCCGAGGGCAATACCGGCCCCGGGATGACGGCGTTGACGCGAATCTCCGGCGCCAGTTCCAGCGCGCTCACCTGGGTCAGGGCCCACAGCGCGGCCTTGCTGACGCCATGGTGCGCGTAGGCCTGCCAGGGGCCGTCCACGCCGCGGTCGAGGATGTTGATGATGACGCCGCCCGCCGGCTGCTGCGCCCGCATCCGCCGCGCCGCGGCCTGGGTGCAGAGGAAGGGCGCCCGCAGATTGACGGCCATGGTGCGCTCCCAGTCCTCCAGGCTGACTTCATGCAGCCGGCGCTGCTGAAAAAGGGCGGCGCTGTTGACCAGGATGTCGAGGCGTTCGAAGTGACGCTCCAGCCCCGCGAAAAGGTCCTCGACGCCCGCAGCGTCGCCGAGGTCGGCCTGTTGTGCCGCCGCCCGCACCCCCTGCGCGCGGATGGCGTTCAGCGTCGCCTCGACGCTGGCGGGAGCGCTGCTGTGGTAGTGGATGAGGACGTCGGCGCCGCCGGCCGCCAGTTCCAGCGCGATCGCCTCGCCGACGCGTTTGGCGCCGCCGGTGACCAGCGCGACCTGGCGGGCCGGCGCCGGGGTCATGTGTAGCCGGTGGGCGGAGCCGCCAGCAGGTAAAGCATGGCCGCCAGCGCGATCAGCAGCGGCAGGATCAGCACCCAGGTGAAGAGGCGACTGTCCGTCTTCAGGTGCATGTAGTACATCACCACCAGCGCGGCCTTGATGACCGCGAAGGCCAGCAGCAGCGGGATCAGCAGTACGCCTTCCGGCAGGCCGCCGATGAGGATCTCGATCACCGTCGCCACGGCCAGCAGGCCGAAAACGACCGTGTAGATCCCGCCCTGCACCGTGATTTCGCGACCGAAAATGGTGGTGGTGTCGCTGAGGAAGGCGTCATGCGCGTCGTGTGAGCCCTGCTGTTCGTCCGTCATCCGCCGCCCTCAGATCAGATAAATGATGGTGAACAGGAAAATCCAGACGACATCGACGAAGTGCCAGTAAAGGCCGAAAATTTCGATGCCGAGGTAGTTGCGCGCGTTATACACGCCCTTGCGCGCCTGGTTCATGACGTACAGCGCCCAGAGCACGCCGACGATAACGTGCGCCCCATGAAAGGCCGTCGGCGCGTAGAAGCGCATGCCGTATTCGTTGCCCAGATGGATGCCGGCGTGGCCCAGCTCGGTGTATTCCACACCCTGCAGGAGGACGAAGATCGTCCCCAGCAGAGCCGTCAGCCCGATCCAGCGCACCGTGCCCTGCGGGTTGTCCTTCTGCGCCTCGCGCAGGCCCAGCACCATCGCCCAGCTGCTGGCCAGCAGCAGGAAGGTGTTGATGCTCACCAGCGTCAGGCCCAGCTCCTCCTGCACGTGCTGCACCGAAGCGGCGTTGTTCAGGCGGTAGACCGCGTAGACCGCGATCAGGGTGCCGAAGATGACCACTTCCGAGGCAAGGTAGAGCCACATGCCCAGCTTGTAGTTGTCGATGGTCTCCGCCGAGGGTGCCGCCCCCTGTTCCAGGGTCGCTTCGCTCATGCGCTTCCTCGCTTACTGCAATGCGTTGGGCAAACGCCGCAACTGAATGGCCGCCCAGCCGGCGCCCCGGCCCAGCCAGTCTTTCAGGAACTTCGGCCGCAGCACCAGCGCCGTGATCATCAGGGCATTGCCGGCCGAGATGCCGAAGAGCAGGGGCGGCGCGAAGGGCACCACCAGCCCGATCAGCACGAAGTAGAAGAGTGGCAGCAAAATGCCGGAAACGATCGTGAACCAGAGGGCGGCGCGCATGCCCGTCGCCGCCAGTGCCAGCAAGAGGACAAGGTTGAAGATGACCGCCGTCGTCGGGTTGAACTGGCTCACAATCAGCCAGATGACGACGAAATCGATGACGTTCAGGGTCAGGCCCGCCACCGTCAGGATCACCAGCGCGCGGATGACCCAGGCCCAGTGCAACTGCCGCGCCACGACGCGGATGACCAGGCCCAGCAGCAGCAGACTCCAGGTGAACACCGCCGCCGCGCCGACGAAGAAGGACAGCGTTACAAACTCGTTGGTGACCGGCGTGCCCACCAGGCGGTCCATGGCGGCGAAGGCGGCCACGACCGCCGCGACCAGGATCCCCTGGCGCAGCAGCGCGGGCGTGCCGCCCGTCGCGTCGCCGGAAAGCAGTTCCCGTTGCAGCGGCGTGTGCCCGGTGTCGCTGACGGTCTTCACGCCGTTGTGCAGGGCGTGCATCAACAGGCCGAGGGCGCCGGCCGCGATGGCCAGCGACACAAACATGAAGAGGGTGAAGGCCACCAGCAAGGTCAGTTGCGTCATCTCGAAGGTCGCTTCACCCACGTGCAGCTGCACCACGCCAATCGAGGCAAAGTCGGCCAGCGGGTCGCCGGAAATGCGCAGGCCGGGGCCATCGGGCAGCAGGGCAAAGGCGGCGATGACGACCAGCAGCAGGATCAGCAGCGAACTGCTCAGCCACAGCCAGCCGCCGAGCACGCGGTCCGGGTCGTCTTCGGTCTCTTCATCCGCCGCTTCGTGGGCGTGCTCCTCCTCGCCCTCTGCCGGCTCGTGGGCGTGGGTGTTCATCAGCGGGTCGAAGGCGCCCATGCCGTAGATGAAGCCGGCGGCCGCCAGCGCCGTGCCCAGCACGATGCCCAGCTGCGGCTCCATGTAGGGCTGCAGACTCTGCAGGTAGCGGATCACCACCAGGAGGCCCATACCGGCCAGAAAGCCGAGGATGCCCATCGGCAGTGCGCGGCCCGGTCCAGGTTGCATTCACTCCTCCTTCAGCGGCGCAACGGCCCGGCTCAGATCAGATACAGCACCGGAAAAAACAGGAGCCACGCGATCACCACGAAATACCACAGGCTGGTCGCGCCCTCCGCCGGCCACAGGTTCTGCGCCGAGACGCGGCCGGCGCGCACGCCCCGCGCAATCATACTCATAAACAGGCCGATTGCCAGCGCATGCAGCAGATGAAAGGCCGTCATCATGCGGAACACGTCGCTGTAAATGCCCGACGTCGGAATGCTCAGCCACTCGTAGCCCATCACCAATATGAAGAGCGCGCCCAGCCCCAGCGCCCCCCGCCACTGCCGGCGGAAGACGGCCTGCCTGCCCGCCGCCAGACCCCGCGTCGCTGACCGCGCCAGCCAGGCGCTGGCCAGCAAACCCAGGGTCACCAGGGCGGGCAGCAGCGCGGAGGGCGCGCTCACGCCCGGTGGCGGCCAGCCGGGGTGGTTGCCGCGCAATTGCCAGTTGACAATGACCAGGCAGACGAAGACCAGCATCCAGGAGATCTGAAAGATGGTCATCCCGGTGCGCCGGTTGCGTTGCTGCAATAGCTCCGCGGGCGTCAGTGAGTCCTGGGACATGGGCGTTCCGTCACGCCCCGTCGCTTTCCTCAGGCGCCGGAAAACGCCGTTCGACCGCGTCGAGATAGGCGACAGACTCGTCGCTGCCGTAGCCGTAGGGGTCGTCGAAGGGTACCGGGTCGCCGCGGAAGTTCCAGGGCGGCGGCGGCGAGGTCGTGGCCCACTCCAGCGTCAGTGCGCGCCAGGGGTTGCCGCCGACGCGTTCGCCATGGCTCAGGCTGCGCAGGATGTTATAGATGAAAAACAGCGACGAGATGCCCAGCAGGAAGGCGGCGAGGCTGATCACGGTGTTGATGTTGGTGAACTGGGGGTCGTACATGGCCACCCGTCGCGGCAGCCCGAGGGCGCCGGCGATGTGCTGCGGCACGAAGGTGAAAAAGGTGCCGATATAGGTCGTCACGAAGTGCAGCTGGCCCAGACGCTCGTTCATGCGCCTTCCGGTCACCTTGGGGAACCAGTGGTAGATGCCGGAGAAGATCAGAAAGACGCTGCCGCCAAAGAGCACGAAATGGAAGTGGCCCACCACAAAGTAGGTGTCGTGCAGGTGAATGTCGATCGGCACGGCCGCCAGGAAAATGCCGCCGATGCCGCCGAAGACGAAGAGCGTGATGAAGCCCAGGGCGAAGAGCATGGCTGAGGTGAAGCGGATCTTGCCGCCCCAGATCGTGCCCAGCCAGCTGAAAATCTTGATGCCCGTCGGCACGGCGATGATCATCGAGGTGATCATGAATGGGATGCGCAGCGCCGGCTGCAGGCTGGTGAACATGTGATGCGCCCAGACGGTGAAACCTACCAGCGCGATGGACATGCTGGAAAGGCCGATGGCGCGGTAGCCGAAGACCGGCTTGCGGGCGTGTACCGAGAGCACCTCGGAAACCATGCCGAAGCCAGGCAGAATCATGATGTAGACGGCCGGATGGCTGTAGAACCAGAAAACGTTCTGCCACAGCAGGACGTCGCCGCCGCTGCCGGGGTCAAAGAAGCTGGTGCCCGCCGTCCGGTCGAGAATCAGCAGGGTCAGGCCGCCGGTGAGGAAGGGCGTGGCCAGCACCTGGATGATGGCCGTGGCCAGCACCGCCCACACGAAGAGCGGCATTTTCCAGAGGGTCATGCCCTCCGGGCGCATGTTGCGGATGGTGACCACAAAATTGATGGCGCCGAGGATGGAGGACACGCCCAGCAGGTGCAGCGACATGGCCCACATCGTCTGCCCGTCCGGGCTGAACAGCGTGCTCAGCGGCGGATAGGCGGTCCAGCCGGCTTCCGGCGGGCCCACCAGCCAGCCGCCGATCATCAACACGCCCGCCGGCGGGATCAGCCAGAAGGCGAAGGCGTTCAGCCAGGGGAAGGCCATGTCCTTGGCGCCCAGCATCAGGGGCACCAGGTAATTGCCAAAGCCGGCCATCATTGGAATGATCCACAGGAAGATCATCACCGACCCGTGAATCGTCATCAGGGCGTTGTATTGCGTGCCGTCGGCCATCAGGTCCAGCGCCGGTGTCAGCAACTCCCAGCGGATGAGCATGGCCATCGTGCCGCCCACGATGAAGAAAAAGAGCGACGAGACCATGTACTGCAGGCCGATGATCTTGTGATCCAGGGACCAGCGCAGCAGGTCGGCGGCGCGAATGGCCGCGCCCTCCGCGCTGCGGGTACCGAGGCCGGGAGTGGCGGTTATGGTGGCCATGGCGTCCCCTTATCCCATTCCCATGTCTGTCATCATGTCGGGCAGCATGTCCACGTTGCAGGCGGACTCGCCGCTGGCGCTCAGCGTGCAGAGGTAGGCGACGATGTTCAGCGCCTCGTCCAGCGGCATGTAGTTGGCTTCTTCAGGGTCCTGGTACTGGTGTTGCGGCATGAGGTTGTCGTAACCTGGCACCAGGAATTCGCCGGGGAAGAAGAGCGAACGCAGCAGATAACGCTCGACTTCCATGCCCGGCACGCGCGTGGCGGCGCGGTCGGCCACGCCCTCCAGGTTGGGCGCGACGATGGCGTCCCAGCCCAGGGCATCCAGGGTGTGGCAACCGGCGCAGGCGTAGAGCCCGGCCACGCCACCGGCGGTCATCAGGAGCTCGCCGCCCTCGACCGGGTCATCCGGCGGGTTGAGGATGATGTAGGCTTCATCGTCGAACCAGTCGAGGAAGCTGGCCTCGTCCTCGTGGACCACGATGCTGGCGTGCATGTCGCCGTGGCCGCTGCCGCATAGTTCGGCGCAGACCACCGGGTACTCGCCGGCCAGAATCGGCGTGAAACGCGCCTCGGTGCGGCGACCGGCCAGCAGGTCCTGCTTGATTCGCATCGAGGGCACCCAGAAGGCGTGGTTGACGTCGGCCGTCTCCAGATGGAGGACGACCGGTTGACCGACCCAGGTGTGCAGCACGGTCGAATTGACCCTCTGCGTCTCGCCCGGGATGTCGTAGGAGAAGGACCACAGGAAACGGGCGCCGCGCGCCTCCACCACCTGCGGATTGTCCTGCGCCGTCGTGATGTTGACCCACACCTGGAAGCTGATGATGCTCAGAATGACCACGGTGATCGACGGAATCAGCGTCCAGACGAATTCCAGCGTGTTGTTGCCGTGCATGGCCGCGCCGTCGCTGTCGTCGCCGGGGCGGGCGCGAAAGCGAATGACCGAATAAATGACGGCGCCCTGCACCAGAAGCCAGATGGACCCGCCCAGCGCCATCAGGATCTTGAAGAGTTCGTCCACCTGCACCGCTTCGGCGGAGGCCGCCGGCGGCAGTACCAGCGGGGTCGCCTCGGCGATGATCAGGCCGCCGACCACCAGCAGTACAAAGGCCACCAAAATCCAGACCACCGTCATCAGGCTGTTGGAGCTGTTGGTTGGGTTCATGCGCTGCGGTCTCTCCGGGACGGCGCTCCCCAGGCGCCCGCGGCGGGGCGGAGGGATTGTTCTATATTACACAAGTTCTTCCGCTGCGCAACGGGAAAGGGGTGTGGCGAACCTGGTGGATTTCAGAGATTGTTTCGAACCGGTTCACAGAGTGGGAATTTGTACGGGCGACATATCATGTCGCCCGCGTCCACATCATGTCGCCCGCGGGTACATCCGCGCTGCGGGTCGTGCGGGTTGAGGCGGGCGATTTGATAAATCGCCCCTACACTGGATGGGGGAATGGGGATTGTTGTACGTGGGCGACATATCATGTCGCCCGCGGATACACGACGTCGCCTGCGGGCATTGCGGGTTAGGGCGGGCAATCTGATAGATCGCCCGTACACGGATTGAGCGATGTCGCCCGCGGCCACACCATGTCGCCCGCCGCATGCAAGGCGGCCTGCGGCGTCAATTGAAGCGACGCAGCAAATCGTCCTCGACCTGTTTCAGCGCCCTTTCCACCTGCGCCAGTTGCACGGCGCCATCGCGAATCGGCAGCAGGCCCTCGTAATGGTCTTCAATGCGCAGGAAAAAACTGCCCTCGACCGGGTAGGCGACGCCCTCGCGCGCGCCGAAGAGCAGGGCGTGCAGGCAGCCAATCATCGAGCCCGCCTGCGAGCCGACCATGACGCCCTTGCCCCGCGCCAGCGCCGCCGCTTCCATCGCCATCGCCTCGCTGAAGCCGTTGCGGGCCGTCTTGATGTTGAGAATGTCGAAGCTGTCCTGGGCCAGTTCGCGCTCCAGTTCCGCCAGACTGAAGGCCGAGTCGTCGGCGATCAGCGGCAGCGGGCTGTCCGCGCGCAGGGCCGCCCGTTCCTGCAATTGCGTCACCGGCAGCGGCTCCTCGCACCAGAGCACGTCCAGCGCCGCCAGCGCATCCAGCCGCGCCCGAACGTTTTCCGCGCTGAAACACTCGTTGACGTCGGCGTAAAGCGTCACCGCGTCGCCCACCGTGTCGCGCAGTTCGCGCAGGGTCGCCAGGTCGCGCGCGAAGGCCCGGCCCACCTTGACCTTCAGAACGCGCACGCCGGCGGCGACTGCCTCCCGCGCCTCCTGCAGCACGGCCTCGCGCTCGCCGCTGCTGACGATGCTGCTGACGCGGATGCCCGGCCGCGTGGCCCCGATCAAATGCGCCAGGGAGATGCCGCGCGAACGCGCCAGGGCGCTGTGCAGCGCCAGGTCCAGCGCGCCGCGGGCCGTGTGGTTGTTGCGGATGGTCGTCATTTGCGCCTGCAAGCGCGCCAGGTCCGCGCGCTCCTGCACAACCTGGCCGACCAGACGCGGCGCCAGTTCCTGCCCGATGATGGCGGAGATCGACTCAACCGTCTCGCCGTAGATGCCCGGTCGCGGCGGGGCCTCGGCGACGCCGCGCGCGCCGTCCGCCAGTTCGACGCCAACCAGCACGTGCACCGGCTGCGCCAGGCTCTGGCCCTTACCCCAGTGCAGCGCGCGCTTCAGGCGCAACGGACAGGGCTGGATGAGGACCCGCCTTACCGTCGTCATGGCGCTTCCCCGGCGAAGAGAAACTCGCCCACCGCGCGGGCCGCCCCTGCTGGTGTGAGTTGGTCCATGGCCAGGCAGCGATAGTTAACGGCCTTGCCTCCCCAGGGGCGGTCGCCGTAGTTGCGCGCCTCGGCGGCGGCGATGGCCAGGGCGCGGGCGCTGATCACCCCGGCGGCCAGCAGTTGCCGCGCCGCTTCGCGCTGCGCGGCCGGCAGATGCCCCAGGTCCGCGGCGCCCGTCGCCAGCGCGTCGAAGGCGTCGTCGCGGCCGCTCAGACGCTGCAGGCGCGTGAGCGGGTCCAGCCACAGTTCCGCGATGCGCCAGCGGGGATGGTGACGCAGGGCCGCGCCGATCTCGCGCGCGCCGCGCAGGCCTTCGTTGAGCAGCGCTGTTTCTCCGTCGTGGCGGTAATGCAGCCAGCTGAAGGCCGTCGCCGAGCCGCCGTGGCAGATCTCCTGCGCGAAGAGCTGTGTCCAGCGAAAGCGCTCGCCGCGGTCGCGGACCGGGGCGATGGCCGCCGCGCTGTAGACCTGGGCCGCCGGGATGATGATCAGGTCGGCCAGGTCGCGGCGCGCGGGCAGGTCGTCACGGTAGCGCCAGCGTCCGGCGCGCTGCAGGGCCGCCAGCGTGGTCGACTTGCCGCTGCCGGTCAGGCCGCAGAGCAGGCGCAGCGGCAGGTCAGACAATGGCGTGTAGCCCGCTTCCGGCCCCAGGCGAACGTTCGGCCAGCGTTCCCGCAGGCGCGCCCGCAGCCCTTCGCCCAGGCGCGGCCAGACCTCGTTGACATAGAAGCTGCGGGCCGCGTCCGCGTCCATTGTGCTCAGGCGCGCAGGGGAGGCCGCCGCTGCCAGTCGCCGGCCTGCTCGTAAGCGTGGCCGGCGCGCAGGGCCAGCGCCTCGCCGAGGGATGGCGCGATCAACTGGAAACCGATCGGCAGGCCCTCGTCGTCGAAACCGCAGGGCAGGTTCAGGCCGACGATGCCCGCCAGGCTGGGCGGCAGGGTGAAGATGTCCTGCAGGTACATTTGCAGCGGGTCGTCGCTGTTTTCGCCGAGGCGGAAGGCGGTGGTCGGCGTCGTCGGCGCGGCGATCAGGTCCACCTCGCGGAAGGCCTCGTCGAAGTCGCGTTTAATCAGGGTGCGCACCGCCTGGGCCTTGCCGTACCAGGCGTCGTAGTAGCCCGCCGACAGTACGTAGGTGCCGATCATGATGCGCCGCTTCACCTCCGCGCCGAAGCCCTCGCCGCGGGTGGCCCGCCAGGTGGGCCACATGCCGTCGCGTTCGACGCGCCGGCCGTAGCGCACGCCGTCGTAGCGCGCCAGGTTGGCGCTGGCCTCCGCCGGCGCGATGATGTAGTAGGTCGCCACGCTGTGCTCGCTGTGCGGCAAGTCGACCGGGCGCAGTTCCGCCCCCAGCTCTTCCAACTGAGCGATGGCGGCGCGCACGGCCCTTTCCACTTCCGGCTGCAGGCCCTCGCCGAAATACGCCTCCGGGATACCGATTTTCAGGCCGCGGACGTCGCCGGTCAACGCCGCCAGATAGTCCGGCACCTCCGCCGGCAAACTGGTCGCATCGCGCGGGTCGTGGCCGGCGATGATCTGCAGCAAACGCGCCAGGTCCTCCACGCTGCGCGCCATCGGGCCCGGGCAGTCCAGCGAGGAGCCGAAGGCGATCAGGCCGTGGCGCGAACAGCGGCCGTAGGAGGGCTTCAGCGCCGGAATGCCGCAGAACGCGCCCGGCTGACGGATGCTGCCGCCGGTATCGCTGCCCAGCGCACCGGCCACCATGCCCGCGGCGACGGCCGCCGCGCTGCCGCCGCTGCTGCCGCCGGGCGAGCGCGCGAGGTCCCAGGGGTTGTGCGTCGGGAAGTAACCCGAGTTTTCAGTCGTGGAGCCCATGGCGAACTCGTCCATGTTGAGCTTGCCCGGGAAGACGGCGCCGGCCGCTTCCAGGCGTTCCACCACCGTGGCCGAATAGGGCGGACGATAGCCGCGCAGGATATTGGAGCCGCAGGTGGTCTCGATCCCTTTCGTGGAAAAGACGTCCTTGATCCCCAGGGGGATGCCGGCCAGCGGCCCGGCCGTCCCCTGACGATATGCCTTGTCGGCGCTTTCGGCGGCCGCCAGCGCCAACTCCGGCGTGAAGCGCAACCAGGCCCGCAACTGTGGGTCCAGCGCTTCAGAGCGTTCGAGATACATCTGCGTCAGTTCCACGGCGGAGAGTTGCCCTTCACGCAGCAACTTCAGCGTGTCGCCTATGCCCAGGAAGGTGATGTCGGCCAGGTCGTCCATCGTGAACGCGGGGCTGCGGACTAGAAATAGCCCTGCATCAGGCGCAGGAACCAGAAAGGCGTCAGGGCGCCGGAGACGTTGTCGTAGACTTCCGCCCAGGGCTTGATATCCAGCACGGGCGTGCCGTCGATGGCATCGAGGCGGCGCACGGTCAGTACGTTGTCGGCCACGGCGATGATTTCGGCGGCGGAGACCCCGATGCCGTTGGGGCGCACGCGGTCGCGCTGGGCGAAGACGCCCAGTTCGGGCATGTCGGCGCGGCCTCGCGGGCGATGCACCAGGTCCTTATTGAGGTCGAAGCTGGCCTCGTGCATGGAATAGACCACCATCACGTGCGACCACTGGTCGATGCCCTGCAGGCCAGGCGCCAGCTCCGGCCGCAGGTGAATCTCGGCGACGACGTCGCCCCAGCTTTCGTCCAGGGCTTCCGTGACCGGTGAGCGCACCACGCCCACGGCTTCGATCTGCATGACCAGTCCTCGCTGTTTCCTGCGCGTCAGTGTAGCGATGCGCGCGGGAGGTGTCCAGACGGGGCGGACGGGCGAAGTGATTCAATGCCGTTGCGTGGGAAGGGCGACCGTGACCGGGCGGGAAAGGGCCTGGCGGCTATTTCACCCCCAGGCGCTTCAGCACGGCCTGGGCCGCGTGCCAGCCGCACATGCCGTGCACACCGCCGCCCGGCGGTGTCGACGAGGAACAGAGCCAGATGTCCGCCGCCGGCGTGGCATAGGGCGCCAGCGGATAGACCGGACGGGCGAAGTGCTGCGCCAGGTCCTGCACGCCTCCGCCGATGTCGCCGCCAACGAGGTTGGGGTTGTGGGCTTCCAGTTGCGGGGCGTTGAGGCTGTGCCGTGCCAGCACCCGCTCGCGGAAACCGGGCGCGAAGCGTTCGATCTGCGCCTCGATGCGCGCCATCATGTCGACGGGACTGCCATGCGGCACATGGCAGTAGGCCCAGGCCGTATGCTGCCCCTCCGGCGCCCGCGTGTCGTCGAAGAGGCTTTGCTGGCCCAGGATTACGAAGGGCCGTTCACTGACCTGGCCACGCCATACACTGCGCAGCGAGTCCGCAATTTCCCCCAACGAGCCGCCCAGATGCAGGGTGCCCGCCCGGCGACATGCCGCAGCCACCCAGGGGATCGGCGCGGCCAGGGCGTAGTCGAGCTTGAAGACTCCCGGACCGTAACGGTAACGCGCCAGCGCGCGGCGGAAACGTGGCGGCAAGCGGTTCCCGGCGAGGCGTGTGAGCTGCCGCGGCGTCACGTCGAAAAGATACGCGCGCGCCGGCGGCAGGTCATCGACGTTGACCACTTCCGCGCCCGTGACGATCTCGCCACCCAGTGAGCGCAGATGTGAGCCCAGCGCCCGCGCCAGGGCCTGCGCCCCCCCGCGCGGCGAGGGCCAGCCGACGCTCTGCGCCAGCGCCACCAGCAGGAGGCCGAAGGCGCCGGAAGGCGCGCGTTCCAGCGGCAGAACGCCGTGGGCGGCGTTTCCGGCCAGCAGGGCGCGGGCACCCCCGCTGCGCAGCAGACCCCGCGCCAGGGTCGCAGCGGGCAACAGACCCGGCAGACCGAAACGGGCCAGCAGGAGCGGTCGCCGTGGCCGGTGCAGCGGCGCCAGCACCTCCTCGAACAGCGCGTCGTGCTGCCTCACCAGCGGGCCGAACAGCCGCCGCCAGGTGTTCCCGTCGCGGCCCAGAGCGGTCGCCGTGGCCGCCAGCGAGCGTTGCAGCGTCAGTGCCCGACCCCCGTCCAGGGGGTGGGCCAGGGGCAGGGGCGGCTGCACCCACTCCAGGCCATGCCGCGCCAGGGGCAGGGTGCGCAGAAAGGGCGAGGCCGGCGCCAGTGGATGGACCGCCGAGCAGAGGTCATGCGTGAAGCCAGGCAAGGTCAGGTCGGCGGAACGCAGGCCGCCGCCGATCTCCGCCTGCGCCTCGTACACGCGCACTTGCAGGCCTTTTTGCGCCAGGGCGATGGCGGCCGCCAGACCGTTGGGGCCGGCGCCGACGACGATGGCGTCGGCCTTCACAGGCGGCGGGCGCGGGTCGGCAGACGACCCGCGTTGCGCCAGTCGCCGGCAACGGGGATGTTCACGGGCGCCGCCCAACCCTTCCTGCAGATCTGGATGGCATCAGGCCTGACCGGCGGCCGCCGCCCGCTCCGCGTGGATGTGGCGGTAGAGCGTCGGCAGGGTCAGCAGGGCCGTAAGGCTGATGGAGACCAGATACAGGGCGTTGATGATCCAGACGCCGCCGTTCGCGCCGGTCTCCATGATCAGCCAGGCGCCCGGCGGCAGGATGAGCAGCAGCAATAGCACGCGCATCCAGACCATGCGCATCACCAGGTCCAGCGCGCGATACAGCGGGCCGAAGATGCCACCCAGCGTGGTCGCCAGGCCGAAGACCGCCAGCGCCGGGATCAATGGCAGCACCGGTCGCCACTTCTCGCCAAAGAGCGGCACCAGCAGCAGCGGGGCGACCAGCAACAGGGCCGCATAGACCAGCACCCCGCCCAGCAACAGCGCCAGCAACACGCGGCGGAAATTGTGCCAGAGCCGTATGAAATTGCCGCGGCCCACCGCCTGCGGGACGATCGCCTGCATGTTGTCCTGCACCCCCTGGGTAAGGATGCTGCTGCGGTCGATCAGGCGCAGGCCCAGATGGACGTAACCGGCGGCGGCCTGCCCGGCCAGCACGCCGACCAGCTGTACCGGCAGAAACTGGAAAAGCCCGGAGAGATTCTTGTCGAGGGCGTTGGCCAGGCCGAAGCGCCAGTAGCCGCGTAGCGAAACCCGGACGCTGCGACGCAGCACCGCCCCTGGTGACGGCCAAAGCCCCTCATCGTGTCGCCGGTGATGCAGATACAGCGCCAGGCCCAGCAGCGTCGCCACGACGGAGAAGAGCACCCGCGCGGCCACCTGGGCGGCGGCCGTCGGCCAAAGCAGGGCCGCCAGCACCTGCAGGGCGGTCAGCACCACCTGGTTGACGGTCATGAGCAGGGCCGCCTGGCGCATGGCGCGGCGGGCGCGGAAGCAGGACTGGGCCAGCAGGTAAAGCGGGTCGAAGACCAGAATCAAGGCCAGCCAGGCCGCCAGCGAGCCGACCGCGCTGTTGCCCACGGTCCTGTAGCCGGCCAGGATGGCGAAATCGAGCCCGTATCCCGGCAGCGGGGTGACGGGGTTGCGGTACAGCAGCGCCGCCAGCGCCGGCCCGAGGACCGCCAGCACCGCCAGGCTGAACAGCGCCCAGACCAGGGTGACCTTGATGGTGACCGCCAGCAGATCGAGGATTTCTTCCCGGTCGGCCTGGGCCACGGCCGCCGGCAAGAGCGCGTCGATGCTGACCGCCATGCCGCTCAGGTTCAGCGTACGCCAGATGTTGAGAAAGGTGAGCGCGAGGGCGAAGAGACCGTAGTTGACCGGGCCCAGACGCACCGGCACGAAGACCCAGGCGATCATCCCCAGACCCACCACCGCCAGGCGCCCCAGTTGCAGGGTCAGCGTGTCGCGCACAAACTTGCTTCTCAGAAACTCGCGCAGCGCTGCCGGCAGGAAGTTCATCAGGCCGCCAGTCGCCGGTAGTGCGCGATCAGTTCGGCAGCGACCCGCTCCCAGGTCTGTTGCCGCGCCCGCGCGCGTCCGGCCGCGCCCATGCGCTGCGCCCGCTGAGGGTCGCGCAGCAGGCCCGTGATGGCCGTCGCCAACGCCTCCTCAACATTCTGCTGGGGCAGTAGCAGGCCGGTCTCACCATCCACGATGGCGTCCTCGGTGCCGCAGTCGCGGGTGCCGATGACGGGCAGGCCGGCCGCGCTGGCCTCCAGATGCGCCAGGCCGAAGCCCTCGAAGCGCGGCCCGATGTTCAGCGCGGGCAGGGCGAAGACCTGCGCCGCCGCGTACCAGCCGAGCAGGGTCGTCTCGTCCACCTGGCCCGTCAGTTTCACACGCTGATCCAGATCGAGGCGACGGATTTCATGGCGCAGCCGGTCAACGTAGTCCGGCGCGTCGCCCAGGTTGCCGACGATGACGCAACGCGCCTGCGGCAGGTCGTCGGTCACCCGCGCCATGGCCCGCACAAGTTCCAGCGTGCCCTTGCGCGCCTTGGGCGTGCCCACCGAGAGCACCGTCGGGCCCTCCGTGGGTTGCGGCGGGGCGGGCCGGTCGAAGCGCCTGGCGTCGATGCCGTTGGGAATCACCAAGGGCTGCGCGCCCGGCAGCAACTCCCGCGCGACCTGCGCCGTGTAGCGGCTGACGCAGACCAGTTGCGATCGCGCCAGCGCCCGGCGCCAAAGCATGCCGGCCGGCCAGCGACGCTGCGTCAGCAGGCGCAGGAAACTGCCGTGCGCCGTCACCAGATGCGGGCGCCGCCCCGCTACCTGCAGGCCGCTGACGGCGCAGGGCTCGATCATGCTGTGCAGCAGGTCGCAACTCCGCAGGGCCCGCGCCACGGCGGGGCTCGCCAGCAGGCTGCGCGCCAGAGTCTGCCGGGCGGCCGGCACGACCTCGGGCAGCAAACGCCGCTGTTTCAGGGTTTCATGGGGCGGGCTGTTGCGGGCGCTGACCACGATGAGCGGCAGCCCGGCGCGTTGCAGCGCCAGCAACAGATCGTGGCTGTAACGCGCCCAGCCATGGCGCTGGCCGATATCGCCGGTCAGAAAGCCGACCTGCGGCAGCGACCCGGTCACGGACTCAGCCGGCCTCCCCGCGCTCCGCCTCCGGCGTCAACCCGTTGCGCGCCAGCAATTGCGCGCGCAGTTGCTCGAAGCTGATGCCATAATGCGCCGCGATTTCACGCGCGTGGCTGTGGCCCAGGGGCGGACCCGGCACGATGCGAAAGGTGCGTTGCGCCATGGCGCAGTCATCGTCGACCTCGCGCACCTGTGCCACCAGGCTCACCACCTCGCTGTCGCCCCAGGTCTCCGCGTTGATGCCGTCGGCGTCCGCCGCCAGCTCGTGCAGGTGGGTGGCGAAGAGGGACCGCGCGCCCAGCAGCCGCAGCGCCCGCAGGATGTCGCGCGCCAGCCAGAAACTTTCGCCGGCGCTGGTGCTTGCCAGCGATTCGTTGAAGAGCAGCAGGCTGTGACGCGTGGCCTGGCCGAAGATGGCCGCCAGGCGCTGCGCCTCCTCGCCGAGGCGGCCGCTGGCGAGCTGAGGGTTCTCGGCGCTGGCGAAGTGCGTGAACAGCCCGTCAACGGGGCTCATGCGCGCCGCTTCCGCCGGCAGGTACAGGCCGGCCTGAAAGAGCACCTGCGCCAGGCCCAGCGCCTGCGTCCAGGTGGTCTTGCCGCCGCGGTTGGGCCCGGTCAGGATGTAGATGCGGCCGGCGGCGCCGAAGTCGGCGTCGTTGCCGACGATCTCCCCGTCCAGCGCGCGCGCCTGGCCGGCCGGCGCCAGTTGCAGGGCCAGGTTGAGGTTGATCAGGCCGCGCAGGGCGCTGACACGCGCCTCCGCCGGGGCCGGTTGCGGCCGACACAGGGGCAGTTCGCAGGCGCGCAAATGCTCGATCAGGCGCAGGGCGCCGAGGAAAAAGGCGATTTCCGGCTGCAACAGCAGCAGGTCCCTTCCGCTCATGCGGGTGTATCGGCGCAGGGCGGCGGCGAGGGGCCGGCAAATCTCGTTCAGTACGTCGTTCAGGTCACGAAACAGCGGCTCCAGCAGGGGGCTGTCGCCCTCTTTCAGGCGCGCGCCGCGGCCCTCGCCATCCTCGGCGCGGTGCAGCGGGCCGATGCCCTTCTCACCGGGACGCGCGCCGCCAAGACGTTGAAAAAGGGAGAGCGTGTCTCCGCGAAAGGGTTGCTGGTGAACGGCCAGCAGCGTGGCCTCGACCGGGCGCAACTGCCCGTCAAGGTTGATGCCGATGGTGATGGCCCGCAGGCTGCGAATCTGCTCCAGCAGGTCGGGCAGTTCACCCTGCAGGTCCTGAAACAGCGGGTCCGCGGCGAAGGCCGCCGTCTGCTCGCGCAGGGCGCGCAGGGCTTCGGAACGTAGCGCCGGACCGGCCTCGGCCAGCAGATCGTTCAGCAGCGTCACGCAGTTGACCAGGCTTTCCAGCTCGCCCAGGCGCCAGGTGACCTTTTGCAACTCGTCCTGGTTCCACTGCGGCCGCGCCATATATTCCTGCAGGGTCTGCAGAATGGCGAGCGCCGAACCCAGCCCGGCAGCCAACGCCGGACTGTTCAGCAGGTCCTCAATGACGTCGAGGCGCCAGTTGATGTGGGCCGGGTCCTTCAGGGGTTGCAGCAGGATATCCTGCGTGCTGCGGAGCCAGCGGGGTTCGAGGACCAGCAGCGAGAGCAGCGGGTCCAGATTCAAATCCGCCGTGTGCCAGCGCGCGGCGGGGACGGGCGCTGGCGGGTCGTCACGGCGCGGCCACAGCAGACTCACCGCGCCTTCCCTGCCCGTGTCGCCTGCCATGCGCGTCGTTCCCTGCCGACCCTGCCGCCGGCGCCAGTATAGCACAGCGCCCTGTGATGACTGGTCGCAAAGGGTCTGTAGCAATGGCATGGGGCGCGTGGTACCATCCCGCCAATCGCAGCAACGCACAGGGGATCAGCGCCATGCAAGAGGGGAGCGACCGTTTTCGTCTGGTTGTTCGCAGGGGCCCCACACCCAGCCACAGTTGGGACCTTGAAGGCGAACTGGTCACTGTCGGGCGCGACGTCAGCAACGACATCGTCATCAACGACGCCGAGGCCAGCCGGCAGCACCTGCGATTGCGCCGCCGGCGCGGCGGTGGCTATGTGCTGGAAGACCTCGGTTCCACCAACGGCACCTTCGTCAACGGCCAGCGTCTGAGTGGCGCGCGCTCGCTGCACAATGGCGACATGATCGGCATGGGCGAGACGGTCACCCTGGCCTACGAGCGCGTGCCGGGCACCGAAGGCATCGCCGTGGCGACCGGCCCCTGGTCGCGAGGGCCGGCGAGCGATGAGCAGCCCGAGGCCGAAGCGGCGCCCCTGCCGGCCGCTCCTGAAGCGGCGGAAGTGCCCGCGCCCGCCCGTCAGGTGGTGGCGCGCGAGGTGCTGGAAGAACCGGCGCCGGCCTACGACTACGACCCCTACGACCTGCCGGAAGAGGAGGAAGAGCCGCGCCGCAACACCATGCGCTGGATTGGCATCGGCTGCATCGTGTTGTTGCTGCTCTGTTGCTGCTTTACCCTGGCTGGCGTGGTGTTGATCGACCAGGCATGTCTGTGGGGCAGGATCCCCCTGCTGTCAGACGTCCTGCAGGCCCTGGGCTTCTACTTCACCTGCTGAAACGCGCCGCTACTGCAATTCGTCCAGTTGCGAACGCGCGATGCGATAGTGGTAATTCTCGCGTGAAGCCGTCAGTCGACCTTCCTCGATCCATTGCAGAATGTCGTCTTCACTGACCTCCATGTAAAGCGCCGCCTCGCTCAGTGACATCACGCTGGGGAAGGTCTCGCGCCGGCTGCCCGGACGCATCGACAGCCCCGGCAGGTTGAGCCCGCCGGCTCGCGCCGGGGCGGCGGTTCGGCCCGTCGCGCGCTGTTCGCGCGCCTCGTCCTGAAGTTCACCCAACAGGCCCGGCAGGCGCGGTGCATTCGGCGATTCGCCGAGCAGGAACCAGGCGAGAACGGCGACCAGCACCATACCCAGAAATTCAAGCAAACCGATGACGCCCTGGGCGAAGGAGATGGCGCCGGCGTTGCGGCCAAAGGCCAGCGGCACAAAGAATCCGTTCAGCAGCAGGGACATCAGCGCCGGCAGCGTCAACAGGACTCCCGCCGCGCGCACGTGCCGTCCCGCCGTCCTGAGCGACCCGTAATCGACCCGTTGCCGCGCGATCAGGACGATTCCGATCAACAGCAGGATGAGCGCCATCGCCATTTCCTTCTTCCTGGACCTCTGCGACCAGTGTACACCATGTCGCCTCGCCTCGCCGCCCCCGGCCGCTCCTGTTCAGCCGGAATTGATGATTGAACAGGGGTCACTCCTAATGCTCAGTACATGCAGATTTTGAATGCGCCACAAAATGCAGTACCATGCACCGGGCTGGTGAATGCGGGACAGACCATGGCATTCGATTACGAGGCGCTGGCAGGGCACCTGCATGTCGTGGGCGGACGGGTGATCAACGCCGGCCCGCCCGGTTATCTGGTGGAATCGGCGCCGCAGCGCGCAGCGCGCGGCCGCGAAATGGACACCTTCTTCGGTCTCGTCCTGCCCGGTGGGGGCCGGCCGGCCCCGGCCGCCTTTTACGAGCGCATGGTGCAGGTCGCCTCCGAGGACTATTTCGAGAGCAGCGGCAGCGTGACCGCCGGCCTGCGCACCCTGCTGAACAACCTCAACGACAACCTGTATCGCCACAACCTGCAGCACGAAACCCGCTTCGATGCCTGGATGCTCTGTGCCGTGCTGCACGGCAGCGACGTCTTCCTTGCCCGCGTGGGCGGCGGTGCGGCCCTGCTGCAGGTGGATGACCATATCAGCCCCTTCCCGGCCGAGGCGGAAGGGGGCTTCTCGCCCCCTGGCCTGCCGCTCGGCGCCCAGGCGGAGCCGGACATCCGCATGACGCACTACAGCCTGAGCAGCGGCGCCCGGCTCGTCGTTGGCGACAGCAACTTTGAAGAACTGTTGCGCGTCGAGGACGATGGCTCCATGGACGCGCTGGATGGTGACGATCTGGCCCAGGTGATCCTCGGCTTCCGCCGCCTGACGCGCGACAGCCTCAGCCTCATGGCCGTTGAATTCGTGCCGCCGGACGCGCCCTCCGGCATTGCCGCGCGCGAGGCAATCTCGTCGCGGCGTGAGGCCCTCGCGCCGGAAACAGGGGAGCCGGAGGAGCAGCCCGCCGGATTCGCCGGCGAGCAGGTGCGCCGCAGCGCCGGCAGCGCCGCCCTGCGCCTGGCGGACGGGATGGATCGCCTCGGCGTTGTGATCGAGCGCATCGCCGGCCGTGAAGGCGACCCGGAGGCCGGCCGGCTGGCGCGCCTGGCCAACACAGGCAGCATCGTCCTGATACCAATCGCCGTGGTCCTGCTGGCGCTGGTCATGTGGCTGGGCGGCGCCGGCAGCAGCGAATACGAGCGTTGCGTCGAGGAGGCCTGGCAGGGCGCCCGTCTGGCGCGCAACATCTCCTCCGCCGACGTCAGCGGCACGCTCTCCGGTTGGGCCGCCGTCCAGACGACCGTCGAGCGCTGCACCGCCATGCGCCCCGAGGAAATCGACGTCGCGCTGGTTGAACTGCGGCGCGAGGGTCAGGCGATTGTCGACCGCATCAATGACATCGAACGTCGTGAGATCTTCGTCGTGGAGGCCTTCCCCAACGCCATCCTGACCGACATCGTCCTGCGCGGCGACGATCTCTACGTGCTTGATTCCGCCAACCAGCAGGTCTACCGCATCACGCTCAACGAAAGCGGGCTTGGCATCGTGCCCGGCTCGCGCCAGCCCATCGCCACCATGCGCCGCGGCGCGCAGGTGGACCTCTTCACCATCGATACCCTGGTCGGCCTCACCTGGTCCGAAGACGGCAGCGGGCTCAGCCAGAACAACGTGCTGCTGGCCCTCGACGAGGCCGGCGTGCTGGTCGAGTATTCGCCTACCTTCCTCGCGCGCGGCGTGCAGGGGCTGCTGGGTACCGAGCAATGGCGCACGCCGAAACGCGTGGCCTCGTGGCGCGGCCGCATGTATATCCTTGACCCCGGCGCCGAGCAGATCTGGCGCTACGATCCGCTCAGCGGCGCCTTCGCAGGCGCGCCCATCGGCTACTTCGCCGGCGCCAATCGGCCCCTGCTGGCGCAGGCCGTAGACTTCGCCATCGATGATTCCGGTCGCGTCTACGTGCTCTTCTCCGATGGCGTCATCGCTCTCTTCCGCGCCGGTGAGGAAATCCGCTTTGGCTACGCCGGCTTCCCGCCCGGGCAGGAAATGCGCCACGCCGACGCGATGTTCCTCAATACCGACCCCGTGGCCCCCGCCATCTACATCGTCGACCGCGAAAGCCGCACGATTTTCGAGACCTCGCTGGCGGGCACCTTCATCAACAGTTACCGAACCTTCGATGAAACGCTCTTCGCCAGTCTGGCGGGTATCGCCGTGGACGAGAACCGCAACCTGATGTACGTCCTCTCCGGCAACTCGGTGCTGGCCTTCAACAAACAGGACAACTGACGCCCGTACAACAATTCGTAATGCGGGGAAGGGTAGCGAGAGCGCAAGCCCGAAGCATCCCGCAGGGGCAGCGAAGGCCCCGTCACGAAGCATCCCGCAGGGACGAATGATCAAATCGCCCGTCCTGTCCTGCGTCCGTTATCCTGTATACTGCGCGCGTCCTTTCCCGGCGATTTATGAAAGGTGGCCATGCGCCTGCCGCTCTGGTTGTTCATCGCGGGCCTGCTGGGCGCCATGGCGGCCACGGCCCTGCTGGCCGGCCTCACCTGGTTCGGAATCCGCCAACTCTCGCTGCAGGCTGCCCTGGCCGGCATCGAGCTGGCCCCGCCGGCCCTCAACCTGCAGCAGGCGGCCACGCCCTTTCCCACTCTCGTACCCGCCGCGCAGACGCGCGCGCAAGCGCCATCCGCCGCGACCTTGCCGGCCGTCATGCCCCCCGCGCTGGAGGACCCGCGCGCCCGCAACATCCTGCTGCTGGGTATCGACCAGCGCGCCGGCACGGTCAGCGACGAACGCTACTTCCGCAGCGACACCTTGATGGTCGTCCGCATTGAACCCCTGAGCCAGAGCCTGGCGATGCTGTCCATCCCGCGCGACCTGTGGCTGTCCTTCGCCGATGGCGGCCCGCCAGGGCGCATCAACACGGCCAACAGCCGCGGCGAAAGCCAGGGGTACCCCACCGGCGGCGCCGGTCTCACCGCCGACACCCTGCAGGCCAGCTTCGGCCTGCGCATCGACAACTATCTGCTGGTCAATTTCGACGCCTTCCTCACGGCCGTGGACCTGCTGGCGCCGGAAGGCGTGGAAGTCTGCATCGAGGAGCGCATCGACGATCCTCACTATCCCGACGGTAATTACGGCACCATCCAGGTGACCTTCGAGCGCGGCTGTCAGCTGCTGGACGCGGAGCGCCTGCTGCAATACGCTCGCACGCGCGCCACCCGCGGGGCGGACTTCGACCGCGCCCGGCGCCAGCAGCAGGTGTTGACCGCCATGCTGCGTCACGTCGCCAGCCTGGAGGGCATCGGTCGCCTCATCAGTCAGGCGCCGGGCCTGTGGCAGGAACTGGGCGACAGCTTCCGCACGGACCTCAGTCTGGATGAAATCCTGCAGCTGGGACTGCTCCTGCGCGACATGCCGCCTGACAACCTGCGCCAGGGCGTGATCGACAACCAGGTGGTGCGCTTCGGCACGACAGCCAACGGCGATCAGGTGCTCTATCCGGACAACACGGCCATTCGCGCCCTGATCCAGGAAGTCTTCGGCAACGGCTGAAAATCGCCACCTGGTTTTGGGTGAAATCAGAGAGTTGGCCATGTACGACGACGAAAAGCCGAAATATTCTCAGGACGAGTTGCGCGTTGCGCTGGCGCGCGACAAGAGTTACACAGCCTCGGCCTTCATCACACTTGTCGCCTGTTGGTTGGCCTGGTTACCCGGGCTTGTCCTGAACATCGTCTGGTTGCGCGAGGCGCGGCAGAACGAACGCATCGCCGGCCAGACCCTTCCAGGTGTTGGTTGCCTGAGGTGGCTGCTCATCTGGAATGTGATCTGGGCCATAATTCTCTGTGCGTTGCTGGGTGGCCTCAGCGCGCTCGGCCTTGCCTCGAACTGACCCTTGTGTGGTCAGCTCTCGCGGATGGTCACCGAGCGCAACTGGTCGCCCTGCTCGATGGCGTCCACCACCTGCTGGCCGTCGCCCGTGACCGCGCCGAAGACCGCGTGGCGGCCGTCCAGCCAGGGAGTCGCCACGTGCGTGATGAAGAACTGCGAGCCGTTGCTGTCGGGGCCGGCGTTGGCCATGCTGAGGATGCCGGCGCGGTCGTGCTTCAGCGCCAGCGCGGAGTCCTCGTCAGCGAAGCGGTAGCCGGGTCCGCCCCCACCGCTGGCCGTGGGGTCGCCGCCCTGGGCCATGAAGGGTCCCTGCGGCGGGTCCTTGATGACGCGGTGGAAGACCGTGCAGTCGTAGAAGCCCTCGCGCGCCAGGAAGACGAAGTTGTTGACGGTGACCGGCGCTTCGCTGGCGAAGAGCTCGATCTCGAAGGAGCCGCGGTCGGTGTCAACAATGGCGGTGTAAGACTTTTCGGCGTCGATCTGCATGGCGGGCGGGGCGTCGTATTGCTGAATAATCTTTTGCTCTTCGCAGTTGACGGCCCCCACCGGCGTGGGGGTCTTCGGCAGGCCGGTGGTGCAGGCCGCCAGCAGCAGGGCAGCCAGAATTGTCAGAGGCTTTTGCATGAGTTGTCCTGATTGCGATTAAGCAGAACCTTCAACGAGCACGCGAAGCCGCTTAACGATGACTGGTTGATGGCCCTTGAGGGAATGCTCCCAAATTCGAATTACACGCCATCCCTTCTCCCGAAGCAACTTGCTGTTTCTTCGGTCCCGCAGGCGATTGTTCATGATCTTCTTGTGCCAGTATTCAGTGCGACTCTTTGGCAGCCGACAGTGGCACGGACAATAATGCCAAAAGCATCCGTCCACAAAAACGGCAACCTTGTTATTGTCAAAGGCGAAATCTGGTTTGCCTGGTAGTTCGTCGGCGTTTACTCGCCAGCCTGTTAGTCCTTCGCGAATGAAATACGCCCTCAGCCGCCACTCCGTCGACTTGTTTCTCTTCGACCGCACCTTCGCCATGATGCGCGATCGAGTAGCGGGATCAGTGTGGTTAGGCATTCTGTGAACGAAAAATGCAGGACAAGCAGCTACCTAAATGTAATCCAAGAGTTACTAAATTCAATTTGATCGAGAACCTCTGTCTTTGGAATCAAAGGAATTTGCTTTTCGATTCTAAATTTCCTAGCGGAACCAGGAACTGAGCGAAAAATCGAAAACTGTGCACCTGATGGTTGCCAAGTAAAGCAATGTTCTTCCGAAGACTTGTCGTAACCTCGAAGATTGTTTGATTTCCCATGTTTTCTAAATTCCCAGCGGTAATCTCCTATGGGAAACTGCATTGCTTGGTACTCAAACAAAACAAACTCTTGACTTATCATGTTTCGAACTAAGACAGCAACGCGAATCTCATTGTGTTTATCGAGCAACGAATTCATTCTTTCATTCCAAATGCCTAATACACCTTTGCCCGACACTTGTGGGTCTCGGCGTGGGTCAGAAATGCCATAAGAAAAGTCTATGGAGTTTCGACCTGTGACCAATCGAACGCGTCTAGACCGCCAAGGATTGTCTTTTTTGACAGTTTTTACTGACCACGCTGTCCCATTTGCAACTACATCATCGATTCCGACATTACTTCCCAAGTGAGTACCATCAACGGCTTCAGCGAATATCCCGCCCCAGTCGTCCCCAGTGATGTCTGCCCGACCAATAGCGATGATGTGCACCAACTGTCTTCCGATGCCATAGAGAACACTGTCTGGGATTTCACCAATCGGCCAAGGTTCATGATGAGAGCCTGACCTACCCCGCAATTGTGGCTTTTTCATAAACGCTCTGCACCTGTTTGATGACGGCTTGGGCCAAAGGAACTGGCACGGCATTTCCTGTCAATCGTCGGGCAGCAGCGTCGGTTTCAGGAAGAACGTAGTCTTCAGGAAAGCCTTGCAGACGGAAAAGTTCACGTGGCGTCAATCGACGTTCACCATCAACAAGAAGATAATTGTGAGATGCGCCAGCTCGCAAGGCACATGAAAACGGGTGGCTAGATACATTTCCTCCCTTGTTTTCGTGCCAGATAGCAGGTGTCTCCTTTGCGGTGTGCGCTTGCTTGCGAGCTCGTCTAATTCGGGGAGAAACATAGTGCCGAGGGTGAGGTTGATCCTCAAGAATCGCCGAAAGCGGGTTCATTTCAACGCCACCCTCGGGCCATTGGAATGAATCCACGGGTACATCCAAGGCGACAATAAACACACGCTCCCTCTTTTGGGGAAGCCCAAAATCCAAGGCATTCAATATTTTATGCGTCACTGAATAACCGAGAGCCTCAAGCAGGATGATGATACATCTGAATGCTTCACCCTTGTCAATTGTTACGAGTTGCCGCACATTTTCTATTACAATTGCCTTCGGCCTTTTGGCCGCAACTACTCTGGCCAACTCGAGAAACAAAGTGCCTCGATGGTCTCCAAAAGCTTGACGATTGCCTATAATGCTGAAAGACTGGCATGGTAGCCCCGCAAAAAGAACGTCAGCAGTTGGAACCATTCCCAAGTCGAGTGCAGCAATGTCAGCACCCGGACGCATGTTGAAATTCAACTCGTAAACTTCTCTTGCTACTGGATCGATGTCGCAAGCAAAAACACATTTCATCCCCAGATTTGCTGCGGCGACATGAAACCCACCGATTCCGCAGAACAAATCAGCAAATGTGCTTATTTCGTTGGCCGCAACGGGCGTTTCGACAACCGTGTCGGGACGGCTGCCATTGAGATTCACATTTTTCTCCTATTCTGTTTGACAGATACCAAAGGATAGATTAGTGCGTGGATATTGTCAAAAAGTGCTCATTCCCTGTCAAGATGAAGGCAAAGGCGTAACATGATGAAAGCCCTCGTCACCGGCGCGACCGGCTTCGTCGGCTCGCACGTGGCGCGCGCCCTGGTCGAGGCCGGCCACGACGTCCGCGTGCTGCACCGCCGCAGCTCGCGCCTGGATGCCCTGCAGGGGCTGGACTGCGAGGCGGTCATCGGCGACGTGCTGGAGCGCGAGGCCCTGGCGCAAGCCTGTCAGGGCTGCGAACTGGTGTTCCACGTGGCGGCGGTGGCGGCCTACTGGCGCACGGAGCGGGCGCAGATGTACGCCATCAACGTGGAGGGCACGCGGCGGGTGCTGGCCGCTGCGCGCGCGGCCAACGTGCGCCGCATGGTCTTCACCAGCAGCGCCGCCTCCCTCGGTCTGCGCCGCGATGGCCGCCCCGTCGATGAATCGGCGCGCTTCAACCTGCTGCCGCACCGCTTCCCCTACGGCCACAGCAAGCACCTGGCCGAGCGCTGCGTGCAACACGCCGTGAAGGAGCAGGGCCAGGACGTCGTCATCGTCAACCCGGTCATCGTGACGGGCCCGGGCGATCTGAACCTCATCTCCGGCCGCTTCGTCACCGAGATGCAGCGCCTGCAATGGTTGATCCCGGTCAGTTCGGGCGGCGTGGGCGTGGTCGACGTGCGCGACGTGGCGCGCTGGCACCTCGCGGCGGCGGAGCGCGGCCGCAGCGGCGAGCGTTACATTCTCGGCAACGCCAACTACAGCCTGCGCGAGTGGTACGCGCTTTGCGCCCGGGCCGTGGGCGTGGCGTCGCCCTTGCTGCAACTGCCGGATGCGGCCCTGCCGGCGCTGGCCGGCCTGGTGGCCCTGGCGCGGCGTCTGGGCATGCAGTCGCCCGCCGACCCCTCGCAGATCCGCATGGGCGGCCGCCGCCTGCACTTTGTCTATGACAAGGCGCACAGCGACCTGGGCCCGCCACAGGTTGACATATTGCGGAGTTTGCAGGAAACGGCCGACTGGTACCGCGCGCGCGGCATGCTGCAGGAGGGACGCCTGGGGCGCCTGTTGCGGGCCCTGCGCCCCGGCTGAGCGCGTTTACTCGCCTTCGCCGACCGGTTCGCGATTGGTGGTGATGCTGGTCCAGGCGAGGCGGTCGCTGCGCAGGTGGGCGTAGACCGGCTTTTCGTTGCGCAACAGGTCCACCAGCACGGAGATATCGCGGAAGGGCAGATAAATCGTGCCCTTGCGTGCTTCCACATCGACCTGCGGCTGCGGGGTGGGCGAGCCTTCCTCAAGGAAGTAGACGTCCAGCATGGCGTCATCGCCGAGGCAGCGCACAATGCCGCGCAGCAGAATCTCCTCGCCGTCGACATCCATCCGTTCCAGCTGGCGCAGGACGACCATGTATTCGCGAATCTCAAAGATATCGCTGCCCCCGCCGTTCACGGGATGCCCTCCCGTCAACCGCCCTGGTCGCTGGCCGTCGCGGAATCCCCGGCCTTCTCTTCGTCTTCGTCCCGGTCTTCCCAGCTGATGATCCAGATGCAGGCGCCGGCCACCAGGGTGGAGGCCGTCATCAGGGCGATCCACTGGCCGGGCAGCAGACCGACGTCGCGCGCTTCCCAGGCGAGCATGGCATCCATGCCGCCTGCCAGAACGATCCAGGCCGAAAGCCGCGGGTGACGCAAGGCCAGTTGCGTGACGGGCCAAGCCTCAATGCGGGTCAGCAGGGGATTGAGCCTATCCATCCATCCACTCCTTCAGGCTGGCAGGCCAGCATAGCGTGGCGGAGTGGCGGCGGCAAGGACAACTTGCGACTGACCCGCCCCCGCGGTCATAATCGCCGCAATCGACGGCGATGGAGTTCCTCTCATGACCGCAGTCATCCGCATGCTCGGCGACTCCCTGCGCGCGCTGTTCGGCGGGGGCGGCCAGCCTGGCGCGGACCGCGACGGACGCGCCCTCTGGGTCTACGTGCGGCCGCATCGCTGTGACGATGTTCTGCGTGTACGCATCGATATGATGAATGATCTGAGCCAGCGCGACGACGGTGACGGCTACCACGTGCGCAAGCTGGCCAGCAGCGCCAACTATCGCTGCAACCAGGTCGAACTGGAACTGGACTTCGACCGCCGTCGCCGCATCGAGCGCCGTGAGGCCCATGGCGGCAGCTTCGTTGAACGCGAGGACTGGGAGGCCTGGCAGGAGGCGCAGTCCTCCTCCTGAATCCGACATACAACGGGGAAGGGTGTTTCGTCCAGGCGAGCCCGCAACGGTCCCGCCTGGTTGATCATCTGGTATAAACAGCCAATACATTGTCCCTGGCGTAAGCAATATGGGCCTCAGGTCTTATCTCGGCAACATGCTGAACGACCCGGTGCGGGGTCTGCAGATCTCGATCCTGATGATCGTGCTGCTGATCATCTTCGGCGCCTTCGGCTACATGGTCATCGAGCGCATGACGCCGATCGACGCGCTCTACATGACCATCATCACCGTCACGACCGTGGGTTTTGGCGAGATCACGCCTCTCAGCGTGCCTGGCCGGGTCTTCACCTCGCTGTTGATTCTGACCGGCATCGTCACCGCCACCAACGCCCTCGGCAACATGGCCAGCATCCTGCTGGGCCAGCACCTCTGGCAGTCCTTACGGGAGCGTCGCATGAACAGCGAACTGGAAGCCTTGCACAATCACTACATTATTTGCGGTTTCGGTCGCATGGGCGACCAGGTCGTTCGTGAACTGGGGGAACGCGGTCACGATTTCGTGGTGGTCGACATGGAAAGCGAGGTCCACAATCAGTTTCTGGAAAGCAATATTCTGCACGTCATCGGCGACGCCACGGACGACAACGTGCTGATCGCCGCCGGAATCGAAAGGGCGGCGGGCCTGGTGGCATCGCTGGACAATGACCCCGATAACATGATGGCCGTGCTGACTGCCCGCGGCCTCAACCCCGGGCTGCACATCGTGACGCGCGCCACCAGCCAGGAGGCCGAAAGCAAATTGCAGCGCGCCGGCGCCGACCACGTCATCAGCCCCTGGCAGACCGGTGGTCACCGCATGACCATGGCCCTGCTCAAACCGGTCGTGCACGAGTTTATGGACCTGCTGCTCGAACCTGGCTTTCGCCTGGGCTGGGAACTGGGGCAAATCCCGATTGAAGAGGACTCGCAACTGGCCGGGCACAGCGTGGCTGAGGCCGGTCTCTACCAATCCAGCGCCGTGACCGTGCTCGGCGTCCGCCACGTGGATGGCGAAATCACCCTGATCCCCAGCCCGCAACGCGTGTTGCGCATCGGCGAGACCATCATCGTCATCGGGCCGCCCGAGTCCATCCGCCGCGTCGAAAGCGTGGCGGACCTGCAGCCGGTGATCAGGCGGACAAGAGTGGCTCGATGACAGTCAGCAGCAGCCAGAGACTGAAGGGCGCCAGCAGGGCGACTGGCAGCAGCGTCAGCCAGGGCAGCCGCCCAGGCAGCAGCCGCGTTCGCCAGGCATCCAGGCCGCGCGCCAGCAGCAGCGCCAGCGGCAACAGGGCCGGATACAGATAACGCCCCTGCAGTTGCACAAACTCAAGGTTGTAATAAAGGTAGGCCAGCGCCGTCAGGCCGATGACAAGCCACAACGCTCTGTGCAACTGGCGCAGCCCGCGCCCGGAGCAAGGCCGCCCTGACAGCAACAGCCCGCTGACGGCGGCCAGGCTCAGGGCCAGCGGGGGCAGCAGCAGACGCCCCTGCAGGGGCAGCGCCATCCAGCCAAACTGGCCCCAGAAACTGGTGAAGGTGTCGCGCAGGGCGCGCTGCGCCCAGGCAGCTGCGCCGATTTCGGCGACCAGGTCGGCGCGACGCAACTGGTCCAGCACCACGCGGTTGTGGGCGGCCAGGCCCAGCAGGTCCGGCCATCCATAGACGGCCAGATTGCGCGCCCACCACAGCCCGCCGGTCAACAGCGCCGGCGCGAGCAGGCAGGCCAGCCCGGCCACCAGCAGTTGCCGCGCCGCCCGCCTACGCTGCAGCCCCGCCGGCCGCAGCCGCAGCAGCAGGACCAGGGGCAGGAGACCGGCGACGAAGTAGCCGCCCGGCTTGGTGACCAGCAGCAGCCCGGCCAGCAGCCCCATGAACCACAGCGGCCAGAGGGTCTGTCGGTCGCTGCGCCACAGCCACAGCCCGACGCCCGTCAGCGCCAGGAAGAGCAGCGCCGCCGCGAGGGTGATGAGCCCGTAGAGCAGCAACAGGACGCAGAGCGCCGTGGCCGCCGGCAGCAGCGCGCGCGCCAGACGCCGCAGGCCGGCGCGGTCGCCGCGCAGCCAGCGCGCCAGCGCCACCAGCGCCAGGCCGATCAGCAATTCATTGAGGCTGTCGTTGTTGACGGCGCTCATCATCGCCAGGTGTTGCGGCAGAAAGGCGACGAAGGCCGCCGCCGTCAATGCCAGCCAGGGTCGACCGGGGAGGGCCGCCCGCGCCAGCGCGTGGGCGCAGTACACCACGCCCGCGCCCAGCAGCGCCGAAAACAGGCGCAGCGCCGTCAGGCTTCCGGCGCTCCATTCGTAAACGAGAGCTGTCAGCAGGTAGTAGAGCGGCGGCTGGTGGTCCTCATATTGCAGGGGCGCGAGGGTCTCCGGCGTGGCGCCGGCGAAGCGTTCGCCCGTCAACCGGGCCAGCAGCGCCTGGTCCCAGTCGCCCGGCTCGATGACGGGACAACAGCGGGGCGCCGGGGCCTCGTGCAACTGACGCAGCACGTTGTAGTGCGCCGGTTCGTCGGGCGCCTGCCAGGCGGGCGCGCGCGCAGCGAAGAGCGCCGCCAGCAGCAGGTACGCGACCAGCAGGATCGCGAGGGCGGCCCTTTCGTTCAGGCGCACGGCTTGTGTCCGTCAGCGGCGAGCCGGTTGACAGCGCGCCTCTTCCGGTGCAGGCTTGCGTCAGAACGGGAAACAGTGAGGAAGGCCCTGTCATGGCAGCGAACATGGTCCGGCCCAACGCGGAAGTCGCCGCCCGCATGCACGCCCTGATGGCGGGCCAGGCGGCGCAGCCCGGAAAGATGTTCGGCTCGCCCTGTTACAAGGTGAACGCCAAGATGGCGCTGGGCGTCTTTGGCGATGGCATCGTGCTCAAGCTGGGCGAGACCCGCAGCCGCGCCCTGATCGAGTCCGGCGCCGCGCAGTCCTTCGAGCCCATGCCCGGCAGGGCCTGGCGCGAATGGGTGCTGCTGACCGGGGGATTCGAGGCCGCCGGGCCGCTGCTGGCCGAGGCCGTGGCCTTTGTGCGGCGCGAAACCGCCGGGTGAACCCGGGCTGTGGCCCCAGGGACGCCGGTGAACGATCCCCTGCTGGCCTGGCGGCCTGAATTTCCCGTCCTGGAACGCTGCCACTATCTGGTCAGCCATTCGCTGGGCGCCATGCCGCGCGGCGTGCGCGCCAGTCTGGCGGCCTACGCCGACAGTTGGGAGCGGCGCGGCGTGCGCGCCTGGAACGAGTCCTGGTGGACGCTGGGCCGCGAGGTGGCGGACAGCATCGCGCCGTTGCTTAACGCGCCGGCCGGCAGCCTCGTGCTGCAACAGAACGCCAGCATCGCCAACAGCGTCCTCTTCTCCGCCCTTGATTTCAGCGATCCGCGGCGCAATCGCGTCGTCATCAGCGACATGGACTTCCCCTCGGACAGCTTCGCCTTGCGGCAGTGGACACCGCCGGGCGTGGACATCTGCATGCTGCGCTCGCCGGACGGCATCGGCCTCGATATCGATGAGTTGCTGGCCGCCATCGACGAACGCACCCGCCTCGTCAGTTTGTCGCACGTCCTGTTCCGCTCCGGCTGCATCCTGCCGGCGCGCGACATCGTCACCAGGGCGCAGGCGGTCGGCGCGCAGGTGCTGCTCAACGGTTACCACAGCGTGGGCGTCATCCCGGTTGACGTGGCCGCGCTTGAAGTGGATTTCTACGTCGGCGGCACGCTGAAGTGGCTCTGTGGCGGGCCAGGCGGGGTCTTTCTCTACGTGCGGCCGGACCTGCTGGCCGGGCTGCGGCCGAAGGTCAGCGGCTGGCTGGCCCTGCAACAGCCCTTCGCCTTTGACAGCGAGCGCTTCCCGCTGCGCGAGGACATCGGCCGGCTGCAAAACGGCACGCCCGGCATCGCCTCGCTGCACGCCATTCGGCCGGGCATTGACATTGTGCGCAAGGTGGGCGTGGCGGCCATCCGCAAAAAATCGCGGCGTCAGACGGCGCTGCTGGTCGACCTGGCCCGACGCGCGGGACATGCCCTGGGCTCGCCACTGGAAGCGGAACGCCGCGCCGGCACGGTCACGCTCATGCCGGCTCATGCCTGGGAAGTCTCGCGCGAGTTGCTGGCGCGCGATTACGTCGTTGACTACCGCGAGGGCGCCGGCATCCGCATCGCGCCTCACTTCTATACCTGCGACGGGGAAGCGCGCGGGGTCATGCAGGCTGTCGACGACATTCTCGCGGATGGCAGCTGGCGGCGCCACAGCGCGCAGGGGCCGGATCACAAGAGCGTCACCTGAAGCGCGCGCCTCAACGGGCGAAGTCGACCGCCCGCGTCTCGCGAATGACCTGCACCTTGATCTGGCCGGGATACTGCATGGTCTCCTCGATCTTGCGCGCCACGTCGCGCGAGAGTTGCAGGGCCTGCAGGTCATCGACGTCGTCCGGCCGGATGATGATGCGCACTTCGCGGCCGGCCTGCAAGGCGTAGCTCTGGTCCACGCCATCGAAGCTGGCGGCGATTTCCTCCAGGGTCTTCACGCGCTTGATGTAGGATTCGAGGCTCTCGCGGCGGGCGCCGGGCCGGGCGCCGGAGATGGCGTCGGCGGCCTCGACGATGTAGGCCTCCACGCAGGCCGGTTCGACCTCGTGATGGTGGCTGGCGACGCAGTTGACCACGTTTTCGCGCACGCCATGACGCTTGATGAAGTCCGCGCCCAGCAGGGCGTGCGTGCCTTCCACCTCGTGGTCGATGGCCTTGCCGATATCGTGCAGCAGGCCGCCGGCGCGCGCCACGTCGACGTCCGCGCCCAGTTCCCCGGCGATCATGCCGGCGATGTGCGCGGTCTCGATGGCGTGGGCATGCATGTTCTGGCCGTAACTGGTGCGGAACTTCAGCCGTCCCAGCAGTCTGATGATCTCCGGATGCAGGCCGGGGACGCCGGCCTCGAAGGCGGCCCGCTCGCCTTCCTCGCGGATGGTCTGGTTCACTTCTTCGGTGGCATCCTCGACCAGTTTTTCGATACGGGCGGGATGGATGCGTCCGTCCGTCACCAGTTTGCCCATCGCCTGGCGCGCCACCTCGCGTCGCACGGGGTTGAAGCTGCTGATGGTGACGGCCTCGGGCGTGTCGTCGACGACCACGTCAACGCCGGTGGCCAGCTCGAAGGCGCGAATGTTGCGTCCGTTACGCCCGATGATGCGCCCCTTCATGTCGTCCGAGGGCAGGGGCACCACGCTGACTGAAATCTCGCTCACGTGCTCGCTGGCCAGGCGTTGCACCGCCAGCGAGATGATGTTGCGCGCCCGTGTGTCGGCTTCCTCGCGCGCGCTGGCCTCGACCTGGCGAATGATGCGCGCCATGTCGTTGCGGGAATCGTTTTCGACGACCGCCATCAGTTCCTCGCGCGCTTCCTCCTGCGTCATACGCGCGATGCGCTCGAGTTCGGTTTTGCGCTCTTCTTCCAGTTTGCCCAGGCTGTTTTCGCGTTTGTCCAGCCGGCTCTGTCGCTTGTTCAGATTTTGGTCGCGCTGCTCCAGTCGGTCCAGGCGCGCGTCCTGTTGCGTTCTGCGCTGCTGCAAACGATCCCCCTCGCGGTCCAGATCGCGCCGTCGCCGGTTGGCCGTCCGCTCGGATTCCTCCAGCAATACGCGAGCCTTTTCGGTGGCGTCGGCGATGGTGGCCGCGGCATCGCGCGCCGCCTCATCGCGCGTGGCCTGGTTCTGGGTTTCGGCCAGCGTGCGCCAGTTTTCCACCTGGGCGTTCTGGTGCCGCCGCAGCAGCATGAGAGAGACGGTGGCGCCCAGGGCCACGCCGATGACCAGCGTTGCCAGGGCGGTCAGGTGTTCCATGTCGGGTAGTCCTCCTGCCTGCTGGCAGGGAAGGCCTCTTCGTCTTCCCTGGCTTCCGTCACTAGTTCTTCCACGACCTCGCGGCACAGGTCGGCCTCGAAGCCACGCCGCTGCAGGCTGTCCCACAATTTGCGCCGCAGCTTCTCCGGAGTCTCTCCCCGCCGCCGGCGCAGACTCTTGCGCGCCGCGCGCCGGGCTGCGTCCAGACTGTCCACGTCGACCAGCGCCCTTTCGATGATCTCCGTCGCCACGCCCTTTTGACGCAGTTCGTAGCTCAGCGCGCGGCGACCCATGGGCCTGAAACGCAGCCGGTCTTCCACCCAAAAGCGGGCAAAGGCGAAATCATCCAGCCAGCCCTGCTGCGTCATGCGTTCCAGCGCTGCGGCGATGGCAGCGTCTGTGAAGCCCTTGCCCCTCAGGTTGCGGCGTACCTCCACCATGCTGCGCGGTCGGTAGCCAAGGAAGCGGGCCGCCTTGTCAATGGCACGAAGGACGTCGTCCTCCTGCTGCAGGCGGGCGATCGCCGCCTCGTCCAGGGGCTGACCGACGCCCAGACCGGCTGCCAGGGTCGATGCCAGGCTGAAGGCGCGGTCGCCATCCAGAAAAACATTAACCCGATCGCGTTTGCTTTTGTCGGCCCGCAAGGCGGTGATCGTCGCCATGAAATTGTTGCCCGGGAACGCACAAGGTCGTGGCCGGAATCATCACGGTTGCGGCTTGCAGCAGTCCCTGACGACGCGTTGCGAAATGTTGCGTCGGGCGATTCGTTGTTGCTGGAAACTTCGATCCGTTCCGGGAAGCCTGCTTCGTTGATCCTCTCTTCAGACAACCAGGTTCCCTTGACCGGCTACAACTTTCACCTCACGCACACCGGAAGGCCTGCGTTCACATTGGCACCACAACTCGTGCTGTTATGTTACTGTTGACAGATTAACACGACATGCATTGACTCGCCAGGCGATTGGTATTCTATGGACGGGCCGGTCCCGCTCCCGGCGCCTGCGGGCAAGGAAAATCGATGGCTGAAGGACCGCAGGCCCCGCGTGTGCTCGTCACCGGCAGCAGCTTTCCCGGAGCGGGCGTTGCCGCGGCCCTGCTGGCGGAAGGCGCCCGCGTCTCCCTCTTGCAACGGGACCCTGATTACCCCCTGCCCGAACCCCTGGCGAGCAACGTCAGTCCGCTCGTCGCCGACGTCTGGAACCCCGCCAGCCTGAGCGGGCGGGCCCGCGGCCATCACCTGACGATTCACACCGTAGGCAGTATGGTCGCCGACCCGGCGCGCGGCCTCAATCACCACTGGCTCAACTTTGTGTCCGCGCGCAACGTGGCCAACATGTGCGTCAGCGACGGCTGTCCGCGCCTGGTGTTGCTCAGCTGCGCCCGCGCGCCCTGGATCAACCGCGCTTATGTGCGCGCCAAGCGCGCCGCCGAGGACTACTGTCTGCGCGTCGGCCTGGAAACGCTGATCGTTCGCGCGCCGCTGACCTGGATTCGCGGCCAGCGCCGTCAACCTGTCTTCTGGCTGATGACCCTGCTCGGCAGCGTGCCGCCGACCTCCTGGATCGGTTTTGGCCGCAGCGCACCGCTGCAATTCGATATCTTCGCGAGGGGTGTGGCGCGCATCGCCCTGCACCCAAAGCCCGGCCAGCAGCTGTACTGGCGCCGGGACCTGCGCCGTCGCAACAGCAACCGCGAAGCCCGGCATTACGCGCCGCCCGCGCTTCCCGAAGTGGAGTCCGGGCCCGAAGAGGAAGACGTCCCTTTCGGCTGGCTGCCGCCGGCTTCCGATGACTGAATGCGCTACAGTCGGTGCCGGTCTCCCGGTTCCTCCACACGCAACTCACCGGTCCCGGCCAGCCGGTAACGTCGCAGGGGTCGCAGTCGCACCTGGCGCTCGTGTCCGGCGGCCTCGCTGAGCCGCAGCTGCAGCTGACGCAGGCCGGCGTCCATCTCCGCCGCAGCGGCATAGCCGAAGCGATAGGACAGGAAGTGCGGGTGATCGTCGAGAAAGGCGAGGGCGTGCTCCAGGGCTGCCCGCAATTCCGCCGTCGCCTGGGGTCGGCCGACCTGTAGCAGGGGCTGGACCGGCAGGCGCATGTTGCGCGCCATCACGTCCAGCAGTACGGGCGTGTGAAAGAAGCGGCCCGCCCCGGCGGCGTGCTGCAGGTCGGTTGCCTGCAACGAGGCCTCGGCGGCGCCCAGCTCCAGTATGCAATCGAAACGCTCGTCCTGTATGCGCTGGCTGGCGCGGCGCTCCCCCTCGGGGATGAGGGCCGCGATCTGGTCCATGATACGGGTTGCGGCCGCGCCCAGCGCCTGCTTGCGCGATAACCCGGGCAGGTCCGCGCGAACGGGCGGCAGGGGATGGCCGATGTTCATGGTCAGCCGGGGCCGTTTCAGCGCGAGCACGGCGCCCAGCGCGCCTTCCATCCCGCCGTAGCCGATGGGCAGCACCGGCGCGCCACTGTGATAGCTCAGCCAGGCCACGCCGGTGTGGGCGCGTTTCAGCACCGGAGACCAGATACCGCCTTCCGGGAAAATGCCGACCACGCCCTTCTGACGCAGGACGTCCAGCGGCAACTGCATTTCATGACGCCGGGCGTTGCCGCGGTCCACCGGCAGGAAACCCCAGAGTCTGACGATCCAGGCGTAGCGCGGGTCCATGGGGATGTCGCCGGTGCCGATGACCTCGATTTCCCAGGGCGCCAGCAGCACCATCAGCACGACTTCCATCAGCGCCACGTGGTTGCCCACCAGAATCAGCGGGCCGCGGGCCGGCAGGTTGGCGCGCCCCTGTACCTGGGTGCGCGTCAGCAAACGCAGGGCGATGCGCCCGAGGGGCCGCAGCGCGCGGCGCAGCAGCACCCGGCGCGGATAGCGGATGCTGTAGTCATTTTCCCCACTCATGGTCCCCGCCGGGGCCGGACGCCGCGGGGTCGCGGGCGACCCGACCAGTCCCTAAAGCGACAACACACGCGCCGCACCGGGCAGGGGGACGACCACGTGGCGGGTATCCACCACCAGTGCGCTGTGGTCGGCCACCTGCTGCCAGTCGATGGCGCTGTGGTCGGTGATGACGACCACACAATCCGCCGCAGCCAGTTCTGCCGCATCCAGGTTCTGGCTGTGCAGGCACTGTCCGTCCGGCAGGCGCAGCTGCGGCACCTGTGGGTCGTGGTAGCGGACGGCGGCGCCCTTCTCCATGAGCAGGGCCAGCACGTCCAGCGCGGGGCTTTCGCGGATGTCATCCACGTCGCGCTTGAAGGCCACGCCAAGCACGAGGACGCGCGCGCCGCGCACGGCCTTGCCCTCGTCGTTGAGCGCATCGCTGATGCGTTGCGCGACGTGCAGGGGCATGGCGGTGTTGATTTCGCTGGCCACCTCGATGAAGCGGGCGTTGTAGTTGAGGGTCTTCAGCTTCCAGCTGAGGTAATGGGGGTCGACCGGGATGCAATGGCCGCCCAGGCCCGGGCCGGGGAAGAAGGGCATGAAACCGAAGGGCTTGCTGGCCGCCGCCTCAATCACTTCCCACACGTCGATGTTGAGGCGGTTGCACATCAGCGCCATCTCGTTAACGAGACCGATGTTGACGGCGCGGAAGGTGTTTTCCAGCAGCTTGGTCATTTCAGCCACGGTGGGCGAACTGACCGGCAGGACCTGGTCGACGGCTGTGGAGTAGAGCGCCACGGCGGCTTCGGTACAGGCCGCCGTGATGCCGCCGACAATGCGCGGCGTATTGCGCACGCCAAACTCCGCATTGGCGGGGTCGATGCGCTCGGGGGAGAAGGCCACGAAGATGCTCTCGCCGGCCACAAGTCCGCGTTCCTGCAAGCGCGGCAGGATGATCTCGCTGGTGGTGCCGGGCCAGGTGGTGCTCTCCAGCACGATCAACTGCCCGGCGCGGCATACCTCGACGATCGCGTCCAGGGCGTGCAGGATGTAGGACATGTCTGGGTCGCGTGTCTTGCGCAAGGGGGTGGGCACGCAGATGCTGATGGCGTCGGCGGCGGACAGCGCCTGGTAGTCGTCGGTGGCGTGTAGCCGGCCAGCCGCGACCAGCGGCGCGACCGTTTCATTGGCGACGCCAGGGATGTAGCTGCGACCGTCGTTGAGTTGCGCCACCTTGTCCGCGTCCAGGTCCACGCCGGTGACGCGAAAGCCGGCGCAGGCGAACTCAAGCGCCAGCGGCAGCCCGACATAGCCCAGGCCCACAATGCCGATGCGGGCGCTGCGGGCCTGGAGTTTTTGCAGCAACTTGTCGCGATGATTCACGTTGTCCGTCCCTGACCGCCGCGCGCGCAGTATACACGAAATGCGGCGGCCAGGGTCCGGCTGCCCTATACGTCGGGCGCGGTCGCCAGCGCCTCCTGCGGCAGTTGCTGACCGAACTGCTCCAGCCAGGCCTCCATGTCGAGCTCGCCCTGGAAGCGTTCCATCAAGGCTTCCATCAGCGCTTCGACGTCAACGTCCTCGCCAAGGCGTTCCTGCAGGGCTTCCAGGTCCATCATGGCGCCATGGGGCAGCACACGCCCGTGAAAGCCAAATCGCGGCATGGCGCTGCCCGCGCCGAGTGTCACTTCGAGTTCCATGCTCTCGCCGGCCCGCAGCAATTCCAGCTGCAGGGTCTCGCCCGGGTCGTAGGCCAGCAGGCGCTCGCGCAGCGTGCGGCGGGCATCGACCGGGTCGCCCTCCACCGCCACAACGATGTCCTCCGTCAGCAGACCGGCGGCTTCGGCCGGCGACTCCGGCAGCACGCGCAGGATCAGGGCGCCCTCCTGCTGCTTCAGTTCGCGCTCCGCGGCGACCTCCGCGTTCAGGTCCAGGTATGCCACGCCCAGCAGGGGCTGACCGGTTTCCATATGGAACTCGAAGTCTTCCGGCAGGGCCGGCATGCCCTCGCGGGGCATCACGCGCTCGCGGCTGCCCGTGAGGGCTTCGAGCGTCAGCAGTTCACCCTCGCGTTCGACACCCAGGGTCATGGCGGCGCCAGGCTCCAGCGCGCGGATCAGTTCGGCGGCCTGCAGGGGCGTGTCGACGCTTTCCTCGTTGATGCTGCGCAACAGGTCACCAGCCTGCAGCCCGGCGTGGGCCGCCGGCGATTCCGGCAGCACGTCCTGCACCAGCACACCCGCCTCGTCGCTCACCAGGCTGACGCCCAGGAAAGCGCTGTCGCGGAAGGCCTGCCAGCGGAGGACCGGCGTCGTCGCGCTCCCCAGGGTGACGGCGAGTTCCAGCGCTTCCCCGTCACGCAGGACGGTCAGGAAGATTTGCTCGCCGATGGCCAGCGCCTGGATGGTTGCCGCCAGTTCCACCGGCGCCACGTCAGCGCCGTTGACCCCGGTGATGAAGTCACCTGCCAGCAGCCCGGCGTCTGCTGCCGGTGACCCGGCCTGCACCTCGCGCACGAGGGCGCCGTCGTCCTCCACGGAAAAGGCGATGCCGAGGAAGGGGCGTTCGCCCGTCTCCTGGGCCATGACTGCGTTGCCCAGGAGCAGCGTCAGGACCAAAAAAGCAGGGATAATCCGCATGACTGTCTCTCCTGTTATCACTTCGTATCATTTTTTACGCAGCGACTTTAGGAAAGGTGTAAATGTCCGCTTAGCGTTCGGTGAGAGTCAGCGCTCTTCCTCGTTGTCGCTGCCCCGCATGCGGCGCGAGAGAAAGTCGCCCATCAAGCCGGACATCAGCATGCTGGAGGGTGAGGGCAGGTCGGACTTGCGTTCATCGGCGTCCCAGCGGTTGTTGCTGCGACGGTTGATCCACGCGCTGTATTCCTCTTCGGCGCCGGTCAGGAGGGCTTCAAGGGCATCGCGGTCTCCGTCGGCCAGCGCTCCGCGGGCCTGCTGCAGGGTGACCAGCAGGTCATCGAGCCAGCGCAGCAGGGGTTCGCGGTTGTGCAGCCACTGGTCGCGCAGGTCATCCGGATGCCGGTCGAAGAGCTGGTGCGTCAGGCGACCGAAGGGCGGGTTGGTCAGGCGCTGCAGGTCGTTCCAGCCGGGGCTGTGCGACAGGCAGTGGAAACTGGCCACGCCCAGCAGCGCGGGCAGATCGACCGTGGCGGCGCTCAGGATGTCGTGCTCCAGGGCGTCCATGAAGTGCGGCGTCGCGCCCAGCAGGGTGCTGAAGTCGCTGGCCAGTTCCACGGCCGCGCGCGAGCAGTCGGGCGCCGGCATCAGCAGCATGTTGCCGTCATCGAAGAGGTCTTCCGCGGCGTGGTCGGCATCGTCGACGCCATCAAAGAGGTAACGGGCGTTGACGACTGGCGTCACCTGCACGAGATGCGCATCTTCGGGCAGGTGTTCCTGCGCCAGTCGCGCAGCAGGCGCCTTCAGTTGCGCCATGTCGAGTACGACCGCGCCCGGCTGCAGGTTGCCCGTCAGGGCCTGCCATGCCTGACCTTGCTCCGGCAGTGGCAGGGCCAGCACGACGATGTCGCGGTCGCGCGCGGCGCTTGCCAGGTTGCGCTCGATCCTGTCGCAGATGCCGGCGCGTTTCGCCGTCTCCAGGATGCCCGGGCGCGGGTCAGCGCCGCGGACCTCAAAGTGTTGCGGCGCCCGCTTGCTGCGGTTGCAGCGTCGCAGCGCCAGCGCGACCGAACTGCCCGTGCGGTCCAGTCCAATGATCGTCACGGTGATGGTTTTGGCCATGGGCACACTCCTGCCTGCTGCGCCTCATTATAGCGGTTGGCCGGCGGCGCCCGGTCAACTGCGCTCGTCCGCCGCGCGCAAGCGCGCCAGCTCGTCATCGTGGCCCGCCCCTCCTGCGTGGTTTTCGATCAGCCAGGCCGCGCGCGCGCTGGCGCCTGCCGCGCGCGCCATCCGCGCCCCCCAGGCGGGGTGCTGTTCGCAGAGCAGAAAGGGCCGCGCCAGCAGGTCGTTTTCGCTGCCCCGGGCCAGCCGCCGCGCCAGGGCCGGCGCCAGCGCGGGCAGCAGCACCACCAGGACACGTTGCCAAAGGGGGAAGGGCCAGCGCGTCTTGCCCAGGTCGTGCAGCAGGGAGGCCACCGCCAGGTCCGGCCCTACGGCGCCTTCGGCCTGCAGCGCGCGCAGCACGCGCAGACTGTGCAGTTGTTCGCTGCGTCGCAGGCGCATGAAGCATTGTTGCAATTCCGGCGTAAGGCGCCGCTCCGCCAGCGCCTGGTCGACCGGCTGCGCGAAGGCCAGCAGGGCATTCAGCCCCTGGCGCAGGCGACGCCCGGCGCCCACCTTAACCCAGCAGCAGGCGCGTAAAGCGGAAGGCCGGCCCGCTGATCAACATGCCGAAGAGATTGAAGATGCCGCTGAAACTGAGCAGGATCAGGGCGAAGAAGGCGTACTGGCTGTACTGGCGCCATTGCGCGCTGCCCCAGGTCCAGGCCTGTTGCGCGGGCAGCAGGGCGTAGACCACGTGCCAGCCATCCAGCGGAAAGAGCGGCAGCAGATTGAACAGGCAGAGCAGCACGTTGATGAAAACGATGGTCCAGATCATGGTGGCCACCGGCCGCACCAGCGCCAGCGGCAAGGCGCCAGAGCGCAGCAGGGGCTCCATCATCTGGTAAAGCAGGGCGAAGAGCAGGGCCAGCAGCAGGTTGGCCAGGGGGCCGGCCGCCACCGCCGCCAGAAAGCCGTAGCGCGGGTTGCGCATGCGCTGCGCCGAGATCGGGGCGGAGCCGAGGATGCCGAAGCCCAGCAGCGCGAACATCAGCCAGCCCAGCCAGTTGATGTGCACCAGCGGGTTCAGCGTGAGACGACCCTGTTGCGCCGGCACCGGGTCGCCCATCCGGTGCGCGATGTAGTTGTGGGCGAATTCGTGCACCGTCATGCCCAAGCCGACGGCCACGATGGCGCCCAGAATCCCCTCCAGCGAAAGGTTGCCGAGCAACAGCACGGGATGCTCCCTGCTTCAGGTTGGCCAACCCCGGCAGTATAGCATGGTCCCTGTGCAGTCCGGCATGACTGCGCTATACTTTTTTGGCGGGCGGAGGCAATCATGGCCGACGTGCAGGAGGTTCAGGTCGACGACCGCGTGCAGCTTCGCAAGCCACATCCCTGTGGCAGCGACATCTGGGTCGTCTACCGCATCGGGGCGGACATCGGTCTGCGTTGCAGCGGTTGCCGGCGCAGGGTTTTGCTGACCCGCAGGGAGTTCGGCAAACGCGCGAAACGGCTCCTGCGCGGGCCGCTGTGATCCCGGCCCTGGTACGAACGCGCGGAAACACGAGGCATGTTGCTCCAGACGGACAAAAAGAGACGCATCCTGATCCTGATGTCCGATACCGGCGGCGGCCACCGCGCCGCGGCCGAGGCCATCCGCGACGCGCTTTTTCGCCGGCCCGGGCCGGAAGCCGTCGCCGTCGAGCTGGTGGACGTCTTCCGCGATTACTCGCCGGCGCCCTTCAAGTACCTGCCGGAGATCTACCCCTGGTGGGTCAACAACAGCAAGCAGTCCTGGGGCGCAGGTTACAAGCTTTCCAACACGCGCCGGCGCGCCCGCATCCTCTCCACCACCATCTTCCACACCCTTGAGCTGGGACTCAAGCGCCTGCTGCGGGAACACCCCGCGGACGTCATCGTCTGCGTGCACTCGGCCCTGGCGCGGCCCACCATGAAGGCCATGCAGAGCCTGCCGGGCCGCGCCTCCTTTGTGGTGGTCGTGACGGACCTCGTCTCCACCCACCACATGTGGTACGAGCGGCGCGCCGAACGCACGCTGGTGCCCACGGCGGCGGCTTTTGCGCGCGGCCTGGAAAACGGCATGATGCAGGAACAGTTGCGGCTCACGGGCCTGCCGGTGCACCCGAACTTCATCGACGGCCTGACCGACCGGGCCAGCGCGCGCGAGCGGCTGGAGCTTGATCCGCATCAACCGGTTGTGTTGCTGGTCGGCGGCGTGGACGGCATGGGTCCCGTCTACCGTACGGCGCTGGCCATCAACGATCGGCGGCCACAATGCCAGTTGCTGATCATCACCGGCCGCAACGCGACCCTGCGCCAGCGTCTGCAGTCGGTCGTCTGGAACCAGCCGACCCGCATCTACGGCTTCCGTCGCGACATGCCGGTGGTGCTGGCGGCGACGGACATCATCGTCACCAAGGCAGGGCCGGCCACCATCAGCGAGGCCTGCATCGCCGGCGTCCCGCTCATCCTCTACGACGCCATCCCGGGCCAGGAGAGCGGCAACGTCGACTGGGTCATCGAGCATGGTGTCGGCGTCTTCACGCCCGACCCGCGTGAGATCGGCGACACGCTGCTCGCCTGGCTGGCGGAAGGGCCGGAGGGCCTGCAACGTCGCTCGCAGCGGGCGCGCGCCCAGGCCCGTCCCGACGCCGTCTTCGAGATTGCCGCCGACATCTGGCACCTGGCGCAGCAGGGGCCGCAGGCCACGCGCGGCAAGCCCTTGCTGCGCCAGGGCATCGAGGACCTGGCCGCGGCCACCCTGCGCCGCGCGCGGGACCACTAGCCTGCCCATTGGCCGCAACGTCAGAAGAAACACAGGAAGCCAGGTTTCAGTGGATTGGCAAGCCGGAGTTCAGGATCCCGGAGGACAGCAATGAGTGCGCCTGAAAAAAGGGACAACAGTCTTGATGTGCGAGAATCCGCCCGGACAGGAAAGGTAAGACTCACTGGAGAACCCGTTTCGAAAGTGGCTGTCATTGACAAAAACCCTCCCGGTCCGGCCCCTTTGTGCCGGGCGAACGCGTGAGCCAGCCCTGGCCGCTGCTGTTCCACAAGAAAGCGGAGCGGGACCAGCAGGCCTGACCGACCATTGCACCATCCCCCGGACAAAAGACTGACCAAAGCGGATTCGCGTTGCGCCGGGCGCAACCTGATTGCAGCCCGTATGGTTCCCATGTACCATGCGGGTCCATTGTTCATCATTGCGGGAGGCGCTGACGTATGAAGGCGGTCATCCTCGCGGCGGGTCAGGGGACCCGCCTGCGCCCGGTCACCCTCACCATGCCCAAACCGCTGGTGCCGGTCGCCAACAAGGCCCTCATCGAATACGCCATCGACCTGTTGCGCGAGGCCGGCCTGGCGGACATCGGCATCGTCGTCAACAGTCTGGATTCGCCCATTCCGAAGCAGCTGGGCGATGGTCGTCAGCTGGGCGTGCGCCTGGAATACATCGTGCAGGAGGTGCAGCGGGGTCTGGCCCATGCCGCCAGCCTGGCGCAGCCCTTCACCGGCGACGAGCCCTTTTGCATGTTCCTCGGCGACAACGTCTTCAAGGACCGCCTCGCTGACCTGCTGGCCAACTTCCCTGATTCCGGGGCAGAGGCCGCCGTCGCGCTGACCGAGGTGCCGGATCCGGAACACTTCGGCATTGCCGAGCTGGACAGCGATGGCGGTCGCATCCGGCGCGTGGTGGAAAAGCCGCAAAACCCGGTTTCCAATCTCGCCATCTCCGGCGTTTATCTCTTCCGACCCTCGATCTACGAGGCCATCAACAACATTCAGCCTTCCTGGCGCAACGAACTGGAGATTACCGACGCCATCGGGTGGCTCATCAGCCAGGGCAAGCAGGTCCAGTCCTACATCCTGCAGGGCTGGTGGATCGACGCCGGCAAGCCCGAGTCCATCATCCTCGCCAACCAGGTGCTGCTGGGCGAGCTGCCCTACACGCCGCCGCCGACCAACCGCGACCAGGTCTGTGGCGATTCCGAGGTCTCGCACCGGGTACTGATTGGCCGTGACAGCCAGATCATCAACAGCGTGGTTCGCGGGCCGGTCATCATCGGCGACAAGGTACGCATTCGCAACAGCTACGTCGGTCCCTATACCGCGATCGGCAACAACGTGGTCGTCGAGGGCAGCGAGATCGAGGACAGCATCGTCATGAAGGAATGCGTCATCCGCAACATGCCGGGCCGCATCGATTCCAGCCTGCTGGCGGACAATTCGCAGGTCACCTCGGCCGAGCACCTGCCCGCCGCCCATCGATTGATTCTGGCCGAGAACAGTTATGTGCAACTCTGACAGGGCCCTGCATTGAATGATGTTTGGGCGACATACCATGTCGCCCGGCGACTCATCTAGGCCTTCCAGGTTAAATTCAAGCGCAGGAGACAAAGGGGGTAGTCATGTCCGGCATGAATCGACGCGACTTTTTGAAGCAAGTCACGGCGCTGGCGGCGCTTTCTCAACTGCCTGGCCTGCCGGCCGCTGTCGCGCAAATCGAGAAGGACGAGGACCTGTTGGCGCTCCTGCGCGAACTGGGCAAGCATGAAGAGATGACGGTCTATCGCGCCGATCCGCTTAACGCCGGCTCGCCGCTGGAGCCGCTGCGCGCCACGCTGGAGACGCCGGCGGACATCTTCTACCTGCGCAACCACGCGCCGGTGCCCGCCCTGGACGCGGACAGCTGGCGCCTCGAGGTCGACGGACTGGTGGAGCGGCCGCTGTCCCTGAGCCTGGCGGATTTGCAGCGCGACTTTCCGCGTCACGAGCAGGTGGCCACCCTGCAATGCGCCGGTTTTCGCCGTCAGGAGATGCTCAACGAGGAGAATGCCTGGGGCGCGCTGCTGTGGTGCAGTGATGCCATCGGCAACGGGCGCTGGGGCGGCGTGCGTCTGCGCGACGTGCTGGAGGCGGCCGGCGTCCAGGCGGAGGCGAAGCACCTGGCGGCGCTGGGTCTCGACGAGATCGAGGAAGGCAGGGTGACTTTCGGCTTCGGTGGCTCGATCCCGCTCGACAAGGCGCTGGGCGAAGAAATTCTGCTGGCAGACGAACTGAACGGCGCGCCGCTGCCGGCCGCGCACGGCTGGCCGCTGCGTCTGGTGGCGCCCGGCTACATCGGCGCGCGCAGCGTCAAGTGGCTGGGCCGCCTCACGCTGCAGGCCGGGGAGTCCGACAATTATTACCAGCAGCGCGCCTACAAGGTCTTCCCGCCCGACGTGGATACCGACATGACCGCAACTGGCGCGGGCGAGCCCCTTGGTGATCTGGTTGTCAACTCGGTCTTCATCACGCCAGCGGCAGATGCCGAATTGGCGGCCGGGCCGCAGTTTCTGCGCGGCATCGCCATTGCCAGTCAGCCGCTTGTCATGGTCGAACTCTCGCTGGATGGCGGGGAAAGCTGGCAGGAGGCCGGTCTCTCCGGAGCGGGCCGCTGGAGCTGGCGCTTCTGGGAAGCGGAAGTGGATCTGACGCCCGGCGATTACGAACTGGTCGTGCGCGCGCGCGACCAGGCGGGCAACATCCAGCCACCCACGGTCGAGGAAATCTGGAACTTCAAGGGCTACATGACCAACCACTGGCAGCGTCGCAGCATCCGCGTGGTCTGAATTCGCGGCTTCAGCCCTCAACTGCCGCCAACGCAGCCCGCAGTTCCTCCGCCGTCGGCGCGTAATTCCCGACGCGCTGCACGACCAGCCCGCTGGCGACGTTGGCCAGGGAGACGGCCGTCGGCCAGTCTGCCCCGGCCGCTCGCGCCAGGGTCATCACGGCGATGGCCGTGTCGCCCGCGCCGGTGACGTCGTAGACGTCGCTGACGACCGGCGCCGGGCAATGTTCGACCTCACCCGTCGCCGTGGCGAGCGTGGCGCCCTGCGGCCCGCGGGTGATGACCATCGCGCCGGTCAGGCGCAGTCGATGGCCCAAATCGCGCGCGGCTGAGGCGAAATCCTCATCCGTCGCCAAGGGCCGTCCCAGCCATCCGGCTGCCTCCTCCGCATTGCACTTGACCAGGCCGAAGTCATGGTACTTGTCCAGTTCGCCCTGTGCGTCAACCGCCAGCAGGGATGCGCCCGCACTGCGCAACTCCTCCACCAGGTCCGGCGTCAGCAGACCGATACAATAGTCGGAGACCAGCAGGGCATCCACCGCGTCGGCCAGCGCCTTCACCCGGTCCAGCAGCCGGTCTTCGCTCTCCTGCGACAGGGCTGCCCGCGAAAGGGTGTCGATGCGCGCCAGTTGCTGCGGATAGCGCAGACCCATCTGCGCCATGATGCGCAGCTTGAGCGTGGTGGCGCGCCCGGCCTCGCAGATCAGCGCGGCACAGTCGATGTCCTGCGCCTGCAAGCTCTCGCGCAATTGCTGCCCGGCGTCGTCATCGCCCGTGACGCCGGCCAGCAGCGCCTGGCTGCCGAGGCGCGCGATGGTGACCGCCGGGTTGGCCGCGCCGCCAGGGATGTGACGCCGGCTTTCGAACTCCAGCACCGGCACCGGAGCTTCGCGGCTCATGCGTGTCGGCCGGCCGCTGACGTACTCGTCCAGCAGCGCGTCGCCGACGACCAGCACACGTCGACCCGCCAGGCGAGAGACCCATCGCTGCAGGGACAATCAGATCACCATCACCTGGTCGTTGACGCCTGCCAACTGCCGCAGGTATTCAGTCTGGCCGGCGTGATAGCCGTCATGCCAGACCAACTCGAGCAGGCACTCACGCAAATCGTCGCCATGGTCGCAACTGTCGGCATTTAACTGCTCCTCGCTGAGCGCAGCCAGCACCGTCGCCAGGCGTTCCTGCGAGCGGCGCAGGTCGGCCAGGATGGTCTCCAAAGGAACGGCATCGTCACCGGCCTGCATCGACGCGCTGCCATACATATAGCGTCTGGCGCGCTGCCGGTCCCAGAGCGGCTCCGCGCCCGCCAGTTTCAGGGCGGCGTCACGGTAGACCAGAATGTGGCCCAGCACCCAGTTGAGGCAGTTGCCGCGAAAGGGCAGTTGCAACATGCTGTCCGCCTGGGTCAGGCCCTCCGTCTGGACCTCGATGACCCGCAGGTTGCGCGCCAGCAGGTTGATCATTTCGGCGGAGGAAATCACTGGCGTCTCCCTCTTTTTCCTTCGGCCAGGAATCGCGTCGCTCAGATCACCTTGTCGTTGACGCCGCTCAACTGACGCAGGTACTCCGTCTGGCCCGTGTGATAACTGTCGTGCCAGGTCATGAAAGCCAGGCGCTTGCGCAGGGTGTCGTCGCGTTCGTTGTCGAACGGCGAATCCAGGGCCTCGTCATTCAGAGACGCCATGACCTCCGCCAGGCGCTCCTGCGAGTTTTGCAGGTCGGCCAGGATGCTCTCCATGGGCACGGCGTCCGCATCCGCCGTCATCGCCTCGCTGCCAAACATGTAGGGCGCGGACTTGTCGGCGTCCCAAAGGGTCTCCGCGCCGGCGATGCGCAGCATGTAGTCGCGGCTGACCAGCATGTGGCCCAGCACCCAGTTGAGGCAATTGCCGCGAAAGGGCAACTGCAGCATGCTGTCGGCATGCGTCAGGCCCTCGGTCTGCATTCCCACGACCCGCAGGTTTTGGGTCAGCATGGTCGTCATGTCACTCGCTGTAATCATGGAAATCTCCTCTGGTCCCCGTTTGCTGCGAGTCTGGCACAAATTCCGCGCGAATCAAGCCTGCGCGCGCGCACCACGCTCCATGAGCACGGCCAGCACAAAGCGCGGCAGGCGCAACATGCGGCGCAGGCGCCAGGGTTGCAGCGCCAAACGGAAGAGCCACTCCAGGCCTCGCCGACGCAACCACGCTGGCGCGCGCCGCACGTCGCCGGCCAGGAAATCGAAGGCGCCCCCCACGCCCATGGCCATGCCGACATGCAGGCGCGGCAGGTTGCGCGCAATCCACTTGTCCTGACGCGGCGCGCCCCAGGCCACGAAGAGCAGGTCCGCCTGGCTGGCGTTGACGCGCGCCACGATGTCGTCTTCCTCGTCCGCCGCCGGGCTGCCGCTGAAGGTGCCGGCAATTTGCAGGCCGGGGAAGCGGGATTGCAGGGCCTGGGCCGCCCGCTCCGCCACGCCCGGCGCCGCGCCCAGCAGGAAAAGACGCCATCCGCGAGAGGCGGCGCGCTGCGCCAGCAGGGGCAGGCCGTCCGCGCCGGTGATGCGACCCGGCAGGGTCTTTCCCTGGCGACGCGCGGCCCACAGCAGTCCCGCGCCGTCCGCCACACAGAGGTCCGCCCGCTGCAGGATGTGACGAAAGTTCGCGTCGCCGCGGGCGGCCATCATGAATTCGGGGTTCATGGTGCAGACCTGGCGCGCCCGCCGTGGCCGCGCCCTCATCCAGGCGTCGACCAGCGCCAGCCATTGCGCCGTGTTGATCCCGTCCACCGGCAGGCCGAGTATGTGGATGCGGCCTGGCGGAGGCGGACCGGGGTCATCCCCCGCCGGCGCTGGCGAGTCGCCGCGCAGCAGGGCGCGCGCCGCCTCCAGCACCTGCGGCACGGTAACCATGCGCATGCAGGTGCGCGCCTCGCAGCCGCGGGGCAGGCCCAGGCTGTGCCCGACGTAGCCGCAAGGGCTGCAGACCGGCGCGCTGCGCAACACGACGCTGCGGCCGCCAGGCGTCCAGGGCCCCCAGGCGGAGGCATTGCCCGGCCCCATAATGGACAGCACCGGCGCGCCGGCGGCCGCCGCCAGGTGCATCACGCCGCTTTCCGCGCCGATGAAGAGCGCTGCCCCGGCGAGCACCTGCGCCAGTTGGGGCAGGGTCGTCTGGCCGGTCAGGTCGATGACCGCACTGCGCAGGGCCGCGCGCAGGGCCTGGTTGTCGTCGTCGGGGCCGCCGACCAGCAGCAGTTGCGCGCCACTTTCCTCGCGCAAGCGGTCCGCCACCTGCGCAAATCGCTCCGGCGCCCAGCGGCGGGCCGGGTTGGACGCGCCGCCGCCGGCGTGCAGGGCGATGTAACGGCCTGGCGGCAGGGGCTGTGGCAGGGCCCCTCGCGCTACGATCGCCGGTCGGGGACGCGGGTCGGCGCCCGCCCGGGCGGCCAGTTGCAGCCAGTATTCCGCCTGATGCAGGGCGCCGAAGCCCTCATCCTGCACTTTTTCCGTGAGGAACCAGCCATTGCCGTTGTCGAGGCCGATGCGGCGTCGCGCGCGCGCCGCCAGGGCGATCAGCGCGAACTTCAGCGTGCCGCGCCACAACGTGAAATGGTGCAAATACATCACGAGGTCCTGCGGGCCGGTCGCCAGTATGCGCCGCAGGTTGTCCGGTCGCAGAAAGCCGAATGGGTGGCTGCCGCCGGCGCGCTCAAGCGTGATGATCGCATCCACGAGGCCGCTGCCGGCCAGCAGCGGCGCGGCGTGGGCGCTGGTCAGCAGGGTCAACCGCGCGTCGGGCCGGGCGGCGCGCAGGGCCGCCAGCGCCGGCGTCGCCAGCACCAGGTCCCCCACGTCGGCCAGCTGCACCACCAGAATACGCATCAGGCCGCGCCCGCCGCGCCCGCCGCGTCCTGCAGGGCCCGCAGCGTCGCGCGCGCCGCCCGCTCCCAGCTGAAGCGCGCCGCCCGGGCCTGGCCGGAACGGGCCAGGCGCTGGCGCAGGGCCCTGTCCTTCTGCAGGCGCGTCATTTGCCGCGCGATGGCCTTCACGTCGGTCGGCTCGACCAGCAGGGCGGCGTCCCCGGCCAGTTCCGGCAGGCTGGAAGTCACACTGGTGATGACCGGCGTGCCGCAGTGCATGGCCTCCAGCACGGGGAATCCGAAGCCTTCGTGCAGCGAGGGAAAGAGCAGCGCGCGCGCGCCGGCGTAGAGCGCGCCGCGGTCTTCATCGTCGATGTAACCCGGCAGGTACACGTCATCCAGCCCTGCGAACTGCCTTTCGTCAAGCAGCCAGCCGCGGCCGCCCGCCAGCACCAGCGCCGCGTCATCGTCGGGGTTGATCGCGCGCCAGCGCTGCCAGGCGGCGACGATGGTCGGCAGGTTCTTGCGCGGCTGCAGCGTGCCCAGAAAGAGATAGTAGCGTGGCGGCAAGGCGTATTTGCGGCGCAGGGCCGTCAGATCGCCGATCGGGAGCGGGGTCAGGCCGGGGTACACCACGCGGATTCTCTCCGGCGCGACTTCGCAGAAATCTCGCAAATCGTCCGCCGTCGCCTGGCTGTCGGCCAGCACGAGGCTGGCGCGCTGGGCGCTGTGCCGCGTCGACCACTCCAGATAGCGACGCGCGCGCGGCGGGTGGGCGGCGGGGTAGTGGAGAAAGCCGAGGTCGTGCACGGTGACCAGGGCCGGCCCGGGGAAGAACAGCGGCAGGCTGTGCGCCGGCACGAAACTGACGTCCGGGCGCAGCGCGTAAAGCGCCGCCGCCAGACGCAGGTGCGTCCACAGGCGCGGCAGGGGAATGACGTGCTGCACGACGTTGCGCCCGCTGAACAGGCCCGGGGGCGGCTCGTCGCGGAAGAAGAGGTGGTATTCGTGTTCCGCGCCAACCTGGAGCAGGGCGCGGATGAGTTCCCGGCTGTAATGTTCGGTGCCGGTGCCGCGCGCCACGGTGGCGCGGCTGGCGTCGATGGCGACGCGCATACTCAATGATCCGGCAGCCGCGGCCCGCGGCCGGTCTTCGTCAACGCTTGTCGCTGCGCGCCCAAATCGCTATACTCAGGCATCGGCGACGTAGCCAAGTGGCAAGGCAGAGGTCTGCAAAACCTTTATCACCGGTTCGATTCCGGTCGTCGCCTTTTTTGCGCGCCCGCGCCCGCCACTGCCGGCGGGCCTTTTTTACGCGCCGGCCGACTGCGAGCCGAGTTCCTCGCGCGCCGCATGGGTCACCATGGTCACAAGCCCCATCAGCCCCTGACCCTTGCCCATCGAGACCTCGCGACCGAAGATCTTCAGCACGATGTCCTGCGGGATGGCAGCCACCTGCTGCAGGGGCGCGCCGGAGCAACAGTCGCTGAGGATGACGGCCAGGGCCATGGCCGAGAGGCCCTGCGGATTGAGCACGTCGAAACGGAAATCCAGGACGCCGCCGTCCGTCGGCAGGGCCCAGACGAAGGCATCGGATTCGCAGGCCGGCACGCGATGCGCCTCGTCGTAGGGGGGCGCCGCCACGTCCGGCGGCACCCGCGCCTCGTCAAAGCGATCGGCCGCGTCGATCAGCCATGCGGCGCGCTCGTTGCGGTCGCTGATGAAGGAGAAGTCCTCCAGCAGTTCGTCCAGCCTGGCCGGAATCATGGTCTGGCGCTCAGCGCTCGATCGGAACGTTGACCAGGTTGCCCCATTCCGTCCAGCTGCCGTCGTAGTTGCGCACCTGGTCATAGCCCATCAGGTACTTCAGCGCGAACCAGGTGTGGCTGCTGCGCTCGCCGATGCGGCAGTAGGTGATGACGTCGTCGTCCGGGCTCAGGCCCTGTTCTTCCTCATAGATCGCGCGCAGGCCGGCTGCGTTGAGGAAGGTGCCGTCCTCGGGATTGGTGGCGCGGCTCCAGGGGACGCTGTTCGCGCCCGGGATGTGACCGCCGCGCAGGGCGCCTTCCTGCGGCGAGCCGGGCATGTGCAGCAGTTCGCCGCTGAACTCCTCCGGGCTGCGCACGTCCACCATGCGCCTGCCGGCCTCGACGTGGGCCAGCACGTCGTCGCGGAAGGCGCGCTCGGTCTCGTCGTCGCGCGCGGGCGCACGATAATCCGTGTGGGGATAAACGGGCACCTCGCGCACCAGCTCGCGGCCTTCCAGTTCCCACTTCTTGCGGCCGCCGTCCATCACGCACGCGTTGTCATGGCCGAAGAGCTGGAAGACCCACAGGGCGTAGCAGGCCCACCAGTTGCTGCGGTCGCCGTAAAACACCACGGTCATATCGCGCGCGATGCCGTTGCGGGACATCAGCGACTCAAAACCGGACTGGTCGAGATAGTCGCGCCGGAGGTGATCGTTCAGGTCCACCGTCCAGTCGATCTGGACGGCGCCGGGTAAATGGCTGGAGGGATAGAGCAGCGGGTCCTCGTTGGATTCAACGATGCGGACCTGGGGGTCATCCAGGTGTTCCGCGACCCACTCTGTGGAAACGAGCTTCTCGGGGTGCACGTAACCCCGATCCTCGATATTCTGGCTCATAAACTTTCGCTCCTCATTTGCCTCACTGGCGAACAACAGTCCCATCATAACTGACCGGCAGTCCTGCGACAACAGGCTGCCGCGCCGCCCGCGTCCCGCCCTTGCCGACCGCTAGGTCCGGCGGCATGATGCAGCCATCATGCGCGTCAGGGTCCACCCCACACTCGACATTCTGCGCGAACTCTACACGGAGTCGCGCCACCCGCGGGAGACCTTCCGACGCGCCGGCCCGCTGCTCCTCGATCCCGGCACGGCCGTCGAAGCCCTGTACCGCGCCCGCGGCGTCCATGGCAATCGCTGGCCGGCGCTTGAGGTCATGGAACTCGTGGGCTGCGATGGTATGGAGGCCTGCGCGGGCGCCCAGGGCTGGGGCCTGTTCAACCCGGCGCGCAGCCTGGAGGCCTCCGCTTGGGAATTCGCCCGTTACGGGGCGCTCGATTATCGTACGCAGGTGCGCGCCGTCCTTGAGCGGCTTCAGCGCCTGCTGGCCCTGCCTGACGCAGAGGGCGATTGCCTGCTGCTGCCCTGCGATTCGGCCAACCGCTCCCTGATGCTTTTCGGTCACGGGCTCAGCGTCTACGGCGCCGTGCCCGGCCTGATCCTGCTGCGGCTCTGGCCAGGCGGCGGTAATTTTGAGCGTCTGCCGGCGGCGCTGGCGCGCGCCTGGGCCCAGACCCTGCGGCACCTCGTTCATGGCCGCGCGACGCTGCGCAATCTTGCCGACTTCCTGGTGATGGAGGGCATCGCCGCCGCCCTGACCCGGCGCCTGCAACCGGACCTGCCGCGCCCCTGGCTGGCGTGCTTCCGCAGACCGGTCGGTTGGGAAAGGGAACTGACGCGCATCGCGCGCCGCTGGTACGACTGCCCGGACTACAGCGACCTGGTCACCAACATGTATGGCGCGCAGGTCGTCATGGGCCGGAAGCGCCCGCCGCCGGCCCGGCCGCTGGACGCGGATACCCTCGCGCTTTGCAGCGCCGTCCTCGCCGACATGCTGGATGACGACCGCCCACTGACCCACGCCAGGGCCCTCTATGGCGACGGTTTGCCGGCGCTCAACGGGCATCCGGGGGTCGGCATGCCCGACTGGGCCGGCTTTGAGGTCGGCTACCGCCTCGTTGAGACCTGGGTGGCGCGGAGGGGCGCGACCCTGGCCGATGCCTTGCGCGCGCCCTCGGCGCAGATCATCGTGGAGTCGCGTTACTTCGAGTCGCCGCTGTGAGCCAGTTGGCGATGAGCGCGCGCTCGGCCCCGCCAAAACTGTAACTGTCCAGTTCCTCCGGCTGCACCCAGGCGGTCTCCGGCGACGGTGATTCCTCCGGCCCGCAGACCAGGGCGCACTCCCAGGCGTGCAAGGTGATGCGGAAATGGGTGAAGCCCTGTTGCACCGGCGCCAGGGCCGCCCCCGGCCGCGCCTCCAGCGCCAGGGTCTCGCGCAGACAGCGTTGCAGCGCCGCCTTCAGGCTGGCGTCCTCCGCCATCGCGCGACCGCCGGGGAAGGTCCACAGGCCGCCCAGCAACCCTTCCTCCGGTCGCCGCTGAATCAAAACCTGCCCCTGCGCGTTGCGCAGCAGGGCGACGACATGGTCGTGATGCGGCCTTTCGGGGCGGGGACGGCGGCGCGGGCGCTGCGCCTGGGTGCCGCGGGCCCGGGCCAGACAGGACGTCTGCAGCGGACAGCGCGGGCAATCCGGCTGACGGGGCCGGCAGACGCGACGCCCCAGCTCCATCAGGGCCTGGTTCCAGGCGCCGGGCCGCGTGGGGTGCAGCCAGTCCTGCGCCAGCGCCCACAGGCGCCGCTGCGTCGCCGACCGCGTGATGTCCTCGTCAAGGTCGGTCAGGCGGGCGAAGACCCGCATGACGTTGCCATCCAGCACCGCCGCCGCCTCGCCAAAGGCGATGCTGGCGATGGCTCCGGCGCTGTAGCGGCCGATGCCAGGCAAGCGCTGCAGGTCGGCTGCGCGGCGCGGCAGGCAGCCATCGTACGCTTCCATGACCTGGCGCGCGGCCCGCTGCAGGTTGCGCGCGCGACGGTAGTAGCCCAGCCCTTCCCAAAGCTTGAGCACTTCATCCAGGTCGGCGGCGGCCAGCGTAGCGATGTTTGGAAAGCGCCGCAGGAAGCGCTCGTAGTAAGGGATGACCGTCCTGACCTGCGTCTGCTGCAGCATGATCTCGGCCAGCCAGATGGCCCAGGGATCGCGGCTTCGACGCCAGGGAAGGTCGGCGGCCTCGCGCTCGTACCAGTCCAGCAGGCCTTCGTCGGGGCCTGTGAATTCCGGGGGCAGATCAGAGCTGTCCATTACGTGTACAATAGCGTTATGCGCCGCTTGTTTCCCATCATCTCTCTGCTGCTGCCGACAGCGGCGGTCCACGCTCAGGCGCAACCCGACGACCTGGCGTCCATGGCCACCCAGGTCGCGCGGGACTTGGCCGATGCCGAGCGCGCGCTGGACCAGGCCTTCAACCTGCTCGGTCTGCTGGAGGCCTTCAGCCTGGTGGTGACGATCGTCGGCGGCGCGGGCGTCGTCTTCGGCGTGACGCGCTTCATCGCCGCCCAGAACCAGTTGCGCGAATCGCGCCGCAGGTTCGAAAACGAGATCCTCCGCACGCGCCGTCAACTGCGGGAGGAAACGCGTCAGCGCGAGGAGACCTTCGCCGGCCTGCAGGGCTCGCTGCAGGCCATGCTGGAGAAATCGACCGGCGACGCCACCCGCGCGCTGTCCCTGCTGCCCCTCGGCGAGCGCCAGTATCGCTCCGGCGATTTTCGCGGGGCCCGCGCCATCTACGGGCGCGCCCTGCAGCTGGACCCGGGCAACCCGGTCATCAACTACCGCATGGGCTACACCTGCTCGCAGGCCGGCGCGCTGGATGAGGCCGAACGTTACCTGCGCCAGGCGTTGGCCGGCGAACCCGACTTCGCCCCCGCCCTGGCCAACCTCGGCTACGTCTACCGCCGCCGCGCGGAGCAGTTGCCGGAAGGCGTCGAGCGCGCGCGCGCCTTCAACGAGGCCGAAAGCCATCTGACCCAGGCGCTGTCCCTTCTGCCCAACCTGGTGGACGACGACGGCGAGTCCTGGTGGGGCTCGCTTGGCGGGTTATACCGTCGTCGCGGCCAGATGCAGGAAGCCGTCCACGCCTACCGCGAGGCGGCGCGCGTCACCCCCTCCTCGTCCTACGCCTGGGTCAACCTGGCGCTGCTGGGCATGCAGCAGGATGGCGCCGACGCCATGCGCGACACCTGGCGCCAGGCGCAGCAACTGGCCGCCGCCGAAACGCGCGCCGACGTCGACAACTACTGGGGCTACGCCGACCTGGTGACGACCAGCCTGGCCCTGGGCGATGCGGAACAGGCGGAGGAGGCCCTGGCGTCCTTCTTCCGCACGATCCCGGCGGAGGCCGGCCAGGTGCCGCAGGTGCTGCGGGACTCACTGGAGCAGCTGGCGGCCTCCCTGCCGGAGGAGCGTCGCGCCGCGGTGCAGGCGGTGATCGGCCGCATCGAGGCGCAGGCCAGCGACGGCTGAAGTCTGCCCGGCCCCGCTGCGTCAGGAGCAGCCGGTCCCCGCAGGATTCCGCCGCCCTGACAAAACACGGCGCCATGTACGGGCGACATGATATGTCGCCCGTACAACAATCCGCGTGCGCCAAGGTATTGACAACCGAACATATGTTCTATATCATGACCTCATGCATTGCCCTGTACGTCTGGACGGGGAACCGGCATGAGGATCGCCTGCCTGCTCATCCCTCATCTGCGGGCCGAAATCGAGTTGCAGCCGCAGCAGGCCGCCTGCCCACCTTTGCATTCCGCCGGCGTCCGCGCCTGACCAGTCTCTGGCAGGTCAATTCAGTTGCCTGCAGTTACCCGGCCTTCCCGCCGCCGGGCCAGGAGGCCGCCCAGCAGGCCGAGCAACAGCAATCCGCCAGGCAAGGCGATCACGGCCTGTGAGGCCGTCAGACCGGGCCCCGCGGCCTGGTCCTCCGGCAGGATCTGCAGCGACAGCAGAAACTCCACCACGGCGCGCTGATCGGCAAAAGGCAATTCGGTGAAGGCATCGCGCGTCGCACGCGCCTCGCCGCCGTGCATCAGGATGGCTTCAGACAGCGTGGTCAGGTCACCGCGATGACCGTAGGGCGGCGAACTGCCGGCGTCCCACAGCTTGCGGGTGAGGAAGAACTCGGCGCCTGACCTGCCATCCTGGTCAGGCCGGCTGTCCAACAGGACCTCGTTGCAGAAGAAGCGGATGGCATCCGCTTGCTCCGGCGGGTCACAGAGGCTGTGGCGCTTGAGATCGGTGAAGGCGCGCACGATGGCGCCCTCGCCGCTGCGTTCGAGACGCGGCTGCTGGCCCTGCAGCGTCATGTCAAAACGGACGGTCTGCGACATGTCGGTCATGGTGTTGGCCGGATTGAAGGGGTTCGGGTCGGAGAAGAAGCGCGACTCGAGAGGCAGTTCAGGGATGTGGCAACCTGTGCAGCCGATACTTTCGAAGACCTGCTCGCCGCGGATGGCGGCGTCGCGCAACTCCGCGTCTTCCGGCAGGACGCGGCCGGGAGTCGCAAGAGCCGCCTGAAAGAGCGTGATCGCCGTGATATCGCCGATGGTTAATTCGCGCTGCATGCCATCGCGGTCGAAATCAGGGTCCATGATGTCGGGGTTGAGGTCAAAGCGCTCCTCGGCCTGCATGCCGTGGTGCTGGTTCATGGCATTGGCCGAAAACTGGCGCAGCGAAACTTTGGTGCCTGCCTGGTGGAAAGGTTTGATGACCAGGTCATGATCGACCCCTTCAATGCGGCTCGAATCCTGAGTGCCATCGGCTTCGATCGTCAACGCGCCGAAACCCACGCCCTTCGTCACCAATTCGACCGTTACAGCCTCCCCCTGTTCCCTGGCTCTGGCCGCGGCTTCTTCGCGCAGTGCCTGCAGATCCGTGCTCATTTCGCGCGCCAGCATCTCGATTGGCCCCGCGCCGAACATGCCGAGGGGATTGCGATGGTTGCTCATTGACAACGAGGTGCTTTCAAGCACCGGGTCAGCGTGCTGGGCCAGCAGGAAAACGTTGAGTCCAAACTCGCCACTACCGCCGATGCGCGGCTGAATGTGGCAGCCCACGCACGAATTGGAATCGGGCGCCGAGATGCGGCTGAAGGCCGGCTCGTCCGGTTCCCGTCCGACCACGCCGCCGGTGGTCGCCGGTCGGCCCTGCCCGTCGCAGACGTTAAAGAGCACGGTGAACAACTCCTCACCATGCGCGAGGACCTCATCGAAACCGAGAGTCCCGTCCAGAATGTCGGATTGCTCTATGTGCCGTGAAAGTGCGGGACGCTCCGGCAGGCCGGCAGGGCAGGGATTGTCCTGCGCCTGGCTGGCGGGAGCGATCAGGGAGATGAGCAGGAAAAATACAATACACAGACGAGTTCGCACGTTGCACCTCCACCCGGAAAGAATTCAACGAATTGTTCGGCAGAAAGACTCCGGCAGGGAGCAGCCCCGACCGGGCCAGGAATGGCGGGTTGGCCGGCAGTGGTTGGTGTGAGGCGGGTTGTCATCAATCCCTCAGCATGTCGATCACGCGCATGTTGGCCACGCCGTCGCCGGGCGGGTACCTCGGCGGCCGCCCCTGCAGCAGGGCGTCGGCGAAGTCCTCCGCCATCAGCGTGTAGCTGTTGGCGGGCGGGATGGTGATGCGGCTGTATTCGCCCCTGATGCCCCAGGTCTCGATGAGCGTCGCCTCGTCCGGCTGCGTCACGAAGGCGGTCTCCACGCGGATGCGGCCCTGCGTGCCGCGCAGGTCGTAGCTTTGCACGCGCTGGTTGCGCAGGCTGCAATCGATGACGGCGACGGCGCCCGAGGGGAAGTCCAGCACGGCGCCCAGCACCTCGTTGACTTTGCTGCCGCTGCCGCTGCGGCTCACGCCCCGGGCCTGCGCGGGCTCCTCGCCGGTCATCAGGCGGGCTGCGCTGATGCAGTAGCAGCCGATGTCCATCAGCGCGCCGCCTGCCAGTTCGCGGCTGAGACGGATGTTGCCCAGGTCCGACAGGTCGATGGGGAAGTTGAAGCTGGCGTTGGCCATCACGAGGTCGCCGATGGCGCCGCCGCGCAGCAGGTCCAGCACCTTTAGAGTCTGCGGGTGGAAGCGGTACATGAAGCCTTCGGCCAGAAGCAGGTCGTGTCTGGCGAAGGCCACCACCATCGCCTCGGCCTCGGCCGTATTGACAGCCAGCGGTTTTTCGCAAAGCACGGGCAGGCCGGCGTCGGCGCAGCGGATGCTCCATTCGGCGTGCATGCTGTTGGGCAAGGGATTGTAGATGGCGTCGATGTCGGGGTCGGCCAGCAGGGCCTCGTAGCTGCCGTGCGCGCGCGGGATGCCGAGCGCGTCGGCGGCCTGTTGCGCGCGCTCCGGCGTGCGGCTGGCGATGGCCTGCACCACGCCGTTGCGGCTACCTTGCATGGCCGGGATGACGCGCCCGGTGCCAATGTTGGCCGTGCTGAGAATGCCCCAGCGGATTTTTTTGATAGTCAAGTCAGGATTCCCTTTCTGGCGCCTGCGACCTGTCGCTCACAGTGCCGTTCCTTTCTCGCCGTGACCGCCGGGGCGGCCACCGAATTCACGAATCAGATTGTTCAGGGCGCCGCGAAAGAGCAGCGTCATCGCCTGGCCGGCCAGCGGGGCGCTGAGCGGCGCGAGCGTCGTCGTGCGGAACCAGGCGCGCCAGCGCAGCCAGGTGCCGCCGTGCCGTTCGGCTGACAGGGACTGCAGCGCCACGTGATCGACGATGAACTCGCTTTCCTCAATGCTGCTGGCCAGCAGATGCGGCGGGTTCGAGGCGACGATGTATTCCTGCACGGTGAAGGCGCCCAGGTGCAGCCAGCGCACCGTGCTGACGCCGTCGCGCTGCAGGGCGTGGCGCCGGCTGACCGTGCTATCCGACACCAGCGGCAGCCACAGAAAGAGCTTCGTGTGGTCGCTGATGACCTCGAAGATACGGGCCGGCGGCGCCTCCAGCAGGGCGAGGCAATCGGCGCGCAGCGGCGCTTCGGTGTAGGTGCCCACGTCAAAGCCCCTGACGATGCGGTCCACAGCCCCCGTCCGCCTGTTCGTTGCCGGGGAGTATAGCGAGAGCGCGGGCCCGAAGCATCCCGCGGGCCAGGGGGTGTATAATGAGGGTGAGTTGTCAGCCGGGACTTTTGCCAGAGGGCCATGATGGTCACGTTGCCGCAGTTGATGGAGCCGCCGCCTCGCTTGCCGGAAGGAGTTGCCGGCCTGGTGAACAGCGCGACATCCGCCACCGGAGAGCGCAAGGCGCTGCTTGACGAGGCATTGGCGGCGCTTGCCCGGCGTGAGCGGGAGCTGGGGGAACTGGAGCAGTTTGTCGCAGGTCTGGCAAGTCTCGAACTGGAGGCGGAGCAGGGGCCACAGCCGAACGAGGAAGTCATCGCAAGGGCTATCGACATTACCGAGGAACTCTTCGCCTGGGCCACCGGGGTAACGGGTGCGCGAGAGGACCAACTGACAAAACTGCGGGATCAACTGGAAGACCTTTGCGCCAGGGATGAATCGCTGACCCCTCTGGCACGGCAGGTGTACCAGCGTCAGGAGGAACTGGGCGGACGCATCCAGGCGCTGGCCACGCCGGACGTGGAAGACCTGATTGGAAACTTGCTGGTGCAGGTCGCCAAACAACGCGAGTTAAGCAGAACTGAGAAGATTCGCCTGCTGCATACGATTCCGTTCAAGGGTCCGATCACCGACCAAAGGGTGTCCACTTGCCGCGCGGATTTGTATCGGGATGATGTCGTTTCAACTCGCCGGGCAGACTGGTACAAATAACCGTGGTTGACGCGGTGTTTGTGGACTCCAATATCTTCCTGCATGCTGCGATTCCGGATATCGGCAATGATCCACCGGAAGCCAAGGTGCAGAAGCACGAGGCCTGTCTGGCGCAATTGCAACGTTTTCTGGATGAAGGCGTTGCATAGTGGATAAATGGTCAGGTGCTCCGGGAGTTTTGGGTTCAGGCAACCCGCTACGAAACCGAAGCGGGGCCGATGCCGCTCACCTGGGCACATGAGCGGATCGCGTGGTTTCGCCCATTTGTTCGTGAAGTCGACGAGACTCCGGCCGTGCGCGATCAATTGCTGACCCTCCTGCAGGAATACGATGTCCGGGGCATCGCAGTCCACGACGCCAACATCGTGGCCACCATGCTGGCGCATGACATTGGATCTGTCTGCACGCTGGAGCCGGCTTTGAGCGCTACCGCGGGCTCATCACCATCGTTTCGCCGCTGACCAGCACGGCCTGATTTCCTGCCGCCCTCTTCCTCCCTTGCACCCCCTGACCCGCCCGTGCCACAATCGCCGCGGCGCGGAACGGAGGAGGACACGACGATGGAATGGATCTCGAGCCCGGATGCCCTGGCGGGGTTACTGGCGCTGGTCGTGCTGGAAATCATTCTGGGTATCGACAACATCGTCTTCATTACGATTCTGGCGGGCAAGTTGCCGCAGGCGCAGCAGGCGCGCGCGCGCCAGGTCGGGCTCGGTCTGGCGCTGGTCATGCGCATCGCGATGCTCTTCGCCATCTCCTGGGTCATCCGCCTCACGGCTCCGCTCTTCATGCTGGCGGGCCAGGAGATTTCCGGGCGCGACCTGATTCTGATCGTCGGCGGCCTTTTCCTGCTGGCCAAGGCCACGCACGAGATTCATGACAAGCTGGAAGGCGACAGCGGTCACGCCGGCGCGCGGATTCCGCCCTCCTTCGGCGCCGTCATCCTGCAAATCGTGCTGCTGGACGCGGTCTTCTCAATCGATTCGGTCATCACAGCCGTGGGTATGGTGAGCGAGGTGGGCATCATGGTGATAGCCGTCACCATCGCCATGATCATCATGCTGCTCTCCGCCGCGCGCATCAGCGATTTTGTCAACCGCCACCCGACGGTCAAGATGCTGGCGCTGAGTTTCCTGCTGCTGATCGGCCTGACCCTGGTGGCCGAGGGGCTGGACCAGCACATCCCCAAAGGCTACATCTACTTCGCCATCGCCTTCTCGATCTTTGTGGAGATGCTCAACCTGCGCCTGCGCAAGGTGCAGAAGCCGCCGCTACAGTTGAATCGGCCGTACGTGGAGTAGAGGGCCAGACTAATTGTCGAAGCCCAATCCAAGGCACAAGGTTACAGCATTTGCGATATCTTCAAGTTTGTCAGACTGCAACACCCCAAGCCTTTTCGAAAAGCGATCTGAAGAAGCACACAATATCTGAAAGGCATTGGCCCATGATTCCTTTGTGAGCCCGTTTGTAGAAGAGGGTGAAACAGGAATCATCCAGAACAGATCCCTGTAATCATGGCCTTTGGAAGTGAACGGCACGACGATTTGCAACTCAGGCCTACCGAGCGACTCCGGACTCAGCACAACTGCCGGGTGCGGGCCTTTCATTTCCGCCCCAACCTGCGGATCAAACTTCACTCTCCAAATTTCACCACGTGAAATTAAATTCTCATTCACCCAAATGCCTTAATTCTTCTTCGCCGAAAGCTTCGAAGATTTCGAAATCCATTTCTTTCGCCTTTGCAAAGGCCCGAGTTGTCCACGCCTTTCGTTCCTCTGCTGACATCTTCATTAATTCAGTAGCAGATGGAGGTTCTGATACCTCCGAAAAAGAGGACTGAAACTCATATTGTGGCAGAGCCTGTTGAATCCTTTCTGTTGAAACCACTCCTCCCTCCAAGGCGCGAGAAATCATCTGATTGAGCAGTACCGGTTCCTCGTCAGCGACGAAATCAAATGGTTCGGATTTCTTCCATCCCCTTCGATTCACTTCACGCCAAAATGCACGAACCAGTCCCGATGAGAAAATTCCCAAGTCGCTAGCGCGATATACCCAACCTTGCATACTAAGACCGTAGCGGCGTTTCAAAGCACCGAGTTCCAAAAAGGAAACTGTATTGCGGTTTTCTCCCAACTCACGTCGAGCGACTTCCTCTGGAACCAATAGAGCCGCTGCGAAACGATGCGCGAGTTTTTCTGCCGTGTCATCTGACGTTTGCATCACCAGGTGACCAAGTTCATGTGCAAGATTGAATCGCTGCCTGTCTGTTTCAACTTCAGAATTGATCACGATAACCGGGACATCTTCACCAATGTATCCTGCCAAGCCATCGAATCGTTCTGAAACTTGATTCTGGCCAATGACTACAACTCCCCTTGTTTCCGCGGTTTGCGTCAAGTTTTCTATCGGCGTATCACCCAAACCCCAGGCGGCTCGAAGCATCTGTGCTGCCTCTTCAGCACCCTTGGCATCGACGACTTTCACACGCTCTGAAAACTCAAACGACGCATCCGGATAAAGTTTTTCCCGCAACTCGACATGCAAAGAGGCTACATCATTTGCAGACAACTCGATCTCCGTGCGTGTCCTTTTGGGCAGGGTAGAGCGTTTACGATAAGCAAGCCAATCCACCGTCGTCGTAGGCTTGTGAAGAAGCCAGACTGGAGGCACATCGAACAGTTTTGAAAGGGCAAGCAGCATGGTGGAATTAACTGCAACATTGCCACTCTCAAACTTGGAAATTCGTGACGAACTTGTGGGAATGCCAACGCGATCCAGTGCGTCTGCAACATCCGCCCTAGTCATTCCCGCCATTAGACGTGCGTGATAAATGCGAGCACCAACCATGGTCGCACCTCCACTTTGAAGTCATTTTAGCAATTTGCAGGTATCTATTCAATTGGAACTGGACTGGTACACCACTTTTTGACAGGCAGGAGCGCGCTGGCTACGATTCAGACTTGCCGCGATTGTCGACAATCGACAGTCGCGCAGTATGTGACGCCGTTACCGGCATGAAGCGAGGACCCTGTCCATGCCCCCTGATTCCGTCGCTGCCCTGCTGCAGCGGCATCGCGTCAACGAGAACCTGAACGCCGCCGTCATCCCTGCCGCCGCGCGCAACACGCTGGACCTGGCCGCGGATGCCGTCGTCGGCCCGCTGGACGAACGCATCATCGAAGCCACCGGCGCAGCGCTCGACGCCGGCCATACCCATTACGAACCCGTGCCGGGCATCGACGGCCTGCGCGCGACTCTGGCGCAGCACCTCAACGAAGCCACCGGCGCTCAGTATGAGGCGGCCAACCTGCTGGTCACGGCCGGCATGCAGGAATCCCGATTCCTCACCCTGCAACTCATCGACGCCGGCGACGGGGCGATCGCCCTGCCCGAAGTCGTGCATCCCGGCGCGCGCAAGGCGCTGGGGGCGCGCCCGCGCGAGACGGTCTCGCTGGTCGTAGATGCGGAGCGCCGTCTGCCGCGGCTGGCGGCCATCCGCGCCGCGCTGGAAGGCGGCAGTCGCCTTCTGTACATCGAATCGCCCTCGCGTCTCAGTGGCGCGACGCTGGACGGGGACGAGATGGCAGCCATCGCCGCCCTGCTCGCCGACCATGACGCCGGCGCGATCATCGACCGCGGCCTGGCGCCCTGGGCCTCGGGGTCTGTCGCGGCGCCGACGGCGCGCGTCGCCCTGATCGGTGAGGCCTTCCCCGGCGCCGGCATCGACAGCTGGCTGGCCGGTTACATCGCCGTGCCGCAAGACTGGCTGCCGCCGATCCAGTCGCAGAAACAGATCATGGCCATCTGCACGGCCACGCCCGCGCAGTTTGGCGCACTGGAGGCGGGCAGCCTCTACGCAGAGGAGCAGCCCGCGCGTCTGGCGCACATGCAGGCCTTGCGCGCCGGGCTGCAGCAACGCGCCCGCGCCGCCGGCCTCGACGTGCTGGCGGGCGGGGCGGCCGGCCTGCTGGCGCTGCGCCTGTCCCCGTCACAGAAGTCGGAGGGTCTGGCTCGCCTGGCCGCGGCCGGCTATCAGGTGGCGGACGGCAGTGATTTCGGCGCGCCGGACGTGCTGCGCCTCACGGTCTGTGACGCGGCCCGAGCCGCCCTTGACCTGCTGGCCGACGCCTGAACGAGGAGGAGGGCACCATGCCCGAACGTGAACGGAAGAAAAGCGGCACCAATCTGCTCTACTCCATGATGGCCGAGGCTGCCAGTTATGACGACGCCGTCATCCTGGGACGCGGCGATCCGGACTTTGACACCCCCGAACACATCATCGCCGCCGCGAAAGAGGCCATGGTGCAACATCACAGCGACACCGCCCCGCCGGAGGGCCTGCCGGCGTTGCGCGAGGCCATCGCGGCGCGCGTCGAGCGCGTCAGCGGCGTGGCCTACGATCCCGCCACCGAAGTCGTGGTGACCAACGGCGGGCAGGAAGCGCTGTTCCTCATGGTGCTGACCCTCATCGGCCCCGGTGACGAAATGGTCGTGCCGGAACCGAACTACAACACCTATCTGGACTCCACCCGCTTCGCCGGCGGACGCCAGATCGAAGTCGACACCTTTCCCCACCAGAACTTTCGCGCGGACCCCGCCGACGTGCGCCGCGCCGTCAACGAGCGCACGAAAGCGCTGCTGCTGGTGTCGCCCAACAACCCGGCCGCCAGCGTCATCTCCCCGCAGGACATGCGGGATCTGGCGCAAATCGCCTGCGACCATGATCTGTTCATCATCTCCGACGAGATTTACGACCTCTTCGTCTACGACGACGTCGTGCATACGAGCGCCGCGGCCATGCCGGGCGCGCGCGAACGGACGCTGACGCTCAACGCGCTCTCCAAGGCCTATTCCATGACCGGCTGGCGCGTCGGCTGGGTGACCGGCCCGGCGCCGCTGATGGAACGACTGCGTGAACTGAAGGCGGCCATCACCGGCGCCACCTCCATCATCTCGCAGTACGCCGGCATCGCCGCTCTGACCGGGCCGCAGGAGCCGGTGCAGATGTTTGCCGATACCTACGTGCGCCGCCGCCGTGTCGTGCTTGACGCGCTGGACGAGATGGGCATTGAGTACGGCGTACCCGAAGGCGGCCAGTTCATCTTCGCCGACATCGGCTTCACCGGCCTGGACAGCATGCAATTCGCCCAACGCGTGCTGAGCGAGCAACACGTGCTGGTCTATCCCGGTTCGGCCTTCTCCGAGGCCCGCAAGCAATACATTCGCATGACCTTCCTGCAGCCGGAGGGGACGCTGCGCGAAGGCATGGAACGCATGAAGTTCGCCATGGAAGGCATCCGGGCGGATATCGGCAACGGATCGGCCCGCTGAGCATGGCCTACGAAATCCGCAATCGCGACCTGGTCAATCACTACCCGCTGAAGACCCTGCAGGGCTTCGCGCACGATTTTCTGCAGGCGCTGGGGGCGACGGAAGAAGAAGCTGCCATCGTCAGTGACGGCGTGCTGACGGCGGCGCAGTGGTGGCACCCGGGGCAGGGCCAGGGGCTGGAGAAGTTCTTCCGTTACCGGCGCCGCGTGCACGGCGGTGGCATCATCCCCGCTGCGGAGATGACCTGGCTGCGCGAGGGTCCCTCCTTCGCCCTGCTGGATGCGGCCAGGGGCTTCGGCTACGTCGCGGCGCATCGCGCCATGAAACGCGCTATCGAAAAGGCGCGCGAGAGCGGCGTCGCCATCGTCGGCGTGCGCCACAGCAACCACTTCGGCATCGCCGGCTACCATGCGCTGCAGGCGGCGCAGGCCGGCCTGATCGGCTGGGCCTTCACCAACGCCGCCGCCGAAATGGCGCCCTGGGGCTCCGCGCTGCCGGTGCTGGGGACCAATCCCTGGGGCTTCGCCATCCCGCGCACGGCCAGCCACGCCATCGTGCTGGACATGGCCCTGACGATGTCCGGCAAGGGCATGATGCGCTGGTATCAGCAGGAGGGGCGCGCCATGCCCGCCAACTGGGCGTTGACCGCCGACGGCCGCGAGACCACCGACCCCGGCGCGGCCATGGATGGCCCGGTGCTGCCCATCGGCGAGTACAAGGGTTACGGCCTCAGCTTCGTCAGTGACGTGCTGGCCGGGGTGATGACCGGCGCGCTCTTTGGCATGAGCGTTTTTCAGGACGACCGGAATTTCGACGTCGGGCACATCATGATCGCCATCGATCCGCGGGCCTTCATGGGCGAGGCGGAATTTCAAAAACGGCTCGAAGAGCTGGTCGCCGAGGTCAAGGGCGCGCCGGCGATCGACCCGCAGCGACCCGTCCTGCTGCCGGGAGAAATCGAGTTCAAACGGATGGAAGAAAGGCAGCGTGACGGGGTACCGGTCGCGCGCGAGACCGTCGAGGGATTGCGTGAACTGGCGCAAATGCTGGACGTGGATTTTCCGCTTTAGCAGCAGGATGCGAACAGGAGCAGCTTCGTGACTCAGGCAATGAAAGTTGGCAACGTGAGCGTGATGCCGGGCGAGACCGCGCGTGGCGGCATTCCCGTCAATCCGGACATGTTCCCGCGCGAGCGGGAGATCCCCCTGATTGTGGTGCGCGGCGCCGGCGATGGACCGGTGCTCTGGCTGAACGGGGCGACGCACGGTGACGAGCCGGAAGGCCCATTCTCCATCTTTCGCACGCTGGAGCAGGTGGACCCCCGGCAACTGCGCGGCACGATCGTCGCCGTGCCGGTGATGAACGTCCCGGCCTTCACGGCTGGCACCCGCGGCGACCCGCTGGACGGCTTCGCCTACGACATGAACCGGCTGTATCCGGGCAAGCCTGACGGTTACCCGACCGAGCGCGGCGCCTGGGCCCACTGGCTGGCCATGAAGGACTGCTGCGACCTGCAGATCAACATTCATTCCGGTGGCGAGCATTCCTACCTGGCGCACATGATCTTCGCCTCGGACAACCCGGCCAGCATGGAACTGGCGGCCGCCATGGGCTCCGGCTGGCCGCTGGTCTTCCGCAGCGGCACGGGCGGCGCCAACCCCTCCTCGGCGATCGCGGCGGACGGTCGCGCCGGCATCACCGTCGAACTGGGCGGCAACTGCCGCACCCTGGGCGCCGATTTCCACGGCATTGCCAACGACCTGGCGGAGGGCTATCTGAACGTCCTGCGCCACTACGACATGATCGACGGTGAGGCGAGTTACGAGGAACGCTGGCATACGGGCTACCAGATTCCGCTGCTGGCGCCGGCCACCGGCATGTACGTCGGCAACCCGGAACTGCCCTTTGAGACCCTGGTCCCCGCCGGGACGCTGATTGGCTCGATTTACGACCTTTTCGGCGATGTCATCGCCACAGTGAACGCGCCGCAGGATGGTCTCATCTTTGGCATGCGCTCACGTCCTTCGGTGCTGGAGGGTCACTGGTGTTGTTTCTTCGGCGTGGTGGAGGAGACGGTCACCAGTCTGACCTGAGCGCGGCGCCATTGGCTATGGGGGTTGACATGGAAAGCACGGCAGAGAGACGTCGCGGCCTCATCCCCGAAGACCTGATGAACTTCCGCTGGCTGGAAGAAATCGTCCTCGCGCCGGATGGCAGCATGGTTGCTTACAGCGTGCGCGAACCGGATGGCGAGTCCGACGGCTATCGCGCGCATTTGTATCTGCGCCGCCTGGATGAGACCAGCGCGCAACGCCTGACCAGCGGCGCCTGTCGCGTCTCGTCGCTGGCCTGGAGCCGCGACAGCGCGCAACTGGCCTGGAGCCACAACGCGGCCGATGGCGCTTCCGTACGCATCTGGCAGGTGGCGGAGGCCCGATGCCACGTCATCCCCCTGGGCGACGAGCCCCTCGGCGGCCTCGACTGGTCGCCGGACGGAGTCCATCTGGCGGGCGCGCGCTGGACGGATCTGCGCCACCCGGACGAAAACCGCGGGCCCGTGGCGGGCATGCCCAAACCGCACATCAAGGTCGTGCGGCGCCTGCGTTACAAGCGGGACGGTATCGGCTGGGTGCACGACCGTTATTCCCAAATTGTCGTGCTGAATGGCGTCACCGGCGACCTCGACCAGGTGACGCACAGCGAGAGCGACTACGAGACGCCGAAGTGGAGCGGCGACGGCACGCGCCTGGCCTTCGTCGGCACGGCGCGCGAACAGAACATCCCCGAGGGCCAGGGACACATCTATCTTTGTGACTGGCCGGGCGGGGAGGGGCCGCGCCCGCTCCTGCCGGACTGGCAGGGCACGGCCGTCAGTCCCGCCTGGGGCGCCGGTGACCGCTACATCGCCTTCGCCGGCCACAACCATCCGCCGCCCACCAATCGCCGCAACTTCTGGCAGCCGCACCTCGCCGACGTGGCCGCCGGCACGGCGGTCAAGCTGGACGAGGACATCGACGAGGAGGTCGGCAACTACGGCGTCGCCGACCAGCGCGTCAGCCTGACCAACGTCACAGTCAAGTGGGCGCCGGGTGACAGGTGGATCTACTTCCTGCTGACCGAGCGCGGCGCGGCCAACCTCTGGCGCATCGACGCGCAGGGCGCTTCCGAACGGCTGCTGCGCGGCGAGTGCACGCATTTCGAATACAGCCCCGCCTGTGGCGACCTGGCGGCCTACGGCATGGCCGATCCCTCCAGCCCGGGCGACCTCTACCTCTGGCGCGACGGCGACAGCGAGCGCCTGACCGACCTCAACCCCTGGCTACGCGACGTCAGTCTCGCCCTGCCGGAGAGTTACGAGTTCGAGGGCGTGGACGGCGTGCCGGTGCACGCCTGGCTCATTCGCCCGCTGGACTACGACCCGGAGGGCAGTTACCCGCTCATTCTTTACCTGCACTGCTCCATGTTTTGCTGGGACTTCAACCACGAGTTCCAGGTCTATGCCAACTCGGGCTTCGCCGTGGCCTACTTCAACCAGCGCGGCACCACCGCCGGTTACGGCCAGGCCTGGACCAAGGCCACCGAGGGCGACCAGGGCGGCGCGGACTACGAGGAAATCATGCTGGGCGTCGACGACCTGCTGCGCAAACATCCTTGGATCGACGGGGAGCGCATGGGCGCCACCGGCGGCAGTTGCGGCGGTTACCTGACCAACTGGATCGCCGGACATTCGGAGCGTTTCGCGGCCACCGTGGCCCAGCGCTCCATCGTCAACAACATCAGCATGTTCGGCACCTCGGACATCGGCCCGGAGTGCAGCAGCGGCGAGACCGGCGCGGAACCCTGGGAGGACCTCATGGAGGTCTGGCGCCAGTCGCCCGTGGCCTACGCGAAGGACTTCAGCGCGCCCATGCTGATCATTCACAGCGACGCCGACCATCGCACCGACCTGGAGCAGGCCGAGCAGCTCTTCGCCGCCCTGCGCTGGTACGGCAAGACGGTGGAGATGGTCATCTTTGAAGGCGAGGACCACGGCCTCTCGCGCGGCGGGCGGCCGGGCAACCGCATCGAACGCATCCATCGCATTCAGGACTGGTTCCTGAAGTACCTGTAGCCGCGGGCCAGGCAGGGGGGAGGACGTCATCGCAGGCGGGGCAGAACGACAGCGCGGTCTCATCCCCGAAGACCTGTTGAACTTCCGCTGGCTGGAGGAGATTGCCCTCGCGCCGGATGGAAGCCGCGTCGCCTGCAGCGTACGCGCGCCCGACGCGGAGACCAACGGCTATCGCATTCACCTCTACCTGCGTAACCTTGAGGGTGGCGCCGCGCAACGTTTGACGGCTGGCGCCAGCCGCGCCTCTTCGCTGGCCTGGAGCCGGGACGGCGCGCAGCTCGCCTGGAATCAGGGGGACGCCGGCGGCAACACCCTGCGCATCCTGCGTCTCGCGGACGCTGCGGAGCGGGACATTCCGCTGGGCGATGAGCCGGTCAGCGGGCTGGACTGGGCGCCGGATGGCATCCATCTGGCGGCTGCGCGCTGGACCCCGATGCGGCACCCGCTGGAACGCCGCGGCCCGCAACCCGGCGTGCCCGCGCCGACCATCAAGGTGATCCGGCGCCTGCGTTACAAGCGCGACGGCCTCGGCTGGGTACACGATCGCTACCAGCAGATCATCGTGATTAACACCGTCACGGGCGAGCTGCAGCAGCTCACCCACAGCGAGTGCGATTATTCGGAACCGGCCTGGAGCCTGGACGGCACGCGCCTGGCCTTCGTCGCCACCGCGCGCGAGCAGGACATCCCGGCGGGTCAGGGCCAGATCTACCTTTGCGACTGGCCGCCCGGCCCGGCGCCGCGCCCCCTGCTGCCAGGTTGGCAGGGCTCGGCCGTCAGCCCGGCCTGGGGCAACGACGACCGCCACATTGCTTTCGCCGGCCACAACCATGCGCCGCCGGTGAACCGTCGCAATCACTGGCACCCCTGCGTCGCGGACGTGGCGGCCGGCACGGCCGCCGAACTGGACGAGACGCTCGACGCCGAAGTCGGCAACTACGGCGTCTCCGATCAGCGGCCGGGGCTGGTCAACGTATCCGTCAAGTGGCCGCATGGCGATCGCTGGTTCTACTTCCAGCTGACCGAACGCGGCGCGGCCAATCTCTGGCGCGGCGACGCGGACGGCCGCAGCGAGCGCCTGATCCGTGGCGAGAGCACGGTCGTTCAGTACAGCCCGGCCGTCGGCGACCTCGTCGCCTGCGCTGTGGCCAGCCCGTCCAGCCCGGGCGAACTGGTCCTCTGGCGCGACGGCGACTGTGAGCGACTGAGCGACCTTAATCCCTGGCTGCGCGACGTGCAGTTGTCGCAGCCGGAGAGCTACGAATACGAAGGGCTGGATGGCGTCCCGATTCACTCCTGGTTGATGCGGCCCCTGAATTTCGACCCGCAGCGCCGCTACCCGCTGGTGCTCTACGTGCACTGCTCGATGTTCTGCTGGGACTTCAACCACGAGCACCAGATCTACGCCAACTCGGGCTTCGCCGTGGCCTATTTCAACACGCGCGGCACGACCGCCGGCTACGGCCAGGAGTGGACCTGGGCCAGCCAGGGCGATCAGGGCGGCGCCGACTACCGCGAGACCATGCTGGGCGTGGACGATTTGCTGCAGCGCCATCCCTGGATCGACGGGGAGCGCATGGGCGTCACCGGCGGCAGCTGTGGCGGCTTCATGACCAACTGGATCGTGGGCCACACGCAGCGTTTCGCCGCGGCCGTCGCCCAGCGCTCGATCACCAACAACCTCAGCCACTTCGGCACCTCCGACATCGGGCCGGAGCGCTGGACGACGCCGGAGGACGACTGGCGCCAGTCGCCGATCGCCTACATGGACGACTGCCACACGCCGCTGCTGATCATCCACAGCGACGAGGACCATCGCACCAGTCTGGAACAGGCCGAGCAACTCTACGGGGCGCTGCGCTGGCGCCGCCGGCCGGTCGAACTGGTCATCTTTGAAGGCGAAAATCACGGGCTATCCACCAGCGGGCGACCGGGCAATCGCATCGAGCGCCTGCACCGCATTCGGGACTGGTTTCTGAGGTATCTGGCTCCGGTTCCATAGGGTAACATGGGCAGACGGCGCCCCACTTGCGCCGGATTCAGGCAGGGAGGCAAGACATGTTGAAAGTTGGCAACATCACGGCAAGACCAGGTGAGCGGGCCTTCGGCTATCTGGAAACGATGCTCACGCGCGCCGGCATGGCGCCGGATATTCCGGTGCATCTGGTCGCGGGGGCGTCACCGGGGCCGACGCTGCTGGTGCAGGGCGCCATGCATGGCGCGGAAATCATCGGGTCCATTGCCATTCTTAATTTTCTTGAGAAAATCGACCCGGAAACCATGAGCGGCAACGTCATCGCCGTGCCGGTGGCCAATCGCGCCGGCTTCGAGCTGGGCGAACGCGGCTCGCGCATCGACGGCAAGGACATCACCCGCCAGATCCCGGGCGACCCCAACGGCAGCGCCTGCGACCAGATCGCCCACATTTACTTCCAGGAAGTCATCAGTCAGGCCAACGTGATGGTCGACTTCCACGCCGGCGCGCGCACGGCCTACGAGCGCTACGTGCTCTTCATGGAAGAGGACTCGCCGAAAAACCTGACGGAAGTCCAGATGCGGCGGCGCAAGGTGGTGGTGGCCTTTGGCCTCGACCAGGCGGCCTACTTCCCGCGCGGCACCTTCGGCGGCACCGAGACCAAGCGCTCCGTCGAGGACCTGGGCGTGGTGCAAATCACCCTGGAATTCGGCGGCGGCACCGGCTGGCACAAGAACGGCATGGATAACGTGCGCGACGCCGAGCGCGGCATCTGGAACCTGTTGAAATGCATGCGCATCATTGAGGGCGAGTTCGAGACCGATGGCGACCTGTGCACGATCTACAACGCGGGTGTGGTCATCTGGAAGCCCAACGCCGACGGCCTGTTCATCCGCAAACGCGCGTTCCGCGACGAGCTGAAGGCCGGCGACGTTTACGGCGAACTGGTGAGCCCCTGGACGGGTGAACTGGTGGCCGAACTGAAATCGCCGAAGGACGGCATCGTCATCCCCAGCGGTCAGGAGTGGCCAACCGTCGGGTCAACTTCCATCGGCATTCTGGGCACGATCGATCGTGTCGAGGACCGTCGCACGATGGATATGTACGTTTCCTTTTAGTCACTTCTCCCGTCAGGGCAGATGCAGGAGGCCTGAACATGAAACTTGGAACAGTGGAAGCCGGCCAGGGCGAAAAGACCTTTGGCTTTTTCAAGACAGGGGAGACGCACGGACGCTTTCCGGTGCACATCCCGCTGCACATCATTAACGGCGCGCAACCCGGTCCCCGGCTCATCGTGCAGTCGGGCACCAGCGGCATGGAGATCGAGCCCGCGCTGATCCTGCCGAAGGTCGCGCAGGAACTGGACCCGGCCAACATCCGCGGGACGGTGGTCATCGTGCCCTTGATGAACACCTCCGGTTTCGATTTCGAGCAAGTCACCAGCGCCTGGGACGAGAAGCATCTCAACAAGCTCGGGCGCGGTTCCGCCGTCGGCAGCGTCAGCGAGCAGATGATTGACGCCTGGTACCAGGGCGCCATCGCCGGCGCGGACGCGTTGATCGACATTCGCACCGGTTCGCAGTTCAGTTATCATCGCTACGCGGGTTGCTGGCAGGCTGGCAACGCCGACAAGTCCCAGGCCCTGGCGGCGTCCCTCGGGCTGCCGCATGTGCTCAACAACATGCCCTCCGACGACTCGATGGCGGAGGCCGCGGCCGGGGATGGCGTGGCGTCGGTGGCCGCCTGTATCGGCGGCGGGCCGGGCCTGCGCGATTATCGCGAGGACGACATGGCGCGCATCCACAACGCGATTTTGAACGCCATGATCCATTTGGGCATGACGGACGGCGACATGACCCGCGAGTGCGACGAGGTTGCCGTGATTGAGGGTCACACGACCCTGATGCCCACCGGTGAGCGCGGTTTCACCTTCATCGATACCGGCAAGCGCGGCCAGATGATCGCCGAGGGCGAGGAGATTGGCTACGTGCGCCACCCCTTCACCGGCGAGCGCCTCGAAACGATCCGCGCGCCGCGCGCCGGCATCATGTTGCACGGCGGCCTGTCCTGGCCGGTTCCGCCGGAGGACACCGTGCTGGCGATTCTGGGCGATCAGGTGGCAAGCGCATGAAGCGGGGCGAAGGGGCAGTTGTGCGGTACACACGCGAGAGGAGGAAACATGCTGACGCATGATGGACTGAAACGGGACGTGGCGCGTCGCATCACGCGCCTGCAGAACATGATGCGCGAGCGCGACGTGGGCGCGCTGATCATCGCCGGGCAGGCCTCGCCTTCCGGCATGGGCGCCATCCGCTATATCAGCCACGCCCATCTCTGGGGCGGTGTCGGCTACGTCATTCTCGGCGTCGACGACCCGCACCCCTGGCTGGAGATCTGGAGTTCCTACCAGGCGGTCTGGAGCCGCAACGAGACCACGACCCTGAAGGAGCGGGTGGAGTGCCCGCCCGATGTCGTGGGGCGCACGGCGGAACTGGCCCTGGAGTACGTGGGCGGCAGCGGGCGCATCGGAATGGTCAACATGGACAAGATGATGTCCCTGGGGACCGCGCGGCAGTTCGAGGCGGCCATGCCCGGCTGCGAACTGGTCGAGGTCACCAATGACTTCAACGCCATTCGCCAGATCAAGACGCCCTTCGAGCTGGAAGCCATGCAGCAGAACGGCGCCATCCTGGACGCCGCGATGGACGTCTTCGCGGAGTACGCCGCGCCCGGCGTGCGCTACTGGGACGTCTGCGCCGAGGTGGAACGCTACATCAAGTCCTTTGGCGCTTTCTGGGGCCGCACCAAACTGTCGACGGATCTCTCGCCGGAAACGGTGCCCACCGACAAGGACCAGCGCATCAGCGCCGAGGACATCATCAACTTCGAGATCGTCTACGAATCGCCCTGGGGCTACTGGCTGGAGATGACCACCGTCTGCTCCTTCGGGCCGCTGCCGGATGACGTGCAGGCCCTGCTGGATGCCTATCTCTATGCGGCCGAGTGTTCCTCCGCCGTGGCGAAGACCGGCAACACCCTGGGCATGATCGCCGACGCCAACGACGAGGCCATTCGCAGCCTGGGCTTCGAGGTGGTGGGCAAGCACACGCCGGACTGTCACAGCACCGGCCTCGACGGCAGCGACGGCCCCAGCGACCAGGCGGCCCCCGACTTCGAGTTGAAGACCAACATGACCCTGTCCTTCCACCCTGGCAGCATCACGCCGAACAACCGCGGCTTCCTCATCTCGGACAATTTCCTGGTGACGCCGGAGGGCGGCGTGCGGCTTTCTCCGCACAACGCCAGTCGCTATCATATGGACCTGGAGGACGCCTGACGGATATCGCGGGTGACCGCTCCCGGCAGAGAGCGATGACCGGCGAAACACCAGACTGTTTTCGTTCAACACTGGAGGCAAGGAGCGCAGGATGATGAGAAACACCCGCAGGGGGGTCCTGGTCGCCCTGGTGCTGATGGTCGCGCTGGCTCTGTTCAGCGTGCCCGCCACAGCGCAGGACGAGGGGATGACCGAATTCGTATTCGCCCATACCGGCCCGATCCGCACCATGGACGCGCCGGTCACCTGGTTCGGCTCCACCCACTGGCTGACCAACCTGCTTTACGAGTGTCTGATCTGGCGCACGCTGGATGGCTCCGGCTACGTGGGCCAGGCCGCTCATTCCTGGGGTGCCACCGACGACACCACCTGGCGCTTCAACCTGCGCCCGGGCATCACCTTCCACAATGGCGAGCCGCTGGATGCCGAGGCCGTCAAGTGGAACATCGACCGCGTGCGCACCCGCGAAGACTTCATGGTGCACCCGCAGTGGCTCTTCGTTAAGGACGTGATCATCGTCGATGACGTCACGCTGGACATCACGACGCACGCTCCCGATCCCTATTTCGAGTACCTGGTCAGCTTTAATGGCTGCCAGTTGCTGCCGCCGGACTACATGGCCGAGGTCGGCGAAGAGGAATTCGCGCGCAACCCGGTCGGCTCCGGCCCCTACATGCTGACCGGGTTCAGCGAGAGCGACCGCTACACCTTCGACGCCTGGGATGACTACTGGGGCGGGCGGCCGGAAGTCGACCGCATCATTTACCAGGTTATCCCCGAGCCGGCCGCCCAGGTGGCCGCGCTGCTGGCCGGTCAGGTGGACCTGATCAGCGGTGTGCCGCCGGCGGACCGCGAGCAACTGGAAGCGGCCGAGGGTATCTCCCTGGTGTCGGACACCGGTGGCCGTATGCAGCATCTTTACGCGCGCATCGACACCGAGGTCGGCATCATGCCGGAGAACTATCCGGACTACCAGCCGGTCACGCTTGATCCGCGCGTGCGCTACGCGGTCTCCCACGCCCTCGATCGCGACTTGCTGGCCGAGGTACATGGCGCGGCCATTGCGAGGCTGGGGCGCGTCTGCGCGCACTTCCCGGAGGGTGGCGCCGACAGCTTCAACCATCCTGACAACGTGGCGGCCCACTACGACCCGGACCGCGCCCGTGAGTTGCTGGCTGAAGCCGGCCTGGGCGATGGCGGCGTGAAGATCTACCTCGACTCGCCCACGGCTGACGCCCGCGGCGGCAGCGAGAAGGAAGTCGCCGAAGTGATCTCGGTCATGCTGGAAGAGGTGGGTTTCGACGTGGAATTGAACATTCTCGACCCCTCCGCCTACCGCGAACAGGTGCAGACCACTGGCGGCCATCGCGACCTGATGATGGTCAACCTGGGCTGCTCGGCCCCGCTGGTGCCGCTCTTCTACCAGTGCAACTGGCCTTCGAACATCGCCAAAATTTGCAACGAGGCCTGGGACGCGGTCTCCAACGATATTCTGAGCACGATCGACTTCGACTCTCGCATGGCGCTGTGGGACCAGTGGTGGGAGTACATGTTCGAGACGGCCCAGACGATCACGCTCTACGAGATCCAGGCCGTCTACGCCTATGACTCGGAGAACTTCACCTTCGAACCGCGCAAGGATGGCTGGATGACCTTCCGCGGCAATGTCGGGCTGGCCGACGGCTAGCGAACAGCAACCATGACGGGGACGCGGCCAGTCCCGTCCCCGTCAGCAGCGCAGCCACCGGAAGACGAGACAGGAGATTTGCCCACCGACAACGGCCGCCCTGAATAGAATGAGCCTTTCAAGGAGTAGGTAATGCCTGGTATCTATCGCAAGGGAGTACTGCTGCTGGTGCTGGTTGCCGCACTGGCCCTGCTGGCTGTGCCGCTGGCGGCACAGGACATGGAAGAAACAGAATTCGTATTTGCCCATCCGGGCCCGATTCGCACCCTGGACGCGCCGGTCACCTGGTTCATTTCGACCCACTGGCTGGCCAACCTGCTCTATGACTGTCTGATCTGGCGCACCGTCGATGGCAGCGGTTACGTGGGTCAGGCGGCGGAATCCTGGGAGAACGTGGACGCCACCACCTGGCGCTTCAACCTGCGCCCCGGCATCACCTTCCACAACGGTGAGCCGCTGGACGCCAATGCCGTCAAGTGGAACATCGACCGCGTGCGCACGCGTGAGGACTTCATGGTGCAGCCGCAGTGGGTGGACGTGGCCGAGGTGATCGTGGTGGACGATGTCACCGTCGACATCAAGACGGTCGGCCCCACCCCCTACTTCGAGTTCATCGTCAGCTTCAACGGCTGTGAACTGCTGCCGCCCGGCTACATCGAGGAAGTGGGTGAGGAACAGTTCGCCCGCGCTCCCGTAGGCTCCGGCCCCTACGTCCTCAGCGAGTTCACCGAGAGCGACCGCTACGTCTTTGAGGCCTGGGACGACTACTGGGGCGGACGTCCCTCGCCGGACCGCGTCATCTACCAGGTGATCCCCGAGCAGTCCGCCCAGGTGGCGGCCCTGCTGGCCGGTCAGGTGGACATGGTCAGCAACGTGCCGGCGGTTGAACTTCCGGGCCTGGAAGCAGCCGAAGACATTGTGCTGACGAAGGAAACCGCGGCCGTCATGCAGCATATCTACCTGCGGGTGGATACCACCGCCGGCAACATGGCCGAGACCTACCCGGATTATCAACCGGCGACGCTGGACCTGAACGTGCGCCAGGCCCTCTCGCACGCGCTGGACCGTGACCTGCTGGCCGAGGTGCACGGCGCAGCCGTCCCGCGTCTGGGTCGAATCTGTCCGCACTTCCCGGAGGGCGGCGCTGACAGTTTCAACAATCCGGAAACGGTGACCGCGCATTACGATCCGGACCTTGCCCGTTCGCTGCTGGCTGACGCCGGCTATGCGGACGGCGGCCCGACCGTGTACTTCGATACGCCCACGGTCAGCCGCGGCGGCAACGAGAAGGAAGTTGCCGAGGTCGTGTCCGCCATGCTGGAGGAGGTCGGCTTCAACGTCGAACTCACCGTCCTGGACCCCGCGGCCTTCGGCGAACAGATCAACTCGCCGGGTAACAACCGCGACATGATGATGGTGACGCTGGGCTGCTCGGTGCCGCTGGTGCCGCTCTTCTATCGCTGCGTCTGGCCCGCCGCCCACCATGACATCTGCGTCGAGGAATGGGATGAAGTCTCCAACGCCATCCTGTCCGAGATGGACTCCGCGGCGCGCCTCGAGCTCTGGAGCCAGTGGTGGGATCACTGGTTCGGCGTCCTGCAGAACGTGACGCTCTACGAGGTGCAGGCCAACATCGCCTACTCGAGCGACTTCGAGTTCACGCCACGCAAGGACGGCTGGTACACCTTCCGTGACAACCTGACGCCGACCGGCGACGGCATGTAAGTGATTCACCCTGACGGGGGCGCGGCCCTGGCCCGCCCCCGTCAGTAACAGACAGGACGTCAATTTGAAAGAGCTCGCACAATTGCTTTGGTGGACTTTGGATGCGTACATTCTTGCCGACGCCCGATTTGCCGGAGAGGAGAACCCGCAAACCGCCAACGCACTTTCGTAAGGTAATGACAAGGAGAATGGAATGACGAGTATCAGTCGCAAGGGAATTCTGGTGCTGGCGCTGTTGACGCTGCTGGCGCTGCTGGCTGCGCCCGCGGTGGCGCAGGACATGGAAGAGTCCGAATTCGTATTCGCCCACGGCGGCCCGATTCGCACCCTGGACGCGCCGGTCACCTGGTTCATTTCGACCCACTGGCTGGCCAACCTGCTCTATGACTGTCTGATCTGGCGCACGGTGGACGGCAGTGGCTACGTCGGCCAGGCGGCCGAGTCCTGGGAAAACGTGGACGACGTCACCTGGCGCTTCAACCTGCGCCCCGGCATCACCTTCCACAATGGTGAGCCGCTGGACGCCGCGGCCGTCAAGTGGAACATCGACCGCGTGCGCACGCGCGAGGACTTCATGGTGCAGCCGCAGTGGCTGGACGTGGCCGAGGTGATCGTGGTGGACGATGTCACTGTCGATATCAAGACGGTGGCGCCCACGCCCTACTTCGAGTTCATCGTCAGCTTCAACGGCTGTGAACTGCTGCCACCCGGCTACATCGAGGAAGTCGGCGAGGAACAGTTCGCCCGCGCTCCCGTAGGCTCCGGCCCCTACGTCCTCAGCGAGTTCAGCGAGAGCGACCGCTACGTATTCACGGCCTGGGACGACTACTGGGGCGGGCGTCCCGACATCGACCGCGTCATCTACCAGGTGATCCCCGAGCAGTCCGCCCAGGTGGCGGCGCTGCTGGCCGGTCAGGTGGATATGGTGGCCAACGTGCCCTCGGCTGAAGCGCCCGGGCTGGAAGCGGCCGAGGGTATCGTGCTGACCTCCGAGACCGCGGCCGTCATGCAGCATCTCTACCTGCGCGTGGAGACGGAAACCGGCAACATGGATTCGACCTATCCGGACTATCAGCCGGCGACGCTGGATTCGAACGTGCGTCACGCCATCTCCGCCGCGCTGGACCGCGACCTGCTGGCCGAAGTCCATGGTTCGGCCCTGCCGCGCACCGGTCGTATCTGCCCGCACTTCCCCGAGGGCGGCGCGGACAGCTTCAACAGCGCCGAAGGCGTGGCGGCAGCCTACAACCCGGATCGCGCCCGTGAACTGCTGGCCGAGGCCGGCTACGCCGATGGCGGACCGACGGTCTACCTCGATTCGCCCACGGTTGGCCGCGCCGGCAGCGAGAAGGAAGTCGCCGAGGTTGTGGCGGTAATGCTGGAGGAAGTGGGCTTCAACGTTGAGCTCAGCGTCCTCGATCCCTCCGCCTATGGCGAGCAGATCTCTTCGGGCGGCAACAACCGCGACATCATGATGGTTTCGCTGGGCTGCTCGGTGCCGCTGGTGCCGCTCTTCTACCAGTGCAACTGGATCCAGGCCAACTACAATGTCTGCAACGAGGACTTCGATGCCGTGGCCCAGGCCATTCTCACCGAGATGGACCCGGCCGCGCGTCTGGAGCTCTGGGGCCAGTGGTGGGAATACTGGTTCGATACCATGCAGACGGTGACGCTCTTCGAGTCGCAGGCGATCATCGCCTACTCCGACGAGTTTGACTTCACCCCGCGCAAGGACGGCTGGTACACCTTCCGTGAGAACCTGAAGCTGGCCGGCGACGACATGTAAGTGATTCACGTTGACGGGGGCGCGGCTGCGGCCCGTCCCCGTCAGCACCCTGTTCCCGAACGAGGGCGTCAAATTCCATGCAACAGTTCATCGCGACGCGGATTGTCCAGGGAATCATCACACTCATCATCGTCTCCTTCCTCGCCTTTTTCCTGGTGCGTCTCAAGGGCGATCCGGTGGACATCACGGCGCCGCCAACCTTCAACGAAGACCAGAAACAACGCCTGCGGGAGTTGTGGGGCTTCGACAAACCCCTGGCCGAGCAGTACGTCATTTTCATCACCAGGGCGGTGACCGGCGACTTCGGTATCGCCTACCTGTCGAAGCGCCCGGCGATGGAACTGGTGATCGAGCGCCTGGGAGCCACCTGGTTGCTGGCCGGCGTGGCCTCGCTGATCGGCCTGTCCGTGGCTTTGCCGCTGGGCATTATTTCTTCACTGAAGCGCAACAGTCTCTTTGATCTGGGCAGCACCATGCTGGCCTCCATCGGAACGGCCATGCCGTCGTTCTGGCTGGGCCTCATGATGATCATTTTCTTTTCGGTGCGATTGCGACTCCTGCCGGCCTTTGGCGCCCTGGACCCCTCGGCGATCATCATGCCATCCCTGACCATGGGCGTTGGCATGGCCGCCTACCTCTCGCGCCTGACGCGCTCGGCCATGCTGGAAGTGCTGAACGAGGACTACGTCCGCACGGCCTACAGCAAGGGCCTGATCACCCGCACGGTGGTTTTCCGCCATGCGATGAAGAACGCGCTCATCCCCATCATGACCGTCTTCGGCCTGCAACTGGGCTGGTTGCTGGGGGGCTCGGTGGTGGTCGAAAGCGTCTTCTCCTGGCCCGGTCTGGGGCGCCTGATGATCGATTCGATCGGCGTGCGCGACAACACGGTGGTGCAGGCCGCCCTGCTCTTTTTCTCGCTCTCCTTCATCACCATCAACATCATTATTGACATCCTTTACGCGGTGATTGATCCGCGCATTCGCTTCGACTGAGCTGGAGGCAGACAACATGAGCACAGGGCCCGGCGGGCCTCCCGCTACGGCGCAGTCCGAAGGCGAGGTGGCGACTCTGGTCACCGGTCATTCGCGCCAGCCTTCGCTGCTGTCGCTGTTGCGGAGCAGTCCCATCGGTCTGATCGGGACGGGCATTATTTCCCTGGTCATTGTGCTGGCGCTGATCAGCCCCTACATCGTTCCCCACGATCCGATCCGCGGCAACCTGCGCACCCGCTACAAACCGCCCGGCTTCACGGGCGACGACGGGACCCACCTGCTGGGCACGGACCAGCTGGGGCGCGATATCTTCAGCCGCATTCTGGTCGGCAGTCGCGTGTCGGTGCTGGTAGGCGTGGTGGCGGTCATGATCGCCGGCACCATCGGCGTGCTCTATGGCCTGACCAGCGGCTTCCTCGGCGGGCGCGTGGACGGCTTCATGATGCGCATCTGCGACGCCATGCTCAGCATTCCCTTCGTGATCCGCGTCGTGGCGATCTCGGGAATCGTCGGGCCGGGTCTCGTCACGCTGATTCTGATTCTCGGCCTCTCGGGCTGGGTGACCTACGCGCGCGTGATCCGCGGCGAGGTGCTCAAGGCGCGCGAAAACGACTACGTCCTGGCGGCCTGGTCCATCGGCCAGCGACCGCTGTGGGTCGTGCTGCATCACATCCTGCCCAACGTGATCGCCTCGGCCATCGTGCTGGCCGCCCTGCAGGTCGGCATCACCATGCTCGCCGAATCCTCCCTCAGCTTCCTCGGTCTGGGCGTCAAGCCGCCCACGGTGACTTGGGGCATCCAGCTGGCGGATGGCAAGTCGGTGATCAACAGCGCCTGGTGGATGACGGCCTACCCGGGCATCGCCATCACCATCACCGTGCTGGGCGTGGTTTTCCTCGGCGACTGGCTGCGCGATTCGCTCGACCCCAATGTGCGCGGCCGCGACTGAGCGGGTAGAGGAGGCGCCCATGGTCGCACTTTCACAGGAAGAACGGATTTACGCCGAACAGGGCCGCTTCGCCATCCCGCGCTCGCGCAACTACCTCACCCATCAGGCCCTGCGGGAGGAGATCCTGGCCGCGCTGGAACCGATGCTCTTCAGCGCCAACGACAGCAGCTACCGCGCCCGCAAGGACTTCGAGGAGGCCTTCGCCGCCGAAGTGGAACAGACCTGGGCGGTGGGCGTGCACTCCGGCACCTGCGGCCTCTTTCTGGCCCTGCGCGCCTGCGGCGTGGGCCCCGGCGACGAGGTCATCACGGTCGCCAATTCCGATATTTCCACCACGGCCGCGATCAGCAACTGCGGCGCCACGCCCGTGCTCTGCGACCTGCGCGCCAGCGACTACAACATGGACCCGGACCTGGTGGAAGCCCTGATCAGCGAGCGCAGCCGCGCCCTGCTGCCGGTGGACATGCACGGTCATCCCGCCGACGTGAAGCGCCTGCGCGAGATCGCCGACCGCCACGGCCTGTTGATCGTCGAGGATGCCTGCCTTGCCACCGGCGCGCGCGATTACGGCCGCAGCGTCGGCGTCTACGCCGATGCCGTCGTCTTCAGTTTCGCGCCCTACAAGCCCTTCGGCGGCGTCGGCAGCGGCGCCGCGGTGGCGACCAGCGAGCCGCGGGTGCATGAGAAGTTGCGCCTGCTGACGGCCTACGGCGCCGGCCGCAGCGAGGGCTGGGAAGAGGAGATTCCAGGACGGCAGTACGCCATCGACGAGGGCTACAATCTCTCGCTGGATGGCCTGCAGTCCGCCGTGTTGCGCGTCAAGCTGCCGTATCTGCGCCAGTGGACGCAGCAGCGACGGGAGATCGTGGAGTGGTACCGCGAGGGTCTGGCCGGCACGACGGCGGTGTTGCCGAGCTTTCGCCCCGGGTCCGAACCCACCTTTCGTTCCTTCACCATCGGCGTCGACAACCAGCAGGCGTGTTACCATGGTTTGCGCGCTGCCGGCGTGGAGGCGGCGCTGCACTACACGCCACCGGTGCACCACTACGAGGTCTATCGCCACGGTCTGCCCAACGCCGCCAATCTGCCGGTCACCGAAATTCTGGCCGACCGCTTGCTTACCCTGCCCGTCACGCAGGAATTCACGCGTGAGGATATCGATTACGTCACCCGGGAATTACGCGCCCTGCTGCGCCAGTGACAGCGGGCCGAGAGCAGAGAGGTTTTGATTATGAGCACGAGTAATGGTCGCAATGCCGTTGACATCATCGCCGCGCACGCCGCCAACCTGCGCTATGAGGACCTGAGCGAGACGGCGATCATCCGCGCCCGTCAGGTGATTCTGGACACGATCGGCACCGCCCTGGGCGGCTACCAGACGCGCCTGGGGCGGCTGGCGGCGGATTACGCCGCGCATCGCATGCCGGGTGAGGAGTCGAGGATCATCGCTGACGGGCGCAGCAGCAACGCCGAGGGCGCGGCCTGGGCCAACGGCACCATGTGCAAGTTTCTGGGCATGGATGACACCAGCCGCCTGTCAGGGCACGTAGCCTCGGAACTGGCGCCGGTCGTGCTGGCCCTCGGCGAGCATCTGAACCTGTCGGGTCGTGACCTGATCACTGCGATGGCGGTGGGCTACGACGTCTTCGATGCCATTCAGCCCTGGGTCCGCGACTGGCAGCGGGAGCGAGGCCTGGACCACAAGAGTCAGGTGGGCTCGATGGCCAGCGCCGTCACGGCGGCGGTCGCCATGGGGCTGGACGAGGAGTTGATCGGCCAGGCGCTGGCGCTGGCGATGGACATGGCCAGCGGCACCGAACAGTACGTCTGGGACGCCGGTTACTGTGACACCAAGGACCTGCTGGCCGGGCTGGGCGCGCGCAACGGCATCATGGCGGCGCGGATGGCCGAGTTTGGCTTCCAGGGCCCGCCCGGCGCGCTGGACGGTGCGTATGGTTACTTCCACGCCTTTGGCCCGGGTTACGATCCCACCTATCTGGAGGTCCTGGGGAAGCGCGGCGGTTTGGCGGAGACGGGCTTCAAGCCGCACGCCGGTTGCCGCCACGTCCACTCCTGCGTCGATGCGACCCAGGCGCTGGTCCGTGGCAACGGCGGCCTGGACCTTGAGGCCATCACCTCGATCGAGATTGGCAGCTACCATGAAGCGATCAACCCCTTCTTCCGCATCGACCCCGAGCCGGAAACGACCGGCCAGGCGGGTTTCAGCCTGCCGGTGACGGTCGCAGTCGTCCTGCAGCGCGGCGCCTGGTACCGCAGCGATATCGAGACCTGGGACGAACCCATGACGCGCCATCTGCGGCGTCTGGTCAAGGTTGAGCTGGACGAGGAACTGGAGAACGCCGGCGGGAACGGCTGCAAGCTGCGCATCAACACGCGCGATGGCAAACAGTACAGCAGCGAGGTGGCCTACGCCCTCGGTGAGCCGGAAAACATGCTGAGCGACGCCGAGTTTGAGGGCAAGTTCCGCTATCTCGTCGGGGACCTGCTGCCCGAGGAGCAAATCGTCGGGCTGCTCGATTCCTGCGCCCGCCTTGAGGAACTGGACGACGTCGGTGAGTTGCTGGGCCTGGCCTCCGCCAGGGTCAGGGCCTGAGAAGGGTAATCCGGGACACGAGAACGCGCCCTGCCAGCCAAATACAGGCAGAGAGGGTTATTAACCAATGAGCGATAGCAGAAATGCCGTGGAAATCATTGCCGCGCACGCCGCGAACCTGCGTTACGAGGACCTGAGCGAGATCACCGTCACACGCGCCCGCCAGGTGATTCTGGACACCCTGGGCACCTCGCTGGGCGGCTACCAGACGGACCTGGGTCGGATGACGGCGGACTACGCCGCGCTGCGGATGCCGGGCGAGGAGGCGTCGATCGTCGCCGACGGCCGCGGCAGCAACGTCGAGGGCGCCGCCTGGGCCAACGGAGTCCTCTGCCATCTGCTGGAGATGGACGACACCAGCCGCCTTTCCGGGCACGTGGCCTCGCAGCTGGTGCCCGCCGTGCTGGCGCTGGGTGAGCACCTGCAACTCGGTGGCCGCGAACTGATCACGGCGCTGGCTGTCGGTTACGATGTCTTCGATGCCATTCAACCGGCAGTGCGGGGCTGGCAACGGGAACGCGGCCTGGACCACAAGAGCCACGTGGGTTCCATGGCCACTGCCGTGACGGCGGCCGTGGCCATGGGTCTCGACGAGGGGCAGATCGGCAACGCGCTGGCGCTGGCGATGGACATGGCCAGCGGCACCGAACAGTACGTCTACGATGGCGCGGATTGCGACACCACCCTGGCCGGCATCGGCGCGCGCAACGGCATCTTTGCGGCGCGCCTGGCGGAGTTCGGCTTTCAGGGGCCGCCAGGGGCTCTGGACGGGCCCTACGGCTACTTCCACGCCTTTGGCCCGGGCTACGACCCGGCCGCCCTGGAGGGGTTGGGCCGGCGCCAGGGGCTGGCGGAGACGGGCTTCAAGCCGCACGCCGGCTGCCGTCACGTCCACTCCTGTGTGGACGCCGCCCAGGCCCTGCGCAGCAACAACGGGGGTCTGCAGCCGGAGGCCATCAGCGCCATTGAAATCGGCAGCTATCCCTCGGCGATCAGTGAAGACTTTCGCATAAATCCGGAGCCTGAATCCGCCGAACAGGCCCAGTTCAGCATGCCGACGACGGTCGCCGTCGTGCTGCAACGCGGCAGCTTTTACAACGACGACATCGCGACCTGGGACGAGGCCGGGACGCGCCGCCTGCGGCGTCTGGTGAAGATCGGACTGGACGAGAAACTGGTGGCCGCCGACAGCAATGGCTGTGAGGTCCGGGTCACCACGACAGACGGTCGGCAGTTCAGCGGCAGGGTGGAATACGCCCTCGGCGAACCGGAAAACATGATGAGCGCCGCGCAGTTTGAAGGCAAGTTGCGTTACCTCAACGCAGGCCTGCTGCCCGAAGCGCGCGTCAGCGCTCTCATCGAGGCCTGCAATCGTCTTGAGGAACTGGAAGACGTCGGCGAACTGCTGCGCCTGAGCGCCGTCGCCGTCAGGGCCTGAGCCGGAAACCATCAGGGCAACACGCGCGCCTGTCCGGGCGGGTGTAGCCGGAAAGGTTGGAGGATGGGCGCCATTGGTGGCCGCAGCGCCGTTGACATCATCGCGGCGCACGTTGGGCTTCTGCGTTTCAAAGACCTGGGCGCCTCGGCGGTCCTGCGCGTCCGCCAGGCGCTGCCGGATACCAGAGGCGCCGTGCCGGACGGCGGACTACGCCACCCAACGCCAACCGGGTGAGGAGGCCACGCTGGTCGCCGACGGCCGTGGCAGCGCGGCCGGGGGCGCCGCAGACTTCCCGTGACATCGTCGTTGCAAGGCGGATTGAGGCAGAAAGGTTATCCCATGAGTGTAGCCACGAATGAAAACGCTGTGGACTTCATCGCCGGGCACGCTGCGACGCTGCGTTTCGAAGACCTGGGCGAAAAGACGGTGCTGCGCGCCCGCCAGGTGGTTTTGGACACCCTGGGCACCTCTCTGGGTGGCTACCAGACCCGGCGCGGCCGGATGATGGCGGACTTCGCCGCGCGCCATTACCCGGGTGACGAGGCGACCCTGATCGTGGACGGCCGCGCCTGCAGCGCCGGGGGCGCCGCCCTGGCCAATGGCGTCATGGCCCACGCCCTGGGCATGGACGATACCAGCCGGCTGGCCGGGCACGTGGCGGCGGAGCTGGTGCCCCTGCTGCTGGTGTTGGGTGAACATTTGCGCCTCGGCGGGCGCGAGCTGATCACGGCGCTGGCGGTTGGCTACGACGTCTTTGAAGCCATACAGCCGACCGTGAAGGAATGGCAACGCGAACGCGGGCTGGACCACAAAAGTCACGTGGGTTCGATGGCCGCCGCGGTCACGGCCGCGGTCGCCATGGGCCTGGATCAGGAGCAGATCGGCAACGCGTTGGCGCTGGCGATGGACATGGCCAGCGGCACCGAGCAGTACGTCTACGACGGCTTCGTTTGCGACACGCTGCTGTCCGGCATCGGGGCGCGTAACGGCATTGACGCGGCGCGCATGGCGGCCTTCGGTTTCAGGGGGCCGCCCGGGGCGCTGGACGGGCCCTACGGTTACTTCCACGCCTATGGTCCGGGCTTTGACCCGGCGGCCCTGGAGTCGTTGGGGACGCGTCAGGCGCTGGCCGAGACGGGCTTCAAACCGCACGCCGGCTGCCGCCACGTGCACTCCTGCGTGGACGCGACCCAGGCGCTGCGCAACAGCAACGGGGCGCTGGACCTGGACGCCATCGCCGCCATCGAGGTCGACAGCTACCTGAACGCGATAACGCCGCACTTCCGCGTCGATTCGGAACCGGCGAACGCCTATCAGGCCTGTTACAGCCTGCCGGTGACCGTGGCCGTCACGCTGCAGCGGGGCAGCTTCTACAAGGCGGACATCCAGGCCTGGGATGACCCGCAGGTGCGACGTTTGCGGCGTTTGGTCAGGGTGGGGCTGGAAGAGGAACTGGAAAAGGCCGGCAGGAACGGCTGCGAGGTGCGGATCACCATGGACGATGGCCGCAAGTATCGCGGTCGGGTGGAGTATGCCCGCGGCGAACCGGAGAACATGATGAGCGACGCCGAGTTCGAGGGCAAGTTCCGCAAGCTGGGCGGCGATCTGCTGCCGGAAGAGGGCATCGACGCCCTCATCGACGCCTGCGCCCACCTGGAGGAACTGGAGGACGTGGGCCAGTTGCTGCGCCTGACCACCGCAGGCGTCCGGGTCTGAGTCATGCGGGGCGTAGCAACCTGCCGGTTCAGCGAAGGCGGGAAGTTTGCCGGATGAGTACAGACAGGGCTGTCAACGCCGTCGACGTCATCGCCGCGCATGCCGCGCGACGGCGCTACACAGACCTGGGCGAAAGGACGATCACGCGCGCCCGCCAGGTGCTGCTTGACACGCTCGGCACGACCCTGGGCGGCTACCAGACTCGCCTGGGCCGGCTGACGGCGGATTTCGCGGCGTGCCGCTACCCGGGTGAGGCGGCGACGCTGGTGGCCGACGGCCGCGGCAGCACGCTCGAGGGCGCGGCCTGGGCCAACGGCACCATGAGTAAAATCCTGGGGATGGACGACACGAGTCGCCTCTCGGGCCATGTGGCCTCGGAGCTGGTGCCGGTCGTGCTGGCGCTGGGCGAGCATCTGCAGCTGAGTGGCCGCCAGTTGATCACGGCGCTGGCGGTCGGCTACGATGTCTTCGACGCCATTCAGCCGGCTGTGTGGGACTGGCAACGCGAGCGCGGGCTGGACCACAAGAGTCACGTGGGCTCGATGGCCGCCGCGGTGACGGCCGCGGTCGCCATGGGGCTGGGCCGGGAAGAGATCGGCAACGCCCTGGCGCTGGCGATGGACATGGCCAGCGGCACGGAACAGTACGTCCCGGATGCCGGCTACTGCGACAGCAAGGACCTGCTGGCCGGCCTCGGCGCGCGCAACGGCATCTTCGCCGCGAGTCTGGCGGCGTCCGGTTTTCGGGGCCCGCCCGGAGCGCTGGACGGTCCCTACGGCTATTTCCACGCCTTCGGCCCAGGCTTCGATCCCTCCTTTCTGGAGAACCTGGGGGAACATCAGGGCCTGGCGGAGACGGGTTTCAAGCCGCACGCCGGTTGCCGTCACGTGCACTCCTGCGTGGACGCGACCCAGGCCCTGCTGAAGCGCAACGGGAGGCTGGACCTGGATGCCATCGTCGTCATCGAGATCGACAGCTACCCCCTGGCGATCACGCCCGAAAATCGCGTCGATCCGGAGCCGGGGACGGCCGAACTGGCCGGATACAGCCTGCCGGTGACGGTCGCCGTCGTGCTGCAGCGCGGCAACTGGTACCGGGCTGACATCGAGGCCTGCTGGGACGACCCGCTGACGCGCCGGCTGCGCCGCCTGGTGAAGATCGGGCTGGACGAGCGACTGGTCGCCGCGGACAGCAATGGCTGCGAAGTGCGGGTCACCATGCATGACGGCGCGCAGTATAGCGGTCGCGTGGAATACGCCCTGGGTGAAGCGGAGAACATGCTGGACGAGGCGCAGTTTGAAGGCAAGTTTCGCTATCTGGCGGGCGACCTGCTGCCCGACGCGCGGATCGACTCGCTCATTGATGCCTGCGGGCGCCTTGAGGAACTGGACGACGTCGGCCGGCTGCTGCGGCTGACGTCGGCGCATTGACCGGAACAGAAGCGGGAGAACGGCCATGAAAATCACCGAAGTACGTTCGACCATCGTCCGCATTCCACGCCGCCGCCTGTTGCTCACCTATTACGGTGGGTCGCCGGATACGGCCACAGTCGTGTCGGAGGTGATGACCGACGAGGGCATCACCGGCATCGGCCAGACGATCGCGCCAGCGCCCTTTTACGGCGATTCGGTGGAAGTCATCAAGGCGGCCACCGACGCCTACCTGGCGCCCGCCATGGTGGGCAAGGACCCCTTCGCCATCGAGCAACGCTTCGCCGAGATGCAGGCGCTGAGCGTGAGCGACTACGCCATCACCTCGGTCGAGATGGCCCTGTGGGACCTCAAGGGCAAGGCGCTGGGCGTGCCGGTCTACGAATTGCTGGGCGGACGCTGCAACGCCGGCGCCCCGCTGCACGCCCTCGCCGACCACGACGACCCCGAGGCGATGGCCGAGCAGGTCAACCAGAAAGTGGAGCAGGGCTGGACCTGGTTCAAGGCCAAGATCGGTTTTGAAGTGGACCAGGACATCGCCATGTACGCCCGCATCCGCGAACTGTGCGATGATCGCGCCCGCTTTCAGCTGGACAGCAACACGGGCTACACCCTGGGGCAGGCGGTGCGGGCGCTGCCGGTGATGGAGCAAATCGGCGGCGTGGGCCTGTTTGAGCAGCCCGTGCGCTATATCGACGAGATGGCCGCGCTGGCCGCTCGTCTTAACACGCCGTTGCAGGCGGACGAAAACACGCTCGGCCCCCGCAGCATATACGAGATCGCGCACGCCGGCGCGGCGCACGTGCTGCACTACAAGCTGGAGAAGTATGGCGGCCTGCTGCCCGGGCACAAAATGAACGCCGTCGCCGAAGCCGCCGGCCTTGAGATTTCGGTCGCGCCCTATTTCGATATCATGGCCGCCGGCGCCGCCCATCTGGCCGCCTCCACGCGCATCGCGAAATGGCGCGCCGGCTTTTCGGACATGACCGACACCCTGCTGGCCGAGCCCTACGAGCCGGAGCCGGGGGCGCAGGTGCTGGAGCCGCTGGAAGCGCCCGGTCTGGGTGTGGCAATCGACCAGGACAAACTGGCATACTGCGCGGCGCATGACGGCAATCTTGGCTAGCGACAGGGGCGCAGCGCGACCATGAGTGACCAGAACCCGGACATGATCACCGAAGATATTCGCAGACCGCCGACGCATCTCATCGAGGGACTGAAGGACATCGGCAGCGCCACCGCCTCCGCCGAACTCAGCAAGCTGGGCATCCGTGACGCGCAGATTCGCGGCCCCCTGGCCATGACCCCGGGGGTCTCCGTCGTCGGGCCGGCGCTGACGCTGCAGTGTATGCCGCGGCGCGAGGACATGATCGACACTGACGAATACGCCAACACGCAACGTCAGTTGCACCGCCACGTGCTGTATCACACGCAACCGGGTGACGTGGTGGTGGTGGACGCGCGCGGCGACATGGGCAGCGGCGTCTTCGGCGAGATGATGCTGACCTATTTCCAGGGTCGGGGCGGCATTGGCGTGGTGATCGACGGCTGCATTCGCGATTTCGGCCACGCGCGCACCCTGGATCTGGGCCTGTGGCTGCGCGGCGCCACCCCCAACTTTCACGCGCAGACCAACATCATGCCCTTCGCCGTGAACCAGCCGATAGCCTGTGGCGACACGCTGGTCATGCCCGGCGACATCATCGTCGCGGACGACGACGGCGCGGTCAACGTGCCCGTCGCCCTGGCCGAGGAGCTGATCCGGACCGCCGGTGAACATGCCGACTGGGAAGTCTTTTCGCGCATGAGACTGGCCGGGGGCGGCGACCTGCGCAAGTATTATCCGCTGCGGGAAGACGCCCGCGAGGAATACGAAGCCTGGCGCCGCAGCCAGGAATGAGACGTACGACTATGCGAGGCGGCGCAACGCCCCTGTGGCGTCGCCTGACCGGCTGGCTGCTGCTGCTCGGCGCCGTCCTGCTCTTCCTGGCGACCGGCGCGCTGGTATTGACCGACCTGCTGCCGGTCGATGACGCGGCGGCGCCGGTTACGGCCGAGCCGCCAACGGCGCCGGTTGTGCCTGGCGAGGGCCGGCCCGTCCGGCCCGCCACGACCGTGAATCTTCCCACGCTCAGCCCGGCGCAGCTGGATGTCTTCCTGCAGCGCTCCGTCGTTCCCGGCCCGCCCCTGAGGGACGTGCTGCTGGAACGCAACGTTTACGATCCCTTCACCGTCATTCCCGAGCGCCAGCGCAACGAGGTCATCCAGTACACCATTGAGAAGGGCGATACGGTCATCGGAATCGCCGAGCGCTTCGGCCTGCAACCGAATACCATCGCCTGGTCCAACGAACGCTCGATCATCCAGAGTTTGCGTCCGGGCAGGGTGCTGAACATCCCGCCGGTGGATGGCGTGTATCATACGGTCATTGGCGCGCGCAATATCGCCGAGATCGCCCGTTCCTACGACGTGGATGACCCCTGGCTGGTCATCGATTCAGAATTCAACCAACTCTTCGGCGCGACGCCGGAGACCGTGCTGCCCAGCGGAACGCGCATACTCATCCCCGGAGGCGAGGCGGAACAGATCGCCTGGACGCCGCGCGTCCAGCGCGAGGGTGGCGCCAGCCGCAGCGGCGGCAGCTATGTCTCCTTCGCAGTCGGCCAACCGGGCAGTTGCGGCCGCGTCCAGAACGCCACCGGCAGCTTCTGGACCAACCCCATGAGCAGCTACACCATCACCCAGGGTTTTTCGATTTACCACAGCGGCATCGATCTGGCCAGTGTCGTTGGCGCGCCGGTGCGCGCGGCCAATGGCGGCGTGGTCATCTTCTCCGGCTGGAACAGCTATGGCTACGGCTACACCGTCGTGCTGTCGCACGGGCCCTTCACCACGGTTTACGGGCATCTGAGCCGCATTGACGTGCGCTGCCGCCAACTGGTGAGCGCCGGCCAGGTGGTCGGCGGCCTGGGCAACAGTGGCAACTCAACCGGCCCGCATCTGCACTTTGAGATCCGCTATCTGGACAGGCCGCAGAACCCGGCGGCCACCATCGGCTTCTAGCGCAGCGTCGCCAGCCAGACAGTCAGGGCCGACCGCGTCTCGTCCGGATGGCTCAGCGGGAAGAGGTGCCCACAGGCCGGCAGGCTGGCTAGCGTCGCCGAGGGCAGCAAGGCCCGGGCGCGCCAAAAAGAGTCGGCGGGGAAGGTCTCGCTGTCCGCACCCTGCAGCAGCAGCGTCGGCATTTGCCCTTCCAGACGCGCCAGCGCGGACCATGGCTCCAGCTCCACCGCGCTGTAGTACCAGGCTTCCCAGTCCCTGCGCCAGCCGAGTTCAAGGCCGGCGCCGTCACGGGCGGGGCGCGTCATGTTGCGGGTGTAGGCCCACAGCGCCGCGTCGCTCCAGTCGGCGAAGAGTGGCTTCGGACGCCAGTAGGTGAAGGCGGCCTCCTGCGAGGCGAAGCGATGTTTGCGCTCCAGCGCGCCCTGTGCCAGCGGCATCTGGTCCAGCTCACCGCGATCGCGCAGACCACGCAGCAATCCCAAACGTTCTTCGCTCAGGATGGCGGGGTCGAGCAGGCTCAGGGCGCGAAAACGCTGTGGCTCGCGCAGGGCGGCCAGCAGCAGCACAACGGCCCCCATGGAATGGCCCAACGCGACAGCGCTTTCCAGGCCATGCTGCGCCATACCAGCCAGCAGGTCATCGGCCAGCGATTGCCAACTGCCGGGCGCAATGGGCGGCGGCCCGCTGACGGGCCACATGGCGCGCGGCGGCAGGGCCAACAGGCGCCAGTCGCGCGCCAGCGGCGCCAGCAGGGGTTCGTAGCAGCGCGGCGGGAAGCCGTTGGCCGGCGCCAGCAGCAGGGTCGGGGATGACGCCTGGCCGCCCAGCCGCTCCAGCGGGTACCCGCTCACGGCCCCTGCCGCAGGCGCGCGACGACCCGCAGCCGCACGTAGTCGGCGACCCAGTGACCGTCGCGCCATTGCGTCGGCCGCAGCTGCCGCTCGCAGGCGTCCAGTACGCGCTCCCGCCCGCCCGCATCGAGCCGCTCCAGCGCTTCGCCCAAAAACATGGCGTACCAGTTTCGCAGGCCGTCTTCGCCATCCAGGGGCGTGGGCCGCGGGAAGCGTTGCGCCCCCAGCACCTGGAAGCCCTGCGCTTCCAGCAGGGCGCTGTAGGCTGTCGCTGCCGGAAAGTACCAGGGGAAACGGCCCGGGACATGCTGGCCAACGTCGCCCAGGGCCGCGCAAAAGGCTTCGTAGAGCCTGCGTACGTTGCCCGCGCCGCCGAACTCGGCGACCAGGCGACCGCCCGGCCGCAACGCGCGGGCCATGCAGGCCGCCGCCCCGTTGGCATCCGGCATCCAGTGCAGGGCGGCGTTGGAGAAAATGGCGTCGAAGGGCGCGTCGACCTGGAAGTCCTGGCCGTCCGCCTGGATGAAGCGCAACTGTGGGTAGTTGGCGCGCGCCTGGCGCAGCATGGCCGCGTCGCTGTCCAGCCCTGTGACGCAGGCGCCCGAGTCGGCGATCTGTTGCGTCAGATGTCCCGTGCCGCAGCCAAGGTCAAGGACGCGTTCGCCGGGTTGCGGCGCCAGCAGGTCGATCAGGCCCTCACCCAGGCGCGAGACGAAGCCGTGGTGCGCCTCGTAGAGCGCGCTGTCCCAGCGCCGGTCTGTCACGACGCTGTCAGATGGCGGTGACCAGTACGGGCGCGCCGCGGGTGTGAGACAGAGTTTGCCAAAGCCTCACTCTTCGCCCTTCAGGTCTCGTCGGCTTGTTCAAATTCCTCCAGCCTGGTCCTCGCTAGGTGTTCAAGACGACGAGCTTGAGCCCAAAGAGTACGACGTATACCGGGCCTTACACTGCGCTCGCTAATAACCCAGGCGAGATTGGCAATCGTTCGCGCTCGTCGCGCCAACCGGATATCTGGATGTTCGCGCTGTTTGCGCAATGTCACTGGCAACACGGAAACGCGAACCGATTTTGGCAAGTCAATTGCTTCGGCGGGTCTGATATCTTTTTCGTTCAACACGACCGAGAAAATCGAGTGTTGCAAGGCCTTTTGATAAACTGTGTATTCGGCTTGATCCAATGTTTCATTGGCGTCGCTACTCGTCAGGTTCCAAAATGGCCACATCTCAATTTCAGCTACTTCGAAAGGATCAAGTACGCTCATTGCAACAGCGTCGGTCCGCTGATTCGTCAAGTGTCGCCGGATGCGCCCTCGTAGTTTCTCCCTTGTTCGGCCAACATATATAGGTTCTCCATCATAGTCATAAAACAGATATACTCCGTACTGGCAATCCCCAACGCGTCGACCGTCTCCATAGTCCGTATTCAGCGCGGCCATCACGCCGTCGTACAGCACCCTGACTTCATCCGGTTCTCTTCTCGGCATCATTGGCGTTGGCGTAGCAGCGGCATCAGGCAATGTATTGCCAACCATTCGATGACTGGCACGCACACTGCGTCTCCAAGAGCAAACATCGCCTGAGAAGGCGTAACCGAATCGTAGCGCAAATGCTCGGCGCCCTGAAGCCGCGCATATTCAGTCAAGTTCATCCAGCGTACGGCAATGTCGCCGCAGCCTGCGCGAACAATCGCTTGTCTTGCCGAGCCACCGCGCGTTGTACGCAGGGTACCAGCGATTTCGTCCGAGCGTACTTCCCACACTGCTTTACCTCGTCTCGTGCGCCTAAAGGCACCATAATAGCCCGGCCAGAAACGATTCCGATACCGTGAAACACGGTTAGACTGAACCGGCGACAAGGTTTCCAGGAATCCGTGCAGTCGATCGGGCGGCCACCACTCGCCGTCCCTTTCGGCTATACTGTCCAGTCGAAGGTCCTTGCGGCTTTTTGGTGGTTCAGGCAATTCGATAGGCCCCTTGTGACCAAACAGAAATACTCTCGCGCGGCTTTGAGGGACAAAAGCGTTGGCGTTAACCACGATATGCGCCGACTGATATCCAAGTTGGCGAATGCCCTCAACAATTGTCTCCCAATCCTTACCATCGTTCGCTGTAAGAAAACCCATAACATTCTCAATCATTAACGTTCGTGGCGCGCGACCTTTCATATCGTCGAGAATCCGCAGGAAATCTAATACAAGGCCAGACTGCGCACCGTTCAGACCTTTGTACTTCCCGGCTAGCGACATATCCGTGCATGGAAACGAAGCTGTAACTATGTCGGCATCTGGAATATCGTCACCATGCAGCGCGCGAATGTCACCGACGTGCAACTCCTCTCGCCCCCAGTTTTCGGAATAAAGCTTGGCTTTGGTTTCGTCGTTGTCGTTGGCAAAGATTGTTTTGATGCCGACGACCTCCAGCCCGGCGCGCATAAGGCCCATACCTGCAAAGAACTCTATAGCGCGGAACACGAAGGTTTGCCTTTGATTTCGGAACATGAATTCGTTGACAAAAGCCACGCGGACGCCAACATAATTACTTGATTCAAGCCTAGTTTCCATTTTCCGGTCAGCGCGCATTCCCAAATTGTCATTACCCGCCATCCCTCCTCAAGAAGCAAACGGCGGTTTATATTGTCGCGTTCCACATTTCCAGCGACTTTTCGCATCCAATAGTCGGTGTTGGAATTTGGCATCCTGCACCGCGGGCAAGAATGGCCATGCCAAAGACAGCCATTGACGAAGATGACAGACCTGTAGCGACGAAACACAAGATCAGGTTTTCCCGGCAAATCCTTGACGTGCAAGCGGTAGCGGAAGCCCAGCGCATGTAAGCCCTTTCGAATCATGAGCTCGGGCTTGGTGTCTTTGCTCCCGATTTTTGACATTACATCGCTGCGTTTTTCGGGAGAAACGGTATCTGTCAAATAACTCTCCTTACCGGCATCACGAGATGTTGCATGGATTATAGTCATAGATGTTTCCGAAGCACTAATGTTTTATACTTTTAGTGGATGTTGTCTCAAACCCTCGAATACAGGGCATCCAGGTCGCCCCCCCGCGCGACTGAAGGCAACATCCCGGCGCCGGTCTGTCACGACGCTGTCAGATGGCGGTGACCAGCACGGGCGCGCCGCGGGTGATGACGACCGTGTGCTCGAATTGCACCGCCGGCGCGCCGTCTACGGTGCGCAGGGTCCAGCCGTCGTCGGCCTTGCGGATGTGCGGTTTGCCCGTGGTCAGGAAGGGCTCAAGCGTCAACACCATGCCTTCGCGCAGCTTGTCGCGCGCGCCGCGGTTGAAGAAGTGGGGTATGGCGTGCGGCGGCTCGTGCAGGCCGCGGCCCACGCCATGGCCGCCCAGTTCGCGAATGATGCGGTAGCCGGCGGGCCGCGTGACGCGCTCGACGGCCCTGCCGATCGCCGAGAGGCGCCGTCCCGCGCGCGCCGCGTCGATGGCGGCGTCCAGCGCCTGACGGCCCGTCGCCAGCATCCTGCGCCTGGCGTCGGAAACTGGCGGCACGCCAAAGCTGCTGCCCGTATCCGCGTAATAGCCGTCCATTTCGGCCGAGACGTCGATGTTAACCAGGTCACCGGCCTGGATGAGGCGCCGCCCGGGGATGCCGTGGGCGGCCTCGTCGTTGATACTGATGCAGGTGTGGCCGGGGAAGTTGTAGGTCAGGATGGGCGCGGAACGCGCGCCCTGCTGCTGCAGAAAACGCGCGCCGATGGCGTCCAGCTCGGCGGTGCTCATGCCAACCTCAATGGCCGCGCCCATGTGCTGCAGCGTCAGGCCGACGATGCGGCCGATTCGCAGCAGGGCGGCCAGTTCCGCCTCGTTGCGGACAGTCATGCCGGTTCAGCCACCGATATGGTACATCTCCACCTTGTGCTCGCGCGGTTGCGCCAGCGCAAAGCGCTCTTCGGAATAGCGGTCCTCGCGCACACGCCAGGCGCCGCGCACGATGGCCTCCAGTTCGTCATCGCCGGCGCCGGCGCGCAGCGGCCCGCGCAGGTCGATGCCCTCACTGGCGAAAAGACAGGTGAAGAGTCGCCCTTCCGGCGAAAGGCGCAGGCGGGTGCAGGCGCCGCAGAAGGGTTGGGTGACCGAAGTGATCAGGCCAATTTCACCGCCGCCGTCGCGGTAACGGAAACGACGCGCCACCTCGCCAGGGTAGTTGCGGCCCAGCGGCTCCAGCGGCAGTTCGGCGTCGATGCGGGCCACGATTTCTGCCGCCGGCACGACGTCGTCCATGCGCCAGCCGTTCATCGTGCCCACGTCCATGTACTCGATGAAGCGGATGATGTGACCGTGCTCGCGGCCATAGCGCGCCAGATCGACCAGGGTGTGGTCGTTGAGTCCGCGCTGCACCACGGCGTTGATCTTGATTGGGCCCAGGCCCGCCGCATCGGCGGCGCGAATGCCCTCCAGCACGCGCCCGACGCTGCCGCGTCCGCCGCTCATAAGTTTGAAAATGTCTTCATCGAGGGTGTCGAGGCTGACCGTCACGCGGCGCAGGCCGGCTTCCTTCAACGCCGGCGCGTGCTCCGCCAGATGCCAGGCGTTGGTGGTCATGGCGAAGTCCTCGACCGCGTCGTACTGCGCCAGCAGCCGCACCAGTTCCGTCAGACCGGGTCGCACCAGCGGTTCGCCGCCCGTCAGGCGCAGCTTGAGTGCGCCGAGGCCCACGACAACGCCCACCAGACGCGTGATTTCCTCAAAATCCAGCAGCTCCCGGCGCGGCAGAAAGCGATAGCCCTCGCCGAAGACCTCGGCCGGCATGCAGTAGCCGCAACGGAAGTTGCAGCGGTCGGTGACCGAGATGCGCAGGTCGCGCAGGGGGCGGTTGAATCGGTCTTCAGGCATGAACAGGCCGGCTGTTTTCGGGTACAGTGACCATTTCAGTCTACAGGTTGGCGGGGGGTCTGGCAAGGCGGCCACCCGCGGGACGGACATGCTCAGCGAGCCCGCATTATCGCATGACCGCATTGGCGAGGCCGTCAAACGCCTGTGGGAGCGGCAGGTTGTGACGCTGGCGTTTTTGCCACCGGGTGGCGAGTGTTCCTGGGGTTACCGGCTGAACACGGCCGCCGGCGAGTGCCTGTTCCTCAAGCTGTCGCAGCCGCGCGTCTGCGGCTCAGCGCTTTGCGAGCAGAACCTGGCCGCCGCCGACAGTCTGTCGCGCGCTCTCGGCGCGGAGCGCATCGTCAGCGCCTGGCGTTCCCGCCGGGGACGCTTTCTGGAAACCATCGACGCGTATCAGGCGCGGCTGCAGCCCTGGGTGGAAGGCGTGGCCTTCATGGACCTCCCCGACGGGCCGGATAGCGGGCAGCAACGCAGGCTGGGCGACCTGGTGGCGGACATCCACAGTTTCAGACTGGCGCAGCGGCCGCTGGACGAGGACTACCCGGCGGCCGAGATTCGTGACTGGCCGCAACTGCTGAAAGCGCTGGACGCGCCGGCGACGGAGCGGAGCCCGACGCAACTGGCGCTGGCGGACCTGCTGCGGGAGGCGCAACCGCGCATGGCGCGCTGGATCGAGGCCTGGCATGATCTTGTGGGTCGCGTGCGTGCGGCGGGGCATCCCTGCGTCTTTTGCCATGGCGATCCCTCCGGCGGCAACGTCCTGGTCAGGCCGGACGGCAGCCTGGCGCTGGTCGACCTGGACGCGCCCGCCTGGGCGCCGCGCGAGCGCGATCTCTTTCATTTGCGTCTGTGGCCCGCCGCGCTGGAGGCGTATCATCGTCGCGTTCCGGACGTCGAGGTGGACGCCGTCTTGCTGCGTCTTTACCAGCTGGCGTGGGACATCGGCGAGGTGGTGGACTATGGCTGGCGCGCCTTGCTGACGCAGCAGAGCGTAGCGCAGCAGCGGCACGACCTGCGCGAGTTGCGCCGGCACCTTGAGGAGGCCATTTGAGACCCGAACTGGTTTGCGAGGACTGCGGGGCGGTCCGTGGCGCGCTGGACTGGCGCTGCGAGGGCGCGCGCCTGCGCATCGCCAACCTGCCGCGCTACGACCCCGCCGCTTGCGACAGCCAGGAGTCAGGCCTGTGGCGTTACGCAGCCATGCTGCCTGCGAGCCGTCGCGTTTCCCTGGGGGCGGGCGGCACGCCGCTGGTTCCCGTGCGACTCGATGCCCACGCCTTCCAGGCCAAGCTGGAATACTGCAACCCGACCGGCTCCTTCAAGGACCGCGGCACGGAAGTCATGGTCAATCACTTCATCGCCAATGGCGTCGACGAGGTCGTCGAGGACTCCTCGGGCAACGCCGGCGCCTCGCTGGCGGCCTGTGTGGCGGCGGCCGGCATCCGCGCGCGCATCTTCGCGCCCGCCGACGCGCCCGCTGCCAAACTGGCGCACATCCGCGCCTACGGCGCCGACCTGGTGACCGTGCCCGGTCCGCGCCAGGCGGCCGCCGACGCCTGTCTGGCCGCAACGGCGACGGCGGTCTACGCCAGCCACGCCTGGAGTCCCTTCTTCGTCGCCGGTCAGATGACCTGCGCCTGGGAGATCTTCGAGCAGGGCGGCGCGCCCGACGTGGTGCTCTGCTGCGCGGGCCACGGCGGGCTCTTCACCGGTCTGGCGCGCGGCTTCGCGGCGCTGAAGGACGCCGCTCTGATCGATCGGCTGCCGCGGATGGTGGTCGCCCAGGCGGCGGCCTGCGACCCGCTGGTGCGCGCCTGGGAGAGCGACCTCGACGAGGCGCCGGCCGTTTCGCCGACAGCCGGTGTCGCGGACGGCATTTCGGTGGCGCGGCCGGTGCATGGCGCGGAGATCCTGCGCGCGCTGCGCGAAACCGATGGCGCTGCGCTGCGCGTCAGTGATGGTGAGATTCTGGCCGCGCAGAAACGTTTGTGGCGTAAGGGACTGTTGGTGGAGCCGACCAGCGCCGTTCCGGTGGCGGCGCTGTTGAGCGGGCAGTTGCCTCTGGAAGGCCGCATCGTCATCCCGCTGACCGGCAGTGGCCTCAAGTTGCTGACGTGAACAGGGCAGGTCTACCGTCCATACGCAGGCACTGGTTTGCGGCCTGCCTCTTCTATCTGGCTTGCGCCGTGGCGATCACCTGGCCGCTGGTCTCCCGCATGGACACCCATCTGGCCGGTATTGAGTTCAGGGACAGCGCCGAGCGGGCGCATCATGTCTGGTGGCTGGTCCATGCGCTGCGAACAGGTCAACCCTTGTTTTGGCTGCCCAATCTGGGCTGGCCGGATGGCATGGCGGGCATCACCCTTGTGGGTCATCCGCTGCAGCACATACCGGCAGCGTTACTGGCGCTGTTTCTGCCCCTGCTGATAGCCGACAACCTGGCGCTGCTCTTGCAGATCGCGTTGATGGGTCTTGCCATGTATGCCCTGGGCCTGCATCTGGCCCGCGGCTGCCGTATTGCCGCCCTGGTCGGTGGCCTGGTGTTTATGGCAGCGCCGACCTTTCAGGCGCATTTGGGCGACGGTCACAACGTTCATCATTCGCTGGCCTTCGCCCCGCTCTTTGTGTTGGCGCTGCTGCGCATGAAGAGCGCAACGGGTCGATCGCGCCGGCGCTGGTTTGTCGCCGGATCCCTGAGTTTCGCGCTTGTCAGCGGCGGCCATGCGCTGAATGCCATTCACATGACGATGCCACTGGCATTCGTGTTGTTTCTGCAGGGCTTGCTGCGGCGGGACTGGCGCGGTCTTTTGCAACTCGTGCTGGTTTGCCTTTCAGGAGCAGTCGTGCAATTCCTGATCCTTCTTCCCGTCATTGGCGAAACATTGGGGCATCAGGCTTACACCGGCGCAGGTGGCGACATGAGGTTCAGTCTGGACCTGCTCGGCATTGTGACTCCATCCCATTTCCATCCACTGTACGGCCATCTGGAACACGCGCTACCGGTGCTCGGTTCCCGACCCGCGGAGCGCTCGGCCTGGGTCGGGTTCATTCCTGGCGCGCTGACCCTGGCGGCGCTGGCGCATGGGCGCGGCCGCCTGTGGCTGGGACTGGCGCTGATTTCCTGGGTGCTCGCGCTGGGGCCGTTTCTGAAACTTCTGGGCGAACCCCTGACCGTCCTCGTGGATGGTCGCTCCAGCTATGTGACCATGCCCCAGGTTCTCTTCGAGAGTCTGCCCGTTCTAAACATTGAACGAACACCAGGGCGCTTCACTTATCCTCTTGCGCTGGCGGTGGCCTGCCTCGCCACACTGGGTATGGCGTTGCCGCCGTCCAGGCGGTGGTTGCAGGGACGTCGTCGAAGACTTGTGGCAACGACAGTCTTGCTCATCCTGATCCTGTTTGATTACCAATGGTACTGGCCCTTGCCAACCTTCGACGCGACTGTCCCGGCGGAGATTGCCGCGCTGGGCCAGCGGCCGGGTTTGCGCGCCGTATTGAATATTCTAGGGCAGTATCGGGATCAGCGCAATGCGGCCATGTGGTTGCAAACGGCGCACGGGTTGCCAATCCTGGGCGGTCAAGTGACTCGTCACTCGCCTGTCAACCCGGCGCGCTTGCTCTTGCTGCGGGAGACGCTTGACCCGGCGCTGCTGCAAGTGGCGGGCGCCGATATCGTGATCCTGCACCTGCGCTACGCTTCGCAAGAGCAACATGCACTGGCTGATGCCAGGCTGGGGCTGCCGATCTACCTGGACGAAGACTACGCTGTTTACGAGACGCCCGCACGGATGCTGCGCCAGTTAGGTTCGTCCCACCGGCAGCGACACAGCGATTTAGGGGATCAACCCGTGTGCCGCTGTATTCCCCGCAGACGGGCTGGCTGGATGTAAGCGCGGACCAGGTGGAAGGCTATCGTGATCTGCAGGTGCTGCTGGACTCTACCCCCTTTAAGCGTTGGTCTTCCTTTCGGGGGAATCCCCGGACCAGGATCGTCAGTCTGCCCTTGCAGGCGGAAGGCTGGCACATGTTAACGGTCCGGGCGGTTCCGGCATGCAACATCGTACCGGACCCCGTGCTGGATTGTCCGAGAGTGGAACTGAACAATTTCAGACTGGAAGTGGTTCCCGCTCCGTTTGTTCAGGCCAGGTTTGACGAGGGTGTCGAACTGCGGGCCGCGTCCATACCAGCCAGGGCTTTTGCCGGTGAGGATCTGACAGTCAGGATGCACTGGGACGTGGCCCAGGGCAGGGACAGTTTTGATGTCCGATTTATTCATGTGCTGGACGACAATGGTCAGATGGTCGCCCAGTCAGACGAAACCCTTGGCTCCCTGCCGGCGGGAGACCAGATCGCAGACCGGGCCATCCTGCCCTTGCCCGCCAGTCTGCCGCCGGGCGAGTACAGCGTCTGGCTGGGCTGGTACCGCTACCCGGAAATCAGGCGACTGTCACTGATTGGGCCTGACGGACCGCAAGGCAGTGTCTTTCCGCTGGGCGTCGTCCGCGTCGAATGATTATTCCTGGTCCGCGCCTTCATACACCTGGCGCTGCAGTTCCTGCATCTCGCCGGGATCCTCGCCCTCAAGCACCGAGAGCATGTCGCCGCTGGACATGGATGCATAGTCGCGCCCGCCGCGGGCGACGCCGACCGCGCCGATCAGCCGCGTGAGCGCGTCGCTGCCGCAGTGCGGGCAGACCGGTGTGGCCGCGGCGTAGTCCGCGATGCGGCGCCAGCGCAGCAGCAGGCGCCGGTCGCAGTCTTCGCAGTGAAAATCGTAGTCTGGCACGGGTCTCCCCAGGAGAATGTGAGTGGGTGCTGAGCAACTCCTGCCAGAATACCGCGAAACGGGCGTGACCGGCGTATACTGGTCATCAGGCTTGCGGGAGCATCAATGCGCGACCATCCCAAACCGGAGCGTGACCGGCACCCGCTGGAGTGGCGCAACCCGCCCTCCACGGTAACGGTATCGCCGCGCCGGCCGCCGCCGCGACAGCCGGGTCTGCGCCTGCCGCTGACGCCGCCGCGCCTGACCCTGGCGCTGCTGGCCATTAATGTCGCCGTGTTCGCGCTGGGTACGCTGCTGCCCTTTGCCGGACGGCAGTTTTTCCTCGCCGGCGCCAGCCGCAGTTACGAGGTGCTGGTGCAGGGCGAGGTGCAACGGCTCTTCACGGCCATGTTCCTGCACGCCAGCCTGATGCATCTGTTCTTCAACATGTACGCGCTTTACATCATCGGGCGGGGCGTGGAAGGTCTCTTCGGCCACGCGCGCTTCCTGCTCATTTACCTGCTGGGCGGGCTGACCGGCTCGCTGCTGAGCGTGGCGCTGGGCTCGACCAACCCCTGGACGGGCGTGCCCTCGGTGGGCGCGTCGGGCGCGGTCTTCGCCATATTCGGCGCGGAAATGGTCTGGCTCTACCGTCATCGACGTCTGCCGGGCGTGGCGGCCCGACGCCAGTTGCGCAGCCTGCTGATGGTGCTGGGCCTGAACCTGGCGATTGGCCTGCTCAGTTCAACCGGCGCCGGCGCCATGCGCATCGACAACTGGGCCCACCTGGGCGGCCTGGCGGGCGGCCTGGCTCTGGCCTGGGCCATCGGCCCGGTCTATCGGCCGCAGCCGCACCCCACGCTGGTCGGCGTGTTTCAGTTGCGGGACGGGAACCCCTTCAGTTCCGGCTGGTGGCTGGCTTTACTCTACGCCATCGCCTACGTTGCCCTGGTCGTCGTGCTGGTGACCCTCGTCAACTGAGCCCCTCTGCTCAAGATCGTGGCGCAACAGGGCGAGTTGCTGGGCCAGTTCGCGGTTTTGCTGCGTCAGACGCGTCAGGATGATCGAGAAATGTAGCAGAATGGCCAGCACGAAGAGCAGGGCCACCAGAAAGAGCGCGCTTGGCGGGTAAAAGATGCCGGTCAGTTGTGCCAGGGTATCCAGCAACGGACGCGAGAGACTGAGCAGCAGCAGGACGGCGCCAGTCGCCAGCCAGAGCAGCGCGTACTCCTCGCGCAGGTGACGGCGCCGCACCAGTTCCAGCACCAGCAGCAGGGCGCCGATCGAGCCAAGGGCCCCTGCGAGGGTCGTGCGGTCCGGCATGGCGCTCTCCCGTTAAATCAGTCGCGACGCCAGAGCAGAGGGTTCTGCGCGTCCTCGTCGAGCAGGTCGCCGACCTGCAGGCGTTCGAACATGTCCGGCGGCAGGATGTTCTGCTGGCCGTTAAAGGTGCTGCCATCGGGCATGTAGGCGCAGGTCATGGCGCGGCGCCAGCCCGGCGTCATGTTGGCCGCGGCGCCGTGGGCGCAAAGTCCGTTGTGGAAAGAACAGGAGCCGGCGCGCATCGGCGCGGCCACTGACTCAACCTTCGCCCACTGCGGATAGACGCGGATGAGGCCGCCCTGGTTTTGGCCGATGCTGACGTTGTCGAATGTGGCGGTCTTGTGCGTGCCCGGCAGAAAGTAGAGGCAGCCGTTGTCGCGCGTGGAATCGTCGAGCGCGACCCAGAGGCTGATCGCCTGGCGCGAGGTAAAGGACCAGTAGGGCACGTCGAGGTGCCAGGCGGTGGGGTTGCCCCAGGGCGGTTTAATCAGCGCCTGGTCGTGCCAGATGCGCATGCCGTCGGCGCCGGCGAGCAGGGTCGCCATGCGCCCGATGCGCTCGTCGAACATCAGCTTGCGCATCCCCTCATGGTCGGTCCAGAGGTTGATGCGCTGGATGAAGACGTTGCTGTAGTAGGTGTCGCCGGTATCGCGCCAGCGCTCACCGGCGTCCGCCAGCTTGCGACCCTCGCGCTGTTCGACCGCCTCGTCGACGCAGCGGCGCCACTCCTCCAGCTCCTCCGGCGAGAGGAAGTCCTCAATGATGATGAAGCCGTTTTCCTGGTAGAAATCGATCTGTTCCTGGCTGATGGCATCGCGCATGGAGACTCTCCTTCAAACAGTCGCGCAGGACCGGGGACACTGTACCCCATAGGGTCACCATGCTACCATAACGCCCCTGCCACCACAGGAGGAGGGGGTCATGCGGTTCGTCATCAGACCACCGTGGGACGATGAGGAAGCGTACTGCCGGTTCAGCAGCGGCCACGGGATTTGCTTCATGCTGCCCGCCAGGGACGCGGCTGATGTCGAGAGTTTCATGAGTGATCCGGAAACGACCGTTCACCTGGAGGTAGATGGCCAGGAGATCAGCGAGCGAATGAACCTGGAGCAGTGGCGCAAGTTCGCGAAGTTGCGTGGATTTGTCCAGGAAGCATGATGCTCGACAAGCTGCGGGACGTGGAGGCGCGTTACGAGGAGCTCGGCCGCATGCTGGGCGACCCGGCCACGCTGGCCGATTACCAGCGCCTGGCGCCGCTCTCAAAGGAACGCGCCGGCCTTGAGGAGCTGGTGGAGGTGGCGCGGGCGTATCGCCACTGCGCGCAGCAGCTGGACGAGGCGCGCGCCATGCAGCAGGAGGAGACGGACGCCGAACTGCGCGCCCTCGCCGCCGAGGAGAGCGAGTCGCTGCAGGGCAGTCTGGCGGAGCTGGAGGAGCGGCTGCGCCTGCTCTTGCTGCCGAAAAACCCGCGCGACGAACGCAACGTCATCATGGAGCTGCGCGCCGGCGCGGGCGGCGAGGAGGCCGGCCTCTTCGCGGCGGACCTCTTCCGCATGTACAGCCTTTACGCCGAGGACCGGCGCTGGAAGGTCGACGTGCTGGGCCAGAACGTCACCGGCGTCGGCGGCCTGCGCAGCCTCACCTGCGAAATTCGCGGCAGGGGCGCCTACAGCCGCCTTAAGTACGAGAGCGGCGTGCACCGCGTGCAGCGCGTCCCCGAAACCGAAAGCCAGGGGCGCATCCACACCAGCACCGTCACCGTGGCCGTGCTGGCCGAAGTTGACCCGGTCGACGTCGAGCTCAACATGAACGACGTGCGCGTCGACGTCTTCCGCAGCCAGGGCGCCGGCGGCCAGTCGGTCAACACCACCGACTCGGCCGTGCGCATGACCCACATCCCCACCGGTATCGTGGTCGAGATGCAGGACGAGCGCAGTCAGCTGCAGAACCGCGAGCGGGCGCGTCAGGTGCTGGCCGCGCGGCTCTATGAAGTGGAGCTGGAGCGGCAGCGGCGCGAGCAGGAGGACGAACGCCGCGGCCAGATCGGCACCGGCGACCGCTCGGAGAAGATTCGCACCTACAACTACCCGCAGAACCGCGTCACCGACCACCGCATCGGGCTCAGCAGCCACAACCTGCCGGCCGTGCTCAACGGCCGCCTGGATGAATTCATCGACGAACTGGCCACCCGCGACCAGGCGCAGAAGCTGGCCGCGAGCGAGTTAGGCTAAACTACGAGCAACAGGATACCGGGATGACGAGACTCTCTTCGTTTAACGCCGGGCGGGTACTGGACATCGGACTGCTGTTCTCGCTGGCGGTCTGCCTCGGCATCGTGCTGCTGGGCTTCTGGTTGATCCGCTTTGAACTTGCCACGCCGCCCGCCGACGACGTCGGCTTCTTCTACGAATGGAAGCTGGCCGAGCCCAACTTCTGGACCCGCGCCACGCCCTGGCTGGGCTTTATGCTGCACCAGGTCGGCATCTGGCTCACCATCCGCCACGCGCGCGCCAACTACCGCAAGTACAGCGATCGCCTGCGCCCGGCCAACTGGTGGGCGCTGGGCATCAACGCCGTCTTCATCCTGCTGCATTACGCGCAGACGGCCTTCTTCTACGACGGCATCGCCCAGGACATCCCCAGCTGGACGGCGCAATACGCGGTCATCGTGATGCTGGTCTTCATCCTGGCGCTGGAGAATCGCCGCCGCGGTCTTTTCGCCGGGCGCAAGGTGAAGCTGCGCAAGGAGTTTTATCGCTGGATTGCGGACAACCACGGTTACATCTTCAGCTTCGCCGTGATTTACACCTTCTGGTTTCACCCGATGGTCAACACCTGGGGCCATCTGATCGGCTTTGCGCACGTAATCCTGGTGATGCTGCAGGGTTCGCTGATGTTCACGCGCGCGCACGTCAACCGGCGCTGGACCTTCCTGCTGGAGATTCTGGTGCTGCCGCACGCGGCGCTGGTGGCGATCAACCAGGGCGGCGGCCTGGTCTACATGTTCCTCTACGGCTTCCTCTTCCTCTTCATCGCCACGCAGATGCAGGGCCTGAACCTGAAACGCTGGCAGCGTCAGGCCTTCACGGCCGCCTTCCTGCTCTGCGTGCTGCTGACCTACACGCTGCTGCGCGAGCCCTTCCAGGTCAACGAGGTGATCCGCATCCCGCTGATCGAGTACGGCCTGGTGTTTGTGTTCTACGGGATCTGGTGGCTGGTAGCCCGGGCGACGGGGAAGTTGAATGACACAACTGTCAGGGGCAGCCGCGCCTGACGTGGCACGGCTGCCCCCGCGCGGAGGTTGGCGGGCAGCGAGTTGCTGGTGGGTAAGGCAGTTGCGGAATGCGGAAAATGGCCATACTTCCGCATCGTTTTTCGGCGGAGGATTAGAGACGGGTTAGCAGAAAAGATGATGCAAATGGATAAGAAGACGGTTTTGAAGGGGATGTGGTGGGTAAAAGGAAACGAGAGTGACAAATTCACAGGCATATTGACGTATGGTGGCGGGTATGTTCCAGTGCTAGAGATATTTCCGAAAGAATATGATAGGGACAAACAGAAAGTTCCAAATAACTCTACTATCTATGGGGACGTGTTTGGAGATTCCAGGAAAATTCAGGCGGTCACATTATTGGAATGCAGATCAGAAAACAATCTCGGAAATATCGATGTAGGCGCTTTCATTTATAAACAAGAGTTTGTATACGCTGGCTGTGTTGCCATTGGTATGTTGCTTGATGATGACGAGATAGCGCAAGTTCAATCACCTCAGAACATATATTTGTCATGCCCGGGTTTGGATGAATACAGCTTGGCTCACGCGGTAGATTATGTGTGGAAGGACAACATTCCAAAGGGCAGGGCTTACCGCAACACTGATCTTGAAAGAATTGTGTATACGCCGCCAGAACCCGTCGCAATTGACATTGATATTGGAACAATCACACTTTCGCTAGGATCTTCAAGCGAAAACAGAGATATATCATCAAGGTATCTAATTGCCATTAGTCTGGAGAATCCTACACCACAAGCTGAGGTCAACTCGCTGATTTACTTACAGTGGTTATCATTTCTGTCGGTAATGACAGGGCGAAAAGAATTCATTGAAACCCACAGCGTTAACATAAACTCCAATCAAACAAGATCTGGTTCTTTGAGTATAGAATTGAATTACGGGCACATTGCTTACTCGACGCAACAAACAAAGTATTCCATGACGCAAGGACTCTTGCTTGGCAGAGAAGAGAATATGGAAAAGTTCGCAACTTTGTTTCCAAAGTGGCGGGAGAATTTCGCATTTGTTGAAGACTTGGCTTTCCACTATTTGCAGATGGTTGATCAGCCCACCGAAACCAACTTGCTACAGGCTATTCCTCATATTGAAAATTATGTTCTTCAGAGATTGCTCCAAAAGAACAGGAAGGGTTTGCGTGGCATCTTAATCAAAGTCATCAACTCCATCGCAGATTATTTTTCATCCGTAGACGTCTATCGTCGACGTTTCCCATCAGAGCGAACAGAGCATGTGGCAGAACAGTTGGCAAATTTTCGTAACAATCGCATACATCGAAGGAACACCGAAGAATGCACGTTTTCCTCTGCAGAGGTCTATGCCTACATCGTCGTGATCTTGCGTTCGATATTTTTGATGGAAATGGAATGCTCGTATAAAGATATTGACGGTGGGTTGGGTCACTGGGATTTGTGGCGTCAAATCGATAGTGACTAACGGTGAAAATCGAGTGCTAGACTTCAGCATGAGCGAGCTGGTCGTAGGCCAGGAAGACGATGGCCACGACTGCGCCCGCTCTTCCAGCGCGAGATTGTAGGGGCGACATATCATGTCGCCCGCCGTTCCAGGCACATTTTCGGGCGATTTGATAAATCGCCCCTACCGACGTGGCGACGAATGAGGAACTTGTCGGTGAAAGGGATGTCGCCGTTCTCTTGAAGGGTTGCGAGCCACCTCACCCCGGCGCAGGGTGATTGGGGCCGATCCAGACCGTCTCTGACTCCTCGGCGGGGGCGATGTCCAGGTTGACCACCACGGCCTCCTGGTCGCTGCGCACGAGGATGCAGTGCAGCGGCTCCTCCGGGCTGGCGTTGATCTCCTGGTGCGGCACGTAGGGCGGCACGTAGATGAAGTCGCCCGCCTCCGCCTCGGCGACGTACTCCAGCCTGTCGCCCCAGCGCATGCGGGCGCGCCCGCTCAGCACGTAGATCACGCTCTCCAGTTCACCGTGGTGATGGGCGCCGGTTTTGGCGTCGGGCTGGATGTCGACGGTGCCTGCCCAGAGCTTGCTGGTGCCGGCCTTCGCAAAGTTGATGGCCGCGGCGCGTGTCATGCCCGGCGTCTGCGGCGTGTTGTCGTCCAGTTCGTCGCTGCGCACGATGCGCACGCCCTGTTCGCGCCAGTCGATGCTCATGATGGCCTCCCTTCGCCTCCCCGGTCGCCGGGGCTCAGTCGCGCGCCAGCAGACCCTTCGCCGCCGCCACGACCGCGTCGGCGGTGATGCCCAGGTGCTCGTAGACTTCCTCGAAGGGCGCGCTGGCGCCGAAGCGCTCCAGGCTGATGGCGGCGCCCCCGCTGCCGATCCAGCGGTGCCAGCCCTGGGCGACGCCGGCCTCCACGCTGACCCGCGCCGTCACGGACGAGGGCAACACCTGCTCACGGTAGGCTGCATCCTGCGCCGCGAAGCGTTCGTGGCAGGGCATGGACACCAGGCGCGTCGCCACGCCCTCGTCGCTCAGGGCGCGCCAGGCGTCGCGGGCGATATGCACTTCGCTGCCGGTCGCCAGCAGAATGACCTCGGGCGTCCCCTCGCAATCCTGCAGGACGTAGCCGCCGCGCCCGACGTCGGCGCGCAACTGCGCCGTGTCCTGATCGATGACCGGCAAGTCCTGGCGCGTGAAGATCAGGACGCAGGGGCCGGGCTGCTCCATGGCGACGGCCCAGGCGGCGACCGTTTCGTTGGCGTCGGCCGGGCGCAGCACGGTCAGGTTGGGGATGGCGCGCAGGGCCGCGAAATGCTCGATCGGCTGGTGCGTGGGGCCGTCCTCGCCGAGGCCGATGCTGTCGTGGGTGAAGATGTAGAGCGCCGGCACGCCCATCAGCGCGCCGAGTCGCATGGTCGCGCGCATGTAGTCGCTGAAGGTGAGGAAGGTGGCGCTGTAGGGTTTGGTGATGCCGCCGTGCAGGGCGAGGCCGTTGACGATGGCGCCCATGGCGTGTTCGCGCACGCCGAAGCGCAGGTTGCGCGCGGTGGCCACGTCCGCGCCGCTGCCGGCCGCGCCGGAGATGAGCGTTTTGGTGCTGCCGGCCAGGTCGGCGTCGCCGCCGATCATGGTCGGGACCTGCTGCGCGATGGCGTTGAGCGCCTCGCCGTTGGCGTTGCGCGTGGCCATCTTTCCATCTGTGTAATGCGGCAGGTCAGCGTCCCAGCCCGGGGGCAACTCGCCGCGCTGCAACTGCTCCCATTCTGCGGCCAGGTCGGGATGCTCCCCGGCCCAGGCGCGGAACAGCGAACGCCATTCGCTTTCCTGCTGCGCGCCGCGCGGAATCGCCTCGCGGAAGTGTTCCAGGGCTTCGCCGGGGATGTAGAAGTCTTCGTCGGGCCAGCCGAGCGCCTGCTTCGTCAGGCGGACCTCGTCGGGGCCGAGTGGCGAGCCGTGGGCGTCGCTGCTGCCGGCCTTGTTGGGGCTGCCGTAGCCGATGGTGGTGTGCACAGAGATCAGCGTCGGCCGGTCCGTAACCTGCTGCGCCTCGGCCAACGCGGCGCTGACCCGGTCGGGGTCGTTGCCATACTCGACGCTGAGGGTGTGCCAGCCGATGGCCCGAAAGCGACCCGGCACGTCCTCGCGCCAGACCATGTCGGTGGGCCCGTCCAGCTGGATGTCGTTGCTGTCGTAGAGGAAGGTCAGCTTGCCGAGGCCCCAAAGCCCGGCCAGGGCGCAGGCCTCCATGCAGACGCCCTCCTGCAGGTCACCGTCGCTGACCAGGGCCCAGGTGCGGTGGTCGACGATGTCCTGGCCCGGCCGGTTGAAGTGACCGGCGAGAAAGGCCTCGGCCAGCGCCATGCCGACGGCGTTGGCCGCGCCCTGTCCGAGCGGACCGGTGGTCGTCTCGACGCCGGCGGTGTCGCCGTATTCCGGGTGGCCTGGGGTGTGGCTGCCCCACTGGCGGAAGTTCCTGAGTTCCTCCAGCGACAGGTCGTAGCCGGTCAGGTGCAGCAGGGCGTAGAGCAGCATCGAGCCGTGCCCGGCGCTGAGCACGAAGCGGTCGCGGTTGGGCCAGCGCGGATTGCGCGGGTTGTGGCGCAGCGCTTTCGTCCAGAGCGCCCAGGCCATCGGCGCGGCGCCCATCGGCAGGCCAGGATGGCCGCTGTTGGCCCGCTGCACGGCGTCGATCGCCAGCGTCCGGATGGTGTTGATCGCCAGGGTTTGCAGGTCGTCGCTCAAGGGAGGCCCTCCCGCTGCGTCATCGTGAACGGCGCCCATAATAGCGCAGAATGGGGCCCGCGCCCGCGCGCGGTTGAGGGTTGGCCCGCGCCGCGGCATACTCGGGTCGGGTTTCGCAACAGGGAGAGGACCGGGACATGGGCGACATTTCCGCTGACAAACTCCTGACCACCACACGCAGCGTGCGCAAGCGTCTGGACCTGACGCGCGCCGTGCCGCCGGAAGTCATCGAGGCGTGCCTGCAGATCGCGATTCAGGCGCCCTCCGGCAGCAACATGCAGAAATGGCACTTCATCGTCGTGACGGATGCGGCAAAGCGGGCGCAGATCGGCGCCTGGTACAGGGACTCCTTCCTGCAGTACGCTGACACAGGCGAGGGGGACATTCAGGAGCGGAGGCGGCACATTCGCCTGCTGGACAGCGCGCTGCACCTGGCGGAGCACATGCACGAGGTACCGGCGCTGGTGATCCCCTGTTACGAGGGGCGCGTCGAGGACGCGGGTCAGATGGCGCAGGCGGCGCACTACGGCTCGATCCTGCCGGCGGTGTGGTCCTTCATGATGGCGCTGCGGGCGCGCGGCCTCGGCTCGGCGTGGACGACGCTGCACCTGCGTTATGCTGACGAGGTGGCGGCGCTGCTGGGCATCCCGGCGGACGTGACGCAGGCGGCGCTGCTGCCGGTGGCGTATTACTCGGGCAGCGATTTCCGTCCGGCCGGCCGGCGCCCGGCGCGCGAGTTCACCTACTGGGACAGCTGGTCGGCCGCCCGCTAATCAGCCGTCGCCGGGGAAGTCGTCTGAATCCAGCCAGTCGATGGCCGTCAGGGCGGCGGCGCAGCCGTCCCCGGCGGCGGTGATCGCCTGGCGGAAGATCTGGTCGTGAATCTCGCCGGCGGCGAACACGCCCTCAATGTTGCTGCGGTAGCGTTGGTCGATGAGCACGTAGCCGGCCTCGTCAGTGGCCAGCTGGCCCTTGAAGACGTCGCTGTTGGGATCGTAGCCGATGAAGATGAAGACGCCGTCGACCGGGCGCTCCTGCTGCTCGCCGGACTTCAGGTTGCGGGTCACGATTTCGTGGACCGCGCCGCTGCCGTTGGCGCGGATTTCGTCGACCACGGTGTCCCAGATGAAGTGAATCTTCTCGTGGGCCATGGCGCGGGTCTGCAAAGCGACGCTGGCGCGCAACTCGTCGCGGCGGTGAATGATGTCGACCCGGTTGGCGAAGCGCGTCAGAAAGAGCGCTTCCTGCAGCGCCGAGTCGCCACCGCCGACCACGACGACGTCCTTGCCGCGGAAGAAGAATCCGTCGCAGGTGGCGCAGTAGCTGACGCCATGGCCGACGTACTCGGCCTCGCCGGGGATGCCGAGGGCGCGGGGGTTGGCGCCGATGGTGACGATGACGGCCTGCGCCTCGAGGGTCTGGCCGCCCTGGGTCTCGATGCGGAAGGGCAGGCCCTCCGTCAACTGCGCCCGCGCCACCGAGTCGTAGACGAATTCGGCGCCGAAGCGCTCGGCCTGGGCGCGCATGGCTTCCACCAGCTCGGGGCCGGTGGTGCCATCCGGGAAGCCGGGGTAATTCTCGACCTCGTGCGTGGTGGCGATCTGCCCGCCCAGCAGGGGCCCGGTGATGACCGTCGTCGGCAACTGCGCGCGCGCGGTGTAGAGCGCGGCGGTCAGCCCGGCGGGTCCGGAGCCGATCACGACGACGCGTTTCTTTCCTTCGTTCATGGTTTCCCTGTCCTTAAGGTTGAAAGTGAGTCTCACTAGACTGTTCTGCGCGCAAAACCGCCAGCAGGGCCTCGTATTCCTCGCGGCAGTCCGGGCAATGAGCGAGGTGAGCGGCGGCCTGCGGCAGGATGTCGTGGATATCCGCCCCGTTCAGGGCCGCTTCACCGAGCCTGGTGAAATGGCGAGCGGCCGTGGCACAGTCGATATCCCCCTCACGATGGACGGCCGCCAGGCAATCCAGGAGCCTGCGCATGCGCTCGTCGATCATTCCATGGCGCTCCACGCGTCCCGCGGGCGCAGGTCGCATCGGCTGTATTGACGTTGGCAAACTCTCATATCTTACTCATCCTGATTCAGGTTCTCAGGACCCCCTGGCAAACAGTTCCAGCATGTAGGCGACGTCCAGGCCCTGGCCCTCCAGCCTGGCGCGCAGCTTGCGCCGGGCGTCATGCAGCAATTTGTAGAGCGCGTTGCGGTTGCTGCCCATACGTTGCGCCACGACCTCCAGCGGCACGCCCTGCAGCACGACGGCCTCCAGCGCCTGACGCTGGCGTGGCGTCAGGGTTTCCTGCAGGGCCCGCAGGATTCGCTCCTGCACGTCCTGGCGTTCGGCCGCCCCCTCGGGCGCGGGCACGGGGTTGTCCCCTGCGCCGGAGGGATCGAGTTGGGGCAGCAACTCGCCGTCCAGGGTGAGGTCTTCAAGGCGAAAATCGCGGTAACGGGCGCGCCGCAGGTCGCTGATGGCGACGCGCAGGGCGATGCGCGTCGCCCAGGTGGTGAAGCGGCTCTCGCCGCGGAAGCTGTCCAGCCCTTGCAGGATGCGCAGCAGGGCGTCCTGGCTGTAGTCCTCCGCCATGCGTTCCAGTTCCGCCAGCGGCCGGCCGGCGAGGTCGCTGCGGTCCCTGGTCAGATACCAGAGCAGGCCGCGCCGCAGCCGCGCCCGCAGGTCCGCGATGGCGGCTTCCTGGTCCTCTGGCGCGCCGGTCAGCGACCGCAGCCACTCCTCGTTGCTGCGCCCTGTCGTGTCCGTCGCTGCCCTGTCCGGTATCGCCATACCGGCAGTATAGCATGGGCATTGGGAGCCCCTTCCGCAGCCCCGTGGCAGGGCATTTGACCCGCGGTCATTCCCTCATTATGATGAAGGCAGTGACGGTGGAGACCAACGTGAACAATCGCCCCCCGCAAGACAACAACAACGACAATTCACCCTTTTCGGGTCGTAACGCCCAGCGCCTGCTGATCGGCATGGGCGTGGTCGTGCTGGTGCTGTTCGTGCTGGCCATGGGCGGGCAGAGCAACTTCCAGAGCAGCAACCGCATCCCGCTCAACGAGCTGGCCACGCAGATCCAGCGCGGCAACGTCGAGCGTCTGGTGGTGCGCGGCGGTCAGGACGTCTACGTCCAGTTCTTCAGCGGCATCACTGCCTACCACTACAAGGAACGCGAATCAGACCTCTTTGAGAACCTGCGCACCTTCGGCGTCGGCGACACACAGTTGCAGTCCATCACCTACGTCGAGCAGCCAGGCGACAACACCGGCGGCCTGCTCCTCCAGTTGCTCATCGCCATCGTGCCGACGGTCATCATCATCTGGCTGCTGTGGCGCATGATGCGCTCGGTGCGCAGCGGCCAGGACCAGGCGATCAGCTTCGGTCGCAGCCGCGCGCGCGTCACGCGGGACGTGGAGCGGCCCCAGGTGACCTTCGCCGACGTGGCCGGCGCCGAGGAATCCAAGGAGGAACTGGCCGAAATCGTCGAGTTCCTCAAGGAACCGGAGAAGTTCATCCGCCTCGGCGCGCGCATCCCCAAGGGCGTGCTGATGGTCGGCCCGCCCGGCACCGGCAAGACTCTGCTGGCGCGCGCCGTGGCCGGCGAGGCCGGCGTGCCCTTCTTCAGCATTTCCGGCTCCGAATTCGTCGAGATGTTTGTCGGCGTGGGCGCCAGCCGCGTGCGCGATTTGTTCGAACGCGCCAAGTCCGAGGCGCCGGCGATCGTCTTCATCGACGAAATTGACGCCGTCGGGCGCCACCGCGGCGCCGGCCTCGGCGGCGGCCATGACGAGCGCGAACAGACCCTGAACCAGATTCTGGTCGAAATGGACGGTTTCGAGCAGGGCACCAACGTCATCATCATCGCGGCCACCAACCGGCCCGACATCCTCGACCCGGCCCTGCTGCGTCCCGGCCGCTTTGACCGCAAGGTCACCATGGACAACCCGGACGTGGCCGGCCGCCTGGCGATCCTCAAGGTGCATGCGCGCGGCAAACCGCTGGCGCCCGACGCCGATCTGGAGGCCGTGTCGCGCATCACGCCGGGCTTCTCGGGCGCGGACCTCGAAAACCTGATCAATGAGGCCGCCATCCTCACGGCGCGCGGCAATCGCAAGACCATCAACATGCAGGACCTGCAGGAGAGCATGGAACGCGCGGTGATGGGGCCGGAGCGCAAGACGCGCGTCATTTCCGACAGGGAAAAGCGCCGTCTCGCCTGCCACGAAGCCGGCCACGCCATTCTGTTCCACGTGTTGAAGTACGCCTGGCCGGTGCACAAGATCACCATCATCCCGCGGGGCCGCGCGGGCGGTTTTGTGATGCCCCTGCCGGAAGAGGACCAGTTCCTCGTCACGGGCGAGGAGTTTGAGGACCGCATCGCGGCCGCCCTCGGCGGGCGCATCGCCGAAAAGATCACCTACACCAGCCAGCAACTTTCCACCGGCGCCCAGATGGACCTGCAACAGGCCACCGGCATCGCCCGCAGCATGGTCACGCAGTATGGCATGAGCGAGTTGCTGGGCCCGCGCACCTTCGGCAACAGCCAGACTTCCGTCTTCCTGGGGCGCGAGTTCGGTGAACAGCGCGATTACAGCGAGAAGACCGCCGAGCAAATCGACCAGGAGATCAAGCGCCTGGTGGAGACCGGTGAGCAGCGCGGTCGCGAGATCCTGATGGAGCATCGCGAGAAGCTGGACGAACTCGTCGCCGTGCTGATGGAACGCGAAACGCTCGACCGCGAGGCCTTTGAGCGCCTTATGGAGGGAGCAGCGGACCCGGCCGACCTGGCCGTCAGCCCGGACGCCGGAGAGCAGGCCGGCGGCGCGGAAGACTCCGCGGGTGACGGCGACGCCCCGCGCAAGGACCCGCCGACGGCCGGTCTCGGCGACATGCTGCCCGTCCCCGGCAAATAGCCTGCGTCGCGCTCAGGGCTTGTCCGCCCAACCGTAAATGAAATAACGCTCCGTCAAGTGCAGCGTTGGTTGCAGGCCCGCGTCCCGCAGGCTGGCGCCCAGTTGCTCCGGCTCATGAAACACCTTCACGATGGTGAAGCGACTCCCGTCGTTCAGTACCCGCTCGTCAAGAATGCTGTCGCTGTCAGGATCGCGTAGGGAATGGTCGCTGGCGCCGGCGTAGATGGCGCGGCGCGAGTCGACCAGGAAGAGACGCCCGCCCGGACGCAGGGCCCCCGCCACCTGCTGCAGGAAGGGCGCCATGTGTTCCGGCGGCACGTGCGAGAGCCAGAAGCCGCAAAAGGCCAGGTCATATTGACGCTGCGGGCGCCAGGTAAAGAGATCGGCCTGCTCGTAGCTGACGCGGTCGGACAGCAGTTTGGCGCGGTTGATGGCCAGCATCTCCGGCGCGGCGTCCACGGCGTGGACGCGCTGGCTGATTTGCAGCAAATGCTGCGTCCAGATGCCCGTGCCGCAGGCCAGCTCCAGCGCAGACTCAATCGGGCCGCAACGCAGCAGGGTCTGGCGCACCTCGTCGACCTGGTCGTGCCATCTTTTGTTAAGTTCCGGGCCATGGTTGTAGCGGCCCTGGCGCAGGGCCCACTGGTCGTATTCGGCCGCCCGCGCCCGATAGTAGGCGATTTGTTCCTGCAACAGCTCGTCCATGCGCGTATCTCACCCTTTTACCTGACCGGCCACGGCGCGCATCAGCGCCAGCACCATGTGGCAATCGGAGAGGGCGCGGTGCTGCTGGTCAAGCTTTTCAGCACACTCACGCCGGTAAGCCTGATGCAGCCTGTTGCCACGTCTGGCGCCGGTTTCCCGCCGGCGCCAGTCTCTGTAGTCGTTCAAAACACAGCGCCAGGAGACGGCCGGCAGATGCAGGGAATGGCGGGCGCAGGTCTGCTTCAGCATACGTCGGTCGAAGTCGGCGTTGTAGACGAGCACCAGCACGGCCTCTTCAAGGAACGGCGTCAGGTCGGTGTGAAGCTCTGGCCAGTTCCCGGCGCCCAGCTGCTTCAATTTGACCTTTGTCAGACCGTGGATACGTGACGCTTCACGGGGGATTCTGCCCTGCGGCAGGGCCAGGCGATGCAGCAGGTCCTCGCCGCGGGTGTTGATGAGCGCCACCTCGATCACCTCCGCGCTGCGATCGAGGCCGGTCGTCTCGGTGTCCAGAATCAGCACGTCGTCACGATCCAGCAGCTGCGGCCAGTCATGGATGTCTGCTCTGTGCAGTCTTTTCTGCTGTTCAATCTTTCCACGCGACATTGCTGCAGACGGTTCATCATCATCATCAAATTCAAATGTCACTTCGAGAGTATCCCGGCGAGCCGGACCAGTCAGGGAGGAGTGCTGTCCTTTAAGTTTATGTTTTTTCCCGGACAGCAATCTGAATGGCAACCGAACCAGTTTCCAAATGATGTACAGGAATATCACGGTGATTATCAGGTCGACCATCAGATTTTCCTTTCAACCGATGCACTCCCTTCGCATCCAGCAAGAACAAATCAACATGACTGGAAGGGTTGCAACCTGGCAGTTTAGCATCGGCAATGGCAGCGTCGAAAAGGCCAGGGGGACATGATCAGGCCGCGTCCGCGGACGCGTCTTTCTCGCGGGCCGCCAGCGCGACGGCCAATTGACCCAGCAAATGCCCCTGCACCGGGACGCCGAGCGCCAGCGAAATCAGCCAGCCGACGAAGGGCAGACCGGCCACCAGGCCCAGCACCAGGTTGGCGAGCACGCTGTAGAAAAGCCATTGCAGAAAGAGGTCGCTGTTGCCGCGCAGGGTATCCCACAGTTCGCCCGGCTGAAACCAGGCGGTCAACTGTCGCGTCTCTGCGTAGCGCGTCGCGCCGGTCGCCAGCATGAGCCCGATGAACAGGTTCCAGAGCAGCAGGAAAAGCAGCAGGCAGCAGAGCGTCAGCAGCGCCAGGATGCCGCCCTCGCCGCCGCTGCTGACAAACAGCAGCAGGCCGCAGAGCGGCAGGGCATTGGGGATGTTATAGACGAAGATGGCGACCAGCGCGTTGAAGCCGTCGCCCAGGCGGCTGTTGAAGTCCGTCCATTCCGGCAGCGGACGCGGCTTGCCGGCCAGCTGGTTGCGCAGCAGATCGAACCCGTAGCCCGCCAGCATGGCCATTCCCGCGAGGCCCAGCAGCGGGACCATCGCAACGAGTCCCCAGAGCAGCACCAGGGCCAGTTTTCCGCCCCATTGCGGGTCCTCGAAGGCGAATGTAAAGGCGCGCGACAGGTTCACATCAGATCTCCGGCGTCGTCGGGCGGGGGGGGGTCATCGGCGTTCAGGACTTCGCAAGAAACAACCAGTATTCCAGGGCCGCCAGTGTGATTTCGCCCGCCTGCGCGGCGAGGACCTTTCCCGTCGGGTTGAGCAGGAAGGTCATGGGCAGACCCCCTGCGCCCCAGGCGTCGCTGGCGACCAGGTCGCGATCGAGCAGGACCGTCAGGTTGCCGACGTCGTTTTCACCCAGAAAACTGCGAACTGTCGCGTCGTCCTCGCCGACGTTGACTGCCAGCACCTGCGGGTCTGCCGGCCCGTCGTGTCGCGCCGCAAAGGTCTCCAGCGCGGGCAGCTCCCGTACACAGGGCTCACACCAGCTGGCCCAGAAGTTGACGATGACGGGTCGGCCCCGCAGCGATGCGCTCGAGAGCAGCGCGCCATCGGCAAGACGCGGCAATTCGAGCGCCGGCGCGGGCCCGCCGACCAGGGTTGAGGCGGGCGATTGCGCCGGAATCTGCGCGATGCCCGCGTGGTCGCCGCCGCGCTCTTGCACGTAAAGCGCCCCGGCGATGCCGAGCAATGGCAGGAGCAGCAGTGCCAGCCAGAGCAGATGATGGCGCCGCAGCTGAGGTATGGAGAGGCCGGCCACAGGCGCCTCGGGGTCCAGGAACGTCCCCGTCATTGTGCCGCGGCGCGCCCCTGCCCGCAACGGCATGGCCTGTCGCCACGCGCTACAGTTGGCAGGGGGACGCCCTGAATGCTACACGGGAGGACAAGGATGCGCAGTATTATGCTGGAGTTCCGCGAGTTCGCCCAGCGCGGCAACGTGATGGACCTGGCCGTGGGCCTGGTGCTGGGCACGGCCTTCAAGGAGATCACGAATTCGCTGGTGAAGGACATCATCACGCCAGTCATCGGCGCGCTGACCGGCGGGGTGAACTTCGATCATCTCTTCCTCAGCCTCTCCGTGACGCAGTACGCGACCCTGGAGCAGGCGCAGGAGGCCGGCGTGGCCACGCTCGGTTACGGCAAATTCATCACCCAGGTCATCGAGTTCGTGATCATCGCCTTCGCCATGTTCATGGTGGTGCGCACCATGAACCGCCTGGCGCGTGAAGTGGAACAGAGGACAGACGGGGACCCGACGACCTGAGCCGCGCCCGCGCCGTGTTGACGACCACCCTGTAAGTGTGGTACGGCGGCGTGTATACTGATAGCGGCAATGTCGCCATACGGGGTCCAGTGAGGGAGTGCACATCATGCACGAAGACAGATTGCGGGAGTTACGCGGGGAGATCGACGTGATCAACCTGCAAATTCTTGAGCTGCTGACGCAGCGCGCGCGCATCGTCTCGGCGATCGGGCGCGTGCAGCAAACCCTTGGCACCTCGTTTTATGACCCCGAGCGCGAAGCCGAAATGCTGACGGCACTGCAACAGGCCAACGAAGGCCCTTTCAGCAACGAGACCATCAGCGCCCTTTTCAGTGAGATCTTCCGCGCCTCCATGGCGCTGGAAGAAGAGGAGGCGCTGGCCAAGATCCTGGTGCAACGTCATTACCCGGACGAGCGCACGATCATCACCATGGCCGACGGCACCGAAGTGGGCGCCGGGGACTTCACCGTCATCAGCGGCCCCTGCGCCATCGAAAGCGCGGAACAGGTCGACGAGGTGGCGGAGGCGCTGGCAGTGCGCGGCGTGCGCTTCCTGCGCGGCATGGGCTGGAAGCCGCGCACCTCGCCCTACGATTTCCAGGGCCTGGGCATGGAAGGGCTGCGCATCGCGCGGCAGGTAGCCAACCGTCACAACATGTACATCGTCAGCGAGGTGATGGACAAGAGCCTCATCTCCGAGATGTCCGAGTACGTCGACGTCTTCTGGGTTGGCGCGCGCAACATGTCCAACAGCCACCTGCTGAAGGCAATGGGCCAGGTGCGCCAGCCCGTGATCCTCAAGCGCAGCTTCGGCGCCACCATTCAGGAATTCCTCTACGCCGCCGAGTACATCGTCAGCAGCGGCAACCCCAACGTCATTCTGATGGAACGCGGCATCCGCACTTTCGAGACGCGAACGCGCAATACGCTCGACCTGAGCGCCGTGGCGGTGCTGAAGCTGGAGACCCATCTGCCCGTGGTGGCTGACATCTCACACTCCGCCGGCCGGCGCGATATCGCCATCCCGCTGGCGCGGGCCTCGAAGGCGGTGGGCGCGGACGGCCTGATGTTCGAGTGTCACCCCAACCCGCCGGTTGCCATGAGCGACGCCAAGCAGCAATTGAGCATCCCCGAGATGCACGCCCTCATGGACGAAATCGCGGACGAGCAAAAGGTGCTGGCCTGAGGGACAGCTTCGAAAACCCGGGCCGCTGCACAGGGGGTGACGACGCGTTCGTCACCCCCGTCGTTTGCCGCCCCGCGCGGCGACTGCTACACTGGCGTGCCCGGCAGGAGGACCCCAGGCCTTGCCTGAACAAGCCCTTTACCTCGCCTGGCGCCCCATGCGCTTCGAGGATGTCATCGGCCAGGAGCACATCACCCGCACTCTGCGCAATTCCCTGAAATCCGGCCGGGTGCGCCATGCTTACCTCTTCAGCGGGCCGCGCGGCACCGGCAAGACCACGACGGCGCGTTTGCTGGCCAGGGCCGTCAATTGTGCCGACGCCGACCCCGGCCGGCGTCCCTGCAACCGTTGCGCCGCCTGCCGCGCCGTCAACGAGGGCCGCTATCTTGACCTGATTGAGATTGACGCCGCCACCCACACCGGCGTCGATGACGTGCGTGACCTGCGCGACAAGGTCGCCTTCGCGCCCGGCCAGGGCAATTACAAGGTCTATATCATCGACGAGGTGCATCGCTTCACCGGCAACGCCTTCGATGCCCTGCTCAAAACGCTTGAGGAACCGCCGCCGCACGCCGTCTTCGTGCTGGCCACCACCGAAATCGACAAGGTGCCGGCGACCATCCGCAGCCGTTGTCTGCCCTTTGAGTTCCGCCGCGTGGCGGTTCAGGCCGTGGCGGACCATCTGCAATCGATCGCCGACGCCGAGAGCCTGCGCATAGAGCGCCCGGCGCTGGAACTCATCGCGCGCCAGGGCACCGGCAGCGTGCGCGACAGCATCAGCCTGCTGGACCAGATCGTCACCAACCCGGACGAGGAAATCACGCTGGAACTGGCTCAGGACGTGCTGGGCACCGCCAGCAGCGAGGCCGTGCGCGCGCTGCTGGACGCGCTGGTGGCGCAGGACGCGGCGGCCGGGCTGGACATCATCAACCGCGCCGTCGATGCCGGCAGCGACCCCCGCCAGTTCGGCCAGCAAATCGTGGAACAGCTGCGCAATCTCTTGCTGACGCAGACGGCCAGCGCCGACCTGGTGGTGGGGACGGAGGAAGAAAGACAGCGCTATCGGACGCAGGCTGAGGGGCTCAGCCCCGCCCGGCTGTTGCGCGCCCTGCGCAAGTTCAACGAGGCTTTGGCCGACGACCTGGGCAGTTGGCAACCGCAACTGACCCTGGAGCTGGCCCTGGTGGAGAGTTTGCCCGTGGCCGGCGCTGAAGCAGCCATGGCTGCGGAACCCGTCGCCCGGGCCGCGCCAGAGCCGGACTTGCCGGCCCCCGCATCCGCCGGGATGTCGTCGGCCAGTTCGCCCGAGGCAGAAGAGTCGGCAGCGCCGGCGATGGAATCCGGGCCTTCGACCGAAGCTCCGGCAGAAGCTCCCGCTCCGCCTGCCCCGGAAACGCTAACGCTGGAACAGCTACGGGACCGCTGGGACGCCGTGCGCCAGGCGGTGGAGCAGCAGGGACGCAGTTACGTCCCGGCGATGCTGGAGCACGTGCAGGTCCACGACCTGCGCGGCGACCTCGTCATTCTCGGCACCAGGCGGAACTTCCACGTTCGCCTGAATACGCCGGACGCCCGTGAGAAACTCGAACAGGCCCTGGAAGGTCTGTTTGGTCGTCCCCTGCGCGTGCGCGTGCAGCCCATCGCAGCGGACACGGGAGACGGGCAGATTGACGCGGATGACCCACTGGTCGCCAGCGCCCTGGCGATGGGCGCGCGGGTGAGCGTGCAGGGGTCCGCAGAAAAGGGAGACTGAAATGCCCAAACGTCCCAGCCAGGCCGCCATGCTGCGGCAAATCCAGAAGATGCAGGATGATATGAGCGCGGCGCAACAGGCCCTCGAGCATGAAACCGTGGAGGTCTCGGTGGGCGGTGGCCTGGTCACTGTCGTCATGACCGGTCACCAGCGTGTGCAGTCGGTCGACATCGACCATTCAAAGATTGACTTTGAGGACGAGGAATGGCCTGAGGACCTGCAGGACCTGCTGGTGGCGGCCGTGAACCAGGCCGTGGAGCAAAGTCAGTTGCTGGCGGCGCAGAAAATGGAATCCATCACCGGCGGCCTCGGCGGGTTGCCGGGCATGGGCGGGCTGCTCGGTTGAGGCCGCAATTGCCGCTCCGGGCCCTGCAGTGAAGTCCGCCATCCCCGAGCCGGTCAGCCGCCTGACCGAGGCCTTCGCCCGTCTGCCGGGCGTGGGCCCCAAGACGGCCTCGCGTCTGACGTTTTACCTGTTGCGCGCCCCGGACGACATCGGCCTGACCCTGGCCGGGGCCTTGCGCGACCTGAAGGCCGAAACCCGCTTTTGTTCGCAATGTTTCAATATCACGGTGGAGGACCCCTGCGGACTCTGCGGCGACGGCGGACGGGACCGCAGCGTCATCGCCGTCGTCGAGGAGCCGCTGGACGTCCTGGCGCTGGAGCGCACCGGCAGTTACGGTGGCCTTTACCATGTCCTGCATGGCGCCATCTCACCGGTCAACAACATCGGCCCGGACGAACTGCGTATTCGCGAACTGCTGCGGCGCGCAGAGGCCCCGGAGTTGCGGGAGTTGATCATCGCGACCAACCCGGGTATGGAAGGCGACGCCACCGCAATGTACATCGAGGGCAGTCTGGCGGGTCGGGGCCTGCGCATCACGAGGCTGGCGCGCGGTCTGCCGGTGGGCGGCGACCTGGAATACGTCGACCCGGTGACCCTGACCCGTGCCCTGCTGGGGCGTTCCGAAACGCCCTGAACCTCACCAGTCTGTATGGCCTGACCCTTGCGGCGCAACAGACGCCGTCTTCGCGCTGTTGGCGCTCATCGACGACCGTTCTGCGGGTAATCAAACGGAGCGGCAGGATATGCCGCCCCGGCACAGCCTGGAATTGATGGCAGTTGCTTGCGGCGTGGACAGGTGTTTGACAATAATTGTTGCACTTGCCGGCGTGGGGGGTTGAAAGATAATGGAAATCCTGAAGAGACCCGTACTCTACAATGTCATTACGATTGTCGCGTTGATTCTCTCGGTCATTGGCCAATTGGATCAGGAACGCACCCTGATTGCCGAGACGTCTGAAGTCATCGTCAGGCTGGAGGGTGTGGCTGCTGAAAGCGACCCGGCAGTCGGCGAGGCCGCGGCGGCGATCCGCGCCAGCCAGGAGGTCCGCGGGGCACTTTACCAACAAGCGCTGATCGCCATGATCATAGCCATTTTGGCAAATGTCATTGCGAATTACCTTGGTCGCACCCGTCAATGGACAAATCTCTCTCGCATTGAAGCGCTGGAAGCGGAGATTGAGGAACTGCGGGGGAATCAGCAGACCTGATACGTCGCTCCCTGATGCCTTGCCGGTCAGGTCGCATCGCGGCGCGATTTGGGCAATGACTCCCCGGAATTGAACCCTTTGCGGTTTGCTACGTACAAGTCATAAGGCCGGGTCCCGGGTTGGCCTGGAGACTCCCGGCGTTCGTGTACGTCTTGCAGACGGGGAAAGGGAATGCAGCATGAACATGGAAAAGTGGGCCGGCGCCCTCATTGTGTTTCCGATGTTGCTGCTTGCCATTGTGGCGTTTCTGATGGGCGAATTGTTGCCAGGCATGTTTCACGGCATGTTGCATGCACTTGAGAATGCAGGTGGCGGGCCACTGACCGGGACAAGCTACGCTGCCTGGCAACAGATGTCGCAACTGGCGACGTTCCTGCGGATTGCGGCGCTTGCCCTTGTTGGCGGCCTGGTCTTTTGCAGCATCCTGATCTGGCGTCAACGGTTTCCGGTGCCTCTGCACAAGTTGCACTGACCGGATCGGCAGGACGCGGGCCCTTGCGGGGTCGGACGCTGCGGCGCCACTGACCGGCAGGAGGCGGGCTTTTGCGGGGGGCGCCTTGACAGTAATGGCAAGGGGGTGTAAGGTAG
>JAPPOB010000005.1 GCA_028818375.1 Anaerolineaceae bacterium
TGTCCCCTTTTTTCCCCTGTCATTGGTCGTTTGGCCGGCTCGCCAAAATGGGGGGGCCGGGGGGGGGTTGGGGGGGGGTGCCCCCCCCCCCCCGCCACCCCCCCCCCCCCCCCTCACAGACAAGATGAGATTTGACCCGCCAATGCAATTGACTCTCAGGGTTCCGGTGGAGGGAATGTGAATGGCAATCAGGTAACCAAGTAGCACGGTCAGACATCCGGCCCCCAGTGAAGCAAAGGCCAGAAACCTTTGCCGGAACGGGATGGCTTTCACAAGGAGGAGCAAGGCTCCGGTCACCAAAACGACGGGCGCGAGATTGAAGCGGCCAAGGGTTGCGATTCCCAATACGCCACCGGCTGCACAAAGGCCGGTGGCGAGCGAGGCTCCGCTGAAATGCAGCGATCTGTTCATGATCCAGATCGCCAGGACAATACAAAACGCAACCATCCAGACGGGATAATAGAGATGCGCCCATTGCAACCCGAAGACGTCCAGCAAGGCAGCCAGGGCGACAATCAGGGCAACCCGTCTGGAGTGATGCCGTCGCACGGTGTCGTAAAGCAGGAAAGGGATGCAGGCGCACAGGGTCACCTGGACCAGCAACAGGAAGCGTTCCTCGAAGGCGCCCAGGTGACGCGCGATGGCGGCCGCCGGCGCCATCACCAGGGCGTAACCGGTCGGGTAACGCAAATTGCCAATGAGCAGATCTCCCTCCACCACCTGATTGATCAGGGAGGCGTGGAAAGCCTGTATGTCGTCAAGTTTCACCTGCAGTGGATAGCCCAGATACATCCCGCCGCGGACCAGCAGGGTCAACAAAAGCAACAGGCGGATGTGCGCATGCATCCGCCTCATGACATTCGGGACCGAAAGAACGCTCATGCCTCCGCGATCCCGTAGAGACGCGAATGACTGCTGCGGCCCAGCAGGGGCAGACGCTCGTCGCTTTCACTGCCGTCGTAAAGCGGCCACAGGGCGTCGCGCAGGGCCGGCATGAGGATGAAATCCGCCGCATGGCGACGCGCCACCTGGAGGATAGTGTCGCGGTCGTCACTGGGGATCATGACCGCCTTGTAGCCCAGCCAGTTCATGAAGAAGGGGGCATCCGTCATCAGGATGATCTGTCCGTCCTCGTTCTGGTCGCCCAGCAAGTCCACGATGGCGGCGACCTTCCGCCTTTCCTCAAGTCGGCCCGCCACCAACGTATATTCCGAACGCACCAGTTCGATGGCCTGCAGCAGCATAAAACCGGCGATGAGGATGGCGGCAACCTGACCCATTCGCCGCGGCCGCAGGTATGCGTCCAGCGCCCAGGCGCCCGCCACCGCCAGAAAGGGGATTAGTGCCAGCCAGCTCTTTTTGAACGAGCCGCCCATCGAGTGAAAGGGAAGAATGACGCTGTAAACGCCATAGAGGGCCAGCAGGAAAAGCAGGGGCGTCCACAGCAGTTGCAGGCGACTGCGATGTCGCTGGCGCAGCCATCCTCCCAGGCCGAGCAGCGCCAGCAAGGGCAGGGCAAAGCCCTGGGTTGTGACCATCACCTTAAGATTGGCCAGGGCGTGAAACACGATGTTGTTCAGGATATTGGCAGGGCCCCAGGCGAGGAAGGACTCAAGATTGTGCTCCTGACTGTAGCTAAACTGATCGTCAAAACTGGTCAGGAAAGGCGTGTTGCCCGGGCCGGAGGGCCAGAGAGCGCCCAGGTCCTGCTGGTTTCGCCACAGCCAGGGGCCGAGCACCAGGGCCCACGCCAGTGGCAGCGCCAGCAACCAGCGCCAGGGCACTGGCCTTTCGCCGAAGCGTCGCAGCAGTGTGGCCCCGATCAACAGCGCCGGTAGCAACAGGATCCCGTCCAGGCGCGTAAGCTGCGCCAACCCGCCACAGGCGCCCGCCAGCGCCAGCAACCAGGGTCGGCCCTGCATCCCCCGATACAGACACAGCAAGGCCATCCCGCAAAACAGGGCGTAGCTGACGGTCGTGTCCGTGCGCACCGCGCCCAGCACGAAGTCCGGCAGAAAGAGAATCAGGGCCATGGCCATCAGTTCAGCGCTGCGCGAAAGACGCGCGACGCGCGCGATCAGGCCGGTCAGCGCCACCAGGGCCGTGCTGAACAGGATGTTGGGCAGCAGGGCCGGCAGCAGGGCAATGCCCAGCACCCGCATGGACAGGGCCGGCCACACGGCAGCCAACGGCATCCAGTAATCGACGGGATGGGTGACGTCAGCCGGTCTCTGGTGAAACTGCCAGATGTAATCGACGACGAAGCCGCGTCCCTCAGCCAGGTTACGCGCAAGGTTATAATAGTGATTGGGATCGAACAGGCCGGGATGTTCGGCCAGCAACCCCAGTACAAGCCTCACCAGCAGGCCCGCAACCAACAGGGGGACATAAAGCCGCATGCGTCGGGTGACCCCGCGTGCCAGGGCAATAGCAGGCGATGGTAGCGGCCTGGCGCAGCTGGTGCCAATGATCTTTCTGCTGGCCCTGCTACTGCGTCTGGCGGCAGTCTTCGGCGAGCAGCATGACATCGGCTACGTCAGCGATGGCGGAGACAGCCCCTGGTATCTGGCGCACGGCTACGCCCTGGTCACCGGCTTCGACGAGGGTCGACTCCCGGGATTCGCCATCGATGAACACCCTGAGGGCATGGTCATTTCCCTGCGCGGGCTGACGACGCCGCCGCTCTTCCTGCTCTTCATCGGTGTGCCGCAGGCCCTGCTCCCGCGCGAGGCCGCGATACTGCTCCTGCGGCTCATGCAGGCCCTCGTGGGTACCCTGTCGGTCTGGCTGGTCTGGCGCCTGGCGCGCGCCGTCGCGGGGAACGAACGCGCCGCCTTCATCGCCGCGCTGGCCATCGCCATCTCGCCGGCCTTCATTGTCGAAGTCACCCGCGTCACCAGCGAATCACTTTACGTTTTCCTGCTGCTCGCTGCCCTGGCGCACCACAGCCATCGACGCGAGCAGGTCACCGTAACCGGAGTGCTGCTCGGCCTGGCGACGCTGACGCGGGCTGTTCTGTTGCTTTTCCCCCTTGCTCTGGCCCTGCACCTGCTCATGGTCGATGGCCGCCGCCGCGGCCTGCGCCGGGCGCTGCTGCTGCTGGCAGTTTACAGCCTCGTCGTCGGCAGCTGGACGGTCTACAGCCTGGCGCGCTGGGACCGTTTTGTCATCGCCGGCGAGGGCGCAGCGGCCTTTCTTTACATCGGCGCGTTGGAACAGGGCTGGCGTGGACCGCAGGAGACGGACAGGCAACTGATTGAGGACACCGGAGCCTTGCCTGAAGAACCCCTTGCCCGTCAGGCCAGCTACCTGCAAGGCGCGCAGCAGCGAATCGCAGCTGACCCCGCCGGCTACCTGCTGCGCCGCCTGCAGGAACTGGCGGACGCCGCCCTGCAACCCCACGGAACAGCTTACATCGATGGCCCACCGCTGCGTCTCATGGCACAGGAGTGGTGGCGCGAAGGCCGCTCACCCTCTGAAGTGCTGCGGTGGATCACTTCAGAGGGCTTCTGGCCCCGGCTGTTGATCTACGTCCTTCATTTCGTCGGCCTGTCGGCAGGGCTGGCCGGCATCTGGCTCAGCCGCCGGCGCTGGCGCCGGACCCTGCCCCTGGCCGCGTGCATCGCCTACACCCTGTCGCTGCATCTGGCGCTGCTCGCCAACCCCCGCTACCTGTTTCCGATACTGCCCCTGTGCCAGGTCTTTGCCGGCATCGCGCTCCAGCAGACCTGGGAGAAACTGAAGGCATCGCGGACGTGAGCCAGGACAACCCGCTTGACGTGGACCAGGCCTTGCGCCTGCACATTTACCGCTTCTGGTGCGAACAGGGACGGCCGCCCACGGTAGCGGAAAATGCGCGCGCCTGCGGTCTGTCCGATGCTGCCGCGCTGGCCGCCTGGGGCCGCCTGCACGACGCCCACCTTATTCTGCTGGAGGCCGACGGCGAACGCATCCGTATGGCCAACCCCCTGTCAGCCCTGCCCACCGATTTCCGTGTGCGGGTCGGCCGGCACTGGGTGTTCGCCAATTGCGCCTGGGACGCGCCGGGCATTCCCGCCATGCTGCAGCAGGACGCCGTCATCGAGGCGCGCTGCAGCCCGCGCGGCGAACGCTTGCGCTTCAGCGTGCGCGCCGGCGAGCTGCTGGCGGAAGAAGCGCTGGTGCATTTCGCCCTGCCCTTCCGTCAGTGGTACGACGACCTGGTGGAGACCTGAGCGACCATCCTGCTCTTCCGGTCGGAGGAGGACATTGACGACTGGTGTGAGCAGCGTGGCCGGGTCCGCGGCGCCGTGCTGACCCTGCAGCACACCTGGGAGCTGGCGCAGGCCTGGTACCACAACCGTATGTCAACGACGTTTAAAGGTCGCAGCCCTGCCCAGGCGCAGGAACTGTTTGCATCTCTCGCTTTGCGAGGTCCCTTCTGGGAGATGCCATGACCCTGAAGATCGATCCCGCCCAACTCCGACATCTGCGTTTGCGCGCCCAGGGGCTGGCCGCGCCGGTCAATGACCTCAGGCAGTTGCTGACCGGGGCCGTCAGCCTGCAGGCCCACGACTACAACGCGGCCGTGCTTGGCGTACGGGCGCGCAGTTGCGGACTGGTTGATGAGGACGTCCGGGAGGCCTTGATCGGCGGTGACTTGTGCTGGACCTGGTTGATGCGCGGCACGCTGCATCTCGTCACCATGGCGGACCTCTCCTGGCTGTTGCCGCTCTTCGGCCCGCAATTTATCCGCCTGACGGCCCGTCGCTATCGCGAACTGGGTCTCGACGAAGAGGCGCGCCGACGCGCGACGTCGCTGCTGCGGCAAATCCTGGCGGATGGCCCGCAAACCCGCGCAGCCCTAAAGGACAAACTGGCGGCCGAAGGTCTGCCGGTGGAGGGCCAGGCCTGCCCGCATTTGCTGCGTCATGCGGCGCTGGAAGGCGCTCTGGTCTGCGTACCCCTGCGCAACAGCCGCCCCGAATACCGCCTGCTCGACGACAGGGCTATGGACGGGTGGCCCGGTAGCGATGAGGCGGCGGCACGTCTCTCGCGTCGCTTTCTGCGCGCCTTCGGCCCGGCCAACGCGGCGGACCTGGCGCGCTGGTCCGGCCTGCCGATGCAACTGGCGCGTGTCGGCCTTGATGCGCTGGCGGACGAGGTCACGGCGGTGAACGCCGCAGGCCAGAAGGCCGTGATGGCCAACGATCAGCTGCCCTGGCTGAAGGACGAGACGGAGCACAGCCTGTTCCTGTTGCCGGCATTCGACGCCCTGCTGCTGAGCCACGTGGACCGCGACCTGGTCCTGCTACCAGAGGTCAGTCGCGCCATTCACCCGGGCGGCGGAATCATCCGCCCTTCCCTGCTCATCGATGGCGTCGTGCGCGGTCGCTGGCAGCTCAAACGTGGCCGCCGCTCGCTGACCGTCATCGTGACGCCCTTCGTCCTGCTGCCGCAGGCGCGCCGGCCACAACTGGAGGCGGAAGTCGCGGACATCGGGCGTTTCCTTGGCCAGGTTTCAGTCCTGAAGCTGGAGGAGGTCGCAGCATGAGCCTCCTGCTGGGCATCGAAACATCCTGCGACGAGACGGCGGCGGCCGTCGTGCGCGACGGACGGGAGATCCTCACCAACGTCGTCGCCTCGCAAGTCGACCTGCACGCCCAATATGGCGGCGTCTTCCCGGAGCTGGCCTCACGCGCTCACGTGGAGGCCATCACGGCGGTCGTCGACGAGGCCCTGGCGCAGGCCAGGACGTCGCTGGCGCATTTGGACGCCGTCGCCGTGACAAGGGGCCCGGGACTGGTCGGGTCGCTGCTGGTCGGCGTGAATTACGCCAAGGGTCTGGCGCTGGGCGCCGGACTGCCGCTGCTGGGTATCAACCACCTGGAGGGACACGTCTATTCGCTGTGGCCGGGCATGCAAACGGACCCTGACTTCCCGCTGCTGGTGTTGATCGTTTCGGGCGGGCATACCGAGTTGCTGCTGATGACCGGACACGGCTGCTGGCAGCGTCTGGGCGGCACGCGTGATGACGCCGCCGGCGAGGCCTTCGACAAGGTCGGGCGCATCCTGGGCCTGCCCTTCCCCGGCGGGCCGCACGTCGAACGCGTTGCCCGTGACGGTGACCCCGGGGTCTGGCGCTTCCCCCGCGCCTGGCTGGAAGACAGCGATGATTTCAGTTTCTCCGGCCTGAAGACGGCCGTGCTGCGCGCCGCCACCATAGACCCTAACGACCGTCAGCCACAATTGCGCGCGGAGGTCTCCGTCGCGGACCTGGCGGCAGGGTTCCAGGCGGCTCTGGTCGAGGTGTTGGCGCGCAAGACTGCGCGCGCGGCGGAGCGTTGCGGCGCCGGCGCCATTCTGGTGGCCGGCGGCGTCAGCGCCAATCAGGCCCTGCGGACGGCGCTGCGCCAGGCCGGCACGCTGCCCCTGCTGGTTCCGCCGCCGGAGCTGTGCACGGACAACGCGGCCATGATCGCAGCGGCGGCGCACTGGCGCTGGCAGGCCGGTCAGCGCGATGGACTGGACATGGAGGTATTGCCCCGCTGGCCGCTGGGAGCGCCTCACTCCTTCTCGTAGGGCGTGCCGATGGCCGCTGGCGCCCGCGCCCTGCCCACAAGACCGGCGAGAACGACGATCGTCACGATATAGGGCGTCATTTGCAGGAACTGCGGCGGCAGGGTCACCCCCAGAATTTGGAAACGGGTCTCCAGCGCGCTGGAAAAACCGAAGAGCAGGCCGCCGCCAAAGGCGCCAAAAGGCAGCCACTTGCCGAAAATCATGGCCGCCAGCGCAATGAAGCCGCGACCGGCCGACATGTTGTCGTCGAAGGTGCCGGTCGTCTCCAGCGACAGCCAGGCGCCGGCCAGCCCCGCGATGAAGCCGGCGATGATGACGTTGACCCAGCGTGTGCGAATGACGTTGATGCCCAGCGTATCGGCGGCGCGCGGATTCTCGCCCACGGCGCGGGTCCGCAGGCCCCAGCGCGTATAGAAAAGGATCAGGTTCGTTAACAGCAGCAGCACGAACATCATATAGAAAATGGGCTTGCCGCTGAAGAACACCTCCTCCAGCGTGGGAAACAGGAAGTCGCCGAAGAAGGGTAACGCGGCCAGCTGGTCCAGCAGGCTGCGCAGGGGCGGAAAGGCGGCGATCCGCTCGAAGGGCACCGCCTGCAGCGTCTCCCGGCCGGCATCCTGGGCATCGAGCAGAATCTCGCGGCGCATAAAGCTGGTCAGGCCCAGGGCCAGAATGTTGATCACAGTGCCGCTGACGATCTGGTCGGTGCGGAAGGTGATCGAGAGCCAGGCGTGCAGCATGGCCATGACGCCACCGGCCAGCATCGAGATGATGACGCCGATGAAGAGCGCCGTGCTGTTTTCCATATTCGGGGCGATCAAGGAAAAGGCCACGAAACCGAAGGCCGCCCCGGTCAACATCATGCCTTCTATGGCGATGTTGATGACTCCGGAACGTTCGCACCAGATGCCCGCCATCGAGCCGATGACGATCGGCGTGGCGAGGCGCAGGCTGGAGGCCAGCATGCTGACGGCGTTGGTGCTGCGTCCGGCCGCCGCCAGAATGAGGATGGTGGGGAAAAGCAGCAGGGCGGCCAGCAGCATGGCGCGGAAGTGAAAGCGCTGTAGCCGGTCGCCGGGCAGGAGACCGGGGGCGCCGGCGATGACGTACCAGACGCCGACCGCGAGCAGCCACGGCCGAACGGCGATCTCCAGGCCGGCCTGACGCCCGGCGGTGAGGCGGGTGATGGTATCCGGCGCCACCTGCGGCGCGGAGAGCAGCAGCCACAGGCCCAGCAGCACGAAGACCAGCGAAAAGATGTCGCTGCGGGTGATGCGGATGCGCTCGCGCCAGCTGGCGACCGGCGCGGCGAGGTCCATCGTCGTCACGTCAGCCTCCCCAGCCCTTCGAGAACATCGCCGCTTCCTGCTCCTCAATGCTGGCATGCGGCACACGCCACAGGTAGCGGATGATGGCGTCCGCGGCGATGAACATGATGATCAGCGCCTGAATGATGATGACGAGGTCGATGGAGATATTGGCGTTGACCTGCATCAGCGGCGCGCCGGTCAGCAGGGCGCCCCACAGGAAGCCGGCCGGAATCATGTTGCGCGGGTCGGTGCGCGCCAGCAGCGCCACGGCGATACCCTGGAAGCCGAGCCCCGCGAAAAATTCCGGCTGAAGGTTGAACTGCACCCCCGTCACCTGAATCGTGCCGGCGATGCCCGCCAGCATCCCGCTCAGCGCCATGGCCAGCACAATGTTGAGACGCACGTTCATGCCCGCGTAGCGCGCTGCGTCGGGGTTGGCGCCGACCGTGCGTAACTCGAAACCCGGTGTGGTGCGAAAGAGGAACCAGTCCGCAAACAGCACCGCGAAAACCATGATTACCAGGCCGAGATGCAGGTTGTCGCGCACCGTCAGCCAGGAAAGGAGGAGACCCCCGACCAGCAACAGGGCGCCGGCAAACAGCGGGCGCAGCAGGGTTCGACGATTGTCCGCCAGCGCGTGACGGCGGCGCCAGAGCAGCCAGCCCGTAAGCAGCAGGGCGGCCAGCAGAAACCAGCCTGCGCCGACCTGGCTAAAGGCCGGCAGCTGCGCCGAGTCACTGATGTAGGGTGTGCGCGGCAGACTGGCCTCGGGGTCGCGCAGCAGGCCGGGCGTCTTGATCAGCCAGTCCACTGTGAGGATGGCGATGAAGTTCAGCATGATCGTGGTGATCACTTCGTGGGCGCCCGTCCAGGCGCGCAGGACGCCCGGAATGGCGCCCCAGAGAAAACCGCCCAGCATGCCGCCCGCCAGCACCAGCGGCAAATGCAGAAAGCCCGGCAACTCCGTCAATGGCGCCGTGAAACCCAGCACCACCGCGATAATGGCGCCGGCGTAGAGCTGGCCTTCCGCGCCGATGTTGAACAGGCCGGCCTTGAAGCCCAGCGCCACCGCCAGCCCGGCGATGACGTAGGGAATGGAGCGCACGAACATGCTCTCCAGGTTGGGGATGATGAGCATCAGCACCCGTTCGCCCAGTCGCAGCCAGAGGATTTCGGGCCGGTCATCCGTCGGATCGTCGGGCGTGAGGGCGCTGTCCTCCAGAATCAGGCCGCTGGCGCCCTGCGGCGCGCGGTCCAGCAACAGTCGGTTGCCGGGACGACGCACGACTAGGGTGTTGGCCAGCGCAGCGGGCAACTCATCTTCCAGCGCGGCGCGCGCGCTGTCGCTGTTGAGCAGGACTTCCTCGTCAAACAGGCGGCGCAACAGCGTCAGTTGCTCGCTGGCCGCGACGGGGTCGTCGACGCCCGCCCGGTCCAGGGTCTGCAGCGTCGCCAGCAGGTCCCGCACGTCCTCCATGGATTCTTCCGCCATGCGGATGACGAGGTCAGCCTCCGCGCCCGCGGGGTCCAGACCAAGGTCACGGGCCATGTCCAGTTGCGCCAGAATGCGTTGCAGGGTGACGAGTCCCTCGCTGTCCACCAGGCGCATTTGCTTGACAAGTTGCCCGTCGCCGATGTCAGCCGCTGCCGGCGCAAGCGGCTCCAGCTGCGCGCGCAGGGCCGTCATGTCGGGGTCGGAAGCGGCCCAGTCGGCAGCCATTCGCCGCAGGTCGGCGCGAGGCAGCGCCTCCTGATCGCCGAGCAGGGGTCGCAGGTCATCCAGCGACACCTCGCCGATGCTGCGGATGGCGGGCAGTCGGGCGCCGAGGGCATCGACGGCCTCATCGTCCAGGGCGAGGCGTTCCAGCAGGTTGGCCATGGCGCGCAGTTCGTCGATGTCGGCGTTGGCGAGGCGGGCGCTGGCACGCGCCAGGCGCCCAAGGCCGCGCTGATCGAGGTCACCCTGCGCCAGCACCTGCCGCGCCAGCTCCAGATGCTCCGGGCGCGCCAGATCATTGATGACGATGCCGGTCGCGCCCTCGATGAGCGCGCTGTAGGCCACGCCGGCGATGCGCAGGCCCTCCGTCAGGCTGCCGCCGGCGCCGGTAAAAATGATGAAGGGGATGCCGATGATGAAGGCCGTGATGACGGCCATTACCGGCACCAGGCGCGGCGAGATCCGGGCCCAGGCGCGCAGCGGCGCCGGACGGGCTTCAGTCATCCGAAGTCTCGCCAGCCTGTACGCCGGCCATCAACAGGCCGACGTGCTCGCGATCGGCCTGCTCCACCGGCAGGGTGTCGATGATGCGGCCGTTATAGATCACGGTCACGCGGTCGGAGAGCGAGAGCACCTCGTCCAGTTCGGCAGAGACCAGCAGGACCGCCGTACCCTCGTCGCGCATGCGCACGATCTGGCGGTGGATGAACTCGATTGAACCGACGTCGAGGCCCCGCGTTGGCTGCGCCACAATGAGCAGGCGGCTGGGGCGCGAGAACTCGCGGGCGACGATGGTCTTTTGCTGGTTCCCGCCGGAGAGGCTGCCGAGCCGCGTGTAAATGCCGGGTGTGCGCACGTCAAAGCGCTCCACCAGGCGTCGCGCGAAGTCGTCGCGCTCACCCTCATCGATGACGATGCCGCGCGCGAAAGGACGTTGCCAGTAGGTCTGCAGCGCCAGGTTGTCATTGACCGGGAAACTGATGACCATGCCGTCTTTTTGCCGGTCTTCGGGCACGTGCGCCACGCCTTCCGCGGTGATCTGGCGCGGCGTGTCGTCGGTGACCTCGCGGCCTTCCAGCAATACCCGGCCGCCACTGACCGCGCGCAGGCCGGTGATGGCTTCCACCAGTTCGGTCTGACCATTGCCCTGCACCCCGGCCACGCCCAGAATCTCGCCGGCGCGCAGTTCCAGCGAAAGGCCGTTGACGGCGGGCAGGCCGCGGTCGTCCAGCACACTGAGCTGCTTGATGGCCAGCACCACCTCGCCGGGCTGCGCCTCCTCCTTCTCCACCTGCAGGATGACGTCGCGACCGACCATCATCGACGCCAGCGACTGCTGTGTGGAGGTCCCGGGGTCGGCATGACCGGCGACGCGTCCGTTGCGCAGCACCGCAATGTGGTCGCAGATTTCCAGCACTTCCTTCAGCTTGTGCGAGATGAAGATGATGCTCACGCCTCGCGCCGTCAGGGTGCGCATGATGGCGAACAGGCCCTCGGCTTCCTGCGGCGTCAGCACCGAGGTCGGCTCGTCGAGAATCAGGATGTCGGCGTGACGGTAAAGCGCCTTGATGATTTCGACGCGCTGCTGCACGCCCACCGGCAGGTCCTCGACCATGGCGTCCGGATCAACCGCCAGGCCGTATTGCCCGGAAATCTCGAGAATGCGCTCGCGCGCCGCGGGCCGGTCCAGAAAGAGGCCGCGCACGCTCTCGTTCCCGAGCATGATGTTCTCTGTGACGCTGAGCACCGGCACCAGTTGAAAGTGCTGGTGTACCATGCCGATACCGAGGGCGATGGCGTCGTTGGGGTCGCGTATGCTGGCCAGTTCACCGTTGACGAGAATCTCGCCCTCGTCCGGGCTGTAGAGGCCGTAGATGATGTTCATCAGGGTAGACTTGCCGGCGCCGTTCTCGCCCAGCAGGCCCAGCACCTGTCCCTTGCGCAATTCCAGGCTGATGCGGTCGTTGGCCAGCACGCCGGGGAAGCGCCGCGTCAGGCCGCGCACCTCAAGTACTGGCGTTGCCTCATCCATGGCGTCCGGCTCCGGTGGCTACTACCCTCGCGAGTATAGCGAATTGTCCCCCTGGCGGAAAAAGGGCCCGCTCTTGCGGATTGACGCGGACGCGGTCGGCGGATAGCCTGCTGCACCGCCTGACCCCGGGGATACCACCATGCAACAGCGCGAACGCGACGCGTGCATCGAACGCATCCGCATATTGCCGTCGCTACTGCGCGCACTGGTCGCCGACCTGGACGAGGAGCAACTCACCGTCCATTCCATCCCGGGCGAGTGGAATATCGCCCGGATCGTCCACCACCTTGCCGATTCGCACATGTACGCCTTTCTGCAGGTCAGGTCCGGGCTGACCGCCAACAACCCCCTGATCGGCAACTACGAGCAGGACCGCTTCGCCGCGCTGGCCGACTCCAAAGGGCCGCCGGTGACGGACTCACTCGACTTGCTGGAGGCGCTGCACGCCCGCCGGGTCGTCCTGTGGCGCTCGCTGGACGATTCACAGTTTGCGCGCAGGACGCGCCTGATGCCGGATGCGAGGTCCGCCGCAGCGGGCGGACAGGCCCGCACCCGCACCCTGGACGGGAATCTGGCGTCCTGCGCGCAGCACGGCGACGACCACCTCGACCAAATTCGAAGAACGATTCAGGCCGGTCAGGCAGCGACAGAGGCCTGACTCACGACATCCACAGACCAATGACAAAAAGGGCACAGGGCAGGAGGACAGCATGGCACTCGAGCCCATCGTACGCATGCAGGTGACCGTCAACGCGACGGCGCAGCGCGCCTGGTCCGCGCTGAGCGACGGCGACGCGCTGCAGGGCTGGTACGCGGAACACGCCCAGGTCGACCTGGCAGCGGGTCGCTACGATTTCTGGGGGCAGTTCACCGCCGGCACGCCAGACCGCGAGGGCGGCCGCCATGGCCTGCTCGACTGCCAGGCGGGGCGTAGCCTGGCCTTCGCCTGGCGTCGCGGCCGACACGACACTGTCGTGCGCATTGAGTTGCACCCGCGCGGCGAGCGCTGCATCGTCGCCCTGGAGCACAGCGCCGGCAGCAACCGCCAGGACGACGACATCGCCCCCTATACCTACGCCGACGAATGGTTCATCGCGCTTGAGAACCTGCGCCGCTGGCTGGATGGCCGCCCGGCGGGCATCCGCATCCCCTGGTCCGCGGACATGCGCGGAAACATCGGCGTCGACTGTCTGGTCGACGCGCCCGCCAGCCGCGTCTGGGCCGTGCTCTGCGACGAGCGCGAACTGGAACGCTGGATGGCGACGGCGGCCACCATCGACCTGCGCGTCGGCGGCGACTACGACCTTGGCTGGCCGGGCATGCAGCCCATGCGCATCCGTGAACTGGAGCCGGAGCGGCGGCTGCTCTACAGCATGAGCGACGAGGGTGGCCCGGAGAACAACGCGCGCTGGACTCTGCAACCCGAAGCCGGCGGCACGCGCCTCGCCCTGCTCAACAGCGGCTACGCCCCCGACGACGACACGGCCGGCCTGCACGTTGGCTGGCGCAACTTTCTCGGCTGGGCGCGCTCCGCGGCCGAATACGGCGCGGACTGGCAGCCGCCGCTGCTGAAGCTTTCGCCCGATGCCATCGCCTTCCCGCGCCTGATGCTGGAGCTGCAGGACGAACTGGTCTGGCAGGACTGAAGCGGCTCAGCAACGGTAGCGAAAACAGCCGGCCACGTGGTCGTTGACCAGGCCGCAGGACTGCATCCAGGCGTAGCAAATGGTCGGCCCGACGAAGCGGAAACCGCGCCGCTTCAGGTCCCTCGCCATGGCCCGCGACTCTTCCGTCTCGGCGGGGACGTCCTCCATCCGCTGGAAGCAGTTTAGACGCGGCTCGCCGTCGACGAAGGCCCAGAGATAGCGATCGAAGCTTCCGTACTCGTCCTGCACCTGCAGGAAGGCCCGGGCGTTGCTGACCACGCTGCGGACCTTGGCGCGGTTGCGGATGATGCGCGCGTCGGTCAGCAAGGTCTCGACCTTCGCCTCGTCGTAGCGCGCCACGATCTCCGGCTCGAAGTTGTCGAAGCGTTCGACGTAGGCCGCGCGCCTCTGCAGGATCGTGTGCCAGCTGAGACCGGCCTGCGCGCCCTCCAGCGACAGCATCTCGAAGAGCATCCGCTCGTCGTGCACCGGGACGCCCCACTGTTCGTCATGGTAGGCCTGCATCAGCGGGTCGCTGCCGGCCCAGGGGCAGCGTCGGACGCTCATGCCCCGTCGTCGCCCTTAAGGGATGCCAGTACGTCCTCCAGCGCCGGCAGTTCCGATGCGTCCTTGAAATCCGCCATGCGCCGGTAGACCTCGGCCGCGCCCTGGTGGAAGTCCCCCGGCAGGCCGACGCCGGCGAAGGTCGCGCTGATCTCCTCCATCTCGCCGACGAAACGCCAGGCCTTGCCCGTCACGACGCGTGTGCGTTGCGGCCCGCTCTCGGCCAGTTCCATGCCACTGCGGGCCCACTGCTGCGTCAGTTCGTCGCGTACGCCCAGCGCTTCGGCCGTGCCCAGCACCGCGGCCAAAAGGGCCGACGTGCCCTTGGTCCAGCCGGCGAAGACCATTTTCAGCGCGGAGGCGCGACCGACCTCACCCTCAAGGATGCGCGTCTCCAGCGGCCCGGCGGCGAGAAGCGCCGCAGCGTCGTCGGACGCGTCACCACTGAGGATCATCCAGGTCTTGCCGGGTTGCCAGGCCGGCCCGCCGATGATGCTGCCATCGACGAAGGTGGCCCCCTCCGCTTCCATGGCTGCCGCCATGCGCTGCGCGCGCTGCGGCGCGATGGCGTTGGCGTCCAGGTACAGACCGCGGAATCCCGCAGCCAGCGCTTCCATGGCGACACCCTCTGCGGCGGCCGGCGGACAGACGCTGACCAGCGCGTCGGCTTCCGCGCAGATCGTCGGCAGGTCGGGCAATGCGCGCAGTTTGTGCTCCACGGCGCGCTCCCGCGTGGCGGCGCTGCGACCCTCCGGTACCCAACTGACCTCATGACCGCTGTTTTTCATCGTGGCCGCGATGGAGATTCCCATTTCACCGGGATGCAAAATTCCTGTGTTCACGTTTGTTCCCTCCATTCTGGCCGTCCAGCCGAAAGATCCCTGCTGCAAAGTTATCCCTTGCGCGCCCTGCCCCCCGTCAGCAACAGGCTGCCGAGCCTTTCATCGCAGGCAGCCGGCAGCAGGCGTCCAAATGCGCCCTCCGGACAGTTGGTCAACTCGCCAACCCGAATGTCGTCGCCGTTGACATAAAGGTCCACGCGCATGAAATCAAAGGGCGCAGCCAGCCTTGAGGCAATCACCAGCATCCGCGCCAGTGGCCCCGGCCGCGCATCATCTTCCTCCCTGGCGGGATAATGAATGCTGCAGGGCAACCTGCGCCAAGACGTATCGTACAGGTTGCGCGTGTGCGACGTGAAGCGGCCGCTGTCCACCTGAATGAAGCGGGGCTCGCCACGAAAGCAAAAAATCTTGTAATCGTCCGGCACAGGTGCGCCGGAAACGTCGAAGTACTCCTCAACCATGATACGGGGCCGCAACCAGCGGTAATTCTGTTCGCTGGACTCCCGGTAAAGGTTGGCGCCAAACCAGCCTTTCAGTCGCTCGCGGTCGAGAGCGCCATCGTCTTCCCTGACAAACAGGACCTCACCGCTCAGATGCGTGGGTTTCACCACGCAGGGGAAATGCGTCAGCCGCAGCCGGTCCACCTCTTCGACGCGGTTGAGAATCGCCAGCGTCTTCAACGTGTAGCGCTCACCTGCGGTCGCGGAGACATACCATTTGGCGTATTCCTTGTCCGTCACAAACTGGCGCAGCGGATCCAGCAGATCGCCATCCACCCGGACGTGGTACAGCAGGTCATTCAGGCGGCCGGATTCCCTGGATCCTGGCGTTCGGCGGTGCGTGGCAAGAAAGTGAAACCAGGCGTAGATGGCGTCGCCGCGGGGGCTTTTGGGCAACACGGCTCGCATGAATTTGTAAACCAGTTGGTCAACAAGGTTTGTGCGCAAGAGCTATCGGGCCGGGCGCCTGGTGCCGGTACAGAGGCGTTCACCCCTGCGCGCGCGTTGCGCGTGCATTGCATGTTTTCCGACGCCGGCGGAATCAAGTATAGTCACTGGCGCCCCGATTTTGAAACTCAGGCCCCGATTCCACGTAACATAATGAAATCCCGACCGGCAAGGGAAGCCGACATGCGCATCATCGTTCATACCGGCAAGGGCGGCACCGGCAAGACCAGTATCTCCGCCGCCACGGCCCTGCGTTGTGCGCAGGCCGGCCTGAAGACCCTGGTCCTCAGCACCGACGCGGCACACAGCCTGGCCGACGCCTTCGAGCGCGACATCGGCCCCGAACCGGTCGCGCTGGCCTGTAAGCTCTGGGCCCAGGAGGTCGACCTGCGACACTCCATGGAGCGATACTGGGGCGACATACAGCGTCGATTGCTGGCCATGTTTCACCATCCGGAGCTGGAAGACCTGGTCGCCGGCGAGGTCACCCTTCTGCCCGGCCTGGAAGAATGCGCTCATCTTCTGTGGCTGCACCACTATCACCAACAGGGCGACTACGACGTGCTCGTTGTGGACGCCGCTCCCACGGCCGAGACCCTGCGTCTGCTCAGCCTGCCCGACGTCACGCGCTGGTGGTTCAACCGCATGGTCACGCTGGCCCGCGGCGCAGGCCGTGTGCTGGGGCCACTCAACCGGGCCATGGGGAAAGACCAGGACGGCGGCGATGCCGTCGCCCAGCTGGAGACGCTCTTCGCGACGCTGGACCGTGTGCGCGAGTTACTGGCCGACCCGCAGACCAGCAGCATGCGCCTGGTCGTCAACCCCGAACGCATGGTCATTCGCGAAACGCAACGCACCTGGACCTGCCTCAACCTCTACGGCTACTCCGTCGACGCCATTCTCTGCAACCGCGTTCTGCCGGAGGAGGTACGCGATCCCTGGTTTGCGGGTGCGAAGCAGCGCCAGGCCGAAAATCTGGAACTTGTCCGCGAATCCTTCGGTGAATTGCCCCTGCTGACGGCGCCCTTACTGGGCGTCGAGGCGGGCGGTCTGGCCTCGCTGCAGCAACTCGGTGACGCGCTCTATGGGCAGCGCAACCCGGCAGAGCCCATGCATGACGGCGCAACCCATCGCATCAGCCGCGCGCCCGACGGCGGTTACCTGCTGAGCGTCCCCCTGCCCTTCACGCGCCATGATGACCTTGACCTGTTCCGTGAGCGTGACGAATTGACCCTGCACGCAGGCCGCTGGCGCCGCAACTTCGTGCTGCCGCATACCCTGGCCGGGCTGGACATCGGCGTCGCCCGCTTTGAGGACTCCTGTCTGAAGATTCACTTCCCTGCGGCGGACAGGACGCACGCCGCGCGCTGAACCCGACCGCCTTGTTCAGTCCCCGTTGACCCGGACCCGCACTCGCACGCCATGGCTTCCGCCAGTGGCAGGCCCTTCCTCCGGGTCCTGCCGGTCGACGCCGCTGTCAGCATCGCCGCCACAATAGCCGGCAGCTTCACAGTCAGCCGCGACGTCGGCGACGTTGCGTATCAGCAGCCGCAAACCCGCCAGACTGGTGGCCCCGGCCACCCGGGCATAGCTTTCAAATGCCGGCGTGCCCCAGGCATCGCAGGCCCGGCCGGCGGCCGTCAGTGCGCGTTGTTGATGGTCAATAAAGTCCGCCAGCGACGCTTTCAGCTCCGCTTCCAGGTCTGCCTGATGCTCTTCGTTCATGTCATGGCCCCTTGCATCCGCAATGGAATTGTAGAATTGCCCCGCCCTGAGTCATGACTACGTGCAGCGCCACGCCGCGGTTCAATAGCCGCGACCGCGGTCGTAGAGGTTGAACAGGGCTTCGTTGTTCAGATAGCGTCGCAGGTTTTCGCCGAAGAGCGTCGCCGCCTTCTCATGATAACGCCGGGTGTTGCCGGCGACGTGTGGCGTGATGATCACGTTGTCCAGGCTCCACAGCGGGCTGGTGGCGGGTAGCGGCTCCTCTTCAAACACGTCCAGCGCGGCGCCGGCGATGCGTTCCGCTGCGAGCGCGGAGATCAGCGCCGCCTCATCCAGCACGGCCCCGCGCGAAACGTTGATGAGTACGGCGCCGGGTTTCATGGCCGCCAGCATGCTCTCGTCCAGCAAGTGTTGGGTCTCGCCCGTCAGTGGCAGGGTGAGCGCCACGTAATCACAGATGGCCAGCATTGAGGCCAGCGCCTGCGGCGGGTACAGGCGAGTCGGGATTTCGGCCTGCGGGTCGCCGACGCCTGGCTCCATATAGCTGCCTTCGTCCACCGGATGCCGCAGGTCGCGTCTGGTGGCCACGACGGTCATGCCGAGGCTGTCCGCAAGGCGCGCCAGTTCGCGGCCGATGCTGCCGTAACCGACGATACCCAGGGTCTGCCCGCGCAGGGTGTCCGAAGCCCGACCCGAGCGGTCCCAGTTCGTATCGGCCTGCAGGCGAAAGTAATGCGGCAGAAGGCAGGCAAAGGCCAGCATCATGGCCAGACAGTGCTCGGCAATTGGCGTGGCGTGGATGCCGCTGGCGGAAGTGATGGCGACGTCCTCGGCATCCAGGATCGGCAGCCCCTGCAGGTGATTGGCGCCGGCGCCATGCAGTTGGATCCAGCGCAGGCGCGGCGCCTGTTCCGGCTGCGGAATGACCCCCGCGGCATACAGGATCTCTACGTCGGTCCAGGCGCTGGCCGGTACCTGCGGGAAGTGGCGTTCCACCTGCAGGCGCGGCGAAATCGCGGCCAGCTCCTCGATGAGTCCCTCCGCAAAGTCCATCGCCACGACGACCCTGATGCGCTCTCCGGCCATCCCTGACCTCCACCGCTACGCCTGCCGCGCCATGCTATAGTAGGATGCCATGAGGCGCCAGGCAAGCGTCCGGCTGGCAGGCGCAAGGTCCCACCCATGGCCCAACCCGCTCCCGTGAGCGCACTGAGCAACCGTCAAATCCTGCGCGCCGCCCTGGTTGTGCTGCTGGGCTTCGTGGCCAGCGGTGTCCTCGGCGTATTGCGCACGGCCATCATCGCCGCCCGCTTTGGGGCAGGCGACGCGCTCGATGCCTTCTTCCGCGCCCAGCAACTGCCGGAGATGATTTTTGTGCTGGTGGCGGGCGGGGCGCTGGGGTCCTCCTTTATTCCGGTCTACGCCCGCGCGCGCGCGCAGGACGAGACAGGCGCATGGCGCCTGGCCAGCGCCGCAATGACCCTCTCGGCGCTGGCGGCGGGAGCGCTGGGCGCACTGGTCTTCCTGCTGGCGCCGCTGATCACGGGTCACATTCTGGCGCCGCAGGTCACGCCGGAACTGCAGGCGCTGACCAGCGACCTGATGCGCGCCATGATGCTGACGCCGCTGGTTTTCAGCATCAGCGGCCTGCTGATGGGTCTGCTGCACGCGCACCAACGCTTCCTGCTGCCCTCGCTGGCGATCAGCATGAACAGCATCGGCCTGATCATCGGCGCCCTGCTGATCGCCCCGGCCCTGCCGCCGGTCCCGGGCGCGGCCCAGGTCGGCGACGCCAACGTGCACGGCCTGGCCTGGGGCGCCGTGCTCAGCGCCCTGCTGCACCTGCTGGTGCAGTTGCCCGGTCTGCGCGGACTGGGCGCGCAACTGCGCCCCCTGGCGGACTGGAGCAGCCCCGCCCTGCGCGACGTCCTGCGTCTGATGGGCCCGCGCGTGCTGGGTCTGGCCGTGGCGAGGGTTAATTTCCTCGTCAACGCCGCCTTCACCTCAGCCATGATTGCCGGCAGCCTTACCGCCCTGTCTACCGCCTTCACGCTGCTTTTCTTCGCCCTGGGCGTCATCGGCCAAAGTTTGGGGTCGGCGTTGTTTCCCACGCTCTCGACGCTGGCGGCCGGGGGCGACATGGACGGCTTTCGCGACCGCCTGGTGAGCGCCCTGCGCGGCGCGCTGTTCCTCGCCTTTCCGGCCATGCTGCTCCTGATTCTGCTGGGCGAGCCGCTGGTGAAGACGCTCTTTGAACGCGGCCAGTGGAGCGCGGAAAGCAGCGCGGCCACGGCCTGGGCGCTGGCCTTCTACGCCTCCGGCATGGCCGGCTTCGTGTTGCTGGAGTTGCTCTCGCGCGCCTTCTACGCGCTGGAGGACAGTCGCACGCCGGTGCTGGTGGGGGTGGCCACCATGCTGGCCAACATTCTGCTCAGCCTGATCTTCATCCGCCTCATCGGCGAGCCGGGCAACCTCGCGCGCGGCCCTTTCGCCGGCCTGGCGCTGGCCAACGCCCTGGCGACCAACGTGGAAGCGCTGGTGCTATGGTGGCTGCTGCGGCGCCGTCTGGGCAACCTGGATGAAGCGGGTTTCCTGCGCAGCGCGCCGGCCTTGTTGCTGGCCTGCGCCGGACTGGGTATCGCCGTCGGGCTATGGCTGGGTCAGGCACAGTCGCCGCTGACGCAACTGCTCGGCGGCGGCGGCATCGGCCTGGCGGTCTTCCTCGGCCTAGGGATGCTGCTGCGCCTGGAGGAGGCGCGCGCCCTGCCGCGTCTGCTGCCGGCGCGCCTGCGGGACTGAGGGCTTACTCCGTCGGCGCCGCGCCCCCGTTTTCCTCCGCCATCCCGGAGAGTTCCCGCACGCGCAGCTCGGCCTGGTCCAGCAGTTGCTGGCAATGGGCCGCCAGGGCCCGTCCGCGTTCGAAGAGCGCCACCGACTCGTCCAGCGTCAGATCGCCGCGCTCAAGACGCTCCAGGATGCCCTCCAGTTCGGCCCAGGCCTCCTCAAAAGAGCGTTCTGCCATATCGCTCATGTTTGTCCCTGTCCTCCACGCGCAAGGGCAAGTCGCCGTCGCGCAACTGCGCCAGCAGCGCGTCGCCGACCTGCGCCTCTTTGACGCCGGTCACGCGCTTCCCGTCTCCCGCTTGCGTCAAAATGGCGTAGCCGCGCTGCAATATGGCCCGGGGGTCGGCCGCGCCCAGCGCCGCCCGCGCCTGCGCCAGGCGCGCCGCCAGACGCCCCTGCGCGCCCGCCCACGCCCGCTGCAAACGCAGCTCCTGGTCATCCAGGCGCTGGCGCTGCGTCGCCAACTCGCGCTGCGGCGACAGCAGGGCAAGGTTGCGTCGTCCGGAGTCCAGGCATCCCTGCAATTGGGCCAGACGCCCCCGTTGCAGTTCCGTAAGGCGGGCCCGGGCGAGCCCGATGGTCTGGTCGAGCTCCGCCAGGTCCGGCGCGACCAGTTCGGCGGCGGCCGAGGGCGTCGGCGCGCGCAGATCGGCCACGAAGTCCGCGATGGTGAAGTCCGTTTCATGGCCCACGCCGCTGACCAGGGGCAGGCGGCTGGCGACGATGGCCCGCGCCAGGGCCTCGTCGTTGAAGGCCCAGAGGTCTTCGATGCTGCCTCCGCCGCGAATCAACAGGATGACGTCGACTTCCTCCTCCGCGTTGAGCCGCGCCAGCGCCGCCCGCAATTGCGCCGGTGCCTCCAGACCCTGTACGGCGGCCGGGCTCAACCAGACCTGCGCCAGCGGGAAACGACGGCGCAGCACGTTGCAGACGTCCTGGAAGGCGGCGGCCTGCGGCGAGGTCACAACGCCAATCACGCGCGGGAAGGCCGGCAGCGCTCGTTTGCGATCGGGGTCAAAGAGCCCTTCGGCCTCCAGCGCGGCCTTTAGCGCCTCGAAGCGCGCGTAGAGGTCGCCGACCCCCAGGGGCCGCAGCGCTGTGGCGTAGAGCTGGTACTCGCCGCGCGGCTCGTAGACGCCGATGTGACCGAGGGCCTGCACGGCGTCGCCCTCCTGCGGCAGGAAGCGCTGGCGAGCCGCGGCCGAGCGCCACATGACGCAGCGCAGACTGGCGCTGGCGTCCTTGAGCGTGAAGTACCAGTGTCCGGAGCGGGCGCGCGTCAGGTTCGAAATCTCCCCGCTGACGTCTACGTCCTGCAACTCTGCGTCGCCTTCCAGCAGCAGGCGAATGCGGGCCGTGATTTCGGCCACGGTCCAGGCGCTGGTCATGCCCTCCCCTTCCACATCGAAGCGCTTTCGATGATACCATCGGACCGGGATTCGCGTTTCGCCGCCTGGAACCCTCGTCAGTTCCACGCCGGAGCCTGACATGCCAGGTTGTGCCAACAGGCAACAGACCGCTCCCCACCCGGCCGACGCACCTTTGCGCAGGCGCTTTTGGTTTATAATCGTCACCGTGACCTTGCCGTGCCCGCCATTCGTGTGATTCAGCCGGAAGCGGGCAACTGTCTCAGGGGAAAGTCCGTGATCGTGTTTCGTCTGAAAACCTCAGTCCGCAGTAATTTGTTGTTGATCGGGGCGTTGCTGGCCATTTTTGCCGTCGCTGCACCTGTCGCCGCCGACGATCCGCAGACCTGCGCCGACGGTGTTCTCAATGCGGGTTTCTATGCCTACTTTGCACCAGTCAGCTACAGCGCCGACGACGACAGGGACTCGGAGGAATTCAACGCTCACCTCGGCTATGAAGCCGATTTGCTGAGCGCGCTGGAGGCCATGGAAGGCGCGGGACTGTCCTTCAACCGCCGTGCCATCGCCATTTGGGATGACATTTGGCTGCTGCCGGCCGGGCCGCAATTCGATCTTGTTGGTGGCGGCATCACCATCCTCGACTCCCGCACCCGCGACGAGACCGGTGAAACCCTGGTCTCCTTTACCTCGGGCCATATCACCTTTCGCCAGTCACTGCTCGTGCGCAGCGACGAGGCAGAACGCCTAGACAGCTACGACAAACTGACCAGCGACCTGCGTGTCGGCGCGCTTGCCAACACAACCGGCGAATTTCGCCTCTTGCAACTGACGGGGCTCGTCGATGCCGATGGAGTTCTGACGGCCGGGGTGCGCATCGACACGCCGGATGGCACGGTGGTTGCCGACGGCAGCGCGGATTACGTCATCACCGCTGCCGGCGAATCGCCGCCAGTTGCCGGTCGGCTGCAGCTTCACCCGCCTGTGGCAAACATGCCCCAGGTCATTTACCTGGGTGACGAGAGCGGCGAGACAGAGCTTCTCGCGGCCCTTGCTGCCGGTGAGATAGACGCCATCGCCAGGGGGGAAATCGGCAACCGCGACGCCGGCAGTAACTCCGACGGAGCCTTTGTCGTGGCCGTCCTCGATGATTCAGTAGAATACGGCGGCTTTACCCTCGCTGCCGATGACGGGCGGGCGGGCTGCATTGACGGGAAGATCAACTGGCTGACCGACAACCGGACTATTGGCTATGCTGAGTGGGTAGAGGACCCTGGGGTCTTCATGCAACGGGCCCTGCTGTGGAACAACCGCGAGGGACAGGAACGTTGACAGGCTCCTTAAGGGAGGAGACATCGATCAATGAATTGTAAAGTCTACCGGATTGCACCAGACACCCCGCGCTGCGCTTGTACCGTACACCGGAGCAGCAGAGGGAGCGCAGTACGATGGCTTATCTGACCGCCAGCCAGCGGGCCGACCTGCAGCGCGAGCTGGAGCAACTGAGCTTCCGCCGCGCCAACGGCCGCCTCAAGCGCATGGACCCCATGGGGCGCATGGCGTACTACCGCAACGCCCAAAACACCGGCCAGTGGACGACCAGGCACGTGCTGGCCGGACTCGGCACCCAGGTCACCCTGGTCGAGGTCAACCTGGCGAAGCAGACCGGCCGGCCGGATCGCGTGCGCAACGAATACACCCTCGCCGAAGTCATCGTCGAAGCGACGCCCGACAACCGCAACTGAGTCAGCACAGGAGAACGCATGCTCCACGCCCTCCCCGGCAAAAGAGAACTGACGCTGACGCAGCGCCTGCTGGCAATCCTCGCGCTGACGGCCCTGACCGCCATCGCGGCGCGCGTGACCATTCCGCTGGAGCCGGTGCCCTTCACCTTCCAGGTGCTGGCCGTATTGCTGGCCGGGATGCTGCTGGGCGCGCGCGATGGCGCCCTCAGTCAACTGGCCTACGTCGGCCTGATCGCCCTCAACCTGCCGCTGGACGCCCGCGCGTCGGGCGCGGCCGCCCTTTTGGGGCCAACGGCCGGCTATCTCTACGGCTTTATCCCCATGGCCTTCGTGGCCGGCCGGCTCGTCGAGCGTTTCGCGGAAGACGCCTGGCAGCGCTGGCTGGCCGGCGCGGCGGGTGTGGTCGTGCTCTATGCCTGTGGCGTGGCAGGGCTGATGGTCAGCACCGGCATGGACCTTGAGGCTGCCTGGGCGGCCGGCGTGGCGCCCTTCCTCGTCTTTGACCTGGTCAAGGCCGCGCTGGCGGTCTCGCTGCTCTACGCCGGTCGACGCCTGCTGCTGCCCGACTGAGCCTGCACTAAAGGGTGGCCAGGTCTTCTTCCGTCAGGGTCAAGCCGAGGATGTTGTAGCCGGCGTCGACGTGCACCACCTCGCCGGTGACCGCGCTGCCGAGGTCCGAGGCCAGCCACAGCGCCGTGTTGCCGACGTCGTCGGCGCTGACCGTGCGCCGCAGCGGCGCAGCCTGCTCCGAATAACGCAGCATCGTGCGGAAGCCGGGCACGCCGGCGGCCGCGAGGGTCTTGATCGGGCCGGCGCTGATGGCGTTGACGCGGATGCCCTGCGGCCCGAGGTCGTTCGCCAGATAGCGCGTGATATTCTCCAGCGCCGCCTTGGCGACGGCCATCACATGGTAGCGCGGCATCACCTTCTCGGAGGCGAAGTAGGTCATGCTGAGGATGCTGCCACCCTCCGTCATCAGCGGCGCGGCGCGCCTGGCCATGGCGATCAGGCTGTAGGCGCTGATGTCCAGCGCCATGCTGAAGCCCTCGCGCGAGATGTCCACGAAGCGGCCGCCGAGGTCCTCGCGGTTGGCGTAGGCCACCGAATGCACCAGAACGTCGATGCGGCCCTGTCGCCGGCGCACCTTGTCGAAGACCTCATCAAGCTGCCCGTCGCTGGTGACGTCGCAGATCTCGACGAAGTCGCAATCGACCTGCTGCGCCAGCGGCCGCACGCGCTTCTCCAGCGCCGCGCTGGCGTAACTGAGCAGTATGGTCGCGCCCTCCTCGTGCAGGCGGCGCGCGATGCCCCAGCCGATCGAGTTGCGGTTGGCCACGCCGAAGACCAGCGCGACCTTGCCGTCCATCAGACCCATGTGTCTGCTCCGTTTCGCTGTGTGGCCCTGCGGGCAGGGCACCGCGTTCATCATACCCGCTTTTGCCCGCCCTGTCGCCAGGGACGGGTCGCCACACGCCTTGAAGTCCTCGCGGGAGCTCCATGGCGTTCCGACGGAGGAAGGTGGTTTTCCGGATACAGGAACCGGAGGCGGCGAGCGACCTGGTGCGCCCGCGGGCGACTTGATATGTCGCCCGTACAATAATCCGAAATCCCTGTAGGGGCGACATATCAAGTCGCCCGTCCCATCGGCATGTACCGCAGGGGCAGCGAGAGCCCAAACTCGAAGTATCCCGCAAGGGCAATTCACCAAATCACCCGTCTTGCCCGACACAGAGATGTGTCCGTCCATTCGGACACTCCCCCGCACTGTAGGTTTGCGGGGGGGGGGCTCGCTACAATGCCATCCCGTAGCATCATGGCATCACGTTGGGCAGGTCGCTACACTGTATCGTCACAGCGCTGGACCAGAGGAGAGAGCCAACAGAACAACCTCAATCCCTTTCGTTTCGCATGACAAACATGGAGAAGAGAATGCGCAAGGTACTTTCAGTAGTTCTGCTCGCGCTGCTGCTTTCCGGCGCAGCGACCGCCCAGGACGCCACCCCCGTCACGCTGATGCACGGCTGGACCGGCGCCGACAATACCGAGATGCTCAACACCGTCTTCGACCGTTTCAATATGGACAATCCAGACGGCCTGGTCATCGAGCCGACCGCGCTGGGCTGGGATGACCTGTTCACCCAGTTGACGCTCACCGCCGCCACCGGCAATCCGCCCGACGTGGTGATGTTCCATAACACGGAAGTGACCGAGTTCGTCAGAAAGGGCGTGTTGCTGCCGGTTGACGATCTGATGGCGGAAGCCGGTGTTGACCTCACCGGTGTGCCGGAGAACGTCATCGAACTGAGCAAGATCGACGGCCAGTTTTACTGCCTGCCCGGCGACTTGCACCCGATGAACCTGTATTACAACAGAGATCTGGTCGAAGCGGCCGGCCTGGACCCGGACAGCCCGCCCACCACCGGCGAGGAGTTCATGGCCTGGGCGGAGGCGATGACGATCACCGATGACGACGGCATGGTGACCCAGTACGGCCTTGACCAGCCCCTGGGCGGCTCCCTCGGTCGCTGGTTCTTCCACACCTTGCTCTACCAGTTTGGCGGCAGCTGGCTGGGCGACGACGGCCTTTCGGCGGTCGACAGCGAAGCGGCCCATCAGGCGCTGCAGTACCTGGTGGATTTGCAGACGAGCGGCGTTTCGAGCATGGGCTCGGGTGTCGGCGACATCAGCGCTTTCCAGAACGAGCGCGCGGGCATGGTTTTGGTTGGGCCCTGGATGGTCAATTCATATATCCGGGAGGGCAAGAACCTCGGCACGGCCGTGATGCCAACCTTCGGCAGTATGCCGGCCACCTGGACGAACACTCACTGCCTGGCGCTTACGGTGCAGGAAAGCGACGCGAACTACCTCAATTCCATGAAGGTGGTGAAGTGGTTCCTGGAGAACTACGCCGAGCCCGGGATCAAGGTCGGCATCGTTCCGGTCCTGCCGGTCGCGCTGGCAGATCCTTTCTGGACCGATCATGAATTCGCCCAATACTACGCGCCCTTCGTCGAATCACTGTCCATCGCCGTGATGGAGCCGGCCATCGAGAAGTACACCTCCGTCTTCGCCTTTGGCGGTCAGTCCCCGATCCTGCGCAATATCGAGGCGGCCCAGGCCGGTGACAAGAGCGTCGAGGAAGCCCTGGCTGACATGAAGGCGGGCATCGACGAGCTGCTGCTGGACGAGTAGGCTTGACCGCCCTCAATCCCCCAATAGCCATGGGGGAGCAACTTTCGAGACAGCCAAACACCCATTCCCCGACATGTCGGGGAATGGGTCAAGAGATGGCGAAGAAGGCCCTGGGGGCGACACCTGTGTCGCCCTCTGCCTGGATCCATTGCACGATGCAGGGGCGACCCATGGGTTCGCCCGCTCAATCCAGAGTGAAGGTCCGGGCGATTTGATAGATCGCTCCTGCAAGAATTCATACATGGTGGAACCTGCATTATGACCAGCGTGGCAAAGACAATGGATCGGCCTGTCACATCAAGCCGGGCCAGCGTCAGGAACGACCTGGTCGCCTACGCTTTCATGGCACCCTATCTGGTTTTGTTCATCCTTTTCCTGCTTCTGCCGGCCATCGTCGGTATCTACGCCAGCTTCACCAAATGGGGCATCATCGGCGAACCCCAATGGGTCGGGTTAAGAAACTACGACAAGCTCATCAACAGCGAAATCTTCATCGAGTCGCTGCAAAATACGCTCTACTTCGTCATCCTGGCGGCCATTCCCCTGATCGTTCTGGGTTTCCTGCTGGCGCTGCTGGTGCACCAGAAGCTGCGCTTCCGCAACATCGCCCGCGCCATCGTTTTCCTGCCGCACGTCGTCAGCGTGGCAGCCGTGGGCATTATCTTTCAGTGGATCCTGGAACGCAGCTCGGGTCTGTTGAATTACTATCTGGGCGTGCTGGGCGTTAATCCGCCGATCAACTGGCTGGGTGAACCCGAGTCGGCCATGCCGGCCATCGCCATCACCACCATCTGGTGGACGGTCAACGGCAACATGATCATTTACCTGGCCGGCTTGCAGGACATCCCGGAAACGCTTTACGAATCGGCCAGAATCGACGGCGCCAGCGGCTGGCAACTGACGCGCCATATCACCATCCCGATGCTCTTGCCCATCAGCGCCTTCGTCATCCCGCTGACGGTCATCGCCTGCTGGCGCGTCTTCGGGCAGGTTTTCGTCATGACCCGCGGTGGGCCGCAAGGCGCCACCTTCACCGTCGCCCAGTTCATTTACGAGACCGCCTTCGTGCGATTTAACATGGGCCTGGCCTCGGCCGCCGGCGTCATCCTGATGCTCATCACCCTCGGCTTCACCGTCGTACAACTGCGCGCGATGAAAGTGATTTGACATGAGCCAGTCCTGGCGCAACGACAGCCTCTACCGCGACGGTTCCCTCAACCCGGGACGCCTGGCACTCTACGCCATCCTGTTCTTCGTCGCCATCGTCTGGGGCGTGCCCTTCATCTGGATGTTCGTCACTTCCATCAAGCCGGATACCGAGGTCTTTCGCTATCCGCCCACCTGGTGGCCCGAGCAGCCGACTCTCGAGTTTTACACGCGGCTTTTCGAGTCCTTCCCCATGTTGGCCTGGTTCCGCAACAGTCTCATTGTGGCGGTCATCACCACCTCGCTGACCCTCGTCACCAATGTCCTGGCGGGCTATCCGCTGGCGCGCATGCGCTTCCGCGGGCGCAGGATTATTCTGCTGATCATATTGTCCACCTTCCTGCTGCCGGGCGAGATTCTGCTGGTGCCGCTCTTCCTCGGCATGGTCAATTTCAAGCTGGCCAATACCTATTTCAGCATCGCCGTGCCGGCGGCGGCCAATGCCTTTGGCGTCTTCCTGATGACCCAGTTCTTCCTGACCATCCCTGTCGAACTGGAAGAAGCCGGGCGCCTGGACGGCTGCAGCCGCCTGGGCCTGCTGTGGCGCATCTTCATCCCGCTTTCCGGGCCGGCCATCGCCACCGTGGCCATCTTCACCTTCGTCCGCAGCTGGAACGACTTCTTCTGGCCGCTGGTCATCAGCAACACCGACGCGACGCGCACCGTGCCGGTCGGCCTGGCGATCTTCGTCGGGCGCGGGCTTTCGATGCGCTTCGGCGTCATCATGGCCTCGGCGGCAGCCGCCACTATACCGGCGGTGATCTTCTTTTTGATGCTGCAACGCTATTTCGTGCGCGGCATTTCCACCACCGGCCTGCGCGGCTGAGCGCCATGGCTGCGCGGCTCACGCCGGTCGTCTTTCAGGGCCAGGATGCCTTGCGCCTCGACAACGGCCTGGTCACGGCCCATCTGGCGCCGGAAATCGGCGGGCGACTGCTGCAGTTCGCTCTGGGCGGGCATCCCTTCCTCTTCACCAACCGGGAGCTGGACGGTCAACGCTTCACGCCGGAAGAGCACCAGGGCGACGGCAGCCTGCTCAGCTGGAAGAACTACGGCGGCGACAAGACCTGGCCGGCGCCCCAGGGCTGGGACGGCGCAGGCCAGTGGCCCGGCCCGCCCGACAACGTGCTCGACAGCGGCCCTTACCAAGCGAGCAACAAGGAAGCGCATGGTAGCGCCAGCGTCACCATGCGCAGCGCTGCAGACGCGCGCACGGGCCTGCGCATCGAACGCAAGCTAGGCCTGGCGACAGGAAGTTCGCGGCTGCAACTGGACCTGGCCTTCGAAAACATCTCGCAGCGCGAGATCCGCTGGTCCATCTGGGACATCGCCCAGCTGGATTGCGAGGCTTCCGGGGACGATTGCTGGCTCTACGTACCGGTCGACCCGGACGATAAGCGCCCCTGGCACGTCCTCTTCGGGGAGGAGAACAGCCAGTTGCAACCCGACTTCCGGCCCGGCCTTTTCGCGCTCAACTACCAGGGCATCGTCGGCAAGATCGGCCTGCGCAGTCCCGGCGGCTGGCTGGCCTTTGTTGACCAACGGACGGAGTACGTGCTCTGCATGCAGTTCCCGCATGAGCCGGACGCGGCTTACCCGGACGGCGGCGCGACGGTCGAGTGCTGGACCGAGATGCCCGGCGTGCCCACGCCGGTCCCCATCGACTCGCCCGGTCACATCCTTGAGGCCGAAGTGCTGGGGCCCCTGCGCAGCCTGCAGCCCGGCGAACGCAGCGAGTTGCGCATCACCTGGTCGGCGGCGCGCTGTCCCGGCCCCGTGCTGGCGGTCGTGGACGCCGGTTGCGTACATCAGTCACTCTCCGCACGAAGAGAGGGAGTAGCGCTGCGCCTGGTCGGTGTGTTCGGCGTCTTTCATGAGGGACGTGCCGAACTGGCCTTGTTGGACGGCGACGGCGCGACCCTGTCAATGCAGGAAGTCGGCGCCGTAAGCCCCCTGGCGCCGCTCCTCATCGACACCCTTGTTTCAGCGTCGGATGGCGCGCGGTCACTGCGCCTGCAATTGCGCCTCGCCGATGACGAAACGCTCGAACTGGAGCGCTGCACCCTACCCACCACGGAAGGATGACATGAGCGAGATCTGGAGCCCGCAAGAGGCCAGCGACTGGTACCAGGGCATCAACCCCATCGTCGGCTGCAACTACCTGCCGCGAACGGCGGTCAATTCCACCGACATGTGGCAGGCACAGACATTCGACCCCGCCACCATCGACGAGGAGCTGGGCTGGGCCGCCGCCGCCGGCTACAACAGCCTCCGCGTCTTCCTGCAGTACATCGTCTGGCGCGACGACCCGGAGGGCTTGTTGCAGCGCATCGATCGCTTCCTGTCGATCGCCGCGGGCCACGGCATCACGGCGGCCTTCATCCTCTTCGATGACTGCGCCTTCGCCGGCCGCGAACCCTACCTGGGAGTCCAGGACCCGCCGAAGCCCGGCATTCACAACAGCGGCTGGACGCCCAGTCCGGGCCTGAAGCTGGTTGAAGACCGGGCCGTCTGGCCGCAGCTGGAAGCCTACGCCCGCGCCATCGTCGGCGCTTTCGGCCAGGACGAGCGCGTGCTACTCTGGGATCTCTACAACGAGCCGGGCAATAGCGAACTGGGCGAGCGCAGCACCCCGCTGGTGGAGGCCGCCTTCGCCTGGGCGCGCATGGAAAGCCCGCGGCAACCCCTGACGATCTCCGTGTGGCGCGGCAACCGCGAGGCCGGTTACCAGGACCCCATGTCGCAGGTGCTCTTCAACAGTTCAGACGTCGTTTCCTTTCACTGCTACGATCCGCAGACCCTCAAGGTGGCGATTGACCAATGCAAGGCGTACGGTCGCCCCGTGATCTGCACCGAGTGGCTGCACCGCCCTTTCGGCCAGACGGTGCAGACCACGCTGCCGGTCTTTGCGCGGGAGCAGATCGGCTGGTACCAGTGGGGGCTCGTCGCCGGGCGCACCCAGACCTACCTCGACTGGCGGCCGGAGCGAAACGGCGTCCCCCTGGGCCGCTGGCAGCACGACGTCTTCCACCCCGACGGGCGGCCCTACGACGAGGCCGAGATCGAGTTGATTCGCAACTTCGCTTTCGGTTAGCGCAGAGGCGGGTCAACCGTACCCGATTGGCCCGCCTGGTCACGCGGCCGAACCAGGGACTGCAACACAAGGGGCCAACTGTGGCAGCCCCGACCTTCCCGGCCGCCGCGCCATGGCGAAAATGGACCCTACAACCCCAGACGCTCGTATTGCTCGGCCGGCGCTTCGCTCTCCTCCATCAGCGCGCGCATCTGCTGCGCCAGACGCGCCTCCAGCGCCGTGTCCTGCAGCGGCTGCGTTTGCAGCGGGTCCGTTTCCACGTCGTAGAGCAACGTCTCGAAGGCGGGAGGCGAGGCCACCGGCGGACGCCGCGACGGAATCTTCAGCAGCGCGCAGCCCTTGCTGAAGTCGAAGGCCGGCGCCAGCGACGTGTCCTGCAGTTCCTCCGTCGGGAAGCGACCGCGCATGTGGGTCGGCATCAGGGTGTAGTTGTAGAGTGGGCTGTTATCTTCGTTGACCGGCCCGCGCATGTAGACGTAACGCCCGTCCGTCAGGTTGACGTGTGCGCCGTGCAGGCCAAAGATCAGCGCCTCGTGCACCGCCGCGCCCGTCGCCAGCGTCTCACGCAGCGGGCGCCCCTGCACGTGGACCGGCAGGTCCATGCCGAAGTACTCCAGCAGCGTGGCCGGCAAATCGATGGTCTGCACCAGCGCATTGTTGCGCTCCCCCCGTTTGCCGCAGCGCGGGTCCCAAATGAAGAGCGGCGTATGCGCCACTTCCTCGTAGAAAGGCATCACCATCTTGCCCCACCAGTCGTGCTCGCCCAGCATGAAACCGTGGTCGGTGTTCACGATCAACATCGTGTCCTGCCACAGGTCCAGTTCATCCATCAGATCGATGACCTTTCCCATGTAGTGATCGCACATGCTCAGCAGCGCCGCGTACTCCATGCGCAAGTGATGCGCCTCCTCCGGCGTCTCCTGCACCACCCCGTAGTTTGGCCAGTCAAAATGCGGCCCGTCGTAACGATGCGGGTAAAGCGCCTTGTAGTGCTCCTGCGTGAAGAAAGGCTCGTGCGGGTCGAAGGTCTCGATCTGCAGGAACCAGTTGTCCTCCGCCTGGTTTCGCCGCAGGAAGTCTTCAGCCATGGCGAAGGTCTTCGCCTGCGGTTGCCGACTTTCTTCCTGCATGAAGGCCCGGTTGACCCAGTCCTGGCGCCACATCGGTCCGTGCACCCTCGTGTTGGGCATCGTTTCCGGAATGTCCGGCTCGGCCACCTGACCCATCCAGGGGTCTCCCTCCTGGCCGCGCGCGAACTGCCAGCTGTTGTAACGCTGGTGATAGGTCGCGCCGCCATCCTCGAAGTAATGGTAGTGGTCGGTGACCAGGTGCGTGTACACGCCCTTGTCCTTCAGCAACTCCGGCATCGAGTCGTCGAAGGGCTCCAGCGGACCCCAGCTGCGGTGCAGAAAGTTGTAGCGCCCGGTGTGCAGTTCGCGCCGCGCCGGCATGCAGGGCATGCTGCCCACGTAGCAGCGGTCGAAGGTCACCGAGCGCTGCGCAAGACGCGCGAAGTTGGGCGCGTGCGTCCAGTCGCAGCCGTAGGGCGGCAGCATGTGCCGGTTGAGCGTGTCAAACATCACCATGATGGCTTTCATGCGAATGCTCCTGTAGTCATTTTGGCCAGTTGGGGGGAGTGGGCGGCGTGTGAACTTTGAGGCAACTGATGCCCTTGCCTCACAATCGCACGCCATGCCGCTCCCGCAGTAGACGTTCCGCCCGCGCGCGTTCCCCTTCTACCCGCGCTGCATTCCAGCCCAGCGCCGCGCCCAGCGTCTCGGCAAGCTGCGCCAGTCCCATCGCCGTCACCCGCCCGCACATCGCCAGCAGGGTGCGTCGCAACAGCAGGTCGTCCAGATGCATGACCGCTTCCTGTTGCGCGATCCAGACGAGTTCGCGGCGACTGTAACCCGGTACGTGTTGGAGCGCTTCGTCAGTCTCCGCCGCCAGAAAGGCGGCCACGTCTTTCGCCAGCGTGCCGTAACGGTCCAGCAGCAGCGCCAGACGCGCGGCGGGCAGACTCGTGTCCGCGCCAACCCGCGCCAGCCAGGCCGCACGCGCCGCTTCCTGCCCCGGCCACTCGCGGCCACCGCCGATGGCCAGCTCATGCGTGGCGAAGCGCCGCTCCCGCCCCAGACGGCGCAGCGCCTCGTCCGCCGCCTGCTCGCCAAAGGCGCGGAAGGTCGTCCACTTGCCGCCGATCAGCACCAGCACCGGGAAGTCGAGCCCCGCCTCCCCCGCCTCGATCGTACGGATACTGTGATCGCGACTGATCTGACCGGTCGTCGCCGTGGAGCTGTCCGGCAGGGGCCGGATGCCGCTGTACTGAAAGACGATGTGCTCGCGGCCCACCGCCAGGTCCGGGAACACTGTGCGAAGCGACCCCAGCAGGTAGTCGGTCTCTTCCTCGCTGACGGCTACAGCGTCGGGATCGTCGGCCGGGATATCGGTCGTGCCCAGCAAGACCCGCTCCTCCAGCGGGAAGAACAGCACGATGCGTCCATCCGGCGTCTCGAAAAAGATCTCGTGGCCCGCGCAGGCAACGTGCAATTCATCGTGCGCCAGCACCAGGTGCGCGCCCTTTGTGCCACCGATCCAGCGGGTAGCAGCGCCCAGTCGCCGGTTGACCCCGTCGATCCACGGGCCTCCGGCGTTAATCACCAGGCGCGGCCGGATTTCCAGTTCCTCGCCCTTCTCCTCGTCCCGCAGGGTCACCGTCGCCCCCTGCCCTGCCTGCGCCGACACATAGTTGAGCGCAAAGGCCTCCTCGTGCGCCGCCACGCCGTCGCCGACGAGCTCAATGCACAGGCGCTCGGGGCTGGCCAGCCAAGCGTCGTTCCAGGTCGCCGTACACAGAACGTCGGGGTTCAGCGCCGGTCGCAGACGCAGCGCCTCCGCCCGACTGTTGAAGCGATGGGTCGACAGGGCGCGCCCCTCGCGCGTGAACCAGTCGTAGACCAGCAAGCCGATGCGCACGACAAGCGCTCCGCGCGTCGATGGCCGCCGCGCCAGGCCCAGAAAGTTCAACGGAGCGTTGAGCAGGCCGGAAAAGCGCCGAAACAGGGGCATCGTCGTGGGCAGCGGTTTCACGTGATGCGGCGCATTGCGCAACAGACGGTTGCGCTCCAGCAGCGCCTCGCGCACCAGGCGAAACTCGCCATTCTCCAGATAGCGCAGACCACCATGCATCATGTGCGAGGACGCAGCGCTGGCGCCGGAGCAGAAATCGCCCTTGTCCACCAGCAGCACGCGCAGGCCCTGCAGCGCCAGTTCGCGAAAGACGGCGATGCCGTTCGCGCCCGCCCCGATAATCAGGACGTCGACGTCCGGCCGCTCCCGCAAGGCCTGCAGCGTCGCTCCCCGCTTCATGATTGCCTCTGGCCCGCCCTCACCCTCAGTCCCTCTCCCTGAGGGAGGGGTTCCCGCGACTGAGCGGGACAAGGGGGCGTGGGGGGGGGTGAGGGCCAGCCAACGATTACTCCCCCGCAGAGTTCACTCCTCCACCCGGCCACGCACGCGCCCGACCGCTTGCCCCCAGGCCGCGTAACGCGTTTCGCGTTCATCCTCCGACATGCGCGGCTCAAAGACCCGTTTGACGCGCCACTGCCCGGCAATTTCATCGCTGCTGTTCCAGAAGCCGCTGGCCAGGCCCGCCAGATACGCCGCGCCCAGCGCCGTGGTCTCGGTGATCGCCGGTCGCTGCACCGGCGTTCCCAGAATGTCCGCCTGAAACTGCATCAGGAAGTCATTGGCCGCCGCGCCGCCATCGACGCGCAGCGTACGCAGGGCCAGACCCGCGTCGGCGCTCATCGCGTCCACCACGTCGCGCGACTGGAAGGCGATGCTCTCCAGAGTCGCCCGCACGATCTCCGCCCGTCCGCTGCCGCGCGTCAGACCCAGCACGGCGCCCCGCGCGTACGCGTCCCACCAGGGCGCGCCCAGGCCGGTGAAGGCCGGCACAACGACGACCCCGCCGCTGTCCCTCACGCTGGCCGCCAGCGCTGCGCTTTCCTCCGCGCTGGCGATCAGTCCAAGTTCGTCGCGCAACCACTGCACCGCCGCCCCCGCCACGAAGACGCTGCCTTCCAGCGCGTAGACCGGCGCCGCGTCGCCCACGCGCCAGGCAAGCGTCGTCAACAGGTTGTTGGCGGAGCGCACCGGCGTTTCACCTGTGTTCAACAGCAGAAAGCAACCGGTGCCGTAGGTGTTCTTGGCCATGCCCGGCGAATGACAGGCCTGGCCGAAGGTCGCCGCCTGCTGGTCGCCGGCCATGCCCGCCAGCATGACCGACGCCCCCAGATGCACGGCGTCGCTCTCGCCCAGCAGCTCGCTGCTGGCGGTCACACGCGGCAACAGGCTGCGGGGAATGTTCAGCCGCTCCAGAATCGGCCCGCACCAGTCCTGCGCGTGGATGTCGTAAAGCATGGTGCGGCTGGCGTTGCTCACGTCCGTGACGTGCAGCCGCCCACCCGTCAGTTGCCAGATCAGCCAGGTGTCCACCGTGCCGAAAGCCAGTTCGCCGCGCTCCGCCCGCGGGCGCGCGCCCGGCACATGCTCCAGCAGCCAGTGCAGCTTCGTCCCCGAGAAGTAGGGGTCGGTGACCAGGCCCGTGTGCTCCAGAATGACCTGGTCGAAGCCCTCCGCCTTCAGTTCGTCGCAAAAGTGCGCCGTGCGCCGGTCCTGCCAGACGATGGCATTGTGCAGCGGCCGGCCGCTGTCGCGCTCCCACAGCAGCGTCGTCTCGCGCTGGTTGGTGATGCCGATGGCCGCCAGCTGTGGCGCGTCCGCGCCCGCCTGGGCGAGCGCCTCCCGCGCCACCGTCAACTGCGACAGCCAGATCGCCAGCGGCTCATGTTCCACCCAACCCGGTTGCGGATAAAGCTGGGGAAACTCCCGTTGGGCTATAGCGCTGATGCTGCCCGCGCGATCAAAGAGAATGGCGCGCGAGGAGGTCGTGCCCTGGTCCAGCGCCAGAACGTAATCGGACATATCCACTCTCACCTTCAGCGGATGCACAATGCGCACGGACTATGATAGCCTTGACGCGTACCTCACGCGACCTGGAGGTCTCGTGCGCTTGCTGGCTCGACTTCTGCTGACCCTGTTGCGGCTTGCCCTGCTGGTTGGCCTCGTCTACGCCATCGTCGCCGTCGCCTGGAACGACCTGCTGAACCGCCGCGAGACCTTTGCCATCACCCTCGGCGACCGCGAACGCCCGGCCAACGCCCGCTGCGGCGCGCCAGGCACAGCCCTGGAACTGGTCGAGTTGCCCGGGCTACCCCGCAACCACGTCGTCGTCGCCGGCGGCCCAAACGCCATCAGCCACGACGCCTGGCCCGCATTTCAGCCCTCCCTGCCCTGGAGCAAGAACAGCGAGCGGCATCTGCTCTTCGACGAAAGTTGCTTCCACGGCTCGCCGCCGATAGGTGTGGCGCCGGCGCGCAATGACCTCGGCTGCACAGGGGACGACTGCTTTCGTTTTCGTGAGATCGACGGCTACAACTGGATGGATCTGGCCATCATCGCCGCGACGGACTGCCACCCCTCCAGCCTCGGCTGCCTTGGGCCGCTGGTGCTGCCCGGCCACGTCAGCCTGAACGTCATTCGCAAATGCCACGATATCGGCTTCAGCGGCGAGGTCCATGTCCTCAGCAGCGACAACGGGGCCCGCTTTGTCATGCACGCCACCGCCAGCGGCCGTCCCGATATCAGCGGGCCCACGTTGCCGGGCGGCTGGTCCCTGTCAACCGTCGTCCTCGAGGAATCCCTCAGCGTCGCGCCCCAGGGCGACGCCTGCTATCACTTCATCCTGCGCGACAACCTCGGCCAGAGTTACCATCAGTTCGCCTTCCGCGACACGGTCTACGTCACGGGTGAGGAACTGTAGGTTTCACCCGGACTGCGACAATTCAGGTCAGGCACCAGGCTTCCGGCGCGGGACCGCCCGGGACCGGCCAGATGGCATCAAGCGTCAAATGGCTTCCCGGTAATTTGAGAAAGAGTCCCCCCTCTCCCTCAGGGAAGGGCCCCCGCGACTGAGCGGGAAAGGTGTTGGGGGAGGGCTCCCGTCCCCCAGGGCAGGAAAAGGGAGCCTACCACGCCCAGGCTTCGGGCGCGGGACCGCCCGGCCCCGGCCAGATCGCGTCCAGCGCTGCCATTTGCTCCGCATCCAGCTGAATCTCCAGCGCGCGCAGACTGCCCTCCAGCTGCTCAAGATTGCGCGGGCCGATGATCGGCGCCGTCACCGCCGGCTGCGCCAGCAACCAGGCCAGGGCCACGTCCGCCGGCGCTTCGCCCGCCTCGCTGCAGAAACTCTCGTAGCGCTCAAGCTGCGGCCGCAGGGCGTCAATGCGCGCCTGCATGCCCGCCGCGGCGCGTCGACCCTCTTCGATCTTGCGCAACACGCCGCCCAAAAGGCCGCCACCCAGCGGGCTCCAGGGAATCGTCCCCACGCCGTAGTCCTCGCAGGCCGGCAGGAGCTCCATTTCGGCCGTCCGCTCGTTCAGGCTGTACTTGCATTGCTCGGTGATCAGCCCCATGAAGTTGCGCCGCTGCGCCGCTTCCTGGGCCTTCGCGATATGCCAGCCGGCGAAGTTGCTGCTGCCCACGTAGAGGATCTTGCCCTCGCGTTGCAGCTGCTCCATCCCCTGCCAGATCTCCCCCCAGGGCGTTTCGCGGTCGACGTGGTGCATCTGGTAAATGTCGATGTGGTCGGTCTGCAGCCGCCGCAGGCTGGCTTCACAGGCCCGGCGGATGTTGAGCGCCGACAACTTGCCCTCGTTGGGCCAGTCGCCCATCGCGCCATAGAGCTTGGTCGCCAGCACCACCTTCTCGCGCCGACCGCCGCCCTGGGCCCACCAGCGCCCGATGATCTCTTCGGTGAGGCCGAGGTGGCCCCGGCCTTCGCGCAAGCCGTAGCGGTTGGCCGTGTCGAAAAAGTTGATGCCCAGGTCCAGCGCCCGGTCCATGATGACCTGGCTGTCGTCCTCGCTGGCGTGCGGGCCAAAATTCATGGTGCCGAGGCACAGCCGGCTGACGCTCAGGCCGCTGCGGCCGGGATGTGTGTATTGCATGGTGTTCTCCTGTTTGCCCTGTCCCTTGCTATTTCAGTCTGTTTTCCGCTACCAGGCTTCCGGCGCCTCTCCGCCCGGCCCCGGCCAGATGGCGTCCAGCGCCGCCAGTTGCTCCGCATCCAGGCGGACCTCCAGCGCGCGCAAACTACCCCGCAATTGCGCCGCGTCCGCCGGCCCGATGATCGGCGCCGTCACCGCCGGCTGCGCCAGCAGCCAGGCCAGCGCCACGTCCGCCGGTTCCTCGCCCAGTTCGCTGCAAAAGGTCTCGTAGCGCTCCAGTTGCGGCCGCAGGCCCCCGATCTGCCCCTGTGCCTCGGCCGAGGCGCGCCGCCCCCCTTCCAGCTTGCGCAGAACACCGCCCAGCAGGCCACCATGCAGGGGACTCCAGGGGATCACGCCCACGCCGTAGTCCTCGCAGGCCGGCAACAGCTCAAACTCGACACGCCGTTCGGCGAGGCTGTACTTGCACTGTTCGCTGATCAGGCCCAGGAGGTTGCGGCGCTGCGCGCCCTCGTTGGCCTTGACGATGTGCCAACCGGCGTGGTTACTGCTGCCCACATAGAGAATCTTCCCCTCGCGGACCAGCTGCTCCATCGCCTGCCAGATCTCATCCCAGGGCGTTTCGCGGTCGACATGATGGACCTGGTAGACGTCGATGTAGTCGGTCTGCAGCCGCCGCAAACTGGCCTCGCAGGCGCGACGGATGTGCAGGGCGGAGAGTTTGCCCTCGTTGGGCCAGTCGCCCGTCGGATTGTAGACCTTGGTTGCCAGCACCACCTTCTCGCGCCGCCCGCTGCCCTGCACGAACCAGCGCCCCATGATGTCCTCGGTCAGGCCGCGGTAGCCCGGCAGGTCGCCACCATAAGCGCCGTAGATGTTGGCCGTATCGAAGAAGTTGATGCCGACTTCCAGCGCTGCGTCCATGATGGCGCGGCTTTCCGCCTCGTCCGTGCGCGCGCCGAAGTTCATCGTGCCCAGACAGAGACGACTCACCAGCAGTCCACTGCGTCCCGGATGTGTGTACTCCATGCCCTGCCCTCCTGTCTTTCCCCTGCATTCGCATTGTGGAGGTCTGCGCCCCTCGCGGCGCGACTTGCGTGGGCGCGCCGCCGTCAGTCTTCCGGCTCGCCCTGCGGCGGCGCCATGGCCGGCGTGCCACTCTCCAGTTCGCCCGTCTCCATGTCATAGCGACCCTGCAACTCGTCGCTGATGGTCCCCTGCCACAGGCTGACCCCCCGCAGGTAACCGGCGCGCGCGATCATGTGCGCTGCGATCGGCGCCGTCAGGAAGACAAAGAGAATCGTCGCCAGCGCCCGCGCGCCGATGGCGAGGTCGTTGAAGTGCAAGGCCACCGCCAGCATCATGAAGCTCACGCCGAGCGTGGCCGACTTGGTGGTGGCCGACATGCGCATGAACAGGTCCGGCATGCGCACAATACCTACGGCGCCCATCAACATGAAGAAGGCGCCGGTCAGCAGCAGCAGCGCCGTCAGGCCCTCGATCAGGGTCACGCTTCCGGCCTCCTCTGCAGATAGTAGGCGAAGGCTGTCGTCCCCAGAAAGGAAATCAGCGCCAGCACCAGCGCCACGTCCAGCAGGGCCGCCTGGTCGGTGGCGATGGCGTAACCGGCGATCGTGCCCAGGCCCAGCGTCACCATCAGGTCCAGCGCCACAACGCGGTCGGGCGTGCGCGGCCCGCGCAGCAAGCGCCAGAGCGCCAGCAGCAGGGCGATCCCCAGTAGCGGCAGCACCAGATAAAGCGCCAAATCATGCAGAGTCACGTGAACACGTCCTGCACGCGCTGCTCCAGCCCGTCCTTGATCTCGAGCCGGAAGGCTTCCACGTCGGTGACGAACATGGCGTGTACGTAAAGCACGCGCCGGTCGCTGGAGACGTCCAGCGAAAGCGTGCCCGGCGTCAGGGTGATCAGGTTGGCCAGCGTGGTGATCGCCACCTCGTCGCGGATGTCCAGCGGCACAGCCACGATCGCCGGGCGCGCCTTGTAGTTCGGGGTCAACACCTCCAGCGTCACGCGCAGGTTGGCCTGCACCAGCATCACAACGAAGTACAAGGCAAAACGCAGCACGCGGGGCACGCGAGTCACGTAGCGCTGGCTGCCCATGGCCCTCCGCGCCAGCAGGAGCACGAGAAAGCCCACCACGAAACCGCCAGCGACGTTAATCGGTGTCAGTTCGCCACTCAACGCCGCCCACACCAGCGCCAGCAGGACATGCACAAGCAGCCAGTTCACGAGCCCTCTCCCAGCACTGCCGCGATGTAACCCGCCGGATCAAGCAACTGTTCCGATGCCCGCTCGGCCAGTTCAAACGCCGGACCGGCGAAGAGACTCAGCGCAAGTGTAAGCGTCACCAGCGCCAGCGTCGAACCGTAGAGTGCGCGCCGTTCCCCCGCCCGCATTGGCGTGACGGACGCCGCCGCAGGGCCGGGCGGACCCCAGAACGCGCTCAGCCAGATGCGGACCATGGAGAACAGGGTCAGCAAACCGACCAGCAAGGCTATCGCAGCTACCAGCCACAACTCCTGTGCCAGCGTCACCCGCAGCAAGGTCAGCTTTGCCCAGAAACCGGACAGCGGCGGCACGCCCGAAAGCGACAGCGCCGGCACCAGGAACAGGAGCGCCAGCAGTGGCCTGGTCCCGTACAGCCCGCCCAGTTGCGCCTTGAAATACGAGCCTCCTGCTCTGGCAATGAGCCCGCTAACCAGAAACAGCGACACGATGACAAGGATGTGATGCACCATGTAAAAGATCGTGCCCGCCAGGGCCATGGGCACAAACAGCGCCAGCCCCAGCACCATGTAGGCAATCTGGCTAATGATGTGAAAGGCGAAGATGCGCCGAATGTCGTCGAAAGCCATGGCCCCCAGCACGCCGCTCAACATCGTAAGCGCGGCGCCCGCCAGCAACAGCCCGTGGGTCCACGCCGTATCCTGCACAAACAGCAACGTGAACACACGGATCAGGGCGAAAACGCCAACCTTGGTCAGCAGGCCTGCGAATATGGCCGAGACGGCCACCGGTGGCGTGTGATAGGAAGCCGGCAACCAGAAGTAGAGGGGAAACATGGCCGCCTTGATGCCGAAGGCGATCATGAAAAAGATGGCCACCGTCGTCACCGGTTGCTCCGGCCCTGCCGCGCGCAAGGTTTGCGCCAGCGCCGCAAGGTTCAGGGATCCTGTCATGCCATAAAGCAGACCGATGCCCGTCAGCATGAAGGCCGAGACCAGCAGATTCAGCGCGAAATACTTGACCGAACCCTCCAGTTGGGCCCGGCTGCCCCCCAATGCCAGCAGGGCGAAGGAGGCGATCAGCATGATTTCGAACCACACGTAGAGATTGAAAAGGTCGCCAGTCAGGAAGGCCCCGCACATCCCCATCAGCAATAACAGGATCAACGGATAGTAGCCGAAGCGCTCGCGGCCCTTGTCCATGCTGGCGGTGGCATACACCAGCACTGCCAGGCCGACGATGGCCGCCATCAGTATCATGATGGCGGCCGGCAGGTCCGCCACCAGAACGATGCCGAAAGGCGCCGGCCAGTCACCGATGTTGCTGCTCAGGATTCCCTGCTCGTTCACTGTCGTTAGCAGGGCCAGCGCCGCAAAGAGCAAGCCGACGCTGCCCGCCAGCGCCAGAAAACGGTGCAGTACGCGGTTGCCCCAGTTGATGATCGACAAAATCGCCATCAGGAAGGGGATCAGGATCGGCAGCACCAGCAGCGTGTTCAGTCAGTCCCCCTCTTCAGCATCGCAGCCCGCAAACCCGGTCCCTTATCCTGCCCGGGGAAAGGGGTTGAGCTCCACAGTCTTCACTGCTGCAGGTCCGGCCGGTCGCTGGCCGTCACCTGGTCAAGGTCGTCGTTGTTGACCGCCTGGTAGGCGCGGCGGACCAGCACCAGCGCGAAGGCCTGCAGGCCGAAACCGATCACGATGGCCGTCAGAATCAGCGCCTGCGGCACGGGGTCGGCGAAGGGTTCAGCGATGCCCTGCGCGCCCTCCGGCACCAGCGGCGGCCTGGCCCGCGTCAGGCGGCTGACCACGAAAATCAGCAGATTGCTGGCGTAACCCAGCAGCACCAGGCCGGCGATCAGCTTGACCATGCTGCGACGCAGCATCATGTACAGACCGGCCGCATAGAGCGCGCCGATCACGATCGCCAGCGCCACTTCCACCCTATTCCTCCTCTTCCTCGTCCGCCTCGGCCATCGCAAACACGATGGTCAGCGTCACACCCACCACCACCAGCAGGACGCCCGTATCAAAGAGCAACACGCTGCTCAGCTTGCCGATGACCGGTAGCTCGGTCGAGGTCCACAGGGCCCTGAGAAAGGGGCTCCCGGCGAAGAGACCTGGCAGGCCGCTGACGAAGGCGAAGAGCAGACCGATGCCGATCAGGCGAAAGGTGCTGCGCCGCAGCGCGTCCCGCGCCCGCGTCACGCTGGTGGCGAGGGCAAAGAGCGCGAAGGCGGAAGCGGCCATCAGGCCGCCGACGAAACCGCCGCCCGGAGCGTCGTGGCCGCGCAGGAGTAGGAAAAGTGAGAACATCAGCATGAGCGGAAAAATCAGCCGCGTCGCGACCACCAGAATGATTGAGGTCATGGCCCGTCCTTTCCCTCCGCCACCTTCCTTCCGGGACGCAACTTGAGCAGGGCGAAAATGCCAATGGCCGCGATGCCCAGCACCGTGATTTCACCCAGGGTATCAATGGCGCGAAAGTCGACCAGAATGACGTTGACGACGTTGTGACCGTGACCCAGGGGCTCGCTGGCCCCGGCGAACCAGGTCTTCAGCGGTGAGACCAGCGGCAGGTCGGTGATGATCAGAATCATCAGCGTGATGACGGCGCCGGCCAGACCCGTCAGGATGCTGTCACGCAGCACCGTGCGCCGCGGCGACAGACGGACCACGCCCGGCAGGCGGTAGAGCACGAGAACAAAGAGAATGACCCCCAGGGTCTCGATCGAGAATTGCGTCATGGCCAGGTCCGGCGCGCCGAAGAGGATGAAGACGATTGCTGTGCCGATGCCCACCACGCCCAGGGACACGATCAGCGTCATCAGGGTGTTGGCCAGCATCACGCTGGCCAGGCCTGCCAGAATTACCAGCACCAGAATGAGTTCGTGAAAACGCAGGTCCGACAGACGAACCAGCAGGTTGGCAGGCAGTCCCGGCCCCCCGCGCAGCGCCCAGGTCAGGCCCAGCAGCAGCAGCCACGTGCCCACTATCCACAGGACGTAGGAGCGAAGACGCCCGTTTTGCTGCAGCGCCGTCACCCGTGCCGCAAAATGTGGCAGCCCCTCTACCAGGCGTTGGAAAGCGCCCTCCGGCCCCAGTCGCGCGCCCTGGTCCAGCCAGTTCAACCAGGGCTCAAGCTGCACGCGGCGCCGGTAAAGCAGAATGCCGGCGGCAATGGTCAGCGCGCTCAGCAACAACATCGGCGTCACGCTGCCCGGCAGCACGAAGAGGTGAATCGTCACCGGCGCGCCGTAAATGGCGCGCGCGGCCGCGCCGGCCAGCGTCGCCGTGACATCCGGCAAGAGACCCAGCGCCAGCCCCAGCGCGCCCGGCACCAGGGCGGCCAGCCACAAGGGGATAGCAGGCGCATGAAAACTTTCGAAACTCAGCGACGCGCCGGCAAAGATTCGTAGCGTCATTTGCTGGGCCACCACCACGAAAGCGACGTTGCCCGCCAGCAGCAACAGGGTCAGTATCCATACGCCGCCGCCGCTGAAGAGCGCCGCCTCGTAGATGAACTCCTTGGCCGCAAAGCCCGCCAGCAGGGGCAACCCGGCCATCGAAAGACCTGCCAGCCCTGCCGCCAGCGCGCTCGTCGGCAGGGCGCCGGCCAGTCCCCGCAGACGGCGCAGGTCGCGCGTGCCGGTGGCATGGTCGATGGCGCCCGCCACCATGAACAACGCGCCCTTGAAGAGTGCGTGCGCCAGCAGATAGAGCGCCGCCGCCTCAGTCGCCAGTTTTGTGCCAAGCCCCAGCAGGGTCACCAGCAGGCCCAGCGAACTCACCGTCGAGTAGGCCAGCATGCGTTTCATGTCGTTCTGCTTCAGGGACAGCCAGCCACCCAGCAGCAGCGTCACCAGGCCCGTGACCATGAATAGCAGGCTCCACTCGCTCGTACCGCCCAGGGCCGGGCTCAGGCGCGCCAGCAAATACACGCCGGCCTTGACCATGGTGGCCGAGTGCAGATAGGCGCTGACCGGCGTGGGCGCCACCATGGCGCCCGGCAACCAGAAGTGGAAGGGGAACTGGGCCGACTTGCTGGCCGCGCCCAGCCATAACAGCAGCAGGATCGGCAGGTAGACCACGCTGTCCTGCAGGGTTCCGGCCTGCGCCGACAGTTCCGCAATCTCCCAGGTGCCGCCGACCAGGCCGATGAGGACGAAGCCGGCCAGCAGCGCCAGCCCGCCGCCGCCCGTGACGATCAGGGCCTGCAGCGCCGCCGCGCGCGAGCGTTCCTCCTGGAAATGCCAGCCGATTAACAGGAAGGAGGTGATGCTGGTCAGTTCCCAGAATACGAAGAGCGCGATCAGGTTATCCGCCAGCACCAGACCCAGCATTGAGGCCATGAAGGCCAGCAGCAGCGCATAAAGCCGACCGGCCTGGGCCTGCCCATGCATGTATGCGCCGGCGTAGAACAGGATCAGCGCGCCGACGCCGCTGATGATCAACGCCATCAGCAGCGACAGGCCGTCCAGACGGAAGGTCAGGGCGACGCCGGGCAGCGGAGACCAGGGCCAGCGCTCCACAACGCCCGGCCCCAGCGCCATTTCCGCCTGATTGAGCAGCCACACGAAGATTCCCGCCGGCAACAGCGCCGCGATGGTTCCCACCTGGCGCGGCATGTGCCGCGCCACCAGGGGCGCCGCAAAGGCCAGCACAAAGGCTGCCAGCACCGCGTTCAACATGGCGTACTCCGCCCGCGGCAATCCGGCATGAGACGCAGGTCAGAAAGTTTCATCGACGAGATTTCACGGGACACGGCGCGATTATAGCAGCATTGCCCCGCAGCCATAGCAGCAGGTCTACTGAAACGGCATCCCTGGCGGGAAGGCAGGGGGTCGATCGTCCGGCGCATGCCGCGAGCGCCCATTGACCTGGATAACTCGCCCTCGTTCAAAAGCGGGTTTGGGAGCCGGCCGGAAAAGCCTGTACAATCGGGGTGGACGACGATCTTCCGGGGAGAACGAGATGAAGCTCAAATGGTACGGCCAGGCCTGCTTCCTGATTACCGCCGACGACGGCACAATGATCGTGACCGACCCCTACACCCCGGAAACCGCCGGTTACTGCCCGGTGGAGGAAGCGCCCGATATCGTCATCCGCTCTTCCGACAACGATGACTTCCACTGCCGCGCCGATCTCGTTCCCGGCGAGCCGGAAGTGCTCACCGCGCTGGACGTGGCCCGCGCCGGCGGCGAGCAGGCCTCCCATGGCATCAGCTTCCATTGCATCGAGGCCATGGAAGCGCTCAATCACCGCTTTCACGACCCTGACCAGAACGGCATGTACCGCTTCGACGTCGACGGTGTCAGCATCGGCCACATGGGCGATGTCGGCAACCCGCTCACGGAAGCGCAAATCGACTTCTTCCGCGATCTCGACGTCCTGCTGGCCCTCACCGGCGGCCACCCTACCATCGAGCTCGACGACCTGATGACCGTGATTCGGGTGGCGCAGCCGAAACTGGTGGTGCCGATGCACTTCCGCACGCTCAGTTACCGCCCGCGCGGCATCTACTGGATTTCCAGCTTCCTCGAGCACTTCAACGAGGAGGAGGAGGTCGACTTCGCCCTCGATTACGAGGCGGTCATCACCCAGGGCTCCCTGCCCGACAGCACCCGCGTCCTCGTGCTGGACTATGTGAAATAGGACAGGGCTTACCCCCGGACCTGCACCTGCTCTGCCCTCACCCCTAAACCCTTTCCCGCTGAGCCGCGGGAGCCCTTCCCTGAGGGAGAGGGACTTCTTCGGCACACTACATCGTCAACAGGTAAATTCACGAAATACCAGGAGCTTCTCGACTCCCCCTCTCCCTGGGGGAGAGGGGGTTGGGGGGTGAGGGCCATCCGGCGCCCTCATCCTTGTGGACAGGGATCCGTAAGCAGCCCCCTACCCCTCAAACAGGCTCTCGCCGCGGTGCAGACGCCGCGCCACGCGCCAGGTCTGGCCCTGCGCGCGCGCCGTGGGCGCATGCGCTGCCAGATAACGGGCCGCCGCCACCAGCACATGCGTGCCTTCCTCGCCCGGCCCCAGCAAACGATACTGCCGCATGGCCGCCTCCACCATCTGGATGGTGTGGAAGTCGCGGTCCTCGCGCAACAGCAGCCGGCCCAGCATCGCCAGCATGGACCCCGGCTCGCCACCCGCGTGGAAGTACTCCGCCACCAGCGCGCCGGCCTCGTTCACCTGCTGCTGGTTGTTGAGCAGGTCCGGCAGGGCCGCCAGGGACTCCGCCGCCGGGGACCCGCCTTTCGGCTGCGGCAAGCGGGCCGCCGGGATGTTCAGGAAACGATCCAGATAGACGCTCATGGCGGCGTCCAGCGCGCCACGCAGCAGTTCGACCGAGGGCGCGCGCCGCAGACCCTGCTCGATGGCGTTGGCGAAGGTGAAGCTGTGCAGCGCCGTGTCCCAGTCGCCGAATTCGTTGCTGGTGTGGAAGCGGGCGATTCGCAGCGCCGCCGCGTATGAAACCGTCGAGGCCAGTTCCACCATCGTCGCGCCTTCGCGCAGGGCCGTCAGCATGGCCTCCAGCGTGGCCGCCGGGTCGTCCTCGAGAATCATGGCGGCCAGTTCCGCGCGGCCCGTCCAGGTCTGTCCCTGCCCCGCCGCCAGCGCCTGCGGCAATTGCCCGAAGGCCGTTTCCAGCAGGGCCACCAGGTCAATCGGGTAGCGCCAGGCGTTGTCCTCTTCCATGCGTCGCGCCTGCGCCTGGCCCCGCACCAGGCAGGTCAGCACTGGCGCGGCGTACTCGTCGCCGACGTGGTCCAGCGCCTCGAAAGCCTTGTTGGTGAAGTCCGCCGAATGGCCGACGTCGATGTAGCGATGGTCGGTCACGGCGGCAAAGAGCATGTCGGCTATTTGCTGGCGCGTGGCGCCGGCCTCCAGCGCCGAGATGACGCAACGCTCCGCGCCCTGCTCGTCGCGCACCTCGACGAATTGCCTCAGCCAGCCCTTCAGCGTGTCGATGTCGCGGCCGGCGCCCGGCAGCGGGCGGATGGCGAAGCGGGGCGGCTCGCCATTGACCTCGTTGGCCAGCGCGGACAGGCCCTGATACAGCGCCCGCGGCCGCTCATCGGCCTCCAGCTGCGGCAGCATGTTTTGCATGCAGGTCAGAATCGTCAGACCCTGACCCCAGCCATCCAGGCGGTTTTCCGTGCCAAAGGCCAGGCCCCTGCGGAAAGGCCCGACCGGATCGTCCTGCGCCTCCTGCAGCAGCACCGCCTTGGCGATGACCAGCGAGAGATTGCGTTTCAGCCCCACGCCCAGCCGTTCGCACTGCCGGGCATGGTCAGATCCCCTGGGCCGCACATCGACCCATACGCCGCCGTCCCGCACTTCAACCGGGAAGGCCGGCACGTCGTCAGCCCAGAGGTCGAAGGTGCCGCCGCTGGCCAGATCGAAGCGGGCGTGGTGCCAGTGACAGGTAAGAATGCCGTCGCGCACGGTGCCGCGGTCCAGCGGGAAGCCCATGTGGGGGCAACGGTTGTCGATGGCAAATACCCGTTCTTCGTGCAGGACAAGCGCCAGGGTCTGGTCGCCCGCCTGCACGGTCAGTTGACCCGCGCCACGCAGTTCATCGAAACGGGCGACCCGCTGCCAGCCGTTCTCCGTCCCGTTCATCGTCGTCTTCATCGCAGTCTCCCTGTTTCGGCAACCGCCTGCCTCAAGTGTATCCCGAAAAGCAGGGCTGCAGGTCACCCGGTTGCCTGCCCGCTGACGACCGGGTTGCGGTCCTCACCCCTAATCCTTACCCGTCACGGGGGACGGGAGCCGGAACCAGGCGCGCCCTCTCCCCAGGAGACCACGGCCCCGATTGCGCATCCAAAGCGGCAACGCTACATTCGCAGCCCCATGCCCCGCTATCTGGCCCGTCGTCTGCTCGCCCTGCTGCCCACCCTGCTGGGGGTCTCCATCCTGGTCTTCGCGGCCATGCGCCTCATCCCTGGCGACATCATCACGGCCACTCTCGGCACCGAGGCCGGCATGCTCACCGAGACCCAGCGTGCAGCCCTGGAGCGCTACTACGGCCTCGACAAGCCGCCCGTCGAGCAGTATTTCGTCTGGTTCGGCGAAGCGCTGCGCGGCAACCTCGGCCACAGCGTGCGCCACGGTCAGCCCGTGCTGCAACTCATTCTTGGCCGCTTCCCGCTGACTCTGGAGCTGGCCGCCCTGTCCATGCTGCTGGCCCTGCTGACCGGCCTGCCGCTGGGGTTGCTGGCCGCGCTGCGCCACAACTCCTGGCTGGATTTCGCCGGTCGCCTTTTCGCACTGCTGGGCCTCGCCATCCCCAACTTCCTGCTCGGCACGCTGATCATCTTCGTCCTCTCCGTGGTCTTCCGCGTGCTGCCCAACGCCGGTGACTACGTCCATTTGCACGAAGACCCCCTGCGCAATCTGCAACAGCTCTTCTTTCCCGCCCTGACCCTCGGCTTCGCCTTTGGCGGCTCCATCATGCGCATGACCCGCTCGTCCCTGCTGGAAGTGCTGCGCGAGGACTACATACGCACCGCCCGCAGCAAGGGCCTGGCGGAGCGCCGCGTCATTCTGCGCCACAGCCTGCGCAACGCCCTGATTCCCGTGCTCACTCTCGTCGGCATCGAGTTCGGTTATCTGCTCGGCGGCGCTTTCATCGTCGAGCAAATCTTCGCCCTGCCCGGCCTCGGCCGCCTGACCATCAACGCCATCGGCCAGCGTGAATACGCCCTGGTGCAGGGCGTGGCCCTGTTCGTGGCGCTGGTTTTCCTGCTGCTGAATCTCGCCATCGACCTGCTCTACGCGCTGGTCGACCCGCGCATCGCCCTCGCCGACCATGACTGAGCAGCACTCCCGCAGGACTGGAAATGACTCTCGAGAAGCTAAAGAAGCTGTTAAAACCCCTCTCCCTGCGGGAGAGGGGTTTGGGGTGAGGGACCAGGCGACTCGCAGAAACGGCATGCTGCGCCGCCTCTCCCGCAACCGCAGCGGGGCCGCCGGTCTGCTGCTGGTGCTGGCCTTCCTGCTGGTGGCCCTCGCCGGCCTGCTGGGCCTCACGCCGCGCGCCCCGGCCCAACAATTCATGGCCAACCGACTGGCGGCTCCCTCCGCGGAATTCCCGCTCGGCACCGACCTTTTTGGGCGCGACATCGCCAGCCGCCTGATCAGCGGCGCCGCCGTCTCGCTGCGTGTGGCCATCACGGCAGTGGCCATGGCCGGCGGCCTGGGCGCCGCGCTGGGCATCCTGGCCGGCTACGCCGGAGGCCGCGTCGACCATCTGCTGATGCGCCTGATGGACGTCCTCTTCGCCTTCCCGGCCCTCTTGCTGGCCCTGGTGGTCGTCACCGTGCTGGGCCCCGGCCCCTCCAACAGCGCCCTGGCCATCGCCATCGTGTACCTGCCGATCTTCGCCCGTGTCGCGCGCGGACCGGTGCTCTCGGTCAAGGAACTGGACTTCGTGCTGGCCGCCCGTTGCCTCGGACTGCGGCCGCAGTCCGTCCTGCTGCGTCACGTCCTGCCCAACATCACCGCACCCCTGATCGTGCAGGTCAGCCTGGCCCTCTCCTGGGCCCTGCTGACCGAGGCCGCGCTTAGTTACCTCGGCCTCGGTACGCAACCGCCCGCCGCCAGCTGGGGCGTCATGCTCAGCGAGAGCCGCCCCCTTGCCGAGCGCGCCCCGTGGATGATGGTGTTCCCGGGCCTGGCCATCATGGCCGGTGTGCTGGGCTTCAACCTGCTGGGGGACGGCCTGCGCGACGTGCTCGACCCCCGCCTGCGCGGTCGCTACGCCGCCGCCTGAGAGTCTTCATGTCCTCCCTTGCCTGTCCGGTTCTCCGGACGCGAAAGGGGCCGGGGGACAGGGCCGTCCCCGACTGTGCCCCGGTAACCGGTCGCCACCCGCGTTGGCAGCATCCCGGGAAAGGAAGTAATGTTGTGGCAAGGTACAGGGAGCGCTGCCATGCCAGGTCTGTCCGACAAGGAGCGGCCGGTCTTCCGCGGTCTCAGGTGGCACCGCCATGAAAACTTTTCCTTTTTCATCCCCATTGACTGGAAGGAATTCAGCTGGAACGACGGGCGCGAGGGCGTGGTCTATGGCCCGGACGCCGAAGACGACCAGACGATCTTCGCCGCCTGGCTCGTCGATCTGGGATTCGAGATTACCAAAGACGATGAAGATGCCGTCGCTGATGGATTTTTCGGCGCCATTGAGGCCTTGCCCGCCGTCGAGATTGAAGAACGTGAGCAGGAAGTTCTCTATGGCCCGCGCATTCATTTGCAGGCGCGCTTCTGCTTCGATGACGGTGACCGGCGACGCAAGCGCTGGGTTCGCGGCCTCTACCGCCACAACTTCCAGGTGCTGCTTACCGCCCAGGGCGCCACGCCGGAGAAGTTCCAGTACTGGCTGCCCATGTTCTACGAGGCCATGTTGACCGCCGGCGTGCACCTGACGAAACCACAGGAAGCCGACCTCGAAGCCGGTAATATTTCGGGCTTGCCACAACCCTGAACCGGCCATCCGATGACGCCCGTTTTCGTGAAGCCATGTCGATTTCCATCGATCGCGAGGAAATCAACGACCTGGTTTACGACGGCCTCGCCGAACCACGGCAGGCATCGCCGGCCAGCGGTTCGCCCAACTATGACCCGGAATTCGAATCCGCTGGACTGAATATGACCCGGCCAGGGCCGCGGCCCTGCTGGACGAGATCGGCCTCGCCATGGATGCCGATGGCTTCCGCCTGCGGCCGGACAACGGCGAGCGCATCCGTTTCGCCATCCTTCATCGGGCCGGGACCGGAACGCCCGCCGCTGACGAGGCCGGCCTCGTCGAGAACTACTGGCGCGCCATTGGCCTGGAAGTCAGCCAGGATGTCGTCGAGCGCTCACTCTACGAAGAACGCGTACGCAGCGGCGAGGTGGACGTCGGAGTCTGGGGCGTCGACCGCAGTTCCATTGTCATTGCCGACCCGGGCCGCATGCCGGGAACCGTCGATGACGGCCCCTGGGCCCCCATTACGGCCACTGGTTTCTGGGTGAAGCCAGCAAACGCAAAAAGGAAGAACCGCCGGCCGACCATCCCATCCGTGATATCTGGCGCCTCTGGGTCCAGGCGCGCATCGAACCGGACGAGGAGCAACGCAATGCCCTGTTCCAGCAGTTGCTGGATATCCACAAGGCCCATCCCTGCCAGATTGGCACGGTAGGGGAAGGCACCACCATCGTCATCGTCTCCAAGACCTGTACAACGTGCCCGACGGCTACATCAATGACGATACGCTGCGCAGTCCGGGCTCCGACCGGGTGGCGCATTGCACCCCTGGCCGTCAGGCCGGGGCAAGTTGGCGCCGTCAGGCCGGACGGGTTTGGCCCGGCGGTGTCCTGTGCGCTACAATCGCTGCGCCTTACCAAGGGAGATCCCTTTGTTTCGCTTTATCGTGCGGCGAATCCTGACCGCTGCCTTAACCATGGTCGCCATCTCGGTTGTCGCCTTCCTCATCATTGAGTTGCCGCCTGGCGACTATCTCACCTCCTACGCAGCCACCCTTGCCGAACAGGGCGACATACTCTCCGAAGAGCGACTCGAACAAATGCGCGTGTCCTTTGGCCTCGGCGAACCGCTGCCCACGCGCTATTTCAAATGGGTCGGCAACATCGTGCTGCGCGGCAACTTCGGCCGCTCCCTGGAATGGCGCATTCCCGTCAACCAGATCATCTGGCATCGCATCGGTTATACGGTGCTCATTAATATTTCCACCATTCTCTTTGTCTGGACCGTCGCCATTCCGATCGGCGTGTATTCCGCCACCCGACAATATTCCCCCGGCGACTACATCGCGACTTTCTTCGGCTTCCTCGGCCTCGCCATTCCCAATTTCATGCTGGCCCTAGTGCTCATGTGGATCGGCTTTTCCGTCTTCGGGCAGCACGTCGGCGGTCTGTTCTCTCCGGAGTATCGCGACGCGCCCTGGGACCTGAACAAGTTCATCGACCTCCTCAGCCATCTCTGGATCCCCATGGTGGTGGTCGGCACGGCCGGCACAGCCGGCCTGATCCGCACCATGCGCGCCAACATGCTCGATGAAATTACCCAGCCCTATGTGGAGACGGCGCGGGCCAAGGGCCTCGCCGAATGGCGCCTGATCTGGAAGTACCCGGTGCGCGTCGCCCTCAATCCCTTCATCAGCACCATCGGTTACGCCCTGCCCGAGCTTGTCGGCGGCGTCGTGATCGTTGCCGTGGTCCTCAACCTGCCGACCATTGGGCCCATTCTGCTGCGTTCCCTGCTCTCGCAGGACATGTTCCTCGCCGGCGCCATCATTCTCATCGTCAGCGTCCTGACCATCATCGGCACCTTTATCTCCGACATCATGCTCGCCCTCATCGATCCCCGTATTCGTCTCGAATAGGCCGGAGCCCGCCATGGCCACCAAGGACATTCAGCTGACCGTATCCGGCGCTCCCCTGGAGGAGCGCGAACAGGTTGCCATCGCCACGCCGCGCCAACTGATGTGGTGGAAGTTCCGCAAGCATCGGGTCGCCCTTGCCAGCATGGTCATCCTCATCATTTTTTACCTGCTGGGCATGGTCTTCCCGAAATTTGTCTCCCACCTGGACCCCAACGGTGTCAATGCCTCCTACAAGAATGTGCCACCCCAATCGATCTCCTTCATCGACGCCGACGGGAACTTTTCTCTGCGGCCCGGCGTTTATGGCCTGAATACGGTGCGCGACCCCGAGACCCTGCGCCGCAGCTACGAGGTCGATACCAGCGTCTGGCACCCCCTCTACTTTTTCACGCACGGCAGGCCCTACAAACTTTGGGGGGTTATCGAGTCCGACATCCATTTGTTTGGCCTCGGGCCCGACGCCGATCCCGCGGCGACCTACTTTCCGCTGGGCACGGACCGCCTCGGCCGTGACATGTTTTCGCGCATCGTCACCGGGGGCCGCATATCGCTCTCCATTGGCCTGGTCAGCGTCTTTCTCAGCCTGATTCTGGGTGTGATTCTCGGGGGCATTTCCGGCTACTACGGTGGCCAGGTGGACAACGTCATTCAGCGCGTCATTGAGTTCATTCGCTCCATCCCCTCCATTCCGCTCTGGATGGCGCTCAGCGCCGCGCTGCCACCCGAATGGCCCCAGGAATGGCGCTACCTGGGCATTACCATGATCCTCTCCGCGATTGGCTGGACCGGCCTCGCGCGTCAGGTGCGGGGTCGCTTCCTCGCCCTGCGTACCGAGGACTTCGTCCTGGCCGCGCGTCTTGGCGGCGCCAGCGACCGGCGCATCATCCTGCGACACATGGTGCCTTCCTTCACCAGTCATCTCATCGCCTCGCTGACGCTCTCCATCCCCGGCATCATCCTCGCCGAGACCGCGCTCAGCTTCCTCGGTCTGGGACTGCGGCAACCAGTCATCAGTTGGGGTGTGTTGCTGCAGGAAGCGCAAAACGTCCGCACCGTCTCGCTCACCCCCTGGCTGTTGATCCCCGGCCTGGCCGTCGTCATATCCGTGCTGGCCTTTAACTTCCTGGGCGACGGCCTGCGTGACGCCGCCGACCCCTTCAGCCGATAAACCAGCCACGGGAGCAAACCATGGGAGACACGCTGCTGGAAGTCCGTGACCTGCACGTCAGCTTCTACCTGACCGAGGGCATCGTCCGCGCCGTTTCCGGCGTCAATCTCACCCTGCAGGCGGGCAGGACGCTCGGCGTCGTCGGTGAAAGCGGTTGCGGCAAAAGCGTCACGGCGCGCGCCATTCTCAACATGGTGCAGCGGCCGGGTCGGATCGATCAGGGCGAGATTCTGTGGTATGGCGACCCGGACTATCCGGTCGACATCGCCCAACTCGATTCCCGGGGGCCTGACATCCGCAATCTTCGCTGGGGCGAAATCGCCATGATTTTCCAGGAGCCGATGACCTCGCTCAGCCCTGTGCACAGTATCGGCAACCAGATGATCGAGGCCATCCGCCTGCATCACAACGCCACTGACGCGGAAGCCACCCAACAGTCCGTCGAGTTGCTGAACCGCGTCGGTCTGTCGCAGCCGGAGCGTCTGCTGGGCGCCTATCGCCATGAACTCAGCGGCGGCATGCGCCAGCGGGTCATGATCGCCATGGCCCTCACCTGCAGCCCGCGCCTGCTGATCGCCGACGAGCCCACCACCGCCCTCGACGTCACCACCCAGTCACAAATCCTGGACCTGATGCGTGACCTGCAGGACGAATTCGGCATGGCCATCCTCTTCATCACCCACGACCTGGGCGTCATCGCCGAAATGGCCGACGACGTGGCCGTCATGTACCTCGGCAAGGAAGTCGAGATCGCTGACGTGGATACGATTTTTCACCAGGCCGCCCATCCCTACACCCAGGCCCTGCTGCGTTCCATCCCGCGCCACGACGTCGTCACCGAACGCCTCGAATCGATCGTTGGCAACGTGCCCGACCCCTACAACATTCCGTCAGGCTGCGCCTTCCATCCCCGCTGCCACCATTACCTTCCCGAAGAGTGCGCCGACCCGGAACTGGTCGAGGTGCGGCCTGGTCAGTGGGCACTCTGCGCGCGCACCCCTGAATTCCTGCCGGCTTCCGGCGAAAGGACGAACGCATGACTGCTGCCGACGACAGGCTGCTTGGCGTTCGCGACCTGCGCAAGTACTTCCCCATCTGGAAGCGCGGCGTCTTTGCCCGCCACGTTACCGGCCAGGTGCGCGCCGTGGATGGCGTCAGCTTCGACATCGCGCGCGGCGAGGTGTTGGGTCTGGTTGGTGAATCCGGCTGCGGCAAAACCACGACCGGCCGAGTCATCCTGCGCGCCGATACGCCCACCGGCGGCGAAATCCACTTCACGCACAGTGAACTGGGCGAGATCGACCTCGCGCAACTCGACCGCGAGCAGTTGCGACCCGTCTGGCAAAACATCCAGTTGATTTTCCAGGACCCCTACTCCTCGCTCAACCCGCGCATGACGCTGGAGCAAATCGTCAGCGAACCGCTGCGCAACTACAACGTGCTGGAAGGCAGCGCCCTGCGCGACCGCGTGGCGGAATTGCTGCTGCTGGTCGGGCTGCGACCGGAGGTCATGTCCCGCTATCCGCATGCCTTCAGCGGCGGCCAGCGACAACGCATCGGCATCGCGCGGGCCCTGGCGCTCAACCCGCAATTGCTCATTTGTGATGAACCGGTTTCCGCCCTCGACGTCTCCATCCAGGCGCAAATCCTCAATCTGCTGAAAGACCTGCAGCAGGAATTTGAACTGACCTACCTTTTCATCTCCCACGACCTGAGCGTTGTGCGTCACCTCTGTGACCGCGTGGCGGTCATGTACGTCGGCAAAATCGTCGAGATTTGCGACACGGATGACCTCTTCAACGACACCCGGCACCCCTACACCGAAGCCCTGCTCTCCTCCGCCCCTACCCCGGATCCCCGCGTGCGACGCCGCCACGTGCAACTGCAGGGTGAGGTGCCCGACCCGGCCAACCCGCCCTCCGGCTGTTACTTCCATCCGCGCTGCATCCACGCCCGCGAACGCTGCCAGACGGAGACGCCCCTGCTGCGCGAGACGCGGCCGGGTCACTGGTCGGCCTGCCACTTCGCCGAGGAACTGGAGCTCAACGTTGCTGCCTCCGCCTCCGACGGCACCACCTGACCAACCTGCTCCGGGCGGCAAGACCAGTCTCCGCCGCTCAAAGTCATTACGGCATTCGTAAAGGGAGAAGCGCAGGACCATGAATTCGAAACCCTGGGATGTCATCGTCCTTGGCGTCGGCGGGATGGGCAGCGCCGCGCTCTACCACCTCGCCCGTCGCGGCCAGCGCGTCCTCGGCCTCGAACAGTTTGACCTGGCCCACGAGATGGGCTCCTCGCACGGCCTGACGCGCATCATCCGCCTGGCCTACTACGAGGACCCGGCCTACGTGCCCCTGCTGCGCCGCAGCTACGAGCTCTGGCGCGAACTGGAAAGAGACTCCGGCGAACACCTGCTTCATATCTGCGGCTCGCTGGACATCGGCCCGCCGGACAACGAGGTCTTTGCAGGGTCCCTGCAGTCCTGCCTGGAGCACGACCTGAGTCATGAAGCCCTGACCGGCGCGGAGATCAACGCGCGCTGGCCTGCCTGCCGTTTCCCCGCGGAAACCATGGGCCTGTACCAGCCGGAGGGCGGTTTTTTGCTCCCCGAGGCCGGCATCCGGGCCTTCGTGCAGGTAGCCTGCGAGCAGGGCGCGACCTTGCGTACGGGCCAACGCGTTCTCAACTGGCAGGTCAACGCGGACGGACTGCTGCAAGTGAGCACTGAGACGGAAACCCATCTCGCGCAGCGACTGGTTATCACGGCCGGCGCCTGGGCCGGAAAGCTACTGCCGCGACTCGGGTCAGTCGCCCTGCCCGAGCGTCAGGTGCTGGCCTGGATGCAGCCCCTGGATCCGCCAAATTTCACACCGGAGCGCTTCCCGGTTTTCAACTGTTTGGTCGATGAGGGCCGCTACTACGGCTTCCCGGACTTTGCGGGGCAGGGCTTCAAGATCGGCCGCTACCATCATCTGGAGGAGGCCGCCGACCCGGACACGCTCGACCGCGATTGCGTGAGGGATGAGGACAGGCGGATACTGCGCGACTTTGCGGAGTGTTACTTTCGGGGTGGCGCCGGACCGGACCTGCTGCACAAGGTCTGCATGTTCACCAACACGCCCGACGAGCACTTCATCATCGATCGCCATCCGGAGTATGAGCAGGTCCATTTCGCCGCCGGCTTCAGCGGTCACGGCTACAAGTTCGCCAGCGTCATCGGCGAAATCCTGGCTGACCTCGCCTTGAAGGACACCACGCGCCACGACATCGCCTTCCTGCGCTCGGACCGCGAGATGATCCCTCTCTCCTGAGGCCTTTACCCTTGTTCTGAACGAGGGGGGGGGAAGAATCAGGAAATCGGGTAGATCAGGCCTGACAAGGCCAGGCCGGCCGACAGAGTTTCCCGTGAGCGTGAATCAAAGCCCCTCTCCCGGGGGAAAGGGGTTTGGCGTGAGGGCCGGTAGCAAGCGGAAGGCGTTCAGCCCTTCAAACCGCCCACCATCAGGCCCTCGATCAGGTAACGCTGACCGAAAATGTAGACGATCACCACCGGCAGCGTGGCCATGACGATGGCCGCCAGCACCACCGAGATGCTGCCGGTCATCATATATCGCTGCAGGTCGTTGATGCCCAGCGTAATCGGGAAGCGGGATGTCGTGTTCATAAAGATCAGCGGTGTCAGGAAGTCGTTCCACTTGCCGTTGAAAGCCAGCACCGCCAGGATGGCCATGCCCGGCGCCACCATCGGCAGATACACGCGGCGGAAGATCTGGAACTGGTTGGCCCCGTCCATCATCGCCGCTTCTTCGTACTCGACCGGGATCTGCAGGAAATACTGTCGCAGCAGGAAGGTGCCGAAGGCCGTCGGCAAGGCCGGCAAAATCAGCGACCACAGCGTGTCCGCCAGCCCAAAGACCTTCGAAATAATCACGAAGAGCGGGATCAGCGTCGCCTGATAGGGAATCATCAGCGTGGCCAGCACCACCCAGAACAAGGCGTCGCGCCCGGGGAAGTAAAGCCGCGCGAAGGTGTAGCCCGCCAGGGTGGCCGTCGTCAACTGCCCGACGACCGTCGAAAGCGTCACAAAGAAACTGTTGCCCATCTGGTAGACGAAGGGGATCTCGTCAAAGACCTGCAGGTAGTTGCCGAAATACAGGTCCTCCGGCAGCCACTCCGGCGGCACGGTGAAGGATTCCGCCGGCGTGCGCAGCGACGTGGTCATCACCCACACGATCGGCATGATCGTCAGCATGCCGATGGCTACCATAAAGGCCATGGCCAGCCAGTCGGCAGCATTGCGCGGCATCCAGTCCGGGATGCGTTCCACTACCTCCTCATCACCGCGACGACGGGTGGAGAGCCGGTTGATGACCGTCATGATCGTCTCTCCTCCCCTACTGGTAGAAGACCCAGCGTTTGCTGAGCAGGAACTGGAAACCGGTCACCGCCAGAATGATCAGGAACAGGACCACCGAAATACTTGAGGCATAACCGAACTCGAGGTTGGCGAAGGCCGTATCGTAGACCATCATCACGGCCGTGCGGCTCGAATCGCCCGGTCCTCCCCGCGTCATCACGTAGGGCTCGTCGAAGAACTGCAGCAGGCGAATCACGTCGATCACCGTCGCAAAGAGGATCGTCGGGCTTAGCAGCGGCAGCGTGATCAGCCACAATCGCTTCAGCCCGCGCGCCCCGTCTACCGTGGCGGCTTCCAGGATCTCCTGCGGCAGCGCGCTCACGCCGCCCAGATAGATGATGAAGGTGAAGCCCAGATTGCGCCAGACCGTCGCCAGTGAAACGCTGAAACGCACCACGTCGCTGGAGACCAGCCAGGGCACCTTGTCGATGCCGAGGACCCCAAGGTAATAGTTGACGACGCCGAAATCCGTGTGAAACATATAGGACAGGGTGACGGCCACCGAAACACCCGAGAGCAGCACCGGCAAAAACCAGACCGTCCGAAAGAAGTAGGCCAGGCGACTGCGCGCGAATCGATGGACCGAGAGCGCCAGCGCGATCGCGAAGACTTCAAGCATGCCCACTGTCATCGCCATCATGACGAAGGTGTTGCCGAAGCTGTTTCCCACCAGATCATGTCGAAACAGACGCGCAAAATTCTTGAGCGCGACAAACTCGGGTGGCCGGAACACGTTCCATTTCATGAAACCCATCGCGACGGCCACAACGATAGGTCCCAGCACGAAAAGAATCAGGCCGATTAGCGTGGGCAGAAGGAACAGAACGCCCAGCACCATGCGCTGGCGGCGGATGCCCTGCACCGTGTCTCCGGCCAGCCATGCGGGCAACCAGTTGCGTCGACCGCTGCCCAGGGTCGCTTCGGATGCCACGCCGAGCCCTCCCGTTTAATGCCTGACCAAAAGTATAGCGGCTGCACAGTCTCCTGACGAATCCCTGTGCAGCCGCCTGCTGTTCTGGCGCTTTCGACCCTATGCGTTGCGCGCGTAGAGGTCCTCCAGCTCGCGCTGCATGGCATCCAGCGTATCCTGCGGCGATTGTTCCAGGCTGACGGCCACTTCGGTATAGCGCGTGAAAATGTTCGTCAACTCGATCGAGAAGACCGGCGCCGGGATGGGCCCCGTGTCCGGCCGCGCGTCCACGGTATCGTAGAAAATGTTCCAGTTGCTCACGTTTGGAAAGCGCTCTGCCGTGCACATTGAGCGCCGCGCCGGCGTCGTCCGCGTCACCCTGAAGAAACCGATCATCTCCATCACGTCGCGGCCCGTATGCCACTTGACGAAATCCCAGGCGGCATCTTCACTGCCGCCGATCAGGATCCAAAGCGCGCCCACGCCCAACTGGTGCCGCTGGGACTGCCATCGCGGCCAGAACTGGGCGTCGTATGTGCCCGGCTCCATACCCGCGTCCTGCAGGAAGCCCGTAAAGAAGCCCCCGCCAGGGTACATGCCTATCTTGTCGGCGGCGAAAAAGCCCGACAGGTTCTCGGCGAAACCGCGTTCGACCGATGGCGCATGGCCATCTCGCGTCAGCGCCACAACGTGCTCCAGCGCCTCCACGTTGGCCGCGTTGTTGGCCTGTGGTTCCGGCCAGCGGAAGCCGCCGCCACGCCCCTCGGCGTTGGGGTCATCGGCGTAGAAAGTGTCCCACAGCCACTCGCCGCCCCCCACGCGTTCCTCGCTGAGCAGGTTGCTCCCGTTGACGAAGATCCAGGGCAGCCAGCCACCCCAGAGCCCGTTGTTCCAGGCGAAGCCGAAGGAATCGCCTTCCGGGCCCAGGCCGGTCAGGGCCCTTGCGTATTCGTTGAAGTCGTCCTTCGTCCAGTCCTCGCCGGGCAACTCCAGACCGGCCTCCCCCAGCAGTTTGGTATTCAGCCACATGTTGGCGGCATTGAAATCGCGCGGCAACTGATAAAGGTCGCCTTCATAAAAGTCGGTTTCGACCAGCACCGGGCTGACGTCCGAGAAATACTCCATCAGGTCATCGGCCTGGTCCAGCAGGCGGTCCTTCATGCCCATGGCCAGGCCCTCGCCGGCGTAAAGCTGCGTCGCTTCCGTGGCCGCGAAGCCGATATCCACCGGCGTGCCGGCGGCCAGCGAAGCCAGAATCTTGGTCGCGACCTCTGCATGGTCAATGCCGGTCACGCTGACCGGCTCCACGGACACGTTGGGCGCGACGCCGGCGTAGGCATCGATCACTTCCTGATAGTCCCGCGGGTCGGCCTGCAGGCGCAAGGTGATGTTGTCCTGCGATGGCGCCGATGCGAGCGTCACGCTTGCCGGTAACGCGGCAGCGGCCATCGTGGCCGCGCTCGCCTGGAGCATTTCCCGTCGACTTAAAGCACTCATTTCTGTCTCTCCCCAAACCATCCCTGGGCTTCAATGACCTGGATGCAGGGCCGCCGCAGCAAGGCAGCGACCCGAAATCCTGTCATGACCCTTGTCGTCGTTTCTGTGTAATGGTCGTCAGCTGAGTGGCTGACAGTAAAATGCGCCGTATTCCTGATGCAATGTAACTGTCGGCCGGCGCATCGCTGTGGATTGGCCGGGAATTCGCAGCGTCGCTGCGACCTATTTTTTCTGGAATTCTTATGCCGCCAAATAAAGTCAATCGAATGCGGGACAGCGTCCTGCCGGCCGCCGTCCCGCAACCAGTCTCGCAGACCTTACGCGTTGCGCGCGTAGAGGTCTTCCATCTCCGCCTGCATGTTGTCCAGCGCTTCCTGCGGCGTCTGCTCGCCGTTGACTGCCAGACTGGTGTAGCGCGTGAAAATGTTCGTCAGTTCCACCACGAACACCGGCTGCGCGATCGGACCCGTGTCCGGCCGCTCGTCGATCGTCTCGTAGAACACGCGCCAGTTCTCCACGCCCGTCGGGCCGAAGCGCTCCTCGTTGTTCAGCGAACGCCGCGTCGGCGTCGTCAAGGGCAGGGGCGTGAAGTGACCCAGGTTGTCCTGAATCTCGCGCTTCTTGTAGTGCTTGAGGAAGTCCCAGCACTGGTCTTCCTGGCCACCGCCATCCAGAATCCAGGGGCCGCAGACGCCCAGCTGGTGCCGTTGCGACTTCCACTCCGGCCAGAACTGCGTGTCGAAGGAGCCCGGTTCCAGACCCGAGTTGATCAGCCCGCCGGACCAGAAACCGCCCGCCGGCGTCATGCCCAGCTTGTTGGCGCTGAAGAAGCCCAGCAGGGTGGTGCCGCCGCCGATCTGCACCGCCGGCGTCAGTCCCTCCTCGGTCAGCGACACCACGAATTCCAGCGCCTCGACCATCTTCGGGTTGTTGGCCTGCGGCGCCGGCCAGCGCCAGCCACCACCGCGCCCCACGGCGCGCTCGTCACCTGCATAGAAGGTGTCCCAGAACCACTCGCCACCGGGCGCCCGCTCTTCCTCCAGCACGTTGGTGTCATTGACGAAGATCCAGGGCATCCAGCTGCCCCAGAAGCGATTGATCCAGCCATAGCCGAAGGAGCCGTCAATGCCGGTCATGGCCTGCGCCATGCCGTAGAAGTCGTCCTTGGTCCATTCCTTGCCCGGCATCTCCAGCCCGGCCTCGGCCAGCAGATTCTTGTTGAAGAACATGTTGGCCGCGTTGAAGTTGTCCATCAGCTGGTAGACGTCGCCCTCGTAGAGCATGGTCTCCGAAAGCGCCGCGCTTGTGTCGGCGTAATACTCCATGAACTCTTCCGCATCGTCCATCAGGCGCGCGGTCAACGGCTGCGCCAGACCTTCACCGGCGTAGAGGTGCGTCACTTCCGTGCAGGCGAAGCCGACGTCCACCGGGTTGCCGGCGGCCAGGGTGGCCAGAATCTTGGTGGCGACTTCCTGATGATCGACGCCGGTGACGGAGATGGCCTCGATGTGCACATGCGGGTTCAACTCCATGTAGGTGTTGAGCATGTGCTGGACAGTATCGATGTTAAAGACCTGATAACGCATCGAAATCTGGTCCTGCGACGGCGCCGAGGCCAGCGACACGCTTCCCGGCAACGCGGCGGCGGCGGTACCGGCGATACCGGCTGCGCTCGCCTGCAACATTTCCCTTCGACTTAGGTTGCCCATTTCCCTTCCTCCATTTTTTCCTGCCAAAAAGTGACCATTCTTGTCCCGAAGCAGCAGAACCCCGGGCCCTTCGGCCAGCCCCTTGCGGGCATGCCCGCGCAACTACGCAGGCCAGAGTGTAGCCACCTGCCATCCACTCCGCAACAGGAGCGGCAGCCGATTGAAGCTCACATTGGACTCACCTGAAACAGCTAAGGGGGACAGTGGCCCGCCGGTCACTGCGTCAACTGCGACAAAACACCCCCTCTCCCTGAGAAGGGCTCCCGCGACCAGGCGGAAAGGTCCCGTCCCCCTGGACGGGAAAGGGGCCGGGGTCGGTTGCCCGCTTAACGAGTCACCCCCTCTCCCTTGGGGAGAGGGGGCCGGGGGAGGGCTCCTGCGACTGAGCGGGAAAGAGGCCAAATACCTGGCCGTCAACCCGCTGTGTCTCACCAACCCTTACGCGTGGCGCGCGTAGAGGTCCTCCAGTTCCGCCTGCATTCCATCCAGCGCCTCCTGCGCGGACCGCTCCTGACTGACCGCCAGACTGGTGTAGCGGGTGAAGATGTTGCTCAACTCAACCGAGAACACCGGCGCCGGGATGGGCCCCGTGTCGGGGCGCTCGTCCGCCGTGCCGTAGAAGACGTGCCAGTTGGCAGGGCCCGTGTTGGCAAAACGCTCGGCGTTGTTCATCGATCGCCGAATCGGCGTCGTGCGCGTCGTGCCGCTGAAGAATGCCAGCAACTCCATCACCTCACGTTGCTTGCTGAAATTGGCGAAGTCCCAGGCCTGATCGATGTTCGGGCCGTCGTTCAGGAGCCAGGGGCCGCAGACGCCCAGTTGATGACGCTGCGAGGCCCAGGCCGGCCAGTACTGCACGTCGAATTCGCCCATTTCCATACCATTGGCCAGGAGGAAGCCGGTGAAGAACCCACCTGCCGGGAACATACCGATCTTGTTGTTGGTAAAGAAACCGGCCATGTTCTCACTGAAGCCAAGTTCGGCCGTTGGCGCCAAACCGTCAGCCGTCAGCGAGACGACGAATTCCAGCGCCTCGACCACGGCCGGATTGTTGGCCTACGGCTCCGGCCAGCGATAGCCGCCGCCGCGCCCCTCGGCCTTCGGTTCATCGGCATAGAAGGTGTCCCAGAACCATTCACCGCCCGGCGCCCGTTCCTCGGTCAGGATGTTGGTCTCGTTGACGAAGATCCAGGGCATCCAGCCGCCCCAGAGCCGGTTGGGCCAGGCAAAGCCGAAGGAGTCGCCGGCCTCGCCGAGGCCGGTCATGGCCTGCGCGTAGGCCACGAAGTCCTCGCGGGTCCAGGTCTCTTCCGGCACCTCCAGGCCCGCCTCGTTGAGCAGGTTGACATTGAGGAACATGTTGGCCGCGTTCCAGTCAACCATCAACTGGTAGTAGTCGCCTTCCCAGAACATGGTCTCCGACAGCACGGGGCTGATATCGGCGAAGTACTCCTTGAAATCGTCCGCGTTGTCCAGCAGACGATCCTTCAGTGGCGCCGCCAGACCTTCACCGGCGTAGAGTTGGGTCGCCTCGGTGCAGGCGAAACCAATGTCGATTGGCGTGCCCGCCGCCAGCGAGGCCAGAATCTTGGTCGCCACTTCCTGATGGTCCGTCCCGGTCACGCTGATAATCTCCAGGGTGACGTTCGGTCTGGCTTCACTGTAGGCCGCCAACACAGCCTCGTAATCCGAAGGCCAGGCGACCTGATAGCGCAGCGTGACGTCGTCCTGCGATGGCGCCGAGGCCAGCGACACGCTACCCGGTAAGGCGCTGGCGGCGACCCTTCGGTAACTGCCCCGCACCGGCGAAGGGCTCCCACGCCTGAACGAAAGCTCCAGGCCACTACAAAAAACACCCCCTCTCCCTGAGAAGGGCTCCCGTCCCCCAGGACGGGAAAGGGGTTGGGGGAGGGCTCCCGCGACTGAGCGGGAAAAGGGCCCCATACCCGGCCGCCGGGTCTCAGGGCCAGGTCGGCTGCATCTGCCAGACGTCCAGCGCATTCAGGCGCGCGCCGGCGCCCGTCAGCGCCAGGCCCGTGCAGTTCGCGTCGGGAGGATAAATGCGGCTGGTGATGCTCGTGCGGCCGTTGGCGATGACCTCCAGCACCGAGCCGTCCAGCAGGACCAGCAGGTCCAGGGTCTCGCCGGCCGCCAGTTCGTGCGGCGCCGTGCAGGGCTCGCTGTCGTTGAAAAGGCTCTCGTCCTGGCGCGTCACCGTCAGTTCCTGCGTCGCCGCGTCCCAGTGGATGGCCGCGCCGTAGCTGCCGTCCGGCGCCTGGGCCAGCTTGACTCCGACCTGCCCCTGCGGCGCGAAACTGGCGCGCAACTCCAGCGCCAGGCTACCGCAGTCCAGGGCGTGCTCGCCATCGACGTCCTGCGCTCCCAGCTGCGTATGCGCGCCGCGGATGCCCGCCATCTCGGCGACGGGCTCCATCACCAGGCGCTGCTGACTGTCCAGCGACAGCACGCGCGGGATGGCCTGCACGCCGGACCAGTCGGCGCGCACCTGCTCGGAGATGCTGCGCCCTTCGCGCAGCCAGCCCCACATCAGACGCCGCCCCTGACTGTCCTCGATGCACAGCGGCGCGTAGTAGTAGGCGTAATCCAGCACGCCATCCGTCTCCGGATGGAAGCGGCGACCGTCAAAGTCACCCGCCATCCAGTAGACCGTGTTTTCGCGGTCATCATGGATTGACGAGAAATACAGCACCCACTTGTCGCCCAGGGGAAAGAAGTTGGGGCATTCCCACATCCGGCCGTGCCTGTCCACGTCGCCGGTGATCATCGGCCCCAGGTACTCCCAGTCCACCAGGTCCGGCGAGCGATAGAGAGGGATCATGCCGCCGTTGCCCTCGATGCGGCAGCCCAGCACCATGTACCAGCCGTCCTCCTCGCGCCAGACGAAGGGGTCGCGGAAGTCGCGCTGCTGGCCGGAGATGGCCGGCGCCTCCGTCAGCACCGGGTTGGCCGGATGGCGTTCCCAGCGCACCAGGTCCTCGCCGCTGCCCGTCGCCAGGGCCTGCACCTGCACCTGGCTGCCGGGACCGCTGGTGGCCGTGTAAATGACGGTCGGGACGCCGTCGTTATCAACTGCGCAGCCGGTGAAAACGCCCGATTCGTCGTAGCTGCCTGGCACCGGCGCCAGCGGCACCGGCAGGTCACGCCAGTGAATCAGGTCCTCGCTGACGGCGTGACCCCAGTGCATGTCGCGATGCACCGCCTTGAAAGGATAGTGCTGGTAGAAAAGATGGTACTGATCGCCCCATTGCAGCAGGCCGTTGGGGTCGTTCATCCAGCAGGAGGGCGGCAGGAAGTGCCAGGTTGGCCGTTGCCAGTCAATGGCCAGCGCCTCCCGCTGCCGCTGCATTTCCTCAAGTGAATACAGGGAAGGCATACGCAACACTCCTTTGGCTGGCGCCTGTGGCGGTACAGAGACAGGTCACCAGAACATAGCCAACGCGCCCTCTGCCGGCAACCGGCAGCCAGACCACACGCGAGACCCCCTCCACAGATTTCGGTGGCAACGCCCCGATTGGCGTACAATCACAGAGTGACGCCACAAGAGCCAGGAGCGTCCCATGTCCCTCGCCGACCGTGTCACCAGCGCTTACGTCCTGCGCTTCGGCCACCCCCCTGCCCTGCTGGCGCGCGCGCCGGGCCGCGTCAACCTCATCGGGGAGCACACCGACTACAGCGACGGCTTCGTCCTGCCCATGGCCATCGACCGCGCCATCTGGATCGCCCTCGCGCCGCGCAGCGACTTGCGCGTCGTCCTCCATTCCCTCGACTTTGACACGCGGGCCGACGTCGACCTCGCGCGTCTGGAACACGCGGACGACGGCTGGCCCGAGTACCTGCGCGGGGTCGCATGGGCCCTGCAAGAGGCGGACCTGCCCCTGCGCGGCTGGCAGGGCGTCATGGCCGGCGACGTGCCGATCGGCTCTGGCCTGTCCTCTTCAGCGGCGCTGGAACTGGCGGTCGCGCGCGCCTTCCAGGCCGTTTCGGCCTTCAAATGGGAAGCGGCGGCCGTCGCCCGCCTCGCCCGGCGCGCCGAAAACGAGTGGGTCGGCATGAATTGCGGCATCATGGACCAGATGATCTCGGCTGCCGGAGTCGAGGGCAGCGCCCTGCTGATCGACTGCCGCAGCCTCGCAACGCGCCAGGTGCCACTGCCGCCGGAGAGCGTCGTGGTTGTGATGGACAGCATGACCCGCCGCGGCCTGGTCGATTCCGCCTACAACGAGTGCCGCGCGCAGTGCGAGGCCGCTGCGCGCCATTTCGGCGTCAAGGCCCTGCGCGACGTCGAAGAGGCCGGTTTCGCGGCCCGGACGGCGCAACTGGAGGGACTCACCCGCCGCCGGGCGCGCCACGTCATCGGTGAAAATGCACGCTCGCTCGCCGCCGCCGCCGCCATGCTGGCAGGTGATGCGGAGCAGCTGGGCATCCTGATGAACGCCAGCCACGACAGCCTTCGTGACGATTTCGAAGTGTCCACGGACGCCCTGAACGCGCTGGTCGACAGCGCCCGCCGGCAGCCCGGCTGCTTCGGCGCCCGCCTGACCGGTGCGGGATTCGGCGGCTGCGCCATCGCCCTGGTTCGTGAGGATGCTGTCGGGGACGTCGTCGCGGCAGTGACGCGCGACTACGAAGAAGCGACGGGGCAGGCTGCGACGCTCTACGCTTGCCAGCCCGCCGCCGGCGCGAGCGTTATGTCCCTGGCCTGAACAGGAAATATGGCCGGCCCTCACCCTGAATCCTTGCCCGCCCGGTCGCGGGTCAGGAAGAAAAAAGGGGGGGGGTGAGCACCCCTCCTCAGTGGTACGCCGGCAACCAGTCCCCGTGCGCCTCGATTAACTCGTCCACCAGCGCGTAAATCTGCTCCAGCGACAGTTCGGCCGCTGTATGCGGGTCGAGCATCGCCGCGTGGTAAATGTGCTCGCGCCTGCCTGTCAGCGCCGCCTCCACGGTCAGTTCCTGCACGTTGACGTTTGTGCGGATCAGCGCCGCCAGTTGCGGGGGCAGCGCGCCGACGCGCGTTGGTTGCACCCCGTTGCGGTCCACCAGACAGGGCACTTCCACCGCGCAGCCCTGCGGCAGGTTGTCGATCAGGCCATCGTTGCTGACGTTGCCGTAAATCACCACCGGCTCGTCGGTCTCCATCGCGTTGATGATCTGCGAGCCATATTCCATGCTGCGGCGGATCTCGGGCCGGTAGTCCGGCGCTTCCATCTCCGCCCGCAGCTTTTGCCAGTGGTCGATCTGGAGCTCGCAGCGCCGCAGGTACTCGTCCAGCGGCACGTTGAATTCCTCGACCAGGTCGGCGCGGTCCCGCTTGATGAACCAGGGCACGTACTCGCTGAAATGCTCACTGGATTCCGTCACAAAGTAGCCCAGGCGCTGCAACATCTCGTAGCGCACGAGATTGTGCTCCGGCGCGCCCCCCTCCGTCCCCACCCGATGAATCAGCGGGTACAGGTCCTCGCCGTCGCGCTCGAACTTCAGGTAAAAGGCCATGTGGTTGATGCCCGCCGCCAGATAGTTGACCTCCTCCAGCGGTACGCCGACGTCGCACGCCAGTTGCCTCGCGGTGCCCTGCACGCTGTGACACAGGCCGACCGTGCTGATCGACGTGGCCCGGTTCAGCCCGAGGCAATTCATGGCCATCGGGTTGACGTAGTTCAAATGCATCACGTCGGGACAAAGCTCCTGCATGTCGCGCGCCATCTTGAGGAAGACGGGAAGGGTGCGCAGGGCGCGCATGATACCGCCGATCCCCAGGGTGTCGCCGATCGTCTGCCGCAGGCCGTAGCGTTTCGGCACCTCGAAGTCGATGACCGTGCCGGGTTTGTAGCCGGCGATCTGGAACATGCTGATGGCGTAGTCGGCGCCGTCCAGCGCGGCGCGGCGATCGGTCGTCGTCTCGATGGTCGGCGCGACGCCCAACGTTTCCGCCACCCTCCGCGCCACGATGCCGGAGGTCGACAGGCGCTCCTCGTCGATGTCGTGCAGGCTGAGAGTCACGTCCTGCAGCGCGGCACACTGCAGGATGTCGCCCGTCAGGTTGCGCGCGAACACGGTGCTGCCGGCGCCGATAAAGGTGATCTTCGTCATGCCCTGCCTTTCCTGCTGAAGGTCCGCCGCGGTCAAAGCGGCCCAAGTGTACCCGTAGCCGCTTCCGTCTGCTCTGCCCCACCCAGGCCCGCAGCCACGAGGTCCCGAATGACGCCCGGGCCCGCTGCAAATTCAGGTCAATTAGTGAATTATTTCACATATTGCAGAAGCTGCCCGGTGAGGTTGGCAAGCGTGACCGCAATTGCGTGTGCCGGCACAGGAATTCAATAGGGGAATGGCGGAACAACAGATGCCGGGAACAGGCAAACCGTAACCGACGTTACGCTATCCGCGGCGGCGAATGGCACTGCGCAGTTCCTCCAGCCAGCGTCGGTCCAGATCGATCTGTTCCAGCGCCTGCAGCCGTTCATCGTCGCCCAGGACCACGTAACGCCGGGCATAGCCCCAAATGCGTTGGCGGCGACGACGGTTCGCAGGATCCGTAAAGGGGTTGCCCTCCAGACCGCGTTGCGGCGGCGCGGGCCGTGACCTGGACGGAGGCTTCAGGCGCCGGATCTCGCCTTCGCCAAGATTGCGCTCGTCGGCGTCCCGCCAGCGTTCGTCGTCCAGGCGCAACAGGGCGCGGTACTGACGCAGCTGGGTGGGACTATTAAGGGCCATCGCGTTCAGCAAGCGCTCGCCCTCCCCTCGCGGAATGCGGAACTCCTGGCCATCCGCCACCTGGGCGTAGTAGTCGCGCTCGCTGCCGCCCGCGGCCAGCACCTCGTCGAATTCGCGGAAATTGTGACCCCGCTCGCGCAGCAGGTCCATCAGAAGAATGGCAAGCTGGCGCGCGCGTCCTATGGCGTTCAGGTCGCGACGCGCGCTGTTCTCGCCCGCCTGGCGCCAGACATCCACGCGCTCCACCAGGTGGGCCGGAATGTGCGACCAGTTCTCATCGGGAAAGTGCATCTGCAGCAGATGAAAGGCCAGCCAGCGCCGCTCACCGGTCTCCAGCTGAAAGGCCCGCTCCGCGCGCGCCACGGTAATCGGGTTCGTCAGCCCGGTCTGGCGAATGTTGACGGCCAGCCGCACCAGACCCAGCAGCGCGGAGGCCAGCGGACCAGCCTCTTCAGGCCAGGCCCGCGACTCGCCGCTTTCATCCTGAGTGTCGTCCAGTCCCTCCGGCCAGTACCTTTGCCGCAGCAAGTCTTCCAGGTCCAGCGCGGCTCCATCCCGCCGCGACTCCGCCAGCCATCCGCCAAAGAGTTGCGCCAGGTGACGGGGATCCCCGTCCCAGTGCCTGCGCGCCCGCATTGGCACCGCCCGTCGCGGCTGGCTGCGGTCCGGCCAGATGCTGCCGATGTCCACCGGTCGCGCCGTCTTGCGCTGCGCATCCAGGCTGGCGATGTCCGGCGGCAAACCCGGATCGCGATAGATGGCGTCGGCCGTCTCCTGCGCGCTGCTCCGTTGCAGATTCAGCAGCGTGCCTTCGCGGTCCCGCCGGCGCCGTCGCTGCGACACGTCACACCGCCGCCTGAACGCGCCGCACCAGGTCCAGGGCTTCCGCCGCCGCCGGGCTGCGGGGCTGCATCGCGAACACGGGCCGTCGATCGGACACCGCCTCGGTCCAGACGGTGCGCTGGGTGATCGGTGGCCACACCTTGTCACCGTACATGTTGCACAGGTCCTTGAGGTTCTCGCGGTGCTCCAGGGTCTGGCGCCGGTACATCGTCGGCACGATGCCCATGACCTCGATGGGGCCGAGGTTCCAGCGGTCGCGATGTTGCTGCGCCGCCTCGCGATGCCGGATGCTCTCCACTAGGCCGTCAAAGGACAGGTACTCGCACTTCGTCGGGTAAATGATGTGGTCCGTCGCCAGGTAGATGGAACCGTGCAACAGCGAGGGTGTCGGCGAGGTGTCAAAGATGACGAAGTCGATCAACTCTTCCAGCTCGCGCACGCGGTCACTGACGGCAAAGGCGTCTGAAATCGAGTTGGCGATGTTGCGCGTCTCAATGTTCGAGGGCAGCAGAAACAACTCGCCATTCAGTTCCCGGCCCTCCATTCGGTACTGCTCGCCCGGCACCTGGCGCATGGTGTCCTGCAGACCGGCATCGCGCACCAGCAGATTGTAGAGTCCGGGCTCCTTCTGCATGCCGCACATGACCGTCGCGTGGCCCTGCGGGTCCGCGTCAATGAGTACGACGCGATGTCCCGACACGGCCAGGCCGGCGGCGATGTGCGTCGCCAGCGTCGTCTTGCCGACGCCACCCTTTTCGTTGAGCAGCGTGATGACGTGCATCCCGTTCCTCCGGCCTTGTTGCAATCGGCTGCCGTCGCGCCGCTCGCGCAGTATAGCGCAGGAAGAGGCCCCCACCGGAGCACCGCCCCGCAAGGCATTCTCGCGTTGTAAGTGATGTCAGGTACACAGAGTCGGCGGCAGGGGGTTGCTGCCGGAGCCCGCAATCGCAGCCAGCAACCAGCCCAGGGCCAGCGCGCCGCCAAAACGGCCATGCAAACGCGCCGTGCGGCCCTGCACCACGTGCAGCAGGTTGACATCCTTCGTCGCCAACGCCTGGCGCTGCAACTGCAAGGCTTCCGGCAGGGTCAGCAGCGCGAGCAGGGCGGGCCAGGGAATGACCCCGCCGGCGACCAGCAACAGGAGCAGTACGTAACTGCCCGAGACCAGCAGCAGGTACTCGGCCCGCGCCGCGCGCCAGCCGAAACGGACGGCCAGGGTCCGTTTGCCCACCGCGCGGTCCGCCTCCATGTCACGCAGGTTGTTGGCGTGCAGGATGGCCGCCACCATCAGCGCCAGCGGCAGCGAGGCCAGCAGGGCCTGCCAGGTGAGACAACGCGCCTGCACGTACCAGGCGCCCAGCACCATCAGCGGGCCCATGAATATGCCCGCCGCCACTTCGCCCAGCCCGAGGCGCGAGAGCGGCAGGGGCCCTGCCGTGTAGGCGACGGCGACCAGCACGCCGCCCGCGCCGATCCACAGCAGGGGCGAGGTCAGCAGGTCCGGCCCTTCACGCGCCAGCAGGACCAGGCCTGCCAACACGCCGCCGCCGAGGCTCAGCAGGGCGCCGACCCCCACGCTTCGCGCCGGCAACACGCCCTGTTTGATCGTCATGCCCTGGCCGGCCTGTTTGTAGCGGTCCGTGCCGCGCCGCCAGTCCGCATATTCGTTGATGAGGTTGGTGGCCACCTGCAACAGCAGGGCGCCAAACAGCGCCAGCGCGAACACCGGCGCGTCGAAGACAGCGTGATCGATGGCCATGACGCCTGCCAGAGCCAGCGGCGCCAGCGTCGCCGTCAGGGTGCGCGGCCGGGCCGCGCTGTACCACGCCCGCCAACTGTTTTCTCCGGACAACCCCGCCATGCCGCTTTTCCTGCGCTTGACCGTCGGGAATTGTAGTCATCCCTGCCGCGACCTCGCCAGGCGCAGGGTCGTGGGCCAGAGCGTGTGCTGCAATCCCTGGCAGCCACGAGGCCCGGATTCACCCTGCAAATCCGACGGCCGCTGTGGTATCATTCCTCAAAATCCAGTGATTTTCCGGCCTCCTGCAGGGGTCGTGGCTGCTACGGCAGCGCCCGGGCGGGGTAGCCGGGAAGACAGGAATCCCTATGGTGGAAGTTGGCGACAAGGTCGTACACCTGCGCTACGGCGCCGGCACGGTGACCGGACGTCAGGTACTGAAACGCCAGGGCAAGCGCCGTCCCCACTTTTGCATCAAACTGGCTGACGAAACCGGCACCCTGCTGATCCCCGAGGACGCCATCGAGAACGCAGAACTGCGGCAGGCGATGCAGGACACCATCCTCATCGAAACGGTCATGGGCGACACGCCCGACGTGCTGCACGACAACCACCGCACCCGCCAGGGCTTCATCGAGAAGAAACTCAACAGCGGCAAACCGGCCCAGATCACCCAGGTGTTGCGCGATCTGAGCTGGCGCGAGCGCACCGGCAAACTCACCGGCACCGACCGTCGCCTCCGCAAGAATGCCCTGGAGCGCCTCGTCGGCGAGATCGCGCTGGGCACTTCCCGCACTTCGGAAGACATCCAGACCTGCATCGACGGCATCGTCGACGACGCCATGCAGCGCCACCTCACCGACTACCACCCCTGCTGAGTCGGCCCGGCCACTTCAGGGTATACAGAGACCCCGCTCACCGGAGCGGGGTTCATTTTTGTCTGCAAAGGCAGTTTCGAATCGAAATCAATTGCCCCCTCTCCCTGAGGGAGAGGGGGTCGGGGGCGTCAGGTTTTTATGATGTAGTGAACGGCGATGAAAGGAGGCATGTTGTTGTGCGCCGCACCGCTGCCTTCTGGAACGACTAGCCCCGGCGTAGTCGGGTTGTGATGGATATTGCTGCGAACAGTTCCTGGCTCGCCTTGATTTTTGAAGCTCGCAGTTTCGCTTCGGATACGGATGTTGTTGTTGTTGCCACTGCCAGCGTCGCCGAAGTATATGTCATGCTGGTGCTCAGGCATTTCGGCAATCGTGATTTCGTGGTCTTCCTCTCCGCCGTTGCCGCCGAGCATGTCAGCTTCTGCAGCGGTCACACGGTCCGCGCTCACTTCACCCATATCGTCCTTGCCCAGCGGGAAACGCCCGCGCAGGTCCGGCAGGTTGAAGGTCGTGTTGGCGTTGCCGACGCCGTAACGCGTACCGATTACGTCAAACAGGTCGGAGTAGGTCGCACGGCTCACCGCCGCGCCGTTGCAGAGCAGCCAGCCAGCCGGAGCCGTCGGGCCGGCGAAAATCTGGATCATGCCTGTCGTATTGCCATTGCTCACCGTCGTCTCCTCCTCGGCACTGTCCACTGTGCTGATGCGAATGTTGTCCGGCAGGTTGATGGTCAGGTTCACCATGCCGGAGACGCCGCCCGCGTCTTCTGCCGCCTCTTCCATCGGAGTTTCAGGTTCCGGCGTTTGTCTCGTCGTCATTCTTTCTTCCTCTCACCTTCTTTCACCGATTGCATATCACGCGACAATTCCCTGTTTATCATGCCTGCGCCTGTCTTTAGGGAACATATGTTCTCTATCTGTCAGGGAAAGCGTCGCGCCTAAAAGTCACCCCCTCTCCTTTGGGGAGAGGGGGCAGGGGGGTGAGGGCGTCAGGTCTTGATGATGTAGTTCAGCGAGAGGAAGGGCGGCAGGTTGTCGTGCGCCTGACCGCCGCCGGCATCGTCGATGATGACGCCGTTGGCTTCCCATTGGGAGTTGCTGCGCGTCTGGATGGCCCGCGCTTCAGCACCCGCATTTCCGCTGCCAACGCGCCGAAACTCGTGGTTGTGCGCGGGCATCTCGTCGACTGTCAGCGTATGCTTCTCCGAGCCGCCCACGCCCGCCAGTTGGTCGGCCTCCGTCGCCGTGACGCTGTCCGCGCTCGCGCCGCCCATGTTGTCCAGACCCAGCGGGAAGCGACCGCGCAGGTCGGGCAGGTTGAAAGTCGTGCTGCCGTCTCCCGCGCCGAAGGTCTCGCCGATGACGCTGAACAGGTCCTCGAAGTCCGAACGGCTGATCGCCGCCCCGTCGCAAAGTTTCCAGCCATCCGGCGCCGCGCTGCCCGCCCATGCGAGCACTGCGCCGGCCCGCACAGCGAGGGCGGAGGCCGGCAGCAATTCCACCGGCACGGGTTGATCGGACTGCAGATAGTTGTCGTCCGGCGGCAGCGTGAAGGTCAGATCGACCGAGCCGGAAATGGCATTGGAGAGCGTCGGGGCCTCTTGATTCTGGTCGTTCATTGTTGCCTTTCCCTTTGTCAGAATTGTCGGATTCGTACCTGTCATGTCGCGTGACAATCCCTGTGTATCATGCTTGCTGCACCATGTGCAGCACATATGTTCTTTGTTTTGCGTTCAGCCTGCCCCGCGCTTGCGCTGACAATCTGTCCCGCTAGAATCACGCGCGCAGCGACAAGGAGTTCCTCATGACGGACGAGCAGTTCACCCCCGCCGCCAGCGAATGGGTCCGGCCGGACTCCGACGTCGCCGGCAGCGCCCGCATCAGCGATTACGAGACGACCTACGCCCGCGCCATGACTGACATCGAGGCCTTCTGGGCCGAACGCGCCGCGACCCTTGACTGGTACGAGCCCTGGGGGCAGGTGCTGGACCGCAGCGACGCGCCCTTTTTCCGCTGGTTCACGGGCGGCAAGACCAACATCGTGCTCAATGCCCTCGACCGCCACGTCGACACAGCGCGGCGCAACAAACTGGCCCTGATCTGGGAAGGCGAGCCCGGCGACCGCCAGACCTTTTCCTATCGGGAGTTGTGGCAGGAGACCAACCGCTACGCCAACCTGCTGAAGGGACTCGGCGTGGGGAAAGGCGACCGCGTCACCATCTACATGGGTCGCACGCCCGAACTGATGATCACCATGCTGGCCTGCGTCAAGCTGGGCGCCGTGCATAGCGTCGTCTACGGCGGCTTCTCGGAACAGGCCCTTGCCGACCGCATTGACGACGCACAGAGTCGCGTCCTCATCACCTCCGACGGCGCCTGGCTGCGCGGCAACATCGTGCGCCTCAAGGACATCGCCGACGAAGCCGTCAGCAAGTCGCCGGTGGTCGAGACCGTCGTCGTCGCCCGCCGCACCGGCCATGAGGTCCACATGGAACCCGGCCGCGACTACTGGCTCCACGACCTGCTGGCCCAGCCGCACGTCAAAACGGTCTGCGAGACCGAAGTCATGGACGCCGAGGACCCGCTCTTCATCCTCTACACCAGCGGCACCACCGGCAAACCGAAGGGCGTGCTGCATACCCACGGCGGATACCAGGTGTACACCTCCACGACCCTGAGCTGGGTCTTCGACATCCGCGACGAGGACGTCTGGTGGTGCGCCGCCGATCCCGGCTGGATCACCGGCCACAGTTACATCGTCTACGCCCCCCTCATCCTCGGCGCCACCAGTTTCATGTACGAGGGCGCGCCGACGTATCCCTACCCGGACCGCTGGTGGAAACTGGTCGCCGACTACGGCATTACGATTCTCTACACCGCGCCCACCGCCATCCGCGGCCTGATGCGCTTTGGCGAGGCCTGGCCCGCCCGTCACGATCTCACCAGCCTGCGCCTGCTCGGCTCGGTCGGCGAGCCCATCAATCCCGAGGCCTGGCGCTGGTACCATCGTCACATCGGCGGCAGCCGCTGCCCTGTCATGGATACCTGGTGGCAGACCGAGACCGGCGGCTTCATGATCGCCCCGGTGCCCTCCGTCGGGCTCAAGCCTGGCAGCGCCACACGACCCTTCCCCGGCATTGACGTCGACATCGTTGACGAGGAGGGCCGTCCCTGCGCCGCTGACGAGGACGGTTATCTCGTCGTCAAACAACCCTGGCCAGGCATGCTGCGCACTGTCTACGGCGATCCCGACCGCTACGTCGACCAGTACTGGAGCGCCTACAGCGAGCAGGGCTGGTATCTCGCCGGCGACTCCGCCCGCCGCGACGCAGACGGCTATATCTGGGTGATCGGCCGCATCGACGATGTGATCAAGGTCAGCGGCTATCGACTCGGCACCGCCGAGGTCGAGTCCGGCCTGGTCAGCCATCCCGCCGTGGCCGAATCCGCCGTCATCGGCCTGCCGGACGAGCTGCGCGGCAGCACGATCCACGCCTCATGCATCCTGGTGGACGGCGTGTCGGGCGATGCCCAACTGGAGCAGGACCTGCGCGCCCACGTGCGGCGCGAGGTCGGCCCCATTGCCGTGCCCTCACAAATCGTCTTCGTCGATGCCTTGCCCAAGACCCGTTCGGGCAAGATCATGCGCCGCGTCCTCAAGGCCCGCGTCCAGGGCCTGCCGGAAGGCGACCTCAGCACGCTGGAGGACTAAAAGAGGACCTGCATACAAGCTGACCTGGTCCGGGAAGACCGCCCCATCCAGGCGCAAATGGGCAGGGTTCGATGTCAAGGGGGCGTTCCGGCCACGTCGGCAGGCGTATGCCGGGCGTTACTCGTAGCGCCCTGAAAGAACCTCAGCAGCGGCCCCCGCAGCATCGCCAGCAAGGCGCCGAAGACCAGCAGACCCAGACCCACGCGTTGCCACAGAATGCCCATCTCCGCCAGAGTCGCCGGCGTCTGCAGCAGCAGCGGTGAAAGGAAATGGCCGAGGAAGATGGCGGCGGAGAATCCGCCCAGCAATCGACCGCGCAGGGCCGCCGGCGTCCGGTTGGCCAGCCACAAATTGAGGTTGGGCAGGATCCATCCGAGGGCCACGCCGGCCAGCAGTAGCCCGGCATAGACGACGTGACGGGTCGGCGCCAGGGCGATGAGCAGATAGGAAGCGCCCAGCAGGGCCAGCGCGAGACCGGCCAGTGGAATATGTGCCACGCGGGTGCCAAGGCGCCCGTACACCATCGAGGACAGCGCAAAACTCAGGGCGACAAGGCCGATGGCGATGCCGCTTTCAGTGCTGGAGGTCGCGAAGCGTTGCTGAAGCCAGAAGGGCATCTGCAAGGGGACAAGATAGAAGGAAATCTGGCTCAGACCAACCAGCGCATAGACGAAGAGGGTCAGTCGCAACAGGGGCCATGGGAGCGTCGTTCTGGCCCGCTGACCGCCCGGCGCGTGAACCTGTCTGACCTGCGGCGGCTCGTAAAGGCCGAGAATGAACAGGGGCAAGAGCGCAAGCGCGGCCAAGAAAATCAGGAAGGGAGGCCGCCAGCCCCCTTCCGCCAGGACGCCGCCCAGCACCAGGAACAGGCTGTTGCCAATGCCCATCGCCGCCGCCTGAAGCCCCATGAATCGCGCCCTGGCGCGCCCGCTGAAGTAGTCGCTCAACAGGGCCGCCACGCTGGTCATGAGTCCGGCGACGGCGACGCCGAAGAGCGCCCTGCCCACCAGAATCGTGCCCATGTCCCGGGCCATGAAACCTGAACTTCCCACCAGACCGTAGAGCAGGGCGGAGGCGATGAACAGGGGCTTGCGCCCGTAGCGGTCCGTAACCCAGCCGACCAGCGGCACCACCAGCACAATGACCAGCGCAGGGATCGTCAGGACCATGGGCACCTGCAGATCGCCGGCGCCCGCGAAGGCCTCGCGCATTTTGGGCAGCGCCGGCGCCAGGGGAGTGCTGCAAATGACCACCAGCACGCTGCCGGCCAGCAGGGACAGTTGCAGGGGCCAGCGCTCGCTGCGCTCGTCCACAGTCTCCGGCCCGAGGGTCTTGCTCACCGACGCCAGGGCTCCGGCCCACCTTGTGTCTCGATAGCGCGGCCACCGGAGACAATTTCAGGGGTGGCGCACAGGGCAATCATCAAATCAGGCGCTCAATGTGCGTTCGCAGCGCCACCAGCAGCGCGCCGACCAGCAGGGTCACGAAGCCAATGTTCAGCCAGTCCCCTGCGGATGCCGTGCCCGTACCCGTCACCAGCAGGATGAGAGGCGAAACAAACTGACCCAGATACAGGGAAGCCGAATAACTGCCCATCAGACGGCCGCGCAGGGCCTGCGGCGCCCCATTGGCCAGCAGCAACTGGATGTTGGGCATGAAAAGACCCAGACCCAGCCCGCACATGACCATCGCTGCGTACACCACGAGGCTATCCGTCGCCAGGGCGATCAGGACGTAGCTGCCACCCATTGTCGCCAACGCCGCCCCCGCAAGGGGAATATGTGCCACGCGCGTGCCGATCCGCCCGTAAACCAGCGCTCCCAGCGAGAAAAACAGGGCCAATACACCGATCATCAGGCCGTTTTCCGTGCTGGTCGCCCCAAGTCGCGATCTCAGCAGAAAGGGCAGCTGCAGAGGCACAAGATTGAAAACGGCCTGGTTGAACCCCACCATCAGGCAGGCAAAAAGGGCAAGCCGCAGCAAACGCGCCGACACCAACGGGGCTTGCCCCGGTGTTGTCGTCACTACAGAGCGCCCCGGCTCATACAGACTTGTCAGCATCAGGGGCGCCAGGGCCAGGGCCACCAGGTACATCAGGAAAGGTCGTTGCCAGCCGACGTCCGCCAGCATGCCGGCCAACACCAGAAAGAAGCCGCCGCCCAGCCCGCCGACCGCCGCCTGCAGCCCCATGAAACGCGCCCGCGCCGCCCCGCTGAAGTAATCCACCACCAGGGTCGACACGCAGGTCATCAGGCCCGCCATGGCCATGCCGAGCAAAGCCCGCCCAGCCAGCATGGCGCCAATGTCTCTCGCCAGGTAGCCCGAACTGCCCGCCAGCCCGTAGAGCAGCGCCGACAGGATCAGCAGGGGCTTGCGCCCGAAGCGGTCCGCCGTCCAGCCCGCCAGGGGCGACGCCAGCACGATGACCAGCGCCGGCAGCGTCAGAATCATGCGGACTTGCAGGTCGCTGGCTTCAGTGAAGGCCGCGCGCAGTTGCGGCAGCGCCGGGGACAGAGAGGCATTGGCCATCACCACCAGCATCCCGCCACTCAATAGCGAGAAACGCAGCAGCCGTCCGTCGCTCCTCGCCGGGGCCGGCGCCAGGGGAGCCGGGATGGCCTGTGTTTCAGTCAGGGCCGGGTTCCCTTGCTGACTGGATAATCCTGGCGCATGCCTAACGCACGAATGAGCGCGGCGTGGCGCGCAGGATACTGACCGTGACACCGTCGTGGTCGATGTAATCCCCGACCCGCGGTCTCATGTCCATGGTCCAGATGTCTTCATCGTAGACAGCCGCATAGAGCCGGTCCCGCTCGGCCTCGTCCTCGAAACGCCGGAACCACACGTAACGGTAGTTTTCCTCATCGACAAAGCTGGCGGGAATGCACATCCCCTTTGACAACTGGTAGGGGATGATTTCCTCGTCCATGAACCTTACCCAGGCCTCCATCTTGCCCGGAAACACAGGATATGAGCGCAATTCAAAAAACATGCCGGCCTCCATTTGCAGGGTCGCGTCAGTCTAGCGATTTGCCGAGGCAGCGGCCATGTCCGACCGGCACCAATTGTCGGTGACCTGCACGCCAGCTGTATGCGAAGACCGTGTGACCTGTGCCCCGTCGCCAACGTGGCGGCATCCCCCTGCAGGGAGGGCTTCCGGCACTTTTCGCTATACTTCCGCGCAGCTGCCCGGAGGACGCATGGCGAGCCTGCCCTTTACGATCAAGCCCGTTGAGCTGCTGGGTGGCATCAACCCGGAAAGCGGCGCGACGCCCGTTTTTGAAGCAACCTGGTACGCCGCCGGCGCGGTCAACGATGGTCTCGAATTCCACGTCGCGCCCGGCGCGCTCGGCGAGGCCGCCTGGCTCACGGCCGACATGCTGCTCGACGGCGATGAAAGCGCTGTGTTTCTGCTCGAACTGCAGGAAGGACAGGATGGCCCCTGCTTTCAGCTGAAGTTCGCGCTGCTGCCCCAGGCCTCCGCGCGTCTGCGTTTGCCGCTCGCCGTGCTTTCTCTCGGTCAGGCGCGACTGCCACGTGAAGGCGCCTGGCTCAAACCGGCTGTCAACGGCGATGCCGTCCGGCCCGGCGCCGTGAGCCGTCTGCGCCTGCTGGTGGCCAGCCGTGGCGAGCAGCCCACGCGCTGGTGCATGACGCCCCTGGTCGCCAGCGCCGTCGAGCCCCTCGTGCTCGACCAGCCAGTCCTGCCGCGCGGCGCGCTGCTGGATCCCCTGGGTCAGACCGCCCTGCGCACCTGGAGCGGCAAGAGTCAGCAGCAGGCGGAAGTCAGCCAGCGCTTGCGGGGCCAGCTAAGCTCGGCTCCGACCCAGGCCTGGCCGCGCGATTTCACGGAACAGGGCGCCTGGCGCCGGGGCGGTTTTGAGGCCAGCGGCTGGTTCCGCACCCACCATGACGGTCAGCGCTGGTGGCTGGTGGCGCCTGACGGCCATGCCTTCTGGTCTGCCGGCCTCAATGGCCTGCGCGCCTCGGTTGAGACCTGCATCTCGCACATGCAGGGCGCGCTCGACTGGGCGCCCGACAACGCGGATTTCGAATTCGCCGCCGTCCGCCGCCAACGCGAGGATCAGGAACTGGTTGACTTTCTGCAGGCCAACCTCATGCGCGCCTTTGGGCCCAACACCTGGCATCGTCACTGGACGACGATAGCCCTGTCCTGGCTGCATCGCGCCGGCTTCAACACCATCGGCCATGATTCCGAAGGCGGGCCCGGCCGCTTTCCCGGTATTCCCTGGACGCGCACCCTGCAACCCCTCGCCTGGCCCCGGGCCGCTTTCATCTGGCGAGACCTGCCCGACGTCTTCGACCCGCAATTCGTCGAGGATGCCCGCCTGCTCGCCTCCCAACTGCTCGCCTCTCGCGAGGACAGCAGCCTGCTCGGCTACTTTCTCATGGACACCCCGGCCTGGAGCCTGAGCGCCGAACCGCCGGCCGCCGGCATGCTTTACAACACCGAGACCTGTCACAGCCGGCGCGCCCTGCTGGACTTCCTGCGCGAGCGTTACGGAGACGAAAGTACGCTCGGCCAGGCCTGGCGCATGACCGTCAGCTTCGACAACATTCGCGCCGGCCGTTGGTCCGCCGCGTTGAGCGCCACGGCCCGGCGCGATCTCGCCGACTTCAGCGTGCTGCTCCTCAGCCATTATTTCAACATCCTCACCACCTCATGCCGCAGCATCGACCCCCACCACCTCAATCTGGGCCCGCGCTGGCAGGGCCTTCCGCCGGACTGGTGCCGCCAGGTCCGTCACGGCAGCGACGTCTTCAGTATGAGTTGCGACAGCGCCCAGATCTCCTCGCTCGACGTGGAACGCTTCCAGGCGGAACAGGGGCTGCCCGTGTTAATCAGCGCCTGGAGCGTCGGCGCCCTTGACGCCGGTTTGCCCGCCAGCGGCCCCGGCCCGCGGGTGGCGCAACAGGACGCCCGCGGGCCAGCCCTGCGCGCCTGCCTCGAAAACGCCGCCGCCCTGCCCGGCTGTGTCGGCCTGCACTACGACGCCCTTTACGATCGTTCCGCGCTCGGCGACCTGCAGGGGGAAGCCTGGAACAGCGGCCTGCTGGACATTTGCCACCTCCCCTGCGAGACCCTGGTCGCCGCCGCGCGCCAGGCGCTCGATAACCTCTACGCGCTCGCTTCCGGGGAAGTCCTGCCCACCCGCGATTCGCCGCAGATATTCGCCTCTCTCGCTTACTGACACATTGACAACTGTCGGGCAAAAATGGTCACTCTGACTGAACAGAATTCAGTTCCCGGGACGGCGTGGAGGGTTTGGGCAGAGCGTGACGAGGGTGTAGAGTCTGCCTCGCCATCCGCAAGCAGGAGAGCTCCATGAAACGTCACGCCATCGTCGGCGCCGGCGGCCGCGCCGGCATGTACGTCCAGGCTCTTTGCGAAACCTGGTGCGCCGACAATCGCCTCGTCGCCCTCTGCGACCTCAGTCGCATCCGTATGGCCTGGCACAACGGACGCCTGCAGGAGCTTTACGAGCACGCGCCGGTACCCGCCTACCACGCCGACGACTTCGACCGCCTGGTCGCCGAGACGCGTCCCGACGTCGTCATCGTCGCCACCATGGACTCCGCCCATCACCTCTACATCATCCGCGCCATGCAACTCGGCTGCGATGTCATCTGTGAAAAGCCCATGACCATCGACGACGGCAAGGCCCGCGCCATCTTCGAGACTATCGAAGCGACCGGCCGCCAGCTGCGCATCACCTTCAACTACCGTTACGCCCCGGCCCACACGCGCCTGCGCGAACTCATCGCTGCCGGCACCATCGGCCGTCCCCTGCACGTTTCCCTGAACTGGCTGCTGGATACCAGCCATGGCGCCGACTATTTCCGGCGCTGGCATCGAGAAAAACACAATTCCGGCGGCCTGCTCGTCCACAAGGCCACCCACCATTTCGACCTCGTCAACTGGTGGATCGACTCCTGGCCGCAGCAAGTCTCCGCCATCGGCGACCTGAAATTCTACGGCGCGGCCAACGCCGCCGCCCGCGGGGAACGCTACAGTTACGCCCGCTACACCGGCGAACCCGCCGCCCGTGACGACCCCTTCGCTCTCTTCCTCGATCAGGACCCGGCGCTGACCAGTCTCTACCTCGACGCGGAGGCCGAGACCGGCTACCAGCGCGATCGCAACGTCTTCGGCGAGCCGGTCACCATCGAGGACACCTGCTGCGTCACCGTCCGCTACCGCAGCGGCGCCCAGCTGGCCTACAGCCTCGTCGCCTACGCCCCCTGGGAGGGCTATCGCGTCGCCATCAGCGGCACGCGCGGCCGCCTCGAACTCGATGTCGTCGAGAGCACCAAGACCGCCGCCAGCAAGACCTCGGCGGAGGCCGAGGAGCGTCACATCGCCGCCAGCAAGGGCGCCTACCGCCGTACCGAACTGCGCGTATTCCCGCACTTCGCCGACTCCTGGAGGGCGGATATACCCGTCGCCAGGGGCGGCCACGGCGGCGCTGATCCGCTCATGCTTGAGCAACTCTTCTCGCCCGATCCGCCCAATGATCCGCTGGGACGCGGCGCCAGTCACCTCGACGGCGCGGCCTCCATCCTCACCGGCATCGCCGCCAACCATTCCATCGTCGGCGGCCGTTTCGTCTATGTCGATGACCTGCTGAAGCTGCCGTGAATTTCCTGAGTTTCTCTCACCGTTCCCCGGAACGGGAAAGGGTCGGAAGTGCAGGCGCTACGTCAACATCCACCCCGACACAGCGAAAGGCCCGTAAGATGCTGCTTGAAGGAAAGGTCGCCCTGGTCACCGGCGCCGCCTCCGGCATCGGCCGCGCCACAGCGCTGCGCTTCGCCCGGGAAGGCGCGCGCGTCGGCCTGCTGGACGTCAATCCCGACACCCTCGACGAGGCCACGGCCGAGGTGGATGCCGTCGGTCCCGGCGGGCTCTCGCTGCTCGCCGACCTGCGCGACCCGGCCGCCCTGTCCGCCGCCGTCGCGCAACTCACCGACCGTTACGGCCAGCTCGACATCCTGTTCGCCAACGCCGGCATCCCTGGCGTCTGGGCCCCGGTGGAGGACATCACACCTGACGAGTTCGACCGGCTCATCAGCGTCAACGTCAAGGGCACTTTTCTCAGCGTCCAGGCGGCCCTGCCGGCCCTGCGGGCGCAGGGCGGGTCGATCGTCATCACCTCTTCCGTGACAGGGACTCACATGTACTCCGACAGCGGCGCTTCCGTCTACGGGACGACCAGGGCCGCCGTGCTGGCCTTCGGCAAGATGCTGGCCTTCGAGCTGGCGCAGGACCGCATCCGCGTCAACGTCGTCTGCCCAGGTGGCGTCACCACCAACATTCTCGACCACATCACCTACCGCAACCTGGAGAAACTGCCCGCCAAAATTGAGCACACCGGTGGCGTTCCGCTCACTGACGGGGAGGCGGCCACACCGGACCAGATCGCCAGCGTCGTGCTCTTCCTCGTCTCCGACATGGCCAGCTACGTCACCGGCGAGGTCGTCGTCGTCGACGGCGCCGTCTCCATCCTGCGCGGCTGACCGTGCCCAGGGAAACAGTTGTCGTGTGGCCTGTACGGGAAGGAAGGTGCCATGCTGCTTGAAGGAAAGGTCGCCCTGATCACCGGCGCCGCCTCCGGCATTGGCCGCGCCACGGCCCTCCGATTCGCGCGGGAAGGCGCGCGCGTCGGCCTGCTCGACTTCAACCCCGACACCCTCGGCGAGGCCGCCAGTGAGGTTGATGCAGCCGGTCCCGGCGCCATGCCGCTGCTCGCCGACGTGCGCGACCCCGCCGCCATGAACGCCGCTGTTGAGCAGCTGGTGGAGCGTTTTGGCCGGCTCGACATACTCTTCGCCAACGCCGGCATCGCCGGCCTCTGGGCGCCCGTCGGGGACATACGGCCCGACGAATTCGACCAACTCTTCAGCATCAACGTGCGGGGCACCTTTCTCAGCGTCCAGGCGGCTCTGCCGGCCCTGCGCGTGCAGGGCGGGTCGATCGTCATCACCGCCTCCGTCACGGGAAATGCGATGTTCTCAAGCGTGGGCGCATCGGTGTACGCGAGCACCAAGGCCGCCCAGCTGGCCTTCGGCAAGATGCTGGCCTTCGAACTGGCGCATGAGCGCATCCGCGTCAACATCGTCTGCCCAGGCAACGTCAGCACCAACATTCTGGACCACATCAGCTACCGCAACATGGAGAAACTGCGTTACCCGGTCCGTCACAGCGGCGACGTTCCGCTCACGGACGGAGCGCCGGCCACGCCGGACCAGATCGCCAGCGCCGTACTCTTCCTCGTTTCGGACGAGGCCAGCTACGTCACCGGGGAGGCCCTGGTCGTCGACGGGGCCCAGTCCATGTTCCGCGGCTGATTTCCGGCCACGGCGGCCGCCTGACAGCGCGCCTGGCAGACCCTTCGTAAACACCCTGTGATCGGGCGCGCCAGACAAGCAGACTGGAAAGGGGGTAGTATGCAGCTTGATGAAGGGCTCCCGCAACTGAGCGGAAGGGCTCCCGCCCTTTGGACGGGAAAGTCGCGCTGGTCACCGGCGGGGCTTCCGGCATCGGCCGCGGCGCGGCGCTGAAGTTCGCGCAGGAAGGCGCGCGCGTCGGTCTGCTGGACTTCAACCCCGACAGGCTCGAAGCGGCCGCGGCTGAAGTGGACGCCGCCGGCCCTGGCGCCATGGCCCTTCAGGCTGACGTACGCGACCCCGCCGCCCTGCCGCATTTGCGGATACGGGGTGGCTCCATCGTCATCACCACATCGGTAAACGGCAGCAGAATGTACAGCAATGTCGGCGCTTCAGTCTACGCGGCCTCCAGGGCCGCCCGGCTGGCCCTCGGCAAGATGCTGGCCCTTGAGCTGGCGCGCGATCGCATTCGCGTCAACGTCATTTGCCCCGGCAGCGTCGCGACCAACATTTGGGATAACACCTGGGTTCTCGACCGTGAGGGCCGACGCGTCGCCAGTGAGTTTCCCGTGGTAGTCGTTCCGCTCAGCGGCGACAAGCCGGCCACGGCGGAGCAGATCGCCAACGTCGTACTCTTCCTGGTCCCGGACATGGCCAGCCACGTAACCGGCGAGGTCGTCGTCATCGATGGCGCCCAGTCCCTGCTCAAGGGTTAGTCCCGTCCATTTCGGCTTCCTGCCAACCTCCTGGCATCCACTTCCCAAAGCCCCTATCATGTTGGCTGCGTCTTTACCCGCGAATTGAAAGGTTCACTCCATGCAACCTGAAGAGGGGCTCCCGTTGCTGGAAGGGAAGGTCGCGCTGGTCACTGGCGGCGCTTCAGGCATTGGCCGCGGCGCGGCGCTGAAGTTTGCGCAGGAAGGCGCGCGCGTCGGCCTGCTGGATTTCAACCCCGACAGGCTCGACGAGGCCGTCGCCGAAGTGGAGGCCGCCGGCCCTGGCGCCATGGCCCTGCAGGCCGACGTGCGCGATCCCGCCGCTTTGAACGCCGCCGTCGGGCAACTCACAGAGCGCTACGGCCGCCTCGACATCCTCTTCGCCAACGCCGGCATCAACGGCGTCTGGGCCGCCGTCGACGACATCACGCCCGACGAGTACGACCAGACCATGGATATCAACCTCAAGGGCACCTTCCTTAGCATCAACGCCGCGCTGCCGCACTTGCGTCAACAAGGTGGCGCCATCGTCATCACCTCATCCGTCAATGGGACGCGCATGTTTAGCAATTGCGGGGCCTCGGTCTACGCGGCTTCCAAGGCCGCCCAGTTGGCCCTCGGCAAGATGCTGGCCATCGAACTGGCCCGCGCTCGCATTCGCGTCAACGTCATCTGCCCCGGCAGCGTCACGACCAACATTTCGGAAAATACGCTGCATCGAGGTCGGCAGGGACTTCGCTATCTTTTGCAGGCGCCCGCCGGCAATGTCCCGCTGACTGACGGCGCGCCGGCCACGCCGGAACAGGTCGCGCGAGTCGTGCTCTTCCTCGTCTCGGACCTGGCCGCCCACGTCACCGGCGAGGTCATCTACATCGACGGCGCGCAATCCCTGCTTTTCGGCTGAACCAGGCCGTGCCTGAAAGGAGACACCCATGTTCAACATTTCGGTCTTCACCGTTATGCTGCCGGAACTGACGCCCGAGGAAGCTGCGGCCGCCCTCCAGCGTCACGGCTACGCCGGAGTCGAGTGGCGCGTCGTCGATGAGGTCAGGCCCAGCGGCTCTGCCGGGCGTCTCGCCTACTGGGGCGCCAACCGCTGTACGCTACCGGTCAACGAGGAAAGCGCCATCCAGGCCCGCGATCTGGCCGCCGCCCATGGCCTGACCATTCCCGGCCTGGGCACCTACATCGATGTCGGCGATCTCGAAAGCACGGAACGGGCCATGCGCTTTGCGCAGACCTGCGGCGCGCGCAACATCCGGGTCAATCCCGGCCGCTGGCCCGATCGCGACGGTCTTTCCTACGCCGACAGTTTCGCCCGCGCCACGCGCTTCCTTGACGGCTGCCAGGAACTGGCGCGCCAGTACAACGTGCGCGCCATCGTCGAGTTGCATCACGGCACCATCACCTGCAGCGCCTCGCTGGCGCAGCGCCTGGTCGCCCCCTTCGACCCCGACTTCATCGGCGTCCTGCACGACGCCGGCAACATGGCCCGCGAAGGCTACGAACACTACGATCTCGGCTTTCAGGTGCTCGGCCCCTGGCTGGCACACGTCCACATCAAGAATGCCCGTTACCTGCCGCCGGGAGGCGATGCCGGCCTGTGGCTGGCTGACTGGTCACCATTGGAGGACGGCGTGGTCGACTGGGACGCGCTCTTCAGCGCCCTGAAGCGGGCCGGCTACGAGGGCTGGCTGGGCATCGAGGACTTCAGCGCCGCCCGCCCGGTCGACGAGGCCCTGGCGCACAACATCGACTTCCTCAATGCCGCCATCGCCCGCGCCTTCGACAGTTGACAGGCGATGAGAATCCAGTCGTACTTCCTGCTACAATTCAGGCACTCGGGTGGAACGGCGTAACCCGGAGGAAAAGCCCCTCTCCCTCAGGGAGAGGGGTTTGGGGTGAGGGCGACTTCAACCACCAACAGCAAGGAGCATCGTATGACCCGAAGAGTCCAGTACGCCCTGATCGGCGCCGGCGCCGCCGTGCGTCGCATGCATGACCCCGCCATCGCAGAGACGGAGTGTGAGGTCATCGCCGTCTGCGACCACCGCGAGGAACGGGCGCGAAAAGCCGCCGAACACTTCAACTGCTCCTGGTACACGGACTACCGGGAAATGCTCGACGAACTGCGGCCCGAGGCCGTGGTCATCATGGCCCAGCACAAGGTCCACGCCGAAATCGCCATCGCCGCCCTGCGCGCCGGCGCCCACGTACTTTGCGAAAAGCCCATGGCCCTGCAGGTCGCCGACGCCGACGCCATGAATCAGGCGGCCGCGCAAGCCGGTCGCCTGCTGGCCATCAACTACCAGCAGCGCAGCCGTCCCGAGATCGTCGCCGCCAAACGTATCATCGACTCCGGCCAGCTGGGCAAGATCCAGCACATTGACGTCAAGACCACCTGGACCCGCGCCGCCGCCTACTACCAGGCCAACGAATGGCGCGGCAGCTGGAACGGCGAGGGCGGCGCCCTGCTGATGAACCAGACACCTCACGACATGGACCTCATCTGCTGGCTTGTGGGCATGCCCGCCCGCGTCCACGCCTGGGCGCCCACCATCTTCCACGACATTTCCCCCTCCGACACCGTGCAGGCCATGATGCAGTGGCCCGGCGGAGCCATGGGGGTCTTCCACGCCAGCACCGCCGAGGGCGGCAAAATCAACCGCTTCGAGGTCATCGGAACCGGCGGCGTCATCCGCATCGACAAGGGCGCGCTGCGTTTCGCCCGCTTCGACCAGGACCTTTACGACTTCATCGTCACTGCGCAGGATGGATTCAGCCACCCCGGCATGCAGGAAGTCGAGACCGAGCTGGGCCCCGAGACCGGCAAGCACGAAGATATCCATCGCAACTTCTGCAACGCCATCCTGCATGGCGAGGCCCTGGTCGCCGATGGCCCTTCGTCCCTGCAGGGCCTGGAACTGGCCAATGGCATGATCGCCTCGCACTGCAGCGGCAAGACCATCGACTTTCCCCTCGACCGCCAGGCCTACGCGGAGCTCTTGCAGCGCCTGCAGGACGAGGAAGCCCAAATGGAGCGCCAGGCATGAGCGTCACTCTCAGCGCATTCGGCGACGAAATCGCCCAGGACCTTGACAAGCAACTGGCCGTCCTCAACGAGCTGGGAGTCCCGGGCCTTGATCTGCGCGCCGCCTGGGGCATCAACGTCCTGCAACTCAGCGACGACCAGGCCCGCCAGGCCCGCGCCGCCTGCGACGCCGCCGGAATCCGCGTCAGCGCGCTGGGCAGCCCGGTCGGCAAGTCGCCCCTCGCCGAGCCCGTCGCCCTCGACGACCAGCGCATCCGCCGCCTGGTCGACATTGGCGACATCCTCGCCTGCTCGCGCATCCGCATCTTTTCCTGGTATCCCGAAGACACCTCCAGCAACGATCACTATGACCAGTACGTCCCGCAGGTGATCGATCGCCTGGCCGCGCTCAGCGCCATCGCCGCCGATGCCGGCTTCACCCTGCTGCACGAAAACGAGCGTCATATCGTCGGCGACCGCCCGGAACGGGTGCTGGCCTTCGCGGAAGCCATCGACAGCCCGCACTTTCGCCTCATTTGGGACCCGGCCAACTACGTGCAGGTGGGCGTGCTGAACAGCATGCAGTACTTTGAGGCCCAGGCGGAACGCGTCGACTGCGTACACGTCAAGGACTCCCGCGCAGACAACACGGTCGTCCCGGCAGGGGAGGGGGATGGCCAGTTTCCAGAATTGATGGCCGCGCTGCGCGAGCGCGATTTTGACGGCGTACTGGCCCTGGAGCCGCATCTCAAGCTGGCTGCCCACAGTATCGGCTTCAGCGGCCCGGACGGCATGACCCGCGCCGTAAACGCCCTCCGCGCGGTGATGGCTGACGCTGGTCTTGAGGAACGCCGATTCGTCTGAACCGTGCCGCCCAACCCAGGGGGCCAACCGGCCGTCCTCCAGCTGTCCCGCAGCCCGACCAACCTGTTTAGCGATTCGGGCCACTCACCGCGTAGTTCACAGGGTCTGGCAGCTCCCGACTCTTTCGCCCTCCTGCCCTTCACCTTCGCGTAAAATAGGTGCGTCCTGACAAGCAGCGAGGGTTCCCCATGCAACTGCGACGACTCGGCAACAGCGGTGTGCGCGTCTCCGCCATCGGCCTCGGCACGAACCAGTTCGGCGGAGTCGTGGACCAGAACGATGTCCACAACATCCTGTCTCTCGCCCGCGAACTGGAAATTAACTTCATCGACACTGCCAATGCCTATACCGGCGGCGCGTCCGAGCGACTGCTGGGGCGCGCCCTGCGCGGTCAGCGTGACAGCTTCCTCGTCGCCACCAAGGCCTTCTTCCCCGTCGGCCCTGGCCCCAACGACCGCGGCACCTCACGCTATCACCTGCTGCGCGCCGTCGAGGACAGCCTGCGCCGCCTGCAGACGGACCACATCGACCTGTACCAGATGCACCGCTGGGACTGGCGCACGCCCATCGAACAGACGATGCGCACGCTGGATGATCTCGTCAGCGCCGGCAAGCTGCGCTATATCGGCGCTTCGAATTACATGTCCTGGCAACTGGCGCAGGCCAACCTGCTGGCGCAATTCAACGCCTGGGAGCCGCTCGTCAGCGTCCAGTCCCACTATCACATGCTGGAGCGCCAGGTCGAGGACGAGGTGCTACCCTTTTGCCAGCAGGGCGGCTTGGGCTTCATCCCCTACTTCCCACTGGCCGGCGGCTTCCTGACCGGCAAGTACACGCGGGAAGCCGGCGCGCCGCCTGGCTCGCGCGGGGAAACCAGCGCTTACGTGCAACGCTACATGACCGACGCCAATTACAGCCTTGTGGAGCACCTGGAAAGTTGGGCCCGCGAGCGGGAGCATACGATGGCCGAACTGGCCCACGCCTGGTTGCTGGCCCGCCCCGAGGTCTGCTCCGTCATCTCCGGCGTCACGCGTCCGGACCAGCTGCGCGCCAACGCCCGCGCCGCCGACTGGCAACTCACGCCAGACGACTACGACGAGGTCAACGCCATCCTGGCTGGTGAGTGACACAAGGGGGCTTTGTTGTTAGTGTAATTGAGAATAAAATCTCGGGAATGTAATACCTGGACGGCTTACCTTATCTGTCTGTTATGCAGCGAAGACTGCCTGGCAACTCGAAGATTGGGCGCATGGCATCGAGCTTCTTCGTAATTTTGTAGGTGACCGCCTGACCTTCTGCCATCCGTACCAGACTGCCAGCCCGGTTCTCGGCGACCTCGCCCTTGCGCCACATGTTGAACACAATTGCATGGGGACAAATACCAAGGCACAAGAGGTAGTCATAGCTTCTGTCCAGGCGAACATGATTGAACTGGAAAGTCCCGTTTGCACCAAGTGAAGCCGTCTTGACCTCAAACCGACAATTCTCAATTCGCAGATCCGTTTCAGAAGTTCGCTTGCTCTTGTCTACTTTTATTCCCGCCAACGTCAGATATCGCCGAACGAATTCCTCACCGATCTCACCCCTGTTGGTATTTCCGAGGCTTCGATAACCAATCAGTGGTGATCCCTGCCAGATATCCTCAGGAACGTGCTCCCGGATGATTTCCACCATCAGCGAAATCGGATTCACGATGGCGGTTCCCACAGACCCTTGCCACTCCCCCGTTTCCAGAAAACCAGGAAGTAGGAATGGTTTTTCCTGGCATGTACCTGACGTATCGCCCGACTTACACCTGGCCGATTGTTTCTCACTACAACGAACAGGTCCTCGGCGACAAATCCCAAATCATCGTACATTTGCATGATCTCTACGTGGGTGAATCGCTGGCGATTTGAACATACTTCGTCCTGGCACTTGACAATCAGAACACCCCGTTCGCTCAGGACGCGCCACGCCTCACACCCGGCGTCCCGGTACAATTCCAGCACAGCCTCGTGGTATTTGCTACCTGTCTGGTTGCCCGAACTGTTGTTTCGATAATGTCTTTCGAACGGAGTATGCGATTTGTGGGCCGTACCGCCTGGCGAATGCATGTAGGGTGGATCGAGAACGACGCAGTCAATCTCACCATCAACATAGGGTAGTGAGCGGCAATCGACTCCACCCTGTATATCAGTAGCCCTTAGTTCGTAGCGGCCTGCCGGTACGTTGCGCCAGAAGACCCCCTTGCCATAAGTGACATCTGCCACAACGCTTCCCGGCTTTACATACAGGTCGAGTATGTGGGGAAACGTGCCGTCATTTCCGTTCGTATATGCGCTGAATACAAGATTGTTTGTCGAGGTGCCATTCTTGACTTTACGATCATTTGAACTCGGCAAGAATCTTTCAGTCTCAACTTTGGGCGCGACTTTGAGTCCGAGACGAGTCTGCATGTTTTCGCTCCCTGCTACCCTGTTCAGATTATAACCTCTTCCTGTTGACTCGACTCTTGCTCAGTGAGTCCTGGGTAAATCAAGGAATTGACACCTGGCGCAACCTCTCCGCCGCCTGCTCCGGCGTCAGATCGCGCTGGGCCTCCGCCAGCAATTCAAAGCCCACCATGAACTTGCGCACCGTCGCCGAGCGCAGCAGCGGCGGCAGGAAATGCGCGTGCAACTGCCAGTGCGCCTCGCCACCCGCCGGCGCCTGGTGCCAGCCCATTGAGTAGGGGAAGGGTGCGTTGAACAGTCCATCATAACGCCGCAACAACTCGCGCAACAGCGAGGCCAGGGCGTCCCGCTCAAAATCGTCCAGGTCCTGCAACTGGCCGACCTGCCGACGCGGCAGCAGCAGGGTCTCGAAAGGCCACAGCGCCCAGAAGGGCACCAGCGCCAGCCAGTGCTGATTCATGCCGACGATTCGATCGCCACAGCGCAGTTCGCTGTCGGCGTAGTCCGGCAGCAGCGGTCGCCCGCCATGCGCCCGGGCGTATTCCCGTTGCCGGGCGTCCTCGCGCGCCACAATCGTCGGCAGCAGGTCGCAGGCCCAGATCTGGGCGTGCGGGTGCGGGCTCGACGCGCCCATGGCGTCGCCGCGGTTCTCGAAGAGTTGCACGTGCCGCCAGCGCTGTCCCAGGTCGGCCAGCAACTGCGCCTGCACGTCGATGAGGTGACGCAAATCCGTCAGCGCCATCGCCGCCAGGGTCGCGTCGTGTCGCGGCGAAAAACACAGCACCTGGCAGTCGCCGCGAACCGCCTCCAGCTGCAAAAGCGGCTCGTCTCTCGCCGCTGCCGGGCGCGCTTCAGGCAGCAGGGCAGGGAAGTCGTTGCGGAACAGGAAGGTCCGCTCGTAGTGCGGGTTGCGAATGCCGCCGGCCCGTTCGTTGCCAGGGCAGAGATAACAGTTCGGGTCGTGGGCCGGCATACGCTCAGGCGCCGGCGCCTCAAGCGCGCCCCGCCACGGCCTTTTGGCCCGCTGCGGCGAGACCAGCACATATTCCCCCGTCAGCAGGTTTTTCCGCCGATGCGGGTGCTCAAGCGGGTCCAGTTGCATTGCCCTCTCCCGGCCAACTCATCTCGCCATTGTACTTCTCCGCTTTCCCTGAGGGATGGTTTCCCGCGGCTGAGCGGGAAAGCGGCCGGAGCATTGGGCGCGCCTGGCCATCGCGTTCTCCCGCCGTTACACTGGCCGCAACAGACATGAGGAAACCGCCATGACCCGCATGCACGTCGGCGTTCAGATGCAGCCCCAGCACTGCTCCTGGCCGGAATACATCGAGGCCGTCCGCAGAGTCGAGGCCATGGGCGTCGACAGCATCTGGAACTGGGACCACTTTTTTCCACTCACGGGCGACCCCGAAGGCGAGCACTATGAAGGCTGGACGGCGCTCAGCGCCATCGCGGCCAGCACCTCGCGCGCCGGCGTGGGTTGCTTCGTCACCTGCAACAGCTACCGCAATCCGGCCCTGCTGGCCCAGATGGCCAAGACGGTGGACCACATCAGCAATGGCCGGCTGCTCTTCGCCATAGGCGCCGGCTGGTTCCAGCGCGATTATGACGAGTTCGGCTACGAGTTCGGCACGGCCGGCAGCCGTCTGCGTCAACTTGAGGCCGATCTGCCAGCCTTCAGGGCCCGGCTGCAGGCCGAAGTGCCGCCACCCATCCAGGACCCGCTGCCCGTCATGATCGGAGGGGGTGGTGAAAAAGTCACGCTGCGCATCGTGGCCGAGCAGGCCGACCTGTGGAACACCTTCGGCCCGCCAGACTCCTGGATCCACAAAAACCGGGTCCTCGACGACTGGTGCGCCAGGGTCGGGCGCGACCCCGCCGATATCATCCGCACTGTCGGCGTGGGTGAGCAGGATCTGACGGCCAACCTCGACGAGTACGCCGCGGCCGGGGCCACCTGGTTCATCTTCAGCCGAACCGTCCCCTGGGACTATGAACCCCTCGAGCGCCTGATCCGCTGGCGCGACGGTTGACCCGGGGGACGGTGGGTCCAGACTCTCTGCCGCTGTAACATGTCAGGCAACCGGGGATTCGGCTGCAGCGAAATCCCTCAGTGGAGACGCTAGGGACCCCGCATCGGGTCGTCCAGCTCCTCCAGTTCCTCCGCCGAGGCCCGCTGCCGGATCACCCGCCACGAACCCCAACTGATCGCCAGCGCCGAGAGGGATACGAAACCCACAAAAAGCAGCCACGGGGGCAGGAACAGGCCCGCCACAATCGGCGCCGCCCCGAGGACCAGGGTAAACAGCGACTGCAAGGGATGCGCCAGAGTCAGCAGCAGCGAGACCTTGATCAGGCGCCCCATCGGCAGGTCGAACATCACCAGCAGCGGCCAGGCGTAGAGGTTCGCCAGCAAAAGCACCAGACCGACGATCAGGGTCAGACTGCGCAGAAACCAGACGACAGCCTCAGGCAAGGGTATCGTCGCCAGGGCCTGCAGGTTCACCAGCACCAGCGCGCCCAGTGCAAAGTCCAGCAGGCCCAGCAGGGTTGCCTTGCGCCACTGCCGACGCATTGTGCTGAAAAAGGTCGCGAAAAATTCACGGTCCTTGTTGCGCGCCAGCGGAGTCATGACCGCGAACAACCCGGCGGTCGCCGCCGGCAGCGGAATGATCATCAGCGACAGAAAGACCCATGCAATGTTGGAGATCACCAGGGTTGCCACCCGGTCCAGTGGCGACCCGGGCTCGGGAATCAGACCTGACAGTCGCATCAGTTCAGTCCTCCAGGAAAGCGGTCGTCAGGCACTTGGCCCGGCGCGACCTCGCGCAGATCGTCACGAAAACGGGCAGGGCAAGTGGACGCCATCACTCCGCCAGAAACCCGAATATCGCGTCCTGATGCCCAGGCAGGGTCTCGTGCCCGTAGTCCGGATAGTGGCGCACCGACTTCGGCGACGCAATCCTGTTGAAGGCCGCATACTGCGTGGAGGGCGGGCAGATCTGGTCCATCAGTCCGGTGCCCATCAGCAGCTCGGCCCGGATGCGCGGCGCCAGATGCTGGATGTCGATGTACCCCAGTTGCGTAAAGATATCCCGCTCGCGCTCGTGCAGCGGGTCGAAATGCCGGAACCATGTCCGCAGTTCGCCATAGGCGTTCTCGTCCAGGTCCAGCTCCCAGACCCGCAGATAGTCGCTCAGGAAGGGGAAGATCGGCGCGGCGCGGAAGATGCGCGGCTCCAGCGCCGCGCAGGCGATGGTCAACGCGCCGCCCTGACTGCCGCCCGTGGCGCAGACGCGGTCCGGGTCGACCTGCGGCATGTCCATCACAATGCGCGCCAGCTGCGCCGTATCGAGGAATATCTGACGGTAGAGCATGTCGTCGGGAGGGCCCGCCAGGCCGCGAATGATGTGCCCCTGGCGTGTCGTGCCCAGATGGCCGCCACTGTCTTCGGACAGGCCGCCCTGACCGCGACAGTCCAGCGCGGCGACGGTGAAGCCCTGCGCCACGTAGCCCAGTTTGTCGACCCAGTCGCCGGCGTTGCCGGAGTAGCCGTGGAACATCAGCACGGCCGGTCCCAGGCCGATCAGGGATTTGGGGCGCAGCAACTTTGCGTGCACCCGCGCGCCGCGCACACCGCTGAACCACAGGTGATGGCATTCGGCGAAATCGGCGTGGAAGTCGGCCGGTTGCAACTCCACCTCATCATCCTGGGCCTCCAGCTCCGCCAGGGCGCGGGCCCAGTAGTCGTCGTGGTCCACCGGCCGCGGGTTGCGGCCGCGGTACGAGGGCAATTGTTCGACGGGCATGTCAAAGAGTAGCGGCACGGCTGGTCTCCCGGGTCACACCTGCCTGGGCAGTGTAGCGTCTTATGCGGCAGGCGGGCAATGTGATTGAACTTTCGACGATGGTGTGGCGTGCGGCGCGTCCCGGGCGATTTGATCAATCGCCCGTACAGCGTTTTTGGATTGTTGTACGGGTGACATATCATGTCGCCCGCCATACCGGCACACGCGGCGGCGGGCATTCTGGCGGATTCCCTGGATTGCCCCAAATGGCATCCGCAAAGGGCCCGCGCTACACTTCAGCCGCCTTTTGCCCCCGGGAGTTTCCGTCCGTGCCCACCACCTATCAGTCCCTGCCCGCCAGCATGCGCGCCGTCCAGGTCATGGCCCCTGGCCGCGCCGAGTTCATCGAAGCCCCCTTGCCGGACCTGCAGCCCGGTCATGCTCTCGTGCGCACGCGGCTGTTGTCGCTCTGCGGCAGTGATTACCAGTGGCTGCATCACTTTGACCCCGACGACTATCCCATGGCGCCCGGCACGACAGGCCACGAAGTGCTCGGCGAGGTGGTCGCCCACGACGCGCCCGGACACGACCTGCCGCCCGGTCGCCTGGCGCTGACCCTCATCCCGGACCACAGCGGCATGGCCGAATACTGCCTTGTCAAGGCCAGGGACGTACTCTATCTGCCGCCGGAGGCGCCGCCGGCGCACTTGCTGCAGGCCCAGCAATTCGGCACGGTCATCTACGCCTGCAAGCAACTGCCCAACGTCATCGGCCAGGACGTGGCCGTCATCGGCCAGGGCTCCGCCGGCCTGTGGTTCGATCTGATGCTGCAGCGCATGGGGGCGCGGCGCGTCATCGCCATCGACCTGCAGGCCCATCGGCTGCAGGCCGGCCAGCTCTACGGCGCGACCGACACCATCCACAACGCCGTTGACGACCCCGTGGCCGCCGTCGCCGACCTGACTGGCGGGCGCATGGCCGACATCGTCATTGAAGCCGCCGGGGAGGTCGAGAGCGTCAACCTCGCCGTGGCCCTGACGCGGCGCGACGGCTTCCTGCTCAACTTCGGCGCGCCGCGCGCCAGCAGCATGCCCTTCCCGATGAAAGGCTATTTCTACAAGAACCTGACGATGCGCGCCGCCGTCGGCGCCACGCGCGACCCTGCCAATTCCAGTACGCGCCAGGCGCTGCAGATGATCGCTTCAGGCGAGGTCGACGCCGGGCCCCTGATCACCCACAGCTTCCCCTTCGACCGGGTGCTGGAGGCCTACGAACTGCAGGGCGCGCGCGACGAGGGCGCGATCAAGATATTGATCGATATGCAGGGTGCCAATCACAGCTGAATCATGCAACCAGGGGAGAGCGACCCATGCCGCTGCTATTTGATACGCCCCTCGAACAGCTGCCGCAACTCCAGGGCATCAACCCACGGCCCGACGACCACGACCAGTACTGGCAGCGCGCGCTCGCCGAACAGCGGGCCACCGATCCCGCGCCCGAGCTCCTGCCCGCCGACTTCCAGAGTTCCATCGCCGATTGCCACCACCTCTGGTTCACGGGCACGCGCGGCGCGCGCATCCACGCCAAGCTGCTGCGCCCCAGGGGTCAGACGGCGCCCGGCCCCGCCGTGCTGATGTTTCACGGCTACACCTTGGATTCCGGCGCCTGGCTGGACAAACTGGGCTACGTCGCCGAGGGCGTCACCGTCGCCTCAATGGACGTGCGCGGCCAGGGCGGCCGCTCGCAGGAGACTGGCGGGCACGAGGGGCCGACGCTCAGCGGCCACGTCATCCGCGGCCTCGACGGGCCGCCCGAAGACATGCTCTACCGCCAGGTCTTCCTCGATACGGTGCAGCTGGCCCGCGTCGTCATGGACCTGCCCGGCGTCGATCCCGACCGCGTAAGCGCCACCGGCGCCAGCCAGGGCGGCGCCCTGACGCTCGCCTGCGCCGCGCTGGAACCCCGCATCCGCCGCGCCGCGCCCGTTTACCCCTGGCTGACGGACATCAAACGCGTTTTCGACCTGCGCAGCTCCACCGGCGTCACGGCCTACGACGAACTGGCCGACTGGTTCCGCCGCCACGACCCGCTGCACCGGCGCGAAGAGGAGATCTTCACGCGCCTGGGCTACATCGACATGCAGTTCCTTGCGCCGCGCATCCAGGCTGAAACGCTGCTGGTGATCGGCCTGATGGACGACATCTGCCTGCCTTCGTCGCAGTACGTGTCCTTCAACCGGATCAGCGCGCCGAAGTCCGTCCTGTCCTACCCGGATTTCGCCCACGAGCAGCTGCCCGGCCACGAGGACGCCATCTTCCGCTTCCTGACGGCCTGAACGACCGCGGCAACGATGATCCAGGGCACGAAGGAACAAGGGGGGCGGGCGACATGATATGTCGCCCGTACAAGTTGCAGAACCAGATGGGGTAAGGGCTGCTTTCGATTCCTGGTGTTGGCCGTTTAACTGACGGCTCGCAGTGCCAGACTTAAAATGGCGCTGATGAAGGCCTGAACGATCGCGGCAACGATGATCCACACCTTGAAGGAACCAGCCAATCGTTCCAGGTCCGCCTTCAACTCACCGCGCACTCTCTTGAGATCGGCTTTGGTGGCCAGGTGCGCATAGCCCTCTTCAAGGCGGGCCAATCGTTCCTGAGTGTGCGCTTCTGCGCTCATGTGAATCCTCCTCGATGCAATGCCGCGTTGGGCGCTGGCGCGCCATTCGTCTTCACAACCCCACTGTAGCACAAAAGCCGACTCTTGCGGGACCGGGTCTGCCCTCCTCCGGTAAAGACTTCAGGGCCCGTTCCACGTGGTGCCGATCCCCTGCGGGAAGTGGATCATTGCGCTGACGCCGCGTTCCAGCGACTCGACGCGGACGTTCTCGTTCGGGCCGCGTACTGCGGCAAGGTGCTGACGGACGGGACGGGCAGCAGCGCCTCGTATTGCCGGCGGGAGCGGGGGGCCATGCTCGCGGGCGCAGGAACGGGCGTCGTTCATACGGACCTCCCTGTATGCGGCGGAGGCCGAGTATAGCCGGCAGCGTCTTGCCCTGGTGTACACTGGGGGTGACTGAAGAAGGAGAGCGGGAAATGATCATCACTACTACGCCCGGCATCGAGGGCAGCCACATTGCGGAGTATCGCGGCATCGTCACCGGCGAGGCCGTGATGGGCGCCAACATCTTTGTGGACATCGGCGCCAGCATCCGCGACATCATCGGCGGGCGCGCCGGCGGCTACGAGCGGAAGCTGATGGAGGGCCGCCAGGAGGCCATCCGCGAGATGGAAGGCCGCGCGCGTGAGATGGGCTGCGACGCCGTGGTGGGCGTCAAAATCGATCACGAGGCCTTCTCGCCTGGTGGCAGCGGCGGCATGCTGATGGTCATCGCCAGCGGCACGGCGGTGCGCCTCAAGCGCGACGACCAGGCCTGATCGCCCAAAATTGACACAACAATGTCCGGGTGCGGAAACAGGGGGCGTTGAAGAGCCATGTCCTTTAGCTCGGAAGTCGACCGCATGGCGGAAAGGGCCCTGCGCCAGCTGGCGTTGCCGCCCGGTTTGCGGGAGCAGATTCTGGCCTGCAACAGCATTGTGCGCGTGCAGTTCCCGGTGCAGCTGGACGACGGCAGCTGGCGCGTTTTCCTCGGCTGGCGCGCCATCCACAGCGAGCATCTGCAGCCGGCCAAGGGCGGCATCCGCTACAACGAACTGGTGTCGCTGGACGAGGTGACGGCGCTGGCCGCCCTGATGACCTGCAAGTGCGCCATCGTCAACGTGCCCTTTGGCGGCGCCAAGGGCGGCGTGCGCCTCGACCCGCGCGACTACAGCAAGGGCGAACTGGAGCGCATCACCCGCCGCTATGCGCGCGAGCTAATCAATCGCGGCTACATCATCCCCGGGGCGGACGTGCCCGGGCCGGACATGGGCACGGGTCCGCGAGAGATGGCCTGGATCGCCGACACCTACCGGCGCGTCAATCCTCATGACGTCAACTATTTCGCCTGCGTGACCGGCAAACCGGTCGGCAGCGGCGGAATACCCGGTCGCGTAGAGGCCACCGGACGCGGCGTGCAGGTGGTCATCCGCGAATTTCTGGGTGAGGCGGAGGACGCGCGACGGGTCGGCCTGCAGGGGCTGGCCGGCGCGCGAATCACCGTGCAGGGACTGGGAAACGTCGGATTCCACGCCGCGAAATTCCTGGAGGAAGAGGACGAGGCGCGCATCACCGTCATCATCGAGCGCGACGGCGCCCTGATCGACGACAAGGGGCTGTCGGTGACGGCGGTGAATGCCTGGAAGGAGGAACACGGCGGCGTGCGCGGCTACCCGCAGGCGCAATACGTCGAGGATGGCCAGGCCTGCCTTGCCCGGGATTGCGACATCCTGTTGCTGGCCGCCACCGAGGCGCAGGTCACGGAGCGCAACGCTGCAGACATACGCGCCCGGCTGATCGTCGAGGCGGCCAACGGGCCGGTGACCACCGCGGCGGATGAGCAGTTGCGCGCGCGCGGCGTCCTGATCCTGCCGGATGCCTTCGTGAATGCCGGCGGCGTCACCGTCTCCTACTTCGAATGGATCAAGAACCTCGCCCACATCCGTTTCGGCCGCCTTGACCGGCGCCTCGACGAAATGCGCATGCAGCGCGTGATTGAGGCGCTGGAGGCTCTGACCGGCAAGACGCTGCCGCCGCAGTTGCGACGGGACCTTTCGACCGGGAGTGACGAGTTGACCCTGGTGCGCTCCGGCCTGGAGGACACCATGCGTATGGCCTGGCAGGAGGTGCGCGAGACCTGGCTGGGCGAAGGACTGGAAGACCCGCGCTCGGCGGCCTGGCTGGTCGCCATGCGCAAGATCGCCCACAGTTACGAGACCACGGGCCTGTGAGCCGGGCGGGCGCGGACATTCCGCTGGCGGACCGCCTGCGCCCGCAGCGGTTGGAGGACTTCGTCGGCCAGCGACATCTGACCGGCCCGGGCAAGCCGCTGCAACTCGCCATCGCCCGCGACGAGTTGCACTCAATGGTCTTTTGGGGCCCGCCGGGAGTTGGCAAGACCACCCTGGCGCGCATCATCGCCGCCAGCACAGGTCGTCGCTTTTTCCCGCTCTCGGCCGTCGCCGCGGGAAAGGGCGAAGTGCGCGCCATCATCGAGGAACTACAGGGACGCAGGGCGCTGCCCGGTCTCTTTGGAGAAGAGGAGCGAGAGGGCGGCAGGCGCAGCCCGGTCCTCTTTCTCGACGAGATCCACCGCTTCAACAAGGCGCAGCAGGACTACTTGCTGCCCTACGTCGAGGACGGCACCATCATCCTGATCGGCGCCACGACTGAAAACCCCTCCTTCGAGGTCATTCCGGCCCTGCTTTCACGCTGCCAGGTGTTCGTGCTGGAAGCCCTCGGCGAGGCCGAACTCGAAGACATTCTCGACCGTGGCAGCGATGCGCTGGAGGTCGACCTGGAGGACGAGGCGCGCGACTTTCTGGCGGCGTATGCCAACGGCGACGCCCGCCGCGCCCTCAACCTGCTGGAAGTCGCGACCCGCCTGCACCAGGCGAGCAGGGTCACGGCGACGCACTTGCGCGATGCGTTACAGTCGGCCCACCTGCGTTACGACAAACAGGGCGAGGAGCACTACAACACCATCAGCGCCTACATCAAGTCGATGCGCGCCAGCGACGTGGACGCCGCGCTCTACTATCTGGCGCGCATGGTGCAGGCCGGCGAGGACCCGCTCTTCATCGCGCGGCGCATGGTGATCTTCGCCAGTGAGGACATCGGTATGGCGCAGCCGACGGCGCTGGTGGTGGCCAACGAAGTATTCCGCGCCTGCGAGACCATCGGCTACCCGGAGTGCCAGATCAACCTGGCGCATGGCACGGCCTACATGGCGCAGGCGCCGAAGAGCCGCGCCTCCTGCGATGCCTTTTTCGCCGCGCTGGAGGACGTGCAACGCACCGGCAATCTCGAAGTGCCGCTGAAGCTGCGCAACGCGCCCACCGGCCTGATGAAGGCCCTGGGCTACGGCGAGGACGACGGCAGCGACTCGCGCCTGCCGCAGCGTCTGGCCGGTCGCCGCTACTATCCGCCGCCCGGATCCGACGGAAAGCGGTCGTAGAAGGTCAGGTCGCGCCAGGTGATGCGTTGCCAGGCGCGCACGTTGAACTGCGGCACCGGCGCGGCATACCCCAGACAGAGGAACATGTGCGGCACGTAAGTGTCCGGCAGGTTCAGAATGCTGCTGACGGCCGTCTGGCTGAAGGAGGTCACCGGCCCGGTGGCGAGGCCGAGCGAATGCGCGGCGAGGGCCATGTTCTGCGCGGCCTTGCCGACGTCCATGAGGAAGGTAGGTTTGTCCTCGCCGAGCTGGTGGTCGATGGCCAGCTGCAGATCGCTGCAAATCAGGATGATTACTGGCGGACGCTGGAACATGCCGGGCGAGACCTGGTAGATCAGGCGCTTGATCTTTTCGTCCTGCACGACGACGAAGCGGTTCTGGCGCAGGTTGCCGCCGGTCGGCGCCCAGCGCCCGGCGTCCAGAATCTGTTCCAGTTGCTCCTGCGTGACCGGCTCGTCGGTCATCTCGCGCACAACGCGGCGCTTGCGAATGGCGTCCAACACGTCGTTGCTCATAAGGCCCTCACAGTCCCCAACGCCCGCTCACTCCAGACCGGCGCGGCGCACCAGGCATTCCCCGATCGCCGCGTTCAGTTCCTCCAGGCCCGCCGAATAGGCCTCCACGTCCGACATCTGCATGTGCATTTGCGGAATGCGTTCGATGGCCAGTTCCAGAAATGGCCGCGTCTCCGGCGAGGCCCTTTCCAGCATCATCGCGCTCAGGCGTTCGGTGGCGGTCAACAGGCGCAGCGGCCCGTAATGCGCCGGTTCGCTCATCAGCAGTTGCGCCGAACTGACGAAGAGCGCCAGCAACTCGACCGCCTGGTCTTCACTGATGACACGCTTGCCCGCTTTCTTTGCCATGTGTGTTCACTCCCGTCGTGTCGAGTGTGAGAATAACGTTGACCAGACGGCGGGTCAACGCAGGACGGCAGATAGCGACGCGGCCATCTTTAGTCTCCGGCAGGGGAGGCGCCACCCGCGCCGCGCAGGGCCATGAAGCGGCGCACGCTGCGTTCACCGCGCGCGGTCAGCTGCAGGGCGCCGTCTTCGCTGGCTACCAGATCGCGCAGACGCAGGCGCATCAGCACGCGCTGCGTCCGTCGCGGCGTCCAGCCCAGGTGCAGGTGCAGCCGGTCCTGCGCCAGTTCGCTGGCGGCCTCGGCCGTGCCCTGGTGGTGGTGGACGTGGCCCAGCAGCAGCTGCTCGGCAAAGTGCTGGCGTCGGGCGCGATGCTGCAGCAGGGACAGCAACAGCCCCTGGCGCGGCGAAAACACCCAGGCCAGCAGGAAAAACAGAAACATCATCAGCACGATGGCGGCCGAAATGGATGTATTCCATTCGATAAAGCCATCCAGTCCGATTGTCTTGTCCAGCAGAAGCAGCAGGTCGCGCATCTGCGCGATGCCGAGCAGGTTGCCGCGCGAGAACTCGTAACCGGTCAGCGACGCCAGCACGCCGCCCAGAGGCGCCAGCAGCAGGATGTGGGCCAGGCGGTCGCTGAGCAGCCAGGCCGTCGCGGGCGGAATGATGAAGAAGGCCACCACGAGCACCGAGCCGACCGCGTCGAAGGCGGCCACGGCGGTGATGCTCACCAGCACCATCAGCGCCGTATTGAGCAGCGCAGGCCGCAGGCCCAGCGCAGCCGCCAGCGCCGGATCGAAGGTGCCCAGCTTGAGTTCCTTGTAGAAGAGGAGGATGAACGCCAGGTTGAGCAGGGCCACCAGCAGCATGGAAGTGATGGCCCTGGGCCAGAAGACCTGCGTGGGCGCACGCGACACTAGGCGGGCGCGCCAGGCCTCGGCCGCCGTGTAGCGGCCGCAATTCACGCAGTATTCCTCGAACTCCGCCGCCGGGTCGCGCGGGCCGATGTCCAGTTCGGCGCAATTCGTGCAACGTCGACCGGTTTCGGCGCGCGGGTCGTCAGGCGTGATGTGCACTTCGTCACAGTCCTGCAGGCAGTGGCTGCGGGCGTCCGCCCAGACGACGCCGATTTCGCCCAGAATCACCGCGTCGCTGTCCAGATGCACGTCATCGGTCAGGCGCGAGATGAGAATGATGGCGATGGCGAAGAGCAGCGGGAACACCAGGCCCAAAGCGGCGTCCTCCTTCACCAGGCCGGAGCGCTGAATGGCGCCGGTCAGCAGCACGGTGGCCACGCCGGCCAGCGCCGCGCCCAGAATCAGCCAGGGAGAGTTGAGGTCCGCCTCCAGGCCGGGAAGGGCGGCCAGCAGCAGAAAGGCCAGCACGATGCCCAGCAGCACCGTGTGGCTGATGGCGTCAGTGGTCATGGCCAGCTTGCGCAGGAGCAGGAAGGTGCCGGGCAGGGCGGCGGCGAAGGCCACCAGAGCGCCGGTGATCAGGGCCGACGTCTGCGGGTCGCCCAGGATAGCATTCAGACGCTGCAGGTCGGTCACCCGCAGGGTGAGGTCGATCAGCAGGGCTTCCAGGATCGCCACGGGTTAGTCCAGCGTCTCCAGGCGGGTGAGAGCAGTGGCGGGCAACAGGCGGTCGATGGGCTGCTGCGTGTCCACCGTCACAGAGGGCAGCCCCAGTTCCTCGCCAAACTGACGGTAGCGCTCCCACAGGAGCTGGTTGCGCGCGGCTTCCCGGGCCCGCTCCAGGCCGCGCTCGCTCAGGGTCCAGTCGTCGTCCGCGCCCGCTTGCAAGAGTCCCTCGCGCTGCAGTTGACGCAGGGCCGGGCGGGCCAGCGTACCGCGCAGCGCCACCAGCATGCCTCCCGGCGCCGGGTAACGCGGGTCCCGGTGCTGCGTGGCGTGGCGATGGATGTCCTGCAGCACCTGTTGCGCGGCGAAGCGTTGCCGGTCGCGACGCTGGCGCCAGGCCCGCCACAACAGGCCCCTTTCCGGCGCCAGGCTGATGGACAGGGCCACTATCGCCACGGCCACCACGATGATCAGCGGGCCGGTGGGCAGGCCCTGTTGCAGGCCGCTGAAAATGGCGCCGCCCGCCCCGGCAAGGCCGCCGAAGATGCCGGCCAGCGCCAGCATCTGGTCCAGTTGCCGGGTCCATTGCCGCGCCGCCACCGCCGGGGCGATCAGGAGACCGACCATCAGCACCACGCCTGCCAGTTGCAGCCCCAGCACGATCGCGATCACGATCAGGGTGGAGAGGGTCACGTCCAGCAGGCGCAGGGGGAAGCCGTTGGCCTGGGCGAAGGCCGGGTCGAAGGTGATGAGCTTGAATTCTTTCCACAGCGCGATCAGTACGAGAAAGGCCGCCAGCCCCACGGCGCTGATAAGCACCACGTCCTGGCGGCGAATGGCAGCGGCCTGACCGAAGATGAACTGGTCAAGCCCCGCCTGGCTGGCATCGTTGCGCGACTGTATGTAGGTCAGCAGGGTGATGCCGAGGGCGAAAAAGGCCGTCAGCACGACGCCCATGGCCGCGTCCTGTTTCAGCCGCGTGCGGCGCACCAGACTGTTGATCAGCAGGACGCCCAGCCAGCTGGCGATGCCCGCGCCCAGCAGCAGCCAACCCAGTTCTCGTCCCGCCAGCAGAAAGGCCAGGGCCACGCCGGGCAGCGCGGCGTGCGACAGCGCGTCGCCCAGCAGGCTTTGCTGGCGCAACACGGCGAAGCTGCCCAGTACGCCGCAGACGATACCCAGCACCGCGCCACCGGCCGCCACCGTCACAAGGGTGTAGTCCACGCGGATGTTACCGAGAGCGAGACTCAGGGGGATGACCGCCAGGGACAGCGCCAGCAGGACCGCAACCGTCCTCCAGTTCCGGCCACCGGCCAGGCTCAAGGCAGCGCCTCCTCCGTCAGACGGGCGATGCCGGCGACGCGCCCGCCGAAGGTGCGGCGCAGGTTGTCCTCGCTGTAGACCTCGGCGGTGGGCCCGCTGGCGATGACTTCGACGTTGAGCAGGGTCACCTGGTCGAAATAGTCCGGCACACTCTGCAGGTCGTGGTGCACGACGACGACCGTGCGACCGCGCGCGCGAAGCTCCTGCAACAGGGTGACGATGGCGCGCTCCGTGATGGCGTCGACGGCCGCGAAGGGCTCGTCCATGAAATACACGCGCGCGTCCTGCACCAGCGCGCGGGCCAGGAAGGTACGCTGCTGCTGGCCGCCGCTGAGCTGGCTAATCTGCCGCGTCGCCAGGTCGGCGATGCCGATTTGCTCCAGCGCCTGCCGGGTGCGTAAACGCTCGGCGGCGCCCGGCCGGCGCAGCCAGCCCAGGCGTCCGTAAAGTCCCATCATCACCACGTCCTGCACGGTGGTCGGGAAGTCCCAGTCGACGCTGCTGCGCTGTGGCACGTAGCCCGTCAACCCACGCGCCCTGGCGACGGATTCGCCGAAAATGCGCACCGAGCCTGCCGCGCGCGGGATGAGGTCCAGCGCCGCGCGGACAAGCGTGGTCTTGCCGGCGCCGTTGGGGCCGACGACGGCCATCAACACGCCTTCCGGCACCACCAGGTCCACGTCCCAGAGCGCGGGCCGGCTGTCGAAAGCGACCGTCAGGTCTTCAATGTGAAGCGCGGGAGTCTGGTTCACGGCGCCTGGGCATCCACCTCAACCAGGTCCTGTGGCGGGGCCGGCAGGAGCTTTTCCGGCCAGTGGGGCAAGGCCAGGCCCCAGGACTGCAACACCGTGCTGACGTTCCCGGCCAGCATGCCGACGTAGGTACCGCCAAAGTCCTCCGGCGCGCCCATGGCGTCCGAATACAGTTCGCGCAGCCCGACGCCAATGTCGTGCCCCTGGGCTGCAGCCCCCTCGCGCACAGACTCGATAGCGTTGGGCGGGACGCTGCTTTCAACAAACAGTACGGGAATGTCGCGTTCAATCACGAACTCCACCAGCGCCTGGACATCCGCCACGCCGGCCTCGTCCTCGGTGCTCAGCCCCTGCAGGCCGCGCACTTCCCAGCCAAAGGCCTGGCCGAAATACTGGAAGGCATCGTGCGAGGTCACCAGCACCCGCTGCTCCTCCGGCACGGCGGCCATGGCCTCGCGGGCCCAGTCGAAGAGCAAATCGAGTTGACTGTTGTATGCGGCGGCCCGCTCCGCATACACGTCAGCGCCGGAGGGGTCGAGCAGGGCCAGCTGTTCCGCCACGTAGTCGATGCTGAGTTGCCAGTTGCGCGGATCGAACCAGAAGTGCGGGTCATCGACGTTGTTGTAGGCTTCCGACAGCGTGAAGCCGCCGATGGTGAAGCCGGCCTTCTTCACGGGGTCGGACAGCGCCACGACCAGAACGTCGCGTTCTCCCAGCGCGGCCAGCACGTCACCGAACTGGCCTTCCAGGTGCAGGCCGCTGTAGAAAATGGCGTCGGCGCGGTTCATGGCGCGAACGTCGGCTTCGGTCGGACGATAGAGGTGCGGGTCCACGCCCGCGCCCATCAGGCCGATGAGCTCCATGCGCTCACCGGCGACAATCTCAAGGGCGTCCCGCGCCTGGGTGGTCGTGGCGACGACCAGGGGACGCGCGTCGTCCTGCGCGGCAAGGCTGCCACTGGCTGCCAGCAAGCCGGTCAGCAGCAGGACAACCATTCTGTTGCAGTTCATCGGGTTCTCCGTTCCAGGTTTAGACTTGTCTAAATCTAGCGCGGGTTGATGGTCCTGTCAAGGACTGGTTGGAGGCGGTGCCCTTCCCGCCAGGTCGCGGCAGCCCTGCCCAAACCCCTCTTCTCCAGGGAAGGGGAGAGGGCTATCGATCGGCAGTATGCCCAGGCCCTGTTTTGACGGCTGCAACGAGCCCGCCTGTCAGGACGGCAGGAGAGCAATTCATGTATACTGGCGCCGCGACCTTGATGCAGGACAGGGCCCATGAGCATTCTCGTCACCGGCGCCGGCGGCTTTATCGGCCATCATCTGGTCCATGCACTGGTGGCGCGTGGCGAGCAGGTGCGCGCCGTGGACGTGAAGCATCCTGAATACGCGCCCAGCCAGGCCCATGAGTTTTTGCTGCTGGACCTGCGCCGGCGCGAGGCTGCGGAGCGGGCCGTGGCCGGCATGGACGAAGTCTACATGCTTGCCGCCAACATGGGAGGCATCGGCTTTATCGAGCGCCGCCGCGGCGCGGGCATGGCCGCCGACATCGTGCACGACAACACGCTCATCAACCTGCTCACCCTGGAGTCAGCCCGCGAGGCCGGCGTCAAGCGCGCCTTTTTCGCGTCCAGCGCCTGCATCTATCCCCAACACCTGCAGCAGGAGGCCGACGTCACGCCGCTGAAGGAAGAAGACGCCTGGCCCTCCGACCCCGAAGACGGCTACGGCCACGAGAAACTGTATGCCGAGTGCCTCTGCCGCTTCTATCGCGAGGATTACGGCCTCGAGACGCGCGTGGCGCGCTTTCACAACATTTATGGCCCGTTGGGCACCTGGGACGGCGGGCGGGAAAAATCGCCGGCGGCCATCGCGCGCAAGGTGGCGCTCGCTCCCGACGGCGGCGACATCGAGGTTTGGGGCGACGGCCTGCAGACCCGCTCCTACTGCTACGTCAGCGACTGCGTCGAGGGTATCCTGCGCCTGATGCGCTCGGATCACGCGCAGCCGCTCAACATCGGCGATGACCGCCTGGTGACCATCAACGAGCTGGTCGACATCGTCGCCAGAGTGGCGGGCAAGCGCATTCGCCGCCGCCATGACCTCACGAAGGCACAGGGTGTGCGCGGCCGCAACAGCGACAACACCCGCTGCGAGGAGCTGCTGGGCTGGCGGCCGCAGGTCAGCCTCGAACAGGGCATGGAACAGACCTACATCTGGATCGAGGAGCAACTGCGCCAGGCCGGCCGCCTGGCGTAGCGACGCCGTGAGAAGGGCGGATCCGTGACATCAACCTTTGACATCGCCGTGTTGCCGGGCGACGGCATCGGCCCGGAAATCATGCCGCAGGCCCTGGCCGTGTTGCAGGCGGCCGCGCGACGCGCCGGTTTCGCCCTGCGCTGCCAATCCTTCCCCTGGGGCGCGGAACACTTTCTGCGGCATGGTGAATTCATGCCGGCCGACGGCCTGGCGACCCTGCGCGATTACGACGCCATCCTCTTCAGCGCCGCCGGTCACCCGGAGGTCAGCGACGAGCGCTCATCCTGGGAGTTTGTGTTCCAGATTCGCAAGCAGTTCCGGCAGTACGCCAACCTGCGCCCCGTGCGCAGCTACCCCGGCGTGCCCACGCCGCTGCGCGGCAACCCGGCCTTCGACATGCTCATCGTGCGCGAGAACAGCGAGGGCGAGTACGCCGGACCCGGCGGCGTGCTGCACCGTGACTGGGAGAACGGCGTCGCCATCCAGACCACAGTGCTGACACGGGCCGGCGTCGAGCGCATCGCGCGTTATGCCTTCGAGCTGGCGCGGGGGCGGCAGCGGCGCGTGACCAACGTCACCAAGTCCAACGCCATCCTGCACACCATGCGCTTCTGGGACGCGGTCGTCGCCGACGTCGCGCGCGACTATCCGGACGTGGCCACGGACCTGTTGCTGGTGGACGCCGCCACCATGAAGTTCGTGCAGGCGCCAGGCAATTTTGACGTGATCGTCACGACCAACATGTACGGCGACATTCTCAGCGACCTTGGCGGCGCGCTGGCGGGCAGCGTTGGCCTCAGCAGCAGCGCCAACCTGGACCCGATGGGCGAGTTCCCCTCCATGTACGAACCCGTGCACGGCAGCGCGCCGGACATCGCCGGCCAGGGCATCGCCAACCCCTGTGGCCTGGTCCTTTCGGCAGCGCTGATGCTGCGGGACCTGGGGCTGGGAGAGGCGGCCGGGAGCATTGAGGCGGCGGTGGCGGCAGCCCTTGCGGACGGCGTCCACACCCGCGACCTGGGCGGCCGCGCGTCCACGGTGGAGATGGGCGCGGCGGTGTTGGGGCGGGTGGAGGGGTAAGAAAGGGCAGAGTGCGTGGGCCCTCACACCCCAACCCCCTCTCCCTGAGGGAGAGGGGGAGATTCGCTCAGAAGTCAAGAGAAGTCACACTGTGCTGGAAGCAGTATGCCACCCGTCCCGGTCGAAGATATGCAATGGCCTCGCACTTCTGTCCCTCTGGATCTTTGCAATACTTCGCTTCAAGGAGTAGAAGGCCCCGGAAGGAAAGCCCCTCTCCCAGAGAAGGGCTCCCGCGATTCAGCGGAAAAGGGTTTGAGGTGAGGGCTGGAACCTGAATGAACATTTCACATGACTCAGAAGAATTCGGTCATCGCGCTGTGGCAAGCAGACCCTTGCGCGATTTGGCACGGGGATTGCGAAAGAGACAAACGGATGCGGAACAGGTCTTGTGGGAGAAACTTCGCGATCACAGGTTGGGTGGTCTTAAGTTCCGCCGGCAACATCCGGTTGCCGGCACGACGTATATTGCAGACTTTTGCTGTTACCAGGCGAGGTTGTTGATAGAACTGGACGGTGGCATTCACATAGGTCAGGTGAAAGAAGACAGGAATCGCCAGGTGGAGTTGGAAGAGCAGGGCTACCGCGTATTGCGCTATTCAAATGAGAGAGTTCTCAGGGAAATGGACAAGGTCCTGTCAGAGATTGCCTCGGCAGTTGCAAGACAGGAGTGAATTCTCGCAGTTTCAGTTGTCATTCGGACAAGGATGTTTCTCGCCAGCCCTCACCCCTCGCCCCCCCTAGGGAGAGGGGGCGAGGAGAGGTCAAGAGTAGTCACATTGTGATGAAAGTAGTCCGCCAGATCGAATGTCCCCGTACCGATCGAGAAAGTGAAGCGACCTGGCTCTTCTTTCCCCCTGCTTCAGCGCCATGCGCCACTTCAGGGAGTCAAAGGCCCTTAAGAAAAGCCCCTCTCCCTGAGGGAGAGGGGTTTGGGGTGAGGGCGCAAGAACAGCCCGCACCAGGCTGCAAAACAACGCCCCTCCCCGCAAGGGGGAGGGGTTCAATAACGGGGCGTTTGAGCGTCCCTAGCGGTCCAGTGAGACCGCGTTGAAGGACGTCAACTTGTCGCCCGGATGCGGCACGAAGCCACTGACCCAGGGTTGCTGCGCCGAGTATTCGTAACCGGTATAGAGCCAGATCCAGGGCGCCATTTCGACCAGGTGCTTCTGGAATTCGGCGAAGATCTCGTAGCGCGCGGCCGGGTCGGTTTCAACCTTGCCCGCGGCCATCAGTTCGTCCAGCGTGTCGTCGATGTAGTTGGCGACCTTCTGCAGGTTGCCATCCTTCGTCCAGTAGCGCGAGTACATGGTGTGGGGGTCGGGGCGGCCGCCGTTGAGCGCCACCGCGCCGTCGAAGTCGGCAGCCAGCCAGCGGTCGATGTAGGTACCCAGTTCCATGGACTCGATCACGACTTCCACGCCGATCTCGGCCAGTTGCGCCTGAATGGTCTGCGCCTCGGAGAGGGCCGTGGGCGGCTCGGCGTTGGCGGCGATGACGCTGATGCTGAAGCCGTCGGCCAGACCGGCTTCGGCCAGCAGGCTGCGCGCCATCTCAACGTCGCGTTCGTAGCAGAAGTACTCATCCAGGGGCACGGCGTAGGCGGCGCTGGTCAGTGGGCCGGTGACGCTGCCCTCGCCCAGAGAAGCCGTATCCAGGATCTGCTGCCGGTCGATGGCGCAGGACAGCGCCTGACGCACCGCCAGCTGGTCCAGCGGCTCGCGGCTGGCGTTCAGCTGCAGCACGTGATAGGCGAGCGCCGGCACGCGGTTAAGCCGGACGCTCTCGTCGCCGATCAGCAGCGTGGCGATGAGCGGGTCATTCAGCAGGGCGAAGTCGATCTCGCCCACGCGCAGGGCCGCGAGGATCGAGGCCTCGTCGGGGATGATGCGAATCTCGACGCCATCCACGTTCGGGCCGTCGCCCCACCAACTGGCGTTGGCGCTCAGGGTCGTCACTTCCTCGGGCGTCCACGCTTCCAGCACGAAAGCGCCGGTGCCGTTGGCGCCGGAGAAGTCACCGCCGGCAGCGGCTTCCTCGGAGATGATGGCGGCGTTGACGCTGGCCAGCGCGCCCAGCAGGGGCACGTTCGGCTCGGAGAGCACGAAGACGACGGTGTTCGCGTCGGGCGTCTCAATGGCGCTGATGCCGGTGTAGCGGCTGCGCGCGGCGGCGCCGGTCTCCTCATCGAGGATGCGCTCGAAACTGGCGCGCACGTCGGCGGAATCCATGGCCGAGCCATCGTGGAAGGTCACACCCTCGCGCAGGTTGAGCGTCAGAGATGTGGCGTCCTCATTGAAGGCCCAGCTCTCGGCCAGCGCCGGGATGATGTTCAACTCTGCATCCAGTTCCACCAGGGGCTCATAGATGAGTTCCAGCAGGCGATGCGAGGCAAAGGCGGTCTGGGTGTGGGGGTCCAGCCCGGTGGTATCGGCCGAACGCGCCATCACCAGCACGTTGTCCTGCGCCAGCGCCGGCCCCGGGCCGGTCAGGGCTGCCAGGGTGACGAACAGCAACAGGACAGAAAACACTCGTTTGGTCATGATGGTCTCCCTTGGTGAATCGTTCGTTAATCCGCGACCAGTATACAGGCCTGTCAACGGCGCCGCGAGTGGGGTTTCCCCTCACAGGAGCTTCCAGAACAGCAGCTCGTCGACGCCGGGCAGGATATAGTCCGTCAACACCCCGGCCTGGACATAGCCGCAGCGTCGATAGAAGGTCTGCGCCCGGGCGTTGTAGTCGGAGACCAGCAGCATCAGGTTCTCCTGGCCGCGGGCGCGCGAGGCTTCCTCGCAGGCTTCCAGAAGCGCCTGGCCCAGTCCCTGACCCTGCCGGTCCGGCTGCACACAGATCAGGCGCAGGTAGGCGCCGCGCCCCAGGCCGGCCCACGGCTGCGTCCACGCCAGCGCGCAACAGGGCGCCCCCGGCGCGTCGGCCGTGCGCAGGATGTCGCCGGTCGGAAGCGCCGTGCGCAGCGCCAGTTCCAGCACCTCGTCATCCAGTTGATAGCGCCGCATCAGTGGCTCCTGCGGCAACCACTGCATCAAACGGGGCACATCTTCGGGGCGCAGCGGGCGCGTCTTCACGGGCGTCTCCACATCCATGGCGCCTGAAGTTTAGCGAATGCCACGCTCTCTGACAGAGCCGGACGCCCCGTGTTATGCTGGCGCCGATGACCCCCACGATCGAACTGGACGCAGGGCTTTTCCGCCGTTACGACATCCGCGGTCTGGCGGAAGGGCCGCAGGCCAGGCTCCATGCCGAAGCCGCCCGCCTGGTCGGGCGCGCCGCCGGCGCCCTGCTGCGCCGGGAATACGGTGTCACCAGGGTCGTGGTGGGCCATGACAACCGGTTGTCCTCGCCCGCGCTGCACGCCGCCGCCCGCGACGGTCTGCTGGCCAGCGGCTGCCAGGTGCTGGATATCGGCCTCACGCCCACGCCCCTGCTCTATCACCGCGTCGTTCAGGAGGACGACAGCGCCGGGCTGATGGTCACCGGCAGTCACCTGCCGGCGCCGTTCAACGGCTTCAAGTTGGCGCTGGGCGCGCAAAGTCTCCACGGCGAGCAGTTGCAGGCGCTGCGTCGACTCATCGAGTCCGATGACCTGGAGTGCGGCGCCGGCGCCACCCGGCAGTGCCAGGGGGAGGTACTCTACGCACCCTATATCGCCGACCAGGCACGGCGCATCGAGTCTTCCAGGGCGCTGCGCGTGGTCGTCGACGCCGGCAATGGCACGGCCGGCCTGATTGCGCCGGGCCTGCTGCGCGCCCTCGGCCACGACCTGGTCGAGTGCCTTTATTGCAAGCCCGACGGCCGTTACCCCAACCATCAGCCGGACCCCGGCGACCCGCGCACGCTGAAGGCGCTTTGCGCCTCCGTGCCACGCCTCGGCGCTGACGTCGGGCTGGCTTTCGATGGCGACGCCGACCGCCTCGGAGTCGTCGACGGGCGCGGCCGCATCGTCGCGCCGGACCGCGCCCTGACCCTGCTGGGACTGGATTTGTTGAAACGTCACCCGGGCGCGCGCCTTCTGGCCGACGTCTCCTGCAGCCAGGTCTTCTTCGACGAAGTGCGCCGCGCCGGGGGTCAACCCATGCGCTGCCCCACCGGCCACGCGCTGGTCAAGGAGCGCATGGCGGAGAGCGGCGCGCTGCTGGGCGGTGAGATCAGCGGCCACATTTTCTGCGCGGAAGACTATTTTGGCTTCGACGACGCCTTCCACGCCGCCGGCCGACTGCTGCAGTTGCTGGCCGCCGGCGACTCAACGCTGGCAGAACTGGACGATGCCCTGCCGCGACCGGTCGCCAGTCCGCTTTACCGACCGCACTGTCCGCCGGAGACGGGGCGCCGGCTGATGGCGGCCCTGCGCGAGCGCCTGGCAGGGGAGGGGGAGCTGCTCGACATCGACGGCCTGCGCCTGCAACTGGACGACGCCTGGGGCCTGGCGCGCCTGAGCAACACCGAGCCGGTCATCAGTTTGCGCTTTGAAGGCCGCACGGAGGTCGCCATGGCGACCTGCCGCGCGCGCTTCGCCGCCGTACTGGACGAGGTGGCGGGAATCCGGCTGAAGGAGCCGGCCTGATGGAGGGCGTCATCCTCGCGGCGGGCCGGGGCACGCGCATGCGCGACTTGACGCGCCACACCCCCAAGCCCCTGCTGAAGGTGCAGGGCCGGCCCATCCTGGAGTGGTCGCTGCGCGCCCTGCGCCCTGCGGTCGAGCGCGTGCTGGTGGTCACCGGCTACCTCGGCGGGCAGATCGCCGCCTGCATGGCGCAACAGGACATCTTCAGCGATTACGCCCTCGTCGAGCAGCGCGAGCAACTGGGCACCGGCCACGCCCTGTGCGCCTGTCGCCACGCGCTGACAGGGGCGGACTTCCTCGTCATCAACGGCGACGACCTGTTTCACGCGCCCTCGCTGCGCCGCCTCGCCAAAACGACGGCGGGCGTGCTGTCCGTGCAGCGTCAGGACGGCTCGCAGTACGGCGTGCTGCTGAAGAACCGGGGTGGCCATCTGCAGCGCCTGCACGAAAAGCCGCCACGCGGTCTCTATCCCCCGCCGCTGCAGGTCTACGTCGGCGCCTGCCGCCTGACCCGGGACGTCCTCGACCTGCCGCTGCAACTGCATCCGCGGCGTCGCGAATACGAACTGACGCAACTGGTCTCGGACTACGCGCAGATGCGGCCAGTCTCGATCGTCGAGGCGGACTTCTGGTTGCCGCTGGGCACGCCGGAGGACCTGGCCGCGGCGCAGTCGCTGGACCTGGAGAGGCTGATGTTCGCATGAACATGGCGGAGGCCATCGCCGGGGCCCTGGGCGAGGCGGGGATACAACGCGTCTTCGGCCTGCCCGGCGGCGAGAACGTGGAAGTGCTGGAGGCCCTGCGCCGCTCCGGCATGGACTTCGTGCTGGTGCACAACGAGAGTTCTGCGCTCTACATGGCTGCCGCCGCTGCCCGTCTCGAAGGCCGACCCGGCGTCTGCCTGACGACCCTCGGGCCGGGGCTCGCCAACGCAATCGCCGGCCTGGGTCACGCCTGGCTGGACCGCGCGCCCCTGCTGCTGCTGACGGCCCAGGCGCCCGAGGCCCTGGCCGGACGGCACACGCACCAGGTGATCGATCAACAGGCGCTGACCCGGCCACTAACAAAGGCGGCGCACGCCCTGCGTCCCGGCGAGGACGCGCGCCGCATTGTCCATGACCTGCTGCGAAAGGCCGTCGGCGGAAGGCCGGGACCGGTGCATCTGCAAGTGAGTCGCGCCCTGGCCGCCGCTCCGGCCGCTTCCGCAGGATCTTCACAAGGGTTCAGCCTGCCCGTCGCGACTGCGCCCGGCCTCGCGGACCTTGAGCGGGCCAGGTCGCTGTGGCGCGCGGCGCGCAGGCCTCTCCTGCTGGCGGGCCCGGGTATTGACCTGCAGGGCTGCCAGGCGGAGTTGACGGCCCTCGCGGAGGCCGGCCAGGCGCCGGTCATCGTCACACCGAAAGCGAAAGGCGTCGTCGCCGGCATGCATCCCCTCGCCGCCGGCGCCATCGGCCTGACCCGCGCCGATCCGGTCTACGAGTTGCTGGAAGAAGCCGACTGTCTGCTGGCCGTCGGATTCGACGTTGTGGAGCTGGTGCGTCCGTGGGAAGTGGCCGCCCCGCTGATCTGGCTGGCGCCCTGGGACAATGAAGACCCCCCTCTGCCCGCGGCCGCCAGTTTCACCGGTGACATGGCGCCGGTGTTGCGGCAACTGACACAGGTCCCGGCCAACACGGAGGGCGCATGGGGCGCAGCGCGCGTGGCGCGGTTGCGCGAAACCCTTGCGCAGCGACGTTTTCCCGTGCCTGAAAGGGGGCGCATGTCGCCGCGGGAACTGCTGGCCGCCCTGCGCCGCGCCGCGCCGCCGGATACGCCGCTGGCCGTGGATGTCGGTTCGCACAAGATTCTGGCCTCCCTCGAATGGCCCGACGCGCACCCGCGACGTTTCTTCCTCTCCAACGGTCTGTCCTGCATGGGCTACGGCCTGCCGGCGGCCATCGGCGCCAGCCTGGCCCTGGGCCACGCACCGGCGCTCTGCATCACGGGTGACGCAGGGATGGCGATGGTGACCGGCGAACTGGAACTCGTCACCCGCCTGGGCGCGCCGGTGGTCACGATCGTCATGAATGACGGCGCGCTGGACCTCATCCGACTGGCACAGGTGCGCGCCGGCGCGCCGGCCTGGGGTACGGAATTCGGCAACCCGGACTTCGCGCGGGTCGCCGCGGCCTATGGCATTCCCGCCCTGCGCAGCGGGGACCTGGAGGCCTGCGAGACCGCCGTGCGGGAGGCCCTGGGCACGGGGCAGGCCCTGCTGGTCGACGCCCTGATCGACCCGGCGGGTTATGGCCTGCCGGGCTGAGGAAAGCGGGCGCTCAACGGCGGCGGACGATGCGACGCTGCGTCTGGCGCAACTTGATGATGTGGTCGGCAGGATAGCAGCCCGCAGCCAGCGAGGTGAGCGCATAGACCAGCGTGCGCGGGCCGATGAGCACGCCGGGGTTGGTGACGCAGTTGCAGCCCGTTTCCACGTCATCCCCGATGATGGCGCCCAGCTTGGTCAGGCCGCTGTCGTAGGTCACGCCGACACAGTGCAGCAGGATGTGGCGCCGCGGCGCGTCCGGTCCGGCGCGCGAGGTGATGCCAACGTTGGAAAGCTTCGTGCCGGCGCCGAGGTTGACGCGCTGGCCGAGGATGCTGTCGCCGACGTAGGCGAAATGCGGCGCGGCGGCCTGTTCCAGCAGCAGGGCGTTCTTGGTCTCGCTGGCGTGGCCCACAACAGCGCCGTCACCGAGGATGGTGTTGGGCCGCAGCAGCGCGCCGTGACGAATCTCGCAGCCGGCGCCGATGATGGCCGGCCCCTCAATGCAGGCGCCCGGGCCCACGACCGTGCCCGGCCCGATGTAGACGGGCCCGGGGCCGATGACCGCCGACCGGGCGACGACTGCGCCGTCGTGACCGGGTTGCAGCCCCGCTGCGAAGCGCCGCTCAATCCAGGGCTCGATGCGCGCCACCGCCTGCCAGACATAGTCCGTGTCGGCGAAGAGGCCGGCCAGCGCCGTAGAGTCCAGATCGAAATAGTCCGCGGCAGTGAGCATGGGGGTCGTCCCGCCTGGTCCGCTTGCGCGTCGTCCCCGCCACTGTATTCTATGACACGGTCCGCCGCAATTGCCCCGAGAGGAATCCCAGGTCGTGATTTCCCGCCCGCTGCATCCGCCGCTGCCGCAACAGCCGTCGGTGCACTGCGCCACGCTCTGCCAGCTGCCGGACGGGACCCTGCTGGCCGCCTGGTTTGGCGGCACGCGCGAACTGGCCAGGGACGTCGTGATTCTGGGCGCTCGCCTGGAATCCGGAGCGACGACATGGAGCGCGCCGCAGGTCCTCGTCGCCGTGCCGGGCCACGCCCTCGGCCAGCCGGTATTTTTGCCCCTCGCGGACGGGCGTCTGCGTCTCTTTTGCAACGTCGTGCCGCCCGGCGAGCGCTGGACCAGCGCGCAGCCGCATTTTCAGGACTCGGCCAATGGCGGTCGCAAGTGGGGTCCGCTGCAGGCCCTGATGGATCACCCCGGTCTGATGTTCCGCAGCAAGCCCCTGCACCTGCCCGGGCGGATTTTGCTGCCGGCCTACGACGAGCGGATGTGGCATTCACGCATGTTGATCTCCGAAGACGGCGGTGAAAGCTGGCGCCTGGGCGAGCCCATCGTCTCGCCGCCGGGCAACATCCACGCCTGCCTCGTCAGGCTGGACGACGGGGGCGTGCTCGCGTATCTGCGGACGGGCGGGCAGGGCGGTTTCCTCTGGCGCACGGTGTCCCGCGATTGTGGCGAAAGCTGGACGCCGCCGCAGCCCACGTCGATTGCCAACCCCAACGCGGGCCTCGACCTGATTCGACTTGCCGGCGGCGACCTGCTGCTGGCCTGCAATCCGGTTACGCGCGGGCGCACACCCCTGTCGCTCTTGCCGGCGTCGCCCAACGAGGACTGGAGGAGGCCGCTGGCGCTGGAGGAAGGCGAGGGCGAATACTCCTACCCAACCCTGTGCCAGGCGCGCGACGGGATGATTCACATGGTCTACACCTGGCGCCGCGAGCGCATACAACACGTATGTTTCAGCGAAACCTGGTGGCGTCAGCGCCTGACACCACCCGCCTGAGCGAAGCGCCTCAACCGGCGAGTTGCTCCAGGCGCTGCACGTCCAGAAACTCGACCTGCTCGTCGCGCAGGCGAATGATTCCCTCCGCTTCCCAGTCCGCCAGCAAATGCTCGATGACGTCGACGTCGGTGGCGGTGGCGCGCGCCATCCGGTTGACGCGGTAGGGTTGCAGCAGCGGACTGTCTGGCATGTCGTCGGCCATCAGCAGTAGCAGACTGGCGACGCGCGCCGCGGCGTCGCCGATGGCGTTTTCGCGCACCAGCAGATTCATGCGATAGAGGCGCAGGGCGAGCCGCTCCTGCACGGCGCGCAACAGGCTGTGGTGACGGTCGCAAAGGGCCAGCCAGGTCGAGCGCTTGAGCACGATCAGGGTGCAATCAGACACGGCGACTACCGTCCCGGTGCGCGGCTGGGCGGCCAGCATCGAGAGATTGCCGATCGGATAAAAGGGGATCTCCGTCGCCAGAATCACCTGCTCGCCGTCCTCGTACTGGCGCAGGATATGAATCTGGCCGTCCTCCAGCACGTAGAGCGAATCGCCCGGCGCATCCTGCTCGAAGAGCGTGGCGCCGGCCAGCAGCTCGATGCGCGAGCAGTGTTGCGCCATGTCCTGCAAGGCTTCCTCGTCCGCCGCGCGAAAGAGGTCGACGTAACGCAGATGTTCTGCCTCAACTGGCATCCTGTCCCTCGCTTTCCGGCGCGCGGCCCGCAACTCCCGGTCTCCCCCGAGTCTACAATGACCGTTTGCCGGTCGCAAAGTCCCGGGCGTTTGTGGCCGGCGCCAAAGGCGCTACACTTTGCCGCGGGAGGAGGGTTCATGTTCAACGCCCTGCAGTTGCAAACCCTGCACGCCGCCATCGATCGCATCATTCCGGAAGACGATTTTCCCGGCGGAGTCGAGGCCGGCGTCGCCGACTACCTGTTGCGCCAACTGGGCCGGGACCTGGCGCATCTGGCGCAGGACTACCCGCGCTTTTGCGACGCGCTGGAGGCGGAAGCGCAGGCCGCCCATGGCCAGGCCTTCGCTGCCCTGAAGGACGAGCAGCAGGACGACATGCTGACGCGGGTGGAGCGGGGCGAGGTGCAGGCGGACTGGCCACTGGACCCGGCCGCTTTCTTCGCGGAGTTCATCGAGCATTGCGCGGAGGGCTTTTACAGCGACCCCGGTAACGGCGGTAACCGCGACGGCGTCGCCTGGCGCATGATCGGCTATGAGGTGAAGGGATGACCCACTACGACGCCATCATCGTGGGCGCCGGCGCCGGCGGCGGCGTGGCTGCCGGCGTACTGGCAAGCGCCGGCAAGCGCATCCTGATGCTGGAACGCGGCCCGCATTCCGAATTTGCGCAGGTGCCGCGCGACCACCTGCGCAGCCAGCGGGGGTCCTTCTACGGCCACAACGCCGGCCCCGACATCGAGGGCAACCCGCGCACCCTGGAGGACGGCAGCATCGTGTTGCCGCACCAGCGAGGTTACCAAAACAACGCCGCCATGGTCGGCGGCGGCACGCGGGTCTTCGGCGCCCAGGCCTGGCGCTTCATGCCGCAGGACTTTCGCATGGCCAGCATTTATGGCGTGCCGAAGGGCAGTTCGCTGGCGGACTGGCCCATCGATTACGAGGAACTCGAACCCTGGTACGAGCGGGTGGAGTGGGAGATTGGCGTCTCCGGCACGGAGTCGGCCATGACGCATCTGCCGCCCTACAGGCGTCCCTATCCCATGCCTTCGCTGCCCCCCAACACGTCCATGCGCACCCACCTGAAGGGTCTGGAGAAGCTCGGCTGGCAGTCCCTGCCGATGCCCCAGTTCATCAACAGCGTGGATTACAACGGCCGCCAGGCCTGTATCCGATGCCAGCAATGCGTCGGTTTCGCCTGCCCGGTGGAGGCCAAGAACGGCACGCACAACACGACGATCGCCGCCGCGCTGCGCAGCGGCAACTGCGAACTCAAACCCGGCGTGATGGTCGAACGCATCGACTGCGACGACGGCGGTCGCGTGCGCGGCGTGAACTGGATCGATGACGCGGGCGAGCGGGACAGCGCGACGGCCGAAATCGTGATCGTCAGCGCCGGCGCCGTGGAAAGCGCGCGCCTGCTCTTCAATTCCGCCACGAAGCGCGAGCCCAATGGCCTCGGCAACCAAAGCGATCAGGTCGGCCGACATCTGCAGGGGCACTATTACCCGCTGGCCATCGGCCTGTTTCCGGAGCGCATGATGGACAACCTGGGGCCAGGCGGCGGCGTGGCCACCTGTCAGTTCAATCACGACAATCCGGACGTCATCGGCGGCGGCATGCTGGCTGATGACTTCATCGTGCTGCCGATCATCTCATGGAAAATCTACGTGCCGCGCGACATCAAACGCTGGGGCCTGCCGGCCAGGCAGTTCATGCGCGACCGGTACCGTTGTCTGGGCGACATCAAGGGGCCCGTGCACGAGATCCCCAGCCCCGACGGCCGCGTCACGCTCGACTCGAAGGTGCGCGACAAATTCGGCATCCCGGTCGCTCACCTGTCCGGCACGACGCACCCCGAAACGGTGCGCACGGCATCGTTCATCTATGACCGCGCCGAGGAGTGGCTGCGGGCGTCGGGCGCGGAGAAAGTCTGGGGCTATCGCCCCGACCTGCGCCTCAGCGGCGGACAGCACCAGGCGGGCACCTGTCGCATGGGCGAGGACCCGGCGGAGTCGGTCGTGGACCCCTGGCAGCGCGTCCACGGCCACGACAACCTGTTCGTGCTGGACGGCTCGGTTCACGTCACCAACGGCGGCTTCAACCCCGTGCTCACCATCATGGCCACGTCGTGGCGCGCCGCCGAACACATCGTCGAGCAGTGGTAGGCGGCCCCCACCCCAACCCTTTCTCGCCCGGTCGCGGGAGCCCTTCCTCCAGGGCGGGAAAGGGGCCGGGGGGGGAGGGCTGCCCCGCCAGCGTTTCGCCCTCATGAGTCGCTACGACGCCATCATCGTCGGCGCGGGCGCGGGCGGCGGCGTGGCGGCCGGCCTGCTGGCCGAGGCGGGCAAGCGCGTCCTCCTGCTGGAACGCGGCCCGGACCTGAGCTACGCGCAACTGGGCCGCGACCATCTGCGCAACCAGCGTCTTTCGCGCTACGGCCACAACGCCGGCCCCGAGGTCGAAGGCAACCCGCGCACCCTGGAGGACGGCCGCGTCGTCCGGCCGCACGAAGGCGGCTACCAGAACAACGCCGCCATGGTCGGCAGCGGCACACGGGTCTTCGGCGCCCGCGCCTGGCGCTTCATGCCGCAGGACTTCCGCATGGCCAGCACCTACGGCGCGCCCGGGGGCAGTTCCCTGGCCGACTGGCCGATCAGCTACGGGGACCTCGAGCCCTGGTACGAGAAGGCGGAGTGGGAGATCGGCGTCAGCGGCGACCACCGCGCCATGTCGCACCTGCCGCCCTACCGCCGTCCCTACCCCATGCCGCCCCTGCCGAACAACGCCCAGGCGCAAGCTGGTCTCGCCGGGCTGCAGGCCCTGGGCTGGAACGCTTTGCCCATCCCCCAGTTCATCAACAGTATTGAATACCAGGGCCGGCCGGCCTGTATCCGCTGCCAGCACTGCGTCGGTTTCGCCTGCCCGGTGGACGCCAAGAACGGCACCCGCAACACGCTGATCGAGCGCGCCCTGCGCTCCGGCAACTGCGAGTTGCGCGCCGGCGTCATGGTGGAGCGCATCCATTGCGACAGCGGCGGGCGCGTAAAGGGTGTGCGCTGGATCGACGCAGCCGGCGTCGCCGGGTCAGCGGAAGCGGAGGTCGTCATCGTCAGCGCCGGCGCGGTGGAAAGCGCGCGCCTGCTGCTTAACTCGGCGACCGCGCGGGAACCCACCGGTCTCGGCAACCGGGGAGACCAGGTCGGGCGTCATCTGCAGGGGCACACCAATGCCAATGTCCGGGGCATCTTCCCGCAGCCCGTCATGGACAATCTGGGGCCGGGCGGCGGCATCGGCACCTGTGACTTCAACCACGGCAACCCCGGCGTCATCGGCGGCGGCATCATCATCGACAACCTGATCGTGCTGCCGGTCATCTTCTGGAAAAGCTTCACACCGCCGGACCTGCCGCGTTGGGGCCGGGCCGCCAAAGGCTTCATGCGCGACCGTTATCGCTTCGTCGGCGAGGCCAAGGCCACCATCCAGGAGATCCCCGACCCTGACGCCCGCGTCACGATCGACGCGAAGGTGCGCGACCGTTACGGCATCCCGGTGGCGCATCTCTCCGGCGCCCTGCACCCGGAAACGTTGCGCGCGGCGGAATTTATGTACGGGCGCGCCGAAGCATGGTGGCGAGCCGCGGGCGTGACCAAAATCTGGGGCAGCCGCCCTTCAGCGGGCCTCAGCGGAGGCCAGCACCAGGCGGGCACCTGCCGCATGGGCGACGACCCTGAAACCTCGGTCGTCGATCGCTGGCAGCGCGTTCACGACCATGAGAATCTCTTCGTGCTGGATGGCTCGGTCCACGTGACCAACGGCGGCTTCAACCCGGTGCTGACCATCCTGGCCCTCGCCTGGCGCGCCACGGATCGCATCCTGGCGCAGTGGTGAGCCCTTAATCGACCGGCGCTGCCGCCAACGCCGACAGCAGGGATTCCAGCGACCCGCAGTGCTGCCTTTTGCTGCCGCAACGCAGTTCCCAGCCCTGCTGCAGCACCTTTACCTCCGGCCCGAAGTCATGCCTGGCGCCCGGCTCGCAGACGCGGTAGCCGCCGCGCTCCAGGGCACGCCGCGTCCAACTGGCGGCCACTCCCGCACCCTGCAGCGTCACGCCCGGCCCGCCCGGACGCGACTGCAGGGACACGAACTTCCCTTCGAGCGCATCGTAGTGCTGGCCGGCGCTGCGGAAGGCCGTGGACAGCGCCCCGCCGAGCGCAAGGTCCTCGGGCGCGCCGGTCCGCAGCGTCCCGTTGCCACTCATCAGCCACAGGCGGTCGGCATGGCGCAACGCCAGCTCCAGATCGTGCGAACTGATCAGAATGGCGCAGCCCTGTTCCCGCGCCAGACGCTGCAACAGGGCCATGATTTCAGCCCGCCGCGCCAGGTCCAGCCAGGCGGTCGGTTCGTCCAGCAGCAAGAGCAGCGGCTCCTGCGCCAGCGCCCGCGCGATGTTGATTTTTTGCCGTTGGCCGTCGCTGAGGCGGTCCACCGGCCGCCATGCGAGTTCCGTCGCATCCACCGCCGCCAGCGCCGCGTCGATCGCGGCCTCGTCCTCCGCGTGCAGGCGCCCGCTCCAGCCGGTATGGGGGTGCCGCCCCAGGGCGACCAGTTCGCGGGCGGCCAGCAGACCGACCTCGATCGGGTCCGTCCACACCGTCGCCAGCGCGCGCGCCAGCGCGCGCGGGTCCATGGCGTGCAGGTCCGCGCCGGCGAGCGTCACCCTGCCGGCGAGCGGCCCCTGCAGACCGGCCAGGGTGCGCAGCAGGGTGGACTTGCCGGCGCCATTGGGCCCGACCAGGCAGACCAGCTCGCCCGCTGCCAGCGAAAGGTCGGCGTCCGCCACCAGCGTCAGCGGCGCGCGGCGCCCCCGGCGGTAGCCGATGGCCAGCCCCCTGGCACGCAGCAGGCTCATGACGCGAAGACCCGCCGCAGGTTGCGGCGGCGCAAGAGCACGTGAATGACCACCGGCGCGCCCAGCAAGGCCATCACGGCGTTTAAGGGCAGCACCAGATCGCTGCCCGGCAACTCGGCGACCAGCGCGGCCACCAGCGCCAGCGCGGCGCCACCGAGCATGCAGGCGGGCAACAGGGTGCGGTGACCGGAAGTGCCCGCCAGACTGCGGCAGAGATGCGGCACGGCGATGCCCAGAAAGCCGACCGGCCCGCAAAAGGCCGTCACCGTGCCGGCCAGCACCGCCGTGGCCAGCATGATTTTCAGCCGCGCCCGCCGGACGTTCAGCCCCAGGCCCTGCGCCAGGGCCTCACCGGGCAGCAGGGCATCCAGTGGCTTGGCCAGCAGCGCCGCCAGCGCCAGACCGGCCAGCAGCAGCGGCGCCATCACGCGCAACTCGCGCCAGCTGACCGTGCCGAAGCTGCCGAAACTCCAGTTGACGTAGGCCTGAATCTGTTCCGGCACGCTGAAATAGAGCAACATGCTGACCAGGGCGCTGGTCAGGGAGGCCAGCATGACGCCCAGGACCAGCAGGGTCATGTTGCTGCCCACGGCCCGCGCCACCAGCAAGACCAGCGCCAGCACCAGCGCCGCGCCGCCCATGGCCGCGCCGGCCAGCGCCAGGCTGCCGCCCGGCCCGAGCCCAGTCAGCAAGGTGATGCCCAGCGTTCCGCCCGCGCCAAGCAGCACCAGCGCCACGCCCAGACTGGCGCCGGAACTGATGCCCAGCACGTAGGGCCCGGCCAGAGGGTTGCGGAAAAGCGTCTGCATCAGCAGGCCGCTGACGCCCAGCGCCGCCCCGGCCAGCAGGGCCGTCAGGGCTTTCGGCAGGCGGATCAGCAGCACAATGCTCTCCCAGGCGTTGGCGCTGGCGCCCGCGCCCGATAGCGCGCGTAACACCTCGCCGGGCGGGATGGTGACCGAGCCCAGCATCAGGGACAGCAGGAAGAGCGACAGGACCAGGCAAAGCAGACCGCCCTGCAGCAGCCGGCGTCGCAGGCGCCGCCACTGCAGGGGGTCGCTCTGTTGCCGGCCGGGCAGCAGGCTCGCGCCCGGCCGGCGCCATAACGCGCGATTCACGAAAGCTTCCGATGGAACATCAACTCGTGCTCCGGCAGAAGCTGCGGATAGAAGATTTTCACAAGGTCGCGCAGCAGCAGGTGGGGCCGCGCCAGACCCGTCTCCCAGTAATCGTTGCCGCCGTGCTCGTTGGTGCGGGCATCCGTGTTGTAGACGGCGTCGTGGCGGTAGGCGGCGAATTCTGAGTAGCGCTCGTCGTCGGCCAGCAGCGCTGCCAGCGAGCCCATCAGGAAGCGGTTGAGAATCCAGACGGGCGCTTCAAGACCGGCCTCGTAGACCGTCTCGAAATCGAAGGGCTGGTTGACCGCGCCGGTCACTTCGTCCATCAGCACGTAGTTGACGCCGGCGTCGCGCATCAGCTGGCCCACCCAGCTCTCCTGCCCGGGAATGATCCAGGCGTCGCTGTAGGGCGAAAAGGTGTTCAGCAGTACCGTGAGGCGTTCCTCTTCGCGCACGGCGGCGGCGATGTCGGCGGCGGCGTCATAGTCGGCCATCAGTCGCCCGTAAAGCGCTTCTGCGGCTGCTTCCTCGTTGAAGAAGGCGGCGATGAACTTGAGCCACTCGGCGCGCGCGGGCAGGCTCGGCTCCAACCAGTCGGCATTGATGGCAGTGAAGACCCCGGCATCCAGCAGCACGGGATGGGCATCCGTCTCGGGATTGAAGCCATTGGCCAGCACGAGGTCCGGCGCCAGTTCCAGCACCCGCTCAACGTTGATGGAAGCGCCGTTGCCAACCTCGGCCAGCTCACCCGCCTGCAGCATGGCCACCACTTCCGCCGTGTTGACGTAGTTGCCGTTGTCCACCGCGACCAGCTTGTGCAGTTGACCGAGGTCCAGCAGATTGGGAAGTTGCGTCGTCGAAAGCGAGATGACGCTGTTCACCGGCACCTCGACCATCAGGGAGTCCTCATGGCCCTCCGGCAGCGGCGTGCCGCATTGCAACAGGAGGTACTCGATCGCGGACTCCGCGCCCGGCCAGGGTTGCAGCGTACGCAGCACTTTGTAATGCCCGCGATACTCAATCTCGAGCCCAGTGGCGTTGACCAGGGTCGCCTTGTCGGGGAAGTAATCGACGGCGGGATCGAAATCCTCGACGCAGCCCCGGGTCAGGTTGCCATCCTGACCGACCAGCGGCGCTGTCAAAAGCAACAGCAGGGCCGTTATGAGGAGCGGTCGGGCCACCCCCCTCAACAGAAAACCCGCCAAGTGGCGGGTCGCAGGTCGTGAAAAGTTACTCACAGTGCTCCCCTTTCTCCACGAAGGATCATCACTCCGGCGCGGTCGGGCATTCGGACTTTCCCGATCACTGTCGGGATTACCGCTGCGGGACAGTGCCGGCTTCTCACCGGCTTCCCCCGTTTTTCGTCGGGCCAGGGGCCTCGACGAATCCGCACTGGTGTATGCGGTTGTTGACAGCAGTTTATCCCCTTCCGGCGATAATGCAAGGGATTGCCGCCATTTTGGTAAACTCTTGACGGCCGTCGGCGCCCCGTCCAGAATGCGCCTGCGGCCGGCCCGCCGCCATTACCCGGGAGAATCAGCCTGCCCATGCTCGTCATCGGCCTCATATCCGGCACTTCCGCAGACGCCATCGATGCCGTCCTCTGTGAAATCCATGGGGCGGCTCCCGCGCTTTCACTGGAGCTGCGCGCCACGCGCACCCATCCCTTTCCGCCGGACATGCAGGGGCGCATCCTTGATGCCGGAACGCGCAAGGGCAGCACCGACGAACTGGCCGCGTTGCATTTTGAACTGGGCGAACTCTTCGCCGAAGCTGCCCTCGCGCTGGTCGGGGAGGCTGGCCTGCAACCCGCGGACGTCGACCTGATCGGTTCACACGGACAGAACTTCTGGCACAATGTCAACGTGCGCGGCGAGGTCACCGCCACGCTGCAACTGACCGAGGCCGCGCTGATCGCCGAGCGCAGCGGCATCACGACCGTCAGCAACTTTCGCCCGCGCGACATCGCCGCCGGCGGTCAGGGCGCGCCACTGGCCGCCACGCTGGACTGGCTGCTGCTGCGCCACCCGGAACACTGGCGGGCCGTGCAGAACATCGGCGGCATCGCCAACGTGACCTTTCTGCCGCCGCTCAACGACGGGGAGAGCGAGCCCCTGGCCTTCGATACCGGCCCCGGCAATTCCCTGCTGGATTGCGCCGTGAACATCCTGTCGGACGGCCGCCGTCATTACGATCGCCACGGCCTGCTGGCGCGCGCCGGGGAGGTCGAGGAAGCCTGGTTGAAGATGCGTCTGGCGCATCCCTATTTCAATCGCGTGCCGCCCAAGTCCACCGGGCGCGAGACCTTTGGCATGAGCATGACCACCAGCCTGGTCACCAGCGCGCAGCGCCGCGGCATGAGCGCGCCCGACATCCTCGCCTCACTGACCGCGTTGACGGCGCGTTCCATCGCCCGGGCCTACGAACGTTACGCGCCGCAGCCGGTACAGGAGGTCATCATCGGCGGCGGCGGACGCCACAACCCGGCCATCGTCAGTATGCTGCGCGAGGCTGTCGCGCCGGCGCAGTTGCTCACGCATGAAGACCTGGGCTATCCGAGCGACCACAAGGAAGCGATGGTCTTCGCCCTGCTGGCCCACGAGACCTGGCACAACCGGCCTGGCAGCCTGCCGGCCCTCAGCGGCGCCAGTCACCCCTGTGTGCTGGGGCAGATCACACCTGGCGCCAACTACGAATCCCTGGCGCGCGCGACCTGGGGCGGCGCCGCCCGCAGCAATGGAGGAGAAGACGCATGAGCGAAAGCGCTAAAATCGCAGTGATCACCGGGGCGGGCAGCGGCATCGGCCGCCGCACGGCCTTCGCCCTGTGGGATGCGGGCTGGTCGGTCGCGCTTGCCGGCCGCCGTGAGCACCTGTTGCACGAGACCCTGGCCGAGGGCGGCGTGGCAGCGGAGCGAGGGCTGGTCCAGGCCTGCGACGTCAGCGATGAAAGGTCGGTGGCCGCGCTCTTCGCCCGCGTGGAAGAGACCTACGGCCGCCTCGATCTGCTCTTCAACAACGCCGGCATCAGCGCCCTGGGCCTGCCTCTGGACGAACTCGACGCGGGCGCCTGGCGCCGTGTGCTCGACATCAACGTGACCGGCGTTTTTCTCTGCACCCAGGCCGCCTTCCGACTGATGAAACGCCAGCGGCCCCGTGGCGGCCGCATCATTAACAACGGTTCGCTCTCCGCCCAGCGGCCGCGCCCCATGAGCGCGCCCTACACCGCCAGCAAACACGCCCTTACCGGCCTGACGCGCTCCACGTCCCTTGACGGCCGCGAATGGGACATCGTCTGCGGCCAGATTGACATCGGCAACGCCGCCACCGAGATGACCCGCCGCATGGAGGAGGGAGTCATCCAGGCGGACGGCCAGATGCGCGTCGAGCCCACCATGGACGCCGACCACGTGGCCCATGCCGTGCGCCACATGGCGGAACTGCCGCTGGACGTCAACGTGCCCTTCATCACCGTGATGGCCAACCGCATGCCCTTCACGGGGCGGGGGTAGATTTGGTGAGACCTGACCTGACGGCACAGATCCAGGTCCTGCAACCCAGCCTGATTCGCGAACTGGCCAACGAGGCCGACGCGTCAGCGAAATTCAGCGATCTGATCCAGCTCTGGTACGGCGAGCCGGACCTGCCGACAGCGGAAGTCGTGCGTCGCGCCTGCCAGCGGGCGCTGGACCGCGGCGAGACCTTTTACACCCCGAACGCGGGCATCCTGTCCCTGCGCCAGGCGCTGGCGGACTACATGAACGGCCTCTACGGGACGGATTTCGGCGTGGAGCGCATCCTCGTCACCGGCTCCGGCACCCTGGCGCTGACCATCGCCGCCCAGGCCCTGCTCGCGCCGGGCGACGACCTGGTCACCCACGCGCCCCATTGGCCCAACCTTAGCGCCATCCAGCAGTTGCGCGGCGCGCGGGTGGTGCGCGTGCCCCTGGAATTGCATGAGGGTCGCTGGCGACTGGACCTGCAGCGTCTTTTCGATGCCTGCGGCCCCGGCACACGCGCCATACTGGTCAATTCACCGGCCAACCCGACCGGCTGGGTGCTGGACGACGACGGGCAACGCGAGATTCTGGATTTCTGCCGCCGTCGCGGCATCTGGCTCGTCGCCGACGAGGTCTATAACCGCATCGTCTACGACCGACCCTGCGCGCCGACCTTCGCCGACAAGATCGGACCCGAGGACCCCGTCCTGATCGTCAACAGTTTCTCCAAGACCTGGGCCATGACCGGCTGGCGACTCGGCTGGCTGACGATCCCCGCCGGCACGCTGGGTCGCTTCGAAATGCTGACCGAATACACCAATTCCTGCACCTCGGCCGCCACACAACTGGCCGGCGTCTGCGCCATCCACGAGGGCGAACCCTGCCTGCGCGAGTCGCTGGCGCGTTGGGACCGCTCGCGTCGCCTGCTGCGGGAGACCTTCGCGCAACTGCCGCGGGTACACTGTCCGGCTGCCGACGGGGCTTTCTACGCCTGGTTCGCCTGTGAGGGCGTCACCGACAGCTACGCCCTCGCCGGCGATATCCTGCACGAGGCGCGCGTGGGTCTGGCGCCGGGCGTGGCCTTCGGGCCGGAAGGGGAGGGTTGGCTGCGACTCTGCCACGCCGTCGCGCCGGCATTGATGGAGCGCGCGCTGGAGCGCCTGCTCCCCGTGCTGAAGTAGCAGTTAACTGCCTGGCCCTGCGTACGGGGCCCCGTGGCTTCTGCAATTAACTGGTAGACAGGTTCGTTTGGATGGTCCTCTAGCCCGTACTGCGCAGGGCAATACTGACCAGTGCGCCGGTTCCGGCCTTGTTGGTGTACACTTATTGCAGAAGTGAAAGTAAATGATGTGGCGAAAAACGAATCCGGAAAACACCATCACAAGGAAGTCACGCTCCTGGCCGAAGTTGAAACGAAAATCTTTTGGCACTTTCCGTCAAGTCTCCCCAAAACTCCTGCATCATTTCACTGACGAATTGGAATGTCGACATATTGACTGGCCTAACGACTCGTTTAGGCATTTGGCAAATTTGGTGTAGGGCATGGTTGTAAAGCGGCTTTGCTACAACGATCTGGTTACTGTTGGCACTGCATATCCGCCGCATGACGATGTGAAGACCCAACGATGGGGGCTTGTTTCTCAGTGACCGACATCGACTGACATATGAAATTCGGCCAAAAGCAACAGAATTTGATTCTCCCAGCCGATCGGCCAATACACGATTGGTATCGGTTTGTTCTATCTTTCCCGCCGCACTTGGTCCGCAAGTACATTTGCGAATTCGGCTTGAGGCCTGGAGATATGTTACTTGATCCCTTTTGTGGAACCGGAACCACAATTGTTGAGGCGAAATTTCACGGGTTGCAAAGCATTGGGGTCGAGGCTAACCCTTTCCCGCATTTTGCCTCGGCGGTAAAGACGAATTGGTGTGTCAACCCGACTTCCTTGCTACAAATGGCCTATGACGTTTCGCTCGCTGCCAGGGACGTTTTGTCAAGCCAAGGGATTGTAGATCAAGCACTTTTCTCCCCTGACAACTTACACTTTAGGGTGCTTCCCGAAGATACTGGGCGGTTGTTGATTAAAGATTCAATCTGCCCTCTACCTCTTCACAAGACCCTTGTATTGCTGGACCAGATCAACAAGCACAATCTCAATCCTGAACACAAGTACATGATTCTTGCACTCGGCGATGCCCTAGTAGGCGAAATCGGAAACCTGAAATTTGGACCGGAGGTTGGTGTAGGGAAGAAAAAAGGCGATGTATCCGTCATTTCGTCTTGGTTCAGCCGCGTGGAGAAGATGGTAGAAGACCTGAGACGCGTGAATGGGAAAATCCATTCCGAGTCCCATATCTACCTTGAAGACGCCAGGAGTCTGGTACATTTATTGGAACCCAAATCAGTAGACGCTGTGATAACTTCTCCGCCCTACCCAAATGAAAAGGACTACACTCGCACTACACGACTTGAGTCAGTTGTATTGGGTTTCTACAAAGACAGGCCTCAACTGAGACAATTCAAGAAGACTTTTGTGCGATCCAATACTCGTAGCATTTACAAGGCTGATGACGATGATCGGTGGGTTTCTGGGAACACTGAGGTAGAAGCACTGGCCAATGAAATTGAAGCCAGAAGAATAAGGATGGGTAAGACTTCTGGTTTCGAAAGAATGTATACTAGGGCCACCATGCTTTATTTTGGAGGTATGACTCGGCACTTGTTCCAGTTGAGGCACGCCCTCAAGCCAAACGCAAGAGTTGCAATGGTGTTGGGGATCAAGCATCCTACTTGCAAGTCCTGATTCGAACTGGAAGGATATTGGGCAACATAGGAGAACGACTAGGGTACAGGTTGGAGAAAACCGACCTCTTTAGAACAAGATTTGCGACCGCGACCCGACAAAAACTAAGGGAAGAAGTCGTTGTTTTGCGATGGCCTGGCTAAAGGATGAAGGATGATGACATTTGAACAAGTATGAACAGGTCATCTGTTGGGTCTTTGAGAACAATTATACGCCAGGTGACGTTCGCGTAAGATTTACCAGAGACGAATTGGTGAACGCACATGACGCTCTGGGGTTGTCTCAAACAAAGAACATCGGAGACATTCCCTATACGTTTCGGTTTCGACGAGAATTGCCTGATGCCATTAGAGACACAGCACCAGATCAAGCCGAATGGGTAATTGAGGGAACGGGTATTGCAGAGTACCAATTTCGTTTATCAATTCCAGGCAAAATTGCACCATCTTTGCACCAATACCCGATCATGATTCCTGAAGCAACTCCTGAAATCATACGGCAATATACTCCCGGAACAGACGAACAAGCCTTGCTAACCAGAGTTAGGTATAACCGACTCATAGATACATTTACGGGGTTAACTTGCTACTAAATTCAAAATCATTTGCGCACGACCGTGAAGGGGATCGGGCAGGTTGAAGTTGATGAGGTTTATGTTGGGTTAAACAAAAAGGGTGAACATTTCATTCTCCCATGCCAAGCTAAATCTAGGGGCGACAAATTCGGGATTGTACAAGTGATTCAGGACATTTCCCTATGCTCTACCAGATTTCCCGATGCGATCTGCCGTCCGATTGCGCTTCAGTTTATTGACGAAAACAGCGTTGCCATTTTGGAACTTGCCGTGAGAGATGAAGAGCAGATTCTAAGGTTCAATGTGATTGACGAAAAACGTCATGTACTGATGCCGAGGGCTGAAGATCTGGAGTCGGTCACTTAGGCTCTTGCCTCTGCGGTCCATTTGGAGCGCCTATCGCCCGCCCAGGGCCATGGCCAGACAATAGTGGAAGAACCAGCGGCCCTGCAGCCAGACCTCGCCGCCGGCCTGCCAGTTCACCAGCCCGACCTCCAGGTAGCGCAGACCCATGAAGAGCCCCGCCTCCCGGTAGCGCTGCATGAAAGCCGCCGTCGGGATGGCGAAGCCGGCCTCCGCCAGGGCGTCGCGGTAGAGCATGGCAGTCTCCAACGTGAAGTAGTTCACCAGGTCCAGGTAAAGCGGGCCGAAGCAGGCCTGTTCCCAGTCAATGAAGACCGGCTGCCCGCCGAATAGCCGAATGTGGTCCGGATGCAGGTCGCTGTTGAGCAGGGTGCAACAGCTGCCCTCCTCGTCCAGGGCTGCCACGAAGTCCAGCAGCCGCGCCAGCGACTCGCGCAGGGGCCGGTCGTACTGCCCGTATTCTTGGCGAAAGGCGGCGGCGTCCATGCAACGCGCCCATTCGTCCTGCGTGGCCTGCAGGTAAAGGCGTGACATGGTGTCATCGGCGGCGCGCGGCAACCAGGCCGGGCACTGCCGACGGTTGGCGGCGTGGAGCTGCGCCAGACCCCGCGCCGCATGCTGCGTCGTGGGGACGCAGGGGTCCCCCAGGATGCGGTCCATGGGACGGCTGCGCGCAAAGGGCATCAGCAGGGGGGCGCGGCCTGCGGATTGACCGCTGGATGCCGGCGACAGCGCCGGCGGCACCGCCTGACCCTGGTCGTTAAGCAGTTGCAGGATGCGCCGTTCCTTCAGGCTGGCGTGCTTGATCGCCAGGTCTTCCTCGCCCTGCGCGCCCCCGCCGCCACGCCAGCGCACCCGCACGAGGCGCACTTCGGCGCCGGACGCGCCCTGGTGCGGCACTGGCAGGTCGCGGACGCTGTCGATCCGCAGGTCCGTCAGTTGATGGATGCGCGCCAGCAGCTGGCGGCAGGCGTCGTGAAGGGCGTCCCCGGCGAGTTCTTGCCTCACCGCAGGGAACGGATGTAGTCGGCGCTGTCCGGGATGTGCACCGGCAGATGACGGTAGAAGGGTCGCGGTGGCGTGACGATGATTTCCTCCACCATGCCACCCAGGTCCAGCGGCTCGCATTCGGGCCAGGGCGCGGGGCGACGCCACTCGTCCTCGTCCAGCGCGGCGATGGCGTCCTCAAGTCCCGCATGGCAACGTTCCCATTCGTCCAGCACCTGCGCCAGACTGTGCTCGCTGTGGTCGGCAATGCCGCTGTAATGCAAGGCGTGGCTGCGTGCCGGGCTGCGCATGATGTCGATGGCCTGGTGCCGTTCGCCGTGCCCCCAGGCCGCCATGGCCGCCAGCGCCAGCGCCTCGTAACAGATCAAATGCGCCAGCAAGTCCTTGAAGGAGAGGCGCTGGTCGGCATACATGCCATGGCGGATGGTGTCCGGGCGCGTCATTTCCTCTTCGTCCAGTTCGTCGATGAGTTCGCGCACGGCGGCGTGTTCCACGCGCAGCAGTTCCACGGCCCGTTGCGGGCCCACAGTGGCCTTCATGGTCAACTCTCCCCCTTGTCCTCTTCACGCTCCAGCACGTCGCGCAGGATATAGACCGGATGACCGCGCATTTCGTGCCAGCTGCGCACCAGAATCTCCGCCACCAGGCCGATGCTGATGAGTTGAACGCCGGCGATGACCAGCAGCACCGCCAGAATCAGCAGCGGCCGGTTGCCGATGTCCACGTTGTATGCCAGCTTCTCAATGCTCAGAATCAGCCCGATCGCCACACCCAGCCCGCCGGTCAGCAGGCCGAGACCGCCGAAGACCTGCAGGGGCCGCGAGCTGTAGCCCAGGATGAAGCGTACGGTGACCAGGTCCAGCAACACGCGGATCGTGCGGCTGATACCATACTTGCTGCTGCCGTAGCGGCGCGGCCGGTCGTTGACGGCGATCTCGGTCACCTGCACGCCGATCTGCGAGGCGACGGCCGGAATGAAGCGGTGCAGTTCGCCGTAGAGTTGAATGTTCTTGACCACCACACTGCGATAAGCCTTGAGGGTGCAGCCGTAGTCGTGCAGATGCACACCGGTCACGCGTGAGATCAGGCGGTTGGCCAGCAGGGAGGGCAGGCGCCGCGTCAGGAAGGGTTCCTTGCGGTCCCGGCGCCAGCCGCTGACGATATCGTAGCCTTGATCCAGGGTCGTCAGCAGGCGGGGGATGTCATGCGGGTCGTTCTGCAGGTCGGCATCCAGGGTGATGACGACGTCACCCCGCGCCTTCCGGAAGCCGGCGCTGAGCGCCGTCGTCTGGCCGTGGTTGCGACGGAAACGCAGGATGGTCCAGCGCGGGTCGCGTTCATGAACGGCCTGCAGGGCGGCGAAGCTGCCGTCGCTGCTGCCATCGTCGACCACGATGACCTCGCTGTCGAACTCCAGAGCATCCAGCGCGGCCGTCAGTTCCTCATGCAGCGCCGGGACCGATTCCGCCTCGTTGTAAAGCGGAATGACGATCGACAGACGGGGAACGCTCACCGGGCCGGCTCCACGAGCGGCAGCCGTCGCAGCCACAGCCAGCCCCCGAGCCCGCAGAGCGTCGCCGCCAGCAATTGGCAGGCATGCAGGAAAAAGCCGGTCGCGACAGCCGCGCCGGGTTCCAGACCGGCCAGACTGACCAGGCCGAAAGTCCAGCCGCCTTCTATGACGCCCAGACCGCTGATGCTGGCCACCGGCAGTGCCTCCACGAGCATGGTGATACTGATCACGCCCACCAGCAGGGGCAGGCCATGGATGCCGAGGCCGGCCAGCAACACCAGGTTGAAGCAAACGCTCGAACCCCAGGTCAGGCAGGAGAGCAGCAGCGTCAGCAGGAAGACGCGGGGCAGACGCAGGCGCGCCAGATTGCTTTCCAGCGCGGGCAGGGACGCAGCCAGACGCCGGCTGAAGTGTCCCCGATCCGGCAGGCGCAGGCGCAGTTGACGCAGCAACCGGGCGGCGCTGAACAACCCGGCCAGGCAGAGCAGAAAAAGGGCCGCCAGCAAGAGGGTCAGGACGCCGCGGCCTTCGTCAAACCGGCCGCTGCCCTGCACCAGGGCGGCGCCTCCGACCAGCAACACGATCAGCAACTCAAAGAGGCGCGCGCCCAGCAGACTGCCGAGGCCGGCGCCGACGCTTTGGCCGAAGTGCCGCCGCAACAGCAGCAGCCAGGCGAATTCGCCGGTCTTGAAGGGCATCAGACGCACCATCAGGTTGTGCACCAGAACCACCGGCCACAGGGCATGCAGCGGCGGCGCGCCGGCATCCAGCAGGACCTGAAAGCGTAGCGTGCGGAAAACATTGAGAAAAACGTAAATCAGCAATGCCAGCAGCAGACTGACCGGCGGGATGTCCGCCGCAAGATTACGAAAGGTGTCCAGGTCCAGGGCGTACAGTAACAGGGCCAGCAACGCCAGCGAGAAGAGCAGACCGACCAGGCGCCAGAGCCGGACAGTGAGCGAGGCGGAAAACACGGTGCCAGGGCGCTGCATACGTGGCAGTGTAGCCTTAAGGGTGGCGGCCGTCTACACTACGCCGGGCAGCACACAAGGGGACAACCTTCACTCATGCCAATCCCGGCTGACAGGATTCACTGGTCCTGGGTCTTGCCCCTGCTGCTGCTGGCGGCGGCGCTGTCCTGCCGCAACCGGAGTTTCTGCCGGCCGGCAACCCCTGAACCCGGGGCGAGGCGAGCCGTGCAGGTCCTTGCGCAGGCGCTGTTGTTGTTTCAGTCCCGGCGTCGCCCCCGGCTGCGGCCCGCGGACCGCCGCTGTGAACCGGAAAAGTGATGAATTTCAGGGAAAAGCATCTCCGGCGGATTCAGGGGATCGAATACCCTCTTGCGATTTCCCGCCCCGGGATCATAATCAATCCACCGAATCCGGAAGTCGCCTGGCAGCAGTGCCTTCGCTCAAGCCTTTTCAAAACAATCGCTGGTTGACGGCTGTGCCGGTACTATTGCTTGCCGCCCTGCTGGCCGGTCGTCAACTCAATACCTGGGCGTTTTCCAACGATGAGGCCTCCACGATGATAGCGGCCGGCGCCCGCAATTTCGGCCCCCTTTCTCCAATGGAAGCCTTGCAGAACCTGAACGAAAGAGCGCCGGACCAGGCCTTTGGCTGGACGCTGATCATGAACCTGTGGGGAAGCCTGGTGGGCTGGAGCACTCTCGCCGCTCGCTCGCTCGCCTGGCTCTGGGGGCTGGTTGCGCTGTCACTGATTTATCGTGCCGGTCGCAGTCTCTTCACTCATGAAGCCGGCCTGGTTGCCATTCTCTTGCTGGCAAGTTCAACCTATTTTGCAAGTTACCTGCACGTGGCGCGAACCTTTACCCTGGTAGCGTTGCTGAACACGCTGTTTTTGTGGTCATACTGGCGTCTGGTGTCCGGCGTCCATCCGACCACCCGCAGGCAATACGTCGGGCTGGTGCTCGGCGGTTCAGGGCTGCTCTACGCGCACTATTTCGCCGCAGTGATGGTGCCGGCTGTGGGGCTGTATCACCTGTTGCTGGTGCGCAAGAACCGGCGATGGGCTCTCGTGGCGCTGGCCCTGGCGCTGATTCTTCTCGGCGCCCTGCCTGAAGTGCAGGTGCTGCTCCGGGGCGCTGAGCTCAACTATCTGCGCTATGCCGTTGACAGCGGCAATCTGATGAACGGCCCGGAAACGACGATTCGTCTGCTCTACATGCTTGGCAACAGTCTGGTCAGTCTGCCGCAACGGGCAGGGCCGGTGATTGTGTTGATCTTGCTGGTCCTGTTGCCGGCATTGCTTTGGAGCCGACCGCGTCAGGAAGAATCGCGCGCCGCCCGTTTCATGGCCATCGTCGCGTTGTCTTTCACCCTGATGATGCTGGGCATCAACGAAATCATGCACATGATGCTGGTCGACCGTATGCGCTATTTCATGGCGCTGTGGCCGCCGGTGGCCCTGCTGGCCGGATACGGTCTCTGGCGCCTGGGGCGGGCGAATCGACGTCTCGCTGACTGGCTGCTGGTGTTTGTCCTGGCCAGCGGCGTCGCCCTCATCCTGCGCACGGACATCTATCTGTCCGTGGACCACTACAACCCTGCCAGACTGCATTTGGCGGAACAGGCGCTGGCCCGCCTGGCAGGACCGGAAGACCTGCTGCTGCTGGACGAAAAGGTAACGGGTTTCGGACCGAATGCCAGCCCGGTGATCCGCGAATACTACACTGGCGTCCTGCACCATCCCTACCTGCTTCTTCCGGGTTCGGTCAATCCGCCAGCCCGTTTCGCAATCATGCCCGCGTGTGGCTGCTGGCCTACGACGCAAACAGCGCGTTCGAAAAGAATCTCGATGCTTCCATGCACCGTTGCGGGAGCCCCGTCAGACGCAAGAGCGCTTTCCTGACCCTTTACGCACACAACAGGGCTGACTGCAGGTGAACGCTGCGAGCGACTTTGCTCCGACTCCGCCGGCAAGGCGGCATGGCAGGGAGGGCCGGAGCTCACCCCAACGCTTATTCTGCCGCGCGGACCTGATGTCGACCCTCCACGCCAGGAAACCAGCCGGAAAGGCAGGGCGCAACTGCGAGAAAGGGATGCAGCAGGTAGACCTCCGGAAGATGCCATGCGCCTGTCGCTGAAGAGAAGCGCCTGGCTTTGGATGGTCCTGGTGCTTCTGCTGGCCGTCCTGCCGGGCGGCCGACGAATTAATTCGCTGACCTTTACGCGGGATGAGACCTGGACCCTGATGACCGCCGGGGCGCGCAACTACGGCCCCTACACACTTTCGCAGGTGCTGGAGGTCCAACAGAGACTGGCCCCTGACCAGGCCTTTGGCTGGGACCTGCTCATCAATCGCCAGGGCGCCGTGGCCGGCTGGAACACAGTGTCGGTACGGGCCTGGTCATTCTTTTTCGGTCTGCTGGCGCTGGCCATGGTCTATCGGGCGGGCCGGCACATGTTCGGGCAGCAGACAGGGGTGGGCGCCTGTCTGTTGCTCCTGGGCTCATCACTCTTTATTCAATATTTCCACATCTCACGGGCATTTACACCGGTCGTTTTCTTTTCGTCCCTGCTCCTGTTCGCTTACTGGCGGGTCGCCATTGGCGGCCGCCCGCACGACCGCCTCGGCCAGGCCAGTCTGCTGGCGGGAGGTATTGGCCTGCTTTACAGCCATTATTTCGGCGCCCTGTTGATCCCGGCCCTGGGGCTGTTCCACCTCCTGTTTGTGCGCAAGGACCGTCGCTGGTGGCTGACGTCGCTGCTCTTTCTGCTGATCCTGCTCGCTGCCCTGCCTGAATTGACGGTTCTCCACAGGGGCGTGGAACACAATGTCAGTCGCTATGCGGCCAGCCGACCCGGCATGGACGTGGCCGAAACCCTGGAGCGCCTGGCATTTGCCTTGACCAATGGCATCATTCGCTGGCCCGGACGACTTGACACCGTCCTCCTGCTCTTCTTGCCGCTTGCAATGCTGACCCTTACCAGGACCCGTTCCCGCCATGCGGCGTCACTGAGCCCGGCCTGGTTCCTGGGGTTCACCGCGCTGGTTTTCTTCCTGCTGGTGATGGGCGTCAATCATTTCGTGCCGGTCCTGATGACAACCCGCATACGTTACCTGCTGGCCCTGTGGCCTCCCCTTGCCCTGCTGACGGCGGCGGGCATCGCTCAGCTGGCCGGGGGGGGGCAACAGCGGGTGGCGGACTGGCTGCTGGCGGGACTGGTCGTCAGTGGCATCGCGGTCCAGCTCGTAACACCCTATTATCTGCCTCATGACTACCATGAAAAGTCCATCGTTCATCTGGCCGACCAGGCGCTCATGAAGTCCGCGCAGCCTGACGACTTTCTGATTTTGTCCCGGGAAGCCTTGCCGTCCGACAAACTAAACAGGGACTATTATTTGCATGTCTGGGAGTTCCCGCGTGAAGTGATCACTGGCGAGGCGGACCTTGGTCTCCTGGACCAGATGGCGCTGCCTCATTCTCGATTCTGGGTGCTGGCGCCGGAAAGAGACGGCGACATCGAACAGAGGGTTCAGGAAGCGTTGCGCTTCTGCCGGCGACCGGTCGATCGGGGCGACCTGGTCCTGACCCTCTACGCCCGCAGCGACGCCGACTGCGCCTGAGCGCCGCGCTCAGAACAGTTGCACGTCCACGCTCGTCCCCGCCCGCAGACCGCCACTGTCCAGCGGGACATGAACCAGCCCGTCCGCGCCCACCAGCGTGAAAATCAGCCCCGACTTGCCGAAAACCGGTTCCGCCAGCAGGTGACCATCGCGTTCGCGCAGGCGCACCGGCACCGAGTCTTCGCGACCGCTGGCCGAGGACAGGTTGGCGCCCAGCAGCGCGCGCACGCAAGCGGCCGGCGCCGGCGACGCGCCGAACCAGTGGCGCAGCAGCGGCAGCAGGATTTGCCGCGCCACCAGCAGCGCCGAGACCGGATTGCCAGGCAGGCCGATGACGGCCTTCCCCGCACAGACCGCCAGCAGCGTCGGCTTGCCCGGGCGCACGGCCAGGCCGTGCTGCAGCACGCCCGGCGCGCCCAGACGATCAATCACCGCGCGTGTCAGATCTCTGGCCGAGACAGAACTGCCGGCCGTCAGCACCAGCAGGTCCGCCGCCGCGTGACCCCGTCGCGCCCGGTCGACATAGTCGTCGAACTCGTCGCGGGCGATGCCGCAATGCAGCGGCTCTCCGCCCGCCTCACTGACCAGCGCTGCCAGGGTATGGGCGTTAATGTCGCGGATTTGACCGGGCGCGGGGGTCGCCTCAGGCGGCACCAGTTCGTCGCCGCTGCTGAGGATGGCCACGCGCGGGCGCGCGTGAACCGTGACCTCTGTGACGCCCGCCGCCAGCAGCCCGCCGATCTCCTGCGCCCGCAGGGTCTGCCCGGCCTTCAGGAGCAGCGCGGCGGCGGCGACGTCTTCGCCAGGTTGCAGCACGTTCTCGCCAGGAGCGACCGGCGCCAGCAACTCGACGTCGTCTCCCAGCGCCTGCGTGCGTTCCAGCATGATGACGGCGTCCGCGCCCGCCGGCAGCATCCCGCCGGTGTGGATCAGCAACGCGCTGCCAGACGTCAGTGAGTGTTGTGCGGCCTCGCCCATGCGCAATTCGCCCGCCACCCGCAGCAGCGCCGGCAGAGCCGGGGAAGCGCCGAAGCTGTCCGCCGCGCGCAGGGCATAGCCATCGACGGTGCTGCGCGGAAAGGCCGGCAGGTCTTCCGGCGCGTGGACGTCCTGAGCCAGCGCGCGTCCGAGGGCTTCGCGCGGATCGAGCGATTCAAGGGGGGGCGTCGGCCGCCAGTGCGCCAGCAGCGACTCCAGTGCCTGCGCCACCGGCCTCACGTTGAAGAATTCGGCGCTGTTCATGGTTGGAGTATAGCGGGGGCATCCTGCTCTTTTGGATTCTTACCCTGGGTAAGGATTCATTTGCTTCGGCCCTCACCCCCCGGCCCCCTCTCCCTGAGGGAGAGGGGGAGACTACCAAAAACGTTGGCAGTGGCAAGACACTACTGGTAAGCAATTAAGCAAACAGGCACGATTCATCATTGAAGTTACTTTCCATAGCTGGACGAAAGGGTCCAGGGTGGGGGATACCGGATCAGCCCGCCCGTTCTCCAAGGCCCAGGCGCCAGGCGTGGGTATAGACGCGAAGACCGCCGCGGCGCACGTAGCCGACGACGCAAAGTTGCCAGGCCTCGGCCAGACGTATTGCCGTGCTGGTCGGCGCGGTGCGACTGGCCACCAGCGGAATATCCATGCGCCGCGCCTTGGAGAGCATTTCGGAACTAATGCGCCCGCTGGCCAGCAGCAGCCGGTCGCGCGTATCGATGCCACCCTGCAAGGCAAGACCGGCGATCTTGTCGACGGCGTTGTGGCGGCCCACGTCCTCGGCGGCGAGCAGCAACTGGTCCTCGTCAGCGAGGACCGCCGTATGCACGCCGCGAACCGCGTTGTAGAGCCGCGCCGCGCCTTGCAGATCGCGCATGCGCTTCAAAATGACCTCCGGCGGCGCGCGAAAGTCGCTGCAGAGCGGCGGATACGAGTCTGTGATGTGCTGCATCGTCACGCCGCCGCCGCAGCCGCTTGTCAACACCATCCGTCGCGGCGGCTCGAAGTCGGTTCGCGTCAGCAACACGTCGACCACCGTGCGCGGCGTATTGGCCTGCACCAGCGCCACCTCGTCCAGCGCGTCAATCACGCCTTCGGTGTAGAGAAAGCCGAGCGCCAGCGCCTCCTGGTCGAGCGGGCTGCACATCACCGTCGCCAGCTCCTGACCGTTGACGTAGATGTCCAGCAGCGCTTCCTCAATGACGCCGCCTTCAATGAGTTTCGCGCGTTCCCGCTCGACGAGCCAGTAGCTCCGCGGCAGCGCGCCGGGGGTGGGGACGCTCATTCCTCGCGGCGACGGCGCGGCGCCCGCGTCAGGGAGCGGATGTCTTCCGGCGCCAAACCCTGTTCAAGGCCCCACTCCACCTTCGGCTTGAGGGCGCCGGTAGGGCAGACACCGACGCACTGGCCGCAAAAGACGCAGGGCGACTCCGTCATGGGAATATCAAAGGCTGTTGACACCTGCGTGTCATGGCCGCGGCCGTCGAGGGTCAGGGCGAAGGTGTACTGCGCGTCCTCCGCGCAGACCTGCACGCAGCGCCAACAGAGCACACACTGGCTGTAGTCGCGCAAATAGAAGGGGTTGTCGTCGATGAGCTCGTGCTCGCGCGCCCGCGCCTCGGGGAAGCGAGCGGGGTCGGCCGCGCAGTCAGCCATGGCGGCCTCAATCTCCGGCGCCTCGCCGAGGTCGACCGAGGCCGCCAGCATCTCTAGGATGGTGCGGCGGCTGCGCAGGGCGCGCTCGTTGCGCGTCTCGATATTGGCGCCGTTCCGGCATCCGGCGATGCAGGCCGGTTGCAGCAGACGCCCGCCGTCCTCATCCACCACGCAGACGCGGCAGAGGCCGTTGGCCGTGGTGGCCTCGTGCCAACAGATGACGGGAATCTCGATGCCCAGCGTCGCCGCGGCCTCAAGAATTGTCGTGCCGGCCGGCACGGTCAGCTCCACGCCGTCGATGGTCAGGGTGACCGTATCGGTCATACCGTGGCGCCCTTGCTACGGTTGTGTATGCGGCAGAGGACCTGGCCGTTTTCCAAAATGGTTTGACCACCCTGGCTATGAGGGAGTACATGGTCCGCCTCGAATTGTTCCCAGGGAACTATGCACTCTTTGTCCGGTTTACCTTCTTCAATGCACTTTTGGCATCGTTTTCGGTCCCGGTGGTAGATGGCAATTCGTTCGGCTTCATTGAAGGCACGGCGCGAATCCTTAGTGATGATGTCCTGATCATGTTCCTTGGCAAAGGTAAAAAATTCGTGACGGATGATCTGGTCCCGTTCTGCGATGGCCGCAGAGTCCTGCTGGCTGTTTTCGACAAAGTCTCTTGCATTGTTATCTTCAGCCTCAACTCCATCAGTCCGATTGAAAAAGGCGTGAGCAAAGTCACGGACCAACAAGCGCACCTCTTCAGTAACTGCATAATGTTGCCATAAATGACGAATCAAAAGGTAACAGGAAATCGTGAAGTATTCGTTTTTTAGTGCAGGAATGCCTACTTCATATCTGTCTTCTTCCAATGAGGGGTCATCGTGGAACACTTTGTGAAACCGGTTCAAATTGAGCAGGGTAGCCTTTGCAACCGGTTCTTCTTCAAATGACAAGTTCCCTATCCCGTCCTCCTTTTGCGTTTTTTCTATAAGCGAAGCGATTTGTGCATCACCGATGCTTGCTGGCCCGTCAGCCCTTTCAAGTAGAAGGAATCGCCCCAGCAATGCGAGATGCTGCATTCTGCTGTTAGTCCTAGGTCGAGTACTCACAAAAAAGATGTGTCTGTGCGGATTGGGATTAACCTCGCCATAAGATTCGTAATCGAAATCATAATCACCGGCGAATTTCACCAGAAAATTTCGTACCAAGCTTGATATTCTGGAGTGAGCCTTCTCCATACTGTTGAGAGACTCACCCTGCTGAAGTCTCCAGAATATGTCAGAAGCTGTCTTCCTGTGATTATCGTTTAGGGGTTCATCAAGATTTTGTATGATGGTGGCCTCGTATTTGAAGTATCTGTCCACAAATCGTCGAATCTCTGCGGGAAGATTCCTGTATTTGGAACTGGGCAATCGAGGATCAATCTCTGCAAGTCTTTCAGAAGCGGGCAATTCCAACTGATTCGAAAAGAATCTTTGAACAGTGATGATTCTTTGCTGACCGTCTATGACTTCACGGATGGTGTTTGTGTCAGTCAATCTGACTTCGCGAATGACGATTCCCGGAATGAAATAGCGCATAAACAAACTTTCCAGCAACGATTGTTGTTGATTCTTGTCCCAAACAACTTTCCTTTGATATGCGGGTCTGGTGACATATTCGTCGTGATATTCATGGAACTCCTTCACCGGGATTTCAACATTCTTGTAGACATATTCGGGTCTAGGGTCGAATGCCATACGAATTACACCTGATGTTTTGAAAGTGAAAACATCCCCGGCCACTGCTCCAGCGCGCTGAGCACCGCTGAACCGGCCGTCTGGCCCAGGCCGCAGAGCGAGGCTTCGGTCATCGTCCAGCCCACGTCCCGCAGGCGCTGCGCGTCGCCGGGCTGCGGCGCCCGCTCCAGCAGCTCCAGTTGCCGCTGCGTCCCCAGCTGACAGGGGAAGCACTTGCCGCAGCTTTCGTGCTGAAAGAAGCGCGCCAGACGCAGCAGCACGTCGCGCAGGTCGACCGTGTCGTTGAAGACCATAATAGCGCCCGAACCGAAGGTGCTGCCAGCCGCGCGCAGGTCCTCGAAGCTGAGCTTCATGTCGATCTGCTCCGGCCGCAGAAAGGTGCCCGCCGCGCCGCCCATCAACACGGCCTGCAGTTCGCCCTCCATGCCGCCGCAAGGCCCCTCAAGGAAGGCGCGCAGGCTGATGCCCGGCTCAATTTCGTAGACGCCCGCCTGGCGCACGTGCCCGCTGACCGAGACCAGCTTGCTGCCGCTGCTGCCTTCCGTACCCATCGCGCGGAACCAGGCCGCGCCATGCGTCAGGATGCCCGGCACTGCCGCCAGGGTCTCCACGTTGTTGACCGTCGTCGGCTCGCCGAAGAGGCCGACGTCAGTGGGGTAGGGCGGTTTGATGCGCGGGAAGCCGCGTTTGCCCTCAATGGCCTCGAACAGCGCCGACTCCTCGCCGCAGATGTAGGCGCCGGCGCCACGCCGGATCTCTATGTGGAAGTCGAAGTCGCCCCCGCCGATGCCCTTGCCCAGCAGGTTGGCCGCTTCGGCTTCCGCGATGGCCGCCGCCAGACGCTGCGTCGCCAGCGGGTACTCGCCGCGGATGAAGAGGTAGCCGTGGCGCGCGCCGATGCAACGCGCCGCAATGGCCATGCCTTCCAGCAGGCGGTGGGGACAGGCTTCCATCAGCGCGCGGTCCTTGAAGGTGCCGGGTTCGCTTTCGTCGGCGTTGCAGACCAGCCAGCGCCGCGCCTCGGGGTCGCCGCGCGTGAAGTGCCACTTGCGCCCCGTAGGGAAGGCCGCGCCGCCGCGCCCGATCAGGCCGGAGTCGTCCAGCAAATCCACAATCTCGTCGGGCGTCAGTTCCAGCGCGCGCCGCAGACCGGCGTAGTCGCCGTATTCGGCCAGGGTCTGGACGCGGTGTGGCTGAGCGCCTTCCAGCAGCACGGCGGGGGACGCGTCAATGATGACCGGATAGTCGGGCAGCTTGTCCAAGTCAAGCAGCTGCGCGACGTCGGTCACCGGCGCGAGGCTGCGTTCGCCCGCGCCGCGCAGGCTGACCAGGGCCGCCGGCGCGTGCTCGCAGAGGCCCAGGCAGGGCGAATGTTCGATGGTGAGGTCGGCGGCGTCGGGCAGGGCCTCCAGCAGGGCGTCGCCGCCGCGCAAACCGCAGACCGGGTCGGTGCATACGCGGACGATACGCTCGCCGGTCGGCCCGGCGTGGAAGAGGCTGTAGAAGCCGATGACGCCGTAGATGTCGGCCTCCGGCACGCGCAGGCAGTGGGAGATGGCGTGCACGGCCTCCGGGCTGACGTGGCCGGCCGCAGTTTGTATGTCCCAAAGGACGGGCAGCAGCACCTCGCGTCCCCGCCCCGCGTAGGGCGCGAGGAGGGAGTCAAGGGTGTCAGTGCCGGGCGAATTACTCACCCTGTTCGTCTTCCCCTTCGGGCGGCAACGTGATGGCTTCATCGAGCGGCAGGATGTTCAGCAGGAAATGCGGATAACGAGACTCGACGGTCCATTCGACATCAGCCCTGCAATCCAGCGCCAGGGCCCCTGGCCAGTCAACTTCCAATGCCTGTACACAAGTGGATGGAATCACTGAATGCGTGACGGCTGCATCACCGGCGCGTGTGGGTTCATGGCCGCCGATGTCGCCGGTGACAACAGCCCAGACTCCTGCTTCCAACTCGATGGTGCCGCTGGCGCGGTAAAACGAGGCCCTCGGAAAACTGCGTTCCTGCAAGTCACCATGTAGCATAAGCGGATTGTGGACTTCAGCCAGTTGCTCCCGGGCGGAGTTCAGGTCATCAAGAGCCTTGTCCAGTGTGGCCTCAACATCTTCAAGTCGGGCATTGAGCCCTGTGATTGTTCCGTTTGCGTCGTTGAGAACCGTCTGCAAATCATCCCGTTCACTGGTGACGGTTTCGAGTTCTTCACGAGCGCTCTGTAGTTCCTCGTTGGCACTGTCCAGTTGCGACTGCACATCGGCCAACTGGTTTTCGCGCTCCTCCAAGGCTTTGTTGGCAGCGTTGAGTTCATCGCGCGTAGCGTCCCGCTCCTCTGCAGCAGTGTCGCGTTCCGCCCGGGCTTCATCCCGTTCTGCCGTGACGTCCTTTAGTTGCGCCTGGACGTCGGCCAGTTGATTTTCACGATCCTTGAGTGACTCCCTTGCAGCGTCGAGTTCCTCTCTTGCCTCTTTCAGTTCTTCTGTCAATTTGCCGATCCCGGTTGAATCAAGTGCCTCTTCCAGAGCCTTGCGGGCTTCATCACGTTCAGCGATTGCTGTGTCGCGTTCAGCCCTTGCTTCAACCAGGTCAGAATTCAACTGTTCTATGACAACCTCGGCTGCCGCCAGTTGCTCGCGAAGCTGCGTGATCTCTTCCCTGGCTAACCTCAACGATTCCTGAGTGACAGAAAGATCCTCCTGAACATCCTTGAGATTTCCTCGCGTTTCCTTCAGGTCGCTTTCAAGTTCATTATTTCGTCGAATGAGATCGTCCCACTCGGCCTGTAAAGTGTCCAATTCACGCAGAAGAGCATCGTTCTCCCCCGTAAGCCGAATTTGTTCATTATTGGCGGATATCAAAAAGAATCCCAAGGCTACGGCGGTAACAAGCAGTACAACCGTCGTCCTCGGGCTGCGACTTACGCTGCGGGCCGTGATTCGACGCTCATCCGGCGTTGAAGGAACTATCTCGCTCATCGAACCCCCCGCTTTCCTTCCTGCGCCGCGGCCAGTTCCTCCGGCGTGTTGACATTGCCCAGCGCCTGACCCGTCGGGTCCAGCGGGCCCCACTCGTCTTCGTCGAGGTAACGCACGCGCACCTGGTCGTAGAAGCCGATGACCTTCAGCCGGCCGGCTTCAATCTGCGCGCGGATCGGGGCGACGCAGGCCTGGCCGTAGACGGCGTGCAGGCCCTGCGGGTAGCCCGCCACGCGCGGCACAATGACGTCATGGCCGCCTTCGCGCAGCGCCAGCATGTGACTCAACAGCGCCGGACCGAGAAAGGGCATGTCGCAGGCGACGACCAGGGTGTGGCAATGCTTACTGTTCAACAATGCCGTGTAGATACCGCCCAGCGAGCCGGCATCGGGCAGCGAATCACAGACCATCGGCAGGCCGAAGCGCGCGTGCGCCGCATGGTCGTTGCTGACGAGCAGGGTCTGCGCCTGGCCGAGACCGCTGACCCGCTCGATGACGTGTTCCAGCATCGGCCGCCCGTCCAGTTCGACCAGGGCCTTGTCGCGGCCCATGCGCCGGCTGCGTCCGCCGGCGACAATGGCGACGGTGAAGGGGTTGCGGGTCAGAGTCATCGCTTGCCCCGCGTTTCCTCCTGGTCAATAAGTTCTTGCAGTTGCGCGATTAAGGTCGGCATGTCGTGTTGCGCTGTGTTCCAGACCTCGTCCAACTCAACCCGCCAATAGTTGTGTACCAATATGTGCCGCATGCCGATAACTTTGTTCCAGGGAATTTCAGTCTGCTGCGCCCGTAATTCGTCAGAAATATGGCTGGCGGATTCACCGACAAGCTCCAGGGCTTTTGCCAGGCCCAGCTGTAAGATGCGGTCATCATCCAGGTCTTCACGCTTGCGATTCTTGACGAACTGCTGCGCGAGTTGCGCTGCGTCGCGCATGTGCATCAGATGCAAGCGATCGCGCTCAGGACTCCTTCGCATAAATGAGCTTCGCGCTCTCTACAATTTCATCGCGAACATACGGGCTCAGCCCATCCGGCGTACACAGGTCCACGCGACGCCCGATGATCTCGCTCAAATCCGTCAAATGCCCGCCCATGTCAAACAAACTGATTGCCGCATCCGCCTCATACTCCACCAGCAGGTCGATATCGCTGTCGTCGCGCAGCTCGCCACGCAGCGCCGAGCCAAACACCGACAAACGCCGTATCGGCTGCCGGGCGCAGTATTCGCGGATTTTGTTTTCTGGCAGATGAGTCCGTATCAACCTGCTCATGACGGGATGCCTCCTGCCCTCAGCATAACCCGCAAATGCGCCCGGTGGAAGAATCCGGAATGAGGCTTGACGCGGCCCTAGTGCACAAACCTGGTCGGTTCGCGGATGGCGCCGCGCCCCTCCAGCGGCGCATCCGTGCCTTCACGACCCTCCGGCGCCTCACAGGGCCCGATGCGCACCGCCGCCATCTTGAAGTCCGGGATCTTCGCGCGCGGGTCGATCTTGTCGAGCGTGAGCAGGTTGGCCGCAGCCTCCACAAAGTGGAAGGGCAGGAAGACCGTCCCCGCCGGCGAGCGCCCGGTCACCAGCATGCGGCAAATCACGCTGCCGCGGCGCGAGGTCACCTCGGCCCAGTCGCCGGAGACCAGCGACAGTTGTCGCGCGTCCTCCGGGTGCATCTCGATCAGCGGCTCCGGGAAGGCCTCCTCCAGGCGCGAGTTGCGCGTCATCGTGCCGCCGTGCCAGTGGAAGAGCACGCGCCCGGTCGTCAGGTTGTAGGGGTACTCCTCATCCGGCAGTTCGCTCTCCGTTCCGTATTCCAGCGGCCAGAACTTGCCCAAGCCGCGCGGGAAGCCGTCCTCGAATAGGTAGGGGGTGCCGGGGTGATCGGCGGCGGGGCAGGGCCAGTGGACGCCGCCCTCGCGCTCCAGCCGCTCCCAGGTGATGCCGGCGAAATCCGGCGTCAGCGCGCGCATCTCCTCCCAGATTTCCTCGGGATGCGTATAGTGAAAGCCGTTGCTCGCGCGACCCTGCAGCCGCTGCATGCGCTGCGCCAGGTCGCAGATGATCTCCCAGTCGGCGCGCGAGTCACCGACCGGCGGCAGGGCCACCCGCACACGCTGGACGCGGCGATCGCTGTTGGTGAAGGTGCCGTCCTTCTCGGCGAAGCTGGCCGAGGGCAGGATCACGTCGGCCAGTTCGCCGGTCTCGTTCATGAAAATGTCGATGCAGACGATGAAGTCCAGCGCCTCCAGGGCGTGCCGCGCGTGGCTCAGGTTGGGCTCGCTCATCAACGGGTTTTCGCCCATCACCACCATGGCGCGGATCTGGCCAGTCAGGGCGCCATCGACCATCTCGGTCACCGTCAGGCCAGGCTTCGGCGGCAGGGTCACGTCCCAGGCGCGTTCGAAGCGGCCGCGAATCTCGGGGTCGTCGACCCGCTGGTAGGCCGTGTAGACCGTGGGCAGGCCGCCGCTGTCGGAGCAGCCCTGCACGTTATTCTGGCCGCGCAAGGGGTTGAGCCCGGTGCCGGGCTTGCCGACGTTGCCGGTCATCAGCGCCAGGTTGGTCAGGGAAAGGGCGTTGTCGGTGCCGTGCGTGCTCTGGCTGATGCCCATACCCCAGTAGAAAGCGGCCCGCTCCGCGTTGGCGTACATGCGCGCCGCGGCCCGAATATCCTCAGCCGGCACGCCGCTGACGCCCTCGGCCCATTCCGGCGTGAAACTCTCCAGCGACTCGACGTAGTCGTCGAAGTCCTCGGTGCGGCGGGCGATGAAGTCGGCGTCGTAAAGCCGCTCGGTGACGATGACGTGCGCCATCGCCTGAAAGACGGCCACGTCCGTGCCCGGCTCCTGCCGCAGCCAGAGCGTGGCGAAGTCGGTCAGTTCGATCTGGCGCGGGTCAATGACAATCAGCTTCGCGCCGTTCTGGCGCACGGCCTTCTTGAGGAAGAGACTGATGACCGGGTGCGTCTCGGTGGTGTTGCTGCCGGTCACGATGAAGGTGTCCAGGTGCTCCATCTCGCCGATGCTGTTGCTCATCGCGCTGGAGCCGATGGCCAGTTGCAGGCCGGTGACGCTGCCGGCGTGGCAGAGCCGCGCGCAGTGGTCGACGTTGTTGGTGCCCAGCACGGCGCGCACCCACTTCTGAAAGACGTAGTTGTCCTCGTTGGTGGCCTTGGCGCAGGCGTAGGTGGCGATGCTGTCGCCGCCGCTTTCCGCCACGATGGCCCCGAGGCGTTCGCTGACCAGGTCCAGGGCCTCGTCCTGGTCGGCCTCGCGGAATCTGCCCGGCGGGCCGTTACGGATCAGCGCTTTTGTCAGCCGACGCGGATGGGTGGCGAAGTCGAGGCCGAATCGACCCTTGACGCAGAGATTGCCGTAGTTGGGTGCGCTGTCGAAAGGCGCCTCGACGCGGTAGATAAGGCCGTCGCGCGCGTGCAGGTCCATTTGGCAGCCCACGCCGCAGTAGGGGCAGGTGCTGCGCACCACCTTTTCTGGCGCGACCTTCATGGCGTCCCTCCCTGCGCTTTTGCCAAGTGTAGCGCAATTGCCCGGTGGATGAACCTCAGAGCGCGCCGCGCCGGCGCAGGTCGGTCACTTCGTCGTCATTCAGGCCCAGCCGCTCGCGCAGGACCTCTTCCGTGTGCCGGCCCAGGGTCGGCGGCGCCAGCCGGATCGTCGCCGGCGCAGCGGAAAGCTGCGCGACCGGCCCCACCATCGGCGCGACGCTGCCATCGCCCAGCGTCACGTCCTGCACCAGGCCGCGCGCGCCCACCTGCGGGTCGGCCAGCGCCTCGCCAACGCTGTTGATCGGGCCGGCCGGGATGCCGGCCGCCAGCGCCGCGTCGATCCAGCGCTGCGCCGGCGCTGCGCTGAAGGCCGCGGCCAGTGGCGGGATCAGCGCCTCCCGATGCTTCACGCGCGACGGATTGTCGGCGAAACGCGGGTCCGCCGCCAGTTCCTCGCGCCCGACGATGGCGCAGAGGCGCGCGAACTGGCGGTCGTTGCCGACGGCCAGGGAAAAACTGCGATCGGCCGCCTGGAAGGTCTGGTAGGGTACGATGCTGGGGTGGGCGTTGCCGTAGCGGCCCGGTTCAGCGTCACCGATCAATGCGTTGCTGGCGATGTTGACCATGGCCGCCAGCTGCGAATCGAAGAGCGCGACATCGACGTACTGGCCGCGGCCGCTGCGCTCGCGTTGCAACAGGGCCGCCTGGATGGCCGTCGTGGCGTAGAGACCAGTGATCACGTCGCTCAGGGCTACGCCGATTTTCACCGGCGCGCCGTCGGCCTCGCCGGTGATGGCCATCAGGCCGCTCTGCGCCTGAATCACCGAGTCGTAGCCCGGCTCACGGGCGCGCGGCCCGGCCTGCCCGTAACCGCTGATGCTGCAATACACGAGACCGGGATTCTCGCCCGCCAGCGTCTCGTAATCCAGGCCCCAGGCGGCCATCTGGCCGACGCGGAAGTTCTCGATGAGCACGTCGCTCTGCAGCGCGAGACGCCGCGCCAGCTCGCGCCCTTCCGCCATCCGCAGATTGAGCGTCAGGCTGCGCTTGTTGCGGTTGACGCAGAAAAAGTAGGCGCTCAGACGCACCGCGCCACCGCCCGCCCAGGGCGGCCCCCAGTGCCGCGTGTCATCGCCCCGGCCCGGCCGCTCCACCTTGATCACGTCCGCGCCGTAATCGCCCAGCAGCATCGTGCAGACCGGCCCGGCCAGCACGCGCGTGAAGTCCAGCACGCGCAGTTGCGGTATGGCACTCACAGCAATCTCCTCGGCGGAATACTGGCGAAACCTTCCGCGCTCCAGCCGACCTCCGCGCCGGCCAGGCGCAAACGTTCATAGAGACGCCGCGCCGGCCGCTCGTCGCGCCATTCGTAACCCGCCCGCGCCGCAAAGTGGCTGCCGGCGGTGCGCGCGCCCTGGCTGCCGTCGCCCGCGTTGAAAGTATCCACCACGAAACGCTGCGCGCCGCTGGTCATCAGCAGGTCGGCGAAGCCGGCGCTGTGCAGCAGGCAGGGCGCCACGGCCAGCTGCACGCGCACGCCGGCCGCTGTCAGATCCCGGACGGCCGTCAGTCGCTGCCGGATCGCGCCGGCAGTCGGCCCGTAATCCAGGTCACCGCGGTCCGTCTCCAGCGTCATGCCCAGCCATGCGCCGGACAGGGCAGCGATCGCCGCAGCGTCGTCCAGCACCGTCGGACTGCGAGTCTGGAACAGCATCAGGTCGATATCCGGATAGCGCGCAAACACCGCCAGGCACTGACGGGTCAGGCGCAACCTGCGTTCGACCGGCTGCCAGGGGTCGCTGACCGTGCTCATAAACAGGCGCATGCCCCGCCGGCCGGCCGACCCCGCGCGCGCCAGTTCCTCATCCAGCAGCGCGGCGGCGTTCTCCTTGACGATGACGGCCTCGCCCCAGTCTTCACCCTCCTCGCGGCTGAAGGTCCAGTTGGGCAGGTGCTGTGCGTAGCAGTAACGGCCGCAGTAGGTCTTGCCCAGGCCACAACCGGCCGACCAGCTCAGCGAGTGCGTGAAGGGCCAGGGCCCTGCGCGCAGGAAACCGCCGCGCTGCGGCGTGAGGATGCGTGTTGCCCTGCGGGTCGCCAGTCGCATGGCGTCCTCCCCGCCGCAGTATAGCGGAGGGCCCCGTCCCGTAGCATCCCGTGGGATAGCGAGGGGCCCTGCCCCGATCATCCCGTGGGATAGCGGAGGGCCCCTGCCCGAGACCAGCCGGGCGCCCGCGCTATACTTTGGCCGCCGTCCAGGACCCAAAGGAGCGAGCCATGTCCACCACAACGGCGCAGATGCGCGCGCTCAACATCCTGCCCCGCAGCCTGGCGATTTGGGGTCTGGGTCAAATGGGCCTGGCGATTGTGGGGCCGGATGCCCTGGTCGTCATCGATCCCTGCCTCAGCGACGTGGTGCGCGAAAACGCCGGCGACTGGTGGACGCGCGCCTACCCGCCGCCCCTGCAGCCCGACGAGTTGACGGGGGTCGACACCTTCTTCGTCAGCCACGAGCACCTCGACCACCTCGATCCGCTCACGCTGGGGCCGGCGGCGAAAGCGTCGCCCGCCGCGAAATTTGTAGCGCCGGGCTGGTGTCGCCAGCTTCTGCATGACCTAGATATCGCCGACGATCGCATCATCGTCCCCCCTGCGCTGGAGGCCCTGCAACTCGGTAACATGCGCGTGACCGCCGTGCCCGGCGCGCATTACGAGCGCGAATACAACGAGACTCTCGGTTACCGCTGGCTGGGCTATCTCATTGAATGGAACGACGTCACGATCTACCACGCCGGTGACAGCGTCATCCATCCCGGCTACGTTGAGACGCTGCAGTCCCTGCCCACGCCGGACGTGGCCATCGTGCCGGTCAACGGCCGCGACTGGTACCGCGAGACCGAGGCGGGCGCGATTGGCAACCTGCTGCCGGCGGAAGCGGCCCGTCTGGCGCGCGACCTCGGCTGGGACACGCTCATCCCCGGCCACAACGACCTTTATGCCAACAACGCCATCCCGCAGGGCGAGATCATCGCGGCGCTGGAGGCCATCCATCCGCGGCAGAAGGTCAAGCAGTTGCAGCCGGGTGAACTGCTGTACTACGTGAGGTAGCCTGGGGCCTCACCCTGAATCCTGTCTCGCGCGACCGAATGCTGTACGGGCGACCTGATAGGTCGCCCGTCAGACCGGCATGTGCGGTGGCGGGCGATTTGATCAGTCGCCCCTACAAAGTTCGTGGCGTCTGGCACGTGACCGGCGATTCAATCAATTGCCCTACCTGATTTCTTCCACCGCCCAGTGGTCGCCCATCGCGCGCCGTCCCCGCGCCAGACCCTCGCCTTCGCTGATCTCGCGCGTCAGGTCGCCGCGCGCAAGCAGTTCCGGGCGCAGGTTGACGCCGAGGCCCGGTCCGGTCGGCAGGGTCAGCGCAGAGTCCTCGACCTGAACGTCTAGGTCTCCCATGTCGTGGAAGTAGCCGCGATAGAAGGCGCGCACCGATTCCACCATGAAGAGGTTGGGTATGTGCGCGCCCAGGTGCACGGCCGTCGCGTGCGTCACCGGGCCGGCGATGTTGTGCAGCACCAGGGGCACGTTGTAGGCCTCGGCCATGGCGGCGATCTTGCGCGTCTCGGCGATGCCGCCGGTCCAGCTGGTGTCGGTCATCAGTATCTGCGAGACGCCCTTCTCCAGCCAGTCGCGGACCTGCCAGCGCGTCATCAGGAGCTCGGAGCCGACCACCGGGATGGAGGTGCGCTGCGAGAAGGCGCGAATTTCGTCGGCGTAAACGGCGTGCATCGGGTCCTCAATGAACAGAATGTTGTAGGGTTCAAGGGCGCGGGCGATGCGCTCGATACTGGCGCGATTCCAGCGGAAATGGCATTCGATGCCGATTTCCATGGCGTCGCCGACCGCATCGCGAATTTGACGCACCGGCTGCAGGCCGCGCTCGATATCCGCCAGGCTGATGTACTGGCCGAAGCTGCGCTCGCTGAAGGGATCGAAGGGCCAGATCTTCATGGCCCTGATGCCACCTTCCAGCAAACTGTGCGCCAGGCCGCCGGCGTCCTCCTGCCAACGGGCGTAGTCGTCGATAGCGCCGAAGCCGATGCAGGTGTTGTAGGTGGGCACGCGGTCGCGCGTGCGGCCGCCCAGCAAATGGTAGAGCGGCGCGTCGTAGTGCCTGCCCATCAGGTCCCACAGCGCCATCTCGAAGGCCGAGAGCGCGCGCAGCTCCGCGCCGGCGTAGCCATGGTACATGATGTTGTCCATCACGAAGCGCCAGACGCCCTCGATATCCAGGGCGTCCTGACCCAGGGCGAGCGGCGCGATGGTGCCGTGCAGGGCGGCCACGGCCCCCGGCAGCTTGTCCACCGTTTCGCCCAGCCCGACGAGGCCGCTGTCGCTGTGCACGCGCACGACGGCCAGGCGCGGCCAGGCCGCCCAGCGCAGACTCTCGATGGCGATGATCTTCATGGCGCGCTCCTGCCCTGTGCCAGCCCCGCGCAGGTCATGCCAGGACGGCCGGCGGCTGGCCGCCACGCACGCGGGGCGATCCCCTCGATGTCCGTCTTTACGTCGATGACAGCAGGACGATCAGCGGCAATCGCCTGTTCCAGCGCGCTTTCGATCTCGCTTGCGCGCCTGACCGTGAGCCCGAGGCAGCCCATCGATTCGGCGATCCTTGCGAAGTCGCAGTCTTCGAAGCGCCATAGCTCGTCCGAAGCGGCACTTTGTCCGCCGTAAATCGCTTCCACACCGTCGCGCTCCTGATTGAGCGAGTGATTGTTGTTGACCACGGTGACGGTATTGATGCCGCAGCGGACGGCGGTTTCCAGCTCCGCGAGGTGATACCAGATGCCGCCATCGCCGGTGAAGCAGACAACGGGTCGATCCGGCGCGGCGCATTTGGCGCCCATCGCGGCGGGAAGTCCCCAACCGAGCGAACCCGAGCAACGGATATAGGATTGTCCGGGATGCCGAAAATCGAGCATGGTGCCGGTCCACACGCCGGAGTGGCCGGTATCGGAAACGAGAATGGCATTGGCGGGCAGGCCTTCGCTCAATGCCTTGCAGAGGCGCTCGGGACGGATGGGCTCGTCATCCGGGTGATAGTGGTCCGCCACGGTTTCCCACCAGTCCCGCACCCGTTTCTGAACACTTTCGATCCATGTTGTGCGCGGTGTGGCGCACGTCGAGGTCGCCAGCATCTGACGCAGGGTATTGCGGGCATCACCCTGCAAACCGACCGCCACCGCATAGTTGCGGCCGATCTCTGCCGGATTGATATCGAGTTGTATGACTTTGACACCTGGCGGCGGGATTGTGTAATTGTTGGTGAGCTGCCCACCGCTGTGGCTGCCGATGAAGAAAACGAGATCGGCCTCGCAGAGGATCTGGTTGGAACAGGCGCGGGAGTAGGACCCGGGAACGCCAACGGCAAGCGGATGATCGGCGGGAAACATGGCTTTGGCGTTCAGCGCTGTCGCCACCGGGATGGAAAGTTTTTCCGCCAGGGCGACGAGCTCGGCGCGGGCATCCGATGCGGTGACTCCGCCACCGGCGACGATAACCGGCTGCTGCGCTGAATCCAGCAGACTGAGCGCGGCCGCGATCGAGTCCTGGTCGGCGACAGGGCGGAAGGGCGGCGTGCGGGCAAATTGCGGTTCGACGATGACATCAAGATCAGCTTCGACATCGACGACCCCGCCACCGTCAATACCCTCAAGATCGAGGTGAGTTGGCTGCGGCGTGCCGGTGGTGGCGGCGCGGAATGCCTGCCTCAGGTGCTGTGAGAGTTCTTCCGGACGGGTGACGCAGGCGCTGTATTTGGTGACTGCCGAAAAGGGTGACCGGTGATCAACTTCCTGATAGGCGTGGCGCAACTGGTGGCGCTGATGCTCGCGCCCGGTAATGGCGACAACGGGGGAGCAGGAGAGCCAGGCGTCCTGCAGGCCGGCGGCGAGGTTGAGCGCACCGACGGACTGCGCCATACACAGGCCCGGGGCGCGCCTCACGCGGGCGTAGGCATCGGCCATGTAGGCAGCGGCTTTTTCGCCGTGGGTCTGCACGCGCCTGATTCCCAGTTTCTCCATCTCCATCAGGGCGCGCGGCGCGATATAGGGCATGAAGAAGACGTGGGATATGCCATAGGCGTGGACGGTCTTCGCGAGCAGCCTGGCGCCTGTCATCCTGGGCATATCGATCTTTCTGTATTTTAGTAAACGATGCGCGAGTATGACGCCCCGTTGCGCCATCGACCATCCAAAATGTGGGCGCGCGTTCCGGCCCGGCACGAGGGCTGCGATGGTGCCATGCAGGTCGGCGATCGTGTCCGGCAGTTTGTCCGCAGTCTCACCAAACCCCATCCGGCCCTTCCCGGAATATACGCCGACCAGGGCCAGGCTTCCCGGCGACGGCTCTCAATGACGGCAATCTTCACGACCTGTTCCCGTCCGTTCGCTGAATTTGGAAACACCTTTTTTCTGGAAGAGAAACACAACTCGAATATTCTCATGCAATCGTTTTGGCCTCCTCTCCTTGAGAATGGTTCTCGCTGCCCATGGTGGGAACAGGGCGGGGGGGGGTGAGAGCGCCCTCACCCTGTATCCCTTTTCCCGTCCCGGGGGGACGGGAGCCCTTCTGAGGGAGAGGGACTTTAACTTTATTGTGATTTAACGTTTCTGTCGCTGTCATTGAGGTGGATTTCATTGAACGCAGGGCAGGTCCAAATGCACTCCCCCTCTCCCTCAGGGAAGGGCTCCCGCGACTGAGCGGGAAAGGGGCCGGGGGGTGAGGACTTCCACAAGGATTCCTGGCTTCGCTGAAATCTACAATTGCACCGGCTCCCCGCTGCGGGCGGACTTCAGCGCCGCTTCGGCGATGGCGCTGGCGCGGACGCCGTCCTCGCCACTGATCGCGGGCGGCCGCCCCTGCAGCAGGGAGTCCACAAAGTCGTCGATCAGGCCCTGGTTGGCGTCTGAGCCCCAGTAGGCCAGTTGCGCGCCGGGCGTCCCGCGGCGATAGACGGTGCTGGCCTGACGAAAGGCGTCCAGCGTCAGCAAACCGCCTTCGCCGACGATCTCCAGTTTCACGTTGCCCCAGGTCGGATACTGCGGCGGGCGGCTCCAGCTGCAGTCGATGCTGGCAAAGCTGCCGTCTTCAAAGTCCAGCAGGACGACTGCGCCGGTCTCCACCTGCGGTTCCAGTTCCCGGTGCAGGATTCGATTGGCAAGGGCATAGACCTCGCGCGCCTCGCTGCCGAAGAACCAGCGCAGCAGGTCCGCCACGTGCACGACGTGGTCCATCAACGCGCCGCCGCCGGCCAGTTGCGGATCGATGAACCAGGGCACGCCTGCCGGCAACTGCCCCTGGTTGGTTGCGTTGCAGCCGTAGACGCGCCCCAGGTTTCCGGCCAGCAGGGCCTCGCGGGCGGCGATCACCGCCGGACTGAAGCGCATCGGAAAAGCCGTCATCAGCGTGACGCCGGCGTCCTGACAGCGCGCGACCATTCGCCGCGCTTCGTCCGCCGTGGTCGCCAGGGGCTTTTCGCAAAAAATGTGCGCCCCGGCGTCGGCGGCCCGGTCGACCAGCGCGGCGTGGCGCGTGTTTTCGCTGTTGATGACCACGGCGTCCGGCGCTTCCGCGAGCAGGGCCGCGTATGAATCGAACCAGGTCAGGCCCTGGGCCGCGGCGAAGGACCGGCCGCGGGCCCGATCCTCGTCCGCCACACCGAGCACCGTCACCTCCGCTCGCTGGCGCAGACCCGCCAGCCAACCCGCCGCGTGCACGTGCGCGCTGCTGAGCAGGGCCACCCGCAGGGAGGTCATCAGTTGGCCTCCGCGACGAGTTCGTCGGGTCTTACCGGGCGGCCGCAACGGGCGGATTCACGGGCGGCCAGGGCGATGCGCAAGGCGGCCAGCGCCTCCGCCGCGCTGCAGCGGGGCGCCGCGCCATCGGCCAGCACGTCATGGATGTTGCGCATCTGCGTGACGAAGGGGTCCTCCGCCAGGGGGCTGGTCGGCGCGACGATGTCCGCCCCTTCGGCGTCCTGCTGCACAAGCCGGATATCCAGCGGAGCGGTCGATTCCACCGGCTGCTCGATGAGCCCCTCGCTGCCGGCGATCTCCAGCGCTGTGCGGAAGAGCGGTTGTGGATAGGCCCAGGCGCCCTCGACGTGGCTGATCGCGCCGCCGCGATGCTGCAACAGCGCCAGGCAGTAATCACCCGGCGCGCCCGCTTCGCGGCTGCGTACGCTGCGCGCGTGTACGCTTTCAACCGGGCCCGCGACCCATTGCGCGTAGTCGAAATCGTGAATCATCAGGTCAAGGACTAGGCCGCCGGAGCGGCTCTCATCAGTCAACCAGTGCGCGGTCCCCGCCCAGGGCTGGAAGCTGCCGCGGGTCAGACGCAGCATGGCCACGTCGCCAATATCGCCGCGGGTCACGGCAGCCTGAGCGGCGACGTACTCCGGGAAGAAGCGCAGCACGTGGCCGACCAGCAACTGCACCCCCGCCTGCTCACAGGCCTGCAGCAATTCCTGACCTTCACCGAGCTTGCGCGCCAGGGGTTTTTCGACCAGCAGGTGCCGGCCCGCTGCAGCGGCCTGCAGCCCGATGGCGGCGTGTTGGTCCGTCGGCGCGCAGACGTCGACCACGTCGACCTGGTCGATCAGTTCCTGCAGCGAGCGGCAGGCGCTGGCGCCCACCTGCTGCGCCAGTTTGCGGGTCGGCTCCTCCCGCGGCGCGTAAATCGCGGCGACCTGGGCTGGCGTCGCGGCCCAGGCCCGCGCATGCGTCTCCCCCATAAAGCCCGCGCCAACGATGCCAACCCGCATTTCCGCTCCCTCTCCTGATACAGGTGACGAGTATAGCGCGTTGTATGTATCGCTATCTCCACCACACCCTGGAGGGGAGTGTCATTATCGATGGATTTATCACCGTACCTGGCAGGCGAGCGACCGGAACGGGCGACATGATATGTCGCCCCTACAGAACCAGGAGAAGGCGGGGGGGCTGAGGGCCGGCCCTCACCCCAAACCCCTCTCCCTCAGGGAGAGGGGCTTTCAATTTGCTCTGAAGTCCGCTTTCGATTTGTCCGGGAAGGGCATCCGCGACTGTGCGGGAACGGGCCGGGGGGGAATGAGGGCCGGCTACCTGGTGCGCGTCACCTTGCGCAGGCCGCGCGGCCGGTCGACGTCGAGGCCTTTCGCCTGCGTCAGGCCCAGCGCGAAGCATTGCCCGGGAATCACCGCCGCCAGCGGCGAGGCCCACTCCGGCAGGGCCGGCAGCGGTAGCTGAGCATGCGCCAGCGCCAGCGCCTCCGGCTGCGCCGAGATAACGAGCAGACGCGCGCCGCGTTCCCGCATTTCCCCCAGCCGTTCGGTCAGGATGGGCGCCAACGGCCCGGACGGCACGATCGCCAGCAGCGCAAAGCCCTGTTCGACCAGCGCGACCGGGCCATGCTGGAAGTCCGCCGAGGACCAGGGCTCGGCCAGCACGTAGGCCAGTTCCTTCAGCTTGAGGGCGATCTCAAAGGCCGTCGCATAATTGTAACCGCGGCTAAGGACCACACAACTGACCATGTCGCGTTGCGCCGCGCCGACCTCGCGGTAATCCCCGGCGCGTTCGCAAAGGGCCTGCGCATGGCGCGGCAGGGTCTCCAGCAGTTCCAGTCGCCCCGTCGCGCCAGCCAGCTCCGCGTCCAGCAGGGCGATGGCCAGCAGCGAACTGGTGTAGGTCTTGGTGGCCGCCACGCTGCGCTCCGGCCCGCAATGCAGCAGGATGCAATGTTCCGCCGTACGCGCCAGCGGCGAACCGCCGTCGTTGCTGATCGCCAGCGTGAGCGCGCCCTGTTCGCGGCCGGCGCGCAACACGGCCACGATGTCGGGCGACTGGCCGGACTGGGAGATGCCGATGACCAGCGAGCGCGCGAGGCGCGGGGGACGGTCGTAGACGCTGAAGAGCGAGGGCGTGGCCAGGCCGACGGCCAGGCCGCTCTGCGCGCCCAGCAGGTACTGCGCGTAGCGCGCCGCGTTGTCGGAACTGCCACGCGCCGCGATGGTGACGAAGGCGGGATCGTAATCACGTATGGCCGCTGCCGCCGCGCGTATGCCTCCGCGTCCCTCGTCGAGCAGACGCTGCATGGCGGCCGGCTGCTCAAGGATTTCCTGCAGCAAAAGCGACTCGTCCATCGCCGCAGTATAGCGAGGGCCCCTGCCCGAAGCATCCCGCGGGATAGCGCAGGGGCCGGGGCGTGAGACCGGCAGGCCCCCTGGTCAGGACAAGGGCAGGCGGGCCACTGGCGCGGAGGGGCTGACTTTGCCTATAGTTTGCCCATGACCGCCCCAAGGTCCCTCCGCATCGGCACCCGCGGATCGCGCCTGGCGCTGTGGCAGGCGCAGCATGCGCGCGCGCTTCTGCAACGCGTCTGGCCCCACCTCGATACAGAGCTGGTCGTTATCCGCAGCCAGGGCGACCGCCAGTCCGGGGCCATCCAGCCCCCGCCCGGCGGCGGTTTCTTCACCGCCGCGCTCACAGATGCCCTGCGAGAGGGCGACATCGACCTGGCCGTCCACAGCCTCAAGGACCTGCCGACCGCCGCGCAGCCCGGTCTGACCCTTGGCGCCATCCCGCGCCGCGGCGCCGTCGCTGACGTGCTCGTCAGCCGCGATAATCTGACGTTGGCGCGCCTGCCGATGGGCGCCGTCATCGGGACGGGCAGTCCGCGACGGGTCGCCCAACTGCTTCATCATCGGCCGGACCTGGCGTTCATCCCCGTGCGCGGCAACGTCCATACCCGCGTCCTGCGCTTGCTGGAGGCCGGCAACCCCTGCGATGCCCTCGTGCTGGCCGAGGCCGGCCTGGTGCGCCTGGGGCTGGAATCCTGCATCAGCGAGCGTCTGGCGCTGGACCTCATGCTGCCGGCGCCGGGGCAGGGGGCGCTGGCGCTGCAATGTCGCGACGAGGACTCGCTGCTGCGCCTGCTCGCGCCGCTCGACCATGCGCCGACGCGCCAGGCCGTCAACGCCGAGCGCAGTTTTCTGGCCAGCCTTGCGAGCGGCTGCAGCGCGCCGGTAGCATCACTGGCGACGGTGGTTGACGACCGGCTGCAACTCCGCGGCCGCGTGCTGGCGCGGGAGGGTTCGCGCATGATTGAACTGACGCTTGAGGAATCCACGGCAAACGACCGGCTCCTGGGTGAGCGCATGGCGCAGTTGGCCCTGCGTGAAGGCGCGGCCTCTCTGGTGGCCGGGCCATGAACCTGCAGGGCAAACGCGTGCTGGTCACCCGCGCGGCGCATCAGGCCGGGCCGCTGTGTGACCTGCTGCGCGAGCGCGGCGCGCTGCCGCTGCAATATCCCTGCCTCGCCGTTGAGCCCGCGCCCGACCGCTATGCGCTGGACGCGGTTCTGTACGCCGCCATGGCCCGCCGCTTTGACTGGCTGCTGCTCACCAGCAGCAACAGCGTCGCCGCGCTGGCAGAGCGCCTGCGTAACCCGGATATCAGTTTGCCGCGCAGCAAACTGGCGTTGATGGGCGCCGCCATCGAGGCAGCGGCCGAGCTCCTGCCTGACCTGCGGCCCAGGGCCGAGGCGCCCGCCGGCGATCGCGCCGGCTTGCTGTCGGCGATGGGGGTGAAAGCGGGGACGCGCGTGCTGCTGCTGCAATCGGACGTCGCGCCACCGGACACTGCGGATGCGTTACGGGCGGCCGGCGCCAGAGTCACAAGCGTCGCCGCCTGGCGCAACGTGCCGGGCGAGGGGGGGGTCGATTTACCGGCCCTGCTGCGCGCAGGGGAAGTCGACGGCCTGCTCTTCACCAGCGCTTCCATCCTGCGCAACGCCCTGACCCGCCTCCACGATGAAGGGGGAGAGTTGGCGCTGTTCCAGCGCCTTCCGCTCGCCTGCCTGGGGCGGCCAACGGCCGACGCCGCGCAGCAGGCCGGTTTCCGCGCCGTCGAACTGGCCGAAGACCACTCGATGGCCTCCCTTCTGGACGCGCTGGCGCGGCACTGGCATACTGACCCCTGACCGGGCAGGGGAGGGTCGCCATGAGCGGGAATCCTGATTTGCGGCGCAGGCCGCGGCGTCTGCGCAGCAGCCCCGCCCTGCGCCAACTGCTTGCGGAAACCGACCTGGGCCCTGCGGACCTCGTCTACCCGATCTTCGTCATTCATGGCGCCGGCCAGCGCCGGCCCTTGCCTTCCCTGCCGGGCCAGGCGCAGATCAGCGTGGACCTGCTGGCGGACGAGGCGCGCGAACTGCAGTCTCTCGGCATACCCGGCGTCCTGCTCTTTGGCGTTCCCGCGCGCAAGGATGACGAAGGCAGCGAGAATTACGATCCCGACGGCATCGCCGCCCGCGCCATCCGTGAACTCAAGGACGCCGCTCCGGACCTGCTCGTCTTCTCCGACCTTTGCTTTTGCAGTTACACCGGCCACGGCCACTGCGGCATCATCAACCAGACGGGCAGCCCTCACTATCAGCCGGAGCTGCCGCAAGGCCACCTGCTCAACGACGCCAGTCTCGACATTCTGGCGCGGGCCGCCGTGGTGCATGCCCGGGCCGGCGCGGACTTCATCTCGCCATCCGGCATGCTGGATGGCATGGTGGCGGCCATCCGCGACGCCCTCGATTCGCAGGGCCTGGCCGGGACCGGCATTCTCAGTTACGCGGCCAAATTCGCCAGCGGCTTTTACGGCCCCTTCCAGCACGCCGCGGACAGCGCGCCGGCCTTCGGCGACCGTCGCACCCATCAGCTGCCGCCCGCCAACCGGCGCGAGGCCATGCTGGAAATCGAACTCGACGAGGCCGAGGGCGCCGACATCTTGATGGTGAAGCCCGCGCTGGCCTATCTGGACGTGCTCGCTGCCGCCCGCCTCCGGACGCGTCTGCCACTGGCCGCCTACCAGGTCAGTGGCGAGTACGCCATGCTGCATGCCGCCGCCGCCAATGGCTGGCTGGACCTGCGCCGCACAGCCCTTGAGAGCCTGCTGGCCATCCGCCGCGCCGGCGCCGACTTTGTGATTTCGTATTTTGCGAAGGACGCCGCCCGCTGGCTGGGGGGATGAGCGCCGGGCCGCCCTTGTCCACTGTGACATCGGCCCCAGGCAGGGGGGCGCATTGACGGTATGTCTCTTTCCCTGAACCCAATCCACTGCGACGCCTGCCAGTCCTGAAGGCGAGAGGAATCAGCCCTGTCTACACCCGGGCCGGATTATGAATTATGCTGACGTTACTGTGGCGAAAACGAGAGGAAGTGTTGCCATGAAGACAATCGCACGTGCGCTCCTGCCCCTGTTGCTGCTCCTGTTGGTATGCGTCGCGCCGCTTTCTGCCAATGACGACGGGGACATGATGGATTGCCCGGCGCTGCGCCTCGCCGATTTGGGAGATGAACTCTTCATCAGCGTCCGCCACTATTCCGCTGTTGATCCGGACGACATAGACACCCTCGTCGAGCGCACCCGCGACGGCTTCGTCCCCATCATCAGCGAGTCGCCAGGCTTTGTTCTTTACGTCCTGAGCGGCATGTTGCCCGACCAGGGGCTGGCCGTGAACATCTTTCAGAGCGAGGAAGAGATGCTGGCCGCCAACGAAAAGGCGGCGGAATTCGTGCGTAAAAACCTGGCATCCATGCTGACGGTAGCTCCACAAATCACTGCCGGTGTCGTGACCGTGCTGGCCCTCCCCGGACACTGCGCCGACGACATGCAGGACGGGGAGTCCATGGCCGATGACGCGGGCGAAACGGAGGACAGGGACGCCATGGAGCCGCTCTTCCTCAGCTTCCGCCATTACAGCGGCGTCGACCCGGCGGACGTGCCGGCCATTGCCGACGCGGTCGCCGCGGATTTCGTTCAGGTCATCTCGGATTCAGAAGGCTTCCGCCTTTACCTGAATTTCTCCGCCGCCAACGGCGAAGTCTACGGGGCGATCAACGTCTTCACCAGCGAGGAGGAAATGACGGCCTCCAATGAAAGGGCGGCGGAGTTCGTCGCCGAAGCGCTGGCGGAATTGCTGCCCGAAGCGCCGACCATCATCGCCGGCGATACCTCCATCTTCCAGGTTGCCGACCTGGAATCCATGATGGCCATGGACGTCGAAGAGCAGACAGAGGGATAGTCCGGTTTCGGCAACCGGGCTGCAATGCAGACACGGGCGCCCATCGCTGACGGGCGTCCGTGACTCTTGCGCATGGAGCAAAAGGAGACGCTTCAGCACCCGACCCTGCGCGCAGGATTCGCTGTCATGGTTTCACGCGAGTCGGTACAGGCGCGGTCCTGATGCATCGGCTCTCTGCGGGTTGCCATGCCAGGTCGGGACATGCCTGCCGGCAGACCTGCGACTAAAACAGTCCCTCCAGCAACGCGTCCAGTTCGGCCAGGTCCTCCGCGTCCAGCGCGCCCATCGGATGCCGGCAGGCGCTGCTGCGCAGGACGCCGCGGCGCTGCAACACAGCCTTGTAAAGCGTCACGCCGTATTGCCGTTCGTAATTGATCAGCGGCAACAGGCGATTGAAGAGCGCCCGCGCGCCCGCCTCATCGCCCTCGTCGAGCAGACGCCAGATTTCGCAATGCACGTCGATGGCCTGACAGGCCGGCATGTTACCCACCGCGCCGCGCCGGTGTTCGTCCAGCATGTAGACACCGCCCTGGCCGCCGAATACGCCCCGGCAATCCTCCCCGGCCGCCGCGATCGTGCGGCTTACCTGACGCGAGGCCGGCGTCGTCTCTTCCTTGATGTAGTCCACGCGCTCGATGTCGCGACACATGCGGGCCATTAAATCCGCGCTCATGGGCGTGCCGACGGGCGCGATGTAGTTTTGCACGATGACCGGCAGGCAGGTCGCGGCCGCCAGCGTCTTGAAAAAGTCGTAACAGCCGGCGGCATCCGGATGCACGACGTAGGGCGGCAACGCCATGATGCCCCCGGCGCCCAGGGCCTCCGCGCGCTGCGCCAGGCGCGCCGCGGGCAACGCATGGCCCGCGTTGACCGTGGCGACCACGGGGATACGTCCGGCCGCCGTCGCGCAGACGATCTCCAGCCAGCGCAGTCGCTCCCCGTCGTCCAGCATCGTGAATTCGCTGGCGTTGGCCGGGCCCACCAGACCCGCCGCGCCGTTGGCGATACAGAATTCGACGAGGTCCGCCAGGCCCTGCTCATCCAGTTCCAGGTCGTCGCGAAAGGGCGTCACCACAATAGGGAAAATGCCGCGCCAGTTCATAAGCTGCCTCCAGCAATCCTGCGCCTTTCTTACCACAGCCGGGTTGACAGGGACAAGCGACGCCGGCGCCCCGGCGCAGCCACGCGGCCCGCGCCACAGAGACGCGACCTGTTCTGGCGGGGCTGCGCGGCCAGGGCTATGCTGATGCCGTGAAATCGTCCCGCCTACTCCTCCTGCTGTTGCTGCTGACGGCCTGCCAGCCTGCGGACAACAGCTCCGCCATTGGCACCCGGGTGGCCGCCACGGTCAGCGCCCTGCGCCAGGAGTTTTGGCAACCCGCCCTGCTGGGGCCGGCGGACGGCGCCCGCTTCGCCTCACCGGCCGGCGTCACCCTGGAATGGGACTGGGGCCGCGCCCTGGCGAGCGACCAGTACTTCGACCTGCGGGTCTGGCGGCCCGGCGCGCCACAGCATGGCATCACCTGGACGCGCGAACGGATTTTCCCGCTGACGCACTGGCTGGCACAGCAGGATGCCGGTGAATTTTACTGGTCGGTGGCCGTGATTCAGGGGCGCGACGGTCAGGTGGAGGCCGTGCCAGGGCCCGCGCCGCCAGCGCGTCGATTCACCCTGGAAAGCGTTGTGCTGCCCACGCCCGTCCCCACGGCGACGCCGGCCGCCCCACACCCTGACGAGATCCTGACATTGCCTCCCGGCTTCACGCTGCAGGTGTTCGCCTGGCTGCGGGACGCGCCCACCACCATCGCCGACATTGAATTTGCGCCGGACGGCGACCTGATCGCCCTGGCCCTGGATGGCCGCATCTTCCGCCTGCGCGACGCCGACGGCGACGGCCACGCCGACTCGCAACGACAGATCTTTTTCAACGATGGCGTCGTGACCCCGCCCCTCGACTGGGCCGTGGGCATGGCCCTGCGGGGCGAGGAGCTATACATCTCGGATGAGGGCCGTGTCGGCCGCCTCAGCGACGACGATGGCGACGGTTTGCCGGACCGCTACCGGCTGCTGGTGACAGGTCTGCCAGGTCGTCAGTATCCCTTCCACTCCAACAACGGCATCGCCTTCGGCCCGAACGGCCTGCTCTATGTCGCGGTCGGCTCAACCAGCGATCATGGCCCGCTGCGCGACCCCCTTGAAGCCGCCATTCTGCGCGTCGACCCGGGTGGCGGCGCGCCGGAGGTTTTCGCCAGCGGCTTCCGCAACCCCTTTGACCTGGCCTTTGCGCCCGACGGTCGCCTCTTCACCGCCGACAACAGCCCCGATGTACTCGACGCGACCCTGCCTTTCTACCCGCCGGAAGAGATCAACCTCGTGCGCCAGGGCAGGGACTACGGCTTCCCGGACGTCTACGGCTTCGATATGCGCATCCGCCCGGGCCAGCGGGAGACCGAACCTCCCCTGCTGCTGCTGCCGACCTCCTCGGTATCGTCCGGCCTGACCTGGTACGGCACGCCACACTTTCCGCCGGAGTGGCGCGACGGCCTGTACCTCGCCCAGTTTGGCGGCTTCAACAAACAGGGCAAGAAAGTGGTCTTCATCGCGCCCGATGCCGCCGTTGCCGGCGCCCCGCCCGTCGCCAGGGTCTTCGCCGATTTCCGGCCCGCCTACCGCCCGGTTGACGTGGCCGTCGGACCCGACGGCGCGCTCTATATCGTGGAATGGGACCACGGTCTGATTTTGCGCGTCTCCTGGACGGCCGACACGCCGTGACGACCCGCCGTCTGGCGCGCAGCCTGTGGCCCTTGCTGCTCATCGTCCTGCTGGCCCTCGGCTATCGCCTGCTCATCATGGCGGACCGCGCGGCCGCTCCGCCCGAAGTCGCCGCCTGGGACCCGCTGCCCGGCGGATCGGACCAGAAGGTCTATCTGGAACGCCTGCAGGCCCTGCAGCGCGGCGACTATCCGCCTCAGCGTTATTACTATCAGCCAGGCTTCGTCTACTTTCTCGGCCTGGTCAGCGCCCTCACGGACAGCAGCGACCTGCACACCCTGCGCCTGGTTCAGGTGGTCATCGCCTCACTCAACTGCGGCCTGATGGCAGGGATTACCTGGCTGGCGACGAAGCGGCGCGACGCCGGTCACGCCGCGGGACTGCTGCTGGCCTTCTACCCGCCAGGCGCCTTTTACGACACGGACTTTGTGATCACCTCGCAGGCGCTGGTGCTGGCGACCCTGATGACCGGCGCCACGTGGCTCGCCTGGCGCCGGCCACGCGCCCTCGTCTGGCCCGCACTGACGGGCCTGACGCTCGGCGCGGGAGCCGTCACCCGTTTTGAACTGGTGGCGCCCGGCCTTGCCGGCGCTTGCTGGTTGCTCGCCCTGCAGGGTCTGCGCCGCGCCTGGCGACAGGTCCTCGTGCTGGCGCTGGCGGCGCTGCTGTTGATCGCGCCTGTCGCCCTGCACAATCGGCAGGGCGGCGCGGACTTTCTCATCACGCCGGCCGGACCGGAGGAAATGTATCGCGGCAACAACCGCGATACGGATGGCCAGCGCAGCCCTTCCAACGCCTCCGCCACCACCCACGACGACCATTTGCACTGGCTGCTGCAGGACATCGCGCTGGAACCGGGGCGTTTCGGGCAACTGGTCCTGCGCAAACTGGCCTTCTTTCTCAGCAGCCAGGAATCCGGCAACAACCTGAACTTCGCCCTGTCAGGGCAGGCCGTCTCGCCCTGGCTGGCGCGCAACCCGCTCAACTTTTCCGTCCTGCTGGCCCTGACCATGGCCGGCCTGGTCATGCTCTGGCGCGCCGGTCAACGGCCCCTGGCGCTGTTGCTCCTGACCGGCGCCTTCACTTACCTGCTGATGGTCCTGCTTCTTTGGGTGGAATCGCGCATCAAGACGCCGGTCATCGCCTTGATGCTGCCCGCCGCCGGCTTCGCCATCGACCGCTGTCTCGCGCTTCTGCGCCAGGGAAGCCTGGCCACAGGCCTGCTGCGGTACTGGCGACTGGCTGTGGCCATCGCCGCGGTCCTGCTGCTCATTGAGGCCGTCGTTCGTGAACTGCCGCGCGACGTCACCCTGGCGGCGCTGCCCCCGGACGCCACGGCGGCCAACCTGATTTATGACGCCAGGCTGGAGCTCGTCGGCTGGCAGGTGCGCGAGCAATACAGTCCGCGCAACAGCATGCGACCCTTCCACCCCTGGGTGGTCAGCCTCTACTGGCGCCTGCTGCAGGCCAGCGAGATCGACTACAGCTTCTCGCTCAAATACTTCATTGGCGACAGGGCCGTCATCAAGCACGACCGGCCGCTCGGCTACGTCGCCTTCCCGCGCGATTACAGCAGCGAATGGCAGGTCGGCCCCGTTTACGTGGAACATATCGGGCTGAGCTACAGGAAGTTTGACGGCCCGCTGGAACGGACCGGCCGCGTCGTTCTGGACGTCTACCCGGAGCGCGACCCTGAGGCGGGTTTCGACCCCCATGACCGCGATGGCGCCAGGCAGGCGCGACCGGTCCTCGCGCGCCCGGCCATTTTGCTGCCGCCGGGAAGCAATGCGATTTCGCGCGGCGATCGGGAAGTCGCCTTTGGTGACGCCCTGCATTTGCTGGGCGCGGACCTGCCATCCCGGGCCGCGCCGGGCCAGCGCGTGGCCGTACGCAGCGCCTGGCGCAGCGGCGCGCAGCAAATCGAGGCACCCTACGCCATCGGCGTCTTCCTGTTTCGCGACGGGGCATATATCAGCAACGTCGACAGCCCGCCGGCCGGCGGCGCCCTGCTGACCTTCTCGCTGTTGCCGGGCTACCACTTCGACGACGAGAAATGGCTGGAGCTGCCGCCGGAGCGCGGCACCTACGACGTTCACGTCGGCGTCTACGACCAGCACAGTATGGCCCGCCTGCCCGTGGCCGGCGCCGCGGACAACCTGCACTTTATCGGCAGCATCGAAGTTTCCTGAAATCAGGTATCCGCCGTTTGCAGAACGGTGAACCTCATTCTGAAATCAAAAACCCGCCACTCACGGAGTGGCGGGCCGGCTGTAGAACCTGAGTGGGTTCAGACCTGAATGACGGCGCTCGCCTGCTTGCCTTTCTTGCCATCGGTGATTTCAAACTCGACGGATGAGCCCTCGTCCAGTGAGCGGTAACCGCTTCCCTGGATTTCGGAATAGTGAACGAAGAGGTCCGGGCCGTCTTCCTGGCTGATGAAGCCATAGCCCTTTTCATTGCTGAACCACTTCACGGTACCGCGCGTACGTTCTGACATTTCTGCTGCTCTCCTGGATAGCTCCGGCGCCAAAATCACCCTGCAGGCGATTGCCTGCGAACTGCGGGCGGCGCCAGATTCAGCCTACACGATTTGGCGCGGATGTAAATCCCGAAGCCGGATCCGTGACAAACTCGTCACGTCTGTTTCTGCGGCGCGCGGGGGATCAGTTGCTGTGGCTGCACGATCTGACGGCGCTTCGGCGTCAGGCGCGCCAGCAATTCCGGCGAGGGCTGGTAACCGTGGCGAAAGTTGCCCCAGGAAGGTCCGTAACGATAGACGATGGTGCGCCGGATGCCCGCACTGCTGCGCCTGGCTGACCCATGCATGATGGCGTCCACGAAGAGCAGGGCATCGCCCGCCGCCAGATGGACCTCGATCGCGCCGGTGACGCCGTCGACAGAGGCCTCCTCGCCGCGCATCTGGCGCCGTTCGGCTTCCGGATGCTCCAGGTTGGCCTTGTGGCTGCCCGGGATAACCATGGTGGAGCCATCGCCCGGCCCGATGTTCGTGAGCGCCAGCAGGATATTGATCTGGCCGCAACGAAAAAAGCCGTTGTAGTAGCGATACTGGTTGCGTTTGACGGCGAGGTGCCCGCCTGAATGCAGGCCGATGGCCTCGCCAGGGCCGCGCAGGGTGGCGAAATTCTCGTCGATGAACAGCGGCCCGTGATGCCAGTCAAAGGTGCCTTCTCCGCCGACGAAGTGCTTGACGTGTTGGATCCATGCGGGATGGTCGATCAGCCGCTCGAAGGGCTCGCCGCCTTCATAGATCTGCTGCAGGTTGAAGCCGTCGTCGTCGCCGTAGTTGTGACCGTGCACGTAACCGCTCCACTCGCCGATTTCCAGCGGCAGCAAGGCGTCGATGCCCTCGTTGAGCGCGCGCAGATGCTCCGGGTCAATCGCGTTGCGCAGCACCAGATAGCCATTCAGATCAAACAGATAGCGCTCCATCGCGTCGGGCATCGTCCGGGGTTCCCTCGTCACAGCGCGGCGGCGCCTACTATACCAGGCGCGCCAAACGCGGCAAGATCGCCCAGGCGGATTGGGGCGGCTCCGCTATCGGAAGGAAGACCGGCCACTCACCTGCCGGCGTCTCCGTCATCAGGCTGGCCCGCGGTCCGCCGGCCGACCATGGTCGGTGGCACCGGGCGCCTGGTTGCCAGGGGCGCCGGCGTCGTCCTCCACCTGCGCCTGCGTCCCCGTGAACGGGTGGGCCGTTGTCGACGATGGCGGCCCGGCAGGTCCGGTTTCATGCAGGAAACAGGCGGCCCGGGTGTCCGCCGGCGTCGCGTAAAGGGGCGGCACCGCCGCCAGACAACGCTCCATCCGCTGGGGACAGCGTTGATAGAAGGGGCAGCCACCATCCGCGTCGGCTGCTTCACCATGCTGCCGGTCGAGCGGCGCCAGCCAACGCTTCGTCGGGTCCGCCTGCGGGATGGCCTGGATCAGTAGTTGCGTGTAGGGGTGTTGCGGGGAGTCCAGCACCTGGTCCATCGACCCGGCTTCCACGACGCGTCCGCGGTAGAGGATCAGGATGCTGTCGCTGATCTGCCGCGCCGTGGACAGGTCATGCGTGATGTAGAGCTGCGAGATGCCGTGGCGTTCCCTGAGTTCCAGCATGTTGGCCAGCACCACCGCGCGCAGCGAGGCGTCGATCATCGAGACCGGCTCGTCGGCGATGATCAGCTCCGGCCGCAGCAGAAAGGCGCGCGCCAGCATCACCCGTTGCAGTTGCCCGCCGCTCAACTGATGCGGGTGTTTGCCGAGGATGACGTCAGGATTGAGGTGCAGCGCGCCCAGTGCATCGCTGATGCCGGCCTCCTCGCCGGCGCGGTCCTGACCCGGCGCGAAGTTGCGCAGGGTCAGACGCAGGACGTGGTCCACGGGATAGAAGGGGTTGAAGGCCGAAAAGGGATTCTGAAAGATGGCCTGTACCGAGCGCCGGAACTCCCGCAGGGAACGGCCTCGCAGTTGACCCACGTCCCGGCCCCGGAAACGCACCTCGCCCACATCCGGCGTCAGAAAGCCGAGCGCCAGCATCCCCAGGGTGGACTTGCCGCTGCCGCTCTCGCCGGCGATGGTGATGATCTGCGCCTCGCCGGCGCCAACGCGCAAATCGATGCCCTGCAGGGCGTCCACGCGCTTGCGGAAACCACGGCTGAAACTCTTGTGTACGCCGCGCAGTTCCAGCAGGTCGGCGCTCACGGGGCCGTCTCTCCCGCGGGTTGCCAGGGCCGCACAAAGTGACCGGGCGCGACTTCATGCAGCGGCGCTTCCAGCAGCCAGCGCGTACCGTCTTCGGGCGGGGCGCCGCCGAATGCGCGCCGGTCATGCAGATCGGGTATCGACGCGATGAGGCGCTGCGTGTAGGGATGTTGCGCATTGGCGAACAGCTCACCCGTCGCGCCCAGCTCCACGATGCGACCAGCGTACATGACGCCCAGACGATCGGTCACTTGCGCCAGCAGCGCAAGGTCGTGGCCGATCAGCAGCATGGAAGCGCCGATCGCCTGACGCGCGGCGGCCAGGGTCTCCAGCACGACGCGCTGGGAGATGACGTCGAGGGCGCTGGTCGGTTCGTCGGCGATGATCAGGCGCGGCCCCAGCAACAGGGCCAGCGCGATACAGACGCGCTGCCGCATCCCGCCGCTCAGTTCATGCGGGTAACGCGGCAGGATGTCCGCCTCCAGCCCCACGCCCTGCAGGACTTCCGTCAAGCGCTCGCGCAGGGCCGCCGGTTGCATGCTCTCGCCATGCGCCGCCAACGTATCCGTAAACTGGGAGCGCAGGCGCATCACCGGATTGAGCGCGCTCATCGAGCCCTGGGGAATGTAGGCGAATTGCCGCCAGCGCAGCGCGCGCAGGTCGCGCTCCTCCAGTTCCAGCAGGTCGACATCGCCGAAGCGCACGCGCCCCGCCACCACGCGGCCGGGCGGACGCAAGAGCTGCAGAACGCCCAGCGCGAGCGTGCTCTTGCCGCTGCCGCTCTCTCCGGCCAGGCCCAGCACTTCATTGCCGCGCACCTCCAGGTCCACCCCGTCGACGGCGCGAACGGTCACCGCCGGCAGCTCATAGTGAATGCGAAGCGCCTCGATCGCCAGCACGGCCTCGCCCTGCAGCCCGTCACCTGGCGCGGTCGCCATCAACCCTGCTCCAGACGCGGGTTCGCCAGCGAATCGAGGGCCGTGCTGACGAAGAAGAGACCCATGAACAGGACGATAAAGATGACGATAGGGGGCAGCCACCACCACCACAGCCCCAGCCACATCGCGTTGCCGATGATGGCGAAGTAAATCAGGTTGCCGAGGGTCGGTGTCTGGAAGGAGCCGAGGCCAAGCACCTCCAGCCCGATGGAGGCCAGCAGGGCCGTCGCCACGGCGTTGACGAAGGTCGCGGCGAGGAAGGGGATCAGGTTGGGCAGGAGTTCGCGAAAGACGATGTGCAGCGGCGACGCGCCAGACAGACGCAACAGGAGCACGAACTCGCGTTCGCGCAGGCTCAACACCTGCGAGCGGATGACACGCGTGGGGTGCATCCAGGAGGTCAGGGCGATGACCAGGCCCATAATCAGGGGCGTGACCACCGGGAAGGAGGCGGCAATCATGATCAGGATCGCCAGCGGCGGGATCGTCAGGCCGATGTCGACCGTGTTGCGCACCAGCGCATCCAGCGGGCCGCCGACGTAGCCGGCCAGCATACCCAGCACGGTGCCCAGCAACACGGCCGAGCCGCCACCCACCAGACCGATGAGCAGGGTATTGGGCATCCCCTTGAGGATATAGGTCAGCAAATCGCGTCCTTCATTCTGGGTGCCGAGGGGATGGTCGGGGGAGGGCGGGGCGCTGATGCCGCCGGCCATCAGACGGAGCTGGCCGGGGTCGGCGAAGAATTGCCCGAACAAGCCTGGCACGAGCACCAGGGCCAGCAGGACGAGCCCCAGCCACATGGAGGGCGAAAGGCGCGCGCGCAGGCGGTTGATCACAGGCGTCGCTAACTCTGGTATCGGATGCGTGGATCCAGCAGGGGATAGAGCAGGTCCAGCAGCAGGGTAGCCACCGCCACGGTGAAGACCATGAAGAGCGTCACGCCCTGAATCACGAAGAAATCGGCGGCGCGCAGGGCATTGTAGAGCACCCAGCCCACGCCCGGGTAATTGAAGATGATCTCCACCAGCACCTGGCCGGAGATGAGGCGGCCAAAATCGATGGCCAGGGCCGTCACCTGTGGCAGCATGGCATTGCGCATCGCGTAGTGACTGAAGATTCGGCGCGAGCGCAAACCCCGGGCCCGCGCGTAAATCAGATAGTCATCGCCAAGCACTGTCGCCATGATGCCGCGCATGCTCAGTGCCCAGAAACCGACGACAGCCAGCACCACCGAGAGGACGGGCAGCGCCGCGTGGTGCAGCAGGTCGGCCAGGGTTTCCAGGTTGAGGCCGCGATCGCTGCCCACCGTGAAGGAGCCGCCGAGCGGAAAAAGCGACCAGTTCAGGGCGAAGAGATAGACGAGAATCAGGGCCAGCAGGTAATAGGGAATCGCGCTGAAGGGCATGGACAGATACACCAGCCAGCGAAAGCCGGCCGGCACGCGGGGCCAGACGGCCAGCGCGCCCAGCAGGTTGCCGATCACGAAGGCCAGCAGGGTGGCCAGCGAGAGCAGCCCCAGGGTCCAGGGCAGCGCGCGCAGGATGACGGCTTCCGCCTTGATAGGGAAGAAGGCCAGCGAATAGCCCAGGTCACCCTGCAGCAGGTCGCGCAAATAGTTCACGTACTGCTGCGCCAGGGGGGCGTCCAGCCCCAGGCGTTCACGATAGCGGGCGACGATTTCGCCGCCACTTTCAACCGTGCGGCCGCGACTGGCCATGCGCCCCAGCAGCGCGGCAATCGGGTCCTGGGGCGTCAGGCGCGTGATGGCGAAGTTCAGCGTCGAGGCGACGAAAATCGTTAGCAGAAAAGTCGCCAGTCGCCGCCCGAGATAGCGGGGATTCATGGTCTGCCCGGATGGTAGCGGGCGAAAGGGCGGGGCATGGCGCCGGAAGGCGCCACACCCCGCCTTGCGGCGTTAGCCGGCGGGTTGAATGTTATGGAGCATCACGGCCCCGGTGACCCACCAGTGGCCAGGATGGATGTAGTTGTTGTCGGCAGACGGCCAGTTGGTCCAGTAGGTGCTGTTGAAGGGCGTCAGCAGGCGCGCCTGCACCAGCGGGATGCCGGGCAGCTCGCGCAGCCAGATCTCCAGCGCCTGGTCCGCCAGCTCGTCGAAGCCTTCGTCGGAGGCGGCGAGGACGGCCATGGCGTCCACCACCTCGTCATATTCGGCATTCTCGAAGCGGCTGGCATTGACACCTGGCACGGAGTCACCGATCGGCCCCGAGAAGCGACTGTGGAATCGTGAGAAGGTCTCGTAGGGGTCGCTCACGCTGCCGCAGAGGTCCGTGATCCAGGCCTGCAGGGAACCGGTGGAGACGTCGCCATAGAAGATGCCGTCTTCCAGCGGCTGGAAGCTGGCATCGAAACCGGCAGCGCGTACCTGCTCGGCCAGGATATTGCCCATGCGCACCTTGTCGGTCTGGCTGGAGCGGGCGACGAGCGTGAAGGTGATGCGTGCGCCATCACCGTCGACCCACAGGCCGTCGGCATCGCGTGAGTAGCCTTTACCCTCCATCACGCTGTTGATGAGCATGTCGTCACTGCCGAGCACGTCGTACGCTTCGAAGAGCGCCGCGTTGCGGTCAAGGAAGGCCTGCAGCGGGGCATAGGTGGGATAGAGCGTGGCGGCCGGGTCCGTCATGCCTTCATAGGCGATGGCCACGAGGACGTCGCGGTCGATGGCTGCATTGAGGGCCCAGCGCACTTCACGATCATCGAAGGGCGCGGCCTGGTTGTTCAGGCCCAGATAACGCGGGCAGGGGTCGAGATAGGCATAGGGCAGGTCCGCCGTCCAGCCCGTGATGTTGGGGTTACGCGACTGCGCCTGCTCGAAGGTGGAGCGACTGAAGGTCCAGCCGGCGTCCAGCTCGTTGTTGGACATCAGGGCCGCGCGCAGGTCCTCGCCAGGAGCGCCCAGCCAGATGGCCCGCTGCGGCGCCGGCAGGTCCCGAAAGCCGGTTTCGGCGCCCCACCAGTCATCGCGCCGGTCGAAGACAGTCTCCGTCTCCGTCGAGCGCACCAGGCGGTAGGCGCCGGTGCCCATGGGCAGGCCGGCCTCCAGATCGTAGTTGGTGAAAGTATTCGGGTCGACGCCTTCCCAGATGTGTTGGGGCGCGATCAGGATCGTGTCCCAGATGCGCACGCCAAAGTAGGTTGATACGAAACGGGGGTTCGGGCGCGTCAGGGTCATGACGACCGTGCTGTCATCCGGCGCGCTGATGTCCGCCACCCACAATTCCATATCGGCGGAATACTGCAGATCAGGGTTGGCCTTCAGCATATTGATGGTGAAGACGACGTCATTGGCCGTGAAAGGCGTGCCATCAGACCACTTCACGCCCTCGCGGATGTTGATGGTCACCTCGCTCTTGTCATCGTTGAACGAGTAGCCCGACGCCTGCCAGGGCATCAACTCACCCGTCTCGTAATTGAGATAAAAGAGCGATTCCTGGGTCGCCTGCCACATGCCCCAGTCCAGGTACTGGCCGGCGATGTAGGGATTCATGTTGTCGGGAACGGCCACGCGGCCAAATTCATTTTCGATGATGACCGTCGCCTCGCGTGGCACTTCCCCGATATCGCCCTGGGCGGAGACCGAAGCCGCCACCAGTAACAGGGTCAAAAGAACGAATGCTACGAGTTTCGCACGCATTGCTGCCTCCAACTATCAGATAAAAGCGGCCCGGTTGGGGGTTCTGGCAACCTCCTGTCTTCTATATTTCGCAGATGACCGGGAACCAGGGGCGCCAGGGTCTGGTAACCCGGCAACAGCCCCTTGTTGTCCCGCGTGAAGGCCGGCAAGACGGGCATTTCTTCCTGCGGCCTGTAATCGACGGGTTCACTGAAGTCGAACAGCTTTTCCTCATGGTCGACATCGAGATTGCCCCGACAGCCGTTCACCTCTCTGACGGTGTCGCGGTTGGCGTCGGAGTCAGGCCAGGCGGAGAGCTGCATGAAGGTGAAGCCGAGGCGCATCGTCAACCCCTGAATGGCGGGAGGGCCGAATCTAGCGCGACAGCGGCGTTGTGGCAAATCAGGGTGGCGGTCCACCCGTCGCGCGAGGGAACGCCTGCCACGCCCTGCGAGGAGGGAGTCTTGACGAAACCGGTGACGCCGTCGGTGCCAATCCCTGGCGGCGCCTGCGCACGGCCCGTTCTGATGCCAGGACCCTGACAGTCAGCTCTTGTGACCGGGGATCAGCGGCGCGAGAGTCTGGTAACCCAGCAGCAGGCCCTTGTGCTCGCGCCCGTAGGCCATCACGATCGACGACTCCATGTCCGCCTTGAAGTCCCGCAGTTCGCTGAAGGCCAGCACGTCGTCCTCGTGCTCGATGTCGATATTGCCTTCATAGCCGACCTCGATCAGCGCGCTGATGAAGGCCGGCCAGTCCACCTCGCCCCAGCCCGGCGCGCGTCCGCGCCACCAGCCGTGGCCGAGGCCGAAGACCTCACCGAAGCTCTGGCCGAGGATGCCGACCCGCTGCAGCACGTCGCGGCGGACCTCCATGTCCTTGGCGTGCACGTGGTAGATGCGCTCGCCGTAGTCGCGAATGGCCTTGATGTAATCGATGCCCTGCCAGACCATGTGCGAGGGGTCCATCTCGATGCCGAGGGCGGTCGAGGGCACCAGTTCAAACATGCGATCCCAGATTTCCGGGCTGAAGGCCAGGTTGATGCTGTGGCCGGTCTTGAGTTCGACCATCGGGCAGTTTTCGATGGCGATGCGCAGGCCGCGCTCTTCGGCTTCCTGACAGAACTCCGTGAAGAGCACCTGAAAGGGACCCATGTTTTCTTCTACTGTCTGGTACGGATTGCGCCCGACGAAGGTACAGACGACGGGCACCTCCATGCGCTGCGCGAGTTCCATAACCTTGAGGAAGTAACGTTTGCTTTCGGCGCGCTCGGCGGCCTCGGGCGCCAGGTAGTTGGGATAGTAACCCAGCGCGGAAATCTCGATGTCGCGCCCCTGCAGGTCGGCGCGGATCGCTTCCAGCCGGGCCTCGCTGACCGTGTCGGGGTTGATGGCCGAATCGGGCCATGCCGACAGCTCCAGCGAGGTGAAACCGGTCTCCGAGGCGAAGGCCGCCGTCTCTTCCGAATAGTCGGTGTAGTATCCGAGCCGCATCGCGCATCTCCCCCCTGATCGTCAGGGCTCGTGTATAACGCGGCCAACCTGAACTTGCAATCGCGGCGGGCACTGATGGTATGCGGGCAGCTGCAGACCCAATATTTGACAGGTCGGCGTGGCGCGCTATGCTCTATTGAACCGGTTCAATCCGCGGGCGTACATGACCACCATTCGTGAAGTGGCGCAAGAGGCAGGGGTATCCGTCGGCACGGTCAGCAACGTGCTGAATGACCCCGCCATCGTCTCGCCCGAAACCTGCGAGCGCGTCCTGCGGGTTATGCGCCAGCGCAACTACCGGCCCAGCGCCATCGCCCGCAGCCTCGCCACCGGCCGCACGCGCAGCTTCGGCCTCGTCGTTTCCAACATCTTCAACCCCTTCACCGCCGGCATCGTACAGGGCGCCGGTGAGATCGCGCGCGAGGCCGGCTGCAGTTTGTTGATCGCCTGCGCCGAAGACGACTGCCTTGACGTTCCGCAGCAGGTGCAGGTGCTGCAGCAGCATTGGGTGGATGGCATCTTCCTTGCCACCCAGCCTCTGCCGGAATCGGTCTGGCGTGAATTGCGTTTTGGCCGCACGCCGGTCGTCATCATGGACCGCGACCAGCCGCCCCTTGAAGAACACGCCAGCATCATCGGCTTTGACTGGTTCATGGCCGGCCAGCAGGCTGCAGGACACCTCATCGGTCTCGGTCACCGACGTATCGGCTTCGTGGGAGGCATCCCCGGTCGGTCCTCCAGCGTCCAGCGCGAAAGGGGCTTTCGCAAGGCCCTGGCGGGAGCCGGCATCCACCTGGACGAGCGTTTGCAGCGCGACGGCGACTATTCGACCGACAGCGGTCGGCGTTGCGCCGAAGACCTGCTCGATCAGCCCCGTGACATGCGGCCCACAGCTCTTGTGATGGGCAACGACATGATGGCCCTGGGCGCCTATGAAGCGGCCGACCTGCTGGGCCTCTCCGTTCCGCATGACCTGTCCATTACCGGAATCGACGACAATTACTTTGTCACCCACATGGCGCCGCCCCTGACGAGCGTGCACGTGCCCACCAGGGAACTGGGGCGCGAGGGCATGCGCATGCTCGTCAGTGGCGCCGCCGGCGCGCAACGGGTATCGCTGCCCACGCGCCTGGTGACGCGCCAGTCCACCGCGCCGCCGCAACACCTGGCGCAGCGCGATCAATCATTGTCCATACACGCGGCATCGGCGGGCCAACCGGCCCTGACCGCCGCCGTGGCCCGGGACTGAAGGAAGCGGGAGAAAGGAGAGCCGTTTGCCAGACTGTCGAGGGTCTTCAGGCCCGGAAAAGGGAATGCCAGAATAGTCAAGGAGTATATGATGTCTGCACGAAACAGAATTTCGCGGCGCGACATGCTCAAGATGAGCGCGGCCGGAACTGCGGGCGCGGCAGCGACCGTATTGCCAGCCGGAATTGTCGGTGCCTCGGCGCCTTCGCAGGACGAAGTTGTCCTTAATATCGATTTCCGCGGATATGGCGCGGACCCCACCGGCGAAAACGAGGTCCAGGGCACGGCGCTGGGCATGTTGCTGGACTCCTACCACGCCATGCACCCCAACGTCACGGTCAACCACGCGCCCATCGATCCGGGCGCCTGGGATGACATTCAGCAGTGGGCGGCGCGCCGCCTGCAGGCGGCGGACGGTCCCGATCTGCTTTTCGGCAACTGGACCTACCTCATCGAGGAATGGATGACGGCCGATCTGGTTGGCTGGTGGGACCCCTACCTTGAGTCTCCCAACCCCTACGTGGAAGGGAACATGCAGTGGGCGGACCAGTTCATCAAGCCTGGCGAGCGTCAGTCCAACGGCCAGACTGCCTGGCTGGGGCTCGACAACACGACCCTGTGGACCTACTACAACAAGGACATGTTCGCAGCCAACGGCTGGGAAGCGCCGACCACCTGGGCGGAGCAGATCTCGCTCTACCAGGCTATCCAGGACTCGGGCGTGGCCATTCCGGTGTCGGACTACTTCGGCCTGGCCTACGCGGTGTGGACCTTCGACATGGCCACCAATCAGGTGCTGCACAGCACCTTCGAGGAGATTGCCGCCGGCGATCTGCGTGAGCCTCTGCCGGCCCAGGTCTCCGAAGCCGTGCTGGACGGTCGCTACGGCATCGACCAGGGTCCCTATCAGGACTGCTTCCGTCTCCTGACGGAGTGGTGGCAATATACGCCGGAAGGCGCGCACAGCGGCGGTGGCGACGGGCAGGACTACGGCCTGTTCCTCTCCGGCGAAGCGGCTTCCCGCTACGGCGGCATCTGGGAAAACAAGACTCTCCTGAGGGACATGCCGACCAACGAGAATCCCTTCGAGTGGGGCGCTTTCCCGATCCCGATCATCTCCACCATGGAATCCGAGTACGCGACCGGCAAACAGACGGCGGCAGTATTCATCGCCGGCCACACCCTGTTCACGCTGCCGGCCTACAACAGTGGCGCCAAGCGCGATGCCACCGCCGACCTGCTGATGTACCTGTCGGTACCGGATCACATTGGCGCGTTGCTTGCCGAAGACCAGGGGCTGGTACCCAACATCAAGAACGTGACCCTGCCGCCTTCGCTTGCCGGCTTCCGTATCGACGAGGACGCGACCTACTGGTTCGTCAACAGCTGGGGCAATACCCACATCACGCCTGAAGCGCGCGATGCCTGGGTACGCAACTGGCAACTCGTGCTGCTGGGCGGCATGAGCGTCGACGAGTACACCGAGGTTATGCAGGCCGAGTTGGTCAAGGCCGCCGAAGACACGCTGAACATGTAACATGCTGTCTGCAAACTGCGCGGGGGGAGGGGCGGAGCGCCTCCTCCCGCGTTATGCATCGCAGGTAACCATGATCGTTATGTCGCTAGTTTTCAAAAAGATATTCTGATGCGGGTCGCAGGCACGGAGAGCATGCGGTCCCGCTTCGCGGCGGGCGGGGAACGTGGGCGGCTGCTGAGAAATTCCCTGACCGCCTACGTATTTCTGATCCCGACCTTTGCGTTGATCGTGGTCTTTTCCTACTATCCGGCCTTTTCGGCGCTATATCACTCCTTCACAGAGTGGAACGGCTTCGCCGCGCCCAGATTCATCCTCTTCGAAAACTTTGAACAGATGGCCAGCGACCGGATCATGTTGGCGTCGCTGCGAAACATGCTCATTGTCAGCGGCTGGTCCCTGTTGATGGCCCTGGTGCCGCCTCTGATCGTGGCCGAACTGATCGACTCACTGCGCAGCGATCGCGCCCAGTACTGGTATCGACTGCTCTTCGTGGTGCCCATCGTGGTGCCACTGGTCGTCACCCTTTATGTCTGGAATTTCATCTACGACCCTGACATCGGACTGGTGAAATCCATTTTCGACAGCTTCGGCTGGGAACTGGAGACGCGCATGCTGGGCGATTTCAACAATGCCCTGTATTTTCTGATGCTCATCGGTTTCCCCTTCGCTTCGGGCGTCAACGTACTCATTTATCTGGCCGGTCTGCAGAATATTGACCAGGAAGTGCGCGATTCGGCGCAACTGGATGGCGCCACCGCCCTGCGACGCGTGATTTATATCGACCTTCCTCTGCTCAAGGGCCAGATTCGTTTGTTGGGCATCCTCGCGCTGATCGGCGGTATCCAGGGTTTTCAGGCCCAGTACGTGCTGACCGACGGCGGGCCCGGTTACGCGACCATGGTGCCGGGTCTGTGGATGTACCGCCAGGGTTACAACTACTCCGAGATGGGCTATGCCTCGGCCATTGGCACCGTGATGTTCATCCTGATTCTGATTCTGACCATCTTCTCCATGCATCGTTTCCGCTCGCAAACGGAATACGTGGCCGATTGATGTCCGGCCCAAAGGACTTTCAGACATGGCGCCCTTGACCAGACGATTCAGCGAATCAGTCGACCTGAGGCGCGTCCAGTGGGTATCCCACGCCATATTGATCGTCCTGTTGCTGCTGACCATTATCCCGGTGCTGTTGTTGCTGCTCTTTTCTTTCAAGAACAACACACAGTTCTTTTCGCAACGCTTTGAGATCACTCTTCCGCTTTACGTGAACAATTACACCAGGGCCTGGAACGCCGACATCGGCAAGTACATGCTTAACTCGCTGATTTACACCGTGGGCTCCGTGACCCTGACCCTGGTGCCGGCCTCACTATCCGCCTACGTGTTCGCCCGCCTGCGCTTCTATGGCAAGGAAGTGCTGTTCTACATGGTGCTGGGCCTGTTGATGATTCCCGGCGTGCTGACGCTGATTCCTTCCTTCATCCTGATCATCGATCTGAAACTGTTGAGTACACGCTGGGCTTTCTGGTTGCCCTACGCCGCCGGCGGTCAGGCCTTTGCCATCCTCGTCCTGCGCACGTCTTTCGCCGGATTGCCGGAAGACCTCTTCGAATCCGCCCGCGTTGACGGCGCTCGCGAGATACGCATCTTCTGGTCGATCGTTTTGCCGCTCTCCCTCCCCATCCTGGGCACGCTGGCGCTGTTGCAGGCCAACGTCATCTGGAACGACCTCATCTGGCCGTTGACCATCAACACCAACCCCGAACTGAAACCGGTGATGGCGGGCCTGATGATCTTCACAGGCATCTTCCGAACCGAGTACGGGCCTCTATTCGCCGGCTATGTTCTGGCCTCGCTGCCCATGATTGTTCTCTTCGCCTTCACCAGCCGCCTCTTCATCCGCGGCCTGATGTCCGGCGCCATCCGCATGTAGGGAGTTGCCATGCGCAAGGACCGCATCATCGAGTTGAGCCATCCCATGACGCCCGGCGAGGGCTATTTCGAACTGGCCGCCCAGGTGCGCGACGTCACCGAAGTCCTGCCCGAGGTCGTGCATCGTGACGACATCTGGTACGTCATCGGCGACGTGCAGTTCAGCACCCACACCTTCACCCACATCGAAGTGCCCTTCCACCACTGGGAAACGGGTGACGACCTCGCCGACTACCCCCTGCAAAACCTGATCGGCACGGCCGTCGTGCTGGATTTCTCGCACAAGGAACACCTGGAGGCCATCACCCTGGAGGAGGTGCAGGCCCACGCCGACCGCCTGCAGGACATCGACATGATCTTCCTGCGCACCGACATGGACAGAAATTTCTTCGGTGAGCTCTGGAATGACCAGCCCTACCTGACCGAGGAAGCGCTCAACTGGCTGGTGGCGCAGGGGCCGACGGTCATCGGCACGGACGCCGCCGGTTTCGAGGTGCCCGGCACGGACTACCAGCCCAACCACCTCACCATGTTCAAAAACGGCCTCGCCATGGTCGAATCCTGCACCAACCTGGCCGCTGTCGGCGAACAGCGCGTCACCGTCTTCATCCTGCCCCTGCCGATCGTCGGCGTCGAGGCCTGCCCGGTGCGCATCATCGCCTTCCCCGAAGGAGACATTTCGTGAGCGACAACGAACAGTTGATGGAGCTCTATACGCAGCTGCTGGTGCTGCGTCACTTCGACGAGTTCTGTTACGACCTCAAGATGAAGGACCTTATCATGAACGGCTTCCACCCCTACAGCGGGCAGGAAGCCGTGGCCGTCGGCGTCTGTTCCCTGCTGCGCGAGGACGACGCGGTGTTTTCCACCCACCGTCCCCAGGGGCACTCCATCGCCAAGGGCAGCAGTACGCGGGCGGTCTTCTGCGAGATGCTGGGGCGCCGCGGCGGCGTCAGCCAGGGCATTGGCGGCCCCATGCAGTGGATCGACAAGCCCCACAACTTCTTCTGCGGCAGCATCGTCGGCAGCGGCCTGCCCATCGCCGCCGGCGTGGCCCTCGCTTTCAAGCGCCAGGCGCGCGACAGCGTCGCCGTCTGCTTCTTCGGTGACGGCGCATCCAACACCGGCGCCTTCCACGAGGGGATGAACCTGGCCGCCATCTGGAAGCTGCCGGCGCTCTACATCTGCGAGAACAACCAGTACGGCGAGGCCATGCCGGTGCAGGAATTCGTGCCGGTCTCGCGCATCTCGCAGCGCGCCACCTCTTACGGCCTCAACGGCGTCTCCGTCGACGGCATGGACGTCGAAGCCGTCATGAACGCGACCGCCGACGCTCTCGAGCAGCTGCGCGCCGGCCAGGGACCGGTCTTCATCGAGATGGTGACCTACCGCTTCCGCGGCCACTACGGCGGCGACCCCGAGCACACCTATCGCAGCCGCGAGGAAATCGCCGTGTGGCGCAATCGCGATCCGCTCACCCTGGCGCGCACCCGTTTGTTGGCCCGTGGCTACAGCGAGGAGACTCTCGACGACCTGGAGGCCAGCGTGCGCGCGGAAATCGAGGAAGACATGGAATGGGCGCTGGAGCAGCCATTCCCCACGGTTGAGCAGGCCACCGACCACGTGATGATCCCCCTGGGACAGGACTGAAGGCCATGGCACGCATGAGTTACCGGGACGCCATCCGCGAGACCACGGCGGAGGAATTGCGCCGCGACGACAGCGTCTATCTGATCGGCGAGGACGTCGGCCGCTGGGGCAACCTCTTCGGCGCTTCCGCCGGCCTGCTGGAAGAATTCGGGCCGGAGCGCATCTGCGACTCGCCGATTTCCGAGGCCGCCATGACCGGCTGCGCGATTGGCAGCGCGCTCTACGGCATGCGCCCCATCGCCGAAATCATGTACATCGACTTCATCACCATCGCCATGGACCAAATGATCAACCATGGCGTGAAGTACCACCAGCTTTCCAACGGCCAGGTGCGCGTACCCGTGGTCTTCCGCACCCAGGGCGGCGTGGGCATGCGCAACTCCTCGCAGCATTCGCAGAGCCTTGAGAACTGGTTCGTCAACGTGCCCGGCCTGATCGTCGCCATGCCCTCCACCCCCGCCGACCTCTGCGGCCTGCTGCGCTCCGCCGTGCGCAGCGACAACCCGGTGCTGCTGATCGAGCACAAGTCGCTCTATTTCACGCGCGGCGAGGTACCGGAGGGGGATTACACCATCCCCTTCGGCGTGGCCGATATCAAGCGCGCCGGCGAGGACGTCACGATCATCGCCACCTCCTGGATGGTGCTGCAGGCGCTCGCCGCCGCCAGGACCCTGGCCGACGAGGGCATCTCCTGCGAAGTCATCGACCCGCGCACGCTTTGGCCGCTCGACAAACAGGCCCTGATCGACTCGGTGAAGCGGACGAAACATTGCGTCGTCGTCACCGAGGCGCCGGCTGAAGGCGGCTGGAGCGGCGAGGCCGCCAGCGTCGTTCATGAGCATTGCTTTGCGGAGTTGCGCAAACCCGTTCGCCGCGTCTGCGGGATGCGCACCGGCATCCCTTACGGTACCGAGCTGGAGAAGGCCGTGGTGCCCGACGCCTCCTGGATTGGCGACGCCGCGCGCGAGTTGCTCGCCTGACTGCGGAGGGCGTATGCCACAATTCGTGATGCCCATGCTGGGCCATCTGATGGAGGAAGGCACCGTCGCCGAGTGGCGCGTCCGGCCCGGCGACCAGGTGCGTCGTGGCGACATCCTCTGCGAGATCGAGACCGACAAGACCAACGTCGAGGTTGAATCGCCCTTCACCGGCAGGCTGGAGCAGATCCTCGTCCTGGCCGGTGAAACGGTCGAGGTCGGCGCGCCCCTGGCCAACTACGAGGCGGACTGACCGTGGCCGCGCCGCGCGTGCTCTCCATGGGCAACATGCTGGTCGAGATCATGCGCCCGCAGCTTGACGCGCCCCTCGACCAACCCGGCGCTTTCGAGGGCCCCTTTCCCAGCGGCGACACTGTCATCTACATCGGCCAGGTGGCCCGTCTCGGCCTGCCCGCCAGTTACATCGGCGCGGTCGGCGCCGACGACTTTGGCGATTGCCAGCTGCGTCGCCTCCATGCCGATGGCGTCGATTGTTCGCAGGTCCGGGTCCTGCCGCAGCACAGCACCGGCGTGGCCTTCAACGCCCGCTTCAGCGATGGGGGACGACGCTTCCTTTTCCACTGGCGCCACTCAGCCGCCGGTCAACTGGCGCCGGAGTACGTCGATACGGCGGCCCTGGCCGACGTGAGCTGGCTGCACCTAAGCGGCTGTAACCTGGCCATCTGCGAGTCGGCGCGCGCGGCCTGCTTGCATGCCATGGACTCCCTGCCGGCCGCTGCCCAACTCAGCTTCGATCCCAACATCCGCCCCGAAGTGCTCAGCGTCGCGGAGATCCGCGAGCTCTGTCAGCCGGTCATCGAGCGCGCCAGCCTCATACTGCCCAGCGCCGGCGAGGCCGCCATGCTCACCGGCGCCGCGGACGACGAGAGCGGCTGTCGAATGTGGGCGGGGCAGGGCAAGCTGGTGGCCCTGAAGCAGGGCGAGGCGGGTTGCACCCTTTTCCAGGGCGATGAACGTATTCAGGTGCCCGCCTTCCCGGCCAACGAAGTCGATGCCACCGGAGCCGGCGACAGTTTCGCCGCCGCCCTGACCGTCGCCCTGCTGGAGGACATGCCCCTGGCGGAGGCCGGCCGCTTCGCCAACGCCGTGGGCGCCCTTGCGGTCACGCGCATCGGCCCCATGGAAGGGTCGCCAACGCGGGCCGAAGTCGAAGCCTTCATGCGCGCACAGGAGGTGCCGGCATGACATGGTACGAGAAAGCCTGGCGCCGCGGCGTGCTCGACATGCACATCACCGAAGACAATCCGCGTTTCATGACACAATTCGACCCGCAGCGCTTCGTCGACCTGATGCTGGAAGCGCGTTTGCAGTCCGTGGTGCTCTACGCCCACTCCCACGTAGGCAGTTGTTTCTACCCCTCGCTGATCGCGCCGGTGCACGCCGGTCCCGACGGACGCGACATCTTCGGCGAGACGCTGGCCCTGTGCCACGCCAACGACATCGCCGTCGTCGGTTACATGAGCCTGATCTACGACACGCTCACCTGGCGCGCCCGGCCGGACTGGCGCATCACGCACTCCGATTACCTGGGCCACAGCAACCCGGGTCGTTACGGCGTCTGCTGCCCCAATTCGCCCTACCGCGACTACGCCGCCTCGCTGGCCACAGAACTGGCTGCCGGCTATCCGCTGGATGGCATTCGCTTCGACATGACCTTCTGGCCGGGTATCTGCTATTGCCCCCATTGCCGTCTGCGCTTTATGGAAGAGGTCGGCGGCGAGTTGCCCACGGTCATCAACTGGTTTGACCCGCGCTGGACCCGCTTCGCCCGCAAACGTGAGGAATGGCTGGTCGATTTCGCGGCCCTCTGCACCGACGCCGTGCGCGCGGTCGACCCGACCATCAGCGTGGAGCACCAGTCCTCGACCTTCGCCCATCCCTGGCGCTTCGGCGTCACAACGCCCCTCGCCGCCCAGACCGACTTCCTGCAGGGCGATTTCTACGGCGACATCCTGCAGGGTTCCTTCGTGCGCAAACTCTTCCACAACCTGTCGCCCAACCGCCCCGGCGGCTTCGAGACCAGCGTCTCCGCCACGCTGAGTAATTACACGGCGCTCAAGGACGAGGCCCTGCTGCGCTGCAAGGCCCACGCCGCCCTGGCCGACGGCTGCGCCTTTATTTTCATCGATTCCGTCGACCCCGTCGGCAGCATCAATCCCCTCGTCTACCAGCGCATGGGCCGCATCTTCAGGGAGACGCAGGCCTGCGAGCCCTGGCTGGGCGGCGATCTGCAACAGGACGTCGGCATTTATCTCAGCACCCGCTCCAAAGGCGACTTCGCCGACAACGGCACGCCGGTCAGCAAGACCGGCGACCTGCACAGCCGCGCCCCCCACGTCGAGGCCGCCCTCGGCGCCTGCCAGGCGCTCATCGAGCACAACATCCCCTGGGGCGTCATCACCGGCGCCGATCTCGACCGGCTCGACCGTCACAAGATCGTCGTGCTGCCCAACGTATTGATGATGGACGCGGAGGAGTGCGCCGCCTTCCGCGAATACGTACGCAATGGCGGCCGGCTCTATGCCAGCCGTTATACGTCGCTGGTGACGAGCGACGGCCATTTCCAGGAGGACTTCATGCTGGCGGACGTCTTCGGCGCGCAATTCGCCGGCGAATCGCAGGAGTCCTTTACCTACATCGCGCCGGCCGCGGGTCATGAAGCGCTCTTCGGCGAGGGCTATTCCCACAGCCATCCCCCTGGCCTGGAGGATACGCAAGTCCGCATCGTCGCCCGGCCGGAGGCGAAGGTCCACGGTGAACTTGTCCTGCCCTGGACCGACCCGGCCGACCCCTGGCGCTTCGCCTCGATCCACAATAATCCGCCCGGACGCTACACCGGGCAGGCTGCCATCACGCACAATCGCTATGGCGCCGGCCAGGCCATCTACGTCGGCGGCGACATTGAGGGCAGTGAAAACTGCCGCGACCTGTTTATCAATTTGCTGCAGCTGCTGGGCGCGACCTGGTCTTTCGGCTCCAACGCGCCCAGGTCGGTGGAAATCACCCTGTTTCACCAGGCACAGGAGGCGCGCTGGCTGATCAATCTGATCAACTTCCAGCAGACTCTGCCCAACATCCCGGTGCGCGACATTGAGGTCCGCCTGCGGGTCCCGCAGCGCGCGCTGCGTCTGGTGCAGCGCCCCACCGGCCGGGAACTTCCCTTCGAGCGCAACGACGACGGCATTAGTTTCACCCTGGAGGAACTCGAGACTTTCGCCATGCTCACGCTGGAGTATGCGCAGTGATGGGTGAAGACCAGTTACGGCAAGATTGCCGAAGAGAGAAAATTGCTCGAAACATTTCCTGAATAGAGGCCAACATGACCGTACCCTGGTACAAGAACATTTACCGGCGCGCCGTCGTTGACCAGCACATCACCGATGTCAACGCGGATTTCCTCGCCGACTTCGACGCCGAACACTACGTCGGCATGATCCGCAAGTCCAACGCCCAGGCCATGTTTATGTACGCCCAGTCGGTGGTCGGGCAGGCCTTTTATCCTTCGAAGGTCGCGCCCGTCCACGCCAACCTCAAGGGCCGCAACCTGCCGCAGGAGGTCATCGACGAGGCGCGCCGCCATGACCTCAAGGTCGTGCTCTACATGAGCCTCGTCTGGGACACCTGGGCCTGCCGCAACCACGATGACTGGAAGGTCAAGGACACCCACGGCCGCGGCATCGCCGATGACATCAGCAGCACGAAGACCGAGCGCGCCGGTCTCTGCTGCGTTAACTCGCCCTACCGCGATTACACGCGCGACCTCACCCGGGAAATCTGCGAGACCTTCGACGTCGAGGGTATTCGCATGGACATGACCTTCTGGCCGCGGCCCTGCTACTGTCGCCACTGCCGCCGCCGCTACGCCGAAGAGGTCGGCGGCGACATTCCCGAGATTATCAACTGGGAAGACCCGCGCTGGGTCGCCTTTCAGCGCTGCCGCGAGCGCTGGATGGCCGAATTCGCCGAACGCCAGACCAAGACTGCCCTCGCCGCCAACCCCGATCTGTCGGTCGAACACCAGGCCTCCTCCATCCCCCACGAGGCCGGCTGGCGCTTCGGCGTGGACAGCCGCCTGGCGCTGCAAAATACCTATCTGCAAGGCGACTTCTACGGCGGCACCATCCAGGGCTCGCTGGTGCGCAAGCTTTTCTACAACCTCAGCCCCGACCGACCCGTCGGCTTCGAGACCTGCGTCTCGATCTCCCTGGCCAACTACACCGCCATCAAGCACCGCGGCCTGCTGGAGGCCGCCGCCTGTTCCGCCATCGCCGACGGCTGCGCCTTCATCTACATCACCAGCATCGATCCGATCGGCACGCTGGAGCCCACCACCTACGAACGCATGGGCGAGATCTGGGGACGGACCCAACATTACGAGCCGCACATGGGCGGCGAACTGCAACAGGACGTGGCCGTCTACTACAGCCTCAACTCCAAGTGTAGTTTGGCCGACAACGGCAAGCACGTGGAAGGCCCGGGACTCGCGCCTTCCTCGTCCCACACCGACGCGGTGGTCGGCGCCTGCCGCGCCCTGCGCGACAATCACATTCCCTTCGGCGTCATCACCGACACCAGCCTCGACCAGCTCTCGCGCCACAAGGTCATCATCCTGCCCGACGTGCTGATGATGAGCGAGGAAGAAGTGTCGGCCTTCCGCGAGTACGTGCGCCAGGGCGGCAAACTCTACGCCAGCGGCCGCACCTCGCTGATCACGCGGGACGGCCATCGCCAGAACGACTTCATGCTGGCCGACGCCTTCGGCGTTCACTTTTCCGGCGAGACGAAGGAGACCTTCACCTACCTCGCGCCGGTGGAGGCGACTGACGCGCTCTTCGCGCCGGCCACGCGTCAGCATCCCGCCGGCCTGCAGGAATCGCAACTCATAGTGAAACCGGATGCGGGCACAGATGTCCTCGCCACCATCACGCTGCCCTACACTGTCCCCGCCGACTCGATCACCTTCACATCCCTGCACAACGACCCGCCCGGCTTCCGCACGGACATGCCCGGCATCATCCGCAACGCCTGCGGTGAAGGCAGCGTCATTTACGTCACCAGCGGCATCGAGCGTTACGAGCACCTGCACGACATCTTCCTTAATCTCGTCCGTGAACTCTGCGACGATTTCTCCTTCGGGGCCGACGCGCCGCCGGTGGTCGAGGTCACGCTCTTCGATCAGCCGGAGCGCGGTCGTTTGCTGGCCAACCTGGTCAATTTCCAGGAGACTTTCCCGCAGGTGCCCATCCACGACGCGCGCCTGCGTCTCGCGCTCGACAGCCGCGTGGCGACCCGCGCGATCCTCCTGCCTGACGAGACTGAACTGGCATTCAGCGTCGTCAACGGCATGGCCGAGGTCACCGTGCCACCCTTTGAGACCTTCGCGATGCTGGCGCTGGAGTACGCGTAGATGCCTGCTACCAGACAGGAGGCCTCATGCCCGTAGTGAGCGAAGCCGAATTGCGCCAGACTGTCGCCGACATCTGTGGACCGCTGGGCGCCGGCGAGGTGGAGATTTCTCGTTTGCAGGACCATCTCGTTGGCAGCAACCTGCGCGGCCACGACTCCCACGGCGTGCATCTGCTGATGAACTACGTGAATCTCTGGCGCAAGGGCGACATCAAATTCGGCGCGGAACTGGAGGTTCTGCGCGAAAGTCCCGCCCACGCCGCGCTTGATGCCCATGGCGGACTCGGTCAGGTGATGGCCGGGCGCGCCGCGGACATCGCCATCGACAAGGCCCGCGCCGGCGCCATCGCCGCCGTCACCATCCGCAACTGCAGCCACATTGGCCGCCTCGGTGAATACGCCGAGCAGATCGCCGCCGCCGGTCTGATCGGCTTCGTCACGGTCAACGGCCAGGGCGGCGCCCAGCTGGTGGCCCCCTGGGGCGGGGTGGAGCGGCGCCTCTCGGTCAATCCCTTCGCCTGGGGCATCCCCGCGCCGGGGACCGACATCATGGTCGATATCTCGCCGACTGTCGTGGCCGGCGGCAAGGTCAACATCAAGCAGTATCGCGACGAGCCCTTGCCGATCGGCTGGGTCATCGACAGCGAGGGCCATGACACGACTGACGCCGCCGACTTCCACGACGGTTCCCTGCTCCCTCTGGGCGGCCACAAAGGCTACGCGCTCGGCGTCGTCGTGGACGTGCTGGCCGGCGCGCTCAGCGGGGGCGGCACCAGCCAGCCGGACCCGCCCGACTGGCACAACGCCACGCTGATCATCGCCATCAACCCGGCGGCCTTCGTCACAGCGGAAGAATTTGAGACAGAGGTCAGCGACCTGCTGGACTACATCCGCAGCAGCCGCCTGCGGCCGGGCTTCAGCGAAATCCTCATCCCTGGCGAACCCGAAGCGCGGGAAATGGCGCGGCGGCGGCGCGAGGGGATCTTCGTCAGCGAACGCGCCTGGAGCCAGCTTTGCGCCTTGCGCGAAAGGGGGGCCGCGCCATGAACAAGGCCCGCATCGGCCTGATTTGCAGCATGTCGCCCGAACTGCACGATGTCTGGGGCGAAGAGGTGCGCGCGCCTTCCCGCCAGATGTTCAGCGAGGCGCGCCAAATTCTGGAAGGCTTCGACGTCGAGGTCGTCGCGCCCGACGAATTCACGACCTCGCTGCAGCAGGCGCGCGCCCATGGCCGCATGCTGCGAAACGCCGACATCCACGTGCTCGTCGTCTACGTCGCCCGCTGGAGCTACGGCACCAGCGTCGTCGAGACCGCCCTTGAGTGCGAAGCGCCGGTCGTCGTCTGGACCAACACGGACATCGCCGCGGTCGGCATCGTCGGCGCCAGCGTGGTGCGCGGTTCGCTCGATGAGGCCGGCGTCACCAACTGTCTGGTCTACGGCGACTTCGATGACCCTGTCGCCCTGCGGGAACTGGAGGTTCGCTGCCTCGGCGCGGCCGCCGGCAGCCGTTTGCGCGGCCAGGTCTACGGCCTGATGGGTTCGCGTTCGCTGGGCATGTTGACCGCCGCCGTGGATGCCAACCAGTGGCGCCGTCAGTTCGGCGTCGAAATCGAATCCTGGGACCAGAGCGAGATCATCGACCTCGCGCAGAAGATGCCCGACTCGGAGGTGGCGACGCATCTCGCCTGGAGCCACGAAGTCTTCGGCTCGATTCAGGTGAAGGACGAGGTCATGCGCGCCGCCATGAAGATGTACCTCGCCTCGCGCCGCCTGATCGCCGAGCGCGGCTTCGACTTCGTCTCCGTGCGCTGTCTGCCGGAGACGCCGGTGCTCTTCACCACCTTCTGTTACACCATCGCCCTGCTGAACGACAGCTCGGACGCCGACGGCGACAAGGAAGCCATCTGCTGCTCCTGCGAATCCGATTCCAACGGCGCCCTCACCATGCAAATCCTCAAGCACCTCGGCGGCGCGCCGGTCATGTTCGGCGACGTGCGCACCATCCGCCTCGTGGAGGGCGAGATCTGGATCTCCAACTGCGGCTCACAGGCCACCACCCTGGCGAAGGACCGGAGTCAGGTGCACTGGGTCGAGCACGGCTTTCAGGAGTTCGAATGGAAGCTGGGCGGCGCGGCGCCCCAGGCCGTCAACCGGCCGGGCCGCGTCACCCTGGCGCGCATCACCCGTCAGGCCGGCGAGCACGTCATGCTCATCACCGGCGGCGAGTGCCTCGACGTGCCGCACGAGAAACTGGGGGAAACGCACTGGGATTTTTCGCCACACGCCTTCGTCAGGCTGGACGCCGACCCGCGCGCCGTCGCCCGCGAACTGCGCAGCAACCACCTCAGCCTGGTCTATGGCGATTTCATTCCCCATTTGGAGGAGACCTGCCGCGTGCTGGACATCCGTTCCATCATCGTGCGCTGAGGCAGACAATCTGAAAGGAGCACTCCGTGACCATAGACGTGACAAGATTCAAACAGCAAGGCTATCTCTGCCCGCTCCCGGTTTATGAACCGGCGGAGGTCGAGCCTCTGCGCCAGCTATACTGGCGTTTGCGGAAACTGCTGCCGCCAAGCGTCTCCACCCAGGAGATGGACTGGTGGCACGGCGAGGACCGCGAGCTCTGGTCCGTCGCCAGCGAGCCGCGCATCCTCGACCTCGTCGAGCCCATCCTCGGGCCGGACTTCTACATCTGGGGCTCACAGTTCTTCAGCAAGGACCCCGGCGATGCGAAGACCACGCCCTGGCACCAGGATGCCTTCTTCTGGCCCCTCGCGCCGCACAATTCCGTCACCGTGTGGGTCGCCTTTGAGGACAGCGACGCGGCCAACGGCGCCATGAAGGTCATCCCCGGCACGCACCGCGCCCAACACATCACACACGAGGATACGGAAAGCGACAGCGACGTGCTGCCCTCGCGCGCCACGGGCGGGGACTTTTCATTTGACGACGCCGTCCATCTGGAACTGAAAGCGGGGCAGGTCAGCCTGCACGACGACAACATCCTGCACGGCTCGGATGCCAATGACTCCGATCGCCTGCGCTGCGGCCTGACCCTGCGCTACTCCAGCACCGAGGTGAAGGCCGACCTCTCCGTCTGGCCCTTTTTCAAGGCCTTCCAGGTGCGCGGCGCAGACCGCTACAACCACAACCCGCCCGGCACGGCGCCGACCGACCTGATGCGCGCGTACCGCCAGGTCACGGCGGGCGAGGAGATTTAAGGGCGGCCCACTCCGGGAAGGGCTCATGCCAGAAGTGTCCGGTGGGGCAGGGGAGCATGGGCCCGGATGTCCGGCGATATGTCGGGCTTCACAATTGACGTCTGATTCTTCAATCGGGAGGGCTGCGGGTTTCGCCTGACGCCGCAACGACCCAATTCCGACATGCAGCGTATGGTTGGCCGGGATATAGTAGACGCAGCCTGCAAAAGGCAGGCTGGTTAAAGAAGAGGGGATTGAAATGAACATTTTGTCGTTACGTCGGATTCGCTTTCTACGCACAGGTTTTCTTGCAGTTTTGCTCCCCGTCCTGCTCCTGACTTCCTTCGGCATGGTCTCCACTGTTGCCCAGGATGCAGAACCCGCCGGACAGCTCACCGTGTTTATGTGGGGCGGGCCGCCCGACATCAACACCTATGAAGCCGCCATCGCCCGCTATATGGAGGCCTTCCCGCAGGTTGAGATTGAACTGGTCGATGCCGGCGGCTGCGGTGCCAGTTACGCCGCCTGCAAAACCCTGATCGCGGGCGGTACGATGGCCGACGTCTTCGTGCCAGGCAGCTGGAACTACAACGCCATGGCCAATGATGGCGTTCTGGAGGACCTGACGCCCCTGATTGAGGCCGACCCGGACGTCGACCTGGCCGATTTCAATTCGGTAACCATTGAGGCCGTGACCAGCCTGCGCGACAGTCAGGTGGTCGGTCTGCCAATGGGCTTCAACATCCAGAGCCTCTGGTACAACCGGGACATGTTCGATGCCGCCGGTCTGGCCTATCCGCCGGCGGACGGGAACTACACCTGGAACGACGTTCGCGAGTGGGCGATCCAGCTGACACTGGACAGTAACGGCAACTCGCCCGCTTCAGCGGATTTCGACCCCGCCGCGATCGAACAATGGGGCTATTACAATCACTTTGTCTGGCCCTGGGGCAATGGCTACGATCCGATCCTGTTTGCCTTTGGCGGCAGCGCAATGACCCTGCCGGACAGGCAGCGATGCAATCTGGAGCACCCCGACAGCATCCGTGGCTGGCAGTTCATCCAGGACCTGATGTGGACCGACCACTCCACCGTGAAGCCGGACGCCCACGCGGAGCAAATTGGCTTCCTGCGCTGGGTTGACGGCCAGGTGGCCATGCAGCACGGGTCATTTGAACAGGCAAAACTGGTCGACGACCAGAACCCCGGGCTGAACTATGACATTGCCCCGCTGCCAGCGGGCGAAGCCGGCAATGCAACGGTCATCCAGGTGCATATGTGGAGCATATTCAGCGGTTCGGCCAACAAGGACCTCGCCTGGCATCTTGTCAAATGGCTGGCCACCGAGGGATCGGTCGGGGACTATGGCTCAATCATGACCCTGATTCCGGCCTACAGGGACTTTGCTCTTGGCGAATACTTCGTCGAAGCGCCCTACGCGCCCGAACACACCAAAGAGGCGCAACTTGATCCTCTCAACTGGGAACTGACGACTTATCCCAGCATGTACAACGACAAGACGGACCAGATTCAGGGTTCGGACGGCTTTGGCGACGCCCTGAACGACATCCTCAACAACCGAAAATCGGCCGCAGAAGCGCTGGGCGGAATCTGCGCGCAGGTGGATGCTGTGATGCAGGAGTAGCTCCCGCTTCAGGGCCAAATGTATGTTGATTTGCTGGCGGCATGTTTTCATGCCGCCAGCATGTTTGACGGAGACGCACAGGCGTGGCCAGACTGAAGCCACCGGGAATCGTCCTTGCCGCCCTCCTGCTTCTCGCCGGTCTTCCTGAAGAAGAGGTCCTCATGTCCGACCTGCCAGACAGCGCCGCCCAAACGCCGCAAATCAGGGTTGTCGCTGACTTCGGCGTCGCCCTTGATCCTCCCCTCGTGAAGAAATTCGACTTCATGAACTCCGGCATCGTGCCCATGCGGCGTTACCGGCGAGACCTCGACCTGATCGTTGACCTGAAGGCACAGACGCTGCGGGTCGACCTGTTCCTCGGCAATCCGGAGATCAATGGCTGGACCAACGAGATCGTGAGCGGGACCGCAGACGACCTTCAATTTGACTTCACGGAGCTGGATGAACTGTCACAGATGCTGAAGGACCGGGGAATGGCCGGTTACTGGTCCTGGTGTTACAATCCGCTCCCCCTGCAAACCGGAAGGGGGCACGCCTCCCATCCCTCCAGCCTGCTCGCCTGGCGGGAAATCATGCATCAGGTCGCCCGCCATTTCAGCGAGGAGAATCTGCGACCGGCCTATCACGCGATCTGGAACGAGCCCGATCTCGACATCTTCTACGACCGCTCTGTGGATGATTACAACAAGCTCTACAAGTACGGCGTGGAGGGTTTGCGCGCCGGCGATCCGGATGCCTACGTCGGCGGGCCCGACCTGGCCTTCACGGATGAGTGGATCGATCCCTTTCTGGATTTCGTTGAAAGCAATCGTCTGCCCCTGGATTTCTTCGCCTTCCATGCCATTGGCGTCAGCCCAACCTACAGAATCAACACCGCCCGGCGCAAAATCAGGAAGCGTCCTTACTTCGAAAGAACAGAGCTGGTGTTCAGTGAACTGAACCCGTCCATGATTTACCATTCGCCGCAAGCTCCTACCGTACGCTACACCCAGGCGGCGATCATTCTCGATCACATCGCAATGCTGGTGGACCAGACTGATATCACGCGCGTGCACTGGGCCCAGTTCATGGAGAGTGGCTACGACACACTGGGCGTGGTCGACATCGATGGCCACCGACGCGCCGCCTACAACGCCTTCAAACTCTACGCCATGATGCCCGTGGACCGGCGTGCGCTTGATGTCTCCGGTCCACTCTCCGGCCTGGCGTCGAGCGACGCGCACACAGCGGCCGTCCTGCTGTGGAACCGCTCCCGCTCTGATCGACACGTTCAGGTGGACCTGCGGGCGATCCCCTTTGCACAAGGGAACCTGCGCGTCTACAGGATTGACGAAGACCATGCCAGTTTCTTCGAAAACTCCGCCAACGAAGAACTGACCGCGGTTGAAGTCCTTGAGGACGTGAGCAGCGCCGGCCTGAGCTGGAGCGGCGACATTCCGGACCACGGCGTCGTCTACCTGGAGGTGACGGACGGAAGCGGGTTATCGGAACTCAGGGCGGTTCCGCCGATCGGGGACATCATTCGGATTGACCGCTACTTCCCCGATCGCAGCAGGGACAATTATGCCGAGTTTGATCGCTCAACCTGGATCGCGCGGCTGGGCATGGGCTCGCAGGACCTGGCCGACTCGAGAATCGGGGTCACCGTCGAAGGCCTGCCAGCCTCCCTGGACGTATCCTTCGCGGCGGACGGGACGCTGCAGCAACTGGATGTGAACAGCGTGCTCGGCCTGCGGCTGGATTACCTCGGCGAAGATATCTACAGCAAGGCTGTTCTCTTCCACGGCAGCCTCTACAGTTCTGGCCGTCAGGCGCCCGTTCCCTGGGGCACCGGGCGACCCGCCGATCAGGTCGTCGAACTTGACGACCTGTCAGGCATCCGTCTGTCACCGGCCACTTATGCACCCCCGAACTGGAGCGGTCGGATCATCATGACCTTCATGATGCAAAACACCGGTGCCCGCACGCGGGCAAAGGTCGTCGTACGGAGCCACGGGTGATACAGGCGACCAGGGGGCGGGTATCCGCGCCGGCTGCCCGGTATCGGCGCCGTCCTGTGAATGCACAACCTGGACAATTATTGAACGCAGCCAGATAGCACCGGTAATGATCAGGCGGCCCTACTGCTTTTGCCGGAAAGGGCGGAGAGAGTGAGTGTCCCATGACCGTTCTTGCGCCGCTGAGGCGCGGCATCCACATGTGGCAGGAAGTCAATCCACGGGAACGCCGTCGCTGGCTCACCGCCTACGCATTCATGAGCCTGCAACTGATCGGCCTGTTCGTCTTTATTTTGGGCCCGCTGGTCGTGTCCCTCTATTATACGTTCACCCGCTGGGACCTGATCGCCCCCGCTCCCAAATGGGTCGGCCTTTCAAATTGGGAACATGTCCCTGGAGACCAGCGCATCGGCCAGGTGCTGGGCAACACCGTCTGGTTTATCCTGTGGGCCACCAGCAGCTTTCTGATCCTCTCCCTGGCCCTGGCAGTCCTCCTGAATGTGCCGCGCCGGGGCACAACCCTGTTTCGCGCCCTGTTCTTCCTGCCTTACATTACGTCCCAGGTGGCCGTGGGCCTCGTCTGGAGCTGGATGTTCAACACACGCTCCGGCCCGATCCCGGTCTTCTTTCGACATTTGGGAATCGAGGTCCCGAACCTCTTGCTGGACGAAAATTACGCCATGATTGCCGTGGCAATCGTGGCGACCTGGCAAGCGCTGGGCTACGGGATCACGATTTACCTGGCCGGGTTACAGGGCATTCCCGGCGAACTTTACGATGCCGCCAGTGTGGACGGCGCGACGGGCTGGCAGCGCTTTCGCTATGTGACCCTGTCCCTGCTTTCTCCCACCATTCTCTTTCTGACGGTCACGTCCTTCATCGCCGCCTTCCAGCTCTTTGATCTGGTGGTCATTCTGACCGGAGGCGCGACCGGCGTCCAGCCAGGCGGCCCGGGAGGCTCAACGCGCACCATCGTGCTCTATCTCTATGAACAGACTTTCCTGTTCTCCGAGCGCGTATCCGGCTTAGGCTACGGGGCGACCATAGGCTGGTTGCTGGCCGTACTGATATTCATCGTCACCATGACACAGTTTCGCTTTGCGCGCAGCACGGTGTTCTATCTGGGGGATGACGAACGATGAGGCTGCCAACAGGTTTGACTCTCTCATCAACCTTCTACTATGGATTGCTCACGCTGCTGGCACTAGCCTACCTGGTGCCGGTTGCCTGGGTGGTTTCAACCTCCCTGCGCACAAACGCCAACCTCCTGCGAGCCGACCAGTGGATTCCCGACCCGATTACATTTGAGCACTACACCAGCGGATTGCAGGAAGCCTTGCCCGACCTGGCGCGCTACACCTTCAACACCCTGCGCATTGCCGGCCTGTCCACGCTGGGGTTGCTCCTGTCCTGCTCGCTGGCAGGTTACGCCCTGGCGCGCTGGCGCTTCCCATTGCGCAGGTTATGGTTCTACGGCCTTTTGGCCACCATGATGGTGCCGGGCCACGTAACCCTGATCCCGACCTACGTCCTGTTTCGCAAACTCGGGTGGCTGAATACGCCCAACCCGCTCATCATTCCCTTCTTCTTCGGCAGTCCCTTTGCCACCTTTTTCTTTCGCCAGTTCTTCCTGAGCTTCCCGCGCGAACTTGAGGACGCGGCCACCCTTGACGGTGCGGGGGCCCTGCGCACCTTCAGGAGCATTGTCGTTCCCGTGTCCAAACCTGCCTTCGTGGCCCTGGGCGTTCTCCACTTTACGGGGATGTGGAACGGCTTTTTCCTGCCCATCATCTATCTTCAGCGCAAGGAGCAATGGGTGCTGACCCAGGCCATTCGGAGTCTGCTGGGTCGTTATGATAGCCCCTGGGGCGAAATCATGGCCGGAGTCGTGCTGATGACGGTGCCGATCGTTATTCTTTACCTGTTGGTACAGCGTTACTTCGTGCAGGGAATCACCTTCGGCGGAATTCACGGATAGTATTGTCGACAACGGTCAACCATGAAAGGATGATAGCGATGACCACAGCGGCAGTAGACGTCGAGCGCTTTCATCGTGACGGCTTTCTTCATCCCTTCACCATCTTCGAGAGCGATGCGGAACTGGCTTGGCTGCGCGCCATCTACTGGCGCCTGCGCGCCCTGCTGCCGCCCGACACCTCCACCCAGGAGATGAAGCAGTGGCACGACCTCGATCTCGAGCTCTGGCAGCTGGGCAGCAACCCGCGCATCCTCGACCTGCTCGAGCCCATCCTCGGCCCCGACTTCTACCTCTGGGGCTCGCAGTTCTTCAGCAAGGACCCCGGTGACCGCAGCGTCGCCGGCTGGCACCAGGACGCCGCCTTCTGGCCGCTGACGCCGCATCGCACGGTCACGGTCTGGCTGGCCTTCGAGGACAGCGACGTCGAGAACGGCGCCATGCAGGTCATCCCCGGCACGCACCGCGCCGGCATCCTGCAGCATGCCGGCGAACACGACGAACATGACGTACTCAACATGCGTCTCGAGCGCGGCAACTTCAGCCGCAGTGACGCTGTCCACCTCTGTCTGCGCGCCGGCCAGGTCAGCCTGCACGACGACAACCTGGTCCACGGCTCCGCGCCCAACACGTCCGACCGCCTGCGCTGCGGCCTGACCCTGCGCTACTCCGCCAGCGAGGTGCGGGTCGACGCGGAGCTTTGGCCCACTTTCCGCGCCTGCTTCGTGCGCGGCCAGGACCGCCACGGCCACAACCCCCTTGGCCAGCCCCCGAACGACATCCTGCACGAGTTCGTGCTGACGTAAATCCTTCAGGCCGATTCCATGGCATTTGCCAGGGAAGGAAATATATTGCAGTGGGCACTGTCTGAGTCCCCTCTCCCTGAGGGAAGGGCTCCCGCGGCTGAGCAGGAAGGGGGCTTGGGGTGAGGGCGGCCAGTTCCTTACGCGCGAAGCGGGAGCCCTCACCCCCAACCCCCTCTCCCTGAGGGAGAGGGGGAGAACACTTGCAGGCAAGGGCCTCATCAAGAAAACCGGAAAACAGAGCTTGTCACTCCTTTCCGGGCGTTGGCCAGCGTCACGCCCTCACGCCGCTCAACCCGTAAGTGATGACACGTCGATGACGTACATCTGGCGGGTCCCCTCGTGAATCGAGTCGATGCACACCAGGCTGCCGTCGCGATTCCAGCGCGGATGCAGGTCGCAGCGGATTGCGCCAGTGATCGTCGGGTCCGAATGGAAGCGGCCAATGTCGTAACGGGTGTCGCTCTCCAGATGATAAAGCATCAGCAGGCGTTCATGGCGGGACCGGTCCGGGTAGCTGTCCGTCAGTAACCAGCGCCGGTCGGGGCTGAAAGAGTTGTGCCCGTCCCGGGTCAGGGTATCGGCGCCGACCACCCTGGCTTCGTCGCCCAGGTCGTTGTAAAGATGGAAATGAGCCGCGCCCCCATGCCGGGTCCAGGCCAGGATGTGATGGTCGTCGCGCCAGTCGTAGTGGGAGACCACGCCCGAGCCTTCCAGCAGGGTGAGATTGCCGCCGTCCGGGTCAACAGCGAAGAGTCGCGTGTGGAAGCCACCCGGCGCGGGCCAGCGATGCAGGAAGGAAACGCGACTGCCCCCCGGGTTCCACTCGAGATGGTTCACCCAGTGTTGGACCCTCTGCACGGAGTCGACCGGCTCGATGTCAGCAAGTTGCGCCAGGCTGACGATCAGCCGGGAGTCGCGGGTAGGGAGGTCCAGGTGCCAGATGCCGTCATCCTCCGGCGCGCATTTTCCCGCGCTGTGGTCCGGCAGACCGACGTAGCCGTAGCCGGGACGGGTGCGCGTCAGGCGCGCAAAGTTAAGCGTCACGGCTGCCGCACCGTCCGCCGCAAGTGAATAGACTGGCCAGGGCCAGAGTTCACGCTCGCCGGTTGCCGGATCGAGGACGCAGGTCGCGAAGGAATCCCCGCTGCGGGTGTTGAAGAGGATGCGACTCCGTGGATCTGAGGGCAGCCACTGCAACATGTTGCCCTGCTGCCAGCACCAGACCCGGCTTTCGGCCAGCGCCTGCCAGCGAAAGTCGTCTTCGCAGTCGAGCGTGCCAATGACGGCGCTGTCATCCGGCGTTGGGGGACGGTCCATGAAGGGGACGCGCAGCGCGAGGATGTGGCGGCCGGTCGCGTCCCAGGGCGACTTGTCGTAGTAGCCGAAAAAGTGATGGCCGGGTTCATGGGTGATGCGCGTAACGGGGCAGGGGTACTGAACCAGGGGCATGGCTGTCACCGGACCGGCAGTGCAACCGGCAGATGCAACAGACTATAACTCCTGACTGGAACGGGTCGAGGCCCGACAGCGAATTGCCGGGCGTACCGGGCGCCGTTATACTGGCCGACTCTTTGCGGGAAATCCGGTTGGGACCGGTCTCGATCCATGTGTTGAGGGAGCATTCCTGTGAGAATCACAGACATCGTCCTGTTCGAGTTGAGCGCGCCCTGGGAAGAAGCCGCGGAGCGCCAGCGGGTGGCGCTGCCGCTGGACCTTTACCCCGACCAGGCCCATCCCTACCCGCCCAACCAGCGCGTCAGGGAACTGAAACAGATTTTCGTCGAAGTGCGCAGCGATGAGGGCGTGACCGGCCACTTCGGAGCGATCGAGACGCGACAGGCTTTCCTGATCGACACCCAGTTGCGCCCGCTGCTGCTGGGTCAGGACGCGCTGGCGACCGAACTGCTTTTCGACCTCATGCTGCGCCTCGACCGACACGGGCGTTCCGGCGTATTCATGACCGCCATCAGCGCCATCGACTGCGCCCTGTGGGACCTGAAGGGAGTGGCCTGGGGCCAGCCTGTCTATCGTCTGCTGGGCGGACCGACCCGCGAGCGCGTGCCCGCCTACGCCAGTATGCTTGGTCACTCCATCGAACCGGACGAAGCGGCGCAGGGCGCCCTGGACTTCCAGTCGCAGGGTTTTCCCGCCCAGAAATGGTTCTTCCCCTACGGACCCGGCGCCGGTCAGGGTGGGCTGGAGAAAAACATCGCTCTGGCGCAGGCCCTGCGCGAGGCCGTCGGCCCGCACTACCCGCTGATGTTCGACGCCTTCAACAGCTGGACCGTCCCCTATGCGCGGCAAATGCTGCGCGCGCTTGAGCCGCTCAACCCCACCTGGCTGGAAGAGCCGATTCCACCGGAACGGGTGAGCGAGTTTCGCAAGCTGCGTCAGGCGACCCGCGTGCCGATAGCCACCGGCGAGCACGTTTACACGCGCTGGCAATCGAAGGAACTGCTGCTCAACGAGGCCGTCGACGTCCTGCAAAACGACCCGGACTGGACCGGCGGCATCTCCGAACTGGTGAAGATCTGCGCCCTGGCCTCATCCTTCGAGGTCCCTTTCATCGCCCATGGCCACTCGCTATTGCCCGCGCTACACATCGCCGCCTCGCAGTCGCCGGCCACCGTGCCCTGGGTGGAGTATCTGGTCTATCACCAGCCGCCCAAACAACACTTCCACAGCCCGAAATACCTGCCGCAGAACGGTCATCTGGCCTTGCCGACGCTGCCCGGGCTCGGCATTGTGCTGGACGAGAGCAAGTTTGAAAGTCGGGTGGCATTGAGCTTCTGACATAACCCTGTGCGCCTTGTGCGTTGACGCCGTCGTTGCGCGCGCCGGGATTATCGTCCCATCAAACGCTGCGACAGACCATAGTTACTAACGATAAGACACGTTATCATCGGTTCATTGGCGCACTGTATTGTGAACCAGTTGAGACGGCGTTATGATTATGCCGGTCACACAAGGCCCTTGTTGGGAGGCAGGTCTATGAAGACTTGGCCCCTGGCGTTTGTTGCGCTGCTCTTGCTACCGTTACCAATCGTTTCCGCTCAGGAACGTTGTGTAAGCAATCCAGGTCCCACACATTCGCCTGCCGAAAGGGCGAGACTTGCAGAATTGCGAAGCTATGGCTACCTCTACCCGTATGAGGTAGCAGAACTCCGCATTCTGGAGTCCAGGCCAACCTGGGCCGCCAGGGTCGGTGCGGGAAATGGCTGGTTCTACGATGGGCCCGACAGTTGTGTGCTGTACATCTCGGCTTCAAATGAACCTGTCCTGGGAACGCGCGTCTATTTGCCGGCATCGCTTGCCGACAGGGAGGAAACGGCGACTGACAGCGGTCAGCAGGCCATGGTGACCGACGGCCCCGCCCGCATTCGCAGCGGTCCTGGACAGCAGTATCCCCGCCTGGCCTTGTGCGAACATGGCCATTCCCTGACTGTCTGGCCACCGGCGCAAAGCGGCTGGCTGCGCGCCAGTTGCTACGGCGCCAACGGCTGGATCCACGACTCGCTGGTGCAATTCGACGACGCGCCGACCCAACCCGCCCTTGCGCAGGCCCCGGTTGCCGACGCCTCCCGGCCCGCCAGCGAACAGCAGGCCACGGTGATCGACGGCCCTGCCCGCATTCGCAGCGGTCCTGGACAGCAGTATCCCCGCCTGGCCTTGTGCGAACATGGCCATTCGCTGACAGTCTGGCCACCGGCGGAAAGCGGCTGGCTGCCCGCCAGCTGCTACGGCGCCAATGGCTGGATTCACGAGTCTCTGGTTGCCATCAGCGAGTAAGCGGTTTCGAGTATGGGCAGCGCGGTAAACCAGGGGGCGAAACTCTTGCAGGCGGAACGTCCCCTCTGTCTCAGGCCCGGGCCACAGAGGGGTGGCCGCCGTACCCGCGGACGCTAACGGTCCACAACCAGCGACTCGACGCCCCACTCATCCGCCAACCCCTGCAATATTTCCCAGGTGCGCTGCGGCAGCGGAATACCCTCGCGTTGACGCTGGCGCGTGACCCGCTCCTCCGGTTCGCCGGGCAGCAGCACCAGGGCCTGCCCCTCCGCCGGCCGAATCCTGTGCGCGTTCTCGCGTAGCTCGTCGGCCAGGGCCATGAAGTCCTCCAACTCGCCGAAATGCTCGATCGACAGCGCCAGCATCAGGGTAGGGTTGACATGCGCTTCGGCGCCCTTCGCGCCCGAGGGCAGGGTCCCGGCCAGCAGCACCGGAATCAGCGCCATCATCAGGTTCAGGCCATAGCCCTTGTAGCTGCCGAAAGGCAGCAGCATGCCGCCCTCAAAGAGCTTGTCGGGATCGCGCGTCGGCTGCCCCTCCGAATCCAGCACCCAGCCCTCCGGGATGGGCTCGCCACGGTCACTGTAGACGTGCATTTTGCCCGCCGCCACGATCGAGGTGGCGTAGTCCAGCACCATCGGCCCGCGCCCCGTCGGCACGCCCCAGGCCATCGGATTGGTGCCCGTGGCGGGTTCGCGCCCGCCCCAGGGCGCCACCTGGGTTCCGGGACAGCCGACCATCACCAGGCCCACCAGGGCCTCGTCAGCCAGCCAGGCGGCATATTCCCCCAGGCGCCCGACGTGATTGCAGTTGGCCAGCGCGACCGCCGCCACACCGTGCTCGCGCGCAAGACCGCGCAATTGCGCCATGCCATAGCGCGCCCCGATCTGACCGTAGCCCCAACGGCAGTCGATCACTGCGATGGCCCCGTGACGATGTTTGATGCGCGGCCGCATCGCGGGCTGGATGACGCCACCCTTCACCTGACGCAAATAGGCCTCATGCCGCAGCACGCCATGCGAATCATGGCCGGTGAGGTTGGCCCGCACCAGCGTCTCCGCCACGTAATCGGCGATGTCCGGCGGCGCGCCGGTGGCCCGGTACAGGCGACTGGAGAAGTCCGTCAGTTGCTCCGCGCTGACCAGTGGCATGGCTAAATCCCCTCTTCCTGCCCGTCCAGCGCCGCGCGCAGTTCGCCGTCGCAGGCCTCCAGCCGCGCCCGCGCTGAAACCGCGTCAAGGCCGCGACGCGCCATCAGCACCGCCGGCTTGACCGACTGCCCCGTCGCTTCCAGCAATTCCGCCGCCCGCTCCTCGCTTACTCCGCCCAGTTGCGCCACCATGCGTCGCGCCCGCGCCGCCAGTTTCGCATTGCTGACGCGCAGGTCCACCATCAGGTTGTCGTGTACCTTGCCAAGGCGAATCATGGCCGCCGTGCTCAGCATGTTGAGCACCATCTTCTGCGCCGTGCCGGCCTTGAGCCGCGTGGAGCCCGCGATCAGTTCCGGTCCGGTCACGGCGGCGATGCCGATCTCCGCCAGGTCCAGCAGGGGCGCCGGCGCGCTGCAGCTGATGCCCGCCGTAAAGGCGCCAGTCTCCCCCGCATACGCCAGGGCGCCCAGCACGAAGGGCGTGCGTCCGCTGGCGGCGATGCCGACCACAGCGTCGCGCGCCGTCAGGTCCAGCGCCTGCAGGGCCTTCGCCCCGTCCTCCGCGCTGTCCTCCGCGCCTTCCACGAAACGCGTCATGGCGCCTGGGCCGCCCGCCAGTACCCCCTGCACTTGCTCCGCCGGCGCGCTGAAAGTCGGGCCGCACTCCACGGCGTCCAGCACACCGAGACGACCGCTGGTGCCCGCGCCGACGTAGATCAGCCGTCCGCCGCCCCGCAGACGTGCAGCGATGCAGCCGGCCGCCCGCGCCACCTGGGGCAGCGCGTCTTTCACCGCCGCGGCGACCCCTGCGTCTTCCGCGTTCATCAGGGTGACGATGTCCAGCGTCGACATGCGGTCGAGACCGCGGCTGGCCGGGTTCGGCGCTTCCGTGTGCCTGACGGGTTCGGACGCCATGATCCGGTGCTCAGCCCGTCGTCTTCATGCCGGCCGCGATGCCGCTGATGGTCGCCAGCACCTCGCGCAGCACGGCTTCCTGGCCGGGCCCCTCCGGGTCGGCGCGGAATTCCTGCAGCAGGGCCACCTGGATGAAATTCAGCGGATCGACGTAGGGGTTGCGGCGTTCGATGGACAGGCGGATGACCGGGTTGCTGTCCAGCAAATTGTCCTGCTCGCTGACCGCGCAAAGCAGGCGCTGCGTGCGTCCGTGCTCCACCTCGATGCGCCGGAAATAACGCTCGCGCAGCGCAACGTCAGCCACCAGTTCGCGAGCATAAAGCCCGGCGATGCCCAGGTCCGCCTTGGCCACGTCCATCTGCGCGTTTTCCAGCACGGCGTTGAAGAAGGGCCAGCTGCGGTACATCTCGCGCAGCAGCTCCAGCCCGCCCGCTTCACGTTTGCACCAGGTCTCCAGGGCATGGCCCACGCCGAACCAGCTGGGCACAATCGCCCGGCTCTGCATCCAGGAAAAGGTCCAGGGGATGGCGCGAATCGCGCCGAATCCGCCGGCGGCGCTGCGTTTGGCGGGGCGCGAACTGATGGGCAGGCGCGCCAGTTCGCCGATCGGCGTGGCCTGCTGCCAGAAGGTCAGAAAGTCCTCGCTGCCGTAGACGAAATCGCGCCAGGCCTGGCGGCCCAGTTCCGCCAGTTCGTCCATGGCGCTCATCCACAGCGCTTCCACCTGCGTCTCCTGCGGGTCGCCCAGCGCCAACATCATGGCGTGCATCACCTGGTGCAAATGCCGCCGACCGATATCGCGGTTGCCATAGCGGTAGGCGATGACCTCGCCCTGCTCGGTGATTTTTGTGCCGTAGGTCAGGGACCCGGGCGGCAGGGCGCGAATCGCCAGATTGGTGGGCCCGCCGCCGCGGCTGATGCTGCCGCCACGTCCGTGAAAGAGTTGCAGGGCGATGCCCTGTTCGGCGCAGGTCGCGGTCAACTCCTGCTGCGCGCGGTACAAATGCCAGTTGGAGGCCAGGTAGCCGCCGTCCTTGCTGCTGTCGGAATAGCCCACCATCACCTGCTGGTGCAGGCCGCGGCGTCGGCCCCGCGCCCCCAGGTGACGCTGCCAGGCCCCGTTGGCGAAGAGCGCTCGCATGATCGCCGGGCCGTCACGCAGGTCGTCGATGGTCTCGAAGAGCGGCACCAGTTCCAGGTCCTCGTCGACGCCGACCTCGCTGGCCAGCAGCAACATGGCCAGCATGTCGCTCGGCGCCTGGCTCATGCTGCCGATGAAGGTGTCGATGACGATCGTGCCGTAAAGCGCATGCGCCTGGGCCACCATGCGCCAGGCGCGAATGACGCGCTGTGTGTTTTCGGAAAAGGGACTGATGTCCAGCGGGAAGAAGGGCCGCGGATTGGCGATCTCGCGCGTCAACAAGGCCTGCTTCGCCTCCTCGTCCAGGCCCTCATAGTCTCCCTCGATGCCATAATGGCGGAAAATCTCGGCCAGCGCCGCGCGCTGCAGGCCGGCGTCCTCGCGCAGTTCCAGCGGCACCAGATGCAGGCCAAAGAGCCGAATCTTGCGAATCAGGCGCAGCAGGGAGCCATTGGCGACGTGGCGGCTGTCATTTGCCAGCAGGCTGTTGCGAATGCGCTCCAGTTCAGCGATCAGTTCGCGGCTGTCGCGGTAGCCCTGCGGCAGGTCGTCGCGGGTCGCCTGCAGGCGGCGCCGGACTCCCTCCAGCAACTGTCGCCAGGGCTGGCCCGGCCAGAGCGCTTCCAGCGCCGCCGCGTCCGCCTGGCGGGCCAGCGCCTCCTGCAGGTCCACCAGGTCATGGTCCGGCCTGACCGCCTGGGTCAGCTGCTCCTGCAGCAAGGCCACCTCGCGCAGCCACACCTCCAGCGCCGTCCGACGCAGGGTCGCCAGGGTCTGCATCGTGATTTCGGCGGTGACGTTGGGGTTGCCATCGCGGTCGGCGCCGATCCAGGAGGCGAAGCGCAGCAGTCCCTGCGGCTGCGACCAGTCGGCCTCCGGGAATTCCTCATCGAGGCTGCGAATCAGGTCTTCGTAGACGTCCAGCACCACGTCCATGATGACGCTGGTCAGGTAGTAGAGGCCGAAATCGACCTCGTCCATCACCGTCTTGCGCGTACTGCGGTTGGCCGGCGTCTGCCACAGCGCCTCGATTTGTTCGCGCAGCGCCTCCAGGAAGACCGCGCGTTCGCGGGGCGGAAAGTCCTCGCGGTCATGGCGGTCCATCATCTCGGAGACGGCCCGCAGTTTGACCAGCATCTCCTTGCGTTTGGCCTCGGAGGGGTGCGCCGTGAGCACCAGACGCACGCGCAACTGGTCGAAAATGGCGGCCATGTCTTCCGCCTGCATGCCGGCCCGGTGCAGGCTGCGCACAGCGTCGGCCAGCGACTCGCGCACGATGCTGCCACGCTCGCGTTGCCGCAGGACGCGGGCGCGCTGGATGTCCTCGGCGATATTGATCAACTGAAAGTAATTGCTGAAGGCCCGGACGAGAATCTCTCGCTCTTCCGCCCCCAGCGCGAGGACGCGCTGCCACAATTCTTCCAGAAGCGCCGGGTCATCCTCGTCCCGGCGTCGGATGGCCAGTTTGCGGATGGTCTCGACCAGGCGCAGGGCGTCCGCGCCGTGCTGCTCGACGATCATTTCGCCCAGCAGATTCCCCAGTAAATGGATGTCGCGGCTCAGCGCGCTTTGACCTTCGCCGGTCCCGCTCATGGACCTCCCGTCCTGCAGCTACCAGCACCGTCGCGGTCATTATCGCGGCAGGCCAGCCCGGTCGCAAGCGTCGGGCCAGGCCACGCAGCGAAGCGGGTCAGCCGCAAAACGCCTCACGCAACACGGCCTTGCGCACCTTGCCCAGCGCATTCTGCGGCAGTGAACCCACGCGGCGCCAGACGCGCGGCACCTTGTAGGGCGCCAGACGGGCGCGGCACCAGGCCTCCAGGTCCGCCTGCCCCGGCGCCGAGCCGGCTTCGGGCACGACCAGCGCGACCACGCGTTCGCCCCATTCCTCGTCGGCGCAGCCGATGACCGCTACGGCGCGCACGTCCGGGTGCTCCAGCAAGGCGCGCTCCACCTCCGGCGGGTAGACGTTCATCCCGCCACTGATGATCAGGTCCTTCGCCCGCCCCTGAAGCGTGAAGTAACCGTCCGGCGCGCGCTCCGCCAGATCGCCCGTGCGCAGCCAGCCATCCGCCGTGAAGGCCGCCGCCGTCTGACCGGGCTGGTTGTGGTAGCCGGCGCAGACGTGCGGCCCGCGGATTTGCAGTTCGCCCACTGCCCCGTCGGGCAATGGCGTACCCGTCCGCCGGTCCAGGACCCGCGCTTCCACCCCCGGCAGCGGCAGCCCGACCGAGCCGCGCCGCCGTTCGCCCCGCAGGGGGTTGGAGAGGTTCATGCCGGTCTCGGTCATCCCGTAACGCTCCAGCAAGGTCACGCCGAAGCGCTGCCGCATGCCCTCGAAGAGGTCATCAGGCAGACGGTCCGAGCCGGAGGTCATCAGGCGCAGGTGACGCAGGTCGTGGCTGCGCCCGGCGGCGGCCCGGTACAGGCGCCGGTACAGGGTCGGCACGCCCATGAAGACCGAAAAGCGCCGCGACTCCAGCAGGTCCAGCACGCTTACAGCGTCGAAGCGCGGTGTAAGCACGGCCGTGGCGCCGGCGCGCAGGGCGCCGTGCAGGGCCACCGTCAGGCCATGCACGTGAAACAGGGGCAAGACGTGCAGCAGCACGTCATCCTGGCGCCAGCCCCAGGCCTCGTGCAGGGCCTCGATGTTGGCCGTAAGGTTGCCATGGGTGATGCGCGCGCCCTTCGGCCGGCTGGTCGTGCCGCTGGTGTAAAGCATCATCGCCAGCTGCTGCGGATCGCGCGGCGGCGGCGGCGCTACCGGCTCGAACCGGTCGATCTGCCGCGTGTACGAGTCGTCGTCGCGCAGGGCGATGCAAGTCAGGTCCGGGGTGGCTTCGGCGATGGATGCCGCGCCCGGATGGTCCGCAGCGTGAAAAAACAGCGTCGCGCCGGAATCGGCCAGGAAATAGCGCAGTTCAGCGGCCGGGAAGGCCGGGTTCAAGGGTAAATGCACGGCGCCAAGGCGGCAGATCGCCAGGTGCAGTTGCACGAAAGCCAGGCCCCTCGGCAACTGCGTCGCGACGCAGGCGCCGGGCCGAAGCCCCAGCGCCAGCAGCCAGGCCATACAGCGACCCACCTGCCTCTCAAGCTCGCCATAGCGCAGGGACTGCGGGCCTGCGGGCGTCAGCAGTTCAATGGCGACCTTGTCAGGCTGCGACAGACTGTGCCGCCGCAGCCTGTCGAGGAACAACATGGTCACAGGGTGACGGCCTCCGCACCGACCGCTGTCTGCGTCGCGCCGGCGAAGGTTCCGTCCGACATGCGCGACAAGGCCTCCAATTGTATACTCCGTCCCCTCTGCCCAGGTAGCGCCCCCCCCCCCCATTCTGTCAGGATCGCGTCGCTGTCAAATGCGCAGGAGAGGCCATGAGCACAATTCCGGTCATCGCGATCGCCATGGGCGACCCCGCCGGCATCGGTCCCGAACTCATCGTCAAGGTGCTGGCCGAAGAGGGCTGGCAGGAGCGTTGCCGGCCATTCATCATCGGCGACCTGCAGGTCATGCGCGCCACGGCCGCCAGCCTCGGCCCGGCGCTGCGTTTCCAGGCGATAAAGGACCTCAACGCTGCCGCCTTCTTACCCGGCCTCGTCGACGTGCTCAATCCGCCCGGACATGCGCTGGATGCGATTCCGCCGCCAGGGGTCCATCCCGCGCTCGGCGAGGCGGCGGCCCGCTACCTCGAACTTGCCTACCAGCTCGCCCTGCAGGCCCGCGTCTCTGGCGTCGTGATGGCGCCGATGAACAAGGAGTCCTTCCGCGCCGCCGGTTACGACTATCTTGACGAATTGCAGTATCTCGGCGCAATCACCGGCCGCGACGAGCCCTTCATTCTGGCCGCGGCGGGACCCGTTTGGGCAGTGGCCGTCACCGAACACCTGCCCTTCCGCGACATCGCAAGCCATATCACCCGCGACCGGGTGCGGCGCTGCATCGGCCATCTCCATCAGGTCCTGCGCCGACTTGGCTGTGCGACGCCGCGGATCGCCTGCGCGGCGCTGAACCCGCATGGCGGCGAAGGCGGCCTTATGGGCCGGGAGGAAATCGACATCATCGCGCCTGCCATCCTGGACGCGCAGGACGCCGACGTCGACGTCAGCGGGCCGGTCCCCGGCGACGTCGTCTTCAAACGCGCGCTGGATGGCGACTTCGACGGCGTCGTCTGCATGTACCATGACCAGTTGAACATCGCCCGCAAACTGCTGGCGCGTTCAGACATCGCGACCCTGTGGATGGGCCTGCCGGTCATCGGCGCCACCACCGCCCACGGCACGGCCTTTGACATCGCCGGCCAGGGCGTCGCCGACCCGGGCAGTCTGCGCGCCGCCCTGAACTACGCCATCCGGTTGGCAAGGCCGTAAGCCGCCGGCGGCCCTGGCTGGCAGGATGCGCGTCAGACGGCGACGGCCTCCGCGCCGACGTGAGTCTCGATCCAGCCCTTCAGGGGCACGTCCACGTCTTCGGGTGAAGTGTAGCCGTAGTTGCCGGTCGGCGAGGCCCCGAAGAGTTGCCGCCGGATCGGGTCCATGCGGGCATTCAGCCTGTCGTCCAGGGTGACCTCGTCGCGCGGCCGCAGCCAGCGGTAGCTGTAGCCGTAGAAAAGTACCTTGCGCGGGCTGTGCCAGTGGTTGGCGCTGGTCGAGTGCCACAGGCGCCGGTCGAAGAAGACCGCCGAGCCCGCCGGCACCTGCACAGGCACGCCGCCGGGTAGTTCACAGCGGCGGTTGCCGCCGGGGAAGACCATGGTCTTCTGCAGCTGGCTACCAGGGACGACATAAAAGTTGCCGCGTCCCGGCAATGAGCAGTCGGTCAGGAAGAAGCCGACCTTCAGCGAGATGCGCGGTTGCGGGTCGGTCTCCAGCTCCAGGTTAAGTCGACCGCTGTCCTGGTGCCAGGCCAGGCCATGGCCATTCCCCGGGTCCTCGGGCGGCGAAAGGTTCAGGTGTGAGTGATAAAGCTGGATGTTCCAGCCCAGCAGACCGAAGACGCGGGCGAAGGTCTTCGGCAGATCGACCAGCTCCAGCAGGGCTTCGTCGCGGCCCGCAAAGTCAAAGACGGCGACGCGGTCGCCCCGGCCCAGTTGCTGCTCTTCCCGCCGCGCCTCCACCAGGCGATCGAAGGCCGCCTCGGCCCGCTCCCGCTGTTGCGGCGTCAGCGCGTTTTCGACGATGAAATAGCCGTCCCTTTCAAAGGCCTCGCGTTCGGCCTCGCCCAACATATAGTCCAGACAACGCGTATCCATGATTTCTCCAGAAGCTCCCCGCCGCGCTACAGATTGTATCCCGCCCACGCCGCCGTCGCCGCAGGGAGGCCGGAAGGCCCATGGCCGGGTGTCAGTGCAATGCGCCTGGCGGGCGGGCATTGCAAGACGCCTGGCAGGTCAGCGGGAAGCGAGTGGAGAAACTGGCGGCGCAGCGGCTGTCGCGTCCGGTCAACCCTTGAGCGGGCCGGTCATCTGCACCAGGCGAAAGCCGATGGAGGCGTGAGCGCGCTCCGGCACCATAGAATAGCAAAAGTCGATCACGGCCCGCTCGGCCTCGCTGAGAAAGGAGCCGCCATGGATCAGGCGCTTGCTGCCTGGCGCGCCTTTTTCACCTGGCTGTGCGTCACGGCACCACTCCCAGACGTTGCCGGCCATGTCCTGCGCGCCGCAGGGGCTGGCCCCCTCACGATAGCGACTCACCTGGGTGGTCATGCGGATGAAACTCTCGCGCACGTTGCAGCGCAGCAGGTCAAACTCATCGCCCCAGGGGAAGCGCCGCTGGTCATCGCCGCGGGCCGCCCGCATCCATTGCAGGCTGGTCGGCAGGGAAACGCCCAGGCCCAGACGGTCGCCCAGCCAGTTGCAAAAGGCCATCGCCTCATACCAGGTCACCTGCTCGCGCGGGCGCTGCGCGTTGCTGAAGGTGGCGGGACGCGGGCCGGGGTTTTGATCGCGCCAGTCGCCCGCCGCCGGCGGCCACCAGCGCCCGTTGGCGTAGCCCTGCGGGTCTTGCACAAAGGCCGCGAACTGTGCGTTGGTCACCGGATAGCGGCTGATGCGAAAGGCGGCCACCCGGCGCTGCTGCGGGCCCGACCCGCCGTTTTCTCCCGCCGCGCTCCAGTGCAGATGGCCCGCCGGCACCTCACACCACTCCAGCAGGGGCAGGCTGAAGGGCTGCGTCGGATCGCGGCGGAGAGACGCCGGGGCGCCCTTTCCTTTTGTGGCCGCGCCGGGCCGCTCTGACAACACTTCCCGTCCCACACCCTGCAGAAAGAGATCGTCGTCGCGGGTCGAAGCGCCCGGGTCTGACGCTGACAGGGGCAAACCGGCGACGCGCTCGCCTTCCTCCTGCGGCGGCTCGCCTTTTTCCTGCGGCGTCGCGCCTTCGCCGGGCAGCGGGAAGGTCAGGGCCAGCAGGTCCGGACCGCAAATGCCCGCCAGGTCCTCCGGGTCATGCCCGGGGTACTGCTCGCGGAAGGCCTGAAAGGCCTCGCAACCGAGGCGACGGGTGCTGTCCAGCTGCACCAGGGCGGCGATCTGACGGTATTCCCGTTCGGCCTCACGCTGGCGGCTCACCCGCATCAATCCTGCCTCGGCCTCCGCCAGCACGGCGTCCAGGTCCACAAATCGCGAGTTGTGGCCGGCCGCCTGCGCGCGTCGCAGCAGGTAGACGGCTTCGTCGAACTGCCCACCCTGCATCGCCCGCGTGGCCTCGCGAATGCTCTGCTCCAGGTCCTTCACCGGCGCGTCGACGATGTCAACGCTGCGCGGCCCGCTGGCCGGCTGCTGAACAGCCAGGCGTTCCGCGGCCTCTATCGAGCGCAAGAGTGTGTCCAGCGCATCCTGCTGCAGGCCACGGCTAAAATCGACGTGATGAATGTCGCGCAGGGCTTCCGGCAGCTCCGTCTCCGGGTGAATCAGCGCGGGAAAGACGATGCGGCCCAGGCTGTGGGCCAGGTTGAACTCGCGCAGGCAGGCTGTCGAACGCACGGAATCCGGCGACAGGAGCCAGAGAAAGCCCTCACACCACTCCAGTCGCCGGTAAATCTCGTGCCACCAGTTGGTGCCGGCGAAGAGTCGCTGGTCGTACCAGATGTCGTGGCCGGTCAGGGCGCGCACGATCTGTACGCAATAGGGCTTGTCCACGCGCGCGTAACTGACGAAAAGTTTCACGGGAGCGGACCGGCCTCTGCGCCCAGCTGTTGCAGCACGTGACGGGCCAGTTCACCGGTCTCGCGCGGCTCCCAGTGCGGATGGCTGTGCTCATTCAGCAGGGCGCGCAAGGCGGGCACGCAGCGCCGCGTGCCGATGCGCTCCAGCGTCGCCACGGCGTACCAGCGCACCATGGCGTCACTGTCCTGCAGGGCCGCGATGGCGTAGGTTTCGCCCTCCCGGCGCCCGGCCTCGCCGAGGGCCACCACGGCCGCCAGGCGCACCAGCGACTCACTGTCCTGACAGAGCGCGCCCAGGGCCCGGATGCCCGCCGGATGCACCAGACGCCCCAGGGCCTCGGCGACGGCTTCGCGCAGCAGAGGGTCGGGATCGCGCGCCAGTGGAACAAGATGCCGCGCCGCGCCGGCATCGCCGCACTCCAGCAGGGCGCGCAGGGCGGCGACGCGCAGGGGCTGGTTTTCGTCCTGCAGCAGCGGCGCCAGGGAATCGCTGGCGGCCGGGTTGCCCAGGGCCGCCAGGGCCTCCACCGCCGCCCAACGCAGCATCCAGTCCGGCTCGCGCAAGACCTTGCAGAGACGCGCCATAATGTGCCCGTTGCGCAGGCCACGAAAGTGCTGCGCCCAGGCCGTCAGGCTGCGGGCGGCTTCCTCACGTTCGCCCCAGACGCTGTTGCGCAGGCGCTCCAGCAGCGCGTCGAGGGTATCGGGCGCCGCTGCGTGGGCGGCCTGGCCCGTCGCAAGCGCCGGAGCCCAGGCCGGGTCGCCGCGCGCCCGCAGGGCCTCGCGCGCCGTCTTGCGCACCGCCTCGTCGGCATCGCGGCGCATACGGCGCAGGGCCGCCTCTGCCTCGGGCGCTTCCATGCGGGACAGCGCGGCGGTCGCCAGACGCCGCAGGTTGGCCTCGTCGCTCTCCAGCGCGGGGGTGAGGCTGTCCAGGGCCGAGTCGCCCAGGGTCGCCAGCGCCAGCGCCGCCGCCCGCCGGACGCGCCAGTTGTCGTGGCGCAGGACGGCGACCAGCGCCGGTGCAGCCATGGCGTCGCCGAGCCGCCCCAGCGCCGCGCTGGCCTCCATGCACACGAGGTCGTCCCCGTCCTGCAGCAACTGCATCAGAGCGGGCACGCCGGCGACGTCCTGCAACCAGGCCAGGCCCTGACAAGCGCCCCGGCGCAGGCGCGCGTCCTCGTTCATCAGCAGCATCAGCAGGGTCGGCAGGCCCCGCTCACGCAGATTGTGAATGGCCACGCGCGCCGCGTCCGTCAGCGCCGCCCCTGACGCCGCCAGATTGTCCTGCAGCGACGGGAGGGTCGGCACATCCAGCTGCCACAGCGCCAGCACGGCGGCGCGGCGCACGGCGGGCGTCCCCTCGCGCATGGCGGCCAGGAGCACGGGCAGCGCCAGCTCGAGGTCGATTTCCGCCAGGGCGCCGGCCGTGGCGACTCGGGCGTCATGCTGCGCGCTGTGCGCCACGCGGATCAGGTTGCCGATGATCGGCTCCACGCTGCGTTCCGGCACGTCGATGCCGTTGGCGATGCAGCGCAGGGCGAGGAAGGGATTGACGCGGTTGATGCCCAGCAGCGTCTCTTCCGGGTTGGCGCTGAGGCAGGCCGCCGTGATGATCATCGACTCGCGGCTGTCCTGTTGGCGGTCGCCCCCTTCGCCGGTGACCGGTGGCCGCACCTGGCGCCAGAGCGCGCCATCGCGCTGCGTCAGCGCCGAGAAATACTCCATTTGCGCTTGCCAGGTGAAGCGCAGGCGCTCGCCCCTTTGCTGCAGGAAGTTGGCTCGCAGGGCCGCCTCCAGCAGGTCGCGTCGGCCAACGTGGCCCAGCGCTTCCCGCCGCAAAACGTAGACGCCCGACTCACCGGCCAGCATGGCGCTGGCCAGCGCGCCCAACCCCGCCTCCACTTCCTCCAGTCTGAGGCTGGTGAAGAGGCTGTCGTCCGGTTGCCGCAGCCACATCTCGGCGGTGGCCCGCCGCAACAGGGCGCCGCGGTTCTCCACCGCTTCGTCGCCGGGCCGGCTCTTGTGCAGCAGGCAGAGCGCCCCCAGCAGAAATACGTTGCGCGCCATCAGTCGCCGGGGCCGCAGGTCGCCGCCGGCCCCGGTCGACGTGTCTCCCAGCAGCGTATCCAGCAAACGGGGCGCGGCCTGCGGCCCCAGCCAGCTGCGCACGAAGAAGCGGATGTTCTCCGCCGACAGCGGGCCGGTCTGCGCCAGAGGCAGCCCCAGGCTGAGGTCAAAGCGATAGTCCTGCGCGCGGCAGGTGATCACGACCTGTTGCGGCGCCCGGGCCGAGGCAAGCCACTTGCGCAGCAAACCGATCTTGTGGTGACGGCGCCCGCCGATCTCGTTCAGTCCGTCCAGATAGAGCGCGACCTCTCCCCGCGTCAGTAAACGCAGGGGATCGCCGGGCAGGTGCCAGTGGGCACGGACCAGGTCCGCCACCGTCATGGGGTCTTCCCAGTCGACGAGGTCGATGAGCAGGGGCAGCGGCCCGCTGCGCAGCAACTGCCAGTGATGGACGTCGTTGAGAGCCAGATTGTGCAGCGCCGTCGTCTTGCCGCTGCCCGCGTCGCCGACCAGTACCAGGCGCGAGTGTCGTTCGCGGATTTGCGCCAGGGTCTGCGGCCGGCTGCGGCGCCCGGCAAGGGGCGCCCCTTCGGCCAGCGTCGGCACGTGGTCGATCAGCACGAAAGTGGCCTGTTCCATCCAGGCGCGGATGCCGGGCGGCTCGGGCCGCAGCTGGTCCTGGCTGATGACGCGGTCCACCGGGCTGGCATGCTCCAGATACTCCTGCAGGCCGCGCCGCGTGTGGAGGTCGACCGCCAGATCGGTCAACTGCGTATCGATGGCGTCCGGCTGATAGCGGATGCGCTCGCCAAAGTGCTGGCGCAACACGGCCACCAGGTTCTCCGCGCGGTGACGGAAGCGGTTGGGGCTGCGCCAGTCGCTGAAGTCGAAATACTGCGCCCGCTCCACCTCCATCGGCCACTGCGTCTCATCAATGGGCTCCAGCAGCACCGGCACCAGCGGGCAGCCGATGCGATCCGCGCGCGAGAGTTCGCGCTGGCAGTAACGCGATGCGACGTAGCCGCGGGAGATCACCGGGATGGCGGCGACGGCGCTGTGCAGGGCGTCCTGCAGGACGCTGCGCCAGTCCTCGCCAGGCAGAATGTTGAGGCGGTCCATCCACAGCCGGATGCCGGCGCGGCGCAGGGTCGCCGCCAGCAGCAACGCGAACTCGCCGTCGTCGCTGCGATAGCTGATGAAGACATGACCGCCGCCAGGCCGGTCACGCCTGGGGGGCGTATGGGTCGCCGGACCGCCTGTCGGGGCGGAAGCGGCGGGGAAGTGCCCGGGACTCATGTGAATGCGCTCGGGGACGGTTTCGCTGAACTCAAGGTATAACACGCCCGGCCAGGCGGGTCAATCAGGACGCTCCGGCACAGGATTTTCGTCAGTACTCCACCCAACGAACCTGGGTACGCCAAACGCTGCGGTACGGCGTCGCTTCCCGCTTACGCCGTCGCCTCACTGCCGCCACACTTCCTGACCCGTCGCGCGGGCATCATAGCCGGGTTCGCACCCCAGCGCCGCGCGAAAGCGCCCGTCCGCCAGAAGCTCCAGCAGCGCCTGCATACCCGCCAGCGCCAGATGCCGCTCCGGGATGCAGAGATCGAAGCGTTCCTCGCCCACCGGCACGAAGTCCAGTTCCAGCGCCTGCGCCGCGCGGCGCAAACCGAGGCCGCAATCCGCCACGCCCGAGGCCACCGCCGCCGCCACTGCCAAATGGGTGTAGACCTCCCGGTCATGGCCCTCGATGTCAGCGCTGGCGATGCCCAGGCGTCTCAACTCGTAGTCCAGCAGCACGCGCGTGCCGGAGCCGCGTTGCCGGTTGACGTAGCGCAGGCGCGGCAGGTCCTGCAGGCCGCGCACAGAGCGGGGGTTGCCGCGCGCCACGATCAGCCCCTGCTCGCGATGCGCGAAGGTCACCAGACGCAGCGCCTCCTGCGGCAGCCACTGACCCACCGCCGCCACGTTGTACTCACCGCTGACCTCATCGAGCAAATGCGTGCCCGCCAGATGCGACTCCGCGCGGCGCAGGGCGACAAGCCCGCCCAGTGAGCCCACGTTGGCCGAGACCAGGCGCCGGCCGCGTTGCGCCAGCCATTGCGCCAGCAGATCCAACAGCGGGTCGTGGCTGCCCTGGGCCAACAGGCTGCGACGCAGCTCCGTCAGGGGCCGCAGGAGTTGCACGGTGGCCTGCGCGCCGCGGTTCAGCCCCTCGCTGAAGCGCGGCACCAGCGCCAGGCCGTCGGCGCGCAGCAACGAGCTGATCACGCCCGCGCCCTGCCCCAGCGGCGAGGCCAGCAAGCGCCCGTCCACCTGCGCCAGGGTGACGCGGACGTAATCGTCATCACCCGTCGGCGAGACCAGCTTGCGGGTCATGATGGCCTGCACTTCTTCGCGCGTAGCAGCACCCAGGCCCAGCCATTGACGCAGCAGCGGCGTCACGAAGAGCTCGCCGGTCAGCGCGGCGCTGACCGGATAACCGGGCACGCCGATCACCGGCAGGCCCCGCAGCATGCCCATGATCACCGGGTGACCCGGCCGCACGGCCACGCCGTGCACCAGCAACTCCCCTTCTGCGCGCAGCACGGCCGCGCTGTAATCGCGGCTGCCCGCCGACGAGCCCGAAAGCAGGAGGATGAGGTCCGGCTCCTGCGTCAGCGCCGCCAGCAGCGACGCGCGGACCGCCAGGGGCTCGTCCGCCGCGCTGCCCAGCACGAGCGCCTCGCCACCGGCCTCCCGCACCTGGGCCGCCAGCACCAGACTGTTGCTCTCAATGACCTGCCCCGGGGCCGGGTCGACGCCCGGCGCCACCAGTTCGCTGCCGGTCGGCAGAATCAGGACCCGCGGCCGCCGCCGCACCAGCACGCTGTCGTGGCCGCAGCCGGCCAGCGCGCCGAGGTCCACCGGCCGCAGCAGGTGGTTGGGCGGCAGCACCAGCTCGCTGGCGACCATGTCCTCGCCCATCGGTCGCAAATGCTGCCAGGGGGCGACCGCGCCGCGAATCGCGATGCATCCCTCGTCCAGTTCCTGCGTGTGTTCGATCATGATGACGGCGTCCCGGTCCGCGGGCAGCGGATCGCCGGTGTTGACCGGCCGCGCCTCATCCGGCACGGCCAGGGTCAGCGGACGCGTCTCGGTCGCGCCCCGGGTCTTCGCCGCCATCACCGCATAGCCGTCCATGGCTGCCGCGTGATAATGGGGCGCGGACAAGCGCGCGTACACGGCCTCCGCCGTCACGCGCCCGCACGCCTCCGCCAGCGGCAGGCGCTCGCCCGGCAGCGGCCCGTCCCTCCCGGCAGCGCGCAGCGCCGTCTCCAGCCGCGTCCGCGCCTGCTCCGCCGGGATATCTTCCAGGTAGACGTTGCGCTCCTCCATGGCGGCAGTATAGCGTGACAGGTATGGCGGCCCTCACCTGCGACCCTTTTCCGCAAGTGTCCTTTTTGCCAGGTTACACTCACACTAGACCTTTGGCATTTGCACCAGGAGCTTGCCCATGACCCTGCGCTTCGGCCTCAACCTGCCCGCCGGACCCATCATTGGCCCGCCGGGCAAGTTCATGGACGACCTCGACGTCGCCCTGCCGCGACTGGTCGGCCACTTCGACAGCCTGTGGATGACCGATCACTTCATCTGGGACCGCAATCCCTGTTACGAAGCCTGGACGGTTATCAGTTACTTCGCCGCCCGCTGGCCGCAGTTCAAAATCGGCCCCATGGTGCTGGGTCAGAGCTACCGCAACCCGGCCCTGCTGGCCAAGATGGCGGCCACCCTGCAGCATCTCACCGGCGGGCGCTTCATCATGGGCATCGGCGCCGGCTGGAAGGAGGACGAATACCGCGCCTACGACTGGCCCTACCCGCGCGCCGGCATTCGCATCGAACAGTTGCAGGACACCCTCGAAATCATGACCCGCCTGTGGCGCGAACCCGGCCCGGTCAGCTGGCAGGGTCGCCACTACCGCATTGTGGACGCCATCTGCGAGCCGCGCCCCAACCCCGTCCCGCCCGTCATCGTGGGCGGCGCCGGCCGCAAGACCATGCGCCTCGCCGCGCAGTACGCCGACGGCTGGAACCTGTCCGACTCGCCGATCGAACGCTTTCGCGAGCGAAACGCCATCCTGCAGCAGCACTGCGAGGAACTGGGGCGCGACCCCGAAAGCATCGAACGCTCCTGGTTCGGTCGCCTCAGCATCGCAAACAGCGAGCGGGCGGCCATCGCGCGCAGCCAGGGCCGCTGGCAGCGCGACCGCGCCTTCGTCGGCACGGCGTCACAGTGTATCGAGATGATGCAGCCCTTTGTGGATGGTGGCGTCCGTTACTTCATGCTCGACATCATGGACTTCGCCGACGAAGACGTCCTCGGCGCAGTCATCGAGGAGGTCCTGCCTGCCCTGCGCCAGACGTCCTGACCATCGCATTCGGGAATCCAATGACATGACCTGCCACATCAGCCTGAGCCTGCCGCCGGGCCCCGACAAGGGAAAACTCGGCAAATACCTGGACGACCTCGACGTCGCCCTGCCGCAGCTGGCCGGCCACGTCGACAGCCTGTGGATGACCGATCACTTCATTTGGGACGACGACCCCTGTTACGAAGCCTGGACCGTCATGTGTTATCTCGCGGCCCGCTGGCCACAGTACCGCATCGGCTCGATTGTCCTCTGCCAGAGTTACCGCAACCCGGCCCTGCTGGCCAAAATGGGCGCCACGCTGCAGTCCCTCTCGGGCGGTCGCTTCATCATGGGCATCGGCGCGGGCTGGAAGGAAGACGAATACCGCGCCTACGACTTTGACTTCCCGCGCGCCGGCATCCGCGTTGAGCAACTGCAGGACACGCTGGAAATTCTGACGCGGATGTGGCGCGAACCAGGGCCAGTGACCTGGCAGGGCCGCCACTACCGCATCACGGAGGCCATCTGCGAGCCTCGGCCGCAGCCCGTCCCGCCCATCATCGTCGGCGCGGGAGAACGCAAGACCATTCGTCTCGCCGTCCAGTACGCCGACGGCTGGAACCCCGCGGTCTTTGAACTGCCTCTCTTCCGCGATCGTCTCACCATCTTTCATCAGCACTGTGAAGAACTGGAACGCGACCCCGCCGGCATCGAGATCTCCTGGTGCGGCCGGCTCAGCGTCGCCGCCACGGAGCGGGCCGCCCACGAGCGCAACAACCGTTCCTGGGAGCGCGAAGATGGCTTCGTCGGCTCTCCGGCGCAGGTCATCGAGCAAATGCAAGGCTTCATCGACCTCGGCGTCAGCCGCTTCATTCTGGAGATTCTCGAATTCAGTGACGAGGACGTCATCGGCATCCTGAAGGAAGACATTCTGCCCGCCCTGCGCTGAATGGTGCCCAAATCGACGAATACGGGATGGCGGGCGATTTGATAAATCGCCCCTGCAGTGCCGGGCAAGAGGGACGACCGGTTAGCTCGCCCCGGCCCCGGATGATGCAGGGGCGACATACCATGTCGCCCGAGTGTTGAGCCGCCTGGCCACGCCCCATTCGCCGCGCTATGCTGACGGGCAGCGTTTCGCCCCGAAGGAAAAGCCCATGAAACTCGTATCCATCGCCCCTGACATGCGCCTCGGCATCTGGCTTGACGACGCCGTGGTCGATACCTCCGCCGCCGGCGTCGCCGGCATGCCCGGCGCCATGGCCGACGCGCTCAACGGCGGCGCGGCCGCCCTCGACTCGCTGCGCAACCTCGCCGCCGACCCGCCGGAAGCCGCGCTCTTGCCCGCCGACCAGGTGACGCTCGGCCCCTGCGTGCCGCAGCCGGGCAAAATCCTCTGCGTCGGCCTCAACTACGCCAAACATGCCGCCGAAGGCGGCCAGGCGATTCCGGAAACGCCGGTGCTCTTCTCCAAGTTCAACAACAGCCTCGCCGGCCCCGATGAGGACGTTCCCCTGCCCGCCAGCGCCGTCGAATACGACTATGAAGTCGAGTTGACCGCCGTCATCGGCAGGACGACGCGCGACGTCAGCGTGGACGAGGCCCTCGATTACGTCGCCGGCTACTGTTGCAGCAACGACGTCAGCGCGCGCGACCTGCAGATGCTCACCGGTCAATGGCTGCTGGGCAAGACTTTGGACAAGTTCCTGCCGCTGGGCCCCTGGCTGGTCACCCGTGACGAGGTGCCCGACCCCCAGGCGCTGGGTCTGCGCTGCTGGCTCAACGACGAACTGCGCCAGGACTCCAACACCTCGGACATGATATTCAGCGTGGCCGAGATCGTCAGTTACGCCAGCCGCTACATGACCCTTGAGGCCGGTGACGTGATTTCCACCGGCACGCCCGAGGGGGTCATCATGGGGATGGACCCCCGCGTCTGGATGAAGGCCGGCGATGTCGTCAGCGTCGAGGTCGACGGTCTGGGCCGGCTGACGAATCGCCTGGTTTGAGTGAAAGAACATTCACACTTCCTGGCGCGGCAGGACTTTCGGGGTAAACGGTCAACACCTCTCCGCGGGGGAGAGGGCATCGGCGTGCGGGCCAAAGACAAGGTGTTTTGGTCGGGATGCATTAAACCCCCAGAGTCCCGAAGTAGTGCTCGAAGAAGCGGGCGACGTCCACTGAGGTCGCCACTTCGTGCGGGCCGTCGCCGCTTTCCTGCCAGCCCGTCTTGCCGGGCGACTTGTCCAGATCGACCGTCACCTGGCCGCGCGTGAAGCCGCAGATCGCCTCATCAAACAGACAGGCCGCCGCCAGGGGATCGTGCAGCGTCATCTCCGCCCGTTCCGCGAACCACACTTCGGCAAAGTCCATCACAGGGCTCAGCAACCCCTTACTGAAGCGCTGCCGCACATCGTCCGGCGACAGGCGCACCTGGGTCGTCACGTCCAGCCCGACGGAGCGATGCGGGCGCACGGGCGCGCGGTACACCATAGCCGTCGCATGGGGGTCGAGGATGGCGTTCCATTCCTCGAAGTCGCGCACGCCGCTCCAGTAGGAGCCGCCCATCAGCATCAGCCCGCCCAGCAGTGACGGGATTTCCGGGTCCGTGGCGAAAAGTAGCGCCACGTTGGTCAGCGGGCCGATGGGCAACAGCCACACCTCGCCCGGATGCGCGCGAATCGTCCGCTGCATGAACGCGATCGCCGCGCCGCGCGGAAACTCTGTGTCATGTGCCCAGTCGCCCAGGGCGTCGGCCTGCGGCGACGCGGGTTGCCGTTGCTCGACCAGCAAGGGCTGCTCCGCGCCGATGTAAATCGGGACGTTCACGCCCGCCTCGCGGCAGAGCGCGCTGGCCAGCATGCCGCGGCGCTGCCCCTCGCCGGTGACGGTCGTGATCCCCAGCAACTCGCAGTCCGGCTGCGCCAGCAGGTAGGCCAGGCAGGCCGCGTCGTCGATGTCCGAGCCGATGTCCGTATCCAGCAAGACCTTCATGTGCGCTCCCTTTACCGGAACCTGTCACCCAAAATAAATCTTTGAGTGAATATCACTCAAGATACCAATGTAGTTTCGACCGAAGCGTCTTCTCAAACTCGGTTCGATTTACAGTCCGTGCTGCCAGCAGCTTTTTGGTCGAATCTTCAAGCGAAAGTGTTTCCCAATGCCAACGTTGAAGTCTGTAACCGGATGAAACTTCAGGAACCAACCAGATGACTTCCCCTTCGTCCAAATCCTGAACCGGATTCGGGCTTGGCCCACCAATTGACTCGAAGAACTGGCGGTCCACCGACACGGCAAGTTTGGTGCCCCAGCGACGCAAGGTCGGGACCTTGACCTGGAGTTGGGGCATTAGCCGTTTTGCACTGGATGATCGCCAGTCAGGGCGACGAATCGCATTCGGATAAGGGGGCAAGACACTCGAATCCGCCAACAATCTTTCAAATTCACTCGTCATTCCCTTACCGGAGAAATAAACGGCCTGAATTTCCAACCCGTACCAGACAAGATTTCCGTCATCATCGTTGGCCAGCACCAGGTCAATTCGCCCGGCCGGCTTGTCAGTCACAGTTGAATGCATAAATGGCACTTCAAAGGCGATCAGGGCAGTTTCCTTATCAAGGCCAACTACGTCTGCCAACCATCGAGTAACGAGGTCACCGGCCTTAAACCGTTCAGGGCAAACGATGACCGGGTCGCCTTGCCGAGGGCCAATTCGACCCCTCACTCCCTCGGCGTAGCGCTGAATTGAGCAAACACCGCCTTTCTTGCGGCACTGAGTGTGGTTTCGCTGGAACGGGCAATGCGGGGCTTCGATTTCACCCAGTGCCATGGCCGCAAGTTGCTTGCGTTTTGCCACTGACATCTCGGCAAATGGCTCGCCGAACCACTCGGCAATGCCGTACCGGCTCATGCAAAGAGCGGATCGCGTGTGATAACCAGTTCCTTCATTTTATTGTGATGGGAGTTTTTCATCATCACAGTTACTGCATGGAAACCGTAGCGCTGAATCAAGCCAACGATTTCGGGCGCATTGTCGTAGGTCATCAGGAAATTGGCGCCCGTTCGCTTAAGGATATTGAAAAGATGACTGTGGTCGATGTGATTGTGCGAATAAAGGCGTACGCCAGCCCGCTTGCCCCCGGCAGTATAGGGGGGGTCAACAAAGACAGCAGCCTGATTGCCCCATTTTTGTAGCATCGGTTCCAACAACTTCATCCCGTCATCTTCAAAAAACTCTATACGATGCGCATGACTCGCGATCTTGCGCAAGCGGTTCGCAAGCGTCTCGGGATACCAACGAGACGCTATCCCCTTTCCGTTTTCGCCATGTCTGATCAACGATGCCCCTGGCGCCAGGATTCCCGAATTTCTGGTCCGGTTCAGGACCAAGGTCCGAAATCCATGTTCTGCCAGGTTCTGCGGCGACTCGCTCACAAGCTTGTCGACTGTTTCGCGAGTGAGCGCGAATTCCAGAACCATGTCGGCCAGGGTTGCCTTGTGGTTCAAGGCTGCTTTCCAGAAAGCGGCAACATCCTGATCAATTTCGATCATCAAAGCCCGCTCAACCAACTCTTCCATGACTGCGGTAAGCGAAACAATGCCCCCTCCGGCAAATGGCTCAATCAGCGTTTGTGCGCCGGAGCCAGCCAGCCATTTGCGAATGTGGGGAACGAGCCAGGTTTTGCCGCCCGGATATCGCAAGGGACTTCTCTGCGGCACCGAGGCAACATTGACCGCCGGCAAGGCAGACACGGGAAAGGAGAGTGTCTGCAAATCCGAAAATGCCGGGAGTGATTGTTGGGTCATGCTGCCAGTATCCATATGTGCTTGCCTTTCCCTTGCAAGGCAGGAGAGGAATGTCGGGCGGAGGGATTTGAGCAGCACATATATGCGTGCCTGCAACTATTCGCTACCAGGAGCATATACCGATTATTTTCTGAGGGCAAAAGGTTTGGGGTTCGGGTCCTGGACCTGATGTCTTGCGCATCTGGCGTTCAGGCGCAAGACTCTCAGGTCCCGGCTGTCAAAAAGGGGGCACGACATGCGACTGGGGATGTGCAGCGCCTTCCTGCCGGAAAACATCAACGACTTCACACCGCAGCTTTGCCGCCGCGTGCGCGACCTTGGCTTCAGCGGCGTGTTCGTCCGCACCCGCCAGAACGACCCGCACACGACCACGCGGGCGGAGGCGCAACGATTCCGCGACCTGCTGGCCGACGAGAACCTGCGCCTCTTCCAGGGCACTGGCTACTGGCAGAACCTCGTCACCGACGACGAGCACCGACGGCGCGAAGCCGTGCGCACATTGCAGGCCGCCCTGCGTCTGGCCGGCTGGCTCGGCGCGCGCGGCATCGACACCGGCCCCGGCTCCATGAGTCCCCATGGCCCCTGGGCGCCGCATCCCGACAACTGGACGCCCCTCGCCCGCCGCCAGCTGATCCGCAGCCTGCGCGAGGCCGCGCCCGCCGCCGAAGACGCCGGCGTCTACCTCAGCGTCGAATGCCACCAGACCGTCACTCTCGAATCGCCGGAAGTCGCCCTGGAGGTGATAAACGCCGTCGACTCGCCCTGGGTGCGCATCGATTACGACTCGGCCAACTGGCTTGACATGCGCAGTGCGTGGGACAGCAGCAGCGCCCTCAACCACCATTTTGACCTGCTGGGCGAGCACATCGTCAGTTGCCACGCCAAGGACGTTTTCGTCGAACCGCGCCTGGTGATTCACGTCAGCGACGGCTGCGCCGGCCGCGGTCTGGTCGATTTCCGCACGCTCTGCCGCCGCATGCACGAGCTGTCGCCGGATTACCCGGTCATCATCGAGGGCGCAGAGACCGAAGACCTGCCCGAAGTCAGCGCCTTCTTCCACGGCATAGCCGCGGAACTGGATCTGCCCCTGCTCGACGCCGACGAAGAGGCGCCGGCATGAGCGAGCTGCGCTTCGCGGCGCCCGTCGAAGGCCGCGTCGCCCTCGTCACCGGCGGCGCGCGCGGCATCGGCCGCGCCACGGCCCTGCGCATCGCCCGCGAGGGACGCGACGTCGCCCTGCTGGACCTGCTGGGCGACGAAGGCGCCGAAACTGTCGCCGCCATCGAGGCCCTGGGTCAGCGCGCCATCACCCTGCGCGCCGACGTGACGGACGAGGCCGCCGTACACGAGGCCGTGGCGCAGACCGTCGCGCAGTTGGGCCGCCTCGACATCCTCGTCTGCTGCGCCGGCGTGCTGGGCGCGGAAGTGCCCTTCATGGAACAGACGGCGGCCGATTTCGACCGCGTCATGCGCATCAACGTCTACGGCGTGTTTTACGCGCATCAGGCCGCCGTGCCGCACATGCTGGAGCGCGGCTGGGGCCGCTGCGTGACCATCACCTCGGGCGCGCGCATGGGCGGCACGCACGTCGTGCCCTATTCCTGCTCCAAGGGCGCCGTCTGGTCGATGGTGCGGGCCCTGGGAAACGCCTGGCCGCGGCAGAACGTTTTCGTCAACGGTGTGGAACCGGGTCGCGCCCTGACCGACATGGTCGTGCCGCGCTTCTCGCAGGAGTTTCTGGACGATCCGCCGACCGCCATCGGCCGTTACTCCGACGCCGAAGAAGTCGCGGAGGTGATTGAGTTCCTCTGCTCCGAGCGCAACACCTATACCACGGGCTCGGTCTGGAGCGTCAAGGGTCAGAGCGGGTAGGGGCCCTTTTCGCGCCCTGCAGCGTGAGCCCTCTTTACCCGTACCACTCCATGAAGCGACCCACCGAGGCGCGGAAGCCGTCCTCGAAGGTCCCGCCTGACGGACGGTAGACGCTCTCCAGCGACACGACGCCCTCGTAGCCGTCGCGCCGCAGCGCCGCGGCGATCGTCGGCAGGCGCGGCCCGATGTCGCCATGGCCGAAGGGCACGAAGTCCGCGCGCGCATGGGCGATGTTGACGATCACGTCCTTGATGTGCAGGTGACCCAGCAGGCTGCCGTCGGGCCCCTGCAGCGCCTCGTAGGCGTCGGGCCAGGCGGGCTCGTTGCAGTAAAGCCCGTTGCCGGGGTCCCAGAGCAGCTTCAGACGCGTCGTGCCCAGTTCCCCGATCAGTTTGCGCGCCAGCCAGGCGGAGGTGATCATGGCGTTGTTGCCATTCTCGACCACCAGGTTGGCGTCCATGGCTTCAGCGATTTCGATGGCCGGCGCCATCAGATGCAGCAGCCTGTCCCAGGCGCCGGCGGTGATGATCCACTCGTCGGCGCCGTTGGCGCCGAAGAGGATCATCTCCTTGCGGAAGCTCATCACGCGCACCAGCGGGCAGTGCAGCGCCTGCGCGAAGTCGATGCAGCGCCGCAACGCGTCCAGCTGCTGCCGGTATACGCTGGAATCGCGCTCCAGCTCGCCCGTGACCAGACCGGCAAAAATGTGGCGCGAGATGCAGGGGACTTTCAGCCCGTGCGCCTGCAGCAGGTCCTGCAAGCGCCCCGTCTGCGCGTCGTTGAGGTCGCCGACTTCAAGATCGTCGATGTACTGCAACTCGGCGTATTCCAGGTCGAATTCGTTCATCACCGAGAAGGCATGCTCCGGGTTGCGGCTGATGCCGTCCGTGATCACCCCGAGCTTCATCGCTGCACCTCCACGCCGGAAATCGACTCGAGTATCTTGACCACGCTGGTGTTGCCCTCCCCGGGGAAGCGGCTGATGCCGGCCTTGAACAGTTCCCAGGCGGCGGCGGTGGCGAAAAGCGGCGCGCCCGTCTCGCGCCCGAGGGCCATGGAGATGCCAAGGTCCTTGGTCATCGTCCCGATTTGGCTACCGGTATCGACGAAGCGACGCTCCAGCACCAGCTCAGCGTTTTCCCGGTAGAAGGGAGAGCTGCCCGCGGCGGTGTTCCTGATAACGTCGAAGAGGACCTGCCCCGGGACGTCCGCGCTGGCGCCCAGGGCCAGCGACTCGAAGATGGCGACAAAGGTGAGCCCGATGAAGGACTGCAGGCAGGCCTTCACCGTCTGCCCCATGCCCGGCTCCTCGCCGACGTGGAAAATCTTCTCGCCCACGGCCGCCAGCACGTCCTGCTGCGCGGCGAACACGTCACCGGCGGCGGCGGCCATCAGGGTCAGCGTGCCGCCCTCCGCGCCGGAGCGTCCGCCGCTGACCGGGCAGTCAATCAGACCCAGGCCGCTACCCTCCAACAGCAGCGCCGCCTGGCGCATCTCGCGCGGTTCGATGGTCGCGGTGACGATGATCGTCCCGCCCGGCGCCATACCCGTCAGCAGGCCATCCTCGCCCTGCAGCAGATCCATCACCTGCTGCCCGTTCATCACCATAATGAAGACCGTATCCGAGACGCGTCCGACATTCGCGGCGCCGGCGGCGCTTTTTCCGCCCGCCTCTTCCAGCATAGACATGCGCTCCGGCCGCAGGTCCAGGCCCGTCAGCGGAAAGCCGGCCGCCAGCAGGTTGCGCGCCATGCCCATGCCCATGTCACCCAGACCGATGAAGCCCAACTGTTTCGTCACCATAAATCATAGTCCGTTTGTCAAAAGGAGAAAGGAACCCGCGCGAACTATCCTGCATCCGGCTACCTGGCGCAAGGAACTGCGGGGAACGACCGCGATTCAGTTTATGTTGAATTGCCCTCACCCCCAGGCACCTTACCCGCTCAGTCGCGGGAGCCCTTCCCTCAGGGAGAGGGAGAGCATCTGTGGGAGTGCGCGGTTGAGCGGGAAAAGGACCGACGCCTGCACCGGGCCTCCCAGGCCAGTCACCCCTCCAGCAACTTGATTAGACTCTGCTTGTCTTCATCGGGGAAGCGTTCCGCGGCGGCTTTCACCAGTTCGAACGTTGCGTCGGTTACCCTGAGCGACGCGCCGGTCTCCCGCCCCGTTTGCAGGCACAGGTCGAGGTCCTTGGCCGTGTAGCGGATCTGGTTGTCCGTGCCGCTGAAGCGCCGCGACAGGACGTGGTCCGCCAGTTCGCGAAAGTGGCCCGCCCCGTCGTCCTCGCCTCCGCCGCCGAAGACTTCACGCAGCGCCGCGTCGGAAACCCTGGCGCGCCTGGCCAGAGACAGCGCCTCCATCAGCCCTGCGCTGTTGACCGCGTAATGGAGCAGCGAAGCCAGCTTCAGCGCCTGTCCCTGACCCGCCTGCTCGCCGACATGCAGCAGGTGGCCGCCCATCGCTGCCAGCACGTCCCGCTGCGCGTCAATGTCCGCCGCGGGCCCGGCTGCGTAAAGCCCCAGCGCGCCGGCTTCGGCGACGCGCCGCCCGCCGCTGACCGGGCAATCCAGCCAGCGCAGGCCCTTCGCCTCCAGCGACGTCGCCGCCCTGCGCATCACGGCCGGCCCGACGGTCGCGCAGACGATGACCGTCCCGCCCGGCCGCATCCCCGCCAGAAGACCGTCGGCGCCCTGTAGCACGTCCAGCAGTTGCCCGGCATCGAAGGGCATCAGGACCGCGACGTCGGATGCGCGCCCGATGTCGGCCGGGCTGTCAGCGACCGCGCCACCGGCCTGCGCCAGCATGGCCCCGCGTTCCCTGCGCAGGTCCAGCCCCACCAGCGGGAAGCCGGCCGCCAGCAGGTTGCGCGCCATGCCCATGCCCATCTCGCCAAGGCCGATGAGACCCACACGTTTCTGGATCATTGCACTCTTTCCATTATCCGATGGTTCAGGTCTGTCATGTGATTTGACGCCCGGGAAAAGTCCCTCCGGGTTCCTTCTGACCAGGGCAGCGGGATTCAGGACGAGGGTCTCACTAGCCGAAGTCCGGCATCGGCGACTGCCGCTCCACCGTCACGCCGGTGACCGCCTCCAGCATCTTGATCACGCTCTGCTTGTCCTCGTCCGGGTATCGCGCGAAGCCCGCCTTGATCAGTTCATGGGCCGCAGTGGTGGTGAAGAGCGGCGCGCCACATTCGTGCCCCATGGCCACGCTGATGCCGACGTCCTTGGCCGTCACGCTGATCTGGCTGCCGGTGTCGACGAAGTCGCGCGCGAAGACGGCGTCGACCAGCTTGCGGAAGAAGCCGGTCTCACCCGCCTGGATGGCGCTGCGGCGAAAAACGTCATGCAAAATGTCGCCGGGGATGCCGGCGCCGGCGCCGAGGGCCAGGGCCTCCAGCATGGCAATCGAACTGGTGTACATGAAGGCCTGCAGCGCCGCCTTGGTCGTTTGGCCCATGCCCGGCTCCTCGCCGACGTGCTGCACCGTGTGCGCCAGGGTGTCCAGCACATCGCGCTGCGCCATGAGGTCCTCGCCGGCAGCGCCGACCATCAATGCCAGCTGGCCGGTCGGCGCCGTCGTGCGCCCGCCGCTGACCGCGCAGTCCATGGCGCGCAGGCCCTTCTGCGCCAGCACGGCCGCCGCCGCGCGCACCTCGCGCGGCTCGATGGTCGAGGTGATGATGACCGTCCCGCCCGATGCCATGCCCGCGGCCAGGCCGTCGTCACCCTGCAGCGACTCCAGCACCTGCCGGCCGTTGAAGACCATCACGATGACGGTGTCGGCTGCCTGCCCGACCGCTTTCGGGCTCGCCGCGCCGGTTCCGCCTTCCGCTTCCAGCAGCGTCGCCCGTTCCGGCCTGACGTCGCAACCCGTCACCGGATAGCCCGCCGTCAGCAGGCAACGCGCCATCGCCAAGCCCATATCTCCCAGCCCGATTACACCCAGTCGTTTGCTCGCCATATGACCCTTCTCTTTTCCCTGGCTGAAGTCTTGCGCTCAATTTGAATGAACTATCCTGCATTCACGCGCGGGGCACAAGGAATTGCAATCATCGGGAGCAAGGCGGGCGACATGATATGTCGCCCTTACACCATCCGCCGCAGGGGCGATTTACCGAACTCGTCACTCCCGGCATGATGCGTGGTCGCGGCCCCGGCTGCCCCTGCGGGATGCTATCCCGCGGGATGCTTCGGGCAGGGTCCCTCGCTATACTCGCGGCACACGACCATGACAGGACAGGATGCCCCATGTACCTCGGTCTGGAGATCATCGACTTTCACGTCCACTTCCCCACGCGCAAACCCATGTTCGGCGGCCCGCACGGCCCGGGACCGAACCGGCGCAGCGAATACGTTGAACGGCGGGGCGAACGACGCGCGAAAATCGCCCGGGAACTGGCCATGGACTACAACCGGCACTGGCGTCTGACCTGGGGTTTCGACCCGCCGGAGAGCGACCCGCCCGACGATGAGACCCAGGCCGACCGCTGGGCCGCCGAACTTGAGCGCTACGGCCTGCGCGCCGTCGGTTTCGTCACCGGCGGCGGCAATGACCACCTGGCCGGCATCGTCGCGCGCCACCCGGCCAGGTTCGTCGGCTTCGCCCACAACTACCTCTTCGGAGAGGACGCGGCGCAGGAAGTGAAGCGCGGCGTCGAGGAGCTTGGTCTGCGCGGCTACAAGCTGCTGGCCCCGGCGCTGGACCGGCCCATCGAGGATGAGGCCGGTTACCCCGTCTGGGAGATGTGCGGCGAGCTGGATATCCCGGTGCTGGTGCACTTCGGCATCCTCGGCAGCGGCGGCGGCGTCCCCTGGCACGAGAACATCAATCCGCTCAAGCTTTACACCGTCGCCCGCGATTTCCCGGAGGTCACCTTCGTCATTCCCCACTTCGGCTGCGCCTGGATCCGCGAGACGCTGCAGCTCTGCTGGGCCTGCGGCAACGTCTGCATCGATACCTCCGGCTCCAACCAGTGGGTGCGCTGGGTCGATGGCGAATGGAATACGAAGAAGCTTTTTCGCAAGTACGTGGAGACCATCGGCGCCGAGCGCATCATCTTCGGCAGCGACTCCAGCTACTTCCCGCGCGGCTTCGCCATCCGCTACCTGCAGGACCAGATCCGCGACTGCCGCGAACTGGGCCTCACCGACGAGCAGTTGCGCGCCATCTTCAGCGCGAACGCTGCGCGCCTGTTGAAGCTGGGCAACTAGCCGGCGTTTGCCGGGACCTGCCGCAGACGCTAGAATCGCCTTCGACAGCGTGTTTTTCCGTAACGCAGGAAACAGGAGACGAATGATGAACAAGGTCCGTTTGATGTTGATGCTTGTCGGCCTGCTGGCGCTATCCGGCGCCGCGCTCGCCGACGGGCATGTCGTCGAGATCGAGTACTGGCAGTACAACTTCGGGGTCCGCGTCGACGCCATGAACGCGCTCATCGAGCAGTTCCACGAGGCCAACCCCGACGTCCGCGTGCTTCATAACAGCGAATTTCCCTACGCCAACTTCCGTGACGAACTGGCCGCCTCGGCGCCCGCCGGCGTGGGGCCGGACGTCGTGACGCTCTTCTACGGCTGGATCCCGGCCTTCGTGGATGCGGGCTATCTGGTGCCGCTGCCGGCCGAGGACTTCCCGGAAGAATGGATCGAGAGTCACTTCTCGCCCATGGTCGCCAATTCGAAGTTTGAGGGTTCCTACTGGGCTGTCCCGACCGCCGTGCGTTCGCTGGCCCTCTTCTGGAACAAGGACATCTTCGAGGCCGCCGGACTCGACCCCGAGACGCCGCCCGCTACCCTCGACGAGTTCGTAGATATCGCCATCGCCACGACCACCTACGATGGCGACGCCGAGATCATGAACATCACGCAGCAGGGCTACGCGCCGCAGCTCTCCGGCCAAGCGCACCACTGGTTCCGCGAAGTGCTGCTGCGCCAGTACGGCGGCGTCCCCTACAACGAGGACAACACCGAGGTGCTCTTCAACAGCCCCGAGGGCTGTGAGGCCTTCGCCTGGCTGGCCAGCTTCGAGACCGAGCACAAGACCGGCAGCAACGACCTCTTCAATGGCGCGACCGAGTCCTTTCTCACTGGCACGGCCGCTCTGCATATCGACGGTTCCTTCCGCCTCGGCGCCATCGCCAAGGACTACCCGGACCTGAACTTCGGAGTGGCCGAACTGCCCGTCGGCCCCAATGGCGAACGCAGCACCTTCGGCTCCTACTGGACGCACGGCATCACGCGCCGCGCCGCCGCTGACGAGGCGCGCATGGAGGCCGCCACGCGCTTTCTGCAGTTCATCACCACCGCCGAGGCCGGCGCCCTGTGGGTGGACATGGTCGGCGAACTGCCGGCGCAGCTCGAGTCGATTGGCGATCCCGAGTTGCAGGCCGATCCGCGACTGGGCGCCTTCACCGCCGGTCTGGAGTATGCCCACGCGACCTTCTTCGTTGATGAGGCGCAGCAGCGGCAGCACCTGATTGACGCCTTCGATCTCATCCGCCTGGGTGGCATGGACGCCTGCGACGCGCTGGCCGAAGGCGCCGCGCTGGAACAGGCCCTGCTCGACGACTTCTGGGCCGGACGCGGCTAGGCCCGCCCCGGCTGTCGCAAACACAGGTTTCAGGCAGTCCGGCCCACGCGGTCGGGCTGCCTGAAGCCACAGCAACTCACCAGGAGGCCCGGTGTCCATGCTTCAGATGACGGTGGCGCGGCGCAAGATGCTCTGGGCCTACATCTTTCTCGCCATCCCCATCGTCTTCTTCGCCGTCATCCGCATCTATCCGGCTTTCTTCGCCTTCGCGATGAGCCTCTTCGATTACAACCCGCTGGCCATTGACCAGCCCTATGTCGGCTTCGACAACTACCAGACCCTGCTGGCGGAAATGAACAAGCCGCGCTCCGTCACGCGCGCCGCCTTCGTCAACACCGCGGGCTACATCGTGCTGGGCATGCCGCTGCAACTGTTAATCGCGCTGGCGATCGCCCTGATGCTCAACGAAATACGCTCATTCGCCACGCTCTTCCGCCTGGCCTTCTTTCTGCCCTTCGTCACCTCTACCATCGCCATTTCCTGGGTCTTCCGCTGGCTTTACCAGCCCCAGTTCGGCCTGTTCAATGTCCTGCTCAAGGCCTTCGAACTGCCGCAGCAGCCTTTCCTCAACAATCCCAAACAGGCCCTGGCCTCCATCCTCGCCGTCGTCGTCTGGCAGGGCCTGGGCTTCGCCGTCGTCATCTTCCTCGCCGGCCTCAAGCACATCCCGCGCGTCTACTACGAGGCCGCCCGCGTCGATGGCGCCACCCGCTGGCAGACCTTCCGTAACATCACCCTGCCACTACTCAACCCCAGCATCGTCTACCTCGTCGTGTTGCAGTCGATCTCATTCCTGCGGATGTTCGCGCCGGTGCTGGCCATGACCGACCAGGGCGATGGCGGCCCGCTGAATTCCACCACCACGGTCGTGCTGCGCGTCTATCGCGAGGCCTTCCAGCGCCTCAACATGGGCTATGCCGCCGCGCTGACGGTCGTGCTCTTCTGCATCATCCTGCTCGTCACCATCTTCCAGCTGCGCGTCACCACGCGTCGCACCAATTGAAGGAGGGGGACGATGAGCAGCGTCGAGCGCGCGCAACCCGCCCTGCCACTGCAGCAGGCCAGCCCCGTTCGCAGCAGCGGCGACCTGGCCCTGCGCATTCTGGTCTACGCCCTGCTCATCCTGCTGGCCATCACCATGGTCGTGCCCTTTCTGTGGATGATCGCGACCTCATTCAAGACCTCCGAAGAAATCCTCTTTCCGAACTTTTTCCCGGACAGCCCGACGCTGGAAAACTACACCTTCGTCCTGACCGAAACCGCCCTGCCGCGCTGGTACGTCAACTCCTTTATCGTCGCCATCTTCAGCACGATTAGCGTGGCCTTCTTCGATTCGATCGCCGGCTTCGCCTTCGCCAAGTACCAGTTTCCGGGCAAGCGCGTGATTTTCGTCGCCTTTCTCGGTTCGCTCATGGTGCCGACCGAGATGCTCATCATCCCCTGGTACATCATGTCGGTGAATCCGCCGATCGGCGCCACCTGGGTCGACACCTACTGGGGCATCGCCTTCCCCGGCGTCATCACCGCCGCCGGCATCTTCCTGATGCGCCAGTTCATGCAGGGCGTTCCCGACGAACTGCTCGACGCCGGCCGCATCGACGGCGTCAGCGAATTCGGCCTCTACTGGCGCATCGCCCTGCCGCTCAGCATGGCCGCCGTCGGCGCCCTGTGCATTTTCAACTTCCTCGGCAACTGGAACGCCTTCATCTGGCCGCTGATCGTCACCTCCGCGCTGGACATGTTCACCCTGCCCGTCGGCCTGCAGTTCTTCTCCAGCGAGTTCACGGCGGACTGGCACCTCGTCATGACGGGCGCCACGCTCTCGCTACTGCCCCTGTTGACGATCGTCATCGTCTTCCAGCGCTACATCATCGAGGGAATCGCCCTAACCGGCGTCAAGGGTTAGGCGCGGACAGTCCCGCTTCCACGCACAGCGCCCGCAGGCCGGCGACGAACTCGCCGCTGCCGCCATGCGCCGGATGCCGCAGCGCGTGATGCTCCAGCCCCAACGCAGCCAGGCTGCCCTGCGCCGACCGACCCACCGCCACCAGCGTACGCGGCCGGAAGCGCGCCAGCAGCTCGCGCAGAACATCGCAGCCCTGCGCCAGTTCGGCGGCGCGCGGCGGCCGGTTGCTCAACATTTGCCCCGCCCGATGGGGGTGAAAGGGCACGCTGTTCCAAATCAGCGGCGCGACGCCCAGGTCGGCGAGAGCGCGCCAGAGAATGGTCGCGCTCTGTTCGCCCTGAATGCGCTCGAAGCCCGCCTCCGCCACGTCTGCATAGCCCCGTTCCCGACCGAACAGCCCCAGACCCGGCAGGCCCTCCAGCAGCACCCGCCGGCTGGTGACCGGGATGCCGGTCAGGCGGCAGCCACGGTAGCCCGGCGCCTCAAAGAGCAACAGCGCTTCCGGCCGCCGCGCCTCCATATCGCGCAGATAGCGACCCAGGTTGGCGCGCCTTGTCGCATTGCTCGCTGACGTGTCGGCGTACTGGTTGAACAGCTGCGCTCCGCACGCGGTTCGCGCCAGGGTGTCGACGAAGGCTTCGCTCCAGTCACTCATGCGTAGCGCGTCAGCCAGGCGCGCAGTGTGGCCGCATCGCGCAGGAACTGCTCCGGCGACTCATCGCGCACGAACTCCAGCGAGACCTGTCGCTCCCCTGGCAGGGCCGCCAGCCGGTCCAGGTAAAGCCGCCAGTCCGCCTCGCCATCCCGCAGCGGCAGGCGATCCCGCGACGTGGGCCACCAGTGAAAGCAATGCACATTGCCCAGCTTGGGCGACACCGCTTCCAGCGCCAGAAGATTTTCCTGCGGCAGCCAGCCGTTGCGGGGCTGCCAGTAGACGCCCGCCCCTTTCACCTCTCGCAGCAGCAGCGAGGCCATGACGCTGGTTTCCGTCAGCGTGTTGCGATGGAACTCGAAATCCACACTTGTCCCCACGGCGCTCGCCAGGGCGCAAACGCGCCGCGCCCGTTCCATGATGCGCTCGCGCTCCCCTGGCGACGTCGCATCGGGCCCGGCATCACCGGCCCAGACGCGGATGACCGGCGCGCCCAGCGCCAGCGCCGTGGCCAGCACGGCCTCAAAGGGCGCTTCTTCCTCTGCCTCGTCGCGCAGACGGAAGTAGGAACCATAGGCGCTCACCAGCAGACCGGCGTCGCGGGTCATCGAGGCCAGCTGACGCGCGCGCCGCTCGTCGCCAGGGGGCGCGTGCAGGTCACCGCCCCACTCAATGCTCGCCAGTTGCGCCTCTTGCGCCAGGGTCACAATGCGCGCGGGTTCCAGCTGCCGAAAAGTGATCGAGACCAGTCCGGCGTGCAACATTTGCCTGCCTCAGGCCATGCGCGCGTAACCGGCGCGCGTGAGGACGTGTTGCAGGGGCTCGCCGCGCAGGAAGCGGCGCAGTTCGTCGACCATGCTGCGACCGAGGCGCCGGCACTCCCTGCCCTGCGCGCCGGCGATGTGGGGCGTCAGCACGACGTTGGGCAATGCGCGCAGCGGCGACTCCGGCGGCGGCGGTTCGGGCGAGGTGACGTCCAGAAGCGCGTACAGGTCAGGTCGTTCGCGCAACACTTGCACCAGTTCGGCCTCACGCACGAGGGCGCCGCGCGCCGTGTTGATGAAGACCGCAGCGGGCTTCATCGCCCGCAGTTGCGCGCCGCCGATCAGCCCTCGCGTTTCGTCCAGTAGCGGCGTATGCAGCGAGACCACGTCCGCCTCGCGAAAGACCTCGTCCAGCGACTCCATCAGCGTCACGCCCATGCGCTCCGCCACCGCCCGGTCGACCCAGGGGTCCCAGGCGATGACCTTCAGGTCATGGCGCTGCAACAGCCTGGCGACCCGTTGCGCCACCAGGCCCAGCGACACGAGCCCGACGACGGAGCCATACAGCCCGGCGGCGACCGGCTCTCTTGACCAGACCCCCTGCTCCCGCAGGCGCAGCGCATAACGCCAGGCCCCTTTCAGGCCCATCAGGATTTGCGCGCAGGCAAAATCGCCGGTGAAGTCGGCGTTGGCCGCCGCCGCGCTGCTGATGGGTATGCCGCTGGCCCAAAACGCCTCCGTCACCACGCGGCGCAGCGATCCGGCGCCGTAGAGCACCAGCTTTAGATTTGGCGCTGCCTCCAGAAAGGCGGAGTCCAGGCGCGGCGCGCCCCAGCCGGACAACATGACCTCGGCGGGCGCCAGTACCTCCGGCGCTGCCGCGATCGACTCCGGTGTTTGCAGCTCCGCGTACACGTCCACTAGGCCGGCGATGTCGGCGCGCTCCCGCGGGCCGTAGATGCGCCCGTAGCCCCCCTCGCCCAGGATGTACAGCGCGCGCATTTGCAACGAATCTCCCGGCAACTGCCCGTTCAAGTGCCCCTCTCCCGGGAAACGGTTCCCGCGATTGAGCGGGATTGGGCCCTCACGACCGTGCGGGAAAGGGTATGGCGTGAGGCCCCGTTACGCCCTCCCGGCCATCCACGCATCCTGCTCGCGACGCAGCGCCCACAGCGGCGCGTCCGGCGGCTCGGGCACCATGTCCGTCGTCAATATCGTGCCCGCCGGCACGTCGCGCAACAGCGTTTTGCCCATGGCCATGTGCATCGGTAGTGGGGCGCCAGGCGCGATCGCCTGCGCCGGCCGCATACGCGCCAGCAGCTTCGGGCTGTGATCGTCCTCCACGGTCTCGCCGCAAGCCAGGTCCACCGTCGCCTCGGCCAGCACATCGAAGCGCTGCTCGAAATCCAGAGCGCCCGTCGGGATTTGCTGCAAGGCGGCCAGCAGCACGGTCAGGGGCGTTTCCACACCGCACAAATGATGCGGTCGGAAAATGAGCGCGGTCGTGTCCCCGGCGTTGGGGATCAGCCCCTTGGTCGTCAGAATGTAACGCGAATAGTCGTTGGCGCAGGCCACGACGATGAAGACGCCGCCGCCCATGCCGGCCTCGTGGGGCCCGCGCAACACCGTCACCCCGTCGATGACCCCGTGCCGGCCGAGGATGCCACCATCCTCCTGCGGCGCCAGCACTTCCGGTATCTCCGGGACGCGCAACAGGGGCCCGTGCAGTGTGTCCAGGTCCGGCGCCAGCCCGGTGGCGTTGGCCGCAATCACCAGTTCCCCCAGATCGTAGCCCATCAGACGCGACAGGTCCCACGACAGTTCCATACGACTCGCCAGTTTGTCGCGCGCTTCCGTCGCCGGCGCGGGCGCGAAGAGCGCCTGCTGCGCCGCGCCGAGGTCGAGAGACTTGCGCTGCGTGCGCAGCTGACCGGCGGCCTCATCGAAGATGATTTCGACGTCGCGCGCCTTGCCGCCGCAGACCACCTCCAGCCCCAACGTCCGGGCCCACTCCACCATGCCGATCAGCAGGCCGTGCTGGTCGCCATCCACGGCGCTGTAGACCAGGCCGGCCTCGGTGAATTTCCTGCGCAGGGTGGGCCCCACCAGGGCGTCCGGCTCCTTGCTGACCATCGCCAGATGGGCGCCCTGCTCCAGCGCCAGCAGGGCATGCCTGACGGCCACCTCCGGCACACCGGTCGATTCCACCACGACATCCAGCGGCAGGGCCTGAAAGAGCGACGCATCCGGCACGATGACGCGTTGCCCGCGTTCCTGCGCCGCCTTCACCGCCGCCGGACTCTCGCAGATGACGCAGTCCTCCTCCGCCAGACCGGCCAGCATGCAGGCGCGCCAGGCGGCCTCCACGTCCACGTCGCAGACGATCGGCACGGCCAGCGCCGGGATGGCCTGCGCCTGGGTAATGATCGCCGTGGCGTAATGCCCCGTGCCGATGACGCCGGTCACGACCGGTCGCCCGTCACCCCGTTGCAACAGTTGTCGATAGACCATGGTCCCTCCTCCGGCGCCATTCTACCCGGGGGCTCCGGTCGCGCTATACCTGAGGCATGCTTCGAGCTTGCGCTCTCGCTATAATGGCGCGGGTTTCGCGGAGTGCGGCGGGGAGTTCGCATGGACAGGCACTACGATGCAATCGTCATCGGATTGGGCGTGATGGGCAGCAGCGCCGCCTGGCGCCTGGCGCGCAACGGTCAGCGTGTGCTGGCTCTGGAACAGTTCGAACTCGATCACAGGAACGGCAGTTCCTACGGCAGTTCGCGCATCATCCGCTACGCCTACGATCACCCTGCCTACATCCCCCTCGCCCACAGCGCCTACACGCTCTGGCGCGAACTGGAAGCAGAATCCGGGGATCAACTCCTGCGAATCGTCGGCGGCCTCGATTTTGGAGCGGCCGACGAAGACTCGCTGATCGCCACCCGCGACGTTCTGGCGGATTCTGACATGCCCTACGACTGGCTCACGCCGGCCGAAGTGAGCGCGCGCTTCCCCCAGTTCCGCCTCGACGAGCACATGATGGGGCTCTACCAGCCGGACGGCGGAGCGCTCCACGCCTCTCGCTGCGTCGTCGCCGCCGCCCGCATGGCCCTTCAGCACGGCGCAACCCTGCAGACCGGCGCCCGCGTCACGGCCATCGAGGCTCACAGCGACTCCGTCACCGTGCGCACGGCCGACGAGAGCTTCAGCGCGGCCCGGCTCGTGATCAGCGCCGGCGGCTGGTCCGGCCCGCTGCTGCGCACCCTCGGTCTTGAGCTGCCCCTGCAACCCACGCGCGAGCAACTGTTCTTTTTCGATACGCAGGATCCGGAGGCCTTCCTGCCCGGGCGCATGCCCTACTTCAGGGAGCACGGCTCCCGCCACGAACTCAATTCCCTGCTGCACTTCTACGGCATCCCGAATATCGATGGCTGCGGCTTCAAGGCCAGCATTCACACCAACGGCGAGCCCACTGACCCCGACAACACGTTGCGCAGCGTGGATGAGTCTGTCTGCGAGACGATGCGCGCCTTTTTCCGGCGTCACCTGCCGCTGGCGGACAGCCCGCTAAAGACCGGTCGTGTCTGTCTCTACACCATGACGCCGGACGAGCACTTCATCATGGACCGCCACCCGGAGCACGGACACATCGCCATCGGCGCCGGCTTCAGCGGCCATGGCTTCAAGTTCGGCGCGGCGATCGGGAAGATTCTCGCCGACCTGGTCAGCAGGGGAGAAACGGACCTGGATATCAGCCTGTTTGCGCTGTCGCGTTTTGCCACCAACGGGAACTGAAGAGTTCGTTGGTCTGGAGGCGCTGGCCGGCGACGCGCAGAAGCGCCAGCACCAGCGCCTCGCGCGGCAGCAGAAACATCGCCAGGTAAAGCAGCGGCATCAGGGTCCAGGCCAGCCAGGCTTCGGGCGCCAGACTCGCCTCCAGAGGTTGCAGCAGGAAGAGTTGCAGGGCAAAAAGCATCCAGCTGCCCAGTTGAAACGCCGGAAAGAGCAGGGGCGCGAACCAGGGCGTTTCGCGACCCTCGCCGCCGGCCAGCAGCAAACCCGTCAGGGCCACCAGCACCACGGTCTGCAGCCAGTGCAGCCACAGCGCCGCCACGATGGCGGCAATGTCCAGCAGCGCACGCAACGCAAGAATCAGTTCCTCTTGCGGCACACCATTGAGCAACATGACGACGAATATGGCGGCCATCAGCAGCAAGGCGCCCAGACACAGCCCCAATGCGATGAGCTGCAGCAGTTGAAAGAAGGAAAACGCCCCGCCGCGCAAGAGACAGCGACTGGTGATCACGTGGCTGGCGCCGGGCGTGCCAGGCGGCGCCGCGCAAATCAGGTCCCAGGTGCGCGCCGCGCGTTCACGGCGAATGTTGCGGTTGATATCCGCCGACCAGTAACTGCCGAGAACGATGCTCGCCAGGGGCAGCAACACGGGCAGGCCCAAGAAGGCGAGAATGACCGCGCCCGGCACGGCAAACAGGCCCAGAAACAGGCCGGCAATGCCCAGGCGCCAGGTCACCAGCAACAACAACAGGGTCAGCAGGACTTTCGGCCAGCGGCCTCGCCGGAAGAATTGCCAGCTCGAGGGCCACAGGGATTGCCGTGGCAGGGTCGCCACGCGCATTCCCAGCAAGGGACTGACGGGGGGATAGCGCAGGGCGCGCCACAGCCGCCAGGTAAGCAAGGGAGGCCTCAGGGGGCAGACGCCATCTGCGCCTCGTCCTCGTACAGGTAGCAGGCTGCCTCATGTCCCCGGCCATCGATGTCGTAGAGGGGTGGCAGCGCTTCCAGGCAACGGTCCATGCGCTGCGGGCAGCGCGGATAGAAACGGCAACCCGTCGACGTCGCCGAGCGCAAGACTTCCTCGTCGGGCAGCTCGATCTCGGTATCCCACTTCTCAGCGGGGTCCGGCGCCGGCACGGAATCAACCAGCAACTGCACGTAGGGGTGCTGCGGTCTGTCGATGACCTGCACTGTTGTGCCCGTCTCGGCCACAGAGCCCTGATAAAGGATATTGATGCGATCGCCCACCTGATAGGCAGTGCTCAGATCGTGCGTGATGTACAGGAAGGAGACGCCCAGTTCGTCGCGCAGGCCCAGCATGGCCTCCAGAATGGCTGCGCGCAGCGAGGCATCCACCATGGAGACCGGCTCGTCGGCGACGATCACCTCCGGCTTGATGAGGTAGACGCGCGCCATCATGATGCGCTGACGCTGGCCGCCGCTCAACTGATGCGGGTACTTGCGCAACACGTCCACGCCGTGGAGGCCAACGACGTTCAGCGCTTCCTCGATCATGTCTCGCATCTGGCTTTCGCTCTCCGCCAGTTTGAAATGGCGAATGACCGTGTGGAAGACGTGTTCGATGCGGTAGAAGGGATTGTAGACCCCGAAGGGGTCCTGAAAGACCGCCTGCACGTTTCGTCGGTAATGCAGCAGCTGGCGCCGGTTCATCGTCGCCAGGTCCTGGCCATGAAAGAGAATCTGGCCGGACGTCAGGGGCGTGAACCCCAGCACGACGTTGGCCAGGGTCGTCTTGCCGCTGCCGCTTTCGCCGGCGATCGTGGTGATGCTGGCCGGCTGCTTCTCGATCGTCAGGCTGTAGTCCTGCAGCGCGACGACTTCCTTTTTGGGGCTCAGGAAACCGCCGGACGTGCGGTAGACCTTGGTGGCATTGCGGATTTCCAGCACGGGCGGCGCCATGGTTCAGCTCCCTTTCACTTCAGCGCGAGCTTGCCCTCGCCGCTGCCGGATGCGCCCCTGCCTGAAGCGGGACCCCGGAGGTGAGTTCCTCACGACGCCGCCTCCAGTTTGGCGCCCTCGATCAGGCTGCCGTCATCGTTGTAGAGATGGCAGGCCACCTCATGCCGCATCAACAGTTCCCGCAGGGGCGGGGCCTCGCTGCGGCAGCGCTCCATGACATGGGGGCAGCGCAACTGGAAGATACAGCCTGGCGGCGGGTTGCGCGGGTCATGCGTGATTCCCTCGGTAATCTTGAGCGGCTTGCGTTCCTTAAGCGAGGGGATTGACTCAATCAGCACCTGCGAATAGGGGTGCATGGGCTCGTCGAAGATGGTCTCCACCGGCGCCACCTCGACCAGCTTGCCCGCGTACATCACGGCGATGCGGTCCACCATCTGCGCCATCAGGCCCATGTCGTGGCCAATCATGATCATCGAGACGCCCAGCGCCTGCTTGACGCGCAACATCGTTTGCGCGACCACGCGCTGCACGACCACGTCCAGCGCGCTGGTGGATTCGTCAGCGATAACCACCGTGGGATGCAGGGCGATGCCCATGGCGATGCACACGCGCTGCTTCATGCCGCCGCTCAGTTCGTGCGGGAACATGTTGTAGACGCGCTGCGGCAGGCCCACCATGCGGAACAGTTCCAGCACCCGCTCGCGCAGGGCTTCCTTGTCCTGCTTGCCTTCGTGCGCCTCGATGGCGTCCGTGATCTGCCGGTGAACGCGCATCGTCGGGTTCAGCGAATTCATCGCGCCCTGCGGAATCAGAGCCAGCTTGGTCCAGCGGATCTGGCGAAAGCTGCTGTCGTTCATGTGCACCAGCTCGTCGCCATCCAGCGTGACGTCGCCTTCCACGATGCGGCCCGGCGGCTGCACCAGCTTGAGAATGCCGTAGGCGGCCGTCGACTTGCCGGAACCGGATTCGCCCACCAGGCCCAGGGTCTCGCCGTCGTAGAGGTCGAAGTCGATGCCGGCCACGGCGATGACGTCGCCGGTCGGCGTTTCGTAATGGACCCGTAAATTGCGGACTTCCAGCACCTTGCGCCGGCGACGCTGGACCTGCTCCGCGGGGATTTCGGCCATGTCGTCTCCCGTCCGTCCGCTATTGCCGCGTCGCCTTGCGCAGGCGCGGATTGGCGACCTCGTCGAGCCCCAGATTGATGAGCAGCAGGCCGATAAAAATTACGATCAGGATGATCGTTGGCAGGCCCCACCACCACCACATGTCGCGCAATATGCCAGAGTTGTCGATCGCGTTCTGGATGGTGCGCCCGAGGGTCGGCAGGCGCTGCGGCCCCAGCCCCAGAATCTCAAGGCCGACCGCCGCAAGAATCGAACCGGTCGTGTTGCCAATGAAGCTGGCCGCCAGGTAGGGCAGCAGGTTGGGCATCATTTCGCGGAACATGATGCTGCTGGTCGGCACACCGCTGAGTTGCGCCATCTTGACGTAGCCGCTTTCGCGCATGCTCATCACCTGCGCCCGAATCAGGCGCGTCGGTTGCGGCCAGGCGAAGAGCGACAGCAAGACGGCCATCACCAGCAGGCTTTGCACCGGAATCAGGGACTGGATCACGATCAGCACCAGCAGACTGGGAATCGTGATCGTGATGTCCGCGCTGAGGCGGATGATGTCATCTGCCGTCCCGCCCAGAAAGCCGGAGGAAAAACCCAGAATGATGCCACCCAGCATGCCAAAGCCGGCCGCCACGAAACCCACCAGCAGCGAGTTGGGCGCGCCGACAATAATCAGCGACAGCATGTCGCGCCCGCTGTTGTCCGTCCCCAGCGGATGCAGGGGGTCGCCCCCCTCGCCGCGCATGTTTTCGAAGCCCACGGGCGGAAGATTCAGCGGCGACCGGCCCACGTAGGCCAGGTCGATGTCGCGCAGCATGGGGCCGAAGATGCCCATCAAAATGATGCTGCCGACCATCATGACGCCGACCACCAGCTTGATGTTAAGCCAGGGATTGTCGAAGCGATTCAGGCGCCCTGCCTTGCGGGGTGCGGCGAGCGATGCAGTTTGTCCCGTGGCGGCGCCCATGTCAGTTGCCCTCCAGCGAAATGCGCGGATCGATGAGCGGGTAGATCAGGTCGATGACCAGCACCGATACCGCGGTAAACAGGATGACGACGAAGGAGGTGCCCTGGATGGTGTTGTAGTCCTGGTTGCGGATCGACGTGTAGATCAGGGTGCCGATACCGCGGTAGGAGAAAATCGCCTCCACCAGAATCTGCCCGGCCACCAGCGTCCGCAGGGCGATCGCCAGGGCCGTCACCTGGGGCAGGATGGCGTTGCGCACCTGGTAGCGATACAGCACGTAAAAGGGCGGCAGACCCTTGGCGTCGGCCAGAGTCATGTAGTCCTCACCCTCCGTGGTCACCATCATGCCGCGCATGCCCAGGGTCCAGAAGCCGAAGGACACGATCACCAGCGAGGCCACCGGCAGGATGCCATGGTGAATCAGGCTGGAGATGAACTCGATGGTGAAGGAGGGTTGCATGCCGCGGCCAAAAGGCCCGGAAATGGGAAAGAGTTTCATGCGAAAGGCGAAGACGAAGATGAACACCAGCCCCGCCAGCACCGACGGCAGGGAGGTGAAGATCATCGTCATCGGGATGAAGGCCTTCAACGGGCCGGGCGTCCGCCGCCAGGCCAGCAGCGCGCCGAAAAGGTTGCCGATGAAGAAAATCAACGGCAGCGTCACCAGACCCAGGCCGATGGACCAGGGCAACGCCCGTGCGATCAGTTCGTTCACCTGCGCCGGAAAGGCGATCAGCGAGGGGCCAAAATTGAAAGTCAGCAGGTTGCCCAGAAACTTGACGTACTGGACGGGGATCGGATCATTGAGGCCGAAATATTCTTTCCAGCCCTCAATGATGGCGTCCTGATTTTCCACGACGCCCATGCTGGCCGACGCCTGGGCCACCATCGCCGAGATGGGATCGCCCGGCGCCAGGCGCGCCACCAGAAAAATAATCGTTATGGATACCCAGACCGTCAGCAAAAAGATGACGACACGCCGAATGATGTAGTTGAGTGTCAGGCCGCCCATGTTGGCCTCCCTGCGCCCGAGTCTTCCCTGTGGCGGATCGGGGCGCCAGCGCGCCCCGATCGCCTGGCCCGGGAAAGGGCTGCGCGCCGGTTGGCGCTCACCCTCTCCCGGAGAGATTATCGCAAATCAGCCGAATTACGAACCGGCCTTGCGCAGATTCTGGATGATCTGGTGCGTGGAATGCCACCAGGTCGCCGGATGGTTGAAGTTGTTCTCGGCCGTCGGCCAGCCTTCCCAGTAGGTGGTGTTGAAGGGGATCAGCTTCTTGGCCTGGGTGATCGGCAGCGAGACCAGCTCGTTGTACCAGATCTCGTAGGCTTCCTCGAAGAGCGGCAGGATCGCCGGATCACCGAGCGGCAGCACGCCGATCTGGTCCACCAGCTCACTGTAGCGGGCGTTGCCCTCACCCTGCCAGCGGTTCAGGAGGTTGTTGCCGACCACGCGCTCGCCAACCGGCGCGTACCACTTGCCGTTGTCGCGGTCCATGGAAGCCCAGGGCTCATTGACGCTGCCGCACTGGTCCCAGTCACCGGTGGCCTCGAAGTTGCCGAGGGCCTTGTTGTCGTTCCAGCTGCCACCGGCCACGTTGGTCTGGGTGGCGGCGATGCCGGCGGCACGCCACTGTTCAACGACGTTCTCGGCAATACGGCGCTTCTCGATGAAGCCCTCATGCGTCTGGATGTCGATCGCCAGCTCCTGGCCATCCTTCTCGTAGATGCCGGCGTCGTTCATGGTGTAACCGGCGCCTTCGATGAGCGCCTGGGCGGCGGCCACGTCAGCGTCGAAGTTCATGGTCATACCCAGCTCGGCGAGTCGGTTGATGTACGGGTCGATGATGCCGCCGTACTCAACGAACATGCTCTGCGAGGGGATGGTCGTACCTTCGTAGGCGATGCGCACGACGTCGTTGCGGCTGGTGGCGTGGTTCAACGCCCAGCGCATGTCGGCGCTGCCCCAGGGCTCGACGGCGTGGTTGACGGAGATGCGGCGCGGGCAGGGATCCAGCCATGCGAAGGGCATGCCGGCCTGCCAGGCGATCACCTTGTCGTTCTGGTTCTGGATGGCCTCGAAAGCGCCAAGGGTGATGTCCATCACGCTGTCCAGCTCGTTGTTGATCGTCAGCAGCGAGCGGATGTCGTCGTTGCCGGTCTGCACCCAGATCAGGCGCTGCGGCTGCGGCAGCGGGAAGGTGCCGGTCGCGGCGCCCCACCAGTTGTCGTCACGGTCGTAGACGAATTCGTTCTCGCTGGCGCTGACCATCTTGTAGGGGCCGCTGCCCAGCGGGTAACCCTTCTCAAGGTCAAAGTTGGAGAACTCGTAGACGTTCTCGACCATGCTCCAGATGTGCTCGGGCACCACCTGGAAGCTGCCGCCGATGCGCACCGAGAAGAAGTCCAGCTGGAAGCGCGGGTTGGGACGGTTCAGGGTGACCTGCGCCGTCAGATCATCGATCTTCTCAACGCCCGAGACCCAGTCCTGGAAAGCGCCGGCGCGATACAGGCGGGCGGTCTCGTCGTCCAGCAGCATCTGCAGCGTGAAGACGAAGTCATCGGCCGTGACGGCCTCGCCGTCCTGCCAGTAGGCGCCGTCGCGCAGCGTCAGCGTCCACACGGTCTGGCTCTCATCCGCCACGAAGCTCTCACCCAGCCAGGGCTGGATGACGCCGGTCTCGTAGTTCAGGATAAAGAGCGGCTCGTAGACCGACTGGCCGGTACCGGTGTTACCGCCGGCCGCGCCGAGGCTGTGGCCGAAGAAGATGTTGTGGTTGAAGGGGTTCGGGTTGGTCGGGTTACTGCCGTCCACATCGAAGATCACGGTGTCCTCACGCGGGACCTCCATCATCTGCGCGGAGACCATGCTGACGGTCAGGGTGACCAGCAGCGCCACGGTCAGCAGCAGCAAAAGTGCGCGATTGATTCTCATGATGTTTCCTGCTCCTCTGTCATGTCTGACGAAATCATGAATCCGGTCGTTGTTCGGCGTTGCACCTCCCGACAATCCTAAACAGGTCGTTTATTCAGATCGTGACGATCTGCGAGTCTGGCAGTGGTTGCGCGTTCATGTAGCGTGACCGGGATGCGCAGCGTGCGCGGCGCCACGCTGATGCCGTCCATGCGTTCCAGCAGCAACTCGAAGGAACTGCGGCCGATTGTCTGAAAGTCCTGCGCCACTGTCGTCAGCGGTGTCTCCATCAGGGCGCTGAATTCGACGTTGTCGAAACCCACAACGGAAAGGTCGCAGGGCACCTGGATTTGCAGCGCCTGCGCCGCCCGCAGGACAAGCAGGGCCAACAGGTCGTTGATGGCGAAAACCGCCGTCGGTCGCTCTTCCGCAAGGCGCTCCATCAGATATCGCATGGGCGGGCTGGCCGGGTCGTTGCCAAAATGCAGCGCGCGCTCGGTCGAGAGTTCGACCCTGGTGGGCATCACCCACACCATTCCCTCCCCGGCGCTGGCCGCCTGCAGGGCATCCCGGTAACCTTGGATGCGCTCGGCCACCGTCGTCAGCCCGGCCATTTCATGGGTCACGCACACGATGCGCCGGTGCCCCAGAGCCAGCAGGTGAGCCAGCGCCAGGGAAGCGCCGCCATAGTTGTCGCTGGTGACGACGTCGCCCGTCAGAGCCGGCGAGTCACGGTCCATGAGCACCAGTGGCGGCAGGCTGACGTCGTCAAGGGTCGGGCCTGCGCCCTCGTCGCGGGCATTGACGCAGGACCAGAGCAGCGCGCCGCTGAACTGTTGCGCCGAAAGCTGGCCAAGAACGCGCCGTTGCTCGCGACAACTTCCACGGGTGTTGTAAAAAACGACGTGGCAATCATTGCTGCTCGCCGCCGCTTCAACCCCTTTCAGCAACTCCCATTCGCGTTCGCTTTCAAAGTCGCTGATGACAAAGGCCACGAGCCGTTTCTGGCGGTTTTCCGGCGCGGGTTCGGCCACAAAGGTGCCGCGCCCTGGAATGCGCTCAATCAACCCCTCGTGGCGCGCGTCACTGTAGGCCTGCCGCACCGTGCTGCGGCTGATGTTCAGATGGCGATGCAACTGGTTCTCGGAAGGGAGGCGGGCGCCCGGTTTCCATTGCCCGGAGAAAACGAGATTTCGCAACTGCCGCTGCAACTGGGTGTGCAAGGGCACAAAACTGTCGTGGTCGACATGAAGGTCGTCAAAACCGGCCATTAATACCCGTCACGTCAAGAATAACTGTATCAACCTGTAGGTACAGGACAGATTAACCGGCGAGACAGGGACATGCAAGGGTAAATCCAGGTAGAGGCAAGGCCCCAACACTCTCCTGCCTTGTGATTACTGTGGCACGGCCTGCGCGCCGGAGAGCGGCGCGCAAGGGCGGAAAGGGGGCGGGAAAGCCTTATCCCGCCCGTCGCGTCACGCGCTGCTGCAACGCCGACTGCATGCGCCCCATTTCCTGGCGCGCCTCGGCGTACTGGTCAAGCGAAAGGTCATCCTGCGCCAGGGCGTCCAGCACGACCCGTTCGCAGTCCACAAACTCCTGGCCAATTTCTGCCGCCTCTACCGCAATTTCTTTCGGGATGCTGGTCACCCCGTTAAGGTCGCCGTGCAGCAGATCATTGGCATACACCGCCAGGCCGCCCACCTGCACCGGCGCGTGCAGCGCGCTCATGGTGATGTAGCCGTGCGAGCAGTTGACGCCGTCGGTAAACACCGGGAAGCCGATCTCGCGCACCTGGTCCAGGTCGCGCCCCGGCCCGCTGGAGATCAGCCCGACCGCGCCAAACTTCTGGTAGCTGGTGCACATCACCTCGCCGAAGGTCGCCGCAAGGGGCGGGTCGTCCAGGTCCTGAAAGACCACGACGGCCGGGCCGTCCAGATCGCCGAAGGCGCGAATCTGGTCGTCCAGACCGGCGTAATCCGCACTCTTCTGGCGATGATCGTAACTGGTGCGGCAACTGATCGTGGAGGCGAAACCGACCATCGGTTTCATCTCTGGGAAGGCCGCCCGGATAGTGCGGTCCATGAAACCCTGGTTGCGGGGGCGGACTTCAAAGAGCTCGATGATGTTGCAGATCGTGGGCGTATCGAATTCCTGCAACCGGGCCAGCACTGCGGGCGTGATGCCGCTCATGATTTTTCCTTTCACCGCCATAGGAAGCGCGCCGCAGTGTAACCCGCCCGCGACCGGGTAGCCATGTCTGTTGCGCCGGATTGTTGTCGCTTGCCGGGGTGAGCGGCGTCAGTCGAGCGAGCCGGCCTCGGCCAGTACCTGCGCAGGAACCTGGCGCAGATCGCGTGCGCCAACCCGCGACAGCGCGTGCAGCGCCAGCGCCAGGCCGGCCATTTCAATGAGGAAGACGGCGGCGTAGGCCAGGGACTCGCCGGCGCCGAAGAGCAGCGCCAGGTCGCGCAGCATGCCTCCGCCGGCGACTCCCGCGCCGCGCGCCAGGGTGACGACCAGGGTCCAGAAGCCGAGGAAGGCGCCGGCGCGGCCCTCCGGGCTCAAATCCATCATCAGGCCCAGGGTGCCGATGTTCCACAGGCCCAGACCCAGGCCCATCAGGACCAGGCCGGGCGTGACGAGATGGCGCGATCCGGTCAGCGACGCGAGGGCGAAGAGCGCGAAACTGAGGATCAGGAGCAGCACGCCGCCGACAGACAGGCGCGTATTGTTAAAGGGACGAAAGCGGCGCAGCAGGACCAGGGCCAGCAATGACCCGACGATCGACATGCCGCCCCACCAGGCGGCGAAGCGGGTCGTCTGCTCCACCCCCATGTCAAAGACCTCGGCGCCGAAGGGCTCCAGCACCAGGTCCTGAACAAAGGCGAAGGCCATGGACAGCACCAGGTAAAGGAGGAACCAGCGCGTTTGCGCCTGGCGCCAGACCCGTTGCAGGTCCGCGCGCATGGAAGTCTGCGCTGCGGGCGTTGTGGAGCGGGCGCCGCGGTGCCGTTGCTCCTCACCCAGCAGCGCGAAGAACCACAAGCCGCCCAGCAGCAGCGCCGCGATCACAAAGAACCGCGCAAGGCCGTCCGGGTCGAGACCGCTGGCGCCTTCGCCCTCGGGCAGCAGGACCGAAAACAACACGCCGCCGATCGTGAAGCCCAGGAGCAGGAAGGTCCACACCAGGCCAACGGCGCGGCCGCGCTGCGAAGCGCTGGCGCGATCATGGATGAGGGCGAGGAAGGTGCTGCCGGAAACCGAGATGCCGAAGCTGAAGAGCAGCAGCGACAGGGTGATCACCAGCCACATGAGCGCCGCGTCCGACGTGCCGCGGGCCAGCGAGGCCGTCGCCAGGCCGAGGGCGAAGAGGCTGAAGGCCATCAACATACGGCCGGCCCAGATCCAGGTCAGGCGGCGGTAACCGCCCAGGCGCTGCGCATCCGACATGCGCCCGGCCCACAAGCCCAGCGGCGCCAGAAAGTAGCGCAGACCGAGCAACAGCCCGACCGGCGTGGCGCTGTAGCCAAGATCGCTGATCATGACGCGGTTCCACAACCCGGTGGTCAGCACGTCGGCCATGCCCGAGCCGAGGTGGAAGAGGCCGTATTTCAGGTTGCGTAAAACGGAAAGGCCCATGCGACTTTCAGGGGGTTACTTGTGCAAAATAGTACAAAGAGCCGCCCACCCTGTCAAGCGCGGCGGACTGCGCGCAAGTCGTCAAAGGGCGCAGAACCAGCCGCCACCGCCGCGCGGAGTTCAACGACGGCGCGCAGGGCCGCGGCCTCGTCGGCTGCGGGCAGGTCCAGCAGGGCGAATTCATCTTCATCCAACAGCTGCGTTGCCCCGTCGGGGGCGACGAAGAGGTCCAGAGCCAGGTCGTCGGCGCTGACGACCCCGTCGCCGATGCAGGCCGGGCGCGTGATGTTGCAGTACCAGCCCTTCAACGCGCCTCTGGCGCCATCCTCAATGCGAAAGACGTTGTACCAGCGGTCGCTGTAGAACCATTCGGTGAAGACGTCGCCGCGTTTGAAGGTGACGCCGCCAGTGTCCACGTCGTCGAACTGGAATACGGCGCGCAGACAGACGAAACGGTCCCCCCGCTGCAGCACCTGTCCCTCATAGCGAAAGACCTCGCGGCCCTCGTGGTCCAGCTTGCGCACCACGACGTCGTTCATGCCCGACCCCGCGTGTGCACCAGCACGAGCAGGCCCTCGCGCAGGCGCAGGCGGGCGGGCGCGGCGGCCAGGCGGTTGCTGACGCCGCGCGCCGGCCCGGGCGCCAGGGTCTCGTCCTTCAGTTCCCAACGCAATCCTTCGCTGGCAATGCCCCTGGCCGCTCCCTGCAGCGGCAGCAACGAAATCGTGTCGCCGACCGTGCCGCAAATCTCGTGTGCGCCAGGGCGCAGCAGGCGGACGCGCTGCCGCCCCTCAAGCAATTGCAGGTCGCAGTCGCGCAATTCCTCCAGGGCCAGTAACTGGACGTTCGCCAGGGTCTGGTCGAGCCGGTTGCCGAAGGCGCCGAACACGCGCACGCGCCGGCAGCCGCGGGCGACGGCCCACTTCAACGCCAGTTCGAGGTCGGTCTCGTCCTTGTCGGCGGGATGACACAGGACTTGCGCGCCGCTGGCCCGCAACTGTTCCAGTTCGCCTGCGTCGATCGAGTCCATGTCGCCGATGACGACGTCGACGCGCAGGCCGCAATTGCGCGCCAGACGGGCGCCGCCGTCCGCCGCGATGATCGTCGCCCGCGGCAGGGCAGCCCGCGTCTCCGACAGCAGGGGCTCCGCCGTCAGAGCGCCATTGGCGAAGACCAGCGCGTCAGCGCCCGCGTTCATCTCCACCCCTCACACGCTTTAAGGCCAGTCCGGTTACGGTACACTGCTGCCCTGGCACTCGCAAGGAAGGGACGCATGCGCCGACGCGCCGTTGCACTGGCGGGGCTCTGGCTGCTACTGACGCTGTCAGCGGGGGTCGGCCGCGCCCAGGAGGCCGTCACCATCAACCCTCTCACCGGCCTGCAGGTTGAGAATCCCGCCAACCTGCTGCGCAAGCCGGTGATCGCCAAAGTCTCCAACGCGCCGGCCGAGGTACGGCCGCAGGCGGGCCTGGCGGCCGCCGACCTCGTGTTCGAGCATTACGCCGAGGGCGGCCTGACGCGTTTCTCGGCGGTGTTTTACGGTCAGCGGCCGACGCGGGTCGGCTCGATTCGCAGCGCGCGCCTGATCGACCTGGAACTGTTGCCCATGTTGGGGGGACTGCTGGCCTGGTCCGGCGCCAGTAACGGGGTGCTGGCCCTGCTCAACGCCAGCGCGCATCCGGAGCGTCTCTATATGGGCGTACAGTATGAATGGCCCGTCTACTGGCGCGAAGCCGGCATCCCCTCGCCGCACAACCTCTTCGTCAATGTGGCAGCGCTGACCTACCTGGCCGTCAGCGAAGGCGTGACCGGCGCAGCGTCACTGAAGGGGCCGCTCTTTCTGGCGCAGCCTCCAGGCGGCGAGACCGGGCCGGCCCTGCTGATCGATTTGCGCTACCTGGCCACGCGCGTGACCTGGGTCTACCATGAGGGCAGCGGCCTCTATTACCGCTACGTCGACGGCGAGCCCCACCTCGACGCCGGCAGCGATCATCCCCTGCATGCCGCCAACGTCATCGCGCTCTACGCCGACCATCAATTCAGCAACATCGTCGAAAGCGTGTGGCAGGGCATCACCCACTACAGCATCAAAATCGACCTGGGCAGTGGGGGCGCGGGGCTGCTCTTCCGCGACGGCCGCCAGTACAATCTGCGCTGGGCGCGCCCCGCCGCGGACAGCATGCTGCGTTTCAGCGACGACCGGGGCGCGACCCTGGCCTTCAAACCGGGCATCACCTGGCTGCAGGTGATGCGACCCCCGGCGCAGCAGGATGGCGTGGAAGGGCTGACCGTGCTCGGCGCGGCAGCGTGAGCGGGCCGTGAGAGTCGCTGGCGCCTGGGCTGCGCGCCCTCTACACTGGCGGCCAGCGACGCGCCTCCCGGAGAGCCGCCGATGACCCTTGCCAGACGAATACTGTTCGGCTGTCTGGCCGCAGCGCTGCCCCTTGTCGGGTCGGTCGCTGCCCAGGAGGGCGGCACGCGGGACCCGCTGCACCTGGCGCAGCGATTCGGCGATTACGAGGGCGAAAGCCTGCTGGCGCCCCTCACGCCCCTTTACCGCGTCGGCCAGCGCGAACAGTTTTACGTCAGCCGCAGTGACGCCGCTGAGCCGGAGCGCATCACTGCCACCCTTGCGGCGGCCACACCCCTGACCTACGTCTGGGTGGAGGAAGGCCTCAATTACAACGCCCCCGACATGGCCGCGACCTTCGAAGACCTGCAATTCCTTGCGTTGACCCTGCAGATGAGGGCCGTGCATGGCGATGCCACCCGCCTGCCGGGAATCGGACCCGTCGCCGAACGATACAGCCTGCTGCCCCTGCCCGACGTCGATGACGACCCGCACCTCTTTCTGCTCTTCGCCGAAGGCACCGGCTTGGAGGCGGCCGCCATCAACCAGGCGGACCTCTTGCCGACGGAGCTGGCGCCCGGCAACATCGGTAACCAGCGCGAACTGCTGCTGCTGGACGCATCAGCCCTCGGCAACCTGCCGCTCTCGTCCCCGGCCTGGTTGACGCTGGCCACGGCGGCCCACTTTGAATTCCTGTCGCAGACCTACGCGCCGCAGCAATCGTTGTGGCTGCGACGCGCCCAGGCGCACTACGTCGCCGCGCGTCTGCTCGGCCTGCAACCCGTACTGGATAGCGAAGCGCAGACCTGGCTGGAAGCGCGCGCCGTCCCACTCACACGGACGGGCGGCCTGAACCACCCTGAAGTCAGCAGCGGCCAGGCCCTCTTCCTCGAGTACCTGCTGCAGCGCCACGGAATCCGCCTGCTGCAACAACTGTTCCTGCAGCCGGAGGCAGGGCTGAAGGCAGTCGACGCCGCCCTCGCTGACCTGGAGCTGACGGACGCGCTGACGGGGCGGCCACTCACCGGGCTGGACCTTTTTGCGGATTTCACCGTGGCCGTGGCCGGCGACCTGTTTCCGCCGGGCCCCCTGCTGGATGGACGCTACACCCTCTTGACCCCGGACCTGCCGGAAGGGGAACTGCCGAACGGGATCGTCCTCGAAAACCGCCTCAACGCCGCCGTGCAGGACGTCCCGCTGGACCAGTTCGCCACGCATTACTTTTACATCTACAACGACCAGCCGGCCAGCTTCCGCCTGCAGTTTCATGGCGCGGACGAAAGCGCCCTGCTGGCGCTGCCTGAAGAGGATGATCCGGGCAACCTCTTCTACTGGAGCGGCCAGGGCAGCAACCGCGATCACACGCTGACGCGCCGCGTGGACCTGCGCGGCGTCGAGCGGGCCACGCTGCATTTTGACAGCTGGCACCAGCTGGCGGAGCAGCGCAGTTACGTCTACGTCGCGGTCTCCGACGACGGGGGCGACAGCTGGCAGATTCTTGACGGCGCTCACGCCGGCGGCAACCGCCACGGCCTCGCCTACGGGCCAGGCCTGACCGGCATCAGCAACACGGAGCCGGTTCGGCCCTTCCCCTACATCGGAGTGATGCTCGGCGGCGAGGGCCAGACCATCACCGAAATCTTCGCCGCCGGGCCGGCGTTTGACAGCGGCCTGCGACCTGGCGACGTCATCGTCGGGCTTGACGGCGCGGACTGGGCGCAGGGCGACGGCATCTTCCCGATGCTGGAGCGCCACGAGCCGGGCGACACGCTGGACCTCAGCATCCGGCGCGGCGATGAGCGCCTCATCGTCCCGCTCACCCTCGGCGTGCATCCGGCGCGGCAGCGACCGCGGCCGCCCCTGTGGCTCGCGCACGAGTTCGATCTGGGCGCCTGGGCCGGCCAGGAGATTTTGCTGCGCTTCGAATACGTCACGCCGCCCGACGTGCTGGACGAGGGCTTGGCGCTCGATAACCTGCGTATCCCCGAAACGGGATTCCACGACGACGCCGGCGACGAGACCGGCTGGACCCTGCTGGGCTGGCAGCGACGAGACAACTTCGTGCCGCAACGCTTTCTGCTGCAATACATCTCCAGCGGTCACAGGGCCGGCCCGCCACGGGTGCGCCGTCTCATCGGCCCGCAGGACATGACCAACCGCGCCGAACACAGCTTCCGCATTCAGCCGGATGAACTCATCGTGTTCGCCGTCTCGGCCATCAACGAGCAGACGCTGCAACCGGCGTTCTATGACCTGCAGCTGCAACCCCTGGACGCCGGCGTCTGACCCCCTGAACCATGTGACGACTTGCGCGCCCGTCCTGCCACCCGGCCCTATACTGAAGGGACGGGAGGGGCGCATGAGCCATTTGTTCCTGAGTTACAGCCATGCCGACAGCGCCATGGCAGAGCGCCTGGCGCGGGACCTGCAGGCGCGGGGCCACGCGCTGTGGTACGACCGTCAGCTGCAGCCCGGTCAGCGCTGGCTGCAACGCCTCACGCGCGCGGCGCGGGACTGCGCGGCCCTGTTGCTTCTGATGTCGCCGGCGGCGGAGAGTTCGCCCTGGGTGGAGATGGAACTGTGCATCGCCTTGCGCTACCGGCGGCCGGTGTTGCCGCTGGCGCTAAAGGGGTATCGACTCGACGCCCTGGCGCACTTGCAGCACATCGACTTTGACGGCGAAATCACAGCGCAGCTGCTGGACAGCCTGCCGCCCTCCTCGCGTGCGCCGGACGCCACCGGCGGCGAAGGCCTGCCTTCTGCCACGCTCAGCGCTGTGGAACGGCAGATCCTTCTGGAGGTCGCCGCCGGCCGCAGCTACCGCGACATTGGCGCGGCGCTGGACCTCAGCGGGCGCACGGTGCGGCGCCGGGTGAGCGCCCTGCGCGCGCGCCTCACGGGGGGTCGGGGCTAGTAGCCGACGGCGTCGAGGCCCTTCAGCCCGAGAAACTCGCGGACGTCGGCGGGCGTGGCCAGCTCGCGCTCGAACTCTGCGGCGATGTTGCGCATGCGTGTCACGAGTTCGGCGTTGGTGGCCAGTTGGCGCCGCTTCACGAAGAGGTTGTCCTCCAGACCCACGCGCACGTGGCCGCCGAGGAACATCGCGGTGGTGGCCAGTTCGAATTCGTGGGGATAGCCGACGCCGATCACGGACCAGTTATAGTTTTCGCGGCCGATGACGCGGTCGGCGGTGTTGAGCATGTGCACAAGGTCGTAAATGGTGGCGCGGATGCCGCCGGTCACCCCCATGACGAACTGCAGCCAGATCGGCGTGCGCACGATGCCCTGGCGGATGAAGACCTCCAGGTTGTAGATGTGGCCGACGTCGTACAGCTCGAATTCGGGGCGCGTGTCGTTGGCGTTCATGGTGTCGATGAAGCGGCGCATGCTGTGAAAAGTGTTGGGGAAAATGTAGTCCTCGGTACCTTTCACGTAGTCTTCTTCCCAGTCGTATATCCAGTCTTCACTCTTGTAGCGCCGCGCCACGCGATGAATCGAAAAGTTGATCGAGCCCATGTTGCAGGTGGCCATTTCCGGCCGCCAGGTGGAGACGACCTGCAGCCGTTGCTCCGGCGTCATGAGCACGCCGCCGCCGGTGGTGGGGACGACCACCGCGTCGCAGCGTTCGCGGATTCCGCGCAGCACGGCGCCAAAGACCTCCTGGTCGTGCGAGGGCCTTGCCGTCTGCGGGTCGCGCGCGTGGATGTGAATGGACGCGGCGCCGGCTTCGGCGCAGGCGACGGCGTCGTCGATCAGTTGCTGCGGCGTCAGCGGCAAATGAGGTGTCTGCGTCGGCAGGGTCATGGCGCCGGTGATGGCCGCCGTCAGAACAAGCTTGTCCATACGCTCACTTTGCCCCCGTGCCCGTCTCCGCTGTCTGAAGCTCCGGCGCGCCCCAACCGCCGCCGCCGGGCGTCTCCACGATGACGACGTCGCCGGCCTGCAGTTCACCCACGTACTTGCCGCCCAGGTCGCGCTCCTGGCCGTCGCGCAGCAGACGGTTGCTGCCGCAGGCGCCCGCCTCGCCGCCGGCCAGGCCCCAGGGCGGGTAGATGCGCCGTTCGCTGTTGATGGTCAGCGTGGTCGGGCACAGAAACTGGTAGCGACGGCTGATACCCTCGCCGCCAGGATGACGGCCCGCGCCGCCGGACCCCTCGCGCAGGCCGTATTCCAGCACGCGAAAGGGGAACTCCTGCTCCAGCGACTCGACGGGCGTATTGAGTGTGTTGGTCATGTGCACGTGGCGCCCGCTGATGCCCGGGCCGGCCGGTCCGCCGCCGTGACCGCCGCCGATGGTCTCGTAGTAGACGAACTGCCGTCCTTCCAGCAGGCCGCCGCAGAGGACGTTGCTCATCGTGCCGCAACTGGCGGCCGGTATGCGCCCGGGCAGGGCCTGCGCCAGGGCGCCCAGCACCGTGTCGGCGACGCGCTGGGTGGTCTCGGTGTTGCCCACGGCCACGCCTGCCGGAAAGTCCGGTTCCAGCAGACTGTGCGCCGGCGTGGTCACCGCCACCGGCTGGAAGCAACCATGGTTGACCGGCACGTCCTCGCCGGCCAGCAGACGGATGCAATACCAGGTGGCGCTGCGCGCGATGGCGCTGACGGCGTTCAGGTTGCCGCGCACCTGGGGCGCGCTGCCCTCAAAATCGACGCTCATGCGCCGGCCCTGCACCCGCAGCGTCACGCAAATCGGGATGCGGTACTCGCGCTGGCCGTCGCCTTCCAGCGCGTCCTCGAAGCGGTAGTCGCCGTCGGGGATGGAGTCGATGACGGCCTCGGTCATGCGTTGTGAATAGGCCATCAGGGCGTCGGCATGCTCGCGCACGCGCTCCAGGCCCTGCCTGACCAACAGGTCCCGCATCCGGTCCATACCCACGCGATGCGCGGCCAGTTGCGCCTCAAGGTCGCCGATGCGCTCTTCGGGGTTGCGGCTGTTGGCGGTGATGAGGGCCAGCAGGCCCTCGCTGAGCCAGCCACCGTACATCAGCTTGACCGGCGGGATGATGATGCCTTCCTGGTAGATTTCGGTGCTGAGCGGCAGCGAGCCGGGCGTCATCCCGCCGACGTCGGCGTGGTGGGCGCGGCTGGCGACGAAGTATTCCAGGCGGCTGCCGGCGAAGACCGGCGAGACCATGGTGATGTCCGGCAAATGCGTGCCGCCGCCCCAGGGGTCGTTGAGCACGATGACGTCGCCCTCGTGAATCTCCTCGAAGGCGCGCACGGCCGTCTCGACCGAGGCCGGCATGCTGCCCAGATGCACGGGGATGTGCGCCGCCTGGGCCACCATGCGCGCCTGGTCATCGAAGACCGCGCAGCTGAAGTCGAGGCGTTCCTTGATATTGGGACTGAAACTGGCGCGGCGCAGCGTCTCGCCCATCTCGTCGGCGATGGAGGAAAAGAGGCTGCGAAAGACCTCCAGCGAAATGGCGTCGACGCTCATCCGCGCGCGCCCGCGACCTCGTCCAGCTGGCCGGCGCAGGACGCCAGCCCCGCGCGCAGCAGACCGGTGTCCGCGCCCCACATCAGCAACCGCGCGCCCATGGCGTGAAAGGCGCGCAATTCCTCCACGCCGGCCGGGTTGGAGCCCCAGACCAGACCATGGCGGCGGCAGGCTTCATCGAGCAGGCCCAGCGTGTCCATGTAGCTGACACGGCGTTCCGCCGGTTCCAGACGCATGCGCAGGTCCAGGTCCGTCGGCCCGACGAAGAAGCCCTCGAAGCCGGGTACTGCCGCCATCTCGTCCAGATTGGCGAGGCCGGTCGGCGTCTCCAGCTGTACCAGCAGAAAGGTCTCGCGCAGGGCATGGTCGGCCATGCGGACGTGGTCGCCGCCCGCACCCAGACCGTAGCGCGCCTGCAGGTTGGGCTGCCCCATGCCGCGATCGCCCAGCGGCGGGTATTTCACCTTTGACACCAGGTCGCGGACCTCGTCGGCGGTGGAGACCTGCGGGATGACCAGGCCGGCGGCGCCGTCCTCCAGGTAGCGGCCCAGGCTCATTTTCTCGCGGGTATTGGGGCGCGCCAGCACGTCGATATCGAAAAGCTGCGCGAAGGCCAGCATGGTGCGCACCTCGCTGTCGTCCAGCGGGTGGTGCTCCATGTCCAACCAGATGCAATCGTAGCCACTGTGGGCGGCGTAGGCGAGGAAGGGCGGCAGCACGTGCCCCGTCATGGCGATGCGTATCGCCTCGCCCGCGCGAATCTTCTCCATCACCCGGCTTCTGCGCATGCTCTCCTCCCCTCCTCCTGCCCCGCGCGAGTATAGCGAGAGCCCCGACTCGAAGCATCCCGTGGGATAGCGAGGGCCCCAGCCCGAAGCATCCCGTGGGATAGAGAGAGCCCCGACTCGAAGCATCCCGTAGGATAGCGAGAGCGCAAGCCCGAAGCATGCCGCGGCGCAGCGGCGCTCAGCCGCGCCCGATGTGGTACTCCGGCGGCGTGAACTGCCAGATGTCCGCCGCCCGAAACTGCGCCAGTGCCTCGGCATCCAGGGGCGACCCCGGACAGTATCGCCGTCGCCACTGGTTAAAGGAATGCACCTGCAGGCGGGCCTGACGAAACTCCTCGACGACCAGTTGCGCCGTAATGCCATACTGTTCAACAAAGCGCTGACGCTCGAATTCGGCGAAGAGCGGCGCCGGATCGTAGCGAAGGCATCGCGGCTCGACGCGCCAGCCTGCCGGGCTGCCTTCCAGCAGCGCGTAGCGCGCGAGTCCCGGCCGGCCGTCCAGCGGCACGCCGACCGAACCCGGGTTGATCACTTGCCAACGCCCTGCGCGCCGGTCCAGCGGAAGATGCGAATGGGCCGTGGCGACGAAAAGTTCATCCACGCCATCAAGCAGCGCGACGAGCTCCGTCTCCGGCAGCAGCGGATGCAGGCTGCGCAGATGGTCGCCCGGCGCGCCATGCACCACGCGCAGCGCGGGCGCGTCCGCGAATCGCAGCGACAGCTCGTCCGGCCAGCAGGCGACTTCCCGCCGCCAGCAGTCCCCGAGTTGGCCGAAGAGCCAGGGCAGCAATTCGTAGTCGCGCCAGTGCGCCGGCATACGCGCCGTGCCGTATTGCAGCAGGTAGTACTCGTTGTTGCCGCGGATGACGACGCAGCCGCGCTCCTGTATCCGCTCCAGCACGGCGGCGGAGAATGGACCCCAGTTGATGACGTCACCGGCGACGACGATCTGGTCAACGGCCTGGGCGTCGACGCGCGCCAGCACGGCCTCAAGCGCCGGCAGGTTACCGTGAATGTCGGCCAGCAGGGCCAGACGCGTCATGCGCCCTGTGTGTCGGGTTGCAGAAACGCGGAGTCACGCCGCAAGGCCGCCAGACGTCGGGTCTTCTCTTCCGCGCTGACCCTGGCGGCGAGAATGTCGTCCAGACGGCCAGACTCATGTTTCACAGCGCCGTTTTCCCTTGCGAGTTTCCTGGTAATGCTCAAGGAAGTTCGAATTGCGCTAAGTCATTTGATTGTCGGAGAGTTCAAACAAAGCCTCTTTGATGCCGACCTCATCCTCGGGAGGCCTGCGCAATGTCCTTTCCAAGCGGGGTTCCAGATAGTCATACAATTCTGTCAGCGGGCGATTGTTCCTGATTTGAATGAACTTCACCTGTTGATTCCTCGCGGTCTGCCAAGCGCTGGATCTGGGCCCCAACCTGTCGAAGATAACAATGCCCCCTCTTCCCACGCGATTGATCTTGTCCTCAATGACTTCCTGATTGCCTCTCTCAATGAGACCAATTTCAATCGGGATCCTTCCCCGACGACTCGCAATTTCAGCATCGACTTCACGAGCAACCTCAACGTCTCTCTGTAAATTCATCCAAAAATCCTGGTCCTCAACCAATCCCAAAATCGAAAGGCCTGCACGCACAAATGCTTTTTCAAGCGTTTTGCCAACTCTGGATTTGCGCGCACCACGAACTGTCAGGGTGGCTGCCCCTGCCCAAATCATTAACATTGCATCATTGAAGTCTAAATCAGCTCGATTTTCTGTCGTTTCCTTGATGTGGTCGACTATCTCCGTTAGGAATTCAAGCCGATTGTCTTTTAACGAGACTCCGAGGTTCTGGGCAGTTTTATTGGTCAAGCCGAGCAACCACAAGGCCAAGTCTTTCTCACTATGCTCTAGTTGTTCTTTGAGAGCAGTTGCCCATACGTCAATATCAGAGTCTTCAGGCAACAATCTGTTGACGGCAACGATGCGCTCGTACGCATCAAGGAGTTGGGTTCGGGTTTGACCTTCGGTATAGAGGCGATAGTTGTACCCTAGGAACAGCGCGGCAACGATTTGTCTGATGCCATCGGGAGAGTCAAGGCTATATATGGTCGGAATCAGTATCCGCGCTCCCAAAGTAATGAACGTCATCAAAGTCTATCGGGGATGACGCGAACAAATCAGTCAGTTGATAACGAATTTCCTCAAAATAGTCGGAGCGCTTCTCAATGAGAATGAATCTCCTCTCCAGAGACGAAGCAACCCGGCCGACAGTTCCTATTCCAGCGAAGGGGTCAAGCACACTATCGCCCCGAAAAGAATAGTATCGCACAACTCTGTTCACGAGTTCATCCGGGAACACGGCAGGGTGGGCCTTGTGGCTGGCGGGAGTGATCTCCCAAACGTTGATTTTTTCATATTCTCCCAAAATCCGTGATTCCTCCACGGCAAGCGGATCAGGGTGATTCCTTAGGTTCCAATCGATCAACCTGTCAGTCTTCTTTCGGTAAACCATCACATATTCTGTGACAGTGACGGGCTTGTATTGCAATGGTTGCCTGTCTGCCGCGAAACGCCTGCCTCGTCCCAAATGCCAACCAGCACCTTCAGGCTTTCGCCAGATGATGTCATCAATGAATTCAAAGCCAATGGTGTTAAGGATGGGATGCAGGTCAAAGGGTATCGGCAAACGTTTGCTGGCAGTGCTGCGAGATGTACGGCGAACCAAAACTGGTGAAAGGTTTACGACAAGGAACCGCCCCTCTGCGAGAACAGAGTGGCATGCCGAAAAAGCTTCGCCAAGGAAATCCAGATAGGCATCGTAATTGACATACTCAGCGTATTCGGATTTCGCATTGAAGTAGGGTGGCGACGTAAAAACCAATTGTGCACTTTCGGGTGGGAAATTCTGAAGCACATCTCGACAGTCACCCAAAATGACTTTGTTGGGCGTGGCGGGGAACGTGATTGCCGAGTCTCGCTTCCGGGATCTTTTACCCTTCTCACCATTTGTGACGAAGAGTCGTTCACTTACTATTTTCGGTGATGGAAAATGGCAAATCTTGCCGTCATAGCTGACTTGCAGTTCCCCGATTGGCACACTTGTGTCTTGAGATGAAACAAGCGCAACACGCCACAGGCGCATCCTCCCATCCCACTCTGGCAAACCGAGCAGAATTTTCTCCCGTTGCCGTCCGGTAAAATGATTGTTCAACCATCCTGTTGCCACTTGGCGGACATCATCTGTGAGTAATTTCGCGTTGGTCATTTTCTTTCATCTTCCATGTCAGCTGCTATGAATTTCGATGTCACAACAATATACCCAGTCGAGAAAGGTCATGCAGAAAGTCCTGCAGACGCCGGGCCTTCTCGTCCGCGCTGACTTCAGCGGCGGGGATGGCCGGCGGGAAGGCGTGAATCTCCGCCAACACCCGCTCGCGCTCTTGCTGCAGTCGCCGCCGCAGGCCCTCGCCCTGCCCGCAGAGGGATTCAGTTCCGGGAGTCATCGGCGTTGTGCTCCAGCAGCACATTGCGCCAGGGGTCGACCCTGGCCGTCCAGGCGGGCGCCACCCACACCGTGCTGTCCAGTTGCAACAGCAGCGCCGGCCCTTCAATGCGCATACCGGGTAGCAGACTGTCGCGTTCGTAATGCGCGATGCCGTCCCGCTCGTGCAGCAGCGGAGCCGCCGTCTCCGCGTCTTCGGGCTCCGCTTCCAGCAGCGGCTTGTCGACCAGGCCGATGGCCTGCAGCCGCAGATTGACCACCTCGACCTCGCGTCGCGGCAGGGCATGGCCGTATTGCTGTCGGTGGGCCTCGTGAAAGGCCGCCGTCGGGTCCTCGCTGAAGGGCAGGGTCAGTTCGTAAGACTGGCCGGCGTAGCGCAGGTCGAGCAGGGCCTGGAAGCGCATGGCGGCGTCCGGGATGCCTTCGCGGGCCAGCTGGGCCCGGGCGCGCTGCGTCATCTCCTCAAGGCCAACGCGCAAGCCTTGCAGCGTACCCGCGGTGGCCAGCGCCAGCACCGACCTGCTGCTCTCGCGCAACACGTCCGCCACCAGCAGGCCGAGGGCACAGAGCACACCAGGCCAGCGCGGGACGAGGATGCGGCGCATCTCCATGCGTTCGGCGATGTCGCAGGCGTGCAGCGGCCCGGCGCCACCGAAGGCCATCAGGGTAAAGTCGCGCGGATCGTGGCCGCGGGCGATGGACACCTGGCGCAGGGCGCGATCGATGTTGGCGGCGGCCACGTCGATGACGCCGCGCGCGGCCGCTTCCGGCGACAGTTGCATGGCGCGCGCCAGCTCCGCCATCGCCCGGCGCGCGCCGTCCAGTTCCAGACGCATGCCGCCGCCAAGAAAGTGGCCGGGGTCGATTCTGCCCAGCAGGGCGTTGGCGTCGCTGACGGTGAGTTGCCGCCCGCCGCGATTGTAAATCATGGGGCCGGGGTCGGCGCCGGCGCTTTGCGGCCCCACGCGCAGGGCGCCCCCGCCATCAAGACGCACCAGCGAACCGCCGCCCGCGCCGATAGTCTCGATATCCAGCACACGCAGCCGCAGCGGCATGCCGTCGATCTCCGCGTCGGCGCGTCGCGCCGGGCCGCCAGGGCAAAGCGCCACGTCGGTTGACGTGCCGCCCATGTCCAGCGTGATGATGTTCTCGTGGCCGGCAATGCGGGCGACCCAGGAAGCGCCGATGACGCCCGCCGCCGGCCCGCTCAGCGCGGTCTGCAACGCCTGCTCGCGCACCTCGTCGGCCGCGCTGACGCCGCCGTCGGACTTCATCACCAGCAGTCGCGAACCGGTCGGCAAGGCCTCTTCCAGGCGACGCAGATAGCGGGTCATCACCGGCCGCACCCATGCCTCCAGCGCCACGGTGCTGGCCCGTTCGTACTCACGAAATTCCGGCAGCACTTCGCAGGAGAGCGATACCTGCCGGGCCTGCATCAACCCGCGCTGCAGAATGCGCGCGCGAATGGCCCTTTCATGCTGCGGATTGACGAAACTGTAGAGCAAACAGACCGCCACCGACTCAACCTCCTGTTCGACGAGGGAGTCGAGGACCGCGTCCAGCGCCCGCATGTCCAGCGGCTGCAGCACCGCGCCGTGGTGGTCGAGCCGCTCGGGCACCTCGTGGCAGCGCTCGCGCGGAATCAGGGGCGGGGGCAAGGCCGGCTGCAGGGCGTAGAGCACAGGACGGCTCTGGCGGCCAATGAACAGCAGGTCGCGAAAGCCGCGGGTCGTGATGAGCGCCGTGCGGGCGCCCTTGCGTTCAAGGATGGCGTTGGTGGCGACGGTGGTGCCATGCGAAATGCGGGCGTCCGGCGCCACCCCAAGGGCGGCCAGGCCCGCCAGCATGGCATCCGCAGGATTGTCGGGTGTGCTGGGTCGTTTGTGGATGTGCAGACGGCCGTTTTCGGCCAGCACAAGGTCGGTGAAGGTGCCGCCGATGTCCACGCCGGCGAACATCGCGGGCTGTTGTGCTGCCTGCCGGCGTTTCACACCAGGGCAAACTCGTCTTCAGCGCAAACGCGCAGCACGCTCGCCAGTTCAGGGCCGATGAAACAGTCGCGCTCGCCCAGACGCAGGTGCAGCGGCCCGCTGAACGGCGCGCGCGCCACCAGCGTCAACCGCACGCCGGGCCGCAGCCCCAGGCTGTCCAGATATTGCAGCATGTGTCCGTCATGGCTGTGTACGCGGCTGAGGCGCAACTGGCGGCCGGTCTCAACCTCGTTGAGCGCCTGGTCCCGGATGCGCGGCATGTGTCCGTCGCGCGTGGGGATCGGCTCGCCATGGGGACAACGACGAGGATAACCGGCAAGATGGTCCATGCGATCCAGAACGACGTCGCTGACCACCGCGCCAAGTTCATCGGCCGAATCGTGGACCTCGTGCCAGCCCAGCGACATGACGTCGACCAGAAAAACCTCCACCAGACGGTGACGGCGGATGTTTTGCAGGGCCACCCGCTCGCCGGCGGGGGTCAACTGAATGCCGCGCCCGGGATGCAGGTAACCGGCCTTCTTGAGGCGTTGCACCATGCGCGTCACCGCCGGCGCCGAGACCTGCAGGACCTCGGCGAGGGCGGCGCCGGATACATTGGGGGCACCCTGCTGGTAGTGGGCCAGGCGCCAGGCTTCCGCCAGGTATTCCTGCATGGTATTGCTGGGGTTCATGCTTGCACCATCACAGCGACGTACGTCGCTACCGCGACCGCACACTTTCGGGTCGGAAGTGTATCATAGCCTGCTTTTGTCGGAATTGCCGCTATCCGGCGAGATTGTACGCGATTCCAGCCCGTGTTGCCGCATCAGGGTGTCCAGCGCGTCGGTCAGGGCGGCGGGCGTGCTGTCATTGAGCAGGGTGTGGTCGGCAATGGCGACAGGCCCGCCCTTCTCCAGCGTGGTGATCTCGCGCAAATCGCGCGCCTCGGCCGCCGCGGCATCCAGCGGACGCTGCGAACGTGTTCCGAGGCGCTGATAGCGACGCTGCCGCGCGCTGACGATGGCGACCACCAGCAGACTGGCGTCCAGTTCTCGCCTGAGCAACTGGTATTCGGAGAAGCTGTAAAGCCCGTCGATGAAAATGACGGGGGAGGTCTGCAACAACTGCCGCAGAACGGGCAGGGCCAGCCTGGCGATGGCCTCCCGTCCCTGCAGGGCGCGCAGGTCCTCGCGCACGATTCGTTCGCTTTCCTGCGTCCGGGGCAGGCCCCGGCGCTCCACTTCGTCGACTACAATCTGACCAAAGCGAAAGCCAGGATAGCCGCGACGGCGCAAATGGTCCGCGCAGAGCGTCTTGCCGGCGCCTGGCATCCCGACCAGCGCGATGGCGCAGGGAAGTGCGATGGCGTTCATACCTGTATCCGCGGTTGCCATGGCGCGCCAGTATAGGCGTGGGCTGCAACAATGTACAGCAGGCGCCAACTGTTGGGCATGCATCATCCCGCGCAGAGCCCCGACAAAGGGATGTCGATGGCGTACTGCCAGGGACGGCCCTCGGGATCGAGGGCGTTCACAGGCGCGAGCGACGGGTATTCGTACATGCCGACGCGCCAGCTTTCGCCAGGCACTTCATTGAGCGAAAGTCCGAAGTCCACCGTCGAGAGGATCACGTCCCCGGCGCGCCATTGCGAGGAGTCCCAGGCGGGGATATCGCGCTGGGCCAGCAGAGTCCCTTCCGTATCCAGCAAATGGTTGAAGAAATGGAAACGGGTATCGCCGGCGGGGCCGGGAACCCAGTGCAGGCGCATACGGCCGACGCCGCAGTCCGGCGCATCGTGACCGGTCAGGCGCAGCCCGTTGGCGAAACCCGGCTGTCCGGGCAGGGGATATTGGGGCGCGGGCGCCGCTCCGCCCGGCAGTGTATGGAGACGGTAACGGGTGTTGCGCGTCCACTCCCTCGCCTCCCCGTAGCCCGGCGGCAGCGTCGTCTGCCTGGCGTCCAGCAGCAGGAGGGCGGCTTGGGCCGGGTAGACGAGATGCGGCTCATCCATATTCAGGATGCGCGTCGGGGCGTTGCGGGCGTGGAAGGGTATGGCGTGGGCCAGTTGCTCGTATTCCAGGCCGTAAACGGGGCGCAGCGCCACGATGAGTTCAGTCACGACGCCTTCATCGATGGCATCCTGCGCCGCTGTGGCGATCGCCAGTTGCGTGGAAAGGGGGGCGCCGCCGCCTACGGCCCAGATCTCCGCGTCATCCCGCGCCACGCCCGCGCGCACAAAATGCGCGGCTTGCCAAACGGCGTTGACGTTCAGCGCGCAGTAGACAAGCAGGGCCGCAGCGATCAGCCTGCGCCAGCGGAGCCGCAGCGCAGACCAGCCCGCGGCCAGCGCAAGGAAGGGCGCCGGCAAGAGCGGCAGATAATAAATGATGGCGTAGGAAGCGTAGGACACGACGGGAAATGCCAGGGGCAACAGCAACCAGGGCGCCAGCACGCGCCAGGGGGCCCGCTGCGGCGCGCGCAGGGCCTTCCAAAGCACCCACAGGGCAACCAGGGCGTAACACAACATCGCGACGGGCGCCAGCAGGTCCAGCGGCGCGAACTGCGCGCGCAACGCGTCCAGACCCTCGCCGCGAAACCAGCGTTCCAGGTTTCCCGCCGCCAGGAGATCCGCGAGCGGACGCCAGTTGTAAATCAGTTCACGTTTGCCCTCACTGAGCAAGGGAAGACGCTCCTGGTCAATCGCCGTCCTTCCCTCAAGGAAGGCGGCCAGCCAGGGCAGGGCCGGCGCAAGGCCCAACGCCAGACCGAGGGCGGCTGCCCGCCAGGAAAACACCCCGGCCCGGATGCCGGCGCCGCTCAACAGGCCGGAGGTGATGAGGAAAATGGCGCCGCCGGGGTGCAGTTGAAAGAGCCAGGCGGCGGCGGCCCAGCTCAGTGACCACCAGCGACGGCGCCGCTCGTGAAAGGCCAGGGCGGTGCCCCAGGCCCAGATCATCACCAGGACGGGCATCTGCGTGTTGCTCCAGATACGGCTGGCGTAAAAAACGTCCCAGGGCGCTGTGGCCAGCAGCAGGGTGGCGATGGCCGCCGCCGGCCAGCCCCAGTAGCGACGCGCGAATTGCCAACACAGCGCCAGCGCTGCAAGGTTCAGGCCGACGTTCCACAGCAGCAAGGCGTGAACATGCGAGAAAAGCAGAAAGGGCGGCGCGTAAAGATAGATGGAAAGGGGAAAGTTGTCGTAGCCGCCGGTCAGGGCGAAAAAGTGGGTGCGAAACACGCCCTCGCGCGCCAGTTCCCAGGCGTATTGGGCGAGTCGCGCCTGATCGAGCTGGAAGTGGGCGATTTCCACCAGGCTCAGACGCAGCAGGGCTGCCAGCAGAAGGATGCCGCCGAAAACGACCGTCGGCCAGGGCAGACCGGGTCGAATCGATCTGAAAGTCTTCATCCGCAACCCGGGTGGGCGATCACTTGCGGCGCAGCGAATGCGTCGTCACGGCTTCTCCCCTGCGGGTCATCGGCGGCAGTATAATGCAACGCTTTCGGCAATGTACCATGGCTGGCCCGATCGCCGGCCCGGAAGTGAGGTCCCCTGTTGCAAGGCAACGCCAGGGCCTGGGCCGGATTCTGGTCGCTGGGATTGATCTGGGGTTCATCCTACCTGTTCATTCGCATCAGCATCACCGGCAGCGGCCTGTTTCCTGGCGACAGCTCAGGCGGTTTCAACATCTTTGAAATCGTGTTCATCCGCACCTTGATCGGCGCGCTGGGTCTCGGCGCCATGGTCTTCAGGGGACGCCACGCCCTGCCGCGGGATGGTGAGACGCTGCGCGCGCTGGTCTTCATCGGTCTGGGCAACGTGGTGCTGCCCTTCCTGCTGATCACCTGGGGCGAACAGTACATCAGCAGCAGCATGGCCGCCGTGCTGCAGGCCAGCACCGCGCTCTTCGCTCTGGTCATCGCCCATTTTCTTTTCGCCGATGATCGTATCACCCTGCGCAAGGTCGTCGGCCTGTTGACCGGCTTCGGCGGTGTTGTGCTGCTGTTTCAGGGCAACCTGGGCGGCGAGCAGAGTCTGGCGGGCATGGCGACGCTGGTGGCGGCCTCGCTTTGTTACGCGGTCTTTACGTCCTGGGGCCGCAAGCTGATTCAGCGCGACATAGCGCCCGTTGTGGTGGCCATGGCCACGTTGGCCGTCGGCGCGGTCGTCACCGGACCCATGGCCCTCCTTTATGGACTGACGCCGCTGCAGGAGGTCAGCACGGACGCGCTGGTGGCTGTGCTCACGCTGGGCCTGCTGAACACCTTTGTCGGCTACAGCATCTACTATTTTCTGGTGCGTGAGCTGGGCGTGGCGCGCACCTCGATGGTCACCTATGTTTTCCCCGCGGTGGGTGTGGCGCTGGGCGCGCTGATGTTGCAGGAGGAGATCGGCGTGGTGATGGTTACCGGTGGCGCGCTGATCATCGCCGGCATCGCCATCGTCAACCTGCGCTCGCGACGGCCCGCCGGGAATCCCGGGGCGCGGCGTGTGCCGTCTCCACGTCGGCCAGATTCCGCGGGCGATTCTCCCTGAACCTGGCCGCGCGGCAGTCAGGATGAAGCCTGGCTGTGGGTGACGATGAAGGAATAACTGTCTTCCGCCACCCGTAGCGCGTATTCTCCGTTCGGATAATGCGGATAAATGTCGAAGGAAAGCAGTTGCCATGAATCCGCGCGCCTGGTTTCCATGGTAACTCCGGCATGGACGAGATCTACCGTGGCGCCGGCAGGGACTCCGATCCGCACCTGGTCCCCTGGCCGGGCTTCCCTGATCACGGGCGGGACCAGCGTCCGGACGTCGGGCAGCGCCTCGTTTTCATCCCTGCTGTAGTAACTGATGCCATTGTGGGCGACGGGGATGTGGTGAATCCGGCGGTAATGCTCGTCAATCCAGTTGATGCGGGCTCCCGGCGGGTCATCCAGGTGCACCTCGATCTCGATCAGCCAGAAGCGGGGAAAGGTAGCGAAGATCTCTGCCATCATGGCCGGCAGGTCGTCAGCATAGCCGGGTATTCCCGTAACGTTTGACGGCTCGGCCCAGGGGTCCTTCGGCCCGTCGTATCCGACCCGGTCCAGATGGTAGTAGACGACGGGCTTTCGACCGCCGGAGACAAAGAAAATCTTGTCGTCCACTGAGGTCAGGGCGGTGACAGCCGCCATCATGCTTCGGTAATCATCTCTGAAATAGCGCAGGTCGCTTTTTTCCAGGGTCCTGACACTGCTCAGGGTCAGGAGTCCGGCCAATGCAAGAGTCCCGGGCAGGCGCAGCCAGGGATGCCGCAACAAGGCCGCCAGACTGATGCCGAAGCCCGCGAACACAAAAGGTGCAAAGACGATGAAGTGACGTTCCTGCAGGTCACTGATATAGAAGGGGACAAAGGGCAGACCCAGTGACGTGATCAACAGGGGATGCAGGGCACAGCCGAGGAGGATCAGGGAAGTGGCGCGGCGATTGTGACGCCAGTTCAGGGCCAGCCCCAGGATGAAGACCGCGCTGATGAGCAGCACCGGCAGGATCCAGTCGTCGACGTGGACGGAAACACCGGTTGCGAACAGCGTGGCCATAAGCTGGTAGGCAAACAGCGGTTCAAAGGTGGCGGGTCCAGGGTCTGTCCTGATCGTTCCAATGGTGAACGCGAGCCAGGGGAGCAACGCAATGCCGGTCACCAGGTTGGCCATGATCCATCGCCGGTTACTGCCGCGGAAGTCGCGCCAGTGAATGACCCGGTGCAGCGCAAGGATGACGAGGACGAAGACGCCAAATGGATGGCTCAACGCCGCAGCGACGCCGCTGATCGCCAGTAGAGCAGTCCACCCCCCCCATTTTCTTAATGTGTCTTTAATGTAAGTGTATAGGACCAGCCCCGCGAACATCGTCACCAGCGGGTACATGCGCGCGTCCTGCGACCAGGTGATGTGGAAGGGAGACAGGGTGATGAGCAATACCGCCAGCGCTGCGGCAAGTTTGCGCCGGCTCAAATGCAGGGTTAGTGAATGGACGACTGCTACCGTTAGCAGACCGAGGAATACCGACAGGGCACGGATGGCAAACTCGCTGATGCCAGCCAGGCGCAGCCATACGTGAAGGAGCCAGAAATACAGGGGAGGGTGAATATCGTCCGCTGTCTTGATGGCGCCTTCGACAAGGCCCATCTGGCCGAACCAGACGGAAAACGCTTCATCCCATCGCAGGGGCCAGTCGCCGACAGCGTCCATGCGCAGATGGAAGGCCAGCAACAGGGCCAGAACAAGGAAAAGCTTCATTGTTTTCAGGTCGGTATTGAATTTGCTTTTTTTGGGTTGGGGCAGTGCATGCGGCAAGTCTGGCCCGGTCTCCTGCGGGGGATCAGGGGCGCGGCGCGCGTGTGGCGACGCGCCCC
>JAPPOB010000002.1 GCA_028818375.1 Anaerolineaceae bacterium
CCCCCCCCCCCCCCCCCCCCCCCCCCCCCCCCCCCCCCCCCCCCCCCCCCACTCCGGTCGTCGCGGAGAACGGCGCCGCAACCGCCCGCCTGCTTCGACTTGTGTCGCTGCCGGCCATCGAGCCAATGGACTGGACTCAAAGGGTCCATCCGCTTTGGCAGATCCCCGGTCCCTGGGTGGGGGAGGAAGCAAGCCGGGCATTTCTTGCGCAGGAACCTGTCGCAGAAATACCCGATGAGCTTGACCTGTGGTTTCCAGGCGCCCTCGTTTATCACATCGGCCCATGCGCGACCGACTCGTTGCTCACTCGCGTCGCCCTTGAGGCCATCACGAGCCACCCCGTGCAGTTCCTTGTTTCGCTTCCTGGTGAGATTCTCCACCTGTTGCTTCAGAGACAGCAGTCCAACTGGCACCTGCCACATATCGACGTCTTGCGTCTTGATGACACCCTGTCCCCGGCATTCCCACTGAAAAGGGCGTGGAGCGAAAGTGGCAGTTTTTTCGGTGGCGAGTATCGTGGTGAACGGCTGTGGCCCTTGCCCGTGCGCCTCTATTCCCTTTCGCGAGACCTGTTGCATGCCCTGAAGATTCTTGCCATTCCTGCCCTGATTTGGGGTTTGCTTTCGCGACGTCCGCTCTTCACAGGCGCTGCATGGGCGCTCCTTTGCTGGCTCACCATGATGGCCGTGATTATCGCTGCGGTCCCCGAGGAGCGCCTGATCGCGCCCTTGTGGCCGCTGTGGCCGCTGCTGATCGGCGGCATGCTGGCAGATCTGTGGCAACGACTCAGCGGGCTGCCTGGCGCAGGGCGAGAATCCGCCCGCCCGTCACGCTGACGTAGACCTGGCCCTCGGGGCCGATGGCGACGTCCAGCGGTCGTTCCGGCCAGAATCCCGCGCCAAGGTAGTTCAATTTGCTCACGCTGAAAATGCTGCCGCCAGGTTGCTGCGGAATGATGACTTCCGGCGCGCGGGGCTGACCTGCCGCGTCCAAGCGAATGACGGCCAGGGCGTAGCCGCGCAACTCGATCTGGTGCCGTGAGCCGTGCAGGGTCACCAGCAGGGAATCGCGCAAATCGGGCAGCGCATCGTGGTCGTAATACGCCAGGCCAAGCGGCGTGCTGCCCGTCGGCAGCGACAGGGCGGGCGCCAGAAACTTCTCGCAGCCGGTCGCAGCGGGCAAAGTCGGCAGGCGCACAGTGCCGCTGCACCAGGGCCAGCCATAGTGGGCGCCCGCCTGGATGCGATTGAGTTCATCGAGCGCGTCCCCTTGCGCTGCGTCGGCGCGTCCCATGCTGTCCGTCGCCCAAAGTTCGCCGTGGCGCAACGCGAGTCCGGCCGGCCGGCGCAGGCCGCGGGCCAGTACGCTCTGCCGGCTGCCATCCGGGGAAATGGCGAGGATGGAGGGCCCGTCGCCCGGCTCGCACTGGCTGCAGGCAGCGACCAGAGACGCGTAGAGCGTGCCATCCGCCCCGACCACCAGATCGCCGCCGGCCTGCCCGGGTTGCAGGGGTAAGTCGGCGGTAACCTGCCTGGCGTCTGGCGCGCCGGCGGGCAGGCGCAGGATGCCGGCGCGGCTCAGGATGTAGAGGGCGCCGTCGTGCCAGTCCATACCCGTTGGCTGAGACAGGCCCGAGAGCAGGCGCTGCGCCCTGTCTGGCAGGCGGTCGTCGTCGCTGTCGCCAAAGGCCCAGACCTCACCGCGCAGGGGGCTGGCGGCGAAGAGTGTGCCATCGGGCGCAACAGCAAGGGACGCCAGCGCCAGCGCTTCGTTGCGGGGCGACTGGTAGATCAGTTCCGCGCAGAATCTGTCACCATCGACCCATGGCGGGTCCAGAAAGGTTGGGCGGTCATCGCAGTCGAGCCGGGTCGTGTCCTCGCCCCGCACGGCCAGGGCCGCCAGAAGCAGCGTCGCCAGCAACAGGGCCGGCCAAAGCTGCCCAAGGTTAGGAATTCCTGAACGTCCGCGACGGCGCTGCACGAAACCTCCAAATGACGCTACAATGACAGTTTATACGGCTGCTGCGCAAATCACTCTGATGGCGTCGCCCTCGGCGCCATTCGGGACGGAATGGGTATGATCTCGACTGTCTGGCTACGTTTAACGCTACTCTCCCTGTTGCTGGTGACGGGTTGCAGCGCCCTGCCCGGTCTGGGGGTACTGACGGGCCAGGAAACCGGCGAAGGCGAGGCCTTGCGCGCCCTTGAAGTCATCGACCTCGTCATGGCTGACAAGAGCGGCGCGACGGACCCTTCGCTGATCTCCGCAGCTGACCGCATTGAGGCCGCCACCGCAGGCGTGGATATTGTCGAGATTCGCCGTAGCCTGAGCGAGGATGCCTTCGTCGTCAACCTGCTCTTTGTGCCCAACAGCGTGCCCGATACGCAGTCCCCGGCGGGTCAGGTCGATTATTATACGGCCATTCAGCGCGCCATCGAGTTAACCTGGCGCGGCACGGTCGCAGAGAGCGCAGGCAGCAGTTTGCTGCGCGTCAACCTGATCTCTCCGTGGAACATTTCCACCCTGGACAGCGGCCCTGGTTTCGCCGGCGTGGTCTTCCTGATCTCCGAGATTGAGCGTCAGGACGCACTGGTCTACCTGGAGGGCCCGCGCGACCTGCTGGACTTCTTCGACCTGATTGCAGAAGGCACGCTGCTTTACGAGAGTCCCGAAGGGGGTGTGTTGTACAACGGCGAGCCCAACCACCCGCTGTTCCTGCTGGACGCGGCTGGCCAGAGCGGATAACGAGCGGGAGGAGGACGGCCCGATGACCGAAATCCGTCGATACGAACCGGCGCGCGAACGCCAGGCATTGCAACGGCAGCGCTATTCCTGGGAAAACGAAGCCACGCTGGTCGATGAACGGCGTCGGCTGCGCAATCGCATTCGTTTCTTTTTCACCGAACACAAGATACGCAACCTCTTTTTGCTCCTCGTCGCCATTGCGCTGCTCAATGCGGAATTCATGCGCGGTCTGCTGGGTTTCCTGGAGTACTCGATTCCTTACCTGGGGCGTTTTCTGCTGCTGGGCGGCTTCATCATTGGCCAGTTCGCCCTGATGTTCTGGTTCCTCGGGCGCGCCCGCGCCTACACCATTTGGCCCGGCTCCGATACGCAAGGCGTCAGCTTTGAAGACTATCGCGGACAACCTGAACTGCTGGCCCAGGCGCGGCAGATCGTGACTTTGGTGCGTGGTGTGCGCGCCTTTGAGGATGCCGGCGGCGAGCCGCTCAACGGCCTGCTGCTGGAGGGCCCGCCCGGCACGGGCAAGACCTGGCTGGCCAAGGCCATCAGCACCGAGGCGGGCGTTCCCTTCTTCTACATCGATGGCTCGGGCATGCAGTCCATGTTTTTTGGCATCGCGCCGCTCAAGGTGATGAACCTCTACCGCAAGGCGCGCAACGCGGCGAAGGACTATGGCGCTTCAATCATCTTCATTGACGAGGTCGACGCGGTGGGTTCGCGCGGCGGCGTGGCGCGTAAACGCAACGAATTTCGCGAGCCCGCCCCGACCATGCGCCTGCCCATCATGTTCGGTGGAATGAGCGGCGCCAACGTCGGCCTGCTCAGCACCTTGCTGGTGGAGATGAGCGGTTTCAGTCAGGAGCATGGCTGGCTGGCGCGCAAGAAGAAATGGTGGTTCCGCAACATCCGGCGCAAACCCTTTCCGAGGCCGCCCAAACGGGTGCTGACGATCGGCGCCACCAATCGCATTCATGCCCTCGATGACGCCTTGCTGCGGCCCGGCCGTTTCGACAAGAAGGTGCGCGTCGACGTCCCCGATCTTGAGGGGCGACGCGAAATCTTCGATTACTATCTCTCCAACATGGCCCATGACGAGACGATGGACTCCCTGACCCTCGCTGTGGAGACGCAACGCTACACGCCGGCGGACATCAAGTATCTGCTCAACGAGGCCCTGCGCCACGCGCTCTTTGATGGCCGCACGGCCATGAGCTACAAGGACTTCGCCCGCGCCCAGCCCGAGCACGAGATGGGCCTGCGCGAGCCGGTCAAGAACATGACCATCGCAGCCAGGCGACGCCTGGCCGCCCACGAGGCAGCGCACGCCATCGCCGTGCGGCTTTATCGGCCGGACTGGCGCATCGCGCGCATCACCATCATTCGTCAGGGCCAGGCGCTGGGCCACGTGATGTCGATGCCGGCGACCGAGAGTTACGAGTACATCAATACCGAGTCCTCGCTGCGCAATCGCCTGCGTATTTCGGTGGCGGGCAAGGCCGGCGAAATGGAATACGGCGGCGAACACGAACAGACCCTCGGTGTGTTCGGCGATTTTCTCAATGTTCGCTTTGTGCTGCGCCAGATGGCCAACGCCGGCATGTTCGGCCCTCTCGGCGTCGCCGACGAGCCGGAGACCGTGCGCGAGGTGCGCAAGATGATGGAAGAGACCTTCCTGCAGGCGTTGGACGAAGTGCGCACGGACCTGCGGCTGCACCGGGAGATGGGTGAGGCGTTGATTGAGGAACTGCTGGAGAGGGAAGAGCTCTTCGCCAGCGATGCCGAGGCCTTCTTTGACCACTATGGCCTGCACACACCGAAGCCGGTGATCGGAGAGGGCCAGCAGGAAGACGATCCGCGTCAACTCGTACACTGAGGCGAAACCGCATGTTGAACAGGCAGCGGAAACTCAATGAAGTCTCATGCGACGCAGACCGGAGCAGGGATACCGCGGGTAGAATAGCCGAACCCTGCGGTCGCCCGGGCAGGGCGCGGCCCGGACTGTGTGGCAGCCTGAAGTGAGGCCCTGAAGGGCGGTACACATGACCTCCATGCAGATCGAACCACGACGCGAGCGCTTTAGCTGGGAACAGGAAGAGTCTTCGGTCGAGCGCCGCAACCGTCTCCCCTGGCGCATACGGCGCTTCATCAAGCGGGCCCTGATTCCTCTTTTGCTGATTGGCGGGCCCATCGCCGTCCTGAGCGACGCGGAGTTCACCCGCAGCATCATCCCCTTCGCCGGGCAGGTGCTGCAAATCCTGCTCTTCATGCTTATTTTCCTGTCGCAATTCATTTTGCTCTTCTGGTTCCTGGCGCGCACCCGCAGTTACACCATCATGCCCGATTCGGGCGGCGACGGAATCAGCTTCGATGACTATCGCGGCCAGCCCGAGATTCTGGAACAGGCGCACCAGATTGTCACGCTCCTGCGCGGCGTCCGGGTTTTCGAACGCGCCGGCGGAGAGCCGCTCACCGGCCTTTTGCTGGAGGGGCCGCCCGGCACGGGCAAGACCTGGCTGGCGCAGGCCATCAGCACCGAGGCCAGGGTCCCCTTCCTGTACATGGACGCCTCGGGCCTGCAGGCCATGTTCATCGGCGTGGGGCCGATGAAGGTGATGGGCCTGTTTCGCAAGGCGCGCAAGCTGGCGAAACGCTACGGCGCCGCCGTGATCTTTCTTGACGAGATCGACGCCGTCGGGTCGCGCGGGAACGTGGCCTCGGTGGGCGAGGAAGGCGGGGCCGGCGGCACCGGCATGGGGGGCATGTTTGGCGGGGGCGCTTCCGGCGGCATGGGCGTGTTGAGCACCATGCTGATTGAGATGGACGGCTTCAGCCAGGAACATGGCCGTCGCGCGCGCTGGCGGGCCTGGTGGTGGAAGACCTTCCGGCGCCGCAAGGCGCCGAAACCGGACCGACGCGTACTGGTCATCGGCGCCACCAACCGCATGTCGGCGCTGGACCCGGCGCTGTTGCGCCCCGGCCGCTTTGACAAGAAGATCCGCGTGGACGTGCCGGACATGGAGGGCCGCCGCGAAATCTTCGAATACTATCTGGACAGCTACTCCCACGACGAAGACATGGAACCGGCCATTCTGGCCTCGGAGACACCCGGCTACACGCCCGCGGACATCAAGTATTTGCTCAATGAGTCGCTGCGTTACGCTTTCTTTGACGGCCGCCGGCTCATCAGTTACCAGGACTTCATGCGCGCCAAGCCCGAGCATGAGATGGGCCTGCGATCGCAGATGAAACACATGGACGCGGAAGCCAAACGCCGTCTGGCCACCTACCAGGCCGGCGTGGCCCTTGCCGTGCGCCTCTTCATGCCGGCGCATCGCATCAGCCGCATCACCATCCTGCGACAGGGCTCGTACTATGGCCATGTCTGGCATTACCCGGCGCAGGAATCCTACCAGGGCTTGCAGATCAAGCCGGAACTGATGCAGCGCGTCAAGGTGGCCGTCGCCGGCAAGGCTGCCGAGATCGAGTACTGCGGCATCGGATTCCAGAGCACACTGGTCGGGCGTGATTTGAACCGCGCCTACGGCCTGTTGGCTGCCATGGCCAACGCCGGCATGCTGGGCACCATGGGCGCCACCACGTCCATGGAATACGATCCATTTCGCGGCGGTCGCATCAAGTGGACGCCGGAGCAGGCGAAGGCCATTGAGGAAGCCTATCAGGACGTGCTGCGGGAGACTCGCGTCGCCCTGCGCGAGCACGTCGAGCTGATGGAGGAACTCGTGGACCTGCTGCTGGAGAAGGAAGAGCTTCTCACGGACGAGGTGCGCGACTTTTTCGACCGCTACGGTCTCTTCACGCCTGAACCCACCATCGTCCGAGATGGTGAGGAATTCCACATTTTCCCTCGCCTGCAGAGCGGCGACCGGACGGTAGAGACCGGGCTGGCGACCTGATCGGGGAGCCTTGAGCGGCGCGCCATGGATGCCCGTCTGATCGAATTCATTCGTGCCCTGCGCGCCTCGGGCCTGCGCGTATCGCTGGCGGAAAGTCAGGATGCCGGTGAAGCGCTGGAAGCCGTCGGCGTTGCGCAGCGGGAACGCTTTCGCGCGGCACTGCGAAGCACCCTGGTCAAGGAAGCGCGCGACCAGCCAGTCTTTGACTATTTCTTTCCGCTCTTCTTCGGCAGCGGCCAGCCCCTCATGAGCGACATCCCCGCCGACATGACGGAGGAGCAGCGTGACGTTTTGCGCGAAGCGCTCATGTCGCTGGCCGGGGACGCGGCGGCCCTGAGAGATCTGCTGCGGCAATTGCTGGAAGGTCAGCGATTTTCTGAATCGCAGTTGCAGCAACTGGGCGAGCAGAGCAGTCTGGCCGAAGGTGAGTCGCTGACGCAACGGCGCTGGTACGAACGACGCATGCGGCGCGCGGCCGGTCTGACGGAGCTGGAGCAGCTCATTCAGGAATTGTTGCAGATGCTGGAAGCGATGGGCATGGGCGAGGAGGCGCGCCGGCAACTGCATGAAATGTTGCAGCAAAACGTCGGCGCACTCAATGAACAACTCTCGCAGCACGTGGGCAGCAACCTGGCGCAGCAGATGGCGGCGCGGGGGCCGGAACGGCCCGGCGACCTGCAGGAGGTCCCTTTCAATCGCCTGCGCCACAGCGAGGTCGAGGCGCTTCGCGAGGAGTTGCAACGTCTGGCGGCGCGCCTGCGCACGCGCGCGGCTCTTCGCCAACAGCAGTACCGCGCCGGCAACCCGGACCCCCGCCGCACCTTGCGCGCCAGCCTGCGTAACGGTGGCCTGCCGCTGGAAATCCGGCATCGCCAGCGTCGCAGGAAACCGGCCCTGTTGCTGCTTTGCGACCTGAGCACTTCAATGCGGCACTGCGCCGGGTTCCTGCTCATGCTGGTCTACCAGTTGCAGGACCAGGTCACCCGCACCAGCAGCTTTATCTTCATCGACGATCTGGTCGAAATCAGCGACCATTTCGCCAGTCGCGAGCCGCGAGACGCCCTGCTACGGGTCATGCGCGAAAACCCGCCCGGTCACTACAACACCGACCTTGGCCGCAGCCTGACGACTCTTTGTGAGCGGCACGCGGACTGCATCGATCCCCGGACGACGCTGATCATCCTGGGCGACGGCCGCAACAACTTCAACGACCCGCGCCTTGATCTGGCGCAGCACCTGCAGCGGCGCAGCCACCGACTCTTCTGGTTCAACCCCGAACCCGACAACACCTGGGGCAGTGGCGACAGTGACATGACGGAGTACGCCCGCCACGCTGATGGCGTCTACCCGGTGCGTACGCTGCGTGAACTGGCCGGCGCGGTGGAGGAGATTCTCGCCGCGCGCTGAACCCGCTTCAGGGCAGCACCTCGATCACAATGTCGTGTTGGCGGGCGTCATCCAGCGTCATCCACCAGGGACGCAGCAACTCGTAATCGCAGTCGCCGGTCACGTCCAGGCGCAATTGCAGGTGGATCTGACGCGCAGCGTCGTTTCGTTGCCAACGGAGGACCTGGTGCGTGGCGGCGCAGCCCCGGCCCAGGCTCCACAGGCCCGCCAGCACGCGGCCGTCACTGAAATCCCGGGCCTGGCGCGTCACCGGCTGGCGACAGAGCTGACTGTTGTCGGCGAGATCGAAGAAGTTCGCCAGTTCGTCGGCGCTGCGAAGCACGAATAGCCGTCCCGCGGCGTCACGCGCGGCTTCAAAGCAGACGCCCGCCACCACGTCATTGGCATCGGCCTCCGGGAGCGGTGGCGTGGGCACCGGAACATCCTGCGGGGAGTCGGCCTGTGGCAGGTTGGCGACCAGGTTGCAGCCGGTCAGCAACATGAGAACCAGCGCCGCAATGCATCGCGGGAAATGGTGGGACGTGGTAGGATAGCGCCACATTCAGCTTGGACCCCCGTTTCGCAGGAGCATGCATGCGCATACTGGTCATCTCGGATATCCACGCGAATCTTGACGCCTTCGATGCCGTACTGCAAGATGCCAACGGGCAGTGGGACTACGTGTGGTGTCTGGGAGACGTGGTGGGCTACGGTCCGGACCCCAACGAATGTGTTGAACGGCTGCGCGAGTTACCGCATCTCAGTCTGGCCGGCAACCATGACTGGGCCTCCCTGGGTCGGCTGGACCTGAACAGTTTCAATCCGGAGGCGCGCCAGGTCGTCGCCTGGACGAGCGAGGCGCTTTCCGGCAACAGCCGCATCTGGCTGGAAGCCTTGCCGACCACTTTCGTTGCCGGCGATTTCACCCTGGCCCACGGCAGCCCGCGCGAACCCGTCTGGGAATATATCTTTGAACCCCGCGTGGCGGCCCAGAACTTCCCGCATTTCGAGACTCCCTTTTGCCTGGTGGGTCATACCCACCAACCCGTCATTTATGAACAACAGAACGGTCCGGGTTCGGTCGACATGGTCTTGCCCGGCCCGCGCCAGCGCCGCCATCTGAACGGCCTGCGCCAGATCATTAATCCCGGCAGCGTCGGGCAGCCGCGAGACCAGAATCCGCGCGCGGCCTACGCCCTGCTGGACCTGCCGGAGGGTGTCTGGGAATACCGTCGCGTCGCTTATGACGTGTGTGCCGTACAGGATCGAATGCGCCGTGCGGGTTTGCCGGAGCGCCTGGTCAGGCGACTGGAGTATGGCTGGTAGCCCGGCTGCGGGGACGGAGGGGCCGGGCACGGCCCTGCGCTCCTGGCTGGCGCAAATCTGGCGTCTGGCGGAACGCCGCCGCCACGCAGAAAGTGACTGGGTCGGCACCGGCGATCTGGGCGAATCCATGGACGCCAGCCCTCCTGTTGTCAACCGCATGATCACGCGCCTGCGTCGCGACGACCTGTTGCGTCACGAGCCTTACCACGGCGTTCGCCTGACCGACGAAGGGCGGCGCGTGGCCTTGCTGGAACTGCGGCGACAGCGCATCGCCGAGGTTTTTCTGGAGCGTGTCATGGGTTTCGGTTGGCACGAAGTCCATTCGGAAGCCACGCGGATGTGCAGCGGTCTGGACGACTTGCTGGTGGAAAGAATGGCGGAGATGAGCGGCCGGCCCCGACGCTGCCCGCATGGCGAACTCATACCGGCGCAAGACGGCGACCTGACGCCGATGGATGACTGCCCGCTGTCCGGCGTCGAAGCGAAGGGTGGCGCCTTGCGCGTGACTCGTGTCTTGACGCGTGAGCCTGATCGCCTGGAGTATCTGGCGGCCCTGGGGTTAAGGCCTGATACGGAACTTGAGGTCATACACACCGCGCCTTTTGAAGGGCCGTTGCAACTGCGCATCGGTCGCGAATACCGAATCATCGGCCACAGCCTGGCAGAACTGATATGTGTCGCGCCCTTGTCATGAGGCAGTGAAATTCGTGTACAATTTGACTGGTCCTGACGTGGAGATTCTGCATTAACATGGCTTTGCGCCATCGATTTTCTGTTGTCGCTTCGCTTGCATCGCTGCTGCTGTGCACATGCTTCGCCCTGGCGCAGGATGAGCCGCTGGCTACACCCACCGCCGTCCTGATTACGGACTTTAACTTCGAATTTCAGGGCTGGAACAACTGCGGCCCGGCGACCCTGACCAATGCCCTGACACACTTCGGCTATCGCAACGATCAGAACCGCGCGGCCAACTGGCTCAAGCCCAACCGCGAGGACAAGAATGTGACGCCGCAGGAAATGGTGGATTTCGTCAACAACGAATTGCCTGAACTGCCGGTGCGGGCGCTCGCCCGCAGTGGCGGAGACCTGCAACTGCTGCGGCGATTCATCGCAGCCGGCCATCCCGTTATCGTCGAGAAGGGCTACGAGCCGCCGCCGGGCGACCTCGGCTGGATGGGTCATTACCTTCTGATGATCGGCTATGACGACGACCGGCGCGAGTTCACCGCGCACGACAGCTACCGCGGGCCGCAGAAAATCTACAGTTACGACCAGATCAGCGAATACTGGCAGCATTTCAACAACAGCTACATCGTGCTCTTTGAGAGCGTTGAGGAACAGCAGTTGCTGACCATGCTGGGCGAGGACGCCGACCCGCAGCAAAACATCCTCCGGACCCTGGAGGAGCAGCGTCTGGCCGTGATGGAGGACCCGGAAAACCCCTTCCTGTGGTTCAACATTGGCAGCAACTACGTGGCCCTGGCGCCGGACTATGGCCGCCAGGCCTGGGAATACGCCACCCTAGCCTTCGACGAGGCTCGCCGCTACGGCCTGCCCTTTCGCATGCTCTGGTACCAGTTTGGCCCGCTCGAAGCCTACAACGCGGTCGGTCGCTACCAGGACACCCTGACCCTGGCCAACGTCAATCTGAATGACGGGGGCGGCCACTTTGTCGAGGAAATCTGGTATCACGTCGGCAAGGCCCGCGAGGGCATGGGGCAGACGCGGGTTGCGGCGGAAAACTACCGCCGCGCTCTCGAAGTCAACCGCAATTTCGGCGCCGCGCGCGAAGCGCTGGAAGCCTTGCAGGCTGGCGGGACGACCGGCTAATCAGGCGCCGCGACAGTCTGACGCGCATGCGCTACACTCCGCCCGTCGACCGGCAGCAGGAGGACCGCAGGTGCAGCAAGCCCCTTACGAAGGCATGCCTCCGCTGGCCGGCATCGGGACGCGTTTCCTGTCCCTGGTCATCGACACCATCATTCTCGCGGTCCTGCGTCTTTTCCTCATGATCCTGCTCGCGCCCCAGACACTGGCGCAGGAGTTTATGATCGCCCTGGTGCTCGACATCGGAACGACCGTGCCCTATTACTGGTTCTTCTGGACGCGCGCCGGCGGACAGACTCCCGGCAAGAGTCTGTTGCGCATTCGCGTTATCAGCGAAAACGGCGTGGACCTCAGCGACCGCCAGGCCTTGCTGCGGGTACTCGGCTACTATCTCGGTCAGTTGTCGATTGGCCTCGGCTTTGTCTGGGCGGCCTTCAACCGCGAGCAGCAGGGTTGGCACGACAAGCTGGCCCACAGCCTGGTCGTCACCAGCGATCTGCCGCCGCGCCTGATTCCGCGGCAGACGCGCCTGGATCGTCCCTGACAGGTCGTGAACCGGCTGCCCGGTCTTGCGTAGTTCATCATGAGTAGAAGCAGTTCAGTTGTCAGATACACGTAGCGCGTTTGCCGGGAATCAGCGTCGGGGGCATCCCGACGGGACCGGTCAGGGCAGGGAAAAGGTGGTCACATGAAACCCAAACGGCAGGAAGTTGAACTGGCGGTTGTCGGCAAGCGATTTATCGCCCTGATCGTCGACGCGATTTTGCAGGGCATCCTTGCCGGCCTGATATTCCTTGGCCTGGGCATGGGTGGCGTGGGCGAGACCTTGCAAATGCTCCTGACCCTGGTCTATGGCTGGTATTTCCTGACCCGCCATGATGGCCAGACGCCCGGCAAGCGTCTGATGGACATTCGCGTCATCAAGGAAGATGGATCGTCAATCGGCGACGGCGATGCCATCGTTCGCGTGCTGGTCTCCTGGATCAGCGGCGCCGTCTTCCTGCTGGGCTTCATCTGGGCCCTCTTTGACCAGCGTAACCAGACCTGGCATGACAAGGCGGTGGGTTCCCTGGTCGTCAATGCCTGAGGCAGGCGTCGCGGTCACCGCCCGGTGAGCGTCTCCTTCTGGCAGGCGGATGGCGAGCAGCCCGTCCGCGAGGTCGATTTCCTGATCATCGGCGCGGGGCTGGTGGGCTGTGCGGCGGCGCTCTTCGCGGCGAATGCCGGGCGCCAGGTCACCATCACTGACGCGCGCGACCTGGGGCTGGGGGCCAGCAGCCGCAACGCCGGCTTCATGATCACCGGCCTTGACAGCTATTACCACCGCGCCCTTGAGCGCTACGGGCCCGCCGTGGTGCGCGAGATGTGGGGCCTTTCCGAAACGACTCATCGCCACCTGCATCATGTCATTGATGCCGCCGACGGCGCGGTGCAGCGTCAGCGCTGCGGCTCCCTGCTGCTGGCCGAGAGCGAAGACGAGGCGCGCGACCTGGAAATGGCGGCACGGGCCATGGACGCCGATGGCATCGAGCAGCAGTTTCACGCGCGAGACCCTTTGCGTCGCGGTTTCCACGCCGCCATTGAGCAGGCGCGCGATGAGGCCATCCAGCCCTATGAACTGGTGCAGGCGCTGTTTCAACAGAGCGGCGCGGAACTGCTGCCTGGCAACGAGGTCTGGCGCATTGGGAACGGGTGTGGCGGGCGCGTTCGCGTCTTCAGTCGACTTGCAATCCTTGAGGCGCGATATGTGCTGGTCTGCACCAATGGCTGGTCTGCGACGCTGCTGCCGCAACTGGCGCGCCACATGGGGCCGGTGCGCGGCCAGGCGCTTGTGACGGCGCCCCTGCGGCAGGGGCCGCTGCTCGGTACCTGCGGCTACAGCGACTACGGCAACATGTACTACCGTGATACCTTCGACGGCCGCCTGCTGCTGGGTGGCGGGCGCAGGCAGAATCGCTGGCTGGAACACAATCGCCTCGACGAGCGCATCAGCGATCCGGTGCAGCGCACGCTTGAGGCCTGGCTACACAGACGCTTCCCCGACGTGGACGCTCCCGTCGAGCGGCGTTGGGCCGGCGTCATGGGGTTCACTTCCGACGGTCTGCCCCTGGTGGGCCGGCTGCCTGGAGTTGACAACGCAGGTTTCGCCGTCGGTTTCAACGGGCACGGCCTGTCGCTTGGAGCGGGTACAGCCGAACGCGCCGTCGACCTGCTGCTCCACGACCGACACCCGGGCGCGGTCAGCGCGGAGCGTCTGTTGTAGCGCCTACTCGCCGTGGATCACGCGGCGGAAGGCGCGCAGGGTACCCGTAACGTTTTCATGGCCCCAGATGTTGCGGCCGATGACACCGCCGCGCACGCCGGCCTGCAGCAGATCGCGAAACATCGCCAGGGCGTCGTCCAGGGTGTCCGACTGCGGCCCGCCGGCGGCCACCAGCGGCACCGGGCAGCGGTCAGCAATTTGCGTATGCGCCTCTGTATCGCCGCACCAGGGCGTCTTGACGACGTCCGCGCCGACCTCGGCCGCGCAGCGCACGCCCCAGGCGATGTCCTCGGGGTTGTAGACGATTTCGTTGTTTGCGCCGCGGGGATACACATGGCAGATGACCGGCAACTCATGACGCGCGCCCGCCTCCACCGTATCGGAAAGGATACGCAGGTACTTCACTTCGCTGTCGCCGCGCACGTAGATGACGACGGCGATGGCGTCGGCGCCGAGGCGCAGGGCCTCCTCGACCGTGACAAACTGCTCAATGGCTGTGTCGTCGGTGCGCACGAAGCTGGACTGCAGGATGAGCGGCACAGCGCCGGCGTAGGGCCCCCAGAGCGCGGCGGCCGTGCCCTTGTGCATGGTGACGGCGTCCGGCGGGCCGGCCATCACGGCCGCCAGGGTGTTACGCAGGTTTTGCAGGCCGGCGGGGATGCCGGCCTGGTAACCGATGTAATGGTCGATGGCTACCGAACAGAGGTTGCCGGATGGGTTGGCGAAGATGCGATTCATGCGGATTTGCTTGCCCAGTCCCATGTGATGCCGCTCCTTGTGATGTGAAAAACAGGTCGCGCATCAACTGGCGCGCGCAATGAAGTCGTGAATCTCCGGCAGGGGCGGGACGCCGGTCAGACCTGGCTGCGTGGCCTTGAGCGCGGCGGCGGCCGCTGCGATGCGGGCGCACTCACGCACGGGATTTCCCTGCGCCAGCGCCAGCGCCCAGGCGCCATGAAAGGCGTCGCCGCAGCCGTTGGTGTCCACGACGTCCACCTGGAAGGCCGGCTGGTGATGCAGTCCGTCGGCATCCAGCAACCAGCAACCTCGCTCGCCGGCGGTGGCTGCCACCACCGCGCGTTGCGGCGTCCACAGGCGCTGCAGAGCCTCCTGCGGTGAGTCGCAGCCGCTCCAGCTGAAGGCAAAGTCCTGCGAGAGAATGAGGTGATCGACGAGCGCCTGCAAATCTTCAAAAAACGCCCCTTCGCCGCGCTCAAAGTCGGCCACGATCGGAATGCCGGCGGCGTGCGCGATACGGGCCGCGCGCAGTTGCCCCGCCAGGCCAAAGGCATCGACGAAAAGCACCCGCGCCGCCTCAATCACGTCGGCCGCCGGCAGGCTGTCGTGCGCCCCCATCGTGTCGTCTCTGTGGAAGAAGATCGTGCGCGTGTGGTCCTCATCGCCCAGGACGACGATGGCATGAATGGGGCTGCCGGACTCCGTCCGCACCACAGGCGCGACGTCCACGCCGGTGCGGCGCAGCTCGTCCTCCACGAAGGCCGAGAGTTCGTCGCGGCCCAGTTTGCCCGCGTAGGCGCAACGGCCGCCCATGCGCGCCGCCGTCAGCAGGGCGGCGGTGGTCAGGCCGCCGACGCGACGCTGGCGCCGGCGGACGCGAATCTTGGTGTCGCCCGCCGGGTAGCGCTCGACGTAGAGGGCGTCGTCGACCGCGGCGCAGCCCAGCCCCAACACGTCCCAGCGTTTTTCCATCGTCATGGCGGCGTTACATCTTGACGTCGAGGATGAAGCGCGCCGTCGGGCTGAGCCGCTTCCAGGTGCTTTCGCGCAGGTAGCGCTGTTGGTCCAGTTGCTGCGGCTGCTCGCGGCGGCAGAAGAAGGTATGCAGGGCGCGGCGGCGTTTGTCCGAGCCGTTAAAGGTGCCGCCGTGCCAGGTATGGGCGTTGAAGATGACGACGGTGCCCGCCGGCGCTTCCAGCAGGCGCTGGTCGGGGTGCGGCGCCATCGGGTCTTCCAGGGCGTCCTGCGGCATTTGGCCGCTGCGTTGCGAGCCGGGCACGACGCGCGTCGCGCCGTTGGCCGCGCTGAAGTCATCCAGCAGCCAGATGGAGTTGCAGGCCTGATAGTTGTCGGGCGCCACCACTTCGCGCCAGTCCTGGTGCAGCGCCTGCAGGCCGCTGCCCGGCAGGGCGGCGCGAAAGTTGAGCGAGGAGAGGCGGAAGTCCGCGCCCAGCACGTGCCAGATGGCGGCCAGCACGCGCGGATGGGTGAAACAGACGTCGTAGCGCGGGTCCTTGTTGATGAGGTCGGAAAGGCGGTCGGCGCCGATCTCCTGGTGCACCTCAAGGCCCGCGGCAGCACCTTCCTCCGCCACCAGTTCGTCGGCGCGGGCGCCCAGCTGGCAGACCTGCTCCGGCAGCAGGATGTTGTAGAGGGGCAGGTAGCCGTCGCGCGTCAGACGCTCCTTCTCCGCCGCGCTCAGGGTATCCGGCTTCACACCGCAGGTGGCCAGCGCCATCTTCATGTCCATAGAAAGGATTTCCCAGGGTGGTCGACCTTCCGGCGCGGAGTATAGCACCCTTGACTCCCGCCTGTAATCTGCCAGACTCGCCACGATGGCCCACACCTTACTCAGCCTGGTTTACCTGCTCTGCGCGTTGCTGCTGATTCTGCACGCCCTGGGAACCGCCGTCCTCCTGCTGGTCTTCTGGCGCACGCGGCATCAGTCGCCGGCGTTGCCGCCGATGAAGGACTGGCCACGGGTGGCGGTACAACTTCCCGTGTACAACGAGCGTCACGTTATCGAACGGCTGCTGGCCGCGGTCGCGGCGCTGGATTATCCGCGCCACTGCCTGAAGGTCCAGGTGCTGGATGATTCCATTGACGAAACCAGCGCCATCATCCGGCGCATGCTGCCGTCCCTGCGCGCGCAGGGGCTGGACATCCAGCATGTGCAGCGGCCGCAACGTAGCGGTTACAAGGCGGGCGCGCTGGCGGAGGGCCTGGCGCGGCTGGATTGCGACCTGGTGGCCGTGCTGGACGCCGATTTTGTGCCACCGCCGGACCTTTTGCGGCGGACCGTGCCGCATCTGGTGGCGGACGAACGCATCGGCATGGTGCAGACGCGCTGGGGACATCTCAACTGGCCCGACAATGCGCTCACGCGCGGTCAGGCGCTGGCGCTGGACGGCCACTTCATCGTCGAGCAGACGGCGCGCAACCGGGCCGGCTGGTTCATCAACTTCAGCGGCTCCGGTGGCGTGTGGCGACGCTCGTGCATCCTGGAGGCCGGCGGCTGGAGCGCGCAGACGCTGACCGAGGACCTCGACCTCAGCTATCGCGCGCAACTGGCCGGCTGGCGTTTCCTCTATCTGCCGGACGTGGTGGTGCCGGCGGAAGTGCCGCCGCAGATGGCCGCCTGGAAGCAACAGCAGGCCCGCTGGGCGCGCGGCAGCACCCGCACGCTGATTGGTCTGCTGCTGCCGCTGTGGCGCGCGCCCCTGCCGCCCGCCCAACGAATCATGGCCACCTTGCACCTGTGCCAGTACTTGCCGCATCCGTTGATGTTGCTGATGCTGCTGCTGACGCCGCTGCTGCTGCCTGGCGGTCAGTTGCATACGCTGCTGCCGGTTCCGCTGGGGCTGGCGGCGCTGGCGCCCTTGCTGCTCTACGTGCTGAGCCAGTATGCGCTGTATCCGGACTGGCGCAGACGCCTGCGCGCCTTCCCGCTGCTGCTGCTGCTGGGCACGGGCATGACCTTCAACGCGACCCTGGCGGTGCTGGCCGGTCTCGGCGCCGGAGCCGCGGAGTTTCGTCGCACGCCCAAGTTTGCGCAGTCCTGGGCGGTCAGCCGCTACGCCCTGCGCATCGACCGTACCCTGGCCGGTGAGTTGCTGCTGGCCGCCTATGCCCTGGCGGCCACGCTGATCGCCCTGGCGCATTCTCCGGCATTGGCCCCCTGGCTGGCGCTGTACTTTCTGGCCTTCACCCTGGTCGCCGGTCTCAGCCTGCGGGACCAGTGGCTGATGGCGCGTTTACGTTCGTGACCCGACTGGCCGTTCTTTCCGACATTCACGGCAATTTACCCGCGCTGGAAGCCGTCATTGCCGACATGGAGGGCGAGCATTTCGACCGGGTCGTCGTCGCCGGCGACCTGATCAACATCGGCCCCTGGTCGCGGGAGGTGCTGGAGACTGTGTTCGGGCGTGGCTGGGTCGTCATCCGCGGCAATCACGAACACTATCTGCTGGACCGCGTCGCCCTGCATCCCCCGCAAGCCCTGAAAGACTGGGCCTTCCTGGACTTTCTGGCAGAACAGCTCGGTGAGGCCTGGCAGGCGCGCCTCGCTGTGATGCCGGATGAACTGTCCCTGCGCTTCGCCGATGCGCCGCCCCTGCGGGTTGTGCATGCCGCGCCGGGCAATCCCTTCAGGACCGTCACGCCGGTCACGGCTGAAGACGACGCGCTCGCCATGCTGGCCAGTGTTGACGAGTGCAGCGTCGTGGCAGGCCACTACCACATGGCCTTTGAACGCCGTCTGGCACAATGGCATTTCATCAATCCGGGCCCGGTGGGCGCGCCCCACGACGGCCTGCAGGATGCCTGCTACGCCGTGCTGGAGGGCGATGCCGCGGGCTGGCGCGTCGAGCACCGACGGCTGCCCGTGGACAATTCACGGCTGCTGGAGGAGATGCAGCGACTGGGCTACGTCGAGCGCTTCGGCCTGCGGGGGCAGCTCATCATCAAGCAATTCCGTCTGGCCCGGCCGCTGTTCGTGTCCTTCAGGCGCTGGGTGCGACAGCAGCATTCCGGACAGGAATGGTCATACTCCCTGCTGGACGAGTTTCTGCGTGGCGGTCACCTGTGGCATGCCCTGGCGCCGGAGTACCAGTTCAATCAACACCTGCTCGACCCCGCTCCAATTGACCGGGAACAGCCCGACCGCTAGACTGGGCCAGGGGTTGTGATGGAATGGCAGACATGGGTGACTTAAAATCTCCTGCCCTAACCGGCGTGCGGGTTCGAATCCCGCCAACCCCATGTTCAGGCCGGAAACGCCGCCCGCCCGGTTGACATACAGGAGGCCACGGCCCTGCGCCTCGGTATTATCGGCCTGCCCAACAGCGGCAAGACCACGCTCTTCAACGCCCTGACCGGCCATGACATCGCGACCGGCGCCGCAGCCGGCCGTTTCGAGGTGCACACGGCGGTCGTCAGCGTGCCGGACGAACGGGTTGACCGGCTCAGCGCCCTCTACAGGCCCCGCAAGACGACCCACATTCAGGTCACCTACAGCGACATTGCCGGCCTCAACCAGGGCGTAAGCCAGGCCGGGATCGAGGGGCGCTTCCGACAGGAGCTGGAACAGGTGGACGGCTTTGTGCTGGTGCTGCGCGCCTTCGACAACGAGGCCGTGCCCCACCCGCACGGCAGTGTGGACCCCGCGCGCGACCTGGAGATGCTGGACGCCGAATTGCTGTTGCATGATCTGGTGGCGCTCGAGACGCGACTTGAACGCATAGACAACGAGCTTCGCCTCAAGGGACGCCGCGCGCCCAGGGAAGTGCGGGACGAAGGCGAGTTGCTTGGCGCCCTGCAGCAGGGCCTGGAGGAGGGTCGCCCCCTGCGCGCCTGTGCCCTGTCCCCCGCGCAGCGCAGCGCCTTGCGCGGCTTCGGTTTTCTCACCTTGAAGCCGACGTTGATCGTCCTGAACGTGGACGATTCCCGGGCGGAGGGAGAGGTAGACCTGCCCGCAGCGGGGCCTGGCGTAGTGGTCACCGCGCTGCGCGGTCGCCTGGAGGCTGAAATCGCAAACCTCGATGACGGGGATGCGGCGCTCTTTATGGAGGAGTACGACATCCCCGAACGCAGCGCCGACAAGGTCATCCGGCTTTCCTTTGAGTTGCTGCAACTGCGCTCCTTTTTCACCATCAACGAGAATGAACTGCGCGCCTGGAGCCTTCCGGCCGGCTCTGGCGCGGCCGAGGCGGCGGGGGTTGTGCACACGGACATGCAGAGGGGCTTCATCCGCGCCGAGGTGATGCGCAGCGAGGACCTGCTGGCCGCGGGCGGGCGCGAGGCCGACCTGCGCCGCGCCGGTCAGTTGCGCCTGGAAGGACGGGACTACGAGGTGCAGGACGGCGACGTGCTTCGCATCCGCTTCAATGTCTGAGCCGGAGGCGCGCGGCCACGCAAGGCGCGCCGGGCGTCTGCTGGTCGCTTCGGGCATCGCGCCGCCGGAGGCCGGCGGGCCCGCCACCTGGTTGCAGGAGGTCTTGCCGGCGCTGCAGGCGCTGGGCTGGCAACTGGAAGTCATCAGTTATGGCGACGCCGCTTCCGGCGAACAACCCTGGCCCCTGCGACGCATTCCGCGGAGCCTCCTGCCCTTGCGTCTGGCCCGCTATGCCCGCGCCGCCTGGCCCCGAATGCGTCGCGCCGACCTGGTGCTGCACACGACGCCCGGCCTGCCACTGCCCCCGGGTGGACCGCCGCGCGTCTACCGCATCGTCGGTGACCAGGCCTGGGAGCGCAGCATCCGGCGTGGCTGGATCCCGCCGGATGAGGACATTGAGCGTTTTCAGTGCCAACGCTACGGGCGCCTGGTCGAGTTGCAAAAGACGCTGCGTTCGCGGGAGTTGCAACGGGCCCGCCGCGTCATCGTGCCTGGCGACTGGTTGCGACGTCTGGTGACCGGCTGGGGCGTGACGCCCACGCAGATTCAGGTCATTCCCAACGCCCTGCCGCCGGCCTCCATGCCCGCCCCGGACCAGGCCGACGCGCGCCGGCAACTGGGCCTGGACGACCACCCCCTGCTACTGACCGCGGCGCGCCTGACGCCCTGGAAGGGTATCGACCGCCTGCTGTCTGCGCTGGCGCAGGCGCCACATTTCCGCCTGATCGTCGCCGGCGACGGGCCGCAACGTCCGGCGCTGGAGAGACAGGTCGAGCATTTGAAGCTGGAGCCGCGCGTGCGCTTCATGGGGCAGATTACACGCCCGCAACTCGCGCTCTACATGCAGGCGGCCGACTGGTTCGTGCTGTATTCCGGCTACGAAGGGCTGTCGCACTCGCTGCTGGAAAGCCTGCAGGTCGGCACTCCCGTCATCGCCAGCGACCGCTGCGGCAATCCGGAAGTCATCACGAACGACCACAACGGTCTGCTCGTGCCCTGGCCCGACGGGGACGCGCTGGAGGCGGCCCTGCAACGCGCCCTGCAACCGGACCTGCGCGAGCGCCTGGCCGGCAACGCCGCCGACGGTCTGGAGCGCTTCAGCTTCGAACGCATGGTATCGCAGACCGACGCCCTGCTGCGCATCTGCCGCGACTGAGGCTCACTGCAGGGCGAGCAGTTTCCCGTCAATCACGCGGGTCGCCATGGCCGTGAATTCCGCCAGGGTCATGGCTCCCAGATCCTCGTCATCGCGCAGGCGCACACTGACCGTGTCATTTTCGAGGTCTCGGTCGCCCAGCACCAGCATGTAGGGGATGTTCTGTTCGCGGGCGAGGCGGATCTTGTTGCCCATGCGGTTGCGACTCTCGTCGACCTGGGCGCGAATGCCGGCCGGGCGCAACTGCGCGGCCAGCTCCCGCGCCGGCGCGACGTGGCGGTCGGCGATGGGGATGAAGACCGCCTGCTGTGGCGCCAGCCAGACCGGAAAGGCGCCGGCGAAGTGTTCGATGAGGATGCCGATGAAGCGCTCCATGCTGCCGAAGGGCGCGCGATGGATCATGACCGGACGCTGACGGCTGTCGTCGCTGGCGACGTACTCCAGATCAAAGCGCTCGGGCAGGTTGTAGTCCACCTGCACGGTGCCCAGTTGCCACTCGCGGCGCAGGGCATCGCGGAAGATGAAATCCAGCTTGGGGCCATAGAAGGCCGCCTCACCTTCCTCGACGCGATGCTGCAGGCCCAGCTCCCGGCAGGCCAGCAGGATGGCGTCGGTGGCCTTCTGCCACAGCTCGTCGCTGCCGCTGTATTTGTCGCTCTGTGGGTCGCGGATGCCGACGCGGGCCGAAAAGTCCGTCATGCCCAGCGTGCCGAAGACCTGTTGAATGAGACGCACCACGCCCTGAAATTCCTCGACCAGCTGGTCGGGCCTGACGAAGAGATGCGCGTCATCGACGGTGAAGCCGCGCACGCGGGTCAGGCCATGCAGTTCGCCGGACTGTTCGTAGCGGTAGACGGTGCCGAATTCCGCCAGGCGCACCGGCAGGTCGCGCCAGGAGCGCATTTCGCTCTGGTAGATGGCGCAATGATGCGGGCAGTTCATGGGTCGCAACAGAAACTGGTCGTCATCGACCTCAAGCGGCGCGTACTGGCTGTCGGCGTAGTAGGGGTAGTGGCCGGAGGTGCGATACAGGTCGAGACGTCCGATGTGCGGCGTCATGACCGGTTCGTAGCCATTCTCGACCTGGACGTCACGCAGCCAGCGCTCAAGCGTGTCGCGCAGAATCGTGCCCCTGGGCTTCCACAGTGGCAGACCCCTGCCGACCAGCGGACTGATGGTAAAGAGGCCCAGGCGCTCTCCGAGCACGCGATGGTCACGGCGCCGCGCTTCCTCCAGGCGCTCAAGATAGTCTTGCAATTCGTCGGCGTTGTTCCAGGCCGTGCCGTAGATGCGGGTCAGTTGAGGCCGCTTTTCATCACCGCGCCAGTAAGCGCCTGCGGGCGGGCGAAAGGCTATTCGCAGCGCCCTGGGGTCGATCTCCCTGCTGCGTTCGACGTGCGGGCCGCGGCAGAGGTCGGTGAAGCGGTTCTGCGTGTAAACGGTGAGGGTCTCCGCCGGCGCGGCGATGTGCTCGCCGTTTTCGTCGACGCGGCCGTTGACGAGATCATCGATCAGTTCCAGTTTGTAGGGTTGGTCCTGGAAGAGTTCACGGGCCTCGTCGGCGCTTATATCGCGGCAGGTGAAGGCGTGGTTGCCGCCAATGATTTTCTTCATGCGCCGTTCGACCCATTTCAGGTCCTCGTCGGTGACGGGCCGCGGCAGGTCGAAGTCGTAGTAGAAGCCGTCTTCGATGGGCGGGCCTATGGCGATTTTCGCCTGGGGAAAGCGCTCCAGCATGGCCTCGGCCATGATGTGCGCCGCCGAATGGCGAATGCGGTACAGCTGGTCAGCAGGGTTGGACATGGGTTTCCTTTAGTGGCGCGCTGCCAGAATTCGGGCGCGGGACAGGTCGACGCAAGGGACGTGGATGGGGGAGGAGAGCTTCAGGTGACGCCGGTGACGCTCAGCACGTCGCTGATGACGAAGGTGACCATCTCGTGGGTGACGCAGGGAGTTCGCACTCCGCCGGGGTGGATGGCCTCATCCCCGCTGACACGGGTGAAGCGTCCCTCGAAGGTGCCAAGGTCGATCATGCATTCGATGACGTCCAGCAGGGTGTCGCATTCCAGGTCATCGACGAGCACGTGGGGGGTGTCGATGGCCGCATGGCGCACGGGGTTGCAATGGGGGTGGTCGCAGGCCCCATGGAAACCCAGGTCCAGCTGTCGTCGCAACCAGGCCAGAGTCACAAACGACGCCGTGTAGTGGCTGCCCTCTTCCATTCGGACGATGACATCACAGGCGTCGTTTTCGGACGGTTCGGATTTCTCGATCCAGACATGGTTGGCGATCATGCTGATTTCACCTGGTTTGCCCCCCTGTGCATGGCAGCGATCTCTGCCAGCCACTGCCCAAAGCATAGAACAGACGGGAAGCGCTTGTCAAGCAAAGGGACGCCGCGGCGATTGCGCAGGGAATACACATGGCGGCCAGGCCGGCCGACGGGTATACTGGGCCAGGTTGATCAGCAGGGGACTATCCCGCATGAATCTGGGACCGACCGAACTCATCATTCTTCTCGTGATTGTATTGTTGCTCTTTGGCGTGGGCCGCGTATCGCGAATCGGCGGCGAACTGGGCAGTGCGGTTGCCAATTTCCGCAAGGGCCTCGATCAGGGCGCCAGGGAAGCTGCAGCCAGCAGTGAGGAAGCCGCTGCGGAGAAGAAAGCCGAAGAGGCCTGAGCCTGAATGGGTAACCGGTCTCAGGTGTCCGGCGTGAGCAGTGGCTTGCGCGGGACGCCGGCGGGCGCCATCAGGTTGTAACGAAGAATATCGCGGTTGAGACGCGCCTTTTCCCCGGCGCTGTCAGAAGAGCCCCGCAGCAGGCGGGCGCGCCGACGTTCCACATCCACACCCAACGTGATCCATTCCGGCGCCAGATCGTGGGCGCGCAGCAGGCTGTGCGCCAGACGCAGTTCCGGCGGCGTGCGGGCGTCTTCCGGTGGCGGCAGTGGTTTGCCCTCCCCCGGCAACCCGTCGAAGGCTCCGGCTTCCCGGGCGTCTTGCAGCCGTTGTTCGACCAGCGAGGCCCAGTCAGTCATCCTGTGAATTGCCTGATTGTCAGTTGCCGTCCGACAGGTTGAAGGTGGCCTGTACCTCGCCGTTGGCATCACGCAGCACGGCGACGCCGCTGCCTTCGCTCCATAGCGCTTCGTCCAGGCCCTGGTGCAAGCGGTTGGGCGTGTTGTCACCGCTGCGCGAAACGACCAGGATGGAGCCGCCACCGAACAACCGGTGCTGCGGGAAGGTGTAGACCTTGCCTTCGCCGTCTTCCAGTGTCCAGTCCAGCAGGTCGACGCCATCGCCGTTGTTGCGGATTTCCACACCCTCGGCGGTGATGTCACCGGCCCCGACGATGCGCGTGATTTCCAGCTGGACTGCCTCCGCCGTTGGTGGCAGGGTGATGGTTACCTGGGGCGTGGGCGTGGCCAGGTCGTCAATGGTCCACTCGCCGGCAAGGTAGCCCTCGACCTGTTCCTGCGTCATCTGGCAGCCAGGCAAGGGGATGACCAACTGGTCACCAACTCGCAGGAAGCGCGCCGTATCCTCGGTCAGGCCGTTGATCGCCAGCATCAGAATCGGATCTGCGCCATAAATGCCGGCCAGCTGGTAGGGTGTGTCGCCGGAACGCAATTCGTGCATGACGCAGCCCGGAGGCAGACCTTCGGTGAATGCCTCGACCGGATAGGGGACGACGATGACTTCTTCCGTGCCTTCGGCCGTCACGACGACGCCGTCTCCCGCCGTGTTGATCAATCCGGAGATTGGAGTGCCGTCTGTGGTTTGACCATCCGGCGCTGCGGTCACCACGACCACAAAGGAGGCATCGGGGTCGATGGTGGCGGTGATGAGTACCGGTACGGTAATGATTTCCGGGGCCATTTGTTGCGATCCGTCAACATTGGCGGCGGGCCCAATGGGAAGCGAAGGCGCCAGCAACAACCCCAATGCAAAGCCAATAAGCAGCAGAGACAGCGCGCTCAGGATTACAGATATCGCAAAGCGGCTCATGGCCTGCCTCGTCTGATGCGCAGATAAGCACCGCAAGTGTAGCATGGCAGCCAGCCACGGGCAAAAGGGCGCGATCTCCGTTGAGTCCCTCTCCAGTGGTCGCTATACTGTCGCTCGGGAGGGCCCCATGCGCTACATCATCGACGGTCACAACCTCATCGGCGCACTGCCGAATCTTGCCCTTGACGACCCCGATGACGAGGCAAAACTGGTGCAGAGACTACGCAGTTTCGCGGCGCGCACGGGCCGCGGCTGCACCGTCATTTTCGATCACGGCGTTCCCGGCGGGCGCTCCGCGCTGTCCAACCGGGCGGTGCAGGTCGTGTTCGCCTCCATGCGCTCCAGCGCAGACCGGGTGTTGCGCGAGCGCATCAAGAAGCTGCCCGAACCGCGCGCCTGGACGGTGGTCACCTCCGATGCCGAAGTACTGGGCTTCGCCCGCCACCGGCGCCTGCAGACCCTGAGCAGCGCGCAGTTTGCCTCGCTGCTGGAGCGACCGCAGTCAGTCGCTCGCGACCCTGGCGAGAACCCCGATGCGCAAAGTTCTCCCGAGGAAATCGAAGAATGGCTGGCGGTCTTCACTGCCGGGTGCAGCAGCGACTGAAATCTCTTTCCAAATGAGTGGGACCACCTGGATTCGAACCAGGAACCGATCAGTTATGAGCCGACTGCTCTGCCCTTGAGCTATGGTCCCCTGCCGGTCGGCAGAGCGGGTAACGGGACTCGAACCCGTGCCAGGACCTTGGAAGGGTCATGTGCTACCATTACACCATACCCGCCTGTCGGGGTGATCGGATTCGAACCGATGACCTCGCGCACCCAAAGCGCGCGCGCTGCCCGGACTGCGCTACACCCCGTCATTCCCATGCTACCACTGGCTGACGGCCCCGTCCACCGGGTTAGCCGGCCGCCGCCAGTTCCTCGTCAATGATGCGCGCAAAGGCCTCGAATTCACGCGCGCCGAGCAGGGGCCGGCCGTTGATGAAGAAGGCCGGCGTGCCGCGGATACCGAGGCTCTGGGCATCGCGAAAGTCCGCGGCAATGCTTTCGATGGGTTGCTGTTCCACCAGACAGTTGTTGAAGGCGATCGGGTCGAGATCCAGCGAGCGGGCGAAGTTCAGAAAGATGCCGGGCTCGCCCAACGTCCCCTGATTCTCGAAGAGCAGGTCATGGTAGGGCCAGAACTGGCCCTGCGCGTCGGCGCAACGGGCCGCGATGGCCGCTTCCGTGGAAGTTTCCCCCAAAATAGGGAAGTCGCGATAGACGATGCGCACCTGGTCGCCGTAGCGTTCCCGGATTTGCGGCAGCGTTTCACTGTGAAAGCGCGCGCAGAAGCCGCAATTGAAGTCCCCGAATTCGATGAGTTCGACGCCGGCTTCGGCCGGGCCAAGGACTGCGGCCTCGCCGGCGCTGACCGTGAAGCGGGTGCTGCTGTCATTCAGGTCCGGCGGACGCGAGGCGAGGATCATTTGCTGCAGGCGCGTTTCCTGGCGGGTGAATTCCTCCTGCAAGGTCGCATTGAGCCAGGCGCGGGTCTCTTCCCGTTCCGCATCGCCGCTCCAGCGACCCGCGAAAAAGCCCAGCAGGGCGAAGAGCGCCGCCACGACCAGCACAGCGACTCGCTGACTCTGGCGCGTGGGCGCCGCCGGGGGAGCGGACTCTTCCGCTTCGGGCGCCGGAGCGCCGCTTTCGTCGTTCAAACTGGACCCTTCGGTTGGCTGGCGTGAGCGAGACAGCGGTTGGTCGCAGGTGCGCTGTCGTCGCGATCAGTATACCATTGCACCTGACAGCCGCGGCTGCCATGAAACGGAGGGACATGCAGGCGACTCGCGAAGGTCTGGTCATCCGCGCCCAGAGCGGTTTCTTTGACGTGGAGACTGACGGGGGCGATCTGTACCGTTGCCGGCTACGCGGTCGTCTGCTGGAAGAAGCCAGCGCTTCGGACGTGGCAGCCATCGGCGACCGCGTGCGCTTCGAAGCGATTGACGTCGATGAAGGCGCCATTCTCTCCGTCGCCGAACGTCACAGTGTGCTGGCACGAGCCGCCCGCACCAGCGGCAACCGCGGCGCCGGCGAGGCCACGCGGGAGCAGGTCATCGTCGCCAACGCCGACCAGGCGCTTTTTGTGTTTGCCGCCGCCAGCCCGGAGCCAGGTCTGAACCTGCTGGACCGCTTTCTGGTCGTCGGGGAAAGCGCGGGCATTGAGACCATAGGAATCGTCGTAAACAAACTGGACCTGGTGGAACCGGCGCAGGTGAAGGCGCTGTTTCGTGACTACCGGCAGATGGGCTATCCGCTGCTGCTCACCAGCGCGCTCGATGGCAGGGGTGTCGGGGAACTGCGCCAGGCCCTTGCTGGCCGTTTGTCGGTCTTCACCGGCCCCTCCGGCGTTGGCAAGACCAGTTTGCTCAACGTGTTACAGCCGGGGCTGGGACGCCAGGTGAAGGCCATCAGCCGGCGTCGGGAGGAAGGCATCCACACCACCCGCGACAGCGAACTGGTACGCCTGGGTCCGAACTCCTGGCTGGCCGATACGCCGGGCATTCGCTCGCTCAACCTCTGGGACATCGAGCCGGAGGAACTGGACGCCTGGTACGTGGACATCGCGCCCTTCGTGGCGGAATGCCGTTTCGGCAACTGCGCGCATCGCGACGAACCCGGCTGCGCCGTGCGCCAGGCGGTGGCAGAGGGCAATGTCAGCGAACGTCGCTGGCGCAGCTTCCGCCAACTCTACGATGAACTGGAAGCGCAGTACGCGTTGTAACGCGGACGAAGCCAGTCCTATGCAGTCGTGTTGCTTTCGCCTGTCTCCTCTTCTTCGTCCTCTATCGGCCGGACGTCCGTGGCGATGTCGATGAAGAGGGTGCCGTTCAGGTGGTCAAACTCGTGCTGGAAGACGCGCGCCAGCCAGCCTTCGGCGCGGACGCGCAGCGCGTTCCCGTGTCGGTCCTGGCCCCTGATGGTGACCGCGACCGGGCGCTCCACGTCGCCGATGAAACCGGGAATGGAAAGGCAGCCCTCCACGCCTTCTTCCGTCTCCTTGCTGACACGCAGCAGTTTGGGGTTGGCGATCACGTAAAGCACGCCGGCCTGCTCACCGAATTCCTCGCGCGCCTCCTCACTGTCGTCCGGCAGGCGCGCCACGAATACGCGCTGGCTGACGGCCACCTGCGGCGCGGCCAGGCCGATGCCCTTAGCCTCCTTCATCGTCTCAATCATGTCGTCGACGAGCTTCTGAAAGCGTCGGTCGAAGCTGGTGACGCGTCGTGCCTTGCGGCGCAGGACCGGATTGTCCGGCTGGATGATGTCGAGCACGCTCATGGGCGATCGCCGGCCTGGGTCAGCGGTCGCTCCTGACGCTGCCGGCGAGTCTGCCAGGCATCGATCCAGGTCGCGAATTCCTCGCGCCGGCGCAGCGCCTCGCTCTCCTCACGCCGCGCCAGCACGGCCGCCCGCTGACCGGAAATCTCATCCTGAACCCGGTGCGGCCGGCCCACCTTGCTGAAGTTGCGCTCCGCCCCCAGGTCATCACCAATCAGGGAAATGAGCAGGTCGCCGCGGTCCATGAGCGTGTTGAGCGGGCCGCTGCGGTTGATGGTCACGCTGTCCACCTGGGTCAGCAGAAACTGTTCGTTGTAGTCCTGCAACCACATGGGCCGCCGGTGAATGATGCGAAGTGTCGTCTGGCCGATAAAGAGCATGTCATGGCGCCAGTCCCAGTCCGACCAGTAGAGCCACAGGACCGCAGCGGTGACGCCAATGCCGCTGGCCAGCAGGCCGGTGAGGCCGAAGTCCGGCACGACGCCCGGCATCAGCTGGACCAGCAGGGAAATGGCGGAGCCTATGAGCAACACCAGCGGCAGAAAGATGTGCCCCAGCCAGACCGAGAGGTGCTTGCGATAGACGACGTTGCCCTGGGGGTCGCTGAAGCGGGTGCTGAAAACGCCGGGCGCGTCGTGACGGGTGAAACCCGGTGGCGCCGGCAGCGGCGACAGGGGCTCTCCGGCCACCAGGGCGTCCATGTTTTCTTCGAGGCTGGCCTGCGCCTGTTCCTGCAGGCGGCGCCGGAATTCCTGGCGGTTGCGGATGAGCAGGGTCTGCAACTCTTCCGGCGCGGTCATCATCGGCAAGGTCATGTTGCCGGAATCTCCTGCCGTGCGGATGAAGACAGTGCCGTAGCCAAAGACGTGGGCGAAGGCATCGCGCCTGGGAATGTCGAAGCTGACCTCATGCACGCTTTCCAGCGGCAGTTCGGCCAGCGTTTCCTCGAAGGCGAGGATCGTTTTCTCGCGCCGGATGACCCGCTGGTCGGTGATGATGAGGTAGTCGTTGTGCCATTCGGCCATGAGATACAGCAGCCACATGGCGGGCAGGAACAGCCCCGCGCCAACCAGCGCCAGGGTGAGCGCCGCCTCGCTGACAAGGGAGGCGGCGATGAGCGCCAGCAGGGCCAGCGTCACGGGCAGCAGGGCCCTGTACGCCCAGGACCAGGGATGTCGTCGGCGCAGCGTGAGAATCCCTTCACCACGGCGTTGGCCGCGGAAAAGCGCCACCTCCTGCCTGGCAGGTACGGCTGCCCGCTGCAGGGCCGCGAGGATGGTCGGGTCCCGGGACAGCAGGCCCTGCAATGAATCCCGCGTCAAGAGCAGGGCCCAGGTGTCCGTAGCGCTGACGACCAGTGACTCCTGCGCCGGCACGGGATGAAACAGCGCTTCTTCACAGCAGTAGTCGCCGGTCAGCAAACTGGCGCCCGCCAGCTGGCTCCCATCGGCGGCCTGCCTGTGTCTTTGAGCGGCGCCACTGGCGAGCAGCAAAAGGCCCGGCGCCGCCTCGTCCTGCTGCATGAGCAGATCCCCTGGCTGGCAATGGAAAGCCTGCATGGCCGAGGCGATGGCGGCCTGTTGACCGGCGTTCAGCGACGCAAAGAGGTCCGCGCTGCGAACATGCTGCAGGACTGCATCAACCGTGGCCATGCTGACCGTCCTGTGGCGGCGTTGCCGGGCCGGGGGACAACTGGTTGACCAGTTCCACGTAACGCGACAGGAAAAACATCAGCGCCTGCCGTTCACTGTCGTTGACCATTCCCAGCAGTGCCTGCAACTGATTGAACACGTCATCGCGCACTGCCTCGAAGCGTTGCTGTCCGGCGGGAGTGAGTTCAACACTGACGGAACGTCCATCATCGGGGTTGCGGCGGCGGGTGACCAGGTCGGCGCTCTCCAGACGCTGCACGAGGCCGGTCATGGTGGCCCGGCTCAGATGATGCTCGCGCGCAATCTGGCCGATCGCGCAACGGCCGCCATGCTTGATCAGGGTCTTCAGGACGAAGAACTGGGGTGGCGTGAGCCCGTGCCGCGCCATGTGGGCAGCCAGACGTTTTTCGGCATCCGTGATGATGTCAAAGAGCAGCGTCCAGAAGGTGGAAATGTCTTGCTCGAGCCCGGTCATGGGTTCAGTGTAGCAAAAGGCCGTACGACGCGCATGGTGGGGGGCTGTGCTACACTGCCCGCATTCCCGGGAGGCGATCCATTTCGATGCAGGCACTGGCGCAAGAGGCCGCGCGGCTGTTCGATATCAGGCTGTCGGCGCGGCAGGTGGGGCAGATGCAGCGCCATGCCGACGAACTGGCCCTGTGGAACCGGCAAGTCAACCTCACCGCCATCACCGACCCGCAGGAAGTGTTGGTTCGGCACTTCCTGGATTCGCTTTCCGTGGCGGCCTTCGTCCCCCTGCGGGCGGGCATGCAAGTGATGGACGTAGGCACGGGCGCCGGCTTTCCCGGTCTGCCGCTGCACGTCCTTTGCCCGGGTACGCGCCTGAACCTGCTTGATGCCACGGCGAAGAAGCTGCGTTTTCTCGATCATCTCATTGGTTTGCTGGAACTTGAGGGCGCGCGCACACTGCACGCACGGGCGGAACAGGCCGGTCAAATGCCGGCGGAACGGGAGGCCCATGATCTGGTGCTGGCGCGAACGGTCGCGCGCATGCCGGTGCTGGCCGAGTATATGCTGCCTCTGGCGCGTGTGGGGGGTCAGTGCGTCGCCATGAAGGGGGGCAGCGCCCGTCAGGAGGTTAAAGCCGCGACGCGCGCGATCGGGTTGCTGGGCGGCCGGCTCAATCGCATCGAGACCCTGCAGTTGCCGGGGGTCGCGCAGTCCCATCATCTCGTCATCCTGGACAAGGTGGCGCCGACCCCCGCCGCCTGGCCGCGGCAACCTGGCACTCCCGCGCGCCGGCCGCTCTGAAGCGCTTGCAGGTCATTGGCTTCGCTGTTATCTTGTGCGCATTCCGACGACCAGTCTGGAAACCATGTGTTAGCGGCCCAGGCAAGTGAGTTTTACGCCGTGACGGCCCTGCCCGGGGCTGCCGGAGAAGGGTCGCTGCCGGCACTGCTGCTCTACATTTTGCTTGCGCTGGGCGTTTCCTTCGTCTGCTCGCTCTGCGAGGCCGTACTCTTTTCCGCTTCCCGTTCGCATATCGAGGTCCAGGTGCAGGCCGGGCGGCGCGCCGGACGTTTGTTGCGGCAGCAGAAGGAAAACGTGGACCGCCCGATCACGGCCATCCTCACTTTGAATACCATTGCGCATACGGTTGGCGCGGCCGGCGCCGGCGCGGAGGCCACGCAACTGCTGGGCGACGAACTCTTCGGCGTCGTCACCGTCGTCCTGACCCTGATGATCCTGGTTTTTTCTGAAATCATCCCCAAGACCATAGGTGCGGTCTACTGGAAGCCGCTGGCCATGCCGGTCGCCTGGGTCATTCAGGGTATGATCGTCGTCTTCTATCCCTTCGTGACCGCCTTCGAACGCCTCACGGGCTTGCTGACGCCGCGCGAGAAGACGCCGACGGTGACGCGGCCCGAACTGGAAGTGCTGGCCGGCATCAGCCGCGGCGAGGGGGCGCTGGAACAACGCGAGCACGCGATACTCACCAACCTGTTGCGCCTGGGCGCGGCCCAGGTCAGCGACATCATGACGCCACGGACCGTCATGTTCGCACTACAGGAAGACATGACGGTCGGGGAGGTGATTCGGCGGCAGCAGGTGCTGCCCTATTCCCGCATGCCGCTCTTCAGCCAGTCCACCGACGATGCGCGCAGTTTTGTGCTGCGCAACGAAGTGCTGATGGCGGCCGCCCGTGACGACCACGACCGGCGACTCAAGGAGATGGCGCGTCCGCTGCATCCGGTGCCGGTTAGCATGAGCGTGGCCACGGTGCTGGACGAATTCACAGCGCGTGGCGAGCACATGTTTCTGGCCTTTGACGAGTATGGCGGCACGGCAGGAATCGTGACGATGGAGGATGCGATTGAATCGCTGATTGGCGTGGAGATCACCGACGAATCCGACCTGGTGGCGGACTTGCGCCAACTGGCCGATCAACGATTCCGGCGACAGCAGGAACTGCAGGGCATGATTCGCGGTGGTGCGCAAGAGGACCGGGGCGGGTAGGGAAACCGGCTCTCCGCCTCAATTCAGTGACAGGTTCACCCGCAGGGGCCCTTCGGAGGGGCCGCCGGCGTGCCCCAGGATGAGACGATAACGGCCATCAGCCGGCAACACATATCGTTCAATGCGGGCGTCCAGGGCCCCGCCCCCGTCGTCGTCGGCGACCAGGGCCGCGCCGGAGGCATCCGTCAGCACCAGCAGGGGGTCGACTTCCCCGCGGGTGAGGCTGGTGGCGCTGGCCGTCAATGTATCACCCTCTCGCCCCTCGAAAGAAAAGATATAGCTGCGCCCTGGCGCCATGCTGACCGTAACGTCACCCTGTTCAAGCAGGTTATTCTGGCGGATCGTGTCCAGGCGAATCTTGTTTAGCCACTGCAGATAGCTTTCAGCGGATTCCCGTTGGGCGCCGCTGTCCCCCAGGAGTGACGCACGAAAGAGATACAGACCGAGATTCTCCGGGTCCAGTTGCATGCTTACCTCGATATCCGCGAGGGCCGCCCCGATGTCGCCACTCTCGGCCCGAAAGATCGCCCGTTCCAGGCGCGCGTAGGAGTCATCCGGAAAGCGGGCAACGGCTTCGTCAAAGTCGCGCGCGGCAGCTTCCTCGTCGCCGAGGCGGAGATGGAATATCCCGCGTTCAACCAGGACGTCTGAACTTTCCGGCAGGAGCAGCAGCAGTTCATCGTAATCGGCCATGGCTTCCCCGGACCGCCCCTCGATTTCGTGCAGACGCGCGCGCAACATGCGTCCGAAGACTTCATCCGGCCACAGCTCAATGGCGCTGTCCAGGTCTGCCAGAGCGTCGTTGAAGCGCTCCTGGCGCAGCAGGATTTCGGCCCGGTCCACCAGCACGGCCGCCTGGTCTTCCGGCGCGACGCTGTATTCCAGCGCATGTTCGAAATCCACCAGGGCGCGGACCAGATCGCCGGTCTGCAGATAGCTGAGACCGCGGCCATGCCAGGCCTGACCCAGGGTGGGGTTGAAGAGCAGAAACAGCGAGTAATCCAGAATGGCCTGCGGGTGGTCGCCGGAGCGGGAGGCCTGCGCCGCGCGCTCCAGCAATTCCGGCAGCGCCACCAACGTGGCCAGTGAAATGGCTTCATCCGGCGCGTCCGTCTGGTCCTGGGCGACAAGCGTCAGTGCGGGCAGGAGCAGGAAGCCGGACAACAAAAGACTGGCAAATGAGCGCATCAAGGCACCGTCATGACCTAGAATCAGTATACCCTGGCCATCCGGGCGACAAAGGCCGGGGCTGCGGCGGGCCCAAAGACAAATGCCCCGACTCCGGCCGGAGTCGGGGCAGGGCAGTCGTCGCCCGCTTACTACGCGGAGCCGGCGCTCACTGCGATGCGCCGGGGGCGGACTTCCTCCGCCTTGGGCAGTCGCAGGCTCAGGACGCCGTCTTCGCAACTGGCCTCTGCCGCGGCGATGTCGACCGGGACGTTCAGGGTCAGGCGACGCTCAAAGCGGCCATGGAAACGCTCCTGCAAAACGAAATCGATGTCCTCTGCCGGGGCCGGGACCTCACCGCGAATGGTGAGCACGTCGTTGTCCAGCGTGATCTCGACGTCTTCAGCGCGCAGACCGGCGACGGAAGCCGTCACGTACAGCGAGTCCTCCGTGGTCCAGGCGTTGACGGGCAGGCGCTGCACCGGCGCGTCCTCGCCAGGATGGGGCAGGGGACGGGCGAAACGAACGAAGGGAAAGGGCTGACGGACCAACATGTTTCTACTCCTCTTTTTGCATCTCATCACTGATGCAAGAAGTATCGCAGGCCCGCGCAAGAATCTTGCAGGCGGAACGTAAACGGAATGTCAGAAAGGGGATGAAGTTTACGGGAAGGCTTGTCGTTCCAACACGGCGCGCAGGCGCCCCTCAAATTCACTGAGCAGCATGGCGGTGGCGCCCCAGACCATTTGGCCGCCGAGGGCATACCAGGGGATGCGCAGGGAGCGGCCGTTACGATGTTGCAGGGATTCGCGCTTGCGCTGCGGGTCAAGCAGGAAGGCCAGGGGAATCTGCAGCACCTCGGCGACTTCGCTGGCGCGTGGCCGGAAACAGGGCGGGGCAGGCAGCGCGGCGACCAGGGGATAGACCATGTAGTTGCTGGGGGGGATGTAAATCCTGTCCAGAGGGCCGAGCACCTGCGCATCGCTGGCGGCGATGCCCAGTTCCTCTTCAGTTTCCCGCAGGGCCGTGGCCCTGTGGTCGCTGTCGTCAGGGTCGCAACGGCCGCCCGGCAGGCTGATCTGCCCGCCGTGACCGCGCAGGTCTCTGGCGCGGCGAGTCAACACGAAATGCAGCGACCCGCCCTGCGGCCAGAGCAACAAAAGCACAGCGGCCTCAACAGCATCCTGCCGGACGCGGGGCTGCAGGGGACGCGTTGCGGGCAGCATCGGAGCGCGGGCCGCCTGCGCATCGAAGTGCGGCAGGTGCAGCGCTTCCGTGACGAGCTCCAGGTTGAGGTCAGCGTCCGCCAGAGACTCAGCCGCCATACCAGGCGCGTCGCTTGCGCAGCGACACGCCGGCTTCGGCGTCGCTGCGGCGGGCTGTGCGCACCCGTCCGCGGGCGTCGATATGTACTTGGCCGGCATCCTGCAGGCGCGCGAATTCCTCCGGAGTCACGGCCGGCGCGGGCTCGCCACCCAGATTGCGCGCCTCTTCGACGTCTTCCGGCGCCGGCTGTTCACTCAGGCGTTCGCGGCGCTCCTCAAGGTCGTCATGTTCCGGCGAAGGTCTGTCATCCATTCCCATCACTCCTCGTGCTCTTCAACCTGCATCCTGGCGGGGCGATCATTCAGCAATTCAGCCAGCGACAGGTCCTGCGCGCCATCCTCCGACTGTGCGGGCGTTTGATCGCGGAAAGTCGGGCCGCAGACGAGACAGTCCGGCTTGCGCTCGATGGTGGCCCAGATGGCGCCCTGCGGCAATGTCAACTGTCCTTCGATGATCTCCAGCCCGCGATTGGCCAGCAGGACCGTGTTGCCGGGCAATTGCTCGTGCGCCGGGCTGCCGCGCAGCAATTCGTTCAGGGCCAGCTGCGCCTGCGCGGCGGCCACCCGCGTCACGTGCGGCCAGAGCCCGGGTTCCGCCGCCAGGGTACCTTCCGGGCCCAGCATACCGTAGTCCGGCTGGTCCTGCGGGGCTTCCTCATCGCGCAGTTCCGCCGCCCAGCAGGCGTAACAGGCCCCGACCCCGGCGCGCAGCAGGGCCACGTCCCCGCCCACGGCGCGTTCGTAGACCCCCGCGTAAACGGCGGCCAACCTGCGTGCCAGCGCCGCCTCGTTGAGTGCGTGTCGCGCCGGTTCGTTGTCCACGGCCACTACAAGCAGGTCAACGTCGTCCAGGGCTTCGGGATGCTGCTCAAAGCGGCCTTTCAACGTCACAACCTGCACCAGCGGATTGCGTTGACGCAGCAGGTCGGCGACAGCCGTCACCTTCGCCTGACCGAGGTAGCGGCGGTCCGCGACATGCCGCAGCAGGTTGCCTTCCTCAAGGCGGTCATCGTCCACCAGAATAAAGCGCTGCACACCGCTCATCGCCAGGAAGAGCGCTACAGCGCCGCCGCCAGAACCAAGACCGACGATGGCGACACGTCTTCGCGCAAGGAGCGCCATGCCCTCGTCGCCCAGCAAATTGCTGACGCGCGACCAGTCGGTCACCTGGCGCTCCGGTACGAAGGGCTTACTCCGGGTGGCGCCGCGACCGGCGCAGTGCGAAGATCGGCAGAACGCTCCAGTTCCTCGATCTGGCCGGCCAGGTGGCGATCCGCAGCCGGGGAGCCGTCTGAAGGGACTTCCAGGGGTTGCGCGGCGCGCCAGCGTTGCAGGAAGCGATCGTGCAAGCGGCTATCGTCTTCCAGGTCCAAAAACGCGGTCGTCCGGAATTTCGCAGGATGCGCAGGATAATCCGACGGGGTGGCGACGAGAAAGAGTTGCTCCGCGCCGGGTCTGCCGAGCAGGAAACAGACCTCCAGTTGGCTGTGGTCCAGCAAGTCCAGAAAGACGAGCGGAGACGGGACGAAGCCAGCTTCCAGCAGGCGGTCGAATTCATGGTCCAGTCGCTGCGGATCTCGCAGATGCCAGGGGCTGGCGCCGAGGCGCGGCAATTGTCCGTCCCGATACACCACCGCCGGAATGCTGTCGAAGTCGCGCTGCCGGCGCTGCAGGTACCAGAAATCCACCCGCGTCTGTCCGTCCACGCGGATGCGGTTGGGAGCGGGGCCGGGATCCGGCAGGCATGAGGTGACGATGGGCGCCAGCAGGAAATCCATGCCGTTGTCAACGTCGCGCAGCCAGGCTTTGGCGGTGCGCAGGTCGCCAACGCTGGGACGGGTCATTCCGCCGGGCTGCTTGTGCCAGTCGCCCAGATATCGCAGTGGCACGTCCCATTTGGGCGGTAGATCGCCGCGCAGCCGACGCGCGCGCCAGTTCTCCTGCAACCACCAAAGCACTTCGTCCTGGTGCAGGTCCCCCTGCTGAAAGGTATGCGCGTTGCGCAACGCGCTCTCATCCGGCGCGATGGTGTCAAGCAGATAGACGCCGGGCACGCCATTGGTATGAAGGCCGGGCTCCACCAGGCCGACCATAGCCTCTCCGGTTTCGTCCGCCTGCCAGGCGCGGGCGGCCTCGGCCATCTTGTCCAACACGCGCTGCGCAACCACGAGGTTGGGCAGAATAGTCGTCTCCGGTAGCGATATGCCGGCCATCAGGGACTGGGCCTGCCGTTGTTCTGGATGCGCTCTTCCAGGCCAGGCCAGTTGCCGGTGGCCTTCCAGGTGTAGTAGGCGTAAAGCCACTGAACGGCCCAGCCGGCGACCGTCACGGCGGTCGAGCGACCCGGGTTCCAGCCATAGCGCTTGCCGTCACGAGGATTGAAGAGGCAAAGCTGGCCATCTTCAAACTGGTGCTTGCGACTGACGATTTCGGGGTCACGGACGTAGGCTTCAGCGGCGCGCGAGGGATAGCTGGTCGGGTAGACAATGTGCAGTGTATGCCTGCGCTGCGGGATGCCGGCAAGGTTCAGATCGACCTCACCAGCCCAGTAAAGCCTGTCGCCACTGGCCACGACCAGACGAAAGGTGTCGCGGAAGGTGTCGCGCATGGCGGCCACTTCCAGTTGCAGGCGCGCCGACACTTTCGCGCGCGTTCCCCACCACGCAGCCATCTGCATTCCCCAGGCTCCCTGGCCGCATTGTACCACGCGCTACCTGCGCAGCCGGAAGTTGAACGCTCATCACAAAGGGGTTAACCGCATGCAAGGACTCTGCATTGCGGGATTAAGACCCACGGCGCTGTGTGGGAAGACCTGGAGTTGACTGCTGGCGTTGACGGGCGCCTGGGGGCGCCTGGATACTGGCAAACTGTTCAGCGCCAGCTCTGCGATCGGGGGATCCGGGCCGACGCTGAACAATCCGTTGCAGGCGGAATGGTAGCGCACCTGACCGCCTTTAGAAAGGAGTAGTCATGCGCACTCTTGCTGTCCTCATCGTTACACTGTTGGTCCAGTCGCTGACGGCGCTGCCCGCGCTGGCCCAGGACGACATCCTGACCATCTATTCCGGGCGCAACGAAAGTCTCGTCGGTCCGCTGCTGGAAAGCTTCAGCGACATCAGCGGTATCGAGATCGAGGTCCTGTATGGTGGCACAGCCGGGCTTGCCTCCCAGATCATTGAAGAAGGCGAGAACAGCCCCGCTGACATCTTCATCGCCCAGGATGCCGGCGCCCTTGGCGCCCTGGCGAAGGAAGGTCTGCTGGCTGAACTGCCGGAAGACCTGCTGGGGCTGGTGAGCGACCCGGCCTTCGTCTCGCCCGACGGCCTCTGGCTGGCGCTCAGTGGACGCGCGCGCGTCCTCGTCTATGGCCCCGACGCCCTGGAGATGGCCGGTCTCGATTTGCCGGAGTCGATTCTCGACCTGACCGGCGAGGAGTGGCGTGGCAAGGTGGGCTGGGCCCCGACCAACGGTTCCTTCCAGGCCAATATCACCGCCATGCGCCAGTTGCTGGGCGATGAGGCCACGCTGGCATGGATGCAGGACATGATCGCCAACGACGTGCAGGTGTACCCCAAGAACACCCCGATCGTGCAGGCCGTCATCGATGGTGAGATCGCGGCCGGCCTCGTCAATCACTATTACCTCTTCCGTTTCCTGGCCGAGGACCCCTCTATCACGGCGCAGTTGCACTTCTTCCCCGGCGGCGACCCCGGCGCGCTGGTCAACATCGCGGGCGCGGCCATCCCGCTCACCAGCGGCCAGCCGGAGGCGGCCGAGGCGCTGATCCGCTTCATGCTGGGTGAGGTTGGCCAGACCTGGTTCACGACGAAGACCTACGAGTATCCGGTTGTGGCAGACATCCCACCCTCGGTCCAGTTGAAGCCACTGGTGGAAATCGAGACGCCCGACCTGGATCTCAGTGACATCGATGACCTGCAGGGCACGCTGGACCTGATCGAGGAGAGTGGCGCGCTTGATCAGTAATCGACACCGTCACTGGCCATCCGCCAGGCCCTGTGCGGCATGGCCACTGACTTGACCCGGGGACACACTCGTTTTGCGGCAGCGCGGCCTGCGGACACAGCGATGACTGCCGGGCCGCGTTTGCCGCGCCTGGACCGACACCAGGCGTTGCAATTCATCGCCGTCGTCACTGCGCTGGTCGTGCTGCTTCCCCTGGCCTGGCTGGTGTTGCGCGCGACTGGTGCGGGCGCCGAGGGGCTCGCCTGGGCCCTGCGCCCGCGTACGCTGACCATATTGGTCAACAGCATCGTCCTGACGGTCACGGTGGTCGCCGGCGCGCTGGCGATCGGCCTGCCTTTCGCCTGGCTGACAGCGCGCTGCGAGTTTCCCTTGCGGCGCTTCTGGCTGATTGCCGGTCTGCTTACCATGGTCGTGCCTTCCTATCTGGGCGCGGTGACCCTACTGGCGGCCTTCGGTCCGCGTGGCCTTTTGTACGATTTGCTGGCGGCGCTGATGCCGCTTGAACGCTTGCCGGACATGCGCGGCTGGTTCGGCGCCTGGCTGTCCATCACGCTGATCACCTGGCCCTTCATCGCCCTGCCGGCGCGCGCCGTGTTGCTGGGCAGCGACCCGGCGCTGGAGGAGGCGGCGCGGAGCCTGGGCCTGGGGCGCTGGCAGGTCTTCCGCCGGGTGACCCTGCCCCTGCTGCGGCCGGCGCTGGCCGGGGGCAGCCTGCTGGTCGCGCTCTATACGCTCAGCGACTTCGGCGCCGTCGCGGTCATGCGTTACAATGCCTTCACCCGCGCCATCTACCTGCAGTACACCAGTTCCTTCGATCGGGAACGGGCCGCCATCCTGGCGCTGATGCTCATCCTGCTCACCTTGTTCCTCCTGCTGCTGGAGCGTCGCCTGGGCCAACAGAGGGGCGGCGCGCGACTCGGGGCGGGCGCGCAACGCCGTCTCGAACTGCAGCAAATCGGTCGCTGGCGCTGGCCGGCAGTGCTCTTCTGCGCGCTTTTGGTCGCTCTGGGCGTGGCGTTGCCGGTGGGCGTGCTGGGTTCCTGGTTGACCCGGCGGGCCCTGTTCAACGTCACCGCGCCAGATATGGGCATGCTCACTGCAACCACGGCCAGCGTAAGCGCGCTGGCGGCGCTGGCGGCGGGCGTCCTCGCCCTGCCGCTGGCTCTGCTGCTCAGGCGCAGGCACAGTCGTCTCAGTCACTGGCTGGTTGCCTTGACCCACGGCGGAAACGTGTTGCCGGGCATCGTCGTCGCACTGGCGCTGGTGTTTTTCGCCGCCCGTTTCCTGCCCGCCTGGTACCAGACGGTTCCCCTGCTGCTGCTGGGCTACGTCACGCGCTTTTTGCCTCTGGCCATCAGCGCCAGTCGCGGCGCCCTGGAATCGATCAGCCCGCGACTCGAGGAGGCGGCCCGCGGCCTGGGTCAACGCCCCTGGCAGGTCGTGTTGCGCATCTACGTCCCGCTGGCCCGTGCCGGCATCCTGGCCGGTATCGCACTCGTCTTTCTGAGCGTGATGAAAGAGTTGCCGACCACGCTGGTGCTGGCGCCCATTGGCACGCGCACCTTCGCCACCCACATCTGGTCCGCCTACAGCGAGGCCCTGCTCTCGATAATCGGAGGGCCCGGCCTGTTGTTGCTGGGGGTTTCGGCTCTGGGCCTGATCGCCATTTTGCTGCGGGAACGACAGCCCGGCGCAGCACCCGGAAGCGGCGTCGCGCTGCTGCGCGAGTTGCCGCGGCGCGCGCGCGCGCATGCCCTGGCCGTCCTCGTACATTTGCGCTGAACCCGCATGACTATCGCCCTGGCCTGTCGGCAACTCGGCAAGCGCTTTGAGACGGTCCAGGCGCTGAGGGACTTCAGCCTTTCGCTGCAGGCCGGACAGGTGCTGGCCCTGTTGGGGCCGAGCGGTTGTGGCAAGACCACGACCCTGCGCCTGATCGCCGGCTTTGAGAGCCCCGACAGTGGAGAGATTCACATTGAGGGGCGGGCCGTGGCCGGGCCACAGGGCCACGTGCCTCCCGAGAATCGTCGCGTGGGCATGGTCTTTCAGGACTACGCGCTTTTTCCGCACCTCGACGTCGCCGGCAACATTTCCTTTGGCCTGAAGGGCAGTCGGGAACAGCGCCGTCAGCGCACGGAGACGATGCTGTCCCTGGTCGGGCTGGAAGGATTCGGCGCGCGCAGCCTGCAGGGCCTTTCCGGCGGCCAGCAGCAGCGCGTGGCGCTGGCGCGGGCCCTGGCGCCGGAGCCGGCGCTGGTGCTGCTGGATGAGCCCTTTTCAAACCTGGATACGCATTTGCGGGTCCGGCTGCGCGCGGAGGTCCGCGCCATTTTGCGCGCGACGGGGACGACGGCTGTCTTCGTCACGCATGACCAGGAGGAAGCGCTCAGTGTGGCGGACCAGGTCGCGGTGATGTCCGCCGGTCGTCTGTTGCAGGTGGCCGAGCCCTGGCGTCTCTATCACGAACCGGCAAGCCGGGCCGTGGCCTCACTCGTCGGTGAGAGCAACTTTCTGACCGCCGAGGCGAGCGGCCGCATCGCCCGCTGCGCCATTGGCGAGCTGGAACTGCGACAACCCGCGGCGGGGGAAGTGACCCTGCTGTTGCGGCCGGAATCGCTTCACGTGACCGGGGATGGGCCGCTGCGGGTGGAGGAAGTCCAGTTCTTTGGAGATCACCAGCGCCTGCAATTGCGTCTGGCGGACAACACAGCGCTAACGGCACAGACGGACAACAGCCGCCGCTTTCGTGCCGGTCAGCGTGTGGGAGTCAAGGTCCATGGCCCGGTGCTGGCGTTGACCGTCTGATCACCCCGGCTCGAGTGTGGGCAAGGGCTCGTCAGAGTCTTCCGAAGCCGAAGACAGGGGCTCCGGCGGTGGCTGCAAGGTCGGCTGATTGCCGATTTCCTCGTCGGCCGTCTCCGGCAGGGAGAAATCCTGACTGGCCAGGTTCACGCCCGCGGCGGTCGCAGCCCCGGGAGCGGCGACGTCCGCCGCACAGCGGAAGCCGACGTAAAAGGTCTGCTGGTCCGGCGCCAGGCTCTGACGGTGTGGCGTCCGGGCAAAAAAGATGCGCGCGTCCCAGGAACCACCGCGCAGGACCTTTTCGGTGCCTACGGGCGGACCGGCAGGATTGAGGCCGGCGGCCTCCGCCTGGCTGTAGTAGAAGGGCGAGTACCAGTCGGTGACCCATTCGGCGACGTTGCCCGCCATGTCGTGCAGACCCCAGGCGCCGGCGGGGAAGCTGGCGACCGGGTCCGCGCCGCGTTGCCCGGGGGTCCGGTCGGCACGGCTGCTGGTGTTGGCCAGGGCGACGTCGCGCAGGTTGCCCCAGGGGAAGATTCGGTCGTCGTTGCTGCGCGCGGCGCGTTCCCACTCGGCTTCGCTCGGCAGGCGGCGTCCGATGGCTTCACAGTAGTCCCGCGCGCCGTACCAGGTCACGCCTGACACGGGGCGGTCCGCCAGCAGGCCAGGCACGCGGTAATTAACGCTGTCGAAGGTCACGTTGCTCAGGTCCGTCTCATTGAGCGTGGCGAGGCAGGCCTGCCCGTCGCATCCATTGAGGTGGCTGCGGGGCCCCAGCGCGTTGAGAAAGGCGAGATACTGCCCGTAAGTGACCTCGGTACGCTCCATCCGGTAGGCATTAAGTGTGACGCTGTGGGGCGGGCTGGAATCCTCACCGAAGGACAACTGGCAGTTGCCGCCCTCGGCGACACAGGCATCAACCGCTGCGAGCACCTCTTGGGCCGTCGTGCCCATGACAAAGGTGCCGCCCGCCACCGACATGAGTTCGGTCAACTGACCTTCCAGCGCTGCCAGCACCGTCGGGTTGCCCCTGCCGGGTTCGGGCGTCGGCGTGGCCGTCGGGGGCGCGGGCGTCGGCGTGGGGGTGTCGATTACCTGCACCTGAACCGTCGTGGCTGTTGGTGGAGGCGTATTGGTCGGAGGCAGGGTGGGCGTGGCTGGCAGGGGCGTGGCGGTGATGACGACGACCACCGGCGTATCGGTGGGCTGAATGTCGAGGTCCAGGGTGACCTGTCCCACCGCCATACCGCCCAGCAGCACGATGATGGCGCAGCCCAGGCCCAGCGCCAGGCCGACAATCAGCCATTGCCAGGCGCAGCCACCCCTTCGTGCGCCGGCGGGCGGGCGATACCTTCCTCGCGCCATGCCTGGTCCCCTGCTGCCGTATTCCCAACCGGTTATTCTAAAGTCTTACGGGTCAGGCCACAAGGCCGGGTAAGGGCTTGCGCTGCGCCCAGGGCATTGCATACTCTGGCCATGAGACCCTCGAACGAACCGGAATCAGCCCCGACTTCGCGGCAAGCGGCGGAGGGCGGACGCAGGCCACCTTCCGGCGGCCAGGACCGGCGCGGCCAGGCGCCCTGGCCCCTGGCCCTGTTGCTGGTTGTTTGCCTGATTGTGCTGTTCTCCGGGCTGATCCTGTTCTCGTCCGGTTCCGCGCGCCCGCCTGCCTTGCGGGTGGTCGCGGAGGCCAGCGCCACGCCCACCCTGCGGCCCCGCCCGACCTCGACCCGGCCGCCGCCCGTCACCATTGTGCCGCAGGCCACGGCCACCCCTACAGCGTTGCCGCCTGGCCTGCGTTTTACGCTGGACCCGGCCTCCATCGACTACGTGCCGGGCAGGGGTCGCTGCGACTGGTCGGGCGTCGCCGGGAGGGTTGTGCGCAGGAACGGAAGCGGCGCAGACGGACTGCTGGTTGTCGCCATTAAGGTCGACAGCGACGCCGAAGTGAGCGGCACGACGGATTCACGAGGAAATTTCGAGTTGCGTCTCGGTGACGTTCCGCTGCTGGCGCCCTGGTCGCTGCAAGTGCGCAGTCAGGGCGGCAAACCGCTTTCCGATTCCATGCAAATCGTGACCAGCGAGCAGTGCGACCAGAATCTCATCGTGCTGGAATTCAGGGAGCAGGGCTGAGCGAAGCGGGGAGGGCAAGACGCCGTTCCAGCGCCAGCAGGCCTTCGTGCACGAGGAAGCTCAGGAGGGCGATGAGAAGGAGGCCGACGCCGATCGTCTCAAGGCCGACGCGTTCGGCCACAACAGCCATCAGGGCCGGAAGTATGGCCATTCCGACGCCGGAGCTGCCAATTTGCAGGCCCACGGTATTGGGCGAGTGCGCCGCACCGACGCGTCCTGGTGTATCCGCCAGTAGCAGGGGAAGTACGGGCGCCAGGGTCAAACCAATGAGCGCGATTCCCGCGAAAGTCGGGGATTCACCCAGGTTGGCCTGGAACAGCAGGGTGCCGACGATGGTCAACAGCATGCTGAAGCGCATGAAGCGATTGTTGCCGATGCGCTCGACCAGCACGCCGGTTAGCACGCGACCGATGGTGAGGCCGGCCCAGAAGATGCTGACCCACAGGCCCGCCTGGTCCGGGGCGATGCCACGTCCGTCGATCATCAGGCTGTTGCCCAGCGCGCCGGCGCCGTGCTGAATGCCGCCGTGCAGGAAGAAAAGCAACATGCCGAACCAGACTGGCGCCAGACGCAGGGAGCGGCGCAGGGGCTGCGCGGACTCCCCGGACGCGGGCTTCCCGTTCAACTTCCAGGACTGACGCGTGCGGGCGAGCAGAAGGGTCAGGCCCAGTTGCGGGAGGAAGAAGATGACATAGCTCCAGCGCCAGTTGAGGCCGAGCTGGAAGACGACCAGAGTGACGATCAGGGGCCCCAGCGCGGAGCCGAGGCCAAACCCGGTGTGCAGCAGGTTCATGCGGCCGCCGGAATAGTGGGCGGCGGCGTGGATGTTGATGCCGGTATTGAGCACCGTCACCCCGACGCCGAGCAAAGTGTGCAGGGCGATCAGGGGTAACAGTCCGGACGCCGTCGCCACGCCGGCGAAACCGGTCAGCATGAGCAGGCTGCCTGCCAGCAGATAGTTGCCCACACCCATACGACTGGCCAGATTACCGCTGTAGACGCTGACCAGGACGCGGCCCAGCAGCAAGGCGACCATGACCAGGCCCAGGGATTCCAGCGAAACCCCGAAGCCGCGTTGCATTTGCGCCCAGGCGACTCCCAGGGCCGCGACCGGCGTTCCAAGGGCCACGAATCCAAGAAAACCGATGGCAAAGAGTTGCCGGCGACGGCCATCGTCGCTCACCGTTCCGTCCTTCCGGACCAGGGCGATCCCGGGCGACTTGCGTCGGCACTTCTGCTAAACTTGGAAGGCAGATTCAGGCAACCAGGAGAGGCAACATGGCTGAAGACAGCATTCGCGATGCATTGAACATGATTCCCTATGGCTTCTACGCCATCGGCTCCCGCAACGGCGACGACGTCAACCTGATGGTGGTCAACTGGCTGACCCAATCTTCCTTTTCGCCGCGTCAGGTCGCCTTTGGCCTGTCCAAAACAGCCGTGACCCATGGCATCGTCGCCGAAGGCAAGGTCTTCTCCGTCAACATCTTCGACAAGGCCGATGCCGAACTCATTTCGGGCCTGACGAAGAGCCGGGCGAAGTACCCGGACAAGGTGAAAGACGCCACGACGACTGCCGGGCCGGAGACCGGTTGCCCGCTCATTACCGGTGCTGCGGCCTGGCTGGAATGCCGCGTGGTCTCGAGCGTTGACAGTGGTGGCGATCATGACGTGATCGTCGGTGAGATCGTCGGCGCCGGTGTAAATCGTGCCGGCAAGTCCGACGCGACCCTGACGCTGGAGGATATCGGGTGGAGTTACTCGGGTTGACAGGGTTCAAACCGGACTGAGGGTTATTTGCCAGTCGGTGACGCTGACGATGACGCCACCGCCCTGAACATAGAGCACCGGTTGCAAGGCTTCGCCCGGCACCATTGGGACGGGCTCGCCGAGTGACTCGTCGTTAAGGAACACGCGTACGCTGCCGGCGTCCATGTCGCGCTCAAGCCGCAGCCGGGCCACCACGGCGTTCACCGTGCGCTGGCCGACCGGCCGCAGTTCCGGTCCGCGATGCTGTGACAGATTGATCACGCCAGGTTGCACGAGACGCACCCGCGCCCCGGCGACCATCCGCGAATCGCCGGCGACCTGCAATGTTGCGCCGAACCAGATGGAATCCTCCTGCAGCAGCGTCGGGTCGTAATCGCCGAGAACAAGGGTGACTTCCATGCGCCGGATACGCGTGGCCGCCCGGTTGCCATAGGCCGCATCCAGTGCATCCGGCGTCAGCGCAAAGACGACGGGGCCGTCACCCGCAGGGTCTTCGCGGCCAAGATGCCAGATCCCGTTCTCGTCACCCGTCCTGTAGGCGTCCGTCGGCCACTTGAGAGCATCCCCTGCGGCCAGACTGGCCAGCAGGGTCAGAAGGTTTTGGCGGCCCTGCAGACCCAGGGGTGGCAGCGTGACGCTGGGCAGGGGCGTGGCGGTCCGCAGGGGAGTCGCAGTGTGGGCGGGTCTGGTCGTCGCCGATGGCGCCAGCGTTGCAACCGTTGGCGACCCGGATGGGTCTGGCAATGGCGTGGCGCTGGCTGGCAATGCGACGGCTGCCGGCGCGTCGGCAGCGTCAACCGGGGTCATCATGGGCTCTGTCGTGATGACCGGATTGGCCTGACCAGGGCCCGGTTCCCTGCCCGGCACGTAGACGAACACCAGCGCCAGAATGGCAAGCACCACAACGATGAGGGCCACCACGGTGACTTGACGGGATATGCGTCGTGGAGCTGGCGCACTTTCCGGCAGTTCCGGAAATTCATCGTCGTCCGAGAACGGGACCGGTGACCTTTCTCCCTGGTCCGGCCCGGGTTCCGGGGGCCGGGGCCGGGTCGGTTCCGACGGCTCCGCTCCAGGTTGCGGTGGTGATGAGGGTTGTGACAGCGCTGGCAAGCCGCCGGGCAAGAGGCCGCGTTGCCTGCGCCCCTGGCGAGCGGCGGCCGGTTCGGCCTCAGGGCTTTCCTGCGCGCCGGGGGCGACGGAGAATTCCGACTGATGTTCGGCCAGTTCGAACCAGTGGCGGTAGAGCGGCCAGGCCGGGTGGCGGTCGATGAACATGACGCGAAACAGGTCGTTGAAGCGCGTCAGACGCGCGCTGCGACTGAGGTCCGGATCGATGTGGGTGGCGAGGAAACGCTCGTAGGTGGTCTGCCACTGGCGCAGCGTCTTGCCCTGCTCCGGGCTGAGCAATCGCTCCGTCTCGCTGACCAGCCAGCGATGCGCTTCCAGCAAGGCGTTGTCCGGGGTGTCGGGCTTCTCTTCAATGACCTTGTTCATGCGTCTCAGCCGCGTGTGCAGTTCGGCGGCGCCGGCCTGCAGCGAGACCAGCCAGGTGCGGTATCCGGTCAGGGTGATGGCGGCGGCCTGCTCCGCGTCATCGATGGCGTTCATCGCATTTTCCAGCTTGACACCGGCCGGCCGAAACTCGCCGTCCGTCCAGTCACGCAGGGCCGCCTGAAATTCCGCCAGACTGAGGATGGCCGGCGCCAGCAGCCGCGCCTGGGGGTTGGCCTCCAGTTGGTCCGCGATGGTTGCGAGGCGGGGCAGAATGTCCGGCCCGTTGATCTCGTTTATGCGCCCGGCCGCGTCCAGCAAATCCTGTCTCCGACTGATGAAACTCTCCAGCGCGCGGGCGGCCACGTGTTGCGGCCCGTCGTCACCGAGCGTGCGCAGGGCGGCCTCATGCCAGAAGGCCGCATTTTCCAACGCGTTCGCGTCGTTCTCCTGGGCATCTTCCGCGCCACGTAACAGGTAATAGAAGAACAGGATGCGCAGGGCGGCCGTGCTTTGCTGGTCAACCAGGTCGACCAGGCCGCGGTTCATGGCCTTGAGGAAAGTGTCGGTGCCCGGCATTTGCTGCGCGAAGTCATCGCGCAGTTTCAATTCTTCCTCCGTAAACAGGCTTTCCGCGGCCGCCAGGGCCGTGCGGGTGGCCTCGGCACTGGCGACGCCGTTGCGCTCCACCCAGATCCGGGAGGCGTCAGCAAGCCTTGCAAGTCGGTCGGCCGCCTCGCGCTGCGGGTTGTTGCGGGCAATCTCCCTGGCGCGCTGCGCCAGTCGCGCCGCTTCGGCCAGTTGACCGCGGTCCCAGGTCTGCCAGCCATCCGCCAGCGCCCGCCCAAGACCACCGAAAAGGGCGTGCCGCTCCACATAGCGCGCGCCGGCTACGACGCTACGCAATTGAATGAACCAGGAGGAAAGCGTCGGGCTCAGAGTCTGCACGGCTTCCGAGGCCTGTGTGAGGGCATCCAGGGCGCTGGCGCGATTGCCCTGGAGCGTGGCCATGGCGTACCTGTCCCAGGCCCTCGTGGCGACATCAAGGCCGTTCACCATGTCATTGAGTAAGGGGTCGGTTAGAAACTCCATGAACGGTTTCAGGTCGGAGCGTGTGTCGCGCAACCAGTTGTCGAGGCCGGAACCATCCGCCAGCGGGACCCAGGTCTGGCAGGTGCCGAGAAACTCGTAGAGGGCGTCAAGGCGGCGCTGCAGCGGCGCCCATGCGCTGTTGGGCGGGTCGATCACTTGACAGTCGGCGAGCGCAGTGGTTGCCTCCCGCGGGCTGGAAGCGGCCAGGTTGCCAATGATTTGCAGGTTGCGGGCGAGATTGCGGCTGGCCAACAGGGCGCGTTGCAGTGCTCCGCCCAGGCCCTCGCCACCTGGCAAGGGCTGGCCGCGGCCCAGGGAGTCCAGCAGGGTTTGCAGGGATTCCAGGGCCTCGCAGACCTGACTGTAACGCTCCTGCATGGCCCCCGGCGCAAGGCGCGGGTTGGCGTTGATGCCCTGCAGCAGCGTCATCACTTCATCCAGGACGACCTGCGGCTCGCTGACCGGCTGTCCGCCGTACGCCAGATCCCCCATCGCCAGGCGGACGCGCAAGAGGTTGGGTTGCAGCAACTGAACATCCGGAAAGTGCGCCGAAATGCGCTCGGCCAGCAAGTGTTGCAGTTCGTAATCCGGCTCGCTGGCGTGTCGGGTGATCAGTTCCTGGGCGGCCTCGGCAACCTGGCCGTCAAAGAGCAGCGCGATGCTGTCCTGCACCAGCGCGGGAATGTCTTCCCGCTGAGCGTCCTGCAAGAGGCGCGCCATATCGCCCAGCAAACGCACCAGACGGGAGTTTTCGCCATCCGCGCGCGGCCGCAGCTCGGAAAGCAGTTCGGCGCTGCGTTGCCAGTTGCCGTTTTCCATGTAGATGCGAATCGCGTCGAGGTCGGCGGCTATGGCGATGTCCTGCAGGCGTGCCTCAATGGTCTGCTGCAACTCTCGCGCCTGGGGATATCCTGGGTCAGCGGCCAGAGCCGGCGCGAGAGTTTGCATCAGGCCATGCAACTCGTCGCGGCTGCGGTCGTGGCGCAATCTGCCATTGACGCGGTTCAGCACCAGGTCGCGCTCCCGCTGCAGGGGGCCGCGATAGTCCGCGAGTTCCTTGCGCAGGGTTGCGACATCCGGATATCGCAATCGCAAACGCGGGTGCGCTGCGCGGCTGACGATACTCTGCAGGCGGGTCGAAACGCGGTCTGCTTCCGGCCCGAAATCTGCGCGAAAGTCATTGCCGGCGTCGCGCGGCAACTCAATGCGGCGACCGCCGGTCAGCAGGAAGTAGAGCAATTCTCCCACCTGGCCCACGTCCGATTGACGGCTAACGCCCTGCGGCGTGCTTTCGTCTCCCTCGAGAAAGACGGCGTTGCCCCAGTCAATGACCTTGAGTTGCCAGGCATCGCGGTCCCAGAACAGATGCCAGGCGTCCACGTCGTTGTAGACGATGTCGCGCTGGTGAGCCAGCTGCAGGAGGTCCAGCAGGTTGTCGAGGATGACCAGCAATTCAAGTTCCGGCAGGTACTGGCCGTTGGCCTTGAGGGCGAGCACCGTGTCTGCGACGATGTCGCCGACGGCGCGTTCCATGACAATGTATTGGTGAGGCATGCCGCCGATGGGGAACTGACCGGAACCGAGCAATTCGGTCAGCAGCGGGTGGCCGGACATGCGTTGCAGGGCCCGGCGCTCGTTAAGTATGCTGATTTCCTGACCGGCGCGTATGGGTGGAGCATCGTTGAGCGCCGGTCGCTTAATGATGACGGGCCGGTCCTGCGCCCGGGTATCGAAGGCGCGCAGGGTCTCGCCGGAGCGGCCACGGGGGAAAATGTGGTCGTAGCGATAGCGGTTGTCGAACAGACTGTCCGCCATGCAGCCTCCTTGCGGCAACCCGTCCATTGTACGCCGCGAAGGTTTGCGCGCAAGTTGTTGACGCTGCCCCTCGCCAGGCGTAAGATGAAGTCAACTCGTTCAGGCATTGGTCATGACCCGGCGCGATTATCGCTTTCTGGATGACGAGGAAGACCGCCGGCAATTCATCGCGCGGATGCGTGAAGTGCGCGAATCCTTCATCGCCATGCGCTCGATCGTGCCAGAGGCGCGCTGGTACGAGCCGCGGCACGAAGGCTGGTCGCTGGCGGCCATCCTGGGCCATTTGCAGTGGATGGACCGCCTCCACCTGCTGCAGGTGCAACTGGCCATCTGGAACCTGCCATTTCCCTTTTCCGTCCGCACCTGGGAGCGGGTTACGGGCTGGCAACAGCGCCTTTTCCGACGTCGCCTGACAAAAAGCAGCGCCGATGGCATCCGCGCCGCCCTGCCGGACCAGGAAGAATTCATCCTGCAACTCGCCGTCGACGATTTCAGCAAGCGCTTGACCTATGCCCCCACCGGCCAGACCCTGACCGTCGAGCAGGCCGTGCAGGAGTTCCTGTACTTCTACTGGCTGGACCGGCTGCGCGCCCTGCGCATCGCCGAAGGCCTGCACCCGACTCCCGGCGATTTGTCGCGCCAGGGCTGATGCGCGTCGTATTGCAGCGGGTCACCCGCGGCGAAGTCCACGTGGCGGGTGAGCTGGTGGGCGCCATTGACTACGGCCTGGTGGCGCTGGTCGGGATCGCGCAGGGCGATGGCCCGGCAGAGGTCGACCGCCTGGCGCAGAAGACGGCGCAGTTGCGTATCTTCCGCGACGACCAACAGCGCATGAACCGCTCCGCCCTGGACCTCGGCTACGGCGTGCTGGTCATTTCGCAGTTCACGCTCTACGCGGATATGAAACGTGGTCGCCGACCCGGCTTCACCCGCGCCGGCAGGCCGGAACTGGCCGAACCGCTGGTCGAACGTTACGCGATGAAACTGCGCGAGGCCGGCATCGGCCAGGTGGCCTGCGGCGTCTTCGGCGCGGATATGCAGGTCGTCATCCACAACGACGGCCCGGTCACGCTCATCCTCGACAGCGCGGAGATGTAGGCCTCCCCTGCGCTACAACTTACAATTGAATGCCGGCGTACCTGTTATGCTAATGCTTGCAAAAATGCTTTAGGGAAGTGACGCAGATGCTTACCAAACTCACCATAAGGAAATTCAAGCGCTTTGGAGAGAAAGTTGAAATTGAACTAGACAACCCTGTTGTATTTATCGGCCCCAACAACTCTGGGAAAACCACGGCTCTGCAAGCGCTCGCACTATGGGACATCGGATTGAGGCGGTGGAAAGAAAAAAGGGCAGGAAAGAGTGCCCCTGAGAAACGTCCGGGAGTTGTTATCAACCGAAGAGATTTGGTTTCCATTCCTGTTCCCGTTGCAAACCTGCTTTGGCATGGTTTGCGAGTAAGAGATGTGCAAAAAGTAGGAGGGAAACAGCGAACCAGCAACATACGGATCGAAATAGTAGTTAAAGGAGTCACAAGGGAAGTCAACTGGGTGTGCGGCTTGGAATTCGACTACGCAAATGAAGAGTCTTTATATTGTCGGCCACTAAGACTGTCAGATTCCAAGCCTCCTCAGAGAATGCCGGTACCGAAGGAGGCGGGGGTCACTCCTGTTGCCTTTCTTCCGCCGATGTCTGGACTTGCTGGATCTGAAACTCGACTGGATCCCGGTGCTGTTGAGGTGCGAATTGGAGAGGGGCGAACTGCTGAAGTATTGCGAAATCTCTGCTTTCAAATACACCGAGACCGGTTTGAGAAGTGGGAAATACTTGTTGATCAAATCAAGGCACAATTTCGATCCGAGATTATGCCACCCACTTATTCTCCGACAAGAGGCGACATTTCGATGAAATACTTGGAGAATAGCGTTGAATTAGACTTGTCTTCAGCAGGACGGGGGTTGCAACAAACTTTACTTCTTTTGGCCTACATGTATGCAAATCCGGGGGCGGTTCTGCTCTTAGATGAGCCTGACGCCCACCTTGAAGTGATTCGTCAACATCACATATATCGGCTTCTGTCGGAAGTTGCACGGGAGAGTGGAAGCCAGATTATCGCCGCAAGCCACTCCGAAGCGTTGTTAAACGAAGCAGCAGATCAAGACTCGGTCATTGCATTTGTAGGCCCGCCTCACCGAATGCTAGGCCGAAGCAGTCAGATTTCCAAGGCACTCAAGTCTTTGGGTTTCGATCAGTATTATCAAGCTGAACAGACAGGTTGGGTACTGTACTTGGAAGGTTCTACGGACATTTCAATACTGTTGAACTTTGCAAGGAGACTAGAACACCAACAAGCAATAAAAGCACTTGAAAGCCCTTTTGTGAAATATGTGGGAAATCAGTTGTCAAAGGCAGAGGAACATTTTTACGGTCTAAGGGAGGCCAAACCGAACCTGAAAGGCATAGTTTTGTTTGACCAAATTGAATCCGAGTTGAAGAAATCCACGGCACTGACTTTTTTGATGTGGGATCGGCGAGAGATAGAAAATTACATTTGTACGCGCTCAACATTAGAAGCATTTGCGGGGTCTTCCGAGTCAGTTGCTTCTTTTGGCCCTTCCGACTCATCAATCGACGAGAACAAGCGAGTTCAGACCATGGCCGATGCTATTGACGAAATTGAATCTGCACTCGGTACTTTCGACGAGGGTTCACCTTGGAGCAGGGAAATCAAAGCCAGTGAAAAGGTATTGGAACCGGTGTTTAGGTCATTTTATAAGAGATTGGAATTGCCAAACTTGATGGCCAAGAAAAGTTTCTACGAGTTGGTCAAATTTGTCCCCGAGGAAGAAATCGATCCGGAAATCATTGAAAAGCTGAACGCAATTGCGGATGTAGCCCACCAGGCAGAGAAAGGCAGAGCGCACTAGGTGCCGGGAATGGGCAGGGGCATGCGTCCGAACATTCTCTGGATCTGCACGGACCAGCAGCGTTGGGACACCGTCGCCGCGCTGGGCAACCCGTACATCCGCACGCCCAACATCGACCGCCTCGTGCGCGAGGGGGCGGCCTTCGACCACGCCTTTTGCCAGAGCCCGATCTGCACGCCCAGCCGCGCCAGCTTCCTCACCGGTCGTTATCCTTCCACCGTGCACGGCACATGCAACGGCAACACCGTCTGGGGGGAAGGCGCGCCCCTGATCAGCAAGCTGCTGGCCGACGCCGGATTCGATTGCGGCCTGGTCGGCAAGTTTCACCTAGCCGGCGGTTTCAAACGCCTCGAACCGCGGCCGGTGGACGACGGTTACCGCGTCTTCGAGTGGAGCCACGCGCCGCGCGACGACTGGCCCGCCGGTCACGCCTGGAAGGACTGGGTCGCTGCGCAGGGACGGGACCTGGGCGAACTCTGCCGGGACATGATGGCCTTTCCCGTCGAGTTGCATCGCGAGACCTGGTGTACCACGCGCGCCATCGACTTCATCGAGACCGGGCGGCCGCCGGGCCAGCCTTGGCTGCTGAGCATCAACTACTACTATCCGCATCCGCCATTCACGCCGCCGCGCGAGTACCTGGAGCGCCATGATCCGGAGGACATGCCTGGCCCCCTGTTCCGCGAGAGCGACCTTGAGGCGCAGCGGGCGCTGTCAGCGATCGACTTTCAGAGCGACGTACGCCGTCCCGACGAATTCGACGCGCGGGGGGTGCAGGCGGCCTACTACGGCATGATCGAACAGCTTGACGACCAGCTGGGCCGGCTGCTGGAGTCGCTGGAGCGCAGCGGTCAACGCGAGAACACGCTCATCCTGTTCACGAGCGACCACGGCGAGACCCTGGGCGACCACGGCTTGTTGCAGAAGGGCTGTCGCTTCTACGAAGGTCTGGTGCGCGTGCCGCTGATCTGGAGCTGGCCCGGCCAGGTGCAGGCCGGGCTGCGCAGCAGCGCCCTGACCGAACTGACCGACATCTTCCCCACGCTGTTGGATGCATGCGGCCTGGAAGCGCCGGAAGGGACGCAGGGGCGCTCGCTGTGGCCCATCCTGACAGGCGCGGCCGATGCGCAACAGCACCGCGACTTCGTGCGCTGTGAGTATTATCGGACGCTGCTGGACAACGATCGCGGCTTCGAGGGCAGTTACGGCACCATGTACCGCGACCGACGTTACAAGCTGGTGCGCTATCACGGACATGCCCTGGGCGAACTCTTCGACCTGCAGGAAGACCCGGGCGAGTTCGACAACCTGTGGGATGATCCGGCGCACGCGTCAATCCGTATGGACTTGCTGCAGCGCAGCTTCGACGCCCTGGCCTTCGCGGTCGATACCGGCCCGCCGCAGAAATTTTTTAGCTAGGGGCTGCCTGGGTCCAGACCAAAGCCGGACGCGCTCAACACGTCCAGTACCAAAACCAGTTTTCGACTTTCGCTGATGCCGAAAAAGAGAGTCAAGGGTTGAATGACGCCATATTCGCTGACGTAGAGTTCGGTCTTGACGAATCTAATGACAATTCGTGTTCCATCTTCTTGCTCAATACGTGTGACGCCCAGTTCGTAAGGCATGTTTTCGAGGTCTTTGAGAACTGTCGCAAGTGCTTCACTCATCGCTTCCGGTGAAGCGATGAGTTCGAGTTTCTGTTTACATTCCTCTGTGAAACTGACCCTGTATTCAGGCAAAGTCACAGTCCCTGTATTTCCGAGCCAGGAATTGTGCGTGCTTCAATTCTTCATCAGTCAGGGGCTCATCAGAATACAGGGAATATTCATAGGGGATGTACCTTTCGCCCTCTGAGAGGCGCCAGGCAATACCGTGTGACTGGTGGCTCAACTGACTCGCATTCCAGTCCGCAAATCTCTCGATAACGCGATCTACAATATCCAGTTCCTTGTTTGTGAGCAGGCCAAAAGTCGGCTCTGAAAGCACTTCGATTCGCTTTTGCGTACGCCCAAAATAATCCCGTTCACACTCGGTGATGTTTCCCGCTGCCTTCAGCGCGTCGAGGGTTTGCAGGAAGGACTTGGGAAGTGGGCCGAAATTGTCGCGGAACCAGGCAGATCCAGTCACAGGCCGTCTGTGCAGCCTGAAAGATTCCATATCGGCAAAGTAAATGATTTTCGCGAGTTTCACACGCCCAAACGCAGGGTCATCCTTAAGCTTCTCTGCAATGTAGGGGATGAGTTCCTTCAGTCTTTCTGTGGGGGACATCTCAGGGAACTCGTAGGTAAAGCCCTCTCTGTCCGTCATATTGCAAACCCCAATTCACCGTAGAACAAATGTTTAACCCAATTGTAGTAATCCCTGGCGCAGAAGTCAAACTTTCGCATCGCCACCTCCCGCACGTGATCTGACCCGCACCGCCACAACTCTGCCACGGACGGTCTCTTCATCGCCTGCGCGCAGGCTGCAGCGCAGGATCGCCTTGCGCGCGGAGAGTTCTTCAATTGACGTTCGCAATTCCAGTTCCACGCCCATCGGCGTCGGTTTCAGATAATCGACTTGCAGACTGGCGGTGACGCAGGTGATCTCGGGCTCTGTGCCCGGCGCGCGCCCCTCGGCGTCGTACATGGCGGCGATGGCCGTGCCGATGCTGTGGCAGTCGACCAGACAGGCCAAAAGGCCGCCGTAGACCACGCCGGGGAAGGCTGTGTGGTGGTCGGCCGGCGTGAAGTGGCAGACGCCTTCCGCGCCGTCCCAAAACGTGCGGACTCCCAGGGTCTGCGGATTGTGGCGCCCACAACCCACGCAGATGGCGATGTCGTCGTGGTAGAAGTCCTGGATGGCGCGGGGTTCAGCCGCTGAGTGTGACATACTCGCCCGAGACGTAGCCCTCGCGGCCCTGGTGGCGGATGCGGTACCAGCCCTCCTGTTCGCCATGACGTTGGTAGACTTCGCCTGGCGAGATGAGGCCGATGACCTCGAACGAGACGCCCGGCCCGCTGCGCACGTTGAGGATGTCCGTAGGCGTCAGGCCGGGCGGCAGCGCCGAGGCCGGGCCGTCGGCCTCGTCCCAGGTCTCGCGCAGCAGCTCGCGGATGGCCTGCTCCGTCTGCTCGTAACGGCCTTCGCCGAAATGGCGGTAACGGATGCGGCCCTGCCTGTCGATCAGGTAGAGCGCGGGCCAGAAGCGGTTGTTGTAGGCGTTCCAGGTCTCGCGGCCGTTGTCCTGCAGCACGGGGTAGGGGACGTCAAGTCGGACCAGGGACTCCCTCACTGCGTTGATGTCGCGCTCAAAGTTGAATTCCGGATAGTGGTTGCCGATGACGACCAGCCCTTGGTCTGCGTACTGCTGATGCCATCCCCTCAACGAGGGGATCACGCGGATGCAATTTATTCACCCGAAGGTCCACATCTCCAGGGCCACGACCTTGCCGCGCAGACCGGCAAGGCTCAAGGGCGTAGAACTGTTTAGCCAGGCGCCGTCGTGCAGTTCGGGCGCGATGCCCAGCACTGGCAGGTTCGCGACGAAGGGTGCGCGAGTCGGCTCGGCAGGTTGGGAGACGATTTCACTGTCTGCTACAGAGTTGGCTCTGGAAAGGAAGGTATCCAGCGCGGCCGGCATGGTGCAGGCGGCTGTCAGCAGGGTCAGCAGAGCAGTCCGGAGGGCGCGCCAGACCAGAGTCGCAAAGCATCGACAGTTGAGCATTGGCCTATTGTACTTCATTTCCCGCGCCCGACATGACCGCAACGAAATGCGGGAAGGTATCCCCGAGGCCTGGTCTTCAGGGTCTTGTGTTTCCGGGAAAGAGCCACAGACGCGGCATTTTTACTCGTCTGCCTGGGCCCGCTGCTGTTGCTCTTCCTGTTCCCTGAGTTCGGGAGTCATGGCCTCGCCGAAGTCTTCGGCCTCGAAGAGCGGCCGAAGCTCAAGTTCGCCGCCACCTGGCATGGTATTGGGGCAGCGTCTTGCCCAGGCCAGGGCTTCGCCCATGTCCTTCACTTCCCAGATCCAGAAACCGGCGACCAGTTCGCTGGTGGCCTCGAAAGGGCCGTCCTGAACTGTTCGTGTCTCTCCGTCGAAGATTACCCGCTTGCCTTCGCTGGAAGGTCTCAGGCCTTCACCGGCCTGCATGATGCCGGCGTCGATCAGTTCCTGGTTGAAGTGTCCCATGGCTTCCAGCAGGTCCGTGGTGGGCAAGAATCCGGCTTCGCTCTCCCTTGTGGCCTTTACCAGCACCATCACTCGCATGGATCGTCTCCCCGGGCCTGCAGGGCATCATGCAGCACAGGTCATTGGCTGCCGGCCATGGCGCATGTGAGGTGCATGGACATCGACAGCGCTTGCAGGCCGATTGTGCAGCCTCCTGCAATGTCCTGATGTCGATCTTTTTCGTTGCGCTGGACTTCCGTAGAAGTTTTTGAGTGCAGCAGATGATAGCGTGTGGACTGACGGCAGGCCGGGCGAGGCGCCGCTCTGGCCGCTCGAGGCCCCGGCTCCGACGGTGTGGACCAGAAAGAACCTGAAGCCCTGTCCTCGTCGATGCCCTTGTTGCGATCCCCAAACCCGGCCGCCGGCATGGGCCGGGCCACATTGGCGGCGGGGACGCGTCCTGTCAACGACGCCCGCAACCCCTCGAACAGGCATGTCGCCGCGACCCGTCCCCGCCGGTCCGGGCACAAGGGACTGCCTGCGCGGCGTCGCTGGCCACAGCCTTTACTACCTTTTGGCATTCCACGCCAGTCAGGCTGTCCTGGTGATGCAAGGGAGGGCAGTACGTGACCAGGTGGTTAACCCGGGCGGGCGCTTCCCGGAACTGACTACGGCGGAAGTCGAGTTAGCCGGCCTGGAAACGGGAGCGGTTCGCAGGCCCGTTTCGCAGGAGACCGGCCTGTGCCGGCAGTGGACCTGAAGGGACTCGAACCCTTGCCCTCTTCAATGCCATTGAAGCGCTCTCCCAACTGAGCTACAGGCCCTAGCGGCAACAGGTTAGCGGCAGGGGAGAATTCTGTCAATGGTCCCGAAAGCCGGCCGGGACATGATAGAGTGAAGTATGCCGCTGTGAACAAGAACACGGAGCTTCAATGCGACGCCTGGCCGCAACGCTCGTCGTTATCCTTGCCATACTGATCTATGGCCTCAGCCTGATCGAGATGGACGTCTCTGCCACCGCTGACGAGGTGGCGGCCAGCCTGCTGCTGGATTTCAGTGAAGAGCGCCTGGACCGGTTTTCCAGCGCCACCGGGCCGCGGGAGTGGAGCTTCCCGGCGGACTTCGGGCCGCATCCGGACTTCGGCATGGAGTGGTGGTACTACACCGGCAATCTGCAAAGTGATGACGGCCGGCGCTTCGGCTATCAGTTCACGATTTTTCGGCGCGCGCTGCCTCCCGACAGCGAGGCAGGGTCCTCGGAATGGCGCGGCGACCAGGTTTACATGGCCCACTTCAGCGTAACGGACGTGGCCGGTGGTCGCTTCCTGCATGACCAGCGCTACAGTCGCGGCGGCGCTGGCCTCGCCGGGGCCAGCAGTGAGCCGCGAACGCATATCTGGCTGGAGGACTTGGACATGCAGGCTCTGAACGACGAGTCCAGCCGCATGCGTCTGCGCGCCGCCATGCAGGGCGCTTCCATCGACTTCACGCTGGAGCAGGTGAAGCCGCCCCGTCTGCGCGGCGTGGATGGCTACAGTCGCAAGGGAGTCGAGCCGCACCAGGCCAGTTACTACTATTCCATCCCGCGCCTGGCCACCCGCGGCACGCTCACGCTCAACGGCGACTCCTTCGCCGTGCAGGGCGAATCGTGGATGGACCATGAATTCTTCACACAAACCCTGACGGAAGACGTCGTCGGCTGGGACTGGTTCGCGCTGATTTTCAATGACGGGCGTGAGATGTCGCTTGGCTGGTTGCGTCTGGTCGATGGCGCCGAACGCTATTACGGCGGCGGCGGCTCGGCCGCCTTCCTGATCGAGGCGGATGGCAGCACGCGACAGATCGCGACGACTGATTTCCACATGGAGACGACCGGCCTCTGGACCAGCCCGCACAGCGGCGCGACCTATCCTGCGGGCTGGCGCGTGCGAGTGGACGGTGAGTCGCCGCTGCAGTTCACCCTGCGCCCACTGCTGGCGGACCAGGAACTGCACAACAGCAGCGTCATCTACTGGGAAGGCGCGATCGGAATTGAGGGTGACGTTTCGGGTTTCGGCTACGCTGAACTCACCGGTTACCATGCGCCGCTGGGCGCCGACTTTTTCGGGAACAGCGCTCCCTGAGGCCCGCTGTTACAGGCCCGCCGAATTCAGCAGCAAACCCGCCACGCCGCCGATCAGCACCAGCCAGGTGGCGTTGACCTGCCAACGGACAAGCGCGATGAGGGAAAGGACGCAAAGCGCCAACCCTGGTAGCCAGGGTTGACCGGCGCTGTCCGTCATGGCTGCGCGCCCCAGGTCCAGCAGGGTGACCAGAATGGCAGCCACGACGGCGGCATGCACGCCGCCCAGAAAATGGCGCACCGACCGGTTTCGCCGCAGACGCGGGATGAATGGCGCACTGAGCATCACGAAGATGAAGGACGGCAGGAAAATGCCCAGCGTAGCCAGCAAGGCGCCAGGCAGACCGGCGACGATCATGCCGATGGCGGTGGATGTGGTGAGGACCGGGCCGGGTGTCGTCTGGCCGATGGCGATGGCGTCCAGCAATTGCTGCGCGCCCAGCCAGCCGTAACTGACCACCAGGTCCTGCTGGATGTAGGCCACCAGCAGATAGCCGCTGCCAAAGAGGATGGCGCCGATGCGCAGGAAGTACAGGAACAATTCGCCCAGGCCCGGCGTGCCTGCCGTCAGCAGGAGTTGACCCGGTAAGGCCGGCAGGCCGGTGAGCAGAAAAGCCGGGGTGGCTTTGGCGGCGCGGGACTGCCAGGCCACGTGCAGCAGCCCGGCCAGCAACATGACCAGGACTTCCGGCAACTCCGTGGTTGCCAGCAGCGCCGCGCCGAAGGCGAATAGCAGCCAGAGCCTTTGCCCCTGCAAGGCGCTGCGCAACAAACGCCAGCCGGCGCCGGCGATGACGGCCACGATGACCGGCTGAATGCCGCGAAACAGCGCCGCGACTTCCGGCAGGGCCCCGTTGTTGACGTAAAGGATGCTGAGGGCCAGGGTGATCAGAAAGGCCGGGCCGATGAAACAGAGGCCGCTCACCAGCGCGCCGGGAATGCCGCGCAGGCTGTGACCGACGTGGATCATCACCTCGGTGGAGTTGGGTCCGGGGATCAGGTTGGCAGCGGCGATCAGGTCCAGATAGTGGTCGCGCGTCAGCCAGCGGCGGCGGGTCACCAGTTCGTCCTCGGCCAGCGCGATGTGCGCCACCGGGCCGCCAAATGCCGTGACGCTCAGGCGCAAAAAGACCCGCGCCAGTTCCCCGTAAGGGACCGAAACGTCCTGCAAGACAGCGTCAGCCCAGCCCCAGCCTCGCAAGAGTTTCCGGTGGCGCCTGGCACTCCGCCAGACCCGCGCGCAGCAGTTCCTGCATGCGCCGCACCTGGGCCGCTTCCTGCGCATGCAGATTGCGGGGCGTGAGCGAAAACTCCTCGCGGCTCCAGAGATAGTCCGGGCAGACCTGCGCCTGCGCCGGCACGCGCCACTGCGGCACGTCCACACCCGGGATGAAATGGCCGCTGGTCATGTCCGTTGAAGCGCGCAGGCCGGTGGTCGAGTACCAGTAGAGGGGACCATCGGGTCGCGAGCTTTGGGTAAGCGTCCAGTTTTCGTCGCTGACGACCACGCCATCGCCGAATCGACCGTAAAGCAGCAGCTCTCGATGCCTGTCGCTTTCTCCGCTTAGCAGGGGCAACAGGGAGCGACCGTGTGGCTCCTCCGGTTCATCGATCTCCAGCAGGTCGCGCATCGTCGCGTTGACGTCCAGCGCGTTGGTCAGGGCCTGGATGCGGCGGCCCTCGCCAGGGTGTTGCGGATGCCAGATCATCAGCGGAATGCGCGCGTGCGATTCCGGATGCGGAAAGTCCTTGGCCCAGATGGTGGGGTTGTCCAGACCGTTGTAACAAAGATCGTGACCGTGGTCGGTGGTGAGGATGACGGCCGTGTCCTCCCACAGTCCCAGTTCGTCCATGCGGTTCCACAGGCGGCCCAGCCAGGCATCGACCATGGTGACGTTGCCTTCGTACTGCGCCCGGATCCAGGCCAGTTCGTCCGGGGAGGCACCGCGCACGAAGCGCCGGGTCTGTTCTGGCTCCTGGTAGGGTGGCCAGGGGTTGAAGTCCGGGCTATCGATGCCGCCGGTGTAGAGACTGCGGTAGGGCTCCGGCACGTGGAATGGCTCGTGCGGGTCGAAGGACTCCACCCACAGCAAAAAGCGCTCGTGCTCGCGGTTCGCTTCCAGCCAGTCCGCCGCGCGGCACATGACCTGGGCCGCCGGGAACTCCTCCTCGATTTCCCAGTTGCGGGCGTTGGCGAAATACTGGGTGCCGCGCCCGTCGTAGTTGCGGCTCCGTTTGCGGCGCCCGCGATTGATGGCCTGGGCCCAGCCGGGCTCGCCATGCACCGGCGCCGTGTCCCACATGTCGCATTCCGAGCCGCGCACGAATTCCACGCCGTGGAAGGGCTCGAAGTAGCCGTGCGCGTTGTTTTCCCAGTAGTGGTAGTGGTCGGTGACCATTTGGGTCACGCAGCCAGCAGCGCCGGCCTCGGCGGCCAGGTGGCGGTCCCAGGGCTCGACGTGGCCCCAGCCGCGCCACAGAAACTCCTGGCGGCCGGTGAAGAGTTCGCGCCGCGCCGGCATGCAGGGCGCGGAGCTGATGAAGTGGTTGTCGAAGATGGCGGCCCTTTCGGCCAGGCGGCTGAGATTGGGCGTCTGGACGTGGGTGTCCTGGTAGGCCTGAAGGGCATGAAAGTTCAGGCTGTCGAGCAACACGGTGATGACGTTCAAGATTCACTTCCTGGCTACGAAAACATTCGTTTCATCATGACATAAACACGTTCATTTTGCAGTTCGGCCCATAACCTGTCACTACCCAATCGCAATTCCCATGACACCAAAAGGCGTGAACCTGCTGGCCAGAATGGCAGCCAGTGCAAACAACAGGACGATTCCGACCAGAATGGCCACGATCTGTTTTGTGGACATCGAAACTTCAGCAAGACCAGTTGCAAGTCCGACAAGGACCATTGGCCCAAGTTGAAACATCATTGCAACTGCTACCAGGAGCGACCAGACCCCAATATTCACAACACTTTTCAACCGGCGGCAACCAGCTAATCATCCAGCATCTGACTTTCTTGCATAATTTCAGGCCTTGTCCACTTGAGTCCATGCTCGAAGGAGAGGTGTCAGGATTCGCAGGTGTATCACAAACCGGATCTGAATATGCCTTATGTCCAGCAACCGGTGAAGCAATCATCATCGATGTTATCAGCAGGAGCAACAGAAGCTTTCCCAATGATCAACTCCTGAAGACAATTTTCATTGAGCAAACGACACTTTCCGAAAATTGTCAAGGTCCCCGGAATTTTCTGTGTGACCGGGCAAGATGCATTGGCACAAATTGAATGCAACAGGTTCGGTCGCTCGATTGTCACGAACTGCTGGCGGCAGCCCTATTTCAATCATGGCAGTGTTGAGCTTTGCAATTGTTGGCTTTTGATTTTGGTGTCTGGTTGCCCTTTTGGCTCTTTGTTCTACTTCGTTGACCCGGAGCCAGACACAGTTGTCATGGTAAAAGAGAATTCCGTCGAAAGTATAAAGGATCCACTCAGGAGAACAAAATCGAACCGCGCATTTCCATCGGTTGGCTGAAAATCCAGACGGCGATGAAGGCGATGGCCAGCAAGAGCAGCGCCCAGGGAAGCATACCCGGCACGGCGTTGCGGCGATACATGCGCGTGGCCGCCCGCTGCGCGATCAGCAGGCTCCAGACCAGGCCTCCGGCGATGGCGACGAGTTGCACCAGGCCGATCAGGGTCTCGTCCAGGCTGGTGCCGAAACGCGCCCAGTCGCCATCCTGGCCAAGAAACTCCTGCAACACCGGGATGAAGCTGAAGGGCGCGATCAGAAGATGAAAGGTGTAGTGCGCGATCCACACGCCCAGCCCGACCGGCACAAAGGCCGGCGCAAAGGCGGCCACGGTGCTGCGCAGATTGTGCTTGCGCCGTGAGCCGCCGAGCAGGCGTCCCAGTTGCGCAGCCAGCAGGATGAGCAGCGCGGGTACCAGCAGGCTGGTGACGCCGAAAACCAGCAGCAGCACGATCAACTCGCTGCGCAGGTTCAGCGCCTCCGCCAGGGACTGCTGGAGGGCGTAGACCGGCGACACCATACCGAAGGCGTTGGTCAGCCCCATCGCCGCCAGCAGGATGACCAGCAGCGAGACGTCAAGTCGCTGCGGCCAGGCGCCCGGCTGCAAGAGTTCGCGTCCGGGCCGGCGCGCCATCAGGCCGATGTTGTCGTGCGGGCAGGCGCGTACACAGTCCAGGCAAAGCGTGCAATCAAGGTTGCTGCGGATCTGTGGCGCGAAGAGTGACGTGCCGCAACCCGGTGTGCCCTGTGGTCCATGGCGCACCTCGACCTGGCCACCACCGGAGATGTCGTCAAGGCGAATCACGGGCGTCCCGGCGTAACTGCCGTTGACGCACTCGTGGCCGACGCAGTGTCGGCAGATCTCCGCGTCCTTCACCGCGATCTGCGTGGGCGCGCTGGTGGCGTAGACGAAGTTGAAACTGCCCAGCGGGCATACGTACTTGCAAAAGGCCGATTCGCGAAAGGCGACCTCCAGCAGGAAGGAGGCGACGAAGTAGACGATGATGAGCCAGGCCGTCAGCCAGGGGCTGGCCCAAAGGTCCAGCCATTCGTAAAGCAGAAAGAGCGTGAAGAGGCTGGCTATGGCCAGCCACTTGTTGCGCAGAACCCGCGGGAAATTGCGGCCACGGCTGAAGCGTTTACCCAGTGTGCGCGGCAGGGCGAAGGGGCAGGCCATGCAAAACAGGTTGCCGGCCAGCAGCAGAACCAGCACAACCAGACCGCGGTAATGCACCCAGGGCGCGACAGTGGCCAGGTTGCGCGCGGCAGATTGCGGGCCGGTCAGACCGTCGACGACCAGCAGGAAGGCTGCCAGCAGCAATACGCCCTGCAGCACCAGGCGACCGCGTCGCCAGCGCAGAAAGCGTCCAATAAAAGGCCATTGCAGGACGTCCGCCGCATTGGCGGGACGATACAGATTGCTCACTGGCGCTGGCCGTTCATGGCAGCTGGCGGGGTTAGCCGTCCTCTTCCTCTGATTCTGAATCGTCTTCGTCGGAGCGGTCCTGCCAGGCGCCAAAGGGCGTCTCGGCGGCCGCGCCGCCGCGGCTGATGCCACCCATGCCGCGCAGCGTGGGGATGGGCGTCGGTATTGCGTCCTGCGCTTCCTGGGTCATGGCCTGTTGCGTACGGTCGGGTGTGCCCTGCCAGGCGCCGAATGGCGTCTCGGCGGCCGCGCCACCGCGACTGATGCCACCCATGCCGCGCAGCGTGGGGATGGGCGTCGGGCCCTCCCCGTCTTCAGGTACCGGAGTCGGGGTCGCTTCTTCCACTGCCTGGCTGACGCTCTCGTCGAAGGTCTTCTCCAGGACGCTGTCATCGGCGAAGGTGAGCCTGACAGTCACGGTCCAGTCGCCGGCCATCGTCCATTCGAATGCCACGCGATACTTGCCGTTCGAACCCTGCACGTCATCGCGCAGGACCGGTTGCATGCCGGCGTGGTCCATGTCGCCGCGCACGTCCACCCGCTCAGGGCTCACGGCCCTGCCATCGGCGTCAGTGACGTCGACGAGCAATTCCGCCTCGCCAACGCGGGCGTCGGTCGGCAGGACCCTGAGACTGATCGTCAGGTCCGCCTCTGCGGCCGGCGTACTCTCCTGGCGGCAGGCGGCAACAAGCGCCAGGCACAAGATCAGGAAGATGGTTCTGCGCATCGGGAGCGTTCCTGTTTCAAAACATTACGACCATTTTCAGTTTAGCAGCCCGCGCGCCGCTTGTCAGGTCTCCGACTTTCCGGCAAACTGGGCGTCGCGGAGAACCATTCGGCGTGGAGATGCCCCCAACCTTTTACGTATTGCACGGGACGCAGGAGTTGCTGCTTGAGGAGGAGTTGCAAAAGCTGCGCGCCAGGATGCCCGCAGACACCGGTGACCTGAACATCACGGAGCTGGACGGCGCGACAGCGCGCGTCACCGAAGTCTTGAACCTGGCCGGCACCAGCCCGTTCCTGGCCGGCCAGCGCCTGGTGATCGTGCGCGGCCTGCTCTCCTGGCTGGGCCGCAGGGGCGCGGGGGCAACCGGCAAACGCGAGGCCGTTTCGCTCTACGAAGGGCTGACCGGTCTGCCTTCCACGGCGCGCCTCGTGCTGGTGGAACACCGTGACCTGGAGCCTCCGGGCCGCGGCCGTCCCCGGCGGAACCGCTTTGTGCAACTGGCTCGGGAAGACAGCGGCGGTTACACGCGCGCTTTTCGCATGCCCCAGGACATCGGCGGCTGGATCCAGCGCCGGGCGCGGCAGCGCCACGACGCGGAAATAGGCCGGGCTGCGGCCATGGCCTTGGCGGATGTCACGCGCGGGGACCTGCGCCGCGTGGACAACGAGCTGCTCAAACTGGCCAGTTACGCGGACGGCGAACGCGCCATCGACGAGGAAGACGTGGCGCTGTTGACGACCTGGGTCGCCGAGGCCCGTACCTTTGATTTGACCGACGCCCTCGCCGGCCGTCACGCCTCGCGGGCGCAGCAGCTGTTGCAACAGATGCTGGCCGAGGACAGCAGCAGCGACGGCCTGATCCTCTTTGCCACCGTCGTGACCCATTTCCGCCGCCTGTTGCTGACGCAGGAACATCTCCTGCTGCATGGCTCCGGCCAGGGGCTGGCGCAGTCGCTGGGCGTGCGACCGGGACGTTACCTGAACAAACTGCAGCAACAGGCGCGCTTGTTCGCGCTGGCGGACCTGGAGGCCATCCATCGCGAGTTGCAAAAGAACGACCTTGCCATGAAGACTGGCCATTTGCGGCCCGGTCTGGCGCTGGAAATGCTGGTGGCCGCCCTTGCCTGAGCGCGGCTACAGCATCGGAATTTGCCACCTTTGTAGCCTTTCATCGTAGAATCTCTGGAGATTGCGGGGAAACGGGGAAGCGGACCATGAGCGTAATCGCACTTATCGTGCTGCTGGTGTTGATTCTTCTGGGCATTCAGGCCTTGGTGGCGGTGCTGGGCCTGACCATCGGGTTGGTCATCGCGCTGCTGCCGGCCGCGCTGACCGGCTACCTGGCCGGGCATATCATGAGCGGCGGAGGCTACGGCCCGGTCGCCAACGTGTTGCTGGGGCTTGGCGGCGGCATCGTCGGCAACCTCTTGCTCAGCGTCGTGGGCGTCAACGTCGGCGACAATTTGATTGAGAACATCGCCGTCGGCGTCGTCGGCCGCCGCTGAGGGGTGCGGCGTTTACTGCACAGACTGGCGTTTTAGTTCTTCCAAAGCACGAATACAACGGGCCAGGCTGTCGGATCGTTCGGCGGCGACTTCGGCCCGCCAGTGTTTTTCAGCGAACGATGCAATGCGATCCGGATAATAGGGACCTACGACCTTCGCACTTTCAGGAACAGGCAGCAAGTCCTTGCGCAATTGCCTGTACCTTTGCGGGCATTTTCGATTGACTAGGTCAATCAGAAACCCCTTTGGATCATTTAGAGATTCCGGATTGTCAGGGAAGTTAGCAGAATTGATCCCCAGGAAGTTGGCCATCTTTTCCTGATCGGCGAGAAGCCATGTCTCAATTTCGCGCACAGGAATACGCAACATCATCCCTGTGGAAGGGGCAGGCAAGACGCTGCGCAAATAACCAGGTGCACATTCGTCATCCTGATCAAGATCCAACAGGATAAGCCAATCTGCGAATTTTGCTGCCTGGTTATAGCCATGCAGTTTCTGAAGAATTCTGCTTTTCCCTCCAGATGATGTCCTTCTTCGAATCTGATTCTGATGAATGCTGACTGATTGCAGGACTCTTGTGATGACAGCCAGGTCAACTAGCCCCTCCACGGCCAAATTTACCTGTAGCCAGGGAACAGCAGGAGTTTCGCACCTCACAATAAAGTCAGTTGGGTAAGGGTATCTGGCGCTGTTCGAGGCAAGACAACGTCCGCTATTGTCAGGCCGGCCTCTAGTTCCTTTCGAATCATTTCATCTGACGCCCCACGGCAAACGAACGTTCCTTCTTTGGAAGTAATAAGCAACAGAATTTCATGTGCTCCAATGCCTTCATCCTGCAACAGTTCAAGGCTGTGTGTACTTATGAAAGTCTGACGAGGAGACTTCTTTAGCGACCTTTGAATCCTGTAGAGTAATTGAGGCAGGCGCAGGACAACTTCGGGATGCAAACTGAGTTCCGGTTCTTCCAGCAATAAAGGTCCCTGGCCGTCTTGAAGTGCCCACACCAAACCGACAAGCCTAAGCGTCCCGTCCGAAAACTCTCTCTCAGTTTGCCAGGCCCCGTGCGGGCGCCAATGCTGGTATTTTCCTCGAAGGTGGGGGATGCCTCCGTCGCGCCAAAGTTCAATTTCAGCCAACTGGGGCACCAATGCACGAAGTACGTCCTGTATTCTTCGCAGCCGGGCTTTTTGCGACCGCTTGTCAGAGGATGCAACCTGTTCAAGAAAATCACTGCCGAATGGGTCATTCTTGTATCCGGCTGCGGTCCTTTCTGGCTCGCGCACAAGCTGGGGAATGATGTGCAAATATTTTATTGACCTCAAGAATCCGGCGATCTCCCTAAATTGCTTGTTGGCAAAAACCTGCTCAAGTTGTGTCTGACCCAATCGAGCATCGTCATCCGCGTCTTTTTTGTCAGGTCTGTCAAGTATCACGTTGTCGTCTGCATCCCATACTTTCTCCTCGCGCAAGACCGGGCGACGAAGGCTGTCTTGACCGAATACAAGGCGATAGCGCCACTTCCGTTCCTCGCCGTCACTCAAATCAATGTCCAGGGCTATAGAAGCATTCCGACGTGCAGCCAGGTTGCGGATGGTAGTTACGCCACCGCGATCCAGAACTGCCTTCTGAAATCCGCCGCCAAGGATGACCAGTTCACGCAGGAAACGCAGGGCATCCAGAAAATTCGACTTGCCGCTGGCGTTTGCGCCTACGAGAAAAACGCGAGTCGAAACTGCTACATCTACTTCGCCGAAGTTGCGCCAGTTTTCAAGCCTGATGCGCGAAAACTGCATCGCTCTGTACCCTGGATATCAAAGTTGCCTACATTGTAACATCCCTCGGCTGGCACGGGAACGCTGTGCGGGTTAGCATCCGAACCGGTTAACACAAAATTGAAGGGCCGCCCGTGGCACTTGATGCCAACCGTTTTGCCGAGGCCGCCAGCCGCGCCCTGCAGGACAAACAACTGAAGGCCGCGCTGGACCACAACGCGCGCCTGGCGGACGCGACACGCATCAAGAGCATGGCCGCCACCACCGGTGCGGAGACCCTGCGTCAACAGGGACGGGGCGCCCGTCTGCGCGGCCTGGCCCAATTGCCCGAACTTCTCGAGCAGACTGAAGAGCAGATCACGGCGCGCGGCGGGCAGGTGCTCTGGGCGCGGGACGCCGATGAAGCCAACCGGCAGGTGCTGGCGATCTGCCAGCGCCACGGGCTCAGGTTTGGCGTCAAGAGCAAGAGCATGGTCACCGAGGAACTCCATCTGGTGCCCTTCCTTGAGAAGCACGGCGTCCGCATGCTGGAGACCGACCTGGGAGAATTCGTGGTGCAGGTGGATGAAAGCCGTCCCAGTCACATCGTCGCGCCGATCATGCACATGAAAAAAGAAGGGATCCACAAGCTCTTCGTCGAGAAACTGGGCATGGAGCCGATGGAAGACGACATTGACCCCCAGGTCATGACCCGCTTCGCGCGCCAGTATTTGCGTCGGCGTTATTTCGAGGCTGACTTCGGCATCACCGGCGGTAACTTCATCATCGCCGAGACCGGCACCATCGCCATCACCACCAACGAGGGCAACGCGCGGCTTGGCACGGCGCTCCAGCCGGTACACGTCGCCATCGTCGGCATCGAGAAAGTCATCCCCACCTGGGAGGACTACGCCACCCTGGTGCAGACCCTGGCGCGCAGCGCGACCGGTCAGCAACTCTCCGTCTACAGCACGCTTTACAACGGGCCGGCCCTGTCGGAAGAAGGCGACGGCCCACAGCACTACTATGTCATTCTGGTGGACAACGGCCGCAGTGACATCTACGGCACGCAGTATTCGGAGGCGCTGGCCTGCATCCGTTGCGGAGCATGCCTGAACACCTGTCCCGTCTACCAGAACGTGGGCGGCCACGCCTACGGCGCCGTTTACCCGGGACCGATCGGCTCGGTCATCACGCCACTGCTCACCGGCGTGGAAAACGCCACGCCATTGCCCTTCGCCAGCAGCCTCTGCGGGGCCTGCAAGGCGGCCTGCCCGGTGGACATCAACATCCCGGACATGTTGCTGGGATTGCGTCATGATCTGCAAGAGGAGCAGAGTCCCCTGTGGCGCCTGGGCATGCAAGCCTGGAGCTGGAGCTTCAGCCATCCGCTGCTCTATGAGACCGGGCGCAAGGTCAGCGCCGCGCTGAGCGGGGCCTTTTCCGGAGAGGACGGGAAGCTGCGTAGCCTGCCGGGCCCGCTCGGCGCATGGACCGAACACCGTGATTTTCCGCCTTTCCCGCAGGAATCCTTTCACGACTGGTGGCGCCGCGAACGCGACGGGCAGTCGGGTCAGGACGGGGACTGATGAGCGAGGCCCGCGAGCAAATCCTTGGCCGTCTGCGCGATGCGCGCGACGGTCTGCCGGACGCACCAGCGGCGCCGGAAAGGTACCAGCCGGTCTCGGTTCTCGACGATGAGTCAGCAGAAGGCTTGCTGAGCCGTTTCAGGACGGAACTGGAAGGGTTGCAGGGCGAGGTCTACGTGGTTCCAGACGAGGAAGCCGCCCTTGACCAGGTCCTGACCCTGCTGGCGGAAAGCGGCGCGCGTCACGCACTGACCTGGGACTGGCCGCACATTCCGCTGCCCGGGCTGGCCCACGCCCTTGGGGAGGTCGGCATCGATACGCTGCAGGCGACGCCTGACAACCGGGAAGCCTGCGAAGCGGCGGAGGCCGGCATCAGCGGCGCGGACGCGGCCATCGCTGCCACGGGCTCGCTGGTGGTCAGCACGGCGCCCGGCATGGGTCGCCTGGCGACCCTGTTGCCACCGCAGCATATCGTGTTGCTGCGTCAGGAGCGGCTCTTGCCGAGCCTTGAGGCCTGGGTGGCGCAGCAACGCGCCGACGACCTGGCCCACCTGGGCACCCGCAGCAATCTCTGCATCATTACCGGCCCCAGCCGCACGGCCGACATTGAGAAAAACCTGGTGCTGGGCGTACACGGACCGGGCCGGCTGCAGGTCGTCGTGGTGGAAGGGGAATCCTGAGCCCCGTCGCTCAGTCGACTGAAGTTACCCCGCAGAGGGGCAGCAATTCAGAAATGTCATCCAGCAGATGGTCTGGCCTGGCGGCCACCAGCGCCTCGCGCGTACTGAAGCCCGTCGTGACGGCCACCGCTCTGGCGCCGAGGGCCTGCGCGCAGGCGACGTCCGCCGGCGTGTCGCCGACCACGGTCACGTCCTGCGGCGCGATCGCCTTGCCGCTTTGGGCGCGGGCCCGCTGCAGGGCCAGCGGAGGCAGATCGTTGCGACTGGCTGCCTCGCTGCCACAGGCCCGCACCGGGAACCAGGCCGGGTCAAAGCCGGCGGCTACCAGCTTGATGGGCGTGGTGACCGAGGCGTTGCCGGTCACGATTCCGAGGATGAAGTCCGGCCGGTCGCGCAGGGCCTGGACCGTTTCCAGGGCCCCTGGCAGAGGGTGCAGCTCAAATTCCGGCGCAAGGTCACGCATGTGTCGTTCGATGCTGGCCTCGTAGGCGGGCATGTGACGGCCGATGTCAGCCTCGTCGCGGTCCAGGAGCTCGCAGAGGGTGCCCCAGTCGGTTTTGCCGGCAAAGTTGTGCGAATCCAGCCGGCCGACCGTGCTGAAGAGTTCCAGCATGGCGCGTCGCGTGGCGGCGCGGCCGATGCCGTGGCCATCCATCAGCGTGCCGTCAATGTCGAAGAGCACCAGTTGCAGCATCACATCGGCGCCCGCTGCGTCCCGCCGGCGGGCGCGTCCAGCGCGATGACCTGGTCGATGAGGCTGCGCAAGGCGTGTTCCGGCAGGGCGCCGGGCTGGCTGAAGACGATGCTGCGGTCCTTGACGATCATGAGAGTCGGGATGCTCTGGATGCCGAAATGGGCCGAAAGGCCGGGGTTCGCGTCCACGTCGACCTTGGCGATGCGAATCTGCCCGGCGTATTCCGCCGCCAGCTTGTCCAGAATCGGCGCAACCATGCGGCAGGGGCCGCACCACTCCGCCCAGAAATCGACCAGCACGGGAAGGGGCCAGTCGATCACCTGTTCCTGAAAGTCCTCGTCACCCACGGCGACTGGCGTGGCCTCCACGATGGTCTGCTTCGGCGCACCCCCTTCTTCCTGCGGCGGCGCGGGATTGAGCTCGGCGACGCGGGCTTTCATCCGCTCGATGGCGAGTGGCATGTCGCTGCCCCAGGGTTTGGCGCGGCGCAGCACGGTCTCGCCGCAGTACCAGCCGATCAGCAGCGGGTTGCCCTCTGCCTGAAAGAGCGCCGCGGCGCGCGGGTTGGCGTCGGGGTCGACCTGCACGAAGTGCATGTCCGTTTCTTCAGCGACGGCGCTGCGAAAGGCGGTGACGAAATCTCCGCGCAGCCCCGCGCCACCGGCCAGCAGCAGCATCACGGGTTCGCTGCCGAGGAGCAGTTGCTCAAGGCTGTCGTCGTTGACGCTGCGGACTTCCGGCATGGGACTTTCCCCTTTTGCTGTGCGTCCAGTGTAGCGGGGCAGGGGCGGGGACTCAAGATGTGGTGGCAAAAAGCGAAAAAGCACAAGAAACTCACAGAAACCGCGAAAATGTCGTTGGATGTAGTGTAAAATCGTACGGAAGCATTTGAGTTCTACGGGGAGAGAATGTGGTGGAGTCACTTGAACAAACACAGGCGGCAATTTTGGATGCCCCGGAAGTCGCAATCATTGATGACAGTGTAGAAGAGTCAGTAGGCATAGATGAATATGCCATTTCAAGTTATGGATTAGATTTCGACGTTGAAGGCATCGTACGTCGATACAATCGAGGGGATATAGTGATTCCAGAGTTTCAACGGAAGTATGTCTGGAGAATGTCTCAGGCGAGTCGTTTTGTGGAATCGTTGCTCTTGGGTCTGCCCGTGCCTGGCATTTTCCTCTATCGCGAAGATGACACTAGGGAACTCACCGTCATTGACGGCCAGCAAAGAATTTTGACATTGCATTTTTTCTACGAGGGTGTCCTTGAAAACGGCAGATTGTTTCAGTTGAGCAACTTGGCTTCGAAATTTGATGGACAGACTTACAAGGATCTAGAAATCGAAGATCGGCGAAAACTCGATGACTCGGTCATTCATGCAACAATTGTTCGTCAAGAAAAGCCGGAAGATGATGGTAGCAGCAAATTCTCGATTTTTGAAAGACTAAATACTGGTGGGACCAATCTGCATCCACAAGAGATACGCTCAGCGATTTACTCCGGCCCGTTCTGTGAAGTATTGGTCAAAATGAATAAGAACGAGTCGTGGCGCAAGCTCTTTGGCAAACCCAATAAGCGCAAAAGAGATGAGGAACTCATTTTGCGTTTTCTTGCATTGTTTCATAACTCAGAAAATTATCGTCCTTCAATGACTAGGTTTCTCAATGAATTCATGTTGGCAAAGCGCAATCTGGAAGACTCAAAATTACTGGAAATGGAAAATGTCTTTAATCGCACTACCACGACGATTTTGAAAAAGATTGGCGACGATGCGTTCAAGCCGCAGAAGTCCATAAATGCCGCAGTTTTGGATGCAATTATGGTTGGCGTAGCGACACGTTTGAAAATGGGCGAAATCAATGGCGGTCTTGTTTCCCAGTACAAGGAATTGTTGGAGAATCCTGAATTTGACAACTCTATATCAGTAGGGACTTCTCAGGGAGAAAGGGTGCGTCAGCGGATAATGCTTGCCGTCAAAGCTTTTGCGGATGCAGAGTAGCATTGTCATGCATCAGGACATTGTCCAGCACCGACTTAAGCTTTAAAGACTATTTGGGCAAGCTGATAAACTTCTCAAGAATGAGGAGATAGATAGCGAGGTCGTCTCTCATTTTACCTCCTATTTGTGTGTGAGGACTTCAGGATTTGTTGAATCTTCCCTAAAAACAATAGTGCGAGAATATGTTGATAGAAACACTGATGACCAAAGGCTCTTGAATCTCGTTGACTCTCGCTTCAAGCGAATTCGAAATCCAAGCAAAGGAGGAATAATCGAAGTAGCGGCGGATTTCGGGAAAGATTGGAGAGTCAGTTTGAGGAACGAGATCTCAGGTAAGCTGGAAACCTCATTGAACACAATTGTGGAGAGAAGAAACGATATTGCGCATGGTAGAGATGTGGACATTTCTTTGCGCGACCTGAGAGATCACTTTGAGAATGCCAAGAAAGTTGTCGAAATCATAGACCAGCGGTGTCTAGCATCCGAAGATGCTCTCGCAGACACCGACTCATCATGAGGTCAGAAAAGTTGCGAACATCCAATTGCATGGGCGACAGGGACGCGCGCGTCCTGTAGAATGCCGGGTGCGGCGCTTCCTTTGGCCGGGTTAATCGGAGCCCATGCTGCGACGTTTCGCGCCGGACCTGCGCATCGTATTGCTGCTTGTGATCCTGCCGCTGCTGCTCTTTTGGCAGCAGACCTTGGGCGGGCGCACCCTGCTACCCGCGGACAACCTTTACCAGTTTGAGCCCTGGGCCAGCCATCGCGAGCAGGTGGGCGCGCCGGCCCGGCCGCATAACGCCCTGGTCTCCGACTTGGTGCTGCAAAACTATTCCTGGAAGCGCTTCCTGCGCGAAAGTCTGGAAGCGGGTGAAGCGCCCCTGTGGAATCCGTATCAGTTCAGCGGCATTCCCTTTCTCGCTGCGGGTCAGCATTCGGGGCATTACACCTTCAGCCTGATCCACTACATCCTGCCGCTGTGGCTGGCCTATGGCTGGTTCACGGTCTTTCAGCTCTGGGTGGCGGGGGCCGGCATGTACGTGTTCATGCGTGGCCTGCGCACAGGGCGTTTCGGCAGCGTCATTGCCGCGCTGGCGTGGCAGCTGTCGGCCTTTCTGGTGATTGGCGCGGTGTTTCCGATGATCCTCGCTGCCGTGACCTGGCTGCCGCTGCTCCTCCTGTTGATCGAATTCTGCGTACGCGACCAGACCCTTGCCGGTCGACCGGCGCGCCTGCTGTGGACAGCATTTGCCGCGCTGGTCCTGACCTTTGCGCTGTTGGCCGGTCACGCCGAAATGACTTACTACATCCTGCTTGTCGCGGGCATCTGGGGCCTGGCGCGATTGTTGCAACGCCGGCAAGCTGTCGGCCTGCGCGACGCGGCGGGCGCGATCCCCTGGCTGCTGGCCGCGGCGCTCATCGGCGTGTCGACGGCCGCCCTGCAACTGTTGCCGCTGATCGAATTCGCAGGCATGAATTTCCGCAGCGGTTCGGCATCCTACGAACAGGTGATCGGCTGGGCGCACCCGCCGCGCGACCTCATCCAGTTCCTGCTGCCGAATTTCTACGGCAGCCCGGCCCAACAGGACGTGACCGACATCTTCAATGGCCAGGTGGTGTCGCTGCGTTCGACCGAATGGGGCATCAAAAATTACGTCGAGGCCGCCCTCTACAGTGGCCTGCTGACTCTGGCGCTGGCCGCCCTGGCCCTGGGTAACCTGCGCCGACCTCCCGTCGGGAGTCAGGCGCGCGGGCTGACCCTGTTTTTTCTGCTGCTGACTTTGGCGGGGCTGAGCTTCATGTTCGGTCTGCCGGGCTACCGTTTGCTCTGGCTGCTGCCGGGAATAGACCAGCTGCATTCGCCCTTCCGCTGGGTCTTCGCCGTGAGCCTGGGTCTGGCCGTTTTGGCAGGCCTTGGCGCGGAAAGGCTGGTCTCCGGCATCGCCGACGCCTGGCGCAGGCGTGTCGGACAGGCGCTGACGGCTCTGGGTCTGGCGACCCTCGCAGGGCTACTGGCGTTGCGGCTCCTGTTTACGCAACTGGAACCCATGGTGGAACGCGCGTTTCGCGCCATGGCGCTGGCGGACCAGGTGTTTCCGGATGCGCAGACCTTCGCCAGCTTTCAGGCGCCCAACTTTCTCGTATTCGCACTGGTGGCACTGGGCGCCGGCCTCATCCTGTTGTGGGCCGGGCGCAATCTGCGCGCGCGCGCCTGGCAGGTCGCGGCCGCCTGTCTGCTGGCACTGGACCTGATGCTGGCGTCCGGCGGCTTCCATGGCGCAGCCGATCCTGCACTACTGGAATTCACCCCGCCGGCCATCGAGTGGTTGCAGGGACAGCCCGGGGCCTGGCGTTACATCACCCTTGAAGGGGAACGGGCCATTTTGCCCGCCAACAGCGGCATGGTGCATGGCCTGCGCGATATCCGTGGCTACGAGAGTATCATTCCGCGGCAATATGTGGACTTCATGCAGGGCATCGCCGATCAGCGCCAACTGCCTTACAACCGGGTCGCGCCGCTCTACGTCGACCAGCTGGCGGCGGTGGACTGGGAGCGGCTGGCCCTGACTGGCACTCGCTGGCTGCTCACCGAGGCCACACTTGACGTGCAGGCACAGTTGCCGGCCGGCTCCGCGTTGGCCTGGGAGGACCCGGCTCTGCGCATCTACGAACTGCCGGCGCATCCTCTGGCCTGGCTGGCGGTCACCGCGTCTCCCCTGCAGGTCGATGCGCTGCCGGAGCCAGTGCCCGTCGAGGTCCTGCGGGAGAGCGGCCGCGAAAAAACCTTGCGGTTCACCCTGCCCGCCGACGCCATGAGTCAACTGGTGGTCAGCGAGACCTGGATGCCGGGCTGGCGCGCGTGGTTGCGACCGGTCGATTCCGACGTCAGAGACGAACTGGAACTGCCGGTCACGCTGGTGCTGGAGAACTTCCAGGGCGTGACCCTGGAACGGGTGGCGCTGGAGGCCCGCTTCGGCGCGGACCTGGCGGAAGGCCGCCCGTTGCAGCTGCGGATGACCTTCAGTCCGGCCAGCTTTCAGATCGGCTTTTTCGGTTCCGTCATCGGCTCGTCGTTGATGATCCTTGTTACCGGCATCTGGATGTGGCAGCTGCTGACGCGTCGGGCCGAAAGCGACGTGGCGCGGGTGGCCCGCAACAGCATCGCGCCGATCCTGGTCAATTTATTCAATCGCGGCATCGACTTCGCCTTCGCCCTGGTGATGTTGCGCATCCTGGGCCCCACGGACGCAGGCGTCTATTTCTACGCGGGATTCATCTTTCTGTGGTTCGATATTCTCAGCAATTTTGGCCTGGATGTCTGGCTGACGCGTGAGGTGGCGCGTGAACCGACGCGGGCATTGCGCGTGCTGGTGAGCAGCAGCGCCCTGCGCCTCGCGCTGACATTTGCGGGCCTGCTGCTGCTGGCGGCCTTCCTGCTGGCCCGGCAGGAACTCATCGCGCCGCCGCTGGGCGAGGCCGGCCTGCTGACCATCGTGCTGCTTTACCTGGGCATTTTCCCCGGCAGCCTCGCCAAGGGTCTGACCTCGCTGTTCTATGGCTTCCAGCGCGCCGAGTTGCCGGCAGCGGTCACAAGCATCGCCACGATAAGCAAGACGGTATTCGGGCTTTTCGCGCTGCTGGCCGGCGCCGGCGTGGTGGGCCTGGCCGCGGTCAGCATTGTGACCAATCTGTTGACCCTGGTACTGCTGACGCTGGGTGCGCGTCCGCTGCTTCGCGGTATGGCTTCCGGACGCCCTGAACTGCCCCTGATGCGACGCATGACCGGCGCCAGCTGGCCACTGCTGGCCAACCATTTTCTGGCGACGATCTTCTTCCAGGTGGACGTGTTGATCATTGAGGCCATCCATGGCGCGCGCATGTTGGGCCTGTACAGCGTGGCCTACAAGTGGGTGGCGGCGCTGAACATCATTCCGGCCTTCTTCACCCAGGCGCTCCTGCCGGTCATGTCGCGCCAGGCGCAGGAAGACCGGGAGACGCTGAAACGCACCTGCGTGCTGGGCATCAAGCTGCTGGTGATGTTGGCCCTGCCGCTGGCCGCGCTGTTCACCGCCCTCGCCTGGGCCCTGACCAGCCTGCTTGGCGGCGCGCAATACCTGCCGGATGGCGCCATCGCCACCCAGTTGATGGTCTGGAGCATTCCGGTCGGCTGGGTCAACAGTTTCCTGCAGTACGCGCTCATCGCGCTGGACCTGCAACGGCGCATCACCCGCGCCTTCCTGGTGGCGGTGGGTTTCAACGTGGTGGCCAATTTGCTGCTGATTCCGACTTACGGTTACCAGGCCGCCGCGCTGACCACTATCGCCTCGGAGGTCATTTTGCTACTGCCTTTTGTCTGGTTGCTGCAGCGGGCGCTGGGGCCCTTGCCGTGGGGCGACATTCTGTGGCGGCCAGCGCTGGCAACGGCGCTGTTGCTGCTGGTTCTGGCCGGTCTGTGGCCGCTGTCGGCGGCGCTGGCGCTGCTGCTCGGCGGGGCCCTGTATGCGCTGCTGCTGTGGCGGTTGCGCCCGCTTTCGTCAGCGGAACGCAGTCTCTTGCAACCCCTGCTGCCGCAGCGGCTGAGAGACCTGTCCCTGCCGACCCTCAGGCCCTGACGCCGTCGCCCGGGGAGGGCGAGCCCTTTTTCTGGCGGCGCAGCAGGCTGCGCACAAAGGGATTGGCGAAGACTGGCAACTTCAGAACCTCACCATCGCGGGTGAGGGTCATGTGACAGATGGTGACCGGACGCGCGCCACTGAGCCAGAATTCCTCGTTGTCGACCTCGTCGGAAAGCTGCCAGCCCTGGTTGAAAAGCGTGACGAGCGAATCGCCGCCGGCGAGTTGGCCGGAAAAGGGCGACCAGTGCCGCGTCACGTCGGGATAGTCAAAATGCGCGTTTGCAGAATCGTAAATGACCATGGATTCAGTCTATCAGACGGGAAATGATCAGTCAGGGCCAATATACCGAATTCCAGGGTAGTTTTGTGGTGAAAACTCGCAAGAACCCCGGCATTTACCGGGTTGTGTGGCAGACCGGTTTACTCCCCTCAGCGTCACTCAGCAGGGAACGATCGCGCCTGGCATCTGCGATGATCTGACCGTGAAGGTCGACCTGGCGCCGACGCTGCCGGAAGCCTCCGGCGAGCCGGTCTGGCCGGGCATGCAGGGCCGCTCGCTCTGGCCGCTGCTGATGGGGCAGGGCGAGCCCGCCGCGCCGCGCGAGGACGTCTACTGCGAGTACTACAACGGCATGCCCTGGCACGGCTCGCCGGGCCCTAAGCTGAACATGTTGCGCACAGAGACGCACAAGCTGGTCGTGGCCCATGGCCTGGAGGCGGGCGAACTCTACGATCTGGAGGCCGACCCGCAGGAGACACACAACCGCTGGCAAGACCCGGCGTATGCCCCTGTTCGCATGGAGTTGCTGCAACGCCTCTGCGACCGCATGGCCTGGACGGTCGATCCACTGCCTCCGCGTCAAAGTGATAGGTAAATGAATACAGGCAACCCTTTCTCGATTTCGTTCAAGGCGCAAGACTGTGAAAGTCGACCTAAGGCGTTGACTTATCGCTCATCGATTGCGCTCTCTCAGGAATTAATGGGGAAATATCACGCAAACTGGAAATTGTGTCTTGACACACCGAAAAATTTCGTTAGCATTTAAGTGTCATGATAAATGTGAGGAGGCCAAAGTGGTTGTCATTCGCCAATCCAAGCAGCAAATCCTTGATTTTCCTGTGCAGCGGTACAAGCAGGGCGGGCGAGAAGTCTACTCGTTGGTTCTAGACTTGGGGACGCTGGATGGACTACTGCCCGAAGATGTAGATCCAGACCAGATTAAGGACGCCAATCGCCGATTCAACAAGGACCATTCCAAGCGAATAGAGGAATACCTGTACGAGACGGATCAATGGGTCTTGGGCTCAATCCTGCTGGGTATCAATCCTTCATACTGCTCATTCGAGCCGTATTACTTGGAGGATGGTGAACCCTCTGACACCATGGGGCAATTGCTCATTCCGTTGGTGGGTGGGCGCAGTAGTTTGAGAATCTTGGACGGCCAGCATCGAAGGAAAGCAATTCAGCAGGTTCGGAAGCGATTGGAGCAGGAAATCCTTGAGCATCGTGAACTGCTATTCAAAAACGGAAAATCACGAAGTGCAAAAAAGCGACTGGAGGACCTGGAAGCAAAGCTGAGTAGGTTAGATAGCATGTCGGTTTCCGTAATGATTTATCAGGAGGCCGACATAAAGAAATTGCGGCGCATGTTCGCCGATCTGGCAAAGACGCGAAACATTGAAGCGATAACCAAGGCACGATTCGATGATCGCAATCCATTCAATCGTGCTGCACAAGTACTCGCAGAATTGGACACCAGCGACTTTCTCAAAGGAAGAGTAGAAATGGAAAGGGACACGCCATCCCTTGCCGGCAACAATCTACTCTCATTGAACCAACTGTCGCGTTGCCTTGTGCATCTCAAATTCGGCTATGGTGCACGTCTGAGCCATCGTCGGATCCAGGAAGTTGACCAAAAGTACAACGAGTTGGTCGACCTCGGAATGGAGTGGGCTGACGACTTTCTTCCAACGGCACGAAAGGAGTATGAAATCCTCCTTTCAAGTGATTTGGAAGAAGATTACGTCTCCAAAAACCGTTCCAAGCACTTGGCGTATAGCACATCGGCATTGCAGATGCTGGCAGGATGTCTCCATGAGTGGAACAAACGTGAGCGTCCATGGAGTGATCTGGCGACTTGGGTCAGAAAGGCAGATTTCGAACTTAACTCGGAGGACTGCATCTTTCTGAAGAAGGGGATGCTCATTCCAGGAGATACATCCCTCATTGCTAGGCGACAAAATGTGGACGCTACGATTGACTACGTGGTTGAACAGGCTGCCCAAGCCTCTGGATAGCGTCTGAACGAGGCGTACTAACTCAATCGAAGTCATTCGGACAGGGAAGCCAATGAGAGTCAATTGCGCTTACTCATACGGAAGAGAGGAAGCTGGTGCAGTTCAAGATCGAGTGGGATGACAGGGAGGTCCGCAAAATGCTGGACAAACTTCCTGGAGACTTGATTCAGGAAGTCTTGGAGCAACAACTAAGTGAGTTGCGTATGAAGGGAGAACGTGTCGATGAAATCTTGGTCGGCAGTGAACTTCCCATGCCGAACGCAACCACAGTCGGTGGTGTCGTGTGGCGTGAATCAAATGAGATTCCGGCGGACCAGGTAGTCTTCCAGCGACACTCAGATTAGGCAACCAGCAAGCGGAATCGGATGAAACAAACGCCCCCTCACTAGGCTGTGAGGGGGCAACTGCTTTAATCTGCATGCTATACTCCACACGCGCCGCCGGACCCAGGAGCGCAGTCCGTGACAAGCCCAACGCTCATCCGCATTGCCGACATCGCCGCGCACGAAGGCGAGCAGGTGCTGCTGCAGGGCTGGGTGCAGGCGCGCACCGGCAAGGGACGCCTGCACTTCATCCGCCTGCGCGATGGCAGCGGCATCGCGCAATGCGTCGCCTTCCGCCACGAAATGGACGAGGACGATTTCGCCCTCGCGCGCGGCCTGCCCCAGGAGGCCGCCATTCGCGTCAGCGGCGAGGTGCGCCGCGACGAGCGCGCTCCCGGCCTGCCCGGCGGTTATGAGGTCGGCGTGCAGCGCCTCGAGCTGGTCGGCGCGGCGGAGGAATTCCCCATCACCCCCAAGGAGCATGGCACCGAGTTCCTCATGGACCGGCGTCACCTCTGGGTGCGCTCCAGCCGCCAGTGGGCCATCCTGCGCATCCGCGCCACGATCATCAGCGCCATGCGCAACTGGCTCGATGACGAGGGCTTCCTGCTGGTCGATACGCCCATCATCACGCCCGCCGCCGGCGAGGAGACCACCACGCTCTTTGACATCGACTACTTTGGCGAACAGGCCTTCCTGGCCCAGACCGGCCAGCTGTATAACGAGGCCAACATCGCCGCCTTCGGCAAGGTTTACTGCTTCGGCCCCACCTTTCGCGCCGAGAAGTCGCGCACCCGCCGTCACCTGCTTGAGTTCTGGATGCTGGAGCCGGAGATCGCATTCTGCTCACTGGAAGCGTTGATGGAGCTGCAGGAACGCTTCATCAGCCACGTCGTCGGGACGGTGTTGGAGAAACATCCGCAGGAACTGGCGCTGGTCGGGCGCGACACGACGGCGCTGGAACGCATTCAGGCGCCCTTCCCGCGCATCAGCTACGACGAGGCCGTGGAGCGCCTGCACGCGCTGACGCCGACCATCGACGACGCGGAGCAGCGCGCGCTGTTGGCCATCGAACACGGCGAGGACTTCGGCTCGCCGCACGAGACGGCCATCGCCGAACAGTTCGACCGCCCCGTTTTCGTCTACCACTACCCCACGGCGGTCAAGGCCTTCTATATGGAACCCCTGGCGGACCGCCCCGAGCTTTGCCGCAGCGTCGACCTGCTGGCGCCGGAGGGCTACGGCGAGATCACAGGGGGAAGCGAGCGCATTCACGACCTGGCGCTGATCGAGGAACGCGTGGCAACTATTGGCCTGCCGCGCGAGGCCTACGACTGGTACCTCGAGTTGCGCAGGTACGGCAGCGTGCCGCATTCCGGCTTCGGCATCGGCCTGGAACGCACGGTCGCCTGGATCTGCGGCCTGCCGCACATTCGCGAGAGCGTTCCCTACGCGCGCATGCTCAACCGCAAGTCGCCCTGATGCCGCGCATCCTCACGGACCATCTGCTGCTGCGCCATTTCACACCCGCCGACGAGGCCGACTGGGCCCGCGCCGTGCTGACCAATCCGGTCACCATGCGCGCGCTGCCTTACGGCCGCCCGGCGCCGCGTCAACGGGTCGCGGCCATCCTCGCCGACGTCAACGCCCACTGGCAGGAGCACGGCCACGGCCTGTGGGCCGTGGAGCTGCTCGCGAACGGCGCGCTCATCGGTCAGGCCGGCCTGCAACGCGTGGACAGCGGCCCGCGCGTCGAACTCTCCGTCGCGCTTTGCCCGCCGCACGGGCGCGGTAACCTGCCGCAGGAGGCCGCGCGCGCCGTTCTGCGCCACGGCTTCGAGGTCGTGGGCCTGGCGGAGGTGATGGCCGTCGTCCTGCCCGGTCAGCGCGACGCGCGAAAAGTCTGGCGCCGCCTGGGCATGCAGCCGAGGGGCCGCGTCCACCTCTACGAACAGCGCCTGCCGCTCTTTCGATTGCGCCGCGGCGACTTTGTTTATGGCGCGGAACGCTACGAACCGGACCTGGAAGGGGAGACTTCATGACCCTGCACCGGCTGGACATCCAACGGCAGAACCTGCACGGTCACTGGTCGAAGGACCTGGCGCCCGCGCTGACCATCGACCCGGGCGACGCGGTCGACTTCACCGCGCTCGACGCCGCCTGGAGCGTCAGGAAGCCTGAAGCGCCGGGACGCCCGCAGGTTCAGTTCGAGCCATGGGACCCCGCACTGGACAACGGCCATGCGTTGACCGGCCCGGTCTTTGTGCGCGGCGCGCGGCCCGGCATGATGCTGGGTATCTCGATCGAGGAAATTGTGACCGCCGACTGGGGCTGGAACGGCGGCGGCGGCGACTGGCTGGAAGAGGACGGTCAGCCCCTGGGCGACCTGGGCGAGATGCACTGGAACCTGTGGCAGCTGGACATGACACGCCTGGTCGCGCGCAACCAGAGCGGCATCTGCGTGCCGATGCGCCCCTTCCCCGGCGTGATGGGCATGCCTTCGGCGGAGCCCGGCATTCACAGCACGCGCCCGCCGCGCATTAACGGCGGCAACATCGACTGCCGCGAACTGGTGGTGGGCAGTACGCTCTACCTGCCCGTGGCGGTTGACGGCGGCCTCTTCTCCACCGGCGACGGCCACGCCTGCCAGGGCGACGGTGAGGTCTCCAGCACGGCGATCGAGTGCGGCATGGAACGGGCGTTGCTGCGCTTCACCCTGCACGAAGACTCGCCGATCGCCACGCCCTGGGCCGAGACGCCCGCCGGCACCCTGACGCTCGGCTTTCACCGCGACCTGCAGCAGGCAGCCAACGTGGCGCTGGCCGCCATGGTGACCCTGATGGCGGCGCGCCTCGATATCCGGCGCAACGAGGCCCTGGCGCTGGCCAGCCTGACTGTCGACCTGCGCGTGACACAGATTGTCAACCACGTGTGCGGCGTGCACGCGCTGCTGCCGCCAGGGACGTATTGGTAGTCCGTGTCACCCCTTGCAGGCCGGTTAGGCGACGACTGCCTGAGTTTCAGGATGCGATCGCGGAATCGCGTGCGGCCGGATGTGTCGCTAGAATGGACGACGTTTCGCGATAACGTAGATGATTCATACCGGCAGGAGCGCATTGATGGACGCCATGAACGCTTCAAGTGTGGCCTGGGTGATGGTTTCTGTCGCCCTGGTCATGATCATGCTGCCGGGCCTCAGCCTGTTCTACAGCGGTCTGGTGCGCGGCAAAAACGCCCTGGCGACGGCCATGCACAGTTTCGCCTGCCTGGCGATTGTGCTCGTCGTATGGATGCTCTGGGGCTATTCGCTGGCCTTCGGCCCCAGCGTTAACGGCATCATCGGCAACCTGGACCACGTCGCGCTGAACGGCGTGGGGCTGGAGCCGCGACCCGGCCAGGAGATCCCGGAACTGCTCTTCATGCTTTTCCAGGGCATGTTCGCGGTCATTACGCCGGCGCTGCTGGCGGGGGCGCTGGCCGAGCGCGTCAAATTTCGCGCCTTTGGCGCCTTCGTCGTCATCTGGGTGACCTTCGTCTACTGCCCGATCGCCCACTGGGTCTGGGGTGACGGCTGGCTGCACGGCCTCGGCGCGCTGGATTTCGCCGGTGGCTTCGCGGTGCACATCTCCTCCGGCGTGGCGGCGCTGGCGGCCGCGCACATTCTCGGCCGCCGCGAGACCGCCGCGGGCGAATCCGTCCAGCAGCCGCACAGCCTGATGCTGGTGCTGCTGGGGACCGGTCTGCTGTGGTTCGGCTGGTTCGGTTTCAATGGCGGCAGCGCGCTGGCGGCGGACGGCATCGCCGTGATCGCGCTGGTCAACACCAACGTCGCCGCGGCGGCCGGCGCCCTGGCCTGGCTGCTGCTCTCCTGGCGTCTGACGCACAAGCCCAGCGTGCTGGGCGCGGCCTCCGGCGCCATCGCCGGCCTGGTGGCCGTCACGCCCGCCGCCGGTTTCGTCGAGCCCGTGGCGGCCCTGATCATCGGCATCGGCGCGTCGGTGGTGTCCTACATCGCCGCGGTGAGCCGCATCAAGGCCATGGTGGACGATGCGCTGGACGTCTGGGCCATCCACGGCATGTCCGGCACCTGGGGCAGCCTGGCGCTGGGTCTCTTCGCCTCGACCACGCTGGCCAACGGCGGCCTGTTCACGGGCAACGGCGATTTCTTCCTGGCGCAGGTCGTGGGGACGGCGGCCATGTGGGTTTTCGCCTTCGTCGCCACCTGGATCGCGTTCCGCGTCATTGAGGCGGCCATCGGGCTGCGCACCACGCCGGAGGAAGAGGCCCTGGGTCTGGACGTGTCCGAGCACGGCGAGGCGGCCTACATGTTCCAGTAAAGCGCGCTGAAGCTACGCCGGGAGCAGGGCGTCTCGAGGGGGCGCCTGGCGTTGTGTGGGGGAGGGCGCGCCGCTCTCCCGCTGTTGCCACCGGCGCCGTTGCGGAAAGGTTGATGTCATGCCTGCCGTGAACATCAAGGCCGGCAACCGCTCCATACGCAAATATCACGCGGAGCTTGACGAGTTGCGCGGGCTCGGCATTGTGCACGAGGGCGGGTTGCGTCTCGCCTTTGGCGACCTGTTGCGGGGCACTGCCGGCAAGGGCTTTAAATGGATCAATGAATTGCCTGTGCCGGGCAGCCGGGTTCGCCCGGATGCCACGCTGATTGACGAGTATCACCTGCCCTACGGCCATTGGGAGGCCAAGGACGGCAGCGACGACCTTGAGGTCGAGATCCGCAACAAGCGCGAGCGGGACTATCCCTTCGAAAACATCATTTTTGAGGACACCCGCCAGGCAATTCTTTATCAGGACGGTCGTCGTGTCATGCAGGTCGATTGCAGCAAGCCGGCCGACCTGGCGCGCCTGCTGACCACCTTCTATCAGCACCACATGCCGGACTTCGTCGACTTCCACGAGGCGGTCGGGCGCTTCGCCGACGAGGTGCCGCAACTGGCGCAGGGGCTGCAGGACCGCATCGCCATCGCGCGCTCACGAAACACGGCCTACCAAAGCGCCTTCGCCGACTTTGTGATGCTCTGCCGCGAGGCGCTGAACCCCAACATCAGCCGCGAGGCCGTCGAGGAGATGCTGATCCAGCATTTGCTGACCGAGCGCCTGATCCGCCGCGTCTTCGACCAGGAGAACTTCGTGCGGCGCAACGTCATCGCCGCCGAGGTGGAGAAGGTCATCGACGCGCTGACCGGGCAGCACTTCAACCGGCGCGAATTCCTCGGCTCGCTGGACCGCTTCTACACGGCCATCGAGAAAGCCGCCGACCGCCTCGCCGACTTCAGCGACAAGCAACGCTTCATCAACACCATCTACGAACGCTTCTTCCAGGGCTTCAGCGTGAAGGTGGCCGACACGCACGGCATCGTCTACACGCCGCAGGAGGTGGTCGAGTTCATGGTGGCGGCCACCGACGAGCTGCTGCAGCGGGAATTCGGCAAAAAGCTGGGCGACGAGGGCGTCTGCGTCATCGACCCCTGCACGGGCACCGGCAACTTCGTGGTGCAGCTGCTGCGCCGCGTGGCGCGCGAGAACCCGGGCCAGCTGGACAGCTTCTATCGCGAGCGGCTCTTCGCCAACGAAGTGATGCTGATGCCCTACTACATCGCCAGCCTGAACATCGAGCATGAATACCACACGCGCAGCGGGCGTTACGAATCCTTTGAGGGAATTAGCTATGTGGACACGTTGGACATGGGCAGGTTGGGCCTGGAAACCCTGGGGCACCTCAGCAAGGAAAATGCCAAGCGAATAGCCCGGCAATGGCAAGCCCCTATCAACGTGGTCATTGGGAATCCACCCTACAATGTGGGTCAGATCAATGAAAACGATAACAACAAGAACCGGAAGTATGAGGTAGTAGACCGGCGAGTGCGGGAGACCTACGCAGCTGATTCACACGCAAGCACGAATCGCACTCTCTATGACGCATACATTAAGTTTTTTCGCTGGGCCTGCGATCGTCTTGAAGGGCGTGATGGCATGGTCTGTTTCATCAGCAACAACAGTTTCGTTAATGGTGTGACTTTCGACGGCCTCCGCAAGCACATGATGGAGGATTTTACGCGCCTTTATCACTTGGACCTGGCGGGCAACTTTCGCAAGGGGAAGGGTGAAGGCGAGAACGTCTTTGGGAACGTGACCAGCGTGGGCGTGGGCATTACCCTGGCGCTGCGCAGCGCGGCGCATGGCGAGCAGCGCGAACTGCGTTACTGGCGCGTGCCGGCTGGCCTGGGTGGGCAGGAGAAGCTGGACGCGCTTCGCCGCTTCAGTGAGGGCAAACGCGGCGCGCTTGACGCCTTCGCCTGGCGCTCTTTGAAGCCGGATGCGCGGCACACCTGGTTGCGACCGCCGTACGCCGACGAATTCGAGCGATTTGTCCCCATGGGGACCAAGGCTGCGAAGTCTGCCAAAGGTCAAGCGGCACTTGAGGTAGAGGCGGTCTTCAAGACGTTTTCCCTTGGCGTAGGGACTAATCGTGATGCAACTGTCTACGATTTCGACCGCCGGAAACTGCTTAAACGCATTGAGGAATTTGTCGAGCGTTACAACTCCGAAGTTGATCGCTACAAGCGTCTTGGTCGGCCATCAGATGTAGACGGCTTTGTTGATTATGAACACATAAAGTGGAGCAGCACACTAAAGCTTATTCTCAAAAGCGGACGCTACGCAGAGTTTAATTCAGATTGGGTAAGAACGAGTATATTTCGTCCATTTACCAAGAGACTTTTGTATTTCGACAAAATCTTAGTACACCGACCATTTTTGTTCCCTCTTATCTTTCCCACACCAGAGACGGAGTTGGAGAATTCGATCATTGCAGTGTCCGGGATAGGCAACAGAACTGGATTTGGTGCTCTTGCAACTGACAAACTGATTTCTCTCGACCCTGCGTTCGAAAAAACGCAATGCTTTCCCTTTTACACCTATGACGCAAACGGCACCCGACAAAGCGAAAACATTACGGCCTGGGCACATCGTCTCTTTACAGTAAAATACCCCCCCCCATTTTTTACGCTCGACGGAAGCAAACTTGGCGATTTGCCTGACGGCAGTTGGCAACAGCGGCCCGTTTCACACATTGATGGCGGCACAGACAGCCGACCTGCATCTGACCGGCGATTCCCAATGCTTCCCCCTCTACACCTACGACCCGGACGGGACGAACCGCAGCGAGAACGTCACCGACTGGGCGCTGGCGAGCTTCCGCAAGCACTATGGCAAGGTGCACGGGGAGGGGGGGGGCAAATTGCACAATCGAAAAGGAAGACATCTTTTTCTACGTCTATGGCCTGCTGCATCACCCGCTTTACCGCGAACGCTACGCCGATTGCCTCAAGCGTGAGCTGCCGCGCATCCCGTTGGCGCCCGTCTTCTGGCCCTATGCCGAGGCCGGCCGCGCCCTCGCCACGCTGCACCTCGGCTACGAGAGCGTCACGCCCTGGCCGCTGGAGTGGGAGGTCGACCAGGAGCGACCGATCGACTACCGCGTCGAGAAGATGAAACCGCTCAAGCGCGTCCAGTCAGACGACGGTGATTACAAGATCTTCGACTCGCTGGAATACAACCACACGCTGACGCTGCGCGGCATCCCGGCGGAGGCCTTCCGCTATCGCCTCGGCACGCGCTCGGCGCTGGAGTGGGTCATCGATCAGTACCGCGTCAAGACGGACAAGCGGTCAGGGATCGTCAGCGACCCCAACGCCTGGGGTGATCAACGCTACATTGTGGACCTGGTGGGGCGGGTCATCACGGTCAGCGTGGAGACGGTGAAGATCGTGGACGGCCTGGCGGGGTTGCCGTTGCTGGAGGGGTAGTGCGGCCCTCACCCCCCGGTCCCCTTTTCCCGCTCAGTCGCGGGAGCCCTTCCCTCAGGGAGAGCTACTTTCACTTTACATTGGGCATGGGCGCGCCCGTGCACGTGCTGCAATCCGGCGACGATGTCGAGGATATCGTCGCGATCGCGACCGTCGCCGCCATGGATGCGCATGGGCGTGGGGGGGGGTAGGGGGTTGTATGCACCGACCGAAGAAATGCTGCGCAATTTCTGGTGCAAATCTTATTCATGCGTCCTGTTCAATGGCACAAATGTTTTGTATGGTTGTCTGAGAGTATGACGGAAAGATGGCTAATGAGGTGCAAATTGAGAAATCAACAATACGACTCACTGATGGACGAAATCGAAAACATCGTGCAGGCAGTGAAAAAGTTTCCTGACCATGCGCAAGATGCGGCATGTGCCAGGATTATTGACACGTTCTTACGTGGTGCGGCTGGTGCCACATCGGAATCACAACCGAACGGCGCGGCTGCGGTCGGCTCAGAGACGCACAAAAGCGTGGGTGCTGATGGCGACGTGCCACACGATCTTGATTGGTATGCTGACAACTACGACCTTGAAAGCTGCAGTGACATGGAGTTCTCAGCGTTCGTCGCATGTTACTACTGTGACAAAGCGGTCGGCGACGAGAAGGTAGAAGCAATTGATAAAGGTCACCTCAAGACAGCTTTTGAGATTGTCGGTCGAGATGTCCCTGCCAATCCAAATCAAACGTTAATCGATTCGAAGAGGCGCAAATATACCTGCGATCTGAAGGCGCAGGGAAATACGTGCCTTCGCGCCAAGGCAGGCAGTATGTCCGCGAAACGCTGCTAAAACGAGAGGACTGATGTCATTGCAATTTGATCAAGTCTTCTCGTCCGTTCCGGACGAAATACGCGAGAGACTCAAGAAACATTATCGCGAAATGAAGCACAATAATGCTTTGCGGAAGTTTGAGCCGTCAGAATTGAATGGCGGCAAAATCTGCGAGGATGTGTTTCGAGTTTTGGAATGGCATTCCAGTCCAACTGACACTTTCACGCCATACGGTACTCAGATCAAGAATTTCAAAAGATCTGTAAGCAAGTTTGTGAATGACACGAACCTAGACGATTCTGTTAGGTTTCACATTCCAGACATTCTCTGCTCTATCTACAACATACGTAACAAACGCGGTGTGGGTCATACTCCGGGAGAAATTGATCCCAATTTTATGGACGCTACTTTGGTGGCTGGTTGTGTTGACTGGATAATGGCTGAACTTGTCAGGCTGTTTCACAACATATCACTGGACGAAGCTCGCGACATGGTGAAGAGTATGACTACGAAGAAGATACCCTTAATATGGGAGGTCGGCGATGTCAAACGAGTGTTGTCACCCCCGTCCGGATCTTTGTCTGCAAAAGACAAAGTATTGGTTCTGCTCTATAGCGAAACTTCGAATCTGTTGACCGCAAGTTCTTTGCGCCAATCAATTGAATACAGGAATACGACGAACTTCAGAAACAAGGTGCTCATCCCGTTACACAATGCGGAGCTAGTGCACTTTGACAGAACAAAAGATGAGATAATTTTGTCGCCGAAGGGTATCAAAAAAGTCGAAGACGAAATCCCACTAGAGTTTTAAGTTCTAGCCAAGAGCAGCAACAATCTCACCAATTCGCTCACTGAAATCGAAGACCGGCCGCAGGTCCGACTGCTTCTTTGTCAACTTGAATGTCGCCGACGATCCCCTATCCATCGTGACCAAGCGCCCCGCTTTGCCTTCCGACGCCTCGCCTTTGCGCCATGCGTCAATCAAGACGCTATCCGGCGCGATTCCCAGACACAGCACCGCCTGATACTGGCGATGGTGTCGAATATGATTAATCAGACGCTCTTCCTCCAGGCGCACCAGTTCGGCGGCGGGAATAGCGTAGTCTTCCGGCAGACCTGGCGTGAACTGGTCGCAGGCCCGATGCGCTGACTGCCGCAATCTTGACAGCTTGCCTGACTTTGGAGGGAACCCCGAGAGCGCCATTGGCAGGGTTGATGATACAGCCGGACATCGACTTCGATTCCCTACCTGACTGGCAATAGTGCGCTACAATGAACAGATAGTCATAACTAAGGAGATTTAGCCATGCGATACATCTTAATTGCCCTTGTCTTGCTCCAATGCTTCGTGCCGGCACTGGCGACCGACTACACGCTGGATGAAAACTGCACCCTCGGCGATGCGCTTAGAGCCGCCAACGCCGACATGGAACGGGGCGCCTGCCCGGCCGGCGAAGGCGCCGACACCATCACGCTCACCGCCGACATCACCCTGGACGGAGAACTGCCGCGTGTCATCTCCGACATCACCATTGACGGCGCGGGCCATACCATCAGCGGGGATGGGGAATGGCGCGTCTTTTATGTCGATATGGGCGGCGCGCTTACCCTGCAAAACATCCATCTGACGGACGCGCGGGCTCACAGCGAGGTCAGTTTCATCAGCGTCTGGGGCTCAACCGACTATAGCAGGAGCGGCGGCGCCATCCTGGTCAACCGCGGCAGCCGGCTGGAACTGGTTAACAGCCGTTTCACCGACAATGCGGCGGCGGACTTTGGCGGCGTACTGGATGCCTGGGATAGCGAAGTTGTCGTCATCGACAGCGAATTCAGCGGCAACAAGGCGGAGGATGGCGGCGCGATAGCTTCGGCCCTGAGCGTGGTCACCATCAGCAACAGCACTTTCGAGGGCAACCGTGTGAGGGACGACGGCGGCGCGCTGCAGGTGTTTAACAGCACGGCGCATGTCAGCGATTCGCAGTTCACTGGCAATGTAGCGGCGCGTAATGGCGGGGCGATCGTCAACTTCAGGGGCACGGTGGAACAAAGCGGCAATACCTTCAGCGACAACGTAGGCGGTGACTGTTCTGGCTGTTGATCGGCGCGGCACATCGCCCAAGTCTCGCTGAGCCAGTTTGCCGAGCAACGCAGACTGACAGCGACGGCGCATTCTCACGAGCATGGCCACCATCATCATCATGACGATGGTGGCCACCATCATCACCACAGCGGCAACATCCTCGTCAAAATCTCGCAGGCGCCGCACCTGCCCGGCTTCACCCACGACCACGGCCACGCGGACCTGGTGGGGCGCGTGGTCGCGGTCAGCGTGGAGACGGTGGCGATTGTGGACGGTCTGGCGGGTTTGAGTCTGGCGGGGTTGAGTCTGGCGAAGGGGTGAGGGTCTTGCCTACTCCTCGCCCGGACGCTTCGCCTTGCCCGTATAACCCAGCTTGCGCAAACGCTCTTCCTCCAGGCGCTCCAGTTCGGCGGCGATGCGGCCGTAGTCTTCCGGCGGAATCGGGCGGTCGACGCCTTGGCCGTCGCGGTAGACGTAGCCGCAGCCCTGGCACCAGTCGCAGTCGCTCACGCTACTGTCCAGTTCGTCCTCAAACCAGCCATAGCCCTCGCAGGAAGGACAGGGAGCAAGATTCATGTGCATTCAGGCCTTCCCGGGTCGGTTTCGTTGACCGGGACCTGCGAGGATAAACCCTCGCAGGAAGGACAGGGAGCCAGGTCCAGGCCGCCGGAAGTCTCAGCCACCGGTGCCGCCGACGGGGATCTCGACCGGGACGTAGGGCTGTTCGGCCCACCACTCCGGCCAGGGCTCGCGGAAGCCGCCAAAGTAATCGTCCATGATGCGGCGTACGATGGGCGCGGCGATCTCGCTGCCCTCGCGGCTGTGCTCCACCGCCACGACGACGATGACCTCCGGCTCCCGCGCCGGGGCCCAGGCCGTGAACCAGGCGTGCGGCGGACGACCGGCAGTCTGGGCCGTGCCGGTCTTGCCGCAGGCGTGGTAGGCCGCCGAGCGGAAGACCTCTTCCGCGGTGCCGAAGCGCGTGTCGCGCGTCACGGCGCAGAGGCCCTCATGCAGGATGTCCCAGGTGCTTTCGGCCAGCTCAATTTCGCGCGGCGCGGGCGCGTCGTAGCGTTCCAGCAAGGGCGCGCCGTCCATGCCGCCGATCTGCCGCACCAGCCAGGCCGGGTAGAGGCTGCCGCGGCTGGCCACGGCGGTCATCAGTTGCGCAATCTGCAGCGGGCTGACCTGCACGTCGCCCTGGCCGATGGCGTTGTTGATGGCCTCCGCCGGCGAGCCGGGAACGGGCAGGTTGCCCTCGGCCTCCGCGCCGAAGATGCCCAGGCCGACGGCGCCGCCGAGGCCGAAAGCCTGCGACAGTTCGACCAGGGCAGAGGGGCTGCGCTCGTTGTAGAGCCGCGCCCCGGCCTCGTAGAAGAAGGGATCGCAGGAGGAGGTCAGCGCCTGGGCGGTGGTGACGGGTCCGGCGGCCTCGAACCCGACCGTGTGGCGCCAGTCGACGCGCACGAAGCCGGCCGAATCGCCGAAGGGCGCGCCATCCCAGGTGAGCGTGCAGTCGAAGGTCTCGCCAGGGGCCATGAAGCCGGCCTCGGCGAAGGCGGCGGCGGTCACGATCTTGTAGACCGAGCCGGGCGCGTACTGCTCCTGCACGGCGCGGTTGCGCATGGGTCGGCGCGCGTCGCTGACCAGCTGGCCGATGCGCGCGCCGGCGGAGAGGAAGCCGCAGCAGAGCGTGTCGGGGTTGAAGATGTCGGGTTCGAAGCCGGGGTAGCTGGCGAGGGCGAGGATGGCCCCGTCCCTGGCGTCCAGCACGACGGCCGCGCCGCCGGAGGAGATGCCGCGCGCGCCCCAGTTGCCGCCGGCGTAGTTGAAGGCCTCCGCGAGGGCGCGGCTGGCCACCAGTTGCAGCTCGCGGTCCAGCGTCAGGGCGACGGGAAGGGGCGGGCTGCCTTCGCTGGTGCCCAGTTCGCGCAGGACGATGCCGCCTTGCTCGACCAGTTGCAGGGTGCGGGTCGGTTGGCCGGCCAGCTGGGCCTCGAAGGCCGCCTCGATGCCGTTGAGGCCGACAAGGTCGCCGGCCTGGTAACCCTGCGCCTGACGGATGGCAAGCTCGTCGACCGAGATCTGGCCGATGCTGCCGGTCACGTGCGAGACGGCCGCGCCATGCCAGTAGCGGCGCGACAATCGTTCCTGGGCGCGGACGGCGCAGAAGACACGCAGGCCCTCGCTGTTGGCGCCGAAGGCCGCATCGTCGGCCTCGCCGGCGTAAAAAATCGTGTCGCGGTTGTAGCGCAGGAAGAGCGCGGCGAGGTCCTCGCGCTGGCGCAGCAGGGTCGCGGCCAGCACGTCGAGGCAACGCGCCTCGTTGGGCATGTCGTCGAGGCGCAGGTAGAGCGAGTAGAGGGTGCCGCCTTGGGTCACGAGCGCCTGGTCGGCGCGGTCGTAGATGTTGGCGCGCGGGGCGCGGCGACCTGTGATGCGCAAGATGCCGCCGTTGCCGAGGCCCTCGAAGATGTCCAGCGCCGACCAGGCGACGCGCCAGCTGCCCGCCTCGCGCAGCAGGCGCATGGTGCGGTCGCGGTCGATGATATCGCCGTAAACTGTGCCCAGCAGGCTGAGGTCATAGCGGACGGCGGCCGAGTGGCCCTGCAGTTTTGTTTCGCTGACGCGGTATTCCAGCGCCTCCGCGCCCAGGGTCCCGTCGACCTGGCGGTACTGGTCGATAAAGCGGTCGCTGCCGGTCAGGTCGCGGCTGCGGGCGCTGAGCAGGGCGTACATGCTCTCGTAATCGCGCAGGGCCCAGTGTGTCAGGAAGTCGCCGGCGACGATGGCCGGTTCATTTTGCGCCATGATGACGCCCGTGAGCAGCAGGGCGGGCAGCAGGGTCAGCCAAAGTGCGCGCATGGCGATCAGGCGGCGCGGGGTTCGCCGGGTTGGGTATCCATGTCATCGTCGTTCTTCCGCTTGCGCTTCCACGCAGGGCTGCGCCGGAAAACGTCGAGCCCGCCGACGATCAGCGCCAGGCCGGTCAACGCCAGCAGGATCCACCAGGGTAACCTGAGGTAAAACACGGCGGCGGTGGCGATCAGCCAAAGGCCGCCAATGATCGTCTGCCAGGTCTTGCCGGTGAGCAGGCCGTGGACGATGGCGCTGATACCCAGTACGACAAGCGTGCCCGGCCACCAAAGACCGTTGTAGGCCAGCGCGGCCATGCCGATCAGAAAAACGCCGCCGGTGATCATGCTTTTCTGTCGCGCTTTCATGTCAACCCGCCTGTGCCGTGGACGCGTCAGCTTCCTCTCCCAGGGTTCGCAGGGGCCTCTGATGGTACGACGCTGCCCCTGGCGACCAGATTGCAATGATGAAGGGCAAGGACGCCAGGTCTCCCCGTGTCACGAGTCATCATTCTTGCGCTTTTCCCTTTCGGCGGCGGCGTGCTCTTGCATGCGCTCGCCCCAGGCGGTCAGGCGCTGCGCCCACTCCGGCACCTCGCGGCCGCTGCTGCGGTCCCGATGCGCGCCGATGATGAGACCGACGCCGGTCAGCGCGATCAACAGCCACCAGGGCCAGTTGTAGTAGAAGATCAGCGCGAGGCCGATCAGCCAGAAGGCGCCGCTGGCGGACTTCCACAGCCGCCCTTCCAGCAGGCCGCTGACGAGCGAAGTGATGCCCAACACCACCAGGATGCCCGGCCACCACAGGCCACTGATGCCCAGCGCGGCAATGCCAATCAGGAAGACGCCGCCCGTAATTCTGTCATTGTATTTCTTGTCCACAAAGCCTCCGAATCTCAATCAATGACCCTCTGCCCGCCCATGTAGTCCACAAGCGCCTCGGGCAGCACGACGCTGCCGTCGGCCTGCTGATTGTTTTCGAGGATGGCGATGATGACGCGCGGCAGGGCCAGGCCGCTGCCGTTGAGCGTGTGGACGTGCAGCGGCCGCCTGACGCCCTCGCGGCGGAAGCGGATGTTGGCGCGCCGCGCCTGGAAGGCCTCGGTATTGCTACAGGAACTGACCTCGAGCCATTCGTCGCAGCCGGGGGCGTAGACCTCAATGTCGTATTTCTTGCTGGCGCTGAAGCCGAGGTCGCCGCTGACGATTTCGAGGCGGCGGAAGGGCAGCTCGAGTGTCCGGCAGAGGTCCTCGGCGCATTCCGTCAGGGTTTCCAGGGCGTGGTAGCTACCCTCTGGCGTGGTGAAAAGGTACATCTCCACCTTTTCAAACTGGTGCACGCGCTTGATGCCGCGCGTGTCGCGGCCGGCGCTCATGTGCTCGCGGCGGAAGCAGGGCGAGTGCGCCACGTATTTCAGCGGCAACTCGCTCTCGTCGAGAATCTCGTCGCGGTGCAGATTGGTCAGAGCGACCTCGGAGGTGGGCAGCAAGTAGCGACCGGCGTCGGCGTCCTGGTAGACGGTGTCGGCAAATTTCGGCAGTTGCGCCGAACCTTCCAGCATCTCGGCCGGCGCCAGGCAGGGTACGTAAACCTGCTGGTAACCGTTGTCGCGGGCCCTGTCCAGAAAGAAGTTGATCAACGCCTGCTGCAGACGGGCGCCGTCGCCCTTCAGCACGTAGCCGCGGCTGCCGGCGATCCTGACGCCGCGCTCGAAGTCGATGATGCCCAGCGCCGGCCCGAGCTCCCAGTGGGGTGAAGGCGGTGCGTCGAACTCACGGAACTCGCCTGCGGGTGGCCAGGGACGGTTGTCGTCCTCGCTGGCGGCGACCGGCACGCTGGCGTGCGGCAGATTGGGCAGCCAGAGCATCTCGTCGCGCAGTTCCGCTTCGGTCGCGCGGATATGGGCCTGATGGTCGTTGTATCGCTCGCTCATCCCGCGCAGTGCGGTCACCAGGGTCTGCATGGCCGCGTCCAGGTCAGGCGCATCGTCAACGGGCGTGGCAACTTCCGTGGCGGTCTGCAGAAGCGCCAGCGCGTGTCCATGGCGCTGTTGCTCAATCAGGCGGGCTGCGGCCAGCATACGCGCGCCTTTCTCCGCCGGCTCCAGTTGACGGTTACCCCTCAGTGGCCCCATGGCGCGATTGAGGCGGTTGCGCTGCGCCTGCAGGTTTTCCGCTTCCACCAGCAGTTGGCGCCTGCGGGAGTCCAGCTCCAGGATGAGGTCGATACGCTCCACAGCGCCGGAGTCGTGCAGGCTGGCCAGGCGTTCCTTCACCTCGTCGGGCCGCTGGCGGATCAGCACGATATCGAGCATCGTTCACTCCTGCAGGGTGCGAGGGTCCTCGTCCACGCGGGGGCGTCGCAGGTCAGCGCGCAGGCGCAGCGCGGCCAGCGCCAGGCCGATCGCGATGACGACGACGACCAGGCCGTCGAAGAACTGCGGCGTCAGGCCGGAGAGCGCGTTGCGCAGGGAATCCAGGACCGACGTCCCGCCAGTCTCGTCGCCCACGGTTTCAGCCGCTGCTTCAGTCGATCTTGCGAATGGTGAAGACGATGTCGCCGTCGGGCGCCTGGACGGTAACCCTCTGCCGCAACTTCGCGCCCAACAGCGCCTTGCCCAGGGGGCTGCCGGCGGAGATGCGACCGTCGCCGGGGCTGGCTTCGGCAGATCCGACGATCTGGTAGACCTCGGTCTCGCGCGAGCCCTTTTCGGTCACCGTAACGCGCGAACCCAGCGCGACGACGTCATGGCTGCCGCTGTCCTCAATGACCTTGGCGTTGTTGAGGATGATTTCGAGGCGCTGGATCTCACCCTCAATAAAGGCCTGCTCGTTTTTGGCGTCCTCGTATTCAGCGTTCTCGGTCAGGTCGCCACCTTCAGCGAGGGCCTGGCGCAGGCGTTCGGCAACTTCGGCGCGACGCACTGTGGTCAAAAAGCCGAGTCGCTTTTCGAGTTCGGCGAAGCCTTCCGATGTGAGGTATTGCGGCTGGTCGACCATGACGGCACTCCCTGAACGGTCCCCGGCGCCACCGGCGCCAGGGATTAAAAAACACCGCGCGAACCATGTCGCGGTGGCTGCTTGCGGTCTTGGTCCGCAATGTAGCACGAAATGCGGCGACTGTAAAGAGAGGCCTCGCTCAGCCTGGCGACCCGGTCGCCTGCCGGGCGCCGTACCAGTCGCAGCGGCCGCTCACAGGGCAGTTGGCGCAGTCCGGGCGGCGCGCGTGGCAGATTTCCCGACCGTGCAGAATCAGCTGAATGTGGAAGCTGTAGTGTTGGTCGGGAGGCACCAGGGCCTCCATCAGCGGGTGGGCGCGTTCAGCGCTCATTTTTTCGGGGATCAGCCCCAGACGCCTGCCGACGCGATGGACGTGCGTGTCGACCGGCAGGGAGGGCCGGCCGAAGGCGAAGCAAAGCACGATAGCGGCAGTCTTGGGGCCCACGCCGTGAAGCGAAGTCAACCAGGCCCTGGCTTCCTCCAGCGGCAGCTGCGCGAGAAAGTCGATGTTGAAAGCGCCCTGTTGGTCGTGGATGTCGCGCAGCAGCGCCTGGATGCGCGGCCCCTTCTGATTGCCGAGGCCGGCCACGCGAATGGTCGCGATCACTTCTTCAGTGGGCGCCTGGACGACGCCGGACCAGTCCGGCCAGCGCGCCTTGAGGGCGTTAAAGGCGCGGTCGCGGTTGGTATCGTTGGTGCTCTGGCTGAGGATGCAGTTGACCAGTTCGTCCACAGGGTCGACGCCGGCCCGCCAGACGGGATGGCCGTGACGATCGCCCAGCATGGCGGCCAGCGGGGCCACTTTCGCGCGCCATCTTTCGAATTCCCTGGCTGGCATGTTGACGCTCATGCCGCGATTGTAGCGCGCCGGGCTCAATTCGCCAGCGCGCCCAGCCAGGTCGCCCGCGCGACCCGCAGCAGGGCGCCATCCGTCAGATCCAGTTTCCAGGTGCCGTCACGCAGCGGGTCGCCACTGGTGATGATGACGGTGTTGTCGCCGTCGCTCCAGGAGACCGGGCGCAACAGTTCACGGACGGGTTCGCCCAGGATCAGGCTGCTGCCCTCCTCGAGGTCAGCGAGCACGAAGACGCTGCGCACCGCCTGGCCGCCGCCGTCACTGCCGCCGCGCTGCTGGGACAGGGTGTAAAGCGCGCGCGAACCGTCCGGCGCCGCCAGCAAGTGGGTCGCGGCCGTGAATCCGGGCAGGGCCGGCGCGGCGATGCGCCCGCGCAGATCGCCATTCAGGTCCCGCTGGACCAGTTCGTAACCGTCGAGGTCGGCGGCGAGTTGCAGGCGCAGTATCTGACCGGCGCCGAATGCCGCTCCGCAAAGGCAGCCCGGTTCATCCGGCAGCGGCCGGGTAAAGCCCTCGTAGAGGGACAGGGCAAAGAGATGGGCGAAACCGGCGCGTTGCGCCTCACCCGGCTGCAGGAGAGGCCGATTGTCCATAAACAGGGTGGCGCCGTCTCCGCCGAACGCCACCGGCGCGGCGTGCCGGTTCGGTCGCGGTCCGTCGACAAGCACGTCGCGGATGTCGTCACCCTGGATATCGGAGACGCGCGTGAAGCTGCGCAACTGGCCGTCAGCGCCCTGTTCGATATAGGTCCAGGCGATGCGTGAGGCATCCGGGGAGACCAGCCAGTCCACCCGCAACGTGGCGCCAGGCAACTGAATGAAGGGGTGGTCGCTGATGTTGCCGGCGGCGTTGACCAGACGAACGCGCCGCTCTTCCAGATCAAAATACAGTACCTGCTCCAGCAGGGGCGTGTAGCGCTCACCCGGCAGGTCTACGTGCAGGTCGGCACCGTTGCGGCGGTCAACAAAACGCAGCCGGTCACGACCGGCTGCGTCGATATTCTGTTGTAGCCATACCTGTACGGGCCTGCGACCGGCTGTCTGGCTGTCCTGCGCCTGGCCAGTTCCCGGCGCGACCAGCAGGACCAGCAGCAGGCCCGCGACTACTGTCAGACGCGCTGATGCCAGTCGAACATCTCGCTTTCCTGAATCTGCGCATGCGCCAGGTTACGCCGCAGCTCGTAACGCGTGCTGATAAGGCTGGTACAGACCGGTTGTTCTTCTGTATCGGGCGCGCGGAGCGTGGCGTAGACCAGCAAGGCGACGATGGCGCTGGCCAGCAGGAAGGCAAATAGCAGTGCGGGAATGAAGGATACGGGGTCAATTATCATGACGGTTCTCCTCTCCTCTCCTCCCCTCGGATCAGAAACCAGTGACCTTGTCTTGCAGCGCTCCTTTCTCCTGTCCGTTGCCTGACTTTAACATGGTTTTAAATCCAATTGCAAATTTTCGTCACGCAAGAAGTCGATTCAGCCGGATTGACCCCTTGCGAGGGCGTGACTATACTTTTCCAGGTGCGATTGTCAGCCGGGGGACTGCCCGTGGCCGAAGAAGTCCTCGATCCCGAACTTCTCAAAATCTTGCGTTGTCCGGTGGCCGTGCACTACGAAGACCGAGGCGACGACCCGGGCCAGCTGGAACTGGTGAAGGGCGCCTGGCTGGTCTGTGCGGACTCCGGCTACAAGTATCCGATCCGGGACGGCATACCGGTCATGCTGGTCGACGAAGGCGCGAAGTGGGTAGACACGCCCGTCGAGGACCTGCCGCTACCCCCACCCGCGGAATAAAATCGCTCCCCGTCAACCCTGGAGTTCAATCGGTCCGGACAGCAGGGCGTGCAGCAAATCGATGCAGGACTGCACGTCGCGAATGTCGGCCGTCTCGCTGGTCGTATGCAGAAAGCGGGTCGGAATGGAGATGCAGCCACTGGGCACGCCGGCGCGCGTTATCTGAATGACCCTGGCATCGGTGCTGCCACCGCTGAGCAATTCACGTTGGACCGAAATCCCGTTCTTCCGCGCGCAGGCCTCCATCCATTCAACGATGGCCGGTGGCACGACCAGGCCGCTGTCGAGCACCTTGATGGCCGCGCCCCCACCCAGTTTCACCGTCATCTTGCGGTTGCGCAGTTCGTCGCCGGTGGCCGTTACGTCCAGCGCGATGCCCAGGTCCGGGTCGATGCCGTAGGCCGCCGGGCCCGCCCCTCGCACGCCGACCTCTTCCTGCACGCTGAAGACGAAATGGACTTCGTTGGGCGCCTGACGATTCAGCTTGCGCAGGGTCTCGATGGCCACCACGCAGCCGATGCGGTCGTCGAGGGACTTGGCGATGAGGCGCGTACCGCGCGTTTCGAATTCGCGCCAGAAGCCGGCCGGGCTGCCCGCTGGCACGGCGGCGCCATTGCCGTCGCTAACGTCGATGTAAAAGTCGGACAGGGCGGGCACGCTGGTGCGGCCCACCCCGAAACTGTCATACACCCCGATGACGCCGGTGGCGCCGTTTTCGAAACGGACGCGGTTGCCCGCCAGGCTGCTGTTGAGCAGGCCGCCGATGGGCTCGAAGCGCAAATAGCCGCTCTGCGGCTCGGCGAACAGGGCCATCACGCCGATTTCGTCCATGTGGGCCGGGACCATCACCCGCGCGCCGCCGCTGCCCACGCGGCAAATGAGGTTGCCGAGCGCGTCAACGCGCATGTCATCGACGAGGTCGGTCACTTCCTCCTCAATCAGACGCCGCACCTGGTGTTCGTAGCCGGACGGCCCCCAGGCCTCTGCCAGTTTGCGAATAAGTGCGTTCACGGTCTTCACTCCCTGTGATGACGGTTGGACGGGTCAGTCATGGGCCAGCAGCGTCGGCGAAACAGCGTTCAGGGCAGCGCGCAGCAGGGCCAGTGACTGGTCGAAGTCGCTTACGCGCAGCAGCGCGGCGGGCCCGTGGACGTAGCGCGCGGGCATGGAAATGGCCGCGGTGGGCACGCCGCTGCCGGCGACGTGGATGGCGCCGGCATCGTTGCCGCCGCCCCGGGAGCTTTTCAATTGAAAGGGTATGCCCTGCGCCTCCGCCGTGGCGCGCAACCAGTTCAGCAGGCGCGGGTCGACAATGGTGCGGGAATCCATCACGGTCAACACGGGGCCGGCCCCCTGACGCGTGGCCGGGTTGAAGGCGATGCCGTCGTCGGGGTCGGCCGTGAGGTCGGGCAGATCGTGCGCCGGTGTGCTCTCCAGCACGATGGCCATGTCGGGTTGCAGCGACTCGACCACCACCTGGGCGCCGCGCAGACCAATCTCCTCCTGGGTGGTGAAGGCCACCAGCACGTCGCAGGGCAGGGGCTCGCCCTGCAGCAACTCCACCAACAGGGCGCAGCCGGCGCGGTTGTCGAGCGCCTTGCCGCGCACAGCTCCTTCGCCAATGGCCCTGAATTCGGAAGGGAAGGTGATCATGTCGCCGGGTTTGACGTGAGCGGCCGCCCCGGCCCTGTCGCTGGCGCCGATGTCGATGCGCAGGTTGTCCAGCGCGACGGTCTTCTGCTCGCGCCCCAGGTGAATCGGCTTCCACATCAACACGCCCGGCACGCCGGCCGGGCCCACATCGACGCGCAAGCCGGGCAGGATGCGGGCGTCCACGCCGCCCACGGGGTAGACTCGCAACAGGCCGTCGCCGTCAATGCTGCGCAGCATAAAGCCAATCTCGTCCATGTGGGCCGACACCAGCACACGCGGCAGGTCGGCTCCCGCCGCGCCTGGCTTTCGCGCCAGCACGTTGCCCAGCGCGTCCACGCGGATGTCCTCCACAAGTCCGTCGATGGCCGCCAGAATGACCTCGCGCGCCTCGTCCTCCTGGCCGGAAACGCCGCGGGCGTCGGCGAGTTGCCGCATCAGGTCCTTGTTCATGGCGCGTCACCTTCCGGGTCAGCAGCCAGCAGGAAGTCACCCTCCACTTCCGCGATGAAATGCGCCAGCAGACGACCGGCGCGCTCAACGTCGCGCGGGTCCAGCGTCTCCACCGGCGAATGCATGTTGCGCAGGGGAATGCCCAGCAGGGCTGTGGGCACGCCAGCGCGCGCGACCTGAATGGCCCAGGCGTCGGTGCCGCTGGCGCCGGAGATCACGACCCGCTGCAGGGGAATCTCATGCCTTTTGGCCGTCGCGCGCAGGCGGTCGACGAGACGACGGTGGAAATTGGGGCCGACGGGCAGGCCAGGCCCCTTGCCGAGTTCGACGTGGTTATCGGGTTCCACGCCGGGTTGCACGGCGAAATCGACGTCCAGCGCGATGGCGATGTCCGGTTTGACGCGCCAGGCGGCCGTGCGCGCGCCCAGCAGACCCGTCTCCTCCTGCGCGGTGGCCACGGCGCAGACTTCGTGGCCGTGTTGCAGCGTCTGCAGCTGCTGCAGGCAAACTGTCAGCGCGGCCAGCGAGGCGCGGTCATCCATGGCCTTGCCCGCCAGACGCCCGTTTTGCAGCGCAATCATGGGCGCGTCCTGGGTGATCAGGTCGCCGGGCTGCACCAACGCCTCGACGTCTGCCGGCTCCAGGCCGACGTCGACCAGCAGGTTGTCCAGGGGCTCGTAGTTCTGGCGCTCGGTCATGGGCAACATGTGCGGCGGTTTGGCGGCCACCACCCCGGGCAGCGGCCGTCGACCGTGCACGATCACCGCCTGGGCCGGCAGGACGCGGTTGTCCACGCCGCTGATGCGCTGGAGGCTGATGAAGCCGTCGGCCACCTCGCGCACCATCAGGCCGATCTCGTCCATGTGGGCCGCCAGCATGATGCGCAGCGAGGGCTCACGCTCGCGCGTCGGTCGCTTCGTCGCGATCAGGCTGCCGAGGCCGTCGGTCGAGAGTTCGTCGCTCAGCGGCCCCCAAACGCCGCCCAGGAAATCGCGCAGCGGCCCCTCGTGGCCGGAGGGGGCGTGGAGCTCCACCATGGCGCGCAAGTGGGCATTCAGATCAAACACAGGCCCTCCTGGTCTCTGTTATTCTCCGCCGTCACTGAACTGCTGGATGGGCACGGCGGTCTCGGTCACCCGGGCACCCGCGACGGGCGGGGCCACCGGCTGCTGCGCCGTAGGCGGAACAACCGGCAGGGCGCTGTCTGGTGGCGGTTGCGCGCCCGGCTGCTGTGGCTGCGGTTGCTGACCGGTTTGCGGCGGCTGCGCGGGCGGTCGGAACTGCCGCGGCGTGGGCGGCAGGGGCCGCGTGGCCGTCACGATGACGCTGCGGAAGGGCGTGTGGGTGCGGGTGGGCGTGGCGGTCGCAAGGCGCAGGGTGGCGCTGGCCCTGGGGGTCGCCGTGGCCGCCGGCTGCGCGCCCGGCGCCACGCCCCAGAGGACGAAGCCGATGCAATAGAGCGGCGCCGTCGCCAGGATGATGACGAAGAGCAGCAGGCGCAGATTGTGGCGACCGCCGGAAGGGAAGGGCAGCAACCCGGACATGCGCCGGAGTGTATCCGGCGCAGGGGTGAGTCTCAAGATTCATGGTGGGAATGGGGTTGACAATGTGAACATATGTTCGTAACCTAAAATAACCATCTGTAAGACCGCGGGTGCTCAGTTGCTAGATCCACAGGTTAGATTAGTGCTTGCTAAACCTGTGCCACTCAACATGGACTCTAGGGCAAGAGCCTTTGCTCGAGACCACGCCGTGGGTGTAGAGAAAGGACATTGTGGATCACGAATACTGAGCAGCAGCCGGTACAAAACCTACAGACAGAATCTGAAGGAATTTGCCAAAGATCGTCGCTGCATGAGTCACGCACTGTCCATGATGGGCGCAGTAGGGCGTCCCAGTCACAGAATTCGTCTTGGCTTACCTCGTTGGCCCGATCCGCTCAAGAAATATGACTTGATGATCCCGGAGAATGACGAAGATGCTGCTATGTTCTACAAGGAATTCTGCAAAAAATGGGGAGCTGACGATTGTCCTGATTTTCATTACATGAGTGACAGAGGGTTCTATGTTGAGACCGGTGGATCGCACTTGTACGCTGGCAAACTCTATCATTTGACCGAAAGAGCGGAGGTAATGGCCAAGCCAATTCCGTCTAGGTGGGCACTGGAATTCTTTTATGAATTCAAGGCGCTATCGCCAGTGATGAAATTGCTTGTAGTTCCATCAGTTTTGGGAATCTACGAATTGTTGAGATTTATTCACGAATGGGTGAGATCGGTACTATGAACAAACTTTACTACGGCGACAACCTGCCCATCCTGCGCGATCACTTCGACGACGCGAGCGTCGACCTCATTTATCTCGACCCGCCCTTCAACAGCAACCGCGACTACAACGTGCTCTTTCGCGACGAGAGCGGCCTGGACAGCGACGCGCAGATCCTGGCCTTCGGCGACAGCTGGCACTGGGGACCGACGGCCGAGGCGACCTGGCATGACCTTGTGACCGGCAATGACAACGTCGGAACATTGATGAGTGCGCTGCGTCAGGTGCTGGGCGAGAACCAGATGATGGCCTACCTGGTGATGATGTGCGCGCGACTCATTGAGCTAAGGCGAGTTCTGAAGCCAACCGGAAGCATCTATCTCCACTGTGACGACTCCGCGTCACACTATTTGAAAATGATCATGGACGTCATCTTTGGAGCGGGGAATTTCCGTAACCACATCGCCTGGCGCCGGGCTGTCGCGCACAATGACCCCAGGCGATTTGGTCGCATCCACGACAGCATCCTTTTTTATAGCCTCTCAGATGAGTACTACTGGGAAGGAGAGAGCAACGGCACTACAAGAACTGAAGAAGAGATTGCCGTTGCCTATCCTTCGCAGGACGAACGGGGACGATTTCGCGCAGACAATCTCACGGGCCCACTGCACAGTTCCAAACCAGGCTCTCCAAGCACCATTCCCTGGCGAGGCTACGACGTATTTGCCATGGGCCGTTGCTGGTCGGTGCCGAAGACCGGACGTTACGCGGAATACATTGAACGTGAATTCATTCCCGGCTATCGCAGCATCGAGGGCATCCATGAGCGTCTCGAAGCCCTGGATGCCGCCGACCTGATTTACCACCCGAAACGCGGCAGGTGGCCCGGTCTGAAACGCTACGCTGACGCCGACCGGGGCATCCCGCCCCAGGACATCATTCTTGACCCCATCGGTTTCACCAACTTCAGCGCGCAGCGCGGCGAGTACCTAGACTATCCCACGCAAAAGCCGCTGGCGCTGCTTGAGAAACTCATCAAGGTCTCCTGCCCGCCAGACGGCGTTGTGCTGGATCCATTCTGCGGCTGCGGCACGGCCGTCGTCGCCGCGGAGCAACTGGGTCGGCAGTGGATCGGCATCGACATCACACATCTCAGCGTGGCAATGATGAAGGCTCGCTTACATGACGAGTGCAACGGGCTGCGGGCCGGCGTTGACTATGAAGTCATCGGCGAACCCACTACCCTGCAGGACGCCCGGCAACTGGCTTTGGACGACCGCTACCAGTTCCAGTTTTGGGCCCTTTCGCTGGTGCAGGCGCAACCGCTCAACAACGAACGCAAGAAAGGCGCGGACCGCGGCATCGACGGCGTGCTGGGTTTCGTCGATGGCAGCGGGCGCAGGCAGCGTCGCCGTCGCGTGCTGGCGCAGGTCAAAAGCGGCGGGGTCAGCAGCAGCGACATCCGTGACCTGCGCGGCACAGTTGAACGCGAAGACGCGGCCATGGGCGTATTCATCACGCTGGCAGAGCCGACCGGGCCGATGCAGCGCGAGGCCGTCAGCGCCGGTTTCTTCGAGCCTGAATCCTGGAGTGGCCGCTACCCGCGACTGCAAATCCTCACCATTGAACAGTTGCTCGACGGGGCGCAGGTGGACATGCCGCTCATGCGCCGTCAACCTCGCGTTGCCGAAGACGAAATGTCCCAGGGCGGACTGAACATGCCCCCTAACGGGGAGCCCCGACCATGACCATCTCACTCGACCGGGCGCGGGACTACGTCTTCAGCAACGGCCTGCCCTGGGAGCGGGCGCTCTTCAGCTGGCATTTCGACGACGGCCCGCTGCAGACCCTGCGCCGATGCCTGCTCTGCTACAAGAATCCTGACGGCGGCTGGGGCCACGGCCTCGAACTGGACCTTAAAGCGCCGGTCTCGCACCCGGCTGCGCTGGAGTACCTGCTTTCCATGCTGCGCTACCACGAAATCCCGACCGGCTCGCTGCTGGACGGCACGGTCGCCTGGCTGGAGCGTCAGCAGCGGCCCGACGGCGAGCTGCGCAATCCCGACAATCTCGCTGACTGGCCGATCGCGCGCTGGTGGAAGGACTGGGGCGGCCAGAAGCAGCCGGACTCGATCGTCGGGAACCTGCACGCCATGGGCCTGGCGACGCCTTCCCTGTTGAATGTGACGCGGCATTGGGCGGAGCGGAACCACAGTATAGAGAACATTCGCGCCAACGACTGGCTCTTCATGACCTACCATGCCTTCGATTACTTTATGAACGTTGACGATTTCCCGAGTCTGGCCGACTACCGCCAGGCGACGCTGGACCACACCCTTTCGCTGGCGGAGACGCTGGTCCCGGAGCGCCATTACACGCTTTTCCTCTTCGCGCCGCGTCCCACCTCCGAGGTAGCGCGGGCCCTGCCGACGGCGACGCTGGAGCGCTGCCTCGACCATCTGGCGACCACGCAGCGCGAGGACGGCGGCTGGGACGATGAGCACGATCTGGCCTGGTGGCAGCCCATCACCACCGTCAACGTGCTGGTCGCCCTGAAGCGCTACGGTCGGCTGTAATGCAGGTCCGCCGCCAGCCGGATGCCGCGCAGAAGTTGGCGCGCATGGGCAATGTGACCTTCTTCGAGCCTGGCGGCGAGCCCGGCACGAAAGAGAAACGCATCCCGCAACAGCAGCCCAGCCTGAAAGACTGCGTGTCCCTCTTGCAGACGCCCAGGGGTCCCATGCCAGTGCTCAAGACCCTGCTGACCACCGCCTGCGAGCGCAACTGCCACTACTGCCCCTTCCGCGCCGGTCGCAGCCAGGCCAGGCGCGTCACCTTCCGCCCGGAGGAGCTGGCGAAGACCTTCGACCAGATGGTGCGGGCGCGCCTGGTGGACGGTCTGTTCCTGTCCTCGGGTATCATCAAGGGCAGCGTGACCACCCAGGACAAGCTGCTGGACACTATCGACATCGTGCGGCGCAGGTACCGGTACCGCGGCTACATCCATCTCAAGGTCATGCCCGGCGCCGAGGAAGACCAGTTGCTGCGGGCCATGCAGCTGGCGGACCGCGTCTCGATCAACCTGGAGGGGCCGACGCCACAGCGACTCAGGGCCCTCGCGCCGAAGAAGGACCTGGATCGCGAGTTGCTCAGTTTGTTGCAGACGGCGTCCAGGTTCCGGCGCGAACGGCGCGAAGGTCTGGCCAGTCTGGCGACCCAGTTCGTAGTCGGCGCGGTCGGTGACACGGACCTTGAGTTGCTGGCGCTGGGCGACCGCCTCTACAACCAGCTGGGCCTGGCCCGCACCTACTTCTCGGCCTTCAATCCGGTGCCGGGTACGCCTTTCGAGAATCTGCCGGCCACGCCCGCCATCCGCGAATTTCGCCTTTACCAGTCCAGCTTTCTCCTGCGCGACTACCAGTGGGAGCTGGAGGACATGCCCTTCGTCGGCGCGGGCAACCTGCGTCTGGATATCGACCCCAAGCGCGCCTGGGCGGAGGAGAACCTGCGTCACGCGCCGCTGGATCTGATGAAGGCCGACCGGACGCAGTTGCTGCGCGTGCCGGGCATCGGGCCAACATACGCGCAGGTCCTGCTGCGCGCGCGCCGGCAGGCGACGTTGCGCGATCTGTCACAGTTGCGCGCCCTGGGCATCCGCGCGCCGGAGCAGCTGGCGCCCTTCGTCCTGCTGGACGGGCGGCGTCCGCTGCAGCAGCAGAGGTTGTTTTAGTCCGGCGGCCCTCACCCTAAATCCCTCACCCTAAATCCCTCTCCCTGAGGAAGAGGGACTTTAAGTGCATGAGAGCAAAGAGGGATCTGTATCACTACATCACTCGGGGGTTGGTCGCCTCGATTGCTGTTGTATTTCTCTCTGCTCCCCCCTCTCCTTGAGGAAGGGCTCCCACCGAAGGAGGAAAGGGCTCCCCCTCTCCCGCGGGAGAGGGGGTTGGGGGGTGAGGGCCGGCGGAATCACAAATGACGATAGCTTCGTAATGCAATGCCCGGCCAAGGTCAGTTGCTCCGCCCTGTAATGCGGGCCTGGCCTGCGCTATAGTCGCGCCATTCGGTCAGAATCACTTGCATGCAGGAGGCCATGATGGCGCGGGTTGCGATTAACGGCTTGGGGCGGATCGGGCGCGCGGCGCTCAAGGTCGTGCTGGACACGCCCGAACTGGAACTGGTGGCGGTCAATGACCTCGGCGAGGTTGAGAATTTCGCCTGGCTCATTCGCTACGACACGGTCTACGGTCGTTACGACCGCGAGGTCTGCGCCGAAGACGGCGACCTGGTCATCGACGGCCGGCGCATCCGCTACCTGAGCGAGCGCGACCCGGCCCAACTCCCCTGGGGTGACCTGGACGTCGACCTGGTGTTTGAGTGCACCGGCTTTTTCACCGAGATCGAGGACGCCGGCAAGCATGTCAGCGCCGGCGCTGACAAGGTCATCATCTCCGGCCCGACGAAGAGCGCCGACGTGCCCATGGTCGTGCACGGCGTCAACAGCGCCAACGGCGCCCGGGTGGTCTCCTGCGCCAGCTGCACCACCAACAACATCACGCCAGTGATGGAGGTCATGAATCGCCGCATTGGTGTGAAGAAGGCCATTATGACCACGGTGCATGCCTACACCTCCACCCAGGCGCTGGTGGACATGCCAGGCGGCACGAAGGACATGCGCCGTGGCCGCGGCGCGGCTGACAACATCGTGCCCTCCTCGACGGGCGCGGCCATCGCCACGACGAAGGCGCTGCCGGCCATTGAGGGCGTTTTCGACGGCCTGGCGCTGCGGGTGCCGGTGGCGGTGGGCTCGATAGCCGACGTGGTCTTTCTGGCGGCGCGCGACACCTCGGTCGATGAGGTCAATGTCATTTTCCGCGAGGAGGCCGCGACGGCGCGTTACGAGGGCATCCTGGGCGTCTCGGAGGACCCGATCGTCTCGGCGGACATCATCGGTGACGCGCGCGCCTCGATCGTCGACCTGGAACTGACGCAGGTGGTCGACGGCGACCTGGTGAAGGTGCTCACCTGGTACGACAACGAGTGGGGCTACACCAACCAGATGGTGCGCGAGGCGCTCACGCTGCTGGGGTAGGGGATTGCCAGGGCGAAGGCGTCTGGTGTTTACATCTTGACAATAGTCAGGGGCAGGCGCCGGCCTGCCCTGTTGACCAATCAAATTGGGGCCATAAGGCGCTGAAACCGGTTGCCCTGGCTCAATTCAGGTTGCCATCTGTACTTTGGTCTTCCTGGTGGAATTCGTAATCCCTTTCTGAAAACAATTCACCATTTTGTGCTTTAACGTGATGCCAGAATGCTGTTGGAGCCATGAGGACTTTCTTGCCCACCATCCGATTTGGCCGGCGGATACGAGCTTTGTTGCTGCAAGCGTCCTGCAACCCGGTGCCCGCAGCAGACCTCGTTGCAAGTCTTTGAGCAGAACACTGACACCTTGTTCTCCCTGAATTACACATCCAGCAGCAGGGGGACGTCCAGGCGCCAGGCGAGGTAGAGGGCGTGCAGGAAGGCGCGCAGGTCGGCGGTCGAGTCGTCGTCCCGGGCGTCGCGCAACGGAATGAGGAAGTCGAAGGCCGCCCGCTCCTCCGGCGGCAAAGCGCCCAGCTCGGTGATCTGCATGGCCTCCAGTTGCTCGCGCGCCAGGGCGTCGAAGAAGAGCAGCAGGATGGCCGCGTGGTTGGGCTGGACGTGGCCGGTCAGAAAGGTCATCTCGAAGACCTGGTCGGAATCGACCGGCAGCTCGCCCAGGTCGCGGCGCAGCGCGTACTCAGCCACGAAGATGTTGCGGTCCTCCGCGCGCAACGGGCGCACCGTGCCGCCATCGTAGTTGAAGTCGCGGATGCCCTGCTTCAGGAGCAGCCAGACCAGCGGCGCCGTCGGCGGGTCCGGCAGACGGTCAAGCAGAAAGGCCTCGCCCCTGGGCGAAATCGGGTAGTCGATGCGGCTCATGCAGCCGAAGGGCGCGCCCGTCCGGTTGGCGGGGCAGCCTTCGCAATGTGAGGCCAGCGGGTCGAGCTCGGCGGCGCTGTCCAGCAGATGCTGCACGACGATGATTTGCGTCTCCTCGCTGCCATCCGCGGCCGTGCGCAGCATCTCGAAGCCCATTTCGCGCGGCGAACGTTGGTCGCCGCTGCGGCGGTAGAGGCGGATGATCGTTGCCGCGCGTTCGCGGGCCTTGAGCCGCTCCAGGATGCCGGCCGTTGACAGCGCCCGCTTCGGCGCGCAGTCGTGGTCGATAACGTAATCGAGGGCCATAAGACGACTATCCTGCTGCCTGGCGCGAGCCCTGTCAACGGCGGGCGAGGCCGGGATTGGTCTGTTGAGCAGGGTTGCGGAAGGCTATAGACTGATAGAGGGAAACACCAGCCTGAGTATGGACCCTTGAAACTTCAACTGGCGCTCGACGGGACGCTGGAAGATGGTCTGCAGGCGCTGCGGCCGGCGCAGCCCTGGGTGGACGTGGTCGAGGCAGGCACGCCGCTGCTGCTGCGCGAGGGCGTCAGGGCGTTGCGACGGTTGCGCGCGGAGTTGCCCGACACGCCGCTGCTGGCGGACTTCAAGATCATGGACGCCGGTGACCTGGAGGCGCGTATCGCCTTCGCCGCCGGCGCGGACCTGGTGACCGTGCTGGGCGTCGCCGGCGATGCGACAATCGCGTCGGCTCTGGCGGCGGCGCGCGAATGCGGCGGCGAGATCCTGGTGGACCTGATGGCCGTGCCGCGACCCCTGCAACGGGTAGAGTGCCTGCAGGCCCTGGGCTGCCAGCGATTCTGTGTGCACCGCGCCCATGATGGCTGCGGCGACCCGGTTGCTCCCCTGCGAGAATTGCGCGCGGCGTTGCCGGAGCTGCAGCTGGCCGTGGCCGGCGGCATCGACGAGCGCTCGATCGAGGCGCTGGCGCCCTACAACCCCGACACCGTCATCGTGGGCAGCGCCATCACCGGCTCCGCGCAACCCGGGCTTGCGGCGCGCCGAATTATGGAGAAAATGCGGGCCCATGTCTGATTTCAACGCGCTGCTGGGCGCGATTTTGCAGGAACTACAGTCGGCGCTCACGGGCATCGACCCCGAGGCCGTGGCCGACCTGCGCCGCGATATCCTGCAGGCGCGGCGCATTTTCGTCGCCGGGCGCGGCCGCTCCGGCCTGCAGATGCAGGCCTTCGCCATGCGCCTGATGCATCTCGACCTTGACGCACACGTCGTCGGGTCGGTGACGACGCCGGCCATCGGCGCCGGCGACCTGCTGATCATCGGCTCGGGCTCCGGCCGGACGGACTCCATCATCGCCCAGGCCCGGCGCGCCAGCGAACTCAACGCGCTGGTTGCCCTGATCACCATTGCCGAGGAGTCGCCGGTCAGCCAGTATGCGGACCATATCCTGCGCATCCGGGCCTCCAGCCCCAAGCTGCAGGATGTTCAAACGGAAAGCGAATCGGTGCAACCGATGGGCTCGCTCTATGAACAGTCGCTGGGCATCCTTTGCGACGTGCTGACGGCGCTGCTCATGCAGGAACTGGGCACGGACCCCGGCCTGATGTTCGCGCGCCACGCCAATCTGGAGTAGGGGCCAGGCTCAGCCGGGGACGCTTTCCGGCGCCTTGTCGCGGTAGCGCATGATGAAGGCGATCAGGGCGTCGCGGTCCGGCGCATCCAGTTTGAGCAGGCGACCCCAGGCCGCCGACGCCAGACGTTTGTCGTTTTCCGGCCGGTGACTGACGACAACCCATTCCGGAAATTGCTCGTGCAACTGGCGGAACAGCTCAATGGCCTCACGGTCGGCTTCGTCGCGCCAGGACAGCCAGATATGGCCGTGTTCCAGGTTGTGGACCAGGTAGGCGTCCGGCACCTGCTGTTCATAGAAGGCGGCGCGCAGGGGCGCCGGGTAGTGATCGCCCGAGGTCGGCGGGTTGGAGTTGTAGCGTGACGGCGGCACGCCAGGGGCGATGTGGTCGCGCCCGACGATGGGCACGGGCTGGCTCTCGTCCTGTATGGCGGCGAGGTTGAAGGGCCTGTCCCGTTGCAGGACCAGGAACAGGACCAGCGCCAGCGCGAATCCTGCGGCCAGACCGACCAGGAGCAGTCGGTGACGTTTGTTTGACATGGGCGTGCCCACCCTGTGCCAATCACAACATCAATTGTAGCGATAGCGCGGGTCGCCGAAGATTAACGCATTCCTGGCACGGGCCCCTGGGCCGGATTGGCCGCGCGCCAGGCGTACATCAACACGCCGCCGGCCACGGCGACGTTGAGCGATTCGGCGCGGCCCTGTTGCGGCAGGGCGGCCAGAAAATCGCAACGGGCCGTCAGCGCCTCGTCCAGTCCCTCGGCCTCGTTGCCGAGGGCCAGCGCCATGCCGCCGCGCCAGTCGAGCGCCGTCCAGAGCTGGCCGCCGGCATCCCCGCCATAAAGTGGCAATCCCCGCTGCCTGAGCCAGGCCGGCAGCGCTTCCGGGGAATCGACCGTGACGACGGGCAGGCTGAAGCAGGAACCCATACTGGCGCGCACAACCTTGGGGTCAAGCGGGTCGACGCAGGGCGGCAGCAGGAGCACGGCGCTGGCGCCGACGGCGTCCGCCGTGCGCAGCAATGTGCCCAGGTTGCCGGGGTCGCGCAGGCGGTCGAGCAGCAGCACCAGAGGATCGGGCGAAAGCTGAATGTCCGCCAGCGCGGTCTGTGGCAGGGCGAAGGTCGCGACAAGCCCCTGGGGTTCTTCCCGCTCCGACAGCCCGCGCATCACGTGCTCGCTGACTTCGACGGGTCTGACGCCGCCCTCGCGAAAGCGCCCCAGCAGATCCGCAGCGGCGGGGCTGTTGAACAGGGACGGACAGTAGTAAAGCTCCTGAGGTTTCCAGCCGGTCTCCTGCGCCATGTGCAGGGCTTGCAGACCTTCGGCGAGGAAGCGCCGCTGCAGCAGGCGCTGCCGCCGCCGGCCAAGTTTGCGCAGGGCGACGATGCGCGGGTTGCGGAGTGACGTGATGATCACGGGCGTGACTGTGCCTGTATCGGAATGTCTGTCAAACCGTAGCATGGCCCCGGTTCAGGCCGGCTGTCAAGCGTCATGGTCGCCCTTGACACACCCTGGCGGCACTGATAGCATGCCCGGCCATACCCCGGCAGCACATCCTGGTGTCAGGCAATGGACTGGCGGGAACCGGACAGATGTGGCGACAGCGCCCTTGCGGGGGAAGGCTCGTCATGGCGGGGACAACCAGGCGTTCTGTGCGGACCGCCTTTTTTATGTGAAAGCAGGTTTTACCGGAGCGAGGCATGCCGACCATCAACCAGCTGGTACGCAGGGGGCGCAAAAGCCGCAAGGCCAAGTCCAGTTCACCGGCGCTGCAATACACCTTTAACGCCAACAACCAGCGGCGCACCCGGCAGGCCCGCGGCGCGCCGCAAAAGCGAGGCGTCTGCACCCAGGTCAAGACCATGACGCCCAAAAAGCCCAACTCGGCGCTGCGCAAGGTGGCGCGGGTGCGCCTCACCAACGGCATCGAGGTGACGGCCTACATCCCGGGCGAGGGGCATCAGTTGCAGGAACACAGCGTGGTGCTGGTGCGCGGCGGTCGAGTCAAGGACCTGCCAGGCGTGCGCTACCACATCGTACGCGGAACCCTGGACGCCGAGGGCGTGCAGAACCGCAACCAGGCCCGCAGCAAGTACGGCAGCAAGCAGCCGCGCGACTGAGCGAAGGGAGTTCAGGATGCCGAGAAGAAACCGTCCGCCCAAACGCGCAGTGGCGCCGGATACCAAATACAGCAACGTGCACATCGCCATGTTCATCAATCGCATGATGCATGGTGGCAAGAAGAGCACCGCCGCCCGCGTCATGTACAAGGCTCTGGACATCGTTGAGGAACGCGCCCGACGGGACCCGGTCGAGGTCTTTGAGCAGGCGCTGCGCAATGTGCAGCCGACGGTTGAGGTCAAACCCAAGCGGGTTGGCGGCTCGACCTATCAGGTGCCGATCGAGGTGGCCGGCGACCGTTCGCTGACCCTCGCCATGCGCTGGATCCTGGAGTTTTCGAGGACCCGCGGCGGGCGCGGCATGCACGAAAAACTGGCGGCCGAGTTAATGGACGCTGCCAACAGTCAGGGCAATGCCATTAAGCGGCGCGACGACACCCATCGTATGGCGGAGGCGAACCGCGCCTTCGCCCATTTCCGCTAGCATTACGCGGGCAGGCAGGAGAACGCAGGCAACAGCATGAGCACCAGGGCGACAGGCACCCTTGATCTCAATCGGGTGCGCAACATCGGCATCATCGCCCATATTGATGCCGGCAAGACGACCACAACCGAGCGTGTGTTGTATTACACAGGCATGGTGCACCGCATCGGCGAGGTGCACGATGGCGCGGCGACAACCGATTACATGGCGCAGGAGCGCGAACGCGGCATCACGATCACCTCGGCGGCGGTTAGCGCCAGCTGGAACGAACACCAGATCAACATCATCGACACGCCCGGCCACGTGGACTTCACGGCCGAGGTGCAGCGCAGTCTGCGCGTGCTGGATGGCGGCGTGGTCGTTTTCGATGGCGTCGCCGGCGTGGAACCGCAGTCCGAGACGGTGTGGCGTCAGGCCGACGACTACCAGGTGCCCCGCATTTGTTTCATTAACAAGATGGACCGAACCGGCGCAGACTTCGGTCGCTGCGTGCAGATGATCAGCGAGCGTCTGGGGGCCAATCCCGTGCCCATTCAGATGCCCTATGGTGAAGGCGAGGCCTTCGCCGGCATCATCGACCTGATCAGCATGGAACTGGTGACCTCGGGCGACGCGCCAGGCAGCGAACTGGAGCGTTACCCGATCCCGGAAAGCCACCGTGAGCAGGCCGAAACCATGCGCGCCGAAATGATAGAGGCGGTCGCCGAGGTTGACGATTACCTCACCGAAAAATTCCTGCTCGAGGAGCCGATCACCAACGATGAATTGCTGGGCGCCCTGCGCGCAGGCACCATCAGCAACAGCCTGCAACCGGTGCTCTGTGGCTCCGCCCTGAAGAACCGCGGCGTGCAGGACCTGCTGGACCGGGTCGTTGACTTTCTGCCCTCACCGCTGGATGTGCCACCGGTGGAAGGCATCCATCCGAAGAGCGGCGAAGCAGTCTCGCGCGCGCCTTCCGATGACGAACCCGTGGCAGCGCTGGTCTTCAAGATCGTGACGGACCCCTTTGTGGGGCGGCTGGCCTTCTTCCGTGTCTATTCGGGCGTCCTGCGTACCGGCACCATGCTGCAAAACTCGACCAGCGACAAACGCGAACGCATCGGCCGCATCGTGCGCATGTTCGCCGACCGGCGTGAAGACGTGGATGCGGTGCATGCCGGCGACATCGCCGCCATCCCCGGCCTCAAGACCACCTTCACCGGCGACACCCTCTGCGATCGCAACCATCAGGTCGTGCTGGAGCAGATCAGCTTTCCCGAACCCGTCATCGAGGTTGCCATCGAGCCCAACACCCGTGGCGACCAGGACAGGATGGGCATTGCCCTGCAGCGCCTGGCGGAGGAAGACCCGACCTTCAAGGTCGAGGTGGACGACAAGCTGGGCCAGACGCGCATCCGTGGCATGGGTGAATTGCATCTGGAAGTGTTGGTCGACCGCATGATGCGCGAGTTCGGCGTGGACGCCCGCGTGGGCCGGCCGCGGGTCGCCTACCGTGAGGCGATCACCCGCCCCGCCCGTGTCGACACGATCTTCCGGCGCCAGACGGGCGGATCCGGCCAGTTTGCGCGAGTGACCATAGACTATGAACCACTTGGCGAGGAGGAGCAGTCGCTGGCGCGGGACGGGTTGCTCTTCGAAAACAACATTCGCGGTGGCGCCATTCCCCTTGAGTTCATTCGTCCCGTCGAAAACGGCATCCGCGAGGCCATGCAGGGGGGCGTGCTGGCCGGCTATCCGGTGGTGAGCCTGAAGGCCAGCCTGGTGGATGGCAGCCATCACGAGGTGGACTCGAGCGAGATCGCCTTCAAGATCGCCGGGTCCATGAACCTCAAGGAAGGTGTACAGAAGGCCGGTCCGGTGTTGCTGGAGCCGACCATGAGCGTCGAGGTAGTCGCGCCGGATGATTACACCGGCCCCGTGGTCGGAGATCTGTCCGCCCGGCGCGGCGTCGTGCAGGGGATGGAGCCCCGTGGTGACGGCTCCACTTCCATTCGCGCCAACGTACCGCTGGGCGAGATGTTCGGCTACGCCACGGGCCTGCGCAACCTGACCCAGGGCCGCGGCAATTTCACCATGGAGTTCGACAGGTACGCGACAGCACCGCCCGCCATTGCTGACGGGGTCATGCATGGCGGCGGACAGATGTCAGTTCGTTCGTAAGGCGCGGTGGCGCCAGATTGTTTGCAGCAGGCAAGAGGAAAACATGGGCAAGCAAAAGTTCGACCGCAGCAAACCGCACGTCAATATCGGCACCATCGGGCACGTCGACCACGGCAAGACGACGTTGACGGCCGCCATCACCAAGGTGCTGAACATGGCCGGCCGCGCCAAGCTGATGGCCTACGAGGAAATCGACAGCGCGCCGGAAGAGAAGGCCCGGGGCATCACCATCAACATTAGGCACGTGGAGTACGAGACCGAGAACCGGCATTACGCCCATGTCGACTGCCCCGGCCACCGCGACTACATCAAGAACATGATCACCGGCGCGGCGCAAATGGACGGCGCCATTCTGGTGGTCAGCGCGCCGGACGGGCCGATGCCGCAGACGCGCGAGCACGTCCTGCTGGCGCGTCAGGTGGAGGTGCCGGCCATGGTCGTCTACCTCAACAAGATCGACCAGATGGACGACGAGGAGTTGCTGGAACTGGTCGAGCTGGAGCTGGCCGAATTGCTGGACAGTTACGGCTTCCCCGAGGACACGCCCATTGTGCGCGGTTCGGCGCTGGCGGCCATGGAGAGCGAAAGCGATGACCCCGACGCGCCCGAGTACGCCTCCATTCTGGACCTGATGGGGGTCGTGGACGAGTGGATCCCGACGCCGGTGCGCGAAGAGGACCGCCCCTTCCTGATGCCGATCGAGGACGTCTTTTCCATCAAGGGCCGCGGCACCGTGGTCACCGGGCGCGTGGAGCGCGGCCGCCTGACCAAGGGTGAGGAGATCGACATCGTCGGTCTGCGCGACTCGATTGACAAGACGGTCGTCACCGGGATTGAGATGTTCTACAAGGAACTGGACGCTGCAGTAGCGGGCGACAACGCCGGCATTCTTCTGCGCGGCAAGACGCGTGACGAGGTTGAGCGCGGCCAGGTGCTGGCCCGCAGCGGCAGCATCGAACCGCACAAGCGCTTCAAGAGCCAGGTCTACGTGTTGCGTCGCGACGAAGGTGGCCGCCACAAGGCCTTCTTCCCTGGCTACCGTCCGCAGTTCTACATTCGCACCATGGACGTCACTGGCACCATCAACCTGCCGGAAGGCGTGGAAATGGTCATGCCTGGCGACAATGTCGAGCTGGAAGTGGAACTGATCATCCCGGTCGCGCTGGAGCAGGGGTCGAAGTTTGCCATTCGCGAGGGTGGTCTGACGGTCGGCGCCGGTTCCATCACCGAGATTCTGGACTGAGCCGCGGACGCCGGGGCGGAGACACCGCCGCCGGCGTCCCCTGTGAATGAGACGAGGTTTATGGCTGCAAAAAGCAGGATCCGGATCCGACTGAAAGCCTACGATCATCGCGTGCTGGACCAGTCCGCCAGTCGCATTGTGGAAACGGCCGAACGCACCGGCGCCAGCGTGGTGGGGCCCGTGCCCCTGCCCACGCGCATTGAGCGCTTCACCGTGCGGCGTTCGCCGTTTATCGACAAGACTTCGCAGGAGCACTTCGAGATACGTACCCACAAGCGCCTGATCGACGTGCTGGACCCGGACAGCCGGACCATCGACACGCTGATGCGGCTGAACCTGCCGGCCGGCGTGGATATCGAAATCAGGATTTGACCCGCACGCAGGCCTGCCCGGCCTGCCGCTGCTCTGAAGTCGCGGGGTCGCGTCCCCGCGGGAGGTCAGGATGAAGGGCATTATCGGTAAGAAGGTCGGCATGACCCAGGTGTTTGACGAGCGTGGCGACGTCATCCCCGTCACGGTCATTGAGGCCGGCCCCTGCTATGTGACCCAGGTGCGAAGCGCGGAGCGCGACGGCTACACGGCCATCCAGCTGGGCTTTGGCGAGACCAAACCCCGGCGTCTGACGCGTGGTCAACTGGGGCATTTGCAGCGCAATAACCTGCCGGCCTTGCGTTACCTGCGTGAGTTTCGTATTCGTGAGGGCGAACCCGACGTAGAAGAGGGTCAGCAAATTAACGCCGACGTGTTCGAGGTCGGCGACCGCGTCGACGTCATTGGCAAAAGCAAGGGACGCGGCTTTCAGGGCACGATCAAGCGTCACGGTTTCCGGCGTCAGCCGAAGACTCATGGCCAGTCCGACCGCGAACGCGCTCCGGGTTCGATCGGCGCCGGCTCCACGCCGGGCCGCGTCATCAAGGGCATGCGCATGGCGGGTCGCATGGGCAACGATCGTATAACGATGCAGAACCTGGAAGTTGTCGTGGTGGATGCAGAGAAAAACCTGATCGCAGTCAAGGGGTCGATACCCGGCACCCGTGGCGGCATCGTCATGTTGAAACCCGCGCGCGAGCGCAGGCGCACGCGGCGCGAGAGGAGCTGACGGCCATGCAGGTACCGGTGCTGGACCAGAGTGGCAGGGAAGTGCAGCAGATCGAGTTGCCGGCCGATATTTTTGGCGTCGAGGTCAATGTTGGCCTGATGCATCAGGCCTATGTGCGGCAGATGGCGAACGCCCGCCAGGGAAGCCACAAGACCAAGACGCGCAGCGAAGTCCGTCTGACGAAAGCCAAATGGTACCGGCAAAAGGGCACCGGGCGCGCCAGACACGGCGCCCGCAGCGCGCCAATTTTTGTCGGGGGTGGCGTGGCCCACGGTCCGCGCCCGCGCAAGTATACGAAGGCCATGCCGCGCAAGATGCGCCGCGGCGCCATCCGCTCCGCGCTGAGCGCGCTGGCCCGCGATGACCAGCTGATCTTTGTGGACCGGCTGCAGGCCGACCGACCCAAAACCAGCGAGATGCGTGAAACCATCAGGACGCTGGCGGGCGATGGCAAGACCCTGGTGCTGCTGGCGGAGCGCGACGACAACGTGCAGCGCGGCATCCGCAATTTGCCGCAGGTGCGCTGGCTGCGGGCGAATCTGCTGAACATCCGGGACCTGCTGGGACACGACAAGGTCATCGTTCCGCTGGACGCGCTGGACACCATCCAGCTCATCTGGGGCCAGGAGTAACAGGCATGCCCGAGCTTCACATTTACGACGTCATCCGCCGCCCGGTCATCACGGAAAAGGCGACCGTTCAGGCCGATGAACTCAACCAGTACGTTTTTGAGGTCGACCGGCGGGCCAACAAGATCCAGATTCGGGAAGCGGTCGAGGTCATCTTCGAGGTCAACGTGACCAAGGTGCGCACCATGGTGCAGCCGGCCAAACGCGGCCGTCGCGGCAGGGACTGGATGATGCGCACGAAGGAATGGAAGAAGGCCATAGTGACCCTGGCGCCCGGCGACGAAATCGACCTGTTCAATCCATGAGCGGTGGAGGCGAGGGATAACGATGCCGGTTAAGGTCTACAAGCCCACCTCCGCCGGCCGGCGGGGGATGACGGGTCACACATTCGAGGAAATCACGAAGAAGCGGCCGGAGCGTTCGCTGACGGAACCGCTGCGTCGCAAGGGCGGTCGCAACAATACCGGTCGCATCACCGTGCGTCACCGCGGCGGCGGTCACAAACGGCGCTACCGCATCATTGACTTCAAGCGCGACCGCATGGACGCCCAGGCCGAGGTGATCGCCATCGAATACGACCCCAACCGATCGGCGCGCATTGCCCTGGTGCAGTATGAGGACGGCGAAAAGCGTTACATCATCGCGCCGCTGGGGCTGAGGGTCGGCGACCGCATCGGCAACGGCATAGAGAACACCAACCTGCGCACGGGCGATGCCCTGGCGCTGGGCGATATTCCACTGGGCACGATGATACACAATATCGAATTGCAGCCCGGGCGGGGTGGCCAGCTGGCGCGCGCGGCGGGCACATCCGCCCAGTTAATGGCCCGCGAGGGCGACTGGGCGCAGGTGCGTCTTCCCAGCGGGGAAGTGCGCCTGATTCACAACCGTTGCAAGGCCACGATCGGCCAGGTCGGCAACACCGATCACGGCAACATCAAGATCGGCAAGGCAGGTCGCAAGCGCTGGCTGGGCTGGCGCCCCACCGTGCGCGGCTCGGCCATGGACCCGGCCAGTCATCCACACGGCGGTGGCGAAGGGCGCTCGCCGATCGGCATGCCGGGGCCGAAGACGCCCTGGGGCAAGCCGGCGCTGGGCAAACGCACGCGTCGCAACAAGCGGACCAACCGCTACATTATTCGTCGGCGCGGCCGGCGGCGGTAGCAGAGGGGGACGGAGCGAATGTCACGTTCACTGAAGAAGGGGCCGTTCGTCAGCCACAAGCTGATGCGCAAGATCGAGCGGCTAAACCAGCAGAACCAGAAGACTGTGGTGCGCACCTGGAGCCGCGCCAGCACGATCTTCCCGCAGATGGTGGGCCACACCATTGCGGTGCATGACGGCCGGCGTCACGTTCCCATTTACATCACCGAGAACATGGTCGGCCACAAACTGGGTGAATTTGCCCCAACCCGCACCTACCGCGGCCATCTGGTCGAACGCAAGAGACGCGTGGTGTAATCATGGACGTTCGGGCGACAGCCAAACATTTACCCATATCGGCGCGCAAGCTGCGCCTGGTCATCGACCAGGTGCGCGGCATGGACGCGGACCAGGCGTTGACCGTGCTGAAGTTCATGCCGAAAAAGGGCGCTGACTTCACCGGCAAGGCCGTGGCCTCGGCGTTGGCCAATGCCGAAAACAATTTCGACCTGAACCGGAACGCGATGTTCATCTCCACCATTCATGCCGACGAAGGCGTGACCCTGAAGCGCATGAAGGCCGGCGCGCGCGGTCGTTACAAGCCGCGCCTGCGCCGCACCTCGCACCTCACGGTCATCCTGTCCGAGCGAGAGGAGTAAGCAGCCATGGGTCGCAAGGTACATCCCGTTGGCTTCCGCCTGAAAATCATCCGGGACTGGGACGCGCGCTGGTACGCTGAACGACAGCAATACCGGGACCTGCTGCAGGAAGATTTCGCGATCCGCCGCTACATTGGCAACCAGGGCTCGCGCGCGGCCATCTCGCGCGTGGAGATTGAGCGTTATCCGAACCAGTTGGTCATCAACATTCACACGGCGCGGCCGGGCATTGTGATCGGTCGCAAGGGTGAAGCCGTCAAGCAGATGCGCAGCGATCTCGAGAAGCTGACGGACGGCAAGAAGGTCAAGGTGGAAGTCAGCGAGATCGACAAGCCTGACACCGACGCGAAGCTGGTGGCCGAGAATATTTCCGGCCAGCTGGAGCGGCGTATTGGCCACAGCCGCGCCATCAAGCGCGCCATTGGCCAGGCGATGCGCCAGGGCGCCCAGGGCATTCGCATCGAGGTCAGCGGCCGCCTGGGCGGCTCCGACATGGCCCGCCGCGAATGGCAGACCGAGGGCCGCATTCCGCGGAATACCCTGCGCGCGGATGTGGACTATGGCACGGCCGAGGCCCTGACGACCTTTGGCCGCATCGGCGTCAAGGTCTGGGTATACAACGGAGAGGTCCTTGATTACGGGGAGATCGGGCGGGCGCGTGTCGGCGCCGGCGGGCCCGGCTAGGCAGGAGAAGCAACCATGTTGATGCCCAAGCGGGTCAAGTGGCGCAAGCAGAGTCGCGGCCGCATGCGCGGGACGGCGCAACGCGGCAACCGCGTACAGTTTGGCGACTATGGTTTGCAGGCCACTGAACCGGTCTGGATGACTAGCCGGCAAATCGAGGCGGCGCGCCGCACAATGGTGCGTTACGTGCGGCGGCGGGGCAAGGTCTGGATCCGCGTCTTTCCGGACAAACCGGTCACGCAGAAGGCGGCGGAGACGCGTATGGGCAAGGGCAAGGGTTCGGTCGAAAAGTGGGTGGCCGTCATTCGCCCGGGTCGCGTGCTCTTCGAAATGGGCGGCATCAGCGAGGAAGAGGCGCGCGAGGCCCTGCGCCTGGCGTCCTACAAGCTGCCCTGCAAGACCCGGATCATCAAGCGCATCGATCCGATTTCCGGCCAGGAGTTGAACTGATGCACATCAGCGAAATACGCGCCATGGACCGGGAGGCCATTCTTGATACGATTGAGGACCTCAAGGCGACACATTTCCGGCTGCGCCTGGAAAAGGCTTCCGGCCAGTTGGCCAACCCCAACGTGGTGCGCGAGACCAAACGTGATATCGCCCGTTGCCTGACGGTTCTGCGCGAGCGCGAACTGGCGGCCGACATGGCAGGTGAGGACAGGGACGATGCCTGACAAACGCAAACGTCTGACCGGGCGGGTGGTCAGCGACAAGATGCAGAAGACCGTGGTGGTTGCCGTGGAACGGCGGCGGCGCCACCCCGTCTACGGCAAGGTCGTAAGGACTGTGAGGAGGGTCTATGCCCACGATGAGTCCGATTCGATCCGGGAAGGCAGTCTGGTGCGGGTCGTGGAAAGCCGGCCCCGCAGCAAGCTGAAACGCTGGGCCGTCGATGCCGTGCTGGACGCAGCGCCCGAACCGGTCGCCGGGGAAACGGTCGAGACATGATCCAGACTGAATCGCGGCTCAAGGTCGCGGACAACAGCGGCGCGCGCGAACTGTTGGTGATTCGGGTGCTGGGGGGTTCGCGCAAGCGCTACGGTCGCGTTGGCGACGTGGTAGTGGCCACGGTAAAGGCGGCCACCAGCGATGGCAGCGTGAAGAAGAGCGAGGTCGTGCGTGCGGTCATTGTGCGCACAGCGAAGGAATTCGGTCGCCGTGACGGCTCCACCATTCGCTTTGACGAAAATGCGGCGGTGGTGCTGGCGGAAGACATGACCAACCCGCGTGGCACGCGCGTATTTGGGCCGGTAGCCAGAGAGTTGCGGGACAGGGGCTATATGAAAATCGTGTCCCTGGCCCCGGAAACGCTCTGACGCGGCCGGATGGAGAGGCGGAGATGCAGCGAATCAGAAGAGGCGACCAGGTTGAGGTAATTGCTGGCAGGGACCTGGGGGAACGCGGCAGCGTGATCTCGGTCTACCGCAAGCAGAAGCGCGTGGTGGTCGAGGGCGTCAACATCCTCAAGAAACACCAGAAGGCGCAGCAGGCCGGGCGGCAGCAGGTGCAGGCCCAGATCCTCGAATTTGAGGGGCCGATCCACGTCTCGAACGTGATGCTGGTTTGCCAGGAGTGCAACGAGCGCACGCGTGTCGGCCGTCGCATCCGTGAGAGTGACGGCTTCAGGACGCGTTACTGCAAGAAGTGCAACGCCGATTTCGATTGACCGGAGCGCAAACGATGAGCGTTACGCCAGTGATGAAACAACGTTATCGGGAGGAAGCCGTTCCGCAACTGGTCGAGGCATTTCGCTACGGCAATCTGATGCAGGTGCCCGTGATCCAGAAAGTCGTGGTCAACGTCGGTGTGGGCGAGGCGCTGGATAACCCCAGGGCGCTTGAGGGCGCGATCGAGGACGTGCGCACGATCACCGGGCAGCAGCCAGTGGTCACCCGTGCGCGCAAGAGCATCGCCAACTTCAAGTTGCGTGAAGGACGCTCGATTGGCGTCAAGGTAACGCTGCGCGGCGAGCGGATGTGGGCCTTTCTGGACCGGTTCATCAACGTCGCGCTGCCGCGCGTGCGGGATTTCCGCGGTGTGTCGCCGGACAGCTTTGACGGCCGTGGCAACTACACCATCGGCCTGCGCGAGCAATTGATCTTTCCGGAAATCCACTACGATCGTATTGACAAGGTGCGCGGGATGGAGATCACTATTGTGACCACCGCCCACACCGACGAGGAGGGCCGGCGCCTGCTGCGTTTGCTGGGCATGCCCTTCCAGGAATACCAGGGAGTCTGACGATGGCCAGGAAATCATTGACAGCCAGGGAAAAGCGGCGGAAGTACGCGGTGCGCGTGCGCAACCGCTGCCAGTTCGTGGATCCCAATTCGGGCAAGATTTGCGGACGGCCGCGCGGCTACATTCGCCGCTACGGGCTGTGCCGCATTCACTTTCGCGAACTCGCGCTGCAGGGGCAAATCCCTGGCGTCGTGAAATCGAGCTGGTAGGAGGCGCTGCCATGATGACAGACCCCGTTGCGGACATGCTTACGCGCATGCGCAATGCCCTGATGGTGGGCAAGCCGGAGGTTCGCATTCCCTCCTCAAAGCTCAAGGTGGAGATCGCGCGCATTCTGAAGTCCGAAGGCTACATCGACGACTTCAACGTCAGCGATGAGAAACCGGCGAAGATGATCACCATCCAGTTGAAATATTTCGGCTCCCGGCGCGATCGTCGGCCGGTCATTTCCAAATTGCAACGCGTCAGCAAGCCCGGACGGCGCGTCTATCGCGGCACGCGGGACATGCCGCGCGTGATGAGCGGCATCGGCATCGCCATTGTGACGACGCCCCGGGGCGTCATGACGGATCAGCAGGCGCGGCGCCAGCGAGTGGGCGGCGAAGTGCTCTGCTACGTCTGGTAAGGGAGGATCAGGATGTCACGCATCGGCAATCTGCCCGTTCCCTTGCCTGAGAAGGTCAGGGCGACCATTGAAGGGCAACGCGTCACGGTCAACGGGCCGAAGGGCGAACTGGCGCATGAGGTGCACCCGGCCATAAGCGTGGAGCAGGGTGATGGCGTGTTGCGGGTGACGCGTCCCAGCGATCACCGCCAGCATCGCTCGTTGCATGGTCTGACGCGGGCGCTGGTCGCCAACATGGTGACGGGCGTCGACCAGGGCTTTCGCAAGTCGCTGGAGACCCGGGGCGTGGGATACAGCGCGGAAGTGCGCGGCGATACGCTGGTCATGCGCCTTGGATTCTCGCATGACGTAGAGATGGAAGCGCCGTGTGGCATCCGCTTTACTGCGGAACGCGCCCCCGACAACCGTTATCTGATTCACGTCGATGGCATTGACAAGCAGCTGGTGGGGCAGGTGGCGGCCGATGTGCGCGGCAAGCGCCCGCCGGAACCCTACAAGGGCAAGGGTGTGCGTTACCTTGGCGAATACGTCCGCCAAAAGGCGGGCAAGGCCGGCAAGGTCTAGAGGAAGCGACGGGAACCTGACACAGGGCCGCTGCGGTCCGGGATGGAACTATGGACGCCAGCAAAAGGAAACACAAGGCACGTGAGCGACGGCATCGTCGCCTGCGCGCGCGCGTGCAGGGCAGCAGCGAACAGCCGCGTCTTTGCGTCTATCGCAGTCTGACCAACATCTACGCCCAGCTGATCGACGACGGCCAGGGCCATACCCTGGTCGCCGCCTCCACGATCGACCGGGACCTGCGGGCGCAGGTCGCGGACAAGAGCCCGATCGAGGCCGCGCGCATGGTGGGCCAGCTGGTCGGCGAGCGCGCCCGGCAGGCCGGTGTCAAGCGGGTGGTCTTTGATCGCGGCGGCTATCGCTATCACGGGCGCGTGGCCGCCCTGGCGGAAGGCGCGCGGGCGGCCGGGCTGGACTTTTAACCTTCCGGGGTTTGGGAGCGAAACATGGCAGACAGAAGACGGGAACGGCGCGGTTCACGCCGGGATGACGACCGCGAGGAACTTGACGAGCGCGTCGTGGATATCAAGCGTGTGGCCAAGGTGATCAGTGGCGGCCGGCGCTTCGCCTTTCGGACCGTGGTGATCGTCGGTGACAATCGCGGCCGCGTGGGCGTCGGCGTCGGCAAGGCGCGGGGCGTGCCGGACAGCATTCGCAAGGGTTCCGAGCGGGCGCGACGCAACATGGAACGCGTGTCCCTGGCCGGGGCGACCATTCCGCACCAGATCGTCGGACGGCACGGCGGCGCGAGGGTGCTGCTCAAGCCGGCCACGCCCGGCACCGGCGTCATTGCCGGGGGCGGCGTGCGGGCCGTGCTGGAAGCCGCCGGCGTGCGCGACATCCTGACCAAGAGCCAGGGCAGCGCCAACCTGCTGAACGTGACCATGGCGACCCTGCAGGCGCTTCAATCGCTGCGCAGCCCGCATCAGGTGGCGGCCATGCGTGGCGTGCCGGCAGCCAGGTTGATGCCCTTTGGCCAGGGTGAAGATGCCGGAGACGGGCGTTGATGGCTGGCAAACTCAAGGTCACCCTGGAACGCAGCGCCACCCGTCGCGCGCCCAACCAAAGGGCAACCGTGCGGGCGCTGGGCCTGAACAAACTGCGTGCCAGCGTCATCCATGACGATACGCCGTCCATTCGTGGCATGCTCTATACGGTCCGACATCTCGTGACGGTGGAAAAGGTGGACCAGAATGAAACTGCATGACCTGAGGCCGGACCCCGGCTCCCGCAAGAAACGCCGGCGGGCGGGCCGTGGCATCTCTGCAGGACGCGGCAAGACGGCCGGTCGCGGTCACAAGGGCCAGGGCGCCCGCGCCGGTGGCGGCAAGGGCCCCTACTTTGAGGGCGGCCAGCTGCCGCTGGTGCGCAGAATGCCTTTCAAACGCGGCTTTACCAACATCTTCCGCATTGAGTACGAGGAAGTGAATGTTGGCCTGCTCAACGAGCACGAAGGCATAGAGGACGGCGCTGTAGTGACGCCCGCCTCACTGGCGCAACTGGGCATCATTCGCGACGCGACCGACCCGGTCGTTATCCTGGGCGATGGCGACCTGGCGAAGAAGCTGACCATCAGCGCGCATCGCTTCACGAAAGGCGCCAGGCGCAAGATCGGCGAGGCCGGCGGCACGATCAGGGAACTGGAATTGAAGCTGACCGGCGCCCGCGCGACCGTGAAACTGCCGAAGAAGGAAGAACTGGCCAGAATTCTGGCGGATGAAGGCGACGCCCAAGCTTGACGTCCCTTCCCGCAGGCGGCCGAAAGTGGGCGATGGAGGAGCACCATGCAGGCAATTGAGGCGCTAAAAAACGCATGGCGTTTGCCGGACGTGCGCAGCAAGTTGCTGTTCACCGGGCTGATCCTGGTGGTCTACCAGTTCGCCGCCCACGTGCCGGTCATCGGCGTGGACCGCAACGCGCTGCAGGCCGTGCTGGAAAGCAACGCCGGCGGTCTGGTGGGCGTGCTGAACCTGCTGTCCGGCGGCGCGGTCTCCAATTTTAGCGTCATTGCCATGGGGGTCTACCCCTATATCACGGCCTCGATCATTTTCCAGTTGCTGGTGCCGGTGATTCCGCAGCTGGAAGCGATTCAGCGCGAACCGGGCGGCCAGGAAAAGATTCAGCGTTACACCTACTACCTGGCGATCCCGATGGCCATTCTGCAGGGCGTGGGTCAGATCGCCATTTTCGGCAATCTGGGTGGCGCGCCCATCATCCCCGAATTTGGCCAGAATCCCCTGGTGACGATTACGGTCATCTCGACCATGACGGCGGGCACCATGTTCGCGGTCTGGCTCGGGGACCTGATCACCGAACAGGGAATCGGCAACGGCATCTCCATCATCATCTTTGCCGGCATCGTCGCTTCCGCGCCTTCCAACCTGGGTAACCTGCTGACGACCTCGACGCAACCGGTGTACAACGCCGTGCTCTTCGTGTTGATCGTCCTGGTGACGATCGTGGTCATCGTCTTCATTCAGGAGGGGATTCGGCGAATCCCGGTGCAATACGGCAAGCGCGTGCGCGGACGCAAGCAGTACGGCGGCGCCAGCACGCACATCCCGCTGCGCGTCAACCCGGTGGGGATGATCCCGCTGATTTTCGCCCAGTCGATCATCACCTTTCCGGCCATCCTGGTGAATCTCTTTCCCGACGGGCCGGTGGGCCAGACGATCAACACCACCTTTGGCAACCAGCAGGGCCTGTGGTACTGGGGCAGTTTCTTCCTGCTGACAGCCGGGTTCACCTTCTTCTACGCCGAGACCATGATCGCCAACCAAAATCTGGCCGAGAGCCTGCAGCGCCAGGGCGGCTACATCCCGGGAATTCGTCCCGGCAAGCGCACACAGGAGTTTATTTTGCGCGTGTCGCGGCGAATAACGTTGGTTGGCGCGCTCTTCCTGGGGACCATCGCTGTCGTGCCCGGTATGGTGGACCTGCTCAACAGCCTGCTGTTCCCGACCGAGTTCGTGGCCGGCGCCGGCACGCTGAATGCCGCCAGCGTGATCACGGGCTCCGGCCTGATCATCGTGGTGGGCGTGGTGATCGACACGATGCGCCAGCTGGAAGCACAGCTGGTCATGCGCAACTATGAAGGCTTCATGCGCTAGTTCGGGAGAAATCTGCATTCCATGGGACTCTATCTGATCCTGCTGGGTGTTCAGGGCGCGGGCAAAGGTGTCCAGGCCGCCTGGATCCAGCAGCACTACGGCATTCCGCATGTATCCACCGGTGACCTGTTCCGCGCCATGCGCACGCGTGAAGACGAACTGGCGCAACGCATTCAGGCCATCATGGCCTCCGGTCAACTGATATCCGACGAGATCACCAACGAGGTCGTGCGCGACCGTCTGTCGCAGCCGGATGCGGCCGGTGGCGCCATTCTGGATGGTTTCCCCCGCAACGAGGTCCAGGCGGCCTGGCTGGACGACTATCTGGCTTCCAAAGGCGAGGCGGTCAATGCCGTCCTGCTGATGGAGATTGATCTTTACGTCGCCTTCAAACGCGCCTACGGTCGAATCGCTTCCGAAGATGGCGCGCGCATTTACAACCTCTATTACCAAAACGAGAACATCGACTGGCGCCTGGAGGAACACCCGGAAGGGGCCTGGCCGCCGCGAGTATCCGGCTGCGAACGCGACACGGGCATGTCCCTGGTGCGTCGCCCGGACGATGCCAGCGCTGACGTGGTCATCCGCCGCATCGACACCTACCTGGAAACGTCGATGCCACTGGTGAACTGGTACCGCGGGCGCGGTCTCTTGCGCAGCGTTGATGCGGAACAATCCATTGAGGACGTCAGCGCGGCCATTCAGGCGGTCATCGAGACCAACCGGTCCTGAGGTGACGGGCGGCATTCACTACAAAACCGGCGAAGACATTGCCATCATGCGCGAGGCCGGCCGCATCGTGGCCAACGCCCACGGAGAACTGCGCGCCGCCCTGCGGCCGGGCGTCACCACGGCGCAACTCAACGACCTCGTGGAGACAGTCCTGCGCGACCACGGGGCACAGCCAGTTTTCCTGGGTTATCCGAAGGAAAACGCGCCAGACTTTCCGGCCTCGATCTGCGCCTCGGTCAATGAGGAACTGGTGCATGGCATCCCTGGCCCGCGCGCGTTGCAGGCCGGCGACATCATCAGCGTGGACATCGGCGCGCGCTACCAGGGTTTCGTCGGCGATGCGGCCTGGACCTATGCCGTCGACGAGGTGCCACCGGCGGTGCAGAGACTGCTGGACGTCTCCGAGGAAGCCCTGTGGGTTGGCATCCGCGCCGCCGTCATGCCGGCTGAAACGCGAGACGTCGCCCAGGCGATCCAGCGTTTCGTGGAGCGCAAGGGCTACAGCGTGGTGCGGGAATACACCGGTCACGGGGTGGGGCGGTCGATGCACGAGGAACCGCAGGTGCCCAACTGGTGGCCCCGCAGGCGCAGGCAGCAACCCCGGTGGGAGAGCGTGCCGCTTTGTCCTGGCATGACGATCGCTCTGGAGCCCATGGTCAACAGCGGCCTGGCGGAGACGGAGGAACTGGAAGACCAGTGGACGGTGGTGACGCGCGACGGCTCACTTTGCACGCATTTTGAACACAGCATCGCCATCACGGAAGGCGAGCCACTGGTACTGACCTTGCCGTGACTTGCTCTGGACAAGGGACGAGGGGAATGCTATGATGCGTCGCTTGCATCACCAGCAGGGAAAGCAACCATGATCGTTTCGGCATCGGTAAAGCGGCGCTGTCCGAAGTGCCGCATCATCAAACGCCACGGGCGTGTGCGGGTGATCTGCGAAAACCCGCGCCACAAGCAGCGTCAGGGTTAGGGGCAGGAAGGGGTCGTCATGGCACGCATCGAAGGGGTTGACCTGCCGCGCGACAAACGAGTCGAGATTGCACTGACCTACATTTACGGCGTGGGCGTGCCCACCAGCAACAAGATCCTGGCCACGGCTGGCATAAATCGTGATACTCGCGTCAAGGACCTGAGCGAGACCGAACTGCAGCGCATCCGTGAACAACTGTCGCAAATGACGGTCGAGGGTGACTTGCGGCGTGAAGTCCAGTTGAACATCAAGCGGCTGCAGGAAATCGGCAGCTACCGGGGACTGCGGCACCGGCGCAATTTGCCGGTACGCGGCCAGCGTACGCGCACCAACGCACGCACACTGCGCGGCGCCAAGAAGACCGTCCCCGGGCGCGGGCGACGGCGCGGCGCGACCAAGAAATAGCGCAAATCGGCGCCAGGATTTCCCTGCCCCTTTGATTCGGGTCGTGATCGGGCGGACCGCCCGACAGGAGAGCATGCATGGCACGTCAGCAAGCCAGAAGTGGCGCCCGCCGCACGGCGCGTCGGGTGACCCGCAATATTCCCTATGGCCAGGCGCATATATTTGCGACCTTCAATAACACCATCGTTACCCTGACCGACCAGTCCGGCAACGTCGTGTCCTGGGCCAGCGCCGGCACCTCGGGCTTCAAGGGCAGCCGCAAGAGCACACCCTACGCCGCGCGACTGGCCGCGCAGAACGCCTCCGAGGCTGCGCAGGGGCATGGCATGCAGGAAGTCGACGTCTTCGTCAAGGGCCCCGGGCCCGGCCGCGAGGCGGCGGTCCGCGCCATTCAGGCGAGCGGGCTGAAAGTTCGTTCTATCACGGATGTAACGCCGATCCCGCACAACGGCGTTCGCCCGCCCAAGAAACGCCGTATGTAGGCGTGTGAATTCAGGAGGTTCGGTCTTGGTCGCCACCTGGAATTTCGTGCTCCCCCACAACGTGCAGGGGGAAGCGACTTCCCGCAATTATGGACGCTTTATCATCAGCCCGCTGGAAAGCGGTTATGGCCTGACGCTGGGCACGGCCTTGCGCCGTGTGCTGCTCTCCTCGCTGCCAGGCGCGGCAGTCACCAGCATGCGGGTCTCGGACGTACACCACGAATTCTCGGCCATCCCGGGCGTGCGCGAGGACATGACCCAGTTGTTGCTGCAGGTCAAGCAACTGCGGCTGCAACTCTTCGATACGGCCGAATCGGCGCGGCTGCGCCTTGAACACCAGGGCGAGGGGACGGTCACGGCGGCGGACATCATCTGCCCGTCGGACGTGGAAATCATCAACAGCGACCTGTACCTCTTCACCGTTGACGAAGCGGACACACGCCTCGAGATTGAATTCGAGGCGCAACCGGGACGCGGTTACAGCCCCGCCGAGGAACGCGGTCGCCTGCCCATCGGCGAGTTGCCGGTGGACGCCGTCTTCAGCCCGGTACGCCGCGTCAATTTCGACGTGGAACGCGCCCGTGTGGGCCAGCGAACAAACTATGACAAGCTGGTCATCGAAATCTGGACGGACGGCACGGTTCGGCCCGAGGACGCGCTGGGCAAGGCCGCACAGATCCTGATGCGGCATCTCACGCCGATCGCGGGAGTGGAGCCGATGATGGCGCTGGACGCCGACGAATCCTACGGCATTGCTCTGGGCGTCGACGACGAGGAGCAACGCAAGAAGAGCGAGTTGTACGAGCGCCAGATCGAGGAACTGGACCTGAGCGTCCGCGTTTTCAATTCGCTGAAGCGCACCGGCATCACTTCCATCGGTAGCGTGCTGGATATTCTGGACCGTGGCCCGGACGCCATGCTGGCGATCCGCAACTTCGGCGAAAAGTCGCTGGATGAACTGGTAGAAAAACTGCAGGACAAGGGTTACCTGCCGCAGCCCGAGACCACGGTCCCGGCAGTAGGCGAGGAAATGCCGGATCTGGGTGAACAGGGATGAGACATCACGTCAAGGGCAAGAAACTTAACCGCGACGCCGCGCAACGCAAGGCGCTGGCGCTCAACCTCTCGCGCGAACTGATCACCCACGAACGCATCCGCACGACGCGGGCCAAAGCCGATTTTGTGCGCGGCAAGGTCGAGCGCATGATCACCATCGCCCGCCGCGGCCTCGCGCACGAAGACCCGCAGCGGGCCGTTCACGCGCGGCGCATCGTGGCCAGCCGTCTGAACAACGACCGGAAACTGGTGGGCAAGGTATTTGACGAACTGGCGCCCCGCTACGAGGATCGACCTGGCGGCTACACGCGCATCTACCGCCTGGGGCCCCGCAAGGGCGACAACGCCCCCATGGTGATGCTCGAACTGGTCGACCGCGAGGAGGACTGAGGCTGCGCTACCGGGCGACGCTGGCCTATGACGGCAGCGCCTACGCCGGCTATCAGCGTCAGAAAACCGGCACAGCTACAATACAGGGCGCGGTGGAGGCGGCCCTGTCGCAACTCGCGGGCCAGGCCGTCACTGTATATGCCAGCGGCCGCACCGACAGCGGCGTTCACGCCAGCGGACAGGTCATCGCCTTTGACCTCGTCTGGCGCCACAGCGAGTTGCAGTTGCTGCGCGCGCTCAACGCCCTGCTTCCCGAAGACATCGCCCTGCAGACCCTGCGTACGACCCGGCCGGACTTTCACCCGCGCTTCGATGCGCTTGCCCGAGTTTACGAATTCAGCATCGTGAATGCCGCGACGCGCCAGCCCTTGTGGCGGCGTGGCGCCTGGCAGGTGTTCGGCGATCTGAATTTCGACTTGCTTCAGCAAGCTGCGGACCTTCTGGTTGGCAGTCACGATTTTGGCGCCTTCGGTCAGGCGCCACAGGGCAACAACACGGTGCGCGAAGTCACGCTGTCACGCTGGACAAGAGGACCTCTGCGGCGCGGCCGGTTGCTGCGCTACCGGGTGGAAGGCAACGCCTTTCTCTACCACATGGTGCGGCGCATGGTTGGCATGCAGGTTGACGTGGCGCAGGGGCGGCTGGACCTGGCGGCCTTTGAACAGGTCTTCCGCAGCGGCGATCTGGCGCAGGCAGGGACCCTGGCGCCGGCACAGGGGTTGGTGTTGCTTGAGGTCCGATACGCGGACTGATTGCGCCTTGAATCCCTGAGGCGCAGCCCGTAGAATGACGCAGTTCGGCGTGGGCGGGGCCTTGTTGGGCTTGCCGGAGGAAGACGTGCCAAAATACAGAACCTGGGTGGCTCGCGAAAGGGACATCGAACGCGACTGGTGGGTGGTGGATGCCAGCGGGCAGACGCTCGGTCGTCTGGCCTCACGCATTGCGCCCGTCTTGCGCGGCAAACACAAACCGGCCTTTACCCCCAATGCGGACGTCGGTGACTACGTCATCGTCATCAACTGCGAAAAAGTCGCGGTGACCGGCAACAAACTGGACCAGAAGAATTACTATCGTCATTCGGGATACAATGGCGGGCTCAAGGTCATTTCCCTGCGCAACCAGTTGCAGCGCTTCCCGGAGCGCGTCATCGAATCGGCGGTGCGGGGCATGCTGCCGAAGAACGCCCTTGGTCGGCGCACCATGAAGAAGCTGCGCGTGTACGCCGGCGAAGCACATCCGCACGGCTCCCAGAATCCGCAGCCGCTGCTGCTGCAGGAGAACAACTGACATGTCGGCACAGTATTACGAAGGTATCGGGCGCCGCAAGGCGGCGACCGCGCGCGTGCGCCTGTTTCCAGGGGGCACGGGCAACATCATCATCAACGATCGTGAGGCCGACGACTATTTGCCGCGCCATGGCGACCTCGACAACATTTCCGAGCCGCTGCGCGCCGTGGGCCAGGAGCGACAGTACAACATCAGCGTACACGTGCAGGGCGGGGGGATCTCGGGCCAGCGCGACGCCATTCGCCTGGGCATCGCCCGCGCGCTGCTGAAAATCGACCCGGACCTCAAGCCGGAACTCAAGTTGAAAGACCTGCTCACGCGGGATCCGCGCGTCAAGGAGCGCAAAAAGCCCGGTCTGCGCCGAGCGCGCAAGGCGCCCACCTACACCAAGCGCTAACGCAGACAGCTGGCGCGAAGGGAAGATTACGGGGCAGGCCGGTGGGCCTGCCTTTTGCTTGCAGGGGGACAGCATGAGCGACTTTACGCACTTCAGCGAACATGTCGGCTCCAGGGCGGACAAGCACTACAAGACCACGCTCTTCAGCGGCGACCGGATGATGGTCGGCCTCAACTGCCTGGAGCCCGGCCAGGAACAGGCGGTGCACGACCACAGCGACCAGGACAAGGTCTACCAGGTGCTGGAGGGCGAGGGCGTCTTCAACGTCGGCGGGGAAGAGCGCCGCGCCGACGTCGGAAGCGTCATTTGGGCGCTGGCCGGCGTTCCGCATGGCGTGCGCAACGAGGGCGCGGATCGCCTGACGTTGCTGGTGTGCATCGCGCCACCCCCCTGAAGCGTCGAAAGGCACCCAGGTGCGCCTTACCCTCTGCACCTTCGGCTCACGCGGCGACGTACAGCCCTACCTGGCGCTGGGCCAGGGGCTGCTGAGAGCCGGGGTTCAGCTGCGCCTCGCTACCAGTCGCTATCACGAAGCGCTGGTGCGCCGCCATGGCCTGGAGTTTTACGCGCTGACGGACGCCAGCCCGCAGGACATGCTGGCGTCAGAAGCCGGCTTGCGCTGGCTGGAGACCGGCGGAAATCCACTGGCAAATCTGCGGGCCATGCGCGATCTGGGCGGGGACATGCTGGACGCGCAGACCGGTGTTGTGCTGCGGCTCTGCGAGGAGTCGGATGCGCTGGTGTATTCGGTCACGACCATGCTGGCCGTCGCGCCGGTCGCTGAAAGGCTGGGCGTCCCGGCCGCCGGCGCATGGCTGCAACCCTTTCATCCCACGCGCGCCTTCCCTTCATTCCTTTTCCCGGAATGGCCGCGCTTTCTGCCCCTGGGCCGACACTACAACAGGGTGACCTACGACCTGCAACGCCGAATGGCCTGGCAGCTGATACGGGACAGGTTCAATGCCGTGCGCGGCCGGCACCTGGGGCTGGCGCCCGCCCGACGTCCCTACGATGACCAGCATTTGCGGCCGGACCCGGTGGTCTACGGCTTCAGCCGGCATGTGGTCCCGCGGCCTTCAGACTGGGACGATCTGACACAGGTCAGCGGGTACTGGTTTCTGGACGACAGGGACTGGCGGCCTCCGGACTGCTTGCTGGACTTCCTACAGGCCGGTGCGCCGCCGGTCTACATCGGTTTCGGCAGTATGATGGAGCGCGACTCCGGACGGACCACGGACATCATCCTTGAAGCCCTGCGGCGCAGCGGTCTGCGCGCCCTGCTGTCGGGGGGCTGGGCCGGTCTCGGCGCCGGCGACCTGCCGGACTCTGTGCTGCGCCTGGATGATGCGCCGCATGACTGGCTGTTTCCCCGTATGGCAGCGCTGGTGCATCACGGTGGCATGGGCACGGCGGGCGCCGGACTGCGGGCGGGGCGGCCGGCACTGGTTATCCCGCGCTTTGCCGACCAACCCTTTTGGGCAATGCGGCTTCAGGCCCTGGGCGTCAGTCCGCCCCCGATTCCGCACAGGCGGCTCAACGTGGAGCGACTGGCCCATGCCCTGCGACAGTTGACGACGGATTCGACCTTGCGCCGTCGCGCGGAAACGCTTGCCGGGCAGGTCCGCGCCGAGGACGGCGTGAACGCGGCCGTGCGCTTTCTGATTCGCGCGCTGGAGCGCAGTCCCCGTCGTCGTGTCCGCTAGGCCCCCAGTTCGCGGCGCAGCTTGACACGGAACTGTGCATTGCCGCGGCGACCGAACTTCAACCGGGTGGCGCCGTGGAAGGCCATGAAATCGCGGATCGCCGCCGCCAGTTCGCTGACCAGCCGCTCGTCCGGCTCGATGCCGGGTTCCAGGTGCAGTGCGCGGATGTGGAATGTGTTGCTTTCGCGTTCCAGCCTGGGGTCGAGGCGGCCGATCAGGCGGTCGCGATGCAGTATCGGCAGGGTGAAGTAGCCCCACTTGCGCTTTGGCTGCGGCACGTAGAGCTCGATGGCGTGGTGATAGTTCCACAGGGCATGGCCATGCACCTTGGACCAGAGCAGGCTTTCGAAGGGGCTGAGCAGGGTCGTGTGTTGCGACTGCAACTCGCCGTCCAGCGCGCGCTGCAGGTCCGTCAGTCGGTCGCGGTGTACCAGGAGATCATCCAATTTGCCGTCGCAGACCTCGCACGCCACGGTGACCAGCTTTCCCTCCTGACGCAGAATGTCGAGCACTGGCCTGATGCGCTGACGCAGCAGGTAGGTGTAGTCAAACAGTGAGCGTGGGCGGCAGATCCCGAGCGCGCGCAGGGCCAGTTCGACGTCGTGGCGATCGGCCTCCTCGCGGGTGGCGGGGGAGGTATCGACCCAGTTCGGCAGGACCCGTTCCGGCAGATCATAGACGCGCTGGAAATTGACGCGGTCGCTGATCATAAGCTCGCCGATGCCGTAGAGATACTCCAGAGCGGCCTTGGCCGGCTTCCAGTCCCACCAGGCGCCGCGCTTCTCTCCCTCCCAGGCGAAGTCGGCGGCGCGCAGGGCGCCCTCCGCGGCGATGCGCTTGCGTACCAGCTTCAGCGCAGACGCCGCATCCTCGCGTTCGAGCCAGTTACGCCAGTTTGTACGCGGTGAGTCCAGACGTTGTTGCATGCGGGGCATACTGAAGCGATAGTGCTCCAGCGGGATGATCGAGGCGGCCTTTTTCCAGTATTCGAAGAAACGCTTTCGGCCCGGCCTGAAGAGCAGCGCGTCCAGCTGCGCCGGATCGTAACAACCGAGGCGGCTCCACAGCACCAGGTACTGGCTGCGCGCGACGACCTGCAACGAGTCAATCTGAATGGAACCGAGGGCATGCACAGTGTTGACAATGGCGTCCTCGTCCGCAATGTTGGCAGGGGCCGCCAAACCTTGCGCGTGCAAGGCCAGGGCACGGCTGGCTCGCAGGGGGATTGGGCTGGCGGGCAAGTCGGTCACGGGCGTCTCCCTGTCTGCAGGGCGGGTCAGGAACCGTCACCATAGCACAGGTGTTCAGAGCGGGCAACGACGGAGCAGGAGAGCGCATGGGTATCACCATTGCAGGGCTGGGGCCGGGCTCGGTGGAGGACCTGACGCACAGGTCCTGGCGTGCGCTGACGACGGCGCCACGCCTGTATCTACGCACCGCCCACCATGGCTGCGTGGCAGCATTTCCGCCGTCGCTGCACTATGAAAGCTTCGACGCGCTTTATGAGACGCATGATCGCTTCGAAGACGTCTACAGGGCGATTATCCTGGTGGTGATGGCCGCCGCGCGCGAGGGCGATGTAGTCTACGCCGTGCCGGGCGACCCGCTGGTGGGCGAAGCCACCACAACCGGCCTGCTGGAGGCGGCGCGTGAAGCGGACATTGCAGTTGACATCGTCAGCGGCGTCAGTTTTGTGGAGCCCTTGCTGGCGCTGTTGGGCGTGGACGCGCTGGACGGTCTGCAACTGCTGGACGGCCTGCAGGTGGCGGCCATGCACCATCCGCCGATCAATCCCGCCTTCCCGGCCCTGCTGGCCCAGGTCTACAGTCCGGCGGTTGCCTCCGATATCAAGCTGACCCTTATGAACCAGTATCCGGATGACTTTGAGCTGCAGCTGGTGCAAAGCGCCGGCACGGCAGACGCGCGGGTTGAGACCCTGCCGCTGTTCGCGATGGATCGCAGCGAAGCGATCGGCGCGATGAAGGCGCTCTATCTGCCGGCGCTGGGTGAACACAGCAGTTTCGAGAGTGCGCAAGAGATCATCGCCCATCTGCGCGCGCCGGATGGTTGCCCCTGGGACCGCGAACAGACGCACGAATCGCTGCGTCGCTTCCTGATCGAGGAGGCCTGGGAGGTGCTGGAGGCCATAGAGGAGGGCGACGCGGCGGCGTTGGCCGAGGAACTGGGAGACCTGCTGCTGCAAATCGTGTTGCACGCGCAGATCGCCACAGAAGATGGGCGCTTCCGCATGAGTGATGTGTTGCAACACATCATCGCCAAGATGATCCACCGACACCCGCACGTCTGGGGCGACATCGACGTTCGGGGTGACCCCGACGCCGTGCTGCGCAACTGGGAAGAACTCAAACGCGCCGAGAAGGCGGCTGTCGGTATGGACAAAGGGTTTCTGCTCGACAGTCTGCCGCGCGGCATGCCTGCCCTGCTGGAGGCCCTGCGCCTGCAGGAGCGCGCGGCGAGCGTCAACTTTGACTGGCCGCACCAGTCTCTGGTGCTGGACAAGTTGAGCGAGGAGCTGGAGGAACTGCAGGCGGCGCAAAGCGATGCAGAACGGGAGCAGGAACTGGGCGATCTGCTCTTTACGCTGGTCAATCTGGCGCGCTGGATGAAGCTTGAACCCGAAAGCGCCCTGCGCGCCGCCAACGCCCGTTTCCGGGGACGTTTCCGCTTCGTCGAGGAACGCGCCCGCGACTCCGGTCAGCTCCTGAGCGAACACAGTCTGGCGCAACTGGATGCGCTGTGGAACGAGGCCAAGCAGGCCGGCCTGTAGAGACGCGTTCAGTCGCGCCTCGCCAGCAGGTATATTCGGGGGTGCAGCCCCCCCTGAAAGACCCTGACCTCCTTTTGCAAGGCCCAGCGGTCGGCGCAGGCGCGCAGAACGCGTTCCATCAATCGAATCTCGTGTGTGATGAAGACGGCGCGCGCGCCCGGGGCTGCCACCCGGGCGGCCTCGGCCAGCACCAGAGGATAGAGCGTCAGGTTGCTTTCGTGCGAACCCAGCAACTGGCCCCAGGGCAGGTCCGCGCAGAGAACGTCGATGCCGGCGTCCGGCAACTGAAGTTGTGTCGCGTCCATCGGAAACAGTTGCGCGTTTTCCGCCGCGCCGGCAGAGCGCAGGTTGTCCGCGGCGCAGCGCAGGGCGTGCGGGTCCGTGTCACAGCCCGCCGCCGCCAGCAGCGGCGCGCGCAACAGGCGCTCGACGAGCAGGGTGCCGCTGCCGCACATCAGGTTGAAAAAGCGGTCATCGGGCTGCGGGTGAGTCATTTCGACCATGGCGGCAGCGATGGTGGCGTTCAGGGCGCCGGGCAAATTGCATACCCGCCAGGCGCGCGCCGACAGGGGCCGTGGTGTCAGGCGGGTCAGCAGTTCCCAGCCATTCCGGTGCAGGTCCGCCTTGCGGATGCGCAGCAGCAGATCACCCTCGCGATCGTCGTACACCAGTCCGGTTTGCCTCGCGATGGCTTCCTTCAGGCGTTGCATCACCGCCGAATCACGCCCGGCGGCGCTGATGCGAAAACTGCGGAAGCTGCCCGATTCCTGCAAACTGCGGACGCTGTCGATTTGTCGAAGCAGACGCGTCAGATGCTGGTGACCCAGAAATGCTGCCGGCCGCGGGATGTCGAAGTGCTGTACCACATTGATGACATTGCTCTTGCCGATGGCGCCCAACGCCGCCAGATCTCCGTGAAAATGGAAGGGCAGTTCATCGGGACGCGCCTTACGCAACAGACGCGCGTCGGAGCCAAAGCGTGTGCGCAGCTCGCTGGCCGCCTGCTCCTTCAGGCCGGCGACGACCTCGGCCTCGCAGAGCTGTTGCGGCCGCGCCGGCGCCGCCCGCCGGCGTGGGGGACTCATCGGCCTGGGGGTGTGTGACGACCGCCGCGCAAGATGATTCCTCCCACAATGGATTCCCGGCGCAAGGGCATCATGCATTCCGGTGGCTGACAGCGCAATACCGACCCGCTATGCTGGAGATGTGTGTACTGTCCTGAATCATGAGTCTCATCTTGCTGCGCTGGAATCCACCGCGCCCGAAATCGCTGCCGCTTTCGGCAAGGGTCTGTGTGGTATCCGGCGCTTGCCCTCCCTGACCCGCGCCGTCTTCGCCCTGGAAACCGGGGAGGGACGTTTTGTGTTGCGCGTGCATTCCGGCGATGCGCGCGATGAAGAGCTGGAATCGCTGCTGACCTGGCTGGAGGCGCTGGCTGCCGCCGGTTTTCCGGTACCCCGGCCCTGCAGGACGCTGCAGGGCGAATGGCTGGCGCCGCTGGCGCTGGACGAGCTGCCAGGTCTGCAGCGTTGCAGTCTGCTGACCTGGCTCGACGGGACGGCGCTGACGCCGGAGGAAATGACCCCCGACCACGCCAGGGCCATGGGCGACCTGTTGGCGCGCCTGCACGACTTTGCCTCGCGCTGGCGCGCGCCGGCCGGCTTTGTTCGCCCATGTCTGGATGCCGAGGGACTGTTTGGCGATCGCTCGCCCTATGCCTCCGACGAAGGGGAAGCATTGTTCTCAACCGAATTGCGGGAAGCGATGCATGGGGTGGAACTCCTCGTCAGCGCCCTTTTGCAACGCACCCGGGAGCTGCCTGGTACATGGGGGCTGATTCACGGCGATTTGATTGCGAAGAATTGTCTCTTCGGCGATGATGGGGCCCGCGCGCTGGACTTTGACAACTGCGGCCATGGCTGTTTTTTGTATGACCTGGCGCCGGCCACCCTGCAATTCAGCGCCCTGCCTGCGGGTGAAACGCTGTCGGGCGCGCTCTGGACGGGCTATACGGCGCGCAGGTCGCTGTCTCCGGCGCGGCCGGCCGACCTGCAAACACTGGTTGCCGCGCGTCTGGTCGCCTCATGTCGCTGGCTGGTGGCCAATCGCCAGGCGCCGGCCCTGCGTGACCGGATGGAAGACCTGCTGGAGCAGCGCACATTGACCTTGCGCGATTACCTGGCCACCGGTCGGGTGCGCCGTCGCTCGGAAATGTTATGAGGACAGGGACAGGGACACGGGGAGCGGGACGATGAACGCCCTGACGGAGCACATTCAGCAGACCTCGCTGGTCGACACGCACGAGCACATGCAGCCTGAGCAGCGTTACGTCGACGAGGGGCCGGACGTACTCGTCGACCTGTTTGGCAACTACGTGGCCGCGGACCTGATCTCCGCCGGCGCCACACAACGAGCTGTTGACGCTCTGCTCGACAGCAACAATTCGGACATTGAGCAGCGTTGGGCGGGCGTTCGTGAGGCCTGGCAGCACTGTCGCCACACGGGCTACGGTGAGGCGACGCGCAGCGTCGCGCGCGACGTTTACGGCATGGACGAGATCAGCGTGGCGGGTATTGAAGCTGCGGCTGAGACGAACCGGCAACTACGACGGCCGGGCGAACGTCTGCGCATTCTGCGTGAGCGCGGGCGACTGGACCACATCCAGACCGACGACATGCAGTGGCGCTGCGCGCCGGATGCATCCGGACCCGACTTTTTCCTCTACGACTTTTCGCTGCGCGACTTTGCCGTCGGGGTGTTTGACGCGCAGGCCCTGGAGGAGGAGACGGGTATCGAGGTGCGTGACCTGGCCAGTCTGGATGCCGGCCTTGAAGCGCTTTACGCCAGGTATGGCCCGCTGGCGATCGCAGTGAAGACCCAGCACGCCTACGACCGCACGCTGCTCTGGCGCAAACGCAGTCGCGCAGAGGTGTCCCCGGTTTTGGCCAGGCATCTGCGCGGCGAGGCACTGGACGTGGCCGAAAGGCTCTGCCTCGGCGACTGGTGCCTGGACCGCGGCGCGGCGCTGGCAGCGGAATATAATCTCCCGCTCAAGATCCACACCGGCTATTACGCCGGCAACAACCGCATGCCGGTGGATTTCATTAAACCGGGCAACGTCTGCGCCTTGCTGGCCGAACACCTCGACACGCGTTTTGTGCTGATGCACAGCGGCTGGCCCTACGACGCCGAACTGGCGGCGCTGGCCAAGCACTACGCCAACGTGTGGGTGGACATGTGCTGGGCCTGGAGCATCGATCCGCACAGCAACGTCGATTTCCTGCGGCGCATGATCCACAGCGCGCCGCTGAACAAGATCTTCGCATTTGGCGGTGATACGGCCTGGCCCAACGCAGCCGTGGCCTATGCGCAACAGGCGCGGCGCGGCCTGGCGCGGGCCCTGCAGGCCGAGGTGGAGGAAGGGACGTTTGACGAAGGTGAGGCCATGGCGCTGGCCACCAAACTGATGAGCGGCAATCAATACGCATGTTTCGACGTCGCCGGGCGGCGCGGCGCTCTGCGCGCTGCGCTGGCGACGGCAAGGTAAGGCGGGAGTTTCGTGGCGCTGTCGCAGGAACGCCAGATTGTTGCTGCAAGCAAAATCCCGCACCGGAAGTGCGGGATGCCTGTCGGGGCGACGGGATTTGAACCCATGACCTCACCGACCCGAACGGTGCGCGCTACCGGGCTGCGCCACGCCCCGAACGATGCAAGTGTAGCGACGAATGGCGCGAAGGGCAAGTGTCGTCTGTGGCGGACAATCCTGCAACGTTGAGCGGCCGTATTCGCCTGCTGGCCACCCGACCGCTGGCTCGCGTCGGGCTGGCCCTGCATCGTCTGGGCGTTTCGGCGGACGCCGTCACGCTCGCCGGGTTCGCATTGACGCTGCTGGCGGCCCTCTTCATTGCCCGCGGCCGCCTGCAGGAAGGCGGTCTGCTGCTGCTGATCAGCCTGCCGCTGGACGCACTGGATGGCGCGGTCGCACGGGCGGCGCAGCGCGACAGTCGTTTCGGCGGCGTGCTCGATTCCACCCTGGACCGCTACGCCGACGCTGCAATGTTCGCGGCGCTGGTGTATTATTTCGCCAGTCTGGGGCAGATGGAGCATCTGGCGTTGGCCTTGCTGGCGCTGGTTGGCAGCTACGGCGTCAGTTACGTACGCGCCCGGGCCGGCGAGGCTGGCATTGAACTGCGGGAAGGCCTGTTCACGCGCCTGGAGCGCGTCCTTGTCCTGCTGTTGGCCCTGCTGATCCCGGGGCTTCTGCTGCCGGGGCTGTGGCTGCTGGCCCTGGGATGCAACCTGACTGCGCTGCAACGCCTGTGGCTGGTCTACCGACAGGAACCTTGAGGGAGAAGGCAGATGGAATTCGAGCGAGAGCTGATCGTCCTGTTTGACCGCGTTCAGCTGCGCTATTACGGCATCATTCTCGTCGTGGCGATGCTGGTGGCGGCCAACGTGGCGGCGCGCCTGGCCCGCCGCAGCGGCCACGACCCGGAACACATTTGGGGCGCCTTGACCTGGGGCATCATCCCGGCCATCGTGGGCGCGCGCCTGTGGTTTGTCTTTTTCCCGCCGGCGGCGCTGGTGGATGAAGGCATCACCACGGTCTGGATGCTGCAGAACTTCTTCGACATGCAGCAGGGCGCCATCGCCATCTGGAGCGGCGGACTGGGCATCTTTGGAGCGGTGGGCGGCGGACTGCTGGGTGTGCTGCTCTACCTGCGCCGCAACAACCTGATGCCCGGCCCCTGGCTGGACATCGCTGCAGTGGCGCTGCCGGTGGGGCAGGCGACAGGCCGCTGGGCCAACTTCGTCAACCAGGAGCTCTACGGCACGCCCACCGACCTGCCCTGGGGCATCACCATCGACGCTTCCAGTCGGGTCGCGCCCTATCGCAGCCTGATCGACTACCCGCTGGATACCGGCTTTCATCCGCTCTTCCTCTATGAATCGCTCTGGAGCCTGCTGGGTTTTCTGGTCCTGCTCAATCTTCACCGCCGCTGGCAGCGGCGACTGCCGGGCGACATCTTCATCGCCTACCTGGCCTTCTATTGCGCCGGCCGCTTTCTGCTGGAATTCATCCGCGTCGAGGTCGTGCTGATCAATACGCTCAACGTCAACCAGACGATCGTGGGACTGTTGTTTCTGCTGGCGGTCGCCCTGCTGCTCTACCGCCGGCGCGGCGGCGAGGAGGCCTTCGCAGCGCGTCTGGCGCTGGCCGGGGAGCAGGAACGGGCATCGCGACATGCTGAAGAGGAAATGATCGCGGCCCGCGAGGCCGCCGCCGAGCGTCGTCGGGCGCAGCAGCAACCCCTGCGCGAGGTGATTCGGTCGCGCATTGCAAGACTGCGCAACCGTCATGACTGAATCGATTCCCCTCGGTCCGTTGGCAGCCCAGGCGGAGAGCATTTGGCAACTCTGCGCGGGCGTCGATGAATCGCAGGCCCGCTGGCGACCGGACGCGGATTCCTGGTCGATGCTGGAGGTGATCAACCATCTGGCCGATGAGGAAAGCGCGGATTTCCGCGCGAGACTGGACTGCATCCTGCACCACCCGGAAGACCCCTGGTCGCCCATTGATCCGACCGGTTGGGTGCTGCAGCGCGGCTACAACCAGCGCGACCTGGGGGAGTCGTTGCAGCGCTTCAGCGCAGCGCGTGAGGAGTCGCTGGTGTGGTTGCGCTCGCTGGGCGACGCAGACCTGAATGTGTCAGCCCCCGCGCCCTGGGGAGGCCGGATTTGCGCCGGCGACATGCTCGCCGCCTGGGTGGCCCACGACCTCTTGCACCTGCGTCAACTGGTCGAATTGCACTACGCCTGGACGGCGCAGCGCATGCAACCCTGGAGCGTCGCCTACGCCGGTGACTGGTAAAATGTACGCATGGCTATTCGCGGGATGGGCGCGGATTCCAACGCGACGTTAACTCCCCTGTGCCACAATGTTCAGGTACCCTGCTAAAAGGTCATCCCGCCGGAAACCTGGACAACACCATGAGCGACTCCGTCGCAGATCACGAAGAAGCGGTAGAAGTCAGCGAAAACGCGGTTGTCTACGGCGCGGAACCGACTGCCAATGGCGAAAGGGACGAGGCTGCGCCCCGGCCCCTGGAGCTGCCGGTGCTGCCGCTGCGCGGAATGGTCGTCTACCCGCAAACAGCGGTGCCGCTGACCGTCGGCCAGCCCCGCAGCATGAAGCTGGTGGATGACGCGGTCAACGGCGATCGGGTCATTTGCCTCGTGGCCTCCCTGGACCCCGACAACGAGACGCCAGGCCCGGACGAGGTCTGCCGCATCGGGACGCGGGCGTCGATCCACCGTCTGTCGCGCTCGCCGGATGGCACCCTGCGCCTGCTGGTGCAGGGCCTGACGCGCCTGCGCATCGACGAGTTCGTGGAGCATGAGCCCTGGCTGAAGGCCAGCGTCAGCGAGATTCCGGAGGACACCGAGGCCGAAGAACTGGAAATCGAGGCGCTGACGCGCAACGTGGTCGATCAGTTCACGCGCATGGCCGAAATGGTGCCCAGCATCCCCGGCGAACTCATTTCTTCCGCGTTGAACATGGAAGACCCGCTGCAACTGGTCTACGCCATCGCCACCTACGTGCGCATTGAACTGGGCGAGGCGCAGAATCTGCTGGAGATCGACTCGCTGGAGAGCAAGCTGCGCCATTTGATGGCCCTGCTGGGCAAGGAACTGGAGGTGCTCGAGCTGGGCCGCAAGATCCAGACTGAAGCGCAGTCCGGCATGGAAAAGGTGCAGCGCGAGTACTTCCTGCGCGAACAGTTGAAGGCCATCCAGCGGGAGCTGGGCGAAAGCGACGAGCAAACGGCGGAAATCGAGGAGTTCCGCAAACGCATCATGGAAGCCGGCATGACGGAGGAGGCGCAAAAGGAAGGACTGCGCGAACTGGAGCGCCTGTCGCGCCTGCCGACCGCCGCCGCCGAATACGGCGTCATCCGCACCTGGCTCGACTGGCTGACCAGTCTGCCCTGGTCGAAGCGCAGCGAGGACAAACTGGACATCGGCCACGCCCGCGCCGTGCTGGATGAGGACCACTACGGCCTCAAGGACATCAAGGAGCGCATCCTCGAATACCTGGCCGTGCGCAAGCTGCGCGCCGAACGCGCCGAAGAACAGGACGCGCGGGATGAACCGGCCGACCGCATCCGGCGCGATCGCAAGGGCGCGATCCTGGCCTTCGTCGGGCCGCCGGGCGTCGGCAAGACCTCGCTGGGCGCTTCCATCGCGCGCGCCATGGGGCGCGAATTCGTGCGTATGAGCCTGGGAGGAGTGCGCGACGAAGCCGAGATTCGGGGCTTCCGCCGCACCTATGTCGGCGCGATGCCCGGCCGCCTGATCCAGACCCTGCGTCGCGTCGAGTCCATCAACCCGGTCATCATGATGGACGAGGTCGACAAACTGGGGCGCGATTTCCGTGGCGACCCGGCCAGCGCCTTGCTGGAAGTGCTCGACCCCGAACAGAATTTCGAGTTTCGCGACCACTATCTGGACGTGGCGCTGGACCTCAGCGAGGTGCTGTTTATCACCACCGCCAACGAGCTGGAACCGATTCCCGGGCCCTTGCGGGACCGCATGGAGATCATTCAGCTCAGCGGTTACACCGAACTGGAGAAACAGGAGATCGCGAAGCGCTATCTCGTGCCGCGGCAGACCCGCGAGAACGGCCTGCGCCCATCCGAGATCGCCTTCGACGACGAGGCCCTGCAACTGCTCATTCGGGACTACACTCGCGAGGCCGGCGTGCGCAGCCTGGAGCGGGAAATCGGGCGCGCGGCGCGCAAGGTGGTCACCCGCATCGCCGAGGGCGAAGGGGACAGCGTGGCGATCGACACGGCATTGCTGCGCGACCTGTTGGGCAAGCCGCGGCACGGCTGGCGCGAGGAGATCGCCGGACGAACCGACCGCCCGGGTGTGGCGACCGGCCTGGCCTGGACGCCGGTGGGCGGCGAGGTGCTTTTCGTCGAGGCGGCGCGCATGGCCGGCAGCAAGGGCTTTCAGTACACCGGCCAGCTGGGCGAGGTCATGCAGGAAAGCGCGCTGACGGCGCTCAGTTACGTTCGCTCGCAGGCGGAAGTGCTGGAAATCGATCCGGCGCTCTTTGACAACAACGACATTCACCTGCACGTGCCGGCGGGCGCGGTGCGCAAGGACGGCCCCTCCGCCGGCGTGACAATGGCCGTGGCCCTGGCCTCCCTGCTGACCGGCCGCCCTGTGCGCAGCGACGTGGCCATGACGGGCGAGATTACGTTGCGCGGCCAGGTGCTGCCGGTGGGCGGCATCAAGGACAAGGTGCTGGCCGCGCATCGTCTGGGCGTGGGCACGGTGGTCATCCCGCACAAGAACGAAAACGACCTGGACGATCTGCCGGGCGAGGTGCGCGATTCGCTGGACTTTGTGCTGGCGGAGCGCGTCGACGACGTGCTGGGCGCCTCGCTGGGGGAACCTGGCGGGTAACCCGTCGCAGACTAGCGTAGCAGGTGCCAGCGGCCGTCGCTGCACAATTCAATCTGGCCGCGCCGCTTCAGGCCTTGTTGCGCGTTGCGGACATAGTGCTTCCAGCGTTTGCCAAAGTGGACGCCGTCAATCACACGGTCGATTGCATCATCGCAGATATCCGGATGGATGGCCTGAATGCAGGGGTGTAGATCTTCAGTCAAAAGCGGCCCATTGCGTTCGAGCAGGAACAGGATTGTGTTCATCAGAATGCCGTTGGTTGTCTTGCCGCGTGCGCGGGCCTTCAACAGGGTGACTTGCGATTGTGCCAGCCCTTTGGTTAGTTTGGCCCTTGCTTCCCTGCTGGCTGAGTCTTCCATCGTTCGATAGTCCTGCTGAAGTTGCCGAATATCGTTCGCGTAATTCACCAGAATCGCTCGCGGAACGCTGCACCCCAGCAAGGCAAAATCCTCAAAATCCTTGCGAATCCGTTTCACGGTTTCTTCATCGCGCAACAGGACACCATACTCCAGGTTTTCCCTTAGGCCGCCTGTTGTCAGATTTGCTGACGAAATGATGGCTGCGTGATTGTCAGCGATGTAGACCTTGGCATGCAGCGAGGGCAGATGTGAGACCGTTGTCGGCCCGACATGTTCAGAGAACTCAACTAGGGCATCAACATTTAGCGAACCTGTGCCGTCACTGCCATTGAAGAGATTCGTGAGAATGTGTGTATGCAAAAGACGCGACTGTGCGTTCAGTACGCGGGCAACCTGTTCCAGCGGCCAGCGGGTGATGAAGGGTGAGGCAATGAAGAGCGATGAATTTACGCCACGCACGAGCTCCATGAGATGCATGGACCAGTTTCTGGAATGGATTTCAGGCATTTGGCCCCCGAATTGGTAGCTCGAACGAACATTGGTAGCTTGCCCTCACGAGGTGCCCGGCCTACAGATTTAATATGCAGGCCACTGCAAGGGTGCGGGTTGTTGGGAAGGAGCGTACCAATGAATAGCATGCCACCACAGGCATTTTACTCCAGCAAAATCTGCTGGCGAGGGGTCTGGACGCTGGGGCTTCTCAGACTGAACGAGGAAATCAGCGACAGAATGGTGCAACTGCTGGAGCAAGAATTGGCCGACCTGTACAGGGTAACCGAAGCGAAGTTGCGCCGCGAAAGCAGGGACGTGGATGTTGACCTGAGGGATCTGAAAACATCGTATCAGGATGTTTGTGGAGTCTTGGGGAGTGACTTTCTGGATCCAGCGGATGTCGGTGTGTAACGGTCTTCACAGCCAACAAGGTCGGCCTGACATTCCAAAAAACTGGCTTGAGCGGAAAAGAAACGGCCCAATGCGCAGAAGACCGCTGACGATCCACAGGGATTACGCTATACTGCAAACGGGCGGCGGGAGATTTTGCCCAGGCAGCGGAGAGAGACGAAAAACTTGCCATCCAGACGCAAGGCGCGCATGAAGTGGTACCGCGCCGACCTGCATCTGCACACACCCGCTTCTGATGACTATCAGCAGCGTTCTGTTTCCACCCTCGATATCCTGCGCCAGGCCGAAAGTCGCGGCCTGGACATCGTGGCCTTCACCGACCACAACACGGTCGGGGGCTACGCCGCCATGCAGCAGGAGATCGAGCAACTCACCTGGCTGGAACAACTGGGCCGCATCCAGGCCGCCGAGCAGGACAAGCTGACGGACTACCGTCGCCTGCTGGAAAAAGTCCTCGTGCTGCCCGGTTTTGAATTCACCGCCACGCTGGGCTTCCACATCCTTGGCATTTTCGCGCCGGAAACCCCCTTGCGCCAACTGGAGCATGTGTTGCTCAGTCTGAACGTGCCGCCCGAGGCGCTGGAAGCCGGCTCCTCGCGGGTCGGCGCTTCCGCCGACGTGCTCACGGCCTATCGCCTGATCAACGAGGCCGGCGGCATCTGCATCGCAGCCCACGTCAACAGCACGCACGGCGTGGCCATGCGCGGCGTGGATTTCGGCGGTCAGACGCGCATCGCCTATACGCAGGACCCCAACCTGCACGCGCTGGAGGTCACCGACCTGACCAGCAGGACGCGCAACAGCACGCAGCGCTTCTTTTCGGGCACCAAGCCGGAGTATCCGCGACGCATGCGCTGTGTGCAGGGCTCGGACGCGCATAGACTGCGCGCCGGCAGTGGCAGGGACAGGGCCCGAAACCTCGGCATCGGCGACCGCGTGACCGAGGTGCAATTGCCGGAACGCTCCTTCCCGGCGTTGCTGGAATTGTTCCGCAGCAACGATTTCTCGCGCTCACGACCCTGGACCGTCAGCAGCAACAACTACGACTACGTGGCCCTGGCGCGGGAGGATGGCAGCAGCGTCATTCAGTCATTCCACGAATCGATGACGCGGCGCGGCGGACGTCTCTACAACATCATCAGCGACGTCTGCGCCTTCGCCAACGGCAATGGCGGCACCATCTGGGTGGGGGCCAGCGACGACCGCAAACAGCCACCCGCCGGCGTGAGCCGCGTGAAGGACAGCATCAAGACCCTCGGCGAGGCGATCAACAGCATGCTGACGCCAACGCTGGAAGTCACCATTGACGCCCTGGAGAGCCAGGGCAAGCAGGTCGTGCGCCTGCGCGTGCCACGCGGTGAGGACAAGCCCTACGCCATTGAGGACTACAAGATTTACGTGCGCTCCGAGAGCGAGACCAACCTCGCCGTGCGTGACGAGATCGTCAATCTGGTGCGACAACAGTCCGACGCGGATTCGTCTGGCGCCGCGGCCGGCACGCCGGCCCAGGGGGGTGACGACGCACAGGGCAACGAGCGTGCCAAAGATTCAGCGGCGGGTAACGCGAAGGAATCGGGCGCAGACGACAAGGGCGTCAAACCGCCGCGTGGCGGCGTCGAGATCGTCGGTACCGAGCAGCGCAACGACGTGCGTTATCATGTGCTGCGCGACCTGCGCAACGGCAACATCGTCAAAAACGTGACCCGTTCCTCCGCGCGCCGGCTCTGGCACTACGCCATCACACGGCGCGAAAACAACCCGGTGCGCGCCGGCAACGTGCAGTGGCAGGGCGACATCGGCCTGGTGCGGCGTTACCAGCGCGATGGCAAACCCCGTTTTGACCTGGCGCAGCGCAACAACGGCGACATTCGCGTCTATTACGGCGTTGCCGAAAGCGGCATGCACGGGGAATGGCAGGTCTTCCTCAGCGAAGAGGAAAACTGATCAAGCTGGAACTGGCCCGTCAGTTGCTTCGCGATAGCGGCTGCGAAAGGCCGAATCGTTCATGTGCCAAGGCTCACCGGCCGAGCCGATTAATAACCACTGACCTGCCGCCACCTGGACCGGCGCCGCGCTTTCCAGCGACTGAATGAGTTGCCGGGTCGCCAGCTTCCGGGCCCAGACGCCGCTGTGCTTGTACCAGGCGGAGTAGCCGGCCTGCAAGAACCGGGGCAGATCTGCCAGGTCCGGCAACTGCTCGTCCCAGGGACGATAATTCTTCTCGAAGAGGACCCGACGCACGGGCCAGTGTTCGTGTTCTTCCCGGTGAGCGCGGGTTTGTTCGTCCGGCCGGTAGCACAGCATGTCGCCGGGCCAGGCCTGAAGCGCACCGTCGGCCGTCCTGACCGTTCGCGCGCAGCCCAACTCGCGCGCCATGACCAGACGCTTGCGTGGTTGAAAGTGGCGAAAGCCGGCGGCGCACAGGGCATCCACAGTCCAGTCGCGCTGTCTCAGAACCGCATTCGCATCCCTTGCGCTTCCCATGGTGGTCTGGTCCCGCGCTGATTTCGGCAAGTATAGCGCGACGCCGGCAATGGGCGTCCCTACCTGTTCCAGCCGCGGGCCGCGCGTATGCGTTCCAGGGCTTCGCTGAGGGCGAGGAAACGTTCCTCTGCGACGTCCACAGGCAGGGCGCTGACGTCCGGGTGCAAATTGAAAGCCTCACGACGCCAGGCCTCCTGCACCTCCTCGCGGGCGGCGTCCGGTTGCAGACCCAGCAGGGCGTAGCTGCGCAGCAGATTGTGATCGCCGGGATCGGACGGGACCCCCGCGAACCCCTGACCTGTGCCCCCGTCGATGCACCGGGCATTGGCAAAGCGCTCTTGCGCTGCCTGTTGCCAGAATGGCTCGACGCCGAAATGGGCCAGATTCCAAAAGCCCCGTACGCTGCGATGCCGGATGCTGACGCGACCCACGTGCAGGCGACGCGGCAGCAGCGACGTCCCGAAGCGCGCCACGTGGCGCAGACCGCCGTTCAACGGCTCAAGATGGAAGGGCTGAAGTCCGGGAGTCCTGTCTCGAACAAATCCAACGTAGATTTGCTCCTGCCCGAGGCTGTGCAGGGCCAGCATCCAGTCCGGCGGCGTGAAGGTCTGGCCTGGCTGTGGCGCCAGGGTGACGGCCATGGTAAAGAGCGATGCGCAGCTGGCTTCTTCGTCATCCTGCAAGAGGCGGCGTAACTGGCGCGCTTTTGGCGCCGCCGTCAGGCTGTGGACATGAACGAAAACGCCAGTCCACAACCCGATCCGCAAGGCCGGGGCGTTGGGCCGGCTGTGACTCAATGCTGCAGGCGCCGGCACACAGAAACGCACGTCCACCAAAGGGCGCAGTTGTTGGCACAGCCAGTCACGCAGGGTCGGGTTCACGCGCTGGCCCTGTTCGGGTTCACCACGGGCCCGATCGGCAATCGACTTTCCACACGGACTCTCCTGCAGCGGGCACACTGCCGTACAGTAACACAGCGGGAATCACTTACCTCGCCTGCCGAAACCATGCGCCGGTTTCCCGTTTTTCTGAAAGCAGAGGCCCGACAGGCCCAGGGCCGTGCCTGCGAGCGCGCCACCCAGGGCCATCTGTGGTGCCAGTTGCAGGGTGGAAAACAAGACCGCGAAGGGGAAATCCGGGATACTGTGGGCGTGTTGCACGTTTTTTAGCTGCATCAGGCCGACGGCAATTGGCGCGGCGCCGGCGCCGGCCAGGGTTCCGCCGGCCGCAGTCAGCAGCAGGCGACGACCTGCGCCGATGTCTCGTCTGTACAGGCGGCCAACGAGGACCTGCAGCGTGAGCATACTCGCGAAAGCTGTGCCCAAACTCAGTGGCGGCCACAGGGACGAGTCTTCAAGCGGGAGCCACACGAGAGCGGCGGCGCCGGTCAGCAAGAGCGCGAGACGAGGGCCGCTGGGTCGGGCCGGGGAGCGGTTCATGCAGGTCGGAAACGGAACAAATGCGCGCCCCGGGCCGGCAGCAAAACCTCCAGACCCTCACGCGTCATACGGGCGCCATCGCGGTCGTAGCAGGCATCGTCGAGGCAGTCTTCCAGTCTCCAGCTGCCGGTGGCGATCTCCGGCCAGGCCGCAAGCGGCACCCGCCCCCAGGCCGGGGATGCGCCCAGGTTGACGATCACCAGGCGCCAGTCGCCAGGGCAGGCCCAGCCATACGCGAAGAGCTGGTCAGGCCGGTCGTGACCGTCGAGTGGGGGAAGCACCTCAAACAACTGCCATTGGCCCAGTCGAAATGGCGCCGCGCCCAGTTCCCGCAGCACCCGACGCTGATAGTCCTCGTGGTCAGGCAGTGACGCTTCCACCGGTCGACGCGCCAGTTGCACTGGTAAGTGGGTGGCACGACCCTCCAGTTGGCCGCCATGCAGCAGAAAGGCTCCGGGCAGGGTGGCGGCGAGGGTGAAGGCAGCCCGGCTGCGGGCCTCGCCAAAAGCCGTGACGGCGCGACGCTCGTCATGGTTCTCGGTGAAGCGCAGCAAACGGTCCTGATGCGCGACGAGCGTGGACAGCATCGCCCGCAAACGACCGGCGTCGCAATGGAGCAGGGCATCGTAAAGGGGCTTGTCATAACAGTAATCGAAGCCGAGCCGAAGCAGTTCCGCTTCCATGTCCCAGTAAACTTCGGCGATTAAGAGGATGTCCGGAAACTGTTCACGCAGGGCAGCAATGAGTTCCTGCCAGATTTCCTCCGGCGGACTGTCAAAGGGGTCGATGTGGTCGCGCCAGGTGGTTGCGAAGACTTCGTTGCAGAGCAGCATGGCCATGTCGCAACGCAGGCCGTCGCATTGCGCCGCAAGGTCGAACAACACTTGCCGGACGGCCTGGCGGTAGTCAGGATTGAAGGCATTGACCTGTGCGGTATCCGTCCAGCCCGGGAACCAGGGGTCACGGCCATGCGCAAAGATCCGCCGGCCGGCCCGCGTTTGCGACGCAAAAAAGTCACCAGGTCGTTCCTGCAGGTCACGTTCGCTGCCCTGAATGAACCAGTCCGGCTGACGGTATAGCCAGGGATGGTCCCGCGCGACGTGATTGGACACGTAGTCCAGAATCAACCCGATTCCGCGCTGGCGCAGCCGCCGTCGCAGATCGGCAAGGGCTTCCCTGCCGCCCAGTTCCGGCGCCACCTGCCAGTCGAACACCGCATAAGGTGAGGCGATCACGTTGGCTGCCACGATGTCCGGCAGCGCTCCGCGAAACTTTGGCAGGAGCGCAAGGGCCTGTTCACGGCCCTTCGGGCTGCGGGTCCAGACACCCATCAGCCACAGGAAGTTGGCGCCAACGCCGGCAATGCGGTCCAGCGCCGCATCCGGCACCTGCGCCAGCGTCAGGGGACTGTGGTCGTCGCGGTTCAGGGACTGCAGCCAGACACGGGTGTTGAGTTCAAGGATTACAGGTTTCTGCGTCTGCAACATGGTGTATCCTGAAGCGGCGGGCATCCCGCATTTTAGCAGGGACGTGGCCACCGCGATGGCCATGCGGCATAATGCAGGCGTCAGGCAGAGTCAGGAGCAGACACCATGGGTTACTTTGTGACTCCCGGCGATGTCGGGCAAATTGAAATGGACGGTGGCTTGCGTCGGCGCACGATGGCGACGACCGACGAGGCCATGCTTTGTGAGTTTTTGATGGAACGCGGCACGGTGGTCCCGCCCCACAGCCACGGCAACGACCAGGTGGCTTACCTGGTTTTCGGGCGCCTGGAAGTTACGATTGGAGCCGAGACCCGTGTGGTGCAACCGGGGGAAAGCTACGCGATCCCTGGCGGTGTTGAGCACAGCGCGAAGGCGCTTGTGGATTCCCTTTCAATCGATGTGTTTTCCCCGCCCCGCAGGGACTATCGCAGCGAAGCCCGCTAAACTTCATGTATACTTTTTGCATGTTCTGACGTCCGGCACACATTTGGGAGGGTGTGTCCATGGACGATACTTGGGTGCCGCGGCGGCAACGCCCGGAAAGTCGGGTTCGTGCCCGGCAACAGCGTCGCCGTCAGCACCAGATGTTGCGGGCGGAAAACCCCGGTCAGCCGGTCGTTTCACCAGCCCTTCAGATTTTGCAGGAATTGTCCCTGCCCCTGCGCGATGCGTTGTGGCACCTGCGTCGCACCAACGTGGCGCTGGTGCTCGCGGGTTCGCTGCTTGCGCTTGCCCTGCTGGCCTTCGCCGCTGTGCATGTGGCCCAGGCCCGGGTTTTCCCGGGAGTGTGGGTCGCCGGCGTTTACGTTGGAAGTATGACGGAAGGGGAGGCGAAAGAAGCCCTGCTACTGGGCTGGGGCCGGGAGGTTGTCCTGCGCCTGGTGGACCTGGACCGCTACTGGGAGGCAACGCCGGCGGACCTGGGATTAAGTCTCAACAGGGAAGGGGCGGTCGCCGCAGCCCGGGGCGTGGGGATGGCGGGAATACCCTTTGGCTGGAACGTCGAGCCGGAAATTGAAACGGATTACATCACCGCCCAAAGTTATCTGCTTGATCTGGTCCCCGAAGTCGAGGTGCCGCCGGCAAATGCCAGCTTCAATATGGACGAACAGCGCCTGGTCGGAGTGCGCGGACGGGTGGGGAAAATTCTGGAGGTCGGCCAGACGATGGCCAATCTGACGAAGAACAGTGGTGCCGTGGTGCAGCGCCGCCAGCTTGACCTCGTGACGCGGCCGCTGGTGCCCGATGTCATTGACCCGACGCCCTACCTGGAGGGAGTGCGGGAACTCATCCGCAGGCCCTTCCAGATGATTGGCTACGATCCCTACCTGGACGATACGGTCGTGTGGGAAACCAACACCGAGACCTTCGTCTCCTGGCTGGAGGTTGAGGAATTCGGCCCCACCTTGCGGGAAGAGACCTTCCTGCCCTTCTTTCACGCCCAGAACGCCACGCTCAATCCACCGCGCACGGCTGATCCTCGCTATCTGGACCAGGTGGACACGCTGGAGAAAATGAGACGCGCGATCGCCAGTCGCAGCCCCAACGTACAGTTGCGCGTCCGTTACCGGCCCACCCATTACGTGGTCCAGCGCGGTGACCGCGGCTTTTTCATTTCGCGCAAAACGGGCATCCCCTATTTTCTCATTGAGGAAGTCAACCGCGACTATGACATGGACTTTCTGTTTCCCGGCGACGTGCTGAACCTGCCGTCACGCGACGTGGCCGTGCCGCTGGACCCGGTTCGCAACAAGCGCATCATCGTCGACCTGACCTACCAGCGTCTGACGGCCTACGAAAACGGCAGGCCGATCTTCAACTGGAACGTTTCCTCGGGCATCCAGGGCAACCCAACCTCCCCTGGCATTTACCAGATCCTGACCCACGACGAGATCGCGCATGGCAGCAGTTTTAACCTTTGCGGCAGCCAGGGTTGCGGCCAGTGGAAGATGAACTGGTTCATGGGGGTTTATGAAGTTCGGCCCGGTCTCATGAACGGCTTTCATGGCGCGGTGGAATTGCCGAACGGCGCCCTGCTCAACAACGGCATCGTGGGCGTGCCGGCCACATTCGGCTGCATCATGTCCATCGATGACAACGCCCGGTCGCTCTACGACTGGGCCGAGGTGGGCACGCTGGTCGAGATCATTTCCGACGAATACACGCCCAGGAGCGAAATTGCGCGTCAGGCGCGCGCCGCCACACTGGCGGACATTTTCGCCTGAAACAGGGGAACGCAGTTGCAAATGCAAAAGGAAGTTCGCGCCTGGGGGACCTGGCCCGGCGCTTTAACGCCGCGATCGCTGGCGGCCGGCCTGACCCTGGTGGATGTGCAGTGGGATTCGCACAGTGACACCCTGGTGTGGCTGGAGAATCGCGGCGCCCAGGGTGTTCTGGTCGCACAGGGTAGTGAAGAAGCGCCGCGAGACCTGACGTCGGAGTTGTCGGTGCGCGCCATGGTGGGTTATGGCGGCGGCGACTTCACCGTCGCTGCCGGCCAGGTCTACTTTGCCGGTCCCGGCGGTCGGCTGTATCGACAGGCGCTGGCGAGCGGCGAGGCGCGACCGGTCACACCAGGTTTCTGCGCCGTCGCTGCGCCGCGGGTCTCCGGGGACGGGCGCTGGCTGGCCTACGTCTACAGCCATGAAGGTGAAGACGGCCTGGCGCTGGTGGACAGCGGGGGCGCGGCATGGCCCGCGAAAGTGTACGCCGACAGCGACTTTGTGATGCAACCGTCCTGGCACCCGGAGGGGACGGCGATCGCCTGCATCACCTGGGATCAGCCAAACATGCCCTGGGACGGCACCACCCTCCGTCTGCTGTCGCTGGAAGAGGGCGGGGCGACTCTGCCGCAGGTCGTGGACGAGGTCGTACTGGCCGGCGATGAAAACACGGCCGTTTTCCAGCCGGAGTTCTCGCCGGACGGGCGCCATCTGGCCTACGTCAGCGACGTCAGCGGCATTGGGCAGCTTTGGCTGCATGATCTGGAAGACGGGTCGCAGCGTCCGCTTACAAGTGCGGACGCCGAGCACGGCATGCCCGCCTGGGCGCAGGGGATGCGGGCCTTCGCCTGGTCGGTGGATGACGGCGGGCTTTACTTTCTGCGCAATGAACGGGGCTTTGTCAGCCTGTGGCGCCATGACCTGGCCACGGGCGCCGTGTCGCGTTTCAGGCAACTGCAGGACTACAGCGGCCTCGGTCAGCCGGCCGTCTCTCCGCTGGGCCAACTGGCGGTACTGGCCAGTTCGGCGCGCATCCCGTCCCGCCTGGTCACCCTGGACGCGGAAGGCGCCACCCGCGTACGACGTCGTTCCACGACCGAAAACGCAACCGGCGATCAGCTGGCCGCCGTGGAGGCCCTGACCTGGCAGGGCGACGACGGCGAAACCGTACACGGCCTGTACTACGCTCCGCATAGCGAGCGTTACAGGGGCGAAGGACCACCGCCGCTGATTGTCATGGTCCACGGCGGGCCCACGTCCCAGAGCAGGGCCGACTATGACGGTCGCGCCCAGTTCTTCGCCACGCGCGGCTTCGCGGTGCTGGACGTGAACTACCGCGGCAGCACGGGCTACGGTCGCGCCTACATGCAGCGGCTCTACGGCAACTGGGGCGTATGCGACGTGGAGGATGCCCTCAGCGGCGCGGAGTACCTGGTCGGGCGCGACCTGGCCGACCGCGAAAGGCTGGTCATCATGGGGGGCAGCGCCGGCGGCTTCACCGTGTATCAGGCCCTGGTGGATCACCCGGGGTATTTCCATGCGGGCATCTGCCTTTACGGCGTGGCCAACCAGTTCAGTCTGGCGATGGAGACTCACAAGTTTGAAGCGCGCTATCTGGATATGCTGCTGGGGCCCTTGCCGGTCGCCGCAGAAATCTATCGCCGGCGATCACCGGAATTTCAGGCGGACAACATCGTCGATCCGATCGCCATTTTTCAGGGCGACGTCGACCAGGTGGTGCCGCGCAACCAGTCCGATGCCATCGTGGCGTCGCTCAGGGCGCGCGATGTGCCCCACGAATACCACGTGTACGAAGGTGAGGGACATGGCTGGCGCCGCGCGGAGACGATCGAGGCTTTCTATAACAGCGTCCTGCGTTTCCTGCAGCAGTACGTGATCTTCGCCTGAACCGGGGGCCTGCGGGCGGCGGGCGGCCGGGTCAGTCCAGCTGGACCCAACGACGCTCCTGCGAGGAGCGCCTCAGCGCGTCGAGCGCCAACTGACACTGCAGGCCGTCTTCGAAGGTAGCGCCGGCATGCAGCGGACGCCCCTCGCGGATGGCGGCGCAAAGTTCCTGCATCAACGCGACGAAAGACACGTTCCAGATTCCGCCATTGACCAGCGGCAATTGCGCGTTGGGGTCTTCCACGCTGAGGTCCCTGAACTCTTCGCCGGCGCGGGCGACCAGCAGGCGTTCGTCGGCGTCGCCGAGCACAATCGTGCCTTCGCTGCCAAAGATTTGCAGGCTGCTGCCACCGCTGTGACGCGCGGCGCCGCTCATAAATACCGACACCAGCGCGCCATTTTGCATTTCCAGCAGGACGCTGTACTGGTCGTCCGCCGTCGCCCGCCAGGGCTCGCCTGTCCTGGCGTCGATGCGATCCGCCACCATGGTGGCGACCTGACCGCTGAGCGCGGCGACGTCACCGAGCCACCAGCGCATGAGGTCGATGGCGTGAGAGCCGGCGGCGCCGAGACGGCCACCTCCCATGTCGGCCATGGACCACCAGTCGCCGGCCGGCCGCGAGGCGGGGTCGCCCCAGCCGGCGTTGACGCTGGTCATATTGACGTGTCGCACCGCGCCGATTTCACCGGCATCCAGCAGGGACTTGATGCGACGGCGGTTGGGGTTGAAGCGCAATTCGTGGCCGATGATATGCAGCACGCCGGCGGATTCGGCGGCATCCAGCATGTCGCGGGCCTCGCCGGCGTTCATGGCCGTCGGCTTTTCGCAGAGGACGTGGGCGCCGGTCTCCAGCGCGGCCAGGGTCATGGGCGCGTGGTACAGGGGCGGGGTGGCGATGCACACCAGGTCCGCCTTGTGGCGTTCCAGCATGACCTGCCAGTCATCGTAGGCCTGCGGGATACCAAACTGCTCCGCCGTGGCGTGGGCGCTCTCCAGGCGCGCGCTGGCGATGGCCACCACCTCGGCGTCGTCGATGTTGGCCAGGGCGGGCAGATAGGCGTCGCGGGCGAAACTGGCGCCAATCACGGCAGTGCGAATGGTCATGTCACTTCTCCCGGTAAGTGGTCAGCCGCGGCCCCCGGCCCAATGGTTGAAAGGCCACGGGCCTGTCATCAGGATTCCTGTCTCTGCAGTGGCGCGGGCATCGCGCCGACTTCCCAGTCCTCGGCCACCAGGTCGCCGCCTGTGGCGACGTGCGCCTCTATGGCGCTGGTGGCGCGTTCCCCGTCCCGGTCGCGAATGGCATCAAGGATGGGAAGGTGGCTGTAAGCGACCAGGCGAATGTCATCGTTGCGCATGTTGCGCAGGGTCATCACGCGGCGCACGCGCAGGGCAACCAGATTCCAGGTGGTCTGCAGCAGGCTGTGGCCGCTCATGGCGATCAGTGTGTCGTGAAAGCTGTGGTCGAGTTCGTTGACCTTGCGCAGGTTGCCCTGGTTGGCCGCGCGCAACATCCGCTCGCTGATCGCCTCCAGGCGCCGCAGATCGCAGGGATCGCTCTGGTCAATGATGCAGCGAATGGCCAGCGCCTCCAGCACGCCGCGCAGGCTGTAGAGTTCGACGATGTCCTTGCGCTCCAGGGTGGAGACTCGCGTGCCGCGTCTGGGGATGGTTTCGACCAGGCCCTCACTGTTGAGGATTTGGATGGCTTCCCGCAGCGGCGCGCGGCTCACGCCAAGTTGGGCCGCCAGGTCCGTCTCGATCAGGGGCTGGCCCGGGCTCAGGTCGCCGCAAAGGATGGCCTCGTGCAGGACGTCCACGATGTGTTCCCGCAGGGACTTGCTCTGCAAATGGCTGAGAGTAAGCAGGGTGTCAGGCATGGGCGATGTTTTGACAGACCTGCCGGGCCATCCTATACTCCCGATGGCGGCTGGCTGTCGACAATCGACTGGCGACAGGTGAAGTATAGGCCGGCGCGTGACGTTTGTCAACCAGCGCCGCTGGCCCGGATGATGCGGAACACAGGGCGGGCCAGGCATTGGGCTGGCCGTGCCTTTTGGACGCGAAACAGGTAACGGTACGGCGCAGGTTGCGCTTGAGTGCAGATTCAGGAGGCAGGAATGGCGGACGGGCGATACATCAAGCACATGGCCTTCGCGGTGAAAGACGCCGCGCTCGCCTGGCAACAATACAAGGACTTCCTCGGCATCGGCCATGACGGGCGCATCGAGGACTACGAAAAGTCGCGCAATCGCGTCGTCCTCTTTGAAGTCGGTGGCGTGGAGTACCAACTTTGTCAGTCGATGGACGAAGGCGGCCGCTACGACCAGTGGATCAAGGACCGCGGCCAGGAAGGGTTGCATCACATCTGCTACGCCGTGCCGGATATCGAGGCGGCGCTGGCAGAGGCCCAGGCGCGGGGCGGCACCTTAAAGTTATGCCCGGCCTGCAACGTGACGGGCAGTCACGTGCATCCGGAAGGCTGGGTAGCCTTTCTGGAGGAAGAGCCCGGTGGCATCGAACTGGAGATGATGCAAGTCTACACGCCGGAAGAACTCGAAGAATACAAGGCGGTACAGGGCATCTAGGCTGCAAGGGCAGCGACTTTTCATTTCTTCGCGGCGACGCGCTACGATCCTGGAAGAAACGGACATGGACGGCGTCGAGCTTTTGCGTCAGCTGGTACAGATCCCCTCTCCGAATCCACCGGGCGATACGCGGGCCATCGCGACATTTGTCGCCCGGCAAATGGGGGGCATCGGCTGTGAAGTGCGCATGGTTGCGCCGCCTGAAAAGCCGGAGGCCCTGAACACCATCGCCAGCCTGGGCGAGGGCGATCCCGTCATCATGCTGCATGCCCACATTGACACCGTGCCCATCGCCAAAAACGAGGCCGAAAAGTGGAGCGTCGACCCCTATGCGGGGATCGTGCAGGATGGCGCGCTCTACGGCAAGGGCAGCGTCGACGACAAGGCGCCGCTGGCGTCCATGATGCTGGCCATGCGGGACGCGGCAGGGCGGGGCGGCCTGCGGGGCAGGCTGGTGCTGGTGGCGGCTGCGGAAGAGGAAGTTGGCGGGCAACTCGGCAGCAAATGGATGGCGGACGAGGGCCACCTGCCCGCCTGCGACTTCATCATCGTTGGCGAGCAAACGGGCAATCGCGTGGCGATCGCGCACAAGGGCGTGATGCGCGCCACGGTGCATACCCATGGCAAGGCGGTGCACGCCACCAATCCCGATCGCGGCATCAATGCCATTGTCGCCATGGCGAAGGTCATCGCAGCGCTGCAAACCTATCATCAGCGACTGGCAGGGCGGGTGCATCCCGTGGTCGGCAGCCCTACCTGCAACATCGGCGTCATTGAAGGTGGCAGCACGGCCAACGCCGTGCCGGATGCCTACCATGTCAAGCTGGACCGACGTATGATCCCGCGTGAGGACCCTCAGGACGTGCAGGCGGAGCTTGTCGGGGTGGTCAACTCGGTCGACATCGCGCCGGCAAGGGTCAGCATAGACGGATTCGTCCACTCGCCCTGGTTCGATTCCGCGCTCGACAGCGAAGCGGGGCGGACCTTTCTGTCCTGCGTTCAGGATGAGATCGGCGGGGACGGCGGACCGGTCGGCTATTTACCGGGCAGTGACGCCAAGCATCTGACCGGTCTGGCGCGGGGTGACATGATCATCTTTGGTCCAGGCAGCTATGAGGTCGCCCATGGCGCCGACGAGCACGTGGTCTTGTCGGAGTTTCAGGCGACGACCCGAATTTTGCTCGATTTTCTGCGGCGGACGCTGTACCCCGGAGCGTGACCTTCATTCAGGCGTGAGGACAGGACCGTGACACTGGACACCCTGATCAAAAACGCGCAGGTGGTTTTGGAAACAGGCATCGCCCGCATCGACGTCGGCATTGAAGGCGGACGTATCGCGGCCCTCCTGCACAACAGCGATGGCGTCCATGCCCGTCAGAGCATCGACGCCGGCGGGCAGCTGCTCCTGCCCGGCGCCATCGACATTCACTTTCATTGCCGCGCGCCCGCCTGGCCGCAACGTGGCGACTTCTCGACCGAGACGCGGGCCGCAGCGGCGGGTGGTGTTACGACCATCTTTGAGATGCCGGTCTCCAAACCCTGCTGCGCCACGGTCGACATCTTTCGCCGGCGCAAGGCCCTGGCGGACGCCGATGCCTGGGTCAATTACGCCCTGTACGCTGCGCCCGGCCTGCTGCAACGGGATGAAGTGCTGGGCATGGCAGCGGAAGGCGCCATCGCCTTCAAGATCTTCATGACGTCGGCGCCGGCAGGGCGGGACGACGAGTTTGAAGGGCTTTGTCTGGTCGATGCGCCCGAGCAACTGGCGGCGATGCAACTGGTGGCGGAAACGGGCCGCGTGCTGGTCGCGCATGCCGAGAACAACGCCTTGCTGGAACATTACATGGGGCAGTTGCGCGCCGCCGGCCGCAATGACCTGCAGGCCCACAATGAGTCACGGCCGCCGCACGTTGAAGCGCTGGCGATCGCCAACCTGCTCAGTCTGAACGAAATCGCGGGCGTCAGATTGCACATCGCCCACGTCAGTTCGCGGGCAGCACTGGTCACGATCCAACGCTATCAGGCGGAAGGCGCGGACGTCAGCGGCGAGACCTGTCCGCACTATCTGTTTTTTACAGAGGAAGACTTCCTGCGCGTCGGCGCCTGGGCACGGGTCAACCCGCCCATTCGCGGGCAGGATGACCAGGACGCTCTGTGGGACGGGTTGGCCGACGGGTCCCTGCTGGCCGTCACCACGGACCATTCCCCCTTTATGGTGGAGGAGAAGGAACGGGCGCAGACGGACATATTTGCCGTTCCACCCGGCGCGCCAGGCGTGGAAGAACTTGTGCCATCCATGATGGATGCCGCGCTCTCCGGCCGCCTGTCGGTAGAGAAGGCCGTACGCCTCATCAGCACCAATGGCGCGCGACGCTTTGGCATCTACCCTCGCAAGGGCGTCATCGCGCCCGGCGCGGACGCGGACCTGGTGTTTTACGACCCCGAAGCCTCCACGACCATTCATCCGGACATGTTGTTCAGCAAGGCGCGCGCCTGCGACAGACTCTACGAGGGGATGACCTTCCGCGGCCGGGTGACTCGCACGATCGTCAATGGCGCGACCGTTTACGCCGACGGCGACATTGTTGGCGTTCGTGGCGGCGGACGATTCGTGAGACCGGTTACGGACTAACCCCTTGCCCGGAGTCAGGGCCGGTAACTCTCTGCTTCAGCGACCAGGCATTGAGGGCACACCGGGACCCGTGCGGCGCCTGCGTTGACGGAGCGCGCGTCCGGCGTAGACCAGACCGAACACCGCGCTCAGTTCGAGCACGATGGCACTGCCCGGCGGTACGTTGGTCCACCAGGACAGGTAAAAGCCCATCACGCCGCCGGCGCAGCCCAGCAGCCCGGCCAACCAAACCATGTGTGACATGCGTTTGGTGAGCAGGCGCGCCGTCGCCGCGGGTGTCAACAGCAGCGCCAGCATCAGGGCCAGGCCAACGGCCCGCAGACTGAGCACGATGGTGACGGCGACCAGCACCAGCAGCAGCGCGCGCAGGAAAGCGACGGGCAGGCGCAGCACCTGCCCCAGTTCCGGGTCGAAACAGACGATGATCAATTGTTTGTAAAAGACCAGAATTGACAGAAGGACCAGACCGCCCAGAAGTACCATGTAGGTCAGGTCCGTATCGTCGATGCCGCTGATGCTGCCGAACAAAATGTGAGCCAGGTCCAGGCCGTAACTGGGACGGATGCTGATGATGGCGATACCCAGGGCGAACATCGTCACGAAAACGATTCCGATCGCCGTGTCTTCCTTGACCTTGCGGTCCCGGGTCATGAAGACGATGGTCAGCGCTGCGAGAATGCCGGCGCCGAGGCCACCGACAAAGAGGTTGCCGCCGGTGGTATAGGCGACGGCCACACCGGGCAACACCGCATGGGCGAGCGCGTCACCGAAGAAGGCCAGGCCGCGCACCACCATGAAACTGCCAACCACGGCGCTGAGAAAGCCCACGAGAATCAGGGCCAACAGCGAACGTTGGGCAAATCCGTAGGACAGCGGCTCCAGCAAGGCGTCCAGAATCTCAGTCATCGTGCAGACCTGCGTGCTCACGAGGATTCGCAACGTGCAACACGCCGTCCTTCAGGGGCAACACGCTCGCAGAGTCGCCATACGCCTGATGCAACAGGTCCGGACGCAGCACTTCCTCGGGCGGCCCGTCGGCCACGACCGTTTCTCGCAGGAGAAGCAGCCGGTCGAAGTCGCGGGCAGCGCGTACCATGTCGTGGGTCGCCATCAGCATGGTGATGCCCTGCTCGCGCAGGGTTTCCAGGGCTGAGGTGATTTCGGCCGCGGCAGCCACGTCGACGCCGCTGAAGGGTTCGTCCAGCAGCAGGATGTCGGATTCCTGGGCGAGGGCGCGGGCGATGAGAATGCGTTGCTGCTGGCCGGCGCTCAGTTCGCCAAAGGCCTGGTGCGCGATTTCCCCCAGCTGAAACAGTTCCAGTAGCTCAAGGGCGCGTTGCCGGACCATTCCTGGCCACCAGGGCAGCCAGGAGTTACCGCGGGCGAGACCCATCATCACGACGTCATGGGCGGTGACAGGGAAGTTCTGGTCCACGGCGTTGCGTTGCGGGATGAAACCGACCTGGACCTCCCTGTGGCGACAGTCGATGCCATGCACCAATACTTCCCCGGTGTCGATCGGGATCAGGCCGGCGATGGACTTCAACAGCGTGGTTTTGCCGGCGCCGTTGGGGCCGACCAGCGCCACGCACTCACCGCAGCACAGGGTGAAGTTCAGTTGATCGATGGTGCGGGGCGCCCAGGGATAGCCGGCCCCAAGCTCCCGCACCATCAGCGCCGGTGTTTCCGGCGCGTTGTTGCTGCGCGTCATCCACTCATCTCGCCGGAGAGCGCCCCGACGATGGCCTCGGTGTTGCTGCGCATCAAACCAATCCAGGTGCCGATCGGGCTGCCTTCCTCTCCCAGGGTTTCCAGGTCGAGGTCGACCAGGGCTGCGCCGGTCTCGTTGCTCACCTGGCGCATGAGGTCGTCGTCGTCCGAGGTCGCCTCGCCAAAGATGGCCGACAGGTTACGTTCGCGCACAAGGTCGATGATCGCTGCCAGTTCCGCTACCCCTGGCTCCGCCAGGCCACTGAGGCCGGGCACGACGGTGCCGAGCTCTGCGAAGCCGTAGGCGCCGGCGAAGTAACCCAATGAGAAGTGGTGGCTGACCAACAGCCGCTGTTCCACAGGCAGGGTTGCGATCAGGGGCAGCAACTCATCCTGTTCCAGCACCTCGATTTCGTCGAGGAAGCTGTCAGCGCGCGCATGGTAACCCTCCGCGTGGGCGCTGTCATGGGCAGACAGGATGTCGCGGGCGCTCAGGACCCAGTGCGCGATGCCGCGTACCTGCAGCCAGACGTGCGGGTCACAGCCGCCAATGGCCTCGCAATCCACGGCGTGCAGCGGACCGGGGCTGACTTCGTCGTCCTGCAGTTTCTGGAAGCGATCGCCAAGCTCCATCTCGTGCCGGGCGCAGCGTTCCCCTGCATCCTCGTGGATCCCCAAGTCGTGATGGTGGTCCTCGCCTTCATGGTCATGCTCATCGGCGTGGTCGTCGTCCTCGCCTTCGTGGTCATGCTCATCGGCGTGGTCGTCGTCCTCGCCTTCATGATCGTGCTCGTCGGCGTGGTCGTCATCCTCGCCTTCATGGTCATGCTCGTCGGCGTGGTCGTCATCCTCGTCTTCATGGTCATGCTCGTCGGCGTGGTCGTCGTGCCCGTGGTCGTGGTGATCATGCATGTGACCGCCTGGTATGATCGGCACGCATTCAGAAATCACGAACAGTGCCTCGTCATCAACCGCGGCACCGATCACGGCGAGCAGGCCTTCCTCGTAATTGGCGCCGTTGATGAAAACCAGGTCAGCATCCGCCAGTTGTCGCAGGGCGGCCGGAGTCGGTTGATAGCTGTGCGGGTCCAGTCCGCGGGGGATCAGTGACGCGACCTCCGCATCGTCGCCGGCCACGCGCGCGATGATGTCGCCAGCGATGCTGGTGCTGGCGACGATCGATAACGGCGCTTCCTGGGCGTAAAGAGCTGGGGTGAGTAGCAGGAAAAGAACCACAAGCGGGAACAGAATGCCTGATCTGAATCGATGCACGTCGACTCTCCTCAAAAGCCGCAAACAAGTGTGTAAATGATACCCGGTATCAATAAGAAGCGCAAGGGAGTTCAGAAGGTTGACGCGCCGGAATGACAGGGACAGAATCATGGACGAAGAGTTCCGGAGCACCATGGATAACTGTGCAGATACCAGAACGCTGCTGATCGTACCGGCCCTGAACGAGTCCGCCAATATTGGCCGGGTTCTGGTTGATGCGCGCCGCTGCCTGCCAGGTGTTGACCTGCTGGTCATTGACGACGGCTCCTGCGACGGCACCGCCGCCGTCGCGAGAAGCGCCGGCGCCATGGTCCTGTCGCTGCCCTACAACCTGGGCATCGGGGCCGCGGTGCAGACCGGCTTCGCATTCGCCGACCGTCATGGATACGATTGCGTACTGCGCAGCGACGGCGACGGCCAACATGGCGCCTGGGACCTGCGACGCTTGCTGGTGGCGTTGCAGACCGGCGATTGCGACGTCGTCACCGGCACGCGCTTTGGCGCCCACGAGGGTGACCGCTCGGTCTCGCCGGGCCGGCGGGTGGGAATCGTGCTGCTGGCGGGGCTCCTTTCGCTCATCACCGGGCAGCGAATCAGCGATCCCACATCGGGCCAGGCGGGATTTAGCCGCAGGGCAGTCCGTCTCTTTGCGCGGGAGTACCCGCACGATTACCCGGAGCCCGAGGGCCTCGTGCAGGCGCATCGAGCCGGCCTGCGTATGCGTGAGTTGCCGGTGACGATGCGTCCCCGCAGGGCGGGCCGGTCCTCGATCGGGCAACTTGATGGCGTCTACTACATGATCAAGGTTACTCTGGCCATCTTCATCAACCTGCTGCGCCCGCCGCAGCCGCATTGAACGCCCGCTGAGCCATGCGCGTACTCATGCTCTCCCGGGCCTGCATGGTGGGCATTTACCAGCGCAAGCTTGAGGAAATCGCTGCCCGCGGCGTGGAATTGCTGACCCTGGTGCCCCCGTACTGGCGGGACGGCAGTGGCGCGACGCGCCTGGAGCGTCTCCATACCCGTGGCTATCGTCTGGAGACCACAGCAATCCGGGCCAACGGCCACTTTCATCTGCACCACTTTCCCGAACTCGGCGCCGCGCTGCGGGACTTCCGGCCGGATGTGCTGCATGTCGACGAGGAACCCTACAATCTGGCCGCCTGGCAAGCGCTGTGGCTGGGACGCCGCGCCGGTTGTCGAACCTTGTTCTTTTGCTGGCAAAACATCCTGAGGCGCTATCCGCCACCCTTCAGCCTCGGTGAGCGCTACGTGTTGCGCGGCGCCGACCACGCCATCGCCGGCACCAGGGGCGCCGCAGACGTTCTGCGCGCCAGGGGCTATCGCGGCCCACTGAGCGTCATCCCGCAGTTCGGTGTTGACCCGCAACGTTTCCGGCCTGCAGGGGAAAGGCCGTCGCGTCCTTTCACTATTGGCTATTTCGGGCGCTTCGTGCCTGAAAAGGGGCTGCACAGCCTGCTGGAGGCGCTGGCGCAGCTGGACCGTGACTGCCATTTACTCGCGGTCGGCGACGGGCCGCTGCGCCCACACCTGGAAACCATGGTGATTCAGCTAAATCTCCATGGGCGTGTGCGACTGGAAGCGGCGCAACCTTCGTCCGCCATGCCGGCGCAGTACGGTCGTATCGATGCGCTGGTGCTGCCTTCGCTGACGCGGCGCAACTGGAAGGAGCAATTTGGTCGCGTGCTGGTCGAGGCGATGGCCAGCGGCGTACCTGTGGTCGGTTCAGACAGTGGCGCCATACCCGATGTCATCGGCGACGCCGGACTCGTTTTCCCGGAGGGAGACGCTGCAGCGCTGGCCGGGCAGTTGCGTCGCCTGCAGCGGGAAGACGGGCTGCGCCGACACCTGGCGCAGCGGGGCAGGGAACGGGCCACCCGGAACTTCACACACGCCGGCGTGGCGGAAGCGACTGTAGCGGTCTATCGTGAGTTGAAGGGTTACCCGGCGTCGTCCTGACTCGTGTCCGCCGCCCGAGCTGATGTTTTGAGGGCGGCGCGCAGCGACGCGGGCAAGGGCAACGAATGACCCAGTTGGAGCAAAAGGGCGCGATCTCCGGCATCCAGAATCCGCGTCAGCCCGGTGAAATAGAGCAGCATGCCGGTCACCATGGCCGCCAGCGGGCTCAGGGCTTGCGAGACGACGGTCATCCATGCGGCCAGCACCAGGGCCAGCGTAACGAGGGGGACGCTGCGTTTCAGTAGCGGTCGCCAGGCCGCGGCCGGCGCGCTGTAAAGCAGGATGACCAGCACGAGCAGGACGGACCCCAGAGAAGCAAGGGCTGCGCCGTTGATGCCCAGGCGCGGCAGGAGCAGGGCGTTCAGCGCGATGTTCAGGGACAGCCCCCCTGCGCGCACGATCAACATACGTCGCTGCCGGTTGCTTGTGATGAGCGCCTGGATGTAAACGTCGGCCACCAGGCGCAGCAGGGCGTACCATACCAGAATACGCAGGACCGCGGCCGCCGGCACAAAGTCGGCCCCGAAGAGTGGAACTGTGATCTCCGGCGCAAAGAGGGACAGCAGAAGGGTCAGCGGCAGGCCGGCCAGAAGGGTGAACCAGGCCAGGCGACTGACGATACTGCTCAGGGCGGCGCCGCTGACGCGGGACATCATGGGGAACAGTGAGGTCAGAACGGTCGTGCCCAGCAGTTCGATCATGCCGGTGACGATCACGAAGGCGGCGGTGAGCCAGCCGTTCTGCGCCTCGCCCAGCAGGCGAATGGTCATCAGTTTGTCGGCGTGCATCCAGGCGAGGGACAGGAGGCTGGTGATTGCAAGGGGCAGACTGTCGACCAGCAGGCTGCGCAGCAAATCCCTTCGCATTCGCGCGGGCCGCAGACCGCTCCGCAGGACCAGGCCCCAGAGCATGGCCGCGCGCGCCAGGCCCGCGGCGACGGTTGCGACGTAAAGGCCCTGCAGTCCATGGCCGGATGTCAGGACCAGGGCCGCAGCGGGCAGCAACAGCAACATGTGCAACACCGTCACCAGGGAAGTTGAGCGCATGCGTTCCTGCGCCATCAATTGCTCGAAACACAGGTTTCCCCAGTCGTCCACCAACAGACTGAGGGTGGCCAGGGCCAGCAGGTTTCGGAACTCCGGGTCGAAGCCGGCAAGGGGCGCGGCGATGTTCAACAGCAGCCAGGCGAGTATGGCCATGCCGCTGCGCAATATCAACGACGTTCCAAGATAGGCTCCGGCGCGCCCCGGCTGACGCGCCACCTCGCGCACGATGATGGCCCCGGTGCCAAAGTTGGTTAAGGCTGCGCCGATGGCGATGAAAGAGCCTATGGCGCCGTAAATGCCGTAGCCGGCTTCGCCGAGGAAACGGGCCAGCGCCAGTTGCCAGAGAAAGAGCAGGCCCCTGGAGATGATCAGGGACAGCGTCAGCGCGCTGACGTTGCGCAGGGCGCGTTGCGTGTCGGCCAGGGATACCGGGCCGCCGGTCGTCATGACGCGTCTCCCGCATCCCGGCGCCACAGCGCCAGCACCGCTGCCGCCTCCGTTTCATCGTCGACGAAACGCAATACACGCTTGCTGTCGCGATAGATGCCGACCCTACCGCCAAGCATACCCTTTAACGTCGGCTCAAGGCCGATGACCAGCAGTCGGTTGCGCATGCGCGGGTGTAGCGCAACGCCCAGACTGCGGATGTGACCGAAAGCGCCGGCCGGTAGTTTCCCGGACTGACGCAGGTCAAGCAGCAGTTCGACGGGGGGTCCCGCCTGACCCAGTTGCAGGGCGGCGCGCCGCATCCCCTTGTGCAGGTCGTTCCAGTTCCAGGGCGGCGTTGGCATCAGGACCAGGACGTCGCCGCTCTCTTCGTTCAGCGTGCTGTTCAGTGGCACGGCTGTGACTGCAGCAGGTCGGACAGCCCCTCCGGCACCAGCGGGGCGTCCTGCATCGCATCCGGGGCCAGCCAGCGGGCGATGATGCGACGCTCGCCTTCGCGCGCTTCGACACATTCCCTTTCATAGATTTCGCGATCGAGAAAGTCGGCGTCGAAAATCAGCAGCAACTCGTGGCGGGGCTTGCCCCGATAAGTGAAGATGCTCTCCAGCGTGCCCAGATAGCGCGGAGCACTGATCGCGGCCCCGAGTTCCTCATCGATTTCCCGGATGATGGCCTCGGCGCCGGTTTCACCGAAATCGATGCCTCCACCCAGAGGCCGATAAAAACTCGCCCCGTTGTTGCTGTCGCGACCTCTGGCCACGAGAATTCGACCCCTGTGTCGGAATACACAGAGCGCCATGGGGCGAATGCGGGGCTTGCGCGCCATCAGCCTTCCTGTGCCCTGGATATCGCCTTCTCAATGCGCTGATGCAGGTCGGCCAGGCGCGCGCAGGCATCGTTGAGTTCGACGATATCCTCGCGACGCTCGATCAGGGGGCGCGTGGGGTGGCTGATGCGATTGCGGACGCCCTGCAGGTCCATCGCCTTGCGGCACTGGCTGTTGGATGCGAATCCCAGCAGGTTTCGGACGTCATCGTGTTTGCGGGCGATGTCGGTGATGTCGCCCAGGTCCATCATCTGCAGCAATTCCAGCTCAACGTCACCACGGGCCTGGCGCACGCGGTCCGCCTGCAGCCTGTCCCAGCGCGCCGCGGTGAAGAAGGGGCGAAAGTCTTCGTCGCCGTCCAGTACGAGCCGGAGCAGGCGGGCCAGTTCCATCTCAAAGTGCGCGACCAGCAGATAAACGCTGGCCCGCGCCGGGATTTTGTTGAGGTCGGCGGGAGCCACAAGGCCAACGACGGCGCTGGACTGCAGCACCAGAAATACGCGGCCCGGCTGTTGCGCAAAGACCCGTATCAGTTCAAGGATGGAGGTGTCGGTCGCCAGCAGCCAGTCCGCCGTGAGCGGCAGGGGCATGGCGCCGGCGGCGAGGTCGTCGCGGCTGATGACGCCATCCAGGCCCTTTTCGTCCAGCACCGGGATGAAGCTCAGGTTATGGACGATCGCCGCCTTCACCACGACGTCGCGTGGCTCGCCAACGCGCCAGCAGGTCAAGTCTTCCAGCGGCGTGGCGATGTCGAGTACCGTATAGTCCGGCTCGAAGCTGGCCCTCATGGGTTTTCCTGTACCTGCGTTGCCGTCGATTGTGAGCGTCACTCCGCACGATTATACTCGGCCCATTCCTGCTGGCCCTGGTATGTTTGCTATTCGCGACCTGAAACCCCGGCGCATCGCCCTGCTGCTGCCCTGCTGCATCGGCGACGTATTGATGGCCACGCCCCTGCTGGCTGCCCTGCGCAACGCCTGGCCGGACGCGCACGTCAGTTGGGTGGCCGGCGGCGCCGCAAGGGCTCTCATCAGCGATCACGATCAGGTGGATTCGACCCTGGAGTGTGACCCCCTGCCGCAGCGCTCGTTGGCTTCACTGTGGCAATTGTCAGGTTTGCTGCGCGACGGCCGCTTCGACCTGGTCCTGTCACTGTCGCGCTCGCCGCTGATCAGTCTGGCCGTCGGGTTCAGCGGCATTCCACAGCGCGTCGGTCTGAACAGCGCCGGCCGTGGCTTTGGCTACAACCTTCGCATCCCGCTGGACCCGGGGGAGTTGCGCCACGAAGCCGACATTTACCTGGATGCCGCGCGCGCCCTGGGCCTGGACGTCAGTGACTGCCCGGCACGCATGCCCGTGCAGGGTGACCTGTGGCCGCAACTGTGGCAACGTTTGCAGGAGGCGGGCATCGATCCTCAGCGTTACGTCCTGTTGTTTCCTGCCGGCGGCAGCAACCCGGGCATGCAGCTCCTCGAGAAGCGTTGGCCGCCGCGGCACTTCGCGCAGTTGGCGCGTGAACTGGACCTGGACGTCGTGCTGGTGGGCGGGCCGCAGGATGGCGCCGCCCTGGCCGCGGTGGGCAACCAGGTTGAGCGGGCCAGCCTGGCTTTGGCCGGTGACCTGACCTTCGCGCAGATCGCGCTGCTGGCGAGTCGTTCGGTCCTCAGCATGGGCAACGACAGCGGCCTGACGCATCTGGCCGCGGCTGCCGGCGGACGCACGGTCGCTATTTTCGGCCCCAGCGATCCGCGCCGCTACGCTCCTTCCGGGCCGGCTGTGCTGGTCCTGTGGAAGTCAGGGCCGCTGCCCCGGGCGGGCGTGAGCGCCGGCGCCGCGCCAGGCTGGAACTGGCGTGAGCACGGCATCGGCGTCGCGGAAGTCAGCGCGCGGGTGCGGGACTTTCTGGCTACCAGCGAGTCGCCCTGAAGGTCCAGCCCGGGTTCACCTTCTGCATCTCGATTTCGTCGTCACGACGCTCAAGGCCGCAGGCCAGGTACTGTTCATGCAGGCGCGTCAGTTCTGCGCGATCCAGCGCGATGCCCAGCCCCGGTTCCCCGGACACGGCGACCGCCCCGTCTTCGAAGCCGATCCGTCCGCCTGCCAGCACTTCTTCGTATTGCCAGGGGTAATGCGTATCGCAGGCATAGGTCAGGTTCGGCACGGCCGCCCCCAGATGCACCATCGCCGCCAGCGAGATACCGAGATGGCTGTTGGAATGCATCGACAGGCCGCGGCCGAAGGTCTGGCAGATGCGCGCCAACGCCAGCGAATTGCGCAGGCCGCCCCAAAGATGATGGTCGCTGAGAATGATGGCCTCGGAGCCGAGCCGCAGGCTGCCGGGCAGGTCGGCAAAGGAAGTGGTGCACATGTTGGTGGCCAGGGGCAGGTCGAGCGCCCGCGCCACGGTGGCCATGTTTTCCTGGCCCCTGGTCGGGTCCTCGAAGTACTCGAGTATGTTCTCCATGGCCTTGCCGGCGCGGATGGCCGTCTCCACGCGCCAGATGGCGTTGGGATCATGTCGCAACGGCACACCGGGCCCGAAGGCCTCGTGGAGGGCCTGCATGGCAGCCACTTCGGCGTCCGGTTCGAAGACGCCACCCTTGAGCTTGATGGATTTGAAACCATATTCGCTGCACATAGCCTGCGCCTGGGCCACCACGCCCGCCGGATCGAGCGCGGCCGCCTGGCGCGCCGCAGCCCAGCCAGTCGCCTCCGGATCGGTCGCGAAACCGTGGTCGCCACCGGCGCCTTCGTACTTGTAAAACAGGTAGGCGGCGAAGGGGACTCGATCGCGCACACGGCCGCCGAGCAGGTCACAGACCGGTCGGCCCAGCGCCTTGCCCAGCAGGTCAAGACTGGCAACTTCCACCGCGCTGAGCACGTGCATGAAGACGCGATCATCCCAGGGCGTGTCGCCCCGCTGCTCATCTCCGATACCCAGGTGCCGGCGCAACGCGGCTTCCAGTGTGGTCAGTTGAAAAGGGTCTCTGCCGACCACGACCTGGCGGGTGGCATACAGGGCGGCTTCACTTTCCACGCTACCCGGAATCTCGCCCAGGCCGTAGATTCCGTCGTTGCTGACCAGTTCGACGATCAGCCGAAGGGCATAGGGGGCGTGCAGACCGGCCGCGTTCAGCAGGGGCGGGTCGCTGATGGCGACGGGCGTGACGTGCATTTCGGCGATGTGCATGGCTAGCTCTCTCCTGGTGTATCGACCAAAGCCCGGCCAGGGACTACCCTGAGGACCATTTCATCACTCGCCTGGTTGCCCACTTCATCAAAAGCCACTGCGCGAAAAACATCGTTGCCGACTCCTTCAATCTTCCAGTCGAAGCCCCAGGGCCGGACGCGGTCGACACCCATCAAATGGCCGTTGCGATAAAACTCCACCCGTTCAACCGCAAGATTGTCCTGCACCTTTGCATTCAGGCGAATCTCGCGCAAGGCAGGCCACAGGAGCTCAAGGTTGCCCGGTTCCAGGACCAGTGACGGCGCCTGGTTGTCCACGGTGACCTGACGTTTCTCGGTCTCACGGCTGCCGTCGCTACGTACCACGGTCAGGCGCAGACTGTGCAGACCGCTGAGACCGCCGGTATCCCAGATGCCGAGCAGTCCGGATGCAAATGGCGCGCTGCGTCCGGCGCCGATAGACTGCCAGTGTTGCGGGTTCAGGCCCTCGCCCTGTTCCAGCAGGTAGTAGGTCAGGCCCTGCGGGTCGACCTCGCCGTGGATTTCAACCAGGCCGCCCACCCAGGCGAAGGGCTGGGGGCGGGAGAGAGTGGCGACGACCTGACCGGGTTCGTCCAGAAGTTTCGGCGGCAGGGGCTGGTCGTTGGCCAGCCACCAGGCGTGTGCCTCCGGCGGAGGCACAAACCAGGCCCGCTGGCCCAACAGTTCCGGCGCCGTGTTTGCCGTGGCCAGGCGATTGTTGGCGCTGTTGACGGCGAAAAGCTGCCAGAAGTTGTCCACCTGCTGCGGTTCCACACCCGCGATGAAATGTTCGCGGCGTGTCGGGCAGATGCCGTTGGGCAGCAAACCGGAGCGTTCGCACACCTCCAGCTCGATGATGTTGTCCGGCTTGCGCCAGCCCTCCGCGGACTGACCTTCGTGCAGCAGGGTCATCAGGGCTTGCCAGAGATGGGCAGCCAGTCCGCTCACGGGCGCGTCGGCGCTCATGGGGCCGTCTCCGTCACGCCCCAGTTGGACAGCAACGAGATAACCGGGGCTGTAGCCCAGGGTCCAGGCCACCTGGCGGCGGCCGCTTTGGCCGCTTACGACGGCAGCTGGCCGCCCGACGTCCAGCAGACGCACGTCCGCTTCTCCCAGCACACGAACCCGCGCCGCCTGGTCAGCCAGCACGTCATTGACCAGAAACCCCAATTCACTGGCGAAACGCGACCTGCAGTTCGCTGCTTCGCTACAGGCCAGGTCCGCAGACTGTTGCGCCCGCCACAGAACCTGTCCCCGGGAGTCTTCAATGGCCAGCACGCTCAGCGGAGCGGCTCCCTGCAGGCCGGCGGCCGGCCCCGGCAAGAGGCCGCGCTGTTCGCCCTGGGTGGCAAAAAGGGCGTAGCTGCCGGCGGCCTCCAGCAGGGAAACGGCGCCGCCCCGCTCCAGCAGGGACAGGCTGGCCCCGCTGGCGGCTTCCAGCCCTCTCAAACCCAGGCTATCGGCGCGCGCCAGGATGTTTTCGAGGCGCAATTCACTGGCCAGTTGTACGGCCGGTGGCAGAAGGCCGGCGCTCATGGCGTCGCGCAAGGGCAGGGGTCCGCGGAAGAGACCATCGTCGTTTACCGGTGCGTAGAACAGCCCTTCAATGTCCCCTGGCAGTTCCAGCGGGATGTCGAGCAACATGTCGGCGGCGGTCCTGCCCTTGCGGAAGGCCTCAAAGTATACGTAGGGCAGCAAAAGGGGGCCCGGCGGATGACGCCGGTCGCCCGCCTCGCCCAACAGCGCGAGCAACTCGCCGTTGCGCACGTCAAGAATGACCAGCGCAGCCTCCTGTGGCGGAGAATCCATCGCCGGCGCAAGCGGCAACAGGTCCTGGTTCTGGCAGTCGCCTGTTGCGGCCGTAGAGGTCAGGCGGTCAAGATGCAGTTGCAGCAGGCAGGAAGCCCGTTCCTGAAGTGTGAGATCGAGAGTCGTCAGGATGCGCAGGCCGCCCTGGGCCAGCATGCGCCCTCCATCCAGACCCAGCGAGTCGAGGATGGCGCGCGCCTGATTGAGGGCCAGCTCGCTGAATCCTGGCGCCAGGCGCGACGACTGTTCCCGGCGCGCCAGGACCGGAGTTTCCCTCCTCAGCGCGGCGGTGGCTTCCCGCGCGTCAATGTGGCCTGTCTGCAAGAGACCGAAGAGAAGCTCGTCCTGACGCCGGCGCACTGCAGTTTCGGCCTGCAGGGGGTTTGACTCCGGCTGCGGCGGGATGGCGGCCAGCAGCGCGATTTCGTCGAGAGCAAGCTGAGTCGCCGGTTTCCCAAAGTATAGTCGGGCGGCGGCCTCGATGCCCCAGGCGTCGTTTCCGTAGTGGCTGGTATTCAGGCGCCATTCCAGCAGGTCCTCGCGTGGGTGCAGTCGTTCCAGTTCGGCGGCCATCACCAGTTCGCGCCCGACTGTCAGACCGCCTGGCGCCGCCAACGGCGCCGAATACAGGCTGCGCGCCAGCCGCACGGCCAGAGAATCATCGCGAATGCTCTCGCCAAGGGCTTCCTGCCACAGTCGGATTCCCAGGGTCACCGGCGATGTCGCCGGCCGGTTGAGGAAGTCGGGATCTTCACTGAGCAGAGTGGCTGCGATCAGGGTGTCAGGCAGTTCGTCCAGGGTACGCCAGCTGCGCGCGCCGCCGTCGATGCCACCGGCGCTGAGCAAAACGGTTTGCCCGCTTCGGTCGTAGAGGTGCGAGGGCCCCTCGCCCGTCACCTCCAGTCCGCTGGCCGGCAGCGGCGGAAGGGCATTCAGGGCCTCGTTGTACATCCACCATGCGCCGGCCGCCGGAAGCAGCATGAGCAGCGCCAGAAACAGCAGCAGGACGCCCAGCCCAAGGCCGACATGCATTTGCCGCGCGCTGTGTCGTGCGCGGCGTCGCCGCCGCCTGTGCAGAAGCCGAATTGCTGCTGTCAGCGTTCACCTCAATGCCTGGTTCAGGATGGGCCAGTATAGCAAATGCCGCCCCTGCAACATGGCGGTCTGACGTTCCTGGCATCGGCCCTGGCTGTTATACTGGCCGCAGGGGGATGGATGTGTCCCGGTGGATGCCCCGGTCTTCAAAACCGGTGGCGGGTTGCGCAGAGCAGGCCGCGGTGGGTTCGACTCCCATCCATTCCCGACCCGGCGCCTGACATGAGGAATGACCTGTGAGCGCGACCATTGTCGTCCTTGGCAGCTTCAATCTGGACATGATCACCACTATGGAGCGTCTGCCGCAACCCGGCGAAACCGTGCAGGGCCGGCGTTTCAGCACCGGGCCCGGTGGCAAGGGTTCCAACCAGGCGGTTGCAGCCGCCCGCCTGGGTGCGGACGTCAGTTTTGTGGGCCGCATCGGCCAGGACCCCTGGGGAGACGTTGCCCTCACCTGCTGGCAGGAAGAGGGAGTCAACAGCGAGCACGTCGGCCGCGACGCAGAACTGGCCACCGGCGTCGCGCCCATCTGGGTGGATGACGCCGGCGAAAACGCCATCGTCTGCGCGTTGGGGGCCAACCTTGGGCTGACCCGGGAACACGTCGACGCGGCGGTCGATCGCATCGCCGCTGCCGATATCCTGGTCCTGCAACTGGAAGTGCCGCTGGAAACCGTGGCGCATGCGCTGAATCTGGCGCAGAAACTGGAGGTTCCCTGCATCCTGAATCCGGCGCCGGCCCAGGCCCTGACGCCGGAGATGCTTGCGTTGGCCAGTTGGCTCACGCCCAACGAGACCGAACTCGCTACCCTTTATGGAGAGGCCCCGACTGACCTGCGGCCGCTGGTCACACGCAGGGGCCACACACTCATCCAGACGATGGGGGCGGCAGGGGCGCGCTGGGCGACGCAAGACGGAAGCGGGCAGGTGCCCGCCTTTGAGGTCGAGGTGCTGGATACCACCGGCGCCGGCGATGCCTTCAACGGCGGCCTTGCCGTGGCGCTGGCGGAAGGGCAGGCTCTGGAAGAGGCGTTGCGTTTCGCCAACGCCGTGGCGGCGCTCTCGGTCACACGGCCCGGAACGGCGCCGGCCATGCCGCGCCGCGCCGACGTTGAAGCCCTGCTGGCCGGCGGCTGAAGACAATCACTGCAGCGCGAAGAGCAAAAGCGGGACAAGCACGCCAACCACTGCGCCTCCCAGCAACTGTGCCGGACTGTGACGCCCGAGTCGTAGACGGGCTGCTGCCACCAGCAACCACAGCGGAGATAACGCCAGGGCCCAGGCCGGACCGAAGAAAGCCCAGGCGGCCACCAGGACGCCGGTCATGCTCATCATGTGCATGCTGATTTGCCACGTCAGGGAGATGCAGGCAATCGATGCGATCAGCGCCAGGCTGCACAGGGCGAAAAAGGGCATGACGCCCGGCGCCCCTGTGCTCCGCAACAGCCACCAGGCGATGGTGGCGCAGGTGACGGAAACCATGAAGGGGCGGCGTCTCTGTTCGCGTAGCGGCATGTCCAGTGAAGTGATGCGACCCCGTCGCACCATGGCGGCCACGTAAAGCATCGGCAACAGGCTGACAAACACTATGTAAATGCCGGCGTTGACCAGGCCCTGAGAGAGAGAAGCGGCATCGCGCAGGGACACCGGCAAGGCCATCAACGCCCAGACCGGTGGCGGACTCAGCAGGGTGGAGACCAGGCGGGGCCAGTTCACCGCGACCTGGCAGCGGAAGCGAGCGCTTGATACAGCGCGGCATAGCGTTCCGCGACCTGTTGCCAACTGTAGCGCGACTCAACCAGTTGCCGACCGGCCAGCGCCAGACGCTTCCGCAAGGCGCCGTCCGCCAGGAGCTTGCGGGCCGCGGTAGGGAAGTCACTGCGCGCCGCCAGCCAGGCATGGCGGCCATGCTCAAGGGCGATTCCGTCCGCGCTGAGGGGCGTGGCCAGCAGCGGGCAGCCCGTCGCCAGCGCTTCCAGCACCTTGTTCTTGATGCCGGCGCCCATGCGCAAGGGACTGACGTAAAGCGTCGCGCGGTTCAGCCAGGGGCGCAGGTCGGGCACGCGCCCGGTGACCCGTGTTCGTTCGCCGGCCAACGCGCGCAGCGACTCCGGAGGTGCGTTGCCTACCAGCCAAAGCTGCAGTTCCGGGTGCTCCTGGCGCAGGTGGGGAAGCAGGTCGCGGGCCAGCCAGAGCGCGGCGTCGACATTGGGTTCGTAGGTGAAGTTGCCGGTGAAGAGCAGACTGGCTGCTTCACGCGCTTCACCGGAGGGCCGGAAGTGCTCCGTGTCGACGCCGTTGGGAATGACTTCCCAGTCCTGCGCCGGGTTGAGTCGGCGCAGTTCCGTGCGGTCCCGGTCGCTGACGACCACGCGACGTCCGAAAGGCGCGTACAACCAGGACTCGAAACGTCTCGCCAAAAAATGACGCAGGCGAATCGCGGGCGCCGGTCCGTCACCGGCTTCCAGCGCGCGCTGCAGGTAGAGACTGTAGGACTCGTAGGGCGTGATGAGGGTCGGCAAGTCTCCCACGGCTTGATGATACTCACTGACCTGGATGCCGCCGAAGAAATGCGCGCAGTCGTAGGCATTGCCGGCTACCTGCTCTTCGATAGCGCGCCACATGGCCGGGGAGGAGACTCCTGCAGCCTGGTCGGGAAAGCGCGCGCCTGGCAGAAGCAGGCGACGCAGCAGCGTGGACGGGGGTCGCGCGGGTTCGTCAAACAGCGCGACGATGCCAAAGTGGGCGCGGTAGTGATCAAGGTCGTCGTGGTCTTCCGCCTGGCTGGCAAAGGCCATCAGGTCAATGACGCAGCCACGCCGGGAGAGTTCGCGCACCAGATGCCAGACGATGAGCCGGTCGCCGAGGTGCAGCGGCCAGGGCGGGCAGCGCGAAATGAGCAGTATGTGAGGCATCGTCGCCATGATAGCACAGGGTCTGTTCAGTCCTGAGGCAGGACGCTATGATGCGCATCATCAAATGAGGAGTGAGATATGCGCAGACTGCTGCAGATCATCCGTTTCCTGGTGGTTGCAGGCGTAGTGGGCCTGCTCGCCCTGGCAGCCCTGATTGTAGTGAGAGAAGGTCCGGAGGGTCTGGGTGGCGCTCTCAATGCCTTCGTTGCTTTCACTCAGGGCGATCATGAGGAAGCCAGCGGGCCGGTCACGGCCCCGGGCCTGGAGGCAGAAGCGGGCGCACGGGTCTTTCGCATCGCGCAAGAAGAGTCTGAAGTCCGATTTCTCATTGACGAAGTGCTGCGCGGCGCGGACTTCACGGTTGTCGGCGCCACAGACCAGGTCGCCGGTGACCTGCGGGTCGACACTGGCGACCCGGTGGCATCAGAAATCGGCCTGATTCGCATCAACGCGCGCACGCTCACAACTGACAACGGCAACCGCAACCGGGCGTTGCGCACCTTCATCCTCAAGTCGGCCGAGGATGAATTCGAATATGCCGAGTTTGAAACGTCGGAACTGACGGGCATGCCGGAGAGCGTCACCGTTGGCGAGCCTTTCGACGTTCAGATCCTTGGAGAACTGCGCATCGCCGGGGCTACGCAGGCCCTGACCTTTGATGCCACCATTACGCTGGAGAGCGAGGAGCGCTTAAGCGGGTCGGCGCGCAGTGCCCTGCAACATGCCGATCTCGGCCTGACCATTCCCGACGTGCCCTTTGTTTCGGATGTGGCGGAAGAGGTCAGGCTGGAGATCGACTTCGTGGCGTTGGCCGTCGTGGAAGGCGAGGATCAGGCGCCGTCTTCGGGCTGAACAGCGCCCATTTCGCGGTCAAGCAGGAAGAGGCCGGGGCCGAAATCGCCCACCAGCTTCAGGTCCTGCACGGCGGCGTCGACCAGGGCTTCCTCTTCCACCTGCTCGTCCACGAACCATTGCAGGAAGCTGAAGGAGGCCGGGTCCTTCTCACTGGAGGACAGCGAAACAAGATCGTTGATGAGATGCGTGACGTGCTGTTCGTGCTTCAGTGCATCCTGAAAGACGTCCAGCGGCGATTCCCATTCGATTTGTGGCTGGTCCAGGGGCAGCAGCAAAACGCGACCGTTGCGTTCGTTGATGTAGTCGAGGATCCTGGTGGCATGCGTCATTTCCTCGTCCGCGTGTCGGCGCATCCAGGCGGCAAAACCGCGCAGATCGCGATACTCGAACCAGGCGCTCATCGACAGATAGGTGTAGAAAGCGCCCAGTTCCGCGTTGATTTGCCTGTTCAGCGCTTCCTGCATCGCCTCGTTCAGCATGGGGTTCTCCTTACTGTGATGATGAACCGTGAAAGTTAATCCATGTAAATTGTATCATGGCATGGCATTATCTGTCAAAGTTAACCACCAGTGATTCTGTAATCATTGCTCGTCAAGTCCCGGGAGTCTCAGCTCATGAGTTGCACTGTCCATCTTGTTCGCCACGGCGAGGTCCATAACCCCCAACACGTCATGTACGGACGTCTGCCCGGCTTTCGCCTCAGTGTGCGCGGCCAGGAGCAGGCGCGATCCGCGGCGTCCTGGTTGCAGGGACGCCCGCTGAATGCGCTTTACAGCAGCCCCATGCAGCGCGCCAGGGAGACGGTCGCCATCCTGGCGGCGGCCGGCGCTTCGCTGCCGCTCGAGGTTGACGAGCGCCTGAACGAGGTGTACACGCCCTGGCAGGGTCGGCCACTGCTGGACCTGTTGAAACGCGACTGGGACATGTACAGCGGCAACGGACCGGAATTCGAACAGGCGGAGGACGTGGCGCGTCGCGGTCAGGACTTCCTCGCCGCCATGCGCTGCGCCTGGCCGGGCGGAGAAGTGGCTGCCGTCACCCATGGCGACATCATCGCGTTTTCCATCGTCCTCGCCGCCGGTGACCCGCCGGAGGTCAAGCTCAAGGCCCACATGCCCAACTATGGCGTCAGCGACGATTACCCGGAGACGGCCTCAATCAACACTTTCCACTGGCGCACGGAGGACCCGGAAGAACTACCTTCCTTCACTTACCTGCGGCCCTGGTAGTTGGGACACGCGCCGGCAGCAGGACCAGCATCGCCGCCAGCGTGATGCCGGCGATACCCCACAGTACCGGGCCGTAACCGCCGCCCAGTGCGTGGACGGCGCTGGCCCCGACCGGCGCGACGGTGCCCGCCAGGGTCAGAAAAACAACCATGACGCTGCTGATGCGTCCGAAGCGCGCGGGCCCAAAACGCTCTGCCAGCAGGGCAGGCCGCAGCAGCGTGGCGGAGCCGACGGCCGCGCCAAACAGGAGGACGAAGAGCCAGAGGCGCCAGTCGGCGCCTGGCAGCAACAGGAGCGACACGGCCAGCAGTTGCAGCGCAAGCGACAGCTCCGTCAGCCAGAGCAGAGACAGTCGTTCGGCCACGGGCGCGAAAATGAGTCGGCCCAGGACCTGGGCGGCGCCGATCAGGCCGGCGCCGGCCGCCGCCAGATTGTCATCCACCCCCTGTTCGAGCAGAAAAGGCACAAAATGAACGCGGATCGCCGTGCCGCCCAGCATGGCCAGGGAAAAGGCCGCGGTGAGCGACCAGAAGACGCTGCCCCGCAGAATGTCTCTGGCGGACTCGTCCGAAGACGGCGGCGAGCTGCCAGGATCTTCACTGGCGCCGTCCGCCTGCAGCCCGATGTCGGCTGGTCGCCGGCGCAGCACCAGCGCGTGCAGGGGGATGGTCGTCGCGGCCAGCAGAATGGCGAGCAACAGGACGGCCGTGCGCCAGCCATGCTGTTGCAGCAGCGAATTGGCGAGAGGCAGGAAAACCGTGCTGGCGAAGCCGGCGACGAGAGTGATCAGGGCCAGCGCCCGCGCCCGCTTGCGCAGGAACCAGTTGGCGATGACGGTGAAGGCCGGTTCGTAAAACAGGGCCGCCATGCAGAGACCCAGACCCGACCAGACCAAATAAAAAATCGCCAGATCGTCGGCCTGTGACCAAAGGGCCAGCAGGGCGCTGGCCAGCAGGGAGGCGACGGTCATCAGCAGGCGGGCGCCGTGGCGGTCGATCCAGATGCCAACCGGCACGGCCATCGCGCCCCGCAGCAGCAGGGCCAGCGAAAAGGCGCCGGTCAATTCGGTGCGCGACCAGCCGGTGTCCAGTTCCATGGGACGGATGAAGACGGCGAAGGCGTAATAAAGAATGCCCCAGGAGATGGTCTCGGTGATGGCCAGGGTCAGGGCGATGCGCCAGCCGTAGTAGCTCTCGCGCATGGCGCGCAGCCATCTCACGGGTCGGCCTCCGTGTTCTGGCTGGCGATCTGTCCTTCCGCGATCCGCAACACCGAAGCGTGCTGCAGGAATCCCGGCGTGAAGATGTCCAGTTCGGTGGTGGTCAATAGCGTCTGGGCCACGCCGTCGAGGCGTTCCAGCAGCCAGTTGCGCCGGCTGGAATCCAGCTCGGCCACGACCTCGTCCAGCAGCAGCAGGGGCGGCTCGCCGATGCGCGCCTGCATCCAGTCCAGTTCCGCCAGCTTGAGCGCCATCACCGCTGTGCGCGCCTGACCGCGGCTGCCGTAGAGACCGGCGTCGTGGCCGTTGATGGCGATGCGCAATTCGTCGCGGTGCGGGCCGCTTGGCGTGAAGCCCCGGCGGATCGAGAGTGAACGTTCCTCTTCCAGGCGAGCGGCGTATTGGGGCGCGATGTCATTTGCGTCCAGTTCGCGGTGGAGATCGAGGCCCTGGGAATTGAAGGAAAGCTGACCATCGCCGCTGGCGGTGGGCGCAAAGCTGGGCTGGTAACGAAGCGAAAGGGTCTCACGTCCGCCCGTAAGGTCATGGTGCGCGCGGCAGGCGCTGGCTTCCAGTTCGCGCAGGAAACGCTGGCGCGCGGCGATGATGACGGCGGCGGCCTCAACCAGTTGCGCGTCCCAGAAGTCCAGTTCGTGCGTTGCGGCGCGCCGTTCCTGGATGCGGCGCAGCAGGGCGTTGCGTTGAGGCAGCAGCTTGCCGAAGCGGTTCAGGGCCTCAAGGCAGGCGGCATCGACCTGGGAAAGGGTGTTGTCGATGAACTGCCGCCGGTCCGCCGGCGACCCCTCAACCAGCGCCAGGTCGTGCGGCAGGAACAACACGACGTTGAGGTGACCGACGAGGTCCATCACGCGTTTGTCGGCGCCATTGAGGCGCAACACCTTCCTGAAGCGCGGCGTCGCCTGGCCGCAGTCCTCCAGCATCAGGGTGATTTCCAGATGCTCCAGTGGGCTGTGACGGGAACTGACGTCGGCGGCGAGGCGGGCATAGGGAATGGGTTCATCCTGGCTGCGCCAGTGGATGAGTTGGCGGTCGCTGCTGCTCCAGGGGGAGCGTGAGAGGGCGAGGTAGCAGATGGCCTCCAGCAGGCTGGTCTTGCCCTGGGCGTTGGCGCCGTGGATGAGCGTGGTGCCCGGCGGCGGGCTCCATTCCAGGCGGGCGTAGTTGCGGAAATTGCTCAGCGAAAGGTGCTCGATGCGCATGGGGCACGTTTTGCCAGTCTGCCAGAACGCCGCGGGCGATTGTAGCGTCGCCTGAGCGGCGCTGCACAGGGCTTGACACAAAAGAACATATGTTCTATCATGGCGGAAATGGCTGTCAAGGGGGTTCGCGCCATGGCCCGCATGACCCGCAGCATTCTGCATCTTGATCTGGACGCCTTTTTCTGCGCCGTCGAGGAGTTGAACGACCCCTCGCTGGCGGGTTTGGCCTTCGCCGTCGGCGGCCAGCCAGGAAAGCGCGGCGTGGTCGCCTCCTGCTCCTGGCCGGCGCGCCGATACGGCGTGCGCTCGGGCATGCCCATGGGAGAAGCAGTTCGTCTTTGCCCGCAGTTGCTGGTCGTCTCGCACGGTTTCGGCAACTACGCTGAAATCTCGGCGCGGGTCATGTCCCTGGCGCAGGAATTGACGCCGATGGTCGAGCCAGTCTCAATCGACGAGGCCTTCCTCGATATCACCGGTTTGCCGGGCGACCCTACGCTGATCGCGCGGGCTCTGCAGGAACGCATTGCACGCCAGCTGAACCTGCCCTGTTCCATCGGCGGCGGCAGCAACAAGCTGATCGCCAAGATGGCCACCAATGCCGCCAAGAGCGCCGGCAGGGGCGGCGCGCCACCGCGCGCCATCAAGATCGTCGCGCCCGGCGCGGAAGCCGACTTCCTCGCGCCGCTGGCGGTGGAGGCCCTGTGGGGATGCGGCCCGAAGACGACGGAGCGGCTGCGGGAGATGGGCGTTTCCACCCTTGGCGACCTGGCCCGCTGGCCAACCCGCGACCTCATGCGGCGCTTCGGCAAGCATGGCTACGACCTGGGGCAGCGCGCCCGCGGCATCGACGAGCGCATCGTCGAATCAACCTTCGTCACCAAATCGGTGGGGCACAGCAGCACCTTCCTGCGCGACCAGCGCGAGGCCCTGCCGATTCGTCGCAAGCTGCGCGATCTGGCGGAGCGCGTGGGTCTGCGTTTGCGCCGCCAGCACCTGCGCGGCCGGACCGTGACGCTCACGCTGCGCTGGTCGGATTTCACGACCGTCATGCACCAGACGACGCTGCCGATGGCCGTCAACGATGACCTTCATATCTGGCAGGCGGCGGAGGCGCTGCTGGAGAGTTACTGGCCGCGCGGACGCCCGCTGCGACTGATTGGCGTCCGCGTCAGCGGCCTGGAGCCCGACCGGCAGGGGCGGCAACTGGAATTGTGGGAAGCGCCGCGCGAACTGGCCCTGCAGGCGGCGCTGGACAATATTCGCAACCGCTTCGGCGACGGCGCGCTGCGGCGCTGCAGCGCCATGGGCAGGTCCGGCAGCTACGAGTCGCCCACGCCGGTCTTTCGCATGAACCACGGCCAACGCAGTTCAGCCGCGCGGGCTTAGCCCCGGCAGCATTTGACGCAGCAACGGGATGATGCGCGTGGCGGCCAGGCTGCGGTGGCTGGCGCTCCACTTGATGTCTTCCGGCAGCTGCGCCCAGGAGCGGTCTTCGCCCTGCGGGATGAAGATCGAGTCGTAGCCGAAGCCGGCCGGGCCGGGCATTTCCTCCAGGGCGATGCGACCCTCGTGCTCGCCGCGGGCAATTTTCAGATGCTCGCCCCAGGCGACCGCGATCACACAGACGAAGCGGGCGCGGCGTCGCTCCGGCGCCGTGTCGCCCAGGGCGTCAAGCAACTTTCGACGGCGCTGCGCCATGCTCAGGCCGGGCCCGCCCCAGCGCGCCGGGTAGATGCCGGGCGCGCCATCCAGCGCGTCGACGAAGAGGCCGGTGTCGTCAGCGAGGGCCGGCAGGGCGCTGCGGGCGGCCCAGACGCGCGCCTTTTTCGTCGCGTTGGCCTTCAGGCTGTCGCCGTCTTCGGTGACGTCGAGGTCCTGCAGGCCCAGGTCCGCGGGACTGACCAGCTGAAGCGGCAAATCGGACAGCAACTCTCGGTATTCCTGCAGTTTGCCGGCGTTGCCGGTCGCGATGAGCAGGGAGATCAGGGGCTGATCCTCCGTGACAGGTTGAGCGTGAAGCCGCCGGCCGTGTCGGTCGCGCCCTCGTCGCCGCTGTAACGGGTGGCCTCCACGAGGTAGATGCCGTCGGCCGGCAGTGTGTAGTCGCCGATGCGGGCGTTGCGGCCCGGCCCCGTGTCATCATCGCTGGTCAGTAGTTCACGCTCCTCGTCCAGCAGGTTGAGCACGGCGTCGAGGTTGCCGCTGCTGCGGTCCATGGTGATGGTGACGACGTCTTCGGCGCCGCCCTGAAAGGCATACAGGCGCGCCGGCGTTTCGTTGTCGAGGTTGGCCTCGACGGCCCGGCCCCAGGTGACCAGTTGCGTCCCGCCTGGCAGGTCTTGCAGCACGAGGTCGGGCAGCATCAATTCCAGGCGATAGGGGCCGCTGGTCTGGCCCTCCGCCAGTTCATAGCGGGTGGCGGTGATGGTGTACAGGCCATCGGCGGGCAGGCGGAAGTCCTCGATCAGGGCGTTCTTGCCGCCGCCGCCGTCGTCATCGCGGACCAGTTCCCGTCCCTGGCCGTCGCTCAACAGCAGCAAGGGATCGAGCCCGCCGGTGGCCCGCGCCATGCGTATGCGCACTCTCTCGCCGGCCTGGCCAGCGAACTGGTAGAAACGCTGGTGCTGCTCGTCGTCCAGGCTGCCGCGACCGCTGATGCCGGGGCGGATGGGGATGGCCGTGGCGGCCGTCGTGCCCAGCCCGCTGAACAGGGCCTCGTTGAGCGACAGCACGAAGTTGCCGCTGCTCGTGCCGGCTTCCTGACCGTAACGCGAGGCCAGAATCCGGTATTCGCCGTCGGTCTCAATCAGGAAGTCACTGATGCGGCTGTCGCGCGGGGCCGGGCCGTCGAGGGCGTCATCGTTGCTGGCCAGTTCACGTCCGGCGCTGTCCTGCAGTTGCAACCAGGGGTCGAGGTCGCCCGAGGCCCGGCGCAGGTGCAACTGCACGACGTCGCCGCGCCGCGCGTGGAAGCGGTAGGCGACGACAGGCGTCTCCTGCGAAATGCGGTTGATGACCTGGTCGCCATAGCGCAGCACGCTTCCGGCGTTGGAACTGACGCCGATCTGTTGCAGGTCCAGTCGAAACGAGCCGGAGGTGCTGCCAAGGGCCTGACCCAGGCGCATGACGACCACCGTGTAACGACCGCTGACGGGCAGGCTCAGCGGCGCGATGAAGGGCACCAGGCCGCCCTGACTGTCGTCGGAAGCGGCCAGCACCTGCCCCTCGCTGTCCAGCAACAGAAGCACGGGGTCCAGATTGCCATCCGTCACTTCCAGTTGCAGTTCGATGACCTGCCCCTGCAGACCGTCGAAGGTCCAGGAGATGCGGGGCCAGCGATCGTTGATTTCACCATCAAGCGATGCGCCGGGGGTCAGCGTTGCGTTACCCTGCGCAGGCGTGGCGGTGGCAGTGGCCAGAAGCGCGGAAACCAGCAGCAGGCAACGGGCGACGCGGCACACGGTCCTCAGCTGTCGCGCCGGTCCAGCCAAACGGGCAGTTCAAGCGCCTGGCCCACGTAGAGGGCGACGGCCTGCGCATTGCTGTTGCAGTGCCAGGAACGTAACTCGGAGACGCCGGTTTCCAGAGCCATGGATTCGCGCGCCAGCAGACGCAACTGACGACTGGGCACAAGGAACTGGAATTGACCGGTGCTGAGATGCAGGTTCAACTCGGCGTAGGCAGGGGCGCTGCCTCTGCGGCGCTTTTGGCGCACTTCCGACACATAGAGCAACTGAATCTGCGCCACGCGCTTGCTCCAGAGCACGCGCATGCCGTGACGGGCGCGAATCTGCATCTGGTAACTGTCGAAGATATAGAGGTCGGGCGAATTGTGGAAGCGCAACTGGTTACGCAGGACCAGTGCCAGCAGCGCCAGCGCGGAGAGGAGCGCCAGGGGCGGAATCCAGGGTTGGCCGGGTGGGGCAATTCCGCTGAAGTGGCTGGCGACGAGCAGGAAGACAAAGACGGCCGCCCAGAAGGCATACCACAGGCTGCGACGGAATGCCGCGCGCGCGACATGCGGTTTGCGCACCAGTTGCAACATACCGGTCGTACCGGTCTCCAGCGACCAGTCCCCGCTGAATTCCAGTGGCAAACGAGGCAGGGGAATCTCCGCCGGCGGAGGCGATTCTTCCTCAAAGATTGGTTCCCGCTCCGCCGCGATCGCGGCTGGCGCCTCCGGTTCGAGGAGTCGGAAAGGCCGACCGGCCACGCTGGCAAGGGCCAGGCCGCTGTTCTCCGCGAGTTCACGGAAAGCGCCCTGGTCGGGATCCGGCCAGTGGGCCAGTTCGCACCAGCGGCTGTCGCGCAGGCTGGCCAGTTGCGGAGCCAGCAGCAAGCCAAGGTGCCAGGCTTCATCCGTCGGGGACCAACCCAGCAGGATATGCTCGACGTTCGCGTTCGCCAACGTCCCGCTGGCAGGAAGACGGCGTGAAGCTGCAAATGCCTCTGAGTAACGCAGGCGACCGTCCGGCACGGCATCGAGCAACTCGTGTGCGCCATGCAGATCGTCGACGTACAGACGCCAACTGTCCGGCGTCATTTCAATGGTCAGGTTTTCAGCCGCGGCAACGGTTTCCATGCACCCTCGCTGGCGTTCCCCGGGAATTGTAGCACGCTGACCATGTCATTCGTAGCGTAAAACAATCAGCGCCCGCTCGCGAATGGCCACTCGCGCGCTGAGCAGCGTCGCAAGGGCGCCGATGGCGACGGCGGCGATGACAAGGGCGATCGCGACCGGGGTGGCGTCGTCGGGGATGAGAATGGTGGCCTCGATTCCCAAGCGGCTCATGATGGCCACGCCCAGGGCGCTGAGGCCCAGACCGAGCAGACCTCCCAGCAGACTGATGATCAGATTTTCCAGCAGCATGACGCCCAGAACGCGACGTCCCTTGAGGCCGACGGCCTTGAGGATGCCGATTTGGCGCCTGCGTTCGAGCGTCGCCAGGGCGACCGTGTTGGCCATGATGATGCCGGCTGCCCCCAGCGACAGCAGGCCCACCAGGATGGGCAGGGCGCTGAACTGGTCGATGAAGCGGCCGATCAGGCCGTCGATGAAGCCGACGTCGATGGTGAAGACGAGGGGCAGGGCGGAAAGACTGAGCAGGGCGGCGTCCAGATGTTCCTCCTCGACGTCCACCAGGGTGAAGGGGAAACCGATGTCGCTGGCGGGCAGTACGCCGGGCGGTATGATGATCTGGTCCGGTCCCTGAAAGAGGTTGCTGGATGCCTGGACGCCGACGGCCTCAAACTCGTAGGCTTCGCCAGCAACCCGCAGGGTGATGCGTTCCCCGACGTCGACCAGTTGGTCCTCCTCGGACAAGAGCAGCACGGGCTGGCCGATGTCGTCAACGTCAAGGGGGCGGCCGGCGACGATGCGCGCGTTGCCATTCAGGTTGACGCCGGTGGTATCGCGCACGGTGATGTCCAGCGTGTAATCAGGCAGGGCATCCAGTTCGGCGCCGAGTTCGGGGATGCGTCCAAGGTCACCTTCGCGGGTGGCGTCGCGCATTTCCCGGCGCAATTGCCGCGCCCGCTCAATGACTTCTTCGCTGTCGGTTGCCTCGCCGTTGATGGCGATGACCTCGCCATTGTAATTCAGGATGCGCGTCGTGGACCGGACTCCTTCCAGGCTGTCCAGACGATTCTCAATGAGGGGGTTGACGATGGCCGACGGCAGGGGCGTGAAGATCATGACGTTGCCGCCCAGGGCATCACTGAGCGTCGTCTGCAGGATCTGGCGGGTGCCGGCGCCGAAGAAAGCGATGCTGCTCAGCGCGAACATCCCTGCGCTCAGCACCAGAAGCGTGGTGGCCGTGCGCGTGCGACCGGAGCGCAGGTTACGCAGCGCCAGGCGCAGGTCGACGTTGCCGAAGGCCGGCATTCGCCCGACGACCCACACCAGCAACCAGAGCAGGCCGATGAGGAGGCCCAGCAGCAACAGGGTCAATGCCGTGCCGATGATGCCCGCCAGAGGATGCGCCAGGATTTGCCCGGCGATGAGACCCAGGGTCAACACGATCAGCAGCAGGGCCAGCAGCGAATGCAGCAGACCTGTGCGGGGAATGACGGTCTCGTTGGGCCGCAGGATGATGCCGGGCCGCACGCGCAGGGCGGTCAGGACCGGCAAAACGCCGAAAACTGCGGATACGATCAGTCCGATAACCATGCCGAAGAGCAGGGCCTCGGGTTGCAGACTCCAGGCGAGCCGCTGCTGGATGAGCGCCTCGCCGTAGCGGTTGGCCAGGAGGCTGAGAAAAAAGCCGAGGACCGCGCCGAGCAGACTGCCCGCCAGGCCCATTAGCAGGCCTTCCGTCAGGAAGAGCAGGGCGATGCGACGACCCTTCATGCCGAAGGTCTTGAGCGAGGCGATTTCCAGTGTGCGGCGGCGCACCATCACCAGCATGGTGTTGACGATGCCCACGCCGCCGATCAGCATGGCGCCGAGGCCCATGACCACAATGAACTGGCCGGTCAGGTCCGCGATGAGACGGTTTTCCTCGCGCAATTCGGGGACCGTTGAGAAACGCAATCCATCGCCAGTCAGTCTGCGCAGGCCGGCCGTCATTTCATCCGCCTCTTCCCGGGTTGTGGGCGCCTGGTCCGGCGGCAGCGCCATGCTGATGCGATTGGGGCTGCCTTCCAGCGCGAGCTTGTCGACGCTTTCGTAATTCAAATAGGCGAAGCCAAAGAAGGCCGCCAGGGGGTTACGCAGGCTGGCCTCGTAGTCGGTGGCGACGATGCCGCGCACGGTGAATTCCTCTTCCGTGCCGCTGACGCGTACCAAATCGCCCACGGTGATTTCCAGCTGGTCAGCCAGATTCCGGCTTACCACCACCTCGTCCCCGCCGGTCAGCAGGCTGGACAGGGGCGCGCCCTGCGGGTCCAGCGCGACGACCTCGTGCGAAACCGGCCAGACGCCGGAGTCCACAAAGATGGTGGTGACAAATTGCGGTCTTCCGCTGGTGGTGCTGCCGGGCGAGGCGATCTGGATGGCATTGCTGGCCGTCCATGCGCTCCATTCGCCACCCCGCTCCCGCACCCAGCTGTCGATCCCGTTGAGCAGCTCCGCATCCAGTTGCGGCCTGTCGTCCTGGCCGTTGCCGCCAAAACCAAAGGTCACGCCGAAACCCTCGCCAGGAACGCTGATCGTAATGTCCCCGTGGTTGCTGGCGCGCAGGTTGCCCGTCAGGGAGTCGCCGATGGCGAGGCCGAGGCTGCGCAAGGCCACGATGGCAGCCACGCCGGCGGCAATGGAGAAGACGGCGAAAAGCGACCAGCGTCGGTTGCGCCAGAAGCTGCGCATCGCGTAGCGCAGATAGAACATGAAACCTCCTGTTTGACGGACCCGACCATGCCACATGACAGGTCGGGAGCGATTATTCGTAACGCAGCACTTCTGTGACCGGCGCACGCAGGGCGTTGCGCGCGCCAACCAGCGTAGCCAGCCAGGCCATCAACAATACGACAAGCAACAGACCGGCCAGCACCGGAACTGCCTCCGCCGGCAACGGCAGCGCTTTCCCGGTGCCGAGCCCGGTGATCAGCCCCTGGGCGGCGACGCCGAGTGCAATGCCCGTCAGTGCGCCGAGCAGGCCCAGAAGGGTGTTTTCCAGCAGCAGGACCTGCAGGACCTGGCCGCGCCGCAAGCCCAAAGCCCGCAGAATGCCTGTCTGCCGCTGTCGCTCCAGCGTGGCGAGAACGACGCTGTTGGCCATCATCACTCCGGCGGCGATGAGAGTCAGGCCGCCCACTGCCGCAGGCAGGGCGCCAAGTTGTCCTGAAAGGTTTACGACGAGTTGGTCAAGAAGGTTCACGTCCAGGGCCAGCAGCAGGGGTACGGCGCCCAGTCGGGCCAGCACACTGTCCAGTTTGTCCGCTGTGACGTCCAGAATGTGAAAGCGGGCCAGCCTGCCGCCCGGGTCAAGTAAGCCAGGTGGCAGGAAGGCGGTGGCGACCCCGGGGAACAGGGCGTTGCTGGCGCTGTCAACGATGCCGACCACCACGACCCTTTGCAGCGTATCATTGATGCGCAGCGAAAGAATCGCGCCCGGGGAAATGTCCCGCCCCTGTAAGGCGTCCGGCCGCAGGGCGGCTTCAAGCGCCGAGCCGCGGGCAAGGACCAGCAGCGGCGAACCGGCGTCGCCAGTTTTCAGGTCGCGCCCGGCGACGAGTTCGCCGCTGTGCAGGTCAGGCTTCTGTGTTTCTCGCACGATGACCGGCATGACTGCGTTGTTGGCGACGGGGACGCCATCGATAGCCTCCAGTTGCGCCAGCCAGAAGTCGGTCTGCGTGTCGTGGCGCAGGTCCTGCTGAAGGTCGGGCAGCAGGTTGCGCAGGACCAGGCCGGGAGCCTGTGGAAACAGGGGCAGTACCAGCACGTTGCCGCCCAGCGATTCGGTAAAGCGAAACTGCAGCACCTGGCGAACGCCGATGGCCGGGAAGCTGACCAGACTCAGCGTGAACACGCCGATCGCCAGTGCCAGCAGGGTGATAGCGCTGCGCAACCTGCGCGCGCCCAGATTGGCGAGAGCAAGGCGAAGCTCCGAAACGCCGGAGACGGGCAGAACACCCAGAAGCCAGACCAGAAGCCACAGGCCCGCTGTCAGGATAGCCAGCAGGAGGATGGCTACGGCGACGATCAGGATGCCGCTGACGGTGGTGTCGGGCGCGATGGCGGGCAGACCACGGTCAACCAGGGGATGGACGATGGTCCCCGTGAAATGTCCGGTGACCAGCAGAAAAAGAGTGAATACCAGCGCGCTTTCAGGCAGGCCAGGGCGCGGCAGGCGACCCTGCGTCGGTCGCAGGAGGATGGCTGGACGGACGCGCGCCGCGATGCTGACGGGCAGAATGCCAAAGACTAGGGTTACGGCCAACCCCAGGGCCAGGCCGAAGAGCAGCGCTTCCGGATACAGGCGCCAGGCGACGGGCCGCTGCACCAGCGTTTCGCTCAGGTTGTTGATGGCCCGGCTGAGCGCAAGTCCGGCCAGCATGCCTGCGAACGATCCCGCCAGACCCAGCAGCAGGGCTTCAGCCCCGTGAACGGTGGCGACCTGCCGACGCTGCATGCCGAGTGCCTTCAGCGTGGCGATCACCTGCAGGCGGCGACCGGTGAGCACCAGCATGGTGTTGACGATGCCGGCGCCACCGACGAGCAGGGCGGCCAGGCCCGTCAGGACCACCAGGCGTTCGATGAATTCCATCAGGTCCCTGTTGCGAATTAGCAGGTCCGGCGTCGTCGTCATCGAGTGGATGCCGGCATCGAGCGCCCACAGCTCCAGCCCGAGTTGCCGGATCAGGTCCCCGCTGCTGCCGTCTGGCAGATAAATGCTGGCCTGGTTGGGCGCCGGGTTCAACTGCATTTGCAGCGCCTGGTCGCGATGAAAATAAGCGAAGCCGAAAAGCGAAGACGACAGGTCCCGGATGTTGGCTTCGCTGTGATCGGGCACGATCCCCGTCACGGTGTAGGGCAGATCAGTGCCACTGACGCGGATCTGGTCCCGTACCTGTAAATCCAGGGCATCCGCCAGTCTGCGGCTGAGCACAACCTCTTCGGCGCCGGTCAGGAGCTGGTCGGGAGTCATGCCTGGCGGGACTTCCGCGAAGATCTGGCGCTCGCTGCTGTAGCTGGACGGATCAATGAAAAAGCTGCTGATTATGCCAGGCGCGCGGGCAGTTGCGTCGTCGTGGCGGGCCAGCTGCACGTTGTGATAGACGCTGTAGGCGGCCATGTGTCCGTCATGACCGGCGACGACTTCTTCCAGGCGCAGCAGGTCTGTCTCGTCAAAGACGCTACGTTCCCATGCGCCCTCATTGACTGTCAAGGCGAATGGGCCGCTGACGACGCTGCGGATGTTGATGTCGCCGCGGTTGACCTCGCGCAAATTGAGCAACAGGGCATCGTTGATGGTCAGGCCAAGGCTGCGGAGGGCGACCATGGCGGCCACACCCGCGGCCACGCCGAGGATGGCGAAGCTTGTCCAACGGACGTTGCCGAGCAGGTTCTGCCAGGCGAGTCGCAGGTAAAGGCGCATGCGATTCATCTGGCTCCGGTTTACTGAACTGAGACGGCCTCTACTATACAACAGCCCTTCCGCCGGGTACCCTGCGGCAGACGCTTGAAAATGCTTCAATCACAGTATAATTGCGACAGTTGCTGACCAGGGCACGAAGGACACAGGATATGCTTTCGCGACAGGATATCGACTTTTATCACGAAAACGGGTTTCTGCGCATTCCCGGTCTTTTCACGACGGAAGAGACCGACGAACTGGCAGACGAACTGGACCGCCTGGTGCAGGACTGGTCCTTCACCAGCCCGGGCTGGAGCGGGCCCTGGCGCCAGGCCTATATGAATCCCGAGATTGAGAAGCAATCGAAGCTCACGGCGATGCATGACCTGCATCTCTATTCCGCGGCCTGGATGAAGGCGGTCACCAATCCGAAGCTGTCTGCCACGCTGGCGGCCCTGATTGGCCCCAACGTTGAGTTGCACCACACCACCATGCATATCAAGCCGCCGCAGACCGGTCACCCCTTTCCGATGCACCAGGACCATCCCTTCTACGCCCACGAGAACGGCCGCTTCATCGACGTGCTGGTGCACCTGGATGACACCAGCCACGAGAACGGCGAAATTCGCTTCCTCAAGGGGTCGCACAAGCATGGCGCGCTTGAGCACATCACCATGACCGAGGACGGCCCCTGCACGCCGCACCTTCCCACCGATGACTGGCGCCTGGAGGATACCGTGCCGGTGCCGGCCAAACGCGGCGACGTGGTGCTCTTTTGCTACCACACTGTGCACGGCTCTTACATCAACAGCACGCGCAGGCCGAGGCGCATGGTGCGCATGGGCTATCGCGACCCGCACAACCGTCAGGAATACGGCCAGAGCATGGGCCGGGCCGGTCTGATCGTCGCCGGCTATCGCGAGCGCGTCGACGACGAGCCCCTGCTCAAGCAGACCTGAGCAGTATGGGTACCGCGGCTGATACGCCCGCGCTCGTTCCGCAGCCACAGTCGCTGCGGCGCGAGCCGGGCGTTTTTGAGTTGACGGCGGAAACGCGCGTCTGTGTCCAGACTGGCCAGGAAGTTGCAGCGCAGGCCTGCGCCGACCTGCTGCGCGCGGCAACGGGTCTGCCTCTTCCGCTGACCAATGACGAAAGTGCCGGGAACAATCTGAACCTGTCGCTGGCCACTGACGTTGCGGCCGAAGCTTACCGGCTGAAGGTGGCGCCCTCGGGAATCAGCCTGCATGCCGCGGACGCTGCCGGTCTGTATTATGGCGCGCAGACCCTGCGACAGCTGTTGCCGGGGGAGGGAAGGTCGACCATCCCCTGCCTGAGCATCGAAGACGCGCCGCGCCATCGCTGGCGCGGCCTGCACCTGGACGTGGGCCGTCACTTCTTCTCCTTCGCTTTTCTGCGCAAGACCCTGGACCTGATGGCCTTGCACAAGTTTAACCGCTTCCACTGGCACCTCAGCGAGGACCAGGGCTGGCGCCTGGAAATAAAGGGCTGGCCGCGTCTGACCGAGGTGGGCGCCTGGCGCGCGGAAACACCGCTGCCAGGTGATCGCCACACGCTTGACGGTCGCCCCTACGGCGGCTTTTACAGCCAGGAAGAGGCGCGCAGCCTTGTTGAGTATGCCCGTGCGCGTCACATCACCATAATTCCGGAAATCGAAATGCCCGGGCACGCCCAGGCCGCGCTTGCCAGCTACCCGGAGCTGGGCTGTCTGGGCGAAGGCTATGAAGTTCGCTGCCACTGGGGCATTAGCGACGAGGTCTTCTGCGCAGGCAACGACGCCGTCTTCGACTTTCTGGAGAGTGTGCTGCTGGAGGTCATGGCGATCTTCCCGGGCGAGTACATCCACGTCGGTGGCGACGAGTGCCCGAAGACTCGCTGGCAGGCCTGCCCGAAGTGTCAGGCGCGCATGCGGCGCGAAGGGTTGCTGGACGAGCATGAGCTGCAAAGCTGGTTCATCCGGCGCATCGAAGGTTTTCTGAGCCGATACGGGCGTCGCCTCATCGGCTGGGACGAGATTTTGGAAGGGGGCCTCGCGCCGGGCGCGACAGTTATGAGCTGGCGCGGCTCGGAAGGCGGCATTGCAGCCGCCAGCGCCGGCCAAGACGCCGTCATGTCCCCAAACACTCATTGCTATCTCGATTACTATCAGCGCGAGGACGAGGCATCCGAGCCACCGGCCATCGGCGGTTACCTGCCCCTGGAGCGCGTACTGGAATTCGATCCGCTCGCCGGGATTGCGCCGGATCATCATCCCCACGTGCTGGGCGGCCAGGGAAACGTCTGGACGGAATTCATGCCCACGGCGGACCAGGTTGAGTACATGACCTGGCCGCGGGCCGCAGCCCTGGCGGAGGCCCTGTGGACGGCCCCTTCAGCTCGGGACTTCGCTGACTTTCAGCAGCGCTTGCGCGGGCACCTGCCCCGGCTGCGACGCCTCGGCGTCAACTACTGCGACCCCTTCAGCGACTGAATTCAACGCACCAGGCCGCGCGCGGCGACCGGCCATTCCTGTTCAACCACGCCGTCCCGCACGCCATGGAGCTGAAAGTGCAGGTTGCTGACGACGCAGGTGTGCACCGGCACGACGTGGACCTGTTCGCCGATGCGCGGCCTGGCTTCGCAATCCGACAGGTCGACGAAGCCGTGCTCCTCGTTGAGCTTGTAGAGGCGCGCTTCGGGGTACTCGCGAATGTGGCCGTGGCCGTCGTTGACGCGGTCCGCAGCGAATGTCTTGCTGCCGCTGTCCAGGATGGCCCGGTCGGCCGTCGGGCGGCTGACGACAGTGGCCAGCACGCTCATGGCGCAGTCCTCAAGCGTGGCGCCTCCGCCGGTGACCACGTTCATGTCGTTGAAGATGTAGGTGCCCACCCGTAGCTCGGTCATTTCAGGCACTTCATGCGCGGTCGTTGAGGCGCCCGTGCCGCCGCCGCTGACTTCAGGCACTTCGATTCCGGCGTCGTCGAGGCGCTTCAGGGCCTCCTGCAGGCGCGGGCGGACGACGGGGTTGGCGGGGTAGAGAAAGAGACCGGCGAATTCCAGATGCGGGCTGGCAATGATTTGCTGCGCCAGCGCCACCACCTGCTCCGGCGCGGCGCCAGTGCGCTCGATTTCCGTCTCCAGGTCGGGCATGACGCGGATCCGCACGCCCGCGTCAGCCGCGGCGGCTTCCAGGCCCTCCAGCACGTCGCTGTGGTCGGCGCTGACGGTGATGCGGCCCCGCTTCGACAGGTTGGCGAGGCGCGCGGTCTTCTGTGGCCCGACAATGTTGAAGGGTAGTTGAATGTCGTCGAAACCGGCGTCGAGGAAGACCTCGACCTCGCCCAGTTTCTGGCAGGCGATACCGACCGCGCCGGCCTCGCGCTGGATGCCGGCGATTTCCGGGCTCTTGTGGGTCTTGATGTGCGGACGGAAGGCGATGCCATGCCGGTCGCAATAGCCCTGCATGCGCTCGATGTTGCGCAGCATGGTCGGGATGTCGATGAGGACGGCCGGCGTGTCCAGGTCACGGGCGAGGGTCATGGGGTGGGCTCTTCCCTAGTCTCCAGATGAGTTTCGTATAGAAAAACTGCCAAAGTCATGGCTGCACCAGCAGCCAGTTTGGCATGTCGGGGTTCGAGGCTGCTACTGCGACCTTCTCTTCCATGTCCTGAACCGTACAAGTTTCGAACTTCGCTCATACCTCTTACAATACCGGTCAGATTGTTAAGCAAACGTTTGATTGCCGTAGCACCCTTGGCCCTATTGTCGATGTCTTCTGGCATGATGCTCAAAATCTTTTGGACCTTTTTGAGCAAATCAAATGTCTCTTCCCTTGAATCGTAGCCCTCTCCTTTTTCTAGCAGAATCGTCTTGCAAATCGTCTCCAACAACTCCTTTGCAGTTCCTATTGCGAGGTCCGGATCGTCATCAATTGAATCTGAAATTCGTCGGACCTGCCTATCCAATTGTTGCAGATCGAATTTCCTGGCAAGCTCCGAACCCCAGTCCAACGGTGGTGAACGGTCTGCTAGGGAAAGAATACGGCCATCGCAATATTCATATCCGTCACGATAAAGCGCGTATCGAAGTTGATTTCCTGCAACCGTGTTTTCTGAGGGGAACGTCTTGTACAAGAATGTTTCAAAAACACGGATAATCTTGATTACATCGCCATCAACTGTGAAGTCGAGAGTCGAATAGAACTGCTCAATCAACGTGTAACACTCGCCGTAGTTACGTTTCGGCTGGAAAAATATATCGATATCTATTCCTTCTGCTTCAAATGAATCTAAGATTGCGGCCTCATGCCAATTCTGAGCTATGGCATTCCTAAATTCATTGAGAGTGTAGTTGCTGATCAGTTCACTCGACATTGATTCCTCTGGCGGACAATGTTTGAGATTGCATTGTAAATGTGTGAGGGCCAAACATTCAACACACCGCCCTTGCAAGTGTGATGCAGATTGTTAAGGTGCGGAAATCGCTGACAGCGGAACAGTTGCCAGCCACCATTTGTTGGTGCATTCATTGTAGAGTTCGATGATTGCACCGTCTTCGCCGCCATCAATGCCAGGCAACTCATGGATGTAAAGGGCACGGTCTCCCTTGCGCAGATTCTCTTTGGGAACATCGCGCAAAAGCACGACTTTCTGGTAAAGCAAAGGAGCCCTCGGTTTTTCTTGCACTTGTCCTTCCCCAAGCTGGAAACGCGACTCTCAGGGTAAACCGGCCGACCGCCTTTGCATTATACGTGACAAAGCAAGCCGATCTGGTGAAACCTGGAGACTATAGAAAAATTCGCTGAAACTTGCATTTGTAGTTACCGTGCTTGCACAAATAAGGCATTTTTTCGAATACAATTGTGGTGCAACATTTCGGATGTAAGAGGCAAGACAAGAGCATGAGAAACCTAAAGAAACCCGGTGAGAACCCCGATCGCCCGGGAGAGTACGAAGAGCGCGGACCCAGGGGAGGGCCAGTTCCCAATCCCAGAAGGGTGACAATTGAACCTGGCGACAAGCCGATGCCGCCCACCAGAAGGGGTGGCAGGACCTGGAAACGGACGGGTCCTCCAAAACCTTGAGCCAGTGAAACTGATGCCGAAAAAGGTTCAGTTTCCCGGAGGTCTGAGTCCCTCAATCGCACTCCGGCCGATCGCCTGCAGCGCCAGGTCGCCGGAGGGGGGATGCGTCAGGCCGCCACGCACGTCACGGTAGTAACGCTCCAGCGGCAGGGCGTGGGTGATCGCCTGGCCGCCGACGATGCGCATGGCGCGATCTGCAGCGCGGATGGCGGCGTCGTTGGCGAAGAGCTTGGCTGGCGCCACCGCGGACATGTCGCGCTCGTCGTCCCACTGCCGCGCGGCCTCCAGCAACATCATTTGCGCCGCCTGCAGTTCGACATCCAGTTCGCCGACTTGACGCTGGATGCCGGGCAGCGACGCGATGGGCTTGCCGAGGGCGGTCGGTACCCTTTCAAGCGCAAAGTGGATTGCGGCGTCCCGCGCTGCCAGAGCCACGCCCAGGTAGGTTGCGGCCGTCAGCAGGGGGAACCAGGGCGTGGGCCGGTTGCGCTGCGAACTGTCGGCATGGCGCGCCAGTAAATGGTCGCAGGGAACGAAGACGCCTTTCAGATAGACATCGTCGCTGTCGCTGGCGCGCAGGCTGAGCGCGTCGCGCCAGGTCGGCTCCCAGCAGATGCCGGACGCGTTGTTGGGCACCAGCATTTGGGCCGGGTTGCCCTCAATATCAAGGCTGACGAGCAGATGCGTCAGGTGCCTGCCGCCCGTCGACCAGTTCTTGTGACCGTTAATCAGCCAGCCGCCATCGACACGTCGGGCGTTGCTGCGGAAGATGGCCCCGCGCGAGGGGCTGCCCAGTTGCGGTTCGCTGGCGACGCTGTTGAGCAGCGCGCCCTCCTCGCTGGTGAGGCGGCAGAGTTTTTCAAAGTGTTCTTCGGACCAGGGCGTATGCTCGCGCATGGCGCCGAAGAGATGCAGCGGCATGGCGGCCACCATGGCAGTCGACCCGCTGGCCTGCGCCAGTTTCAGCTGGGCCAGCGCGCAGTCGCGCAAGGTCGCGCCCTGACCGCCGTGCTCGCGCGGCACGCTGAGCGCCAGGTACCCGCTGGCGCGCAGGTCGGCGACGTCTTCGGCGGGCAGGCGACCGGCGCGGTCGGCGGCGTCGGCGCGGGACGCGATGCGGGCCGCCAGATCACGAACGTCGTCCAGCGCGAATCCGGCCCGGGTGGCAACTGGCATGGGGCATTCCCTTCCTTGCGTCGCTGCGGCGCGATTGTAGCGCAGCGCGCTGACGTGGTTAAGCCTGCCGACGCGTTGGCAGGCCGGTCTGGCCCTGGCTATAGTTTTCGCCCACAGCGACTGCAGAACAGGACGGGACGCCATGAGCGAAAAGGACCTTCGCTACGATCTTGCACAGTCGGACATTCCGCGGCAATGGTACAACATCCAGGCGGACCTGCCGCGTCCGCTGCCGCCCGTGCTACATCCCGGCACGAAGCAGCCGGTCGGCCCGGACGACCTGGCGCCGCTCTTTCCGATGGCGCTCATTGGCCAGGAAGTGAGCCGGGAACGTTACGTCGATATCCCGGACGAAGTACGCGAAATCTACAAACTGTGGCGGCCAACGCCTCTGCTGCGCGCGCGTCGTCTGGAAAAGGCGCTGGATACGCCGGCACACGTCTACTACAAATACGAAGGGGTCTCACCCAGCGGCAGCCACAAGCTCAACACGGCCACGGCCCAGGCGTGGTACAACAAGGCCGAGGGCATCAGCGGCCTGACGACCGAGACCGGCGCCGGTCAATGGGGCACGGCGCTGGCCAGGCCTGCAACTTCTTTGACATGGCCTGTCGCGTCTACATGGTGCGCATTAGTTACGAGCAAAAGCCCTATCGCCGAGCCATCATGCAGTCCTTCGGCGCGGAGGTCAGTTCCAGTCCCGGCGACAGCACCCAGGCCGGGCGCATGATTTTGGAGCAGGACCCGGACAGCACCGGGTCGCTGGGCATCGCCATCAGCGAGGCGGTGGAGGCGGCGGCCACCAGCGACGGTCGCTACAAGTACGCGCTGGGCTCGGTGCTCAATCACGTGCTGATGCATCAGACGGTCATTGGCCAGGAGTGCCTGCAACAGATGGCGCTGGCGGACGAATATCCGGACGTGGTGGTTGGGCCGGTGGGTGGCGGCAGCAACTTCGCCGGCATCGCGTTGCCATTCCTGCGCCGCAACCTGCGCGAGGGACAGTCTACGAGACTGCTGGGCGTTGAGCCGGCGGCCTGCCCCAGTTTGACGCGAGGCACCTACGCCTACGACTTCGGCGACACGGCCGGCATGACGCCGTTGGTGAAGATGTACACGCTCGGACACGGATTCGTGCCGGCGCCGCTACACGCTGGCGGGCTCCGCTACCATGGCATGGCCAGCATCATCTGCGAGCTTTACGATCAGGGCCTGATGGAAGCCCAGGCTGTGCCACAACTGGAGACCTTCGAGGCCGCGCTAACCTTTGCGCGCAGCGAGGGCATCATCCCCGCGCCGGAGGCTGCTCATGGCATCGCCGGCGCCATCCGCGAGGCCCAGGCGGCGAAGGAGGCGGGCGATGAACGCGTCATCCTGTTCAATCTCTGCGGCCACGGTCACTTCGACATGAGCGCTTACGATGCCTACCTCGGCGGCGAGTTGACGGACTACGAGTATCCGCAGGCGGCGATAGAGCGCGCGATGGCGGAGTTGCCACAGGTCTGAAACTGACGAGAGAGAGCTTCAGCGGGCGCGCAGCAGGCGCATGCTGTTGAGCGTGACGACCAGCGTCAGGCCGACGTCGGCGACAATGGCGGCCCAGAGACTGGCTCCGCCGGTGATGGCCAGAACGAGAAAGGCGGCCTTCATCGACAGGCTGAGCGCGATGTTGTTGCGAATGGTCGCAAGCGCGCGGCGTCCCAGACGAATGGCGAAGGGCAGTTGCGCCAGGTCGTCCGCCATCAAGACGACGTCGGCGCTTTCGAGCGCCTGGTCGCTGCCGATGCCACCCGGAGCGATTCCCAGGGATACGGCGCTCAGGGCCGGCGTATCGTTGATGCCATCGCCGACCATGGCGACCGGCTGACCGGATGCTTCCAGATCGCGTATGGCGTCGAGTTTATCCTCCGGTAGCAGCCCGGCGCGGATATCCCGCACACCAACCATGGCGCCGATGACGTCGGCCGCCTGCCGGTTGTCGCCGGTGAGCATCACGGTCCGCAGCCCGAGGTCGTGCAGTTCGCCAATGGCCTCTCTTGCGTTTTCGCGCGGCTGGTCTGCCAGACTGATGTATCCGCGCACGCGTTCGCCGTCGCAGAGCAGCACGGCCGTTTCGCCACGGTCTTCGGTCTCCGCAATCATGTCGCACAGGGACCGGGGATGCGGGTGTTCGTTTTCAAAGAGGACGTGGCTGCCCAGCGTCACCAGCTGATCGTCCACATAACCCTGCACGCCGCGGCCGGCCAGGGCAGTGACCTGGGTGGCCGTGGCGTAGCGGTCGGTGAGGTTGAGCGCAGTTGATTCAGCGCTAATGGCCTGGGCAAGAGGGTGACTGCTGCCGCGTTCCACGGCGGCGGCCAGGGCCAGCACGTCCTCGCACTCGGAGCAGACGATGTCCCGGTCGGTGCAATCGAGGGAATACAGGTCCGTGATGCCCGGCCGGTTGGTGGTGAGCGTGCCCGTCTTGTCAAAGGCGATGGTGCGAATACGACCCAGCAACTCAAGGTAAACGCCGCCCTTGATGAGTACACCGCGCCGGGCCGCGGCGTTGATGGCCGAAATGACGGTGACCGGCGTGCTGATCACCAGGGCGCAGGGGCAGGCGATCACCAGCAGGGCCAGGCCGCGGTAGATCCAGCCCACGCTGCCACCCTCATTCAGGAAAGGTTGGCCGAAGAACAGCGGCGGCACGGTGGCGACCAGCAAGGCCAGCAGGGCCGCCAGCGGCGTGTAGACGCGGGCAAAGCGATCGATCAGACGCCAGGATTGCGCGCGGGTCTCCTGGGCCTCCGCCACCAGGCGAATGATGCGGCTGATGGCGCTGTCCTGCGCCAGCCGCGTGACCTTTAATTCAAGCCCGCCCGAACCGTTGACCGTGCCGGCGTAGACTTCATCAGCAGGGCCGACGGGGCGGGGCAGGCTTTCACCCGTGAGAGATGCCTGGTTGATATCGCTGTAGCCATCCAGCACGACGCCATCCACCGGGATGCGGTCTCCGGCGCGCACCAGCACACGATCATCGAGCTGCAAGTCGGCAACCGGCACCTGCGATTCCTGGCCGTCATGCAGGCGCAGGGCCAACTCCGGCGCCAGTTGCATCAAACTGCGCAGACTGGCGCGCGTGCGACCCATGTTGTAACCCTCCAGGGCTTCGCCCAGAGAGAAGAGGATGACGACGGCCGCCGCTTCCAGATGTTCACCAAGGGCGATGGCGCCAAGGGCTGCAAAGGTCATCAGCAGGTTGATATTGAAGGCGCGTCGACTTCGTAGCGCGGCGAGGCCGCTGCGCGCAACAGGCCAGAGCGCGATCAGCAAGGCCAGGGTGTAGGCAGAAAAGACCAACAGGACGGGCAGCGCCTGTGCCCGGCTGGCCAGCAGGGTGAGCAGGACCCCGCCGCCACCGACCAGCGTCAGGCGGGTTTCCCGGCGGGCCAGCAGATAATCGACGAATCCCGCGATGCCGCTGCGCTGTCCGATCCCCGTTTCTGCCCGTCCATGGTCGCAACAGTCCGCCACTGCGGCCTGGTCGGTGAGGGTCCCGCAGCAGTCCGCCGGGCCGGCCGTGTCACAACAACCCCGGACTGGCGTGACCTCACAGCAGTTCGCCACCGGGTCCGGTCCGCAACAGGATTCTGACATGCCACCGCTCAACGCAGGCGTGAATGTCCGGCCTGCACTTCGTCCATCGCCTCTATTGTATCCTGTAACTGGCTGACTTCCTCACGGATTTCCTGGCGCATTTGTCGGGCGCCGCTGCTATCCGCCTTGCGCGTACCCAGCAGGGCCATTTGCGCGTGCATGGTGCCCAGTGAGGCGAGCGCGTTCTCCAGTCGCAGCACGGCGCGCTGCCCGTGGCTGCCAATGGCATTCAGGTTCTCCAGTTGTTGCTGCAATTGCTCCAGCTGGCGCTGCAGTTCGCTGCGGATGGCAGGGTCCTGCTCGCTCGTCAGGCGTCTTCGCGTACGCTCGATCCTGCGCGGCACAGTCCTCAGGTCCTGGGACACCAGGTCGTTGTCTTCGAAGGTGTCGATGTGTCGCGCCAACTGGACCATGTGAGCGATCCAGGTTTCCACGTCTGCGGTCGTCTGGCGCAAACTGTCCCGCAGCGCACCCTGGTGCAGGTCGGCCATGTGATGCATGGCTCCGCTGTAATCCAGGGCGCGGCGCAATCGCTCGCGGGAGCTGGCATTGCGGATGCTGTGAATCTCAAATCGCGCGGCGAATTCCTGTTGCAGTGCCTTGCTGGCGCTCTCGGCATCGCCCAGGTGACCGGCGACCAGGGCCGACAGCGCCAGCGCGCCGGCGACCAGCCAGTACCAGGGTAGCCAGTCGGGCAGGGGACGCAGGTCGGCGCTGAACAACAGGGCCGTCAGAGTCAGGGTGATGAGGCTTTCCCGGCGCAGGAGGGCGCGGGTCAGCAAGGCCCTGCGGGCCCGCTGCCGGATTGGTAATTCCTGATCGCTCATCAGCCAGACGGAGGCCCCGTTCTCGCCAGCCCTGCGCCTGCATCGGCGCGGACCTTCGAAAACAAGGTTTCAGGAGAGGACGTAGGTCGCGAAAATGCGTTGCACACCGGCGATGTCGGCCCTGGCCTGCAGCTTGCGTTCGATGGGCCGGCTGTGGCCCGAGAGCCAGATTTTCATCTCCGAGTCCATGTCAAAGGTGCCGACGGTCTCAATGGCGAAGCGCGTCACGGAGCGATAGGGGATGGACTGAATCTCGACTTTTTTGCCGGTGACGCCCTGCTTGTCGACCAGGATCAGGCGCTTGTTGGTGAAGACGATCAGGTCGCGCACCATCTTGAAACCCTTGTCGATGTACTCGTCGTCGGCAAGGATGCCGCCCAGATTGCGATGCAACTCTTCCGCCCCGACTTCGCGTGCGTTGCCCCGAATGGCATCGATCATGGTTTACCGCCCTTCTCAGTCGCCGGCGCTCATTCGGCCGGTCGCCTCATCCTCATCCTGCTGAATTCCCAGACGCTTGCGCCGCTCCTCCAGCTGGCGGTCCACCTCGGCGTTGCCGATGGCATCGTCGATGCGGCCGCCAAGGTTGGCGGTGGCCATTTCCAGGCGGGCGTCCTCGCGATCAAGATTGCTGCGGATGCGTTCCGCCAGGTCGGTGATTTGGGTGTCGCCGCTGTGGGCCAGTTGGTCGAGGCTGCGGATGGTCCGGGTGGCGACCTTGCGCGCCTCGGTGAGCTCGATGAGGGCGATCAGGCGTTCGCGTTCCTGGCGGATGGTGGTCAAACGCGCCACCAGTTTGGCGCGCATGTCCAGCATCATGTTGTACTGCCGCTCCTGTTCCTGCCACTGCTCGTAATAGTCGGCCGCCAGTTCCTGACGGGTGTTCAGGCGGGCCTGGGCCGCCGACGCAAGGTCCTCGCGCCCGTTGAGGATGAGTGAATCGATGTCGCGGTCGAGCGCTTCGGCCGAGGCGGCCAGCTCGTCATGCTTGCGTTTCAGTGTCTTCACCGTGCCACCGACGGTGGCGGCGGAATCTTCCAGGGCGTCCAGGTTGCGCTCCGCCTGGCGAATGTACTCGTCCATGACGCGCACTGACCTGGATTCGAGCGCACGGTCGACGATGCCATGCAGGTTGGCGCCGATCAGGGTGTTGATCTTCTCCAAAAAGGATGGGGCCATGTCTCTCTCCGCTTCGATCCCGACTTCTTCAGTCTGGAACAGGAACAGGCAGGCGACCCTTCACGAGTCTACCCGGGGATGCCTGTGTATGGCCAGCAGGTCCGCCAGCAGGCCCTGACCGGTGGCTTCAGCCCCGGCGCCAGGTCCTGCGATGGTGACCTCCTGCAGGTTGTTCGTAGTCCAGGTCAGGGCGTTGCTCACGCCGCCCACCGCCGCCAGGGGGTGGGACAGGGGCAAACGTTGCGGCGCGACGCTCGCGCCCCCCTCGTCGATAGTGGCAATCAGCTTCCAGCGCTCGCCGGCGTCACGCGCGCCCTGAATGTCGCTGCCTTCCAGGCCGGTGATCCCCTCGATCGACATGTCACCCAGGCGCAGTGAGCGGCCAAAGAGCGCCCAGGCGAGGATGATGGCCTTGCTGGCCGCATCGTGTCCCTCGACGTCGGCTCGCGGATCGCTCTCTGCGTAGCCCAGCGCCTGGGCCTGGGCCAGGGCATCGGCATAACTCATGCCGGCTTCCATCTGCGTCAACATGTAGTTGCAGGTGCCGTTGAGGATGCCGCGCGCCGCGCGCAAGCCACTGCCGGCCAGGGTTTCGCGTGACAGACTAACCACCGGCGTGCCGGCCATGACGGTCGCTTCGTAGCGCAGTTGACGCCCGCGCTGCCGGGCCTGGTCCTCCAGCGCTGCCGCCGCCAAACAAACCGGCCCCTTGTTGGCCAAAACCAGGTGCATCCCCTGGCCCAGCGCTGCGCGGCAGGTATCGAGCGCAGGTTGGGCATCCACGAGGTTGGTCGGGCTGACCTCGACGAGGACGTCGGCCAGACCCGCCTGGATCAGCGCCAGCGACCCTTCGTCCCGCAGCAGTCCACCCCGCTGAGGATAGTGGTCCATGCCTCCGGCTGCAGCGGCACTCAGCAGCATTTCCATGTCCAGACCGGCGGGATGCGCCAGGCTGCCATGGCTGCCGGTCACGACGCCGGTGATCGTCGGCGCGAAGCCGAAGTTGTCGCGCAGGGATTCCCTGCCACCCAACAGAAGGCGCGTCAGTCCCTGGCCCACCACGCCGAAACCGATGAACAGCAATCTCATGTCAGGATGCTCCTGTCCCGTTCCTGGCGCCTTGCCCCTGCATCCCTGCAGGCATCAGTCACTGCTGACGACGTTGCGCCAGTCGTCGCGCAGCAGGCCGTCTCGCAGCAATTCGGCGGCCTCGATGGCGACGCGCACCTGGGCGCCGTCAGTGCTGGCCGCCAGGTGGGGCGTGTGAATGACGTTGGGCAGGTTTAGCAAGGGATAGTCCACTGGCGGCGGTTCTTCCGGATAAACGTCCACGGCCGCTCCCGCGACCTGACCGCTCTGCAAGGCAGCGGTGAGCGCCGTTTCATCGATGAGGGCGCCACGGGCGGCATTAATGATACGGATGCCGGGCTTCATTAGTTCAAGACTGGTGGCATTGATCATGTGCCGCGTTTCCGGTGTCACCAGCGCGTGCAGGGTCAGAAAGTCCGCGCGGGCGAAGACCTGCTCCAGACTGTCCTGCTTTTCGATGCCGGCGGTATGCGCGCTGCGCGCGTCCACGTAGGGATCGTAGCCGATGCAGACCATGTCAAAAGCGCCGGCGCGCGCGGCGACTTCGCGCCCGATACGGCCCATGCCGATGATGCCCAGGGTCAGGCCCTGCAATTCCACGCCGCCGAAGGCCACCCGGTCCCAGTTGCCGGCGGACAGCGAGGCATGCCCCTGGGGGATGTGACGCGCCAGCGCCAGCATCAGGGCGAGCGTGTATTCCGCGGTGGAGATGGTGTTGCCGCCTGGCGTATTGACCACGATGATGCCGCGCGCCAGCGCCGCCTCCAGGTCGACGTTGTCCACGCCGACGCCGGCCCGGGCAATGGCGCGCAGTTTGGGCGCGGCGGCCAGCAACTCCGCATCGACGGTGGTGGCGCTGCGGATGATGAGCGCGTGCGCGCTGCCAATCTCCGCCAGCACCTCGTTGCGTGGCATGTTGCCGGGCGCCGTCACCCTGAAGTCGGGGATGGCCGCCAACAGGTCTGTGGCGCGGCGGTTGACGTTATCGGGGACCAGAATGTGCCAGGTCATGCCTGCGTCTCCAGAAAGGCCTCAAGACCGGCCAGAATCTCTTCCAGTTCCTCCGCCTGCATGTCGCCCATGTGGGCAATGCGGAAGGTCAGGCCGCGGATCTTGCCGTAGCCCTTGTCCATGGCGAAGCCGCGTCCCGCCATGAATTCCGCCATGGCCCCGACGTCGATCCCGCGCGTGTTTTCGACTGCCGTGACCGTGGGCGAGCGGTGACCGGCCTGCGCGAAAAAGCCAAAGTCCCTCGCCCGCATCCAGTTGTGCACGCGGTCGCGCATATAAAGGTGACGTGCCCAGCGCGCTGCCAGACCCTCGGCGAGGATGTCATCCAGCTGGAGGTCCGCAGCGAACATCAGGGCAACGGGCGGAGTGGTCGGCGTGTTGTTCTTCAGCAGGCTCTTTTCGAGCTCGAGAAAGTCGAAGTAATAGCCTCGATGCTCAATGGTCGCGGCACGTTCCAGCACGTGGTCGCTGACGCTACCGAAGGCGATTCCCGGCGGCAGGGCCAGGGCCTTCTGCGAGGACGTGAGGGCCACGTCGATGCCCCAGTCGTCAACGCGCAGTTCCGCGCCGGCGAGGCCGCTGACCGTATCCACCAGCAACAGGGTCTCCTCGTGGTCCCGCAGCACCCCGGCGATGTCGTGCAGGGGATTGGTAACACCGGTGCTGGTCTCGTTATGGACGACGCAGAGGGCGTCGTAGCGCTCGCGTTGCAGGGCGTCGCGGACCATTTGCGGGTCATGCGCCTGGCCCCAGTCCACGGCGATGACATCGGCATGCAGGCCATTGGCGCGGCTGACCTGGGCCCAGCGTTCGCTGAAAGCACCCCCGGTCAGATGGAGCACCTTGCGATCGGGGCGGACGCTGTTGCGCAGCGCGCCTTCCCACAGGCCGCTGCCTGAAGAGCCGCTCACGTAGACGCGGGAGTCCGTCAGAAAGACCTGGCGCAGCTTACGCTGCAGGCGAGCGAAGAGCTCTTCAAAGGCCGCCGTACGATGGCCGATCATCCATGCGGTCTGCGCCTGCAGGACCTCCGGCCGCACTTCGACCGGGCCGGGCAGGACAAGACGCTGGTGAACGCTTTCGGGCATGGATACTTCTCCCTGAAGTGAGGTGTTCCCATGGCGGCGCCATGATAGCACAGGAACCTGGGCCGGCGCGCCACTGACTTGCAACAGCAGGTGAGGAGGGTATACTGTCAGGCAAGGGCAATTAGCTCAACTGGCAGAGCGTTCCTTTGACGTGGGAGAGGTTGCAGGTTCGAGTCCTGCATTGCCCAAAGCGGGGCCGGCTGTTGGCCGGTCCTTTTTTTGTCGTTTCCAGCGAAGAACTGGTCCTGAATGAAACCGGTTTTGAGACCCCTGGCGGCAACGGACGGTTTCAGGATAAGCTGCGGCGTGTTTTGAGGTGGAGCTTGGACAAATGAACGTGATTGGCGCGGAGCATACCTGCTATACGGTCACAGACCTGGAAAGCGCGCGCCTGTTCTATTGCGAACTACTGGGGTTTGAAGTCGCCCACGCGCGCCCTCGCATCACCAATCGCTATTTTCGCGACATCATTGGTATTCCCGACGCCATCGTCCGCGATCTGTACCTGCGGATACCCGGCACCGATCATCACCTGGAATTGTTCGTCTATGAACATCCTGCCGGTGAACCCATGGACAACCGCCCGCAGAATCCCGGAAGCAGCCACATCGCCTACGTCGTGGACGACCTGCGCGCGCTCCACAGGCGGCTAAAAACGCAGGACCTGGTTGAGCTTGAGTTCATTTCGGAGCCGGTGTACCTTGATGAAGGGCCAAACAGGGGCGGCTGGGCCCTCTATTTGCGCGACCCCAACGGCATCATCCTTGAGCTGTTTGAGAAAGCGCCGGAGACCTGACGCTCAATCCGGCAGCTGCGGATAATTCAAAGGCATTCCCGGAACCTGGACTTCAGCGCGCAACAGTTTGCGGCCATCCAGGTTGGCGACCAGCAAGGTCTTGAGGTCCGGGCCGGCAAAGGCGACGTTCGTGGCAGAATCCAGCAGGAAGCGCTCCCATTCCTCGTAAAGCGTCGTAAGGCTTCCATCCCGCTCCAGCCGATAAATGATGCTCGGTGTGTAGACTGAAATGTAAAGGCGGCCCTCGCGGTCAAAGGCGACGCCGTCAGGCACGCTGCGAGGCAGGCCCAGCAATTTTTCGCGCTGCCCTGCGCTGCCATCGCTGCAGATCGGGACGCGCGCGATGCAGGGCGGAGAAGATTCGACGACGATCAGCGCCTGACCGTCGGGCGTCATGCACAGGCCGTTGGTGAAACCGCAGGCCTGGCGGTCCCAGACTTCTGCCTCGCCGCCAGGTCCTATGCGCCAGATGAAGCCGTCTCTTTGTGCCCAGGACCCTGAATCCGAGACGTAGAGGTTACCGACCCGGTCAAAGGCCGGGTAATTGGGCACGCGCATCCCCTGGTCCGCATTGCCGCGCGAATAGACGTCGATGGCGCCGTCGGGCGAAATGCGCATCACGGCCTGGTTGCCCACGTCGCAGGCGAAGATGTTGCCGGCGGAATCATGGGCGAGACCCGTGATGAAACCACCGGTGTCCGCGATGACCTCGCAGCTCTCGGCCTCAAGATCGACGCGATAAATCTGGCCGGCCTCGCCGCCGGCGTGCACGCGACCGTCTGGCGCCACGGCAACCCCTTCGGGATGGTCCATGTCGTGGGGCAGTGCCCGCAGTTCAAGTTCGTATTCCGCCACGTGGGCCTCCCGCGTTTCCTGTGCTCTTCCGTCGCTAGAAGGTGCAGGTCACGCCGCCATCAACCACCAGCAATTGACCTGTCATGTAGCGGCAATAGTCTGAAGCCAGGAAAACGACTGCTCCGGAGACATCTTCAGGTGTGGCCTCGCGGCGCAGGGGAACCTTGCCGCGCTCGACGTAGAAATCCTGGAACCAGGGCTGTTCGCTTTGGGGCCTGCCATCCACGAAGGTCGCCGGTGTGGCCATGAAACCGGGGGCGACGGCATTGACGAGAATGCCGTGTTCTCCGAGATCGATCGCGGCAGATTTGGTCCAGGAGACCACGCCGCCCTTGGCCGCGTTGTAGGCGCCCAGCCCCGGGGTCATGGCGAAGGCCTGGATGGATGCAATGTTTATGATGCGGCCGCTGCGCTGTTTCGCCATGTGCGGCACGACCAGCTTCGCGCCCATATAGACGGCCTCAAGATCAACCGTTATCACGCGGCGCCAGTCTTCCAGGCTGCTGTCGAAAATGGAATCCTGGATGGAGAAGGCGGCATTACTGACCAACACGTCAATCTTGCCGCGCCAGGCGATTGTCGCGGCGACCGCGGCGGCGTAGGCTTCATAGTCGCTGACGTCCAGCTGCCTCGCCAGGACGGCGCCTCCTGCCGCCTCGATTTCGGCGCTTGCGTCCGCCAGAGTGTCGGCGTTGCGCTCCAGCATGGCCACGGCCGCGCCTTCCGCTGTAAATTCGCGCGCGATGGCCAGCCCAAGGCCCTGGCCTGCGCCGGTGACAATGGCGACCTTCCTGTCCAGCAAGCCCATGACTGTTCGCTCCCCGCATGCACAAGAGTTGGAAGGCTGGCTGCGCGCCAGGAGCGCGCAATTCGCAACCTTGCTGACAGGATTATCCTGCTAAAAGGCCTCGTCAAAGGGATGGAAGAGATGATAGGCCGTCCAGCCCCCGTCAACCCGCAGCACTTCTCCGGTGACGAAGGAGGACTCCCTGTCGTCGGCGAGGAACAGGGCGGCTTCCACCAGTTCTCTGGCCCGCGCCGCCCTGCCCAGCGGAATGCGCCCCAACAGGTGGTCGTCGGGCGGGTTTGCAACGTCCAGCAGGACTCCCCGGGCAATGGCGTTGACGCGCAGGCCCCGTGGCGCCCAGTCCACCGCCAAAGACTTCGTCATCATGTACAGGCCGGCTTCCCGTGAATTTCGCAGGGCCTGCCCGGCCGGGGCGAAGAGACCCGCCACGGACGCGAGGAAGATGACGCGCCCCTTCCCCGGCGTCATCATGTTCTCACCCAGGAAACGGGCGCAGTTGGCAATGTCGTCCAGCCCGGCGGCCGCCGACGCTCCCTCCGGCGGTGAAGCATGGTGCAGCCAGACGTCAATCCCGCCCAGCTGGTCGACGACGTTGCGAATCACAGCCCTTGATGCCTCATGGTCCCGCAGGTCCAGGGCGTACCAACGCACACCGATGGCCTCTGCCGCAGTGCCGCCCCGGCCGTCGCTGCCGGCCAGCGCCACCTGGGCGCCCTCCTGCATAAAGGCGCGGGCGAGCGAGAGACACAACCCATCGCATACTCCGGTGATGAGGGCGACCTGGCTAGGAAAGCGTGCGCTCATCGGGCCTCCCTGGCCGGAAGGCCGTCCCAGGCGATCCAGCCGCCGTCCACGGCGATCGTCGTCGCAGTGATGTAGCTGGCGCGGTCGCTGACGAGGAATCGCGCCACGCTGGCGATTTCTTCCACCTCCGCCACACGACCCATGGGCGTACGCCGCTCGTACTGGTCCAGTGACGCCACGCCCTGTTCGACCAGGGACTGCAGGATACTGGTGCGGGTGACGCCCGGCGCCACGCTGACGACGCGCACGCCACGCCGCGCCCATTCGCAGCCGATGTTTTCGGTCAGGCTGATAACGCCGGCCTTGGCGGCATCGTAAGCGGCGCGAAGGGGCCAGGCGCCGTAACCGGCGATGGAACTGATGTTCAAAATGACGCCCGATCCCTGGCGCAACATGACGGCCCCCACAGCGCGGGTACAAATGAAGACGCCGTTCAGCATCACGTCCACTTGCAGCTGCCAGTCGCCGTCCGCGTGACTCTCGGTGGGGCTGATGATGTTCATGCCGGCGTTGTTGACGAGGATGTCGACCCGCCCGTGGCGTTGCAGCACGCCCTGGACCAGTGCGTCCACGCTTTCTTTGGAGCGCACATCGCATTGCTGGGCCCAGGCGCTGTGGCCGCAGTCCCGCAGTTGCTGCGCGGCCGCCTCGCCCGCCGCGTGTTCCAGTTCGGCGATGACGCAGGTTGCGCCGGCCGCGCAGAAAGCGCGGGCGATGCCCAGGCCGATGCCGCGCCCGGCGCCGGTGATGATGGCGATGCGCCCGGCGAGTTCGTCATCGGGTGGAGTCACGCTGTTTTTCCGGGCATTGTCAGGCTATTGATGAGGACCAAGGATATGGAATCGATCATTTGCAAACTATAGCCAGACAGGAACTTGCATACCAGCGAGGGAAGGGACGTTCAATTGTCCGCGGTTGAAGTTGGTAGCGGTTTCGGCCAGACTGGTCGCCTCGACATTTCGCATTGTCAGGACAGGAAATTCATGCTCGATCCCGGAACTGGAACGTCCGGTGATCCCGCCGCGGGGGACGGCAAAATCGGCGTTTTGCTCGTCAACCTGGGGACGCCGGATGGCACTGGTTACTGGCCGGTACGCCGCTACCTGGCTGAGTTCCTGTGGGATCGACGCGTCATCGAAACGGCGCGACTGCCATGGTGGCTCATTCTGCACGGCCTGGTGCTGCCGCGTCGTCCTTTCAGGTCGGGCAGGGCCTATGCCAAAATCTGGGACCGGGAACGAAACGAATCGCCGATCAAGACCATTACCCGCAAGCAGTGCGCCGGGATAGCGGAAGCTCTGGAACGATTCCCGAATCTGCAAATCGACTGGGCCATGCGCTACGGGACCCCGTCAATGGAGGAGCGGTTCCTCGCCCTGACGGAAGCAGGTTGCGACCGCATTCTGCTCTTTCCCCTGTATCCGCAGTATTCGGCCACGTCGACAGCCAGTGTGCAGGACAAGGCCTTTGACGTCCTGAAGGGCATGCGCCTGCAGCCGGCCATCCGAACCGTGCCGGCATTTTACGACCACCCCCTTTACATCGACGCGACTTGCGCCAGCCTGCTGAGCCATTTGAATTCGCTGGCCAGGAAAGCGGATGTGATCCTCGTATCGTTTCATGGCCTGCCCCTGCGCAACATCGAACTGGGCGATCCGTACCTTGAGCAATGCCGCAGGACCCTGGACCTGATGAAAGAGCGCCTGGGCCCTGAAGGCGACAAGTTGGAGATGGTCTTCCAGTCTCGCTTCGGCAGGGAAGCGTGGCTGCAGCCCTACGCCGAACCCAGGGTCCGCGAACTGGCCCGTTCTGGCGTGCGCAACATCGTGGTCGTGGCGCCGGGTTTCGTGGCAGATTGTCTGGAGACGCTGGAGGAACTGGCCATCGGACTGCAGAAAGTCTTCGAGGAAGAAGGTGGTAAACACTTCTCGACCGTGCCCTGTCTTAACGACAGCGAGGGGGCGCGACGCCTGTTTGCCGCCTTGATTCAAAATGAACTCGCCGGCTGGCTGCACGAGTAGACAGGTCACCTGCAGCGTGTTCTTGCGCTACACTGGCCGCGCCCTGGCGACCAAGGGGGTGATTGCCTGGAACTGGAACTGGAAGTCAGTGGCTTTGTAGACCGGGCGGTCTTCGATGACGAGGAGATCAAGACGCTGCATCGACCGCTGCTGCGGCACTTGACCCGCCTGGTGCGCGACTCAAGGCCCCCCTTCATTGTGCTGCTGGGCGCGACGGCCGGGGCCGGCAAGTCCATTTTGGCGGCCTTTTGGGAGTGGCTGTCCCGCCAGGACGATGAACTGCTCTCCGCGCAGGCCCTGTCGATCGATGGCTTTCACTTTCCCAACAAGGTCATGAAGCGACGCACCATCCTGCGTGACGGCCAGCAACGTTTGATGCACGAGTACAAGGGCGCGCCCGAAAGTTTCGATCTGGCCGGCATCCGCAAAAAGCTGTCGGCGCTGCGGCAGGGCGACTCCATACGCTGGCCGCTCTACGATCGCAAGATCCACGACCCGGTCGAGGATGCCATCGCTGTCACAAGCAAGTTACTCATCCTTGAGGGCAATTACGTGTTGCTGGACGCGCCTGGCTGGCGCGACCTGCGTGGCCTCGCCGATTTCGGCATCTTCCTCGAAACGGACGTTGACCTGACGCGCGAGCGCCTGCGCCAGCGCAAGTTGCGGGGCGGGTATGGCATGGACTGGGTCGAGGGGCACTACGCTCGTAGCGACGGGCCCAACACAGCCTTGATCCTTGGGCAGCGTCTCCCGGCGGACATCACTCTTGCCTGGCGTCATGCAGATGGCCGCGGCGGCTGGGTTGCAAAAGACGACAAACTGAAGATATGGGGCAGGGCATGAAAATCGAACGCATCCGACTGATTCCGGTCATGATTCCGCGCCGCACCGGCATTGACAATCGTCACGTCATCGTGCGCCTGGACGCGGCGGGTGACTGGACCGGCTGGGGCGAAATGAGCGATCTGTCACATTTGCCGCTCTACCAGATGGACCTGGCCAACCTGGAAGGGGCGTTGAATGACCTGCTGGTCGGCATGGACGCGCGCGTCATCGGCCCGGTTGAAGCGCTGATGGAGCGCGCCTACACAGTCGAGGGGCACAAGTACAGCCGCTCCGGCCTGGTGAGGCAGGGCATTGATCTGGCGTTACACGACCTGCAGGCGCGGCGCGCAGGAATCCCGCTGCACGTACTTTTGGGCGGCGCGCTGCGCGATCGCTTCAAGGTGTGCTACCCGATCTTTCGCATGCGCTCACAGGCCGAGATTGCGCCCAACCTGGAGCGCATCGCGGAGATGGCGAGGCGTGGATTTGATCTCATTCGCGTTTACGTGGGGGCCAATGTGGAGGAAGACCTGCGTTTCCTTGAGGCCTTTGGCGAGCGATTCGGCGATAGCATAGGTATCAAGTCCATCGATTTCTCAAATTTGCTGGACTGGCGTCGTTCGCTGGCTGCCACGGAGCGCTATGCCGAGCTGGCGGACTGGATGCTGATCGAAAGCCCGGCGCCGGAAGAGGACTACGGTGGCCTGGCGGAATTTCGGCGCCGCAGCCGCTGGCCGGTCTCCGAGCACGTCAATCATCTCTGGCACGGTTGGCAGTTGCTGCATGGCGGCTGTGTGGACATTCTCAACGTGTCACCCTACGTCCTGGGAGGCCTGCGGCCCTGCCTGCGCGCCATCGCCCTGGCCGAGGCGGCCCACGCCAGCGTGCTCATTGGCACAACCCAGGAACTCAACCTCGGCACGGCGGGCGTGACGCACCTGGGCGCAGTCGCCCGTGTGCTGGACTATCCGGCCGACAACACGGGCCCGGAACTCTACACGGCAGACGTGGTCAGGGAGCCGCTGCGCTACGAGGGGGGCCATTTGCTGGTGCCGGATGGCGCCGGTCTGGGCGTCGAGGTGGACGAGACTCTGCTGAATGAGCGACGCACGGGTCTGGCGAGCACCTTTGGCACGGATCTGGTGGGTATGCTGGATCGCACCTCTGCGAGCGAACGGGGCGATAACCTGTCCTGAGCGTTTCAGCGCTGCAGCAGTTCCTTCAGCGGTCTTTGATTTTCGTCCGCCAACACTTCACTGTACAACTGGCCGCGGCGTTGCCAGATGCGCTCGGCGTGGGCGTCCTCGCGACTCCTGAGGATGCGCCAGCGGTCATCAATGATCTCGATGGCGCAATGGTCGTCCAGCGCCAGGCCGACGCAGCTCTGGCCCCGCATGAATTCACGAAAGGGCTCCAGGCGCTCCTCGATGACGGCGTGGGCGCAGAAAGCGGCGTTGAACCAACCCAGGGCACGAACGCGGATGTAGGGAAAGTTGTCGGGGTTGTTATAGCGGCGTGAAGCGCTGTAGCCGTAGCGAAACCAGCACAGGGCGCCCGCGCTAAGGCCGGCCAGCACGCAACCCCGGTCTCGCGCTATGGGGAAGAGTTGATCGATGCCCAGGCGTCGCCACAGTTTCAACATTCGCAGAGAGTTGCCACCACCCACGTAGATTAGGTCGGCCCATGCGAACTTGTGCGCGATGGCGTCTGCAGGGGGGCGATCGCGCAAGAGGGTCAGTGTGTCCGTGCGGCAGCCCAGACGCTCACCGTAGTGGCTGTGGAATTCCTCTTCCTTTTCCGGGTCATCGCCGCTGGCAGTCCCGATGAAGAGCGCCCTGGGCCGTACTTGCCTCGTCAGTTCGACGATCCGTTCGTCGATGGGCAGGTTTTCGCCTTGCACCATGCCGCCGCCAATGGCCACAATTCTGCTCATGTCGCCCCTTCCTTTCCGGCCGCCCGAAGCAGGAGTTGCTCGTAACGTCGACACTGGACCTCAACGTCGACGTTGTCCCTGGCCCAGGCCCGTCCGTCGCGGCCGCAGCGCTGACGCATTTCCTCATTGTCCAAAAGTTGGACGATGGCGTCGGTGAATGCCGCGACGTCTCCCGGACCGACCGCGATGCCTCCGCCGCTTTCGCGAATGATGCGCGCCGACTCGCCGGCGCAGGCGGCGACAACCGGCGTGCCGCTGGCGAGCGATTCGAAAAGACGCGCCGGTAACGCGCCCTGGTGGAGTTCGTGTTTACGCAGGGCAAAACAGGAAATGTCTGCAACGGTCCAGGCGGAGGGTATGTCCTCTGCAGTCAACCAGGATATGTGTCTGACGTTGGCCGCGGTATCGCGCAGGATGCTGCGCTGGCTGCCATCGCCGATGAGCAGGAAAACAAGGTCCGCGCGCCGTTCCAGGCGACGGGCAGCCTGCAGCAGGATGTCGAAGTCATACTGGGTGGCGAAGGTGCCGATGCAGGCCACAATCTGACAGTCCTGCAGCCTGTGACGTCTCCGGAAATTTCCTCCACACAGGGCAGGGCGCAGACGCTGCAGATCGACCATGAAGTAAAGGGTGTGCAACTCTGTCGTTGGCCGGATGCGTTCAGCAATCCTGCGCGTCCACTCGGGGCTGATGGTCACAATCGCCCTTGCATGACGATACAGCCTGTTGACGACGCGACGCGCCAGGCGAAAGAGCGTATGCGATTCCCGCATGGCGCCGATGCTGAGCAGATGGTCCGGCCACAGGTCGCTCACGCTGAGCACGTAGGAAACGCGTAGCCAGCGGGCCAGCAGCATGCCGGCAAACCCTGTGGGCAAGGGCTGCGATTCGATGAGAAGCAGGTCCGGTCGCGGCAGCGACAAGCCCCGCAGCAGCGCGCCAACCATGAAACTGAGCTGGGTCAACAAGCGACGGCGAATTCGTGGAGATGGCGAAGCCCACAGCCAGACTCTTGCGACTCGCACCTGTCCACGCATTTCCACTTTGGTCCAGGTGCCACGATAACCGTGGGCGATGCGACCCTGGGGGTGATGAGGCATGGGCGCCAGCACGGTCACCTGGTGACCCCGCGACGCCAGGTGATGGGCCAGCTGCGAGAAACGGGCGGATGCCGCGCCGGAATCAGGTTCAAACCAGGACGTCACCAGCAGGATCCGCATGATCAGGCGTCAGAGGACTGCGGCATCAGGTTGAACGCATCCACGTGATTCACCCTGGCGCGAGTGGCGTTGCAGTGTTGCAGCACCTGGTCACGGACGCCAGGGCCCCCAAGCTCAAGGCGCATGTCGCAGCCGTCTTCGTTGCCTTCGCGATAGTAGCCTGCCTTCATGCCGTAGAGACGAAAACCGAATTTGTGGTAGAGATTGCGGGCGACGCGGTTGCTCTCGCGCACTTCCAGCACCACGCTTGAGGCCTGACGCGCCAGGGCGCGGCGGATGAGGGCGGCCAGCAACAATTCTCCGTAGCCCAGGCCGCGGTGGTCCGGATGGGTCGCCAGGGTACTGATGTGCGCTTCACCGGCAATCAGCCACATGCCGCCATAACCGACGACGCGCTCTGTTGGCGTCCGGGCGCCTGGCAAACGCAGATGTCGCCGCCAGCCTGGTGGCCGGGGCACCAGGCCGTCGCAGAGCACAACAAGGTGGCTGTGATTGCGCATGCCGATTTCGTCGCGCCAGGAACGTTTGGGCCAGGGTGGGCGAAAGCAATGGGTGTCGATGGCCGTCACCTGGTCGATGTCTTCAGGGCGCATGGGACGCAATTGCACGCTCATGGCGTATCACGCGTGGCGATGTAGCGGGCTGTGACCATGCCCGGGTCAAAGTCGTCCGGCGCACCTTCCCGCAAGCGTTCATGAGCGATCTCCGCCAGGAAACCGGCGCGGCGCAGGGAAAGCGCCGGCGATGCCAGTTGCAGGGGCGAGCCCGCCGCCTGCGCGCGTGCCAGCCGGTCGCGGGCGCAGGCGTCCAGTTCCCCGGCGACACAGGTTGGCGCCATCGGGGGCCGCAACAAGGTCTCCAGATCTGTCAGGGTCTCGTCGCCGTTCGCCTGCCAGCGGCCCTTGCAGTGAAGAAAGCGCGACGCAATGTAGCGCTTGCGTCCCGCAGACAACAGGATGAGCAAGGCATGGTCGGGGCAGGGAGGCAGGGCCGCCGCCAGGATGTCCTGGGTGCTGACCGCGACCAGGGGTATACTCCGCGCTGCAGCCAGACCCTTGGCAAAGGCCACGCCGATCCGCAGGCCGGTGAAGGAGCCCGGCCCGGCTGCCACCGCCATGGCAGCGAGCTCCGGCCCACCCTGCGTCAGCATGCGTTCAACCATCGGGGGCAACCCGGCACTATGATGTTTTGCGCTGCGCCAGCTGTGTTCGGCGATCACTTCATGGCCGTCATGCAGGGCAAGATTGATGCAATGGGTCGCGCTGTCGATGGCAAGCAACATGCCCGAATTCACAGCGCCAGGCCCTGAAACGCAGTTATCAGACCCTTGTGGCGTTCACCGTTGGCTTTTAACCGCAGGCGGCGTCTGGCGGGGCCCAGAATCTCCAGAGAGACCCACAATCGTTCCTCAGGCAAGGCCTCGCCCACGCGTTCCGGCCATTCGATCAGAGCCGGGCCCTGACCGGACAGCGCGTCTTCAAGCCCGGCCTGCATGGTGTCGAAGGCATCGCGCAAGCGGTAGCAGTCGATGTGGAAGAGCACGCCGTCGTCCGAATCACGGCCGTGCTCGTGGACCAGTGTGAAGGTCGGGCTGGTCAGGGCAGGCTGCGCTCCCCAGCCCCTGCCAATCGCAGCTGCCAGGCAGGTCTTTCCCGCGCCCAGGGCGCCGCTGAGGCAAATGAGGTCGCCCGGCTGCAGAAGCCTGCCAAGCGCCACGCCCGCCAGCTGCGTCTGGGTGGGATTGTCGCTGATGACGCGCACAACGCCTCCTGAACGCCCGCAGTATAGCGTTCTCGGGGCCACAATGAAGGTGGGGTTCGCGGCGACTGTGCCTGGTGGCTACACTCTCAGGCGCAGATTTGGCCGGGGAGAAATCGCCATGACCTTTCGCGAAGATGCGCTGGCTGACAAACACATCGTCATTTCCGGCGGCGCCGGCGCCATCGGCTGCGGCGTCGTCAGCGCACTGACACGGCATGGCGCGAGTGTGACCGTCAATGACGTTCTTGATGCTGGCGTGGCGCTGCCGAAACTTGAGCGGACCGGAGCCGCCATGCAACGGGTCTTTTATTGCCGCGCCGATCTGACGCAGGAAGAGGACGTCAACCATTTGGTGGCGCAGGCGCATGCACAGTTTGGCCCCCTGCACGTGGCGCTCTGTCATGCCGGGATGGTTGCCCCAGGCCTGTTGCTGGACTACTCACTGGAAGACTGGCAGCGTACGCAGAATGTCAACGTCACCGCGGCCTTCCTGCTGGGTCGCGCTGCTGCGCGCAGCATGCTGGCGGACGACGTCGCCGGCCACCTGGTTTTCACGACCTCCTGGGTGGCGCAAACGCCCTGGCCGGAGATCGGCGCCTACAATGCCAGCAAGGCCGCCATGAATCAACTGATGCGTTCCTTTGCGCGTGAACTGGCCCAGCAGGGCATCCGTGCCAATGCCGTCGCTCCGGGAATCGTCAACGCCGGCATGGCCAGAAAGCAATGGGACAGCGATGCGGAATATCAGGCGCGGGCGCGGCGCGCCATACCTCTGGGCATGTTGCAGCCGCTCGAGGCGGTGACGGATGCCTTCCTCTTTCTTTGCAGTGGCGCCGCCAGTTACATGACCGGCTCGGTGCTGACCGTGGACGGCGGTTGCAGCCTGTATCCGCTGGACTGACTCAGCCGCCGCTGTCCCGTTCGACGCAGGGGTTCTCCAGCGTCCCGATCCCCTCCACACTGCAACGCACAACGTCGCCGTCCTGCAGGAAACGCTTCGGCGAGCGGCCCTCGCCGACGCCGGATGGCGTGCCGGTCATAATGATGTCGGCCGGTTCCAGCGTGAACATCTGCGAACAGTAATGTATGAGGTAGGCGACCCTAAAGATCATGTCGCGCGTGTTGCCATCCTGCATGCGCTCGTCATTGACGTCAGTGGTCAGACCCAGGTCCTGCACGTCGGCAATCTCGTCCGGGGTGACGATCACCGGTCCCAGCGGGCAAAAGGTATCGAGGCTTTTGCCGCGGGTCCACTGGCCGTCCGTGCGATGCTGCAGGTCTCGCGCCGAGACGTCATTGCCGACCGTGTAGCCAAAGACGTGCTGCAAGGCATTTTCCTCGCTGACGTGACGGGCGCGTTTCCCGATGACCACGACCAGTTCGGATTCCCAGTCCACCTCTTTGGTCACTGCACGGTCCCAGGTGATGGCGGCGCCTGGATCAATGATGGCGCTCGGAAATTTGGCGAATATCAAGGGCCGGGGCGGCGGTTCGTTGCCGGTCTCGCGGGCATGTTCGGCGTAGTTGCGACCGATGGCGATGATTTTGCCGGGTCGCAGCGGGGCATTGAGCGCAACGTCCCCAAGCCGGAAACGCTGGCTGACACGCCCGGGTGTGATGCCGCGGGCAATCATGTCCTGCATTCGCATGGTATCGGCTGAAGCCAGGCCATAGACCTCATCACCGACGACCTCGCCCAGCTGACGACGTCCGTTGTGCGTGAACGTGACCAGTTTCACCGGTAGTTCCCTCTCACCCTGAAATGCTGACAAGAAACGAAGCGTGGTGCGGCAGTATAGCGTTACACTCCGGCCCAGGCGACCGGCCAAAAGGACGCGCATGCTGAAACTCAGGGACGTTGCCGCGGCTCGCGAGAGACTCAGGCCCTGGCTGCAGCCGACTCCCTTACAGGAAGCGCCAGGTCTTGGCGATCGGGTCTGGCTGAAGCTGGAGAACAGCAACCGCACCCGTTCCTTCAAGCTGCGCGGGGCGCTCAATGCGATGCTGCTGCTGGAAAGGTCGGCCCGCCAACGAGGCGTCATCGCCTGTTCCTCGGGTAACCATGCCCAGGGCGTCGCATGGGCGTCGCAGATGCTTGGCATAGAGGCTCGCCTGTTGATGCCGGCGCGTACGCCGCAGCGCAAACTTGAGGGTGTGCGGCGATTGGGGGCGCAGGCGGAATTGTTCGGCAGCACCTACGACGAGACCGAAACTGAAGCCCGCCGTCGTGAGCGGGAGCAAAATCTGGCCTTCATTTCTCCCTACAACGACGCCGGGGTTATTGCCGGGGCCGGCACCATCGGTCTCGAATTGCTGGACGATTTGCGCGATCTGGAGCGCGTGCTGGTGCCAGTGAGCGGGGGTGGTCTGATCTCGGGCATTGGACTGGCGCTAGGGACGCTGCGACCGACTCTGGAAATCATCGGGGTCTGCGCCCGTTCGGCGCCGGCGATGGCCAACCTGTTCCATGGCAGCGCCCTGCCACAGCGTTGGGACACCCTGGCCGAGGCCCTGTCCGGTGAGGTGGAACCCGACTCAATGACAATTGCGCTGGTACGGTGCTTCGTTAACCGAATTGTCCTTGTGCCCGAGGAGGCCATTGCCGCGGCCATGCGCTGGATGCTGCTGGAGCATGGTCAGGTGGTCGAGGGCGGCGGCGCGGTGACGATCGCCGCCCTTCAGTGCGGCGCTGTTGACCTGGACGGGCGGCCCACAGCGCTGGTGATCAGCGGCGGCAACGTCGATGAGGCGACGCTGTGCCAAATCCTGGCTCTGGTCTGACGACTGCTCCTGCGTCAGCGCCGGCGACGCCCGCCCCGTAGCAGCGAGAAGATCAACAGCAGACCCAATAATCCGACCAGACCCAGCGCCGCACAGAGGACGACGACCGGCGTAATGAGGCCCTCTGCAGGCGTTGTTTCGGCCTGGGCCGGGACCAGCGTTCCCGCCGGTGTGATACTTGCAACCGGCGGCTCCGGTGTAGGCGTGTCGCTCGGCGCGAGCACGGTCGGCTCGGAGGTCGGAGTTTGCGTGGGAGTCACCTGGGCCGCTTCGGTCGCCAGGGCGGCTTCCGTTGCCAGCGCCTCCAGCAGATTGGCGGCCCTGGCCGTTGCGGTCGCATCGATGTCGGCCTGGGCCGTTGCGGTCGCCCGTTCCGAGCGGATGGCGAGGACGCGCTGCGTCGCTGCCAGCACTTCCTGAGTAGACCGGGCGTCAAAGGTCGCCATGGCGACGACTTCGGTCGCGGCCAGGGCGCTCTTCGTGCCGCGGGCGTCGGCCGTCGCCTGGGCAGCGGCGGTCTGCGTCGCCTGCAGGGACTCCGTAGCGCGCTGCGCCGCCGTGGCAGTCAATTGACCGGCCGCTGCCGTCGCGACCACACGTTCGGTGGCCCTTGCCCCCACTTCGCGATTCAACGCTTCGGCGGCACTGACGACTGCCTCCAGTGTGGCGCGGCGTTCGGCCACAACCCGCGTGGCGGCTTCCGCGGCAACAGCCGTCGCGGTAGCCATTTGTTGTTCTGTAATTGCTGCCAACGTCACCTGGGCGATGGAAGTTGATGTGGCGTCCACCCGCTCTGTGGCCCTGGCTCTTGCCTCCAGACCAAGGCGGGCGGCCTCATCGACAATGGCTGCCAGTGTGGCGCTACGCAAACGGGAGGCCTGGGTAGCCGTCGCAATCTGTTGCGTGGCGATCCGGGTTGCGGTGGCCTCGGCGGCGCGTGTGGCGGTGGCGATGCGTTGCGTGGCGACCTGGGTAGCCGTGGCCTCGGCGGCGCGCGTGGCGGTGGCAATCTGTTGCGTGGCGACCTGGGTAGCGGTGGCTTCAGCGGCCCGCGTGGCGGTAGCTTCGGCGGCGTGCGTGGCGGTGGCGATGCGTTGCGTGGCGATC